>NZ_CP192007.1:0-2755000 GCF_050948415.1 Micromonospora sp. CA-111912
GTGGCCGGTACTACCGACCTTGCCGCGGTGTGGACCGCGACCACGGACGAGCTCGCCGATGAGATCATCTCCGCGCAGCAACGTGCGTACCTGCGGCTCACCCGCCTCCGCGCGATCGTGGAGGACACCGCACTGCTCTCCGTCCCGGACGCGTTCACCCGCGACGTGATCGAGTCCCGGCTGCGGCCCGCCATCACCGAGGCACTGACCCGGCGGTTCGGCAGGCCGATCCAGGTGGCCGTCACCGTTCGGGTGACCGAGGACGCGGCCGGACGCCCGGCGGGCACGGTCTACCGCAGTGTCCCCGACGCCGACGGCCCGCCCGGCTTCGACGGCCCGCCCGGCTTCGACGTCCGCGGCTACGACGGGCAGGGACCGGACCGGCACGAGCCGGAGCCCGGCTTCCCCGCCCCCGGGTACCCGGACCGGGGTGAACAGGCCCACGCCGGCCGCGGCCGACCAACCGGTTCCGGACGCGAAGACGCCGGTTACCCGGAGCACGACACGTCGGAGCACTCGTCGGCGGATGACGCCCCCGCGCGCTCCGACGGTCACCGGCCGGGGCTGGTGCCGGCCAGCCGGGACGCCCAGGAGCCGCTGTTCAGCGCCGCCTTCGCCGAACCGCCTCCGCCGGGCCGGCGCGGCTACGAGGGGCGCTCGGGTGCCGACAGCCGGCCCTACGAGCCCCGGTACCGCGACGCCGGGCCGACGAGCGGCCCGCGGCTGCCCCGCGACGGCGCGACGGACAGCGGTCCGGGGCGCAGCGTCGCGGATCACCGGCCCGGTGGCCGGGACGACCGACGGCCCGGCGGCGCGGAGGCCGGCGGGAACCGGCTCAACCCGAAGTACATGTTCGAGACGTTCGTGATCGGCTCGTCCAACCGGTTCGCGCACGCCGCCTCGGTCGCGGTGGCCGAGTCGCCCGCGAAGGCGTACAACCCGCTGTTCATCTACGGCAGTTCCGGGCTGGGGAAGACCCACCTGCTGCACGCCATCGGCCATTACGCCACCACGCTCGGCAACGCCCGCTCGGTCCGGTACGTCTCGACCGAGGAGTTCACCAACGACTTCATCAACTCGCTGCGGGACGACAAGACCAGCGCGTTCCAGCGCCGCTACCGCGACGTCGACATCCTGCTGATCGACGACATCCAGTTCCTGGAGAACCGCGAGCGGACCCAGGAGGAGTTCTTCCACACCTTCAACACCCTGCACAACGCCAACAAGCAGATCGTGATCACCTCAGACCGGTCGCCGAAGCAGCTCGCCACGCTGGAGGACCGGCTGCGGACCCGGTTCGAGTGGGGGTTGCTGGCCGACATCCAGCCACCGGATCTGGAGACCCGGATCGCGATCCTGCAGAAGAAGGCGGCCCAGGAGCGGCTGTACGCCCCGCCGGACGTACTGGAGTTCATCGCCTCACGGGTGTCGAACTCGATCCGGGAGTTGGAGGGGGCGCTGATCCGCGTCACCGCGTTCGCCAGCCTCACCCGGTCGACCGTGGAGCTCTCGCTGGCCGAGGAGGTGCTGCGGGACTTCATCCCCGACGGCGCCGGCCCCGAGATCACCGCGGACCAGATCATGGTCTCCACCGCCGACTACTTCGGGGTCAGCCTGGAGGACCTGCGCGGGCACTCCCGCTCCCGGGTGCTGGTCAACGCCCGCCAGGTGGCCATGTACCTGTGCCGCGAGCTGACCGACCTGTCGTTGCCCCGGATCGGGCAGGCGTTCGGGGGCCGGGACCACACCACCGTCATGCACGCCGACCGGAAGATCCGTCAGCAGATGGCGGAGCGCCGCTCGCTCTACAACCAGATCGCCGAGCTGACCAACCGGATCAAGCAGACCACCTGAGCCGTACGCCCGCCGCCTACCCGCGGCGCGAGAACCCGACGCCCGGCCGGATTCGGCCGGGCGTCCGCGCGTTCGGAGGCGGGTGACCCCGGACACATTCCGCCCGACGGTTCCGTTGTCCACAGGGCGTCCCGAGCGGTTCGGGCTCGACCCTCGACCGGGTTGACGCCACAGAATCGGGCGATGCCCGTCCACCGCCGCTGCTCGTTGTCCACAGTCGCGGCCGGTTTTCCACAGCCGGTTTTCCACAGCCGGTGGAAAACTACGGTCAGTCCCCCGCCGGTTACCCACAGGCTGTGGAAAAACCTGGGGACGAGCCTGTGGACGCCTGGGGACAACGCCTGCGTTGTCCACCGATCTGAGGGGTCCTGTGGATTTCCTGTTGAAGGTTCTGGGGACGACGGCGGTCCGAGCGGGTCGGCCCGTCCACAGGTCTGGGGAGAAAGTCGGTGGATAACCGGTGGATAACCGGTGGACAGCTGTGGACAACTGGGCGCTGCCGGGTGGCCTGTGGATCGCGGGGCCGGTTGTACCCCTGGTTCTCCACAGCCAATCCACCGGTGGATAACCTGTCTGACCTGCCCAGACGTCGGTTTTCCACAGTTTCCACAGGTGCGATGAAGACGATGGGTTTCTCTTCTATAGAGAAACAAAAACCAATCATCACCGTTGGGCTTCCTGTGGATCGGGGTCGGAACGGCCGGGGACAGCCCGTCCGGCACCGACGCGATCCGCGGGGTCGGGCGCACAGCCGATGCCCCCGCGCCCTAAGGTGCGATGGGACCCGCACGGTCGGGCGGGACGGTAGGCAGCGGTCGGCATGAGAGAGTTGTCGCTGACGTCGACGCGGAGGCATTGATGAAGTTCCGAGTAGAGCGCGACGCGCTCGCCGAGGCCGTTGCGTGGACCGCGAAGAGCCTGCCCAGCAGGCCTTCCGTACCGGTGCTGGCCGGCGTGATGCTCCGGGTGACCGACGGCAACCTGCAGGTCTCCGGCTTCGACTACGAGGTCTCCAGCCAGGTGACCGTCGAGGTGCAGGGCGACGCCGACGGTGCCGCGCTGGTCTCCGGGCGGCTGCTCGCTGAGATCACCAAGGCGCTTCCGGCCAAGCCGGTCGACATCGCCGCAGTAGGCGCGCATCTGGAACTGGTCTGCGGCAGTGCCCGGTTCACCCTGCCCACCATGCCGGTGGAGGACTACCCCGCCCTCCCGGAGATGCCGGAGAGCGCCGGCACCGTCGACGCCGCGGCGTTCGCCGCAGCCGTCGCCCAGGTCGCCGTGGCCGCCGGCCGGGACGAGACCCTGCCGATGATGACCGGCGTCCGGATCGAGCTCTCCGGCGGCAACCTGGCCATGCTCGCCACCGACCGGTACCGCCTCGCCCTGCGCGAGATGGAGTGGAACCCGGACAACCCCGAGGTGAGCATCAACGCCCTCGTGCCGGCCCGGACCCTGCACGACACCGCCAAGGCCCTCGGCCCGCTCGGCGGCCAGGTCACCATGGCGCTCTCCCAGGGCGCTGCCGGCGAGGGCATGATCGGTTTCTCCGGCGGCACCCGGCGCACCACCAGCCGGCTGCTCGACGGCGCGAACTACCCGCCGGTCCGCTCACTGTTCCCGAGCAGCCACAACGCCGAGGCCCGGGTGGCGGTGAGCACCCTGATCGAGGTCGTGAAGCGGGTCGCCCTGGTCGCCGAGCGCACCACCCCGGTGCTGCTCAGCTTCAGCTCCGACGGGCTCGTCGTCGAGGCCGGCGGCACCGAGGAGGCCCGGGCCAGCGAGGCCATGGACGCCACCTTCACCGGTGAGGCGCTGACCATCGGCTTCAACCCGCAGTACCTGATCGACGGCCTGAACAACCTGGGTGCCCAGTTCGCGCTGCTCACGTTCGTCGACGCGTTCAAGCCGGCGGTGATTTCCCCCGCAGGCGAGGATGGTGAGGTCGTCTCGGGGTACCGGTACCTCATCATGCCGATCCGCGTCTCCCGCTGATCGCACATTTCTTGATCCAGACGCAGCGGAGGTAGGAACAGATGCAGCTCGGCCTGGTAGGACTCGGCCGGATGGGCGGCAACATGCGTGAGCGGTTGCGCGCCGCCGGGCACGAGGTGGTCGGCTACGACCGCAACGCGGAGCTGAGCGACGCCGCGAGCCTGGCCGAGCTGGTCGACAAGCTCGACGCGCCCCGCGCCGTCTGGGTGATGGTCCCGGCCGGCGTCACCGACACGACCATCGACGACCTCGCCGGCGTGCTCGGCGCGGGCGACATCATCATCGACGGCGGGAACTCCCGGTTCAGCGACGACGGGCCCCGCGCCGAGCGGCTCGCGGAGCAGGGCATCGGCTACCTCGACGTCGGCGTCTCCGGCGGCGTCTGGGGCAAGCAGAACGGCTACGGCCTGATGGTCGGCGGGGCGCAGGAGCACGTCGACCGGCTGCTGCCGATCTTCGAGGCGCTCAAGCCGGCCGGCGAGTTCGGTTTCGTGCACGCCGGCCCGGTCGGTGCCGGCCACTACGCCAAGATGGTGCACAACGGCATCGAGTACGGCCTCATGCACGCCTACGCCGAGGGCTACGAGCTGCTCGCCAAGTCGGAGATCGTCACCAACGTGCCGGGCGTGTTCAAGTCCTGGCGCGAGGGCACCGTCGTCCGCTCCTGGCTGCTCGACCTGCTCGACCGCGCCCTCGACGAGGACCCGGAGCTGGCCGAGCTGAGCGGCTATACCGAGGACACGGGCGAGGGCCGGTGGACGGTCGACGAGGCAGTCCGGCTGGCCGTGCCGTTGAACGTCATCACGGCGGCGCTGTTCGCCCGGTTCGCCTCGCGGCAGGACGACTCGCCCGCGATGAAGGCCGTCGCCGCGCTGCGCCAGCAGTTCGGCGGGCACGCCGTCCACAAGCGCTGAGCGGTATCCACAGCCTGTGTACGTCCGCCGGCTCGAACTGGTCGACTTCCGCTCGTACGAGCGGGTCGGCGTCGATCTGGAGCCGGGTCCGAACGTCCTGACCGGCGCCAACGGCGTCGGCAAGACCAACCTGGCCGAGGCGCTGGGCTACGTGGCGACCCTGGACTCGCACCGGGTCGCCACGGACGCCCCCCTGGTCCGGATGGGGGCGTCCTCCGCGGTGATCCGGTGCGCCGTGGTGCACGACGGGCGCGAGCTGCTGGTCGAGCTGGAGATCGTGCCGGGCAAGGCCAACCGGGCTCGGTTGGGGCGCTCGCCGGCACGGCGGGCCCGCGACGTCCTCGGCGCGCTGCGGCTGGTGCTGTTCGCCCCGGAGGACCTGGAACTCGTCCGGGGCGACCCGGCCGAGCGCCGCCGCTACCTCGACGACCTGCTGGTCAACCGCCAGCCCCGGTACGCCGGGGTGCGCGCCGACTACGAGCGGGTGGTCAAGCAGCGCAACGCCCTGTTGCGTACCGCGTACCTGGCCCGCAAGACCGGCGGGTCGCGGGGCGGGGACCTGGCCACCCTCGCCGTCTGGGACACCCACCTGGCCCGGCACGGCGCCGAGCTGCTCGCCGGCCGGCTGGAGCTGGTCGCCGCGCTCGGCCCGCACGTCACCAAGGCGTACGACACGGTGGCGGCTGGCCGGGGCGCGGCCGGTGTCACGTACCGGCCGTCGGTGGAGCTGACCGACCCGACGCCCGACCGGGCGGCGCTGGTCGAGGCGTTGACGGCGGCGCTGGCCGAGTCCCGGTCGGCCGAGGTCGAGCGGGGCACCACCCTGGTCGGCCCGCACCGCGACGATCTGGTGCTCAACCTCGGCCCGCTGCCCGCGAAGGGGTACGCCAGCCACGGCGAGTCCTGGTCGCTCGCGCTGGCGCTGCGGCTGGCCGGGTACGACCTGCTCCGATCCGATGGCATCGAGCCGGTGCTGGTGCTCGACGACGTCTTCGCCGAGCTGGACGCGGGTCGCCGGGAGCGGCTGGCGGAGCTGGTCGGCGGGGCCAGCCAGGTGCTGGTGACCTGCGCCGTGGACGACGACGTGCCGAGCGGCCTGCGGGGCGCCCGGTACCAGGTCGGCGAGGGGACGGTGCATCGTGTCGGCTGAGCGGGAGCTTCCACCGGCCCGCCTCGGGCCGTCGCGCCCGGGACGTACCCCGGCTGGCGCGACGGCCGGCGGGGACGCGGCCGGGGGTGGGGGCGCGCCGCGCCGGGCCGGGCGGCGCGACGGCGGCCAGGCGGCACCGCCGGCCGAGGGTGCCGGGCGGCCCGACGGTCCGGTGGCCGACGGTCCAGCGGCCGCCGGTAGCGGCGCTGGGGGCGGCAACGACGCCTCCGCGGGGGCGGCGGGGCCGGAGTTGGCCCGGGCGGTGCTGGACGCCGCGAAGGCCCGCCGTGACTCGGCGGCCCGGACCCGTCGGCGCAGCGTGGTGTCCGGCGACGGCGAGGGCGGTCGGCGGCTGCGCGGCTACTCGGGCCCGGGGCCGGATCCGCGTGACCCTCAGCCGCTGAGTGCCGTGCTCAACCGGCTGGTCAAGGCGCGCGGCTGGGAGCAGCCGGCCGCCGAGGCGACGGTCTTCGGCGCGTGGGAACGAGTGGTCGGCTCCGAGGTGGCCCAGAACAGCCGTCCGGTGAAGCTGGAGAACGGCGAGCTGACCGTGGAGGCCCGGTCCACCGCATGGGCGACCCAACTACGGCTGCTCGCCGGTTCCCTGCTGAAGAAGATCGCCAGCGAGGTGGGCCACAACGTGGTGCGCAGGCTGCACATTCATGGCCCGGCCGCGCCGTCCTGGTCGCGTGGGCCACGCAGGGTCCGGGGCCGGGGCCCACGCGACACCTACGGCTGACGATCAGTGGCCGGGACGCTGAGCCTCTCGCTCGGCGCGTTTGCGTTCCCGCTGCTCACGGCTCCACTGCTTACGCCTTTCCAGGTCCTGCTTCCACGCCTCCCGGGCATGGCGCGAGCCGCCCTGCACCGCTCCCTGCACCTGGGAAGGGCCGGCGAGGTTGCGGAACACCCAGCCCATGAGGCGGCCGCCCCTGCCGGAGGAGTCGCCCACCTGCTTGTCGTCGCTCATCCGCCTGACCTCTCCCGCACCGCGCCCGGAAACACTTCGTGCACCAATAATTGGTACACCAATCGTTGCTAGGATCGCAACGGCGACGACGAGGAGGCCTGCGGTGTCCGACCAGCTTGAGGGCGATCCCCTGGCCCTGGAGGAGCAGGTGTGCTTCGCGCTGTCCGTGGCGGCTCGGGGCGTGGTCGCCGTCTACCGGCCGTTGCTGGAGCCGATGGGGCTGACCCATCCGCAGTACCTGGTCATGCTCGCGCTGTGGCAGCATGCGCCGCTGTCCGTACGGGAGCTCAGCCGCCTGTTGCAGCTCGACCCAGGGACGCTCTCACCGCTGCTCAAGCGTCTGGAGGCCAACGGGTACGTCCGGCGGGAGCGGGACCCCGCCGACGAGCGCAGCCTGGCCGTGACGCTCACCGCGGGCGGCGAGGCGCTGCGTGCCCGCGCCGAGGAGATCCCGCCGGCGATCGTGCGGCGGCTCGGGATGCCGATCGAGGAGCTGCGGGACCTGCACGCCGTCCTGACCCGGGTGATCGCGGCGACGAACCGGGCCGGCGCGGGCGGTGCGAACCCCGGTCAGGCGTCGGCGTAGACCGCGAAGCCGCGGTCGGCGCAACGGCGGTAGAAGGCCGCCAGCACGCCCAGCTCGGCGCAGGTGAAGTTCCACTGCGGCGGGTCGCCGTTCTCGTCGCGCAGCGCGTCCAGCCGGCTGCCCAGCCAGCGCAGCTGCTGCTCGGCGAGGCGACCGTCGGCGAGCAGGCCGCGCAGCACGGCGCTCACCGAGTCGAAGTCGACCGTCTCCCCGTGCGGGCGGTGCCCGGCCACGAAGCGCTCGACCCCGCCGGCGACCCAGGCGCAACCGTCCGGGTCGATCACCGGGTCCTCGTCCTCGGCGGCGGCTTCCGTGGCGTAGAGCACATTCTCCAGCCCGAGCAGGAGATCGACCAGCTCGGTGTACGCCGTGGCCCGGACGGCACCGGTCTTGGCGATGTGTTCCGCGAGGGCCGCCGTCGGCGCGGAGATCCGCGGCAGGTCGACGATCTCGCCGAAATCGACGAACTCGGCCGGTGCGACCGGGTCGTAGAAGCGGCCGGTCCGCGGCCAGTGCACCGCGACGTTGTCCAGCCCCATCTGGCGTCACCCCTTGAGAGCACGTGTCGGATCGTTCGGGTCGATCGTCCGGTTCCGACCGGAAAAGATCAAGACCAGCCACGCTGGGCGCCGCAAACGTACGCCCGTGGCGGCCCCCGACGCGACCCCGGCCCCTCAGCGCTCCGGCCCGATCGGCGGCGACGCCGTCCGCCGATCGGAGCTTGGCGTGTAGGGGGAGTCGCGGGTGGCGCGGTTCGGCCGGCTACGGAGGTCTCAGCCGCCGCGAAAGGGGTGCCGAGTGGCGGTTCTGTCGTCCGCGCACAGTAAGATTGAGGCGAGACGAAGACCCGACACGGAGCGACGGACGCGGGCCCACCAAAGGTCCGAGATCATTGTTCCACGTCGGGTCGAGCCGATCGCGATCCGCGGGCAACCGTGGCGACCGGCGTTCCGGCCCGTACCCCGGTTTCCACCGGTCTCGGGCCGCGCGCCGACGTCGCGTCCTGTCCGCCGAACCCGCGTCCGACGCGCCGCTTGCGGCTCGGGGGCGCGAGAAAGTGGCCGAGGGTGGCAGCGCAGGACAAGCAGGAGTACGGCGCCGAGTCGATCACCGTCCTCGAAGGGCTGGAGGCGGTCCGTAAGCGGCCCGGCATGTACATCGGGTCGACCGGTGAGCGCGGTCTGCACCACCTGGTGTGGGAGGTCGTCGACAACGCTGTCGACGAGGCGCTGGCCGGATACTGCGACACCATCGACGTGGTGCTGCTGGCCGACGGCGGGGTCCAGGTCACCGACAACGGCCGGGGCTTCCCGGTCGACCTGCACCCCAAGTTGAAGAAGCCGGGCGTCGAGGTGGCGCTGACCGTGCTGCACGCCGGCGGCAAGTTCGACGGCAAGGCGTACGCCGTTTCCGGCGGTCTGCACGGCGTCGGCGTGTCCGTCGTCAACGCCCTCTCCAGCCGGATGGCGGTGGAGATCCACAAGTCCGGCTTCGTCTGGCGCCAGAAGTACACCAACTCCAAGCCGGGCCCGCTGGACAAGGGTGAGGCCACCGACCGCACCGGTTCCACGGTGACGTTCTGGCCCGACCCCGACGTGTTCGAGACCGTCGACTTCGACTTCCAGACCATCTACCGCCGCATCCAGGAGATGGCCTTCCTCAACCGCGGCCTCACCATCCACCTGCTCGACGAGCGGGTCCAGGAGGGCGAGGAGGGCAAGCCGCGCGAGGTCACCTTCTGCTACAAGGGCGGCATCGCCGACTTCGTCCGGCACCTCAACGCCTCGAAGAACCCGATCCACAAGACGGTGGTCGAGTTCGGTGCCGAGGAGGAGGGCATGTCGCTCGAGATCGCCATGCAGTGGAACGAGTCGTACGGCGAGTCGGTCTACACCTTCGCCAACACGATCAACACCCACGAGGGCGGCACCCACGAGGAGGGCTTCCGGTCCGCGCTGACCGGCGTGGTCAACCGCTACGGCGCGGACAAGAAGCTGCTCAAGGGCGACGAGAAGCTCTCCGGCGAGGACATCCGGGAGGGCCTGGCCGCGATCATCTCGGTCAAGCTGGCGAACCCGCAGTTCGAGGGCCAGACCAAGACCAAGCTCGGCAACACCCCGGTGAAGAGCTTCGTGCAGCGGGTCTGCAACGACCGGCTGGTCGACTGGTTCGACCGCAACCCGGCCGAAGCCAAGATGATCATTACCAAGGCGTCCCAGGCGGCCCGAGCCCGGATCGCCGCGCAGCAGGCACGCAAGCTGGCCCGGCGCAAGTCGCTGCTGGAGTCCGGCTCGATGCCGGGCAAGCTGGCCGACTGCCAGTCCACCGACCCGCGCGAGTCCGAGGTGTTCATCGTCGAGGGCGACTCGGCCGGCGGCTCGGCCAAGCAGGGCCGCGACCCGCGGACCCAGGCGATCCTGCCGATCCGCGGCAAGATCCTCAACGTGGAGAAGGCCCGGATCGACCGGGTGCTGAAGAACAACGAGGTCCAGGCGCTGATCACCGCGCTGGGCACCGGCATCCACGACGACTTCGACATGGAGAAGCTGCGGTACCACAAGGTGGTGCTCATGGCCGACGCGGACGTCGACGGCCAGCACATCCAGACGTTGCTGCTCACCCTGCTGTTCCGCTTCATGCGTCCGCTGGTCGAGATGGGCCACGTCTACCTGGCCGCTCCGCCGCTCTACAAGATCAAGTGGAACAAGAAGGGTGACGACGCGCAGTACGCGTACTCGGACCGGGAGCGGGACGGGCTGATCGCGCTGCGCCAGCAGAAGAAGCCGAACGCCAAGCCGGACGACATCCAGCGGTTCAAGGGTCTCGGCGAGATGAACTATCCCGAGCTCTGGGAGACCACGATGAACCCGGGCACCCGCACCCTGCGGCAGGTCACGCTCGACGACGCGGCGACCGCGGACGAGCTGTTCAGCGTGCTGATGGGTGAGAACGTCGAGGCGCGTCGCTCGTTCATCCAGCGCAACGCCAAGGACGTCCGCTTCCTGGACATCTGACGGACCGGGCGGGCCGCCCCGGTCGTCCACCGGGCGGTCCGCCGATCCACAGGGTTATCCACAGCCTGGCCGGTTTCCACAGCGGTTATCCACAGCACGAAACCGACTCTGATTCTGATAAGGGTTAACAGTGACCGATACCCCCGAGTCCACCCCGAGCGAGCCCGAGGTCCCCGAGGCCGCTGCCGCCGCAGTCGTGGCGCATGACCGCATCGAGCCGGTAGGGCTCGAGGTGGAGATGCAGCGCTCCTACCTCGACTACGCGATGAGCGTCATCGTCGGGCGGGCGCTGCCGGACGTCCGGGACGGGCTCAAGCCGGTCCACCGCAAGATCCTCTACGCCATGTTCGACTCCGGCTACCGGCCGGACCGCGGCTACGTCAAGTGCTCCCGGGTCGTCGGCGACGTGATGGGCCAGTTCCACCCGCACGGCGACTCGGCCATCTACGACGCGCTGGTCCGGATGGCGCAGCCCTGGTCGCTGCGCTACCCGCTGGTCGACGGCAACGGCAACTTCGGCTCGCCCGGTAACGATCCGGCTGCCGCCATGCGCTACACCGAATGCAAGCTCGACCCGCTGGCGATGGAAATGCTGCGGGACATCGACGAGGACACCGTCGACCTCCAGGACAACTACGACGGCCGGGCCAAGGAGCCCACCATCCTGCCGTCCCGCATCCCGAACCTGCTGATCAACGGCTCCGAGGGCATCGCGGTCGGCATGGCCACCAAGATCCCGCCGCACAACCTGCGCGAGATCGGCGCGGCCGTGCAGTGGTGCCTGGAAAACCCGGAAGTCGACGAGGCGACCACCCTCGACGCGCTCATCGAGATCGTCAAGGGTCCGGACTTCCCCACCCACGGCCTGATCGTGGGCACCCAGGCCATCCAGGACGCGTACCGGACGGGCCGTGGGTCGATCCGGATGCGGGCCGTGGTGGAGGTCGAGGAGGACAAGCGGGGCCGCCCCTGCCTGGTGGTCAGCGAGTTGCCCTACCAGGTCAACCCCGACAACCTCGCCGAGCGGATCGCCGAGCTGATCAAGGAGGGCAAGCTCGCCGGCATCGCCGACATCCGGGACGAGTCCTCCGGGCGTACCGGCATGCGGATCGTGCTCGTGCTCAAGCGCGACGCGGTCGCCAAGGTGGTGCTCAACAACCTCTACAAGCACACCCAGCTCCAGGAGACCTTCGGCGCCAACATGCTGGCGCTGGTCGACGGCGTGCCGCGCACGCTGAACCTGGCCCAGTTCCTGCGGTACTACGTCGAGCACCAGATCGAGGTGATCCGGCGGCGGACCGCGTTCCGGCTGCGCAAGGCCGAGGAGCGGGCGCACATCCTGCGCGGCCTGTCGAAGGCGCTGGACGCCCTCGACGAGGTGATCGCTCTGATCCGGCGGTCGCCGACCGTCGAGGACGCCCGGCAGGGCCTGATCCGGCTGCTGGAGATCGACGAGATCCAGGCCACCGCGATCCTGGACATGCAGCTACGCCGGCTCGCCGCCCTGGAACGGCAGCGGATCCTCGACGACCTGGCCAAGCTCGAAATCGAGATCGCCGATCTCAAGGACATCCTGGCCAAGCCGGAGCGGCAGCGGCGGATCGTCTCGGAGGAGCTCGGCGAGATCATCGCGAAGTGGGGCGACGAGCGGCGGACGAAGATCCTGCCGTTTGACGGCGAGGTCTCGATGGAGGACCTCATCGCCCGCGAGGACGTGGTGGTCACCATCACCCGCACCGGGTACGCGAAGCGGACCAAGGTCGATCTGTACCGCTCCCAGCGTCGCGGCGGCAAGGGCGTCAGCGGCGCCACGCTGCGGCAGGACGACATCGTCAGCCACTTCTTCGTCTGCTCGACCCACGACTGGATCCTGTTCCTCACGAACAAGGGTCGCGTGTACCGGGCCAAGGCGTACGAGCTTCCGGAAGCCAGTAGGGTAGCCAAGGGCCAGCACGTGGCCAATCTGCTCGCTTTCCTACCGGACGAGCAGATCGCACAGATCATCGAAATTCCGAACTATCAGGTGGCCCCCTACCTGGTACTGGCCACGAAGAACGGCCTGGTGAAGAAGACGCGGCTCGAGGAGTTCGACTCCAACCGTTCCGGCGGAATCATCGCGATCAACCTGCGCGATGAGGACGAGCTGGTCGGTGCTGCCCTGGTCGGCCCGTCCGACGATCTGCTGCTGGTCTCCAAGAACGCCCAGGCGATCCGCTTCAACGCCACCGACGAGGCACTGCGGCCGATGGGCCGGGCCACGTCGGGCGTGATCGGCATGCGGTTCAGCGACGACGACGTCCTGCTCGCGATGGAGGTCGTCCGCGAAGGGCTGGACGTGCTGGTGGCCACGAACGGGGGATTCGCGAAACGTACCCCGATCGAGGAATACCCGGTCCAGGGCCGGGGAGGTAAAGGCGTGCTGACTGCGAAGATCACCGAGCGACGCGGTGGTCTGGTCGGCGCTGTGGTGATCGACCCGGACGACGAGCTGTTCGCGATCACCAGCAACGGTGGCGTCATCCGGACTCCGGTGAAGCCTGTACGCCGTACGCGTGACCGGAACACAATGGGGGTCAAGCTGATGGACCTCCCGGACGGCGTGACTATCGTGGCGATTGCTCGCAATGCCGACGAGCCTGACGAACAGGACTAGTTGATGACGGAGACACAGGCGAAGTCGGGGAACAAGGGGACCTCGGCCAACCCGGTCGACGAGGAGGCCGCCGCGAAGGGCGGCGCACCAGCGACCGGCCGCGCGGCCGTGGGCCGGGCGACGGTCCCCGCCGACGCGCCTGCCCCGAAGTTCACCCGGGCTCCCGGTATGGCACCGCCGCCGGAAACCCCCGGCGACGAATCGGGGGCCGGTGACAAGACGGAGACAGCCGGCGTCGACGCGCCCACCTCCGCGGTTGCTCCGGCTGCCCCGGCTGCGGGGGCGGGCAGCGCCGGCCGCCCGGGGACGACAGCGCCGATCCGGACAGGAAGCGGCCAGTCGACCGGCAGCGCCGCCACCGGCACACTGCCGCGTGTCGGTGGCGGCACGGCCAACCCGCGCCTGGACGGCACCCGTCCGAGCGCGGGGGGACGCCCCGCCAACGGCGGCGGGCTGCCGCCGGGGGTCGCTGGGTCGTCGGCCTCGGCCGTCGGGGCCGCCCGGGTCGGTGAGGCTGTACGTGCCGCGCGTACCTCGGTCAGCTCCGCCGCGTCCCGCGGGCCGCGGCGGGCCCGGCTGAACCTGAAGCGGATCGACCCCTGGTCCGTGATGAAGTTCGCCTTCGCCGTCTCCGTGGTGCTCTTCATCGTGGTGGTCGTCGCCACCTCGGTGCTCTACCTGGCGCTGGACGCGATGGGGGTGTTCCAGAGCGTCAACGAGAGCCTGAGCGACCTGGTCAACGCCGGCGGACAGAGCACGAGCGGCTTCCAGATCACCGCCAAGGGCGTGATCCTCAGCTCCGCCCTGATCGGTCTGGTCAACGTCGTCCTGTTCACCGCGCTCGCCACCCTCGGCGCGTTCGTCTACAACGTCTGCGCCGACCTGGTCGGCGGGATCGAGCTGACGCTCGCCGAGCGGGACTGATCGCACCCGACGCCGGGGCGCGCCGCGTAAAGCGGTCGCCCCGGCGTCGTGCGTCCGGGTAGTTTCAGGGGGTACGGCGAGCACGGACTCGCCACCGGCCCCCGATTTGGGGCGCGGCGGGCGGATGCGTTAACCTTGGCCGTCGCCACGCGGGGCTATAGCTCAGTCGGTTAGAGCGCAGAGCTGATAACTCTGAGGTCGCTGGTTCGATTCCAGCTAGCCCCACCGCACATGGTTCCGACGGCTGTCGAGCGCAAGGGGTCGCCCCATGTTCAAGAAGCTCCTGATTCTGGCCGGCATTGTCGGCGTGGCCGCCGTGGTGGTCAGGAAGATCAAGGTTTCGAACGACGAGCGCGCCCTGTGGCATGAGGCAACCACCGCCCCTGACCTGCGCTGATCATTTCTTCGACACTCAGCTCCCGGCGGCTTCGCCCGCCCTCGGGGCCCTAGCTCAACTGGCAGAGCACTGCCTTTGCAAGGCAGGGGTTAGGGGTTCGAGTCCCCTGGGCTCCACTCTTACCGCCTCTGATCAGGCGTTTCATCGGAACAAGATCAACGGGCACACGTAGGGCACAAGTCAGCTTTGATCTTGTGACCGCCTGGCGCCCTTGCTCGCACGCTGTGCCGCCGAGCTCAAGACCGAGCCAACGACGCCGCTAGGCCGGTCTCGCTTCGGGAGCCAGTGCACATACGTCTCCAGCGTGATCCGCAGCGTCCGGTGTCGAAGCAGGCGCTGCACCTCCTGCGGCTCAACGTGGTTGGTGATCAGCGTTGTGGCGAAGAAGTGCCGCAGAGCGTGCCTGGTCTACGTCGTGCCCGGGAAGGGCACGTTCGTCAAGCCAAACTGAGCAGATGGCGAACCACTGAAGGTTGACGTCTGCTCATCAGCAAACCGGTTTACTCAGCCTTGTGGCTCGATGCTGGCGATCAGGTCGGTGACTCGGATCTTGATGTCGTCGCGGACTTGGCGGGCGACGTCGAGGGATTGCCCGGCCGGGTCGGTGAGTTTCCAGTCTTCGTAGCGCTTGCCGGGAAAGACGGGGCAGGCGTCACCGCAGCCCATGGTGATGATGACATCGCTGGCTTCGGCGGCGTCCCAGGTGAGCCGGGCTGGGATCTGACCGGTGATGTCGATGCCCACCTCGCGCATGGCCTCGACGGCTATGGGGTTGATCTGGCCGGCCGGTTCGGAGCCAGCGGAGCGGACCTCGACGGTGTCACCGGCGAGGTGGCGGAGCCAGCCGGCGGCCATCTGGGAGCGGCCGGCATTGTGGACGCAGACGAAGAGGACGCTGGGCTTGTTGCTCATGGTGATGTTCTTCCTGTCAGACAAAGATCGGGCTGCGGCGTTCGATGAGGGTGACGTCGCGCCAGGTGCCGTGGTGGCGGCCGACGCGTTCGCGGGTGCCGAAGGTGCGGCACGACGATGGCGCCGGTGGAGTCTGCGGCGTGGGGGTACCAGGCGGCGAGGAGCTGGGCGGCGACGAAGCTGGGCGCTGAGGCCGGGGCGATGCCGGCGAAGGCCCGGCCGGCGGTGACGGTGGGTTTGGCGATTATCTGGACGGGTGTCATGCCCAGCAGGTGGAGCATCACGGGCGTGTCGCGCTGGTGGTGGCCGCGTCGTTGGGGAACAGGCGTTGGCGCAGGGCGAGGCTGACGTAGACCAGGGCGACGAGGACGGGCACTTCGATGAGTGGGCCGACTACGCCGGCGAGGGCTTGGCCGGAGGTGACGCCGAAGGTGCCGATGGCCACGGCGATGGCGAGTTCGAAGTTGTTGCCGGCGGAGGTGAAGGCGAGGGTGGTGGTGCGCTGGTAGTTCAGGCCGATGCCACGGCCGAGGGCGTAGGAGCCGGCCCACATGATGGCGAAGTAGGCCAGGAGTGGCAGGGCGATGCGGGCCACGTCCCAGGGTTGGGAGGTGATGGCGTCGCCTTGCAGGGCGAAGAGGATCACGATGGTGAACAGCAGGCCGTAGAGCGCGACCGGTCCGATCTTCGGTAGGAACGCGGATTCATACCAGGTGCGGCCCTTGGTGCGCTCGCCGAGCCGGCGGGTGAGGTAGCCGGCCAGCAACGGGACACCGAGGAAGATTAGGACGTTGCCGGCGATGCTCCAGCCGGAGATGTCGAGGTGCGCGCCGGGCAGGTGCAGCCAGTTCGGCAACACGGTGAGGTAGAACCAGCCGAGTAGGCCGAAGGCGAGGACCTGGAACACGGAGTTGAGGGCGACCAGGACGGCGGCGGCTTCGCGGTCGCCGCAGGCGAGGTCGTTCCAGATGATGACCATGGCGATGCAGCGGGCGAGCCCGACGATGATTAGGCCGGTGCGGTATTCGGGTTGGTCGGCCAGGAAGATCCAGGCGAGGGCGAACATGACGGCGGGGCCGAGGATCCAGTTGAGGATCAGCGAGGAGATCAGCATCCGGCGGTCGCTGGTGACGGTGTCGAGCCGGTCGTAGCGGACTTTCGCCAGAACCGGATACATCATGATGAGGAGTCCGAGGGCGATCGGCAGGGAGATGCCGCCGATGTTCACCGCATCCAGGGCACTGTTCAGCCCGGGAACGAGCCGGCCGAGCAGCAGGCCGGCGACCATGGCCAGGCCAATCCAGACGGGCAGTAGCCGGTCCAGGCGGGACAGCCGGGCGACCACCGCTTGGGGCGGTGTCGGGGTACGGCCTGGAGTGCAGAGCTAGGTACAGCTGATCTTGCAGAGATGCGCACTGTTTGTCCGTCGCCTGCGGGTGACTGAGGGTGAGGCTGCTCGGGTCGTGATCGGACCGGCGTGGGGTGGCTGGCGGTGGGGGCGTTGGATGAGCAGCGGTGGCTGGATGTGCGTCGGTTCCGGGCGCTGCACGAGGCTGGTGCGAGTGTCTCGGAGATCGCTCGTGAGACGGGCCTGAACTGGCGGACGGTGAAGAAGTACCTGGCTGCTGGTGGCGGCGAGGTGGTGCCGTCGGTTCGGGCGCGGCCGGCTCGTGGGCAGTTGATCGACGTGTTCGCGCACGTGGTTGATGCGTGGTTGCGGGCGGAGTTGCTGCTCAAGGGCACCGTGATCCACGAGCGACTGGTCGAGCAGTACGGGTTCACCGGCAACTACCAGCGGGTGAAGTTGTATCTGCAGCAGGCCCGGCCGCGGATCGCTGCGGAGTTGGGGATCAGCCCGGATCAGCTGGCGGGGCTGCATCGTCGGTTCGAGGTTGTTCCGGGTGCGCAGGCGCAGGTGGACTGGGGCGACGAGGGCGGCATCCTGGCTCACGTCGGGATCCCGAAGGTGTACTCGTTTCACATGGTGCTGTCGTACTCGCGGGATCCGTTCTGCTGCTTCACCACCAGTCAGGACCTGGCCGCGTTCTGGGAGTGTCACCGGCGGGCGTTCGCGCACTTCGGTGGGGTCCCGGAGGCGATCGTCTACGACCGGACCAAGACCGTGGTCCGCCGGCACGTCGCCCCGGGCCAGGCGGTGCCGCTGCACCCGGAAGCGGTCGCGTTCGCCGGGCACTACGACTTCGACATCGACGTGCTGGCCGCCTATCGGCCGACCGGCAAAGGGCGGGTCGAACGGCAGGTCACCATCGTCCGCGATCATGTCCTGGCCGGGCGGGCGTTCTCGTCGCTGGCCGAACTCGACGCCACGTTCGTGGCCTGGGTGCCGCAGCGGCGGGCCGTGCGGCATCGCACCCACGGCGAGATCATCGGCGTGCGGGCGGTCCGCGACCACGCCGCGCTGCGACCGATCCCCGCCAGGGCATATGTGGTCGCCGACCGGCATCTGCGACACGTCGGCAAGGACTGCCTGGTCGCCTACGCCGGCAACCTCTACTCCGTGCCGGCCCGACGGGTCCGCCACCGCCAACTCGTGGAGATCCGGGCGACCGCCGCCACCATCACCATCCACGCCACCGTCCCCGGCCTGGACGGCACCACGCTGCTGGCCACGCACCAGCGGGCCGTGGGCCGCGGCGCCCGCGTCGTCGACAAGAGCCACTGGGACGGTCTGCCCGACGGACACACCCGTGCCGTCACCACCGGCGACCCCACCAGCGGGCAGCCGACCACACGCCGACCGGACCGCCATGCAAGCGGCCAGGGACCGCTGCAAGCGCTGCTCAACCGGGCTGCCGCCGCCCAGATCGCCGTCGAGGCCCGGCCGCTGTCGGTCTATGAGCAGATCGCTGCGGCCAGCCCGTTCACCAACCGCCCACACCTGAAGGACGTCTCGAAGTGAGTGAGCTGGTCACCAACCGCATCCACGCCAGCGCCACCAAACTCGGCCTGCCCCACCTGGCCAAGACGCTGCGGGAACTCACCGGCCGGGCCGACACCGAGGCCATGGGCTACCTGGAGTTCCTCGACCTCGTCCTGGAAGAGGAACTCGCCGTCCGCGACGAACGCCGCTTCCGCGCCGGGCTGCGCCTGTCGAAGCTTCCGCACCACAAGACCCTCGACGACTACGACTTCAGCTTCCAACCTGACCTGGACCCCCGCAAGGTCCGTGACCTCGCGACGCTTGCGTTCGTGCAGGCCAAAGCCAACGTCGCGTTCCTCGGCCCACCCGGTGTCGGCAAGACCCACATCGCGGTGTCCCTCGCGGTCGCCGCCTGCCGAGCCGGATTCACCGTCTACTTCACCACCCTCGACGACATGGTCCGCCACCTCACCGCCGCCGACGCGATCGGCCGGCTCGCCCGCAAGCTGCAGACCTACCTACGCCCCACCGTCCTGGTCATCGACGAAGTGGGCTACCAGCCCCTCGAACGCCCCGAGGCCAACCTCGTCTTCCAGGTGATCTCCAAACGCTACGAGAAAGGCTCCACCCTGCTGACCTCGAACAAAGGCTTCGGCGAATGGGGTCAAGTCTTCGGCGACGAGGTCCTGGCCACCGCCATCCTCGACCGGCTCCTGCACCACTGCGACGTCGTCCCCATCAACGGCCCCAGCTACCGCCTCAAGAACCGCCTCACCGCCATCGAGAACGTCGCCTGATGCCCACCCCGGCCATGCCGGACGACCCCGCGGCCACCAGCGACACCCACCACGGCGACCTGCTGCAACTCCTGCTCCAGATCTGCGAGGACTTCCTCGCCCACACCACTGCGACGACCCACCACGAGGTCGACACCCTCCTACGCGCCCGCGGCATCACCGGCGGACCCGGATGGCTCATCGACATGCTCGGCCTCACCCGCCTACGCCTGCAAGACGCAACCCACCGTGACGAACAAGGCACCCACCACGACACCTGACCTCTGCAAGATCAGCCGTACTCACCTCTGCACTCCAACGAGTACCCCGACAGGCGGGGACGTGGTGTCGGCGGCGGTCATCAGCACTCCCGGAGAGATTCGGTGTTGGTGCGGGCGCGGTGGCCAGCGAAGTGAGGCGGGCGGCGGCCTCGATCACGTCGTGCAGTACGCGCAGGTGGTTGGAGTCTCACGCCGCGGTGTCGGCGGCGGGGGCGGTGGAGATGTCCAGCAACGCGCCGAGCTGCCGGAATGCCTCCGGCTTCACCCGGTACCACACCCAGGTGCCGCGTCGGTCGGCGTCGACCAGGCCGGCCTCGCGTAGCACCTTGAGGTGGTGGGAGATGGTCGGCCCGGAGAGGTCGAACGCCGGGGTCAGGTCGCAGACGCAAATCTCCGGCACGGAGGCGATCATCGACATCAGCCGCAGCCGGATTGGGTCGCCCAGGGCCTTGAACATCGGCGCGACCACCGCCGCTTGATCGGCCTCCAAGGGGCGGACGGCGATCGGTGAGCAGCAGGCCACGGCTTGGAGGTCCACCACCGGCAGCGCTTGTTTCGACATGACTCTAGGTTGACAGATCTCGAAACAGGGTGCAACGTAGGCCCTGCTTCGAAAAATATCTAGGCAAGGGTGAAGTGATGCTCAAGCTGTTCTCCCGTCGTCGCAACACCCAGGTCCGAGACGTGACGCTCTGCGAGTCGTGCGGGCAGGTTTGCACTGCGGATTGCCACGCCGACGCCCGCTACGAGCGCACCCGCACCACCGCTCTCACCAGCCACCACATCCGCTAAATCCGTCAGGAGGGGGAAACCATGTCCCGCGTCCAGCTCGCCCTGCGTGTATCCGACCTCGAAGGCTCCATCGCCTTCTACTCGAAGTTGTTCAACACCGAGCCGGCCAAGCTTCGCCCCGGCTATGCCAACTTCGCCATCGAGAACCCGCCACTGAAGCTCGTGCTCCTGGAGGGCGAAGCCGACCAGCCCACCGTGATGGACCACCTGGGCGTCGAGGTGTTCAGCACCGACGAGGTCGACGCCGCCACCAAGCGCCTCACCGACTCCGGCCTGATCACTCTCGAAGAGAACAGCACCGAGTGCTGCTACGCCCTCCAGGACAAGGTGTGGGTACGCGGCCCCGGCAACGAGCCCTGGGAGGTCTACACCGTCAAGGCTGACTCCGACCATCTGGAAAAGGTCGCCGCAGATGCCTGCTGCACTCCGGACGCCACGAAGGAGCCAGCCGTGACGGGTAACGCAAACTGCTGCTGACGGCGCGACGACGAGATGCAGACCAACCCGCCCGCAACGCCTGGCTTCCGCTTTAGATGCGAGCCAGGCGGCGGGCGGGACGGCAGCAGAACAGGGCTACCTGGCGGGAACCGTGCAAGATCAACGGGCACAGATCCGGCACAACTGAGCCCGGAAACCCGTGTAAAACGTCGAGAGGCGCTGACGGTTACGGCCCTGCTCAGGCGCTAGATCTGCCCGGTTCGGCGGGATCTCTACCCGGTCGCCGGCATTAGGGGTTCGAGTCCCCTGGGCTCCACCAGCACGAACATTGGTTGATCTCGGTCCCGAGTGCAGCCATTTGTGCAGCCAAACGGTCACGCCGACCCCTCCTCACCCAGGATTCGGTCAGTGGCTGAGGCAGCCACTGCAGTCCAGCCGTCGCGCGGAGCTGCTCAAAGCGCCGGTTCACGTTCCGCGGCTCCATCGGTGTGCCGATCGTCCTGGCGAACACTAAGCCGAAATCCGATCACATCGCCGGCGGGCAAGCCGCTCCTTCGCCTGACGCACCCGCTGCGACTCCCACACGCGGACAGCCAGCGTCGACACCGGCAGCGGACGGCCACCTGGCTGGCCCCGCGCTTGGGTAGCTGAGCTAGCTGGTTGCCGTTCGCCACGGTTTGCAGGACCATCGCCGGTTGGTTGGTGTCGCTACTGGCCCCTAGCCGTCTCGACCCGGGTGATCAGTAGCTTCAGCCGGGCGATCTCGTCGGCAAGGGCGGCGTTGCCTTTGCGGTGAGGGTGATCCAGGTCCGGCCGCGCCGGCCGGTGTAGCCCTTTTCGATCTGGACCAGGCCGGCCGTCTCCAGCACGCCCAGGTGCTGGGAGAGGTTGCCGGCGGTCAGCTCCAGCTGGGTGCCTAGGTAGCCGAACTCGACCCGGCGGGCCTCGTGCGCGATGGTGAGAATGCCCAACCGGACCGCTGGTGCACCACGTCGTCCAGGCCGGTGACCGGACAAGGCAGCCCGCAACCGGGCATGGCCGGCCGGCCATGCCCGGTGTATGAGCCAGAAGTTCGGTCTCTGCCCCAGACCCCGCTCTCTGAGGGATCGACTGTGGCTCTCATTGACCAAGGAACCGTGTCATGGCGTCGCGCAGCTGCCGGTTCGGGTCACGCGGCCTGAGGTCAGGATCGGAGAACGGGGGGCCGACAACGAGTTGAACCAGAGTCGACGCCAGGCGCTTCCGTTCGGCTCGGAGATTCGACCACACCGAGTCCGGTAGCCGCAGCACGTTGCGGAGCAGGTCGCCCGGATAGTAGTCGCCCTCGGCCAGAGGAGATCGGAGCAAGACTTGTACCGCAAGAGGCAGCAAGGCCGACACCCCGATTTGCTGACCGAGCATGATGCGCAGGTCTTCGACCGTGAACTCTGCTACCGGCTTGCGTCGCAGATCTGTGCAGCGTCGGACGAGGGTGGTGTCGTCCGGGCCGGGGTCCGGCCAAACGTCCCGCTCAAGCTGCTCGATGGTCGTTACGACTGTCAGGGTAGTCAGCACCGTAACCCTGGGGCACCCATAAAGTTGGCGAGAGGCGGCTCTCGGTGCTTCTGTCCGCGCCCTCAGATCCGCCGTTTCGTGCAAGCACCGTGGTCGGCCTTGCGCGGCCGGCGGTGTTTCCCGGCGTAGATCAGGGCTGCCAGGCCGAGGATGGCCAGGACAGCGGCGACGACTGCGTACACGGCAAGTCTGTGCTCGGCCGCGGCGATCTCTTCGGCCTGCTCCTCCACCATGCCGGGGGTCGGGTCCTGGTAGGGCAGTGACACCGCCGAGAGGTCCAGGAACGGGAGGCACGGCAGGCCGCAGGAGGCGACGAGGAGGAGGATGCCGGCGGCAACCGCCAGTCGGGCACGGGACATCGCGCCAGACTGCCACAGTCGCCGACCCCCGGACTCGAGCGCCCGAACGGTGAGCCGCCCGTCCGGCGGACCAGGCGGATCCGGGCGCGCGGCGGGGTCCGGGCGGGCCCCGGGGCCTACAACCTGCCGGAGAACCGGTACATCGGCTTCCTGTTCCGCCGGTACAAGGCCGGTTCCGAGTCGGAGTGCCGGGCGTACCGGTTCCTCAACGACAACTGAGCTGCGGCTGGTGGGGGGCTCGGGGGCGGACATGCCCCCGCCAGCCGTGCCCTCGGGACGGGCAGGTTAGCGTCGGGGCGTGAGCACCGGATCCCCACGCCTCCTGCCCGCCGAGGGCGGCATTGCCGAAGCCGCCTGCGTCCTGCGCGCCGGAGGGCTGGTGGCGTTTCCCACCGAGACCGTCTACGGGCTGGGCGCCAACGCCCTCGACGCCCGTGCGGCGGCCCGGATCTTCGAGGCGAAGCAGCGGCCGAGTTTCGATCCGCTGATCACCCACCTGGCCGACGCGGCTGACCTGGCCGGGCTGGTGGGGCGGGTGCCGGCGGCGGTGGAGGCGCTGGCCGAGCGGTTCTGGCCGGGTCCGCTGACGCTGATCGTGGACCGACCCGCCGTGATTCCGCCGATCGTCACGTCAGGGCTGGACACGATGGCCGTCCGGGTGCCGGACGAGCCGTCCGCCCGGGCGTTGATCGCCGCAGCCGGGGTGCCGGTGGCCGCGCCCAGCGCCAACCGGTTCGGCCAGCTCAGCCCCACTCGCGCCGAGCACGTGGTGGCCGGGCTGGGCGCGGCGGTGGACGTGGTGCTCGACGGCGGGCCGACCCGGTGCGGGATCGAGTCCACCATCGTGGACGCCCGGGGCGAGCGCCCGGTGGTGCTCCGGCTCGGCGCGCTGCCGGTGGAGGCCCTGGTCGAGGCGGTCGGCCCGGTGACCGTACGGTCGGGCAGCTCCGGCCAGCCGGTGGCGCCTGGCACGTTGGCCGCGCACTACGCCCCGCGTACCCCGTTGCGGGTGGTCGGGGCGGCGGAGTCGGTGGCCGGCGACGGTGGCCGGCGGGGGTTGCTGGCCTTCCGGGAGCGCCCGGCGGAAGGCGACTGGGTGGCGGTCGAGGTGCTGTCGCCTGCGGGGGACCTGACGGTGGCGGCGGCCCGGCTCTTCGACGCGCTGCACCGGCTCGACGCGGCCGGGGTGACCGAGATCGTCGCCGAGCGGGTTCCGGACGTCGGCGTGGGCCGGGCGATCAACGACCGGCTGGGTCGGGCGGCCGCGACCTGGCACCAGGGCGGCTGACGGCGGGGCCGGCTGGCGGGGGCGGGTGACGGGCTCGGTACGACCCGCCCTCACCTGTCGGAGGGAGCCCTGTCGCCATCGGCCGCGTCGGCCGGGGTGGCCCCTTCGGCGTCGGCCGCGGTGGCCTCCCCGCTGTCGAGCAGGCGAGTGAGGGCCCCGTTGGCGAGGGTGGCACCGAGCGCCGAGCCGGCGGCGATGCCCCAGCCGACCGGCCCGAGCGGGGTACAGCCGAAGAAGTGGCTGACCCCGGGGGTCTGCACCACGAAGACCAGCACCCCGACCGACGCGGCGGTCGAGGCGAGCACCGTCGGGCTGGTCCCGCCGGCGAGCACGGTCTGCCCGAGCTGGGTGCCGATCAGCGAGGCGAGCGCGACCGTGCCGGCCCGGCGCTGCCGTCCGGTGTACCGGGCGAGCGTCCAGCCCACTGTCGCGCCCAGCGTGGTGGACGCCGCGCGCAGCGCGATCTCCCGGTTGAGGGTCGCGCCGAGCGAGGTGTCCGGTCCCTCCCGCAGCAGGTGGTCGGCGTGGTCGGAGGCGGGCGGCCGGACCGCGATGGCCAGCGCCGGCGCGAGGTCGGTGAGCAGGTTGACCAGGAGCAGTTGCCGTCCGGTGAGCGCCGAACGGCCGGTGTGGGCCGCGCTCAGCACGCTGAACGCGATCTCGCCGAGGTTGCCGCCGACCAGGATGCTCAGCGCGTGCCGGACCGACGACCACATGGCCCGCCCCTCGACCAGGGTGGCGATGATCGTCTCCAGCCGGTCGTCGGTCACCACCAGGTCGGCGGCGGCCCGCGCGGCGGGGGTGCCGCGCTGGCCGAGGGCGATGCCGACATCGGCCAGCCGGATCGCCGGGGCGTCGTTGGCACCGTCCCCGGTCATAGCCACGGTCCGGCCGCACTTCTGCAGCGCCTGAATGATCCGGACCTTGTGGGCGGGGGTGCAGCGGGCCACCACGTCGGTGCGGGTGAGCAGCTCGGCGAGCGCGTCATCGTCGAGGCGGTCCAGCTCCGTGCCGGTGGCCACCCGCTGCTCGCCGTGGTCGGGGCTGATGGTCGACGCGATCGCCGAGGCCGTCGCCGGATGGTCACCGGTGATCATGATGGTGTGCACCCCGGCCTGTCGGATCCGGCGGACGGCGGGCGCGGCGGACTCGCGTACCCCGTCGGCGAGCGCCAGGAAGCCGACGAAGACCAGGCCGTCGACCTGCTCGTCGGTGACGGTCTCCCCGGCGACCCGGCGCTCGGCGACGGCCAGGATGCGGTGCCCGGCACCGGCCCGGTCGGCGAGCATCCGGTGCAGCTCGTCCCGGCCGGCGTCGTCCAGCGGTGCGTCGCCGCCGTCGGCGGTACGCCGATCGGCGCACCGCGGCACCACGGTCTCCGGTGCGCCCTTGACGCTGAGCAGCAGGCCGTCGCCGGTTCTGCCGACCGTGGCGTGGTAGCCGCGGGACGGCTCGAAAGGCAGCCCGCCCACCGCCCGCCAACCGTCCGCGCCGACCAGCTCGTCGACCCCCGCCAACCCTGCCCCCCGGCGGACCGCCCGGTCGGTCTGCTGTGGCAGCTCGTCCGGGTCTCCGGCCGGGGTGGCCCGCAGCGCGACGGCCAGGGTCAGCCGTAGCGGATCGTCCAACCGGTCCGGCGGGGCGTACCGGGTGCCGCCGCCGTCGCCCACGCCGGCGAGCAGCAACCGGCCCTCGGTGAGGGTGCCGGTCTTGTCGAAGCAGAGCACGTCGACACGGCCCAGCGCCTCGATCGTGCGCGGGTTGCGGACCAGCGCGCCGTGCTCGGCCAGCCGCCGGGCCGCAGCGAGCTGGGCGGCGCTGACCAGGAACGGCAGCCCTTCCGGCACCGATGCCACGGCCAGGTTCGCGGCGGTCGCCGCCGTCTCCGCCAGGGGTACGCCGCGCAGCAGGCCCACCCCGGCCACCGCCACCGCCGAGCCGGCGGCCAGCGGGATCGCCGAGCTCGTCAACCGGCCGAGCCGGGCCTCCACCCCGCTGGCCGGGGGCGACTGCCGGGCCAGTGCCAGGCTCCGCCCGGCCTCGGTGCCCGCCCCCGTGGCCACCACCACGGCGGTGCCGTGACCGGTGGCGATCGTGGTGCCCTCGTACAGCATGGAGCGCCGGTCCGCGACGGCGGCGGCGACCACCGGGTCCGCGGTCTTCCCCACCGGCAGCGACTCGCCGGTCAGCGACGACTCGTCGGCCTCCAGTCCGTCCGTCGCCAGCACCCGGCAGTCCGCCGGTACGGCGTCGCCGGGCCCGAGCACGATCACGTCCCCCGGGACCAGGTCGTCCGCGGGCACCGGCCTTTCCTCGCCGTCCCGGCGGACCCGGGCGGTGACCGCCGAACGGGACAGCAGCTCGGCCAGCGACCGTTCGGTGTTGCGCTGGTGCACCGCCCCGACCAGGGCCGATCCGGCCACCACCCCGCCGACGAGGGCCGCGTCGACCAGCGAGCCGAAGCTCGCGGAGAGCACCGCGCCGGCGGCGAGCACCGGCGTGAGCGGGTTGGCCAGCTCGTCGACGAAGGCGCGGAGCAGCCCGGACGGGCCGGTCCCCTCGCCGGTCCCGCCGCCACTGCGGCGTTCCGCCTCGGCGGAGTCCAGCCCTTCGACGTCGGTGTCGAGCTGGCGGAGCACGGCGTCGGCCGGCATGAGGTGCCAGGCGGTCACGGTCGGGACCGGGGAGTCGGCGCGGTCCGGCAGCCGACCCGCCCGCCACACCCCGTGCAGGAAGGCCAGGGCGGCGGTCCCGTTGACGGTGTTCAGCGACAGTCTCGGCAGCCTCCGGGGCTCGGCCGTGAACGCCCCCAGCGCGGCCAGGCCGGTGCCGGCCATGGACAGCCGGATGTTCTGTTCGGTCATTCGGCGGGCCACCCCGGCCGCCTCGATGATCAGCGCGGCGATCCGCAGGTCGGTGCCGACCAGCAGGTGCGCGCCCCAGGGCGGCAGGTCCTCCGGGCCGGCCAGCCCCAGCCCGCAGTCGGCCGCGCCCAGCGCCGCCCGGTCGGAGGAGAGCAGCATCACCACCGCGCCCTCGCGCTGCAACCGGCGGACGGTCTCGGCGATCCGGGTGCCGCCGGGCAGCACGGCGTCGGCGAAGGCGTACCGGCCGTCCTCGTCGTCGCCGGCCACCACCAGGCGCAGGCCGGCCCGGCGGGAGGCGGTCGGCAGCGCGTCCACGGCCGGGGCGGGTTCGGGCTCCACCCGGAGCAGGGCGGCCAGGCGGCTCCCCTCGGCGAGGCCGAGCAGGGTGCCACCGTCCGCCCGCATCCGCCGGCTGTCGTCGGTGTCGCCCGGATCGGTGGCGTCGAGCTCGTCCAGCGGCCCGAGCCGCCACCCGTCCGCCTCCCGCGCCCGGTCCGGGGCGGCCGGGTCGAAAAGGGCGAAGGCGCGGGCCGCCACCTGTCCGGTGTCCGCCCCGGACAGCGGGGCCAGATCGGCCAGCACCCCCCGGTTCGAGCCGAGCACCGCCGTGTCCAACACCACCGTGTCGATCCGATCCAGTTCCCGCAGCACGCTGCGATCCATGGCGATCACGCCGCGTCGGGCGAGCATCCGGCCGAGCTGAGCCGCGTACCCCTCGCGGCCGCTGCCCGGGGCCTTGGGGAGGCTGGACAGCGCCACCGCGGCGGCCCGTTTGGGGCCGACCACCGGCACCGCCGCCGCGCCGGCCGCCGCCCCTGCGGCCAGCATCCGTTGGGCGAACCGCTCGACGAGGCCGTCCGGCTTCGGGGTCGGCCGGCCGGCCGTGGGCGCCCGGGCGACGGCCCGCTCCGGGTCGCCGGTGAGCTGGGGCTCGGCCTTCGTCCAGGCAACGAGCTGGGCGTGCGCCTCGCCCCACCGCACGATCCGTTGTGCGCCGTCCAGCACGATCCCGGTCCAGCCGCCGGTCAGCCCCTGGACGACCGCCTCGGCGAGCGGGAAGAGCAGTTCGGCGCGGGGATCGGCGCGTAGCCCCCGGCTGGCCAGGGCGTGCAGCTTCGGGTGCAGGTCGACGGCGGCGAGCACCCCGGCCACCTCGGCCGGGACCGGGGTGAACGGCAGGATCCGGGTGGCTGCAGACAGGGTCAGGCCGAGCGCGTCCGAGGCGAGCGCGCCGAGGGTGCGGGGCGTGCGCGGCCCCTCCTCCGGCGGGTGCGGCGGGGGGATCTCGGGGTCCGGTTCGTGCTCGCAGCTGCGTTCGCACCGGGCGATCGTGGCGATCAGGTCGCGCAGCCTCGGCTCCGGCTTCCCGACCTCCACCACCACCCTGCCCGAGGGGGCGTTGACCCTGGCCCACCGCACGCCGGGCAGCAGCTGCAGCTCCCGCTCCACCTGGCGGGCCAGCCTGTCGCCGCCGTCCTGGCAGACGCCGTGCACCTCGATGTGGTACCGCCCGGGCCGGGACCAGACCCGGCGTCGTGCCAGGCCCGCCAGCCGGGCCAGCTGGGCCGCGGCGGCGCCGGCGGTACGTGACGCGTCGCCGACCAGGTGCGGGACGGCTCGGGACGCGTCGCCGACGAGGTGTGGCATCGCCCGCGACGCGTCGCTGACGAGGTGTGGCACCGCCACCGACGGCAGGAGGCGGCCGGCCACCCGGCCCAGCAACGTCATCGAGCGGTACGGCCGGAGGTCGGCCGGCCGGGCCTCCCGGTGCCGTCGTTGCCCCCACCGTGCCCCATTTCGCCTCCCACGCTCGGTCTCGGCGGGCTGCCTTCCCGCCCGTACGCCCGTTATTCCCCGTCGGCCGGGAAGTTTCCGCAGCCGGCGGGGCCGGACCGGAGCGCGGGTGGGACCCGGCGGACGCCGAGACTCCGGTCACCCCCGACTTGACTTCAATCGGGGTTCAGGGCGGAAGCTGATCGCATGTCGTGGGAACTGTTCAGGCCGCAGGCGGGCCAAGGGCTGCCGACGGGTGGGCGGCGTCGTCGGGACGCGTCACGGCGAGCCCCGGACCAGGTGTCCGGTACGGCCGGTCGCCGGTGACCCCCGCAGTCGCGGACCAGGTCACGCCGGAGCGCCTGTTCGCCCCGCGCCTGCGGGCCATGACGGTGGGCGTGGTGGCCCTGGTCTCGCTGGTCGCGTTCGAGGCGCTCGCCGTCGGCACCGCGATGCCCACGGTCGCCCGCAACCTCGACGGGCTGTCCTGGTACGGGCTGGCGTTCGGCGGCCCCTTCGCCTCCGGCGTGGTGGCCATGGTGGTCTCCGGCATCTGGTGCGACGCCCGGGGCCCCCGGGCACCGGTGTGGCACGGGGTGGGCTGGTTCGTCGCCGGGCTCCTGCTCGCCGGTACCGCGTCGACCATGGGCGTGCTGGTGGCGGGTCGGTTCGTGCAGGGCTTCGGCTCCGGCCTGCTCGCGGTGGCGTTGTACGTGGTGGTGGGGCGGGCGTACCCGGAGGCGCTGCACCGGCGGATCTTCGCCGCGTTCGCTGCGGCCTGGGTCATACCGTCGCTGGTCGGGCCGGCGCTGGCCGGGCTGATCGTCGAGCACCTCGGCTGGCGCTGGGTCTTCCTGGCGGTGCCGGCGTTGGCGGTGCCGGCTGTGCTGCTCATCGAGCCGGGCCTGCGGGCCGTCGTCTCGCCCGCCGTCCGGCTGGCCGCAGGCGCGGCGGCCCGGGTCGGTTGGGCCTGCGGGGCGGGGGTGAGCGCCGCACTGCTGCACTACGGGGGGCAGCAGCGCGGCGCGTCGGCGGTCGGCCTGGTGGTGGCGGCGCTCGCCGGCCTGCTGTGCTGCGCCCCACGCCTGCTGCCGGCCGGCTTCCTGCGGGCCGGTCGGGGCCTGCCGACGGTGGTCGGGTTGCGCGGTCTGGCCTCAGCCGCGTTCGCCAGCGCGGAGATGGTGATCCCGCTGATGCTCTCCCGGGAGCGCGGGCTGTCGCCGACCGAGGCGGGCCTGCTGCTCACCGTCGGGGCGCTCTCCTGGTCGGCCGGGTCCTGGTTGCAGGGCCGGCTGCCAGCGCCGGGCAGTGCCCGGGGGAGCGGGGGCCGGGCGCGGCTGCCCGTGCCCGGTTCGCCGGCCGTCCTCGTACGCGCCGGGCTGGTCTGCATCGCCGTCGGGACGGCCACGGTGGCGCTCGCGGTGTGGCCGGCGGTGCCGCTCGCGGTCGGAGTGCTCGGCTGGGCAGTCGCCGGGCTCGGAATGGGGCTCCTGTACCCGTCGCTGTCGGTGCTCACCCTGGAGCTGTCGGCCCCCGGCGAGCAGGGGCGCAACAGTTCCTCCCTGCAACTGGGCGACTCGCTGTTCGCGGCATCGGTGCTGGCGCTGACCGGCGCGGTGCTCGCGGTCGGGTCGGCACCGGGCCCGGGCAGCTACACCGCCGTTCTCGTGCTGGCCGCCGCCCTGGCCGCGCTGGGCGTCCTCCTCGCCGGACGGGTGGTTCCGGCTCGGGCCCGGCCGGCCGGATGACGGAACCGCTCCACCGTGACCCGGGCGGGCGCCGGAGCTGGGCCGGCCACCTGGCCGACACGTACGGGGGAACCGGCCGGAGATGAGAAGTCCACTCGTTCGCCGGCTGCCTACGGTTGCCCCATGCTGGTTCTCGTCACCACCGTGACCCTTTACGTCTGCGGATTCGTGTTCCTCTACGGGGTGATCCGGATCGCCGTCCGGCACGCCTTCGAGGACCTGGAGGCCCGCCGGCCCGGCCTGCTCCGCGCCGAGGAAATCGCCGCCGCCGGGGACCGGACGTTCGTTCGGGACAACCCGTTCATCGCCAACGGCTGACGGGCGGCCCGTCCCGACCGGGGCGGAACGGGTTCAGTGGGTCGAGCTCGGGCCCGACCCACGACGGGTCTCCGCGAGCGCATGGCCGGCATGGTGCGAGGATCCACCCATGATGGGGACGCTGAAGACCGAGCCCGCCCGGACCCGACTCGACCTGCTGGCGCCCCCGGTGGCCGCCGCAATCGGGCAGTGGTCCGCCGACGCCCCGGTGGACGTCGACGACGTGCTGGTGGCGCCGATCGACGCGGGACTCGCCGACACCGCCGCGTTCTGTGCCGCGTACGAGGTGGGGCTGGATGTGTCGGCGAACTGCGTGGTGATCGCGGGCCGGCGCGGGGGCGAGGTGCGGTACGCCGCCTGCGTCGTGCTCGCCACGACGCGCGTGGACGTGAACGGGATGGCCCGCCGGATGCTCGACGTGCGCAAGGCGAGCTTCGCCCCGATGGCCGACGCGGTCGAGGCGACCGGGATGGAGTACGGCGGGATCACCCCGATCGGGCTGCCCGAGGACTGGCCGATCCTGGTCGACGCGCGGGTCATCGCCGCCCCGCACGTCATCATCGGCTCGGGTGTGCGGCACAGCAAGATCGCACTGCCGGGGCCGGCCCTCGGTGCGTTGCCCGGTGCGCTGGTGGTGGAGGGCCTGGCCAAGCCGGTGTGAGTTTCAACTCTGTCGATGTTGTTGCACGTGAAACATCGTGATCTTCGATGTCACTGGGCGCTCGACTCGCGCTGCTCCACCTCGGCCAGGGCTGCCAGCAGGGTCTGCGGCTCCTGCGCCCCCGTGACCGCGTACTTCCCGGCCAGCACGAACGTCGGGACGCTGGTCACGCCCAGTTCCCGTGCGGCGGCCAGCTCGGCGGTGACCTCCGACGACCCCTCCCCGGAGTCGAGGAAGGCCCGCACCTCGGCCTCGTCGAGCCCCACCCCGCCGGCGAGCCGGGCCAGCGCCGCGCGCGATCCGACATCCACGCCGTCGGTGAAGTGGGCCCGGTACAGGGCGTCCACGGTCTCGGCAGCGAGGCCCCGCCGGGTGGCGTACCAAACGAGCCGGTGGGCGTCGAAGGTGTTGGCGGCGACCGCCCGGTCGAAGTCCAGCCGCAGCCCCGCGTCCGCCGCGACATCGGTCACGTGGGTGAACATCTGCTCGACGCGTTCCCGGCTGCCGAACTTCGCGGCCAGTCCCGCCACGAGAGGCTGCGGGGTCGGCACCGGCGACGGGTCGAGCTGGAACGGCCGGTACCGGACCGTCACCTCACCGTCGTACGACTCCAGGGCCTGCTCCAGCCGGCGCTTGCCGATGTAGCACCAGGGGCAGGCCACGTCGGCGTAGATCTCGATCTCCATGTCCGGAGACAACCCGCCGACCGGCGCGACTGTTCCCGGACGTGACGCGAAACGGGCGGACGGGTCGCCCCGGCATCGTCTCCCGACGGAGCTGACCCCGCGCCGGGTCGGTCGGGTTCGCGGCGTCAGGCGACGGCGGTCTGCTCCCGGATCTGGCGCTTGAGTCGGGCCAGGATCGCCGTGCCGCCCCGGACCCGCAGCGGGCTGATCACCTGGGCCAGCCCCATCCGCTGGTAGAGGTCGTCCGGCACGGCGAGCACCTCCTCGGCGCTCAGCCCGGCCAACCCCTCGGCGAGGATGCCCGCGAAGGCGCGGGTGGTCGGCGCCTCCGGCGGGCAGTCGAACCAGGTGGTCACCGTGCCGTCCGGCGCGACCTCGGCGCGCAGGAAGAACGCCGTCTGGCACTCGGGGACCTGCTCCATGCCCTCCCGGCCGGCCAGTTCCTCGGGCAGCGGCGGGATGACGTCGGCGTACTCGAGCAGCATCTCCAGCACCACGTCGCGGGGTGCGGAGGCGAACTCGTCAACGATCTCGGCCAGCTTGGTCGGCATCTCGGGCATCCAGTCAGGTTACCGATGGCGCAGAGGTGGCCCCTCCGCCGCCGCCGGAGGAATCGGGCAGGGACCACCCCGTCAACGGGTCGGGGCCTGCTCGCTGATGTCGCTGAGGGCGGAGTTGGGGTCGAGCTGCATGGCGAGGTCGCCGAGGGAGACGATGCCGACGAGCTTGCGCTCGCTGTCGCAGACGAGGATGCGGCGGACGCCGCGCTCGCGCATCAGCGAGGCCGCCTCCCCGGCGGTCGAGTGCTGCTCGATCATCACCACCTCCCGGGTGACGATCGAGCCGATGGTGGTGCTGGCCGGATCGCTGCGCTCGGCCACCGCCCGGACCACGATGTCGCGGTCGGTCAGCATGCCGGCGAGGCTGGCCCCGTCGGTGACCACCACGTCCCCGATGTCCGCCTCCTGCATCACCCTGGCCGCCTCGTCCAGGGTGGTCTCCGCGGACAGGTAGACCACCTGCTTCGTCATTACGTCGCTGACCCGGTAACCGGTCATGAGAGCCTCCGAATGCGCACCTGTGCGGATTCGGAAAGCGGTACCCAGTTTGGCGATCGTTACACCTTGTCGCGCCGGGTGCGCAGTGCCTCGGCCCGCAGCGGCCCGGGCCACCACTGGTTCGGGTTCAGGGCTCCACGGGCCCAGGGACGGTCAGCTCCCGATTGATCAACACCTGCGTCACCAGGTCGGCGGCCTCCCGGCTGCCGAGCAGTTCGGCCCGTGGCACGTCGAGTCGCCGGGCGTCGGCGTACTCGCGTAGCGCGGCCGGCACCGGCTCGCGCGACTGGAGCACGAGGGCCGGCGTGGGACCCGGTGTCGACGGCGTGGCCGCCGCGATGGTCAGATACCGGAGGTACTCCGCCAGCCGACTGATCAACTGTTCGGCGAACTCCGGCTCGATGCCGAGTTCGGCGCAGCCACGGCTCGCCAGGTCGGCGTACGAGGTGCTGAGCCACCGGGCGAGTTCGTCGAGACTGGCGGCGCTCTCGGCCTGCGACCGGGCCTGTTCGGCGGCCCCGTCGACGACGTCCTGTCCCAGGCCGGGTGCGAGCGGCGTGACGGCCTTCACGAACTCGTAGGACAACGTCTGCGGCACCACGGGCAGCGGATCGAAGAAGATCAACGCTGGTGGGGTCGAGGTCGCGAGCCGGTCGGCGAGGGCGGCGGCGAGCCGACATCCCGCGCAGTACCCGAGTACGCCCACCACCTCCGGTCCGATGTCGTCGGCCGTCGCGAGCCAGGCCGCCAACTGAGCGTCGGGCTCGACCGGGCTGTCGGTGTCGCCGGCCCAGGCAGCCCGGCTCGGAGCCCGAACGGTGTAGCGGTCCGGAAGAAGCGGGACAAAATCGTCAAATCCAGCGACTGCACGGGACGCTTCGGCACTGAAGTCGACCACGAGCAAGACCGCGCCACCGGTACCGACCTTGAGCGTGTGCCAACCCGGGATGTCCACCAGTTCCGCCCTTCCGACCTGGGATCAGCGGTTTCGGTATTGCAAGTAATTGCGCTGAGTAACATCCCATGCGACAGATCGCACCGATGGTAGCAGAGCTTTCCCGACACCCTGGAAATCGTCTATATCGGTGATGCGTCAAGGACTGCCGGGTGTCCGTATGGCGCGTGTCGGGCGGCCAGCGCCGCGGCGTTCCGACTCCAGGTGGCTCTTCAGGTGATCGTGCTGAATCTCGGGTACCTGCCGATCACGGCATTCTGCAGCGTGCACGTCCCCCTTTCGTTTCTCGCGTCTCAGCCCCAGGCGGTTGTCGATTTCCTCCCGCTGACCCACGGCTGGCAGTCCGTCCTGGCCGCCCGCCGGTGGCGCCTGGCCCGAGGTGTTGGTGCAGCTCGCGCCGGAGGCCTCCGTCGGCGTCGGCTGGCTGGTGCCGGCCGCCGTATCGATCAACCGGGTGGTCACCCGGGGGCCGCCGACGGCAGCCTGGAATTTGGGAGCTGAGCAGTCGGATGAGGCGCCCGGTGCTATTACCGGCCACGCCCGGAACGACTTCGGCCACATCGGCAATAACCGAACGCACCGGACCGGTCACCGACGGGGAAGTCCGCACCGGCTCCATTGACAGTAGCAATGCCGGAACCTAAGATCGCCCGCAATGCCACCCTATGAATGCCACACGGTAGATACCGTCGCGGATTTGTTTGCAACCCTGAGTAACGACGCACCGGAGCTCCTCGGGGAAAGCGAACGGCGCGAATTGATCCGGGCGGAGCGGGCCCTGGCGGACGCCGGCCAGTCGGGGTGTTTCGTCGTCGCCCGCGACGCCGGGGCGGGCCCGGTCGGTGTCCTCCCGGTCTATCCGGTGGCGCGGCCGTACTCTGCGGCACCCCATCCCCGGTTGGTGCTCGACGGGTCGACGGCGACGCAGGGCTGGCGGACGGGGTGCTACCTCGGGTCGCTCGGCAGGGCACCGGCGATGGTGGCGGTGCGTTCCGGCATGGAGTCGGGGCCGATCCGCGCGGCCCTGCTGAAGGCGGGCTGGGACCTGGTGACGGAACGGTCCGACCAGCTCGACTTCGCGTGTTTCCCGCTGCTGGACGACGAGCTGTTGGCGGCGGTGTCGCCGTTGGTCGCGGCGGACGACCCGGTACTGGTGGAGAGCCTCGAAGCATTCATCCCGGTGACCTTCGACTCCTTCGCGGGATATCTGGCGGCACAGTCGCGGAGCCGGCGGGAGATGATCCGCAAGGAGCAACGCCGGTTCCGGTCGGCGGGCCTGCGGATCATCGAGGTCGAGCTGTCGGCGCGCCACCGGGAGCTTGCGCCTTTGCTGCGGAACGTGGAGCAGAAGTACCACGTCGCCGGCACCGTCGACCAGTACGCGGACTACCTCGCCGGCATCGCGGATTCGCTGGGCGACCAGACGACCTGCCTGGCGGTGTTCGGCGACGATGACCCGGACGCGAAGGAACCGGTCGCGTTCACGGTCATCTGGCGGCAGGACGGGGTGTGGCGTCTCCGGTGCTGGGGCTGCGACTACGAGCGGACCGCCGGGGCCTTCGCGTACTTCAACCTGATCGCCTACGAACCGCTGCGGCTCGCGATCGGGGCCGGCGCCCAGCGGCTGGTCCTCGGCCGGGGCAGCCTTGAGGCGAAGCTCGGGCGGGGCGCCGAGTTGTTGCGGTTGACCAGCGTCGCTGTGCCGCTCGGCGCAGCGGGCATTGAGTAGGGGAAGTTCATGTCAATCGACGTCACCGCGCAACTCGTCACCATCTGGCGGGCCGCGCTCAAGAACGATGCGCTCGACGCGGAGAGCGACTTCGTCGAGTTCGGCGGCACCTCGCTGACGGCCGTCCGCATCCGGGCTCTCATCCGGACGGAACTGGCCAAGGACGTCGACCTGCTCGACATCCTTGACTTCCCCACTCCGACGGAGTTGGCTCCCGCGGTCGCGGCGGCGCCAGGCTGGACCGAGCAGCCGGCCCAGCCTGGCTGAGTCGACCAAGCCGAGCCGGTACGGCCGACCAGGCGGGCACGGCCCGGCTGGTCGGTCCCGACCCGGTCCCAACCAGCCGGTCAGGTTGCGCTCGATGAAGTCGTACCGGTAGCGGTTGCTGGTCGAGCCACCGACGACGCCCACCCGCGCCCCCGATCCTGCGCGGTCGTACCGGCGTCGGTAAGGAACAGTCCAAGAAACAGCCGTAACGGGGGATCGCACAGCTCCGCCTCACGTTGCGTGAAACTGAATAACTCAGGGTCGAGCAGGTCCAGATCGGCGACAGTGGCTGTTACTGGAAGATAACCGTGAGCACCGACTGCCTCGGGTGACAGCTCTCGGGAGCGGGCTACCTCGATGGCGAGATGCTCGACAGATTCCAAGCGGCCCTGAAGATGGTGTCAGAAATCCTGGCCGTTGCTCGCTCCCGGTAGCCGCGCCGCCACGCATGCAATGGCAATGGCATCACTCCGCATACTCTTAGCTGCGGCCACAACACTCCTCGAAAACGAGGCGGGTGAACCGGTCAGCGCGCGTAGTTTTGACGCAACGGACCAGGGTGCGCGAGGTGCCCTGCTACCGCGAACGGAGTGGCGACACAGCTACCCGGAGCAAGCAACACCCGTTGCGCGGGTCCGAAGATGGCGTGACGGAATTGCGGCCCGCAAGAGCCCTCCCGCTGCCCGCACACAGCCGACGCGGACCGCGTCCGCTGCCGAAGATTTGCATCAAACCCAGACATCACCGACGGCACCGAGTTGCAGACTGAACTGCGTTGATGACCCTCGGTTCAGCGATTGACAGCATCCGTAGCGCAACCTACTCTCCATCAGACCAGGGGTGGAGCCTGCGTTCGGTCGCAGAGCAATTGCTGATTGCTATAGGGGTTCAAGAATTGTCGTGTTCGGTTCGATCGAGTTCGGTCGAACATTAGCAACTGGACGAGCGGCCTCCGGTGTCCGCGCTCGGAAGATGACTGGCGAATACGAGAAGATGCATAACCGTGGTGCGGGTGACGCTCGGGTGGTCCGAATCCCTGCCGAGTGGGGCGACTGTGAAGGCGACGCTCCCGGCGATGGAGCGCACGCACCGATGAACGGCGGCACGCCGATGGGCGCGACTCCGGAGCCTGTGCTTCGAGGGCGTCCTGGCCATCAAGTGACCGCCGCCCCGTTCCCACTGGCCGCCCGCACCCCGCCACCGGCGGTTCCGGGTCGGCCCGTGTCCATCCATCCGCCCGCCCTTGCCGGCAGTGAGGAGACGTCGTGACGACACCCAGCGGGGACAAGGCACCGATCCCCAAGGAGAAGTGGTGGAGTGAGACGGAGAGCCCCAAGGCGTGGATGAGCGTCCGGGACGCCGATCTCTACGAGGCACTGCTGCACCGGGTCGCCGAGCTGCGGGCCGGTGAACCCCTGCGGGTGGTCGAGTGGGGCGCCGGCCGGAGCACGCTCTGGTACACGTCCTTCCTCGCCGCGCTGGGAGTGCCGTACCGGTGGCTCGCCCTCGAACACCACGGGCAGTTCTTCCAGGAGAGCCTCGCCCCGCAGCTCAACCAGCGCCCGGACGCCGTCGCGGTGGACCACGACGACGCCGACGCGATCCGGGCACTGCTCGCCACGAACAACACGGTGGCCGTCGGCTTCGGCGCGGGTGACCTGCGGCCGTTCCTCCCCGGCCGGGAGGCCGACCGGCACGCCGATCTCGACGCGTACGTCTCCCTGCCCAGCCGCCTCGGCCTGGAGTGGGACATGGTGGTCATCGACGGCCGCAAGCGCCGCCGGTGCGTACTGGAGGCTCTGGAACTACTCGACCCGGCGGGCTTCGTGCTGCTCCACGACGCCTGGCGGACCCACTACCAGTGCGCCTGGTCGGAATGGACCAGTGGTCGGCGCTTCGGCGACGAGTGGTGGATCGGTTCCCGGGCCGACACGGACTTCACCGACGTGTTGCCGTGGCACGCCTTCGAGAGGCATGCAGAGCTGCCATGACCGCCGCGACACCGGCCGCCTCCCGGCCCTCAGGGCACGCCGCGCAGGTCGACGCCTGGCTCGCGCGGCACCGCCCGGGCTTCGTGGCGGACCTGATGCACCTGGTCTCGATCGACACCCGGTCGCCCCGGGAGAGCGACGCGTACGACTGGCTGGCCGGGTACTTCACCGCGCTGGGCGCCGAGGTGACCGCCGAACCGCGCCACCCCGCCCTCGCCGGGCACGGGGCGGCCAACCGGAACGAGCACAGCACGTTGTCCGCGTCCGAGCGGGCCAACCTGCACGTCCGGTTCCCGGCCGACGCCGGTCTTTCCCGGGTCCTGTTCAGCGCGCACGTCGACGTCGTACCACCGGCCGCCGACTTTCCCGACGGCTTCCAGCCCCGGGTCAGCGGTGACGCGGTGGTGGGCCGGGGCACCGCGGACACCAAGGGCAACATCGTCATGCTCGCGGCGGCGCTGCGCTGCGCCGCCGACCTGGGGCTACCGCTGTCCCGGGCGGTCGAGCTGGACCTGGTGGTCGAGGAGGAGATCGGCGGCAACGGGGCGCTCTCCACCATCCTGCACGGACGGGACGTCAGCGAGGTGGTGGTGCTGGAACCCACCGACCTGGAGGTCCTGCACGGGCACCGGGGCTGTCTGGAATTCACGGTGCGGATCGGCGGCCGGGCCAGCCACATGGGCGGCGACGGGGTGAGCGCGATCGACGGCGCGATGGAGTACGTCGCGGCCCTGCGGGGGCTGGAGGCGCGGCTGATGGCCGAGGCCATGGCAGACCCCGACTTCGCCGGGTACGCCCGCCCGATGCAGATCAACGTGGGCCGGATCGCCGGTGGCGAGTGGCACGGTTCGATCCCCGCGCTCTGCTCCGTCGGCGGCGCCTTCGGCTTCCACCCGAGGTACTCCCTGGACGACGTCCGGGGCATGCTCACCGGCCTGGTGGCCGGACTCGGCGACCCCTGGCTGAGGGAGCACACCGACATCCGGTACGAGGGCATCCGCAACGGCGCGTACGTCGGCGATCCACACTCGGCGGTCGCGACCGACCTGCGCCGGGAGGCCCAGGTGGCGACCGGTCGGCAGCGGGCACCCCGGGCCTGGAGCGTGAGCTGCGACGCCCGGCTCTACCACGACCACCTCGCCGTGCCGACGGTCGTCTTCGGCGCCGGCCAGCTCGCCCACGCCCACTCCAGCGTCGAACAGCTGAGCATCGCCGAGTGGTCGCAGGGCGTCGCAACCCTGGTCGGCTTCCTCACCGCCGACCGGGAGGTGGCCGGGTGACCCGGGGCGTGGTGCTCGGCGCCTCGTCCGGCATCGGCGCCGAGCTGGCACAGCGGCTTCTCGGACGCGGTGACGAGGTCACGCTGGTCTCCCGGCGGGCCGTCACGCCGCCACCCGGATCGGCGGGCGTGTCGGCGCCCGCCGACATCCGCGACTTCGGGCGCCTCGAACAGGTATTCACCGACGCGTGCCGGCGGGGCCCGCTCGACTACGTGGTCAACTGCGTCGGGGTGGGCTTCTACGCCCCGTTGGGCGCGGACAACTCGGCGATCTGGAACGACATCCTGACGGTCAACGTCACCGGCCTGCTCAACCTGCTGTCGGTCGTCGACCGGACCTGTCCGGAGCTGGCCCGGCTCGTGCACGTCAGCTCGATGGCCGCGCACCGGGTCTCCCGTACCCCCGGCAACCTCGCCTACTCGGTCGCCAAGGCGGGCGCGAAAACGATCGTCGAGGAGTACCGGCGGTCGCTACGGGCCGACGGCCGGTCCACCAAAGTGTCGATGGTCTCACCGGGCTTCGTCGAGTCGACCGACTTCGGCCGGAACTACTTCTCGCGTACCGGCGGCGACACCGCGCCCCAACCGGACATCTACGGCGGCCACCGGAACCTCACCGCGGCGGACGTCGCGGACGTCGTGGCGTACGTCCTCGGGTCGCCGCCGCACATCGAGTTCCTGGATCTCGTCTTCTGCTCGCCCGAACAACCGGGGTGACCTCACGTGGAACAAGTCCTGATCGTCGGTCATGGGTACGCCGGACGCCGGTTCCGGACAGCGCTGCGCCAGCTCCGGCGGGAAGGCCTGCCGGTGGAGGTCGTGGGCGTCGTCGACCCCCGCCCCGACCAGCTCCCCGACGACCTGCCGGGGTACCCGGACCTCGCCACGGCCCTGCGGGAACTGCGCCCGACCGTGGTCTGCGTGACCGTGAACGAGGCTGACCACGCCACCGTGTTCCGGGCCCTCGGGCACCTCGACCGGGTCCTGGTGCTCGCCGAGAAACCCCTGGTCGCCGACCCGCGTGACGAGCAGTCCGTCGTCGCCGCGCTGAGCCACCACCAGTTCTCGATGAACCTCGTGGAACGGTTCAGCCCGATGGTCACCCGCTGTCGGGAATGGATGCGGGCCGAGGGACCCTGGACGGTCACCCGTACCGAGGCGTTCTGGGGCAAGCACCGCATCGGCGACTCGCGCCCCACCATGGGCGTCCTCTCCGAACTGATCCACGCGCTGGATCTCCTCGGTCACCTGTTCGGGGCCGACAACCCCGAGATCATCCGGTCGAACGGGGTACTCAGCGACGTCAGCCCGCACGCGACGAACGTCCTCGACAGCCTCGACGTGATCGCCCGCCACGGCGACGCCCCGATGCTGCTGCACACCTCGTACGCCTGGCCCACCCGGATGCGGCTGGTCACGGCCCTGCTGTGGTCGGAACACCGCGGAACCCACCGGATCGAGCTCGAATTCGACAACCCGCACTGGGACTACGACCGCCTGGAGATCAAGTCCATCACCCCGGATGGGCGGTGGACCACGGTGCTGCGGGATTCGACCGACGGGTCGTCCCTGCCGGCCGAAATCCGGGGGGTGGGCAAGGTGATCGAGTTCGTGCGGGCATCGCTGGACGGGTGGTGGCACGGGACCGGCAGCGACGACCTGGTCGACCTGGCCGCCGCGGAACGGTTGCAGGGCATCCTCACCCGGATCGGCGACTCCGCCGAGGACGGCCTGCTGGAAGCCCGATACGGAAGGGTGTGACCCGAGAATGCGCCAGCATGGTCGGCCGAGCCTGCTCGTGGAGTCGTTCGTCGCGTCCGCCACCGCGGACCCGGAAGTCGTCGCGGTGGTGGTCGGCGACCGGCGTATCCGCTACCGCGACCTGCTCGCCGACGTGCTCGACCTCGCCGCCCGCCTGCGCGACCACGGCGTCGGGGCGGAGACCCCGGTCGGTGTGTCGGCGGTACGGGACGCCGGCTTCGTGGTCGGGGCGCTGGCCGCGCTGGCGGCGGGCGGGTGTTACGTACCGCTGGACCCCACGCATCCTGCGGACCGGCTGGCCGCGCTGGCCCGGCGGGCCGATGTGCGGGTCGGGGTCGGCACCGCCTCGGAGCTGGCCTTCCTCGACGTCGTGCTGCCACCCTCGACGCCGGACGGTCCCCGGCGTACCGACCCGCCTCGGGCCATGGCGGCGGATGCGCTGGCGTACCAGCTCTTCACCTCGGGATCCTCCGGAGAGCCGAAGATCGTGCCGATCGAGCAGCGGTCGGTGAGCGCCCTGCTCGACGGGTTCGACACGGTCGCCCCGCCGGTCGGCCGGACCGTCTCGCTGTCCGTCTGCCCGTTCTCGTTCGACGTCTCCGTGTGGGAGTTGTTCCTCCCGCTGACTGTCGGCGGCACGGTCGTCATCGCCGACCCGGGCGTCGGGGGGGATCCGGAGGCACTGCTCCGGCTGATCCGCGAGCACGGCATCACCACCGTCTACCTGCCGCCGTTCAGCCTGGAACCGGTCGCCGACGAACTGGCTGCGGACGGTGCGCCACTGCCGGTGCACCGGATCCTGACCGGGGTCGAGCCCATCCCCCAGCGCACCCTGCAACGCCTCGCCGACCTGCTCCCCGCAGCGGTGATCGTCAACGGCTACGGCCCGACCGAGACGACCATCTGCGCCACGTTCCACGTCTTCGGCGGCGCGGACGACCCGGACCGGCGTACCCCGATCGGGCTGCCCGTGCCGGGGTGGGAGGTGAAGGTGGTGGACGGGGAGCGGGAGCCGGTACCCGTCGGTGTCGTCGGCGAGATCGTCGTCAGCGGCGCCGGACTCGCCCGCGGCTACCTCAACGACGACCACCTCACCACCCAACGCTTCTACCACGACCCCACCGGCACCCGCTGGTACCGCACCGGCGACCTCGGCCGCTGGCTACCCACCGGCACCCTCGAATACCTCGGCCGCCACGACAACCAACTCAAAATCCGCGGCTTCCGCATCGAACCCGGCGAAATCGAAGCCACCCTCACCCGCCACCCACACATCCGCGCCGCAGCCGTCATCGCCCCCACCACCCCCACCGGCCGCCGCCTCATCGCCTACATCGAAACCACCACCCCCACCGACCCGACCACCATCCGCCACTGGCTCGCCACCCACCTACCCGACTACATGCTCCCCGCCCGCATCCTCCCCATACCCACCCTCCCCACCACCCCCAACGGCAAGATCGACCGCACCGCCCTGCACCACCTCAACCACACCCCCACCCCCACCACACCCCGAACCACCACCACCCCCACCACCCCCCTGCAACGCCGCCTCACCGACCTCTGGCGCGACACCCTCGAACTCGACCACATCGACATCCACGACAACTTCTTCGACCTCGGCGGCGACTCCCGCCTGGCGATGGTTCTGGTGGGCCGGATCCGGCAGGCGTACGGCCGGGCCGTGACCGGAGGCGGCCTCCTGGCCCGGCGCACCATCGCCGAACAGGCGGCCCTGATCGAGCAGGCGGTGCCGGCCGGACCGGCGGCTCCGACCGGGCAGGGGGCTCCGGGCGGGCAGGGGGCTCCGGGCGGGTCGGCCGACGGCACCGGTCGGTCGGACGCCACGCCGGCCGCTCCCCTCGTCGCCCCGCTCTCGTACGGCCAGGAGGGGCTGTGGACGTGGCAGTTGCTGCACCCGGGAAGCCGTGCCTTCGTCCTGCCGGTGGCGCTGCGGATCAGCGGCGGCCCGGAATTGGCGCGGCTGGCCACGCACCTGTCCCGGGCGCTCGGCACGCACGAGGCGTTCACGGTGGAAATCGGTGACGACACCGGGCGGACCGAGCTGCGCCGCACCGACCAGCCCTGCCAGGTCGACGTCCACGAGCCGGTGGTCGCCACGGACCGGGTCGAGGAGTACCTGCACCAGACCTTCCAGCTCCTGGCCGGTCGGATCGTCGCCGAGGGGGGCCGGCTCTGGCGCGCGGTGGTGGCCCGCACCGAGGACGCCGGCCACCTCGTCCTGATCGCGGTGCACCACCTGCTGGTCGACGGGGCGTCGGTCAGGATCATCGTCGACAGTCTGCGAAACGAGCTGGCCGGCACCCCGGCACCCGCCTCGCCCGGCATGCTGGCCTTCGCCGCCGGGCAGCGCCGGACCGCGCCCGCGACCTGGGACGCCGAACGCGCCTACTGGCAACGGGAACTCGCACCCCCACCGGAGGCGCTGGACCTGCCGCTGGACCGATCCCGCCCGGCCCGGAGCGGCGAGTCGGGACGCAGCGTCACCGTCACGCTCGAACCCACCGTCACGGCGGCGGTCGCGGCCCTCGCCAACCGGCACAGGACCTCCCCGTTCGCCGTACTCCTCGCCGCCCTGGCCGCAGTCGCCCACCGGTACAGCGGGCAGCACGACTTCGCCGTCTCCGTGCCCGCCGCGGTGGACCGCTCCAGCCCGGACCTCGCCGACACCGTCGGCTACCTCGTGAACCTCCTCCCGATCCGGTTCGCCGTCTCGGCCACCACCACGCTGGACGAACTGGTCGCGGCGACCACGGACCGGCTGTCGGGAGCCGTGGCGCATGCCGCCCTGCCGTTCGAGGAGATCCTCGCCGCCGTGGCAGGGGGCCGGTCGGACAACGCCGAACGGCTCACCCGCATGGTGGTGGCCCAGGAGATGCCGGCCGGCCTGCCCGCCTCCGCCGACGGGTGGGTGCTCGACGAACTCCCGTTCGATCCGGGGGTTGCCAAGTACGAGCTGGGCGTCTTCGTGACCGAGCGATCCGGGACGATCCGGTTGCGCTGGGAGTTCGCGACCGACGTCCTGGAGGCCGCGACCGTCCGGCGGCTCAGCACGTCGCTGGGGCTGCTGCTGACGTCCACGCTCGCGGCGCGGCAGGAACCGATCAGCCGGATCAGCCTGCTGACCGACGACGACCGCGCCTTCCTGGAGCAGGTCAACCAGACCGCGTCGGACTACCCGGCGGACGCCGGACTGATCGAGCTCTTCGACGAGCAGGTGGCGCTGCGCCCGGACGCTCCGGCCGTGCGGGGCACGCGGACGGTCACCTACCAGGAGTTGCACGACCGGTCCGTCGGGATCGCCGCGCGGTTGGTCGCCGCCGGCGTCCAACCCGGACAGCCGGTACTCGTCCTGGTCGGCCGCTCTCCGGAGTTCCTGTCCGCGCTACTCGGTGTGCTGCGCGCCGGAGGCGCCTACGTGCCCCTCGACGCCCGGAGCCCGGCGGACCGGGTGGCGGTGATCCGGGATTCGACCGGCGCGGTCCACGCGGTCGTCACCGCCGAGATGGCACACCTGGTACCCGGGGACGTGGTCCGGATCGACCCCTGCGGCGCGACTGCGGCGACGCCACCCCCGGGCTTCCCGGCGCGCGGCCCGCAGTCGACGGCGTACGTCATGTACACCTCCGGCTCCACCGGCAGCCCCAAGGGCGTGGAGATTGTCGACCGGTCGGTGGTACGGCTGGTCCGGGGGCAGAACTTCGCCACCTTCGGGCCGTCCGACGTCTTCGTACTCGCCTCGAACCTGGCGTTCGACGCCGCCACCCTGGAGATCTGGGGCGCCCTGGTCAACGGGGGCAGCATCGCGGTACCCAGCGACACGACCGTCGCCGACCAGCGGGAACTGGCCGGCTTCATCGCCCGCACCGGCGTCACCGCCGGCTTCTTCAACGTCTCGGTGTTCCGGATGATGCTGGAGGCCGACCCGTACGCGCTGCGCGGCATGCACACCATCCTGGTCGGCGGCGAGGCGGTGCCGGGCCCGCTGATGGCCGAGGCCGCGCGGTTCCTCGACCACCGGAACCTGCTCAACGGCTACGGACCGACGGAGAACACCACCTTCTCCTGCTGCCACCGCCTGCTGGAGCCGCCGGCGCCGGACCGGCCGGTGCCGATCGGCCGCCCGCTGGCCAACTCCGGAGCGCTGGTGGTGGACGGGGAGCGGGAGCCGGTACCCGTCGGTGTCGTCGGCGAGATCGTCGTCAGCGGCGCCGGACTCGCCCGCGGCTACCTCAACGACGACCACCTCACCACCCAACGCTTCTACCACGACCCCACCGGCACCCGCTGGTACCGCACCGGCGACCTCGGCCGCTGGCTACCCACCGGCACCCTCGAATACCTCGGCCGCCACGACAACCAACTCAAAATCCGCGGCTTCCGCATCGAACCCGGCGAAATCGAAGCCACCCTCACCCGCCACCCACACATCCGCGCCGCAGCCGTCATCGCCCCCACCACCCCCACCGGCCGCCGCCTCATCGCCTACATCGAAACCACCACCCCCACCGACCCGACCACCATCCGCCACTGGCTCGCCACCCACCTACCCGACTACATGCTCCCCGCCCGCATCCTCCCCATACCCACCCTCCCCACCACCCCCAACGGCAAGATCGACCGCACCGCCCTGCACCACCTCAACCACACCCCCACCCCCACCACACCCCGAACCACCACCACCCCCACCACCCCCCTGCAACGCCGCCTCACCGACCTCTGGCGCGACACCCTCGAACTTGACCACATCGACATCCACGACAACTTCTTCGACCTCGGCGGCGACTCCCGGAGCCTCTCCGTCCTGGCCGCCCGGATCCGGGCGGAGTTCGACGCGGACGTGCGGGTCCTCGACCTGATGACGCACCCGACCATCGCATCGCTCAGTCGTCGGCTGAGCGGCGATAAACCGGACGACGACCGCCTGCGCGCGGTCGCGGAACAACGCGCCAAACGGCGAGAGCGGAGACGGAACCCATGAGCGCCCGAGAGGCAGTCGCAGACGACGACCGGATCGCCATCGTCGGGATGGCGGGCCGCTTCCCGGGCGCCGACGACGTGGACGCGCTGTGGGAACTCAGCGTGCGTGGCGGGTCCGGCGTACGGCGGGTGTCCGGCCGGGACGGACTCGTGCCGTACCGGGGCGTGGTCGACGGTGCCGACCGGTTCGACGCCACCTTCTTCGGCGTCCCCGCGCACGAGGCGCAGATGACCGATCCGCAGCAACGGATGCTGCTGGAGGTCGCCCAGCACGCCTTCGACGACGCGTCGATGGACCCGGCCAGGACCGCCGGGGGGGTGGCGGTGTACGCCGCCTGCGCACCCACCGCCACCACCGCCCCGGTCGACTCCGTGTCGGGCACCTACGAGTGGGTGTTGGCCACCTCGGCGGACTTCGCCGCCACCCGGCTCTCCTACCGGCTGGGTCTGCGCGGCGAGAGCATGACGGTCCAGACCGGCTGCTCGTCGTCGTTGGTGGCCGTGCACCTTGGGGTGCAGGCCCTGCTGTCCGGGCAGGCGGACGTCGTCCTCGCCGGCGGGGTGTCCTTCCCGGGCGACCAGGAGTCCGGTTACCCGACCGAGGAGGGCATGATCGCCTCCCCGTCGGGGCGGTGCCGCCCGTTCGACGCGGACGCGGACGGCACCGTACCGGGTGGCGGCGCCGCCCTGGTCGTCCTCAAGCGACTCGTCGACGCCGAACGCGACGGCGACCGGGTGCACGGCGTGATCCTGGGTTCGGGGACCAACAACGACGGCTCCACCAAGGTCGGCTTCATGGCCCCGTCCCCCACCGGCCAGGCCGAGGCGATCGCCACCGCCCACGCGGTCGCGGGGGTGGACGCCGGATCCATCGGCTACGTGGAGACGCACGGGACGGGTACCCAGCTCGGCGACGAGGTGGAGATTGAGGGGCTGCGCCGCGCCTTCGACCTCGATCCGGACCGGCCCGGACCGTGTCGCCTCGGCTCGCTCAAGGCGAACTGCGGGCACCTGGACCGGGCGGCGGGCGTGGCGGGCCTGGTCCGCGCCGTGCTGGCCCTCAAGCACCGCACCATTCCGCCGATGGCCGGCTTCGAGCGGGCCGATCCGGCTCTCGACCTCGACGGTGCCGGCTTCGAGGTGCCGTCAGCGCCGGTCAGGTGGGAGACGGACGGTACCCCCCGCCGGGCCGGGGTGAGCAGCTTCGGCGTGGGCGGAACGAACGTGCACGTCGTACTGGAGGAGGCTCCGGATCGGCAGCCGGCCCCGCCGGCGCCCGCAGGCGACGTGCTCCTGCCGCTGAGCGGCCATGTGTCCGCGATCGTCGCACAGCAGGCAACCGGGCTGGCCGGCTGGCTGGCCGCGCGGCCCGGATCCGACCTGGGGCAGGTGGGACGGGCACTCAGCCTGGACCGACGGGCCCGGGAACACCGATCCTGGGTGGTGGCCGGTTCACCCGCGCAGGCGGCCGGGGCACTCACCGCGACACCCGGGCCGGTGGTCGCCGCCGCCACCCCCACGGTCGTGTTCGCCTTTCCCGGCCAGGGCGAGCCCGTCGTGGACGGCATGGCGGAGCTCTACCGCACCGAACCAGTCTTCCGCGCGGCACTCGACGAGTGCGCCGAGGTGATCCGGGACCTGGCCGGCTTCGACATCCGCGCCGACCTGTACGGGCAGCACGACCGCGCCGAGTTGGCCCGGTGGTACGAGGACATGTCGCGGTTCCAGCCGGCGCAGTTCGCCGTGGAGTGGGCGACGGTCGAGTTGTGGCGTTCGTGGGGGGTGTCCGCCGACGCCGTGATCGGTCACAGCCTCGGCGAGATCGTGGCGGCCGTGTATGCCGGCGTGCTGAGCCTCGCCGACGGCCTGGCTTTCGTGGTCGAACGCAGCCGACGGATGGAGGAGGCGCCGCTCGGCGAGACGATCAGCGTCGCGCTGCCGGTACGGGACGTCGAGGAACGTCTCACCGGGGACCTGACCGTGGCGGCGGTCAACGGCCACGAGCTGACCGCGGTGACGGGACCGGTACCCCAGGTGGCCGCTCTCAAGGCCGAGCTGACCCGGTCGGAGGTGTTCTTCCGGCCGCTGAACATCCGCCGGTCGCCGCACGGCCCCGCGATGCGGGAGCCGGCCCGGTTGCTGCGTAGCTACCTCTCCTCGTTCGCGCTGGCCCCGCCCGCCGTCCGGATCGTGAGCAACGTGACCGGCGACTGGATCGGCGACCGGATCGCCACGCCCGACTACTGGGCCACCCAGCTCTGTTCGCCGGTCCGCTTCACCGAGCAACTCTCCCGGGTCGCCGAACTCGACGACGTCGTCGTGCTCGTGGTTGGCCCCGGCACCGGCCTCGGTCGCATGATCTCGCACGAGCTGGCGGGGCGGGTCCGTGCCGTCGTCGCCTCGGGCCGGGGTGCCGACGATCCGGGCGGCGACCGCCGGGCAGTCCTCGCCGCCGCAGGGGAGCTGTGGTCGCACGGCGTGGCGGTGGACCTCGCCCGGCTGGCCCACCCGTCCCGGTACGCGACGGCGCTCCCGCCGACCTGTTTCGACCACGGTCGACGGTGGCCGGTGGGGCAGCCGGCCCGCCGGGAGCGCAGTGCCCCGGCGGGCCGACTGCCGGACCCGGGTGCCTGGTTGTACGAGCCGGAGCGGACCCTGCTGAGTCTGCCTGCGGCACCGGCGGCGCCGTTGACCATCGCCTGGCACGGCGCGCCGGGGGCGCAGCACGACGCGTTCCTGCGGGCCGCCGTGTCCCGTGGGCACACGCTGGTACCGCTCGACCACGTCACGTCCGCCCCACCGGGTGAGGGCCCACGGGACGTGCTGTGGTGGCTCGGGAACGACCCGCACGACCTGCTCCGCCGGGCGGCGGCATTGGCCGACCTGCTCGGCCGGCAGGCGACCGGTACCCGGGTGTGGCTGGTGACCGGCGACGACGGGAGCGGTTCCGGCCTCTCCGCGAGGAACCTCGCCCACGCCGTGGCGCGGGTGCTGCCGCAGGAGAACGTGGGGTGTGCCTGGACCGCGGTGACGCTCAGTGCCCCCGTGCAGGGGCACGAGCTCGACCTGGCGGCCGGTCACCTGATCGACGCCTTGGCCGCCGGCACCGACGGCACAGTGCTCACCGTGGACACCACGGGCGCACGACAGCTCGGCTTCCGCCGGTCCTGGCCGCACTGGCGGGCCCGCCCGCTGCGGGAATCCGGCTGCTACGTGATCACCGGCGGGCTGGGGCCGGTGGGTCGCGCCATGGCGCTGGCCCTGGCCCGGGAGGTGCCGGCCACGGTCGTGGTGCTGGGCCGCCGGGCCGGGAATGCGGTCCACGACGAGGTGACCGCCCTGACGGCGCGGCTGCGGGAGGCGGGTTCGCGCCTGGAGTACCGGTCGGTCGACGTGGCGGACGCCGCCGCGGTCGTCGCCTGTTTCGCCGGCCTGCGGTCCCGGTTCGGACGGATCGACGGCGTGGTGCACGCCGCCGGCTTCACCGACCGGGCAGCGTTCCCGCTGGCGGCGGACGCCGCACCGGAGCTGGTCGAGGTCGTCGCAGCCGCCAAGGTGGACGGCGCGCGGGCGATCCACGACGCCCTCGCCCCGGACGACGCGGACTTCGTGCTGCTCTGCTCCAGCCTCTCCGTGGTCCTCGGCGGGGTGCGGTTCGGTCCGTACGTCGCGGCGAACGACGCGCTGGACGAGTTCGCCGCGCGGCGGTACGCGGCCGGTGACGACCGCTGGGTCAGCGTCGGATGGGACGCGTGGACCGACGGCGACGACGCCGTGCCGGACCCGGTTGGCCCGGCCCGGTACGCGCTGACCGCCCGGGACGGTCACGAGGTGCTCCGGCGGTTGCTGTCCGTAGGCGGTCCCGTCGTCTGGGTGTCCACCGGTGACCTGGATGCCCGCTTGGTCGAGGTCGCCGACCAGGTCGGCACGGGCCCTGAGGCGGCGGTGCCGGATGGTGCCGTCACCACGGCCGACCCGGGCGGCCTGGTTCGGGCGGTCCTGACCGAACTGCTCGGCGCGGTACCGCCCGACCCCGACCGCGACCTGCGACTGGACGGGCTGGAGTCGCTGGCCATCCTGCAGATCGTCACCCGGCTCCGGGACCGGACCGGGGTCCGGATCGCGCTCGCCGACGCGCTCCGCTCGCTGAGCGTGACCGGGCTGGAGGCGCTCGTCAGCCGCGTCGTGTCCGCCCCGGACCGGGCGTCCGGCTTCCTGATCACGCCCACGCCCACGGCTGCCGATCACCCCACGTCGAGTACCCAGCGACGCTGGCTGGAGCTGCTGCCCGAGGGGTACGGCGGTCTCGACCTCGCCGTCGAGGTCGAGACCGGGTACCCGGCCGAGCAGCTCGTCCGGGCGGTGGAACGGACGATCGACCGCCACAGCGGGCTACGTACCACCTTCCACCGCCGGGGCGACACCTGGCGCCAGTCGGTGACCCATGGTCAGCCCGTCAAGCTCGTGGACCTGTCGGCCTTCACCGAGGCCGAGCAGCGGGCCGAGATCAGCCGGCTCGTCCAGACCGCCGGGGACAGCTGGTTCAACTTCGGCCGGACCCCACCGTTCGAGGTCACCATCGCCCGCCTCGCCGAGGGACGACGCCACGCGATGCTGATCCATGCCCACCATGTCCTCTTCGACGGCTGGTCGTCGAGCATCTTCCTGCGGGACGTGGCGGAGGAGTTGGACTCGGAGCCCGGGAAAGCGCCCCTGCAGTACGTGGACTACGCCGCCGCGCAGTGGGACTACCTGCACAGCCCGGCGCTGCTGGCCGCCCGGTCGTACTGGCGGGAGCACTTCGCCGGGGCACCGGCACCGACCCGGGTGCCGGGCGACGTCGGTAGCGGGCCGGGCGACGCCGGTGACGGGACGGCCGACGACGACCGGGGCGACCTGCTCACCTTCACCCTCGGTGAGGCGACGTCGGCTGCGCTGCGGGACCGGTCCGCCGCCCTGGGCACCACCCCCTTCGGTCTCATGATGACCGCGTACGCGGTCCTGGTGCACCGGCTGACGGGGGACGACGACCTGGTGCTCGGCACCACTGCGGCGGGCCGCCCCAGCGCCGAGGCCGAGGAGATCGTCGGCGTGTTCGTCAACCCGCTACCGCTGCGGGTGCAGATCGACCCCGGGGTCAAGGTCGGGGATCTGGTGAGCCGGGTGCACCACAGCCTGGTCGGGTTCCACGACCACGGGAACTATCCCCTGGAGGACCTGGTCACGGCCGTTCCACCCTTTATCGGGCTGGGATTGAACGACACGTTCCAGTGCTATCTTCTCTACCAGAACTACTGGCGGCCCCAGGCGGGCGCAGTACAGTACCAGCCGATGCAGCTCGACACGCCGTATCATCACAAGGTGATGCGTGACTGGGAGATCGTTCTTGCGGAGGGAGAGGCTGGACTCACCGGCGAACTGTGGTACCGGACCAGCCGCTACTCCGCTTCCTGGGCCGAAGGGTGTGCCGCTTCCTTCCGGAAGCTCCTCGGCCGGTTCGCGACTGACGCAGAAATCTTCCGCAGCCCCGTGGGGGTACTGCTCGACCAGTAGAAGAGATGAAGGAGTAGTTCCGTGTCCGGTCCGATGACCGCGGATCAACTACGATCAGCGTTCCTGCAGTACTTCGTCGAACGCGGCCACACCCGGGTGGCATCCGCGGGCCTGATCCCGGCCCACCCGGCCGCTCCGCTGTTCACGAACGCCGGAATGGTGCAGTTCCTTCCTTACTTCTTCGGCGAGGAGGCCGCGCCGTACCGGCTGGCCACGTCCTCGCAGAAGTGCGTCCGGGTACGCGGTAAGCACGACGACATCGAGGCCATCGGCCGGACCACCCGCCACCTGACCTTCTTCGAGATGCTCGGCAATTTCAGCTTCGGGGACTACTTCAAGGAAGGCGCGATCTCCCACGCCTGGCACTTCCTGACGGAGGTGCTGGGCATGCCCGCCGACCGGCTGTGGGCCACGGTGCACCACAGCGACGACGAGGCGGCGCAGCTCTGGCGGGACGTCGTGGGCCTGCCCGCCGACCGGATCCACCGGCTGGGCGAGGACAACTTCTGGGAGATGGGCAGTACGGGCCCGTGCGGGCCGTCCTCCGAGATCTTCTTCGACAAGGGCCCGGAGTGGGGTCACGAGGGCGGGCCGGCGCACGGCGGCGAGGAACGCTACGTCGAGATCTGGAACCTCGTCTTCATGGAGTTCAACCGGCCGGAGAGCGGCGAACTCGAACCCCTGCCCCAGCGGAACATCGACACCGGGGCCGGCATGGAGCGGATCCTGCCGATCATCCAGGGCACGAACTCGGTTTTCGAGACCGACGTGCTGCGGCGCCTGATCGGCGACGCCGAGCAGCTCTGTGGCGCGACGTACGGGTCGGACGCGGAGCGTGACGTCAGCCTCCGCATCGTGGCGGACCACTCCCGCGCCATCTCGTTTTTGATCGCCGACGGCGTCGTGCCCTCCAACGAGGAGCGCGGGTACGTGCTGCGCCGGATCATCCGGCGGGCCGCCCTGCACGCCCAGCGGGTTGGCGCCCGTCGGGGGGTACTGGCGGAGATGGCCGGCCGCGTCGCCCAGGTCATGCACTCGGGGTACCCCGATCTGACCGAGGTGATCGACCAGGTGCAGAGCACCCTGGAGCGGGAGGAGCACCGGTTCCGGGAGACCCTCTCGCTGGGGCTCGGGATGCTGGACAGCGCGGTTCCCGCGGGGTCGACGACCATCCCCGGCGAGGTCGCCTTCAAGCTGCACGACACCTACGGTTTCCCGATCGACCTGACCCGCGAGATCGCCCGGGAGCGGGGACTGGGCGTCGACGACGCCGGGTTCGAGGCCGCGATGACGCAGCAGCGCACCCACGCCCGCGCCGATGCGAAGGCCGGCGCGGTCGACAACGGTGCGGCCAACGCCAAGGTGGTCCGGGACGAGCACGGCGTGACCGACTTCCTGGGGTACGAGACGCTCGCCACCGAGGCGAAGGTGACCGGGGTCTTTCCCCACTCCGAGCCGGGTCGGGTGGAGGTGTACGTCGCCGCGTCCCCCTTCTACCCGGAGGGCGGCGGCCAGATCGGCGACACCGGTACGATCACCGGTCCCCGTGGGCACGGCCGGGTGCTCGACACCGACGCGCCGCTGCCGAACGTCATCCGCCACCAGGTGGAGGTGGAGCAGGGCACCTTCGGTGTCGGCGAGACCGTCGCCCTGGCGGTCGACGCCGATCGGCGTGCCTCGCTGCGGCGCAGCCACACGGGTACCCACCTGCTGCACTGGGCCCTGCGCAAGGTGCTCGGTACGCAGGCCCGCCAGCAGGGATCACTGGTCGCACCCGACTACCTCCGGTTCGACTTCAACCACCACTCCCCCCTCACCGACGAGCAGCTCCGCGAGGCGGAGAACCTGGTCGCGGAGCAGATCCGCAGCAACGGCGGGGTCGAGATCAAGCACTCCAGCCAGGCGGAGGCGAAGGCTGCCGGGGCGATCTCGTTCTTCGGCGAGAAGTACGGCGAGGTGGTGCGGGTGATCCGCGCCGGAGAGCACTCGATGGAGCTCTGCGGCGGCACCCACGTCTCCGCCCTGGGTGAGATCAGCGAACTGGTGGTGACGTCGGAGTCTTCCGTCGGCGCCAACCTGCGCCGCATCGAGGCGTTCACCGGTGCCCGGGCGTTCGAGGAGAACCGCCGCCAGCGCCAGCTGCTGAAGGCGGCGGCCGGCGCGGTCCGCACCACGCCTGACCAACTGCCCGCGGCGATCGGGCGGTTGCAGGAGGCGCAGAAGGCCGGGGAGCGGGAACGCCGTCAGCTGACCGCGCAGATCGACCGGTACCTGGCCAGGGACTTGGCCCGGGAGGCGGACGGCGGGCTGATCGTCGCCCGCTGCGACGGCCGCGACCAGGGGCAGCTCAAGAGCCTCGCGCTGGCCGTGCTGAACGAGCCGGGCATCTCGGCGGTGGGTCTCATCGGATCGGCGGACGGCAGTTCGGTCGCGCTCGCGGTCGCGGTCGACGACCGGGTCGGCGACGCACCCTCCTTCGTCCGGGCGGCGGCAAAGCTGGTCGGTGGGGGCGGCGGTGGGCGGGACCGCCGCATCGCCGTCGCCGGGGGACGCGACCCGAGCCGTATCGACGAGGCGCTCAAGGCGCTGCGTGAGGCACTCGCCTCGGCCTGATCGGCCAGGTGCACGGGGCGGGCTGCTCGACGGCCCGCCCCGTGCCGTCCTGGCCAGGAGCCGGGCCGGGCCGTACGGTCACAGCCGCTCGACGTTGGGCGCCGCCGGCACCCGGTGCACCGTGTCGAGCACGAGCCGGCACTGCTGCCAGTCGATGGTGCCGTCGAGTGCCTCGTGCGGCGTCACCAGCACCACGCAGTCGTACTCGTCGAGCGGAAGCTTCTGCACGTCGAGCGAGCTCAGGACGGTGCCGTCGATGTCGAGTTCGGCCACCCACGGGTCGCAGTAGTCCACTGTGGAGCCGCTGGCGAGCAGCCGGCCGATGATGCTCAGGGCCGGTGCGTTACGCAGGTCGGGCACGTTCGGCTTGTACGCCACACCGAGTACCAGCACCCTGCTGGTCTCGATCGGGGTGCCCACCCGCGCCAGCATCTCCGCCACGCGGACGGCGACCTTGAGCGGACGGGCACTGGCCTGGCGGTGCGCGGCCTCGATGATCGGCATCGGCACGGCCTGCCGCCCCGCCTCGGTGATGAGGAAGAGCGGATCGACCGGGATGCACTCGCCCCCGATCCCGGGCCCCGGCCAGTGCGGCAGGTACCCGAAGGGCTTGGTGGCGGCGGCGCGGATCACCTCGTCCACCGGGACACCTAGTTTGTGGCAGAGGTCGGATATCTCGTTCGAGAAGCTGATGTTGACCAGCCGGGCGCTGTTCTCCAGGAGCTTGCTCATCTCCGCGACCGTCGCGTCGGACAGCTCGGTGACCTTCATGGAGATCGACGTCAGCACGGTCGCGGCCCGACGGGTGCAGGCCGCGCTGACGCCACCGACCACCCGGGGGGTGTTGGTGATCGTCCAGCCGTCCCGGTTGGCCGGGTTGACCCGCTCGGGCGCGCACGCCACGAAGAGGTCCCGGCCCAGGGTGAGCCCGGTCTCGGCGGACAACCGCTGCGCCCAGCGCCGGGTGGTTCCCGGTGGCACCGTCGACTGGAGCACGACCACCGTGCCCGGTCCGATCATCGGCGCCAGTGAGGCGAAGGCGCTGTCCACGAAGGTGAGGTCGGGCTGCTCGTCGGCGGTGACCGGGGTGGGGACGGACACCATCACCACGTCCGCCGAGCCCACATCCCGGGCGTCCAGGGCGAGGTGGAGGCGGTCGGCCACGGCGCGGAGCTGCTCGTCGCTGATGTCCGGCAGGTACGACCTGCCCCGACGGAGCTGCTGCACCTTGACGTCGTCGATGTCCACGCCGTGCACCGTGAAGCCGGTGGCAGCGAAGGCATGCGCGAGCGGTAGACCGGTGTAGCCGAGGCCAACCACCGCGATGGTCAGGTCGCGGTCCAGGGCCCGCTGGTGAAAGGCCCCCTCGTCGCTGTAACTGGTCGAATTCGTCGGTTCCGTGACAACGTTCATATCTTCTCGCCCTCATACGCACCCTGCGCGCCTCCGGCGCCCACGGGCGGTTCTGCTGTCGCCCCGGTTCTCCGTTCCGGCGGATGTCTAGCGGCCGGCGGTCATCTCGTCCCGGTGGTGCTCCGTCTGGGGGCGCTCGACCACGGTGCAGGCTCCGGCGATGGCGGCGGGTGTGCCCTGGTCGAGGAACTGCCGTGCGGGCACCCTGAGGCTGTGGGTGTGGCGCAGCAGTGCGATCGCCTGGACCACGAGCAACGAGTGCCCGCCCAGCTTGAAGAAGTTGTCATCCGGGCCGACCTTCTTCCCGAGAACCTCTTCGAAGACATCGGTCACGGCCGCCAGGTTGCTGTCGTCAGCGGACATCTTTGCCTCCACGGATGTGGTCGCCGTACCCGGCTTTCTCCCCGTCCCGGTAGATGACGCCCCGCTCCGAGTCGAGGACCAGCCGGTCGCCGTAGGGAAGTACCCACGCCGGGTCGTAGTGCCCGCAGTCGCCGCCGACGAAGATGGGGAAGTCCGTGCCGCCGAGGTGCCGGTCGACGAACCCCCCGATCAGGGTCAACCACTCCTCGTAGTCGACCCATGGGTTGTCCCCGATCAGCATCCCGTTCAACGTGCGGAAATCGATCAGCTTCGCCAGCTGTTCGAGGTGCTCGTGGGTGTACGGCAGCTCCGGCTTGAGGGGGTCCCACCACAGCACACAACCGGTGGGGTCCAGCAGCTCCGCCTCGATCAGCCTCGGGAGGACGCTCAACTCCGCGCCGAGCAGGGGGCCACTGCCCACCCCCGGACGGAGCCAGTCGTGGTGGCCGGATCGGGGGCGTTCCAGCGGAGTCTCGTCCTGGGCCAGCGACCGCCAGTTCCGGCCGCCCAGTGTCCGGGAGGCCGACACCTGGTACGTGACCGGATCGTCGGCCATCAGGACCTGGCGGAACGAGGTGAGGGTCTCCCCGGGGACGGCCAGCTCCCCGAACTGGAAGACGTAGGTCACGCCGACGAAGGAGGAGACCCGGGCCCGGTTCTCCAGGAAGGCGCTGAGCACGATGTTGTCCGAGCGCCCGATCAGCGGCTTGGGGTTGTCGGCGAACACCGACGGGGAGAGGTGGGGCAACAGCTCAGCCGAGGTGGAACCCCCGGCGGCACAGAGCACGGCGGCGACCTCCGGGTCGGCGAAGGCGCCGTGCAGGTCGTCGGCGCGCATCTGCGCGGTGCCGGCCGACCAGCCGTCGTCCGAGACCTCGAAGCAGTTCGGGGAGAAGTCGACCCGCAGGCCCAACCCCTCCAGCGCGGCCTTGGCCCGCTCGGCCCGGACGGTGGCGAAGGCCATGGAGGGCAACGCGGGACTGATGATCCGCACCAGCGAGCCGGGGGCCAGCGGGGCCGGTCGCAGGATGTCCAGTGTCCGCTCCGTCATCGATTCGTCTCCTACAGATGAAACCGGTCGGTGGTCACAGCCGCGCCTCCTCCATCGCCCCGGACCCGGGCGACCCGGCCGGCGCGAACCCGAGGACCGCGCCGTAGAAGGCGAGTTCGGTGCGGGCGACCGTACGGATCGTCTCGGCCAGCCGGAACCCGTGCTGCTCACCGGGAAACTCGACGTACTGGTGCGGGACGCCCCGGTGTCGCAGCGCCTCGGCCAGCCGGGCCGTCTGGTCCGGCGGCACCACCCGGTCCTCGGCGCCCTGGAAGAGCAACAGCGGCACCCTGAGCCGGTCCAGGTTGAACAGCGGCGAGCGCTCCCGGAACCGGTCGATGTCCCGGGGCAGGCTGCCGATGAGGAACTCCAGGTAGGACGACTCGAACTTGTGGGTACCCGCGGCTATCGAGGTGGCGTCCGCCACCCCGTAGTAGGACACCCCGACCGCGAAGAGGTCACCGAAGGTGGCCGCGCAGAGCGCGGTGAAGCCACCCGAACTCGCTCCCTTGACGACCAGCCGGTCCGGGTCGGCCAACCCCAACTTCACCAGCCGGCGGGCCGCGTGCTCGCAGTCGGCGACGTCGACGACGCCCCAGCGGCCGCGCAGCGCCTCCCGGTACCGGCGTCCGTGGCCGGAGCTGCCCCGGTAGTCGACGTCCGCCAAGGCGAAGCCGCGGCTGGTCCAGAACTGCACGGCGTAGTTCAGGGCCGGGCTCGCCGAGAACGTCGGTCCGCCGTGACAGAGGACGATCAGCGGGGGCAGTTCCCCGGGCGGTGCGGTGAAATCGCCGTTGCGGGGCGGGTAGTACAGCATCCGTGCGGTGGCGCCGTCTGTCGACTCGTACTCGAGGTAGCGCGGCGTCGACAGGTACTCCGGTCCGACCAGCGTACGGCGGCTGCTCCGCAACACACGGTGTTGCCTGCCGCCGGTGAGGTCGAGTTCCACGACCGCACTCACCTGGTCCGCCGAACCACACACCGCGACCGCGCGACTTCCGGCGACACACAGATCGGTGAAGGAGGTGAAGCCCGTATCTACCGGAACGAACCGCTCCCCGTCCGGTTCCGACAGGCCCAACTGACCACTGTTGTCGCTGGTCCACACCGCGACCAGGGTGCCGTCGGCGAGAAAGCCGTAGGGACGCTCCCCGAAGTGCCACGACGGTTCCGCGAACTCCGCGTCCAGACCGCCGACCCGGTACCCCCGCACGCCGTCGTCACGGTAGACGTTCCAGAAGCCGGACCGGTCGGACACGTAGTGCAGCGTGCCGTCCGGGGCGTAGCCGGGGTGGACGACCGACTCCGTCCGGCTGCCGGCCACGAGTCGCGTCCCGACCAGGTCACCTGACGGGCCGAGAGTGCCTTCCCACAGCTCGGTGCCGTCCCACGGCATGTTCGGATGGTCCCAGGTGAGCCAGGTGAGCCGGGACCCGTCGGGCGAGAACCGGGGTCCCGTCACGAAGTCGTGTCCGCCGCAGAGCGGCACCGGGTCGGCTGCGCCCGAGGTGGGAATCGCGACGATGTCGTGTCGTACGCCCTCGTCGGTGTGCCGTTCCCGGATGCAGACCAGTCGGCTCCCGTCCGGGCTGAGGGTGAGATCACCGAAGCGCACCCGGCGGTCGGCAACCGCGGGGGTTATCGGCCGGGTGGACCCGTCGTCCCGGTCCATCCGGTAGATCCGCTGGTCGTCGCCGTTGACGAAGAAGATGTGCCGCGACGACCCGGCGTAGGCGAGGCCGCCGTACTCGTAGACGAGGCTGCGGACGCTGAACTCCGAGGTGGTCACGTCCGTGGGCGGCCCGTCCCCGACCTGCTGGACCAGCACGTAACGGCCACCTTCGGCCGGCCGCAGCTCGACCCAGAGAACCGCTGGTCCGACGACCAGCGGACAGCTCGGCACCACCCGGTCCTCGGCCAGCAGGTCCTCGCTGACGGGGGACTTCCAGGATCCGTACGGTGCCGTGGTGGCGACCGATCTCACCAGTGGAACCCGTCGAGAAGCTCCACGATCTCCGGGTCGCCGCTCGCGCGGAGCTCGTCGGTGAGCGCCGAAGACACCGGCACACCACGGGTGATCTCGCTCTTGAGCCAGGACGGCGAGTAGCCGAACAGGATCAGCCGGCGTCGTCCACAGGTCTCGGCGGTCGGCTCGGTACGGTGCCACAGGTTGCCGTGCATCAGGATGCAGTCGCCCGGCTCGAAGTAGAGCTTCTGCTGACCGGGCTGGTCCGAGGAGTCGTTGGGCAGCTTCAGGGTCGTCTGCTGGTGACTTCCGGGCAGCACACAGAGCGCGCCCTCGTCGGCGCCGACCCGGTCGAGGTAGATGAGGCCGTGCACCTGGTGGGGGTACACGAAGTACGGCGGCATCGGGTCGGGGACCACCCGCAGGTGGATGTGCCAGTTGACCCCGGCGTTGGCCACGCCCTCGAAGGCCATCCGGGCCTCCACGCCGAAGGCGACCTGGGGACCGAGCAGGTAGCGCGCCACGGAGAGGGTCGGCTGGTAGCGGATCAGCCGGTGGAAGACCTCGTCCTTGTCCAGCAGGGCGCGGACGTACAGCCCGTTGTTCGGCAACCGCTCCGCAGTCGGGTGGCTGATCTCCTCGGCCGCGATCCGGTCCAGGGCCGCCCCGAATTCCGCGATCCACTCCTTCGGGACCAGCCCTCGGCGCAGCAGATACCCGTCCTTCTGGAACCCGGCCAGCTCGTCCTGGGTGGCCTCGACCTGCACGGAACGAACGGGGTAACCATTATTCCGGTCATTGATGTGGTACTCGACTTCAAAGCCTCCACCGGCAGACGTCTCGCTATTTGCCACCATGTGGTAAACCCCTAGTCCAATGTTAGGTCACGCAACGCGTAAATGGAGGTTACGTTACGCAACCAACGGTCAAAGCCGGTAGCGGCGAGGTCGGAAATCCAGTTGAATCGAAGATTCATCGATACAGCGTGGAGCCATCAAAGCACATGTGGCGAGTTTACGGAACCCCGGTCAGGCGACCCGATACGGCTCCGACCGGGCGCAGGTCAAGCCCGGGCGACGGTTGCAGAACGAATTGCAAACAGTGCGCTCTGCAATCGCGTTATTGCGCCGATACAGATTGTGGACCGATCCGTGAGGAAGCGTCCACGCCCTTTTACCCACAAGGCTCTCGGCAGGCGGACCATGGCCGGATTCCAGCCAGGACTGTCACCGGGCAGCGACCCCGACCGAAGTCACGGCCATGACGGCGAAAATCGGAAGAACAGAACGCACTCATCGAGCAACGTGCGCGGATAACGCCCGGGGATCTGCCTGCCTGGGCGACCGGCCGCTGGTCCGCCCGCACCGGCTCACGGGCGCTCCCTGGGACCTGTGACACGTCCCCCTCGGGCCGGTGCCCGGGGCAACCGCCGCAGTGCCAGACTGATCGCCACGGAACGATCCGAGGACACGGGAGGCGGCGTGCGCTGGCGCAGTTTCGTGGCGGTGGGGGACAGCTTCACCGAGGGCATGGACGACGCGTACCCGGACGGCTCCTACCGTGGCTGGGCGGACCTGGTGGCCACCCGGCTGGCGGCCGGGGCCGGCCCCGACTTCCGGTACGCGAACCTGGCGATCCGGGGCCGGCTCTTCCCCAACGTCGTGGCCGAACAGGTGCCGGCCGCGCTGGCGATGAAGTCCGACCTGATCAGCTTCGCGGCCGGCGGCAACGACGTGCTGCGCCGCACCTTCGACCCGGACGCCCTGGCGGCCCGCTTCGACGACGTGGTCGGCCGACTGCGCTCGGGCGGCGCGGACGTGGTGCTGTTCCGGTTCGCCGACGTGATGGCCCGGCTGCCCGGCCAGCGCCTGGTCGCCCCCCGGGTTCAACTGCTCAACCAGGCGGTCGGGGCGACCGCCGAGCGGCACGGCGCGATCCTGGTCGACCTGTACGCCGACGACACCTTCCTCAACCCGATGCTGTGGAGCACCGACCGGCTGCACCTGTCGGCGGCCGGGCACCGGCGGGTCGCCGCGCAGGTGTTGACCGCGCTCGGGATCGGCTGCGACGAGGAGTGGCTCATGGTCCCGCCGCACCCGGCGCCGACGCCCTGGCTGGCCGCCCGCGCCGCCGACCTCCGTTGGGCGGGCCGGCACCTGGCCCCGTGGATCAAGCGCCGGCTGACCGGCCGGTCGTCCGGGGACACGGTCACCGCGAAGCGGCCCCGACTCGGCCCGTTCGCCGACTGACGTGCCCACCCTGCACGCCGCGCGGCTGCTGCGGCACACCCTCGACGATCCGCCGGGGCCCGGCGGGGCCGTGCTGGTGGCCGGGAGCCGGATCGAGGCGGTCGCGCCGCTGGACGAGCTGCTCGCGGCGTACCCAGGGGTGCGGGTGCGGCGGTGGGCCGGGACCCTCGGGCCGGCGCTGGTGCACGACGGGCCGCTGCCGGCCGCCCCCACCCCGCGCGAGCGGGTGCACGCGCTGTTCCGCTCCGGGGCGGCGGCGGTTCCGGCCGCGCACCTCACCGACCCGGGCCTGCGGGCGGCGGCGGTCCGCGGCGACGTCGCGGTCCTCGATCGGGTACGGCCGCCCGCGCTGGTCGTCGGCGGACGGGCCGACCTGGTCGTCTTCGCCGACGACGGAACCTGCCTCGCCACGGTGGTGGCCGGCCGACTGGTGTACCGCCGGGCCTGACCGTCCGCATCCCGTCGGGGAACCGGCGTACTTTGGGACTCATGCCTGTGCCGAGCGATCCCGACCCGCGCCTCCAGTCGTACGCCGACCCGCAGCGGCTGGTCACCACCGAGTGGCTGGCCGAGCACCTGGGCGACGAGGGGCTGGTGGTGGTCGAGTCCGACGAGGACGTGCTGCTCTACGACACCGGGCACATCCCGGGTGCCGTGAAGGTCGACTGGCACACCGAGCTGAACGACCAGGTGACCCGGGACTACCTGGACGCGAAGAGCTTCGCCGAGCTGTGTGCCGCCAAGGGCATCGGCCGCGACGACACAGTCGTCTTCTACGGCGACAACTTCAACTGGTGGGCCGCGTACGCGCTCTGGGTCTTCTCGCTCTTCGGGCACGCCGACGTGCGGCTGCTCGACGGCGGCCGGCAGAAGTGGGCCGCCGAGGGGCGCGAGCTGACCCGGGACAGGGTGGCCCGGCCCCGCGCCGAGTACCCGGTGCCGCAGCGCGACGACGCGCCGATCCGGGCGTACCGGGAGCAGGTGCTGGCGCACGTGGCCGCCGGACGGCCGCTGGTCGACGTGCGCTCGCCCGGCGAGTACACCGGCGAGATGCTACACATGCCGGACTACCCGCAGGAGGGCGCGCTGCGCGGCGGGCACATCCCGGGTGCGGTGAACAAGCCGTGGAAGGCCGCCGCGAACGACGACGGCACGTTCAGGTCCGCCGACGAACTGCGCGCCATCTACGCCGACCAGCTCGGGCTCAGCCCGGCCGACGACGTGGTGGCGTACTGCCGGATCGGGGAACGGTCCAGCCACACCTGGTTCGTGCTGCGTCACCTGCTCGGCTACCCGCAGGTGCGCAACTACGACGGCTCGTGGACCGAGTGGGGCAACCTGGTCCGGGCCCCCGTCGTGCGGGGCGAACAGCCGGGCGGCCTCGCCGGCTGACCGGCGGTTCCCCTGTCGTGGGGACGCAGGGTCCACCAGCCGACGGCGGCGGCCACGACGAACACCCCGGCGGCGGCCCAGCCCACCGGCACCAGCCCGTACGCGCGCCCGGCCAGTCCGGCCAGCGTCGCGCCGACCGGCGCGGTCAGCAGCCCGGCCACCCGTTGCGTCGAGCCGACCCGCCCCAACAGCGCGGCCGGTACGTGACGCTGGCCGTACGACGTCCACAGGCTGTTCCAGAGCGCCGTGCCGGCGGCGAAGGCGGCGAGCGCGAGGCCACCCGGTACCGGGTGGCGGGCCAGGGCGAGCCCGGTCAGCGCCACGGCCTGCCCGACCAGCACCAGGCGCAGCACGGGCAGCGTGCCGAACCGCCCGGCCAGCCGCCCGGCCGCCAACGCCCCGGCCAGCCCGCCGCCGACCGCTCCGGCGAGGAACACCCCGTAAACCGGCTCGGGCACGCGCAGCACCTCCAGGGCGTACAGCACCAGCACCGCCATCAGCCCACTGATCGCCAGGTTCGTCACGGCCGTCAGCACGGTGACCCGCCCCAGCACCCGGTCCCCCCACACCCACCGAACCCCCACCCAGACCTCGCCCCACACCGCCCGCCTCCGGGTGATCTTGCACTTGTGGCCCGCATCCTGCCCTTTTTGTGGTGATCCGTCGGGGCCGCAAGTGCAAGATCGCGGAGGTTGGGTGGGGGCGAGGGCCAGGGCGAGGATGGCGGCCACGGCGAAGGTGGCGGCGTCGAGGGCGAAGGGGAGCGGGGCGGCGGCCGTGAAGAGGAGGGCGGCCACGGGGGCGCCGACGAGGCCGCCCGCCACGGCGGTGCCGGCCTGGAGACGGCCGTTGGCGGCGGCGAGCCGGTCCAGTGGCACCACGGTGGGCAGCACCGCGAAGCTCGCGGCGTCGAAGAACGCCCCGAGGGCCGCGAGCAGGAACGCGACCAGCGCCAGCGCGCCGATGCCTGCCCGGCCGGTGGCGACCAGCGCGGCCAGGCCGGCCACCACTGCGGCCCGCAGCCCGTCCACTGCGGCCATCGTCCGGCGGCGGTCCCAGCGGTCCGCGTAAACGCCGCCGAGCAGGCCGAACAGCAGCGGCGGGAGCTGCCCGGCGACGGTCACCACGGCCACCGCCCGGGGGTCGCGGGTCAGCGCCGCGGCCAGCAGGGCCAGGGCGGGGGTACGCAGGCTGTCGCCGAACCGGGAGGAGACGGCGGCGGACCAGAGCAGCCGGTAGTCGCGACCGAGGCCGACTGGGCGGGGCGCGCCGGGAGCGGCGTGGCCGGCCGGGGCAGTACGGGTCATGCGGCCGACCCTCGGGGCTCAACCCGGTCGAGGGTCAAGTTCCGGCGTACGGGGGGACAGCCGGCCGTCGGTGATCACCGGTACGGTGAGCGCCGGCACCGGACCGGGGAGCAGCAGGCGTGGACCGCACCTTCCAGGTCGACCTCCGAGGCGTGGTCGACCTGCTCAGTCATCATCTCTACGGCAGCCCACGGGTCTACGTCCGTGAGCTCATGCAGAACGCGGTGGACGCGATCACCGCGCGTCGGGCCACCGAGCCCGACGCCCCGGCGTTGGTCCGTATCGAGCCGCCCGAGCTGACCGGCGACGGCACGCTGCGGGTGCACGACACCGGCGTCGGTCTCACCGAGGCGCAGGTGCACGAGCTGCTGGCCACCATCGGCCGCAGCTCGAAGAGGGACGAGCTGGGCTTCTCCCGCCACGAGTTCCTCGGCCAGTTCGGCATCGGGCTGCTCTCCTGCTTCCTGGTCGCCGACGAGATCCGGGTGGTCACCCGGCACGCCGACGAGCCGACGGTGCTCTGGACCGGCTACTCCGACGGCCGGTACGCCGTCGCGACCGCCCCCGCCGGGCAGCGGCGGGCCGAGCCGGGGACGACCGTGACCCTGGTGCCGCGCCGCGACGCCGGCCAGTGGCTGGCCACCGCGACGGTCGCCGACCTGGCCCGGCTCTACGGCTCGCTGCTCCCGGTCACCGTCCGGGTCGGCGACGTGGTCACCACCGCCGGGGACCCACCCTGGCCGACCGCGCCCGGTACGCCCGCCGATCGCCCGGCCCTGCTCCGGTACGCCCGCCAGCACCTCGGCGTCGACCCGTTCGACGTGGTGCCGCTGTCGGTGCCGGAGGCGGGGCTGACCGGCGTCGCGTTCATCCTGCCGACCCCGGTGAACCCGGCCGCCCGCGCCGGCCACCGGGTGTACCTGAAGCGGATGCTGCTCACCGAGCACGCCGACGGGCTGCTGCCCGACTGGGCGTTCTTCGCCCACTGCGTGGTGGACGCCAGCGAGCTGCGCCCCACCGCCAGCCGCGAGGCGCTCTACGAGGACACCCTGCTGACCGCGACCCGGGAGGCCCTGGGCGCGCAGGTGCGCGGCTGGCTGGTCCGGCTGGCCCGGCACGACCCGCGCCGGCTCGCCGAGTTCCTCCAGGTGCACCACCTGGGGGTCAAGGCGCTCGCCCTGCACGACGACGAGATGCTCCGCCTGGTCGACCAGTGGTGGCCGATGGACACCAACGTCGGCACGCTCACCCTGGCGGAGTTCCGCCACCAGCACGGCCTGATCCGGTACGCCGCCAGCCTGGACGAGTTCCGCCAGCTCGCCGCCGTCGCCGCCGCGCAGGACCTGGCCGTGGTCAACGCCGGCTACACGTACGACACCGAGCTGATCGAGCGGCTGCCGACGGTGGACCGGTCGGCGCTCATCGAACGGCTGGAGCCCAGCGACCTGACCACCCGCTTCGACGCCCTCGAACCGCAGGTGGAGCTGGCCCTGCGGCCGTTCCTCGCCGGGGCGCAGCGGGCCCTGGAACGGCTCGGCTGCGAGGTGGTGATCCGGGCGTACGACCCGGTGTCGCTGCCGACGCTCTACCTGGTCAGCCGGTCGGCGGCGTTCAACGACCAGCTCGCCGCGACCCGGGACCGGACCGACGAGCTGTGGGGCGGGGTGCTTGACGCGCTCGCCGCGTCCGCCCCGCCGGACCGCCCGCAGCTCGTGCTCAACCACCGCAACCCGCTGGTCCGCCGGGTCACCACCCTCGACGACCCGGAGCTGGTCGGGCTCGCCGTCGAGGCGCTCTATGGGCAGGCCCTGCTGCTCGGGCACCATCCCATCCGCCCGGCCGACGCCGCGCTGCTGAACAGTTCCTTCCTCGGCCTGCTCGGCCGGGCCGTACCGGGACGGGAGTGAGGCCGCGATGAGCGAGGACGACCTGTGGCGGATGCTGCACGGGACCACCGAAATGCCGTACGGGGCGGGGCGGACGGCCGCCCTGGAGCAGTTGCTGCGCCGGGCCGACGCCGGGGACGACCGGCACCTGGCGTTCGCCGTCCGGATGCAGGCCACCACCGGGTACGTCTACGGCGGTGAGGCGGGCAAGTCCTTCGTCACCTTCTCCTGGTGCCTGGCCGAGTTCGACCGGGATCCGCAGCCGTACCACCAGGGCTACGCCCACCAGCTTCTCTGGCACTTCAAGTACATGGTCAACGCCATGCTGAAGTTCCCCGAGCTGCCGCTGGACCGCACGTACGCGGTGCTCGACGACATGGAGCGTCGGTACCGGGACGCCGGGCACAGCCTCCAGGCCGTGCACAAGCACCGCTACCTGGTCGCCGACCACGTGGGCGACGCCGAGGCCGCCGAGCGGTGGTACCGGGAGTGGCTGACCGCCCCGCGCGACGAGCTGTCCGACTGTGCCGGCTGCGACCCCACCACCCAGGTCGCCCACCTCGCCCACGTCGGCCGGCACGACGAGGCGGTGGCGCTGGCCGAGCCGGTGCTCGCCGGCCGGCTGACCTGCACGGAACAGCCGCAGGCGATCCTCACCGCGCTGCTCGTGCCGTACCTGCGCACGGGGCGGGGCGACGCGGCCCGGGACGCGCACCGGGAGGCGTACCGGCGGCTGCGGGGCAACCTGTCGGACCTGTGGGACATCGGGGACCACGTCGAGTTCTGCACGCTGACCGGCAACGAGGCCCGGGCCGTGGAGATCGTCGAGCGGCACCTGGACTGGCTGGACCGGGCACCCACCCCGGCCGCCGCGATGCACTTCGCGGCGGCGGCCGCCGCCGCGCTGCGCCGGGCCGCCGGGGCCGGCGACGTCACGCTGCACCGTCGGGCGGCCGGCGACCGGCCGGCGGGTGAGGTGTCCGCCGCCGCGCTGGCCGCCGAGCTGACCGAGACGGCGACGGCGCTGGCCGCCCGGTTCGACGCCCGCAACAGCACCTCGCACCAGTCGGAGCGGATCGCCCGGCGGCTGGCCACCGGGCCCGCCGGGGAGCACCTGCCGCTCTCGGCCAGCCTGCGCCGCAGCCCGACCGATCCGACCCGGTCCCCGCACCCCGCGGTGCCCCCGGCCGAGGAGCCGGCCGTCCCGGCCGACGCCACCGCCGACGAGCTGCTCGACCTGGCCGACGAGTGCCTGCGCACCCACCGCCGGTCGGGGCTGATCGCCGCGCTGGCCGCGTACGACGAGCGGTTCGGCGCCGCCGAGGCGTCGCCCCGGACGGCGGCCCGCCGGCTGGAGCTGCGGGCGGGCGAGCTGACCGAGACCGACGGCCCGGAGGCGGCGCGGGACGCGAGCCGGGCGGCGCTGGCCGCGTACCGGGAGCTGGGCGACCAGGTCCGGGCGCAGGTGGTGGCCGGCCGGCTCGGGGTGCTGCTCTGCATGAGCGGGGAGGCCGAGGAGGGGCTGGCGCTGGTCCGGGAGGCCGCCGACTTCCTCGCCGCGCACGCCGACGCCCGGGAGCGGGCCGCCGCGCACGACCGGCTCGCGCTGGCGCTGGCGCACCTCGAACGCTGGGCCGAGGCGCTGGCCGCCGCGGACCGGGCCGCCGCCGAGGCGTACGACGATCCGTGGTTGGCCGCCCGGGCGGCGTTGCACCGCGCGCACGTGCTGGAGGAGCTGGACCGGCCCGAGGAGTTCCGGGCGGCGGCCGGGAAGGCCCGCCGGCTGGCCCGGGAGGTGGGCGTCGGCGAGCTGGTCACCGCAGCCGCGCTCGCGTACGCCCGGGCGGTGGACGACACCGCCGAGACGGTGGCGGCCTGCGACGAGGCGCTGCGCACCGCCCCACCGGGCGCCCGGCTCCCGGTCCGGGTGTTCCGGGCCCGGGCGCTGCTGGCCGCGGAGCGGGCGGCCGAGGCGGTGGAGGACTTCGCCGAGGCGGTGACCCTCTGCGTGGAACAGGGCGCCGACGGGGACGCCTTCCTGCGCTGGGAGCTGGCGAACGCGTACCGGATCGCCGGGCGGCCCGCCGAGGCGGCCGAGGTGGCCGAGGAGGCGGTGCTCGGGCTGGACCGGCTCGGGGCCCAAGCCGAGGCGGACCGCTGCCGGCATCTGCTGGTCGGGATCTACGTCGACCTGGGCGAGCTGGAACCGGCGCTGGCCCTGCTGGCCCTGCTGGCCCGCAACCTCGATGGGCCGGACAACCTGCCGCACCGGGCGCAGGTTCTGGAGGAGGCCGGAGGCCTGCTCTACGACGCCGACCGGGACGCGTTGGCGGGGCAGCGGTTCGCCGAGGCCGCGACGGCGTACCGGCTGGCCGGGGCCCCGGTCGACGAGCTGCGCGCCCGTCGCCGCGAGGTGGACGCGCTGTTCTGGGCGGGCGACGGGCCGGCGGCGGTCCGCGCGGTCGAGGTCTGCGACGGGCTCGCGACCGCGCTGACCGGTCAGCCGGAGCAACCGCCGGTGGTGACGTACGAGGTGGCGCTGGCCGCCGAGGCGGCGGCCCGGGTGCTGGCCGGCGCCGGCCGAACGGACGAGGCGCTGGACCGGTTGGCCGGGATCCCGGCCCGGCTGCGGTCGATCGAGGCCTTCGGCGAGGCGGCCCGGGCGGAGCTGCTCACCGGCGAGACGCTGGCGCACGCCGGCCGACCCGGTGAGGCCGAGCCGCTGCTGCGCGAGGTGCTGGGCGGGCTGCCTCCCGGCTCCCGGTCGGCGGCCCGGGCCGCCTGGCTGCTGGCCGGGGCGCTCGACGAGCTGGGCCGCCCGGACGAGGCGGCGGCGGTCCGCGCAAAGCACGGGCTGACCGACGACGAGGAGGACTGACCGGGCCGGCGGAGGCGACCGCCGGGTAACCGAGCCCCACCCCGTCCGGGGGCGGGTCTAGGCTTGCCCGGTGAGCGTGGAGCAGCGGGCACGGGGGGCGGCGGGCGGCGTGACGGGTACGGGTCGGCGACGGTCCCGGCGGGACGAGATCCTGGAGATCGCGGTCGGGCTCTTCGCCGCGCGGGGCTATCACGGCGTGTCGATGGACGACATCGGCGCCGCCGCCGGCGTCACCGGTCCCGCCCTCTACCACCACTTCGCCGGCAAGGAGGCGATGCTGGTCGCCGCGCTGGTCCCGGTCAGCGAGGGGCTGCTCGACGGCGGGCGGGAGCGGGCCGCCGGCCACCCGGACGACCCGGGCGGCACGCTGGAGTCGCTGATCGACTTCCACGTCGAGTTCGCGCTCGCCAACCCGGCCGTGATCGCGCTTCACCTGCACGAGCTGGACCGGCTGCCGGAAGAGCCGCGTCGCCGCATCCGCCGGCTCCAGCGGCTGTACGTCGAGGAGTGGGTGACCGTGCTGACCGCGCTGCACCCGGGGCAGCCCGCCAGCGAGGCGCGGGTGCTGGCGCACGCGGCGTTCGGCCTGATGAACTCGACACCGTTCCTCGGCGGTGAGGTGGACCGGCGGCGCCGCGCCGCCCTGCTGCGCGCCGCCACCCTGGCCGCCCTGCTGACCGAGACGGCTGCCTGAGCCTGACACCGGGGAACTGCCTCGGCGCCCGCCCCGAACCACTCTCACGGGGGAAGGGGCGACAGGCCAGGGGTGGGCGGTCAGTGGCGCTCGGTGTGATGTGGGCGGGTCGGGGACAGCCAGCCGAGGAACCGGGCGTGCATCGCGGTTCTGTCGGGGCGGCCGCCGAGTCGGTACATGTCGTCCATGGCGTCGTGCATCATGGCGGCCAGGTAGAAGACGAGCGCGACGGTGTGGCCGTGGAACTCGGTGGTCAGGTCGAGCTGCGCCGGCGGGCAGGGCCACTGCGCGGCGCAGACCCGGCAGAGCCAGGCGGGCCGCATCGGCAGGTGTGGGCGGGGCATCAGGACACCCGGGTGGGATTGGCACTCCGGACAGGCGCGGCTTGCCGTGGGGCCGCGGCGAGCCGGTGCAGCCCCTCGCGCAGCACGAACAGCTCGCGCTTTGCGACGGCGTCGCCTGCGGCGTTCAGCTCGTACGCCTCGATCCACGTCCAGCCGTGGTACGTGTGCTGGTTCTTCATCTCGCGGATGACCCGTATGGTGATCGGCTTGACGAACTGCGGGCTCGCGGCACGGGTCAGGTGCAGTACGTCGCCCGGGTGGATCGGTCGGGCGGTCACCGTTGCCTCCCGAGGCCCCGTACCCGTAGCGCGACCGCCCCGCGCTTCGCGTGGGTTTCGGTACCTCACCGCCGGCCACCGTTTCCGCGCATCACCTGCGCCGGGGTCAGCGATTCACCGGCTATCTCCCACCTGACCCGGGCCGTCGCGTCGTTGCGCGGGCCCCGGTACGGCGGGGTCAACGGGCCGATCAGCGGCGGGTCGTACGGGACCGGGTCCCGGGGCGGCGGGGCCGGCCTCGGCTCACGCTTCGGTTCTTCTTCGCCTGCGGGCACCGGACGCACCGCGTGCCGGCCCCGGCGGTCGTTGGCGCGGTGACGTCCTTCTCGGTTCGACACGGTGCTTCCCCTGTCCGTGGAGATTGGAGAGGGGGCCGCCCGCGCTTCGTGCGCAGGACCGACCGGGCGGCCCCCTCGACGAACGCGGGCCGGGGCGCACTCCTTGCCAGCCAACCCACGCCGTCCTGGAAATAACCTGCCGCATAGTGACCGGACGCAGACACAGCGTTAGGGTAGGACTCCGGTAAGTCCGGGACGTCCAACCAGGAGGTAAGGGTGAATCACGGACTGATAGCAGCCATGGTCGAGGCGGGTGAGACGGCCGACAGCCTCGCTGCCCAGGTAGGGGTGGATCCGAAGACGGCGCAGCGGTGGGTGAGCCTGGGCCGCATACCGAGACCGCTACGCCGCTCGCAGCTCGCGACGATCCTAGGGCGGGACGTAAAGGACCTGTGGCCGGACGTGCTGAAGCGCCGCGAACCGGTGTGGTTCCGGCCATGGGTCGAGCTTGAGCGCGAGGCGGTCGCGTTGCGGTGGTTCGAGCTGGCATGGGTCCCGGGCCTTTTCCAGACGGAGGCGTACGCGCGGGCAACGCTCGCAGGGGAGACGCTGACTCCCGAGGAGGTCAACGCGCTGGCGGCTGCGCGTATCGACCGACAAGCAATTCTCCACCGGTCCCGACCGCCACTCGTCGTCGTGGCGATCGACGAAGCGGTCCTGCGGCGGCCGGCGGTGCGCGACGACGGCGCGCTGATGCGTGAGCAGTGTGAGCACCTCGCCGCGTGTGCGGAGCTGCCCGGTGTGCAGGTCCACGTGGTACCGGCAGGCACCCCCATGTACTCCGGCATGGGCGGGCCGTTCATCCTGGCCGAGATGCCCGACGGGGTGCGGGTGGCGCACATGGACGGGCAGATCAATGCACAGATCATCACCGATCAGGTCGATATTGCTACCCTGGAACGGCGATGGGCGCGCATCGTAGGTGAAGCACTACCTCGGGTGACCTCTTTGGACCTCATCAAGAAGGCGGCAGCATCATGGACATGACCGGCGCCCAGTGGCGTAAGAGCACGAAGAGCGGCAACAACGGCGGGGCGTGCATCGAGGTCGCCGACAATCTGCCCGGCGTCGTCCTCGTCCGTGACACGAAGGACCGTGACGGCGGAGCCCTCTCCTTCTCGCCGGCCGCGTGGCGCGGCTTCGTCGACCTGGCGAAGAGCGTCGGCTGACCCCGCTCAACCCGCATGCCCTTCAACCCGCAGGCCCTCGGCATACGCCGGGGGTCTGGTTCGTTGCCGAAGCGGGACGACACGGGCGCGCTGCCGTGCGCATAGTGTTGGTCACCAGCGAAAGCCGATCGCCGTTCTGACGATGAGTGGAGATCGGGTAAATCTTGGAAGATTTCGGCCCCCGGAAGGGCCGGTTGCTTCCAAGATCTACCCGGTCCGGGATCCGGGGAACCGGTGCTGGCCCGGGTGGGCGGGCACGATCCGCTCGATCGTGCCCGGACCATGCCAGGGGTTCGCCGGGCTCGCCCGCTCAGGGAGCCGACCTGACAGCCCGGAGCGGGCGGGCCCTCACCCCGCGCGCCGAGCCGAGGCAGGTCGACTTCGACACCGGCCCTAGCGCCAGCAACGGCGAGGCACTGCGGCGGGACGTTGGGCGCGTCGTTGAGCGCCCTCCCTGAAACTCCCCCGCCACTACGGCGCTCGACTCGTGGGCAACGGGTCACTCGTGGTTTCCTTGCCTCCGTCCCACCCTATGGACGCTGGAGGAAAACATGATCGAGTCGCTGCTGGTCGCCAACCGGGGCGAGATCGCCCGCCGAATCATCCGTACCGCGAGGCGGCTCGGGATCCGCGCGATCGCGGTGCACTCGGAGGCCGACGCCGACCTGCCGTTCGTCACCGAGGCCGACGAGGCGGTCTGTGTCGGCCCGGCCAACCCGGCCCAGAGCTACCGCAACGTCGAGGCGATCCTCGCCGCCGCCAAGTCGACCGGCGCGCAGGCGATCCACCCCGGCTACGGCTTCCTTTCGGAGAACGCCGACTTCGCCCGTACCGTCGAGGCCGGCGGGCTGGTCTGGGTCGGGCCCGGCGCGGACGCGATCACCGCGATGGGCGACAAGATCAACGCTCGGAACCTGATGGCCGCGGCCGGGGTTCCGGTCGCGCCGGGCACCACCGACCCGGCGGCCGACGTGGACGCGGCGGTCGCCGCTGCCACCGAGATCGGCTACCCGGTGATGGTCAAGGCGGCGGCCGGCGGCGGCGGCATGGGCATGGGCGTGGCCACCGACGAGGCCGGGCTGCGCACCGAGTACGACAAGGTGCGCTCGTTCGCCGAGCGGATGTTCGGCGACGGCTCGGTGCTGATCGAGCGGTACTTCCCCCGGGTACGCCACGTCGAGGTGCAGATCCTCGGCCTGGCCGACGGCCGGGTGGTGGCGCTCGGCGAGCGGGAGTGCTCGGTGCAGCGGCGCAACCAGAAGCTGGTCGAGGAGTCCCCGTCCCCGGCGGTCTCGCCGGAGCTGCGCGAGCGCATCCTCGCCGCCGCGGTGCGCGCGGGCGAGGCGGTCGGCTACCGCAACGCCGGCACCGTCGAGTGCCTGCTCGACCCCGCCACACAGGAGTTCTTCTTCCTGGAGATGAACACCCGGCTTCAGGTGGAGCACCCGGTCACCGAGTACGTCTACGGCGTCGACCTGGTCGAGGAGCAGCTCCGGGTGGCCTCCGGCCTGGCCCCGACCTTCGACCCGGACGCGCTCGTCCCGCGCGGGCACGCCATCGAGCTGCGGATCAACGCCGAGGACCCGAAGCGGTTCCTGCCCGGCCCGGGCGTGATCAGGACCTGGAACGAGCCGACGGGCGAGGGGGTACGGGTCGACTCCGGTTACGTCGCCGGCAACACGGTGACCCCGTTCTACGACAGCCTGATGGCCAAGCTCATCGTCAGCGGCAGCGACCGGTCGGAGGCCGTCGAGCGGGCCCGGGCGGCCGTGGCGGCCTTCGAGATCGCCGGACCGAAGTGCAACCTCCCGTTCCACGCCGAGCTTCTGGAAAACGAGGAATTCCTCTCCGGCGACTACGACACCGGCATTGTCGGCCGGATGCGCTGAGTAGTCAGGTATCGGGCGGCGACGGTGCCCGCCCGGGTGGCCGGGAAGCGGTCGAGCCGGCCGGAGCCCTGCGCCCACGAGCGACCACGGTGCGCCTGGCGGGATCCGGACGAGGACGTTGACGACGTCCCGTCCGGACAGCTCAATGGCGGATCTTCCCGCGGCGCTCGGCGACCCAGAAGTCGCGCCCCTTCTGGGTGCCGAGCACGACGAACGTGAGCGCTGCTCCCACGGCGTACACCACCGCTCCCGGCCCCTCGTCCCATTCGAAGGCTGGGACGCTCGCGAGCAGCCATGCTCCTGCGGCCGAGAGCAGCAGGAGCCAGCCGAGGACGAGCCCGATGCGCTCCGCTGCGCGGCTCGCCGAGCGCTCGCCGGCGACGCAGAGGAAAATGAGCGTCGCGCCTGCGACCACGAGGAGACCGAGGAACACCACGGCGAAGAACCCGTCGGCCTTGCCGGCGGTGAATCCGATGGTCAGCAGGCTCTCGTCGTACAGCTTCTCCTTCTCCTCGAAGGCAGCGTACGGAAGCAACAGCCCGATGATGACCAGGCTGGCAGCAGTCAGTGACACGAGGTGCAGCAGGGTCGTCTCGAGCCGGCTGATCCGCTGGCGCATCTGTAACGCCTCGCGCCTCAAGTCCTCTTCTGCTGTGCCGTCCACGGCGCAGAGATTAGCAGCCATGCATGGATCTGAAGAGCCCGTGAGCGTAGCGAGGTGAGTACTCCTGATCATCCCCGACGGGCATCGCCGGGGGCGTGCGGGAGCGGGTCGACCTGGTACGTGGCGGGGAGCGGGCCGGAGGGGCGGGGCGTGGCCCACACCTGATCGAGCAGGGGCGACCGGTGCCGACCGGCCGGGGCGTCGTTGGTCGTGGCCGGGGTGGCAGGGGGTTTCCCGGCTGCGGGCGGGGCGGTGAATCGGCCGGGGTTCCAGCCCCCACGGGGCGCCCCGAGGGGCGGCACGGATGCCCGTTGCCGCGACACGTCCTCCGGCCGGGCCTCGCCACCGAGCGGGCGGTGCCGGGAGCCGTCCCGGACCGGCTGCCGGGCCGGCGTGCTGAGGGCGTGTCGTAGCAGATCGTTCTCTGCCTGGCTGGCGGCCAGCCGCTGCCGCAGCGAGGCGTTCTCGCGGAGCAGGTGGGCGATCGTGGTGCGGGTGCACTCGTCGGGCCGGTCGGTGTCCGCCTCCGGGTCGAGGGCGTCGGGGTGCGCCGGGTCGGCCGTTCGGTGGCCCGACGGCGGGCGCTCACCCCGGGCCGCCTCGTAGAGCCGTTCGAAGTGGCCGAGCGTGTCCTCCCGCTCGGCCACCGCGACGATGCACTCGACGACCAGGACGACGGTCTGCCACGGGGGCCCTTTCGTCTCGGCCGTGAAGTGCCGCGAGAGTCGCTTGCGCCAGGCGTCCCGGTCGCGGGCGGGCTTGTTCCGGCAGATCCGCTCGGCCAGCCTGCTCCAGGTGTCGACCGCCCCGATCCCCGGGCAGCCCTCGACGAGGTCGCGCACCGCCAGCCCGTACGCGGACACCGCCGTGGACCCGTACCGGGACTCGTACTCGTCAGCCAGTCGCTCACGCGAGACGAGCCAGTGCCGCCGATGCCATCCCCGGGGCGAGGGTGACGTGCTGGTGTCGGAGGTCATGGCCGGACCTTTCGCAGAGCTGCCTGACTCGGGAACCGTATTTGTACCCCTTCCGGTCGAACGACGGATACCTCGATCTGTGCTCACGGTCATTTTCTGGCCGGGTGGTTGTCCGGGTAGGACGGTCTGATTCCGGTCGGGAAGACCCGCTCGGACCTCCTACGACACAACCCTTGCGGCGGGCCCGCGACCGAGCCTCCACTTTGGCCGCCCGGCCGGGTTGCCGCCCGGCCAGAACGCCGTGCGGTCACCCGTGACCGGTCGTTGTTCCCGTCGTACGACCGGCTGCCGTCGAACTGCCTGGCGGCGTTTATCGGACGTGCATTTGCCGATGGAAATTCCATCGGTGCATCTTGCGTAAACCGGGATGGAGAAATGGGAAGAGGAAGAGCGAACAATGGCGTGCCTCCACGCCTCGACCGTCGTCGCCTGGCCCGGTGCCTGCGGTCGGTGTCCCTGTTCACGGAGGGGGCGATGGCGATGGCGCTGGCTCTGGGCGGGGAGGAGGCCATCGCCTGCGCCGGAGCTCTCTTGGCCGCGCTCCGCAGCGCCGCGGAACTCCTGGAAGGGCCCGCGCGGCGCTGACCCGGCCGCAGGCGCGGGGTGAGGGCGCGAGCCGGCGCGGGCTCCCTCGCCGGCTCGCCGTGCCCCGGCTTCGGCCTGGCGTCCGATGCCGGCCTTCTGGTTCCCTGGGGGGACCACCGGTCGGCCGGCGTCGGCCGTCGACCGCCTTCACGAGAGGCGGCGCGGCACGACGACACCCCGGCGACCCGATGTCACAGCGAGGTGACCATGAGCCAGATGCCAGCGGCGGTGTCGATCCGCGAGGTCGGGCCGCGCGACGGGCTCCAGAACGAGGAGCCGGTCCCGACCGAGGCCAAGGTGCGGCTGGTCGACGCGCTATCCCACACCGGGGTACGCCGGATCGAGGCGGTGTCGTTCGTGCACCCGAAGGCCATCCCGCAGATGGCCGACGCCGACGAGGTGTGGCAGCGGGTCGCGAAGGCCCCCGGGGTGCGCTACTCGGCGCTGGTGCCGAACACCCGGGGCGCGCAGCGCGCCCTCGCGGCCGGGTTCACCGAGATCGAGGTGGTGGTCTCGGCCAGCGACACGCACAACCGGCGCAACGTCAACCGGTCCACCGACGAGTCGCTCGACGACATCGCGGAGCTGATCGACCTGCTGCACGGCGCCGGGGCGACCGCCGAGGTGATCGTGGCGACCAGCTTCGGCTGCCCCTACGAGGGCGACGTGGACCCCCGGCGGGTCGCGGGCATCGTCGACCGGGTGGTCCGCGACGGCGCGGACCGGGTCGCGTTCGGCGACACCACGGGCATGGGTACGCCGCGTCGGGTCCGCGAGCTGCTGACCGCGGTACGCGACCGCAACGCCCACGTCCCCGTGCTGCTGCACTTCCACAACACCCGGGGCACCGCGCTGGCGAACCTGCTGACCGCCTTGGAACTCGGGATCACCGAGTTCGACGCCAGCGTCGGGGGCCTCGGTGGCTGCCCGTACGCCCCGGGGGCCAGCGGCAACCTGGCCACGGAGGAGGCGGTGCACATGCTGCACGACATGGGCATCGACACGGGAATCGACCTGGACGCCCTGATCGGGGCGGCGGAGCTCGCCGAGCGCCTGCTCGGCAAGAAGCTCCCCTCCGGCGTCCTCCGCGCCGGCCCCCGCACCCGCCTCGCCGCCCTGCCGGCCTGAGGCCCGCCCCGGGTCCTTCCGTCCTCTCGCCCCCCGGGCTGTTCGGGCCCGTCCCGCGACGCGGGCCCATAGCGACGAGGGCCCTATGGCGACGCGGGGCTGCGGGTCGATGCCGGGCCCCATGGCGACGCGGGGCCGCGGGTCGACGCGGGGCGGCGGCTGCGATCGGGCGGTGCCGTGGCGGGGCGGCGAGTCGCAGGTGGGTGGGGAATGCGTTAGCCTAACGATCGTTCAGGGGGTATGCCGCGCGGTCGTTGGCCGTGCGGCCGGGTCAGGCGGCGAGGGAGTCGGCGTGACGCTCGACGGTGAGGCACTGGGGCAGCTGCGCAAGCGCGCCCAGGCCGGCGGTGCGGACAAGTACCATGCGGCGAACGCCGCAAAGGGCAAGCTCTTCGCCCGCGAGCGGGTGGCGCTCCTGGTCGACGAGGGCTCCCTCGTCGAGGACGGCCTCTATGCCAACGCGCTGGCCGAGGGCCTGCCCGCCGACGGCGTGGTCACCGGCACCGCCACCATCGACGGCCGGCAGGTCTGCCTGATGGCCAACGACTCCACGGTCAAGGCCGGAAGCTGGGGCGCGCGTACCGTCGAGAAGATCATCCGGATCATCGAGCGGGCGTACTCGACCGGGGTGCCGATGGTCTACCTGGTCGACTCGGCCGGTGCCCGGATCACCGACCAGGTCGACCTGTTCCCCGGCCGGCGCGGCGCCGGGAAGATCTTCTGGAACCAGGTCCGCGCGTCCGGCTCGATTCCGCAGGTGTGCGCCCTGTTCGGGCCGAGCGCGGCCGGCGGGGCGTACATCCCGGCGTTCTGCGACGTGGTGGCGATGGTGGACGGCAACGCCAGCATGTACCTCGGCTCCGACCGGATGGTCGAGATGGTCACCGGGGAGAAGACCACCCTGGAGGCGATGGGCGGGGCCAAGGTGCACTGCGCCGAGTCGGGTGTCGGGCACTTTTTGTGCAAGACCGAGGCGGACGCGCTCGACGTGGTCCGCCGCTACCTGTCGTACCTGCCGGCGAACTGGACACAGCAGCCGCCGGCCGCCGAGGCACTGCCCGCCCCGGAGAAGGCCGACCTGGCCGCGCTCGTCCCGGCCAGCGAGCGGCAGGCGTTCGACATGCGCCGGTACGTCCGGGGCCTGCTCGACGACGGTTCCTTCTTCGAGATCCAGGCGCTCTGGGCCAGGGAGCTGACCATCGGCTTCGGCCGGCTCAACGGCGAGGTCGTCGGCGTGGTCGCCAACAACTCGATGTTCAAGGGCGGGGTGCTCTTCGTCGACTCGGCCGACAAGGCGACCCGGTTCGTGCAGCTCTGCGACGCGTTCAACGTGCCGCTGCTGTTCCTGTCCGACGTGCCCGGGTTCATGGTCGGCAGCGCGGTGGAGAAGCAGGGCATCATCCGGCACGGGGCGAAGATGATCACCGCGATCTCCGAGGCGACCGTACCCAAGATCTGCGTGGTGGTGCGCAAGGCGTACGGCGCGGGCCTGTACGCGATGGCCGGCCCCGGCTTCGAGCCGGACGCCACGATCGCCCTGCCCACCGCGAAGATCGCGGTGATGGGCGCGGAGGCCGCGGTCAACGCCGTCTACGCCAACAAGATCGCCGCCATCGCCGACGAGGCCGAGCGGGCCGCCTTCGTCGCCGCCAAGCGCGAGGAGTACGAGCGGGACATCGACATCGTCCGGCTCGCCAGCGAGCTGGTGGTCGACGCGATCGTCGAGCCGCACGAGCTGCGCGCCGAGCTGGTCCGCCGGTTCACCGCAGCCCGCACCAAGGACCGGCACTTCTCCCGCCGCCGGCACGGCGTCACCCCGGTCTGACCGCCCCCCACCCCAGGGGCACCGGCACCGCCACCGAGACCAAGGATCGTCCCACCCGTCAGCGTCACGAGCGCCCGGCGGAGGAACCCGTACAGGAGGAACCGATGGACTTCCGGCTCACCGACGAGCAAGAGGCGCTGCGGGAGAGCGTGCGGGACTTCGCCCGCGAGGCGGTCGCTCCGGTCATCGCCGAGCACTACGAGAAGCACACCTTCCCGTACGAGGTGGTCCGGCAGATGGGCAAGATGGGCCTGTTCGGCCTGCCCTTCCCGGAGGAGCACGGCGGGATGGGCGGCGACTACTTCGCGCTCTGCCTCGCCCTGGAGGAGCTGGCCCGGGTCGATTCCAGCGTGGCGATCACCCTGGAGGCGGCGGTCTCCCTCGGCGTGATGCCGATCTTCCGTTTCGGCACCGCCGAGCAGAAGGCGCGGTGGCTGCCGAAGCTGGTCAGCGGGGAGGCCCTCGCGGGCTTCGGCCTCACCGAGCCCGGCACCGGCTCCGACGCCGGTGGCACCCAGACCCGGGCCGTCCTGGACGAGTCCACCGACGAGTGGGTGATCAACGGCTCGAAGGCGTTCATCACCAACTCGGGCACCGACATCACCGCCCTGGTGACGGTCACCGCCGTCACCGGCATCCGGCCGGACGGCGCAAAGGAGCTGTCCACGATCATCGTCCCGTCCGGTACCCCTGGCTTCACGGTCGCCCCGGGCTACTCCAAGGTCGGCTGGAACGCCTCGGACACCCACGAGCTGACCTTCGACGACTGCCGGGTCCCGGCGGCCAACCTGCTCGGCGAGCGCGGCCGGGGCTTCGCCCAGTTCCTGCGCATCCTCGACGAGGGTCGGATCGCGATCGCAGCCCTCGCCGTCGGCCTCGCCCAGGGCTGCGTCGACGAGTCGCTGAAGTACGCGAAGGAGCGCCAGGCGTTCGGTCAGCCGATCGGCAACTACCAGGCCATCCAGTTCAAGATCGCCGATATGGAGCTGAAGGCGCACACCGCCCGCCTGGCGTACTACGACGCCGCCGCCCGAATGCTGGCCGGCGAGCCGTTCAAGCGGCAGGCGGCGATCGCCAAGCTGCACGCCAGCACGATCGCCGTGGACAACGCCCGCGAGGCTACCCAGATCCATGGCGGCTACGGCTTCATGAACGAGTACCCGGTGGCCCGGTTCTGGCGCGACTCGAAGATCCTGGAGATCGGCGAGGGCACCAGCGAGGTCCAGCGCATGATCATCGCCCGCGACCTCGGTCTCTGACCGGACGGGGGAGCGCGCTCGCCCCGCCCCGGCGGGGCGGCGGGCCTTCCGGTCGCGACGGGTGACCGGGAAGCTGTCGGATATCCACCCGTTCGGGCGTCGGTAGGGCGACGGTTGGCTGCCGGCGGTCACACCCCGTCCGTACCCTTCCTGCCCATGGCTGCCGTTCATGATCGTCCGCCGGGTGCGGGCGGTCGTACCGGACTGTCGGATCTGTTGCGCGCGCACCGGCGGGTCGCCGGCCTGACCCAGGCCGATCTGGCGGCGCGGGCGGGCATCGGCGTGCGGACGGTGCGCGACCTGGAGCGCGGCCGTTCCGCGCGACCGCAGCGGACCACGGTCGACCTGCTCGCCGGCGCGCTCGGCCTCGCCGGGCCGGCCCGCGCGGAGTTCGCCGCCGCGGCCCGGGGCGGGGCACCGGGTGGGTCGGACCGGGCCAACTCCCCGCCACCCGGCCCGGCCGCCGCGCCGCCGTGGAGTCCGTCGCCGGCCGCCGGCGGGCCGCCCCCGGCCGCCCAGTCCGCCGGTACGTCGATCGCGCTTCCGCCCCCGGTCGAGCTGATCGGTCGGGAACGGGACGTGGCCGAACTCGTCGATCTACTGACCGCCGGCCACGGCCCGCCGGTGGTCAGCCTCGTCGGACTGGCCGGGGTGGGGAAGACGGCGCTGGCCCTGGCGGTGGCCCACGCCGTCGCCGGCCGGGTGCCGGGGGGCGCGGCCGGGGTGCTCGTCGGGGAGGGCTCGGACGCCGCCGACGTGCTCTCGGCGGTGGCGGCCGTGTTCGGCGGCGCCCGCCCCCCGGACCTCGCCGTCCGGGTCGCGGGCCGCCCGGCGCTGCTGCTGATCGACGCGGTGGAACGCGCCCCGGACGCGGTGGCCGAGGCGCTGCACCGGCTCGCCCGGGCGGTGCCCACGATGCGGATCCTGGTGACCGGCCGGCATCCCGTCGGCATGCCCGGCGAACGGGTCTGGCCGGTGCCGCCGCTGGACGTGCCCCCGCCCGAGCTTGACCCGGCGGAGCCCGATGTCCTCGCGGGCTACCCGGCGGTGGCGCTGTTCACCGCGCGCCTTGCCCGGGTGCGCAGGGAGCCGCCGGACCCGGCCGAGCTGCCGGCCCTCGCCGCGCTCGCCCGCCGGCTGGGCGGGCTGCCGCTGGCCATCGAGCTGATGGCCGCCCGGGGGCGCATCCTCGACCTCAACGAGCTGCTCGACCGGTACGGCGACCGCGTCCTCGACCTCACCACCTCGCCGGTGTCGGCCCCCGGGCCGGGGTGGGCGGCGTCCGAGCCCGGCGGGGCGGTGGGCGGGGCACCGGTCACCCTGCGGGACGCGGTGGCGGCCAGTTACCGCCTGCTCGCGCCGGACGAGCGGGCGGCGCTGCGTCGGCTCTCCGCATTCAGCAACCGGTGGTCGGTGGAGCTGGCCGAGGAGATGCTCGCCGACGACGCCGACCCGGAGGGCACCGTGTCGGTCGACCCGGTGCCGCTGCTGGACAGGCTGCTCCAGCTCGGCCTGCTCAGCGTGCGCGGTGCCGGGCCGTTCCGGTTCCGGCTGCTCGACGCGGTGCGGGAGTTCGCCGCCGAGCAGGCCATCGGCGTCGGCGAGCTGGGCGTCGTCCGGCGGCGGCACGCCGACGTCTACGCGCGACTGGTGGCCCGCATCGTCGCCGAGCTGGCCGGTTCCCAGCTCACCTCGGCGGTGCGCCGGCTCGACGAGGCGGCCGGCGACATCACCGCCGCGCTGGCACACGCGGCGGTCGACGACCCGGTCACCGCGCTGCGGCTGGCCGCCGGGCTGGCCCGCTGGTGGCGGCTCCGGGGGCGCAACGTCCTCGGGCGGCAGTGGCTGCGCCGGCTGCTGGCCGATCCGCGTACCGCGGACGCCGACCCGATGCTGCGCGCCTGGGCGGCGCTCGGAGTAGCCCGGCTGGCCGCCGAGCACGGGGCGGCGGAGCAGGAACTGCCGGCGGCGCGGGGTGCCTGGGCGGTGTTCCACCGGGTCGGCGACGTGGCCGGCGAACTTGAGGCGCGTACGGTGCTCGGCGCGCTGCTGGTCGCCACAGACGCGCACGACGAGGCGCGGGAGCAGGCGCTCGCGGTCCTGGCCCTGGCCACCCGGCACAACCGGGCACGCGACATGGCTGTGGCGCAGAACAACCTGGCCTGGCACGAGACCCGGCTGGGCAACCTGGCCGGGGCCCGCCGCCGGCTGGCCGCGGTGGACCGGCTGGCCGCCCAGTGTGGCGAGCGGCGGCTGCGGGTGCTGGCCCGGGCGAACCTGGCGGAGGTGTCCCGGTTGGAGGGCCGGTACGCCGACGCCGTGGCGCAGGGCCGACGGGTGCTCGCCGGGGTGGCGGAGCTCGGCGATCCGGGGCACCGCCGGCGGGCCCTCGGCACCGTCGGACTGGCGCTGGCCCAGGACGGGTGCCCGGACGAGGCGACCGAGGTGCTGTCCGGCCTCCGCTCGTGCGCGGCCGGCGACGCGGCGCTCGGTGCGGGTCCGGCCGGTGGCCGGTCGGTGCTCGGCTGGGACGCCCGTGGCCGGGTCGGGGAGGCCCGGTTCGAGGGCGCGGCCTGCGCGCTGATCGAGGCGAACATCGCCCTGCATCGGGGGGACCGGGACCTGGCGGCGGAGTGGTTCGCCGCCGCGGTCGAGGCGGGCGCTGACGGGCGGTACCGCCGGGACGTGGTGGAGGCCCTGGTCGGGCTGGCGGCGAGTACCGGCGAGGCGGATGTGTTCGACCGGCTGGACCGGCTCTGCGGGGAGAGCGGCATCAGTCTGCTGCCCCGGGAGGCCGCCCTGCTCGCGCCCCTGCGATCGGCCTCCGGTCATGATCTCGGACGCTGCGGCGCGGCGGAAAGGTGACGCGGAAAGGGGTGACGCGGGGGGTGGCGCGAGCGAAGAAGCCCCCTGGTGTTACCCCTCGCTCATCGCTCGCGCCAGCACCCCCCGGTGCGCCCCCGCTCAGAGCACAGTAGCCACCGCAAGTGGGGTGCTTCGCCCGTTCCGCCCGGATAGCTGCCGCTGGCTCAACGGATTCTGCCGGTCTTTCTGCCGGTCGGATCAGCCGCCGAGCGGGGCGGCCGGCTCCCCCGGGTTCGGGTAGGTGCTGCCCGCCGTCGCCCCGGGGTGCACGGCGTCGCGTACCCGCCGGAGGCCGTCGAGGAGGACGTGCAGCGTGTCGGGCGCCAACTGGCCGGTGAACCACTGCTCGATGATGCGCAGGTGCCCCGGGAGGGTCTGGTCCAGCCGTTCCAGGCCGGCCGCGGTGACCACGGCGTACGAGCTGCGCCGGTCGGACGGGCAGGCCCGGCGGCGGATCAGCCCGTCGCGTTCCATCCGGTCCACCACCCGGGTCACCCCGCTGGTGGAGAGCGAGGTCTGCGCGGCCAGGTCCGTCATCCGGAGCTGGTTGCCGGGCGAGCGGGCGAGACGGGTCAGCACCTCGAACTCGACCGGGGACAGCCCGTGCTCCTCGAACTGGGCGGCGAACCGGGCCGACAGCCCGGCATGCGCCTCGACGAGCAGGCCGACGGCGGTGATCCGGGGGTCGTCGAAAACGTTCTGGTCCACCCGTCCATCGTAGCAGTGCTTGACACAGGGAATATTGCTCTGGTTATAGTTGCTCAGTCAGCCGTTGGGCTACTAAACAATCTTCCTGGAGGACAGCACCATGACCAGCAGCACCGGATCTGTCACCCGCGAGTGGGACGGCCTCACGATCCCGGCCGCCGGCACCTATCTGCTGGACGCAGCGCACAAGCGGGTCGGCTTCGTCGCCCGGCACATGATGGTCAGCAAGGTCCGTGGTGAGTTCGCCGACGCGACCGCCACGATCACGATCGCCGAGGACCCGGCGCTGTCCTCGGTCGCCACGACCATCCAGGCCGCGAGCATCAGCACCGCCCAGGCCGACCGTGACGCCCACCTGCGCAGTCCCGAGTTCCTGGACACCGAGACCTTCCCGACCCTGGAGTACCGCAGCACCGGCGTGAAGTCCCGGGACGGCAACGAGTTCGTGCTCTCCGGCGAGCTGACCATCAAGGGTGTCACCCGGCCGGTGGAGCTGGAGGTCGAGTTCGAGGGCGTCGGCCGCAGCCCGTTCGGCCAGGACATCTTCGGCTTCTCCGCGAGCACCGAGATCGACCGCGAGGACTTCGGCCTGACCTGGAACGTCGCCCTGGAGACCGGTGGCGTGCTGGTCGGCAAGAAGATCAAGATCGAGATCGAGGGCGAGGCCGTCCGCCAGGCCTGATCCCCGTAACTCGCGGGGACTGCTTCACCCCTGCGTCCCCGTACCGGAAGGACTCCGCGGGCCCGCGTCGCACCAGTCGGCGCGGGCCCGCGGCCGTGCCGGCCACGAGCCCCTGGCGATGCTGAGCCGGTGCCCCCGGGCCGGTGACGGTGCGGATTGTCACGTGCCGCCGCACGTCGTGAGCGGTGGTGGGAGCGCCCACCTGGGTAGAGATCCGTCGGAAGCGTCCTTCGTCCCGGTCGCGGTCGTCCGTCGCGGTGATCGCCGGGCGTCGGCCTCTGGCCCGGCGCGTTGGGCGCATTTACCGTAGAAGGTTCACAATGCGCTGCGGGGCGGCACCGTTCCGTAGCGCCTCGCGCCGGGAGGGCACATGGGCACGGACGTCGAGCAGGGCGCCTTCTCCCGAGAGGACAGGATCCGCTACCGGCAGAAGGTTCGGCGGTGTCTGGACGTCTTCGCGCTGATGTTGGACGACTTCGGGTTCGACGCCGACCGGCCGATGACCGGGCTGGAGATCGAACTCAACCTGATGGACCCGGCGGCCGAGCCGGCCATGCGCAACGAGCAGATCCTCGCGGACATCGCCGACCCGCTCTTCCAGACCGAGCTGGGGCAGTTCAACCTGGAGTTGAACGCCAAACCCCGGCTGATCGAGGGCAGCGGCTTCGCCGACTACGAGCAAGACCTGCACGGCAGCCTGACCCGGGCCGACGAGCGGGCGGCGAGGTCCGAGGCCCGGATCGTGTTGGTCGGCATCCTGCCCACTCTCACCGAGCGCCACCTGGTCGCCGACAACCTCTCCACCGCCGTCCGGTACCGGGTGCTCAACGACCAGATCGTGGGTGCCCGCGGCGAGGACATCGAGCTGGACATCCGCGGCGTCGAGCGGTTGCAGACGTACACGGACTCCATCGCGCCGGAGGCTGCCTGCACCAGCCTTCAGTTCCATCTCCAGGTCGCCCCGGACAGCTTCGCCGACTACTGGAACGCCTCCCAGGCCATCGCGGGCGTCCAGGTCGCGGTCGGGGCGAACTCGCCCTTCCTGTACGGCCGGCAGCTCTGGGCGGAGACCCGGATCGCCCTGTTCCAGCAGGCCACCGACACCCGCCCCGACGAGCTGAAGGCCCAGGGCGTACGCCCCCGGGTCTGGTTCGGGGAGCGCTGGATCACCTCGATCTTCGACCTGTTCGAGGAGAACGTCCGCTACTTCCCGCCGCTGCTGCCGATCTGCGGTGACGAGGACCCCGTCGAGGTGCTGCACGCCGGCGGCGTCCCCGAACTGGCGGAGCTGCGGCTGCACAACGGCACGGTCTACCGCTGGAACCGGCCGGTCTACGACATCATGAACGGCCGTCCGCACCTGCGGGTGGAGAACCGGGTGCTGCCGGCCGGTCCCACGGTGGTCGACATGCTGGCGAACGCAGCCTTCTACTTCGGGCTGGCCCGAGGCCTGGCCGAGGCGGACCGGCCGATCTGGAGCCAGTTGACGTTCAGCTCGGCGGAGGAGAACTTCCACACCGCCGCCCGGCGTGGAATGGACGCCGTCCTGCACTGGCCCCGCCTCGGGGACGTGCCGGTGACCAAGCTGGTACTCGACACCCTGCTGCCGACGGCGGCCGTCGGGCTGGACCGCTTCGGCGTCGCGCCGGCCGAGCGGGACCGCCTGCTCGGCATCATCGAGCAGCGGTGCCGCACCGGCCGCAACGGTGCCGTGTGGCAGACCGAGGCGGTCTGGGCCGCCGAGCGGCACCGGGGGATGGACCGCGGCGCGGCCCTGCACGACATGGTGCAGCGCTACGTGGCGCTGCAGCGCAGCAACGAGCCGGTGCACACCTGGCCGGTCGACTGACCAGGCGTCACCGGGTGCGCCGGCCGCCGCGGGGCTTCGGCGCGGTCGGCGGCCGGGGCTCGGTGGCCGCCTCCACGGCGGTGGGCGTTTCCGTGCCGGTATCGGGCGTGAGTGGGCCGGCCTGGCCTGCGGCCGGCGTTTCCGTGCCGGCATCGGGCGTGAGTGGGCCGGTTCGGCCTGCGGTGGGCGTTTCCGGCTCGGCGTCGGCCAGGCCGGCCCGCTGCCGGGGCACCAGCACCGCGGCCTCGGACCCGGGCAGGGCCGCCGGCGGCACCGGTACGCCGACACGGCGGGCCACCGCCCGCTGGGCCAGCGTGGCGGTCAGCATCGACCCGGCGAGACCGGCCAGCACCGCGTACGGCGCGACGAGGTGGGCCGACACCTGCTCCCGCCCGATCGTGGCGAGGCCGGGCACGGCCAGCAGGTAGGCCAGCGCGACGAGCAGCGGACCCGCCGCGCCCGAGGCCGCCGCCCCGAGCCGGTGCTCCGGCGACCGGGCGGTGCGCCGCGCGGCCAGCGCGCCGATCAGCAGTGCCGAGCCGAGCGCCAGGAGCGCGCCGGGCCAGTAGAACCAGTCCCGGATCCAGAAGCCCGGCCGGTCTGCGCTGAGCTGCCAGATGCCGAGCTGGGCGGTGGTCAGCCCGCGCCCCGAGAACACCCCGTCCGCCACGGCGACCATCGCGAGCAGCCAGAGCCAGCCGACGGTGGCGATCACGCCGGCCGCCGCAGCCGGCGAGCGCAGCGCCCACCTGGCCACCAGCATCCCGATCAGCACCCCGGCCCCGGCGTACGCGGCTGCCACGGCCTGCGGTGCGGAGATGTCCGGAACGCTCGCCACCCGGGCCGGTACGGCCACCAGCAGCAAGGTGACCAGCGCGCCGACGCCCCCGGCGAGCGCCAGGACCGTCGATCCGAGCCGGCCGACCTCGCCTGACCCGGAACCGCCGGGGGCCGGGACGGGAACGGGCACATCGGAGGAGTCTGCCGCGCCCACCCCGGGCGTGCCGACCGGCTCGGGCCCGGACGGCACACCGACCGACTCGGGCCCGGCGGGGGTACCGACCGAATCCGGCCCGGCGGGCACACCGACCGGGTCCACCCGGGCGGGCGTGCCGACCGAATCCGGCCCGGCGGGCGTGCCGACCGGGTCTGGCCCGTCGGGGGTGCCGCCACCCGCCGGGACGGCGGGCGCGTCGGGCGCTTCCGGTCGTTGCTCGGCGGCGGGGGGAGCGTCCGGGACGGGGGTCGCCGGTGTCGAGCCGCGCTGCCGCAGCCGCTGGGCGCAGACCGCGCCGGCGATCGTAGAGGTGCTCGCGATCCAGGTCGACCAGGCGAGGCTGGCCACCCAGGCCGTCCCGCCACCGATGTCCGCCGCCGCCCAGTTGATGATGCCCAGCCCGTAGCCGAAGCCCAGCTGGGCCGCGCCCGCGCCGGCAGCGACGCCGACCGCCGTGGCGATCGATCCTCCCCAGCCCCGTCTGGCCATGCCGGGGAGCGTAACGTCCCGAGGTCGGCCCGGCGAGTCGTGGCGCAGAGCGGGGCCCGGCGCTTGGCGCGGCCCGATACGGTCGCCGGTGATGAGATGGTGGGCGCGATGACGGACGGGAACAACGCTCGGGACACGTACTCCGACGAGCCGGGCGGATCCGGGTCGGGCCGGATGGCCAGGGTGCTCGGCGGGGGCCTCGCCGTCGTGCTCCTCGCGGCCGGTGGCGCGGCCGGCGGCTGGCTGCTGGCCGGCGAGGATGCCCCACCGTCCGGTCAGAACGCGGACGCTGGCGCGACGGTCCCGGCCACCCCCTCCGAGACCCCGTCCCCGACGGTCCGGACGACTGCGCCGACTGCGGCCCGGACCAGCGCGCCCACCCCGTCCGGCGGGCTGACCGTCCCGCCGGTGGTGGGCACGGACTTCGCGGACGCCCGGGACGAACTGCGGGACCACCGGCTCGGCTGGCGGCTGGTCTTCGGCACCGGGTCGGGGCGGGACGTGCGCAGCGCCGACCCCCCGGTCGGCTCGCCCGTGCGCCGGGGCACCACCGTCGCGCTGTACGTCGCAGGGCCGGCGCCCGAGGTCAGCGTCCCGGACCTGCTCGACGACGACTGCTCCGACGCGGCCGACGACCTGGTCGAGGAGGGCCTCTACCCGCGCTACCGTACCGGCCGGGCCGGCATCGTCACCGCACAGGACCCGGCGCCCGACAGCACGGCGTACTGGAACGATCCGGTGACCCTGACCTGCGGCAAGGAGCCGGCGGAGCCGAGCGGGGAGCCGACACCGACCCCGTGATCTCCGGCCCGGCGCACCGACCGGCCTCCCACCACCGACTGGCCTCCCACCACCGACTGGCCTCCCACCCCGGCGGCTCGCCGCGCTGATCCCTGCCGATGCGCGCGGCAGCGGTTAGCGTGGACGCCGAGGGCCAGGCCGCCCGCCCGGTGGGGAGAGGACGTGCGATGAGCGACGACCGCCAGGACCCGCCACCCGACGACGACGATCGCACCCGGCCGCTGCCGGGTTCCCCGCGCGGGCTGCCTGCCGAGGAACCGGCCGACACGACCCGCCCGCTGCCCCGGTCCGGTGACACCGGTCGGCAGCCGCCGGCCACCCCCGCGGTCTGGTCCGGGCGGGCCGGGGTCCCGCCGCCGCGCCCGGCGGACTACCGCGACCCGGCCGGCGAGGACTGGTACGCCGAGGACCAGCCCGGCCGGCGCTGGTGGACGCCGATCCTGCTCGGTGTCCTGGCGCTGCTGCTTGTCGGCCTGCTCGGGGCTGGCCTCTGGTTGCTCGCGTCGGCCGACGACTCTTCCGGTCCCGGGGAAACCCCCTCGGCGCGGCCGACCTCCGCCCCGGCGACGACCGGCGCTCCGACGACCGAGGCGACGACCGCCGGGCCGTCCAGCACCCCGCCGTCGACCACCCGACCCGCGGTGCCGATGCCGCCGCTGGTCGGGCTGTCCCGGGCGAGGGCCGAGCAGGTCCTGGACGAGCTCGGCATCGAGCACCGGGTCGAGGCCCGGGGGTCCGACCAGCCGGCCGGCACGGTGCTCGAGACCGATCCCGGCCCCGGCGAGCTGGTGCCCGCCGGGGAGGAGGTCACGCTGGTGGTCGCGGCGGCCCCGGCACCCACCACCAGCGCGGTCGAGCCGTCGGCGACCACGGCTGCCAGTCCGACGCCCTGACGTTGCCGGGCCGGCCCTCGGCGGTGACGGGCCCTCGCCGTGGCGGTCGGGCGCTCACCACCTCCGGCGTCTGGTCCCGACAAGTCCCAGTCCGGCCAGCGAGATGGCCAGGCCGAGGACCCCGGACCAGAACAGTGAGCGGCTCACGTCGTCCCGGCGTTCCTCCGCCCCACCCGGTGCTCGGTGGGCCTCGACCACCGCGTCCGTTCCGTCGCCGGCACCCGCTCCGGCGGGGCCCGGTACGCCGACCACCCCCGCCGGAGCGCCCCGCGCCCCTGCCTGGGAGTCCCGGTCGACCCAGCCCGGCCCGGGATCGGGCCCCTCATCCACCACGGTGATCTCGGGGGCCGGGACCGGAGCGCTCAGCTCGGTGGCGGACAGGGCTGGATATCGGACCACCACCACGAGGGTGGTGACGGCGCCGAGCAGCGCCAGCAGGCCGAAGGCGTAGAGGGCTCGGGAGCGGTGGTGTCGCCGCGCGGCGGGCAGAATGACCATGACCATCCCAGGTTCAGGGTCCGGGACGCGCGGGGTGGAAACGTTCGCCGGGGTGGGCGTACCGATTCTATGCCGGCGGCACGCCTCCCGACCTGCGATTCCGGTGGGTCAGCCCACCCGAACCGCCGTACGGACCACCGGGCGGCGCTGGCGGACGGTGTGCTGCTGGGGCTGCGGCGCGGCCCGGAGCTGGCGCAGCCCGGCCGCCTGCACGAAGATCGACCGCTGGCTGACCGCGTCCCCCGCCGCGTTCAACTCGTAGCCGTTGAGCCACACCCAACCTTCGTACGTGGGCCAGTCGTGTACCCGGATCACGCGGAACATGATCGGTCTGAGGAACTGGACACTCGCCGCGCGAGTCACGTGCACTACGTCACCTGAGCGGGGAAGCACAGAGGACTCCTGGAAAGGATCGGCCGGCGTACACCGGCGGTGATTTCGGGGGAATGCCCTGGGCCCGGTCACGTGGTCGTGCCTCGTGAACCGGTCAGGCGGGCGGTGGTGGTCGGGTTGTGCCCGCTGGTGGCGTGCCGTCACCCGACCCTCACCCGACTGCACCCGGTCGTCGCGCCCGCCGTCGCAGCCAGTGGCATGCGGCAACGGGGCCTGGAACCGGGGCAGGTCCGTGTGGTGCCTGGGCCGGGCCCCTCGACCGGGCGCTCCGTCGCGGCGGAGCGCCCGCCTCTCCGGTGGCCGACCGGAACGGTGAGTGACCTTGGCCCTACGGACAGACTGCATCAGTGGCGTGTTTCATGCAAGTTGCATGTCGACTTTTGCCGATACGTGAGCGGCGCGCGGAAATAGACGCTTGATGCCGCTGTCCCCGGGGCGGCACACTGGACGCCGGTTTCGACCGCCGCGGCCGGTCGACGACTGCACCACGCCTCTGCCGCGAAACGCTCGCCGCCCGACGGTCGCGCCCCCGGCGGGCGTCGATTCCGGGCGCGATCGACCGGAGGTAACCGGGTGAGCGCGAGCAGCGATCGGTTCGGCCACGTGGCCCGCTGGGGGACGCCGTGAGTGAGCGACGCAGCCCCACCATCCGCCGTCGCAGGCTCGGCGCCGAGCTGCGCCGCCACCGCGACGCGGCACGCATCACGATCGAGATGGTCGCCGAGCAGCTGGAGTGCTCCGCGTCGAAGATCTCCCGGATCGAGACCGGCCACACCAGCGCCACCCCGCGCGACGTCCGGGACATGCTGCTGATCTACGGGGTGTCCGGCACCGAGAGCGACGAGCTGGTGCAGATCTCCCGGGAGGCCCGGCAGAAGGGCTGGTGGCACCCGTACAGCACGGTGCTGGTCGGGTCGTTCGTCGGCCTGGAGTCGGCCGCGAGTTCCATCCGGACGTACGAGCAGCAGGTGGTGCCGGGCCTGCTGGAGACCGAGGAGTACGCCTCGGCGATGATCCGCGCCGCCCGTCCGGACTTCACCGCCGATCAGGTCCAGCAGAGGGTGCGTGTCCGAATCGACCGCCAGTCGTTGTTGACCCAGGACGATTCGGTCGATCTCTGGGTGGTGCTCGATGAGGCGGTGCTGAGCCGGCCGGTTGGCGGCGACGCGGTGATGCGTGGTCAGCTCAAGCGGCTGGTGGAGGTGGCGGAGTTGCCGAACGTGACGCTCCAGATTCTGCCGTTCTCGGTAGGGGCGCACGCCGGCATGGACGGCACCTTCACCATCCTCAGCTTCCCCGAAGCGGGTGATCCCGATGTCGTGTACGCGGAGAACGCCACGGGTGGGCTCTTCCTCGAGAAGAGCGACGAACTGCAGAAGTACAACTTCATCTTCGATCACATTCGAGCAGTAGCCACACGGCCGGAGGAATCCATCGCACAAATCGCAAAACTGGCAGAGGAGCCGTTGTGGAAGTGGCGACCAAGTGGTCCCGTGGGGACCTGACGCGGGTGACGTGGTTCAAGAGCTCGAAAAGTGGGCCGAACTGTGACAACTGCGTCGAGGTGGCGTACGTGACCGGGGCGGTCGGGGTGCGGGACTCGAAGGACAAGAGCGGGCCCAACCTGATCTTCGCTCCGGGTGACTGGCACGCCTTCGTCGCCGGCACCAGGGAAGGCACCTTCGCCCGGGACTGATGGACCGGACCCAGACACGGCGGGCGCGGCCCGTCCGGCAACGTTGCCGGACGTTCCGCGCCCGTCGCGCGTCCCGGGGCGGGCCCGTGACCTGCGGGTACGGATCGGCGGCCGGCGGCACGGATCGGGTCCGGACCCGTCGCCACCCCCGCCCCGGTTCGTTGTACCCCTCGGTACGGCGCTGGTCGACAACCCGGCGCACGGATCGGCAACCGAGCGAGGCAGGCGAGACGATGACGACGATCGGGTCAGAGAACCTCACCAACGGTCCGGGCAAACCGGAGCGGTTCGGCGGCAAGTACCGCGGGGCCCGCCGGGACACCGTGCTGACAGAGGTGGTCTCCACCGACACCGACTTCGGTGGCCGGGAAGGCGGGGCGCCGGCCCCCGAGCAGGCCGGGCCGCCGCTGTCGCTGCCCTCGCTGGACCCGAACCCGCTCACCGAGCCGTCGTTCCCGCCGGCCGGCTGGCCGACCGGGTCGGCCGAGTCCCTGGCCGACCACCCGTTGCTGCGCGGCCTGCTGCTGGAGCTGCCGCCGAAGGGGAGCGTGCCCCCGCCCGGCTGGATGGACCGCTGGTTCGAGGCGACCCGGGCGATCCTGGAGTTGCTATACGTACAGGGGACCGGCCACCCGCGGTGACGCCGGCTGCTGTTGGGGCAGCGCCCGCTCGGCCAGCCGGCTGTGGCGCAGCGCGTGTCGTACCCCGATGGCGGCGACACCCAGCGCGCCGACGGTGACTGCGGCCCCGGTCGTGCCGGGCCCGGCGAAGACGTCCAGGCCGCTGGCCGAGAGCACACCCGGGACGGTGGCCAGGCCGGTGACCTGGAGCGGCAGGCCGACGAGCGGATGGGCGGCGGCGGCCCGCAGGCCGTGCGGGGCTGGGGCGTGCGGTGCCGTGGCGAGGGCACCCGCGCCGGTCCGCAGCCGGCGGATCCGCCGGGCGGCGCAGACCGCGACGAGCAACGCGGGTGGGGCCGCCAGCGCGAGCCCGGCGGCGGCCCGGTCCACCGTGCCGGCGCCGGAGCTCTGCAACCCGGCCGCCAGCACGCCCGCCGTCAGGCCGAGGCCGGTCAGGGTCAGGGCGAGCACCCAGCCGGTACGCCGGTGCAGTGCCCGGGCGCGGTCCAGCCGGGGCAGCCGGTCGGCGAGGACCCCTGCGGCCAGCCAGACGCCGGCGACCGGCAGCAGAACGACGAGATGCTTATCCACGGCCCAAGCGTTGCCGAATCCGACCCCGGGCGGATCCGGGCCGTTCCCGGGTTCGACCCGAAGCCTGGTCCCCTAGGGGGCGGGGTCCTGCGGGAGACCTCCTGATTCCGTCCGCCCCCTGTGGAGCTGCCCCGTCTGCGCGGGCGGAGCCGTTAGCATGTGGCCGGTGCGGCAGCCAGTGGATCGTGAACCGGTGATCCTCCAGGTCGCCACCGAGCAGCTCTGGCCGGTCATCGAGCGGCTGGGCCAGCTCGTTCCAGGAGGAGAACCCGGGGGCGGCGCGGTTCTGGCGGGCGGTCGCCGCCTCCGTCGGGACGGGTTGGCGGGAGGAACACCGGCCGGTGCCGGGCAAGCCCCAGCTCCCGCCCGACACCTGGCTGCTGCTCGACGTTCCCACCTCGGCCTGACCGCTGGGGGCGGTGGCGTGGACGGGGCAGCTCCACAGGGCCCAAACCGCGCCCGCCTGCGGTCCGAGGACGAAGCCGATCAGACCGCGAAGGTGGCCGGACGCTCGGCGGCCGGGGTGGGCGGCTTCGCCTTCCACAGGCCGGTTTTCTGCGCCGCCAGCCGGCCCAGGTAGGCCGGGTTGAGGATGACGTACCGGCGCCAGAGCCGCTTCGGCTCCAGGCCGAGCCGCCAGAACCATTCCAGGCCGGCCCGCTGCATCCACGGCGGCGGCTTGCGGAGCAGGCCGGCGTGGTAGTCGAAGGCCGCCCCGACCGCCATCAGCGGCATGTCCAGCAGGGGCCGCATGGCGTACGCCCAGACCTCCTGGCGGGGGCAGCCCAGCCCGACCAGGACGAGCCGGGCACCGCTGGCCCTGATCCGGTCGGCGATCTCGACGTCCTCGCCCGGCTGTGCGGCCCGGAACTTCGACGGCTCCACCCCGGCGATCTTCAGGGCCGGGAACATCCGCTCCAGCTCCGGGATCAGCCGGCCCAGGGTGTCCTCCGTCGAGCCGTAGAGGTAGACCGGCAGGCCCTCCTCGGCGAACCGGCGCAGCACGTGCAGGGTCAACAGCGGGCCGTAGACCCGGTCGGCCAGGCCGGCGTGGTGCAGCAGGTTCAGCGCCCAGCGCACCGGCTGACCGTCAGGGGTGACCACGTCGAACGAGTTGAGCCGGGCGTTGTGCGCCGGGTCGAGCACGCCGGTCATCACGCCGTGCACGGCGAGCGCGGTCAGCGCCAGCGGCCGGCGCTCGCGCGCTGCGGCCACCACCCGCTCGGTCGCGCCGGCGTAGTCGGTGGCGTCGACCAGGACGCCGAGTACGTTGCGCTTGCTGTCGACGGTCATGCGCCCGGAACCCACTTGTCCACGTTGGCCTCGTGGATCTCCCGCATGATCATCGGGACGTCGTAGACCTGCTTCCAGCCCGGGTAGTCGGCCTGGAACGCCTCGTTCGAGCCGATCCACCACTTGTGGTCGCCGATCCGGTTCGCCTCGACGTACTCGGTGACCATCTCCTGGCCGGAAATCTGCTCGGCCAGGGCGAACGCCTCCCGGTTGGAGGTGTTGGAGTGCCGCCCGCCGCCGAGGTTGTAGACGGCCGCCGAGCGCGGGTTGCGGAAGAACGCCTCGAACGCCGACACCACGTCCGAGCTGTGGATGGCGTCCCGCACCTGCTTGCCCTGGTAACCGAAGATCTTGTACGTCCGGCGCTCCATGTTCGCCCGCATCACGTACCCGAGGAAGCCGTGCAGCTCCGTCGCGGAGTGCGCCGGGCCGGTCAGCGTGCCGCCCCGGAAGCAGGCGGTCCGCATGTCGAAGTAGCGGCCGTACTCCTGCACCATCACGTCGGCGGCGACCTTGGACGCGCCGAAGACCGAGTGCAGGCAGGCGTCGATCGACATGTCCTCGCGGATGCCCTGCTCGTACGGGTGCCCCGGCTCGATCTCCCACCGGGTCTCCAACTCGACCAGGGGGAGGCTGTTGGGGCGGTCGCCGTACACCTTGTTGGTGGAGCAGTGGATCACCGGCGCCTCGACGCAGTGCTCGCGGACGTTCTGCAGCACGTTGAGGGTGCCGCCGGCGTTGACGTCGAAGTCGGTGAACGGGTCCCGGACCGCCCAGTCGTGCGACGGCTGTGCGGCGGTGTGGATCACCACGGCGATGTCGCGGCCGTACCGGGCGAAGAGTGTCGCCAGCGAGTCGCGGTCCCGGATGTCGATGCTGTGGTGGGAGTACGCCCCGCCCAGCTCCTCGGTCAGCCGCCGGACGTTCCACGCGGTCGACGCCTCGGCGCCGAAGAACTCCTGCCGCATGTCGTTGTCGATTCCGACGACGTCGAGACCGAGGCCGGCGAAGTGCCGGACCGCCTCGGAACCGATCAAGCCGCCCGACCCGGTCACCAACGCGACACTCACACGCCACTCCTGGTCCATAGGAGGCAGGGAAACGATCGGAGCATAGCGTGACGTCCGGCACCGGCCGGACGCGCCGCAGGCCCCCGCAACGACTCGAGGGCCCCGCATCGCTGCGGAGCCCTCGATCTGGTGGGGAAGGGGGGAGTTGAACCCCCACGTCCTTTCGGACACACGGACCTGAACCGTGCGCGTCTGCCATTCCGCCACTTCCCCGTGGCTGACCGGGAAAACTGTAGCTTGCCCCGGCTCCGCCGTTGTCAGCGGCCCGGCACATCCTACGGTCTTTCCGACCCTGGCCACGACCGGTTACCGTTCGTGGCGGACGAAACTGTAGCACGAGGGCACCGGCCCGCCCGAGCGGGCCGGCAGCGGGCGGCCGAGCGGCGTGTGAGCTGCACGCGCGCCGGCCGGATACCATCATGTCCTCGGGACCCGAGGAGGAGCCGGTGAGCGTGCTGCAACGCTTTGAGAAGCGTTTGGAAGGCCTGGTCGAGGGAGCCTTCGCCAAGGTCTTCAAAGGGGTGGTTCACCCTGTGGAGATCCTCAACGCCATGCAGCGGGAGGCCGAGGCGCACAAGGCGATCCTGGCCGGTGGGCGAACGTTGGTGCCCAACCGCTACGTGATCGATCTCTCGCCCTACGACCACAGCCGTCTGGCGCCGTACGCCGCCGCGCTGGCCCAGGAACTGGCCCAGTCGCAGGCGGAGTTCATCGGCGAGCAGGCCTGGACGGTCTACGGCGACGTGATCGTCGAAATCGAGCGCGGCGAGGGCCTCGACACCGGGATGTTCCGGGTCACCGCCGAGGTCTACACCGGCGGCGACGTCGCCCCGGTCTCCGCGCCCGGCTACGACCAGGGCGGTTACGACCAGGGCCCGCCCGCCTACCCGGCGTACGACCAGGGCGGCGGCTACGGCCCCCCGCCGGGGCACGGCGGCGGGCGCAACGTCCGGCTGGTCTCCGGAGACGGCCGCACCTATCCGCTCCAGATGGGCTCGACGGTGATCGGCCGCGGCGACCAGGCCAACCTGCGCCTGCCGGACGTCGGCATCTCCCGGCGACACGCCCGGCTGGACTTCGACGGTGGTCAGGTTGTGCTGACCGATCTCGGGTCGACCAACGGCACCATGGTCAACGGCCAGCGGGTCTCCGCCGTCGCCCTCAACCCGGGCGACATGATCCAGCTCGGCACCACCACCCTGACCTTCCGCGTGGACGGCTGATCCGCCTTGCCGGAACTCGTCATCACCGTCGCCCGGTTCGGGTTCCTCATCCTGCTGTGGATCTTCGTGTTCACGGTGGTCGGCGTCATCCGCCGGGACCTGTTCGCAGGTGCCCGTTCGGGTCGGCTGGTGGCCGCGCCACGGGCGGTGGGAGCCTCGACCGGGCAGCCACCGGCCAAGCCGGCGAAGGTGAAGCGGGGCCGGGCCGCGCACCAGCTGGTGGTGACCGCCGGGCAGCTCGCGGGCACCCGGATAACCCTGGGTGAATCGCAGATCACCATCGGTCGGGCCGAGGATTCGACCCTGGTCATCACCGACGACTACGCCTCCGCGCGACACGCCCGACTCGTGCCGCGTGACGGGCAATGGTTTGTCGAGGACCTCGGATCGACTAACGGCACCTACCTGGATCGCGCTAAGGTCACCGGACCAACCCCCGTCCCCCTCGGCGTGCCGATCCGTATCGGCCGCACCTCTCTCGAATTACGGCCATGACTCTGACCCTGCGCTATGCGGCCCACAGCGACCGCGGTCTGATCCGAGACGGTAACCAGGACTCCGTCTACGCCGGACCGCGGCTTCTCGCCGTCGCCGACGGCATGGGCGGCATGGCCGCCGGTGACGTCGCCAGCAACATCGTCATCGGTGCCATGGAGCCGCTCGACCAGGACGTCCCCGGTGACGCCCTGGTCGACGCGTTGCGCTCAGCCGTGGGCACCGCCAACCAGCAGCTCCGCGACACAGTGGACGCCAACCCGCAGCTGGAGGGGATGGGCACCACGCTGACCGCGACCCTCTTCTCCGGCACCAAGCTGGGCATGGTCCACATCGGTGACTCGCGGGCCTACCTCCTGCGCAACGGCGAGTTCGCGCAGATCACCAAGGACGACACCTACGTCCAGATGCTCGTCGACGAGGGCCGGATCAGCGCCGAGGAGGCGAGCAGCCACCCCCAGCGCTCGTTGCTCACCCGGGCGCTCGACGGCCGTGACATCGACCCGGAGTACAGCGTCCGTCAGGTGCTGCCCGGCGACCGCTACCTGATCTGCAGCGACGGCCTCTCCGGCGTCGTCAGTGCGGAGACGATCGGCGACACCCTGCGCGAGTACACCGACCCGCAGCAGTGCGTCGAACGGCTGGTGCAGCTCGCGCTGCGTGGCGGCGGCCCGGACAACATCACGGTGATCATCGCCGACGCCACCGCCCATGACATCGTCGAGGCGAGCCCGATCGTCGGTGGCGCCGCCGCCCGCGACCGGGGCATGGCCACCTCCGCCGACATCTCCACGCCCGCCGCGCGCGCCTCGGCGCTGTCCGCGCCCCGGCCGCCCGCACCCGAGGAGCCGGCCGAGGAGGACGACGACCGCCCGAAGCGTCGCCCGCTGCGGACCACCGCGATGCTCCTCGGCCTCGTGGTCATCCTCGGTGGCGTGCTCTTCGCCAGTTGGAGCTACACCCAGCGGCAGTACTACGTCGGCGCCACAGACCAGGGCGACGTGGCCGTGTTCCGGGGCGTCCAGGGGCAGATCGCCGGCCTGGACCTCTCGGCCGTGCACTCCACCAGCCCCGCCCGGCTGGACGACCTCACCCTGGCGGCGCAGGAGCAGGTCAAGCAGGGCATCCCGGCCAAGAACGAGCCGGACGCCGAACGCCGGCTGGCCGAGCTGACCAGTGACGACCCGGCCAACCCGAACCTCAAGCCGATCTGCCCGGCGGGCCCGACGGCGACGACGGATCCGGCCAGCCCGGGCCCGGCGACCCCCACCCCCGGGGCGAGCCCTACCGCGGTCGCCAGCGGCGAACCCGCCAGGCCGGGCGGCACGGCGACGCCATCAGCCGCAGCCACCCCGACGTCCTCGCCCACCACGACACCCGACGCTCCGCCCTCCGACACGGCCACGCCGGCCGAACCCGCCGGCTGCCGATCGCCCGAGTGAGTGTCGGTCTGAGAAAATCCGAGGACCATCCGTGACCGCAGCGGCCGTACCGGCAGCCTCGCCCGCCACGACGGGCGAGCAGTCCGGCGTACGCATGGCCAGGTCGCGACGCAACGCCGAACTGTCCCTGCTGCTGCTGGCCCTGGTGATCGTGGCCGCGTACGGCGCGACGGTCGAGGCGACCGTGCTCGACACGGTCACCCCGGACTTCTGGGTCCCGACCGCCGTGCTGGCGGGCGTCTTCCTCGCCCTGCACGTGGTCATCCGGTTCCTCGCGCCGTTCGCGGACCCGGCCCTGTTGCCGGCGGTGGCCCTGCTCAACGGGATCGGGGTGGGCTTCCTACGCCGGCTCGACCTGGCCAAGGCCACCCCCGGGGATCGGGAGTCGCTGGCGATCTTCGCCGGCAACGGCGGCCGGCAGTTCGCCTGGACGCTCGCGTCGGTGTTCCTCGCCGCCGTCCTGCTCGCGTTGATGCGCGACCACCGGTCGATCTCGCGGTACGCGTACACCCTGGGCCTCGCCGGCATCGTGCTGGTGATGATCCCGGCGGTGCTGCCGGCGAAGTACTCCGAGATCTACGGCGCGAAGCTGTGGATCCGCATCGGCGGCTTCAGCATCCAGCCCGGCGAGTTCGCCAAGCTGGCGCTGCTCGTCTTCTTCGCCTACTACCTGGTGCGCAAGCGCGAGGTGCTGTCGTTGGCCAGTCACCGGGTGCTCGGCATCGACTTCCCGCGCGGGCGGGACCTCGGCCCGGTGCTCGCGGTGTGGGTGCTGAGCGTGCTGGTGCTCGTCTTCGAGAAGGACCTGGGCACCTCGCTGCTCTACTTCGGCATGTTCGTGGTGACCCTCTACATCGCCACCGAACGGGTGAGCTGGCTGCTCATCGGCCTGATCCTGTTCTTCGGCGGGGCTTATCTGGCGTATGTGCTGGGTGGCGTGATCGGCGGGCCGTTCGCGAACTTCCACCTGCGCGCCGAGATCTGGCTGGACCCGTTCGCCGACCCGTACGAGGACGGCTACCAACTGGTGCAGGGCCTGCTGGCGCTCGGCAGCGGCGGCCTGTTCGGCGCCGGGCCGGGCGGCGGGCAGCCGCTGGAGATCCCCGAGGTGCAGAACGACTTCATCTTCGCCGGCATCGGCGAGGAGATCGGCCTGTTCGGGCTCTCCGCGCTGCTGGTGGTCTACCTGCTGATCGTGGAGCGGGGGCTGCGGGCCGCGCTGGCGGTACGGGACTCGTTCGGCAAACTGCTGGCCGGTGGCCTGGCCTTCACCCTCGGCCTCCAGGTGTTCGTGATCGTGGGCGGGATCAGCAAGCTGATCCCGCTGACGGGTCAGACCACCCCCTTCCTGTCCGCCGGTGGCTCGTCGCTGATGGCGAACTGGCTGCTCATCGCGGTGCTGCTGCGGGTCTCCGACGGCGCGCGCCGTCCGCTGGCCGGGGCCGGCGGCTCCGCGGCCCGACCCGGGGGTGGCCCGCCCGAGCAACTGCACGGTGCCCCCACGGAGGTGATCCGGCCGTGAACGCACCCCTGCGCCGCGTTGGCGTCGTCGCGATGGTCCTGTTCGGTCTGCTCTTCGCGAACCTGAACTGGATCCAGGCATACAAGGCGGACGAGTACCGCAGCAGCGACTACAACGGCCGGGTCCAGGTGGCCGAGTACGAGCGCAAGCGCGGCAACATCGAGGCCGGCGGCACCGCCCTGGCCACCAGCAAGGAGACCGGCGGCAAGCTGCGGTTCCTGCGGACCTACCCCGGCGGGGAGAAGTACGCACACGTCCTCGGCTACAAGCCGGTCAACCTCGGCGACACCGGCATCGAGCGGGTGGAGAACGACTTCCTCGCCGGCACCAGCGACGCGTTGATCGCCAACCGGATCAAGGACATGTTCACCGGCGACGAGACCGGCGGCGGCAACGTCCTGCTCACCCTCTCCAAGCGGGCCCAGGACGCGGCGTACAACGGGCTGGCCGACAACGAGGTCGGGGCGAAGAAGGGCGCGGCGATCGCGTTCGACCCCCGTACCGGTGCGGTGCAGGCGCTGGTCTCCATGCCCAGCTTCAACCCGAACCCGCTGGTCAGCCACGACAGCAACGAGGCGACGGCGGCGTACAACAAGCTGGACAACGCTCCGAACGGCCCGCTGAAGAACCGGGCACTGGCGGAGGTGTTGCCCCCGGGGTCCACCTTCAAGATCGTGGTGGCCGCCGCCGCCCTGGAGAACGGCGTCGGCAAGAACACCGAGATCCCCGCCGGCGCCAGCTGGACCCCGCCGACCTCGGGCACCCCGATCCGCAACGCCGCGCCGTCGATCTGCCCCGAGGACCAGGTCACCCTCCTCGACGCGGTCACCGAGTCCTGCAACACGGGCTTCGCCCAGCTCGGCGTCAAGCTCGGTGCCGACAAGGTGAAGGAGAAGGCCCGCCAGTTCGGCTTCGAGCAGGACGACCTCACGGTCGGTCAGCTCGGCGAGGACGGGCTGCCGACGGCGGCCAGCCGCACCGGAACGATGCAGGCCCCCGACGGCGCCACCGACCCGGCGGCCCTGGCGCAGTCCTCCATCGGGCAGCGCGACGTGAGGATGACCCCGCTCCAGGGGGCGCTGATCGCCGGGGCGGTCGCCAACGGCGGCAGCCAGATGCGGCCATACCTGGTTCGGCAGCTGCTCGCCCCGGACCGCACCACCAGCTACTACACCGCCAAGCCGCGGGAGCTGCGCCAGCCGGTCAGCGGCCCCGTCGCGTCGGACCTGCGCGACATGATGGTCAGCGTGGTGGAGAACGGCAGCGGCCGCAAGGCGAAGATCGACGGCTACCGGGTCGGCGGCAAGACGGGCACCGCCCAGTCCGGCCCGCAGACTCCCGACCACGGCTGGTTCATCGGCTTCGCGTTCGACAAGAACGGCAACCCGGTCTCCGCGGTCTGCGTGATGCTGGAGGAGGCGGGCGCCGGCGGCAGCGCCGAGGCGGCCCGGATCGCCGGCAAGATCATGCAGGCGGCGATCGCCGACCCCGGGGGCCGCTGACATGCTCAGCCCCGGCGTCCAGCTCGGCAACCGCTACCGCCTCGACGAGCGGATCGCCAGCGGCGGCATGGGCGACGTGTGGCGCGGCACCGACCAGGTGCTGGGCCGGACGGTCGCGGTGAAGAGCCTGCTTCCGGCGCTGCTGGACGAGCCGGGCTTCGCCGAGCGGTTCCGTGGCGAGGCGCGCACCATGGCCACCATCAACCACCCCGGCGTGGTCGACGTCTACGACTTCGGCAGCGACCAGCACATCGCCTTCCTGGTGATGGAGTACGTCGAGGGCGACGCCCTCTCCTCCACGCTCGGCCGGGTCGGCCGGCTCACCCCGGCCCGCACCATGGCGCTGCTCGCCCAGGCGGCCGACGCGCTGCACGCGGCGCACTGCAAGGGCATCGTGCACCGCGACGTCAAGCCGGGCAACCTGCTCGTCCGGCCGAACGGGACGCTGGTGCTGACGGACTTCGGCATCGCCCGCTCCGAGCTGGTCGGGCAGCTCACCGCAGCCGGCTCGGTGCTCGGCACCGCGTCCTACATCTCCCCCGAGCAGGCCACCGGCGCGGTCGCCACGCCCGCCTCCGACGTGTATGCCCTCGGCGTGGTCGCATACCAGTGCCTCGCCGGACGGCGGCCCTTCGAGGGCGACAATCCGCTCGAGATCGCCATGAGGCACGTCCGGGACGCCCCCCGGCCGCTGCCCGGCGACATCCCGCCGTCGGTGCGGGCGATCGTCGAACGGGCGATGGCCAAGGACCCGACCGCCCGCTGGCCCAGCGCCGCAGCCCTGGCCGGGGTGGCCCGGCAGGCGAAGCTCGCGCTCGGCCAGCAGTCTCGCACCGCCGGGCACCTCGGCCAGATCTCCGCCGCGCCGGCGTCCCCGGCGGCCCCGCTGGCCCGCGCCCAGGTGCCGCCCGCCACACGCCAGCCGCCCCGTCCGCCCGCGGTGGCGCAGCGGCCGGTCCCGACGTCCGCGCCGCCGCAGCCCCGGCCGCCGGCCGCCGTACCCCGGCCGCCGGTCGTCCACCAGCCGCGCCCGCCGGTCACCCACCAGCAGGCGCAGCCTCCGGCGGCCGTTTCCCGTCCGCCGGTCGCCACCCCGCCGGCCTACCCGCGCGGTGCCGCGGCCGTGCCACCGGCCCCGGTTCGGCAGGCCGGCCCGATCGGGTACGCGCGGCAGCCCGGCCCACCGCCGGCCCCGCCGCAGCGGTCCAGTTCAGGGGTGGTCCTGCTGTTCATCGTGCTGGCCGTAGTGGTCCTGCTCTGCTCCGGCGTGATTTCCTACAACTTTCGGAAGAACGCGGCGGCCGGTGATCCCGGCGTCCTCGGCATCCGGGCCGTGTCCTCCGGTGCGTCGGCGGCCGGCGAGGGCGACGAATCCTCCCGGACGCCGTACCGTCGGGTGGAACGGCTCCTGCCGGGTGGCGGCGAGACGACGACGAGCGAAGGACGACAGACGCGATGACAGCGCAGGCCCGCCTGCTCGGTGGCAGGTACCAGGTCGGCGAGCTGCTCGGCTACGGCGGCATGGCCGAGGTGCACCGCGGCCGTGACCTCCGGCTCGGTCGGGACGTCGCGATCAAGATGCTCCGGGCCGACCTGGCGCGGGACGACACGTTCCAGATGCGGTTCCGTCGGGAGGCGCAGAACGCCGCCTCGCTCAACCACCCGGCGATCGTGGCCGTGTACGACACCGGCGAGGAGACCGGGCAGACCGGCGAGACGCTGCCGTTCATCGTGATGGAGTTCGTCAACGGGCGGACCCTCAAGGAGCTCCTCGGCGTCGAGGGGCGCCTCCAGCCGCGCCGGGCGCTGGAGATCTGTGCCGACATGTGCGCCGCGCTGGAGTTCAGCCACCGGCACGGCATCATCCACCGGGACATCAAGCCCGGCAACGTGATGCTCACCCAGACCGGCCAGGTCAAGGTGATGGACTTCGGCATCGCCCGGGCCCTGGCCTCCGGCGTCACCTCGATGACCCAGACCAGCGCGGTCATCGGCACGGCGCAGTATCTCTCCCCGGAGCAGGCGCGCGGCGAGGCCGTCGACGCCAGATCCGACGTGTACGCGGCCGGCTGCGTGCTCTTCGAGCTGGTCTGTGGCCACCCGCCGTTCGTCGGGGACAGCCCGGTCAGCGTGGCGTACCAGCACGTCCGGGAGGCACCGCCGATCCCCAGCGACATCAACCCGGATGTCACCCCCGCGATCGACGCGATCGTGCTGAAGGCGTTGTCGAAGAACCCGCTCAACCGGTACCAGAGCGCCGGCGAGATGCGGGCCGACCTGCTCCGGGCGGCGGCCGGCCGGCCGGTGATGGCCACCCCCGTGATGCAGGAGGCCGAGACCGCTCCCATGGCGGCCGCCGGGTCCGGGTACCCGACCCAGGTCGTCGGCGGCGCGGCCACCCGGCAGCAGCCGCCGGCCCGGGTCGGCGACCCCCGGCAGCGCAAGGCCTCCTCCTGGGTGATCGCCACCTTCGCCGCGCTCGGCGTGCTCGCCGTGATCGCCCTGGTTGCCGGCATCCTGCTGAACCAGAGCGGCTCCGAGAAGGTCGGCGTCCCCGACCTGGCGGGCCAGACCAAGGACGCCGCGGTCGCCGCGATCGAGGGAGCCGGTTTGGTCCCCACCGTCGGCGACCCGGTCTTCGACAAAACCTGCAAGAAGGACACGGTCGTCAAGCAGGAGCCGTCGGCGAGCACCGAGCTGGAGAAGGGCGAGGGGGTCACCATCCAGCTCTGCGGCGGCAAGCCGGAGGTGGCGATCCCGCGCGCCCTGGTCGGCTCCCCGTTCAAGAACGTCGAGCAGCAGCTCAAGGGGCTGAACCTTCAGGTGATCAAGAAGTTGGTGAGCAGCGAGGCCGCCGAGGGGAACGTGACGGAGGTCGACCCGCCCTCCGGGACCATGGTCGCCGAGGACACCAAGGTGACGGTGACGGTCTCCAAGGGCAACATCCGTGAGGTGCCGAACGTCGTCGGCTCCTCGGCGGAGAACGCGAAGCGGGAGTTGGAGCGGGCCGGCTACGTGGTGAAGATTGTCGACGGTGACGAGGTGCCGGCCGACCAGGCCGGCAAGGTGTCCGGCCAGAACCCGCGGGGGGGCACGAGTCTCGAGAAGGGCAAGCGGGTGACCATCGAGGTGGACATCCCCGAACCCAGCCCGGAGCCCACCGAGCCGACCGGGACGCCGCCGCCCAGCAGTCCGACCCCGTCGGCGGGCGGTGGCGGCGGCGGGCAGCCGTTCCCGACCCCACCGATCCGGCTCCCCGAGCGGTGACCCCCGAGCCCGGCCCCTCCGAGGGGCCGGGCTCGTCGTTTCCGGCCTCCGAGGCGGTGCGAACGTGGCCGGTCGACCTTCGAGGCGGTGCGAACGTGGCCGGTCGACCTTCGAGGCGGCGCGAACGCGGCCGGTTGACGTCAGGCGGCGGCGAACGCCGAGCGGCGGCGGGCGTCGACCTCGGCGGCCAGCTCCGGCGCGCGCTCCAGCGCCTCCGGGTGGCCGCATGTGGCCAGCCAGTTGGCCAGCATCAGGTGGCCGCCCTCGGTGAGCACCGACTCCGGGTGGAACTGGACGCCCTCGATCGGCAGCGTCCGGTGCCGCATCGCCATCACCACGCCGGAACCCGTCCAGCCGGTGACCTCGAGCTCGTCGGGCAGCGTCTCGGGCAGCACGGTGAGCGAGTGGTACCGGGTGGCGGTGAACGGGTCCGGCAGCCCGGCCAGCACCCCCACCGAGTGGTGTCGCACCTCGGACGTCTTGCCGTGCAGCAGCTCGGGGGCGCGGGCCACGGTCGCCCCGAACGCCTCGCCGATCGCCTGATGGCCCAGGCAGACCCCGAAGATCGGCAGTTCGCCCGCGTACCGGCGGATGACGTCGAGGCAGATGCCCGCCCGGTCCGGGCTGCCCGGTCCCGGGGAGAGCAGGACGCCGGCCGCGCCGACCCGGCCCACCTCCTCGACGTCGATCTCGTCGTTGCGCCGCACGTCGCAGTCGACGCCGAGTTGGCCGAGGTACTGCACGAGGTTGAAGACGAACGAGTCGTAGTTGTCGATCACCAGGACGCGCATCGACTCACCTGTTCGGGGTGGGGGGCGGGGTGTTGTTCTGGTCGGTGTTGTACGGCAGGTCGTGCTCGTCACCGGGCGGGGCGCTCCCGTCCACGCCCGGCTCGCCGCCCGGCTCGCCGCCCGGCTCGCCGGAGTCCTGCGTGACCTGCACGTCGTCGAAGGGGAGCAGCGGCTCCGCCCACGGGAAGACCACGTACCACAGCAGGGCGACCGTCGCGGTGGCGAGCAGCAGCGAACCGGCCAGCTTGCCGGGCAGCCCCAGCGGCAGCCTGCGCCAGATCCAGCCGTACATCGTCAGGCCCCCAGCTCCGCCGGCCGGCCGGCCGACTTGGCCTCGGTGCGGTCCAGTTCGGCGTGGATGATCAGGCGTTGGTAGTTGTCGAACTTCGGGTTGCAGGTGGTGAGGCTCAGCAGCTTCTTCGTCGGCTTGGCGTCCGGTTCCATCGGCACCGGGGCGACGACCTCGACCTGGTTCGGCTTGACGATCCGGGACTTGTAGACCTTGTAGACGTACCAGTTGGTCTTGCCCTCGACCACGATGGCGTCGCCGCTGTTCAGCTCGTCCAGCCGCCAGAACGTGGCCCGGTTGCGGTGGCCGGCGACGGCGAAGTTGCCCACCTCGCCCGGCATGGCGCTGTCCGGGTAGTGGCCGGGGGCGTACCGGATGTCCCCCTGGGTGACGCCCTCGACCACCACCCAGTTCTTGTCGAGCTTCGGGATGTAGAGCCCGGCGAGGGGCTTGCCGTGCACCGGCGGTTTCGGCTTCGCGGAGGCGGTGGCGGTGGGGGCCACGGTCGGGTCGCCGCTCGCGCCCCAGGCCTGGGCGAGCTGGCGGTCGAGGTCGTTCTGGTGGGCGTCGACGATGGCCGACTTGCCCCACACCTCGTACCCGGCGAAGAGGAGCACCACGAGGCCGAAGGTGATCAGCACCTCGCCGGTGACCCGTACCCCGGTCCGCAGCCGGGTCCAGATGGACGGCCGGGTCAGCTCGGAGTAGACGCTCTTGTAGCCCTCGCCGGTCTGCTCGGCCCGGAGCTGGACCACCCGCTCGCCACGGCGCGGTCGGGGCGGCTCGGCCGGATCGGCGTCGGCTCCGCCCGGGTCGTCGCTCTCCGGCATGCGGGGCACGGCGCCCATCAGCGCGGTCGAGTCCAGGGCTGGGCCGGGAACCGATGGCCGGCCGGGCGGCACCGACGGGAGGAAGGCGGTGGGGGCCTCGGCGGCGGACGCCGGTCGGCTCGTGGGCCCGAACTCGGGGCGACCCCCGGAGGGCCGCCCGTACGTCTCCCGGGCGGCCTGGTCGGCGGGCCGCCCGTATGGCGGGAGGCCCGTTCCGTCGGCGGCCCGGGGGGGACCGGGTCGCTGGGGCGCACCCGTCGGGGGCCTGCCCGTGGACCCGGGGGCGCGGGCCGGGGGGCGGTTCGCGGCGGGTGCGGGCCGGGCGGGCGGCGTGTCCACCGGCTTCGGCCGGGTGCCGGGCGCCGCCGGATCGCCGCCCCGGGAGGCCGTCGAGCGGGGCGGCAGCACCGGGTCGGGCCAGGGGCCAGCCTGGCCGGGTCGCTCCGACGGGCTCGGGCCGGGGCGGTCGACCGGGGGGAGGAAGTCGGTCGCCTCCTCGTCCCGGCCGGGGTGCCGGCCGTCCCAGTGGCCGTCGGGCGTCCGGCTCACCTGGGCACCTTGGCAGCGCGCAGGGCTGTCGAGTCCTCGAAGGCCGGCACGGTGACTGTCGAGACCGTCTCCCGGTACCCGAGGTGGAAGTCGTCGACCACGCCCTTGAACACCCGGACTCCCTCGGAGGCGGCGAGGGCCTGCTGGAGGGCAGCTGGATCGCCGATTGCCACGATCTTGAACGGTGGGGAGTACACCCGGCCGTGCAGCAGCAGGGTGTTACCCACGCAGCGTACCGCGCTGGTGGCGAGCACGCGGACGTTCATGATTGACATGGCCTCCGCGCCGCCGGCCCACAGCGCATTCACCACGGCCTGGACATCCTGCTGGTGGACGACCAGGTCGTCGTTGCTGGCACCCTCGGGCAGCCCCTGCTCCGGGCGGCGCGGCGCGTCGTCCAGCTCCACGGCGACGCCGGTCCCGCGCAGCGCGGTGAACCCGGCGGCCTGACGGCTGGCGGCGGCGCGGTCCCGCTGGTCCCTGATCGGGCCGTCGGAGTCGGCGAGGGCGGCGGTCTCGTCCTCGACCTCGCCACGCAGCCGGGCGGCCCGCAGCTCGCTCGTCGCGACCTGCTCCCGGCGGTCCTCGATGAGCTGCGTGAGCTGGGGGCGGCGGTCCTCGCGCAGGGCGGTGCCCCCAGCGGTCGTCGCGGTGGTGGTGAAGAGCAGCCCGGCCGCGGCGGCGATCAGCGGCACCCCGATCGACCAGCCCGGCCGTCGCTGGCGTGGGCGTCGGGGCAGGAGGGCGATGACCGCCCGCCGGAGGACCTTCCGCCAGGAGGCGGCGCCGGATGTGTACTCCACCGACCGTTCCTTCCGCGTCGTCTGGTGTCAGCCCGCCACGACGCGGACCGGTGCGGGTACCCGAACAGTCCCGCCCTTTTCGGTCACTCGGCGCATCGGCCTGACCCCATTCATGGCCTGGACGGGCCTTCGGGACTACGCTAGCTGTCGAAACATTATTGGCCATGGACCGTCGCCCCCGTGCCCGGTTGTCAGGCCGGACGAGGTCGTCACCCCCTCTGGAGAGCGTCGTGCCCAAGTCTCAGGTCCGCAAGAAGAAGGTGTACACCCCGCCGACGGACGTGCGTCCGACGGCGACGGCGGCGACGCGCAAGCCTAGCCCGGTCTGGCTGCCGATCACGGCGGTTGCGCTGATCGTCGCCGGCATCGGCTGGCTGGTGATCTACTACCTCTCCGAGCAGGCGTACCCGGTCATGTCGTGGGGTTACTGGAACCTCGCGGTGGGCTTCGGCGCGATGGTCGGATCCCTGGTGCTGCTCTCCCGCTGGCGCTGACCACGCCGGGCGTCGGCCCGGCGCGTCGTCCTCGGTGGTGGACACGACCCACGTCACCTCGCTGCACCCTGCCCGGCGCTTCGGCGCCGGGCACCCTATGGTGTCCGCAGGGCGGCGTGGCCCCCAGGTGCGAGATGACTCACGTTACTGCTGGGTAACCTTGCGCGTAGGCTGCACTGCATGACCGAGCGGAGCGAGGTCATCGACCGGTCCGGTCGGTGTGCGGGGGCGGCGTAACGCCGGTCACGCACCCGACCCGGTCGCCGAGCCGCTCGACAGGCAGCAGACCGGGAGGCCAACTCGATGGGCAGCGTCCAGATCGTCACCACGATCCTCGCGGTCGCCATCACCGCCGTGGCGGTGTGGCTTGCGGTGCGTGCCGTCATGAAGATGGTGGCAGTGATCCGGTTGGGTCAGCCCGATCCGGAGCGGTTCACCGACAGGGCCACCCGCACGAAGACGATGCTGGTGGAGACCGCCGGCCACACGCGGATGCTCCGGTGGGGCGTGGTGGGCGCCGCGCACTGGTTCGTGATGGTCGGCTTCATCGTGCTGTCGCTGCTGGTGCTGGAGGCGTACTTCGAGGTCGTATCCCCGACCGGCGGCCTGCCGCTGATCGGTGGCCTGGCGGTCTACGGCCTGGTCACCGAGCTGATCGCGGTGCTCGGCGTGGTCGGCATCCTGGTGCTGATCGCGATCCGGGTCCGCAACCGGCCGACCCGGCCGGGCGGGCGGTCCCGGTTCACCGGCTCGACCATGTGGCAGGGCTACTTCGTCGAGGCCGTGGTCCTCGCGGTGCTGATCATGGGCTTCGTCATCCGGGGCTTCAAGGTCGCCACCGACCACTTCGAGTACCCGGTCTGGGCCACCCCGGTCAGTCACGCCGTCGGCTCGCTGCTGCCCGACTGGGAGGCCGGCGTCAGCATCGCCGCCGTCATCAAGATCGCCATCTCGATGACCTGGCTGATCGTCATCGCGCTCAACGTGACCATGGGCGTCGCCTGGCACCGCTTCCTGGCGTTCTTCAACATCTTCTTCAAGCGCAACCCGGGTCAGGCCGGCTCCGGGCTCGGCGCGCTGCGGCCGATGATGAGCGAGGGCAAGCCGCTCGACTTCGAGGAGGCCGACCCCGAGTCCGACCAGTTCGGCGTCGCCCAGGTCGAGCAGTTCACCTGGAAGGGCCTGCTCGACTTCAGCACCTGCACCGAGTGCGGCCGGTGCCAGTCGCAGTGCCCGGCCTGGAACACCGGCAAGCCGCTGTCGCCGAAGCTGCTGGTGCTGAGCCTGCGCGACCATGCGTACGCCAAGGCGCCGTACCTGCTGGCCGGCGGCGGCAAGGACCTGACCGGCGAGGAGAAGGCCACCGCCGCGCAGCTCGCCCACATGGACGTGCTGGCGCTCGCCGAGGCCGAGAAGCCGCTGATCGGCGGGGCCGAGGACGGCGGCATCATCGACCCCGACGTGCTCTGGTCCTGCACCACCTGCGGAGCGTGCGTCGAGCAGTGCCCGGTCGACATCGAGCACGTCGACCACATCGTCGACATGCGCCGCTACCAGGTGTTGATCGAGTCGAGCTTCCCGTCGGAAGCCGGCGTGATGCTGCGCAACCTGGAGAACAAGGGCAACCCGTGGGGCGCGCCGCAGAACACCCGGGAGGACTGGACCAAGGGCCTCGGCTTCGAGGTGCCCCGGGTCGGCGAGGTCGAGGACTTCGAGTACCTGTTCTGGGTCGGCTGCGCGGGCGCGTTCGAGGACCGGGCCAAGAAGACCACCCGGGCGGTCGCCACGCTGCTCAACGAGGCCGGCGTCAGCTTCGCCATCCTCGGCGAGGGCGAGACCTGCACCGGCGACCCGGCCCGCCGGATCGGCAACGAGTTCGTCTTCCAGATGCTCGCCCAACAGAACGTGGAGACCTTGAACGAGGCCTTCGAGGGCCGGGAGAAGAACAAGCGCAAGATCGTCGCTACCTGCCCGCACTGCTTCAACACCCTGGGCAACGAGTACGGGCAGCTCGGCGGCGAGTTCGAGGTGGTGCACCACACCCAGCTCCTGGCCCACCTGGTCAGCACCGGCAAGCTCACCCCCGTCCAGCCCGTCGACGGTGGCGTCACCTACCACGACCCCTGCTACCTGGGCCGGCACAACCGGGTCTTCGCCCCGCCGCGCGAGGTTCTCGACAGCTCCATCGCCGGCGAGGTCACCGAGATGCCGCGCAACAGCGAGCGCTCCTTCTGCTGCGGTGCCGGCGGCGCCCGGATGTGGATGGAGGAGAAGATCGGCAAGCGGATCAACGTGGACCGGGTCGAGGAGGCCATGGCCACCGGGGCCAAGACCATCGCGGTCGGCTGCCCGTTCTGCTCGACGATGCTGAACGACGGCGTGAACGGCAAGGGCGCCGGCGAGCAGGTCGAAGTCGTCGACGTCGCCAGCGTGCTGCTCCGCTCGGTCAAGCCGGCGGACGCCGCCGGCGCGAAGGAGACCGCGCCGGCCGGTAGCTGACGGCGACGCCCCGGGCGCGGGCGGACGGCGGACAGGTCACGGTGGACGGCGACGCCCCGGGCGACGACGGGCCGGCGGCGACTGCGCGTGGTCGTGTGCGACGCGGCCGGTCGTGGAACAATCGCGCCGAGGTGAACCGATCATCGACAGTCCTCTCGTTACCACGGTGTTGCCCCTGGTCGGCTTCGTGCTGCTGACGGCGGGTAACGCATTCTTCGTCGCGGCCGAGTTCGCACTGGTCACCGTGGACCGGCCGGAGCTCGACCGGCGGGCTGCGGCCGGGGACAGCGGTGCGGTCACCGTGCGCCACGCGCTGCACGAACTCTCCTTCCAGCTCTCCGGGGCGCAGCTCGGCATCACCATCACCGCCCTGCTCACCGGGTACCTGGCCGAGCCGGCGCTGGCCCGCCTGTTCACCCCGCTGCTGCACCCGCTGGGGGCGTCCGCCGACCGGTTCACCCCGTTCCTCGCCCTGGCCCTGGCGACCCTGCTCTCCATGCTCTTCGGCGAGCTGGTGCCGAAGAACCTGGCGCTGTCCCGGCCGATGCCCACCGCACTGGCCACGGCCCCGGGGATGCGCGGCTTCTCCCGGACGTTCGGGTGGCTGATCAGGGGGCTGAACAACTCGGCGAACACGCTGGTGCGACGCCTCGGGGTGGAGCCGCAGGAGGAGTTGGCCAGCGCCCGGTCCCCGGAGGAACTGGGCCTGCTAGCGGTGATCTCGGCCCAGGCCGGCGCGCTCCCCCCGGACACCGCGATGCTGCTGCGGCGCACGATCCGCTTCGGCGACAAGCGGGCCGCCGAGGCGATGACCCCCCGGGTGGACGTGATCGCGCTGCGCGCCACGGCCAGTGTGGCGGAGCTGCTCACCCTCGCCCAGCAGACCGGCCGGACCCGGTTCCCGGTCTTCGAGGAGACCCTCGACCTGGTCACCGGCGTCGCGGCGGTGCCGGACGCGCTGGGCGTCCCGCTCGCCCGCCGGGCCGGCACCAGCGTCGCCTCGGTGGCCCGGGAGCCGGTGTACGTGCCGGAGAGCCTCGACCTCGACGGCGTCCTCGCGGCGCTCAAGGCGGCCGGCTCGGACCTGGCGATCGTGGTCGACGAGTACGGCGGCACCGACGGCGTGGTGACCATGGAGGACCTGGTGGAGGAGCTGGTCGGGGAGATCGCCGACGAGTTCGACCCGGCTGCGGTCGACGACGGCGGACCGGTCGAGCTGACCGTGCCGGGCGGCGAGCGGACCGCCCTGGTCGACGGGGTGCTGCGCGAGGACGAACTGGTCGAGCAGACCGGCTTCCGGCTGCCCGAGGGCCCGTACGAGACCCTCGCCGGCTTCCTGATGGCCCGGCTCGGGCACATTCCGTTGGCCGGGGAGACGGTCGAGGAGAGCGGGTACGAGTTCACCGTGGTCGAAGTGGAGCGGCACCGTATCGAGCAGGTGCGGGTGGTCCGCCCGGAGGAGCCCGGCGACGATGCTTGAACTGTCGGTGACCGTGCTGCTGCTGCTCGGCAACGCCTTCTTCGTCGGCAGCGAGTTCGCACTCATCGCGTCCCGGCGGACCGTGATCGAGCCGCTCGCGGCGACGTCGAAGCGAGCCCGGTGGGCGCTGTCGGCGATGAACCAGATCCCGCTGATGATCGCAGGGGCGCAGCTTGGCATCACGGTCTGCTCGCTGGGCCTCGGCGCGATCGCCGAACCGGCGCTGGCGCACCTGTTGGAGACGCCGTTCCACGCGCTGGGGCTGCCGGCCGGGGCGGTGCACCCGGTGGCCTTCCTGATCGCCCTCGGCGTGGTGGTCTTCCTGCACACCGTCGTCGGCGAGATGGTGCCGAAGAACATCACCCTCGCCGGGCCGGAGCCGGCGGCGCTCTGGCTGGGCCCGGCGATGCTCGCGTTCTGCACGGCGACCAAGCCGCTGCTGCTGGCGATGAAGTGGGCGGCACGGCGGGTGCTGTGGCTGTGGCGGGTCGAGGCGACGGACTCGGTCAAGACGGTCTTCACCGCCGAGGAGCTGGCGGGGCTGGTGGCGCAGGCCCGCACGGAGGGCCTGCTCGACGCGGAGGAGCACGCCCGGATCACCGGCGCGCTCGCCCTGCACACCCGCACCGCGGCGGACGCCCTGCAACCCTGGTCGACGGTGACCACAGTGGCCGAGGACGTCTCGCCGGCCTCCCTGGAGGTGCTGGCCACCCGCACGGGCCGGTCCCGGTTCCCGGTGGTGCAGCGGGCCACCCGCAAGGTGCTCGGCTTCGTGCACGTCAAGGACGTCCTCGGGTACGCCGGGGCGGACCGCCGCGCTCCGGTGCCCCCCGAGGTGTACCACCCGCTGGCCGTGGTCCCGCCGGACCGTACGCTGGCCGACCTGCTGCTGGCGATGCGCCGCGAGCGGCGGCACATGGTCCTGGTCAGCGACGGGCGTCTGCCGCTGGGCGTGGTGACCCTCGACGACGTATTGACGGCCATCGTCGGCTGAGCCGCGCCCGTCGACCCGCACCCGTCGGGTGCGAACGGTTGTCGGTGTGTGACGGTAGGCGACCCACCTTGATTACCCGAGCGGGCCTCGCCTAATGTGGGGCGCTGACCGCTGTGGGTCGTCTGCCTCGATCTTCCCCCTCGCGAGGCGCCCGGCGGTCGGTTGCGAAGGAGTCGGTGCCGGTGGCAACCATGCCCCCTCATCGCCATGTCCCGGGCCGGTCACCTGCTCGTCCGGGTGGCGCCCGCCGGTTTGTACGACGCCTGCTCACCCTGGTCGCGGCGGTCGCCGTGGGTGCCGGGACGCTGACCGCGCCCGCGTACGCCGCGCCCTCGCCCGAGGAGATCGAGGCGCAGATCGACAAGCAGTGGGAGCAGCTCGAGCCGACCATCGAGCAGCACAACAAGGTGCGCGCCCAGCTCAAGGTGAACAAGGAGAAGGCGGCGGAGCTGGAGAAGAAGATCGAGCCGCTCGCGCTCGAGACCGAGCTGGCGATGAACCGGGTCGGTGACCTCGCCGCCCGCTACTACATCTCCGGCCCGTCGCAGGACCTCGGCGCGCTGCTGGTCAGCACCAAGCCGGGGACGCTCGCCGAGCAGCTCACCATGCTGGACCGGCTGGCCTCGGAGGAGCGCCGTCAGTTGCAGGGCGTCCTCGCCGTCCGGGCCAAGTACGACGGACAGAAGCTGAAGCTGGACACGCTGATCGTCGGCCAGGAGAAGCAGACCAAGGAACTGGCGGCCAAGAAGGCGCAGATCAACACCGAGATCAAGCGGCTGCAGGCGTCGATGCCGAAGACCGTCGTGTCCACCGAGGGCTGCCCGACGGTCACCGGTGTGGTCACCGCGGCCGCCCGGACCGCCATCAGAACCGCCTGCGCCCAGGTCGGCGACCCGTACGTCTGGGGGGCGACGGGCCCGAACTCGTTCGACTGCTCCGGCCTGACCCAGTACGCCTACAAGGCGGCCGGGATCTCGCTGACCCACTTCACCGGGGCACAGTGGAACGAGGGCCGGACCATCCCGCGCTCCGAGGCCCGCCCGGGTGACCTGGTGTTCTTCTTCAGCGACCTGCACCACGTCGGCCTGTACCTCGGCAATGACAAAATGGTGCACGCGCCCCGGGCCGGTAAGCCGGTCAACGTGAGCAGCATCAACACCATGCCGGTCGCCGGCTTCCGCCGACCCGGCTGACACCCCCGCGCTGCTTCGGTGCGGGCGCGCGCAGCCAGGAGTCCCCGGCCCCCGCGAAGGCCGCCCGGACCCGATGCCACGCAAGGCCCCGCACCTGAGCACCGTCCACGACGATGGCCCCCGGTCACCCGACCGGGGGCCATCGTCGTGCCGAGGGGCGACCGTCAGCGGGGCGCACCCAGCGGGGACGGCACCAGGTTCACGTCGGCGCGGTCGACGTACATGATCCGGTGGCCGAACTGGATCTGCACGTACTGCTTCTCACCCCGGATCACCGTCCGGTCACCGGGGGCCGAGCCGTCGAACGTGGCGGCCCGGTAGTACTCGCTGGGCAGCACGTTGCCGACGGAGTACCGCTGGCCGGCGGAGAGGGTGTACTGCAACGGCGAGATCGGCTGGTACGGCACGCCGGCCGGGTACGCCGCCTCCTCCGGGTACGCCCGCCCGTACACCGGGATCGTCGCCTTCCCGGCCTTCGGGGTGGCCACCAGGCCGACGGTCCATGCCGCGGTGGGCGCGGACGCCGGGTTGTGGAACCACGCCTTCTGCCCGAGGTACCAGATCGCCGTCCAGTCACCGTCACGGCCGGCCAGGGCGTACGTCTGCCCGGTCGACGCGCGGGCACCGTGATCGGAGACGGCCATCGTGGCCGGCGTGCCGTTCGGACGCAGGGCGATGTCGTTGACCAGCGGCGCGTCGGCGCTCGGCGCGCTGCGCAGCACCACCGCCGAGGAGCCGCGCGAGGGGCACGGCACGCCCGCCGTCACGCAGCCGGTGAACGCCGGCCGGTTGGTGGCGAAGTCGGGGTCGATCCGCACCATGCCGGTCAGCGGGGTGCCGGTGTTGAGCTCCGGCGCGCGCAGCAGGTCGAAGTAGTGCGACCAGTCCCAGTACGGGCCCGGGTCCCAGTGCATGCCCCGCACGTTCGCCGCGACGGTGCCGGGGACGTTGTCGTGGCCGATGATGTGCTGCCGGTCCAGCGGGACGCCGTGCCGCAGCGCGAGGTACCGGACCAGCTTCGACGAGGTGCGGTACATCGCCTCGGTGTACCAGGTGCCCTGGGCGGCGAAGCCCTCGTGCTCCAGCCCGATCGACTTGGAGTTGACGTACCAGTTGCCGGCGTGCCAGGCGACGTCCTTGGTCTTCACGTGCTGGGCGATGTGCCCGTCGGCCGAGCGCAGCGTGTAGTGCCAGCTCACGTAGGTCGGGTCCTGGACCATGTTGACCGTGCCCGCGTAGCTGCCCTCGGTGTCGTGGATGAGGATGTACTCGACCTTTTGCCGCTTGGGCCGGTCGGACAGGTCGTGGTTGCCGTAGTCGCCGGGGTCGGCACCGAGTGACTGGTAGGGGGCGGGGATCCACTCGCAGGAGATGGTCGACGGGCACTCCAGGCCGTCGGGGCGCTCCGGCAGGCGCAGGCCGAGCCGGTCCAGCCAGGACTTCTGCGGGGTCACCGCCCGGGCGCCGAGGGTCACCCGCTGCCCGTCGTCGGTCACCCGGCTCTCGCCGCCGGCGATGGTGCCGAAGACCTCGTCGGCGAAGGCAGCCGCCGCGTCGGCGCTGTCCGCGCCGGCGTACCGGGCCACCGCGCCGTACCAGGCCGCCGGGTCGGTGCCGGCCCCGACTGGGGCGCCGATCTGCCGCTGGTACGACGCGAGCAGCGCCGCCCCGCCCCGGATGTTCGTCGGCGCGTCGGCGCGCAGGGCCGCCTCGTCGGCCCCGGTGAGGGTGGCGGCGGTGTCCAGGGTCTGCAACGACGCCGCGGTCGGGGCCTCGTCGGCCGAGGGCTGGGCGGCGGCGGGGGCCGGGCGGGAGTCGTCCCCGCGTGGGTCCTCGTCGCCGGAGTCGTGGTGGGTGCCGGTGGGCAGGCCGGTCACGTAATCGGCGTCGGTGAGGTGCATCGGCCCGTACCCACCGCTGGTACTGGGGGTGCCGGCGTTGGTGTCCCAGCGGGACTGGAGGTAGGAGACGCCGAGCAGGACGCTTTCCGGCACGCCGTACTCGGCGGCGGCGTCAGCGTACTGCTGCTGGCGGTCGGGGGTCTGGCCGGCCGCAGCCGGGGAGGCGGTGGTACCGAGGGGCACAAGGGCCGTGGTGGCGGCCACGGCGGCGGCGAGCAGGATCCGTCTGCTCGACGACACGACAGAACGGGGCATCGAACCTCCTGGTTGGGCATCGGATGAGGTCACCCTTCCGCCGCCGCCCTCCCGCGTCAATAGCTTTCCACCAGGTGTCGCGATGTGAAGGAAACTTCCGCACGGTGGCTTGATATGGCGTGTCATGGCCCAGCGGGTTGCGGATCGATAACGGGCGTCTCTACTCTGGTCAATCGTCGGCCGGTAGCTGTATCGCCCAGCCGGGCGGTGACGGTCCGACACCGCCGAGTCGCCTCCGGGCGAGCCGGGGACCCAGGTACGCCGGGGTGAATCCGCAGCGCCGCTGCGGTAGGGCGCTCTCCCTTCCCGCCCGAACCCGTCAGCTAACCCGGTAGGCGGTCAAGGAAGAAGGAGAACGGAGCCAGGTGGCACACCCTGCCCTGCGGCGCCCGTCACGCCGGTCGGCGCACGCCGACCGGATACCGGCTACGCCGCGCCCACGCTGGTCACGCTTCACCACCGCTCTCGCCGCACTGGCCGGCGCCGCCATCGTCCTGACCGGCGCTCCGACCGCAGCCCACGCCGATCCCTCGATCGCCGAGATCGAGCGGCAGATCGACCAGGACTGGAACAAGCTCGAACCGCTCATCGAGCGACACAACGCCACCCGTCAGGACCTCGCCCTCAAGCGTCGGCAGGCCGACGCCGTCGCCAAGCAGATCGGGCCGCTGCAACGCCGGGTCGACGAGGCGATGGACAAGGTCAGCGGCCTCGCCGTCGAGGCGTACAAGAGTGAGAACCTCTCGGGGGTGAACGCGCTGCTCGGCAGCCGCTCGCCCGGTCAGATGATGGGACAGTTGGAACTGCTCGACCAGTTCGCCGAGCGCCAGCAGCGCGACATCCGGGCGGTCATCGACCTCCGCGACGAGTTGGACGCGAAGAAGAAGCCGCTGGACGAGATGGTCACCCAGCTCGCCCGCACCGAGGCGCAGCTCGCCGCCAAGCGGAAGCAGATCAACGCCGAGATCGACCGGCTCCAGAAGCTGCGGCTCAAGGTGTACGGCACCGGCGGTGGCGGCGCGCTGCGTCCCGCTCCCTGCCCGGCTGCCTACCCCGGTGGCGGCGCGGGGGTCGCGGTGAAGTTCGCCTGTGCCCAGATCGGCAAGCCCTACGTCTGGGGCGCCGAGGGCCCCAACTCGTACGACTGCTCGGGCCTGATGCTCGCGGCCTGGGCCAAGGCCGGCGTGTCGCTGCCGCACAACGCGGCCCAGCAGCGGTCGGTGACCGCCCGGGTGAGCCGCGCCGACCTGCGCCCCGGTGACCTCGTCTTCTACTACGCCGACCTGCACCACGTCGGCATGTACGTCGGCGGAGGCTGGGTGGTGCACGCCTCCCAGGCCGGCCAGCCCGTCAAGATGAAGCGCGTCGACGACGGCCAGATCCACAGCTACGGCCGCCCCGACTGAGCGGCGAGGGGCCCGTTCCGCGGGACGGGCCCCTCGACCACGCCCGCGCCGTCAGCGGGTGGGCCAGGTGCGCCAGTTCTGCCAGGAGCGGCTCGGCGTCGGGCCGCGCTGGCCCTGGTACCGCGAGCCGTACACCTTCGACCCGTACGGGTGCTCGGCCGGCGAGGAGAGCCGGAAGATGCAGAGCTGGCCGATCTTCATGCCCGGCCAGAGCGTGATCGGCAGGTTCGCCACGTTGGACAGCTCCAGCGTGACGTGACCGGAGAAGCCCGGGTCGATGAACCCGGCGGTCGAGTGGGTGAGCAGCCCGAGCCGGCCCAGCGAGCTCTTGCCCTCCAGCCGGCCCGCGAGCTGGTCGCCGAGCGAGATCACCTCCAGCGTGGAGGCGAGCACGAACTCGCCCGGGTGCAGCACGTACGGCTCGCCGTCGGGCACCTCGACCGCCGAGGTCAGGTCGTCCTGCTGCACCGACGGGTCGATGTGCGTGTAGAGGTGGTTGTTGAAGACCCGGAAGAGCTTGTCGAGGCGCACGTCGATGCTCGACGGCTGCACCAGGGTGGGCTCGAACGGCTCCAGCGCGAGCGTGCCAGCCTTCAGCTCGCTGACGAGATCGCGGTCGGAGAGCAGCATCGCCACACCATAGCGAGCCTGGTCGGCGGGTCTGTCATCGCCCGCTGCAACCGGCGTGCCGCGCTCGCCTGTCGTACACGTGTTCGATAGAATGTCCACATGGCTTCCTGGTCCGAATTCGCCGCTGACGAGCCACGACTCGCCGGCGGGATCCGCCTCCTCATGCAGCAGTACGGGCCGGGCTTCGGCTACCTGGCCACCGTCCGCGCCGACGGTGGGCCCCGGGTGCACCCGGTCTCCCCGGTGATCACCGACGACGGGCTCTTCTGCTTCATCGTCGACTCGCCGAAGCGGTGCGACCTCGAACGCGACGGCCGCTACGCGCTGCACTCCTTCCCGCCGGAGGACAGCGACGACGAGGCGTACGTGGCGGGGCACGCGTGGCCGGTTACCGACCAGGCCCGGGTGGCCCGGCTCGCCGAGTTGGGGCGGGCTGCCCCGCAGGTGGACTGGCGGTTGTTCGAGTTCACCGTCGACGTGGCGATGCTCGCCCGCCGCTACCAGGGCGGCTCCGTCTTCCCGGGCGGCGGCCCGGGGCAGCCGGCCGTGCAGGTGTGGCTCGACCCCCGGGCCGCCGGTGACCCGGGCGGTGCGCCGGTGGGCGTACCGGATCAGGGGCCGACCCGGCACATCCGTGGCTCCCATCGCGCGGCGGCCTGACCCCCGACGACGCCGGTGCCGGCCCCGTCGAAGGACGGAGCCGGCACCGGAGGGTCAGGAACAGGGGTACGTCAGGCCGCGCGGTACGCGTTCCACGCGGTCAACATCCGGCTCGCCTGCCCGGTGGTGAACTGGTGCATGCACGAGTCGTAGGTGTAGTCCATGAAGTTGGTGATCGGGTCCAGGCCGGTCGCGGTGCAGGTGTTCCGTCCGGTCGGGCACTGGTACCCCGGCGAGGCCTCCGCCGGGGTGTCGCCCACGCTGTCGCCCGAGCCGGAGCAGCCGCCCTGGAAGGTGTGGTACAGGTTCAGCCAGTGGCCGACCTCGTGGGTGCCGGTGTCGCCCTGGTTGTAGTTGGTGGCGGTGCCGCCCGGCAGCGACTCGTTCAGGGCGACGACGCCGTCCATCTTGTCCAGCGTCTTCTTCGGGAAGGTCGCCCAGCCGAGCAGGCCGCCGCTCAGCTCGCCGAGGTACATGTTCAGGGTGTTCTTGCCGCCCTCACGCAGCGAGGTCTTCATCGAGCGCTCGGCCGACGAGCCCGACACGATCGGGTACCACGCCGGGTTGGTGACCCGGTTGATCTTCTGGAGCTGGAAGCCGAAGGCGGTCGCCGCGCCGCCGGTAGCGCCGCTGTAGGCCTGGTTCAGCACGCTGATCTGCGAGGTGATCAGCGAGTCCGGGATGTTGCCGCCGGCCCGGGTGCTGTTCTCCTGGATGACGTGCACGACGACCGGAATGTTCACGGTCGCGAGCGTGCCGGCGCCGGCGCCGGCCCGGTAGCTGGCCCGCTCGCGCAGGGTGGCGGCGAGGTCGGCCTCGCGCTCACGGACCTGTGCGGCGGTCAGCTCGTTGGGCTCGTGCTTGGCCTGTGCGCCCGCCTTGACCCGGGCGTCGGAGTGCACGTCGGCCGGCTCGGCGCACGTCTCCGCCGGGGCGGCGGAGAAGGCCGATGCGGCCGGGACGATGCCCACGGCGGCGGTGCTGAGCAGGAGTGCGAGGGTCGTCGACGCGACGCCGGCGGTACGCCGGGTCAGCAGGTTGGCACGGAGTCCCATGGGCCCACCTCTTTCTGTCGGCGCGGCAGGGGGTGTGTCGCGCCGTGGCTGAAACGTGTGGCAGACGTTACAACCCATCGAAGGATTTGAGAACGACTATATGTTGCCGGCATGAAACTTCTAGGTCTCATCGATGGCTCGGGGGTCGCGGGGAGGCGGTGAGGGCGGCCATGGATCGGGCCGGGGGGAGTGCAGGCCGTGGCGTCGGCCCGGCGCGGCTGCCGGTCGGCGGCGCGCGGCGGGGTGCCTGGATGCACCTGGCGGCGCCGTCGGGTACAGTGGGGCCGCCTGCGGGTGTAGTTCAATGGCAGAACATCAGCTTCCCAAGCTGACAGTGCGGGTTCGATTCCCGTCACCCGCTCCACGTGAGGAAGCCCTGGTCAGGACCGATGGTCCGCCAGGGCTTCCTTCTTTTTAGGGTGCTGAAACAGGCTGCCGTGCCATTAATGTGCCATTAGCTCGCCTCGGCGGCCGGTTTCCCGCCCTCAGCAACCCGCTTCGCCTTGCGCTTGCTCGGCTTGCGCCGGGCCGCCTTGACCGCCCGGTCCATCGCATCGGCGATCCCGTGATCGGCCTCCCGATTGGTGTGCTGGTAGATCAGCGCGGCGCGCGGGCTGTCGTGCCCCATCCGCGCCATCACGTCGCGCAGGCTCGCGCCCGGTGCTCGCGAGGCGAGGGTGTTGCCGGTGTGTCGCAGGTCGTGGAAGTGCAGCCCGGCCGCGCCGATCGCCGCCACCGCCTCGGACCACTTGACCAGCTTGTTGAAGCTGCCGCGCCAGACGGTCCGCCCGGCCTGGCCGGTGAACACGAACGCCTCGGCGGCCCCGCCGACGTACTCACCCATGTGCTGTTTCAGCAGGGGTAGGGCTGCCTTTGGCAGCGCGACGGTCCGCACGCCCGCCCGCGACTTCGGCGGCCCGAGGATCAGCCCGGTACCCCGGTGCTCGACGAAAGCCTGACGCACCCGCACCGTGCCGGCCGACAGGTCGACGTCGCAGCGTTGCAGGGCGACCACCTCGCCCCACCGCAGGCACCCGAACGTCGTGACCAGGATCAACGCTCGGAACCGGTCCGGCATCCGCTCCGCCAGGTCGAAAATCTGCGGAACGGAGAGGACCGGCCGCTCGACGGGCTTCTCCTGGTCGGCACCGACCACCCGGCACGGGTTGACCCTGATCAACTCGTCCTCCTTGACGGCGGTCATCAGGACGGCGCGCAGCAGCCGGTACGCCTTGGCGGCCATCGTCACCGACGTCCCATCGGCCAACAGCCGCGCCCGCCAGTCGCGGACCATCGGCGTGTCGATCCGGTTGAGCGGCATTTCGCCGAGGTGCGGCGTGATGTGCCTGCCGAGCGTCCAGCGGTACAGGTGCACGGTCCGGGGCCGCAGGTTCGGCCGCTGGGTGATCCAGCGCTCGGCGTAGTCCTGCAACCGAATCTTGCCGCGTTCAGGGTCGATCCACTCGCCCCGGATCATCTGTCCCTCGATCAACGTCAGGTACTTCTCGGCCTCGGCCTTGCGGGCGAACGTCTGCGGGGCGGAGCGCATCCGTCCGTCCGGGCCGGGGTAGCGCGCCTGGTAGCGGCCGGACGGCAGCTTGCGAACGTTGCCGAAACGGCGGTGTCCCTCTTGGTTGGCCATGATCAGGCAACACTCCTCAGGTCGCGCCATACGGTCTCGGCGGTCATCGGCTCGACGCGTCCGGCATGGACGAACGCGGCCAGGTCGGCGGGGTCGATCCGGATCGACCGGCCGAGGCGGTGAAAGGCGATCTGCCGCTCGGCGACGGCGCGGCGCACGTAGCGCACGCTCATGCCGATCCGGCACGCGGCTTCTTCGATCGTCAGCAACTCGACGGGTAGCGCCAGGACCGGCGCGTTCTGGGTGATCCGCCTAGCCATCGGGTGTCCTTTCCAGGTAGTGCAGTAGGGCGGCGAGAGGGCCGGAGCTGCTCTCCGGCGGTGCGGGCAACTTGTCGGCGAGGATCGGCGGCCCGCGTCGACAGAGAGGCGCACGGCGGCCCGCTGAGAGCCACGCTGAGCCAAGATGCGGCCGTCCGGGTGTCTTCGTATGGACCTGAGCTGAAACAGGCACATACGACTCTGTTTCAGCGTGTTTAGTCGGTTCACTGCCAGAGTGGATCTGTCCCCCTGCTGTCCCCCTCGTTTTCGCTGCTCAGGGCGGGTTGGGGGACACCGGGGACAGGGGGGACACCGGGGACGCGGTACCGGCCGCCGGTGTCGGCGGCGAGCTGTCCGTCGGCGAGCATCCGCTGACAGGTGCGCTTGACGTTGTCGTAGGCGAGTCCGACCCCGTCGGCGATGACCTTGGGGGTACTGCCGGGTGTTGCCCGCAGAAAGCGCAGGATCGTCGCGCGGGTCTCGCCGACCTGGTGATCCTCGGCAGGGCCGTCGAGCATCTGCCAGGCACCGGCGGCAGGGTCGAAGGTGAGGGCGTACTCGTTCTCATCGACGTCGCGGCCGGTCACGTGCAGCACGCCGTCACCCTGGTTACGTGCCCGCTTGAGCACGAGGGTGGCGTCGGCGGCCCCGGCGAGTCCGTTGGTCCCCGAGACCTCGGTGAGGAAGTCGTCGGATCCGGCCTTGCGCACGTGGTGGACCAGGACGAACGCGACGCCGTAGTCGTCGGCGACCTTCTTCGCCCGGCCGACAGCGGCGTAGTCGGCATCGTAGGCGGACGCGCCCGGGGCGGAGTGGCCACGCAGCTTGGCGAACACGTCGATGATGACCATGCGTGCGTTCGGGTTGCGGTCGAGCCACGCGGCGATTGCCTGGTCGCCGCCTTGCGGCAGCGGCGGGCACTCGGTGGCGAGGGTGAGTCCGGCCGGGGCCTTGCGCTGGCCGAGAACCTTCCCGAGTCGGTTTTGCAGGCGGCGGGCGGTGTCTTCCAGGGCGAGGTACAGCACCGGGCCGGACTCGACCGGAATCGCGCCGAACGCCTTGCCGCCAAGGGCGACGTCGAGGCCGAGGCCGAGCGACATCCACGATTTGCCGACCTTGGGCGGGCCGCAGAGCAGGTTCACGCCCTCGGACAGCACACCAGGCACGGCCCACTTCGGCGGGGCGAACTCCATCGCCATGATGTCGGCGGCAGTCCATGACGTGCGGATCCGGGCGGGCCGCTTCGCCTCGGGCGACAGTACTTCACCAACGTCGTCTGGCCCGGCGACGTGCAGTCTCGGGCGGTCCTGCCGTTCGGCCGGGGTCGGACCAGTCATGCCGCGCTCCTGTCCGCGCCGATGCCCGGCGCAACTTGGGTTGTCGTGCCGCGCGCCAGCTCGGCGAGGGCTGCCATCTGCGGGCCGATGCCCCGCGCGGTGTCGAGCGGCCGAGCGGCGTGCGGCCAGATCGCGGAAACGGCGTCGGCGTAGTCGCGTCCGGCGAGCACCGTGACGGTGCCGGCCGAGTCGATGCCGAGGCGGCGGGCCTGTGCCCGCAGGGTCGGCACGGTGACCGCGCCGGTCTGGCCCATGCGCAGCTCGTAGGGCTCGATCCAGGTGTCCGGGGTGATCAGCCCGTAGCGGGCGGACAGAATGAGTAGTCGACCGCCGAGACGGTCGGCGGCCCGTCGACATGCCTGGTGGTAGCTGCCGGTGTACATGCGCCCGGCCGGTGCGGGACGGTCCAGCTTGGCTCCCCCGCAACCGACGATGACCAGCGTCTCGGCGCGGCCGAGCAACGTCCGATGCATCCGGGTGTTTACCGGGCCGGCGTAAGCCTTGCTGGCGGCCTGTCGGGTGATGCCGAGCGGCCGGGCCACGTCGGCGTAGGACCAGCCCTCATTGAGAACCAGGTCGACGGACAGCCACTCGCGCGCCTCACGGGCGGCAACCTCCATGCGGGCGATCGCGGCCAGCGCCTCGGACGGCGTACGCGCGGTGGTCAGGTCGGCCATGTGCACGGCGAGGTGCCCGGTCGCGGTGTCGAGCTGGGGCAGCGTGTGACAACCGTGGTTGTCGCCAGGCCGGTTCATGCGGCGACCGTCCGGGGGCGGCGGGCACCGGCGGCGAGGCCGGAGCGGATCGTGCGCAGCGTCTCGAACCGGGTGAGGCCGATCGACAGCGCGGCCTGTTCCAGCAGCGCGGCGGCCTGGTCGACGGGCAGCGCTCCTCCGGCGGCGAGCTGGCCGAGGGCGATCGCGGAGACGTAGAGCGTGTGGTTGCGCTCGCCCTCGGCGGCGCGTCGGAGTTGGTCGAGCTGCCCATTGATCGCGGCGTCCAAGTAGGCACCGGCCCGGCCGGTCGGCAGGTCGACGGAGACCGGGCGTTGCGGCGGCAGTGGCGCGGGGGCGAGGCGTTCGGCGAGCCAATCGGGAAGGTCGGCGACCGGCAGGTCACGAGCGACCGCGTAGGGGTTGCCCGCGACCGTGCTTCCGGCCGCGACGACGTAGCCACCGTGGGCACGGGTGTCGACCAGCCAGCCGAGACCGTTGCCGCGCTCCCCGGCCGTGTTGCGCAGGGCCGGGCCGCCGGTGGGGTGTCGGAAGTACAGGTGTGCGCCGCCCCGCCCGGTGGTCACGGTGTAGGTGTCGGCGGGCACCGGCTGTCCAGCGGCCTTGCATAGCGCGGCGAGCACGTCGACGCCGTCCGTCGCGGCCGGGTACGGGCAACCGGGCGGCGGGACCTGGCCGGCCTTGCGCACGTCCAGGTCGACGACGACCAGCCCGGACGGGCCGCAGGCGATGCCGACGCCGTACGGGGTCTCGGACCAGCCGCGCCGGATCCGGTCAGGGTCGACGGTGGCGCGTGCCTCCCAGCCGGTGTGCCCGTTGCGGCAGCGCGGGTCCCGGCCGGTGCAGGCGTCGGCGGGGTGGTCGGGAAAGGCGGGCCGCTTGTCGTTCGGCCGCAGGGGGAAGACGTGCCAGCCATGCGCGGCGGCGGCAAGGGCTACGTCGCGCAGGGATTCGTTGTCGGACATGGGTTCCGGCCTCCTGATGTCGGGTGTAGATGGGTGTTCGCGCTGGTAGTTCTCGCCGGCACACGCGGCGCAGTAGCGGGCCTTTTCCCACCGGGCGACCTGCAACGGCTGACCGGACACGGTGTCCTCGGCGGCGACGGCGCGGTCGCAGATGTGCGGGTAGGGCAGGTCGGTCGGCACGAGGCGGCCGAGGGCTTTGCTTGCGCCGATCCAGTGCCCGCCGGTCATCGGCCCGGCCGTCCGTCGTGGCAGTCGAGGCATTCGCCGAGCGAGCGCGGAATGTAGTAGTCGCGCACCTCGCCGCAGGCGGGGCAGATGCGGCGGGCGCGCAGCGCGGCCGAGATCGCCCGGCGCTGTGCCGGGCTGGCGGTGCGCTTGGGCCGGGCGAGGTCGAGCCGGTAGAGGTATGCGGTCCGGGTGCCGCCGACGCCCCGCCAGAGGATCTGCGCGGCGACCGGCTGACCGCCCGGCCGCAGGCCGCGCGCCCGGAGCTGCCTGCGGGTGGCGTAACCGTCCGGCGCACCCTGCCACCAGAACGTCGGGACGTCGTACCGCTCGGCATCGGGATCCCAGTAGGCGGCCCGGATCCGCGACATTAGCCGGCCCTCCTGTCGAGCGCCGGCCGGTCAGCGGCCCGGCCGCGCAGGGCGGCGGGCCGGATCGCGGCGACAGCGGTCAGCAACTCGCGGCACAGGTGCAGCACGAGGCCGAGTTGCCGCCGGGCGGTGTCCTCGGTCCGGCTGAGCGGGACGCGGATGCGGATCTCGGCGTAGTCGACGTCGGCAGCGCGGACGCGGGTGATGACGGCCCGGCCGCCGAGCGGCCCGTCGGCGATGATGTCCGGGGCCTGGTGCAGGGCGACCCCGCAGCGGTGATCGCGGGTGCACCAGGTGGTGTGCGGCGTCTCGGCCCGACTGAACCGGGCCATGGTCCGGGCGGCCATCAGCGAGTGCCCTTGCCGTGCAACTCGCGCAGGCTGTTGATGATCCGGCGGCCGACGCGCAGTCGGCGTCCGTCGCCGTGGCAGCGGCGGCAGAGGCCGAACGCGCGGCCGAACGGGGAGCGACGCGTGCCGGTGCCGGAGCACTTGCGGCAGGCTCCGAACGGCCAGAGCCAGCAGCCGAGGGCGTAACACAGCGTGGCGATAACGGCGGCGAGGATCAGCACGCCGATCATGGTCGTTCCGGGGGTCGCGGTCGCGGCGAGGGCAGGCACAGTGAGCCTCCAGAGGCGGGTTTTGGGCGTGAAGGGCTGGCGACGCAACCCGCGACCGGTCAATGTCTGCGCTGACCAGGCCGGTCGCGGGTTGAGTCGCGGTGACGCGACCGGTCGCGGGCGGGCCGCGACCGGCTACGCGGCCTTGCGGCGGGCGATCGCGGCGTCGATGTCGTCGGCCTTGGCTCCCTTGAGGGCCTTGCCGGAACGCTTGACGTCTACGCTGCGTACACCGAACGACCGGACCTGAGCCGAGACCGACTCGGCGGTCACGTCCGCGTACGCCTCGGGAAGCCGGTCGGCGAGGCGGGCGGCGATCTCTTCCCACTGCGCGCCGGTCTCGCCGCGCTCGATCACGCTGCGGACGTCGGCGAGCACGTCGCGGATCTCGCGGGCGACGTCTTCCCCGGCCGCCATGCCGGACAGCGTGCCGGCCGCCTCGCGCAGCTTCCGGGCGGCGATCAGGATCTTCTCCGCGTCGTCCGCGTCGGCGAGGTACGTCCGCACGGTCGGGGTGGCGTCCGACGCGCCGCGCAGGATGCCGACGCCCTTGTAGCTGGGCAGCAGCGTCGACGAGTCGTAGCCCTCGGAGTTCGCCCCGGCTCCAAGGACCAGGTCGGAGACGTTCCACGACCCGGTACGCAGGGAGAACCGCACCTGGTGGTTGTCGCGGAAGCTGATGAACTGCGTGGCGACCTGCCCACCGCCGACCCCGCTGGGCCGCTGGGTGGCGTCGACGAACCCGACACCGGCCGCCGGGGCGACCTTGACCAGGTAGACCAGCAGCGACGCGATCTCCTTGCTGATGTCGCCGAGGTCGAAGTACTCCTGAAACTCGTCCAGGACCACCAACCGCACCGGCATCCGGTACTTCGGGTCACGGGCGATCTCGCGGGTCAGCTTGCCCTCGGGGCAGATGTCGACCGGCAGCTTGGACAGCCGCTCGTACCGGTCCTGCACGTCAGCCTTGATCTCGCGCAGCGCTTCGAGCGCGATCTCGGCGGGGTCACCGTCGCGGGTCATCGCCAGACCGAACGCATACCGGTCGGCGACCAACGCGAACTTGCGCCAGTCCGGCTTGCCGCCGCCGTCCAGGACCGTCAGCTTCACGTACGGGTCCAGCGCGGCGTACAGGGCCAGCGAGCGAGCGGCGAACGTCTTGCCCTGCCGAGGCTGCGCGCCGATCAGGATGCTGTTCCACATCAGGTCGACGCTCACTTTGTTGCCGCGCTCGTCCAGCCCGAACGGGGCAGGCTGCCAAATGTCGGTCGGCTTGCACCGCAACAGCGGCGTCCGGCCCGCGCCCTGGGCGAGCGGGTCGCGGTCGGCGACCCACAGCGTGTGCCGCCGGTGCGAGCTGGGATCGCGGGTGATGAACACCTGCGAGACCGCCACGTCCAGGCCCGAGGCGATCGCGCCGCGTGCCTTGACCGCGTCGTCGAACGTCTTGCCGTACGGCAGGTCGATCGACACCTGAGAACCGGTGCCCGAGGCGTCACGGGCCATGGTCGAGCCGAACCCGATCTGCTGGTGCGCCTTGTCCGGGTGCCCGAGGCCAGCGGCGTAGTAGGCCCGGAGGATGATGTCCGGGTTCACTCGGCGGAAGCGGCCCGAGACGGTGGCCGGGGTGATGATCCGCCGGTCCTCCGGGCGGCCGATGTGCGCCAGGAAGGCGACCAGCAGGCAAGCGGTGAGGACCAGCGCCCACACAGGGGCGACGGCGTAGAGCACTGGGCCGCCGACGCACACGGCGACGGTCTCGGCGGCGAGCACGATGCCGCGCCACATGCGGGTGGCCTTGACCTCGCGGTGCAGCTTGAGCCACATGGCGGGGTCGTTGGCGTCGGCGGCGGCCTGTCGTAGCCCGTACTGTTCCGACACCCACCACCACTTGAGCTGCCGGCCGATCAGCCGGAACGTGCCTACCCCGGCCCAGAACGTGGCGAGGGTGGCATACCAAGGTGCGCGGACGGCGTGGAACCCGGCGCGGTAGCCGGTCAGGGCGGCGGCCTGCGCGAGGCTGTGTCGGATGTTCGGCCACGTCGACCAGTTGGCCGGCACGATCGGCCGCTTGCCGGACGCGTCGACCGGAGGCGGCTCGACCGGCATCCCGCCGCGCTGCGGAGTCTCGTCAAGGTTCACCTCGAAGTGCGTGCCCGACTCGGCGGCGGCCCGGCGGGTGCGCTCGGCGTCCAGGTCGACCACCTCGGCGACGTCGGCCTCGGCAGAGGTCCAATCGAAGTTCTCGGGGTTGGGGTTGGGCGTGTTCACGGTGTTGTCCTCCGGTCTCAGGCGGCGATCACGAGGGCGGCGACGAACAGGAACAGGGAGGGCCGGTGACGCGGCGCTTGCTTGGCGGCGGGTGACCGCGTCACCGGGCGGAGCTAGGCGGCGGCGAGAGCGGGCGTTTCCGCAGGAAGCGGGGCAGATGGTGACGCATCGGTGACGCGCAGGGTGGCGAGGTGACGCCGCGCGGTCGAGACCGAGACACCAGCCTTGGCGGCGATCTGCGAGACCGGCGCGTCGGGCATCTTGGCGGCCACCTTGGCGACCTTCTCGGCCGACGCCGGACGCGGTGTGACGCGCTTCGCGGACAGCTTCTTGACCGCCGGAACCGGGACGGGATCGACGGCGGCCACCGGCGCGGCGGGCGTCTCCGGTGCGGTCACGTCGGCGATGGCCGGGGTCGCTGCGGCGACCGGCACGGCGTCGGTGAGGGTGCGGATCCGGCCGCCGATCTCGACCAGGCTGATCGACGCGACCACGATTAGGCCGTCCACACTGAACGGCAGCAGGTAGGCCGAGGAGTCTGCCTCGCCGTATCGGGTGGCCACGCCGACCATGTGCCAGTAGGACACCCAAGCGGCGATGCCCGCGATGACGGCGGTAGCTCCCAGCCGGACGGCCGACAGTGCGCCGCGCCGGGCCGGAATCCGGGAGATCAGCTCGACTGCCAGCAGCAGCGCCACCGGGGACCACGCGGAGATGGCCTGGCTAATCACGTTGTCGGCGGCGTGCAGCACGTTGCCCGCCAGAGAGGCGGCGATTCCGAGGGCGAACACCGTTCGGACGCCCCATCCGATGCGCTTGAGGCGCTTGAGATCCTGCGTCATCACGCGGCCACCTTCCGGGTGGCGGGACGCACGGCCAGCTCGGCGGCGACGCGGGTCACGCGGGCCTCGGCCCGGCGCAAGCGACGCCAGTCCAGCGGCGACGGACCGCCGTGGTCGGCGGCGTTGATCAGCGCGATCTCGGCGTCCAGCACGGACAGTTCCGCCTCGATCAGCGGCCACTCGGCCTCAATCGCGGACAGGTCCGTCAGTGGCGGTTCGCGGTCAATCTGGCCGTTTTTGGGCACGCGAAAGATAGCCTTCTCCAGCACCTTCGTGACTCCTTAGCGGGACGGACGGGGGTGTGCAGGCCGTGGCGAGGGTGCAACCTCGCCACGGCCGCCTACTGCGGCACCGAGTTGGCGTGTAGCCATCTCTGTACGACTCCGACCGTACAGGCATGGGTACACGGTGTCTAGTGATGCCTAGACGATTCCCGTACCCTTGGGTCCGTGAGCCAAGGGGACGACGGTGAATCACCAGGAAAAGCGCTGGACGATGCGCTAGCGCAACTCAAAGAGTCGGCGGCGGCAGCCATGGCCGCGATCGAACTAACTCCCGAACCAAACCGCGCGTTCGAGCAGGCCACGGCACTCCGCGCGACGGTGGACGAACTGGTCGGCGACGCAGCGGACCTGCGCGCTCGCATGGCGGCCCGGATCTACGAGTCCGAAAAGCTGTCACTCGCTGGCCTGGCAAACCGCATCGGCGTCTCGAAAGCGCGCGCCGATCAACTGATCCGCTCTGCCAAATCAAGCCCTCAAGGGAAGGTTGATCAGGATGGCTGAGAACATGGCGGTCTGGGTGGAAGTCTGGCCGGTCGCCGCCGATCAAGTCGGCCTCTGGCTGCTCAGCGGCGGGGACGCATGGCGGCCCGGCCTGCCCGTACCTTCCGACAGTGAGCCTCACGCTGAAGTCGAGCTGGAGCTGGCGGGACGCGCGGCCAAAGACTCGGCAAGCCTTTTGCACTCCACTTCGTGGAGGGTCGACGGCCCGCGCGTCATCCTGACCTACATCGCGGTCGTCGAGGTCACCGGACTCGTACGCGACCAGTGGCCGGACGCTCTACCCATCGACCTTGCGCTCGCCGAGGCAGTCGGCCGGCCACCGACCAACGCCGCCAACGACGCACCCGCTCCGCGCTACGTCGATGTTCTGCTCCATGCCCTCCGGCACCTGCGATTCCTGATCGATTACGACGCCACAGCGGCCGAGGCGCTGACCGGAACGATCCGAGGTCACCTGCTCCCGCTGGCACCAGCACTCGCGGGCATGTACGGCGAACGACACCTGTCCCCGAGTCCGACCCAAAGAACCTGACCCCCTCGGCAGGGGTGTCCCCGCTGTCCCCCGTGTCCCCGCTGTCCCCCAACCCCTGTTTAGCTGCTGAAACGTGGGGGACAGGGGGACAAGGGTGTCCCCCTGGTGTTGGGCAGCGAACGAGATCCACTCGCGCAAGATCCGTGCCATTCACATGCCATTACGGCGGGCCGTCCGAGGTCACTCCAGGCCACTCGATCTCTCGCTGAGCTGCCCGCCAGGGCGGTCACCAGGGGGCCTTGTACGGTTCCCAAGCTGACAGTGCGGGTTCGATTCCCGTCACCCGCTCCACGCACGGGAGCCCTGGTCAGGACATATGTCCCGCCGGGGCTCCCGTGGTTCTAGGGCATGCTGAAACAGGGATGGGCCATTAGTGGGCCATTAGCTCGCCTCGGCGGCCGGTCCGTCGCCCTCGGCAACCCGCTTGACCTTGCGTTTGCTCGGCTTGCGCCGGGCCGCCTTGACCGCCTTGTCGATCGCGTCGGCGATGCCCTGGTCGGCCTCCCGGACCAGCTGCGGGGACAGCGGGGACGGCCGGGTGTCCCCGAGAGGGCCGATCGCAGTCGTCCGGATCTACTTGGCACTGGCAGTCGCGTGGAGAGGGCCCTATCGATAGTCGGCGAAAATTCGACGTTCCACGCCATCGACGGTGACAGGGCCGCCGTGGGGAAGGATCCACTGCGGTCTGGTATGGCCGAATGGGATGCCGACGCAGACGACTGCCTCTGGGTTGTAGCGGGTCACCACGTCGACGACCGTATCGCGCTGCTGCTCGCGTAGCCGTGCCCGATCCGCGGCAGCGGGTCGGCGGGTGTGGTCGGAGACCGGCGGACGGGCGACCAGGACCGCGTCGACGGCGCTGAGGAGACCGCGTTCACCCAGTGAGCGGACAATGAAGCCGACATCGCGCGCAGGGAGGAGCTCTTCCGACGTCTCGATGATCAGCACCCCGCCTTGCAGAATCTCCGGGGGAAATGGGAAGCGTCCCGCCGTCAGGATCCACTGGAGGAGTTCCAGGCAGCCGCCCCAAGTGGGGCCGGTGACTGCACGGCGCGGCCCGTACCAGCTCCACGGCTCCGTCGGTTCGCGTTCTCCGAAGAATTCCAACGCCTGCGGATTGGCCCAATCAATCCCGACATCTTCGGATTCGCCCGGATCGGTGATCTCCAGCCGTTCCCCGGTGAGTAGCGCCGCTCGCAACGACCGGGCGTGGATGTCGTCTACGGCAGGCCCGGGGCCAAGGTGTACCTGGGAGGATCCGCCGTAAAAGCTGGCGATACCAGTTCCCCAGAGCCAGTGGTGCAGGTTGGTGTTGTCGCTGGTGCCTAGGAACGGCTTCGGATCGGCTCGGGCGAGGTCGGCGTCCAGATGCGGGATGACCGTGATCTGATCCTCGCCTCCGACGACGGCGAGAATGCCGCGTACCTGAGGATCTGCGAAAGCGGCGTTGATGTCCGCTGCACGCGCTGCCGCGGTCGCACCGACCTCGCGGGTGGTCGGGTATTCAACTGGAACGAGGCCGGTCACGTCAGCAAGCCGTCGCATGGCCTGCTCGTGAATCTCAGGATAGGCACCTGCCGCAGCGAAGGACGGTGAGAGGACCGCGATGTGGTCCCCTGGGCGCGCCTTCCGAGGACGAACAAGATCGTGCTTCATACCGAGATCCAACAGGTGTGCCAGTCCGTGCGCATCTCATTTCGGATGTTCGAGTCGGGGGTTGAAGCAGCGCCTCACGACGTTGCGCTTGCGGGAGATCGCCTGTTCGGAGGCTGAGTATCGCCCCGCCGGTATTGCTCTTACCAGCGCGGCGGTCTACCTGGTCCGAGCGTGCCCGCCGAACGGGTAGAGGGCTGTGCGCGGCGCAGGGATGCAACGGTCTGGCGAGGTGGTCGCCCCTGATGGGCAACCCGGCGCTGCTCCGGCCACGACTTAGCGGTGTTGGAGGTACAGCTACGGGAGGAGTGGAGATGCGGGTGTGCGGACGATCACCGTGTGGTCGGTGGCCGGTGGGAGGACAGGGCCGGGAATGCCGCTGAGCCGGGGAGTCGCCGAGCGGGCCGCGGCCGACGCCGAGTACACCGAGTGCGTCCGCGCCGGTCTGCCGCAGTGGCGCCGGACGGCGTATCTGATGTGCGGTGACTGGCATCAGGGCGACGACATCGTGCAGCGGGTGCTCACTGAGCTGTATCGCAACTGGCCGCGGGCCCGGCGGGCCGACAACCTGAATGCGTTGGTCCGGACGATGCTGCTGCGGCGGTTGATCGACGATCGGCGACGGGGTTGGGCCCGAGTGTTGCTCACCGATCTGTTACCGGTGCGGCCCGCGCCGGCCGCACCGGATGCCACGGAGCGGCTCGATTTGGTGGCGGCCCTGCGTCAGGTTGCGCCGCGGCAGCGGGCCGTCTTGGTGCTGCGGTTCTTTGAGGACCTGACGGTGGAGGAGACGGCGCGGGTGCTGGGCTGCGCGCCAGGCACCGTCAAGAGCCAGACCGCCAAAGGGCTGGCGACGCTGCGTGGCCTGCTCGTCCCTGGCGGAAATGACGTGCTGACCGCGATGCGGACCGGCGACGCAAGTGGCGCGCCAATCAACAGGTTGACTCACGGGAGCTGACGATGATCGAGGAACTGGATGTGGCGCGGTTGATGCGCGCCGGGGTTGAGTCGGCCGAGAAGCCGTCGGCCGTTTTGAACATCGAACGGGCGATGATAGTCGGACGGCGGCAGCGCTGGTACGCCCGCGGTGCGGGTGCCGCACTGGCGGTGGCCGCGCTGGCCGTCGGCGCTGTCACGGTGCCGGGTCTGGTCGCGCCGGATCGGCCGTCGGCGCCGTCGCTGGAGATGGTCGGCGCCCTGGCTCCGTTGCAGCCATACACCGGGCAGGTGCCGTCGGCTGCCTCGTCCCGGATCCCGGCCGCGTTGGAAACGGTCGATCCGAGTGTTCAGTACGTTCGGTTTGGGTGGCTACCGTCGGGCTTGGACAGCGTGCAGTACCAGGCGGGTCTGCTGCTGAGCGGCCCGGGAGTCACCCTGATCGGGCATGCCGCCGGCTTGCCGAACCCCAACTGGTCAGGGGTGTCGGTCAGCCTCTACCCGGAGGGAGTGACGCCGGCCGCGCCGCAGGTCGTCGGCATCGACGGACGGGCGCCCACCGTGAGTACGGCACCCGCGCCTGACGTACGGGGCGCAGCGGCGAACTTCACCCAGTACGACGTCGACGGCACCGACCAGCTCTGCCTCCGCTGGCAGTACGCGCCGGACGGCTGGGCCGAGGTCCGGGTCGCGCCCTGGGCGTCGAGGCAGGACGCCCGCGAGATCGCCCTGCACGTGGCGCAGCAGCTCACGTTGAGTACGACCGAGCGGGTGCAGTTGCCGGCCCAGGTCGCGGGGGTGCCGCAGAACTTGCGGCCGATTCTGACCAACGTCTCCGGACCGCTGGCCCCGGACGGGCGGTGGTACGCGGGCGTCACGTACAGCGCCGAACCCCCCACTGCAGATCCCGGCGTGCAGCGTGCGAGAACGCTGGACGTCACCTTCTCCCCGTACTTCGAGTTGACCGACAAGATCCGGGCGGAACTGAACGGTAAGGAGCCCCAGCAGCCGAACACCACCATCAACGGTCATCAGGCGCACCTCGCCCCTGGCGGCGATCCGGACTGGCTTGAGTCGCTGACCGTGTACGACGTGCAAGGGTTGACGGTCAGCATCGATGCACACCGCGGAACGCTCGCTGAGCAGGGCGCCAAGGGCCTGTTCCAGCAACTCGACCTCGCCGACGCCACGCGGGACTGGCGCCCCGCGCTGGTGGCCGACTGACGCGCGCAGTTCACCGCCCCGGAACTCGCCGGTCCTCGCCGACGGTTCAGGGGCGGTCCGCGTCCGGCCCAGTTCTGCCTGGTTGTGACTGTCGAACCGGCGTCGGCGGTCACGACGCAATCCGCTGCGTGTGCTGCTCCACGACGGCCCGGAATCGCTCGGCGTCCGGTCAATCATGGGAGCCAGATGATGGCGGCGATCAGCACGAGGCTGGCTCGGTAGAGGGACGCGCGTTTGGCGCAGCGGGTGGCCAGGTCACGGCGGCCAAGCCGGCGTGGGGCCAGGTCGCAGCGGCCAAGCCGGCGTGCTCGCCAACGAGCGGATGCCGGACGTCGGGGCGGCGCAGGGTGGCCGGGCGGCCGAACCCGACCGGGACGCCGGGGAGTCGAGCACGCTCGCCTACGCTGCGCGGCATGGATCAGAGCGTGCCTCCGAAACTCACCCGGGATGAGGCCATCGTCCTCGTTGAGCGGATCATGAGTCTCGGCTACGCGGACGACGCTGAGCTCAACGACTTGCTGGGTCAGCTCGAACGTGACCTCGTCTGTCCGGACATCGCTGAAATGATCTTTTCGGTCCCCGAGCTGACAGCCGCTGAGGTCGTTGAGCGGGCCCTCGCCTACGAGCCGATCGAGATGCGGTCCGGGCCGTGGACGGAGCCGCCGACCAGCTAGGCGACGTCACCGGCAGGTGGGAGCTGCCTGTCGACCAGCGCCAGCAGGGCGGCGTGGGTCTGACGATCCGCCGCCACGATGAGCCCGTCCGCGCCGGTGTGCAGCGGTTGTCCCTGGATGCCGGTCACCACGCATCCCGCTGCCTGGCACAGGGCGATCCCACTGGCGAAGTGCACGCTGTCCCGCAGGTCACCGTCGGTGACGTAGGCGGCCCGTCGGCCGGCGGCCACCCAGGCCACCGCCAGGGTGGTGGAGACCACTCGGGGCCGGAACCGCTCGACGAACCCCGGGTCGGCGAGCAGCCGCGCCGCCTGGAACCCGGGAGCGTTCGGGAACGGCGGATCGAGATTGACATCCACCAACCGGGACTCGGCGGAAGGTGTGAGCCGCTCGTCGACGCCGTCGCGACGTACGTACGCGTGAGTGCCGTCGGTCCAGAACACCTCGTCCGTGAACGGGTCGGCCGAGGCCGCCACGGTGACCTTCGCATCGGTCCGCAGCGCGACGTTCACCGCGACCAGCATGTTTCGTACGGCGTAGTTGAGCGTGTCGCACAGGGGGTCGACCAGCCACTCGCGCGCGGTGTCGCTGGCACCTGTGCGTCCGCTCTCCTCGCCCGTCACGGCATCCTCCGGCCGCGCGGAGCGGAGGACATCGAGGATGGCGTTCTCCGCCTCGATGTCGGCCGAGGTGGCGAAGTCGCCCCCGGGCTTCTCCAGGCGGGTCAGGGCGGCTCCGTACCTGGCCCGGACGATGACGGCTCCTGCTTGCGCGGCCTCGATCGCCACGTCCTCGTCGCTACCCACCATCCGCGCAGGGTACCGGCCCTCGACGGGTCGAGTGTCGCCCGATCCGTCGGGTCGGGCGTTCCGCTGCGCCCTGCGGCGCGGCCGACGCGCCAGGGACAGCCAGCCGAGGAACCGGGAGTACATGGCGGCCCCGTCGGGGCGCCCGCCCAGCCGGTACACGTCGTCCATCGCCTCGTACATCGACGTGGCCAGGTAGAAGGCGAGCGCGACCGAATGGCCGTAGAACTCGGCGGCCAGGTCGAGCTGGGCCGGCGGGCACGGCCACTGCGCGGCGCAGACCCGGCAGAGCCAGGCCGGGCGCATCGGCAGGTGGGGGCGGCTCACCGTACGTCCTGCCGTGGAACCTTGTCGTAGCCCCTCACCGACACGGCCGACCACCGTTGCCGCGTCGCTTCCCGCCCCGCGCGCGGAACTCGCCCGCAGCCGGTCGCAGGACCCGCGTCGCGGTGTCGTTAGGCGGGAACCGGTGCGGCGGGATCATCGGGCCGATCAACGGCGGGTCGTACGGGACCGGGTCCGGCTGGGCCGGCGGCGGCGCGGGCTTCGGCTTGTCCTTTCCCACGCGCTCCCGCCACGGCGGACACGCGGCGTGCCGGCCCCGGCGGTTGTCGGTGCGGTGACGTCCTTCTCGGTTCGGCACGATGCTCCCTGTCCGTCGAAGTGGCAGAGATTCGCCCGCGGGTGGTACGCAAAAGGCTGGGCGAACCCCTCGACGCCGCTGACGGTCGGGTTCCTCGTCAGCGGCACGTTGTGACACTCTGCTGTCGAGGGCACTACGCTCGGAAGGTGCTCCGGCTGCTCGGGCGGGTCTGGCGGGACTGCCGGCTGGGGTGCGGCAGCGTGAGTAGTAGATCTTTGTTCTGGGAGGCTCTGAATGGCTGATGTCCCGAGTCCGCTCGCCGCCTTCATCGTTGCGGAGATCAGGCGTGCTCGCGGAGCAGCCGGTATGACGCAGGAGACCTTCGGCCGAGGCGCGGGCTTTAGCGCGTCCCACGTCAGCGCCGTGGAGCAGGGCACTCGTGCGCTTACGTTGGACTTCATCAAGGGGGCCGATCGCGCGTTCAGCAACGGCGGTCTGTTCGAACGCATGGTGACCCAACTCGGGGCCGCGTCCTGGTTCCTGCCCTGGCTGGATGCCGAGCGCAGAGCAACACAACTTCGATACTTCGAGCCGAATCTGATTCCGGGGTTGCTACAGACCGAGGCATATGCCCGTGCGGTGTTGCGGCTCGACCCGCGACTGTCCGACGACGAAGTCGACCGCCGGGTGGCGGCTCGGATCGAGCGACAGAGCATCCTTGCTCGCGAGGACCCGCCGCAGCTCGTCGTGGTGGTCGACGAAGGTGCGATCCGACGTGTGGGCGAAGGCGCGGAAAAACTGATGTCAGTGCAGCTACTGCATCTTGTAGCCTGCGCCGAGCGACCCAATGCCAGTGTCCACGTCGTCCCTGCGGACGTCTGTTTCCATGCTGGTTTGTCCGGTCCGCTGTCGCTGGCGCACGCGGCAGACGGCAGTTGGGTGGGTCACCTCGAAAGCCAGCTCGGCGGCGATGTCGTGGACCGCGCGGCGGACCTGGATACGCTTTTCGAGCGGTGGGAGAGCATCCGGAATGAGGCGCTGTCGAGGCGACAGTCCCTGGACCTAATCAAAAAGGTGGCGACTCAATGGACCTGACTGGCGCACAGTGGAGGAAGTCCACCCGTAGTGGCACCAGCGGCGGCAACTGCGTGGAGGTCGCCGACAATCTTCCCGGTGTCGTTGCCGTGCGGGACAGCAAGGACCCGGCCGGCCCGGCGCTCGCCTTCGCTCCGGTGACGTGGCGTGCGTTCGTCGCCCGCATCGCCGAGCGAGCCTGAACGCGCATGAACGACCTGACCGGCGCGCGGTGGCGAACCAGCACCCGCAGCAGCTCCAACGGCGGCGCTTGCGTGGAGGTCGCCGACAATTTTCCTGGCGTCGTTGCCGTGCGGGACAGCAAGGACCCGACGGGCCCGGCGCTGACCTTCGCTCCGGTCGCGTGGCGTGCGTTCGTCGCCCGCATCGCCGAGCGGGCCTGACGACCCCGTACCCCCGGAGCACCCGCTTCCAGCCGCGCCGCGGGCGCTCTGCCGTGTACCGACGGAATGCGGTCTGACGGCGAAACCGGTGGTGCCCGTCGTCGGCGGCCCGGTACCGTCCTGGCACTCCGGGCTCGAACCGGTAGGGCCCGACGAGCGGTGGCGAGGTCGAGATGGGCAGCGGTGGCGGTACGACGGTGCTGTGGCGTCCGACCGGTCCGGAGGAACTGGATCTGGTCCGGCTGTCCGGGTGGCGGCGCTGGCCGCAGTGGGTGCCCGCCGAGGAGATGGACGAGTTCAACGACCACATCGTCGGGTCGATCGAGGTCGTGCACGAGCTCCGGTAGCCGACAGCTAGCGCTTGTGTCGAGGTCGGTCTACCTCGGTGCGGTGCGGGCGGTGGGTGCGGGGTGATGGCATCGCCGGGGCGCGCCCGAGCGCGCTCTTGCGCGCCCGAGCGCGCTCTTGCGCGCCTGACCGGGTCGGTGGCGGTTCCCGCCCCCGGAACTGGGAGATCTTGGAAGCAAACGGCCCCTCCAGGGGCCGAAATCTTCCAAGATCTCCCCAATCTCCGCGTTACCACCGCGATCGGGTGCCTGCTGTCAGGAGACGTGTGTACGCCTCGCGCACTTCGACGCAGGCTTTAGCGGACGAACGTGAACATTTCCCCGGAGGCGTCCAGCAGGCGGGGCGTGCTGGCGAACCGGTGTACGCCGACGGAGAAGAGCACACCCTTCGGCGCGTGGAACGCCCGCTCCACGAATCCGGCGTCGCGCAGCCAGCCGCGCAGCGCCGGGGTCAGGTCGGGGGCGCGCCGGGTCCGCGTCCAGATCACCGTGGCACCCGCCGCGCAGAGCTGCGGCAGGGCGGCCACGGTCCGGCGTACGTCATGGTCGTTGACGTTGCCGAAGACCCCGGCCAGGAGCACCAGGTCGGCGGGCACCGCCCCCGCGTACGACGAGAGCCGCCCCGCGTCGGCCCGCTCGACGGTGACGTTCGTGAGCCCGGCCCGGCCGGCGGCATTCCGGGCGGCGGCCACATTGCCCGCGTCGTACTCCAGCAGCGTCGCGTGGACCCGGTGCGCGTCGGCCCGCCCGGCGAGCACGCCGACGAGGTCGTGCCCCTGGCCCGCGCAGGCGCTGACCACCGTCAGCCTCTCGTCGGGGCGCTCGTCCAGCCACGCGGCGATCTCCCGCCGCACGAGGTGCAGCCGGCGCGACAGGGGCGATTCCTCGTCGGCGTAGGGCTCGTGCCACGCCTGCCAGTCGGTCCGGGCCGTCATCCCTTCGGAGTCCAGCGGAGGTGTCGTACGCGCGATCACCGCTGCGTCCGCGAGCCGGATCTCCGCCCCGATGTCATCACCCACCCCGGTGAACCTAGGGGCCGGCGGACTCCCGATCCACCGGATAACCGTCGGCCGGCTCGTCCTGCGGGTACCAGCGCAGCTCGACGACGTTGCCGTCCGGGTCCCGGACGTAGACCGATGTGGCGCTGCCCCGCGCCCCGAACCGCCCCACCGGCCCCTCGACCACGTCGAGGCCACCTGACGCGATCACCTCGGCCCAGTCGAGCGGGGCCACCACCAGGCAGAAGTGGTCGACATTGGATTCACCCCTCAGGCCCCGGACCAGGTCGATGATCGTCTCCGGGTTGACCCGTACCGACGGGAAGGGCGCCTCGCCGGCCCGCCACCGGTCGACGCGGACCGGCTCCAGACCGAGCGTCCCGCAGTAGAAGGCCAGCGAGCGTTCGACGTCGGCGACGGTGAGGACCAGGTGGTCGAAGCCGGTCACCCGGACCGCGCTCACGCCGCCACCTCCAGCGCGTGCGCCCGGCGCAGCCAGTCGGTGAACAGGGCCCCGAAGGTCACGTACGCCGAACTGGGCCTTGAGCAGGCACACCGGCTGTCTGCCGGGCCGGTCGCCGAGGCCCCAGCCGGGGTGACCGTGCCACAGCGCTCCGGTCGCCTCCGGCAGGGCCGCCTCGACGACGGCGTGCACCCGTTGCCCGACCTCCGGCAGCGGGGCGTCGAGTCCGGTCAGGTATTCGCTGGGCATGGCGTACTCCTCGTGGTCGTCAAGGGTGGGGGCAGTGGCCCCGGGTGACGCTCTCAACGATCGACCGGACGGCGGCTCCGACCAAGCCATTATCGGGCTACGACCGTTTACCCTGGCTCAACGAACGTTGGCCGGGTCGCCGCGTGGTGGGGGTCGGATGCTGGAACGGTACGAGGTCGAGACGTTCCTGACCCTGGCCGAGGAGCTGCACTTCGGGCGTACCGGCGGGCGGTTGGGGGTGACCACCGGACGGGTCAGCCATGTGGTGAAGAAGCTGGAACGGCGGATCGGCGCGCCGCTGTTCGCGCGTACCAGCCGGGTGGTGACCCTGACCCCGATCGGCCGCCGCCTCGCCGACGACCTGCGCCCGCTGGTCGGCGGGATGGAGGCGGCGGTGCGCCGGGCCACCGAGGCGGGGCGGGGGATGACCGGGCAACTGCGGGTCGCCTTCCTCGGCGAGGGGACGGCGTCGGTGCTGCTGCGGGCCGTCGCCCTGTTCAGCGAGCGGCACCCCGACTGCGAGGTGCGGGTACGCGAGGCGCAACTCGCCACCTCCCGGGCCAGCCTGCTCGACGGCTCGGTCGACGTGCTCGTGGCCTCGTACCCGTTCGACGGGATGGCGTGCGGCCCGGCGCTGCTGACGGAGGGCCGGGTGCTCGCGGTGGCCGCCGAACATCCCCTGGCCCGCGCCGGGTCCGTCTCGCTGGAGGTGCTGGCCGAGCACCCGGTGGTGCAGTACCCGGCGGTGACCTCGGCGGAGCTCAAGCGGGACCGCACCCCCGAGCGCACCCCGTCGGGGCGGCCGGTGCCGAAGGGCCCGACGGGAAACACGTTCTCCGAGCTGCTGACCCTGGTGGCGCTGGGCCGGGGCGTCCTGCCGGTCGGCGAGCACACCCGGCGCTACTACCCGCGCCCGGACGTCGCGTACGTGCCGATCAGCGACGCCCCGCCGATCCGGCGCGGGCCGGTCTGGTTGGAAAGCAACACGACGGCCCGGGTCCGTGAGTTCGTCCGGGCAGCGACGGACACGGCGGCACGCCCGCCGGCCTGAGCCTCGCCCGCCGGCCTGAGCCGGGGTGCGGCGTCCGGCTGAGCCCGGGGACGTGCCGGGAACGAGGGAAGGCGCCGGGCGGCGAGCGGGTCGGTAACCCTCGGCAGGTCGTACGCTGGCGATCATGCGGATTGGCATCGTGATCCTCCCGGACCAGCGCTGGTCGGACTCGCAGCGCCGGTGGCGGCAGGCGGAGGAGTGGGGCTTCGACCACGCCTGGACGTACGACCACCTGGGCTGGCGGGACCTCATCGACGGGCCGTGGTTCGACTCGATGACGACGCTGACCGCCGCCGCGACGGTGACCTCCCGGATCCGGCTCGGCACCCTGGTCGCCTCGCCCAACTTCCGGCACCCGGCGACGTTCGCCCGGCAGATCACCGCCCTCGACGACGTCTCCGCCGGCCGGTTCCTGCTCGGTCTCGGCGCGGGTGGCATCGGCTTCGACTCGGCCGTGCTGGGCGGCGAGATGCTGCCGCCGCGCCAGCGCGTCGACCGGCTCGCCGAGTTCGCCGAGCTGCTCGACCTGATCCTGCGGGAGGACGGGACGACGTGGCGCGGCGAGTGGTTCGCCGCCGTGGACGCCCGGAGCAATCCCGGCTGCGTGCAGCGTCCCCGGGTGCCGTTCGTGATGGCCGCCAACGGTCCCCGTTCGATGCGGCTGGTGGCCCGGTTCGGGGAGGGTTGGGTGACCACCGGTACGGGTGGCGACGACCTGGAGGCGTGGTGGGGGACCGTGTCCGACCTCGCCGCCGGGATGGACCGGACGCTGGCCGAGGCCGGCCGCGACCCGGCCACGCTGGACCGCTACCTCTCCCTCGACTCCGCCCCGGTCTTCTCGCTGAGCAGCGCGGACCTCTTCGCCCAGCAGGTCGGGCGGGCCGCCGCGCTGGGCTTCACCGACGTGGTCACGCACTGGCCGCGGGCCAGCAGCTGGTACGCGGGCGACGAGGCCGTCCTGGTGGACGCGGCCACCCGCCTGCTGCCCGAGCTGCGCCGCCTCGCCCCGGCTGACCGTCCCGCCTGACCGCCCGTCCTCATGAACGTCTTGGCGGGGCGGACAGGTCCCGCCGACGAAACGTCCTGTCATGCCGAATTGCGGGTGACGATTCCGGCCCTGTCCGCCACCCTGGCGTCCATGAGAGCGGACGAAGCACGGCTCCCCGAGCAGCCTGAGGTGGTCCTGATGTGCGGGTTGGCCGGCTCGGGCAAGACGACGTACGCCAAAGACCTCGAGACCAAAGGCTACGTCCGCCTGTCCGTCGATGAGGAGATATGGCAGCGCTTCGGTCGCTACGGGGTCGACTACGAGCCCGACCGGTACGAGGAGCACACCGAAGTCGCGAGGCAGGCTCTGCGGGAGCGGTTGCTCTCACTCGTGGCACAGCGTCGCGACGTCGTCATCGACTCCAGCTTCTGGCAGCGCTCGCGACGGCAGGCCTACAAGGAGCTGATCGAGCAAGCCGGGGGCTGCTGGCGTCTCGTCTACCTCAAGGCCGAGCCGACGCTGCTACGGCAGCGCCTTCATACGCGAGCTGAGCGCTTCGACGCCAACGCCGCCTTTCCGATCACCGACGAACTGCTGGACCGCTACCTCCAGAGCTTCGAGCCGCCGTTCGGCGAGGGGGAGGAAGTCATAGTGGTGGCCGCCGACTGATGAGCCGGCACACGTGCTCTCGGCGGCACTCGGAGGACCGCTCCGCGACCGCTGAGCCTCCCGGGCGGCGGTCGCCTCGGCGCGGAGCGTCGGCAGGGGCCTCCCGTGCACCTCAGGTGGCGGTGCCGCCCTCGGTCGAGACGAGCCGGAACCGGATGCAGACGACCTGGGTCTCGTCGGTGACGGGGGTGCCGACCCGGGCCCAGTAGGCGGCGTGACCGGCCCGCCACTCCTCGATGGACCGGTCGCCCTCCCCTTCCGAGCGGGCGAAGTCCCAGGGGACGTCGGCGAAGCGGACCACCTCGACGCCGGTCACCTCGACGACCCCGACCAGCGCGTCGTGGTCGTCCACGAGGGCCAGCCGCTCGCCGGCCCGCTCGAGTGCCTCGCCTTCCTCGGCGTACTCGCCGATCAGGCCGGCGGTCGCCGTCTTGACCTCGGCGAGCACCAGTGCGTTGAGCCGGGCCCGCAGCTCGCCGGGGGTGCCGAGGGAGAGGGAGCGCAGTTCACCGATGCGAGGCCACATCCTGCCGAGGCTACGCGGGCCCGCCGCCCACCGCTCAGATGAGCTGCCCGGCGTACCCGGCCGAGGTCAGCACCCGTTCGTCGCCGGTCGCCGCGTACGCGTCGAACACCGCGTCGGCGAGCTTCACCACGTGCGCGTCGCCGTGCCGGGCAGCCCGGGCGAAGACCTCCGCAGGGGTGCCGGGGGCCACGGCAGGGGACGCCACGCAGGCCCGGGAGGCGTACACGGCGGTCACCGCCGCCGTCGCGGACCAGGCCGCTGCGAGGCTCGGCGCCCAGAGCCCGGAGTCCAGCGCCGGCAGGGTACGCAGCACAGCCGTCGGCGCGGTCACCGTGTGCACCAGCATGACGGGCTCCGCGTGCCCGTACCGGAGGTAGTTCAGGCATGCCTGGCGTACCAGTTCGGCGAGCCCCCGCTCGGCCTCGGCCGGGGTCCGCGCGGGGCGTAGTGCCGCTAGCGAGGACTCCCAGCCCGGTACGTCGGGCAGCCGCCCCAGCCGCTCCCGGAGGCCGCCGGTGCGGTCGGCGATCCGGGGCAGCCCGGCCAGCGCGGCGTCCACCCCGATCCGGTCGGCCCACGTGTCGCCCGGGTCACTTCCGCCCGTGGCCGTACCAAGTCGACCGGCCCGCGTGTCGGCCGGGCCGGCCCGGCCGGTGCGGACCTCGCGGGCCTCGTGCGGCCCGTCCGATGGGGTCGTCGGCGGGACCGCGCCCGGCACCGGCTGCCAGCGGGCCGCCCAGTAGCCGAGCGCCTGGCCGAGCTCCGCGAGGCGGTCCGGTCCGGTCTCGTCGGCGCGCAGCGCCCGCACGGCGTGCCCCACCCGGATGACGCCGTGGGTGGCGCCGGCCGCGATGCCCGGCAGCAGCCGGGGCCACCAGGTGCCGAGCACCTCCCGCCAGGGGCGCTCACGCAGCTCCCGGTCGAAGTGCACGAGCCAGTCACCGGCCCGTTTCGGGTCGCCGAGCGCCACCCGCCAGTCGTCGATCGGCCGGAGGCCGCGCGGCAGCTCGTCCAGCCGGCGCAGGTAGCCGTCCAGCCATCGGTGCACCCGGTCCCCGTGCCCGTGCCGGGCCAGCGCCTCCGCCGCCATCGGCCCGTGGTTGGACAGCCAGCCCTCGTACTCGGGGCCGGTCCGGTGCAGCCGCCGGTACGCCTCGTCCAGGATTCCGTCGTCCATGCACGGATCGTCCGACTTCAACCTCGCTTCAGGTCAATAGTCGCCGCTCAGCCCAGCCGGGCGGCGTCGAGCAGGCCGCGTACCCGCAGCTCGGTGGCGAGGGCGGGCGGGCAGTCGACGACCACCGCGGACGTGCCGAGGGCCTCGGCCCCCCGGGTCGCGCAGATCTCGTACAGGGCGTGGAGCTGGGCACCGGTGGCCACCCAGTCGTCGACCACCAGCACCCGGTCCCCGGGGCCCAGGTGCCGGTCCCGGACGCCGAGCTCGACCCGGCGGCCCCGGAAGTCGGGCGGGCTCTGCGCCCAGGTGGTCGCCCCGGCGGGCAGCCGCCCGTCCCCGGCCTTGTGCGCCGGCACGAAGCCCACCCCGAGCGCGGTGGCGGCGAGCGGGCCGAGCAGCAGCCCGGTGACGGCCGGGGCGAGCACCACGGTCGGCCGGGCAGCCCGGAACGGCGCGACCAGGGCCGGCCCGAGTTCCGCCAGAACGGCCGGGTCCCGCCACCAGCCGGAGACGTCGCTGACCAGGTGGGTGCTTCCCGGGCCGGGATCGATCCACCGGAACAGCTCGACGAGGCGTTCGCTCAGCTCAGCGGGCATGCCGCCCATCCTGCGACATCCCCGCGAGCCGCGCCGCGCCGGCCGGGTCCGGGGCCGGCCGGGTCCGGGGCCGAGCGGGCCACCTCGCCTCGGATGATCGGCTACACGTATGCGAGCAAATGCGTTCATAGCACCATGATCACGTTGACTTCGGAAGTGCTTCTCTCGTTACGGTCCGGGCCGGTTTGTTCAGCGACGACGAAAGGACGGGCCCGGTGGCTGGTAGGCACTCCCGTACCCGCATGTTCTCCTCGCCGGCCGGCATCGCGGCCACCGCGGCGGTCGGCGTCGCGCTCGCCGTCGGTGGGACCGTCGGCGCCGTCCAGCTCGCCTCCGGCGAACCGGCGGACTCCGCGCCGGCCCTCGCCGACGCCACGGTGAGCAGCCCCGCCGTGCCACCCTCACCCTCGGCGTCGCCGAGCGCGAGCCTGCCGCCCAGCGCCGGACCTTCGCCCACGGTCACCGCCAGCCCGAAGGCGACCCGGACCCAGGCCGCGTCGCGGAGCAAGGCCCGCACCGCCGCGCCGAAGCCGGCCGCCACGACCAAGAAGCCGGCCCCGGCCAGCACCGTCGTCGACAGCGGCTCCTGCGGCGCGTCCTTCTACGACGAGGGCCAGCTCACGGCCAACGGGGAGACCTTCAACCCCGACGAGCTGACCGCCGCGCACAAGACCCTGCCGTTCGACACCAGGGTCCGGGTGACCAACCCGGCGAACGGCAAGTCGGTCACCGTGCGGATCAACGATCGTGGCCCGTTCATCGAGGGCCGCTGCATCGACCTGTCCCGGGCCGCATTCGCCACCATCACCTCCGTCGACGTCGGTGCGCTCACGGTGAAATACGAGGTCCTGGGCTGACGCGGCGGCCCCTGCGGTGGGCGAGGCATCCGTCCCCCGTCGGTCCGGCACTCCGGACCGGCCGGGCAGAACATCCTCGGACGACGGGCCAGGCTCATTCACCGGCCCACGTCGATCAGGCATGCTGTCCCTCGTACGCACGCATGCCTTCCAGTCGGGCCGCGGCCCGCTGACCCCCGGATCCCGCGCCGGCCTCGGCGCGGCCCTCGCCCTGCTCGCGATCATCTCCGGGGTGGAGTTGGCGGACGGGCGTACGGCGCACTACATCGCCCTGATGGTCGCCGCGCCCTTCCTCGCCGCCGCGCTCGCCTCCTGGCGGGTGGTGCTCGGGGTGGGCGCCGTCGCCACCGCGATCGGGTCGACCTTCGCCCTGGTGGAGCCGACGACGTCGCTGGTGACTGCGGTCAACGTGGCCGGCATCGCGCTGGCCACCGCCATCGCGGGGGCGGTGGCCGGTGCCCGGGAGCGGCAGGCCGAGCAGATCGCCGAGCTGTCCAAGCTGGCGACGGTGGCCCAGCAGGCGGTGCTGCGTCCGCTCGGCCCGCAGGTGGGCACACTGGCGGTGGCCGGGCGCTACATCTCGTCCACCGCCACCGCCGAGATCGGCGGCGACCTGTACGAGGCGATCGACACCCCGTACGGCGTGCGCATGATCATCGGTGACGTCCGGGGCAAGGGGCTGGACGCCGTCCGGCTGGCCAGCATCGTGCTCGGCTCGTACCGGCACGTGGCCTACGAGCGGGCCGACCTGCGGGCCGTGGTGGCCGACCTGGACCGGGCGGTGGCCCGCAACGTCGGCGACGAGGACTTCGTCACCGCCGCGCTGGTCGAGGAGCGGGGTGGGACGCTCACCATCGTCAACTGCGGCCATCCGGCACCGCTGCTGCTGCGCCGGGGCGCGGTGATCCCCCTCGAACCGCCGGCGCCCGCCCCGCCGCTGGGCTTCATGCCGGTCGTCCGGCCCCGGGTCGAGCGGCTGGAGCCGGGCGACCGCCTGCTGCTGTTCACCGACGGCCTCGGCGAGGCCCGCCGGGACGGCGAGTTCTTCCCGACCGCCGACCGGGCCTGGCGGCTGCTCGGCCACGGCACGGTCGGCGACGGGCTGGCCTCACTGGAGACCGCCCTGGTCGAGTGGGTGCACGGCCGGCTCGACGACGACATCGCCCTGGTCCTGATGGAGTACGCGGGCCCGAGCAGCGCGGTGACCGCCCCGGTGCCGAGCTGGGAGGTCGGCGCCGCCGAGGGCTGACGTCGGTGCCGCTGCGGGCCGACGGAGCTGCTCCGTGTCGGGAATCGTGCTGTTTCCTGGAGAATGTGGTGTCGTGGCACGGCTGAGGCCACTGATTCCAGGATTGGGCACGATTTCGTCACTCGGCGCCGGGCGGTGGCGGCCCGATGGCCGCTGGCCTGCTGATTCGGTGGCCCGGCGAGTGCCGGAACGCGGGTGTGTAATCGCTGTCACTTCCGCGGCCGGCTTGTCGCTGCCTACCGACGAGTAATACAGTCGGGGTTACTGATCGGTAATACCTGTCCGGAAGCGGGGCCAGCGAGCATGACCCACTACAAGAGCAACCTGCGGGACCTCGAGTTCAACCTGTTCGAGGTCTTCGGGGCGGACCGGGCGTTCGGCCAGGAGCCGTACTCGGATCTCGACGTCGACACCGCGCGCAGCTTCCTCGCCGAGGTGGACCGCCTCGCCCGCGAGGATCTGGCCGCCAGCTACACGGACAGTGACCGGAACCCGCCGGTCTTCGACCCGGCCACGCACACCGCACCGCTGCCGGAGTCGTTCAAGAAGTCGTACCAGGCGTTCATGGACTCGGAGTTCTGGCGGCTGGACCTCCCGCCGGCCCTCGGCGGCACCAACGCCCCCCGCGCCCTGTGGTGGTCGCTCGCCGAGTTGGTGCTCGGCGCGAACGCCCCGGTCTGGATGTACTCCTCCGGCCCCTCCTTCGCGCACGTGGTGTACGTCGAGGGCAACGAGCAGCAGCAGAAGTGGGCCAAGCTCTTCGTCGAGAAGCAGTGGGGCTCCACCATGGTGCTCACCGAGCCGGACGCGGGCTCGGACGTCGGCGCCGGTCGCGCCCGCGCCGTCCAGCAGCCGGACGGCTCGTGGCACATCGAGGGCGTGAAGCGCTTCATCACCTCCGGCGAGCACGACCTGAGCGACAACATCGTGCACTACGTGCTGGCCCGTCCGGTCGGCGTCGAGGGCGCCGGCGGCCCGGGCACCAAGGGGCTGTCGCTGTTCGTCGTCCCGAAGTACCACTTCGACGAGAACACCGGCGAGCTGGGCGAGCGCAACGGCGTCTACGCCACCAACGTCGAGCACAAGATGGGGATCAGGGTCTCCAACACCTGCGAGATGACCTTCGGCGAGCACGGCGTGCCGGCGAAGGGCTGGCTGCTGGGCGACAAGCACGACGGCATCCGGCAGATGTTCATGATCATCGAGTACGCCCGGATGATGGTCGGCACCAAGGCGATCGCCACCCTCTCCACGGGCTACCTCAACGCCCTGGAGTACGCGAAGAACCGGGTGCAGGGCGCCGACCTGATCCAGCAGGCCGACAAGACCGCGCCCCGGGTCACCATCACCCACCACCCGGACGTGCGCCGCTCGCTGATGCTTCAGAAGTCGTACGCCGAGGGCCTGCGTGCCCTGGTCTGCTACACCGCCACGTGGCAGGACCAGGTCGCCATCGCCGAGGCGGCCGGCGACGAGAAGGCGACGAAGATCGCCAAGCGGGTCAACGACCTGCTGCTGCCGCTGGTCAAGGGCGTTGGCTCGGAGCGGGCGTACGAGATGCTCGGCCACGAGTCGCTCCAGACCTTCGGCGGCTCCGGCTTCCTCGAGGACTACCCGCTGGAGCAGTACGTCCGGGACTCGAAGATCGACACCCTGTACGAGGGCACCACGGCGATCCAGAGCCTCGACCTGATCTTCCGGAAGATCGTCCGGGACAACGGCAAGGCCCTGATGACGGTGGCCGCCGAGATCCAGGAGTTCATCACCTCCGAGGGCGGCAACGGCCAGCTCAAGCAGGAGCGGCAGTCGCTCGGCAAGGCGCTCGCCGAGATCCAGAGCATGCTCGGCGTGCTCACCGGCTGGCTGGGCGAGGCGCAGGCCGGCGACTCCCGGGCGCTCTACAAGGTCGGCCTGAGCAGCCGGCGGTTCCTGCTGGCGATCGGCGACCTGGTCGTCGGCTGGCTGCTCCAGCGGCAGGCCGACGTGGCCCTGCGCGCCCTGAACGGCGAACTGTCCGCCACCGACAAGGCGTTCTACACCGGCAAGGTCTCCGCCGCGAAGTTCTTCGCCCGCGAGGTGCTGCCCCGCCTCGGTGCCGACCGGCGGATCATCGAGAACACCGACCTGGACGTGATGGACCTCCCGGAGGAGTCCTTCTAACCCCAATCCTCCCGGGGCGCCCCGCGCGCCCCCACCCGCCGGGTCTGCGCCGGCACTTTCACGGAATGAGGGCTGTCCCGCGCCGGGAGGCCACAGATTCCGGGAAAGTGCCGGCGCTTCTGGTTCGGAGGGGTTCGGGGCTCTATCGAGGTGTCTGCACCGGGTAGTTGGCGGCGCGGGCGGGTAACCGGGGCGCGGACGTCGTCAGTGAACGCCCAGAGCCACCGCACGTGGGGGTGCAGCGCACATGGGCATTGGTAGCGGAATCTTTCTGATCGCCATCGGCGCGATCCTGACCTTCGCCCTCCGGGCGAACGTCTGGTGGGTGGACCTGCGCGCGGTCGGCTGGGTGTTCATCCTGGCCGGGTTGGCCGTACTGCTCACCACGCTCTGGTTCTGGCAGGACCGGCGCAAGCGGGCGCGCACCTTGATCGTGGAGGAGAACCGGCTGTCGCATCCGACCGCGATGATGCCGCCTCCGCCCGACCCGCCTCCGCCTACGGCGCCGCCGTCCTGAGTAAGCCCGTGAGCAGGGGCCCTGGTCGCACCGGGGCCCCTGCCACGCGTACCCGCCTCGGGCTCAGCCCCGTGCGGTGTGGCGGGCGGTGATGTCGGCGTGGCGCAGGTCGGCCCAGCGGAGCCGGGTGCGGTGCACCACGAGGTCGGCGGTACGCATGCCCTGCTGGTCCGCCCGATCCGGGTCGAGGAGCGCCGAGAGCAGCGAGACACCCGGATTGTGGGCGACCAGCAGCACCGTCGTCGCCTCCGGCGGTGCCGACCGGATCAGGGCCAGCAACTCCACCGGGCCTGCCTCGTACACGCCGGGTTCGTAGCGCACCGCCGGGGAGGCGCCGGCGGGCCCGGTCTCGTCCGGCGAGCCGGTCATGCCCAGCGCCACCCCATGCCAGGTTTCCCGGGTGCGTCTCGCGGGCGAACAGAACACCACGTCGGGCAGTAGGCCGTGCCGGGCCAGCCAGGCGCCGGCAGCGGCGGCGTCGGCGCGCCCCCGCGCGGTCAGCTGCCGATCGACGTCCCCGCCGTCGCCCGGCGGTTCCGCCTTGGCGTGCCTCAGCAGCACCAGCGTCCGTTCCGTACCCCCGGCGTCCGTCATGGCCCCAGCTTGCCGGATTGGCGGGCGGAGTGCCGGGGTATGTCGATGGGTGCCGCAACCTCACGATGGCCGCGGCGGGTAGAAGCGCCAGCTGACAGCCAAGGAGGCGACAAAATGGGCATCGGTGCCAGCATCTTCCTCATCGCACTGGGTGCGATCTTCGCGTTCGCCGTGCAGGCCGACCTGGGGTGGCTCAACGTCGGCGTCGTCGGCTGGGTGCTGATGTTCGCCGGGGTCGTCAGCCTGCTCACCACCCTCTACTTCTGGAACCGGGGCCGGCGCACCGTGGTGGCCACCCCGGTGCGGGAGAACCGGGTCGTGGCCGACCGGGTCGTACCGGTGCAGGGCGAGCCGGTGGTGCAGGAGTACCGCGAGGTGCGCCGCCCGAGCCGGACGGTCTGACCAGCCGGCCCGACGACCGCATGCCGACGGCCGAAAACAGCCTGCCGGCCCGGCTGGCGACCACCCGAGAACCCCGGGGCCCCGCAACGGTGCGGGGCCCTCGGCGTGTGCGGGCAGGTGCGGCCCCCGTGCGGCCCTCAGGCGAACAGGGCGAAGTAGATCGCGATGTGGTGGCAGACCGCGGCCACCAGGGTGCAGGCGTGGAAGAACTCGTGGTGGCCGAAGACGGTGGGCCACGGGTTCGGGCGGCGCAGCGCGTAGAAGACCGCGCCGACGCTGTAGATCGCGCCGCCGACGGCGAGCAGCACCAGCGCGGTCACCCCGCCGGAGTGCAGGATCTGCGGCAGCATCGCCACCGCAACCCAACCGAGCGCCAGGTAGAGCGGGGCGGAGACCCAGCGCGGGGCGTGCGGCCAGATCAGTTTCACCGCCACCCCGCCCAGCGCGCCGCCCCAGACCAGGGCGAGCATGGTGGTCGCGTGCCGGGTGTCCAGCAACAGGACGCAGAACGGTGTGTACGTGCCGGCGATGAACACGAAGATCATCGAGTGGTCCATCCGGCGCATGATCTGGTACCCGCGTTCCGACCACACCCGGCGGTGGTAGAGCGCGCTGGTGCCGAAGAGCCCGCACACGGTCAGGCTGTAGATCAGGCAGCTCACCAGCGGAGCCCAGCCGGGCCGTCCGGCCGCGACGGAACAGAGCACGATGCCGCAGACGAGCGCGCTGAAGAACGCGTAGGTGTGCAGCCAGCCCCGCATCCGGGGCTTTCCGATGTCGACCGGCTTGAGTCGAAGCGGGGCGGAGGTCGTCACGCCATTAGGTTACGGCACCGTAGGTTACCTGCAAGTAGTGTCCCGGGTCACGAGATCGAGGGGCCGGACGCCCCTGGCCGTTTGCCGAATCGGCAATCATGACGGGATGCGGATCCGACCCGTCGGCACGAACGCCCTGCTGCTCGACTGCGACGGCCCCGACCAGGTCGAGGCTTGGCGCGCCGAGCTGTGGCGCCGCCGGGCAGCCGGCGAGCTGACCGCCGTCGAGATCGTCCCGGCGGCCAGTACCGTGCTGCTCGACGGGGTGCCCGACCCGGCCCGGGCCGCCGCACTCGTCGCCGGCTGGACGCCCCGACCCGCCGACGCCGCCGCGCCCACCGACGAGGTCGAGGTCCCCGTCGGGTACGACGGTGCGGACCTGCCCGCCGTCGCCGGCCACTGGGGGGTGGACGTGCCCGAGGTGGTCGCCCGGCTCGCCGGCACCGAGTTCCGGGTCGCCTTCTGCGGGTTCGCGCCCGGCTTCGCGTACCTGACCGGGCTGCCGGCGGAATGGGCCGTACCCCGGCTGCCGACGCCCCGGGCCCGGGTGCCGGCCGGCTCGGTCGCCCTGGCCGGCCCGTACGCCGGGATCTACCCCGGCGCGTCGCCCGGCGGCTGGCTGCTGGTCGGTCGGACCGACCTGCCCCTGTTCGACGTACGCGCCGACCCGCCGGCCCGGCTCACCCCGGGCACCCGGGTCCGCCTGGTGGCCGGGTGACCGCCCGCCCGGCCGCCCCGGTCGCCGACGATCCGGTCGGCCGGATCGAGGTGCTCCGGGCCGGCGCGCTCACCACCGTGCAGGACCAGGGTCGGCCCGGCTGGGCGCACCTCGGCGTGCCCCGGTCCGGTGCGCTCGACCCGGCGGCGCTGCGGCTGGCCAACCGCCTCGTCGGCAACCCGGAGGCCGCCGCCGGCCTGGAGATCACCCTGACCGGCTGCACACTGCGGCTGACCCGGGCCGGCACGGTCGCGATCGCCGGCGCGGACGTCGACGTCCGGGTCGGCGACCGGCCCGGCGACGTCGGCCGGCCCCTCGCGGTCCCGGCCGGGGCGGTCGTGCGGGTCGGCCCGGCCCGCACCGGGCTACGGAGCTGGCTCGCGGTGGCCGGCGGGATCGCCGTCGCACCGGTGCTCGGCAGCCGGTCCACCGACACCCTCTCCGGCCTCGGCCCGCCCCCGCTGCGCGACGGCGACACCCTGCCGCTCGGCGCCGCGGCCGGCGACCCCGCGCCGGTGGACGGCACCGTCGGCCACCCCGCCCCGGTCGAGCTGCTCCTCGGGCTGCGACCCGGCCCCCGGGACGACTGGTTCACCGCTGCCGCGTTCGACCTGCTGTACGACACGGCGTACACGGTGAGCACGGTCAGCAACCGGGTCGGCGCGCGACTGGTCGGCGCACCGCTGCCCCGCGCGGTGGCCGGGGAGCTGCCCAGCGAGGGCATCGTGCTGGGCGCGGTGCAGGTGCCCCCCGACGGCCAGCCGCTGATCTTCCTCGCCGACCATCCGACCACCGGCGGCTACCCGGTCGTCGGGGTGGTGGACGACGCGACCGGACTCGCGCAGGCCCGCCCAGGTACTACGGTCAGGTTCCATGGACCTCAACGCTGACCTCGGCGAGGGATTCGGCATCTGGCGGCTCGGCGACGACGAGGCGCTGCTGGACCTGATCACCTCGGCCAACGTCGCCTGCGGCTTCCACGGCGGCGACCCGTCCACCATGCGCCGGGTCTGCGCCGCCGCCGCCGAACGCGGGGTCACCGTCGGCGCCCAGGTCGGCTACCGCGACCTCGCCGGCTTCGGCCGCCGGCACATCGCGTACGCCTTCGCCGACCTGCGCGACGAGGTGACCTACCAGCTCGGCGCGCTCGACGCGTTCTGCCGGGCGTTCCGCATCCGGGTCCGGTACCTCAAGCCGCACGGCGCGCTCTACCACGCGGCGGCGGCCGACGAGTCGCAGGCCGCCGCGCTGGTCGCCGCGATCAACGACTACGACCACGAGCTGCCGGTGCTCTGCGCGCCCGGCTCGGTGCTCGCCCAGCTCGCCACCGGGGCGGGCATCCGGGTGGTCGCCGAGGGCTTCGCCGACCGGGGCTACCTGCCCAACGGCACGCTGGTGCCCCGCACCGCCCTCGGCGCGCTGGTCACCGACCCCGAGCGGGTGGCCGAGCGGGCCGTCCGGATGGCCACCGAGCGGACCGTGGTCGCGGTCGACGGCACTGTCGTCCCCTGCCCGGTCGAATCGATCTGCCTGCACGGGGACACCCCGGGCGCGGTGGCGTCCGCCGCCCTGGTGCGGGCCGCACTCCTCGACGCGGGAATCATCCCCACCGCGTTCGTGTGAGCGAACCCCCGCTCCGCAGCGGTGGTGGTCAGGCGTCCAGGCCGCGCAGGACCAGCGGGAGCCGAGCGGTGCCACCCTCGACCACCCGGACCGGCACGCCCCAGTCCTGCCGGGTCAGGTGGCAGGCCGCGTGCTCCACGTCGGCGTCACACGTCGCCGCCTGGGCGGTCACCTGGAGCACCCCGCCGGCCACCGCACCGTCGACCACCAGCCGGCGGGACAGCCCCGTGCCGGTGCCCGCCCCGTCCAGCAGCAGCTCCGGCGGGGACGCCGAGACCACCAGCCGGGTCGACGGCCCGTACGTCTCGTCCAGCTTCTGCCCCGGGGCCGGGGTGAAGACGATGTCCAGGGTGACCTCGCCGGCCGCCACCTCCGTCGGCTTGCGTTCGGTGCGGTGCCGAGGGCCGTCGACCGTGCTCGCCCCGGCGGCCGACAGCGCGCCCGGAGCCAGCCGGGTCAGCCGGTGCGCCGCCGACTCGACCACCAGCACCCCGCCGTCGGCGGTCAGCACCACGTCGCTCGGCTCGGCCAGCCCATCGGCGACCGTGGACACCTGACCGGTCCCCGGGTCGAAGCGGCGGACCGCCCCGTTGTACGTGTCGGCGACCAGCACCGAGCCGTCCGGCAGCGCGCACACGCCCAGCGGGTGCTGGAGCAGCGCCCGCTCGGCCGGCCCGTCGACGTGGCCGAAGTCGAACAGCCCCTGCCCGACGGCGGTGCCCAGCACGCCGTTCTCGACGTAACGGACCGCGCTTGTCTCGCTGTCGGCGATCCACAGCCGCGCGCCGTCGGTCGACACCGACAGGCCGGACGGCTGCGCCATCCACGCCTCGGCCAGCGGGCCGTCGCGCAGCGCCTCGACCGTCGTGCCGGCGTACATCCCGGCGGTGCGGCGGATCGGGTCGAACCACCAGAGCTGGTGGATGCCGGCCATCGCGACGATCACCTTGTCGTCGTACCAGGCCAGGTCCCAGGGGGAGGAAAGGTCGACCGAGAGCGCGTCGTGGGCGTGGTCGTCCACCGTGGAGCGCCACTGCCGGCCGGTGCCGGCGACGGTGACCACCTCGCCGGTGCTCAGCCGTACGCCGCGCAGCAGGTGGTTGACGGTGTCCGCGACGACCAGGTCGTACCCGGCGACCTCGGCCACGTGCTCCGGCAGCCGGCACAACCCCTGCGGCTCGGAGAACGCGGCGGCCCCCGCCGGGCCGTCGGCCCGCCCCCGCTCGCCCGAGCCGATCCGGCGGACCACGGTCTCGCCGTCGGGGGCCAGTTCGACCAGGCAGTGCCGGGCCGAGTCGGAGACCAGCAGGTTCCCGCCGTCGAGCAGGACCGCCTTGCCGGGGAACCGCAGGGTGGTCTCCGGCTCGGCCGGCGGCACGTACGGGCCGTCGCCCCGGTGCAGGGTGCCCTTCGCCTCGTGGGTGGCGACCAACTCGTCGACCAGCCGCGCCAGCCCCTCGGCGTGGCCCTCACCGGCCATGGTGGCCACCACGTACCCCTCGGGGTCGATCACCGCGAGGGTCGGCCAGGCCCGGGCCGCGTACTGCTGCCACATGTCCAGCTCGGGATCGTCGAGGACGGGGTGGTGCACGCCGTACCGCTCGACGGCGGCGGCGAGGGCGTCCGGGTCCTTCTCGTGCTCGAACTTCGGCGAGTGGACGCCGACGACGACCAGCACGTCGGCGTACTTCTCCTCCAGCGGGCGCAGCTCGTCGAGCACGTGCAGGCAGTTGATGCAGCAGAAGGTCCAAAAGTCCGCGACTACGATCTTGCCGCGCAGGTCGGACAGCTTCAGGTCCCGCCCACCCGTGTTCAGCCAACCCCGTCCGCGCAGCTCCGGGGCCCGTACTCGTGCGCTCATCTCCTCAGTCTGCCCGACGGGGATGCCCCGCACGCCAACACCCTGCGCGGCCCCGGTCACACCCGGCGACCGACGAGGGCGGGGCCACGGTGGTCCGTGGCCCCGCCCTCGGGAATTCGCTACTGCTTGGTGGACGGCTTCAGGCAGAGCACCTTGTTCGGCACGTCGCCTTGGAGCACTGCGGACGGCTGGGTCGGGTCGGCGCACTTCTCCTTGGCGTCGACCCTCGACACGACGGTGAAGGTGTCGGCGTCGCCGCAGGTCGCCGCCGTCACGTTGGAACCAGCCCGCTTCACGCAGGAGCCGACCGCCGGCACCTTGTCGTCGCTGAACTTGCCGAGCAGCATGAGCAGGCCGAGCGGGACCGCGAGGATCAGCACGGCGGCCACCATCACCAGGGCCAGCACCCGGCCGTTGCGCACCTTCGGCGGTGGCGCCTCGGTCTTCTGCTCGGCCGCGTCCGGCTTGAACGAGTCGAACCGGCCCTGCTCGGGTTCCACGTCCCAGGACGAACCCGACTGCTGGCCCTGCGTCGGGAAGGCCGGCGGGAAACCACCCTGGGCCGGCTCGCCGAACGGGTCCGGACCGTGCCCGGGCACCGCGCCCTGGCCGGCCGCGCCGCCGCTGACCGGGGCCGCCGGGCCGCCGAACTGGTCGTTCGGCCGGTCGCCGTCGTGCGGCCGGACGCCGTTCACCGGCCGGTTGCTGGCCGGCGGGTCCATGAAGGACGGCACGCCGGGCGGGAAGACGGGCGGCACTGCCGCTGCCGCGGCGGCCGGACCGTCGCCGTACCCGTGTTGCCGGTCGGGCTCGTCGAAGCGCTGCGGCCCCCGGTCGTCGAAGCGCGGCTGCTGGCCGGGCTCGTCGAACCGCCCGTGCTGGCCGGGCTCGTCGAACCGGCTCTGCGGCCCGGGCGCGTCGAACCGCCCGTGCGGGCTCGGCTCGTCGAACCGGGCCTGTGGGCCGTGCTCGTCGAAGTGTCCCTGTGGGCCCGGCTCGTCGAAGCGGTGCGGCGGGTTGGGGTCGGGGTAGAAGCCGCGCTCCTCCGCCTGCTCCGGCTCCTCGACCGGCTCCGGGCGGGTGGGCCGGCCGTACACCCGGGGCTGCGGCCCGGGCGTGTCGCCGGGCCGGGCCTGGTCGGTCGGGGGCGTCACCCGGCTGGTCAGCGGCACGGACGCGCTCGCCGAGACGCTGCCGGGCGCGCCGGCTGCGGACTCCCCGGCCTCCGGCAGGGAGACAGCGGCCCGGGCGGAGGCCTGGCCCTCCGGCGACATCCGGGGAGCGGGAACGACCGGGCCGGCGGAAGGCTGGGGCTCCTCGGCACGGCCCCAGCCGTTGTCGGCCCCCGCCAGTTCCGGCTCGTACGCCGACGGCCTGCCCTCGCGGCCTGACGGCTCGACCTCCGGGGTGAACTGGGCCGGCGGCAGGTAGTCGGCCGGCGGGGCGGCGGCCAGGCTGGCGCCGGGCACCCGCTGCTCCTGCGGCGGCAGCGGGACGGCGTTGGCCGGCGAGATTCCTGGGGCCGGTGCCGGCTGGTACAGCGGCCGGTCCTCCGACCGTTCCGGCTCCCAGCCGTTGCCGGTTGGCTGCGGCGCGGAGGGCTCCGCCTCGGCGGAACGCCCCCACGCCTCGCCAGGTGCCCACGGCTCGACGTCCGGCACGGCGGGCCGCTCGGTCCGATCCGGGCCGGGCCATTGCTGCTGGTCCTCTGCCGGGGCGCTCCAGGATGGCGGCCCGTCCACGCTGACGGTGGCGGTGGCCCGGGCAGGCGGCACCGATGTCGGCTCGGCTGCCGCCCAGTCCGGGACGGCCGGGCGGTCCTCCTCCTGCTGCTGCGGTACCGACGCCGCGCCCCACGCGCCGGGCTTGGCCGTCCCGTCGGCACCGGCCCAGGCGGTCGGCTGGGGCTGGTCGTCGCGCTTGCCTTCCGTGGCAGCCCAGCCGTCGGAGCGGGCGGGGTCGTCCTGCCGCCCGCCGGCGTTCCAGCCGCCGGAGCGGGCCGGGTCGTCCTGAGGGACGGCGGGCGAGCCGGCGTTCCAGTCGGAGCGGACGGCTTCGTCCTGCTGTCCGTTGGGGTTCCAGCCGCCGGACGGGTTGGCGTCGGCCTGGGCGGGCCAGGCGTCCTGGGGCGGGGTGGCCTGGCCGGGGACGCGGGCGGCGCCCCGGGCGGCCGACTCGGTCTGCCCCCAGGGCGCGGGCGGCTGCTCGGCCTTGCCGGCGAATGCGGGCTGCTCGGCCGGGGCCCAGCCAACTGGGTGAACGGGTCCGTCGTCCGGCTGCCGGCCGGTGTTCCAGCCGCCGGAGCGGGCCGGGTCGTCCTGAGGGACGGCGGGCGAGCCGGAGTTCCAGCCGCCGGAGCGGGCCGGGTCGTCCTGCTGCCCGCCGGCGTTCCAGCCGCCCGGGCGGGCGGGCTCGTCGTCCTGCTGTCCGGTGGGGTTCCAGCCGTCGGACGGGTTGGCGTCGGCCTGGGCGGGCCAGGAGTCCGGGGGTGGGGTGGCCGGGCCGGGGACGCGGGCGGCGCCCCGGGCGGCCGACTCGTTCTGGCCCCACGCGGCGGGCGGCTGCTCGGCCTGGGTGGGCCAGGCCGGCGCCGGCTGTTCGGGCTGCGCTCCCCAGGCCGGCTGGGGCTGATCACCGGCGGAGCCGGGCGGCGTGGGCGGCGGGGTGGCGGGCCAGGTGGGGCTGGGCTGATCCTCCTGCTTCCAGTCCGGCATCGGCTGGTCGGCCTGGCCCCAGGCGGGCTGCGACGCGGCGGGCGGTGGCCCCCACGCGTCCGGCCGGTGCGGCTCCGGCTGCTGTGCCGGCGCCTGGGCGGCGCCCCACGCGGCGGTGGGCGGCTGGTCGTTCTGCGGTGCGGCACCCCAGGCCGCCGTCGGCGGCCGGTCACCCTGCGGTGCGGCACCCCAGGCCGCCGTCGGCGGCCGGTCACCCTGCGGTGCGGCACCCCACGCGGCGGTGGGTGGCGGGCTGGCACCCCAGGCCGCCGTGGGCGGCTGACCACCCTGCGGTGCGGCACCCCAGGCGGCGGTGGGCGGCTGGTCGCCCTGCGGTGCGGCGCCCCACGCGGCGGTGGGCGGCTGGTCGTTCGGCGGGGCGGCGGCACCCCAGGCCGCCGTGGGCGGCTGGTCGTTCTGCGCCGCCCGGGCGGGAGCTGGCGGATTCGGCCGGGCCGTGGGGGGCGGGGGCGCCCAGCCCAGGTCCGGGCTGGCGACGCCGTACGGCGCGGGCGCGCCGGTGCCCGGCGACACCTCGTCCGGCTCTTGGCCGGGGTGGTGCGGGCCCTCGGACGTCATCGGTGCGCCTCCTCCATCACATGTCGGCCGCCGACGCCGGCGGTGCGTCGGCGTCGGTGCCGGCGTCGCCGGCGATACCGGCAGCGGGGACTCCCCGCACCGTATCCGGTGACCGCCTGCGGCACCGGGGAGCACCGGCCGTCACTCCGCGTCGCCGGACCGTGTCGAGCAGCATCTATCGGCGCGACGGGTCCGGACGGTGTGGTTGACGACCGAACCCCACCGTACCGGGCGGTGCTGCGAGGCGGAATCCCGGTGTCAATCGGTCCGAAACGCCGACGACCCGCCCGGGGTGACCGGGCGGGTCGTCGAACTGGAGGAGGAGAGAAAAGTGTGGGGCGTCAGCTCATGTGACGCTGGGCGATGGTGAGAAGCTCGTCACGGACCGCAGGCGAGTTGGCGGAACGCAGCGCGTGCTCGATGGCGCGGGCACGGCGGTTGGCGTCGCGGCGGTTGCGGATTCGCTCGATCATGCTCATCTGGGTCTCTTCTCCTGGCTATTCGGTTGTCAGCCCCTGATGTGTCCATTGAAGCGCAAGATGGGCGGGGAGTCCATCGATTAGTAGGTGAGCTGAGACACCTGCCTAAGGATCGTAGGTCAACAAGGCTTTTGGCCCGGGTTTTCATCTGCCAACGGCGACGGCCGGTGTGCCGGGCGTTCACCCGTGGCACACCGGCCGTCGCTGGTGTCAACTAACCGTCAGGTCCAGGCGAGCAGTGCCGCCTCCGGGTCGGCCAGGAAGTCCCCGATGTCGCGGAGGAACTTCGACCCGAGCTCACCGTCGATGATCCGGTGGTCGAAGGACAGGCCCAGCGTGGTCACCTGACGCGGGCGGACCTTGCCCTTGTGCACCCAGGGCATCTCACGGACCGCGCCGAAGGCCAGGATCGCCGACTCGCCCGGGGGCAGGATCGGCGTGCCGGTGTCCACCCCGAACACCCCGACGTTGGTGATCGTCAGGGTGCCGCCGGACATGGCGGCGGGCGAGGTCCGGCCGGCCTTGGCCGTCTGCACGAGGTCGGTCATCGCGTCCGCCAACTCGCGTAGCGACAGCCGGCCGGCGTCCTTGATGTTCGGCACGATCAGCCCGCGCTCGGTGGCCGCCGCGATGCCCAGGTTGACGTAGTCCTTGACGACGATCTCGTCGCCGGCCCACGTCGAGTTGACCATCGGGTGTCGCCGCACCGCGAGCAGCACCGCCTTGGCCACCAGCAGCAGCGGCGAGACCCGGACATCGCGCCACTCCCGCCGGCCGCGCAGCCGGTCCAGGGCCTTGGTCGCCCGAGTGACGTCGACGGTCATGAACTCCGTCACGTGCGGGGCCGTGAACGCCGAGCGGGACATGTTCTCGGCGGTGAGCTTGCGTACCCCCTTGACGGGGATGCGCTGCTCGCGGTCGACGCCGAAGCTCGCCGCCGCCGTGGTGGGTGCCGTCGCAGTCAGCGGCTCGGCCGCCGTCGCGGTGTCGCTCGCCGCCTGCCGTACGTCCTCCCGGGTGACCGAGCCCAGTGGACCTGACCCGGTCAGCGCGGCCAGGTCGACGCCGAGGTCCCGGGCGAGCTTGCGTACCGGCGGCTTGGCCAGCACCGGCCCGCCTGCGCGCGTACCCCCGTGGCCGTTGCCGTTCGTCGGCGCGGCGACCACCGGGGCGGCCGGGACCGGTGCCGGGGCGGCCGGGGCGCGGGTCGCCGGGGCGGCGGTGGCCTGGGCCGGGACGCCGGCCTTGCGCGGCCGGCGCTTGGCCGCCGTGGTGCGCGGGCCGTAGCCGACCAGGACGGCGGTACGGCCGCCCGGGGCGGGGCCGCCGATCAGGCCCGGCTCGACCGCGCCCTCACTCGGGGCCACCTCGACCGCCGCCAGCGATGCCGCCGACGGGGTGGGCAGGTCCGCCGACGGGGTGCCCGTGGTCGACTCCTCGATGGGGCCGGCGCCCGGGTCGGTGTCGATCGCGATGATCGGCGTGCCGACCTCGATCGTGCTGCCCGCCGGGTGGAAGATCGACCGCACCTGGCCGGCCCACTTCGCCGGGATCTCGACGGCAGCCTTGGCCGTCTCCACCTCGACGATCGGCTGGTTCAGCTCGATCATGTCGCCCACCTTGACCAGCCAGGCGAGGATCTCGCCCTCGGCCAGGCCCTCGCCCAGGTCGGGCAGGTTGAACTCCTTGATCCGCGACACGCCGCTCACCACCCGAAGGCCCGGTCGACGGCGTCGAGCACCCGATCGAGGTCAGGCAGGTACTCCTCCTCCACCCGGGAGGCCGGGTAGGGGGTGTCGAAGCCGGTCACCCGCAGCACCGGGGACTCCAGGGAGTAGAAGCACTCCTCGGTGATCCGGGCGGCGATCTCCGAGCCCAGGCCCAGGTTGCCCGGGGCCTCGTGCACCACCACGCAGCGGCCGGTGCGCCGCACCGACTCGTACGCGGCGGTCAGGTCCAGCGGGGAGAGCGTGCGCAGGTCGATGACCTCCAGCTCGCGGCCGTCCTCGGCGGCGGCGGTCGCCGCCTCCACGCAGGTGCGCACCATCGGGCCGTACGCCAGCACGGTCACGTCCGTGCCGGGCCGCGTCACCCGGGCCGAGTGCAGCGGGTACGCCGCCGACAGCGGGCCGTCCAGCTCGACCGGACCCTTCTCCCAGTAGCGCCGCTTGGGCTCCAGGAAGACGATCGGGTCGTCCGAGGCGATCGCCTGCTGGATCATCGAGTAGCCGTCCTGCGGGTTCGCGCAGGTGACGACCTTCAGGCCGGCGGTGTGCGCGAAGTACGCCTCCGGCGACTCCGAGTGGTGCTCGACCGCGCCGATGCCCCCGCCGTACGGGATGCGGATGACCATCGGGATACGGAGCTTGCCCTGCGAGCGGTAGTGCATCTTCGCCACCTGCGACACGATCTGGTCGTACGCGGGGTAGACGAAGCCGTCGAACTGGATCTCGCAGACCGGGCGGAAGCCGCGGATGGCCAGGCCGACCGCAGTGCCGATGATGCCGGACTCGGCCAACGGGGTGTCGATCACCCGCTGGTCGCCGAAGTCCTTCTGGAGCCCGTCGGTGACCCGGAAGACGCCGCCGAGCTTGCCGACATCCTCGCCCATGATGATGACCTTCGGGTCGTCCTCCAGGGCCCTGCGCAGGCCGGTGTTGAGCGCCTTTCCGAGGGTGAGCGTCTCCGTGGCCATCAGTGGGCGCTCCCCTCGAACGACTCCATGTAGCGGCTGAACCGCGCCCGCTGCTCGTCGAGCTCAGGGGACCCGTGGGGGTAGACGTGGTCGAACATCGTCACCGGCTCGGGGTCGGGCATGGCGAGCACCCGCTCGCGCAGGTGCACCGACTCGGCGCGGGCCTGCTCGTCGATGGCGGCGAAGAAGTCCCCGTCGGCGATCTTCTGCTTTTCCAGGAACGCCTTCATCCGGGCGATCGGGTCCTTGGCCTGCCAGGCCTCGACCTCGCTGGCGATCCGGTACCGGGTCGGGTCGTCGGAGGTGGTGTGCGCCCCCATCCGGTAGGTGTATGCCTCGATCAGGCAGGGGCCCTGGCCGTGTCGCGCGTTGTCTAGCGCGTGCCGGGTCACCGCGTACGAGGCGAGCACGTCGTTGCCGTCGACCCGGACGCCGGGGAAGCCGAAGCCGCCGGCCCGTTGGTAGAGCGGCACCCGGGTCTGCCGCTCCAGGGGCTCGGAGATGGCGTACTGGTTGTTCTGGCAGAAGAACACCAGCGGGGCGTTGAAGACGCTGGCCCAGACGAACGCTTCGTTGACGTCGCCCTGGCTGGTTGCGCCGTCGCCGAAGTAGGCGATCACCGCCTCGCCGTCCTCGGTCCCGGTCTTGCCGTCCATGTGGACGCCCATGGCATATCCGGTCGCGTGCAGGGTCTGTGCCCCGATCACGATCGTGTACATGTTGAACTTGAACTCGTTCGGGTCCCAGCCACCCTGGTTGACGCCGCGGAACAGGCCGAGCGGCATGATCGGGTCGATGCCCCGGCAGTAGAGGACGCCGTGCTCCCGGTAGGTCGGGAAGGCCATGTCCTGGCTGCGCAGCGCCCGGCCGGAGCCGACCTGCGCGGCCTCCTGGCCCAGCAGGCTCGCCCACAGGCCCAGTTCGCCCTGCCGCTGCAACGCGGTGGCCTCGGCGTCGAGCTTGCGGACCAGCACGAGGTCGCGGTAGAGCCCGCGGTACTCCTCGTCGGTGAAGTCGACGCGGTACTCCGTCCCGTCCGGGCCGAACGCCGTCTCGATGCGCTCGCCCTCGGGCGTCAGCAACTGTACGAGTTCTGGGTTGCCGGCAGCCGCTGACGCGGCCCGCTTGGAACGGGGTGCGGCCCGCCGGCCGCGGGTGGTGACCCCGGGGTCGCCCTTTGCCATCCGTCTCTCCCTGTCATGTCTGCGTCGGCACCGGGGGTGACCCGTCCGCGCAAATCGTGCGCCGGCCCGGCCGGTGCCGGGCTGGTCCTGGCGGCCGCGCCTAGCCCCGGTGGGGGTTGCCGCGCGGCGTGAGCCGGATCCGTGGGACGAACCCGGTTCGGGAGCGCCGACGCCCAACCGGGCCTGCCGCGGGGTGCGCGGAGGCCGCGGCTGCGTTGCCGTCGTGGTCCATATTCGCAGAGGAGGTGAGGGGCCCCACAGTACGCCCGCCCAGGTTTCCGGTCGCTGTCGGATTCGCGGCTCATCAGGCGATTTGTCGTAGCGGATTCGCGTCCCGGTGGCGGCGGCGGACAAATTGTGTGTCGACACGCTGTGGTGCCTGGTGAACTGACCGTCACTGGTTCAAGCTGATTGCGCCGGGGTGCTCCTTTCGTGGGCCTATGTCCGCTTATTGCTGCCCCGTCGCCCGTGACCGTGCCCGACAACGAGGAGTGTGCGTGTCCCAGCCAGGTGAGGGTCCGGCCGCTCCGCTGCTCGGTCGGCACCGCGCGGCGGGCGGCTACCGCCGGGTCGTCGGCGCGCACCGCGCCCCGGGCTACGCCGCTCACGGCCGGGGGTACCTCTTCACGGTCGCCCTGCTCGCCGGCACCGCCTCGATGCCGATCCTCGCCGCCGTCAGTGCGGGCTCGGCCACGGTGGGCAGCACGGCGCTGCCGGACAGCAGCACCCCGTTCATTCCCACCCCGTCCGTCGGCCCGGTGGTCGTCCCGCTGCCGGGGACCGGCCGACCCGGGGTGATCCCGTCCGCCCGGCCGGGCATGGTCGTGGCGCCGTCGACCGGCCCGTCCGGCCCGGGTCTGGCGCCGCGGGCCCCGGCCCCGCCGGCCGACCCCGATCCGTCCGGCCCGGACGCGATACGCCACCCGCCGCCCCCGGCGCCGATCCCCCCGCCGGCCCCCCGGCCGCCCGCGCCGCCCCCCTCGCCGAGCCCGACTCCGGCGCCGCACCCGACGCCGGTGCCGTCACCGACCGACCCGCCGACGCCGGATCCGACGCCCACGGTGACGCTCTCCGACTCGACGCAGGCCCCTTCCCCGCCGGGCGACACCGGGCCCCCGACCAGTTCGGAGTCGACCGGCTCGGAGCCGACCGCGAGCAGCCTCGGCGCGACCGTTGACCCGGCCGCCCGGCCGCCCGGCATGCTCCGCGGTCGTGGAGCGTGAATCGGATCGGCGGGCAGGCGCGCGGCAGCGACTGGAGCGGGGCCAGGCCGGCGCGACCGGGGACGGGGCGCTGAGCGGCCCGGGCCTCCCGGCCGAGCCTCCGGTCCCGGCTGAGCCGACCGAGCCGAAAGAGTCGGCAGAGCCGGCCGAGCCGGGCCTGCGGATCGCCCGGCTGGTCACCGAGCTGACCGCGCCAGCCGTTCTGGTGACCCTGCTGACCGTGGTGGTCGCCTGGCACGGAGCCCGGGGCGGGGCCCACGGGCTGGCCTGGGGGCTGCTCGCCACCGTCTTCGCCAGCGGCATTCCGTTCGCGTACGTCCTCGGCGGGGTGCGGCGCGGACGGCTCACCGACCACCACGTCGGCGTACGCGAGCAGCGCCGGCTGCCGCTGCTGTTCGGGCTGGCCTCGGTGGCGGTCGGGTGGGCCCTGCTCGCGGCGTTCGGCGCGCCCCGCCCGCTGCTTGCCCTGGTGGCCGCCGGCGTGGTGGGGCTGGTCGTAGCGGTGGCGGTGAGCCACTGGTGGAAGTTGTCGATCCATACGGCGGTGGCCGCCGGGGCGGTGGCCGTCCTGGCGCTCACCTTCGGCACCCCGCTGTTGGCCGCCGCGCCGCTGCCCGTGCTGGTGGCCTGGTCAAGGGTGCGGCTGCGCGCCCACACGCTCCCGCAGGTGGTGGTCGGCGGCGCCGTCGGCGGGTTGGTCGCAGGGGTCGTCTACGCCACGCTCGGCTGAGCCGCCCGCCCCGGGCCGCTCCCGACCCCGCAGCCCGCGCGGGCCGTCAGGCAGGGCCGGCAGCCCCGTCGGGGCGGGCGCTCAGCGGCCGAGCAGCGACGCCGTACCGGCTCAGGCCCCGTCGTCGGCGAGCCGGTGCCGGTTCGCCTCGATCCAGGCGTCCAGGGCGACCGGGTCGTCCGGGTCCACCCCGTCGGCCATGAGCTGGGCCACGGCCGCGGTGGCCGGGCTGCGCCGCTCCCCTGTCGAGTAGAGCCGGGCAAACTCCGGGATCATCTCCTCGATCGCAGTGTCGGTCCGGGTCGCCGCCGCCTCCGGCAGCCCCTTGCGCCTGGCCGCGTACGCCGCCCAGCCGCGCAGCACCCGGGGGAGCATCGCGGCGTCGTCCATGTCGAGCACGGCCCGCCGGTGCACCCAGTCGAGCAGGAACAGCTCGGCCACCGTGGGGCTCCACCGCAGCGGGTCCCCGTCCGGGAAGCTCGCGGCGTGGTCGAGCAGCAGGCTGAGACAGAAGTGCAGCGAGGCGAGCCCCGCGTCGTCGGACGGGTCCAGATCGAACCGGACCGCCTCGGGCGAGGCGAGAAACGCCCGGACCAGGGCGGTCCGCTCGTCGCCGGAGAGCGGCTCGGCGCCCCGGGCGGCACGCGCCGGCGGGGGCAGCAGCGCGAGCCGCGCACCGGCCAGCGCGCGGTCGGTGGCGAGTGATCCCTCGGCGGGCAGCTCGCCCAGCTCGTCGGTGACCGCCAGATGCCGGCCGACCTCGCCGTGCAGCCTGGCCGGGTCCTCCTCCCGGAACCAGGTCAACTCGTCGCCGTCGACCATCTCCCGGACCTGGTCGACGATCCGGCCGGCGGGGCCGCCGACGAAGATGTCCTTGGCGATGCCGATGTTGTGGTCGACCAGGGCCACCAGCGCGTGCTCCGGGCCGCCGGCCTCGTCGTCGTCATAGGCGAAGGTGGCCAGGTAGGAGGTCTGGTCGCCGTACACATCGCCGTAGCACCAGGTGCCGGTGAGGTGCACCCGGCCGAGCTGCTCGGACCAGGCGGGGGCCTGGGTGCCGGGGTGGACCTTCGCCGCGCCCTCCGCGTCGGGCACCAGGGCTGCGAAGACGGTGCGAATGGTCTTTGCCGCGGCCGTGCGGCGGCGGGTGGTGGCGGCGAGGAAGCCGGAGACGAACTCCCGGACGGCCCCCTCCCGGTCGGTCTCCGCGACCGCGTAGACGCTGCCCAGCAACGCCGCGCCGAGCATCTCGGCATCGAGGGCGGTGTCGAGCCTGGTCACGTCGCGTGCGGCGTGCAGCACCGCGTCGTAGGGGGTCTGAGGCGTGGCCATGCGTCGACCCTACGCCCGCGGGGGAGCCCCGGACAGTGAAGGCTGACCGGGGTTCAGCTGCGCTCGGCGTCCCGCAACGCCTGCCTCGCCTGCCCGTACCGGTCGAGCACCGCCCGGACCGGCGTCACCACGTACTCCCGGCCGACCACATCGACGGCGGCGGTAAGTCGCTTCTCGGCCCGGCGGCGGGCCCGGCGGGCCGACCACCGCACCACCGGGCGGGTCAGCGCGGCCAGCAGCAGCCCGGCGAGCAGGCCGCCGAGCAGCAACACGGTGGGCAGCGGGGCCTCGCCGACCCGGGGATACTCCAGCGCCGGCAGGCCGAGGGCCCGCAGCGCGTAGCCGAGGGCGAGCCAGCCGAGGCCGGCGACGGCTGCGACCGTGACCAGCCACTGCACCGCGCCGACGAACCGCCACCAGACCGGCTTGCGGTCCATCCCCAGGTCGGCGCCGGCCACCGCGCGGTCCAGCGCGTCCGGCAGGTCGCCCAGCCGGGACCGGGCGGCGGTGGTCACCGCGGTCGCCCAGGGGGCCGGCAGGCCCGCGCCGGACCGGTCGGCGACCGCCCGCACGGCCAGCCCCAGCGCCGAGCGCTGGGCGGCGGTCGGATCGGGTACGGAGGTCGCGGCGACCAGGCTCTCCGCCGGGGCCCCCGCGACCGCGCCGGGCAGGTGCAGCCGACGCAGCGGGTCGGGTCGCAACCGCCGCCAGCCCCGCACCAGCGGCCAGCCGGTGCTGGCCACGGCCCGGTGCCGGTACGCCCCCTCGACCGCCGCCGCCACCGCCGGCACGCCGGCTGTCCCGGCCAGCGCCCGGCTCAGCGAGCCGACGGTCCCCTCGTCCGGCCCGGTGGCCGGCGCGTCGGCGGCGACCAGCTCGTCCAGCCCGGCGACGACCGCGTCGACGTCCCCGGCGAGGCGCCGCAGTGCGGCCTGCCGCCCGGCGACCGTGCGTTCCAGCGTTCCGCGTAGCTCGACGATCCTGGCCGGGTCGATGGCGGTGGTGGTCAGTAGCGGCACCCCGCCCAGCCCGTCGGCGTCGAGCAGCCGGCGCAGGTCGTCCAGCACCCGGGGCAGCTCGGCCGGGGGCAGCCGGTCGGCCTGGTTGAGCACCACCAGCGTCACGTCGCGGTGCCGGTGGAACTCGCGCAGGTAGCTGGTGTGGATCACCCGGTCGGCGTACTTCTGCGGGTCGACGACCCAGACCACCAGGTCGACCAGGCCGAGCAGCCGGTCGACCTCCAGCCGGTGCGACCGCTGCACCGAGTCGAAGTCCGGCAGGTCGAGCAGCACCAGCCCGTGCAGGGCGGACTCATCGTCGGCGTCGAGCGCGCTCTCCCGGACGAACCGGTGGCGGGGCAGCACGCCGATCCAGTCGAGCAGCCGGTTCGCCCCGTCCAGCGGGCCCCAGACGCAGGCGTGCGCCACGCCGGTGGTGGGGCGGCGCACCCCGACCGGGGAGAGACCCAGCCGGGCGAGCGCGTTGAACAGGCTCGACTTGCCGCTGCCGGTGGCCCCGGCGAGGGCGACGACGGTGTGGTCCCGGGAGAGCGCAAGCCGGGTGCCGGCCCGCTCGACCAGGGTGTGCGCGGGCACGAGTTGGCCGTCTGGGAGCTGGCCGTCCACCGCGTCGAGGAACCGGCGGACCGCGTCCAGGCGGGCGATCAGCGCGTCGGGGTCGACCCGCTGGTCACTCCGGAGCGCCGCGCGCACCCGGTCGGCGATGTTGGTCATCGGGCCTCGGCCTCCGGGGTCGGTGCGGCGGGCAGGCCCGGCGCGTCGGCCGTCGCCAGGCCGCTGCGGCGCCGGGCGTCCTCCACCCGGTCGCCCGCGGCGCGCAGCGGGTCGCCGGCGTCCGCCGCCGGGCGGGCCGCCGCGGTGCGGGACAGGAACCGGTCGGCCTCGGCGTCGAGCAGCTCCCGGACCCGCGCCAGCAGGTCGCCCCGGGCCCGATTTGCCAGCGTACGCACGGCCTGGTCGCCGAAGATCGCTTGGAGCACGGCCTGCGCGGCGACGGTGGTGCCGGCCCCGGTGGCCACCTCCAGCCCGGTCGGGATGAACGCGGTCGAGGCGAAAACGGCGATCATCACGGCCAGCCCGGTGGCGTTGACCGCGTACGAGGCGGTGCGGGCCACGAACCGCTTGTCGCCGCCCTCGGCCCGGACCAGCTCCAGCACCCCGCGCTGCCAGTCGCGGACCAGGCGCTCGGCGCGGGCGGGAAAGTCCTCGGCCGGGTGCGCCAGCGGCGGGTCGAGCAGCGCCGCCCCGGCGGGGTGTGCCCGCCACCCGGTGTACGCGTTCTCGGCCGCCTCGGCGGTCACCCCGCGCAGCAGCGTGACGAGCTGGGACTCGATGGCGTTGCGCAGCTCCGAGGCGGGCGCGGGCCGGCCGGTCACCGCGGACACCAGGCGGTCCCGCAGCCGGCCGATCCGGGCCTCCAGGGTGCGGAAGAACTCGCCGGTGCCGACGAACTCCTGCCAGCGGGCGAGCACCTCGCCGCGGAGCAGCCGGCCGTCCTTCAGCCCCTGCTCCACGGTCCGCTCGGCCCCCCGGTACGCGGCCAGCACCCGCTCGTCGAGGGCGTCGGCGGCGGCCACCTGCTCGTCGGCGGCGTCGGCCAGCCCCGCCACCGCGGGGTGCAGGGCGGCCAGCGCCCCGTCCAGGGTCTGCCGGACGACGGCGGACCGCGCCCCGGCGTCGGCGGCCAGCCGGGCGAACCAGGTGCTCAGCGGGGCGGTGGCCTGGTCGGGCAGCAGGCCCTGGCCGTCCACCCACGTCTCGGGCAGGACGAACAGCGGCGCCGCGCCGAGGCCCTGGTCGGCGAGCATCTCGGCCAAATGGGCGGCCACCTCGTCGGTCGCCTCCGTAGGCACCCGGTCGAGCACCATCGCGATCACCACGCCCCGGGCCCGCGCGGTGTGCAGCAGCTCCCAGGGGACCGCGTCGGCGTACCGGGCGGCGGTGGTGACGAAGAGCCAGAGGTCGGCGGCGGCGAGGAGTTGCCCGGCCAGCGCCCGGTTGGCGTCGACCACCGAGTCGATGTCGGGGGCGTCGAGGAAGGCCAGCCCGGCGGGGAGCGCCGGGGCGGTGACCAGGTGCAGGGTCCCAGGGTCCTCGCTCGGCTCGTTGGTGCGGGTGAGGCCCGGCAGCAGCTCGCCCTGGCGGAACCAGCCGGAGTCGGCCGGGTTGCACACCAGCACCGGCGAGCGGGTGGTCGGCCGGAGCACCCCGGCGGCGCTGACCCGGGCCTGGACCAGGCTGTTGACCAGGGTCGACTTGCCGGCCCCGGTGGAGCCGCCGACGACCACCAGCAGCGGCGCGTCGAGCCGGGCCATCCGGGGCAGGAGATAGTCGTCGAGCTGCGCGGTGAGGCTCGCGCCGATCTGGCGGGCGGACTCGGCCGAGGGCAGGGCGAGCGGGAACCGGGCCGCGCCGATCGCGGCCCGCAGGCCGGTGAGCGCGGCGGGCAGGCCGTCTCCGGTGGGGCCGGACGGGTCCTCCCCGGCGTCCTCGGTGCCGGTGCGGGCGGCGACGGCGGGCGAACCGGAGCGGGCGGCGGGTTCCCCGTGCGTCGTCACCGCTAAAGCGTGCCCGACCGGCGCAAGGGAAGACAACCGGGCTCCCCGTAACGTGAGGTTGCGTCGGGTCGGCTCAACCCGATTTGACGATCGCCGTGGGCGTGGCACTATTGAGTCAAGTTCACTCAACTTGTGGCGAGTACGCGGCGGGTCCATCCCGTCACCTGCCCCAACATAAGAAGCGAGGAAGCGAAGATGGCACGTGCGGTCGGTATCGACCTCGGCACGACGAACTCCTGCGTCAGCGTTCTCGAGGGCGGTGAGCCAGCCGTCATCGCCAACGCTGAAGGCTCGCGGACGACCCCGTCGATCGTCGCGTTCGCCCGCAACGGCGAGGTGCTCGTCGGTGAGGTCGCCAAGCGCCAGGCGGTGACGAACCCGGACCGGACCATCCGCTCGGTCAAGCGGGAGGTCGGCACCAACTGGACCGTCGACATCGACGGCAAGAAGTACACCCCGCAGGAGATCTCGGCCCGGACGCTGATGAAGCTCAAGCGGGACGCCGAGGCGTACCTGGGCGAGCAGATCACCGACGCGGTGATCACCGTCCCGGCCTACTTCAACGACGGCCAGCGCCAGGCCACCAAGGAGGCCGGCGAGATCGCCGGCTTCAACGTGCTGCGGATCGTCAACGAGCCGACCGCAGCCGCCCTGGCGTACGGGCTGGACAAGGGCTCCCAGGAGCAGACCGTCCTGGTCTTCGACCTCGGCGGCGGCACCTTCGACGTCTCCCTGCTGGAGCTGGCCGAGGGCGTCGTCGAGGTCAAGTCCACCAGCGGTGACAACCAGCTCGGTGGCGACGACTGGGACCAGCGGATCATCGACCACCTGGTGAAGACCTTCCGGGGCGAGCACGGCATCGACCTGGCCCAGGACAAGATGGCCCTCCAGCGGCTCCGCGAGGCGGCCGAGAAGGCCAAGATCGAGCTGTCGGCGGCCACCACCAGCAACATCAACCTGCCGTACATCACCGCCGGCTCGGCCGGCCCGCTGCACCTGGACGTGACGCTCAGCCGCGCCGAGTTCCAGCGGATGACGCAGGACCTGCTGGACCGCTGCAAGGGCCCGTTCGAGCAGGCCGTGAAGGACGCCGGGATCAAGATCTCCGGCGTCGACCACGTGATCCTGGTCGGCGGCTCGACCCGGATGCCGGCCGTCACCGACCTGGTCAAGCAGCTCACCGGCCGGGACCCCAACAAGGGCGTCAACCCGGACGAGGTCGTCGCCGTCGGCGCCGCCCTGCAGGCGGGCGTACTCAAGGGCGAGGTCAAGGACGTCCTGCTGCTCGACGTGACCCCGCTGAGCCTGGGCATCGAGACCAAGGGTGGCATCTTCACCAAGCTCATCGAGCGCAACACCACCATCCCGAGCAAGCGCTCCGAGGTCTTCACCACGGCCGACGACAACCAGCCGTCGGTGCTGATCCAGGTGTTCCAGGGCGAGCGGGAGATCGCGGCCTACAACAAGAAGCTCGGCACCTTCGAGCTGACCGGCCTTCCGCCCGCTCCGCGCGGCGTGCCGCAGGTCGAGGTCACGTTCGACATCGACGCCAACGGCATCGTGAACGTGCACGCGAAGGACCTGGGCACCGGCAAGGAACAGAAGATGATGATCACCGGCGGCTCCTCGCTGCCGAAGGACGACATCGAGCGGATGCGCCGGGACGCCGAGGAGCACGCCGACGACGACAAGCGTCGTCGCGAGGAGGCGGAGACCCGCAACCTCGCCGAGGCGCTCCAGTGGCAGACCGAGAAGTTCCTCGCCGAGAGCGGTGACAAGCTGCCGGGCGAGAACCGGGAGCAGCTCACCGAGGCCCTCGGCGAGCTGCGCGGCGCGCTCGGCGGCCAGGACATCGAGAAGATCAAGGCGGCCCACGAGCGGCTCGCGCAGGTCTCCCAGCAGGCCGGCTCGCTGTTGTACGCGTCTCAGCAGGCCGATCAGGCCGAGCCGGGCCAGCAGCCGGGTGCGGCGGGTGCGGCGGGTGCGGGCGCCGGGGCGACCGGCGGCGCACAGGCCGGCGGCGCCGACGACGTGGTCGACGCGGAGATCGTGGACGAGGACAAGAAGTGACGATCCGCCTCGGACACGTACTCACGGCAGAGGGATGAGGTAACCGCATGTCGGAGAAGCCACGAGCCGCCGACCCGGGTTCCACCGGGTCGGCGCCGGGTGGCTCCGCGACCGCCGGGCAGTCCGCCGGCGAGCAGCCGCGGGTCGTCATCCGTGACAACCGCAAGATCAACACGTCGGAGGAGCCCGCCGCCACCGACGCCGGGGCGGACGTCCCGGCGGAGGGGCTGGTCGCCGACGCCGAGGTCGTGGTCGACGAGATCGAGGTCGAGGCCGCCTCCGTGGACGGGCCGCCCGTGGTCGACGCCCCGGCGCAGCCGGTGGAGAGCGGCACCCCGGCCACCGGCGCGCCGCCCGGCGCGGAGCTGGAGGGGCTGCGGGCCGAACTCGACGAGCGGACCCGGGACCTCCAGCGGGTGACGGCGGAGTACGCCAACTACCGCAAGCGGGTGGACCGGGACCGCAGCCTGGTCCAGGAGCAGGCGACCGGCTCGGTGCTCGCCGCGCTGCTGCCGATCCTGGACGACCTGGACCGGGCCCGCGAGCACGGTGATCTGGTGGGCCCGTTCGGCACGGTGGCCGAGCAGCTCACCACCGCGCTGGGCAGGTTCGGCCTGAACGCGTTCGGCGAGCAGGGCGACCCGTTCGACCCGACCCGACACGAGGCGGTGGCCCACCAAACCTCCGCCGACGTGACCGAACCGACCTGCGTGCAGGTCATGCGCCGGGGCTATCAGCTCAACGAACGGCTGCTGCGGCCGGCCATGGTCGCGGTCGCCGACCCGGAGTAGTGCCGACCCGCGCCGTCCCGCCCGCCCGTACCGGGCGGGCGGGACGTCCGGGATACGTCCCGCGGAAGGGGGTGGACCGGTGAGTTCCAAGGACTGGATCGAGAAGGACTACTACGCCACGCTGGGCGTGCAGAAGTCCGCCTCCCCGGACGAGATCAAGAAGTCGTACCGGAAGCTGGCCCGGGAGTCGCACCCGGACCACAACCCCGGCGACCCGCAGGCCGAGGAGCGGTTCAAGGCCGCCTCCGAGGCGTACGCGGTGCTCGGCGACGAGGCCAAGCGCCGCGAGTACGACGAGATGCGCTCGCTGTTCGGCTCGGGCGCCTTCCGGCGTAACGCCCGGGGAGCGGGCGGGCCCGGCGGGCAGCCGTTCGACGTCTCGGACATGTTCGGCGGCGCGGCCGGCGGCGGTGACCGTCGCTTCGGCGGGGCCGGCTTCCAGGACCTGTTCAGTTCGATCTTCTCGGGCGGCGGGGCAGCCGGTGGCCCGTCCCGTCCTCGTGGCCCCGCCAAGGGCCGGGACATCGAGACCGAGGTGGCGCTCGACTTCGACGACGCGGTCCGCGGGGTGACCCTCCCGCTGACCCTGCGCGCGCCCGGGATCTGCGACACCTGCCACGGCAGCGGGGCGAAGCCCGGCACCCAGCCGGTGACCTGCCAGGTCTGCCACGGTGCCGGGGTGACCACCCGGAACCAGGGGTCGTTCAGCCTGTCCGAGCCGTGCCGCAACTGCCAGGGCGTGGGCACGGTCGTCGAGGAGAAGTGCCCGGAGTGCCACGGCACCGGCGGGGTCACCAAGACCCGCACGCTGAACGTCCGCTTCCCCGCCGGGGTGGCCGACGGGCAGCGGATCCGGCTGGCCGGGCGCGGCGAGCCGGGCGAGCGTGGCGGCCCGGCCGGCGACCTGTTCGTGCACGTGAAGGTTCGGCCGGACGAGCTGTTCGGGCGTACCGGGGACGACCTGACGCTGACCGTGCAGATCACCTTCCCGGAGGCCGTGTTCGGCACGGACCTGCGGGTCCCCACGCTCGACGGCACGGTGACCCTGCGGGTGCCGCCGGGAACGCCGGGCGGCCGGGTGCTGCGGGCCCGGGGCAAGGGCGTGGTGCGCAAGGACGGCCAGGCCGGCGACCTGCTGGTCACGCTCGACGTGGTGGTACCGGCACGGGTGTCCGACGAGGCACGGGCGGCGCTGGAGGCGTTCGCCGAGCAGTCCCCGCCGGCCGCCCGGGAACATCTCGACGCCCGGGTGCGTCGGTTCAGTTGAGCCTGCTGGAGTGCGTACGGAGGTGAGCGGGGATGGTGGGAGAGTTCACCGGCTCGGATGACCCTGCCTACGAGGCCAAGGTCCTGATGATCTCGGTGGCGGCGCGGATGGCGGGGATGCATCCGCAGACGCTGCGCCAGTACGACCGGCTCGGCCTGGTGCAGGCCGGCCGGGCGGCCGGCGGCGGGCGCCGTTACAGCGTCCGGGACGTGGTGCTGCTGCGCGAGGTGCAGCGGCTCAGCCAGGATGAGGGGGTCAACCTGGCCGGGGTCAAGCGGATCATCGGCCTGGAGCACCTGCTGGAGCAGGCACAGCAGCGGATCGCCCGGCTGGAGGCGGAGCTCGACGCCGCGTACCGCCGGGTGGCCGAGCTGGAGTCGCTGGCCCGGTTTCCCGGTCGGGACCTGGTGCCCGCCACCCGCACGTCCACCGCCCTGGTGGTCTGGCGCCCGCGCCGCGACCGCTGACCGTCCGCCACACAGCTCCACAGCTCCGGACCGCTCCATCGGCCCGGTCCGCTTCCCGGGTACCCCGGCGCGGACCGGGCCGTTTCCGTTAACCTGTGAATCAGGTCCTATCCGCTCAATTCGGGCCAGAAGCACCGCTGGAACCACCGCACCGGCGAGGGGGGACCATGTCGGAACCGGCCAAGAAGGTGGCGCAGCAGGCGGAGGCGCGGCTCGACCGGATCGCGAAGTCCGCCCGGGAGCAGTTCAACAAGATCACCGAGAGCCGGTTCACCGACAGGATCAAGGACGGCCGGTTCGCCGACCAGGTCGACCACGGCGTCGGCCAGGGGCGGGCCGACGTGCGCCGCGACCGGCAGCGCGAAGGGCGCGGCGGATCGGCCGCCTGACGGCCGGTGCGCCGACGTGCGGGCCGGGTTCCACGGGGGAACCCGGCCCGTTCGCGTGCCCCGGATGCGTGCCGGTCAGCCGATGCGGCGGTTCTCCCGGACCAGACCACCCTCGCACCAGTCCCGGTAGACGAAGAGGTTCGGGCGGGCCAGCAGCACCCGCCCGTTGTGCGCCCAGTTGTGCATCAACTCGTCGCCGGCCCGTTCCGCCTGCTCGACCAGCTTGCGGAAGCGCCGCTTGGGATGGGCGCGGAAGTTCGTCCGGATGCCGTCGGCGGCGTAGATGTAGAGGCAGTGCAGCGCGAACCGGCGGGCCGGGCAGGCCGGGTCCATCGCCAGCTCGAAGAGCGTCTGCACGAGGTGGTCCCCGGCGACCAGCAGGTCCCAGTCCTGGGGCATCGAGGTCAGCGGCACGGAGTCCGGTTGGTAGGCCCACGCCCGCAGCTCCGCGGGAGAGGGGTCGACGGGGTTCGTGAAGCCGCGGAACGTCGACTGCTGCACGCTCACCGGCCAACCTTCCGCTTGCGTACGCGGGGGGACCGGCCCACCGCGGACTGGCTGCTGGGGCGAACGGTAGCCGGGGTCGCCGACCAGCGGAAGGGTTCATGGCACGAATTCGACAACCGATGGAACGGGCCGGGTCGGCCATACGGCCGACCCGGCCCGTTCCGGGGTCGGGGATCAGTCGGCGCTGACCAGCGGCTCAGTGCGCTGGCGGAGGGCCCGCTGCCGCAGCCAGGTCTTGAACCAGGCGAAGTCCGGCAGCCGGGCCAGCATCGGCCCGGTCACCACGGTGATCAGCACGTACGTCGTGGCCAGCGCGGCCAGCTTCGGTTCGACGCCGTCGACGGCGACGGCGAGCCCGGCGATGACGATGGAGAACTCACCGCGTGGCACCAGGGCCAGTCCGGCCCGCCACCGTCCGGGCTCCTTGATCCCCACCCGCCGGGCGGCCAGGTACCCGGTCAGGGTCTTGGTGCCCATTGTCACCACGGCCAGCGCGAGCGCCGGCAGCAGCACGGGTGGGATGTCCCGCGGGTCGGTGACCAGCCCGAAGAAGACGAAGAAGACGGCGGCGAACAGGTCCCGCAGCGGGGAGAGCATCTCGGTGGCGTGGTGGGCCACCGGCCCGGACAGCGCGATGCCGACGAGGAAGGCGCCGACCGCGGCCGACACCTGAAGCTTGGCCGCGATCCCGGCGACCAGCAGGGTCAGCCCGAGCACGCCGAGCAGCAGCGCCTCCGGGTCCTTCGCCGACAGGGCCGTGGAGATCAGGTGGCCGTACCGGATCGCCACCACGAGCACCAGCACCACGGTGCCGACCGCGACGCCGAGCGCGATGCCGCCGCCGAGCAGGCCGCTGCCGGCCAGCACGGCGGTGAGCAGCGGGAGGTAGAGCGCCATCGCCAGGTCCTCGATGACCAGCACCGAGAGGATCACCGGCGTCTCCCGGTTACCGAGCCGGCCCAGGTCGGCCAGCACCTTGGCGATCACCCCGGACGAGGAGACCCAGGTGATGCCGCCGAGCACGATGGCGGCCACCCAGTCCCAGCCGAGCATGAAGGCGAACGCCGCGCCGGGCAGCGCGTTGAACACGCCGTCGATCAGCCCGGCGGGCGCCGCCGAGCGCAGGTTGCCGACCAGTTCGCCGGCCGAGTACTCCAGGCCGAGCATGACCAGCAGCAGGATCACGCCGATCTCCGCGCCGACGGCGAAGAACTCCTCGCTGGCGTTCAGCGGCAGCACACCGCCGTGCCCGAAGACGAGCCCGGCGAGCAGGTAGAGGGGAATGGGTGAGAGGCCGATCCGCCGGCCGAGCCGCCCCAGCAGCCCAAGCAGGAAGAGCAGCGCACCGACCTCGATGAGCAGCGTTGTGGTCTCGTGCATCCGCGCCTCAACCGTCCGGATCGTTGTCGGCGAGGATGGCTGTCACGCCGTCGAGCCCCTTGCGGGTCCCGACCACGACCACCACGTCACCGGCCTCGAAGCGGAAGGTCGGGTCCGGCGAGACGATCACCTCGCCGTGGCGCAGCACCGCGACGATGGAGGCGCTGGTCCGGGTGCGCGCCTTGGTGTCGCCGAGCCGCCTGTTGACGTACTTCGAGCCGGCCGGGATGGCGACCTGCTCGGTGAGCAGCCCGGCGGCCTGCTCGCGGAGTCCGGAGAGTTGACCGAGCATCAGCGACGCGCCGAGAATGTCTGCCAACGCCTCCGCCTCGTCGTCGGTCAGGGGTATGTCGGCCTGGCAGGAATCGGGATCGTCCGGGTCATAAAGGACAAGGTCGCGGCGGCCATTGCGGTGGGAAACCACGCCGAGCCGGCGGCCGGATTCCGTCACCAGATCGTGACGCATTCCGATCCCAGGGAGGGCAGTCTGTTCGACACGTACTCGCACGCGGGCAAGGCTACCGGCTGAGGGGAGGGTCGATGAATGGTCGGTTCCTCCGCTGGGCGGTCGCTGTGCTGCTCATACCGCTGATGGCGGGCTGTTCGATCGGTCCGGTCCGTCGCCCACCCCCGGACCGGACGGCCCCTCCGCCCGGTCCGGCGACCACCGCGCCGACGTCGTCCCCCACGGCCTCCGACGTCGAGGTACGCGAGGTCCGGGTCGCCGTCGACCAGCGGTACGACCTGCCGTACGTCGAGTTCGTCACCGCCGAGCGCGGCTACGCCCAGTTCAGCGGCTGCGGCCCGCCGGTGGACCGGAGTTGCCCGGCGCTGCTCTACTCCACCACCGATGGCGGGCGCACCTGGCGAGGGCTCCGGCATCCGTACCCGCTCTCCGTGAACCCGCAGCTCTACGTCGTCCCGGGTGTGCTGGCGATCTTCGCCGACCCCCAGGGCTGGTACACCTCCACCGACGGCGGCGTCACTTTCGTGCACACCGGCGGGGATCGGACCCCCGCCGTGTGGCAGGCCGCCCAGGGCCGCTTCCAGGTCGACGAGGCCACCGGCCGGGCGGTTCGCTGGCAGGGGCAGCGGATGACGCCCCTGCCCGTCCAGCCGCCGGTGCCTGTGCTGCACGGCCTCGCCGAGGACCACGGCCTGCTGGTGGCGGCGGGCGTCGACGGCGGGAAACCGTACGCGGCGATCTCGCCCGACGGGGGGCGGAACTGGCAGCGGACGGCGGTGCCGGCGTCCGACGGCGAGGTCGGGATGCTGCGGCCGATGGTCGGGCCGGACGGCGACGCACGGCTGATCGGATGGCCGCCGGACCGGACGAGATTTCCCACCTTTTGGCGATACCTGGGCCGGTGGTTGCCGGTGCCCGTTGAGGGGCATCCGGCGCGGGCGCACTCGGTGGTGCCCCTGACCACCGGGCGGTTCGCCGTCACCGGCCCGGACGGCGTGGGCGTCGTCGCCGATGGCCGGTACGACCGGCTCGACTGGCCGCTCGGCCCCGAGCACTACCTGACCCTGCTGGACGACGGCACGCTGATGGGCCGTGCCTCCGACGAGGTGCTCCTGGCCTCGGGGCCGCTCGGCAGCCGCCACTGGGTGCGGGTGGTGCTGGAACCCGCCTGAGCGGCCGGCTCGTGCGGACGGCGGCTGCCCGCATCGGTTGTGCCACGCCGATGAGGGTCCTATTTCACCGCCTGTGGAGCTGCCCCGTCTGCGCTACCAACCGCTGCGGACCCGTAGTTCGGGTCAGCCGGATGCAGGGCGAGGGGTGACATAGGTGCCCTTGCCCTGGTGCCCTTCGATAAGCCCTTCGGCTTGGAGAATCAGCAGGGCGGAGCGCACCGGCTCGGCAGAAACTCGATAGTGGGCGATCAGCTCGCGCAGCGAGGGCAGCTTGTCGCCGGGGTTGTACTCACCTGAGGTGATCTTGTCTCGGATGTCCTGGGCGATGCGCTGACGGTCGGAAACTCGGGGCATGGCGGCAACTCCTGGTAGGCCCCAAGATCCTCCCATGGCACTGCCCGGTCAGCCAAGACTTTGCGTGCTAAGCATGGCGACCCTTGCCCTGCAATGCTTTGCATTGTATGTTTCGAGGGCGGACGTTCTTCAGCGGAAACCCTGGTAGGCAGCCGGTCCCGGCGTTGACGTCCGTTCCGCTGGCATGGCCGGACTCCCCCCGTGGTCCGGATCGTGTCAGCCCTGCGGGAGTGGTTCGGCTGAAGTGCTGGCTCGCTCCCTGGGTGGTCCTGCTCTCCTGCGGCTTGACGGCTGTTGAGAGCAGGGCCGGGCGGTCGGTCGGCCATGTCGACCGACCGCCCCTTCCCGGCATCGCACACCGAGTCGTCGAGGAAAGGACAGCCTGTGGTGCGTGCACTTCTGCGATCCCTGCTCAGCCGCCGGCATGCCGGGCCACACTCGGCAGCCCACCGGCCCGTCGGTGCTGCCCGACCCGTCGGGCGCAGTCCGCGCAACCGGCCGCCGGTCGGCGCGTACCGCTCGTACCTTCCCCTGCGGCCCTGGCAGGTGCGGAGCCGGACCTTCACGCCGCGCCGGCGCGGCGCGGACCCGGTGGAGGTGGCCGAGTTCCTCGACCGGGTCGCCGCCGACCTGGCCGCCGCCTACGCGGCGCTGGCGCGCAGCCGCGAGGAGGTCGCCCGGATCAAGGCGGCGCTGCGGGAGTGGCAGTCCCGCCAGGCACCCGCCGCCCGTGACCTGGCCCGGCGGCGTCCGTGAGCCGCCGGTACGTCATCCATCTGCCGGTGACGGCGGCCGACCTGGCCCGCGCCAAGATCCTGGCCCGGACCGCCGTCCGCTCGCTGGCCATCGTCGCCCCCGTCGATCCCGGCGAGACCACCGTCTCGACCGAGGACAACCAGGGGGTACGCCACCGCGTGTTCTGCGACCGCCGGCTCGATGGTGGGCGGCGGTGCGTGCTGCGGGCCGAGCACGAGACGCCCTGCGCGGCGCGTGTGCCCCGCTGACTGCGGCCTCCCGCAGGAGTCCCCGGCCGGGGCGGTCAGCGAAGGGCGCGAAGAGCTGGCGGATGCACCAGAGCGGAACGATCCGTTCCGCTGCTAGTCTTGGTGTCATGCCGAACCCCGCCCACGCCGCCCACGCCCCGCCGCTCGCCGGGCGGCGGGCCCAGGCCGCCCGCAACGACGCCGTGATCCTGGAGGCCGCCCGCGCCGTCTTTCTCGACGACCCGAAGGCACCGATCGCGGCCGTCGCCGACCGCGCCGGCGTCGGCATCAGCGCCCTCTACCGGCGGTACGCGAACAAGGAGGGCCTGCTCCGCCGGCTCTGCCACGACGGGCTGCGCCGGTACGTCGCCGAGGTCGAGGCGGCGGTCGCCGACCCGGACGGCTGGCGGGGCTTCGTCGGCTTCCTGGAGCGGGTGGTCGACGCCGACGTGCACTCGCTGACGGTGCACCTGGCTGGCACCTTCGCGCCGACTCCGGAGATGGGGCAGGACGCGACACGGTCCGGCGAGTTGACCGCCGCGCTGGTCGAACGGGCCCAAGCCGCCGGGCGGCTGCGCGCCGATGTGGTGGTGCAGGACGTCGGGCTGCTGCTGGAGGGGTGCGCCGCGATCCGCGTGCCCGATCCGGAGCGCACCCGCCAGCTGCGCCGGCGTCACCTCGCGCTGCTGCTGGCCGGTCTGTCGGCGGCCGGCGGCGGCCCGGAACTGCCCGGGCCGCCGCCGGCCGCCGGGGAGCTCGACTGGCGCTGGAATCAGCGTAAGTGACTCAGCTCACATCCTCAGGGTTGAGCGGAATAGGCTCAACTCTGGTTGTGTCCTTCCTAGTGGACACGCCGATCCGGGGGAGCCCATGAACACGGAACGTCTCACCACCAAGAGCCGCGAAACCATTACCGGTGCCGTCGCGCTGGCGAACCAGCGCGGCCACGCCACCGTGGAGCCCTGGCACCTGCTGCTGTCGCTGCTGGACACCGAGGGATCGACCGCGGCGGGCCTGCTGCGCGCCGCCGGGGCCGACCCCGTCGAGCTGCGCCGGGCCGCCCAACGCGCGGTCGACGGCCTGCCGGCGGCCCGGGGCTCCAGCCTCGCCGAGCCCACCCTGGCCCGCGAGTTCGTCAACGCCATCGGCGCCGCCGAGCAGATCGCCCGGCCGTTGGGCGACGAGTACACCTCGACCGAGCACCTGCTGGCCGGCCTGGCCCGGGTCGGCGGCGCGGTCGCCGGCGCGCTGAAGAACGCCGGCGCGACCGAGGAGAACCTGGTCGCCGCCTTCCCGACCGTCCGGGGCGGGGACCGGCGGGTCACCACCGCCGATCCGGAGCAGACCTATCAGGCCCTGACCAAGTACGGCATCGACCTGACCGCCAGCGCGCGGGACGGCAAGATCGACCCGGTGATCGGCCGGGACTCCGAGATCCGCCGGGTGATCCAGGTGCTGTCCCGGCGTACCAAGAACAACCCGGTGCTGATCGGCGAGCCCGGCGTCGGCAAGACGGCGATCGTCGAGGGCCTGGCCCAGCGGATCGTGGCCGGCGACGTGCCCGAGTCGCTGCGGGGCAAGAAGCTGATCTCGCTCGACCTCGGTGCGATGGTGGCCGGCGCGCAGTACCGGGGGCAGTTCGAGGAGCGGCTGAAGTCCGTGCTCGAGGAGATCAAGAACTCCAACGGGCAGGTCATCACCTTCCTCGACGAGCTGCACACCGTCGTCGGCGCCGGCAAGGGCGAGGGCTCGATGGACGCCGGCAACATGCTCAAGCCGATGCTGGCGCGCGGCGAACTTCGGATGGTCGGCGCGACCACCCTCGACGAGTACCGCGAGCACATCGAGAAGGACGCGGCCCTGGAGCGCCGCTTCCAGCCGGTGCTCGTCGGCGAGCCGACCATCGAGGACACCATCGGCATCCTGCGCGGCCTCAAGGAGCGCTACGAGGTGCACCACGGCGTACGGATCACCGACGCCGCCCTGGTCGCCGCCGCCTCCCTGTCCGACCGGTACATCACCGAACGGTTCCTGCCGGACAAGGCCATCGACCTGGTCGACGAGTCCGCGTCCCGGTTGCGCATGGAGATCGACTCCCGGCCGGTCGAGGTGGACGAGATCGAGCGGGCGGTGCGCCGGCTGGAGATCGAGGAGATGGCGCTGGCCAAGGAGCCGGACGCCGCCTCCGCGGACCGGTTGGAGCGGCTGCGCAAGGAGTTGGCCGACAAGCGCGAGCAGCTCACCGCGCTGTCCGAGCGCTGGCAGACGGAGAAGGATCACATCACCCGGCTCTCCACGGCCAAGGAGGAGTTGGAGCGGCTCGGCGGCGAGGCCGAGCGGGCCGAGCGCGACGGCGAGCTGGAGCGGGCCGCCGAGCTGCGCTACGGCCGGATTCCCGAGCTCAAGGCCGACCTGGCGAAGGCCGAGGAGGAGCTGGCCCGGCTCCAGGCCGAGGGCGCGATGCTCAAGGAGGAGGTCGGCGCGGACGACATCGCCGCCGTGGTCGCCTCCTGGACCGGCATCCCCGCCGGCCGGCTGCTGGAGGGCGAGACCGCCAAGCTGCTCCGAATGGAGGAGTCGCTGGGCTCGCGGGTCGTCGGCCAGGCCGAGGGCGTCGCCGCAGTCTCCGACGCGGTCCGCCGGGCCCGGGCCGGAGTCGCCGACCCGGACCGCCCGACCGGCAGCTTCCTGTTCCTCGGCCCGACCGGGGTCGGCAAGACCGAGCTGGCCAAGGCGCTTGCGGAGTTCCTCTTCGACGACGAGCGGGCCATGGTTCGCATCGACATGAGCGAGTACGGCGAGAAGCACTCAGTCGCCCGCCTCGTCGGCGCCCCACCCGGGTACGTGGGCTACGAGGAAGGCGGCCAGCTCACCGAGGCGGTGCGCCGCCGGCCGTACTCGGTGATCCTGCTGGACGAGGTGGAGAAGGCCCACCCCGACGTGTTCGACGTGCTGCTCCAGGTGCTCGACGACGGTCGGCTCACCGACGGCCAGGGCCGCACGGTGGACTTCCGCAACGCGATCCTGATCCTCACCTCCAACCTCGGTTCGTCGGTGATCGGCGACCTGACGATGGCCGAGGAGCAGCGCCGGGAGGGCGTCCTCGCGATGGTCCGGTCGCACTTCAAGCCGGAGTTCCTCAACCGGCTCGACGACATCGTGGTCTTCGCCGCGCTGCACGGGGACGACCTGCGGGCCATCGTGGACATCCAGCTTGAGCGGATGCGTCGGCGGCTGGCCGACCGCCGGCTCGGCCTGGAGATCACCGAGGCGGCCCGCGGCTGGCTCGCCGAGCACGGGTACGACCCGATCTACGGCGCCCGCCCGCTGCGCCGGCTGGTGCAGTCCGCCATCGGCGACCAGCTCGCCAGGGCACTGCTCTCCGGCACGGTGCGGGACGGCGACACGGTGAAGGTCGACCTGGCCGACGGCCGGGAAGGCCTGGCGGTCACCGCCGCCTGACGACCGTCGACCAAATGTCGAAAGGGGCCCCCTGCGCAACGTTTCGGCGTTGACCGGGGGCCCTTCGCTCAATCGGGGTATGGAGGTGGGCATGTTCGGACGCGGGAACAAGGAGCTTGACGCGGCGGTGCGGGAGTTGGCCGAGGCCGACACCCTCGCGTTCGGCGGGGTGGGGTTCGCCGGCACGGTGCTGCCGGCGACCGAGGCGTACCGGGAGGTCGAGCGGCAGCTCGACACGCATCCGGAGCCGGCCCGGCGGAAGGTCGACTGGCTGCTGCGACACGGCTCGCCGGCCGGCCGGGCGTACGCGGCGACGCTGCTCGACCGGGTCGACCCGGCGGGCGCGCGGGCGGCGTGGGAGGCACTGCGCGGCGAGCCGGCCGAGTTCACCACCTTCGGCGGCTGCGTCATGGGCCGGAGCAGGCTGGGTGAGTACGCCGCCGCCCGGCTCGCCGAGGGGTGACTCAACCAGCCGGCTCGACGCTGACCGATCGGGGCTGCCGCCCACCTGCCGCCGGCCGTACGGTCCTGCCATGACCGCACCCGTGGCCGCCCCGGTCCGTCCGCCCCGACCGACCTCGGTCGCCGTCGCCTGCTGGCTCCAGGCCGCCACCGTGCTGATCCTGCTCGGACTGCTCGCCCTGGTCGCGTACAAGGCGGTGCGCTTCGACGACGAGATCAGCCAGGCTGCCCGGCTGGTGCCGGACGCCGACCCCGCCGAGGTACGCGGTGAGCGGAACGGCAACGTCTTCGGCTCCCTCCTCCTGGGCATACCCGTACTGCTGCTCGCCGGCTGGCTCGCCGGCACGGCCCTGCCGCTGCTGCGAGGGCGGAACGTCGCGCGCATCCTGGTCTTCGTCTCCGGCGGTGGGCAACTGCTGCTCTGTCTCGGTCAGGCATGCTCCGGCGCGCTGATGCTCCCGCTCATCCTCGCGCTCGGGTTCTCCGAGGGGATGGACCCCGAGGGGGAGCCGTTCCCCGAGGAGGACCTCTGGCAGGAGTCGAGGTTCCTGGAAACCCTGTACGGCCGGCAGGAGTCCCACGACGCGGTGATCTACCCGATCGCCGGGATCAGCGTGCTGACCGTGCTGCTGCTCACTGCGGCCGTGGTGCTGCTGCTCTCCCTGCCGCCCGCGAACCGGTACTTCCGCCCCCGGGCGCAGCCGCCGGCCGGCCCGGTGCCGTACGGCGGCTGGCCGACCGCCCCGGTCCCGCCGGTCGGTGCCTGGGTGCCGGCCGGGTACCCGGTCCCGCCGGGGTACCTGATCTGCCCCGACCCGGCCCTTCACCTCGCCCATCCTCCGACGTCGCCCGGGCCGGCCGGTCCGGCATCCGTGCCGCCCGGTTTGGCCCCCGCGTCGGCCGTGTCGCCGGCCACCGATCCGCCCGCAGCGCCAGGTAGTTGAGCCCTTACTCAGCGATCACGAGGTTTCCCCACGTGCGCCGGGTTGTTACCGTCTCCGCCGACGCAACTGGGGAGGCGATCGGATTGAACGGATCGGTGATGTACCTGGTGACGGCGGCGGGCTGCCTCATCGCGGTGGCCGGGATCGTCATCGCCGTGGTGGCGGTTCGACGGGGCCGGACCAAGCAACCCCCACACCCCGGCCCGACCGACCCGTTCCGCGACCGGGACGCCGACGCGCTGCGGGGCGACCCGCGCCGGCTGAGCCCCGGCGACATCGTCGAGATCCGCGGGACGTCGTACGCGGTGCGCGGCTCGGTGCTGCTCAAGGAGGGCAGCTGGACCTGGTCGGAGCACCTGCTCGACGACGCCGGCGGCGGCCAGCTCTGGCTCTCCGTCGAGGAGGACCCGGACCTGGAGCTGGTGTTCTGGACGACCGACCCGGCGCTCACCCTCACCCCGGGCGCGCCGACCGTCGACCTCGACGGCCACCGGTACACCAGCAACGAGTCCGGGCACGCGCTCTTCACCGGCACCGGGACCACCGGCCTCGACCCGTCCGGCGCCATGCGCTACCACGACTACCGGGGCCCGGGCGCACTCCGGCTCTCCTTCGAGGCGTACGGCAACGCCGCGTGGGAGGTGGCGCGGGGCGAGGTGCTGCACCGCTCAGAAGTGATGATCTACCCGCAGGCCGGCCCCGGGAAGGTGAGCTGACCGTGCTGGTCACCCTCGACACCCCGTACGTCGACACCAGCGCCGCCGACCTCAGCCTCGCCCTCGGCGACGCGGAGCGCCCCGCGCTGCACGTGCTCGACCTCGACCTGCCAGCCGGTGTCCGGCTGCGGCTGCGCCTGCTCGGCGCCTCCCACCAGGTGGTGCTCCGCGCGGCGGGCACCGAGCTGACCGAGACCGTGGCCTGCCTGCCCGGCAGCCCGCCCGAGCTGCCCGCCACGAGGCTGGACGAGTCGAACGGCTACCGGTTCACCGCCACGGTGCTGCGGCCGGTTGGAACGGAGCTGAGCGACCGGGTCGCCGCGCTCCGCGCCGAACTGGCCGGCGACCCGTACGCCCTGGTCGGGGTCTTCCCGGGTGACGCGGACGCGGTGACCGCCCTCGCGGTCCGGCCGGATCCGCCGGACGGGACGGTCTCCTGGCGCACCTGGCACGCGTACCCCCAGACCAACGAGCTGGTCCTGACCGAGACGGAAGTGGTCCTGTGAAGACGTACCGGCCCTGGTTCGTGGTGGGAGCGGCGGTCGCCGTGATCGGTGCGCTGATCGCCGCCTTCGCGATCTTCTACGGCAACTTCTCCCCGCGCGGTTACGTGGAGGACAGGTACACCCGGGCGGTGAGCCGGGACATCGGCGGGAACGCCGTCGCGTACACCTCGTCGAAGTCGCCCAGCCAGGTCGCCGACGAGATGACCGACGCCTGGAAGCCGGCCGACCAGTACATCGACGGCAGCGGCGTCTATCTGCGCTACGACGACGACTCGGTGGTGATCCTGCCGATCGCCGTCGGCTCGGTGATCCTGCTCGAACGCATGACCACCGCCTACCCCCGCTACCACTCGACCGTCGGGTCGCACTGGGGCTGGGGACGCGGCAGCACCGTCCGGGGCGGCGGCCCCGGCACCGGCAAGTAGCCCGACGACCGACCCCCCTCACCCTGGAGCCCTCCTGTGCAGAACCTCGTCATCGATCTGCTGGTCACTCTCGCCTACGGCGTGGTCGGCGTCGTCCTGATGGGCATCGGCTACGGGCTGGTCGACGTGGCCACCCCCGGCAAGCTTCACGAGCTGATCTGGACCGAGCGCAACCGCAACGCGGCGCTGTTGCTCTCCTCCAACCTGCTCGGCGTCGGCACCATCGTGGTCGCGGCGATCGTGGCCAGCGAGGACGACTTCCTCATCGGTCTGGTCGGCGCGGCGGCGTACGGGATCGTCGGCCTGGTCATCATGGCCGCCGCGTTCCTGCTGCTCGACGCGGTGACCCCGGGCCGGCTCGGCGAGCTGCTCGTCGACCCGGAGCCGCACCCCGCCGTGTGGGTGTCGGCCGTGGTGCACCTCGCCACCGGCGCGATCATCGCCGCCGCGATCAGTTGATGGCCGCTCCAGCTCACCCGGGCGGCAGGCGGCCGGGCAAGCCGACGACGAAGGCCTCGTCCTCGGCCGCCTCCGGCTGGATCGTCGGCCTGGTCAGCGTCGTCGTGGTCGGTGCCTGCATCGGCGTCGGCATCCTCAACGGCGACTCCGGCGGCACCACCGTTCCCGCTCCGGCGGCCGACGAGCGCGCCGACACCGTGCCGATCCTCGCGCAGGCCGCCACCAGCCAGGGCATCTGCTACGGCTGGCGGCTGGAGAGCTACTACGGCTCCGTGGTCAGCGTCGGCTCCAACCTCGGCGACGGGGTGGCCGTGGTCGACAACCCGGCCTGCCCGCGCTGGGTCGAGGTGACCGCCGAGGTCAGGTACACCTCGGAGAGCAGCGAGAGCGGTGACTCGGCGACCGTCGACGTGACGGGCTCGACCGACATCGACCGCTTTGACCTGTACGCCGTGGAGAACGGGCTGCAACGGTTCGGGCTGGACGACGACGCCTTCGTCGACGACCCCGGCTGGGCGGTCTGCCGGGCGGCCGTGGCGCTGCCCCTGCTGGTCGCCGAGGCCGGCGTGGCCGAGCCCGCCGCCACCCCGGCCGCCGCGCCGGGCTCCTCGGCGTCGCCGCTGCCGGCCGCGGGCAGCGACTTCTGGCGGGACCGGTGGGGCTGGCTGCTCGCCACCGCCGGGCTGCTGCTGGTTGCCGCGTTGCTGTTCACCGTCGGGTTCGTGCGGCGCAGTCGGCAGCGCGCCCAGGCGCCCGCCGGGCGTACCCGGGGAAAGACATGACCACCGAGGCGTCGGCGGCGGCGGACGGCGGCCCCACCGCCCGGCCGCGCTGGCGGCTGTCCCGCGCGGCGGTGCTGGTCGCGGTCTTCGTCTGCGCCGCCTGTGGCCTGGTGTACGAGCTGGCCCTCGTCGCGCTCGGCAGCTACCTGATCGGCGACACCGTCGGCCAGGCGTCGATCGTGCTCGGCGTGATGGTCTTCGCGATGGGCGTCGGCGCGCTCGCCGCCAAGCCGTTGCAGTCCCGGGCCGCCGCCGCGTTCGCGTTGGTCGAGCTGCTCCTCGCCCTGCTCGGCGGGCTGTCGGTGCTCGGCCTGTACGCCGCCTTCGCCTGGCTGGACCTGTACGGCCCGGCGCTGGTCGGCACCGCGTTCGTGCTCGGCCTGCTGATCGGCGCGGAGATCCCGCTGCTGATGGTCATGCTGCAACGCATCCGGGAACAGTCCGCAGGCAGCGCGGTGGCCGACCTGTTCGCCGCCGACTACGTCGGCGCACTGCTCGGCGGGCTCGCCTTCCCGTTCCTGCTGATGCCCGTATTCGGCCAGCTCAAGGGCGCCCTGGTGGTCGGCGCGGTGAACGCGGTGGCCGGCGTCGCGCTGGTCTGCACGGTGTTCCGCGCCGAGCTGAGCCGCCGGGCGCGGATCGCGATCGGTGCCGGCTCCGTCGTGGTCGCCCTCTGCCTCGGGTACGCGTGGATCACGGCTTACGACTTCGAGGTGACCGCCCGGCAGCAGCTTTACCGGGACCCGGTGGTGCACGCCGAGCACAGCCGGTACCAGGAGATCGTGCTCACCCGTTCGGCGCGGGAGGTCGGCCACGCTGACACCGACCTGCGGCTGTTCCTCAACGGCGACCTCCAGTTCAGCTCGGTGGACGAGTACCGCTACCACGAGGCGCTGGTGCACCCCGCGCTGAACGGCCCCCGCGGCGAGGTGCTGGTGCTCGGTGCCGGGGACGGGCTCGCGGTCCGGGAGATCCTGCGCTACCCCGACGTGCGCCGGGTGACCGTGGTCGACCTAGACCCGGCCGTGGTGGCGCTCGCCCGCAGCGAGCCGCAGCTACGCCGGCTCAACGGCGACGCGTTCGCCGACCCCCGGGTGCGGGTGGTCAACGTCGACGCGTTCGGTTGGCTGCGCGCCGCCACCGAGCGGTTCGACGTGGTGGTCGCCGACCTGCCCGACCCGGACGAGACGGCCACCGCCAAGCTCTACACCGTCGAGTTCTACGAGCTGATCCGGGCGGTGCTCGCCGAGCGCGGGCGGCTGGTCGTGCAGTCCGGCTCGCCGTACTTCGCGCCCCGGTCGTACTGGTCGATCGAGGCGTCGGTGCGGGAGGCCGGCTTCGCCACCGTGCCGTACCACGTCGACGTGCCGAGCTTCGGCGACTGGGGGTTCGTGCTCGCCGCGCCGGGGGGCACCCCGCCGGGGCTGGCGCTGCCGGCCGACGCGTCAGGGCTGCGCTTCCTCACCGCCGGGACGCTGGCGTCGGCCGCGAACTTCCCCGCCGACCGGAGCCGGATCGACCTGCCCGCCTCGACCCTGTTGCGGCCCCGCGTGCTGGAGTACGCCCGCGCCGAGTGGCGCGGCTACTAGGGTCGTTGCCATGGTGCGCGGACCGTCGCGTCGCCGGTGGATGCCGCCCCGGGCGGAGGCTGCGGCGGCGTACCTCCAGGCGTTCGTCCTGTCCGGGGTGGCCGCTGTGCTGCTCACCCGGGCGTACCTCCAGGCCACCGGCTACCCGCAGCTCGGCGGCGGCGGCCTGCACATCGCGCACGTGCTCTGGGGCGGCCTACTGATGGCCGCCGGCCTCGGCGTGGCGCTGGTCTTCCTCGGCGGCGCGGCCCGGATGACCGGCGCGATCCTCGGCGGCATCGGATTCGGCCTGTTCATCGACGAGGTGGGAAAGTTCGTCACCACCGGGACGGACTACTTCTACGCCCCGGCCGCCGGCATCATCTACGGGGTCTTCGCCCTGCTCGTGGTCATCACCCAGGCGGTGCGCGGCCGGACCCGGCTGCTTCCCGCCGAGCGCACCGCGAACGCCCTGGACGCCGTGCTCGGCGGCCTGATCAACGGTCTCACCGACCGGCGTCGGGCCGAGGTGCTCCGGCTGGCCCGGGGCTCCGGGGCGCTGACCGAGGCCGCCGTGGCCGGGCTGCTCGACGCGGTGCCCCGCCGGGAGCCGCCGCCGCCCCGGTTCTGGCAGCCCTGGCTGGCCCGGCTCCGCCGGTTCGTCATCGGGCTGACCGCCCAGCGCTGGCTGGTCAGCCTGGTGGTGGTCTACCTGGTGGCGGAGCCGGCCCTGACCCTGATCGGCGTGCTGCTGGACGGGGTGACCGGCGCGCTGGACCAGGAGCGGGAGTGGGGCGCGGTGCTCGGCGTCTCGGCGTCCGCGCTGGTCACCGCCGTGCTCAGCGTCACGGCGGCGTTCCGGCTGCGCCGGGACCCGGTCGACGCGTTCCGGCTGTTCAAGCTGGCGATCCTGGTCGACCTGCTGTTCGGGCAGATCTTCAACTTCACGGTCAACCAGTTCGGCGCGGTCACCGCGGTGGGTGCCGACCTGTTCCTGCTCGCCGTGGTGACCGCCGAGCACCGGCAGCTGCGCCGGGAAGCCGAGCGCCCGGCGTCCGCGCCCGGCGCGCCCCGCACCGGGTGACGTGCCGGGCTGGCCCGTACTGGATACGGTGTGAACCCGACTCCAGGGAGGGAGCACCGTGGTCGACCCCCACAGCCCACCGCCGGCCCGGACACGTCCGGCCGTCGTCACCATTTCCAGCTACCTGCTGATCCTCGTCGCCGCGATCCAGGTGATCCAGCTGATCCTGACGCTGACCACCATCGGCACCACCCGCGACGTGCTGCACGACGCGTACTCGGGCACCGACGCCAACGGCGCCGACACGCTGGCGGACTTCACCATCGCGATCGGCATCGGTAGCGCCATCCTGGTCCTGCTCATCGGGATCGGGCTGGTGGTGCTGGCCATGCTCAACAACCGGGGCCGCAACGGCGCCCGGATCACCACCTGGGTGGTCGGTGGCATCCTGGTCTGCTGCACCGGCAGCAACCTGATCAGCGGGCTCGCCGGCGGCTTCGCCGGCACCGGCCAGACCTCCGGCGACGCGCCGAGCCCGGAGGAGATCCAGCGCCGGCTGGAGCAGGAACTGCCCTCGTGGCTGACGCCGGTCAACACCCTGCTCGCCGTCGTCGCCCTGCTGGCCCTGCTGACCGCGCTGATCCTGCTGGCCCTGCCAGCCGCGAACGCGTTCTTCCGCAAGCCGCAGCAGGGCTGGGAGCCCCCGGTTCCGGGTGGCGCCTACCCGGCCTACCCGCAGAACCCGGGCTACCCGCAGGCCCCGGCGTATCCGCAGACCCCCGGCTACCCGGCGGCACCCGGCTACCCGCACGGCCCGGGCCAGCCGGGCCAGCCGCCCTACCCGCACGCGAGCCACGGCCCGTCCTCCCCGGACCAGCCGACCCCGTACCCGGACCAGCCGACCCCGGGGCCGTCCTCGTCCGACCGGCCGGACCCGTCCGGGCCGGGCCAATGGAGTGACTCGGGGCCGTCCACGAGCGGCGGGGACTCCGGGCCGTCCGGCGGCGGCGGGGACTCCGGATCGTCCTCCGGCGGTGGATCGTCGTCGTCGGACTGAGCACCGGACACCGCCCAGCCTGTCGGCCGGCGCAGCCCGGGCGGCGGGCTGGGCGCGCCGGATAACGGCGACATCGACGATCCCTCCGAGTAGGTTCCACACGGACGCCTACCGGAGGGATCTGTCGTGTCGTACCCCGAGCAGGCGCAGCCCCGTCGCCCCACGGTCGTGGGGCTGGCGGCGGCGGTGCTGGTGCTGATGGCCGTCGGCGCGCTGGCCTACGCGGTCGCCGGTCTGGTCGCTCTCGGCGGCACCGTCGACCGGTTCCGGGCGGCGGCGGCCGGCACCACCGCCGGTTCCGGGGAGACCGACGGCCTGGTCACCCTGTTGTGGCTGGCGGTGGGGGTGTCGGCGGCGCTGACCGTGCTGGTCGGCGTCGTGCTCGTCGGGCTGGCGTTCGGCCTGTTCGCCGGCCGGCCCGGGGCCCGGGTGGCGACCTGGGTGGTCTGCGGACTGGGCCTGGCCTTCGGCTGTTGCGGGCTCGCGGCGCTGGTCGGCCAGCGGGCCGTTCCGCTGCGGCTGTCCGGGAGGGACCAGGCCACCACCGCCGAGCTGCTCGGGCTGCTCGGCGACGCCTACCCGTCCTGGTGGATTCCGGTCAACGCGGGCCTTTCCGTCGGCCAGCTGCTCGGCTACTTTGTGGTAACCGCGTTGCTGGCCCTGCCGGCCGCCAACGCGTGGTTCCGCCGAGGCCGTCCCGTGCCGGCCCCGGCCGGCCCCCCGCCGGCCGCGCCCCCGTACCCGAGCCGCTGAGGACACCCGTGACGGCAGAGCAGGTTCCCGCCGAGCGCCGCGCGCTGGTCACCGGCGCGACCGCCGGTATCGGCGCGGAGTTCGCGCGTCGGCTGGCCGCCGACGGTTGGGCCCTCGTGCTGGTGGCGCGCGATGCCGCCCGGCTGGCGGCGGTCGCCGCGGAACTGACCGGCAGGTACGGCCACCCGGTCGAGGTGATCGCGGCGGACCTGTCCACCGACGACGGTTGCGCCGCCGTGGAACTCCGGCTGGCCGAGGGCAGCCCGGTCGAGCTGCTGGTCAACAACGCCGGGATCAGCCTCAACCAGCCCTTCCTGAGCTCCTCGGTCGCCGACGAGTCCCGCTTGCTGCGGCTGAACGTGCACGCCGTGCTGCGGCTGACCCTCGCCGCGGTCGGCCCGATGACTCGCCGGGGCCATGGGGCAGTGATAAATGTCTCTTCGGTTGCGGGCTTCGGGCCGGTCATGCCCGGATCGACGTACCCGGCCAGCAAGGCGTGGGTCACCGCGTTCAGCGAGTCCGTCGACCTGACCACCGCCGCGTCCGGGGTGCGCGTGATGGCACTGTGTCCCGGCTACACCCGCACCGGTGCGCACGAACGGCTCGGGATCGACATGTCCGGGACCCCCCGTTTCATGTGGCTCCAGGCCGGACAGGTGGTCGATGAGGCCCTTCGTGACCTGCGGAAAGGTCGCTCCGTAAGCGTTCCGTCGCGGCGCTACAAGCTGGCCGTCGCCGGGGTCCGGCACGCGCCGCGGAGCCTGCTGCGTCGGTTCGCCCGGGACACCCGCGGTCGCGACGACCGCCGCGCCGGCTGACCTACGGCTCAGCGCCAGCAGTCGGGCCCGGCGGCAGGTGTCCGTCCCTGCCGGGCGGCAGCGGTCGCACAGAGTAGCCGAACATCGCCAACCATCGGTCGCCCGCAGGGCTGATCGGGGTGGACCCGACACACGGCTCCCAGACTTGCGCAGTAACCTCTATCGCCATGGGGGACCACGACGACCTGCGCAAATTCATCAACGACCTAGCCGTGGTCCACGGGCGGGTGGTGCTCTCGTCGGGCCAGGAGGCGGACTGGTACGTCGATCTGCGGCGTGTCACGCTCCATCACCAGGCTGCACCGCTGGTCGGTCGAGTACTGCTCGACCTGACCTCCGACTGGGAGTACGACGCCGTCGGCGGCCTGACCCTGGGCGCCGATCCCGTCGCCCTCGCAATGCTGCACGCCGCGTCGACGACCGGCCGGTCGCTCGATGCTTTCGTCGTCCGTAAAGCGGGTAAGGCCCATGGTCTGCAACGCCGCATCGAGGGACCGGACGTGGCCGGACGGCGGGTGTTGGCGGTCGAGGACACGTCAACCACCGGTGGCAGCGTGCTGACCGCGGTGGAAGCGTTGCGCGAGGCCGGGGCCGAAGTGGTGGGTGTTGCGGTTATTGTTGATCGTGGCGCCGGCGACGCGGTGCGAGCCGCCGGACTGCCGTATCGGGCGGCCTATACGTTGGCTGACCTCGGCCTTGTGGCCTAAAAGTTTGCCGATTCGGATCTGCTGATATGCAGGCGGATCGATGCTGCTGGTGGAAGGATGGAATACGTGGGAACTGCGTTGGCTGAAATGACCATGCCTCAGATCTCGCCGCTTGCCGGCGAGCCGATCGAACGTGCCGACGCCGAGCGGCTTGCGGGGGTCCTCAAGGCCCTCGCGGACCCCGCTCGGCTGCGGCTGCTCAGCCTGATCCAGTCGGCGCCCGAGGGCGAGGCGTGCGTGTGCGACCTGACCGCACCGCTCGGCCTCTCCCAGCCGACGGTCAGTCACCACCTGCGTATCCTCACCGAGGCCGGCTTGCTGGAGCGGGAGAAGCGCGGTGTCTGGGCGTACTACCGGCTGGTGCCGTCCGCGATCGCGACGATCGCGGATCTGCTCACCCCGCCGCGCAAGCGGGCCACCAAGAAGGCTCGCTGACAACAAGGTTCTGTTCCGGGCCGTCCCGCCTCGGGTCGGCATCGGGTGGCGTGTCAGGGGTGGCGCCACCACCGGGCGGTGACGCGGGGCCGCGTCACCGGCAGTTGCCTCGTTGATTTCGTCCGCCGTCGATTCGTCACGGCCTCGACCGATGGCCGGTCCCGCAGTGTGGGGCCGGCCATCGCCGTACGCCGTGACGAATCGCGCCGTCAGCGGCCCCTGCCCTGCTCCGGCCACCGACCGCCATCGTGTGGCTGCTGCCGCGGCTCCTGCTGCCCGTTCGGCTGCTGCGGCGACCGGTCGTGGGGGTGGTGACGGTGGTGCTCGACGGCTTCCCGGACGGCCTCCACCGCGCCGGCGGCGCTCGCCGCCGCCACCACGGTCATTACCTCGCCGCGCTTGCGGGCCCGCCGGTCGCGGAGGAACTCGAAGAAGATCGGCAGCACCGAGATCAGGATGATCAGCGCGACCACCGGCAGGATGTACCGGTCGATCTTGTCACCGATCGCGTTGTAGATCTGTTCGGCGAGCAGGTACCCGATCAGTAGGATGCCGTCCACCCAGAGGATCGCGCCGACGACGTTCCACAGCAGGAACTGCCTGGCCGGCATGCCGAGCGTCCCGGCCACCGGGTTGAGGAACGTGCGGACGATCGGGATGAACCGGGCCAGCACCACGGCCTTGGCCGGGCCGAACTTCTGGAAGTAGTACTCCGCCTTCTCCACGTACTCCCGCTTGAACAGCCGGGAGTTGGGGCGCTCGAACATCCGCCGGCCGTACCGCGCGCCGAGCCAGTGCCCGAGCTGGGCACCGACGATCGCGCAGATCGGCCCGCCGATCAGCAGCCCGACCAGGGAGAGCCGGGTGCCGTCACCGAAGATCGCGTCCGCCACCGGCGATGCGGCGACGCCGGCCAGGAACAGCAGCGAGTCGCCCGGGAAGAAGAAGCCGACGAGCAGGCCCGTCTCGGCGAAGAGGATCACCCAGACGCCGATCAGCCCGAAGGTATGGAGCAGATCCTTCGGGTCTAGCGGATTCAGGGCGACGGTCTCGACGGCCGCCCGTGCCTTCTCTGCTGTGTCCACGGCCACACAGGGTACCTAACCCCGGTTCCGCTCCCGCCCGGCACCGCCCCGGTCCACCCGGGACGGTGCCGGGCCACGTACTCGGCCAGCCCTTCGACCACCGTCACAGGCGGGGGTCGACCGGCTCGGACTCGCAGGCCAGGATGGCGAAGACCAGCTCGTGGCGGCGCCAGAGCGGGGCGTCCGTCGCCAGCGCGTCCAGGGCGGCGAGCCCGAGGGCGTGCTCCCGCAGGGCCAGCCCCCGCTTGCGGCCCAGCGACCGTCGACGCAGCGCGGCGAGCTGCTCCGGCCCGGTGTACCCGGGGCCATAGATGATCCGCAGGTACTCCCGGCCCCGGCACTTGATCCCCGGCTGGAGCAGCGATCCCCGCGAGGACCGGGCGGCCGGCCCGGCGTACGGCTTGACCACCATGCCCTCCCCGCCGCCGCCGGTCAGCGCCAGCCACCAGTCGGTGGCGTCGGCCTCGGCCGAGGCGTCGGCCAGGTCGACGACCCGTCGCCGGGTGGGGGTGAACAACCCCGGGTCGGCGGCACACAGCCGGTCGACCAGGTCGAGGTGCCAGCCGTGGTCCCGGTCGGCGTGGCTGGCCCCGGCGGAGGCGAGCACCACGAACGGGGCGAGGGTCACCCCGCGCAGCCCGTCGGTCGGCGCCACGTACGCCCGGTACGCCGCCGAGTACGCCTCGACCTCCACGGACCGGACGGCCATCCGCTCCCGCAGCTCCCCGACCGGCAGGCCCCGACCGGCCGCCGCGTCCAGAGTGGCCAGCACCGCCGGCAGGGCGGCCCGACCGGCCGCGCCCACGCTCGCGTACTGCTCGCGGATCAGCCCGCCCGCCTTCGCCGACCAGGGCAGCAGCTCGCAGTCCAGCAGCAGCCAGTCGGTGCCCAGCTCCGCCCACAGCCCCGCCGTGGTCACCGCCGCCCGGACCCGGTCCAGCAGCTCGCCGTCCAGCTGCGGGCCGAAGAACGGCCGGCCGGTGCGGGTGTGCACCACGCCGCCGCCCGGCCCGAACGGGCCGCCGTCGGGGTCGCGGCAGACCAGCACCACGGCACGCGAGCCCATGTGCTTCTCCTCGCAGACCACCCGGTCGACGCCGGCCGACCGGTAGTCGGCGAACGCCTGCGCCGGGTGCTCCAGGAATCCCTCGACCGTCGACGTCGAGCACGGCGCCATCGTCGGCGGCAGCCAGGTCAGCCAGCTCGGGTCGACCGCGAACCGGCTCATCACCTCCAGCGCGGCGGCGGCGTTCTCCGCCGGCACGGTCAGCGTTCCGTACGGGTGCTCGACGTGCCGTCGGCCGGCGACGTCGCGCAGGTCCAGCACCGTGTCCGGGCGGGTCGGGGCCGGCGCGACCAGCGGCCGGGCCGGGGCGTACCACTCCTTCACCGCGCCGACGGAGACCAGCTCCCGCTCCGGGTAGCGCAGCGCGGTCAACTTCCCGCCGAAGACGCAGCCGGTGTCGACGCAGATCGTGTTGTTCACCCATTCCGGCTCCGGGGCGGGCGTGTGCCCGTACACGACCATGGCCGAGCCCCGGTAGTCGCGCGCCCACGGGTAGCGCACCGGCAGGCCGTACTCGTCGACCTCGCCGGTGGTCTCCCCGTACAGCGCGAACGCGCGGACCCGGCCCGACGCGCGGCCGTGGTACTCCTCCTTCAGCCCGGCGTGCGCGACCACCAGCCGGCCGCCGTCCAGCACGAAGTGACTGACCAGGCCGTCGATGAAAGCCGCCGCCTCGGCCACGAAGCTGTCCGGTTCCGCCGCCAGCTGGGCCAGCGTCTCCGGCAGGCCGTGGGTGAGCCGCACGTCCGCGCCGCGCAGCTTGCGCAGCAGCTTCTGCTCGTGGTTGCCCGGCACGCAGATCGCGTGCCCGGCCGCCACCATGCCCATCACCAGGCGGAGCACCCCGGGGGAGTCCGGGCCGCGGTCCACCAGGTCACCCACGAAGACGGCGGTACGGCCAGCCGGATGCGCCGCGTCCACCGGGCGGCCTGCGTCGTCGCGACGCAGGCCGTAGCCGAGCCGGAGCAGCAGCGCCTCCAGCTCCTCTCGGCAGCCGTGCACGTCGCCGACGATGTCGAACGGCCCGGTCAGGTCCCGCCGGTCGTTGAACAGCTTCTCGTACCGGACCTCCGCCGCGGCGATCTCCTCGACGCCGCGCAGCACGTGCACCTTGCGGAAGCCCTCCCGGGCCAGCTGCCCGTACGACCGGCGCAGGTCCCGCTGCATCCGGGCCAGCACCGGCCGGCCGAAGGTGCGGTCCGCGCGGGTCTGCGTCCGCTCCCAGGCCAGCGCCTCCGGGACGTCCAGCACGATCGCCACCGGCAGCACGTCGTGCTCCCGGGCCACCCGGACCAGCCCGGCGCGGGCGTGCGGCTGGAGGTTGGTGGCGTCCACGACGGTGAGCCGGCCGCGCCGCAGCCGGATCCCGGCGACGTGGTGCAGGGCGTCGAACGCGTCCGCCGACGCCGACTGGTCGTTCTCGTCGTCGGCGACCAGCGCCCGGAACGCGTCGGAGGAGAGCACCTGGCTCGGGGTGAAGTGCCGCCGGGCGAAGGTGGACTTGCCGGAACCGGAGACGCCGACCAGCGCCACCAGGGCCAGCTCGGGGATGTCGATCATCGGCCCGCCTCCTTCGGTGCGGTCGTCTGTGTCATGGCATTCGGCTGCGCCTGGGCAGTTGGCTGTGTCGTGGCATTCGGCTGCGCCGGGGCAGTCGTCGGCGTCGTGGTGAACACGGCGAGCTGGGTGGGGGCGCCGACCTCGGGGTCGTCGTCGCCGATCCCGCCGATCGTCGCGGTGTAGCCGTGCGTGGCGGTGACCCGGTCGACCCAGGCGGCGAACTCCGCGCGGGTCCACTCGAAGCGGTGGTCCGGGTGCCGGAACCGCCCCGCGCCCAGCCCCTCGTAGCGGACGTTGTGCTCGGCGTTCGGCGTGGTCACCACGACCGTGGCGGGCCGGGCGTGACCGAACACGGCGTCCTCCAGCGCCGGCAGGCGGGGCGGGTCGAGATGCTCGACGACCTCCATGAGCACCGCCGCGTCGTACCCGCGCAGCCGGTCGTCCCGGTAGGTCAGGGCCGACTGCCACAGCCGGATCCGGTCGCGCTGCCGCTCCGGCAGCCGGTCCAGCCGCAGCCGGCGCTCGGCCAGCGTCAGCGCCTGGGCGGACACGTCGGTGCCGACGATCTCGGTGTACCGGCGGTCGCCCACCAGGGCGGACAGCAGCGCCCCGCCGCCGCAGCCGAGATCCACCACCCGGGTCGCCCCGCTGGCCGCGAGGGCGGCGAGCACCGCCTCCCGGCGGCGTACCGCCAGCGACGGCCGGCGCGCAGGCTCCCCGCTGTCGGCCTCGGCGACGCTGTCGGCGGGCGGCTCCTCGGTCAGCCGCTCCTCGGCGAGGCGGGCCATGGCCTCCCCGGCCAGGGCACGGCGGTGGGCCAGGTAGCGGCGGGTGATGGTGGACCGCTCCGGGTGGCCGGCCAGCCAGCCGGCACCCGCCCGGAGCAGCTTGTCGATCTCGTCCGGCGCAACCCAGTAGTGCTTCGCGTCGTCGAGCACCGGCAGCAGCACGTACAGGTGGTTCAGCGCGTCGGCGAGCCGCAGCGTGCCGGTCAGCGTCAAGTCGACGTACCGGCTGTCGCCCCACTCCGGGTACGTCTCGTCGAGCGGGATCGGGTCGGCCGCCACCGCCCAGCCCAGCGGCGCGAACATCCGGGTGGCCAGGTCGGCACCGCCCCGGCAGCGCAGCACGGGCACCCGGATCTCCAGCGGGATCTCGGCGGCGGCCAGCTCCGGCCGGTCCCGGGACTCGCCGCGCAGGGCGGACCGGAACACCCTGGCCAGCGCCGAGGCGAGCAGGCTCGACGCGGCGTACGGCCGGTCGTTGACCCACTGGCCGAGGGTGAAGCCGTCCGGGGCGGCCGGCTGGCTCCGGTTCTTGCCGCGGCCGCCAGCCAGCCGCAGCGGGTCCACGTCGACCAGCAGGGCCATGGTGCAGCGCCCCTCGTCCGCCTCGGGGTAGACCACGTGCGCGACGCCTACGGGCAGCTCGAAGGAGTGCACCCGGTCCGGGTGCTTGACCAGCAGGTACCCGAGGTCGGTCGCCGGCCGGTGGGTGGTGGTCAGGGTGAGCAGCACCCACCCATGGTGTCAGGGACTTCGATCTTGCGTCGTCCCGTTTTCGGGTGGCGACAACGGCGGCGCCCCGCCGACCCGGGTGGGTCGACGGGGCGCCGGCGGTACGGGTGGATCAGGCGACGAAGCGGGTCCGGCGGCGCTTGGCCACCAGGTAGCCGCCGACGCCGGCCACGAGCAGCAGGACGCCGATGCCGGCGACCAGGCCGGTCGAGGCACCGGTGACCGGCAGGCCACCGTCACCGCCGCCCCCGCCGCCGCTGCTGGCCGCGTTGACCACGATCTTCGCCGTGTCGTTCGCCGGCTTGAGGTCCGCGTAGAAGCCGCCCTCGCACTCACACGGCACGTTGACCTTCACCGTGCCCTCCGCGTTGGCAATCACCTTGTCGATGCGCAGCGCGAACTCGGTGGTCAGCTCCACGCCGGCCGGGGCGAGCGGGCCCGGGTAACAGCGGTACTCGCGGGCGCCCGGCTTGCCAGCCTCTTCCCAGTTGGAGTCATTGCCCTTGCGCGGCGCGCATTCGAAGGGAACCTCGACGGCGGTGGTGCCGGTCGGCACGGTGACGTCCACGAAGGTGACGTCCGAGCCGGAGCGGATGTGGTCGAGGGTCGCCGGCCCGTTGTTCCGGAAGCCGACGGTCGCGGTGACGACCGCGCCGGCCTTGCCCTTCACCGTGTCGCCGATCGCCTGGAGGTCCGCGCCGTTGCGGCCGGACACCTTGACCGTCCACTCGGTGAAGTTGTTGCTCGGGTCGGTGTCGGTCTGGGCGGCCCGGTTCGCCTTCGTGGGGACGTCGCGCAGGGTCAGCTTCGGCCCGCTGCCGTGCATGGCAGCCTTGGCGCCGGCCTCCTCGCGCAGGTCGAACAGGTCCTCGAAGTCCGCGTACGTCATGAACCAGGCGTTGCCGTACTGGTTGCTCGGCGCGTAGGTGTCCTTGCCGAGCTGGTAATTCAGCGTGGTGGCCCGGCCCTCGCCGGCCGGGATCTCCTCGTCGAACTGGCAGGCGATCAGGTGGTCCTCGTTGTAGAGGCAGTTGCTGAACCGCTCCTTGGTGCGGATCGCGTAGTTGAGGTCGAAGAACGCGACGACGCCCTTGACGGCCTTCTCGCCGACGTTCGACACGACCAGCGGCGCCTCGAACGCACCGCCGGGCTTGACGACGAACTCGCTGCTGGGGCCGCCCGCCAGATCGACACCCTCGCCGATACGGATGCGGGAGGTGTAGCGCGCCCGCTCCCTGCCGGCCACCTGGAGGCTGATCTTCAGGTCGCCGGAGTCGTCGGTCTTCGCCTTGTCGGTGGGCACGATGCTCACCGGGTCGGCCTGGCCGCCGTAGGACTCGTCCAGGGGGACGTCCCAGGTCTCCTTGCAGACCAGGACGCCCTCCTCCGGGGCGGTGCAGTCGGCGGTGCCGTCGCCGGTGAGGGTGATCTTGCCGGCCAGCGACCGGTAGTCGTACCGCACGGCGACGTCGGGGAGCACGGTCGCCTCTTCGGCGTACAGGCGCACGGCCCGGGACGTGCCGGGTGAGTCCGGGGCCACGGTGACGTTCTGGAAGTAGAGCTCGATGTCGGCCTCGGGTGCGGCGAAGGCCGGGGTGGCGGAGGCGGCGACGAACGCGCCTGCGACGCCAAGCCCGGCCAGCCAGCGCCGGGTCGAGTGCTTGAGCATTGGGGGGTTCCTCCCGTGGGGATCAGGTAGCGCCCGTGGATCTTAAGGATTCGTTAAGACCGCAGGTCACCCCCGTACGGCGGATCGGGGATCTAATGAGCCGAACGGTTGATCACATCTGCCGCAACGTTCAGCCGGCCCGGTCCCGTCATCAGAACAGGACACCGGGAGGTGCATTGACGTACGAGGAGTTCGCCGATTCGCGGCTGACTGCCCTGCTGCGGTACGCGGTCATGCTGACCGGCGACCCGCATCAGGCGCAGGACCTGGTGCAGGAGACCATGGTGCGGGCCCAGTTGAACTGGCGGCGGGTGGCGCGGGCCGACTCCCCGGAGCGGTACGTGCGTCGGATGCTCACCAACCAGTACGTCGACTGGCGACGCGGCTCGTGGGTGCGCCGGGTGCTGCTGCGCGCCGAGACCGACGACGCCGTTCCGGCCTCCACCGACCACGCGCAGACCGCCGTGGATCGGGACCAGGTCTGGACCTGGCTGGCCCGCCTGCCACGGCGGCAGCGCGCCACCCTGGTGCTGCGCTACTACGAGGATCTGCCCGACGCGGAGATCGCCGAGATCCTCGGCTGCGCGGTCGGCACCGTCCGTTCGTCCATCTCCCGCGCCCTGGCCACTCTCCGGGCCGAATACGTGGAGGTCTGCTCATGATCGAGGACGACCTGCGTGCCGCGTTCGCCCGGCACGAACCGCTGGCCCCGGCGACCGGCCCGCTGCGGGCCGCCATCGACCGGCTCGCCGCCGTCCGTCGGCGTCGGCGGCTGCGTACCGCGCTCGGCGGGGCGACCCTGGCCCTACTGGCGGTCACCGGGCTCGGCTCGGCCCAGGTCGTGACCTCGGCGCAGGCCCCGGAGCAGGCCGAACTCCTGGCCGGACCGACCGGTGGGGGACCCGCCGGGGCGATGAACCTGCTGCTTCTCGGCGTGGACTCCAGCGGCCCGCAGCCCCCGAGGGCCGACTCGATCCTGCTGGTGCACGTGCCGGCCGACCGCAGCCGGCTCTACCTGCTCTCGATCCCGCGCGACCTGAAGGTGGCCGTCCCCGGCCACGGCAGCGAAAAGATCTACGCCGCCTTCGGCTCCGGGAGCGGCGGGGCGGGGCGCCAGCCCGACCTCCGCGCGGGCTACCACCTCACCTCGCAGGTCGTCGCCCGGCTGACCGGGGTACGCGTCGACGCGGGCGCCGTGCTGACCTATCCGGTGCTGCGGAAGGTCACCGACGCGGTGGGCGGGGTGGAGCTCTGCCTACCGACCGAGGTGCGTTCCGTGCACACCGGCCGGACCTACCCGGCCGGCTGCCAGCACCTGGACGGCACCGCCTCGGTGGACCTGCTCCGGCAGCGGCGCACCCTTGCCGACGACGCCCGGGACCGGGACCGCAACGCCCAACGACTCGCCGCCGCCCTGGTGCGCCGGGCCGACGAGCGGGGCGTGCTGCACGACCCGGTGCGGGTGTCCCGGCTGGCCGCCGACATCGGCCCGCACCTCACCCTCAGCTCGGCGAGCGGCTCGCTGCTCGATTTGCTGGCCCTCGTACCCCGTTTGAGGTCCGCCGAGGTGGTCGGCCTCAACCTGCCGGCCGTGCCGGTCGACGAGCCGGCCCGCCACTACGAGCCGGACCCGGCCGCCGCCCCGGAGCTGCTCGCCGCGTTGCGCGAGGACCGCCTCGCGGCGTGGGTCGCGGCGCACCCCGAGCGGGTCACCGGCCTGCGCTGACTCCGGCGGCGACGGGTGGACATCCCGCCCATGCGTCGCCGCAGGCCCGCTGCCGCCCGTCGATCAGGATCAGCGGTAGTCGTCCTCGTCGGGCGCGACGACCCGGGCCTGCTCGATGGCGTCCCAGTCGTCGACCTCCAGGCCCCGGCTCGGCTCCTGCTCGCCGTCGGCCGGGTCGGTCGAGGTGGCCTGCTCCACGGCGTCGGCCGGGGACGCCTCCGGGTCCCGCTCCTCCGGAGCGAGGTGGTCGCTCGGAGTGAAGTCCTCGTCGGGCTGACCCATCGTCCCTCCCTGATTCCGGTGGAAAGCTACCCACACCGTACGGGCTGACCCGGGTGCGCGCTCGGAGCCGAGGAGAAAGCCGAGTCGCCGGAATCGGTCCTCCGGGCCCGGCCGGCGGTGCCAGGATGATGTCGTGGGCTTCCTGATCCGGCTGGTGATCACGGCGATCGCGTTGTGGATCGCCACCCTGGTCGTGCCCGGCGTCGAGGTGGGCGGCCGGCACGGCGGCAACACGGCGCTCACCCTCGTGGTGGTGGCGCTGATCTTCGGCGTGGTCAACGCCGTGCTGAAGCCGGTGATCAAGGTGGTGGGCTGCGTCTTCTACCTGCTGACCCTGGGGCTGTTCGCGCTGGTGGTCAACGCGCTGCTGTTCCTGCTGACCGACTGGATCGCCCGCCAGTTGGACCTGCCGTTCCGGGTGGACGGCTTCTGGGCTGCCTTCTGGGGGGCCATCGTGATGGCCGTGGTGAGCTGGCTGATCAGCGTCGCCGTGCCGGACCGGTGGGAGGGCCGGTGAGGTGCCGCAGGGGGTGCCCGGCACCCCGGTCACCGGCCCACACCTCGGGCGGGTCAAGGGTCGGTTACGTCCGTGGTCACCCTCTACGGGATACTTCCGGCGGAGGACAGCGCGGTCCGGCGCACCCACGGAAGACAGCGGCCAGTACGGCCGACAGCGGTAAGTAAGGAGCGTTCGATATGCCCATCGCTTCCCCCGAGGCCTACGCGGAGATGCTGGACCGTGCCAAGGCGGGCCGGTACGCGTACCCCGCGATCAACGTGACCTCCTCCCAGACGCTGAACGCGGCCCTGAAGGGCTTCGCCGACGCGGAGAGCGACGGCATCATCCAGGTCTCCACCGGCGGCGCGGAGTACCTGTCCGGCCCGTCCGTGAAGGACATGGTCACCGGTGCCGTGGCGTTCGCCGCGTACGCCCACGAGGTCGCCAAGAAGTACCCGGTCAACATCGCCCTGCACACCGACCACTGCCCGAAGGACAAGCTGGACAAGTTCGTCCGGCCCCTGATGCAGATCTCCAAGGAGCGGGTCGCCGCCGGCCAGGATCCGCTGTTCCAGTCGCACATGTGGGACGGCTCGGCCGTGCCGGTGGCGGAGAACCTGAAGATCGCGTCCGAGCTGCTGGACCGGGCCGCCGAGGCCAAGATCGTCCTTGAGATCGAGGTCGGCGTCGTCGGTGGCGAGGAGGATGGCGTCGAGAACGCCATCAACGACAAGCTCTACACCACCGTCGAGGACGGCCTGGCCATGGTCGAGGCCCTCGGCCTGGGCGAGAAGGGCCGCTACATGGCGGCGCTGACCTTCGGCAACGTGCACGGCGTCTACAAGCCGGGCAACGTCAAGCTCCGCCCGGAGATCCTCAACCAGATCCAGGAGGCGGTCGGCGCCAAGTACGGCAAGGACAAGCCGCTCAGCCTGGTCTTCCACGGCGGCTCCGGCTCGCTGCTGTCCGAGATCCGCGAGGCGCTGGACTACGGCGTGGTGAAGATGAACATCGACACCGACACCCAGTACGCCTTCACCCGGCCCGTCGCCGACCACATGCTGCGCAACTACGACGGCGTGCTGAAGATCGACGGCGAGGTCGGCAACAAGAAGCTGTACGACCCGCGGGCCTGGGGCAAGCTCGCCGAGGCCGGGCTCTCCGCCCGCGTCGCCGAGGCCTGCGAGCACCTGCGCTCCACCGGCACCAGGATGAAGTAACACCCACCCGTACGACACGACGGCCGGCACCCGGGAGGGGCCGGCCGTCGTCGTCGCGGGGGTCAGCCGGCGGTCAGCACCCGGACCGCCTCCCGCACGTCGTCGGTGAGGTGCACGGTGCCGGAGAGGTCACCGAACGGCGAGGCGGTCAGCAGCGGGCGCAGCAGCGTCTCGATCGGCAGCTCCGTCGTCCAGTAGGCCCGGTCCAGGAAGACGTACGCGCCGCTCGACCCGTCCGTGCCGTAGTACGTCTTCGTCGCCGCCTGGAACACCTCCTGCACGGTGCCGGCCCGGCCGGGCGCGAAGACGATCCCGCCCCGGGCCAGCCGCAGGATGGTGTCCTCCCGGATGGCGTTGGAGAAGTACTTGGCGATCCGCCCGGCGAACAGGTTCGCCGGCTCGTGCCCGTACAGCCAGGTGGGGATGGCGAGCCCGCCGGCTCGCGCCCAGTCCACGCCGGCGCCGCGCTGCTGCGGCACGTCCGGCGGCGCGCCGTACCGGGCCCGGACCTCCAGCGCGGCGGCGGTGTAGCGCTCGTGGTCGGTGAAGTCCGGCGCGGTCGTCAGCAGGTCGATCGCCGCGGTCAGCTCCTCGGCCGGCCGGCTCGACAGGTAGGCGCCCAGGTTGGCCGCCTCCATCACGCCGGGCCCGCCGCCGGTCACCACCAGCCGGTCGGCCCGGGCCAGCTCCCAGCCCAGCACCGCCGCCATCCGGTACGGCACGCTGCCCCGTCGGACGGCGTGCCCACCCATCACACCGACCACCGACTGCGGGCCGTGCGTGGCGAGCCAGGCGCGGGTGGCATCGACCAGTGCGTTGTCCACGCCGTGATCGTGCAGCCGCTGGCCGAGCGCCTCCTTGACGTCGGGCAGCGCGCCGCCGTGTGCCCGGAAGTGCTCGTACACCCGGGTGTCGTACATGTTCGCGAAGCCGCCTTCGGCGAAGCCGGCGGCCAGTTCGTCGGGGGTGTAGAGGTGCGACGGCTGGGTCGGGTACGGCAGCCCGGAGAAGGGCGGCACCACGTTCGCACCGCGCCGGACCAGGTCGGCGCCCACCTCGCGGGAGGCGAAGCGGCAGCCGACGAAGAGGGTGCCGGTCACCTCCGTCCCGGTGAGGTCGGGGACCGGGTCGAGGTCCAGGCGTAGGCCCTGGACGGTCAGCCCGGCCAGGGTGCCGGTGGTCAACCGCTGTTCGAAGATGCTGCGGGTCTCGATCTCGGTGGCGCTGGTGTCGTGCGGGGAGATGACATCCGCTGGAGGTGGGGTCGGCACCAGCCCATCCTGCCCACCCGGGGCAACCCGCCAAACCCGCCCGCCGGGACGCACCACTGACGCGCCCGACCCGCTGATTCGGCGGTGCGCCGGGCTCTGGACGACAGGAGCCCGGTGGCGAGGCCACCGGGCTCCTGCGTGACCGGTTCCTGGGGAGGCTCCGGACCAATAGTTGTAGTGGAAGACCTCTCCCGGCGGCATGGGCCGCAGGTCCCCCGGCGCGGGGCCGCAGGCGTGACCAATGCCTCAACCGTTCAGCCAGCCGGGTCTGCCGACCCGCTCGCGCGGCGTAGAGCGAAGCGGGTTGAATGGGACGATGCAGAACCTGTTGCCTGAGCCGCCGGCCACCCTCCTGCCGGTCCACGACGAGGCCGACGCCACGCTCGCCGCCGCCATCGAGGCCGGCACCGACGAGGCGTACGCCGAAGTCGCGGCCCGTTTCCCGACCTACAGCGCCGGCTGGGCGGCGCTCGCGGGCCGCGCCCTGGCCGCCGGCCAGGTCGTCTCGGCGTACGCGTACGCCCGGACCGGGTACCACCGGGGCCTGGACCAGCTGCGCCGCAGCGGCTGGAAAGGGCATGGCCCGGTGCCCTGGTCGCACGCGCCGAACCAGGGCTTCCTGCGCTGCCTGTACGTGCTTTCCCGGGCCGCCGGCGAGATCGGCGAGGCCGACGAGGCGGCCCGCTGCGCCCAGTTCCTGCGCGACTGCGACCCCGCCGCCGGGGACGCCCTGGCCAGCGCCTGATCCCTGCGAGCCGGTGCGACGGCCGGTCCGGCACCTGCCGGGCCGGCCGTCGCGCTGCTCAGAGCCCTTCGGCGACCGATGCGGCGATCTTCAGCCAGGCGTCCCGGGTGGCCGAGGAGAGCCCTCCGTACCGGATCGGCTCGCCGGTGTCGATCAACCGCTCGTACGGGGCCAGCAGCACCGCCCGGGTCCGGGCCGCGAAGTGGTCCTGGATGGCCGGCAGGTCGATCTCCTTGCGTGACGGCGGCATGGACACCACCGTCACCGCCTGCCGGACCAGCCGCTGCCGGCCGCTCTGCTCCAGGTGGTCGAGCATCCGGGCGGCGGTCTCCGCCGAGTCGTTCCGGGCCGACATGGTCACCACGAGCTGGTCGGTGGCGTCCATCGCGGCCTGCCAGTTCTGCGCCCGGACGTTGTTGCCGGTGTCCACGAAGATCAGCTTGTAGAACCGGCTGACCACCTCCCGGATCTCGGCGAACGCCGACGCGGTGAGCATCTCCCCACCGGTGGCCGACTCGTCCGAGGCGAGCACATCGAACATCCCCTCGCCCTGCGAGCGGACGTACTGCGACAGGTCGCCGACCCGCCCGTGGGCACCCTGGAACTGGCCCAGGTCGCGCAGCATGTCGCGCACCGTGCGGGAGTGGAAGTCCTGCTGGGCGCGCATCCCGAGGGTGCCCTGGGTCTCGTTGTTGTCCCAGGCCAGCACGTACCCGCCGCGCTTCTGCCCGAACGTCATGGCGAGCAGCAGGATCGCCACGGTCTTGCCCGCGCCGCCCTTCGGGTTGACCACGGTCACCTGGCGCAGCCCGCCGAAGTTGCGGCGAACCATCTCGATGTCGTGGCGGAACTCCTGCTCGTGCCGCCCCGGCGGGAGCTTGATCAGCCCCGTCTTGTTCACCACGGCCCGTACGCCCATCGTGGCCACCGGGTCGGCCGGGCGGACCTGCCGGCGGCGGGTGAAGTCCTCGGCGGTCGGCGCAGTCCCGAGGTCGGGCGTCCAGCCCGCGTCCGGGTATCCGGGCGGCACCCGGGTCACCCCGTCCGCCTCCTGGTAGGGCGGGTGCGTCACCGGGGCCGCCGGCTGCTGGCCGTGCTGCGGCCAGCCCGGGGGATACCAGCTCGGCTGTCCCGCGTCGCGGGGCCCCGGGGCGGGCTGCTGTCCCGGCCCCCACCCTGCCGGCGGGCCCGTCACGGCCGCCGGTGCCCCGGCCGCGTACGGGTCGGCCGCCGGGGTGGGGCCCGCGTACGGGTCGGCTGGCGGGGGACCGGCCGCATACGGGTCGGCCGGCGTGCCGCCGGTGGCGGGCGGATAGGGGGTCGGGGGCAGCGGCCCGGGCGGGTTCATCACGGGTGGGAACGGCCCCGGCGGCTGCATGGCGCTTCCCTCCGGACCGGGGGCTGCACGCCAACTGGCCTGCGGCTCCGGTCCCTGCGGCTCCGTCCCGCCCAGCTCCATTCTGCTCAGCTCCGTCCCGCTCAGCTCCGTCCCACCGGGCCGTTCGCCCGGCGAGCCGTCCGCAGCCGTTCCGTCCGCAGCCGTCCGGTCCGGACCCGGGCCTTCCTGCCCCGGTCCGCTCGTGCCGGGACGCCTCGGTGGCAGGGCCCACGGGGAATCGGCCGTCCCCCGCGCTCCGCCGTTCGAGCTCGGCACCGATCCGTCGGCCGTTCCGTTCCGGCCGTCGCCGCTCCCGGCAGCCCCGCTCCCGGCAGCCCCGCTCCCGGCAGCCCCGCTCGCGGCCGATCCGCCGCTCCCGCCCGGCTCGGTCACCGCCATCGGGCCGGTCACCTCGGGGAAGGCCGGGCCGACCGTCGGCGGCACGGTCGTCGGCGGCACGGTCGTCGGAGGGCCGGTCGTCGGAGGGCCGGTCGTTGGGGGCACGGTCGTCGGGGGCAAGGTCGTCGGCGGTGTCGACGGGTCGGCCGGGCCCACCGGTCGACGGGCCGGGATCGGGGCCGGGTGCGCGGTGGCCGCCTGGTCCAGGGTGAAGGGCAGGTGCAGATCCACCGGCCCGGGCACCGGCTGCCCGGCCCGGGGGGCCGGCACACCGCCTACGGAGGGCGGCGCCCACGCGGTCTCCGACGGCACCGGCGCCCACCCGTCCGGTCCGTTCGCCGACCACTCGTCGGGCCCCGATGCGCTCTGCCCGTACCCGTGCCCGTGGCTCTGGCCGTGCCCGTGGCCCTGGCCGACCCCGGCCTGCCCGCCCTGCGGTCCGACCACGGGGTACCCGCCCTGTGTCCCGGCGGTGGCCGGGTATCCGCCCTGTGTCCCGGCGGTCGCCGGGTACCCGGCCTGCGACGCGACGGTGGGCGGGTATGCGTCCCGCTGCCCCGTCCCGGGCCGCGTGGCCGGCGAGGCGGCCAACGACGGGTACGCGCTCTGCGCGTCAGACCCCGGCCCGGGGACCGGTGGAAGGGGTGTCGGCTGCTGGGGTGTCGGCTGCTGGGACGCGTTCACGGCCCAAGTCGGGCCGGAGTCGGCCGGCCCGGGATCGGTCGGGTCCGGCGGCCAGAGCGGTTCGACGTCCCGCTCCGGAACTGGCTGCTGGCCGGGTACGTGGACCCGGTCGGCGTTGTCGTCCACGACGGTTCCTCCCCATTCCTCCTGCCGAGGATAGGCCCCGGGGCCGAGCCGCCGGCCATCGACGCGGATCTCCACCGGCCCGCGCCCCGAAGACACTCCCCCCGGACACCCCAGCGTGCCAACGAATCGTCCGGCATGGTGGCCGTACCCGGCATGGTGGCCGTACCCAAAGCAGGCGCCGCCGGAACGCCGCAGAGGCTCTTCAGGCCGTCCAGACCGCCCAGGCGCCCGGCTCGGTCCACCACGACCGCTTCCGGCTCAGCTCCCCCTCGACCCCGTCGTCGAGGTAGGGCACCCGCTCGTCGCGCGGGATGACGGCCACCGCGCGCCCCCGCGCCCGGCGTACCTCGAACCGCATCCGCTTCCTGCCCAACGTCGAGCGGGTCACCACAGGAACGGCCACCGCCACCTCGACCACGCCGTCCGTCGGGTCCCCGGCGGTGAGCAGGGGAAGGCCGTCGAGCTGGGCGTATCCGCCCGCGTTGCCGATGGCGCAGGCCAGGAGGGGGTCGTCGCCCGCCGAGAGCACGACATCGTCGACCTCGATCCGGCCCCGCCAGTGCAGCGGCCGGCCGGCGTCGTTGGCGGCGCCGAGCAGCGCGCCGTCCAGTGTCACCGAGCCGCCGTCGTTTCGCAGCAGGTCGAGCCGGCGGGGGGTGCCGTCCAGGATCGCGGCGGCCACGGCAACCGGGTCGCGCGGCAGCCCGAGCTGCGCCGCCAGGTCACGCTGCCCGCCGCCCCTGGCCGGGTCGAGCGGGAGTACGCCCACCGGCGGCAGGTCCGGCACCGTACGGTTCCCGGGCAGGTCGGCGGGGCGGCGGCTGGGCGGTGGGGCGTACCGCCGGACGAGCCGACGCACGACGGCCCGCAACTGGCTGTCGCTGGCCGTGGCGACGATCAGCCGGGTCTTCGAGTCGGGATCGGGCCAGGTGAGCCCGTCGGGGCGGGGTGGGCCGTCGAGCCGTGTCAGCACCTCGTCGATCTCGGCGTCCGAGCACGCGGTGACGGTCTCCACCCGGGCGCCCCGGGCGGTCAGCGCATCCGCGCAGGCCAGCACCGGCACCCGGGGAGTCTCGCACCGTTCCTCGGCCCGCTCGGGGGCGTCTCCGGTGGTGTCACCGCAGCAGGCCCCGCCGCTGCCGCAGCCCCCGCCGGGAGCGTCCCGCTCCGAGCCGAGGGTGAGCAGCACCACGTCGTACACGAAAGATTCTCCTGACTCTCGACGAACCCCTGCTGGTCCCGCCGTAACCTCTTGTTAGCCTGACACCCCGGGCTCGCCGACCGGTCGCCACCTGGCACCCGAGCCTTCTGGAGGCGGAAAAGATGCCAGCGATCGTGCTCATCGGCGCTCAGTGGGGCGACGAGGGCAAGGGCAAGGTTACCGACCTGCTGGGTGAGCGGGTCGACTACGTCGTGCGCTACTCCGGCGGCAACAATGCCGGCCACACGGTGATCACCCCTGATGGGCAGAAGTACGCCCTGCACCTGATGCCGTCCGGCGCGCTCTCACCGAGCGCGATGATCATCATCGGCAACGGTGTGGTGGTCGACCCGAAGGTGCTGCTGACCGAGATCGACGGCCTCGCCGAGCGCGGGGTGGACGTGTCCCGGTTGCGGATCTCCGGCGACGCGCACCTGATCATGCCGCACCACCGGGCCCTGGACCTGGTGGTGGAGCGCTACCTCGGCAGCTCCCGGATCGGCACCACCGGCCGGGGCATCGGCCCGGCGTACGGGGACAAGGTCGCCCGGATGGGTATCCGGCTTCAGGACCTGCTCGACCCGGGCATCCTGCGCAAGAAGCTGGAGCTCGCGCTACGCGAGAAGAACCAGATCCTGTTCAAGGTGTACAACCGCAAGGCGATCGACGTCGAGGCGACCGTCGAGGAGTACCTGGAGTACGCCGAGCGGCTCAAGCCGTACATCGCCGAGACCCGGGTGATGCTCTGGGACGCCCTCGACCGGGGCGAGACGGTCCTGCTGGAGGGTGCCCAGGCCACCATGCTCGACATGGACCACGGCACGTACCCCTTCGTGACCTCGTCGAACCCGACGGCGGGCGGGGCGTGCGTGGGCGCCGGCATCCCGCCGACCGCGATCAACAAGGTCATCGCGGTGAGTAAGGCGTACACCACCCGGGTGGGCTCCGGCCCGTTCCCGACCGAGCTGTTCGACGACAACGGTCAGCACCTGCGCAAGGTCGGCCACGAGTACGGCACGACCACCGGCCGGGAGCGCCGCTGCGGCTGGTTCGACGCCGTCGTGGCCCGGTACGCCTGCCGCCTCAACGGCGTCACGGATCTGGTGATCACCAAGCTGGACGTGCTCACCGGCCTGCCGAAGGTCCCGCTCTGCGTCGGGTACGAGATCAACGGCAAGCGCTTCGACGACATGCCGATGACGCAGACCGAGTTCCACCACGCGACGCCGATCTACGAAGAGCACGACGGCTGGTGGGAGGACATCACCAAGGCGAGGACCGAGGCCGAACTCCCGGAGAACGCGAGACGCTACATCGCCCGCATCGAGGAGATCTGCGGCACCCGAGTCAGCGTCGTAGGCGTAGGCCCCGGCCGCGAGGAAAACGTAACCCGCCACCCCCTCCTCCCCTAGCCCCCTCCCCGGCCCCTCCTCCCTCCCCCTCCCCCTCCCCCTCCCCCTCCCCCCTCCCTCTCCCCCTCCCCCCGGCCTCCCGCCTCCAGCCCCGTTGATCATGAAGTTATTGCCCGCCATCTCGGCGTGTCGCGGCGATAACTTCATGATCAACGCTGGCCGGATCGCAGGGGTTGAAGTGTCAGGTCCGCAGGCGGGTGGCGGGGTTATCCACAGCGGGATGGGGGGTTTTCCACAGGGGGTTTTGGGGGGTTGGGTGGGGGCGGGAATCTGGGTTTGTGGATGCGGTGGATGCGGCGGGGGCAGTGGGGGTGGTGCGGCGGGTTGCCGCTGCGCAGGACGGCGTCGTGACGTTGGCGCAGGCGCGTGCCGCCGGTCTCACCGTGCACGAGGTGCAACGGTTGTGCCGCTCGGGGCGGTGGCGGGCGATCGCGCGAGGCGGTTACCTCGTGGACGCCGACCTGTACGACGGCGTCCCCCGGGCGGCCCGGATCAGGGCGGCGGTGGCGTCCTTCGGCCCGGGCGCAGCCGCCGTCCTCGGGACCGCCGCCGAGCTGCACCGGATCGCGGGGCTGCCCCGGTCCGACGCGATACACCTGTCCGTGCCCGGGGCGGTCGCCAGGCCGGCCCGCGCCGGGCATCCCGAGGTGGTCGTCCACCAGTTGGTGATCGCGCCGGGTCAGCTCGGCTCGGTCGGGGGGATCGCGGCGACCGGGCCCCTGCGTACCGTCTCCGACCTCATCCTTCGTGAGGACCGCTACGCCGCCGTGTCCCTGCTCGACTCCGCGCTGAACCGAGGACTCCTCGGGCCCGAGGAGTTGCGCCTGATCCCGTCCATGATCCGGGGGAGGCGGGGAGCGGTCTCGGCCCGCCTCCACCTCACCGAGGCGGACGGTCGGGCGCAGTCGCCGCTGGAGACCCGGACGAGGCTGCGCTGCGTCGACGGCGGGGTGCCGCCCGAGGTGCTCCAGTTGGAGGTGCGTGACGCCGACGGTTACCTGCTCGGCATTGGTGACCTCGGCTGGCGTGCCGCGCGTCTGATCGCCGAGGCCGACGGGCGGGAGCCGCACAGCGGTCCGCAGGCGGTCTACGCCGACCGTCGACGCCAGAACCGACTGATCAACGCGGGCTGGCGGGTCCTGCGTTTCACCTGGTCGGACACCCTGCGTCCCGACTACATCCCCTGGGCCGTCCGCATCCCCTGGGCCGTCCGCCAGGCACTCAGGGGCGCCCCCCTCCGGTGATGGGTCGCCCCCTCCGGTGATGGGGTCGCCCCCTCCGGTGATCATGAAGTTGTCGCCCGCGACACGCCGGGCGGCCGACAACAACTTCATGATCACCGGAGGTGGGAGAGGAGGTGGGAGAGGAGGTGGGAGAGGAGGTGGGAGAGGAGGTGGGTAGGATTTCGGGTCGTGCGGGTACTTCTTTTGGGTGGTGGGGGGCGGGAGCATGCGCTCGCGCTCGGGCTTTGCGCGGATCCGGCCGTTGAGGGGCTGATCGCCGCGCCCGGTAATCCCGGGATCGCCGGGGTGGGCGGGGTGGGCGAGCTGCGGGCGGTGGATGTCGTCGATCCCGCCGCAGTGGCCGCGCTGGCCGTGGAGACCCGGGTCGACCTGGTGGTGATCGGGCCCGAGGCGCCGCTGGTCGCCGGGGTTGCCGACGCCGTGCGTGCCAAGGGCATCGCGGCGTTCGGGCCGTCCGGAGAGGCCGCCCGGCTGGAGGGCTCGAAGACGTTCGCCAAGGACGTGATGACCGCCGCAGGCGTGCCGACCGCCCGGGCGTACACCTGCGCGGACGAGGCGTCCACCGCCGCCGCGCTGGACGAGTTCGGCCCGCCGTACGTGGTGAAGAACGACGGGCTGGCCGCCGGCAAGGGGGTCGTCGTCACCGACGACCGGGCCGCCGCGCTGGCGCACGCCGCCGAGTGCGGCCGGGTCGTCGTCGAGGAGTACCTGGTCGGCCCCGAGGTCTCCCTCTTCGTGGTCACCGACGGCGAGGCGGCGGTGCCGCTGTTGCCGGCGCAGGACTTCAAGCGGGTCGGCGACGGCGACTCCGGCCCGAACACCGGCGGCATGGGGGCGTACGCGCCGCTGCCCTGGGCGCCGTCCGGCCTGGTCGACGAGGTGATGGCCGACGTCGTCCACCCCACCCTGGCCGAGATGCGCCGCCGGGGCACCCCGTTCGCCGGGCTGCTCTACGTCGGACTGGCGATGACCGCCGCCGGCCCCCGGGTGATCGAGTTCAACGCCCGTTTCGGTGACCCGGAGACCCAGGTCGTCCTCGCCCTGCTGGAGACACCGCTCGGCAGCCTGCTGCACGCCGCCGCCACCGGCACCCTGGCTGACCATCCGCCGCTGCGCTGGCGCGACGGCGCGGCGGTGACCGTGGTGGTGGCCGCCGACAACTACCCGGGCCCTCCGCGCACCGGCGACGTGATCACCGGCGCCGACCGTCCGGGCGTCATCCACGCGGGCACCGCCCGCCGGGCCGCCGACGGCGCGGTGCTCTCCGCCGGGGGCCGGGTCGTCTGCGGTACGGCCACCGGCCCCACCCTCGCCGCCGCCCGGGACGCCGCGTACGAGCTGGTCGGCGGCATCGGGCTGGCCGGCTCGCACCACCGCACCGACATCGCCGCCGCGGCGGTCGACGGCCGGATCACAATTCCCCGCTGACCAGGCAACCCCCGCCCACCTCACCTCCGTTTGACGGGTGAGGTGAGGGGGTGGCGGATTGCCTGCCGACATCGAGGGCTACCGCGAGTACGTCGCTTCGCGGCTGGACCCGCTGCGTCGCACGGCGTACCTGCTCTGCGGCGACTGGCACACGGCGGACGACCTGGTGTCGATGGCGCTGGTCCGGCTGTTGCGGCACTGGCGACGGGTCTCCGCGATGGACAACCCGGACGCGTACGTCCGGCGTGTCCTGCTGCGGGTCTGGCTGGACGAGCGCCGCCGGCCGTGGCGGCGGGAGGCCGCCTGGGCGGACGTGCCGGACGGCGCGGCGCGGTCGGCGACCGACGGGGCCGCGGACCGGCTGACCATCCTCGCCCTGCTGGCCGAGCTGCCAGCCCGACGGCGGGCCGTCCTGGTGCTGCGCTACTTCTGCGACCTCTCGGTCGAGGAGACGGCCCGGGAACTGGGCTGCACCACCGGAACTGTGAAGAGTCAGGCCGCGCGGGCCATCGAGGCGCTGCGGGGCCGCCTCGTCGGCGTACCGGCCACCCACGAGGAGGTACGCGCCGATGGATGAGATCACGTCCCAACTGCACGCCGCCGCAGCCGACGCGCCGGCGACCCGGATCGACGTGGAGCACCTGATCAGCGCCGAGCGGCGGCATCGCCGGCACCGGTCGTGGGTGTGGAGCGGCATCGGCGTCGCGGCTGCCGTCGCCGCGGTGGCCGTGGTGCCGGTGCTGGCGGCCGGAGGGCCTCCCCAGGCGATCACCCTGCCGGCGTTCGGCATGCCCACCGGTGCCCCTCCGACCCCCGTGTCACTGTGCGCCGGGGTGACCCCGCAGACCAGCGGGCCCCTGCCGCCCCTGCAGTCGTACGACACGGTCCGGGCCCGGCCGACGGAGGCACCCGGGGACGGGGTCGCCCGACTGACCGGGGCGCTCCGGGACGCGCTGCCGTCCCTACTGCCCACCGGGGTGCGGATCGACCCGGCGCTGAAGGGCTGCTCCGAGCCGCAGTTCCAGTACCATCCCCGCTACCGGGAGTACACGGTGGACGGCACGGTCCGGCGGGGCGAGGAGTCCGGCGCTTTCCTGCTCCGGGTGCTGCCGACGCCCACGGACGAGGCCGAGCCGGGCTGCCGACATGCGCCCGACCCGGACAACTGCGAGGACGTCAACTATCCGGATGGTTCGGCCGCCCTGGTCAGCATCATGGTCGTGGAACCGGGTCAGCGGCAGCTGTCGGTGCTGCTGTTCAGGCCGGACGGCACCTCGGTGCTCGCCATTACGAACAACTTCCGGAATGAACTGGTCGGCAACCGGAGGCGGACCTCGAAGACCGCCGACGAGCCCCTGCTCACCGTGGAACAGCTCGCCGCGATCGCCCGGGCACCTGGCCTGACCGTGTACTCGTGAACCGTGGGTGGGGCCGTCGGGACGATCGGCGGGCGTGGGTCAGAGCATGCCGAGGGCGGCGCCGATGACGGCCTGGGCGGTGGCGCTCAGCTCCTCGCCCTTGGCGTTCGTCGCGGTGATCGAGTACTCCACCCGGAACCGGCCGTCCCGGGTGGAGGCCACGGCGGCCAGGTAGCCGAACCGGGAGCCGGTCTTGGCCCACAGGGTCTCGCCGTTCGGCAGCGGCATGGCGGTCAGCCCGGCGCTGTACCGGGCCGGCCCGCCCTCGACGTCGTCCACCCGCGGGAGGGTGAACATCTCAGTGAGCTGCGGCTCCGGCACCACCCGGCCGGTGAACAGCGCCGTGATGAAGGTGTCCAGGTCGGCGAGGCTGGAGATGACGTTCCCGGAGGCCGGGGTGAAGGTCTGGCTCCAGGTGGTCGCGTCCACCAGCTCGGTCACCCCGCCGCGTACCACGGCCTGGTAGCCGTGCGCGTGTGGACCGCGGATGCGCGGGTCGTCACCCGGCGCGTACGTGTCCCGCAGGCCGAGCGGCCGGGCGATCCGCCGGTCCAGCTCCGCCTCGTACGAGTGGCCGGTGACCTTCTCGATCAGCAGGCCGGCGACGATGTAGCCCATGTTGGTGTAGTGCTGCTTGTCTCCGGGCTCGAAATTGCGGTCGTTGTCCAGCCCGCGCCGGACGATCTGTTCCGGGGTCCACCGGTCGTACCGGTGGGCGAGCTGCCACTCGATGCCGCCCGGCATCGTCGGGCTGGGGATGCCACTGGTGTGGTCGAGCAGCTGGCGGACGGTCACGGTCGGGTAGTCGGCGGGCAGCAGGCCGGGCAGGTATCCCTGCACCGGCCCGTCGAGGTCGACCCGCCCCTCGGCGGCGAGCTGGAGCACCAGGGCGGCGGTGAAGACCTTGGTGGCGCTGCCCACCCGGAACCGCGCGTGCGGCGGCACCGGGGCCTGGGCCCGCAGGTCCCGTACGCCGCTGGTGCCCGTCCAGCAGCCCTCCGGGGTGGTGATCCGCACCTGGGCGCTGGTCGCGTCGGCGCTGGGTAGGCCGGTGATCGTCGCCCGGAGGGGGTTGGGGTCGAGGGTGCCGGGCCGGCAGTCGGCGCCGCCCCGGCCGAGCGCCGCCGCCCCGGCAGCCACGGAGCCAGCGGCGGCAGGGTCGGCGGTGGGTGGGGCGGCGTAGGCCGCGCCGGGGGCGGCGACGGTCAGCAGGGCGCCGAGCGCCGTGGCGACGAGGAGGGTCCGGCGATTCGTGGTTTTCATGCCGTCGAGCCTGCCCGCCGGGGAGAGCCCGGGGCATCCGGGAGAGTCACCCGGCGCACCCCGGCCGGTGGCTCGGGTGAGTCCCTGGTGTGCCCGGTCGACGGCCGGGGGAGAACCCCCGGGCCGTGCTGGTGGCGCGGCCGGGGGAGACCCGGTCAGTCGTAGTAGCGGCGCAGCTCGCGGCTGAGCACCTTGCCGGTGGCGTTGCGCGGCAGGTACTTCACGAAGACCACGTCCCGGGGCACGGAGAACCGGGCCAGGTAGTGCCGGACGTACTCGCGGACCGGCTCCGGGTCCAGCGTCTCGCCGGGGTGCAGGGCGAGGAACGCGGCCAGTCGCTGGCCGTACTCCGGGTCCGGCACGCCGATCACGGCAGCCTCCCGGACCTGGGGGAGCCGGGCGATCAGGTCCTCCACCTCGGACGGGAAGACGTTCTCCCCGCCGGAGACGATCATGTCGTCGGCTCGCCCGTCGACGAAGAGGAGCCCGTCGACGCCGACCCGGCCGAGGTCCCCGGTGTCCAGCAGCCCGTCCCGGCTCTCCCGTCCCGCCCCCGAGGTGTAGCCCTCGAACAGCATCTCGTTGCCCACGAAGATCCGGCCGACCTGGCTGTCGGGGACCTGCCGCCCCTCCTCGTCGAGGATCCGCAGCCGGGTGCCGTGCGGCGGCCGGCCGGCGGTGGTGGGGGCCCGTCGTAGGTCGGCGGGGCCCGCGATGGACGCCCAGGAGACCTCGGTGGAGCCGTACAGGTTGTAGAGGACGTCGCCGTAGGCGTCCATGAACCTCGTGGCGAGCCCGCCGGGCAGCGCGGAACCGCTGACCGCGACCACCTTCAGCGCCGGCCTCCGGCCGGGCGGGGGCACCTCCATCAGCCGCTGCACCATCACCGGCACCGCGAACATGGCGTCGCAGCGCTGCGCCGCCAGCGCGTCCAGCGTGGCGGCCGGGTCGAAGCGGCGGTGCAGCACGATGGTCGCCCGCAGGGCGAAGCAGACCTGGAGGGCGGCGTACCCCCAGGTGTGGAACAGCGGCGCGGCGATCAGCACGGTGTGCCGGACGTGCAGCGGGATGCGGTCGATGATGGACACCAGCGGGCCGAAGCCGTGCGGGGTGGGCCGGCGGGCCCCCTTGGGCGCGCCGGTCGTGCCGGAGGTCAGCACGATGGTCCGGCCCTCGCGCGGCGGCGGCCGGAGGTCGCCGGGCTGCGCCCACGTGACCAGCTCCTCCAGCCGGGCCTCGTCGACCCGGTGCAGCCCGGCGGGAAGGCCGGGGAGCCGGTCGGCGAACTCGGCGTCGTGCACCAGGACCTTGAGCGCCTGCTCCTCGGCGACGGTGGCGAGCTGCGCGGCGGAGAGCCCGGAGTTGACCAGCACCGCGTCCGCGCCGAGCAGGGTGGTGGCGACCATGGCCTCGATCAACCCGTGGTGGTTGCGGCAGAGCAGCCCGATCCGGTCCCCGGCCTGGATGCCGAGCACGCCGCGCAGCGACTTCGCCAGCCGCTCGGCCCGGTCCAACAGGTCCCGGTACGTCAGCTCCGCGCCCAGCTCGTCGACGACGGCGGTGCGGCCCGGGTCCCGGGCGGCGGCCTGGCGCAGCTCGCCGGCGAGGCTCCAACCCCACTTGCGTAGCGCGCCGAGCTGGGAGGCGATCCGGGTCGGCCGGCCCGGGGTGAGCAGCCCGCGCCGGATCAGCGTGGCGACGACGAACGGCAGGTCCATGCACGGCCTCCTCTGGCGGTGCGGGTCTGCTTCGGGGGGTCAGCGGATGTGCACGCCGGAGATGGCCCGGGAGATGACCAGCCGCTGGATCTCCGAGGTGCCCTCGAAGATGGTGTAGATCTTCGCGTCCCGGTACCAGCGCTCGACCGGGTGGTCCCGCAGGAATCCGGCCCCGCCGAGCAACTGGACCGCCTTCTCGGTGACCGACACGGCCACCTCGCCGGCCTTGAGCTTGGACATCGAGCCCTCGCCGGCGGTGAACGGGCGGTTGTTGCGACCCATCCAGGACGCCCGCCAGACCAGCAGCCGGGCCGCGTCGATCTCCATTCTCATGTCGGCCAGCGCGAACGCGACGGCCTGGTTCTCGATGATCGGCCGACCGAACTGGACCCGGTCCTTCGCGTAGTCGAGGGCGTACTCGTAGGCGGCCCGGGCCACGCCGAGCGCCTGCGCGCCGACGGTTGGCCGGGACAGCTCGAAGGTGCGCATCGCGGCCTGGCCGGAGGCGCGCTGGCCGGAGCGGGCCCGGTCGAGCCGCTCCAGGAGGGCCTCCCGCCCGCCGAGCAGGCAGCGGCCCGGCACCCGGACGTCGTCGAGGAAGACGTCCGCCGTGTGCGAGGCGCGCAGCCCCAGCTTGCGCAGCTTCCGGGTCCCGGTCAGCCCGGCGGTGCCCGGCGGTACGACGAACGCGGCCTGGCCGCGCGAGCCGAGCGTCGGGTCGATCGAGGCGGTGACCACGTGCACCCCGGCGATCCCACCGTTGGTGGCGTACGCCTTCTGCCCGCGCAGCACCCACTCGTCGGTGGCCTCGTCGTAGACGGCCCGGGTGCGCATCGCGCCGACGTCGGAGCCGGCCTCCGGCTCGGTGGTGCAGAACGCCGCGACGGCGGGTGAGTCGACGTCGCCGAAGCACTGCGGGACCCACTCGACGAGCTGGTCGGGGGTGCCCGCGCCGTAGATGGCGGCCACCGCGAGGGAGGTGCCGAAGATGCCCAGGCCGATGCCGGCGTCGCCCCAGAAGAGCTCCTCGCTGGCGATCGGGAGGGACAGGCCGGTGGGATCGGCCCAGCAGGTGGCGAGGAACTCGAAGCCGTACAGGCCGACCTTCGCCGCCTCCTGGATGACGGGCCAGGGGGTCTCCTCCCGTTCGTCCCACTCGGCGGCGGCCGGGCGCACGACCTCGGCGGCGAAGCCGTGCACCCAGTCCCGCAGGTCCCGCTGTTCCTCGTTCAGGTCGAGCGAGAACTCGGCCATGTCAGCCCTTGGGGATGTCGAACAGGTTGGCGATGTTGGCGGCCAGGCCCAGGTCGCCCTTGGCCTTCAGCTTGCCGGTCATGAACATCATGACCGGGTTGGCCCCGCCGGAGACGATCTTCAGGAACTCGACCGGGCCCATGGTGAGGCTCAGCTTCGGGTCGTGCTGCGGGGTCTCGTTGACCACGCAGGCGCCGTCGGCGATGGCGATCTCGTACGTGTCGGTGCCACCGTCGGGGCGGCCGGTGATGTTCCAGTGGATCACCGCGTTGGTGGCGCCGGCCCGGTCGGCGCGGAACAGCGAGGGCATCCGGCCGAAGACCTCGCTCAGGACCTTGCCGCGCAGGTCGCCGGACATCACCTCGGCGATCTTGTCGTCGGGGGTGGACTTGACCAGCTGGGCGAACTCCTTCGGGCCGTAGTTGGCGAAGTCTGCCGGGTCGAAGTCGGTCATGGGAGATGCACCTCTCGGGCGGCGAATGTGGTTACTCAAGCGTAACCTTACGCATGAGTAGGTATGCTCGCAAGGTGCCCAGCACCCCCACCTTCAAGCGCCTGCCCCGGGCCGTACGCGAGCAGCAGATGCTCGACGCGGCCGTCCGGGTCTTCTCCCGGCGCGGCTTCCACGCGGCCAGCATGGACGAGATCGCCGAGGTCGCCGGCATCTCCAAGCCCATGGTCTACGCATACCTCGGCACCAAGGAGGAGCTCTTCGTCGCCTGCCTGCACCGCGAGGGCACCCGGATGACGGAGGCGATCGCCGGGGCCGCCGCCCCCGACCTAACCGCCGACGAGCGGCTCTGGCGCGGGCTGCGGGCGTTCTTCGGCTTCGTCGGGGCGCACCGGGACGGTTGGGCGGTGCTCTACCGGCAGGCCCGGGGCTCGCAGCCGTTCGCCGGGGAACTGGCCGCCATGCGGGCCCGGCTCGTGGAGGTGGTCGCCGGGATGCTCGAGCACGCGCTGCGCGCTCGGGGGCGCGAGGTGAGCGCAACGGACCTGGAGGTCGTCGCGTACGCCCTGGTCGGCGCGAGCGAGTCACTCGCCGACTGGCTAGCCGACCACCCGGAGGCCGACCCGGAGAAGACCGCCACCCGGATGATGAACGTCGCCTGGCTCGGCGCCGACCAACTCCTGCGCGGCAGCACCTGGCGTCCGCCGCAGCAGTAGCCCGGCGGGAAACCGTCGGCGGGCGGTTTTCGGTGGCCGAGTTCCGCCCGGTCCAGAGTGCGAGTTTGTTATTCGATGGAACTGGGCCGTGTTTCAGAAAGCGGACATCGTCTGATCCGGCGTCGGCGTGTCGCTGATCGATAGACGGCGAGGTCTCCGGTAGGGGGTCCATCGGCCACGACGAACCGTGAATGCCGGGGCCCTCGTAGCCACCTTTGCGATGACGAGGCGACGCGACCTGGCCGACGCTCAGTGGGCGGCGCTGGAGCCGTGACGTCCTTCAATGTACCGGGACCGTCGCGCCCGGTATCGTCATCCATGGCGATGATGGCCGTCGAGGCCCGTTCGGTACCTCTTACACCGCTCTGACAACACTGACGACGGCGTCTGACATGGGGGGATGAATGGAAGACCAGCGTGCTGCCGCCGAGTCGATTCAGGACGGTATGGCCGCCGAGAGGTTCGCCGATCAGTTGCGAACACTGCGGACCGGCGTGGGCAACCCGTCATTCCGGAAGATGGCTGGGCGGTCGGGCCGCATCTCGCACACGACGCTGCACGAGGCTGCCGCCGGGACCAGGTTCCCCTCGTGGGAGACCACGCGCGAGTTCGTCCGGGCCTGCGAGGCGGACGAGGTCCAGTGGCGGCGCCGATGGGAGGACGCTCAGAGCCCGGGGACGGGACACCCCGTCCCGGACGGCGACCTGATGCCGGTCAGCACCGATTCCTCGGCCGCGGTCGAAACTCGGGGTGCCCTGGACACGATGACGTCCGGCGTGGTGGCCGCCGAGACGTCGCACGCCGTGGACACTCCGGCGGCCGGTGGGCCCGCCGTGTCCGGCGTCGCCGCGTCTTCGGACCTCGTGCCGGTGGGCCAACGCGCGCTGCGGGCCGCGGAGCATCCGCAGGCGGCGGAGGACGAGGTCACGGGTGCGCGACGGCACCGGTTGCGGTGGCTCGCCGTCGTGGTGGCGGTGGCGGTGGTCGCCGTCCTAAGCGTCACCGTCCGCGGCCTGTCGTCCCCGGACGGCCCCGGCGCCGTGGCGGCGTCGCCGTCAGCGGCAGGGTTCTCGGACGCGTTGATTCCCGGGGACTCGAGCCAGTTCGTCGCCGACGTCACCATCCCCGACGGCACGCGGGTGAAGGTGAACGCCCACTTCGTGAAGGTGTGGGCGCTCGCGAACGTGGGATCGGTCGATTGGCACAACCGCTTCCTGGCGCGGATGAACCCCACCGGTGACGATGACGGTTGCCAGGTACCGGATCGGGTGGCGATCGGCGACACGCCGCCCGGCGAGCAGGTGAAGATCAGTGTTCCGGTCGTCGCGCCGAGCCGCCCCGGGAAGTGCTGGGTCAGCTGGAAGATCGTCGACGAGCACGGGCGGGCCTACTTTCCCAGCCGCCGGCCAATTTACTTCGAGGTCACCGTCACCGCCTGACTGCGTCTGGCGACAGCCTCGGTCAAGCCCGCCGAGCCGCCGCCCTGGTCGATCTCCCGGGTTCCGGCTCGCCCCGACCGGTGTCAGAGTGCGCATGTCCGATGTAAGTCCCGGGTGCCACTCAAGCTGACAACACCGAATTTACCGAGGTCGATGACGGCCGCACGGATCTGACAGGACAGCGGGGGTACCGAACAACAGGCCCCTTCTCGCAGAGTGATGTTCGTTCCGAGCGACTCACTACCTACGAGGAGGACTGACAATGCACCGTCCCTGGTTAGCCGTCGGGCTCGCCACGCTCTGCGTGGCCGTCGGCGTCCCGGCCCATGCATCGGCCGCGACATCCGGCGCCACAGCGCAGCGGACCGTCACCATGGCCGGGCGGTCTGTCGTGGACATGGAGGCCACCGTCCTGGCCGCCCAGATCGACCCCCGCCGTGACGACGACACGCTGACCCCGGGCGCGAAGAGTTCCGTGCTCGCCGTCGAGCAGGCGCTCCAGGCCCAGAACCTGCTCAACGCGCAGTGGGTCGACGGCTACTTCGGCACCGCGACCATCTCGGCGTACGCGGCCTACCAGCGCTCGCTCGGATACACCGGCCTGGCCGCGAACGGGTTGCCCGGCACGACGTCGCTGACGAAGCTCGGGCGGAACCGGTACACCGTCGGCAACACGATCGGCCCGGGCGCGAAGGTCCAGCGCGACGAGTACGTCGTCGACGCCCGTACTGAAGCGATGCTGGCCGAGGCGGAGCGTCTGCTCGGTCGCACCCTGGTGCTCGAGCAGGGCTCGTACAACCCCGGGGGCGACCCGACCTCGGCCGGTACACACGACGGCGGGGGCGTGGTGGACATCGCGGTCACCGGCATGACCGCAGCCACGCGTACCGCCGTCGTCGGGGCTCTACGCCAGGTCGGCTTCGCAGCCTGGGTCCGTAACCCGAGTCAGGGTGACTGGCCGTGGCACATCCACGCCGTGGCGATCAACGACACGGACCTGTCCAGCCAGGCGCAGCACCAGGCCGGCGACTACTACCTCGGCATGAACGGCCTGGCCAACCGTGGCCCGGACGACGGCCCCCGGATCCCGATCAAGACCTGGGAGCAGTACCAGCGCGGGCAGTGACCCGCATCCGACCCGATCCACCAACCATCGCTCACTGTCCAAGAGAGGACACCATGAACATCCGCAAGAGTCTCGCCGTCGTCGGCGCCGCGCTCGCCATGACCACCTCCATCGTGAGCGTCGCCTCGCCGGCGTCGGCGGCGGCCCGGGACGGGGTCTGCGACAGCGGTGAGTTCTGCTACTACTACAACAGCGACGAGGCCGGCTCGGTCTCGGACTTCACCGGGTCGCTCGGCGACTACGGCACGACCCAGCCGTCGTGCTACGAGTTCAAGGGCGCGGGCAACGGCCAGGGCGTGTGCGTGAAGAACAACGCCGCGTCGGTGTGGAACCGCACCAGCACGACCATTCGGGTCTACTTCAACAGCAACTTCGCCGGTGCGAGCCAGGACTTCGCGGCCGGGGTGAAGGGCAACCTCAACGCCACGCTGAAGAACAACAACGCCTCGCACGACATCGTCGGCTCCGGCGGCGGCACCTACCCGGCCGACCCGCGCGCGTCCGAGGCTGTCGCGTTCGCGAGGGCGCGGCTCGGGCACACCGACTGGAACAACCAGTGTGAGCTGTTCGTCGAGCGGGCGTTCGGCACCAGCGGCCGGTTCGCCACGGCGCTCACGCACTACAACTGGCAGAAGAGCAACGGGCGTATTCACACCGGCTCGGTGCCGCCGGCCGGAACGGCCGTGTTCTTCACGTCCACCACGTATGCCGGGCACGTCATGCTCTCGATCGGCGGCAACAGCGCCATCAGCACCGGACCGAGCGTCTACCAGACCAACTCGTTCCGGCAGCGGTCCGACTACCTGGGCTGGGCCTACGTCCCGAGCGGCTGGTGACCCGGCATGCGCTCGCACGTGCACCTGAGCAGCCCAGGCCAACTTCCAGCAACTGATCCACTTCTGATCGGCGGCCGCGAATGACCATCCTGAGGAGAGTTCCGGGCATCCTGGCAGTCCTGGTGGCGACGCTCGTCGGCGTCGCGGTGGCGCCGGTCGCGGCGTCCGCCGCCGGCCGGGACGGGGTCTGCGACAGCGGTGAGTTCTGCTACTACTACAACAGCGACGAGGCCGGCTCGGTCTCGGACTTCACCGGGTCGCTCGGCGACTACGGCACGACCCAGCCGTCGTGCTACGAGTTCAAGGGCGCGGGCAACGGCCAGGGCGTGTGCGTGAAGAACAACGCCGCGTCGGTGTGGAACCGCACGAGCAAGACCGTGCGGGTCTACTTCAACAGCAACTTCGCCGGTGCGAGCCAGGACTTCGCGGCCGGGGTGAAGGGCAACCTCAACGCCACGCTGAAGAACAACAACGCCTCGCACGAGCTGCTGGGCGCGGGCGGGCCGACGGGCTGCACCACCGACGGCACCAACAGCAAGCTGCCGAGCACCATCCTCGTCTACCGGGTCGGTCTCGGGCGAGTCGACCGGGTCGACTTCAAGACGTACGTCAAGAACGTCCTCCCGAACGAGTGGGTGACGAGCTGGCCGGGCGCCTCGCTGCAGGCCGGTGCCGTAGCCGTCAAGAGCTACGGCTGGTACTGGGCGCTGCACTCGACCCGGAAGACCCCCGGCGGACAGTGCTACGACGTCCGTGACGACACCGCCGACCAGGTCTACCGGCCGTCGTCGGCGCAGACGTCGACGTCCTCCGCGGTGGACAGCACCTGGTCGACCCGGATGACCCGGAACGGCAACATCCTGCGGGCGCACTACTGCGCGACCACGACCGCGTGCGGTGGCTGGGTGACCGGGGACTGGATGTCGCAGTACGGCTCGCGTGATCTCGCGAACGCGGGCAAGACCTACCAGACGATTCTGCACTACTACTACAGCAACGTGGTTGTTTCCTGACGTCACGCGCCAACCGCGCCGCCCGCCGCAGATCCGCGACGGGCGGCGCGCTCGTGGCGGCGCCACCCGTGCTCGGCCGGCTGCCCCACGTCGGCCGACCGTTAGCGCCGGGCCACCGTTGTTGTTCAACTCCGGCCGGCGGCACGGCGGTGGGCGCGGCCCCGCAGCCGGCGGATCGCCTCCAGCAGCCCGGTGATCGCGACCGACAGCCCGACGCCCGCCAGCAGGCCCGCGACGGGATTCCGCTCGAAGGCCAGCCCGCCGAAGTAGCCGAGCAGCCCGCAGTAGACCGCCCAGGAACTGGCGGCGAGGGTGTCGAAGAGCAGGAACGCCCGCAGCGGGTACCGCACGGCGCCCATCGTCAGGGTCACGGCCGTGCGCCCGCCGGGCACGTACCGGGCGGTCATGAGGATGATGCCGCCGCGCCGGTCCACCGCCCGGCGGGCCCATTCCGATCCGGCCCGTCGGCGGCTCTCCGCCGGCAGCCGGGTCAGCCGGCGCGCGCCGCCGCCCCGGCCGATGGCGTACGACAGGTTGTCGCCGGCCAGTGCGCCGACCGCCGCCACCACGATCACCGCGGTCAGGTCTGGCTGCCCGGCCGCCGCGAAGACCCCGGCGGTGATCACGACCGTCTCGCCGGGGACCGCCGGGAAGACGGCGTCCACCGCGGTGACCAGGAAGATCACGAGATAGACCCACGGCGAGGTGACCGTGTCGTGGAGCAGGTCGAGCACCGACTGCATGCCCTTCATGCTCTGCCGCTCGAGTGTCAGGAAGGGGCCCTTCCTGTACAAAAGGCGTTAGAAGGTGCCCTCCTTGCCGCCTTGCCCTCGGCGGTGGGCGAGTGGGAGGTGAGCACGACCGGGGCGGAGAGCGCCTCCTGCACTGCTGCGGCCCAGTCGACGGGCGGCGGATCGTCGTAAATTGGGCGGGCCGCCAGCAGGCGGGCGGTGAGCGCGGCCTGCCGGTCCAGGTCGCCGGGCGGGCCGGGCTCCAGCCGGTCGGCGATGTCGTAGCGGCGGCAGATCCGCAGCCCCCGGTCGGCCAGGTCGAGGTGGGTGAGCGCGAGGCCGTCGACCCCGCCGGCCACCGCCAGGGCGTACCGGTGGGCGACCGCGTCGAAGTGGCCGAACCGGAACCGCCCCTGCCACGGGTTGGTCGGGTTGCGCGGGTCGGCCAGCGGCAGCGTCGGATCCTCGGTGACCAGTGGACCGGGGCCGTGCCGGGTGGTCGCGATCCGCAGCACGCCCAGCCGCTCGGCCCCGCCGGGCTGGCCCGCCTCGGCGAGCAGGGCCTCGGCGTTGGCGAACGTGGTGGTGCTCCACGTCGTGTACGGGTGGAAGCCGTGCCACTCGTCGAGCAGCACCCCCTGCGCCCCCTCGAAGACGCAGGTCCCGGCGCGCAGCACCCCGGCCAGGTACGCCCGGTCGACGATCGCCACCCGTTCGGCGAACCCGCTGAACGCGGGCAGGCAGTCCTCCACCGGCGGGGCGTCCAGCGGGCCGAGTTCGGCGGTCAGCCGGTCCCGCAGCGCGGCGAGCCGTCGGCGCAGCACCGCCGGGGTGCGACAGTCCGCCACCCGTGGCGCCTCGTCGGGGTGGGCGAGGCCGTACGCGACGGTCTCACCCACCCCCAGCCCGCAGGAGCCGTGCCGGTCGGCTCCCCGGGCCAGCTCCCGGGCCCGGTTCGCGGCCCGGTGGTACGGGGTCGCCAGCAGCGCCTCCCCGTCGACCGTGAGTCGGTCGAGCGCGTCGGGCACCCCGACCGAGGCTAGGTGGTCGGCCTCGGCGGCCAGGGCCAGCGGGTCCACCACCACGTGCCGCGCCAGGTGGGTCCGCACCCCGGGGCGGAACGTTCCCGCCCCGAACTGCGCGAACGTGTGGTGCCGACCGTCGCGCAGGACGACGTTGTGCGCCGCCTGCGCGCCCCCGTTGAAGCGGACCACCGTGTGGACCGGCCGCGTCTCGCACAGCCAGTCCACGACGGTGCCCTTGCCGGCGTCGCCGTAGCCGAGGTCGACCACTGCCACGTGGTTCACAGCCGGGTGACCCCCCGGGTCGACGGCGGCGCCGACGGAGCCGGCAGCGCGCACACCTGGTCCCGCGTGCCGCCGCGGAGCCGGGCCAGCGCCTTGGACACCGTGCCGGTGGCCGTCGAGCCGGCCCGCTTCAGGTCAGCCAGGCCCTGGTCCAGGTCGACGGCCTGCTCGCCGAGGCCGACGGTCAGCGCGATGGTCTCGCAGACGGCGTCCAGGTCGTCCAGCACGACGGCGTTCTGCCCCAGCAGGTCGCGCCAGAAGTCCAGCACCTTGGCGTTGCCGGCGTAGTGGCTGCCGGCGGGGAGCAGGTAGTACGTGTCCCAGCGGCGGGTCACCTCGTCGACGATCTGCCGCAGCGGCACGTCCTCGCCCAGGTCGTCGCCGATCAGGCGGCTCACCTGCCGTCGGTCGACCCTGGGGTAGGCCAGCTCGTCGCCGATGACGAACAGGTAGCCGCGCCGGCCCCGCTTCTCCCAGCAGTCGGCCACCGTGTGCCGGGCCATGTAGTACATGGCCAGCTCGTACGACTCCGTCATCTGGCCGCCACCGCCGCCCTCCAGCACGATCCGGCCGAGGTCGTCGTCCATCCGGTTGTCCGACTCGAACTGGCCGATCTGCAACGGCACCCGGTCGCAGGTGGCGTCACCGATCGCGCCGAACATGATCTGCGGGTCGCGGGCGTACCCCTGGCGCAGCAGCAGCCCGAGCAGCTGCGGCAGCTTGGTCTGGAGGGTGCGCGGGACGTGTCCCATCGAGCCGGTCACGTCGAACAGCACCGAGATGGCCGTCGACTGCGGGTGCTCGGTCGAGTCGCGGCTCTCCCGCATCGCACCGCGCGGGTCGAGGGCGGGGTGCACGGTGCGCGCCCCGCTGTCGCTGTAGGAGAACGCGCTCTTGCCGGTGGTCCGGCGGTATCTGTCGGCGGCGTCGTACACGTCGGTGGACCACATTCCACTGCCCATGGCAGCCTCCCTAGGGGTTGAGGGTGAAGGGTCGGAAGGTGCGCGGCCCGTAGAGCCGCTCCAGCACCTCGTCCAGCTCGCCGAGCAGTCGCCAGGCGTCGTCGGGCCGGGAGTTCAGGGCCGGGCGGCGGCAGCCGTCGGCGAAGGCGCGCAGTTCGCGCGGGGCGCGGTCGCCCATCAGCCAGGTCATGCAGCGGGCGGCCATCGCGAGGTCGGTGCCCGGCCCGCAGGGCCGCTTCGCGGCGGCCTCGGGCGGGTACCAGTCCTCGTGACCGGGCACCAGCGCCGGGACCGCGCCCTCGCCGACCACCGAGAAGCACCAGTCCACGAGCACCACGCCGTGCCCGTCGGGGTCGATCAGCACGTGCCGGGGCAGCACCGCACCGTGCACCACGCCGGCCCGGTGGGCCAGGCCGAGGGCGACCAGCAGCCGCCGCCACATCCAGGCCGCGTCCCGGGCGTCCAGCCCGTCCGGGTACGCCCGGCGCACCTCGTCCAGGCTGCGCAGGCCGGGCGCGGTGGCCAGCACGCTGATCTGCCGCTGCGCGCCGGTCGCCGCGTCCCGGTGCCGGAAGGAGTCGACGAGCCGGGGCACGTACGGCAGGTAGCGCGGGTCGCCCCGTTCCTCGACGGTGCGCAGGGCGTGCGCCTCGCGGGCCATCAGGTCGTTGTCGGTGGGGTTGCGGGGCAGCTTGAGCAGCCGGTCCGCCCCGACGTCGTACAGGTCGGCCAGGTCGCCGGTGTGGGCGAGCGGGCCGAGCCGGTACGCCCCGAGGACGAACACCTGGCTGGCCCGCCAGCGGGTGGTTACCTGCATGAACGCGTCGGTGGCCTCGGCGCGTACCGCCTCGTCGAGCGCACCCAGCCGATCGGGGTGCAGGGCCGCGACCAGCTCGCGGTACCGGCGTGCCGGCGCGTCGGCACCGAACAGGTCGGCGTCGGTGCGGGCCGCCGCGACCAGCCGGATGGCCTCGTCGGTCCTCATCGCACCGTCTCCTCCCGGGCCGGGCGCAGCAGCGCCGGGTGCAGCAGCCGGGCGTCGCCGGCCCGGTAGAGCTTGGCGCGCGGGCCGCCGCGGGTGCCGCCGCGCTCGGTGCTGGCGCCGGTGCTCTCCACGAAGCCCGGCACGGAGAGCACCTTGCGGTGGAAGTTGCCCGGGTGCAGCGCGTGCCCCCAGACCGTCTCGTAGACGGCGCGCAGCTCGGTGACGGTGAACTCGGCGTCCAGGAAGCGGGTGGCCAGCGGGGTGTACTCCAGCTTGGACCGCGCCCGCTCCAGCCCGTCCTCGATGACCCGGGCGTGGTCGAAGGCGAGCTGCCGGCTGGCCAGCGCGCTGACCGGCAGCCAGAGCGCCTCGTCGACGTCGCTGCCGGCGGCCGGGTTCGGCAGGTCGGGGGCGAACGCGAGGTGGGCCACCGAGACGACCCGCATCCGGGGGTCCCGGTCGGGGGCGCCGTAGCTGGCGAGCTGCTCCAGGTGGATCCGGCCCAGCCGCTCGCCGCCGAGCCCGGTCTCCTCGGCCAGCTCGCGGCGGGCCCCGGCGGTGAGGTCCTCGTCGGGGTGGACGAAGCCGCCGGGCAGCGCCCAGTGGCCCTCGAACGGCGGCGCGCCCCGGCGGACGAGCAGCAGGTGCAGCGCGCCCTCGCGAATGGTCAGCGCGACCACGTCCACGGTCACGGCGACGGCCGGATGGTCCCGCGGGTCGTAGGCGGCAAGGAACTCCTGCTCGTTCACGTCATCTCTCTCACTCTGAGAACAACTCAATGTGAGAACAACCTAGCCCACGAAAGAGTGAACGGCAAGCCCCCGGCTCGGCAGGGGTGGACGGTCAGCGGACGGCGCCCGCCAGGTGCGGGCGGCCGGTGCGCGCGTCGTGCAGCGCGAACGCCCAGGCCGCGCCGTCGGCGGTGGCGCTGAGGGCCACCGTGGACGGCAGCGGCACCGGCAGCTTGAACGCCACGTCGACCGTGTACGCGTCCGGCAGCCGGCTCTCCAGGGCGGCCAGGCAGCGCGCCTTGCTCCACATGCCGTGCGCGATCGGGCGCGGGAACCCGAACAGCCGCGCCCCGAGCCGGGAGGTGTGGATCGGGTTGTGGTCGCCGGAGACCCGGGCGTAGTCGGTGCCCACGCGGGGCGTCACCCGCCAGTGCGCGGTGGCGGCCGGTGCCGGGGGCCGCTCGCTCCGGTCGCGCCGCTCGCCGTCGCCGGCCGTGCGCTCCCTGCCGAGGTACGTCGAGACGCCCCGCCACACCTCCTCCCCGCCGACCGAGCCGACGAGCACCACGTCGACCTGCCGGCCCCGGTCGTGCGGGCGCAGCTCCTCGGCGTACGCCCGGAAGTCCAGCGTCTCGCCGGACCCGACGGGCCGGTGCACGGTGATCCGGTTGGCCACGTGCACCAGGCCGACCAGCGGCATCGGGAACTCCGGCGCGGTCATCAGCCGCAGCGCCAGCGGGAAGCCCATGACGTGCGGGTACGTCGCCGGCAGCCGGTCGGTCAGCCGGAACCCGCAGACCCGGTCGTAGTCGGCCAGGTGCGCCCGGTCGACGGCGACCCCGGCGACGGTCAGCTCGACCCCGGGCAGCACGTCACCGCGCCGGCGGCCAGCCCCGGGCAGGGCCCCGAGCAGGGCATGCCGGTACAGCGGGCCGGCCTGCGGCAACCGGGGCAGCTCCACGACCGTCCTGGCCATCACGCCCCCAGCAGACTCTGGCCGCAGACCCGGACGATGTTGCCGCTGACCGCGCCGCTGGCCGGCCAGGCCAGCCAGCCGATCGTCTCGGCCACGTCCACCGGCAGGCCGCCCTGGGACATGCTGTTCATCCGGCGGCCCGCCTCCCGGATCACCAGCGGGATGCGGGCGGTCAGCCGGGTCTCGATGAACCCGGGCGCGACCGCGTTCACGCTGATCCCGCGCTCGCGCAGCACCGGGGCGAGCGACTGCACCAGGCCGATCACCCCGGCCTTGGAGGTGGCGTAGTTGGTCTGGCCCCGGTTGCCGGCGATCCCGGCGATCGAGGAGACCGAGACGATCCGCCCGCCGGCCGGGATCAGCCCGCGCTCCAGCAGCACGTCGTTGATCCGCTCCTGGCTGGAGAGGTTCACGTCGAGCACCTGGTCCCACCGGTCGGCGTCCATCCGGCCCAGGGTCTTGTCCCGGGTGATGCCGGCGTTGTGCACCACCACGTCGACGTGTCCGTGCCGGCCGGCCAGGTGGTCGGCGAGCCGGGTCGGTGCGTCCGGGGAGGTCAGGTCGAGCTGCACGGCGGTGCCGCCGATCCCGTTGGCCACGGCGGCCAGTTCGTCCCCGGCGGCCGGGACGTCCAGCGCGACCACCTTCGCCCCGTCGCGGGCCAGCACCCGGGCCAGCGCCGCGCCGATCCCCCGGGCCGCCCCGGTGACCAGGACGACCTGCCCGTCCAACGGTCGGTCCCAGTCGGCCGGCGGCTCGGCCTGGCCCGCGCCGATCCGGACCACCTGCCCGGAGACGTACGCGGACCGGCCGGAGAGCAGGAACCGCAGGGTGGCCTCCAGGCCGGTGCCCGTGCCCGCGTCTCCGGCCGGGGTGACGTGGACGAGCTGGGCGGTCACGCCCCGCCCGAACTCCTTGCCGATGCTGCGGGTCAGCCCCTCGAGGGCCCGCTGGGCGGTCGCCTCGCGCGGCGAGCCGCACTCCTGGGGCGGGGTGCCCAGCACGATCACCCGACCGCTGGGCAGCACCGAGCGGGCCTGCGGGTGGAAGAACTCGTGGAGCTGGCGCAGGCCGGTGGAGTCGGTGATGCCGGTGGCGTCGTACACCAGGGCGGCGTGTCGCCGCTCCGGGCCGGGCGCGGCGGCCGGGTCGGCCAGCTCGACCCCGGCGGCGGTCATGATCTTGCCGACCTGCTCGGCGAGCCGGCCGCCGGTGGCCGCGCCGAGCAGCACCGGCCCGGGGGCCAGCGGATCGCCGGGGGCGTGCCGGCGCAGTCGTGGCGGGTCGGGCAGCCCGAGGCGCTTGACCAGCGCGCGGCCGGCCCCCGATCGGACGAAACTCGCGTACCTGTCGGTCATAGGCGTAGCCTACTGGCCAGTAGGTTGTGGGCAAGTCCTGAATTGGAGGCGGGATCGTGCAGAGCATCCGGCGGGTCGCGGTCATCGGCGGCAACCGCATCCCCTTCGCCCGGTCCAACTCCCGGTACGCCAGCGCGTCCAACGCGGACCTGCTCGGCGCGGCGCTCGACGGGCTGGTGGCCCGGTTCGGGCTGGCCGGGCAGCGGGTCGGCGAGGTCGTCGCGGGGGCGGTGCTGAAGCACTCGAAGGACTTCAACCTGACCCGCGAGGTGGTGCTCGGCTCCCGCCTCGACCCGCGCACCCCGGCGTACGACATCCAGCAGGCCTGCGGCACCGGCCTGGAGGCGGTGATCCTGGTCGCCAACAAGATCGCCCTCGGGCAGCTCGACGTCGGCATCGCCGGCGGCGTGGACACCACCTCCGACGCGCCGCTCGCGGTCAACGAGGAGATGCGCCGCACCCTGCTCCGGCTCAACAGCGCCCGGACCCTCGGCGAGCGGCTGAGGATCGCCGCGAAGCTGCGCCCGTCGCAGCCGTTCCAGCCGGAGATCCCCCGCAACGCCGAGCCGCGCACCGGGCTGTCGATGGGCGAGCACGCCGCCCGCACCGCGCTGCGCTGGGACGTCGACCGGCAGGCCCAGGACGAGCTGGCGCTGAGCTCCCACCAGCGGCTCGCCGCCGCGTACGAGCGGGGGTTCTTCGACGACCTGATGACGCCGTACCTCGGGCTGACCCGGGACCAGAACCTGCGCCCGGACACCAGCCTGGAGAAGCTCGGCTCGCTGAAGCCGGCCTTCGGGCACAGGGGCCCGGACGCCGACCGGGCCACCATGACCGCCGGCAACTCCTCGCCGCTCACCGACGGCGCGTCGACGGTGCTGCTCGCGTCCGAGGAGTGGGCGCGCGAGCACAGCCTCCCGGTGCTCGCCTGGTTCAGCTGGTCCGAGACGGCCGCCGTGGACTTCGTGCACGGCGACGAGGGGCTGCTGATGGCCCCCGCGTACGCCGTGCCCCGGATGCTGGCCCGGGCCGGGCTGACGTTGCAGGACTTCGACCACTACGAGATCCACGAGGCGTTCGCCTCCCAGGTGCTGGCCACCCTGGCCGCCTGGGAGTCGTCGGAGTTCTGCAAGGACCGGCTGGGCCTGGACGCCCCGCTCGGCGCGATCGACCGGGACCGGCTCAACGTCAACGGCTCGTCGCTGGCCGCCGGGCACCCGTTCGCCGCCACCGGCGGGCGGATCGTGGCCACCCTGGCGAAGCTGCTAACGGAGAAGGGCAGCGGCCGGGGCCTGATCTCCATCTGCGCCGCGGGGGGCCAGGGCGTGACCGCGATCCTGGAGCGCTGATGGTCGGAGTTCGAGCGCGGCGGCCACTTCCCGGCGATCAGGGTTCCCGATCTCCTGGCTGCCGACGTGCGTACCTTCTTGCGCGGCCTCCGGTGACACCTGGCTAGCCTGAGGCGCTTTCCTGCCGACCAGCCGGAGGTCCACGCTGATGCCTGCCCACCCGACGCCCCTGCCCGAGCCCGAAACTCGCCACGCGCCGCCGTCTGCGGCGGTGCCCGGTCCGAGGCCGTCCGGCGGCGTCGGGATCGGCCGGAGCGCCCAGGTCGTCACCGGACTGCTGTTGCTCGGACCGGCGGCTGTCGCCCTGCTCTGGTCCTATGTGCTTCCGTCGGTCCACACCCTGGTGGAGAGCTTTCGCCAGCGCAGCCTGCTGGACGGGCCGACCGAGTCTGCGGGCGGCGACAACTACGCGCAGGCGATCGAGCGCGGGTTCCTCGGTGACCTGGGCTTCGCGCTGCTGCTCGCCCTGGTGCCGCTGTTGCTCGCGCTCCTGGTCGCGCCGCTGCTCGCCCTTGCGGCACAGCACGCCGGTCGGGTGCCCCGCCTGGTGACCCGGGCGCTGCTGGCACTGCCGCTGGCCACCTACGCCCCGCTCGCGGTGGGCGCGGCGTGGACCCTCGACCGTGTCGGGGCTGACCGGGCCGCCTGGGCCCAGGCGCCCACGCTCACCGCCGTACGCACCGTGGCGCTGCTGACCGCCGGGCTGGTGGTCGCGGTCGGCGCCACATTCTTCCTCGGCGCGCTGCGTCGCCCAGACGGCGGCGTTTCCTCCGGTGGTCGCTCCCGCTCGGCGGTGCTGGGCGTCGGCGGCGTGCTGGGGCTGGCGGTCGTCGCGGTGACCGTGCAGTCCTGGTCCCTTCAGTGGCCCGTCCTCGGCGGACGCAGGGAGGACGCCGGCCCGCTGGTGCGGCTCGTCCAGGACAGCATGGTCCGGCTCGACTTCGGCGTCGGTGCCGCGGGCAGCGTGCTGCTGCTCGCGCTGCTGGCCGTGCTCGGCGTCCTCGCCGTCGGCCTGCTCCTGGTCACCCGGACGAGGATCGTCTTCACCGGGTGGCGGGACCGGCCGGTGGGCGCGGCACCCGGAACGAGGAACCCGATCGCGCTCGGCCTGCTGGTGGTGGGGCTGCTGGCGTTCCTCGGGCTGCTCGGCTACGTGCTGGCGCCGTGGCTGCGGTCGCTGGCCCCGGGTGCCGGAGAGCTGCCCGCCAGCCTCTCCGCCGGCAGAATCCAGGCCAACACCTGGCTCCCGCCGCTGATCTCCACAGTGGTCGGGGTGGGGCTCGCCGCCCTGGCGGGCTTCGCCATCGGTGGCCTGCGTCCGCTCGGCCGCGCCAGCGAGTTGCTCCTGCTGCCGTTCGCGCCCTGGCTCTTCGTCGGCGCCGGCCCGCTGGCCATCGCCCATTTCGACCGGGTCCGGGAGGCCGACCAGCTCGACACCTTCGTCGGGTTGATCCCGCTGGGCTGGCTCTGCATCCCCGCGCTGGTGGCGTTCACCCTCTTCTTCCGGGGCCAGCGGGAGCGCTGGGCGGCCGGCGGCCGGTTCGGCCCGACCATGCTGCTGCCCGCCCTCCCCCTACTGGCGGCCGTCGGGCTGCTCGACTGGCTGGTCGGCGCGCAGAGCTGGCTCTGGCCGCGACTGGTGGTCCAGGGCATCGAGCACGCGCCAGCGTCCAGCTTGCTCGTCATGCGGCTCGCGGAGGCCTTCGGTGCCGACGGGTCGGCGCAGGGGCTGATGGCCCAGGTGTTGCCGCTGCCGATGCTGGCGCTGTTCCTGATCGCCTTCGTGGCGTTGCAGGTGGGCTACCTGGACCGGCTCGCCGTCCGGGCGGGCACGGCGGAGAAACGCGTCGACTGACTTCCTTGATCGTCTGCTGAGAAGTGAGTCGACACGCCGGCCGTGGTCTCCGGAATCAGCAAACGATCATGTTCACCGGCGTGCTGCTCCGGACGCAACGGGGGAGAGGTGCCGAGCGGCGCCTCTTCTCCCACCGGCTGACAAAACGCATAAAACCTCACATTCAGCTTCGAACCCCTCAACCATGAAGGCACCTGTCGTCCTTCATGAGGAGGTTCGTAGTGAGATCCAGACGCTGGCTGGTCGCCGCGCTCTCCGGCGCGGCCCTGGTCCTGCTCCCCGGTGCCGCGTACCAGTTCACCACCCCCACCGCGATGGCCCGGGCCGACGCGCTCACCGAAGACGGCCGGTCGCAGGCCGGGCAGCCCGGGGGCCGGCCGGCCCCCTACCCCGGTGGTGGCCCCTCCCAGCCGTCACCGCCGCCGCCACAGAGCCTCTGCCGTGCCGGCCTGCCGCCGAACGCGCCGGAGACCACCCAGTTCTTCGACGGAAACAGGCTGCTCGGGCCGGCCCAACTGCCCGCCGGCGCACCGGTCGGGCCGCTGCTTGCCGGCTACCAGCGGCTCGGTGCGCAGACCGAGAGCCAATGGCTGGCGAACTACACCGCCGGCAGCCCGGCCCAGTTGCGCTTCCCGCCGCAGGACGGCTACGCCCTCGGCCCGCACGGCGAGCCGATCAAGGCCCGGCAGACCCTGCTGTTCGGGTACCGCCTCGACCGCTTCGGCTTTCCCGGCGGCGCCTTCCTGTCCCCGCTCGGCACCCCGTTCAGCGCTCGCTCGCTGGCACCCCAGAGCCTGAACACGCCACCGATCCCGCCGCCCCCGCCCGGCGTCCCGGCGGCGGCCCCGTTGGCCAACTACCACACCTACTGCGTGCTCAAGCCGTTCGACGTCGACTCTGGCCCGATCGCGCCGTGGTTCGCCCAGCCCGGCCTGGGCACCCAGTTCCAGCTCAACCCGGCGTACGTGCCACAGGCCGGTGGGACCCTGAACGTGCAGTGGCTCATCGACCACCAGTACATCGTCGAGGAGTACCTGGGCGCCGCTGCACCGTCGTGCCCGACGACCGCCGTGCCGCAGCAGGGTGGGGCGGACGGCACAGTGCCCGTCTGTTGAGGCCCGGGAACAGGGGAGGTCGGGAGTGGACCGGTACGAGGTACGTGACGCCCTGCTAGCGACCGGGATGTCACCGGACGCCTTCGAGCTGGAAGGCGTGCACGAGCACGTGCCGGTCCCTCCCGACTTCTGGTTCCTGCGCCGGTCGTCGGGGGGACGGTGGGAGATCGGCGCCTACGAGCGCGGCAGGTACGACGTCCGGCTGGCGTTCGACACCGAGGAGCAGGCGTGCGCGGCGCTCTGGCGGGCCCTCACGGGCCGCCCCGCGCCCGGGTCCTGACGCCGGCTGATCTGCCTGGGTGGCCGACGGCCTCCCGTTGATCCAGGCGGGGAGGCGCAACGAGCAACCCGCGAGCCGCGGTCGCTGACCGGCACGTCCTTGTCCACAGGACCGACGGGGCAGAGGTAACCGTGCAGGTCGGGCCGCTGTTGCCGGGCGTACCTATGGTGGGTTCCAGCCGCCTCGGACCTCGCCGGTGGCGCCCCCGAAGGAGTGGCCATGCCTGGTCGAGCCCTGCTCCGCCCCGCCGCCGTCGTCCTGGTCGTCGCGCTCGCGGCCAGCGGCTGCACGTCCACGACGAGTTCCACGGAGTCCACCGCGTCGACGGCGGTGACCGGGGCCCCCGACGACGCGGCTGCGGCACCGGGCGCCGCCGCGACGACCAACGCCCCCGGCGGCCCCGACACCGGCACGAAGGGCGGTGGCACGACGGGCGGTGGCACGAAGGGCAGTGGCACGACGGGCGGTGGCACGAAGGGCGGTGGCGCGCCCGGTGGCGGCGCTACGGGCGGTGGCGCGACCGGTGGCGGCAGTCAGTCCGGCACGAAGTCGAGCGGTCCCACCATCGCCTACTTCCGGGTCGCCGACGGGCCGTCCTGCCCGGCCGGGACCAACATCAACCCGATCGCCGGGAGCCCGGTCCTCGTGGAGTGGAGGGTCAGCAACGTCGACTCCGTCGCCCTCTCGATCGACGGCCCCGGCATCTACGCCGACGACTACCCGTCGGCCGGCAGCGAGGCCTTCAACTTCCCCTGCTCGGGCGTGGAGGGCGACGTCCAGAAGCACACGTACACGCTGACCGTGCGCAACTCCCACGGCAAGCAGACCAAGACCATCGTGGTGAGCGCCCCGGTGCACGACGTGCCCACGGTGTGAGTCCTGGTGGCCTGGCTGGGGTGACGAGCCCGACGTGCGGGAGAATGAGGTACGTGACGACGATCCCGAACGTGCTCGCCCACCGGTACGCCTCGCCCGAACTGGTCGCCCTCTGGTCACCGGAGGAGAAGGTACGGATGGAGCGGCGGCTCTGGCTCGCCGTCCTCCGCGCCCAGCGCGACCTCGGCGTGGCCGTCCCCGACGGGGTCGTCGAGGCGTACGAGCGGGTGCTGGACGACGTCGACCTGGCCTCGATCGCCGAGCGCGAGCGGGTCACCCGGCACGACGTGAAGGCCCGGATCGAGGAGTTCAGCGCGCTCGCCGGGCACGAACACGTGCACAAGGGGATGACCTCCCGGGACCTCACCGAGAACGTCGAGCAACTCCAGGTACGTGCCTCGTTGGAGCTGGTCCGGGACCGGGTCGTCGCCACGCTGGCCCGGCTGGCCCGGCTCGCCCACGAGCACTCCGGCCTGGTGCTGACCGGCCGCTCGCACAACGTCGCCGCGCAGGCCACCACGCTGGGCAAGCGCTTCGCGTCGGCCGCCGAGGAGCTGCTGATCGCGTACGAGCGGCTCGAAGACCTGATCAACTGGTACCCCCTGCGTGGGATCAAGGGCCCGGTCGGCACCTCCGCCGACCAGCTCGACCTGTTCGACGGTGACGCCGCGAAGGTCGCCGAGCTGGAACGCCGGGTCGCCGAGCATCTCGGCTTCTCCCGGGTGCTGGACAGCGTCGGCCAGGTCTACCCGCGCTCGATCGACATGGCGGTGCTGGCCGCACTGGCACAGGTGGCCGCCGCCCCGTCGTCGCTGGCCACCACGATCCGGCTGATGGTCGGCCAGGAGCTGGTCACCGAGGGCTTCAAGCCGGGCCAGGTGGGTTCCAGCGCGATGCCGCACAAGATGAACACCCGGTCCAGCGAGCGGGTGAACGGCTTCGCGGTGATCATTCGGGGGTACCTGTCGATGGTCGGCGAGCTGGCCGGTGACCAGTGGAACGAGGGGGACGTCTCCTGCTCGGTGGTCCGCCGGGTCGCCCTGCCGGACGCGTTCTTCGCCGCCGACGGGCTGTTCCAGACGTTCCTCACCGTGCTCGACGAGTTCGGGGCGTACCCGGCGGTGATCAACCGGGAGCTGGAGCGCTTCCTGCCCTTCCTGGCCAGCACGAAGATCCTGGTCGCGGCGGTCCGGCGGGGCGTCGGCCGGGAGGCCGCGCACGAGGCGATCAAGGAGCACGCGGTCGGTGTGGCGCTGGCCATGCGCGAGCGGGGCACCGCCGAGAACGACCTCTTCGACCGTCTGGCCGGGGACGAGCGACTCGGCCTGTCCCGCGCCGACATCGACGACCTGGTCGCCGACCGCACCGCCTTCGTCGGCGCCGCCGAGGCCCAGGTCAACGCGGTCACCACCCGCATTGCCAAGATCGTCACCGCCCACCCCGACGCCGCCAACTACTCCCCACCCCCCATCCTCTGACCCACCCCACCCGCCTCGCCCCCTTGCCGGGCGGGACTGCGCCGGGCGGGACTGCGCGCGGGGTGGGGTGGGTCAGGAGTTGCGGGTGGGGGTTTCGGCGGCGGAGCTGAGGTTGGGGGCGCTGGCCGGTTCGGCGATGCCGCCGGGGGACCCGGTGATCGCCGGGTCGTTGGCCGTCTCGGCCGCGATCATGGGCTGGTCCGGGGGCATGATGTCCGGGGTCTTGGGGGCCACGATCACCGCCGTGCCGTACGCGCAGATCTCCATCCACATCTCGCCGCAGTCCCGGCTGTCGAAGCGCATGCCGATCACGGCGTTCGCGCCGAGGCGGCGGGCCTCCTCGCCGAGGCGGGCCACCGAGTCCGTCCGCCAGCGGGTCAGGTTGTCCGGCGCCATCGGGTCGTACGCGCCGCCGCGAAGGTTCTTCACCCCCTCGCGGTACGGGTTGCGCGTCCTGGCCATCGAGGACACCACTTCGCCGAGGATCTGGCGGATCTCGTAGCCGGGCAGTTGATCCGTCGTCACGACCAGCACGGTTCGATGCTGTCGCATCGGCCGGGGGCCGGTTCGTCGGCCGTGGTCAGCTGACCGGATGCTGCAAAACGGGTCGGCGCGGACGGCCGGCGCTCTGCCGACCATCCGCGCCGCCCGCGGTGTCAACGACCCGACAGGCCCCAGACGGGGTGCCGGGACGGGTGACCGTCAGACACCGGCCACCGAGGTGATCCAGGCCCGGTTGTACGCGACGCTGCCGTAGTTCTGGATGCTCGACCCGTCGGCGGTGGACGCCACGCCGACCTGTCGGCCGCTGTAGAACTGCGGGCCACCCGAGTCGCCCCGCCACGCGTTGCCGTTGATCCGGGTGCTCCGGATCGCCTGCCCGCCGTACGCGTCGGTCACGTTGGTGCTGGTCACCTGGACGCTGGCGGTCTTGAGCTGGCTGGAGGCGGAGCAGCCGCTGTAGCAGGTCATGCCCCAGCCGTAGATCGTGTTGGTGGAGCCGACCGGCGGGTTGGCGCTGGCCAGCGTGACGGTGGACGTGCTGACCGTGCTGGACAGCTGCAGCAGGGCCAGGTCGTAGCGGGTGTACGAGGCGCTCACGGTGCGGGTGGTGCCGCCCGAGGCGTAGTAGACGCTGCCGACCCGCACGGACATGGTGCCGCTGACGCAGTGCCGGGCGGTGAGCACCCACTGCGCGGCGATGACGCTGCCGGAGCAGGTGAACGAGCCGTTGCTGAAAACGGCGGCCGCCCACGGGGCGGAGGAGACGGTGCCGCCGCCGATGATCGGCTGAGGGCCGGCCGGGGCGGCGACTGCGCCGCCGGCGGCGCCCAGGACGCCGACCAGGGCGGTTCCGACCACGGCGAGCAGGGAACGGATACGCATCGGGACGTACTCCTTGCCTCTCGGACCCGGGATCGCCGGGTCGGTCGCGCCGGCGTGGGTCACGGTCCACCCGCCGGCTTTGCATGGAGATCTATCGATGGATAGTAGGGGTCGGCGCGTCTTGCGACAAGAGTGCAATCGAGGCTGGTTGATGTAACAATTTGGCTCTCCGTGGCGTGGCGAACGACCTGCTCTGGGACGTTTCACGCAGGACCGGACACCGGGCGGCCGGTTATGTTGATCACTGCCTGAACTGCCCCCGGCCGGTGGGGCTGAGGCGGTATCTGCCAGGTAGGCTGGCTGCGCTCGCCCGTTGTGGGTCGGCACCCAACTGCGTACACAGTCAGGAGTGCCCAGTGCCTCGCGTCGTCGTCGACGTCATGCTCAAGCCCGAGATCCTCGATCCTCAGGGCCAGGCCGTCGCAAACGCGCTGCCCCGGCTCGGCGTCAGCGACGTCGCCTCTGTCCGGATCGGCAGGCGGATCGAGATCGAGTTCACCGGTGAACCGGACCTGGACCGGGCCCGGGAAATTGCCGACAAGCTGCTCGCCAACCCGGTCATCGAGGACTTCACCGTCCGCGTGGTCGAGGCCGACGAGACCGTGGGCGCACGCCCGTGACCGCGCGGGTCGGTGTGGTGACGTTCCCCGGCTCGCTCGACGACGGGGACGCCGCCCGGGCCGTCCGGATCGCCGGAGCCGAGCCGGTCCGGCTCTGGCACGGCGAGGCGGACCTGCGCGGGGTGGACGCCGTCGTCCTCCCCGGCGGCTTCTCCTACGGCGACTACCTGCGCTGCGGTGCCATCGCCCGGTTCGCCCCGGTGATGGAGACCCTGGTGGACGCCGCCCGGGGCGGCCTGCCCGTGCTCGGCATCTGCAACGGTTTCCAGATCCTCTGCGAGGCCCACCTGCTGCCCGGCGCGCTCACCCGCAACCAGCACCTGCACTTCCGTAACCGGGACCAGGCCCTCCGGATCGAGGCCGCCGGCACGGCGTGGACGAACACGTTCCAGCCGGGCCAGGAGGTGCTGATCCCGGTCAAGAACGGCGAGGGCTGCTACGTCGCCGACGCCGCGACGCTCGACCAGCTCGAGGCCGAGGGCCGGGTCGTCGCCCGCTACGTTCGCGGCAACCCCAACGGGTCGCAACGCGACATCGCCGCGATCACCAACCCCGCCGGCAACGTGGTCGGCATCATGCCGCACCCCGAGCACGCGGTGGAGGCGCTCACCGGCCCCTCCCTGGACGGCCTCGGCTTCTTCACCTCGGTGCTCAAGCACCTGGTGGGGGCCCCGGCGTGACCGTGCGCGGCACCATCGGTCGGCTCAACCGCCCCTGCGGCGGCGAGCGCAGCGAGGAGAGGTCATGACCACCCATCCGGACCCGGCGGTACGGGAGAACCCGGGCGGCTTCCCGGCCGCCCCGGCGGAGCCGTTCACGGCTCCCGTGACGCCGCAGCCCGGCCCGGTCCCGGCCCGGCCCGTCGAGGCGGTCCGTCACCCCGACCAGGCCCGGTCCGCGCCCTCCGGCGACTGGGCGCACGGCCCCGACACCGTGCCGCGTGCCATGGACACCCCCGGCGAGCTCCAGCCGTACGCCGAGCTGGGCCTGCGCGACGACGAGTACGACCGGATCCGGCACATCCTCGGTCGCCGCCCCACCCAGGCCGAGCTGGCCATGTACTCGATCATGTGGAGCGAACACTGCTCCTACAAGTCGAGCAAGGTGCACCTGCGCCAGTTCGGCGAGAAGGCCCCGCCGAGCGACCGGCTGCTCGCCGGCATCGGCGAGAACGCCGGCGTGGTCCAGGTCTCCGCCGAACTGGCGGTGACCTTCAAGGTCGAGTCGCACAACCACCCGAGCTTCGTCGAGCCGTACCAGGGCGCGGCGACCGGCGTCGGCGGCATCGTCCGGGACATCCTCGCCATGGGCGCCCGCCCGGTCGCCGTGATGGACCCGCTGCGCTTCGGCGCGGCCGATCACCCCGACACCGCCCGGGTGCTGCCCGGCGTGGTGGCCGGTGTCGCCGGCTACGGCAACTGCCTCGGCCTGCCCAACATCGGCGGCGAGGTCGTCTTCGACCCCTGCTACCAGGGCAACCCCCTGGTCAACGCGCTCTGCCTCGGCGTGCTTCCGGTCGACCGGCTGCAGAAGAAGGAGGCCGCCGGCCCCGGCAACGTCGTGGTGCTCATGGGTGCCCGGACCGGCCGGGACGGCATCGGCGGCGTGTCGGTGCTGGCCAGCGCCACCTTCGACGAGGGCAGCGAGCGGCGCCGCCCGTCCGTGCAGGTCGGCGACCCGTTCATGGAGAAGCTGCTCATCGAGGCGTGCCTGGAGCTGTACGACGCCGAGCTGGTCGTCGGCATCCAGGACCTCGGCGGAGCCGGATTGACCTGCGCGCTCACCGAGACCGCCGCCTCCGCCGGCACCGGCATGCGGGTCCGGCTGGAGCGGGTCCCGCTGCGCGAGGCCTCGATGGAGCCGCACGAGATCCTGGCCAGCGAGTCGCAGGAGCGGATGCTGCTGGTCGTCGCCCCGGACAAGTTGGAGGCGGTGCTCAAGACCGCCGAGAAGTGGGGCGTCTGGGCCACCGCCATCGGCGAGGTCACCGCGCCGTCCCCGGACGGCCAGCCGGGCCGGCTGGTGATCACCTGGCGCGACCATCTCGTGGTGGACGTCCCGCCGGGCTCGCTGGTCGACGACGGTCCGGTCTACGCCCGTCCGATGCGCGAGCCGGCCGACCTGATCCTCATCCAGGCCGACCGGGCCGAGACGCTGCCCCGGCCGGCGACCCCGGAGGCGCTGCGGGAGACCGTGCTGCGCATGATCGCGTCGCCGAACCTGGCCGACAAGACCTGGGTCACCGAGCAGTACGACCGGTACGTGCTGGGCAACACCGTGCTCGCCCAGCCGGAGGACTCCGGCGTGATCCGGATCGACGAGCGCACCGGTCTGGGCGTCGCCCTGTCGCTGGACGGCAACGGCCGGTACGCCCGGCTCGACCCGTATCACGGCACGAAGCTGGCGCTGGCCGAGGCGTACCGGAACGTGGCGGTGACCGGCGCGAAGCCGATCGCCGTGACCAACTGCCTCAACTTCGGCTCGCCGGAGGACCCGGGCGTGATGTGGCAGTTCGCCGAGGCCGTCCGCGGCCTGGCGGACGGCTGCCTGGAGCTGGGTATCCCGGTGACCGGCGGCAACGTCAGCTTCTACAACCAGACCGGCGCGGCTGCGATCCACCCGACCCCGGTGGTCGGCGTGCTCGGCGTGCTGGACGACGTGGCCGAGCGCGTGTCGATGGGCTTCGTCCCGCGCACCGGCGGCGATCACGACCAGCTCTTCCTGCTCGGCGAGACGCACGTGGAGCTCTCCGGCTCGGAGTGGGCCTGGGTGACCCACGAGCACCTCGGCGGCATCCCGCCGCAGGTCGACCTGTCCCGCGAGCGGCAGCTCGCCGAGCTGCTGGCCGAGGCCGCCCGGGTCGGGCACCTCAGCTCGGCGCACGATCTGTCCGACGGTGGCCTCGCGCAGAGCCTGGTCGAGTCCTGCCTGCGCCGCGGGGTCGGAGCACAGATCGCGGTGCCGGAGCACTTCGCCGGCGGTTCGATGCCGTTCGTCTTCCTGTTCAGCGAGTCCGCCGGGCGGGTCCTGGTCTCGGTGCCGCGCGGCCACGAGAAGGCGTTCACCTCCCTCTGCGCCGAGCGCGGGGTCCCGTGGGAGATCATCGGGGTCACCGACCAGGCCAGCGGGGCCCTTGAGGTGCGCGGCCAGTTCCGAATCGGCCTGGACGAGCTGCACGCCGTACACGGCGCCACGCTGCCCCGGCTGTTCGGCAGGACGGAGTCGGCCGAGGCCGCCCCCGCCGGGCCCCGCACCGCTCCGGCGGCGACCGCGGCTGCTTCGGCCCCGGCTCCGGCGGTCGACACCGTCGAGGGTGCCCGGGAGGCGGCGGCCCCCGTCGCCGCGCCGGCCGATCGGGTGGCGCCGGAGCACACCGGGTCCGCCCTGGCAGACATGACGGCCGCCGACACGACGGCGGCGCCCGCGGCCAGGCCCACCGCCGACGCCCCGGGCGGGGCGTCCGGGCAGCCGGTCGACGGCGGGCCCGAGCGGGTCGACGGCGCGGAGCGGGCCACCGGTCCCTCCCGGGCGACCGAATCCGGCGCTGGTGGCGCCGGGTTCGCCGCGCCCGATCAGCGCTGAGACGTTGGCCGCGGCCGTCTTCGCCCAACCCGGCTCCGGTGCCCGGTTCGACTGGGGGCTGACCGGCGCGGCGGAGCTCGGCCGCGTCTGCGCCGTCCTGGTGGTGGTGGACGTGCTCTCGTTCACCACCGCCGTGGAGGTCGCGGTCGCCCGGGGGATGCGGGTGCACCCGTTCCCCTGGGGCGAGCAGGCGGCGGAGTACGCGCGTCGGGTTGGCGCGGTAGCGGCCGTGGGCCGCCGGCAGATGACCCCGGAGCACCCGTGGTCGCTCTCCCCGGCGGCGCTGCGCACCGCGCCGGTCGTCGCTGACCTCGTGCTGCCGTCGCCGAACGGCTCGGCGATCAGCGCCGCCGCCAGCGCCACCGGGCTTCCGGTGGTCGCCGCCTGCCTGCGCAACGCCCGCGCCGTCGGGCGCTGGCTGTGTGAGCGGGGGTACGGCTCGGCCGACGGCCCGATCGGCGTGATCGCCTCCGGCGAGCGCTGGCCCGACGGCGCCCTGCGACCCTCCGTGGAGGACCAGCTCGGGGCGGGGTGCGTGCTCGACGTCCTCTCCGGGGTGCCCGGCGGGCTGTCGGTGGAGGCCGCGATGACCCTCGCCGCGCTGGCCAGCACCCCGGACGTGCCGGCCGCCGTGCGCGGCTGCGTCTCCGGCCGGGAACTCATTGAGGGCGGCTTTGCCGACGACGTGGAGGTCGCGGTCCAGGTCGGCGTCTCGGACGTGGTACCGGTGCTGCGGCAAGGCGTCTTCTCGGCCGCCTGAGCCGGCTCGCCCGCCCCTCGGCCGGTCCCTTTCTCTGTCCCTCCCCGGCCCCGACGGGCGAGAGCGGCTGCCCGACGGGGCAGCCGCTCTCTGCGTCGCGGTGCGGGCGGTCGACCCGCGAGGGTCAGTCGTCCAGCCAGTCCAGCCGGCGCCCGCCACGGTCCTGCTGCGGCGGGCCGTCGGGCCGGGCCCGACCCGGCTGGGCCTGGTCGCCGTAGCCGCCCTGCTGCTGGTCGTAGCTGGTTGGCTGGTCGTATCCGTGACCCTGCTGCGGGGGCTCCTGGCCGTACCCTCCACGCTGCTGCGGGGGCTCCTGGCCGTACCCCCCGCCCTGCTGGCCGTACCCGCCTGCCTGGCCGTAGCCGCCCTGCTGGCCGTAGCTCTCGCCGCCGTAGCTGCCACCGCGCTGGTCGTGGCCGCCGCCCGGCTGGCCGCCGTGGCCGCCGCCCGGCTGGCCGGCGTCGTAGCCACCCTGCTGACCGCCGTAGCCGCCACCCTGCTGACCGCCGTAGCCGCCACCCTGCTGACCGCCGTAGCCGCCGCCCGGCTGGCCGGCGTCGTAGCCGCCCGGCTGGCCGTACCCGCCGCCGGTGGGCTCGCCGCCGCGGCCGTACTGCGGAGGCGGCTCCGGCTGGCCGTAGTTGTGGCCCTGGTCGGCCTGGTAGGTGCTGGTCGGGTACGGGTCCGCCGGCGGGATGTACGAACCGGTGCCCTCGCCGGTGTACCGGCCGGTCGGCTCGTCGTAGCGCTCGCCGTAGCCGCCGCCCTGGCCCGGGTAGCCCTGGGCCGCCGCGTCCGCTGGTGCGCCGTAGCCCCGGCCGCCGTAGCCGCCGCCGGACGCCGGGGCGTCGGTGCCGTACCCGCCGTAGCCGCCGGTGGAGGCGGGCGCGGTGCCGTAGCCGGCCCCGGAGGCGGGCGCGGTGCCGTAGCCGGCCCCGGAGGCGGGCGCGGTGCCGTAGCCGGCCCCGGAGGCGGGCGCGGTGCCGTAGCCGGCCCCGGAGGCGGGCGCGGTGCCGTAGCCGGCCCCGGAGGCGGGCGCGGTGCCGTAGCCCCCGGCCGTGCCGTAGCCGCCGCCCTGGGGCTCGTCGCCGTATCCGCCGCCGCTGCCGGCTCCCCAGCCGCCCTGCTGGCCACCGGAGCCGTAGGCGGACGGCGGGGCGGCGTACGGGTCCGGCGGGACGTCGTCCACGATCGGCCGCTGCATCATCGTCGGTGCGTCGCTGAGCGAGGCGCCACCGACCATCGTCGGGTCCGGCCCGGCGCCCCGGTTGACCACCCGGGTCTTGTCGTCCGCCCCGTGGTACGCCCCCCGGGCGGCGGGCACCGCGACGGCACCGGCCGGGGCGTCGTCGTCGGTGTCGTCGCCGTTCTCCCGGCGCTTCATCCAGAGCAGCACGATGGTGCCCACGCCGACGGCCACGAACAGGCCGCCGAGCAGGATGAGCAGCCAGTTGAAGCCGTCGGAGTCGTCCTCGGCGGCGGCGTTCTTCGGGGCCCCAGGGGTGGCCGCGGGGCCTTCCTCGGTGGTCTCCTCGGTCGGCTCCTCGGTGGGCAGCGGCTCCTCGCTGGCCGACGGGGTGGGACTCGGGCTCACCTCGACCTTGATCGCCAGGCTGATCCGCTGCCCGGTCACGCTCTGCCCGGCGCTCGCGTCGAAGGACTTGGTGGTGCGGAACTCGCCCCGGACGGCACCGATACCGATCCGGCCCGGGGTGATCGGCCGGTCCTTGCTGCCGGTGAAGCGGAAGTTCCCGCTGCCGTCGCTGGTGGTCTCGTAATGGTGGCCGGCGCTGTCCTGGAGCATGACGGTGGCGTTCGGCACCGCCGCGTTGTTGGCTGTGGCCACCACCTTGCCGGAGACCGACTTGACGGTCTGCACCTGCTCCTGCGTCGGGGTCGGCGCGGCCTTCGCCTTCACGGTGAGCTGGAGGTCCCGACCGTTCTGGCCGCCCTGGGGGCTGGTCGCGTTGACCGTCACCCGCTGGTTTTCCGCGTTCGGCGCGTCGCCGGAGGCGCGGAGCTGGACGACGTGGTTCGCCGGGCCGGTGCCGTCGAAGTCGACCTTGCCGCAGCCGCTCCCACAGCTCACGCCTCGCGGGAGACCCGCCACGGTGATGAGGACGAACTTCTCGTCGTCGCTCCTCGGCGTCAGCTGCACGTTGACGTCGGTGGTACCGCCTGCCTGGATGGTCGCTGAACCAGGGGAGACGCTGATGTCGGCTGCCAGGGCGGGTGCGGCGGGGGCGGCGAGCAGGACGCCGACCACCAGCGCCACGACCACACCGGCCCGCTGCTTCCAGGCACGTCGGTGTGTTGACACGTCCACCGCCTTCCGGTCTGACTTCCCTGGCCGGCGGGGCGCCGGGCCGGGGATCATCACGGTACGAATACGCCGTCGGCAACTATGCCTTGTCTGACCGGATCGGCGCGACCCAGGGCCGTGTCGAAAGCGTCGGAGCCGGGTCGTATCGTCCCGTCGTGTCCTCTCCGCACACAAAGTCCGCAGCCGTGGCCGCCGCGCTCGCCGCCCTCGACGAGGGTCGTACGCCCGAACGGCTGGTGTACCGGGAGGCGGTTCGTGCCCTCTTGGCCGCCCTTGCGGACCGAGCCCCCGGCCGATCGGTGGAGGTGCGTGTTCCACCTTACGGTGCAGTTCAGTGCATTCCCGGTCCCCGACACACCCGTGGCACCCCGCCCAACGTCGTCGAGCTGGACCCGGCGACCTGGTTGGAGCTGGCGACGGGCCGCCGAAGCTGGGCGGACGCGGTCGCCGAGGGGCGCGTACGGGTCAGCGGTGTCCGCGCTGACCTCTCCGTGCACCTTCCGCTCCGACTGGGCGACTAGCCAACACGCCAGACACGGAAAGGGGTCACACCGTGACTCTCAGTATTGACGCTCATTCGCGTACACTCTGAGGCGACGACAGTGGTCCCGGCCGAGCAAGCGCGGATCCGCCCCCGAGATCCCGCCCGGCCAGTCCAGACCCAGCATGAGGGAGCGGTAAGTGCCCCGAGGCGACGGCCGGCTGAGCCACGACCTTGATCCCCAACGACCCGGCCCGCAGGACGCGTGTGGCGTCTTCGGCGTCTGGGCGCCCGGGGAGGCGGTCGCCAACCTGACCTACCTCGGGCTCTACGCCCTCCAGCACCGGGGCCAGGAGGCCGCCGGGATCGCCGTCAGCGACGGCTCGGGCGTGGTGGTCTACAAGGATCTCGGCCTGGTGGCCCAGGTCTTCGACGAGCCCACCCTGGCCAGCCTGCGCGGGCATCTGGCGATCGGGCACGCGCGCTACTCGACGACGGGCGGCTCGACCTGGGAGAACGCCCAGCCGACCATCCGGTCCACCAGTGCGGGCATCACGATCGCGCTGGCGCACAACGGCAACCTGGTCAACACCGCCGAGCTGCAGCGTGAGGTCGCCGAGCGGGGCATGGTCGCCGACGGCTCGACCAACGACACCTCGCTGGTGACCATGCTGCTGGCCAGCCGGCCGGACCTCTCGGTCGAGGCCGCCGCGCTGGAGGTGCTGCCCCAGCTGCGCGGCGCGTTCAGTTTCGTCTTCATGGACGAGTCGACGCTCTACGCGGCCCGCGACCCGCACGGCGTGCGCCCGCTGGTCCTCGGCCGGCTGGAGCGCGGCTGGGTGGTGGCCAGCGAGACGGCCGCCCTGGACATCGTCGGGGCGAGCGTGGTCCGCGAGGTGGAGCCGGGCGAGCTGATCGCGATCGACGAGGACGGCCTGCGGTCCAGCCGGTTCGCCGCGCCGGAGCCGAAGGGCTGCCTCTTCGAGTACGTCTACATCGCCCGGCCGGACGCCACCATCGCCGGGCGCAACGTGCACGCCGCCCGGGTGCAGATCGGCCGCCAGCTCGCCAAGGAGCACCCGGTCGAGGCCGACCTGGTCATCCCGGTGCCGGAGTCCGGTACCCCGGCGGCGATCGGCTACGCGGAGGAGTCCGGGATCACCTACGGCGCCGGCCTGATGAAGAACCCGTACGTGGGGCGCACCTTCATCCAGCCGTCGCAGACCCTGCGTCAGCTCGGCATCCGGCTCAAGCTCAACCCGCTGCGGGAGAACGTGCGGGGCAAGCGGCTGGTCGTCGTGGACGACTCGATCGTGCGCGGCAACACCCAGCGGGCCATTGTCCGGATGCTGCGCGAGGCGGGTGCTCTGGAGGTCCATGTCCGGATCTCCTCCCCGCCGGTCAACTGGCCGTGTTTCTACGGCATCGACTTCGCCACCCGGGCCGAGTTGCTCGCCAACGGGCTGGACAACGAGGGCATCCGGCGCTCCATCGGCGCCGACACGCTGGGCTACGTCTCGTTGTCGGGCCTGATCGCCGCGACCGAGCAGCCGAAGACCCGGCTCTGCCGGGCCTGTTTCGACGGGGAGTACCCGATCGAGCTGCCGGCCGGGAACCTGATCGGCAAGCACGTGCTCGAGGGAGTGGGACGCCGAGTCGCTGGTGCCCCGGACCCGGAGCACGCCGCCGCACCGCTCGTCGCCGCTCCGGGCGGCGCGACCGTACACCGCCCATAGCACCGCCCGACGCGGGCCCGCCGGTCAGCCCCGGTACCCCGCGAGAACCACAAAGGGGAGAACCGTGACGCACGTGTCCGAGCGCAGCGGCACAGGAAGCAGCCCGACCGGCGCCGGTGGCGACCGCCAGCCCTGGACGGCCGGCACCGGCCGCCCGGCGCGCAAACGCTCGGTCTCGTACGCGGACGCCGGCGTCTCGATCGAGGCGGGCGACCGCGCGGTCGAGCTGCTCAAGTCCAAGGTGAAGCAGACCCGTCGCCCGGAGGTCATGGGCGACCTCGGCGGCTTCGCCGGCCTGTTCCGGCTGGACACGAAGAAGTACAAGAACCCGATCCTGGCGTCCTCGACCGACGGCGTCGGCACCAAGCTGGTGATCGCCCAGCAGCTCGACATCCACGACACGATCGGCATCGACCTGGTCGCCATGGTCGTCGACGACCTGGTGGCCTGCGGTGCCGAGCCGCTGTTCCTGCTCGACTACATCGCCTGCGGCGAGGTCGTCCCGGACAAGGTGGCCGAGATCGGCGCCGGCATCGCCGACGGCTGCCGGTACGCCGGCTGCGCGTTGCTGGGCGGCGAGACCGCCGAGCACCCCGGCGTGCTGCGCCCGGACGAGTACGACGTCTCCGCCACCGGCGTCGGCGTGGTCGAGGAGAGCGAGATCCTCAGCCCGGACCGGGTCGAGATCGGCGACGTGGTCATCGCCATGCGCTCCTCGGGCCTGCACTCCAACGGGTACTCCCTGGTCCGGCACGTGCTGCTGGGGGCCGGCCGGATGCGGCTGGACGTGGTGATCGACGACTTCGGTCGGCAGCGCACCCTCGGCGAGGAACTGCTCACCCCGACCAAGATCTATGCCCAGGACTGCCTCAAGCTGATCGCCGAGGCCGAGGTGCGCTCGATCGCGCACGTCACCGGCGGCGGCATCCCGGGCAACCTGGTCCGGATTCTGCCCGAGCACGTCGATGCGGTGGTCAACCGCTCCACCTGGAAGCCGCAGCCGATCTTCGACCTGATCCAGTCCAAGGGCCGGATCGAGGACCATGAGATGGATGCGACCTTCAACATGGGCGTCGGCATGTTCGCGATCGTCTCCGCCGAGGACGCCGACCGGGCCCTGGCCACGCTGACCGGCCGGGGCGTCGACGCCTGGCAGGCTGGCGAGATCATCGAGGGCACCGGCAGGGTACAGATGGTCGGCCAGCACACCCGGGGCTGATCACGCAGCGCTGATCATCCGAGCACCTGATCGGGGGTTCACCCGAGTGGCCATTGCCGCCTAGCCTGAAGGACACCCTTCGGGCCAGGAAGGAGGGCGATGGTTGCTCGAAAACGGCAGGTGAGCGGGATGCGGGGACTCTCCCCGGTCCCGTCGTACGTCGTGATGCAGCCGACCACCCTCTGCAACCTGGACTGCGCGTACTGCTACCTGCCGTTCCGGGCGGCGGACCGGCGGATGCCGGTCGTGGTGGCCGAGGCGGTCGCCGCGTCGGTGAACCCGTGGGCGTCGGCCGGCCGGTTCTCGGTGGTGTGGCACGGCGGGGAGCCCCTCGCGACCGGGCGGGAGCACCTGGCCGCGCTGCTCGCCCCGTTCGGGCCGGAGGTCGAGCACCACGTACAGACCAACGCCACCCTGATCGACGACGCCTGGTGCGAGTTTCTCGCCGCGCACCGGGTGCGGGTCAGCGTGAGCGTGGACGGGCCGCGTGGGCGCAACGGCGACCGGGTCACCCGGGCAGGACGGCCGGCGTACGACCGGATCGTGCGCGGGATCGAGACGCTGCGCCGGCACGGGCTGTCGTTCTCGGCGCTGGCGGTGGTCAGCGACCCGACCCCGGGCCGGGCCGCCGAGCTGTACGACTACTTCCTCGGCCTCGGCTGCGAGGTGCTGGGGGTCAACATCGAGGAGACCGAGGGGGTCAACACCCGCGGCAACGCCCACGAGGCGGCGCCGGTGCGGGCGTTCTGGGCCGAGTTGGTGGCCGCCTGGCGTCGGGATCCCCGGATCCACCTGCGCGAGGTGGAGTGGTCGCTACGGTACGCGGCGGCGGTGCTCGACGGCAGCGCCGACGATCTGCTGCCCCGGCGGCTCGACCCGATCCCCACGGTCGGCCACGACGGGTCGGTGACCGTGCTCTCCCCGGAGCTGGCCGGCTTCACCGACCCCAGGTACGGCGACTTCAGCAGTGGCAACGTGTTGATCACTCCGCTGGCCGAGATCCTGGCCGGGGCGGAGCGGAGGACCCCCTGGGTGGGTGAGTTCCTGGCCGGCGTGGAGGCGTGCCGGGCGTCCTGCCCGTACTTCGGCTTCTGCGGGGGTGGGCACGCCGCCAACCGTTACTTCGAGCTGGGGCGTTTCGACGGTACGGAGACCGAGCACTGCCGCAACAGCAAGATCCGCCTACTGGAGGGAGTGTTGGACCATGCCCGAGACCATCGGAGACCGGCAGGCTGAACGTGTCGGGGAAGACACCGGGCAACCGGTCGTCGACCGGGTGCGGGACACCGCCGCCGGGCTGGCCGACCTGCTCCAGGAGGCGGAGGACGCCCGCCGGCTGCGTTCGGAGGCGGCGGGGGACGAGGGTGCCGGGGCGGTCTGCGCCTGGAACCACTTCGAGAACATCCCGACGTTCTACAACTGGAACAACCGGCCCCGGTGAGGGGCGGGTGGGTCCGAGATCAAGGACCTGCCGCGGCGACCGGATCGGCTCCGGCACGGCAGGCCCCTGATCATCGGGTGGGTATGCCGCCTCCCGATGGGCACATGCGTGAGCACGCGGGGCTTGCCGCGTGCTCAGATGTTCCCGGAGGTCAGCGGGTGGGACGGACCCAGGGGTCCGGGTCTTCGTCCGGGTGATCGTCGTCGTCGACGACTTCTTTGTAGTCGTCGTCGACGACGACGTGGTCCGACTTACCAGCACCCGCCAGTTCGCGCTGCAAGGCGGTGAGGTCGGTGTTCGGGGAGTGGTACTTCAACTCCCGGGCCACCTTCGTCTGCTTGGCCTTAGCACGGCCGCGCCCCATGGCTCGACCCCCTCGCACAGAATGCGGGGCAGCCCAAAGGCGGGCCCCGATGACGTTAGGCATCTCTCGTGGCTCTTACGGTACATGGGGATGCCGCTGTTCGGCACCTCGGGTTACCGTCTGCCGGCCCTGCGCGTCGCAGTGACCCGGCTGTCACCAAGTGTACCGGGGTAAGGGCTGAATGCCGAACCGCCCGTGACACCGGACAGATGGGCGGCAATCACCCCGATTTCCAGTTTAACGCCGCCGCCCGTCCCGCTCCACCGGAGGAGCCCGACCCGGGCGCCTTATCCGTACCGGGCCGGGCGTGGCGCTCAGCGCAGGTGGATGGTGCGCAGCCGGCCGACCTCCGCAATCCGGCGCTCGGCGAGCCGGTCCGCCGCCACCGCCGGGGGGACGCCCTCCTCGTCGGCCAGCCGCAGGATCTGGCGGGTGGTGTCGTAGATCTTCGTGGCCCGCAGCTTGGCCCGCTCGAAGTTGAAGCCCTCGATCTCGTCCGCGACCTGGATCACACCGCCGGCGTTCACCACGTAGTCGGGGGCGTAGAGGACGCCCCGGTCGGCGAGCAGCTTCTCGATTCCCGGGTGGGCGAGCTGGTTGTTGGCCGCCCCGGCGACCACCTTCGCCCGCAGCGCCGGCACGGTCTCGTCGTCCAGAGCGCCGCCCAGCGCGCAGGGGGCGTACACGTCGATGTCGGCGGCGACCAGCGCGGCGGCGTCCTCGACCAGCTCGACCTGCGGGTGGTTGGCGTGGACCCACTCGCGCGCCCGCGGGTCGACGTCGGTCGCCACCACCTCGGCGTGGTCGTCGAGCAGGTGCCGGGTCAGGTGCTTGCCGACCTTGCCCAGCCCCGCCACGCCGACCCGCCGGCCGTTCAGGGTGGGGGTGCCCCAGACGTGCTCGGCGGCGGCCCGCATGCCCTGGAAGACGCCCCACGCGGTGAGCACCGACGAGTCGCCCGCGCCGCCGTGCTCCACGCTGCGTCCGGTGACGTAGCGGGTCTCCCGGGCGATCACGTCCATGTCGGCGACGTAGGTGCCGACGTCGCACGCGGTGTAGTAACGACCGTTCAGCGACTCGACGAAGCGGCCGTACGCGCGCAGCAGCGCCTCGCCCTTGAGCTGCGCCGGGTCGCCCCAGATCACCGCCTTGCCGCCGCCCAGGTCCAGCCCGGCCAGGGCGTTCTTGTACGCCATGCCGCGGGACAGGTCGAGCACGTCGGCCAGCGCCGCCTCCTCGCTGGCGTACGGGTAGAACCGGGTGCCGCCGAGCGCGGGCCCCAGCGCGGTGGAGTAGATCCCGATGATCGCCCGGAGTCCGGTCTGCGTGTCCTGACAGAACACGACCTGTTCGTGGCCGGTGGATGACGGGCCGTCGGTGCTGGCGAATACGCCCATGGCTGGCTCCTGTGTCGGTGTGCGTCCTTTTGGGACGCGGACCTGTGGCACGCCGGCGGGATGGTGCCGGTGGGTCGAGCCTAATGTCGGCCGAAGCCGTACTGTCGTCTCAGCATGTCCGACGTCCGGGCGTCCGGCAGGTGAGCAGGGACGCCGGGCGTGCGACCGGGGCGCTGGCCGCGTCTGGATTCCGTCTCGTGGGAGGATCGCGCAGTGCCGTCGCTCTTCGCTTCGTACCTGCGGGTGTACGAGCCGCTGACCGCCTTCGACCGGGACCGTCAGTCGTACTGGCGGCGCTACGCGTCCGATGGGCGGGCGGTGGCCCCGTCGGAGGGGCCGGGGCGGCAACGTACGGCGGTCATCGAGGCGCTGGGCGCGGGCTGGACCCGGCTGCCCGACCCGCCCGAGGAGGCGTACGTCCTGGAGGCCGACGACAGCCTGCTGGTCTGCCCGTGGAACCTGCGGATCCGGGTGGCCGAGGCGGCGCTGAGCGCTCGGGACGGCGTGCCGTCGGTGCTGGCCGACGCGTTCGTGCCGCCGGTCCTCGCCGATCAGGCCAAGGCGGTGGTGGAGGACTGGCGTAGCGGGGCCCGGGTGCTGGAACACGGCGTCCCCCGGGTGCACGAGCAGATCGCCACGTGGGGCGTGCCGCTGCGCTGGTTCGTCCTGTTCGATTTCGAGGAGCGGGACCTGGTTACCCATCCGGGGCGACGCGCGCTGCGCTACCGGACGGAGATCGCCAAGGCCCGGCGCCGATCGTCCCGGGCGCTGTCGGTGTTGCGTAAGACCGTCGGCGAGGCGCCGATCACCGAGGCGGTCGAGGAGGCCGCCCGGTGGCTGGAGGAGTTCCACCCGCGCTCGGTGGTGGAGTTGGACTACGGCGGCCTCGTCCAGTTGCTCTCCGACGAGACCCTCGACGCGGACGACTCTCCGACGCTCGTCGCCACCGGGCTCGCCGGGCTCTCCAAGGGGGAGGCCGAGGAGGCGTCCACGGCCTACGACACGCTGGTCGCTCGCTGGCGGGCGGTCCAGCTCCTGGAGCGCTGCAACTAGCCCCCACCTGGGCGAAGACCGCCCAGGAGGCGGCAAAACGCCCCCGGGAGCGCTCCCAAATCGAGGTATGCTCGTAGTTGGAGCATCACGACCAGTGATTATGAGTCCGAATAAGGTGGTTCCTGCCGTGTATTAGTCGTATAAATCGGGCATGGTTCATCCGTCCGTCTAGGGACCTTCGGCCGTTCGGCCCATGTCGGACATCGGGGACTAGCCGGACCATGGGAGACGCGTCGGCCGGCGGGACCCCGGCCGATGTCTATACCTGTGGAGGAGTGACCGATATGGCATCGCGAACGCACGAACCGGAGCCGCTGCTCACACCGGCCGAGGTGGCGTCGATGTTCCGTGTCGACCCGAAGACGGTGACCCGGTGGGCGAAGGCTGGCAAGCTCAGCGCCATCCGGACCCTCGGGGGGCACCGCCGTTACCGCGAGTCGGAGGTTCGGGCTCTGCTGCAGGGGCAGATCCCCCAGCAGCGCCAGGGAGACTGACCGCCGGGAATTCTACAGACGTACGAAGCAGGGGCGGCGGACAACGGTCCGCCGCCCCTGCTTCGTGTCCAGCCCGGGGCGGTCACTCCGACAGGCTGATCCGGATGCCCACCGTCCCCCGCTCGCCCCGCCGCAGCCGGCTGCCCAGCAGGCTGAGCCGCCCCACCAGCCGGTACTTCTGCTTCAGCAGTTCGCGGATCCGGCGGGTGTCCGCCGGGCCGCAGATGGTCGCGTGACCGGGCACCGCCTCGCCGTGCGGCCGGCCCCGCAGGTCGCACGGCGCCACCGTCACCTCGCCACTGCGTCGGATCCGCTTCACCTTGCCCGAGTCGGCGACGGTCCAGGCGGCCAGCGCGTCACCGTCGCGGGCGGCCCACACGGGGGTGGGCACCGCCCGCCCGTCCCTGCGGAACGTGGTCAACAGGACGTACTTCTCCGCAGCTAGGCGGTCCAAGGTGGTCACGGCGCAAGGATACGACCGCGCGACCCGCCGCCCATGGGGTTAGCGTGAACCACGTGACCGGGGAACCCAGGATCGGCGACGTATTCGGCGAGCTGCTGCGGGACGCGCTCGCCGTGCAGACCGGGATCGGCCCCCGGCCGATGGCCGGCGGGCGGCTGCCCCGGCCCGTCATCGAGATCATCGAGCGGGACGACGGCCTGATCAACGGCGCCCCCGCCGCCCACTACCTGGCCGGCCCCGCCGAGTGGCAGCCGTACGACCACCGGGCGGTGGACCGGGTCCGGGGCGAGACGCTGGACATCGGCGTCGGCGCCGGCCGGATCGCGCTGCTGCTCCAGGAGCGCGGAGTGCCGGTGACCGGGCTGGACACCTCCCTCGGCGCGTTGAAGGTGTGTCGTCGGCGTGGGGTGCGGGACCTGGTGCACGGCACGATCGACGAGCACGTCGCCGACGGCCGGCGGTACGACACCTTCCTGCTGCTCGGCAACAACCTCGGGCTGATCGAGGGGCGGGACCGGGCGTCGGCCTTCCTCGCCGCGCTCGCCGCACTGGCCAGGCCCGGCGCGCAGGTCATCGCGCACGGCACCGACCCGTACGGCACCACCGACCCGGTGCACACCGGCTACCACGAGCTGAACCGGCACCGGGGACGGCTCGGCGGGCAGCTGCGACTGCGGCTGCGGTACCGGGAACTGGGCACCGAGTGGTTCGACTACCTGGTCTGCTCGGTTGCCGAGCTGGCCGAGCTGGTCCGCGGCACCCCGTGGCGACTGACCGACGTGGACGACCGGGACGCCCCGTACTACCTGGCGACCCTGAGGCTGACCGGCTGACCGGTCCGCGGTCGGCTCCGGTACGCGGAAGGGGCCCTTGCCGGGCGGGAAGCCTCGGCAGGGACCCCTTCAGCGCGACTCAGACCCGGACGGTCGGGGGGAGCGGCTCCGGCGGGAGGCCACCGTCGCCGTCGACCACCTCGTCGGGAGTCCCGTCCTCGTCGATGTCGACCATGGTGATGTCCACCTTGCCGTCGCCGTCGGTGTCGAACTGGAACAGGTCGGCCCGACCGTCGCCGTCGGTGTCGACGACCCAGACGTCGGTCTTGCCGTCGTTGTTGGTGTCCGCGCGGAGCAGGTCGACCCGCTCGTCCCCGCGGGTCTCCACCGTCGCCGGGTTCTCCACACTCTCCGGTGCCTGGCTCATGTTCCGGTTCCTTCCCTCGGTTGACGGCGCAGTACCCGGTTCGGCGTGCCCCCACGCATGCCGCCGGTGCCCGTGCTGCATAGGGTCGCACCCATGAGCCAGCGGAGCGGGCGGCCCGGCGCGGCGGAGACCCCGCATGCCGCCGTGCGCAGCGAGGAGACGTCATGAATCGTTTTGTCGTCGTCGGGGCCGGCACGATGGGCCTGGGCATCGCCTACGTGGCGGCCGGCGCGGGATACCACGTCGAACTGGTCGAGGTCGACCCCGACCGGGCGACCGCCGCCGAGGCGCGGCTCGGTGAGCTGTGGGACCGGGCCGTCCGGCGGGGGAAGCTCGCCGCGGACGAGGCGGCGGCACACCGGGGGCGGTTGACGCTGGTCGCCGCCCTCGGTGCCGTCGCGCCCGAGCCCGACGTGGTCGTGGAGGCCGTACCGGAGCGGCTGGAGCTCAAGCGCGCCGTCCTGCGGGCCGCCGCCGCGCTGCGCCCCGCGCTGCTCGGCAGCAACACCTCCAGCATCTCCATCGGTGAGCTGGCCACCGGGCTGGACCGACCGGAGCGCTTCGTCGGGCTGCACTTCTTCAACCCCGTCTGGGCCATGGCGCTGCTGGAGGTCGTGGTCGGGCCGGACACCGCCGAGGAGACCACCGCGGCGGCCGTCGCGCTCGCCGGCCGGCTGGGCAAGGACCCCGTCGTCGTACGCGACCTGCCCGGCTTCGCCACCTCCCGGCTCGGGGTGGCCCTCGGGCTGGAGGCGATCCGGATGGTCGCCGACGGGGTGGCCGACCCGGCCGACATCGACAAGGCGATGGTGCTCGGCTACCGGCACCCGGTGGGCCCGCTGGAGCTGACCGACATGGTCGGGCTGGATGTCCGGCTGGACATCGCCCGCACCCTCCAGGCCGCCTACGGGGACCGGTACGCGCCGCCGCCGTTGCTGGAGCGGATGGTCGCCGACGGCAGGCTGGGCAGGAAGTCCGGGCAGGGCTTCTACCGCTGGGAAGGAGGCGAGAAGCGGTGAGCGGGCTGCGGATCGACGAGCGGCCGGACCGGCTGGTGGTGACGCTGGACCGGCCGGAGAAGCGCAACGCGATCGACGCCGACCTGATCGGTGAGCTGCACGACGTCTGCGCCGAGTTGGAGACGCGGCCCCGCCTGCTGCTGCTCACCGGCGGCGCGGAGGGGATCTTCGCGGGCGGGGCGGACATCGCCCAGCTCCGCGAGCGGGGCCGGCTGGACGCGCTCGCCGCGATCAATTCCGCCGCCTTCGCCCGGATCCGGGCGTTGCCGATGCCCACCGTCGCCGCCGTCGACGGCCCGGCGCTGGGCGGTGGCGCGGAGCTGGCGTACGCGTGCGACCTGCGGGTGTGCACGGCGCGCGCCGTCTTCGGTCAGCCGGAGGTGCGGCTGGGCATCCTGGCCGGCGCGGGCGCGACCCACCGGCTCCCGGCGCTGGTCGGCGAGGCCCGGGCCAAGGAGCTGCTGTTCACCGGCCGCCGGGTGGATGCCGTGGAGGCGCTGCGGATCGGGCTGGTCAACCGGGTGGTGGACGAGCCCACCGAGCTGCTGCCCGCCGCGCACGGGCTGCTCGACGAGATCGCCAAGGGCTCCTCCCTGGCGCTGCGGCTGACCAAGCTGGCCGTGGACGCACCGCCGGCCGCCCACCCGCACCTCGACCTGGTCAGCCAGGCGGTGCTCTTCGAGGACGAGGAGAAGCGGCGGCGGATGACCGAGTTCCTGGAGCGCCGCCGGCCCCGCTGACGCCGTGTCGCAGCCGCGCCCGGTGCGCCGGACGCGCGACGGCCGCCCCCGCGAGTCTGCCGGGGCGGCCGTCGCGCGTCGGTCAGTGCTGGATCTGCACCCCGGAATCGGCGAGCGCCCGGATCACCTGCGCGGACTCGGCGAAGCCGATGACCAGCACGGCATCCGCGCCGTACTTCTTGATCTCCCCGGCGCCGGCGGTGAAGTCCAGCGGCGGCGCCTTCGCGTTGGCCGGCGGATCGTACGTCAACAGCTTCACCCGGTCGCTGCCGATGCCGGCCCGCTCAAGCTCGGCGCGGACGTTCTCCTGGAGGCCCTCGCCGTAGGAGTCCTTCCGGGCGACCAGCACGATCTTGTGTGGCCCGTCCCGCAGTATCACGTCCGCCAGCGCCCGCCCCTGGAGGCTGTCCGGCGGTGCGGTGCGGAAGTAGAGGCCCTTGTCCTCCACCGAGGTCAGCCCCGCGTCCGTGTTGGAGGGTGCGAACAGCACCCGGCCGGCGGCGACCACGTCCGGCAGGATGGCGCGGGAGATGCCCGAGGCGCCGGCGCCGATGATGACGTGCGCGCCGTCCCGGACGTGCTTGGCCACGACGGCCTTGGCGACGTCCGGGTTGGTGCCGTCGTCGCCGTCGAGCCAGACCACCGGCTCGCCGAGCACCCCGCCTGCGGCGTTGACCTCCTTGACCGCCAGGGCGGCCCCGGCGGCCAGCGGCGGGTAGGCCAGGGCCAGGTCGCCGGTGCGCGGTAGCAGGCCGCCCAGGACCAGTGGCGCCGAGGGGACCTTCCCGCCGCGCTGCCTGTACGGCCGGGGCGGGTTCTTGGTGCTCGCGGCCGACTCGTCACCGGCGCCGACGAACTCGGTCTTGCCGTCGTCGATCTTGCGGTCCCCAAAGGTGAGGGTGGCGTAGCTGGCCGTGGCCGGCTCCCCGGCGTCGGTGAACCCGGCCCGGTTGAGCGACACTCCCCGGTACTCGATGTCCTGGCCGGCACGGGCCAGCTTCAGGCAGTCCACCGCCTTCTCGCACCGCTGACCGTTGTTGGTGACGCCGACGATCTGCCTGGCGATCTCCGTCGGTTCGGTGCTGCCGGCAAGCTGCGTGGCCAGCGCGGTGATGACCACCGCGTCGTACGCCTCGGCCGCGTAGAGGTAGTCGTCGAGCTTCGGGGAGACAGACCGGAGTCGGCTCTTGAAGGCTTCCGACAGCGGCGTGAGAGGGGTCGTGCCCTTCATGCCGTCGATCAGATCGGCGCGCTCCTTCAGCTCCGCGGCGTACCCATTGATCATGTTGCCGTCGATGCCGTAGAGGCGGACCTGTGTGGTGGTGGTCTCCTCTGACTTGCCGGTGCCGCAGGCGGCACCGGCAAGGAGCAACGCCCCGCAGGCCACCAGGGCGGCGGCGCGCGAGCCGTGTGATACGAACATGGTCGTCCTTCCTCCGGCGAAGGTCCGCTGCGCACATTAGCGTGCCGAGCTGGGCTGCGGGGACGTGGAGCCCGGTCAATTGCCTGCTAGCCGCGCAGGCGCACGCAGGGTCACCGGGTCGACGCTCTCGGGTGGTCACGGGTTGACCACCCGTCGTACAGTGCGCCGAGTGACGGACGTACCGCAGCAGACGCTGGACGACGCGACCGCCGTGCTCCACTCGGCCCTGGCCGGAGACGGCGACGCGGTGGTGGGTGCCTTCGACGAGGTGGTCGACCGGGCCGGCCTCGCCGGGGCGTACGGGGTGGCCTGGTGCCTGGCGGCCACGATGGTCGGGGACGTGCCCGCTCCCGGCGGCGCGGCGCTGGACTTTCCCGGCATCGACGAGGCCGGCTACGACACCCGCTGGGTGGCCCGCTTCGTCAGCGCGTACGCCAACGCCGACGCCGACACCGGGGAGGCGCTCTTCGGCGCGGCGGTCGCCGACGGCCTGCTGCCGGACTGCCTGCTCACCCTCGCCGGCTCGACGGTGGCCACCCTGCGCAGCCGGGCCGCCTGACGCCCCGGTGCCGGCCGAGGTGGCCGGGCACCGGGGCGCCGCGCTCAGAACGCGTGGTACGCGACCAGCGGCTCGTACTCGTAGCGCAGGTTCGAGAAGCGGACCCGGAAGTTCACCCCGTCCCGGACGTTGGTGGCCACCGTGATCCACCCGGACTTCGCCGGAAGGTAGGTCCAGTAGTTGCAGCTGTTGGTCTTGTCGACGAAGACCACGCAGGCCTGGGTGCCGAAGCTGCTCGCGTTGCGGACGTTGACGTCCGCACAGCGGCTGGTGGCCCGGTAGGTGCCGGCCTCCCCGCCCCAGCTCCCGGTCTGGAAGTACGAGCGCACCGCGCCGCCGTAGCAGGTGGCGTCGGTGCCGGCGAGGTTCACCGCGGGTGTTCCCGCGCCGGGACTCGCGGGAGCGGGGGCCGCCTGGGCGGGGGCCGCGAGGGCGAGCAGCGACACCGCTGCCGTCGTCGTGGCCAGTAGGCGGACGACCGGTGATGACATGGGCGCCTCCAAGCGTTGACTGACCGTCCGTACCGGACGGCTGACCAAGGGCAACGATGATACGGGTCGATAGGTCTCACCGCTGGCCCGGCAGCGTCCGGGTGGTGTGATAGCTCTGGTGGCATGTCGGAGGTCATGCTCGTCAAGGTGCGCAAGCTGCTGGCGAAGGCCGAGGACCCGGCCTGTACGCCGGAGGAGTCGGCCGCGTTCACCGCCAAGGCAACCGAGCTGATCGCCCGCTACGGCGTGGACCGGGCCCTGCTGGCGGCCCGCGACCCGGCCACCGACCCGGTGGGCGACCGGGTGGTCGAGGTCGTCGCCCCGTACGCCCGGGACAAGGCCGGCCTGCTCGCCGCCGTCGCCGCCCCGCTGCGCTGCCGCTGCGTCCGTCGCCGGCACGGCAGCGGCTTCGCGATGCACCTGTTCGGCTTCGCCAGCGACCTGGAGCGGGTCGACCTGCTCTTCACCTCGCTGCTGGTGCAGGCGGCGCACGGGCTGGCCGGGGCGGTCGTCCCGACGGGGGAGCACCCGGCCGCGTTCCGGCGATCCTGGCTCGCCGGCTTCGCCCAGGTGGTCGGCACACGGCTGGTCGAGGCGGAGGCCGGGGCGGTCGCCGACTCCGGCGGGCCCTCGGTCGCGCTCGTGCTGGCCGACCGCTCAGAGCGGGTCCAGCGCCGGGTGGCCGAGGCCTACCCCCGGCTGCGTACCGCCGCCCCGCGCCGGCTCGCCGGCACCGGTTTCGGCTCGGGCGCCGCGGCCGGCCGCAGCGCCGATCTGGGCGGCCAGCGCCTGTCCACCACCCGAACCCGGCAACTCCCCCACTGACCCTGTGGTCCCCTGTCGGGTCAGGGTTGGGTGACTGAGGCCAGGTAACGGGAGAGCAGTTCGTGCCAACCCGCGGTGAGCGCCTGCCGGTATCCCTCGGCGGCCTCGCCGTGCCGGTCGAAGTGCCGGTGCTCGACCTCCACCCGGGTCTGCTCCGGCCCCTCCGGCAGGAACAGCACCTCCACCTCGCTGGCCTGCGCCGGGTCGGGGGCCGGCACCCGGTCCGGGCCGATCTGCCAGCTGAACACCAGCCGCCGGGGCGGGTCCCAGGTGAGCACGCGGCCCCAGTCGCTCCGGAAGCCGTACGGGCCGATCTCGTAGAGCATGCCTCCGGCGCGTGGCTCGATGCCCAGCTCCGCCAGTGCCGCCGGGCCGGACCAGGTGTACTCCCGGACCCACCAGTCGGTCAGCGCACCGGTGAACACGGCGAAGGCCCGCTCGGCGGAGGCAGGGATGAGGAGACTGCTGCGCAGCGAGTACCGCGCGACATCCTGTCGGACGTCTGCCGGTTCGGCCATCTCCTGTCCCATAGGCCCGGACCATACCGGCTGATGCCCCAGCGTGCAGCTTCGTGCTTGCCCTGAATCGGACACGGCGCGTCCGGATTGCGGACAGTCCCGATCCACCTGCGGACGCGACAAGTGGTGAACGTGGGCACGAGACGGGCAAAACGGGCGTCCGCAGCCGGATGCCGGATGATTGGGCGGCGCGAGCAGTTGGAAGCGAGCCGGCGACCACCGAGTTGCCGCGCCGGGGGTGCCAACAGCAAGATCCCCACCAGCGTTTCCGCTGGTGGGGATCTCTGTAGCCCGGCGAAAGGCTATGTGGCCAGGGGCGGGGTCGAACCGCCGACCTTCCGATTTTCAGTCGGACGCTCGTACCAACTGAGCTACCTGGCCGTGCCGCTCGGCTCATGGTACCCAAAAGGCGGGATCACCGCCGGCAGGGAACCTGCTCCGATACGCAGAACGCCGCGCATGGTACGCGCGGCGATCAGCGCTTGCGGTCCTGACGGGACTTGAACCCGCGACCTCCGCCTTGACAGGGCGGCGAGCACTCCAACTGCTCCACAGGACCTGGCTGGTGTTGCTCCGGCTTGCGCCGGTCGTGCCCCCAACGGGATTCGAACCCGTGCTACCGCCTTGAAAGGGCGACGTCCTGGGCCGCTAGACGATGAGGGCGGCCCCGCCATCATTGCACACTCGCAACTTCAAGCGGACTTGCTCCCATCCGGCCCCGCCGGAGGCTTCGAAAGCATACGTGACGGGCGGCCCGCGAAACAAATCGGTATGGCCGAGGGCGCGCTCGCCCGCAAAACCGCAGGTCAGTCCCGGTTCAGCCGAGTCGGACCAGCCCGTAGCGCCGCTTCAGGTCGCCGATGAGGTGAGCGCAGGCGGAGAGCGTGGCGGCCCGGTTCCCGCCACCGTCGTGCATCAGCACGATCGCGCCGGGCCGGACGGCACCGGTCACCCGACGGGTGATCGTCGCGGCGGAGGGCTTGGCCCAGTCCTGCGGATCGACGCTCCAGTGCAACGGCCGCATGCCGAGCTGCCGTCCCATCGCCACGACCTCCGGAGTCCACTTCCCGCCCGGCTGGCGGTAGAACGGCACCTTGGCGCCCGGCACCGCCGCCTGGATGGCACGGTTGGTGCGTACCAGGTCGGCCCGGATCTCGGCGACCGGCCGCCGGCCGAGGTCCAGGTCGTGCCGCCAACTGTGGTTGCACAGTTGGTGGCCCTCCCGGGCGATCCGCGCGACCAGCTCGGGGTACGCCCGGGCCCGGGTGCCGATCACGCAGAAGGTGGCCTTCGCCCCGGCTCGGCGTAACTGGTCGAGGATCTTCGGCGTCCAGACCGGATCGGGCCCGTCGTCGAACGTCAACGCGACCGCCCGCCCACCGCTGGTCCGGCGCAGCCCGGGCGGGAGCGTGGTGGGCTGCGGGCGCAGCCGCGGCGGGACGGTCCGGGTCGGCTTGGCCGAGGTGCTCGGCTTCGGCTGCGGTGTCTGTCTCGGCGTTGTCGAGGCCGCCGATGAGGGGGCGGCGGCCTCCGGGGAGCGGCCGGTCGTCCGCTCGCCGCAGCCGGCGAGGAACAGGATCAGGCTGATGCCGAACGCCAGGGCGGCGCGCTCACTCATCGTCACTCCGAGGGGCCGGGTACGTGGGCCACCCGACGCTAGTGGACGAGACGTGAAAACGGCAGTGCGGTCAGTCTCCTGTCGGCCGGTCCAGGGAGTCGCGTACCGCGAGGGCCAGCGAGATCGCCTCGGCGAGGTCGACCGGGCGGACCACGCCGGCCGGCAGGGAGTCGGCCCACCAGCCCGGGCCGGCGGCCAGTACCAACAGGGGCCGGCGCGGGCTGGCCAGCAGCACGGTGAGCTGAGCCGGGTCGGCGGTGGCCCGGGTGTGCGACCAGACCACCACGGCGGCCGGCCCGGTGCGGTTGACCGCCTCGACCAGGGCCGCCGCCGGCACCCGGGCACCGAGCATCCGGTACGCCATGCCGGCCTCGGCCAGCGCGGCGGCCAGCGCCTCCAACGGCAGGGTGTGCTGCTCCTCGTCGGCGCAGGAGAGCAGGATCCGGGCCGGACCGGTGGCCGTCCCGACCCGCGGGACGGTGGCGAACGCCTCGGAGACGCATCGGGACACCAGGTGTTCCACCTCGATCAACCCGGCCGTGGCGGCGTGCCGCTCGCCGATGCCGACGAGCACCGGCCGCAGGAGCCTGTCCCAGGTGGCGACGACGCCGTCGGTGGCCAGGGCGCGGGCGATCGCCTCGCCGATCGCCACCGAATCCAGCCGCATGGCGGCCCGGGCCAGCCCACGGGCCGCCGGCCCGGCCCGGCCGACCGGGATGGCCTGGCCACCGCCGTCGCGGACCCCGACCGGGCGGACCTCGGCGAGGGCGCAGGTGGGCACCTCGCCGGCCGGTCCCGGTGCCTGCCGGGCCCATCGAGCCGCTTCGGCCGGGGTGACCCCCTCCGCGGTCAGCTTGCGCATGGTCTCCAGGCGCGCGAGGTCAGCCGCCGTGTACCGCCGGTGGTGGCCCGGCACGTGCTGGCTGGGGCCGAGTCCGTAACGCTGGTGCCAGGTGCGCAGCGTGGTGACCGCGACGCCCAGTCGGCGTGCCACGGCCCCCGCGCTCAGCGCCTCATCGGCCACCCGGCCGCTCCGACGCGTCGTCCGCCGGAAGGCCGGCTGGGGCCGTGCTGGGACCGGGGGAGCCCGCCGCCGGCCCGGAGGTACGCAGCAGGCGGTTCACCACCCCACCCAGCCAGGGTGCGTACGCGCGGGGGTCGACGTCCAGGTCGGTCTCCAGCGTTGCCGGGTCGACCCAGCGCAGCTCGGCCACCTCGTCCGGGTCGGGACGCAGGGGCGTGTCGGCCGGCACGTCGGCGCGCAGCACATGGTCGTACTCGAACTCGACCCGCCCGGTGGTGGGGTCCTCCGCGTAGTAGACGTACACCCCGACCTCGGTGAGGTCGACGGGCGCGGCGCCCAACTCCTCGCCCAGCCGCCGGTTGGCGGCCTCGACCAGCGATTCGCCCGGAGCCGGGTGGCCGCAGCACGAGTTGGCCCAGCGCAGCGGGAACCGGGTCTTGGCGGCGGCGCGGCGTTGCAGCAGCACCCGGCCGTCCGGGTCGACCAGCAGCACCGAGAAGGCCCGGTGCAGCCGGCCCGGCGGTTGGTGGGCGGCGGCCACCGAGGCCTCGCCGTGTGCCCGGCCGTCGTCGTCGACCAGCTCGACCAGGTGGCCCTCCCGGCCGCTCATCGGGCCGGCCTTTCGTTCGCGACTGCGGGACTCCGCTGCGCTGCGTTCCTCGCGCTCACCGGGCACCGCCTGTGATGCGGGCGGCGGCCAGCTTGCCGGAGATCAGGACCATCGGCACGCCGACTCCCGGCTGGGTGCCGGAGCCGACGAACACCACGTTGTCGAGCGTCCGGTGCAGGTTCGACGGGCGGAACGGGCCGGTCTGGAAGAGGCTGTGCGCCGACGCGAACGGGGTTCCGGCCGCCATGCCCTGCTCGGCCCACTCGGCCGGGGTGACCGCGCGCAGCACCTCGACGCCGTCGCCGAAGCCGACGTATCCGCGCTCCTCCAGGGTCTCGACGAGCTGGTCGGTGTAGCGGCGGGTCAGGTCACCGCGCCAGTCGAACGGGGCCCGGTCGAGGTTGGGCACCGGGGCGAGCACGTAGTAGGTGTGGCGGTCGGCCGGGGCGACCGACGGGTCGGTGCGGCTGGGATTGGTGACGAGCAGCGACGGGTCGGTCATCAGCTCCCCTCGCCGGATCACCTCGTCGAACGTGCCCTTCCAGGATCGTCCGAAGTGGATGTTGTGGTGGGCGATTTTCTCATAGCGCTGCCGCGAGCCGACGTGCAGCACCACGCAGGACGGCGAGTAGGTGAGCCGGCGCTGCCGGGCAGCGGGAAGCAGGTCCCGGTAGGCGACCGGCAGGTCGGGGTTGAGCACCACCACGTCGGCCGGGATGAACTCGCCGTCCGTGGTGAGCACGCCGGTCGCCCGGCCGTTCGCGGTCTCCACCCGGCTCACCGTGGTGCCGTACCGGATCTGCACACCGTGCTTCTCCGCCGCGCCGGCCATCCCCCGGGAGACCGCGTGGATACCGCCGCGTGGGAAGTAGACCCCGGCCACCGAGTCGAGGTACGCGATGACCGCGTAGATGGCCAGCGCGTCGTGCGGGGCGAGCCCGGCGTACATCGCCTGGAAGGAGAAGATCCGTTGGGTGCGCGGGTCCCGGAAGAACTGGCCGATCTTCGTCTGGAGCCGGCGGAACGCGCCGTTGGCCAGCAGCTTCAGCAGGTTGCCGGTGAGCAGGTCGGTCGGGGCGTCGAGGTTGCGCTCGATGAAGTCCGTTCGCTCCAGTCGCCACAGCTCCCGGGCGTAGTCGACGAAGCGTAGGTACCCGTCGGCCTCCCGGGGGCCGCAGACGGAGGCGATCTCGGCCGCCATCCGGGTGGTGTCGGTGATCACGTCCAGCGTCGAGCCGTCCGGGTAGTACGCCCGGTACGCCGGGTCCAGCGGCATCAGCTCGACCCAGTCGCCCAACTCCTCGCCGACCGCGCCGAGCGCCTCGTCGATCAGGTCGGGCATGGTGAGGACGGTCGGGCCGGTGTCGAACTCGTACCCGTCGACGCCGAGCCGCCCGGCCCGGCCGCCCGGCACCGGCTCACGCTCGACCACCGTCACCTGCCGGCCGCCGCCGGCCAGGTGCAGCGCGCAGGCCAGCCCGCCGAGCCCGGCGCCGACGACCACCACCTGGTCCGTACGTCCCGTCACGGTCCGCACGTGACCACCTCCTTCGAAATGTCGCTCATCATGCCCGCCGGTCGGTGGCGGCGGTGGCGAGGCCCGTCAGCGCGGTGCGCGCGGTCTCGTCGATCGGCGCGGCGTCCAGCGCGGCCAGCGCCTCGGCGACCCGGCCGGAGATCATCCGCTCGACCCGGGCGACCGCCCCGGTGTCGGCGACCAACTGGGCCAGCTGGGACACCTCCCGGGCTCCGGTGACCGCGCCGGCCCGGTCCAGCGCCCGCCGCTGCGCCGGGGTGGCGAACTGTCGGGCCAACATCAGCAGCGCGGTCGGCTTGCCGGTGCGCAGGTCGTCGCCGGCCGGCTTGCCGGTGGCCACCGGGTCGCCGTAGACCCCGAGCAGGTCGTCGCGGAGCTGGAACGCCTCGCCGACGGCCAGGCCGTAGCGGGTGTACGCGGCGGTCAGTGGCGCGTCGGCGCCGGCGCCGGCCAGGCAGGCGCCGAAGAGTAGTGGCCGCTGGACGGTGTAGCTGGCCGTCTTGTAGCGGGCCACCCGCAGCGCCCGGTCCACCGACCAGTTCGCCGCGTCGTTCTCGCCCAGGACGTCGAGGTACTGTCCGGCGATCGTCTCGACCCGCATCCGGTCGTAGCAGTGCCGGACGTCGAGCAGTCGCGCCGGCGGCACGGCGGCGCGGGACATCAGCCGGTCGGCCCAGACCATGCAGAGGTCGCCGATGAGCACGGCCACCGCCTCGCCGAACCGGTCGGGGTCGCCGGCGTGCCCGGCGGCGACGTGCCGGGCGGCGGCGGCCCGGTGCGCGGTCGGCCGGCCGCGCCGGGTGTCGGAGGCGTCCATCACGTCGTCGTGCACGAGCGCGAACGTGTGCAGCAGTTCCAGGGCCGCCAGCGCCGGCAGCACCGTCTGGAGCGGCTCGTCGCCGCCCGCGCCGCCCCGCCACCCCCAGTACGCGAAGGTCGGGCGGACCCGCTTGCCGCCGGCCAGCACGCAGTCGCGCGCGGTCGAGGCGAAGCCGCCCATCGCCGCGTCGATCTCGGTGAGCGAGGCGACCTCGGCGGCCAGGAACGTCGTGAGGGTGTCGTCCACCCCTCGGGCCAGGTCGTTGGCGAACGCGGCCAGCACGCTGCGGACCGGATCGTCCGTCGCTTCCGGCTTTGCCGGTGCGACGCGGAGGGTGTCACCCGCAACTGCGTCGTTGGCCATGTGGGCGAGCGTACCCTAGGGTTACGAGTTGCGTCGATTCCTGCGTCGATAGTCCGAGGAGGGCCAGTGGACACCGACCTCGCCGCCGCCTATGGCCGCTGCCGTGACCTGCACAAACATCATGGCCGTACCTACTATCTCGCCACCCGGCTGCTTCCCGCCTGGAAACGGCGACACGTGCACGCCCTGTACGGATTCACCCGGTACGCCGACGAGATCGTCGACCGCACCGAGGACCTGCCGCCCGCCGAGCGGTCCGCCCGGCTCGACGACTGGGCGGCCCGTTTCCTGGCCGGGCTGCACGGCGCCCCGGTCGACGACCCGCTGCTGCCCGCCGTGCTGCACACCATCGCCGTCTTCGACCTCGACCGGTCCGACTTCGCGTCGTTTCTGCGCAGCATGGCGATGGACCTGACGGTCACCGCGTACCCGACCTACGGCGACCTGCTCGACTACATGGAGGGCTCGGCCGCCGTCATCGGCACCATGATGCTGCCGATCCTCGGCAGCTCCGACCCCGCCGCCGCCCGGGAGCCGGCCCGCCAGCTCGGCCTCGCCTTCCAGCTCACCAACTTCATCCGGGACGTGGCCGAGGACCTGACGCGCGGCCGGACGTACCTGCCGGACGAGGACCTGGCCAAGTTCGACGTCACCCGCGGGGACCTGTACGCCGCCGCCGCCCGCCGCCGCAGCAGCCCGAAGATCCGCGAGCTGATCGAGTACGAGGTGACCCGCGCCCAGACCCACTACGAGGCCGCCGCCCCGGGCGTCACCCTGCTCTCGCCCGCCTCGCAGGCCTGTATGCGGACCGCGTACGTGCTCTACGGCGGCATCCTCGACGAGGTGGCCGCCCAGGACTACGACGTGTTCAGCCGGCGGGCGCTGGTGCCCCGGCGGCGCCGGATGGCCGTCGCCGGACGGGCCATACTCACCCCGGCCGGCACCCCGGTCGTTATTCCCGGGCCGGGGCTGGCGGTCGGCCGGACCTGAGCCCCGGCGCGCCTCCTCACAGGCAGGAGTGCAGGGCCTCCACCAGCTCGTCGACCCGGTCGTGGTCGGCGAGCCGGGCGGTGGCGTACGCGAACGTGTAGCCCCGTTCCGGGTCGGCCCAGGCGCTGCTGCCGCCGATCCCGCCCATGCCCCAGCTCCCGTCCGGCTCCCGCTGCATGCCCAGCGTCCAGCAGGCCCGGCGGTCCAGCACCAGGTCCGGGCCGTCGTACTGGGTCCGGGTCGCCTCGGCGACCAGGTCCGGGCCGAACAGGCGCACCCCGTCCAGGACGCCGCCGGCCAGCAGACCGGCGTAGAGGCGGGCCAGGGCGGCGGCGGTGCCGTGCAGGTTCACCGCCGGCACCTCCGCGCCCCGCCACAGCGGGCTGTTCAGCACCGCCAGGTCCAGCCCGCCCGCCGGGTTGCCCAGCGCCCGGGCCCGCAGCGACCCCGGCTCGCCCAGCGCCTGGGCCGGCCAACCCGGATCGGCGTACGACAGCTCGGCGCACCGCCGCTGGTCCGCCGCGCCCAGGCCGAAGGCCAGGTCGAGCCGCCACGGGCCGGCGATCTCCTCGGCCAGGAACCGGCCCACCGGCCGCCCGTCCACCCGCCGCACCAGCTCGCCCACCAGGTGCCCGTACGTCCAGGCGTGCTCGCCCGCGACCGTCCCCGGCTCCCACTGCGGCTCGGCGGCGGCCAGGTCGGCGCAGAGCAGGTCCCAGTCGGCGACCGCCCCGGCCGGGCGGGGCACCGGAAACGCCGGCAGCCCGGCGGTGTGGCTGAGCACCTGCCGGACGGTGGCCGGGGCGCGGAACCCCGGCCAGTGGTCGGCGACCGGGTCGTCGAGGTCGAGCCGGCCCCGGTCGACCAGCGCCAGCAGGCACAGCGCGGCCACCGGCTTGCCGACCGAGTACACGTTGACCAGGGTGTCCGGAACCCACTGCCGACCCGGCCGGCCGGCGCCGGCGACGAGGTCGACGACCGGCCGGCCGTCGTACCAGACGGCGAGGCCGGCCCCCGTCTCCCGGCCGGCGGAGAACAGGTCGTGGAAGCAGTCCCGGACCGGGCCGAAGTGTGGGCGCATCCGGCCACGGTAGGGGAACCCGCGGGCGCCGACACGGCGACACGATGCGGTGCGGTGGCGCGGTGCGGAATGCTGGCGGCATGGTGGAACCGGAACCGGAACTGGTGGACGTGGTCGTGGTCGGGCTCGGCGTCGGCGGCGAGGAGGTGGCCGGGCGCCTCGCCGAGGCGGGTCTCGACGTCGTCGGCATCGAGCGGAGCCTCGTCGGCGGGGAGTGCCCCTACTGGGGGTGCATCCCGAGCAAGATGATGATCCGGGCGGCGAACGCGGTCGCCGAGGCCCGGCGGGTCAACGAGTTCGCCGGCACGGCCCAGGTCCAGCCGGACTGGGCGCCGGTGGCGAAGCGGATCCGCGCGGAGGCCACCGACACCTGGGACGACCGGGTCGCAGTGGAACGGTTCACCGGCAAGGGCGGCCGGTTCGTGCGCGGCAGCGGCCGGCTCGACGGCCCCGGCCGGGTACGCGTCGGCGACCAGGTCTTCCAGGCCCGGCACGGGATCGTGCTCGGCACCGGCACCCGGCCCTCCGTGCCACCGATCGCCGGGCTCGCCGACACCCCGTACTGGACGAACCACCAGGCCGTCGAGGTCGAGGAGCTGCCTGGGTCGCTGCTCGTGCTCGGCGGCGGCGCGATCGGGCTGGAGCTGGCCCAGGTCTTCGCCCGGTTCGGGGTGGCGGTGACAGTGGTCGAGGCGGCGGACCGGGTGCTCGCCGTCGAGGAGCCCGAGGCGTCCGAGGTGGCCGCCGCAGCGTTGCGCGCGGACGGGGTGCGGATCTCCACCGGGGTGAAGGCCGAACGGGTCGACCACGACGGGCGGGCGTTCACCCTGGGCGCGGCCGGTGGCGTCGAACTCACCGCCGAGAAGCTGCTGGTGGTGACCGGCCGGCGGGCGCACCTCGACGAGCTGGGGCTGGACGGCGTCGGGGTGGACCCGTCCCAGCGGTACCTCGCCGTCGACGACCGGATGCGTGCCGCCGAGGGCCTCTGGGCGGTCGGCGACCTGACCGGCGAGGGCGCGTTCACCCACATCGCCATGTACCAGGCGGCCATCGTGGTCGCCGACGTGCTCGACCACGTCCGGCGGGCGCGGTCCGGCCCGGACGCCAGCGGCACCGCCAGCGCGGTCGGCGGCGCGGCGAGCACGGCGGGAGCCGGGATCGCCGGCGGCGTGCCGCACGCCGACTACCGGGCGCTGCCCCGGGTCACCTTCACCGACCCCGAGGTGGGCGCGGTCGGGCTGACCGAGCGGCAGGCCCGCGAGCGCGGCATCAACGTGCAGGTCGGCGTGAGTCAGCTCGGCTCGTCCACCCGGGGCTGGATCCACCGGGCCGACGGACTGATCAAGCTGGTCGCCGACGCCGACCGGGGCGTCCTGGTCGGCGCGACCTCGGTCGGCCCGGCCGGCGGCGAGGTGCTGTCGGGCCTGGTGGTGGCGGTGCACGCGGCGGTCCCGCTGACCCAGCTCCGGAACATGATCTACGCGTATCCGACGTTCCACCGCGCCATCGAGGACGCCCTGCGCAACCTGAGGTAGGCCGCCGCCGGTTCCCTGATCGTCCGACGCGCACGGGTCGTGCCGGGTGCGGTGCGGACGGTCAGGGGGCGGGTGCGGTGCGGACGGTCAGGGAGCCGCGGGTGCGCCGTGCCGGCCGGCGCCCGCGGCGAAGCGGGCCGCACCCGCCGCCGCGTCGGCCGCCAGCGACTCCGCGCCGTGGGCCAGCTCGACCGCGAAGGCCTCCGGCTCGGTCAGGTTGGCGCCGGCCAGCACCGCCGCCCGGTCGTTGCGCAGGCAGGTCTGCGGGTGGCGGGCGATCCCGGCGGCCAGCCGCTCGGCCTCCACCCGGGCCTCACCCGGCGCGACCAGCCGGTTCACCAGACCCATCGCGTACGCCTCCTCGGCCGGCACCGGTCGGCCGGTGAGGATCAGGTCCATCGCCCGGCTCTCGCCGATCAGCCTGGGCAGCCGGAAGGTCCCCCCGTCGACCAGCGGCACCCCCCAGCGCCGGCAGAAGACCCCGAGCACCGCGTCGGACTCGGCCACCCGCAGGTCGCACCAGAGGGCCAGTTCCAGCCCGCCGGCCACGGCGTACCCGGAGATCGCCGCGATCACCGGCTTGGACAGTCGCATCCGTGTCGGGCCCATCGGACCGTCGCCGTCGGGCTCGACCCGGTTGCCGCCGGGGGTGCCGATCGCCTTTAGGTCCGCCCCGGCGCAGAACGTCCCGCCCGCCCCCCAGAGCACGGCCACCGCCGCCTCCGGGTCGGCGTCGAAGGTGCGGAACGCGTCGGCCAGGGCCCGGGCGGTCAACCCGTCGACGGCGTTGCGGGCCGCCGGCCGATCCAGGATCACCGTGGTCACGGCCCCGGCGCTTTCGACCCGTACCCCCATCGGCGTCCCTCCCGGTCGGACGGCTCGACCCTCGGCCGTGCCCTCGGGGCGGTGGCGGCCACCCCCGACATCGACCGTAGTGGCCCGCCCGTCCCGACGGCGCACGGGCGGAGCCGGGCCGGCCGCCACCGGACGGCGCGCTAGCATCGGCGGCGGCACGATCATGCGAGGTGTCCCGCAGTTGCGGGGAGAATCGGGAAGCCGGTGGGAACCCGGCACGGGCCCGCCGCGGTGACCGGGGAGCCGCCGTCCACGCGCGTCACGCGCAGCCACTGGCCGCACGGCTGGGAAGGCGGACGGTCGGGCGTCGATCCGGGAGTCCGAAGACCGACCTCGCGTCTGGTGCTCACCCACAGGGTGGGCCGAGCGCAGCGGGAGCCTGCCTGTGGACATGTACGACGCCATCCACCGCCGCCGGGATGTCCGGGCCGAGTTCACCGGGGGGCCGGTGCCGACGGACACCCTGCACCGGATCCTCGACGCGGCACACGCCGCGCCCAGCGTCGGCTACTCGCAGCCGTGGGACTTCGTCCTGGTCCGGGACGCGGGGACCCGCAGCCGGTTCCACGAGCACGTACGGGCCGAACGGGACACGTTCGCCGCCACCCTCGACGGCGAGGCGGCCGAGCGGTTTTCCCGGATCAAGATCGACGGAGTGCTGGAGTCGACCCTGTCGATCGTGGTCACCTACGACCCGACACGGGGTGGCCCGGGCGTCCTCGGGCGGCACGCCATCGCCGACGCCGGGCTCTACTCGGTTTGCCTGGCCATCCAGAACCTGTGGCTCGCCGCCACCGCCGAAGGGCTCGGCGTCGGCTGGGTCTCCTTCTTCCGGGAGCCGTTCCTGGCCGGGCTGCTCGGCATCCCGGACGGCATCCGGCCGGTGGCGTGGCTCTGCCTCGGACCGGTCACCCACCTGGCGACCGTGCCGGACCTGGAACGGCACGGGTGGCGGCGGAAGCGACCCCTCGCCGAGGCGGTGCACCACGACCGTTGGGCGGCAACCGACCGGCGAACGGATGATTCATGAACCTCGATTACTGAGATAGCGTGACGTTCACTCTAAGTCCTTGACCCGCTACGCTCGGGAGGATCTTCATGCGTGCCACCGTCAGGGTCCTGCTCGCCTCCGTTCTCACCACCCTCGGCCTGACCGCCATCGTCGCCACCCCGGCCCTGGCCAGCGCCCCCGCGCCCTTCTGCGAGTCCGGCGCGTCGCAGTTCTACTGCGACGCCACCAGCACCGGCACGACGACCTGGACGGTCACCTGGTACTCCGGCAGCGTTGGTACCTTCACGACCGCCGGACCGACCCTCTTCGCCGGCTGCCCCTTCTCCAACATCGGCCTGCCGGTGCGGGTCAGCTACAGCTACTTCGACGGCAGCACCACCCAGTACAGCGACACCGGTAGGTTCACCTGCCGCAGCGGCCCCTGGCAGTAGCCGCGCAGCCGGCCCGGTCCGGCGGCGAGGGCTCCCGTCGCCGCCCGGGCAGGTGACGTGCGGGTGCGGCGGCGGTGCCGGCCGCGTCCCCGGACTGCCGGTCGACACCTACGGCGGCAGGCTCGTCACCGCCGACCGGTTTGCGACCGCTTCTGCCGGGAAGTCGGACGGGATGCGGGCACTCTTGACGAGAATCGAACAGAATTCGGCGCTGGACCGGGTCGGGGACCGGTTGCAGCGCGCCGTCCAGGCCACCATCCGCCCGCAGCGGGTACGCGACCTGCTGCACGGCGTCTTCCTCGGGCATCCGCTGCACCCGGCGCTGGTGCAGGTGCCGGTGGGCGCCTGGATCAGCGCCGCCGTGCTGGACCTCATGCCCGGTCAGCGTCGGGCGGCCACCACGCTGGTCGGGCTGGGCACGGTCGGCGCCCTCCCGGCGGCGGTCGCCGGGCTGAACGACTGGGCGGCCCTCACCCGGGACCAGCGCCGGGTCGGTCTGGTGCACGCCGCCTCCAACACCGTCGGCCTGGCCCTGTACGCGGGCTCGCTGGCCGCCCGGCTGAGTGGGCGGCACGGGACCGGGCGGGCGCTGGCGTACCTCGGGCTGACCGCGGCGAGCGCGGGGGCGTACGTCGGGGGGCACCTGGCGTACAAGCAGGGTGCCCAGGTCAACCAGAGCGTGTCCGAGCTGCACCGGATCAGCGAGGGCTGGCACCCGCTGGCAGACCTGGCCGGGCTGCCGCAGCGGAAGCTGGTCACCCGCGAGGTGGACGACGTCTCGGTCATCCTCTACCGGCACGGCGACGAGGTCACCGTGATGCTGGAGCACTGCCCGCACCAGGGCGGTCCGCTCGGCGAGGGCGAGGTCGCCGAGATCGACGGGCACGCCTGCGTGGTCTGCCCGTGGCACGGCAGCGCGTTCCGGCTCAACGGCGGCGAGGTCATGCACGGGCCGTCCGGGAACGACCAGCAGATCCTGCCGACCCGGGTGGTCGACGGGGTGTTGCAGGCCCGGCTGCCCTGAGCGTTCCCGCGCCGGCCGTCGACCCGCTCTCCGGCGTCAGTTCCGGCGGTGCCGACCGGAGACCAGGGCCCGCGCGCCGGCAGCGGCCCGGGCGATGCCCGGCCGGCGGCGCAGCCCGAGGACCGCGCCGATCTGCGCCCCGACGATGCTGGCCACGGCGAGCACCGCCGAGACCGCGAGCGGACGGTTCACCTGGTCCTCCTCGCTCGCCCGGGACGCCCCGGCGGCCATCGCCGGCTGCGGCCCGGAGGGCGGCTGGGCCACCTGCTGACTGCTGCGGGTCGACTCGGCCGACGGCTGGGCGGCCGACGGCGCGGGTGCCGGGCGGCTGGCCTGCGGCGTCGCGGGTGGCGTCGCCGGGGTCGCCGGAGCTTCGGCGGCCGGCGGGGTGGCCGGGGTCGCCGGCGGGGGAGTGACCGCGCCGCCGGGGGCGGGGGCCGTGGGCCGGACCACCAGCCGGCCGGTGGCGTGCGTACGGGCCCCGGCGTCGCCCGCGCCGTCGGGCAGCCTGATGAGCTGCCCCGGGCGGATCCGGTCCGGGTCGTGCAGCCGGTTCAGTTTCGCCACGTCCCGGTACCGGTCGAAGTCGTCGAGGTAGCGCTCGGCGACCTCGCCCAGGTAGTCGCCCTTCGCCACCCGGTACACCGTCGGCTCCACCGGCTCGGGTAGCTGGGCCGCCGTGGTGACCACGACCGGCGGCGCCGTCGGCGCGCCGACCGGGAGCGTCGCGGTCACCGGGCGCGCCGCCGGCACCGCCGCGGCGACGGCCGGCTGTGCCCCCGTCGGGTACGGGCCGGCCAGCACCGTCGCCGCGCTGGCCGCAGCCGGGCTCGCCGCGATGATCAGGGCCACCGACCCGACCAGCGCCGCTGCGGCCCGCTGCTGCCGGCTGATCCCGGGCAGCCGGGGTGCCGGCCGGCGCAGCGACTGCGCGCCCAACTCCACGAGCACAGAGAAGGCGAAGGTGGCCCAGCCGAACCAGCCGACCAGGGCCAGCGCCCGCAGGAACAGTTGGCCGTCGTCCCGGCTGGTCAGCGTGACGCCGATCTCGGCGAGGGTGGGTACGTGGTCGGGGAGCGGGTTGCCGGCGAACGCGATCAGCGCCACCGGCCCCCCGACCAGCACCGCGATCAGCACGACCAGCGCGCCGAACCCGGTGAGGACCTGTCCGGTCCGCCGTGCGGCGGAGCGACCCGGTGCGGCCATGGCGTTCCTTCCCTTCCTACGGGTCCTCGGTGAGGGCCCGCGCGGTGGCCTCACCGGAGACGGTGACGGTGTTGCCGAAGCCGAAGAAGCCGAGCATGTACCGGTCGTAGGTGACCGTGACGTGCACCCGGACGAGGGTCTCCCCGCCGACGACCGGGAACTCGACGGAGGAGGCGGTCACGTCCGCCGCGGCGAGGTAGCTGTTCACCGCGGCCCTGGCGGCCACCTGGTCGATCACCTTGGGCCCGCCCTCGATGGCCTTCGCCCGGTCGATGGCCTGCCCGCCGGTCCGGGCCGCCTCCGCGGCCAGGTTGTCGGCCCGCTGCATGGACCTCAGCTGACCGGCGCCGTCGAAGGCCAGCCCGATGATCGCGAGGACGCCGATCATCCCCGCCGCGAGGAACAGGCTGACCCGGCCGTCGTCGCCGCGGAGCCGGCGGGCGGTCACGACCTGCTCCGGTAGCGGTCCAGCGGGGAGGTGAAGGCGGCCGAGATCGTCCGGTTGGTCGGCATCGCCGGCAGCAGCGACAGGTCGATGTCGGCGAAGGAGACCGTGCAGGCCACCCGCACGGTGACGGCGGCGGGCTCGCCGGGATCGCTGGCGAAGGCCTCGTCGAAGCTGACCGCATCGCCGTCGACCGAGCCGCTGAAGGTGAGCGTCGGCTCGCCGGCGCAGTTCGCCCGCTGCCAGTCGAGCTGGTTGCTCGCGGCGGCCAGGGCCTGCTGCCGGGCGGTGGTGGCGTTCCGGGAGATGGAGGCGGCCCGGGCGGCATCGTGCGCCGCCGACTCGATCGCCTCCTGGGCGATCGCCGTACGCCCGGCCACGCCGGCCAGCACGAGCAGCGCGAGGAACGCCGGGGCGAGCACGGCCACCTCGACGGCGACCGAACCGCGTTCGTCTCGCCGCGGTCGGCGCCGGAGTCGGCGTCGGTCGCCGGCCGGCACGTCACGTCTGCGCACGCCGCTCATCCCGTCGTCCACCGTTCGACCGTGCCGTGGGCGGTCTGCCGCACCGGGAAGCTCACCCAGGGGACGACCGACAGGGCGGTGCCGGTCACCGTGCAGGTCACCTCGGTGGCGGCCGTCACGCAGTCGGGCCCCGGCGAGTCCCAGCCGACCAGCCAGTCACCGGCCGAGGTGAGGAAGTCGGTCGCCCGCTGTTCCCCGGCGCCGTCGGGAGCCTGAAGGACGCGCTGGGCGTTGACCGCGCTCTGCGCGGCGTTCAGCGCGGTGGCCCGGGCGACGAACCAGGCGGCGGCCTGGATCGAGGCGAAGAGCAGCACCAGGATCGCCGGCATCACGACGGCCAGCTCCACCGGGTTGGCGCCCCGCTCGGCCGGGCCGTCGGCGAGTCTCCGCCGCGCCCCGGCCAGCAGCCCCCGGGACGCCTCTCCGGGTGGCTGCCGTAGGCCGTCGCGCGCCCGCCCGCCCGGTTGCCGCCGTACGCCGTCGCGCGCCTGCCCCGGTGCGCGCAGTCCGGTGGGCCGGTCGGCGGGTGCCGACCGACTCCGGTCCGCGCGGGCGGGGCGGCCCGTCACGGTTTCGGGGCCTGCGGGGCGGTGTTGCCCGGGATGGCGTCCATCCAGTCTCTGGCCTTGGCCAGGGCGAGGCCGGTGACCGCCATGGCGACCGCGACCAGGCCGAAGATGATCACGGCGGTCGGCACCGGACTGTCGCCGCGCTCGCCGTCGCGGCGCAGCTCGGCCAGCCGCGTCGTCAACGCGATGTGCAGATAGGCGATGAGGTGCATGACGTGCTCCTTCGAACTGGGGAGGGGTTTCACAACCGGGCGAGGAACGGGTAGACGGCGAAGCCGAGCAGCACGAAGACCAGCAGCGAGCCGGGGATGTCCAGCCGGCTGGTGACCGCCTCGGCCCGGGCCAGGTTGTCGGTGCGGATCTGGTCGCGCAGCGAGTCGGCCCGGCTGCGCAGCGTCTCGTGCACCTGCGCGCCCTCGCTGCCGGCCGAGCGCATGATCGCCCCGACGTCGCCCAACTCCGGGATGCCGATCTTCTCGGCCAACTCGCGCAGCTCGTCCCAGGGCGAGTGCATCTGCATCTGGGCGATCCGCAGCGACTCCCGGATCCGGTCGAAGACCCAGCCGTCGCAGACCGCCGCGGCCCGCTCCAGGGCCTGCACCGGGCCGTGCGCGGCGGAGAGCTGCAACGCCACCAGGTCCAAATAGGTGCAGACCGCCTGGCGGAACTCGTCCCGGGCGGCGTCCGCGCGGGTCAGCACGCTGCGGTGCGCCACCAGGGCGGCGACCAACGCCATCCCCAGGCTTCCCAGCAGCGGTACGAACACCGGCACGGACACCCCGCCGAGGAAGAGCACCGCACCGGCCAGGGTCGGGGTGACCAGGCCGACCAGCGCGGAGAGCAGCAGGGACAGGGCGTACTGCTCCGGGGTGCGGTCGATCAGGGCGAGCTGCCGGTGCGGCGGACGCAGCCAGCGAGCCAGCCCGCCGACCCAGTCGAGGCGTTGCGCACCGCTCGCGGCGGTCCGGCCGGTGCCCGGCGGCTGGTGCAACCGGCGCAGCGCGGGGCCGAGCGCCGGTGCGGCCGGCAGCGCCTCCCGGACCACCAGGAAGACCCCGAGCCCCACCGCCGCACCACCGCAGACGGCGACGGTGAGCTGCCAGTTGAGGATCACCGGTACCGCCTTTCGTTCGCGACTGCGGGGACCGCAGGCTCACTCACGCGATCGCCTCCGTGGGGTCGGGGGCGGGCAGGAACCGGGCCGGCCGGGGCGGCTGGCTCATCGCCCGCACCCAGGCCAGCAGCCCGATGAACGACCCGCCGAGCACGGCCATCACGAGCTGCCCCACCGGCGTGCCGTACGGGCGGACGTACTCGGTGTTGACCAGGCCGTACGCCAGGGTCAGCAGGGTCATCCCGGTGAGGAACCGGACCGCGAACCGCGGCTGGGTGCGCTTGGCCTCGATCTCCCGGCGGGTGGCCACCTCGGCGCCGGCCGCGCTCGCGATGGAGCCCAGCACGTCGCCGAGCCGCTCCCCCCGGTCGGTCAGGTGCAGGATCAGCGCTGCCACCACCTGGTCGCAGACCGGGTCCCCGATCTCGTCGGCGAACGCGAGCAGGGCCGTGCGGGCCTGCCAGCCGGCCTGGAGCCGGGCGGCGAGCGTCCGTACCTCCTCCGCGATCTCCTCGGGCACGGTGGCGATGGTGCCGAGGATGGCCTGCTGGAGGCCCTGGCCCGTGGACGAGACGTCCTTGAGCCGGCGGGTCCACTCGCCGACCGCCTCGATCCGGGAGATGGCCCGCTGCTCGGCGCGGCCGACCGCGAACAGCCACGGCGCGCCGGGCACCGCCACGGCGACCAGCAGGCCGACCACCGGCAGCCCGGTGAGCAGGAACGCCAGCGCGCCGCCGAGCACCGCGCCACCGATCAGCACCTGGTGGTTGCGCTGCTCCCGGGCGGTGGTGCCGGAGCCGAGCCAGAGTCGGCGCAGCCCGCCACCCGGGCCCGCGCCCGGAGCCGGGCCGGCGGGCCGGGTGGTGCCGACCAGCGCCACCACCGCCAGCACCAGGCCGGCCACGCACGCCGCGCCGGACACCACGGCGATCAGCTCGATGTTCGGGGTCACCGGGTCACCGGCCTGACGCCGAGCCGGGTATGCCGGGGACGCTGCCACGCCCCGGCCCCGGCCTCGATCCACCGACCCAGCAGCCGGGCGTCGTAGCCCACCCGCAGGAGTTGGTCGCGGACGCGTTCGGGCAGGTGCCGGGGGACGGCCCGGCCGTCCGGCCCCGGACCGAAGACGCTGGTGGTGGTGATCCGGCTGCCCTCGCCGACCCCGATCACCTCCTCCACGTGGGAGACGAAGCGATACTTGCGGCCACCGATCGCGGTCTCGTCCTCGACGGTGACGTAGACGATCAGGTCGAGGGCGTTGCCGGCCATCCGGCGCGCCTGGTCGACGGTCATCTCCCGGCCGTGCGACAGCGCCAGCTCGACGATCCGCTCGCCCACCCCGCTCGGGCTGCGGGCGTGGATGGTGCACATCGATCCGCGGCTGGTGGTCATCGCCTGGAGCATCGGCACGATCTCCCGGGAGCGCACCTCGCCGACGATGATCCGCAGCACGCCCATCCGCAGCGACACCGGGATCAGGTCGGCGATGCTCACCTCGCCGGCCGGGCGGCCGTCCAGCCCGCGTTCGCCGTGTCCCTCCCGGGCCTCGAAGCTCATCACCGCCCGGTGCTTGTGCCCCCGGCGGGCGGGCAGCAGTTCCCGGCTCTCCTCCAGCAGCACGTACGGCTCGTCGGCCGGGATCTCGTCCATCAGCGCCCGGATGACGGTGGTCTTCCCCGCCCCGGCCAGCCCGGCGACCATGATGTTCAGCCCGGCCCGCATGGATGCCCGCAGGAAGTCGCGCAGCAGCGGGTCGATCATCTCGTCCAGGTCGCCCCGGCTGCCGGCGATGTCGTCGAGACTCACCTCGAGGGTGTTGTGCTTGCGGATCACCGCGTACGGGCGGTGGCTGACCAGGAACACGGCGGCCAGCCGGCTGCCGTCGGGCAGTTGCAGGTCCAGGGTGGGCTTCGAGGTGGACAGGGACCGCTCGGTCGCCCCCGCCCGGCGGGCCGCCGCCTGCAGGATCTCCACCAGCTCGTCGTCGCTGTCGGCGATCGGGTCGGCCCAGTCGACCCCGCCGCCGTGCCGGGTGATGCGCACCTGGTCGCAGCCGAGGATGTGCACCTCCTCGATGGTGTCGTCGACCAGCAGCGTCTGGAGCCGCCCGAGGCCGACCAGTTCGGCGGTCACCTGGTCGAGCAGCAGCCGCTCCTCCCCGGCGGGCATCGGGGTGCCGGCCCGGCGGACCGCGTCGGCGTACTCGGCGACCACCGCGACGGCAAGGCGGGCCCGCTCGACGTCCTCGGCGTCGGCGTCGAACTCCCGGCCGCGCTGCCACAGCGTGAGCCGTTCGCTCAGCTCCCGACGCAGCTCCCGGACCACGGCGAAGTCGACCCGGGGCCGGGGCGGCGTCGGCGCGACGGTCGGCGGCGGGGCGGGGCCCACCGGCGGGACCGGTTGCTGGTGCCGCCCGTTCGGGGCCGGCGGCAGCGGCGGCGCGATGGAGGTCGCACCCTGCTGCTGCGGGACCCGGGGGTCGTGCGACACCGGCTCAAACCGCATCCGGCACCCCTTGGGCGGCCGGCCAGGTCAGCCGGGCCCGGCGGCGGTCCAGCAGCGCCCGGATCGGCACCTCCAGGGCGCCGGCCGCGCGCATCAGCGGCCGGCCGGCCCGCACGGTGCCGCCGAGGGTGAGCACCTCCGCGGTACGCGGGTCCTCCGGCAGCCGGGCGATCACCGGAAGCCGCAGCGCCTTGCTGATCTCGCCGCGCCCGTGACCGTCGCCGATCGGCAGCAGCCGCAGCGTGCCGGGCGGCACCCGGTGCTCGGTGAAGTCCCGCTCGATCGCCCGGATCATGGACCGGGTGGCGGACAGGTCGGGCAGCTTCGCCCGGGTGACCAGGAGGACCACGGCGGCGGCGCGCAGGATCGGCCACGGCGGGCCGGCCACCTGGAGCCGCCCGCAGTCGACGAGCACGTCGTACGGGAGCTGGCCGCGTTCCAGGTCGAGGAAGAAGTCGGCGAACCGGTGCCAGAGCGGGGTGACACTGCCGGCCTGCGCCGGGTCGACGACACCGGGCAGCAGCAGCCGCTCCCGGCGGGGCGCGTCGAGGTCGACGAGCTGGGACCAGAACGCGGACTCCAGGCTCCCGTCGCGCAGCTCCCCGACGGCCAGCTCGCCGATGCCCCGGGGGCCGTCCAGCGCCCCGCCGAGGTAGCCGGCGAGGACCGACCCGCCGGACGGGTCGCACTCGGCGAGCACCAGCCGCCGGTGCCAGGTCAGGGCGCAGGCCAGCGCGGTCGTGGTGACGCCGGGTGAGCCCTTCGCCGAGACCAGCGCGATGATCGCCATGGTCAGGCCGCCCCGGTCAGCACGACCGCGATCCGGTCCTGGGCGGCCAGCGCCACGATGGCCGGCACGTCCCGGGCGGTGAGCGCCACGTAGACCACGACGCTGCTGCTGCTCGGCGTGGCCGTGTCGATCACGGTGGCCTCGAACCGGGTGCTGCCGCCGCTCTGCCCGTTGGCGTTGCGGTTCGGGGTGCTGACCAGCAGCACCCGGTCGCCGGGGTGCAGCCGCTTCGCCGGCACCTGGCCGGGGGAGAGGTCGAGGGAGATCTGCTGCTGGCCGGGGCCGAGCAGCGGGTCGTCGGTGAGCTGGGCGGGGGTGAGCAGGGTGCCCGGGGCCAGTGCGACGGCCGCCCGCTTGCCGACCACCTCGTTGAGCTGTCCCGCCGGCACCGGCCGCAGTCCCTGCCCGCCGGCCACCTGCACGGTGACCAGGTCGTCGGCGCTGAGCGTCCGGCCCACCTCCACCGGCCGGGCCACCGCGAGGTAGCTGCCGGTGGCCCGGACGGAGGTGACCGCGAACGCCGCGCCGAGGCCGCCGAGGGCGATCAGCAGCACCGCGAGGCCGAGCAGGCCGGGGCGGACCCGGCGCTGCCGGAGCACCTTGGGCGGGGCGATGGGGGCGTCCACCGGCCCTGTGCCGTTGCGCGTCGCCAGACTCACCGGGTCACCACCTGAAGCTCGTCGATCTCGATCTGGACCGTGCCGCTGGTCCGGGTCTGGGGGATGTCGCCGCTCTGGCCTCCGCCGGACCAGTGCACGTTCCAGAAGGTGGTGGCGCTGACCTCGTACGTGTCGGCCCTGGTGTAGCCGCTGTCGTAGCCGCAGTCGGGGGAGGGCTGGCCGGCCTGCGGGCCGTCCGCCTCGTACGGGGTGCCGGGGACGGTGCAGGTGACCGGGTCGTCGTCGTTGTCCATGTCCCAGACGATCCGGTTCACCTGGGCGGTGATGGTCACCGTCAGTCCTCGGTCGGAGGCCGAGGCGGTCAGCGGGCCGAAGTAGTCGGCACCCGGGCTGGCCCACATCCACACCGGCAGGCCGACCAGGCCGGCGCCCTTGCTCTTGCGCGGGGCGACTGCCGCCCGGGGCGGGAGCAGCGAGATCGAGGCGAGCGCGCGGCGGGCCAGTTCCTCCGGGTCGGGCGGGGCGCCGTAGCCGGGCGGCGGGGCGTCCAACAGCTCCGGGCGCTGGCTGCCGATGTCCCCGCCCTTACAGGTGAGCCAGTACCACTGCTTGCCCTCGGGGGTGCCCGGCCGCTGCGGCTGCTCCAGTTTGTAGTAGCAGCCGTCGCCGTTGTTGAACCACCCGAAGACGTTGTCGTAGCAGGGGATGACCTTGCCGCCCCACTGGCACTTGCCGGCCGGCCCGTCGTCGTTGCCGCCCCCGCCGCCGGGGTTCCCGCCCCCGCCGCCCGGGGTGCCCGGGTCGTCGTCCCAGATGTTGCAGTCGTTCTGGCCGACGGGGCACTCCACCCCGCCACCCCGGGCCGCCGCCGCGACGGGGGCGGTGGGCGGGGCCGCCGCGACCGCGAGCACGAGGGCCAGGCCGATCCCGGCGAGCAGTCGTCCGGGCCGCAGGTTACGGAGCCGGCGGTGGGCGGACCGTGGACGTACCGCCGGTGCGTCGCGCCGGCCCGGGGCCGCGCCGGCCTGTCCGTCCCGGGTCAGCACGGCTGGTCCTCGTGGGCGGCACCGGAGCTGATCAGCCAGCGGCCGTCCGCATACCGGGTGGCCGTCGCGGTGGCCAGGTGCCGTCCGCCGCCCGAGCCGGGCACCACCTTCTTCGTCTTCGTGTAGACCAGCCGGTAGCCGGTGGCGTCCACACAGTCCTGGATCTCCACGGTGGCCGGGACGCCGTCCAGGCTCACGGAGGTGACGGTGGGATCGGAAACGAGCGTTCCGGTACGCATGGCACCGTGCTCCTTCGCGTCGCGAATTGCCAGTCGGACCCGGGTCAGCAATGGATCTGCCAGGAACCTGGTCAGTTCCGGGTGGAACGGATCGCTGCGCCGGTTCGCCGTTCGGGACGCCGCGAGATATCCGGAATAGGCGGTGAGCGCCGATTCTCGGGCCGCCCGTTCCTCGGCCGCCGAATGGCTCTGGGTCGTCTTTGGTGCCGCCGACAAGGGCTGCGCCGTGGTCTCGGGTTCCGCGCCGCAGGCGGCGACCGGTCCGATCACCAGGACCGCGACCAGGAAGATCGCCCATCGGCCGGGGTGCTGTGTTCGCAACGCCGCCCCTCCTTGCTGGCGATCCGGCCAGGCGGCGCGCCGACCGCCCCCGGGCGTGCGGCAACGCGGCTGGATGATGTCATCCGGATCCTGCTGCGCCACCACGGTATTCGCCTGTGCTGATCTTAGAAAAGCCGTGAATCGATGTCCTCGCGTTGCCTCCGACGCCGCTTGCGGGGTTGCGCCGTACTCAAGGGGCGAGCATAAGCTGACGCCTGCCGATGCAACAGAGGTAATTCATGCGAACACTCTCAGTGATGGGCGGGTGGTGGTGGGGGATGGCGCGTGCGGGGCCGGACATCGCGGGTCGGGGCCGCCCTCGGATGGCACCATGACGGCCGTGACATCGGCTGCGGGTGCGGGGTGCGCGGTCCTTTCGGCCGGTCAGCCGGCCCGCTCCGGAAGGTTGGGTCCGAAATGCCCGCAGGTCAGGGTGCCTACCGTGCCCGTCCGGCCGCCCCGCCGGCCGCGCGGCCCCGCTGGGCCGTGGCGGGGTGTGACCGGGTCGGATTCGGCGTCATCCGCTACACGAGGGCGAGCCGGAAGTGACTCACCGTGTTCTCCCCGACCCGGCCGCCCGGCCGGCCCGGGAGCCGGGCATGCCCGCTGACCCCCCGTCCCGGCCGCTCGCGGCACCCGTCGAGCCGGTCGAGCCGGTCGTGCCCAAGCCGGTCGTGCCCGAGCCGGTCGTGCCCAAGCCGGTCGTGCCCGAGCCGGTCGAGCCGGGGACTCGCGCCCAGTCGCGAGGGCGGCCGTGGGCGCGACTGGCGGCGGTCCTGGCCGTCGCCCCGGTGCTCCGCCTCGCGGTCGCCCGGTACGCCGTACCGCCCGGGGCGCCGGACCGGACGGCCTGCCCGACCTGCGGCACGCCGCTCGCGCTCGACCGGCCCTGGCCGGCGCTCGGGCCGGCGGCCCGCTGCCCGGCCTGCCGGTCCCGGGTCGGCGCGCCGCCCGGCACGGTCGAGGTCGCCGTGCTCGCGGCGCTGGCGGTGCTCGTGTCGGCGGGCGGGACGCCGGGCGAGTGGGCGGCCCTGGCCTGGTGGCTCGGCTGGGCGGTGCCGCTGGTCTTCGTCGACGCGGCCGTGCACCGGCTGCCGGACCGGCTCACCTGGCCGGCGGCCGTCGGGGTCCAGGTGCTGCTCGGGGTGGCCGCGCTGGCCGCCGCCGGGCCCGCTCCCTGGCTGCGGGCGGCGGCGGCCGGGGTCGGTTTGGCGCTCTGCTTCGCCGCCACCACCCTGGTGCTCGGGCGGCGCGGCTTCGGCCTCGGCGACGCCAAGCTGGCGCTCGGGGTGGGCGCGCTGCTCGGCTGGTACGGCTGGCCGGTCCTGGTGCTCGGGGTGCTGGTGACGTTCACGCTCTCCGCGCTGACCAGCCTGGCGCTGCTGCTGGCCCGCCGGGTCCGCTGGTCCAGCCACCTGCCCTTCGGTCCGTTCCTGGTGCTCGGCGCGGTCGTCAGCCTGCTCCTCGTCCGCTGACCAGGGTCCCTCCGTCAGCGGCCCCGGCTGGCGTCGGCCACCGGGCGGTCGGCCCGGCGTTCCCGGCGGCGCAGCACCTCCGCGACCGGCCGGGCCAGCAGCGGGGTGCCGACGGTGGCCACCAGCGCGCCGAGGAGCAGGCCGGCGGCCACGTCGTGCGGGTAGTGCACGCCGACGAAGGTGCGGGAGAACGCGGCCAGCACGGCCAGTGGGACCGCGTACCAGGCGAGTCGGGGGGAGAGCAGCAGGATCACGGCGGCCAGCGCGCCCGCGATCGTCGAGTGGTTGCTCGGGAAGGACCAGTCGCCCACGGGTGGGCACTGCCCGGCGACGATCACCAGGTCGGCCGTGGTGCGGCAGGGGCGCTCCTGGTCAACCACCGTCTTGAGCAGCTCGCTACCGCCGTACGCGAGGACGACCGCGACCGGCGCGGCCAGGGCGAGCGCGAGGCTGCGCGGCCCGGCACCCAGCCTCGGCAGGGCCGCCGCCACGAACAGGAGCCCGAGCAGGATGATCGACCACTCGGTGAAATGCGCGGCGAACCACTGCACCGAAGTGGGCGTGCCGTCCGCGAAGTCGACGATGTCGCGGTACCAGTCGACGCTGAACTGCGGAACATCCGACAAGAAACCGTCAATCATGCCTCAACCTACCAAGTGTTCATCTTCCGTCCACCTGATCACACGGTAGGCGACCGAGCCGGAATCCCGCACCGGACGAACGTCAGGTGGCCGCCACGACCAAGGTCGTACGAGCCCGGGGCAGCTTCACGACTGGCCGGGCGCCGGCCGGGGCAGGCCGCCCGACATCCGCTCGACGACCTCCTCCAGCGCCTCGAAGGCGTACGCCCAGTTGTGGCACTTGAAGCTGCGCAGCCCGTCGATGGGCGTCCGGCAGTCGGAGCAGTGCACGCCGGTGATCGCGTCCGGCACCTCCGTGTTGACGTACCGGCGGTCGCCGAGGATCACCCGGGCGATCATCGCCGGGTCGTGTACGCCGTGCAGCGCCGACGAGACGATGTCGAGCCAGGTCATCCGCCGACCGCACTTCGGGCAGTCCGGCTCGTCGCCGCTGACCCACAGGGGCGCCCCGATGCTGCGCGCCGGCATCCCGAGCAGCTTCTCGATCCGGCGGACGTCATGCTCCGGCGTCACCCAGCGTTGCCGGCCGGGCAGCGAGGCCGGTGAGTCGTACACGGCGCGGAACAGCACGGGGTCGACCTCGACGGTCTCTCGCTGACGGGTCATCGCGTACCTCCTCGACCTGGCGGCGCCGGCCCTGCCGGCGTCGCAGCCCCACCGTCACCGCGGACCGACGACGGATACAACCGGATCAACGACACGCGGGGTCGATGGCGGTCGTGCGGAGTGCTAGACATTCAGGACGCGAACCGAGCTGCCCCATGGAGGGACATCGTGACCAGCGACCCGGCGCCGACCGCACCCGGCGCGGGAAAGAGCGACGCCACCAGCGCCGGGACGGCCGGGTCGGACGTCGAGAACCGGCCGAACGTCGCCCGGATGTACGACTACTACCTGGGCGGCTGCCACAACTTCGCCGCCGACCGGGCCGCCGCCCGGCAGCTGCTGGAGATCTTCCCGGACACCGGCGTAGCCGCCCAGACCAACCGCGCGTTCCTGCGTCGCGCCGTCCGGTACGCCGCCGAGCAGGGCGTGCGGCAGTTCCTCGACATCGGTGCGGGGCTGCCCACCCAGGGCAACGTGCACGAGGTCGTGCAGTCCGTGGCCCCCGACGCGCGGGTCGTCTACGTCGACTACGACGAGGTCGCCGTCGCGTACGCCCGGCGGTTGCTCGGCGACGCGACCCGCACGGTCGTGGTCCGGGGCGACCTGCGCCGGCCGGACGAGCTGCTGAACCACCCCGGCGTGACCGCGTTGATCGACTTCACCCGCCCGGTCGCCGTGCTGCTGGTGGCGGTGCTGCACTTCGTGCCGGACGCCGAGGACCCGTACGCGGCGGTCGCCCGGCTGCGCGACGCCACCGCCCCCGGCAGCCAACTCCTGCTGTCCCACCTGACGCTCGACGGCGCCCCGCCGCTGCCCGCGCAGCGGGGCCGGGCCGTCTACCAGCAGAGCACCGCCCCGCTGGTGCCCCGCACCCGCGCCGACATCCTTAGGTTCTTCGACGGGTACGACCTGATCGAGCCGGGCCTGGCCTGGCTGGCCGACTGGCGGCCCGACGGCGAGCCGCGGGACGGGGTGTCGCACGGCTTCGGCGGGGTGGGCGTCCGCCCCTGAAGCCGTGCGGCCGGGACAACCGGCACGTCGGCTGGCACCCCCCGGGCGCGGCGGGTCAGGGGCGGCGGATCGGGGCGGCGGGTCAGGGAGCGGCCGACTGCTGGCCGGGCGAGCTGCGGCGCACCGCCTCGCTGGCCAGCCGCGACCGGCGCCGGTCCTCGTTGGAGGTCAGGTCGAACTTCTCGTACAGCCGGGACAGGTGCTTCTTCACCGCGCTCTCCGTGACGTGCAGGGCGGTCGCGATCGCGCGCACCGAGGGCGGCTCGGGGAACGGCTGGCCGCCGGAGACGTACGGGCGGCAGAGCACCGTGATCACCTCCTGCTCGCGCGGAGTCAGGGCGGGCGGCGCGGGCGGCGGCTCGACGTGCAGGGTTCGGGTGCCGGGGTGCTCCGACGGGGCGTGGAAGAGCAGCCGGGCCGGGCCGACCTCCACTCGGTCCCCGTCCCGCAGGATCTGTGCCTGACGCACCGGGCTGCCGTTGACCGTGGTGCCGTTGGTGCTGCCCAGGTCCCGGATCGACCAGCCGGACGGGTAGCGCTCGACCAGGGCGTGCAGGCGGGAGACGAGCCTGCTGTCGATGGGCAGCTCGTTGGTCTTCGCCCGCCCGATGGTCAGCGCGTCGGTGGCCAACGGCACCAGCCGGACGCCACCCGCGCCGTACACCTCGAAGTACCCCTCCGCCACCCGCGCCTCCGAACGGTCAGTCGCCGCAGTACGGCTCGGTCGTCGCGCTGGTCGGCACCCCGGTCCGCACGCTCGTCACGGTGGCGGTCGCCGTGGTGCAGCCGCCGTCCACCGGGAGCGGCTCGGTCCACAGCTCGAACGGCTGCCCCGTCGCCCGCTGCCGCACCCCGACCGGCCCGAACGCGTCGAGCGAACCCGGCGGTCCGGCCGCCCCGGTCCCGGGGCGGACCGTGAGGTCGACGTCCCAGGTGCCGCCGTCGGTCGCCGCGTTGTCCCGGTACTGCTTCCACACCCAGATGTACGCCAGCGCGGCCCGGCAGGCAGGCGACCAGTACTGCTTCACCGAGATCGCGCGCAGGCCGCCGGCGTACCCGTACGCCGACGTGCCCACCTGGTAGGCGTCGTCGTAGCAGCGGCCCGGGGGCGCGTCGTCCCGGCTCGCCCGGCGCGGATGGCCGGTCCCGACCACCCGGACGGTCACCGGGTCCGGTGACCCGGCCACGGTCAGCGCCAGCACCGGCCGGCGCGGCCCCGGCGCGCGGGGGGCGAAGACCAGCCGCACCTCGCACGCCCGCCCGGGAGCCAGCGGCCGGGCCGTGCATCCCTGGGCGGTGACCCGGAGGTCCCCGTCGCCCGCCCCGGTCGACGCGACCCCCGTCACCCGCACCGCCCGGTCGCCCGGGTTGCGCACGGTCAGCGTCTGCTCGGCGGAATCCACGTTGACCTCCTGGTCACCGAAGGTCAGCTCCACCGGCACCTCGATGGGAGCCGGGGCCGGCAGGGCCGCCGACCAGCCGGTGGCCAGCACCGACACCAGCGCGACCAGCAACCCGACGGCACGGGCCAGCGCGCGCCGGGGCACCCCGGGCGGCTGCCGGCCCCGCACGGTGGCGGTGAGGTCCAGGTCGAGGGCCGCCCGGCGGCGCGCGCTGAGCGAGAACCGGGGCCGGGGCGGCACCTGATCGCCGTCGGCGGTCGGGGCGTCGTCCGGCCGCGGGTGGGCGGCCCCGTCGTCCCCGCCGCCGGGCATCAGCGGGGTGACCGGCTGGCCGGCGGCGCGCTGTGCCCGCTGCAGGTCCTCGGCGAACGCCACCGCCGTCGGGTGGCGCAGCGCCGGGTCCTTCGCCATCGCCCGCTCCAGCACCACGCACACCGCATCGGGTACGCCGGCCGGCCGCAGGTCGGGCACCGGGTCGGCGGCGACCCGCCGGAGCAGCCGCGCCAGCGGCTCCGTCCCGTCCGGCGGCCCCGCGCCCGACGGTGCCTCGGCGAAGGCGGGCGTGCCCCGGATCCAGTGCAGCACCGACGATGCCAGCGCATACACGTCCGAGGCGACCGAGGCCGGCTCGCCGCGCAGGATCTCCGGCGCGGCGTGCAGCACGCTCGTCGTCACCCGGCGTCGCCCGGGGCCGGGCTCCGCCGCCCGGGGCCGGGCCAGTCCGAAGTCGGCCAGCTTCGGCTCGCCGTACCGGGAGATCAGGATGTTCTCCGGCTTCACGTCCCGGTGCAGCACGCCGGCCCGGTGTGCGGTCTCCAGCGCCCCCGCCACCGTGATCCCGCCGGCCACCGCCGCCGGCCATCGCCGCGCCGCCGACTCCGCGTCGGGTGCGCCGCCCGCCTGGGCGGCGGCCAGCCGGTCGGCCAGCGAGCCACCCTCCTCGTACGCCATCAGCAGGTACGGGTTGCCGGCCGCCGTCCGACCGGCCTGGTGCAGGGTGACGATGTGCGGATGGTCGGAGAGCCGCCCCAGCACCCTGAGTTCGCGCTCGAAGCGGGCCCGGGACGGGCCGTGCCAGTCGGCGGCGAGCACCTTGACCGCCACCCAGCGGGAGAAGTCGGGCTGCCAGGCGCGGTAGACCACGCCGAAGCCGCCGCGACCGATCTCGACCGCGTCCGTGCAGCCGGCCACGCCGAGGTCGAGCCCCGGGACTGTGTCGGTCTCCCCGGGGCGTTGGGAGGCCGACTGCTCTGTGTGGACCATGGCGGCCCATTATGACCGAGGGGTGTGCCAGGATCGGCGTCCGCTGCCGACCGGTCACCTGTCGCCCGGCGTGCCGGTCGCCGCGAGATGGCCATCAGGTGGGGCCCGCCCGATGTCGAGCCCCACCCAACCGCTACGGCAGGTTCGGCGGGCAGGTCGTCCGGTGCCAGGTGGAGTAGCGGGTACGGACGCCGTACTCGAAGTCCTCCAGGCAGTTGCCGTACACGTACATCCCGACCTCGACGGTCTTGCTGGCGTCGGAGTAGTAGATGAAGGTGATGCTCTCGTTGTCATTGGGGTACGGCAGGGCCATGGCCGGGCTGGCCACGACCGCCGTGGTGCCGGCGACGGTCAGCAGGGTGGCCAGGACGGCGTTCCGCACGAACTTCTTCACCTGAAGGCCTCTCGATCGAGCGGGTGGATGGTCGAATAATAGTCGTCCATCTATCTTCCGCACAGAGGCTTGAACCTTGCCCCGAAGATCTGGGAAACTCGCCGACCCGGCAAACTGGGTGGATGGGGCCACCGCGGGGCGGATCGGCATGACCGGCCCGCCGATGTGGGCCACGGACGGGCAGGAGTGAACCGGCTGGCATGACCGATCCAGACGACGGAGCGCGGCTGGCCGCGTCGATGTCCGGCCGACTCGCCTCTCTGACCTTCGTGGACCGCACCACCGAACAGGTCACCGAGCTGCTCATCGACACGATCGCCGACTGGGGCACGGCGCAGGGCTGGCGGGTCTACCGGCGGGCGGCCAGCGTGGTGCCGCTTCCGCCGCCGATGTCCGGGCAGCGATCCGTCATCGACATCGCCTGCGCCCGGCCCGCCGCGCCGCCCGTGGTGATCGAGGTCGACCACACCGACCGGCGTCGTACGGTCGAGAAGCTCCTCGCCGAGGCCGACGCCGGGCGGGTGCCGATCTGGGTCCGGTGGGGTGCCCGTGGCTTCGTCGAACCGCCGGAACCGGTCCGGATGGTCACCGTTGCGGTCACGGCGCGACGCGGCGAGGCCGGCGTACGGCTGCACTCCCGACAGCCGGCGCGGCAGCTCCCGCCGCCGGAGCACCGCGCCGGGCCGGTCGCCGCAGGCCCGCCGGACTCCCTCTTCGATGCCACGGGTGGGAGCTGAGGCGGCTGCCTGGTGCCCCGGCGACCGCCGGTCGACATGGTGCGCGCATCGGGAGCGTCGAACTGGAGCGGTACTGGTGTCCGGTGGCCGCAGACCCCGACGCGCGAGGCTACGAGGCATCCGCTGTGGCCGGGGGCGACGCCGATCGGCTGCGGGTCGGGCTCGCGAGCAGGGCGGTCGCGGTCGGGTCTGCCCTACCCCGCCAACCCGGACAGCCCTACCGGAAACCGGGGTGTGAGCTAGATCGATCCGCGAACGGCCGGTCCATAGCGTTGAGGCATGACCACGTCGACCGCTCTCCCGCCGCCGTTACCCCGGCAAGGCCCGTACGCCCGGCCGCGCCACCAGCGGCCCGGCAACCTTGCCGCGCGGATCGCCGGTTGGAGCGCCCGGCACCGCACCATCGCCATCGTCGGCTGGCTGCTGTTCGTGGTCGTGGCGACCGCGCTCAGCGCCGTGTTCGGCACCGTGCAGGCCGCCGACAGCTCGTACGGCCACGGCGAATCCGGCCGGGCCACCGAACTGATCGCCGCCGCAGGCTTCCCCGACCGGGCCGGCGAAATGGTGCTGATCCACAGCGACGACCAGCTCGCCGAATCGCCCACGTTCACCAAGGCCGTCACGGCCACCGTCAGCGCGGTCGAGGGCACCGGACTGGTGGAGAACGTGCACGCCGACGCGATCTCGGCTGACCGGCACTCGGCCCTGGTCACGTTCGACCTGTCCGGGCCGGCGGACACCGCCGTCGATCGGGTCGACGCCGTACGCGACGCCGTCGCGCGCGTGCAACGGGAGTTTCCGGACCTGCTGGTGGCCCAGACCGGGGACGCCAGCCTGGACCAGTCGATCGGCGAGATCCTCGCCGGTGACATGCACCGGCTGTCGCTGCTCTCCATCCCGGTCACGCTCGGCATCCTGATCGTGGCGTTCGGCGCGCTGCTGGCCGCCGTACTCCCGATGGGCCTGGCCCTGACCGCGTTTCTGGCCTCCCTCGGCCTGCTCGCCGCCGCCAGCCGGCTGGTGCCCACGGTCGACACCACGATGCACCTGATGTTGCTGATGGGCCTCGCCGTCGGCGTCGACTACTGCCTGTTCTACCTGCGTCGGGAACGGGAGGAACGGGCCCGCGGCGCCGACCCGGAACGGGCCCTGGCGATCGCGGCGGCCACCTCCGGCCGGGCCGTGCTGATCTCCGCGTTGACCGTCATCATCGCCACCTCGGGCATGTTCCTCACCCGCGACACCGTCTTCGCCAGCCTCGCCACCGGCACCATCCTGGTGGTCGCGATCGCCGCCCTCGGCTCACTGACCGTGCTGCCGGCCGTGCTGTCCAAGATCGGCGACCGGATCGACCTCGGCCGGGTGCCCGGGCTGTACCGGCGCGAGGCGGACGGCCGGGGCTGGGCCAGGTTCCTCAATCTGGTGCTGCGCCGGCCGGGACTGTCCGCGATCCTGGCCACCGTCGCGCTGGTGGCGCTCGCCATGCCGGCGCTCGGCATGCGCACCGCTGAGGAGGACATCACCACGCTGCAGGCCTCCGCCCCGGCGCTGGACACGTTCGTCAAGGTCGGGGCGGCCTTCCCCGGCGGCGGCGACCCGGCCGTACTCGCCGTCCGGGCCGACGACGTCACCACCCCGGCGCTCACCGCCGCCATCGGCCGGTTCCGGTCCGAGGCACTGGCCGCCGGGGCGCTGCACGAGCCGGTGACGGTCGAGATCAACCCCGACCGGACGCTCGCCGTGGTCAGCGCCGGACTGTCCGGAACCGGCATCGACACCGTCTCCGAGCAGGCCGTACGCGCCCTGCGCGAAGACGTCATCCCGCGTACGGTCAACGGCGTCGAAGGGGCCGAGGCGCTGCTCACCGGACAGGCCGCCTCCTCGGTCGACTACAACGACGCGATGGGACGCAGCGCCCCACTGGTGTTCGGATTCGTACTCGGCCTGGCGTTCCTGCTGCTGCTCGTCTCGTTCCGGTCACTGGTGGTGGCCCTGACCGCGATAGTGCTCAACCTGCTCTCCGTCGCCGCCGCGTACGGGCTGCTGGTGCTGGTCTTCCAGCACGGCTGGGGCGAGAGGGTGCTCGACTTCGAGTCCGCCGGTGCGGTCACCAACTGGGTGCCGCTGTTCCTCTTCGTGATCCTGTTCGGGCTCTCGATGGACTACCACGTCTTCGTGCTCAGCCGGATCCGCGAGGGCTACGACCGGGGCTGGCCGAACAAGCTCGCGGTGTCCCGGGGCATCCGCAGCACCGCAGGCACCATCACCAGTGCCGCTCTGGTCATGGTCGCGGTGTTCGGGCTGTTCACCACCGGCTCGCTGGTCTCGATGAAGGAACTCGGCTTCGGCCTGGCCGTCGCGGTCCTGATCGATGCCACCATCGTCCGGGCCGTGCTGTTGCCCTCGGTGATGGTTCTGCTGCGGGAACGGAACTGGTACCTGCCGGGCTGGCTGGCCTGGCTGCCCACCCTCTCCCATGGCGAGGCGCACGACGACGTCGATCGGGTACGGCAACCGGTCGAGGTCTGAAGCGGCGGCGCAACGGGGCGAACGCCGTACGGGGCCGAGGGGGGCCGTACAGCGTCAGCGTCGGCGGATGTCGCTGAGGGTGGCGCACCTCGCGGACGAGAGGCCGCTCGTGCCACGGCACGACTTGCCGGCGGAGGAGTAGCACTGGCCGTCGCCGAGGGCGGGGCGGTCGCTGCCGCGCCGCTACCGGCCTGCCAGCGGGTAGCGGGGCTCTGACCAACGTGCCATTAGCTAGCGCCGGGGCACCACGAAGGGCTTGTCCGATCGGCCACCCTGGCGGTAGCTGTCGCGGTCGCGTGCGGGAGCTGCGTCTACTTTGGCATCCCGCGCCCCCGTCACTTGCGGCTGCGGCTGTCACGGTTCCCCTTGGTACGCCGTGCGCCGGGGCGTGACCGGCCGGAGGCCGCACGCGCGCCCCGGCGCGGGCACGGCGGCGGGCCGCAGGCCCGCCCTTGACCAAAGTAAAGAAAGTCTGAACACACTACGCTTTAGCCATGTGTCCGACTTCGGTTGATGCGTTACACGGTGGCTTCAGTTGATGGGTGACGCTCCGCTGAGTCCCATGCGGGCCCCTGCCCCACCTCAGGAAACAATCACGGCCGCCAACAGCCCGGACTGGTCAACCCGGGCCGCTGTAGGACAACAACTCGCCGCCTGGGCCGACCAAGACGACATCGCCGACATCGTCCAGCGGCTCCTCCTCGACCGCGGCGACACCGCCGTTGTCGAAGCGACCTGCCTGGCCCTGCTACGCCGCAACGACATTCATGGCACCCGACTCGTCGCACGAGCGACCACCACAGCCCAGGATCTTCTGGCCATCGGCCTCGACCACCTCGATCACCTCCATGACGCCGTCGTGAACTACCTCCTCCCCGACTGGCTCGGCCAGGTCACCGGCACCGTGGACGGCTTCCTCATCCTCTGCAACGCCCTGGCTCAAGACGCCGACCCCACCACAGCAACCGGGGCCAGAGAGCTCGCCAGATGGGCCCGCCCGTAGTCCCGACGGCCGAGTACTCCCGCCACCCTCTCCAACTACAAGATCGTTAGCCGGACGCGTCACCTGGACGCGGTGGTAGCGGAGGAACTCGCCGCGCACGACAGCGAAGTTGGTCCGGTCGAGTTCGAGCTTCCCGACATCACCACGGGAGAGCGGCTGACTCGGCCGGTTGCCGTTCTGTTCACGTCCCCGCGGGGAAAGCTGCTGAACGACACCTACTGGTCGTAGGTGTGGGCGGACTGGCGCGAGGCTGCCGGATGGCCGAAGGAAGGCACCTTCCACTCCCTGCGCCACTTCTTCGCCACGACGCTGATGAGCAACGGTGTCGAGCCACAGGAGGTCCAGAAGGCGCCGAGGCATGCCAACCTGCGAATCACGCTGGAGACCTACGTTCACTGGCTGCCGAAGAAGGACCGGCCGCGCGGCCCGGTCGGCGACCTCCTGCGGCAAGCAGACGGCATGCTGCCGAAGCATCCCACTGATCAAGATCAAACATGAGCGGTGCCCTGGTTGGGCCGGACGATCTCCAGCCGGAGTTTTTGCAGCTCAGATGGGGTGTGTGGTGGGCCGCCTGGGACTCGAACCCAGAACCTAAGGATTAAAAGTCCCTAGAAGAAAGGGATCTTCCTGCTTTGGGGCTTAGTGGCCTTCCGTCGGTTTTCTGGGGCTACAGTCCAGCAATGTTGAGGCTGGTCCGGGCGGTTCTCGTGTGGTGGAACCCGTGGGTCAACGGCAGATCCGGGCTGAAGTCCAGCCATGGGCGATGATTCCGCCCGACGTCGTGAACATCCGAGCACCCGTAGAGCACCCACACGAGGTGGGCGGGCCGTGGAGCCGGAGGAGGCCGACGAGGCGGCAGCCGTCGATACCGTAGGCCTCTCGTCCTGGTCGCCGGCTTGGGGCAGGACCGCGCCCTGGGCGTCGATTACGCTCATCCGGATTCAGAGTGTTGCTTCCGAGTTGCTGACAGTGATGGTGTCGAATGAAGTGGTTGCGTCGGCCGGTCGTTTTGGCATCGTTGCTGGTCGTGGGGTTGGCTGTTGGCCTGACCTGGGCGCTCTTCCCGCGAGATCGAGCGGCTCCGGAGCCGCGTGAGCGGCGGTATGAGACGTTCAGCGCCTGTCTTCTGACGGACGACAAGGGCCTTGCGGGTGAGCATGCGAAGGCGGCGTGGTCTGGCATGCAGGCCGTCTCGGTTGCCCATTCGATCAAGGTTCAGTACCTCGCGGTCGAGGGACCGCAGACGCCGGCGAACGCTCTGGCGTACTTCAACACGCTGGCGTTGGAGGGGTGTGGGGTTGTGGTGGCGGTGGGTGGGGCGCCGGTGGCGGCGGTGGGCCAGGGGCGGTGGCGGTTCCCGAATCCTCGCTACGTGGCGGTGGGGTCCGAGGGTGGGGTCGAGGGTGTGAGGAGGGTTCCGGCTGCCACTGGTGACGGCATTCGCTCGGGGGTCGAGGCGGCGGTCGGCGAGGCGTGGGCCGAGGCTCCTACCAGATAATCTTACATACATCTATGCTTGCGTTATCACGGAGCGTCCGGGAAGCTTTACTCTCAGTTTGATCTGATCAACGGGGAGGGCTGCTATGGGCGGTCAGCGGCAGCATGCGCACGTCGTGGACGTCGGTCGCCCTCGTCGGCGTCGCAGGAGCCGGCGAATCACTGTCCGCCTGGCTGCGGTCCTCGTCCTGACGATGCTGATGACGGTGGGTGCCCCCAAGGGGCCGCTGCATCACCCGGGTGCCAGCGGGTTTCCGCTCTCCTGGCTCTCCGAGTTGTTGACGCTCAGATGGTCGTGGGCTGACCCGGCGACTCCGAAACAGCAGATGGGACGGTCGCCCGACCGGGGCCACTACGTCGACTCGCCGATCGTGCAAGATCGCAGCTCTGTCCGACCCGCTCCGGGGGAGCTGAAGCTCCAGCAGTCGCGCAAGCCGGCGGTGGGTTCCCGTACCACGCGGTCGGCCGAGGGTTTCAGCCTCGCCACCAGCAAGCATGTGCCAGAGGCGTCCACCAGCACCTCCGACGTTTTCCAGAACGCGGATGGCTCCTACACCCGACGCGTGCGCCAGAGCCCGGTCAACTTCAAGGACCGGCAGGGACGCTGGCAGCGGATCGACAACAGTCTCGTTGATGACGGTGGCCGGCTGCGGGCCCGGGCCGTCCCGATCGACGTCACCCTCGGTGGGAACACCGAGATGGCCGTCGCCCCGCTGGTGCAGATGAGCCTCCCCGGCGGGCAGACCCTCGGCTACGACCTGGCCGGGGCCAAACGCAGCACGGCGTCGGTCGACCGCGGCGTCGCCACGTACCCGGAGGTCTTCCCCAACGTCGACCTGACGCTTCGCGTCCGCGGCAGCGCGGTCAAGGAGAGTCTTGTCTTCCGCTCGCCGGACGTGGCCACCGAGTACCTGTACCCGCTCCACCTGTCCGGCCTGACGGCACGCGTCGATGATGCCGGTGAGGTGGTCTTCCTCGACGGCGACGGCAAGGCGGCGGCTACCATGCCGGTCGGGTGGATGCAGGACTCGGCGGTGGACCGAACCGGGGCGAGGGCAACATCCCACGACGTGCGGTACGACATCGTCGGGCACGGCGATGGGCAGGCGTTGAAGGTGTCGATCGACGGCGCCTGGCTGCGCGACCCCGCACGAAAGTTCCCGGTGGAGTTGGACCCGACCACGGGCACCATCGCCACGACCGTCAATGACACCTACGTACAGTCGGGCAGCACCACGGACCGCTCCGGCGAGGACAACGTCGCGATCGGGACCTTCGGCAGTGGTAAGGCCAAGGCCTTGCTGCCGTTTCCCACGTTCGGTGCCACCTACGCGGGCAAGAGGCTCAGCGCGGCCGACCTGAACCTGTTCATGAGCTACCAGGGCCTCGGAAACGGCATCTGCGTACCTCACCAGTTCGACGTCCACCGGACGACGCAGAACTGGGGGACCGCGACAGTTACCTACGCCGCCTTCCCCACCCACACCGCCTCGATCGGCCACGCCTCACCCAGCAACGCTGCCGCGTGCGGCAACGCCGCCGGGGTCCGTACTGTCGGCACCTGGGTTTCGGTGCCGTTGGACGCCGCCGAGGTCAACCAGTGGGTGACCGGTTCCAGCAGCTACGGGCTCGCGCTGACCACCAATGAGACCGACACCGCGGCGTGGAAGCGGTTCACGTCCGCCACCGCCGACCTGAACTGCAACAACAGCGTCTATGGGTTGATCGACTGCGGTCCCTTCATCGACGTCACCTACACCGACAACGTCGCCCCGCAGGTCGACCTGAGGTACCCGTCGAACAACGTCACCCTCGACACCCTCACTCCCGAGCTGATCGCGCAGGGCCACGACTCGGACAACTGGCCGGCGAAGGGCCTGCGGTACAACTTCATCGTCTACAACGACCAGGGGACCCAGCTCACCACGTCCGGCTGGGTTCCCGGCGGCGTGTGGAAGGTCCCCGCCGGAGTGCTGGAGTGGAAGAAGACCTACCTGTACGCGGTCCAGGTCAACGACTACTCCTCCACCGGCGCGACCACACCGATGTACGCCTTCACCACCCAGGTGCCGCAACCCCCGGTGACCTCTGCGCTCGCGCAGAACGGCGGCAAGGGCTACGACGGCAACGTCGGCAACTACACGACCTCCGACACCGACGCGCAGATCACCACGGTCGGACCGGCCCTGGCCGTCAACCGGGACTACAACAGCCTCGACACCCGGGTCGACAACGCCTTCGGCCGCGGCTGGTCGTCGATCCTCGACATGCGGACCACCGAGGTCCGTGACGCCTCGGGCACCCTGCAAACCGTCACCGTGCGCTACCCGGACGGGCAGGAGGTGGCGTTCGGCCGCAACAACAACGGCACCTGGGTCGCGCCGCTGGGCCGATACTCGGTGTTCAAACCGATTACCGGCGGCTACTCCCTGACGGACAAGGACGCCACGTCCTACGAGTTCACCCAGGCGGCCGGGACCGGGACCCATCGGATCACGAAGATCGCGGACGCTTCCGGCCGCGCCCTGACCTTTCAATACGACACCAGCGGCCTGCCGAACAAGATGACGTCGCTGGCGTCCAACCGAAGCTTGTCGTTCACCTGGTCGACGCCACCAACCGCCACCGTGCCGCATGTCGCCACCGTCATCACCGACCCGGTCGCGCTGGCCGATCCGGCGACGGTCCAGACCTGGACCTACACGTACAACGGCGACCTGCTGACGTCGGTCTGCGAGCCCGGGGCCGGCACCCAGTGCGCCACCTACGGCTACACGTCGGTTTCGCAGCACGCCAACACCGTCCTGAACAGCGACCCGTACGCGTTCTGGCGCCTCAACGAGGCACCGAACGCGACTGCGGCGGTCAGTGCGGTGATCTCAAAGGACGGTGCCGACACCGGCTCCTACACCGACGTGACCCTCGGCGGCGGGGCGGCTCTGCCCGACTCGACGTCCACCTCCGCGTCGTTCAACGGCACCTCGTCGCGGGTCGCCCTGCCCGCCAAGGCCGTAGCCGAGAGCTCGTACCAGTCGATCGGCATGTGGTTCAAGACCAGCTCGCCGAACGGGGTGCTGTTCAGCTACCAGAAGGATCAGGTCACGCCCGGCGCCACCACGACCGCGGCCTACGTTCCCGCCCTCTACATCGGCTCCGACGGCAAGCTCCACGGCGAACTGGGCACTGCCAATCCGGCGGGTGCGATGTCCTCGCCCGGCACTGTTACCGACGGGCAGTGGCACCATGTGGTCCTCGCCGGCAACGGCGGGAGCCAGCAACTGTTCCTCGACGGCACGCAGGTCGGCAGTCTGACCGGCGCGATCAACCTGTCCAGCCTCGACGCCAACAACGCGTACCTGGGCGCCGGGTTCCTCGGTGGCACCTGGCCGAACCAGCCCCACAGTACGCCGACCGCCACCTTCTTCACCGGCTCGATCGCCGACGTCGCGTACCACAACCGGGGCCTCACGAGCACGGACGTCGCCGCGATGCACACGTCGGGCCGCGCCGGAACGCCGCAGTTGTCACTGGTCAGCAGCGCCGCCGGGCGGGTTCAGGCCCAGGTCGTCTACCACAGCGTCACCGGCCGGGTCGCCGAGATCACCGACGAGAACGGCGGCGTGTGGAAGGTCGGCGCGCCGACCGCCTCCGGCTCCAGCCTGGTGTACGTGTCGGCCGTCCTCGGCTCGCAGCCCACGGACTACTGGCGGCTCGGCGACGTCGAGGCGCCGGCCGACGCGGTCAACGTCGTGCACAGCCACGAGGCCCACTACAACGCGGTCACCTTCGACACCAACCAGGCCGACACGAGCCCGTTCTCCGACACCTACGGCGCGATCTTCAACGGCACCTCCTCCTACGTCAAGCCGTACGACCCCGCGAACCAGCTCTACCCGGGCGTCGACTTCCCGATGGGTGACGACGCCACGGTCGAGATGTGGTTCAAGACGCCGGCGAACCACGCTGTCAGCGGCGTCCTCTACTCCTACCAACGCAACGAACTGAACAACGCCCCTGCCACCGCCAACTGGACGCCGGCGCTGTACGTCGGCGCCGACGGCCTGCTGCGGGGCGAGTTCTACAACGGCACCTACAACGCGCCGATCACCTCCACCACCAAGGTCAACGACGGCAAGTGGCACCACGTCGTGCTGTCCGCGTCGACGACCCGGCAGATCCTCTACCTCGACAACAAGATGGTCGGCGCCCTCGGCGCCATGGTCGGCACCAATGCCCTCGTGTCGTACATCGGCGCCGGCACCACCAAGGCGTGGCCCAGCTCGTCGGCGGACGTCAGCTACTTCAAGGGCAACATCGCCGAGTTCGCCTACTACGACCGGGAGCTCCCGCCGACGGAGGTCGACGCCCACTACCGGGCCGCGAAGAGCGCCGTGCAGGCCGGTCCGACGGCGACCCTGACCCCGGTCGCTGCGGTCACCACCACGGATCCCGATAACAAGGCGTCGAAGGACGTCTTCGACATCGTCAACGGCAACCGCCTGATCGCCGCCACCGACGCGCTCGGCCGCACCACCTCCTACGGCTACGACGTCGGCGGCTTCGAGTCCGTGGAGTTCGACCCGCTGGGCATGAAGACAGTGTCCGCCCGCGACGTGCGCGGCAACACCATCCGCTCCACCGTCTGCCGCGACCAGACATGGTGTGACAGCACGTACTACAAGTACTGGCCCGACTCCACCACCGTGAACCTCACCCCCGACCCGCGCAACGATCAGCTCATCGAGGTCCGCGACGCCCGGTCGCAGAGCGCCACCGACAACAACCACCTCACCAAGTTGGGCTACGACACCGCCGGCAACCGGGTCAGCGTCACCTCCCCACCCGTCGCGGGATACGCGTCCGGGCGGACGACGGCGATGACGTACTCCACCGCGACGACACCTGCGGTCGGGGGCGGCACGGTTCCACCCGGCCTTCCGCTGACCACCGTGTCGGCCAAGGGCGCGACGCAGCAGACGGAGTACAACTCCGCCGGTGACGCCGTACGGATCACCGACCCCGCCGGACTGGCCACCGAATTCACCTACGACGGGACCGGGCGCACCCGCACCAAGACCGTCAAGGCCGGGGCACCCCTCGGTGACCTGACCACCAGTTACACCTACGACGCGGCAGGGCAGGTCGTCGAGCAATTCGACCCGCCGGTCCTCAACCAGGTGACCGGCGCGATCCACACCGCAAAGACGTCGACCACCTACGATGCCGACGGGAACGTCACCTACCGCAAGGTCGAGGACACCACCGGCGGGGACACGCTCCGTGACTCCAGCAGTGACTACAACTCCCACGGCCAGCTGGTCAAGACCGTCGATGCCGTCGGTGCCGTCACGCTCATCGAGTACGACGACTACGGGAACCAGACCAGAACCGTGGCGTGCGAAGTCAGTCCGCCAGCGGGAAGCCCCTGCCCAAGCGGAGACGTCCTACGGGTCAAAGCGGAGACCTACGACGCGGTGGGGCAGCAACTGACCACCACGGTCACCGGCGCCGACGGCACCAACACCCGCGTCTCGTCGAAGGCCTATTACGCCAACGGCAACCTCGCCTCCGACACCGACGCGATGAACTGGGTGACCGAGTACGAGTACGACCTCAATGACAACGTCGAAAAGATCACCCGCACCGACGGTGTCAAGCGCTTCGTCAGCGAGGAGAACAGCTACGACGCCATCGGCAATGTGATCTTGCAGCGTGCCGACAACGGCGCCAACTGGACCACCTACACCTACGACGCCGCAGGGCGGCTCGTGTCGTCGACGGAGCAGCCGTACGACCTCGAACGGGTCACGAAGTACTCCTACGATGCAGACGACCACGTCATCAGCACCCAGAGTCTCGTCGGGCAGCTCCAGACGCCCCTCCAGACCGTGGAAAACACCTACGACCCGATGGGCCGGGTTAAGTCGGAGAGCGTCAGCGTCAAGAGCGCCGCCCTGCCCACCGGGTGGTGGCGGATGGAGGAGGCCGCAGGCTACGAGGCGTACGATTCCTCGCCGTCGCAGCGGACCCTCTACTCGTACAACGGCACGGTCGGCCGCTCCGACGGAGCAGCGCTGTTCAACCGCACCAACGTCCTCCAGACCGCGCAGCCGTCGCTGAACACCACCCAGTCGTACTCGGTGTCCGCCTGGGTAAAGCTGAGCGACCTCAACCAGGACCAGGCGATCGTCGGTGAGGGCGGCAACAACAACGGGGCCTTCTTCCTCAAGTACAGCAAGTTCTTCGACCGGTGGGAGTTCATCTCCGCCCTGGCGGACACCGCGTCGACGACCTGGACCTCCGTGGCACGATCCACCGCGGTACCAGCGGTCAACACCTGGACTCATTTGACAGGTGTGTTTGATGCCGGCACCAAGGAGATGAGCCTGTACGTCAACGGCTCGTTGTCCGGCAGCGGCACCAACCCCAGCCCCTGGAATGGCCTCACCCCGTTGTCCGTCGGCGGCATCCTCATCGGCCCCAACGAGGTCCAACTGGTCAACGGGGCGATCGACAACGTGCAGATCTTCCAGGAGACGCTGAGCGCCGACGAGGTCGGCACCCTCTACGGCGCCGGCAACGGCCGCAAGGCCACCACGACGGTGACCCCGAAGAAACTGACCACCAACTACACCGTCGACAAGCGCGGCCTGATCACCGCCGTGACCGACCCGATGGGCAACATCACCAGCTACGAGTACGACGCCCCCGGCAACCTGGCCAAGGTAGTCGCACCCTCGGTGTCCACCGAAACGTTCGGCGGCGGCGCACCCGTGCCGGCGGTGCCCGTGTCCCGCACCGGCTACAACACCTTCGGCGAACCGACCGAAACCCAGGACCCGCTGACCAACGTCCTCACCACCCGGTACGACGCCGTAGGCCGGCCGATCAAGACGATCAGGCCCGCCTACACGCCACCCGGCGGCGCCCCGATCCCCGCCGCGGAGACCAGCACCTCCTACGACGCGCTCGGCCAGGTCGACTCCACCACCGACGCGCTCGGCAAGACCACCACCTTCGAGTACGACTCGCTCGGCAACACCGTGCAGGTCACCAACCCGGCCGGCAAGGTCACTACCGCCGCCTACGACAAGGTCGGCGACCTGATCGAGACCGTCGACCCCACCGGGGCCAAGACCACCGCCACGTACGACCACCTCGGCCGCGTGCTCACCCGCAGCCAGGTCGTGCGCCAACCCAGCCCGGTCACCAACACCACCAGCTACGACTACGGCGCCGGCGTGTACGGCAACACCCCCGCCGCCGGACCATGGCTGCGCAAGGTCACCACCCCGGAAGGCGTCGCCACCTCCACCACCTACAACTGGGTCGGCGAACCCCTCACCGTCACCGACGGCGCCAACAACGTGACCACCACCGAATACGACGGCCTCGGCCGGCCGGTCAAAACGACCCTTCCGGACTCGACCAAGACCACCGTCGCCTACGACGGCGTCGGCCGCCCCACCATGACGCAGAACCTCGACGCCAGCAACGTCGTCCAGACCACCGAGAAGATGGGCTACGACGACAACGGCAACCTGACCTGGGTCAAGGACGCCCGCAACACCACCACCAACTTCGGCTACGACGCACGGGGCAACCTGACCAGCGAAACCCAGCCGGTCACCACCACGACCGCCATCGGCACCTCGTTCGGCTACGACCTCGCCGGCAACCAGACCCGATTCACCGACGGCCGCAGCAACGCCTTCTGGACCACCTACAACTCGTGGGGGCTGCCCGAGTCGCGAGTCGAGCCGTCCACCCCCGCCTACCCCAACGTGGCCGACCGCACCTTCACCGTCGCCTACGACGCCCTGGGCAGACCCGCCCGCCAGGACTCACCCGGCGGAGTCACCGTCACCAACACCTACGACGACCTCGGCCAGCTGAAGCGGGTCGCGGGCAGCGGCGCCGAGGCGACCACCGCCGACCGCGTGTTCGACTACGACGACGCCGGCCGGTTGACCTCCCTGTCCGTCCCGTCCGGCACGAACAGCATCGCCTACGACGACCGCGGTCTCCCACTGACCATCACCGGACCGACCGACAGCAACTCGTTCTCGTACAACCGCGACGGGAACATGGCATCCCGCACCGACGCCGCAGGAACCACCAACTACACCTACGATGTCGCCGGCCGGCTGAAGACCACAGCCAACCCCACGACCGGCATCAACGTCGCCGTCGCCTACAACCAGACGTCCCAGCCGGCGAAAATCACCTACGGCGCCAACAACAACGCCCGCACCCTCACCTACGACCCGCTGCACCGACTCAAGACCGACACCCTCAAGAACTCCGCCGGCACCGTCACCCTCGGCTCCATCAGCTACGGCTACGACAACAACGGCAACGAAACCTCGAAGGTCACCACCGGGCTGGCCGGATCCGCGAGCAACACCTACACCTACGACCTCGCCGACCGGCTCACGTCGTGGAACAACGGCACCACCAACACGACCTACGCCTACGACGGCTCCGGCAACCGAACCCAGAACGGGTCGAGGACCTTTACCTACGACGCCCGTAACCAGCTCAGCACGCAGAACGACGGCACCTCCTACACGTACACCTCCCGCGGCACCCTGCGGAGCACCACCTCCGGATCCGTCGCCTACACGACCGAGACCGACGCCCTCGGCCAGGTCACCACCCAGCAGGGCACCGGCGGCGCGAGCACCACCTACACCTACGACGCGCTCGGCCGGGCCATCAAACCCGGCTTCACCTACACCGGGCTCGGCAACGACCTGGCCAGCGACAGCACCGCCACCTACACCAGAGGCCCCTCCGGCGAGCTCCTAGGAACGGGCAGTGGCACGGGTTCCGGCTCCCGCTACACCTGGACCGACCAGCACACCGACGTCGTCGCACAGTTCACGGCCAGCGGCACCGCCGTGTCCGGCTCCACCACCTACGACCCGCTCGGCAAGGTCGTCTCCACCAGCGGCATGGTGGGCAACCTCGGCTACCAATCCGAATGGACCGAGTCCCTCACCAGCCGGGCCAACATGCACGCCCGCTGGTACAACACCGCCACCGGCCAGTTCGACACCCGCGACAGCGCCAACGTCAACCCCGTCCCCGACTCCATCACCGCAAACCGCTTCCAATACGGAGACGGCAACCCCCTCACCACCACCGACCCCACCGGACACTTCGGCTGGTCCAGCTTCAAACGAGGCATCACAAAAGTCGCCACGGCCGTCACCAACCCCGTTTCCACCTTCCGCGCAGCCGCCAGCCACACCGCCTCCACCTTCAAACACGTCTCCTCCTACTCGAGCCGCGCCTGGAAGAACGTCAAGGCCAGCACCAAGAAGATCGCCAGCAAGGCCAGCAAGGCCTGGAACACCGTCAAGAAAACCACCGTCCGCTGGGTCAAGAAAAAGGCGCAGTCGCTCAAGGACGCCTACCACGCAACCCGAAACTGCATGTCCAAGGGCGTGGGCAAGTGCGTCAAGGAGACAGCCAAGAAGGCCGTCAAGAAAACCATCGACAGCGTCAAGTCAACAGTCCAGGCCATCAAGAAGGATCCCTGGCGGTTCGCCGCGACCGTGGCCGCGGGCCTGGTCGCCACCGTCGCCATAGGCGCCCTCTGCGCCACCGGCGTCGGCTGCCTCCTCCTCGCCGGCGCCGCAGCCGGCGCACTCGCCGCAGGAACCGGCTTCATGGTCGACGTCTCCCGCGGTGATGAGGAATTCTCCTGGAGCGGCCTCGCCGGCTCCATGATCGAAGGTGGCCTCGACGGCGCCCTGTCGGCGGGACTCGGACGATTCGGCGGCGCCATCGGTACCAAGGCGCTCGGCGGCGCGGCCAGCCGCCTGCCCAGCCTCGGCAGCCGGATGCCCGGCGGCAGCGCGGTGAAGGCCGGCGGCGGCTCATCGGCCCGAGCCGCGGCGACGAAGAGCGGCGGCAGCGGCGGCTCGCCCGCACGGGCGGCAAGCCGATCCTCCGGCCGGAACTCGCCCGCCCCAGGTCCGGCCCGGAGGCAGGAGCAGGGCTGCCACAGCTTCGCCCCGTCCACCCGGGTCCTGCTGGCCGACGGCAGCAGCCGACCCATCTCCGACCTCAACATCGGCGACGAGGTAGCGGCAACCGAACCGGACAGCGGCAAGACCGAGGCGAAACGCATCACCCAGCTCCACATCAACCAGGACCGGGACCTGACCGACGTCACCGTCCGCGACACGAAGTCGGGCAAGCAGACAGTCCTCAAGACCACCCAGAACCACCCCTTCTGGGACGCGACCGAACAACACTGGGTCAACGCGGGCCAACTCAAGGCCGGACACCGCCTGCTGGTCCACGACGACAAACGCCTCGAAGGCGACGGCACCGGCGCCGGCATGGGCGGCGGCGGACCCGGCCGCCAGGTCACGATCACCGCAGTACACAACTTCACCGGCAACCAACGGATGCACGACCTCACCGTCGCCGACATCCACACGTACTATGTACTCGCCGGCACCACGCCGGTCCTCGTACACAACTGTGGTGACGGCGGAATGTATGGCCGGTTGCAACCGGCTGGGACAGGAAAACAGATCAATCACATGCCAGCCGATTGGTCTACTGGAAAGAGTATTACAAAATATAGTGGCCCTTCCATCCGAATGGATGTCGCCGATCATGTGCAGCTCTACACGACTGGCAGTTCCTTGGAGGCCCAGGCGTGGCGCATGATGCAGAAGGACCTCATTAGTCAAGGCAGAATCGACGAAGCGTTGCAGATGGACATCAATGACGTCACCAGTCGATTCCCTGGCAAATACGACGATGCTATCGGTGAACTTCTGGACAGCCTGCCGTCCAACCCGCAGTACCAAGCGCTTCGAACACGACCCAGCACCCCGTTCTTCCAGATGGCGTTGTTCTAGGATCGTCATCCGGGTGTGGTCTAGCTCTGACCACACCCGGATGTTGAGCAACAAGGAGGGGTTATGCGGCTTGACCTGCACCCACCCGTCGGCGTTGGACCGGCGGAGATCGGTGCGTCTCTCGGCGAGGCCGAGGCGGCGTTGGCCAGCCTGGGGGATGTCGTGATGCCTGATCCGCTTCGGCCACGGCGGCGCGGTTTTGTTCCTTTTCGGTCAGGGTTGTCTATTGCATTGCATGGCGACAGGGGTGGAAACGTCATTGCGGTTGAGATCTACAGGTCGGATGACGATTCAGTGCTGTTCGAGGGGACAGACGTTTTCAGGACCCTGGCGGACGAAGTGATCGCCCTCCTTGAACTACGGACTCGTATTCGTCATGAAGAGGGCGGGCGAACCGTTGTTGCGCCCGAATTATCGATGTCCCTTTGGCGCGGAAATTTGCCAGAGTTTCCGGGCGACGAAGATGGCCGATACTTCGAATCAGCGCTTATCGCGAAGCCGGGCTACTTCGCCATTCCAGGGGAATAACGCCATCAAAGAGCCAGGCGCAAGCGTAGTTCGATCACCACTGCGTGTGCTGGTGGGGTGGCCGTGCGTGCCGGCTGGTGTCACGGTTGATGTCAGCTATTGTAACTGCCATGCATGCGAATGCCTCGATACTGCTTCGTCGTGGATGGTATGGCTACTGCGCGAACCCTGGCATGGACTCGACGACCTGGAGATGGCCACCGTCGAGACACTGACTGGTACAACAACCGGCGCCAACCGGGTCGCTCGCTCACGCAGCTCATCGGGGTACTTCTTCGGTGCGGGCATCGCTGGTGTTCCTCCCAGGTTTTGACGTCTCCATCAAACCCAGTGCGGGACACCATGCGGCGGCCGACGACCTCTGGTGGTCGAGCTGGTACGACAGCGGCGCGTTGTACTGGGTGCTCACCTGTGGCGTTACCCCGGTCGACGGTGGAGTGGTGAACCTCTTGCACGACGAGGAGCTCCGCACTGCGCTGAGTATCGTGCTGCTGCGGTCGGGTGTCACACCCGCCTGGCCGGTCCCCGACCATGTCGCCGGCGTCAACCTCGACGGTTTCCTCGAACAGGCCGACGCCCCGGACGAACTCCGGCTCACCTCGACGTTGGCCCGCCTGCTGCCCGACGCGCTCCGGAAGGTCGGGGACCGTGACCGGCGGCTGTTCATGTCGGTGCCGTCCGAGTTGACGCCGGTGCCGTGGCCGATTCTGCCCGTCGGCGTGCCGGGACCGCGGGTTACCCGGTTGGTCGAACGGTTCGAGCTGCGGTTCATGCCGTCGCTCGCCGTCCTCGACGGCGTGAGGCGCGACAGCGCGCTGGCCGCTGCGGCGAACCCGCTTCCGCTGCTGCTTACCTGCGATTACTTCCCCGTTGACGGCGTTCCCGGGGCGCTCCCGCCGCGCCGGGCGCAGACCATCCTCGCCGCCCGGGAACTCTGCGACTCAAGGACCGGCATCCACGAGGCAACGACGATGAACCTCACGCGCTGGCTGCGGTGGCTGCCCCGCGAAACCGAGGGCGTGGCATTCTTCCGCGCGCACTACGAGTGGGTCGAGGCGGATCCCGGCTCGTCGGGGATCGCTCTTGCCGACGGCGTGTTCCTCAGCGGGTTGCTGGGGGTGCGTGACGCTACGTCGGGACTTCCGATCCTCAACCTGCCGAGGACCGTGGTGATGTCATGCTGCTCCACCTCCGGCAATCAGGAACGCAATGGGGGCGAGTCCCTAGGCCTGGCGCCGTTGGCAATGATGGCCGGTGCCCGACGCCTGATCGCGTGCATGCGCCACGTAGGCTGAGATTCAGACATCTCCCTGTCACCGGAGTGCATTGTGAGCCTCACGTACTACCTCTACCTGTCGCATCTCAAGATCGGGCTCCTCGCGGCACAAGTCGCCTCCTCCGCGCAGCACGAGACCGAACTCGCCGTGGATCTCAAGGTCGTCCGCTATAGCCGCAAGGCGGTCCTGCCCGAGCGCCACGACCTCGACAAGCTGGAGAAGGTGATCCGGCACCTGCAGGACGCCGACCAGATCGGCACTGCGGCCGAGTCCCGCCCCTACTTCCAGGCCTGCCTGGAGATGCGGTGGAGGGTGTTTCCCAGCTCCGGCATCGTGGTCTTCGCGGGGACGCTCGACGGTCAGGTCATCGTCCTTGGCGGTCGGCGTCGCACGTGATCGGCGGCGGCAATGCCGAACCGGTCGGATCGGTCCCGCCGTACCTGTTCCGCAAGCTTCAGGAACTGCAGGCAGACCCGGGCGAGTTCGACGACGAGCGTTTCCACGCGGCCCTGTCGCAGACCGGTGCCGTGCTCCCGGGACCGACGCAGCGAGTGGAGTTCGTCGCCAAACGGCTGGCCGAGAAGTCCGGGCCGGACGGCACGCTGCTGGGCAGCCCGATCTACGTGGCGCTCGTCGACTAGGGCCTCGGTGTGGATGCGGGGGAGGTGATTCGGTGGCGGCCGGGGGAGACCGTCCTCGACACCTTCCGCATCGAGGAGGTGGTCGAGACGGGCGGCATGGGATTCGTGTACCGCGCCCATCACCTCGCCTGGGGCGTCGACCTCGCCGTGAAGACGCCGCGACCCGATCTGGCCGCGGCACCCGAGATTCTCGACCTGTTCGCTCAGGAGGCGCAGGCCTGGACCGATCTCGATCCCCATCCGAACGTGGTCGGCTGCAACTATGTGCGGCGCGTCGGCGCGTACCCCGTGATCTTCGCGGAATGGGTCACGGGCGGCGACCTGGCCTCGGCGGTGCGGCAGGGGCGGTGCCGCCACCTCCCGCAGGCCCTCGACGTCGCGATTCAGATGCTGCGCGGCATCGGGCACGCCCACGCGGCGGGTCTGGTGCACCAGGACATCAAGCCCTCCAACGTCATGTACGACGGCGAGACGGCGAGGGTGACCGACTTCGGCACGGCCAAGGCGAAGGCGGCCGTTCCGCACACCCCGCAGGGCGGTGCCGAGACCGCGTACGCGACGCTCGGCGGGTTCACCCCGCAGTACTGCTCCCCCGAGCAGGTCGATCCGGACGGCAGAATCGGCCGGGGCAGCGACATGTGGTCCTGGGCGCTGACGGTCATCGAGTTGCTCCACGGGCGTCGGCTCTGGGAGTGGGGCCACGACGGTGCGGACTCGCTGGCGGCGCTGCGCGGCGACCTCCCACCGGCGCTGCGTGATCTCCTGGCGAGCTGCCTCGCCCGCGACCCTCGATCGCGGATCAGCGACACCGCCGATGCGGAGGCGGTCCTCCTGGACGTGTACGCGGATCGGGCCGGGAGCCCCTACCCGCGCCCCAACCGGGTCTCGCCGTCGCTGAAGGCCGACGGCTTGTCCAACAAGGCGCTCTCGCTGTGGGATCTCGGCGAGCAGCGCCGGGCGGTCGAGCTGTTCGAGCAGGCGAAGGCGATCGACCCGCACAACGTCCGCGCGGTCTACAACCACGGCATCGTCAAGTGGGCCGACGGCCTCGTCACCGACGAGACCCTGCTGTCGGAACTGCGCGCCACCGGTGACTCCTGGGAGGCGGACCACCTGGCCGCGATGGTGCACATGGAACGCGGCGACGGTGTCCTCGCGGCCCGGCACCTGGCCGAGGCGGACCGGAAGCACCCGGGCTCGCCCGAGATCGCGGCCGCGAGCGAACGCTGCGCCCGGCTGGCGCCGAGGGGCACGCTCGAGGTGTTCGGGCAGCTGTCCGGCGAGGTCGTGGCGATGGCCTGCGACCGGGATGCGACACATGTGGTGGTGGCCGAGAAGTCGGGCCGGGTGCGGATCTGGGACGCGTTCGAGGGCCGGGTGGTCGGCGAACTCGCCGAATCCGGTCCGGCTCCCGTCGACGTCGCGATCGACCACGCCGGCGCGCGGATCCTCGTCTGCTACCAGGATTCCCTGGTCGAACGGTGGCGCTTCGCCGACGGGGCGGCCGACCTCGAAGGCCGGCTGGAAGGTGGAACGGCCGTGGCGCTCAGCCCCGAGGGCGACTTCGCAGCTGTGGGAACGGCCGACGGCCGCGTCCTCGTCTTCCGCACCGACGGATGGGAGTCGGTCGTCGACATCCGGCCCCACACGGGCCGGGTCACCCGGGTGATCCTCGGCCAGGACGCCGAGGTGTGCGTCTCCGCCTCGCTGGGGCGTCCCGGCTCCGACGCCGATCACCGGGTGGAGCAGTGGTGGCCCCTGCGTCGCACGCGGATGCGCGGCCTGCACATACCTGCCGACGAGATCGACGGTGACGACCAGAAGGTCGCCCTGGCGACGGACGGATCGGTCGTCCTGAAGCTCGGCTTCCGCGCCATGATGATGGCGGACATGCGGGTCTGGGACGAGCCGCGACGGTGGGAGGTTCCCTGGCTCATGGGATACCACGCGCTCGGCGTCTCGGGCCGAGCCGGTTGGGCCCTGCTCGACCCCGGGACCGGAGACCTCCAGGTCCTCGAACTCGCCAACCGCCGCTGCGTCCGCACCTTCCCCAAGGATTGGAAGCGGGGCTCGCGTCGCGACGCCACGGCGTTCAGCGGCGACTGCGGGTACGCCGTCATCGCCGAACATGTCGGCTACCGCGACCAGACCTCGCTGTCCCGCCTCCCCATGCCGCTTCGCGGACATCTCGCTCCCTGGTCGTACGCGCCGCCTCGCGCGGTCGATGTCCTCACGCACGAGGAACGCGCATTCGAGCAGGTCATGGACCGCATCGAGGCAATGATCCTGGCCGGAAAGGGTCGGCACGCGACCGACACGATCCGTGAGGCCAGGGCCATCCCCGGCCATCAACGCCATCCTCGACTGCGTCGGGCCTCGCGGGCCGCGGGACGGGATCTGCGGCGAATCGGACTGACCGGCGTCTGGGTGGAGCAGGAACTGTCCGATCTGATGCTCACCCACGGAGTCTTCGACGTCAGCGACTCCGGGAGGCTGTTCGCCTTTTCCGCCAACGTCGACGAGGTCGTGGTCTTCGACCTGGAGACACTCGAGAAGGCGGGTTCGGTGATCCAACAGCGGAACCCCGCTACTACGCTGCACTTCGCCAGAGCCGGGCATGACCTGGTCATCGGCTACTCGGACGGGTCCGTCGCCTGCCACGACACCGCGACCTTCCGGCCGCGGTTCAGAGTCGCCGGCGCCCTGCCGCGCGACGAGGGGAACACGACGCTCGACATCTCAGGCGACCTGCTGACGGTCGGCTTCGGGCACGGGCTGGCGACGGTGTGGTCACTGCAGGCCGCGGCCTGCGTCGCGACGATCCGCACCGGGCGCGGAACGATCGACGGTGTCACGGCCGACGAGGTGTCCCGCTCGCTCGCCGTACAGCTGCGAAACGGCGACACGACCACCGTGGAAGTCCGGTCGATCGACACGGGGAAGTCGCTGCGGACGTTCACGTGCGCCGACCCGCATACGGAGATCCGCTTCGCCGCCGGCGTGCTGTTGATGGCCGAGATGACCCGCCTCACCGCATGGCGGCCGGGCGGCAAGCGCCCGCTGTACCACCTCGAACGGGTCAAGCACAGCTCCTCGGCGGACCTGGCCTTCAGCGACGCGCGTCGCCTCGCCGTCATCGCCGGCCTGCAGGGCTTCGTCGTCTGGAACGTCGCGAACGGAGATCTGGTGTTCGACGGGCGGGTCCTCGATGACCCTGCCGGCCCCCGCTACGGGATCGAGGATGTGGCGGTCTCCCCCGACGGACGGTTCGCCGTCGCGGGGGACCCGGGAGAGCAGACCGTCGATGTCTGGGAGCTGCGGACGGGGCGCCGGATCCGGACGCTGCACGGCCACCCCGTCCGGGTGAACGCGATACGCGCCGACGCCTCCTTCAGCACCGTCGTCACCGGCGACCACAAGGGCAACGTCCGCATCTGGGGCTTCGACTGGGAGTACGGGGAGTGATCGATCATGCTCAGACACCGCCAGCACGATGAGCTGCGAGCGAAGTTCCTGGCCAACCGGGATCGCGTCAGAGCCTGGCTGGCGGCCTGGGAGATCCCCGAGGTCGTGTGGACCGACGACTTCAACGAGGTCCCCATGCCCTGGGTCGTGCCGGAGCAGGACCGGAAGAGCTGGCTCAAGAGCCGCGCGCCCTTCATCGACGCGTACGACTGGATGTTCGTCGGGCGGCCGCTGACCCCGGGCGTTCGCAGGGTGCAGGCGCGGTGGCACTTCGGGGCGGCGCACCGGTTCGAGGAACTCGATCTGACGATCGTCAGCGTCTGTGACCCCGGATACCTGGCCGAGAAGCTGACCCTGGCGGTTCACCACGCCCGGTTGAGAGGCTGGCGGGACGAGGACGCGCAGCCACTCCACCAGTGGCTCGTCGAGGGCGTACGCACGACGCCCCTCAACAACGGTGTGCGGGGTAACAACCGTTTGGGATTCGTCCTGCTGAACTTCACCCGCTTCCCGGCCCCCGACGGCGACGTGAGCGTGCAACTGACCGCCGTCGAGACCGACCGCGCACTGGACGGCTCGCCCCTCGACGGCGACGGGGTCTCCATTCCTGACCGGTAGGCCAGCCGCGATCGGGTGGAGCGCCTGACGTCGACGCCGTGCTCAGCGACGCCCGTCGCGTACGGGACCGTCGAGGAAAGCGGACCAGGGCCGCGGACGCCGCTGCGGGTGAAGGCCAGCGTGGGTATCGGCAGCTGCGGTCGGAGTTGAAGATGATTCCGGCGCTGCCGGTGGCGGAGTTGCGCAGGCAGGCGGACGACCTCGCCCGGCAAATTCGCGAAGTCGACACGTTGATCCAGCGGATGAACTGGGAGGTTGAGCTGCTGGACTGAGGAGTTGCGGAGCAGGTAACCGACGTGGAGGCGTGCACGAACCCGCGAGCCGGCGGGTACCCGGGTTCACTCCTGGCGCGCCGAGGGGACCTCCGCAACCTCATACAACAGGGCTCTGCCGGCATCCACAGCGAAATGGGGTGCTCAGGTCATGCGTTGGTACACCGCTAGACGATCATTCAGGCGAGTACTGGCGGAGCGTCTGCGCTCGAACACCTAACCCCGCCCCGACCAGCACCGACGCGCCGCGTCGCCTACTGCCATGCCCGAGCGGGGTGCTCGGCGGGTGCTCGCACATCAAGACCAGAAATCCGACAATACTCGCGAAAAGGACGATCCAGGAAGGCGGCGTTGGCCTATTTTTCCAGTTCAAGTGGTGGGCCGCCTGGGACTCGAACCCAGAACCTAAGGATTAAAAGTCCTCAGCTCTGCCAATTGAGCTAACGGCCCGCCGCACCAGGTTACCGGAACCCTGCTCCCGGGGGCGGCCGGGAGTGTTTCCCCTGCTGGGTCAGGCCGTTGCCGAAGACGGATGCCGCGATGCGGCAGGCCATCACACCGGCCTCACTGGGGCTGGGCGATGGTGGCGCCGCTGACGGTGTCCACATACCACCGCTGGTACTGCTCCAGCGGCCATCCGCGTTGCCGGACGAGCCAGTCGAAGTTGCGGACGTCCTGGGCCAACCAGAGGATGTCGGCCACCTGTTCGACGTCCAGGTCAGGGCGGAGGGCTCCCGTGCCGACGAGTTCCGCGGCGAACATGGCCATGCCCCGGCGGCGCTCGTCGCTGTTCTTGCGCCAGATCTCGGCGGCGTCCGGGTCGGCCGTGGCCGCTCCGGCCAGCGCGAGCATCATCTGGGCCTGCCGGGTGTGGACCTCGACCAGGTGGCGGGCGTAGCGGGTGAGTTTGGCGCGGGGGTCGGCGAGCGCGCGGATCTCGGCGACGAAGGGCCGGTCCGGCAGGGCCACCGGTTCGTCGTCGCCGGCCAGGGTGACGTCAACCAGCTGGGAGAGCAGTTGACGCTTGCTGCCGAACACCGCGTACAGCGTCTGGACCGCGACGCCGGCTTCTGCGGCGACGGCGGTCAGCGGCGTGGCCGCGTAGCCGGGGTCGACGAACAGCCGGCCAGCCGCTTCGAGGATTGCTCGCCGGGTCTGTCGGGACTGCTCCTGCCGCCGGGACGAGTCATAGCGTCTCTTGACAACCACTGTCCGAGTGTAGTGCTCTATTGGATAGGTTCTTACTCTATCGAAAGGGCGCGGTCATGCCGTTCGGTGTGTTGCAGGAGATGCCCGGCGTCAGCGAGGCGGAGTATCAGCAGGTGGAGCGCCACCTCGGGCCGGACCGGCCGCCGGGACTCGTCGCCCATGTCGCCGGCCCGACCGAGGACGGCTGGCGCATCATCAACATCTGGCAGGACGAGGCCGCGTTCCGTCGGTTCCAGTCCGAACGGCTGGTCCGGGCCGCAGGCCTGGCGGCGCAGGAGGGCGGCTTCGACCCGACGAAAGCGGCCAACTTTCGATCGATGAGCGTCGACGGCGCTGAGATGCCGTTCTGATGGCCGACGCCGCCACCCTGCGGTCCCGCAACGCCGCCTTCTGGACGGGAGCGGCAGCCGGCTGGATTCGCCACGCCGATCGGCAGGACGAGATCGGCCGACCGCTGGGCGCGCCCGCCATGGATCGAATGGCCGCGCGGCCCGCCGAACGGATCCTCGATGTGGGCTGTGGTTGTGGCGGCACCACGGCCGAACTCGCCGTGGCGGTCGGCGAGAGCGGCGCGGCGGTCGGTATCGACATCGCCGAGGCGATGGTGACCGCCGCCCGGCAACGGTTCCCCACGGACCGGTACCCGGGTATCCGGTTCCGCGCGGCCGACATCGAGACCCTCGACGTCGTGCCGGGGGCGCCGTTCGACGCGGCGTACTCGCGAATGGCCCTGATGCTGTTGGCGGATCCGGTCGCCGGCTGCACCACGATCCGGCGGTCCCTGCGCCCGGGAGGGCGCCTCGCCGCGACCGTCTTCCGCGACGGCGGCGTCAACCCGTGGATGTCCGCGGCGATGCTCGGCGCAGCGCCGCACCTCGGGCCGCTGCCACCGCTGCCGGTGGGCGACGAGCCCGGTCCGTTCTCCTTCGCCGACCCGGCGCGGCTCGCCCGGGTCCTCACCGTCGCCGGCTTCACCGCCGTCACGATCACGTCGTGTGACGTCGCGTTGGATGCTCCGGACGACGCCGATGCCGTGGCCGAATGGCTTGTCGAGATCGGCCCCGCCGGTGCCGCATACCGGGCGGCTCCGCCGGCTGGGCAGGCTTCGGCCCGGGCGGGGGCGGTCCGGCTGCTCGACCGGTTTCGTGAACCTGGCGTCGGCTACCGACTGCCCGCCGGCCTGTGGCTCGTCACCGCGATCGCCGCCGGGGCTGACGGTGGGTCACGCGTGTCACAGTCCGCTGACGAGCCATCCGCTGCGGCCCGACCGCCGGTCACCCATTACCGACAACCACGTCAGGACGAGAACCGATGAGAACGATCCGAACGCTCGCGCCGGCCCTCTGTCTTGTGCTCGCACTGACGGCGTGTGCCGACGCCGACGCGCCCGAGCCCTCCGGGGCCGCGGCACCGGGCACCCCCGCAGCAGCCGGCATCGCATCCAGCGCGGCCGGATCTGCTCCGGCCGGTGGCTCGACGCCGGTGTCGGCGAAGGAGGTGTGTGCCTACCTGGACGGCCAGTTGCCGACGCTGCGAGGGATCGGGTCCGAGACGGGCACGATGGCGAACCTCACCGTGAACCTCTATTCCTGGTACGAGAAGCAGGGTGCCGTGCCGACCGGCCGTCAGATCGACGACCAGACCCGGCAGGAATGCCCGGCAACCCGGACCGAGGTGCTCGAACTCGCCGGTATGGAGAGCTTCGAGCGTTTGTAGTCGCCGCGAGCGGGCGGTCAACGGCGGCGGCACATGACGGACGGTGAATCCGGGTATGGTGCGGTGTGTCGGTGTCGCCGGGCTTTCGCCAGGAATCGAGACACTGATCGGGCCCCAGGGCGAGCGCCGGGTCTGTCACGAGGCTGTCGGCACGAGTTGCCGACGACCTGATGTGCCTCTTTTTCGAAGACAGGACTACTGCATGGCATCGAATGGTAATGATCAACCGGCGTTGTTCTTCGCCCCGGCGAGCACCGACGGGCTCGACGGTCCGGCCGTGACTTTCGACGGCAGCGAGGAGGCGATGCGGCGACTGCGCCATCCGTTCGCGGTGGAGCAGGCCCAGCCGCCGGCGGGCCATAACCCGGAGCAGCGCGCCTGACCCAGTGGCGGTGCCACGACATACCCACCGCAGTCCAGGTAGCACCGCGCCGGCCCCGCTGTCGGCCGTTGCGCCTTTCACGGGTACCGGTGCTCTCAGGCGGCAGGGCGTAGCCGGCCTGCCTCCCTGCCCTGGGCGTCGAGCAGCACCAGGACTTCACCGTCCAGACCTGCTCGCCGGGTCGCCCCGAGCCAGCTCCAGACCGGGACATGGTCGGGGCAGTTGATCGCCGTGACGGGCCCGGTGGTGGCGAGCAGCGTGCCCCCGGTCGCGGTGATCCACCGGCCGCCGCCGCGGTTGCAGCCGTCGGATCCGCGCCACTCGCCGTCCGCCGTGAACTCCAGGTACGCCTCCCGGTGCCCGACGGTGGGCGTCCAGCGGCCGGTCAGTCGGTGCTGGTCGGCGGGGTTCAGCGTCGGCGGTAGGGCGGCGGCCGGAGCGAGGGCGCGTCGGGCCTCGTCGGTTACCGTCGGCGGTTCCAGCAGGGAGGCCGCCATGCCCGGTCCGGCGGTCGGCGTCGCACCGGGGAGCAGCCGGGCGACCGGCTGCGCCAGGTTGTCCAGGAGCACCGGCTGCCCCGAGCCGTCGATTCGATACGTGGTCACGCGCCGCAGCCAGCCGGGGGTGTCCTGGCTGACCCGCTTGCAGTCGGGAGTGCCCTCGTCGGCGGCGCTGACTGTGGAGTTCACCTCCGCGAGGAAGTTCCCGTCGGGGTCGGCCCGCCAGGACCCGTGCAGGATGCCGCAGCGGCTGCCCACGAGGTACAGCTCGTGATCAGCGAGCCGCAGGATCGTGCCCACGCCGGGGTCGGCGAGGTCGGCGATCGTCCAGGAGCCGATCAGCCCCTCCGGCACCGACGGCCCCGAGGATTCGTTGGCAGCCGGGCCCGGCCCGAGGTCTGCGGCCCCCGGCCCGGTCTGCCCGTCACACCCGGTGAGTAGTACACCGCACGCGACCATCGCCGCGAGGTAGCCCCGAATCGCCATCCCAGCCCCCGTCTTCTCCGCTTCACCGTCGTCCCACTGCTCAGACGGCACGGATTGAGAGGCGGTTCCACCTCCGTCGGCGTCGGCGGGGCGGGGCCGGGGCTGCGACGGTCACGCGGGGTGGTGACGTGGTCGGGAGCGGCGTCACGCGCTGACCGCCACGGCTGGGTAAAGCGGGCGGGCGGCGTATCCGGGTCAGGGGCGCAGGAGGGTCTTGACCCCTCACGCTGAAATTCTGCTGTTGGGCGCTCAGGGGTTGGTGAGGCCGATGAGGGCGGCCAGGCGGGTCACGTCGGCGTCGGCGGGACCGTCGCGGAGCAGGGCGGTCAGCACCGTACGGGCGGCGGGGCGGATGCGGGTCTCGGCGGGGGCGATCCGATCGGCGGTGACCAGGGCGCGGCCGGCGGCACGCGGGTTGCCGGAGTCGAGGTGGATGCGCGCCATGTCGATCAGGTGGGCCGCCCGGTGTTCGGCGGGGAGCCGGTTCCAGGCATCCCCGTTGGTGGCGCGCTTGTGGATGATGACGGCCTGGTGGGGGTCCCCGAGGTCGGCGGTGATGAGGGCACGGGCGAGGGCGACCACGGTCGGGCCGTACTCGATGTCGTTGTTGTCGCGGTCGGGGCGGTCGCCGTGGGCGTCGGCGAGGTGGGTGGCGTGGTCGATGAGGTCGCGGGCGGCGGCCGAGTCGGTGCGGGCGGCGGCGAGAGCGGCCTCGACCAGCAGGGTTCCGGCCAGGGCGAGGTGGTCGGGCGGGAAGTCGTGGGACGGGTGCGAGGCGAGCCGGCGTACGGCGGTGCTGGCGGCGATCATCGCGAGCTGGCCTTCTTCCAGGGCGCGTAGCGCCTGGACCAGGGGGATCGCCGCAATTGCCGTGCGTCGGGGGTCACCGGCGGCGGTGGCCATCGCCCGGTCGGCGGCCAGCCATGCCAGGTTCGCCTCGCCGAGTTTCACCAGCATCTGAGCGGCGAGCCGATACATGCGCACCAGCAGGTCGGCGGCGCGCGCCGAACCAGTCGGTGCCCCGTGTTCGCGGGCCTGGCGGGCGTCGGCGAGCAGGTCGGGCAGCATCCGCAACACCTGGGAGTAGTGGGCGTGGCGGTACGCCATCCACGTGTACGCCACCCGGCGGTCCAGCTCTTCGAGGGGCAGTGGCGGTCGCCAGCCGGCCTCGCCGGGGCCGGGGGCGTGGTAGCAGGCCAGCGCCGCCCGTACCCGTTCGACGGCAGCGGCGACGCCCGCGACCAGCTCACCTCGCCGGGCTTCCCGGGCGAGCAGCACCTCCGGGGCGACGCCGAGGACCGCGGCGACCGTTTCGAGGACCGAGAGCCGATCGAGGGTACGCACACCGCGCTCGACCTTGTCCACCCAACTCTTCGACCTGCCGACCCGGCTGGCGAAGATCTGTTGGGTCATTCCCCGTCGGGTACGCAACTGCGCCACCCGCCGCCCGATCGGCGGCTGCCCGCTGTTGCGCCGGTTCGGCCCGTTCATCGGTCCTCCGTGTGGTGCATGGCCTCGGTGGACCCGCCGCAGCGCGGGCACCACCTCGACTTGACCCGGAACGCGAGGAGGCCGAGCAGGAACCCCGGCACCAGGCCCCCGAACACGATCGACACGGTCTCGGCAATCACAAGCAGTCTCTCCCCTTAGCGGGGGCCGGAGGCCGGGGGCGTTGCCGCGCCCACGCCCCGGCCGTTCACCGGAACCCGGATTGGGCCAATGCCTTGCTTGGAGTCTTCAGTTGACTCCGCTCGGGCAGTGGTGAGGACAGGTGCGGAGAGTGCCTATAGGTGCGATCGAGTGCGGGGTACTCCTTCTTCACGGCAGGTCGGCTACGGTGCGTAGGAGCTACCGCTACTCACGGAGAGTTGAGGGAAGTGGGATCCAGCGGAGAGGCAATCACCCGGCTGCTTGCCGAGGTGGGCTGGCAGCCCGAACAGCTCGCCCGGCGACTCAACGAGTGCGCTGAACGGCATGGTCGCGCCGAGCGGCTGCACCTCAAGACGCCGTACAAGTGGAAGAGAGGCGACTTTCCCCGCAGCCCCTGGCCGTCTCTGACGGCCGCGCTGCTGTCCGAGCAGTTGCAGCGGCCGATCACCCCCGATGAGCTGGGGTGGCCGGACGACGGTTTCGAGGCGGTGCCCGCCTCTGCCGGACTGGAACTGCCCTGGTCGCCGGCCGGGGCCTTGCAGGCCGCTGTGGTGGTGAACGAATCTGAGGGCATGATGCAGCGACGGATGTTCCTCGCTCTGCTCGGTTCCGCACTGACCTCACCGGCCCACGAATGGCTGATCGCCCAGCCGCCGCAAAGCGTCGCCTCGGCCGCCGGCCGACCGCTCTCCGCCGAGGTCGTCGATCACTTGGACGCCGTGACGGCCAGCCTGCGGCGCATGGACGATCACCTTGGCAGCGGGCAGACCCTCGGCTTGGTCCGCCAACACCTCAGCACTGTGGTCGGAGTGCTGCGTGATCGCCGCTACACAGACCCTGTTGGCCGGCGTCTGCACGCCACGGCCGGCGAGTTACTGCGCCTCGCCGGCTGGCTCTCGTTCGACGGCGGTCACCACAGCCAGGCGCAGCGGTTCTGGATCGCGGGCCTCTACCAGGCCCAGACCGCCGGCGATCGCGGACTTGGCGCGAACCTTCTTGGCTTCATGTCCTGTCAGGCCAAGGACCTCGGGCAGCTCCGGCAATCCGTCACCCTTGCCGAAACCGCGCGAGCGAGTTACCCGGACACGAGTCCGAAGGTCGCGGCCATCCTCGACCTGCGGGCCGCCGAGGCGTATGCCAACAGCGGATCGACGACTGATACCCGCCGCGCCCTCGACAGCGCCTTCGGCAGGCTCACCGACAGTCGACCCCAGCACGGTGACCCCGACTGGGCGTACTGGATCAACGAGGCGCAGGCCCATGCGCAAGCCGGCTACTGCTACGTCAAGCTCGAAGACTGGCCGCGGGCCCGCGAGCATCTACGAGCAGCGCTGCGGTTGCAGGGTGACGAGTGCACCCGCGAGGGCGCACTGCGGAACGCCCTTCTCGCCACCACCTACGTTCGGCAGCAATCCGCCGACCTGGACCGGGCGCTCGCCCTCGGTGACCAGGCCGTCGAGACCCTCACCGGCCAGGTCACCTCCGCGCGGTGCGTCAAACACGTACGCAACCTGGTCGGCAACCTGACGCCGTACCGACGTACGCCTGCCGTCCGACAATTCTGTCAGGACGCAAAAGATCTGATCAGTACCTGACCACGCTATGTCAGCAGTGGGCCGAGAATGGATCAAGGGGTGAGTAGGAATGGAGCAGAACCGCTGGCGTAAGTCGAGCCGGTCCGGCAACAACGGCCAGTGCGTCGAGGTGCGCGACCGGGGAGCCCGGGTCGACGTACGCGATTCCAAGGCCCCCACCGCCGGGATGCTGAGCTTCGGTCCGGCCGCGTGGAGCGCCTTCACCGGCAGCCTCAAGACCGACGGCACCCGCCCATGACTCGCAGCTACCGTGGCGGCTCTCCTTCGCAGCAGTCGCCACGGTAGGCCCGGCGGATTGGCGGCGTCGCAGGTCGAACCGCGATTCCACCCCCACCTCGGCCCTCGGCTGGTGGCCCTACGGCGACTCGATCCCGGCGATCCGGTACTTGCCGACGTCAGCGGACCGGATCGGCGGGGTCTGCGGATCGGGCCCGCCGCCGTCGCGGAAGTGGTGGAGATCCGCGTCGGACTCCCACCGCTCGTAGATGTTGATCCGATCCGGCTCGATCGGGTCCGCCGACTGGACGAAGTCGAGGCAGCCCGGTGCGGATCGCGCCAGCCGGGCGACGTCGGCGACGGCGGCAAGGTACTGCTCGCGGTCAGCAGGGTCGAGGTGGAGCGTCCCGGCGATGATCAGCACTCGTTCCTCCTGGTACGTGCTCGGCCCTCGGCGATCCCCGCATGCTCGCACGTCCCGCGCGGGTCCGACCGGATCGAGGTCGTCGAACTTACGGCGGCCGACCTCGCCGTGGCCGTCCACGAGGGGCCGCGCGACGACATCGACGTCACGTACGGCCGCCTCGGCGCCTGGGTGGTCGCGCACGCCCTGGGCGTCGACGGGCCCGTCCACGAGACCTACCGCGTCGGCCTCCGCGACACCGGGGACGCCGACCGGTGGCGTACCGAGATCGGCTGGCCGGTCTTTCGCATCACGCCCGGCTGAGGTTCAGGCGGGTAGGTCGCGCCAAGCGGGGAATCAGGTAGGCATGAGGATCAGCAGCACCCCGGCGGTGGCGGCGTCGAGCGAGGAGATCGGTCCCGACGGCGTACGCCGACCCGGCGGCGAGGCGCACGCCTGGCTGCCCGGCCAGAACCAGACGCTCTGCGGGCTGCCGCTGAGCCGGACCCGGCTGCGCCGCTTCCCGCACGTCCGGTTCGACTACTCCTCCACGGACGTGCTCACCGAGGCCGACTCGGTGGGGTATGTCTGCCCGCGTTGCCTGGCCGCCAGCGGTGGCAGCCGGGATCGGCGTCAGCGGCAGAGCTGGGCTCGCACCGCGCCCCGCCCCTGACGGTCGCGGCGAGCAGGAGAACCGGGGGGTTCACGACCGGCGCAACGGGTACCGGGCCAGGCATGCGGATCGCGGTGGTGGGTGCGAGCGGGAACGCCGGTACCGCCCTGTTGCGCCGGCTGCGCCGGGAGCGGGACGTGGAGCTGGTCGGGGTGGCCCGCAGGCTGCCCGGGCCGAACGTCGGCGAGCCGTACGACGGACTGGAGTGGCACTCCTGCGACATCGGGGCACCGGGGGCGGCCGAACAACTGGGGGCGGTCTTCGCCGGGGCGGACGCGGTGGTGCACCTGGCCTGGCAGATCCAGCCCAGCCACGACCAGCGGGTGCTGCACCGCACCAACGTGGGCGGCAGCCGGGCCGTGGTCGACGGGGTGCTCCGCGCGAAGGTGCCCGCCCTCGTGTACGCCTCCTCCGTGGGCGCGTACGCCTCCGGCCCGAAGGACCAGCCAATCAGCGAGCGCTGGCCGGTGACCGGGGTGCCCGGCTCGTCGTACAGCCGGGACAAGGCGGAGGTGGAGGCGCTGCTCGACCACGTCGAGCGGGAGCATCCGGAGCTGCGGGTGGTGCGGATGCGGCCGGGGCTGATCTTCCAGCGGGACGCCGGCACCGAGATCACCCGCTACTTCCTCGGGCCGCTGGCCCCTGTGCGCCTGCTCCGGTACGGCCGCATCCCGCTGGTGCCCAGCCACCGTCGGCTGCGGATGCAGGCGGTGCACGCCGACGACGTGGCCGACGCGTACGCCCGGGCGCTGCTCGGCGACGCGCGCGGCGCGTTCAACCTGGCGGCCGATCCGGTGCTCACGCCGGAGTTGGTGGCCCGGCACTTCCACGGCTGGACGGTGCCGGTGGCCGCCCCGCTGCTGCGCGGCGCGGCGGCGCTGACCTGGCTGGCCCGGCTGCAACCGGTCGACGCCGGCTGGGTGGAGCTGGGCCTGAACGCGCCGCTGATGTCCAGCGCGCGGGCCGAGGCCGAGCTGGGCTGGCAGCCGAGGGTGGACGGGCTGACTGCCCTGCGCGACCTCTTCGCCGGCATGGCCCACGGCGGCCACACCGACAGCCCGCCGATGTCCGCCGACCCGGATCTTCCGGGCCGCCCGGCCGGCCTGCTGAAGGCCCGCCCTGCCGGGCACGGCAACCCGTACTGACCGCCCGTCGCTGCCCATCCACGCCGGAGGGCTCAGGCGTGGGACAGGGCGAAGGCCACCAGGAAGCCCAGCACCGTGATCAGGCCGACCAGCAGGTGGGCGTCCTCGAACGCCTCGGGGACCATGGTGTCGGTGATCATGGCGAGGATCGCGCCGGCCGCCAGCGCGGTGATCGCGGCGAGCACCTCCGGGGGCGCGCCGCCCAGCAGGGTGTACCCGGCCAGCGCCGCTAGGCCGCTCACCAGGGCGATCCCGGTCCACAGGAGGAAGACGTACCGGCGGGTGCGGCCGGCCCGACGCATCCCCGCCGCGCTGGACAGCCCCTCCGGCACGTTGCTGAGGAACACCGCGATCACCGTGACCGCGCTGACCGCCCCGCCGGTGAGCAGGCTCGCGCCGATCACCACGGACTCGGGGATGCCGTCGAGCAGCGCCCCCACCGCCATCGCCGACCCGGACCCGGGCTCCTGCCCCTCCGAGGGCTGGTCGCCGGAGCGCTTGCGGTGCCGCGCGCCGCGCCGGGCCAGCAGCACGTTCGCCCCGGTGTACGCCAACGCGCCGCCCGCCGCGCCGATCGCCGTCGGCAGCAGCCCGCCCAGCTCGTGCGCCTCGGCGACCAGCTCGAAGGAGACCGCGGAGAGCAGCACCCCCGCCCCGAAGGCCATGACGGACGCGACGACCCGTCGCGGGACCGGCACGAACCAGCCCAGCGCCGCCCCGACCAGCAGGGCCGACCCGGCCAGCAGACCCCAGCCACCCGCCTGCAACCACTCCGGCATTCGCGGAACGCTACCCGAACGCTGGGCGGCGGAAACCGGTCAGGAGTCCGTATCGCCTGGCAATCCGATACCGCTCCTCGTGGGCGGTGTCCCGGCGGCTAGCCAGCCCGATTCACCCGCCCGCGTGTGCGACAGTGGATCATGCCGTTGAGCACGTATCACCTCAGAACTTCGATCGCCGTGTCCGACATTCAACGGGCGGTCGCGTTCTACGAAGGCAAACTGGGCCTACGGGCGCTGCAGTCAGGCCCCAGCGCCAACATCGCCGGCGGCAGCCGCGTCTATGGTTCTGGCGGCGTGGCGGCACTTCATGTATACCAGTCGATTACTGCTGGAAAGAGCCCGGCGACACTGGCGACATGGTATGTCGACGATATCGACCAGATCGTTGACGAGCTCGTCGCGTCCGGCGTCGAGTTCATCCGATACGACCAGTTCGAACATGACGCCAAGGGAATCACCCCTCGGGCCGGCGGTGGACGTATCGCGTGGTTCCAGGATCCAGACGGCAACACCTTTGCCCTCGAATCGACGTCTGACGGCCGGGCCTCCGCCCTCTCCTGATCCCTGATCAGGGCCAGTCTCGGGGTCAGAAGTCCGCGTACAGGTAAGGGAGTCGGCGGGGGAAGAGGCGGCGCAGCTCGACGGCGGCGTCGGCCGGCACCTGGCCGAGGCCACGGACGTCCACCTCCGCCGGGTCCAGCACCCCGTACGCAAGGGCGGAGAGCCCGGCCGCCGTGAGCGTCGCGGTCGGCACGGCACCGGTGGCGTCGTCGGCCACCAGTTCCAGCCGGCCGGTGGTGCCGTCGAGCAAATGGCTGCCGCCCAGCCAGCGGTCCCCGGTCAGCGAGATCCGGGCCCGGCCGGGCCCGGCGGGGAGGCCGGACAGCGCGTCCAGCGAGAGCAGCCGGGCCATCGGCGCCGCCGACCCCGGTCGGGCGACCCGGGCCTCGACGTGCACGGCCAGGTCGGTGAGCCACAGCTCGGGCAGCTCGTCGGCGGCCACCCGCAGCCGCACCCGGCCGACCTGGTCGACGTGCCGGGCCAGGAACTGAAGGATCAGCGCCCGGGCGTACGGGTCGGCGACCAGCAGGTCGTCGCCGGCCAGCTCGCCGCCGTGGTCGTCGATCCGGTACGTCAGCACGCCGACCGTCGCGCCGTCCACGCGGGCGGTGACCAGCCACCGGTCGTCGTCGTCGCGCAGCCACACCGCCCGGGTCTCGGGGAAGAGCGCGAAGCCGTGCCGCTCGGCCAGGCAGCGCTCGGTGAAGGCGCGGTGGGCGGCGTACCCGGTGCCGGTCCGTTCCCAGCTCAGCTCGCCGGGCAGGTCGGCGCGCAGCAGCGGGGCCAGGTCCGCCGGCGTGAAGGTGACCGTGCGGGACCGGGGCAGCCCGACGTAGCCGAACCGCTCGTAGAACGAGGCGCGGAACGGGTACAACGCGCTCACCAGGTGCCCCTCGTCGCGCATCTCGTCGAGCAGCCGGTGCAGCAGGGCCCGGACGTGCCCGCGCCGGCGGGCCAGCGGATGGGTGGCCACCCCGGCGACGCCGGCCATCGGCAGCACCGCACCGCGCAGGTTCTGCCGCATCGGGATGGCGGAGACCACGGCGAGGGTCTCGCCGCCCTCCTCGGCAATCAGGGTGCGGTTGGCCTCGCCGTACGGCAGGTAGCGGCCGAACTCCTCGGCCCGCTCGGGTCGCTTCGGCGACGCCTCGAAGGCGTACGCCTGGAGCGGGAAGGAGGTGCTGGAGCGCTCGGTGTTGGTCACCCGCCGGATATGCATCCCCCATCCCAACCCGCCCGCCGGGCCGGCGCAACCGCATTCGCCGGTCGCCCGGGCCCGTCGAGGTGGCCCGGTCGGCCCGGACGGGGTGAGCGGTCAGGCTGCGGTGACGTCGGAGACGACGACGGTGACGTTGTCCGGGGCGCCGGCCTGGTGGGCGAGCTTCACGAGCTGCTCGCCGCAGTGCTGACGGTCGCCGTACATGGCCAGGGCGGCGGCGATCGACCCGTCGTCCACGTAGTCCGACAGGCCGTCGCTGCACAGGAGCAGCCGGTCGCCGGCGAAGACGGTGAGCGCGCCGACCGCCGGGGGCGCGTCCGCGCCCTGCACGGCCCGGGTCACCAGCGAGCGCTGCGGATGGTGCCGGGCCTGGGCCGGGGAGAGCGTGCCCTGGTCGACCAGCGTCTGGACGAAGGTGTCGTCGCGGGTGAGCTGGGTCAACTCGTCGTTGCGCAGCAAATAGCAGCGGGAGTCCCCGACCTGGGCGAGGACCAGCACGTCCCCGGCGAGCAGGCCGGCCGTGAGGGTGGTGCCCATGCCCTCGCGGGCCGGGTCGACGGAGATGGCGGCCCGGATGCGCCGGTTGGCGGTGCTCACGACGGACCGTAGCGCGTCGGTGGCGCCCTCGGTGGTGGTCGGCGGGTTCAGCTCGTCGAGGATCCGGATGACGATCTCGCTCGCCACCTCGCCGGCCGGCAGGCCACCCATGCCGTCGGCGACCGCGACCAGACGGTCACCGGCGAGGGCGGAGTCCTCGTTGTTGGTCCGAACCAGGCCGACGTCGTTGAGGATTGCCGAGCGGAGGATCAGTTTCATACGACAAGCTTGCCAAGAAGACCCTCCCGCCGTCTCTACGCACTACTGCGTAGGGTGAAAAGAATGATGCCGGTCCCCATGGTCGGGCGCGCCGGTGAGCTTGCCGAGCTCGACCGGGCGTGGTCCACGCTGGCGCTCGGCGGTCGGCCCGGCCCAGCGGTCGCGGTGCTCACCGGCGCGGCGGGCGTCGGCAAGAGTTTGCTGGTGGCGGCGGCCCTGGACGGCTTCGCGCCACGGCCGGCGGTGGTGCTCAGCGGGGCCGCGCGGGTGCACAGCCCGGCCCCGTACGACTGGCTCGCCGCGGTGCTCAGCGGGCGGGACACCAGCCGCCTCGACCTGCCGCCCGACGCGCTCGCCTGGCTCGCCCAGCAGCCCACCGCCCCCCGCGAACGGTACGCCCCGGGCACGCTGCTGCGGCTGGCCGTGCGTACGGTCCGGCTGCTGGTCGGCGCCGGCCCGGCGTTGCTGGTGGTGGAGGACCTGCACGCCCTCGACCCGGCCAGCCTGAACCTGGTCGGCGAGCTGGCCACCGCGCCCGACCTGCCGGCGCTGCTGCTGGTGGCGAGCCGGCCCGCAGCGGACGCCGTCGCGCCGGACCTCGCCGCCCGCGCCCTGTCCCGGTTCTGCGGGGTACGCGGCGCCGTCCGCCAGCACCTCGGCCCGCTCGGCCCGGCCGAGGTCGCCGAGGTGCTGAACCAGGTGTACGAGGGGACGCGCCCATCCCGCCGGCTGGCGACCGCTGTGTGGCGGCGGACCGGCGGCAACCCGTACGTGCTGACCGAGTTGCTCGCCGCGCACTCCGGCCAGGGGCCGGACGCCCTGCTGCGCCGGCCGCTGTCGGAGCACCCGGGCACCCCCGCGCCGCGCGCCGCGGCCCCGCCCGACGCGGCGTACCCGCCCGCTGCCCTGCTTCCGGCCGATCTGCTCCCGCTCAATGCCGAGCTGACCGGCCGGGAGGTCGAGGTGCTCGCCTGCCTGGTCGCGGGCATGTCCAACAAGCAGGCCGCCCGGGCGTTGGGGATCTCGGTGCGGACGGTGACCGTGCACGTGTCCAACCTGCTGCGCAAGACCGGGTCGGCGTCGCGCACCGAGGCGGCGCTATGGGCCGTCCAGCACCGGCTACCGGCCCGGCAGGCCTGACTCCGGCCCCGGACCCGGCGGTGCGGCCGGCGAGGTGCGGCGGTGCGGTGTGGCCGGCGCGGTGCGGCGATACGGTGCGGCGGCGGGCGGTCAGCGGCGGGGGTAGCGCAGCAGGAGGCTCGCCCACACCTCCTCTTCGCCGGCCGCCGCGTAGCTGTGCGGCACGTCCGAGGTCCAGCGCAGGTGGCCGCCGACGCCGGCGGTCAGCGGGGCGTCCACCGGCCCGGCGCGGAGCACCCCGGCGAAGACCGTGATGTGCTCGGTGACCCCCGGCTGGTGCGCGGGCGAGAGCTGGCCGGGCCCGGGGGCGACGCGCATCCGGTACAGCTCGTACGTCGCGTCGGTGTCGGTGAAGACCTCCAGCAGGGTGGCACTCACCGCCGCGCCCCGGACCGTCGGGGTCGCGGCCGGCCCGGCGAGTACGGCGGTCAGCGGCACCCCGAGCTGGGCGGTGATCGCGTAGAGCGTCTCCAGCGTGGGGTTGCGGGTGTTGTTCTCCAGGCCGGAGAGGGTGGCCTTCCCGACCCCGGCCAGCCGGGCCAGGGTGGACAGCGACATTCCCCGCTCCTCGCGCAGGGCGCGCACCCGGCGGCCCACCGTCTCGACGCCGGTGTCGACGCCCATTCCCCGGGCTGGTGCTGACGGTTCCACCCCGCTATCGTGCTACACGCTTCCGTTCCGTAAACGGAACAGCGGAGGGGGAGACGTGGTCGGCCTGCTGCAACCCGTGCTCGCCGGGCTGGTGACCGCACTCGTGGGCTTCGCCAGCTCGTTCACCGTGGTGCTCGCCGGGCTGCGCGTCGTCGGCGCCGACGAGAGCCAGGCCGCCTCTGGGCTGCTCGCGGTCAGCGTCGCGTCCGGTGTCTGCGCGGTGTGGCTGGGGCTGCGGCACCGGCTGCCGATGGCGATCGCCTGGTCCACCCCCGGCGCGGCGCTGCTGGCGGCCACCGGTCCGGTCCCTGGCGGCTGGCCGGCGGCGGTCGGCGCGTTCGTCGTGTGCGGGGTGCTGATCGTCGCCGCCGGGCTCTTCCCGGCGCTGGGCCGGGCGGTGGCCGCCATCCCCGGCCCGATCGCCAGCGCGATGCTGGCCGGCGTGCTCCTGCCGCTGTGCACCGCGCCGGTCCGCGCCCTGGTCGAGGTGCCGGCGCTGGCCGCGCCGGTGGTCGTCACCTGGCTGGTCCTGCACCGGTTCGCCCGCCGCTGGGCGGTGCCCGCCGCGCTGGTGGTGGCCGCGGTCGCCATCGCGCTGACCACGCCGGGCGGGATCGGCGCGCACGGCCTGAAGCCGGTGTTCACCCTCACCGCGCCCGAGTGGACGGTCCCGGCGGTGGTCGGGCTGGCGCTCCCCCTCTTCCTGGTCACCATGGCCGCGCAGAACGTCCCCGGGATGGCGGTGCTGCGCGGCTACGGCTACCGGCCGCCGCTCGGCGCTGCGCTGCGCGTCACCGGCCTGGCCAGCGCCCTCGGTGCCCCGGTCGGCGGGCACGCGGTCAACCTGGCCGCGATCACCGCCGCGCTGGCCGCCGGACCGGACGCCCATCCGGACCCGGAGCGCCGCTGGGTGGCCTCGGTCACCGCCGGGGTGGGGATGGCCCTGCTCGGCCTCGGCGCGGGCGTCGCCACCGCCCTGGTGCTGCTCTCCCCGCCGGTGCTGATCGAGGCGGTGGCCGGGCTCGCGCTGCTCGCCGCGTTGGCCGGCGCGGTGTCGGCGGCGGTCGCCGACCCGCAGGCGCGGGAGGCCGCCGTGGTGACCTTCGTGGTGACCGCCTCCGGGGTGAGCCTGCTCGGCGTCGGCGGCGCGTTCTGGGGGCTGCTCGCCGGCTGGCTGATGCTGCTCCTCTTCCGCCGCCGCCCGACCCCGGACGCCCCGACCCCGGACGGCTCGACCCCCAACCCGGACGCCCCGACCCCGGACGGCTCGACCCCGGACGCCCCGGCCCCGGCTGTCCGAGCGAGCGAGTAGGCCGACTTCACGTCGGAGAGACGGTGGGATCAGTCCGCCTCGGCGGACACGCCGACCTCCATGATCCGTAGCCGGACCCCCGACACGTTCTCCTCGACCATGCGGCGCAGCGCGCGGGCGTTTTCGAGGGTGTCGAGGGCGACCAGCACGTGGGCGGCCTCCCGGTCGGTGTCGTCCAGCCCCCACCAGCCGCGCACGAACCCGGGGCTGCGCCGCACCACGTCCGCCATGTGCGCGAACCGGGCCCGTTGCTCGTCCGCGTCGACCGCCTCGGTCTGCTGCTCCCCGATCAGGATGTACATCGGTCCACCATAGGGGCTGGCCTATTCCTCCGCGGGGAGGCTCGTGGCGGGGACGTCGAGGCGTACCCGGCCGTCGGCGACGCCGGCGATCTGGTCGGCCAGCACGTAGACGGCGCCGGTCGGGGCGAGGTCGGTGGAGACCTTCAGGTATCCGGTGCGCAGCAGGCGGGCGGCCAGGTCGGCCGGCACGTCCGGCTCCTCGACCGCCGCCGACTCGATCAACTCGTCCAGGCTGCCGCCGGGGTCTGCGGCGGGCGCCTGCACGGTCACCGCGTTCGGGTCGCCCCGCTGGACGAGGTCCACGGTGCCGACCTCCGCCCCGGTCACGTCGACCACCGGCATCCCGGTGGTGACGCGGGAGATGGTCGTCTGCTGATCGGTGCCCTGCTGCTCCATCCTGGCGCGGTTCCCTGACCGGCCGCCGGCTAAACGCAGCCCCGGTCAGGGGCGTGCGCCGGGTGTCGGTTGCCACGCGTCCGGCGGGCGGGGGGACAGCTCGCGCCAGCCGTCGGCCCCGGCGAGCAGCGCGCGGACGGTCTCCTCCGCCTCCTCGACGCTCGGGTACTCGTAGAACTGGGAGGCGCCCTCGGCGCCGCCGGCCCGCTGCTCGACGTGCCACCGGTCGCCGTTCACCCGGAGGAAGACGTCCCGCCGCGCCAGCCGCCCCCACTTGCCGTTCCACCAGTGCTTCCGCTGCTCCATGACCGGACCCTATCGAACACGTGTACGAAACAGGTCGGCCCCCACGGGATTCCCGTGGGGGCCGATGTGCTGCCGGGTGGGCGGGCTGGTGTCGCGGCCCGGGGCTCAGCGCGGGGCCGGGGGCTCCGGGCGGCGTCCGAGCACGTCGTCCAGGGCACCCCGCTGCTGGCCCGGGGTGGCGTGGCCGGCGGCGATCAGCGCGTCCCGGATCTCGGTGAGCAGCTTGACCTCCTCGCTGGGGGCCGACGGCGGCGGCTCCTCGCCGCGCTTGCGCCGCTCGGCGAGCCTGTTCATCGGGTAGACGACCAGGAAGTACAGCGCCGCCGCGGTGAGCGCGAAGGTGATCGCCGCGTTGACGAACGCCACCCAGTCGAACGGGATGCCCCGGAACTTGGGGGTCGATCCCTCAAGTCCCTTCGGGTTGCCGGTGATCAGCACGATCAGGACCCTGACCAGGGGTTCCAGGAACGACTTGGTGAGCTGGGTTACCACGCCCGTGAACGCGGCGCCGATGACGACGCCGACCGCGAGGTCGACGACGTTTCCGCGCATGATGAAGTCTTTGAAGCCCTTGAGCATCCGTACTCCCGTGGTGTCCGGTTAACCGTCCGGGGCAACCTATGCCCCCGGGGAGGGCTCCAGAAAAGCACCGGCCTCACGGGCCGCCGCGATCGGGTCGCCGTCGCGGATCGCGTCCACCAGCCGGGCGTGGTCCACGTACCGCTCGGGCTCCAGCGCGTCGCCCATCGCCTGGGTGATCGTGCTGCGCAGCGCCGTGCCGACCGAGGCGTACAGCTCGGCGAGCATGGCGTTGTGCGCGGCGGCCACCACCGCCGTGTGCAGCGCCGCGTCAGCCTCGACGAACTCGCCGACCCGGCCCGCGCGCCAGGCGGCCTCCCGGGCGGCGAGCGCGCCGTCGAGGGCGGCCAGGTCCTCCGGGGTACGCCGCAGCGCGGCGAGCCGGGCGGCCTCCACCTCGAAGGCGCGGCGCACCTCGACCACCTCGGCCATCCGGTCGTCGGTGAGCCGGCGGGCCACCACCGGGGCCAGCTCGTCGGTCGACACCACGTACGTGCCGGAGCCCTGACGGCACTCCAGCACCCCGCCGTGCACCAGGGCGCGGACCGCCTCGCGGACTGTGTTGCGCCCCACCCCGAGCGCGGCGACGAGCTGTGGTTCGGTCGGGATGCGCCCGCCCACCGGCCACTCCCCGCCGAGGATGCGGGACCGGAGCTGCTCGATCGTCTGCCGGACCCGGTGGCCCCGGGGCGGCACGGGCACGGAATTCACCGGCGGTGTCACTGGTTACATCACCCGTCCGAAATTCATCCCATGATTGTAGGTTGAAGGTCATGACCCCGCCACCGACCGCCATCGAGGACCCCGTCACCGTGCCCGACCGGCCCAGCCCGACCGCCGACATGACCCCGGCCACCGACGCCGCCACGGCCCCGGTCCCGACGGGGCGGCCGGTGACCGGCGGGCTGCTGGTGCTGGTCGGCATGCTGCTGGTCGCGCTCAACCTGCGCGCCGCCGTGACCAGCCTCGGTGCCCTGCTCGACGAGGTCCGCACCGGCCTCGGGCTCTCCGGGGCGATGGCCGGGTTCGTCACCACCCTGCCGACCATCGCGTTCGCCGGGCTCGGCGCGCTGACCCCGTGGCTGGTCCGCCGGTTCGCCCCGGCCCGGGTGCTGGTGGTCGCCATGGCGTCCCTGGCCGTCGGGCAGGTGCTGCGGGTGGTCACCGACTCGGCGCTGGTCTTCGTGGCCACCAGCGCGCTCGCGCTGGCCGGCATCGCGGTGGCGAACATCCTGCTGCCCATGCTGGTCAAGCAGCACTTCCCGCACCGCACCGGGCTGGTCACCGGGGCGTACACGATGGCGCTGACGGTGGGCACGACGGTGGCCGCCGCCTCGGCCGTGCCGGTCGCGCACGCCTTCGGCTCCTGGCGGGCCGGGCTCGGCGTCTGGGCCGCGCTGGCCGCGGTGGCCGTGATCCCGTGGGTGCCCCTGGCGCTGCGGGCCCGCGCCGCGCGCCGGGCCGGGACCCCGACGGTGGCCGCCGCCGCGCCGGCCCGGGTCCGGCCCGCGCGGACCCGGCTCGGCTGGGCGATGGCGGTCTACTTCGGGGCGCAGTCGCTGAGCGGGTACGCGATCATGGGCTGGCTGGCCCAGCTCTTCCGGGATGCCGACTTCGCGCCGGAGACGGCCGGGCTGCTGCTGGCCGGGGTGACCGCGCTCGGCGTGCCGGTCGCGCTGCTGATGCCGGCGCTGGCCGGCCGGCTGCGGACGCTGCGCCCGCTGGTGCTCGGGCTGACCGCGTTCTCCACGGCGGCCTACCTGGGGCTGGCGCTCGCGCCGCACGACGCCGCGCTGCTCTGGGTCGCCCTGCTCGCCCTCGGCCAGGGCGCGTTCCCGCTGATCCTGACCACCATCGGGCTGCGCGCCCGCACGGCCGAGGGGACGGTGGCGCTGTCCGCCTTCGCGCAGAGCACCGGGTACGTGATCGCCGCGCTCGGCCCGCTGCTGGTCGGCATCCTCTACGAGGCGACCGGCGGGTGGACCGCGCCGATCGGGTTCCTGCTCGCCGCCCTGGCCGTGCAGACCGTCGCGGGCCTGGCGATCGCCCGTCCCCGGTTCATCGAGGACGAGCGCTGAGGGGGCGGGTCAGGAGGAGGCCGGCGTGGGGTCGCCCGCGACGGCCTGCTCGACCGTCGGGTAGGTGTGCAGCACCTCGACCAGCCCGCTGACCTCCAGGATGCGCAGCACGCCGCGCTGCGGGGCGGCCAGCCGGACCACGCCGCCGGCCTCGTCGCAGCCGTTCTTGGCGCGCACGAACACGGACAGCCCGGTCGAGTCGCAGAACGAGACGTCGGCCAGGTCGAAGACGAGGCGGCTGCGACCCTTGTCCAGCAGATCCGTGATCTGGTCCTGGAGCTGCGGTGCCGTCGCCATGTCCAGCTCGCCCGCGACCGATACGACGACGACGTCGCCGCGCTGTTCCGTGTGTACCGTCAAGGACATTCGGACCTCCTGTGATCGGTGGAACGGTATCCCACGTTCGGGGTTCGGCGCTGAACGGAAGCGGCAGCCGTGTCCACGATCATTTCTTTGCTTTGTGGCAATTAGTTGCTGGGTACCCGGTGGTAGAGTCCGGCCGGTCCAGGTCAGAGGGAGGATGCCGTGGCATTGAACGCGGATGAAAGCGGTCGGCTGACCGGTCTGCTGAGCGAGCATGCCGAGCGGGTCACACAGCGCTGGACGGAGATCGCCACCGCGTCGCTGCGCGGCCGACTCAGTCATGCCGAGCTGCGCCGACAGGTGCAGGAGCTGCACCGTGCCATCGTGGAAGCGGGGCGGGACGGTGCGTTCGATCTTGAGTCCGAGTCGGCCGGTGAGCTGCGCGCCGTGCTCGCCGAGCTGTCCAGGGGCCGGGCCCGGCAGGGGTTCACCGCCACCGAGACGGCGGTCAGCGTGTACGCCCTCAAGGACGTCCTGCTGGAGCTGATGGAGGCCGGCGAGGGCACCGCCACCCTGCGCGACTACGTGGCCTTCTCCTCGCTGGTCGACCAGATGGGGTTGTTCACCTTCGAGAGCTTCGTCCGCACCCGGGAGGGCCTGATCGCGGACCAGGCCGAGCAGCTCCTCGAACTCTCCACCCCGGTCGTCAAGATCTGGGAGGGCGTGGTGGCCGTGCCGCTGGTCGGCACGCTCGACTCGGCCCGGGCCCAGGTGGTGATGGAGCGGCTGCTCCAGACCCTGATCGACACCAGTTCGCCGTACGCGATCATCGACATCACCGGCGTGCCGGCGGTGGACACCCAGGTCGCCCAGCACATCCTCAAGACGGTGGTGGCAGCCCGGCTGATGGGTGCAGACTGCATCATCTCCGGCATCCGCCCGCAGATCGCCCAGACCATCGTTGCGCTCGGCATCGAGTTCGGCGACATCGCCACCAAGGCCAGCCTGGCCGACGCGCTGCGTCACGTGCTGCGGCTGAGCGGGGCGGCGAACGCCCGCCGGCATCCGCGACGGGAGTTCTGATGGAGCGGGTTCCGGTCCTGAAGATCGGCGACATCCTGCTCGTGTCGATCCAGGTCGACATGTCCGACCAGACGGCGATCCAGCTCCAGGAGGACCTGGCCGAGCGGATCGTCGCCACCGGCTGCCACGGCGTGATCATCGACATCACGGCGCTGGACATCGTCGACTCGTTCGTCGGCCGGATGCTGTCCGCCATCGCCTCTATCTCCAAGGTGCTCGACGCGGAGACGGTGGTGGTCGGGATGCGTCCCGCCGTCGCCATCACCCTGGTCGAGCTGGGCCTGTCGCTGAACGGCATCCGTACCGCCCTGAACGTCGAGCGCGGCATGGAGCTGATCGCGGCGGCCGGGCACGACGACTACGACTTCGCCGTTGACCACGAGACGGACGACGAGACGACGGCCACGACATGACCGCCGGTATCGACCTGGGCCACCCGCAGGCGCAGGCGATCCAGAGCGACGAGGACGTGGTGCGGGTCCGCCAACTGGTACGGACGGTGGCGGTGGCGGCCCGGCTCTCCCTGGTCGACCAGACGAAGCTGGTCACCGCGGCCAGCGAACTGGCGCGCAACACCCTGGTCTACGGCGGGGGCGGCGAGGCCGAGGTGACCACCGTCGACAACGGCCTGCGGCGCGGCATACGAATCGTCTTCGCCGACGACGGCCCCGGCATCGTCGACCTGGGCCTCGCCCTCACCGACGGCTACACCACCGGTGGGGGACTCGGCCTCGGCCTGAGCGGCGCCCGCCGACTGGTCGACGAGTTCGACATCGTCACCGGGCCGGGTCAGGGGACCCGGATCACGATCACCAAGTGGTCCCGATGATCGCCGAAGACCTGTCCGACCACGGCCTGTGGTTCCGGGTGGAGAATGGCAGCGCGGCCAGCGCGGTCCGGCGGGCCGCCGAGCGGTTGGGCCGGCAGCTCGAGATCGGTGAGGCCCGCACGGCCGACCTGGCGATCGTCGCCGCCGAGCTGACCAGCAACCTGGTCAAGCACGCCGAGGACGGGATGCTGCTGCTGCGCCCGGTGCGCCGGGACGGACAGGCCGGCGTCGAACTGGTCGCCATCGACTCCGGGCCCGGCATGGCCGACCTGACCGTTTCCTCCAGGGACGGGCACTCCACCGCCGGAACCCTCGGCATCGGTCTCGGTGCCATCATGCGTCAGACCGACTGGTTCGACGGCTACTCCCGGCCCGGCAAAGGCACCGTCCTGGCCGTGCAGGTCTGGCCTCAGGGCCCCCACCCGGAGCTGTCCTGGGTCGGCGCGCTCACCCGGCCGATCACCGGCGAGTCGGTCAGCGGCGACGGGTACGCCCTCCGGATCGCCGAGGGGCGGCACCAGGTGCTGACCTGCGACGGTCTCGGCCACGGGCCGTTGGCCGCGGCGGCCACCGACGCGGCGCTGGCCGCGTTCCGGGCCGCCCCGGCCGGGTCGCCGGCGGCGGTGGTGCAGCACCTGCACCGGGCCATGTCGCACACCCGGGGCGCGGCGCTGGCCGTCGCCGAGCTGGACCAGGACGCCGGCCTGCTGCGGTTCGCCGGGCTGGGCAACATCTCCGCCTCTGTGGTCGCCGAGGGTGAACGGCGGCGGGGGCTGGTCTCCCTGCCCGGGATCGCCGGCCACCAGCGACCCGTCGTCCGCGAGTACGACTATCCCTTCCCGGCCGGAGCGTCGCTGGTGATGCACAGCGACGGCGTGGTGGACCGCTGGCAGCTCGACGACTATCCCGGGCTGCTCCGCAGCGGTCCGCTCGTGATGGCCGCGACGCTGCTGCGCGACGCGGGACTGCGCCGGGACGACGCCTGCGTCCTGGTCGCCCGGGCGGCATGGTGACCGGGTCGCCGCTGCTCCAGATGGCGCTGCGGGTCGAGCACGACATCTTCGTGGTCCGGCAGCGCGGCCGGGAGGTGGCCGCGGCGGTCGGCCTGGAACACCAGGACCAGATCCGGCTTGCCACCGCCCTCAGCGAGGTGGCCCGGGACCTGCTGCACGCCACCGGCGGTGCGGACGTCACCTTCACCGTCGACCTCGACGGGCAGGGCCCACCGCGGGTGCGGGTGGACCTGGCCCCGGTGCGCCCGCTGCCCGACGGCCGGTACGAGCCGCACTCCGGCGCGGTGGCGCGACTGGTGGACATGTTGGGCGTGGTGGACCGGGAGGGCGATACGGTCGTGAGGATGTCCCGACGTGTCCCCGCCAATGCACAGGTGCTGACCCCGGAGCGACTTGCCGAGCTGCGCGTCGAGCTCGGCAGCAGCGCTCCCGGCAGCGCCCTGGACGAGCTCGCCTCACAGAACGAGCAGCTCATCGCCGCCCTGGACGAGGTGCGCAGCCAGCGCGACGAGCTGGCCGTGCTCAACGAGGAACTCCAGGAGACCAACCATGGCGTGATGGCCCTGTACAACCAGCTCACCGAGGAGCTGGAGGAGACCAATCGGGGCGTGGTCGCGCTCTACGCCGAGCTGGACGAGAAGTCCGTCCAGCTCCGTTCGGCCAGCGAGTCGAAGAGCCGGTTCCTGGCCAACGTCAGCCACGAGCTGCGCGCCCCGGTGACCGCGGTCATCGGGCTGAGCCGGCTGCTGGCCGACTCCGCGTCCGACCCGCTGACCGAGGAACAGGCCCAGCAGGTCGGGCTGATCCGCTCCTCGGCCACCGACCTGCTCGCCCTGGTCAACGAGCTGCTCGACCTGGCCAAGGCCGAGTCCGGGCGGCTGGAGCCGAACTGGGCCGAGGTGGACCTGCGGGCGGTCTTCGGTCAGTTGCGCGGCACCCTGCGCGCGCTGTCCAAGACGGATGTCGAGCTGGTGGTGGAGGACCCGCCCCCGCCCGGGACGCTCCGCTCCGACGAGGTGCTGCTCGCCCAGGTGCTGCGCAACCTGCTGCACAACGGGCTGAAGTTCACCGAGCGGGGCGAGGTCCGGCTGCGGGCGGAGGTTCGCGACGAGCGGTGGCGGCTGTCGGTCGCCGACACCGGCGCCGGCATCGCCCCGGAGCAGCACGATCGGATCTTCGAGGAGTTCTACCAGGTGCCGGGGAGCACCCGGATCGGCGGCACCGGCCTCGGCCTGCCGTACGCCCGCCGGGTGGTGCGACTGCTCGGCGGCACCCTGGAACTGACCAGCGAGCCGGGCCGGGGCAGCACCTTCATGGTCACCCTGCCGATCGGCGGAGGGTGACTACGGCGGGCGGTCCGGCGACCGTACTGGTGGTCGACGACAGCCCCACGAAGCGCTACCTGCTGGTGAGCTGGCTCAGCCGGGCCGGCTTCGCGACGCTGGAGGCGGAAACCGGCGGGGAGGCGCTGGCCCGGATCGGGGTGGACCAGATCGACCTGGTCGTGCTCGACGTCCGGCTGCCCGACCTGACCGGGTTCGAGGTCTGCGAACGGATCAAGAAGGCCCAGCCGGCGATGCCGGTGATCCACGTGTCGGCGCACGCCGTCGACGTGGCGGACCGGGCCCAGGGCCTGACCCGGGGCGCGGACGCCTACCTGGCCGAGCCGATCGACCCGGAAGAGTTGGTCGCCACCACCCACGCGGTGCTGCGCTACTACCGGGCCCGGCAGCGCGCCGAGCTGCTCGCCGAGCGGCTCACCGGGCTGGCCGAGACGACCGTGGCGGTGCACGCCGCGCCGAACTTCCCCCGGTTGCTGACGTCGGCGGCGGCCGGCGCCGCCCGGATCTTCAAGGGACCGGCGGTGGTGGTGGCGGAGACCTTCGACGGTGACTGCATCGCCGGGGTCTGCGCCGGATCGGGGGACGAACCCCGGATCGTGCCGTGGGTCGTCGACGACTCCGGGGTGCCGACCGGCTCCACGGTGTGGGTGGACGACCCCGGCAACTGGGGTCTGGTCGACTGGCCCGACGGAGACCAGGTGACCGTGGCCGCGGCGAAGCTGCGCGAGGACCGGGCACCGCTCTACGTGGTGGTGCCGACGCACACCCAGACCGCCGGGACGCCGGTGCTGGTGCAGGTCGCCCAGGCCGTCGCGGCGGCGGTGGAGGCGCAGCGCTCCTTCGACGAGGAGCACCGCATCGCCGTCACCCTGCAACGCAGCCTGCTGCCCCGCCGAATCCCGGAGATCGTCGGGCTCGACCTCGCCGTCCGGTACGAGCCGGCCAGCGCGCAGACCGAGGTGGGCGGCGACTTCTACGAGCTGGTGATGCTGGACGGCCACCTGCTGATGGCGATCGGCGACGTCGCCGGGCACTCCCTGCACGCCGCGACGGTGATGGCGGAGCTGCGGCACGCGGTGCGCGCGTACGCCGTCGAGGGGCACCAGCCGGGCGCGATCCTGCACCGGGTCAACGAGCTGATGCTGACGCTGCTGCGCAACGAGCTGGCCACCATCTGCCTGCTGCTGCTGGAGCCGAACTCCGGCCACGTCCGGCTGGCCAGCGCCGGTCACCTGCCGGCGCTGATCAGCCTGGACGGCACGGTGGAGTACGTCCAGCACTCGGCCCCGCTGCTCGGCGTCCGCGCGGCCCGCCCCGAAGACCTGGAGTTCGTGCTGCCGGCCGGGGCGACGCTGGTGCTCTACACCGACGGGCTGATCGAGCGGCGGGACACCACGATCGACGAAGGGCTGGCCGCCCTGGCCAGTTGCGCCGAGGTGGTGGACGCCGACCTGGACGCGTTCTGCCAGCGGCTGCTGGTCGAGCTGGCCCCCACCGAGATCAACGACGACGTCGCCGTGGTCGCCCTCCGCCGCCGCCGGTAGGCGGGCGAGTCACCCTGTCGACGCCTCCGCCCCGGCAACGGCCCCGCGTTCAGGGCGGGTGAGCGGAGATCTACCAGTTCCGGAGCGTTCCGGGGCCGGGCGGCCTCCCGCGAACCGCGGGCGATCGGCCAGGCGTGCAAGACCGTGCTCGATCCCGGAAACTGTGGCCTCCCCCCGTAACGAGCCCACAGTTTCCCTGATCGAGCACGATCTTGTTCCCTGAGCCAGTGTGATCCAGCGTGATCGCGTGCGCTCGTACGGACCCAGACCACGTCTAGGGGGTTCGTCAGGGCCCGCCCGGCAGGGGGCAAGCCTGATACTCCCGGAGCGGGCGAACCCCCGCCCCGCTGCCCTACTCCCCGGCCGCCTGGCGGGCCTTCCTCACCGGGCTGACGCCGGCCGGCTGAGCGACCGGGCGTACGCGGTCGGGGAGATCCCGGTGGCGGCGGTGAACTCGCGGACCAGGTGGGCCTGGTCGGCGTAGCCGAGGTCGGCGGCGAGGGCCGCCCAGTCCACCGGCCCACCGGCGGCCTGTTCGATCGCCTCCTGGACCCGGTACCGACGAATCACCCACTTCGGGCCGACGCCCACCTGGTCGAGGAAGAGCCGTTGCAGCCGCCGGGTGCTGGTCCCGTGTCGCCGGGCCAGGTCGTCGACCCGCAGCACGCCCCGGTCGACGCGGATCTCCTCGGCCAGCGCCATCGCCTCCGCCGTCAACGGCTCGGGGCGCGGGTCCCAGGCGGTCAGCAGGTCGTCCAGGGCGGCGCAGCGCTCGTCGTCCGTACCTGCGCAGGGCCGCCGGCCACCGACGAGGCCGGCGGCGAGCGGGCGGCGCTCGCCGGTCAGTTCGGCGACGGGCCGCCGCCAGAACGGCCGGAAGCCGCCCGGCCGGAACTGCACCCCGCTGACCCCGCCGGTGCCGGTCAGGGTGATCCGGAACAGCTCCCGCCCGACGCCGGCCACCTCGGCGGTCTCCCGACCGTCGCCGTCGCGCTGGAACACCACGTTGACCGCCGGGTGCGGGAGCACCCGCTGCTCGAACGGCTCGTCCAGCTCCCAGTCGATCAGCCAGTAGAGCTCGACGTACGGGCGCAGCGCGGCGGCGGGCAGCCGGCGGCGGAAGCGGACCTCGCGCAGCAGCCGACGGGGGTCGAGGATGCCCCGGCTGTCGCCGCGCGGCTGGTGTCGCATTTCTTCAAGACCACCCTCATACGCTGCTCCTATGGCCACGAAGACTAGTGAACTGCTGTCCGAAGCCGCGCCGCGCGCCGTCGCGGTGGCCCGGGCGATCCGTGACGACCAACTCGACCTGCCGACCCCGTGCGCGGACTACTCCGTCCGGGACCTGATGAACCATCTGTACCAGGTGGTGGTCAACTTCCAGGAGTTGGCAGCAAAGCGGCCGGTGAACTGGGACAAGATCGACTACCTGACCGACGGCTGGCAGGACCGGTTCGCCGCCGAGACCGAGCGGTTGATCGAGGCGTGGGCGGACCCGGCCGCGCTGGAGGGCGTCTCGCCCGGGATGGGGCTGCCCCCGGAGACCGTCGGGGAGATGGGGCTGATCGACCTCACCGTGCACGCCTGGGACCTGGCCCGAGCTACCGGCCAGCCGTTCGAGGCCGCCCCGGACGCGACCGCCGTCCTGCACGCGTTCATGGACCGGATGGGGGAGACGGGCCAGCGGATGGGGGCGTTCGCCGCCCCGGTCGCCGCCCCGCCGGACGCCGCCCCGCTCGACCTCGCCCTGGCCCGGATGGGCCGACACCCCGGCTGGTCGCCGCGCTGACCCGGTAGCCCCGGCTGCCCGCCCTCGCGAACGCGCAAATTCAGAGAATCAGTGGCCTCAGCGACGGGGGATGCCACTCTTCCCGTGAATGAGCGCGATCCTGGCGGCGGCGGCAGGATGGCGGGATGGACCTCGTGACGCTCGACGACATCCGGGTCGCCGCCGCCGACATCGCCCCGACCGTGCTCCGCACGCCGCTGCTGCGCGCCCCCTGGGACGACGCGCTGTGGCTGAAGCCGGAGAGCCTGCAACCGGTCGGCTCGTTCAAGCTGCGCGGCGCAACCCACGCGGTCGCCCGCCTCGACGCGGCCGGGCGGAGCCGGGGCGTGGTCACCCACTCGTCCGGCAACCACGGGCAGGCCCTCGCGTACGCGGCGCGGGCGGCCGGCGTGCCGTGCACGGTGGTGGTGCCGGAGGGCGCCCCGGAGGTGAAGATCGCCCGGATGCGGGCGTTCGGGGCAATGGTGCTGCTCGTCCCGCCCGCGCGGCGGCTGGCCGAGGCGCAGCGGATCGTCGCCGAGTCCGGGGCGGTGCTGGTGCCACCCTTCGACGACCGGCGGATCATCGCCGGGCAGGGCACCGTCGGCACGGAGATCGTCGACGACCTGCCCGACGTGGACGTGGTACTGGTGCCGGTCGGCGGGGGCGGCCTCGCCTCCGGGGTCGCCACGGCGCTGCGGGCGCTGCGCCCGTCGACCGCCGTGATCGGCGTCGAGCCGGAACTCGCCGCAGACGCCCGGGAGTCGCTCGCCGCCGGCCGGGTGGTGCCCTGGGACGTCGAGCTGACCTACCGCACCTGCGCGGACGGGCTGCGCACCAACCTGTCCGAGCTGACCCTGGCCCACCTGCGGGACCGCCTCGACGGCATCGTCACGGTGACCGAGGAGGAGATCCGGGCGGCGGCGGGCCGGCTGATCAGGGACGCCCGGCTGGTGGTCGAGCCGAGCGGGGCGGTGGCGACGGCCGCCCGGCTGTTCCGGGCCGGCGAGCTGCCGGCGGGCCGTACCGTCGCGGTGGTGACCGGCGGCAACGTGGACCCGGCCGCCCTAGCCGACCTGGTCACCGCCCCCTGACGACGCGCCCCACCCGGCCTCCGCCACGCGGCGGAGGCCGGGTGGGGAGAGCTTTCCCTACGCCACCTTCAGCCGGTCGAGGACCCAGGCGTTGATGAACGCCTCCTCGCGCCAGGAGTCGTACCGGCCGCTGGGGCCGCCGTGGCCGGCGCCCATCTCGGTCTTGAGCAGGTAGTCCCCCCGGGGCGCGACCGCCCGCAGCCGGGCGATCCACTTCGCCGGCTCGTGGTAGAGCACCCGCGTGTCGTTGAGGCTGGTCACCGCGAGGATGGCCGGGTAGTCCACCGCGGCCACGTTCTCGTACGGGGTGTACGACTTCATGTACGAGTACACCTCCGGGTCGTCGAGGGGGTTGCCCCACTCCTCCCACTCGGTGACGGTCAGCGGCAGCGACGGGTCGAGGATCGAGGTGAGCGCGTCCACGAAGGGCACCTGCGCGACGACGCCGGTGAACGCCTCCGGGGCCAGGTTGGCCACCGCGCCCATCAGCAGGCCGCCGGCCGAGGCGCCCCGGGCCACCAGCCGGTCCGGCGACGTCCAGCCCGAGCCGGCCAGGTGCCGGGCGCAGGCGACGAAGTCGGTGAAGGTGTTCTTCTTGGCCAGCATCTTGCCCTCGTCGTACCAGCGGCGGCCCAGTTCGCCGCCACCCCTGATGTGGGCGACCGCGAAGATGACGCCCCGGTCCAGCAGGGAGAGCCGGGCGATGGAGAACCACGGGTCCATGCTCGCCTCGTACGAGCCGTACCCGTAGATCACGCAGGCGGCGGAGCCGTCGCGCGGGGTGCCGGCCCGGCAGACCAGCGAGATCGGCACCCGGGTGCCGTCGTCGGCGAGCGCCCAGTCCCGGTGCTGCTCGTAGCCGGCGGGGTCGTACTCCCGGCCGTCCGGACCGGGCCGGACCGGCTTGCGCCGGCGCAGCGTCAGCTCCCGGGTGACCAGGTCGTAGTCGTACACGGAGTCGGGGCTGACCAGCGAGGCGTAGTTCAGCCGGACCTGCCGGGTGCGGTACTCCGGGTTGTTGTCCAACCCGACGCTGTAGATCGGCTCCGGGAAGTCGATGTCGTGGCCGTCGCCGCCGCCGACCGGCAGCACCCGCAGCCCGGTCAGCCCGTTGCTGCGCAGCGAGACGACCAGGTGGTCGGCGAAGGCGTCCACCTCCTCCAGCCGGGTGCCGGGGGTGTGCGGGATCAGCGGCACCCAGTCGCCCGGCGCGTCCGCCGAGGTGAACGCCAGCGCGAAGTCCTCGGCGTCGTGGTTGTGCAGGATCAGGAAGCGGTGCCCGTGGTGCTCGACGCTGTACTCGACGCCCTGCCGGCGGGGGGCGACGAGGGCCGGCTCGCCGGTGGGGTTGCCGGCCGGGATGACCCGCACCTCGCTGGTGATCTTGCTGTGGCTGTCGATCAGGATGAACTTCTCCGACCGGGTCAGCTCGACGCCGACCCAGAAGCGCTCGTCGTCCTCCTGGTGGACCACGACGTCCTCGGCGGCCCGGGTGCCGATCAGGTGCCGCCAGACCCGGTTGGGCCGCCAGGCGTCGTCCACGGTGACGTAGAACAGCACCGAGGCGTCTGCCGACCAGGCGGCACCGTAAGAGGTGTCGGGCACCTCGTCGGGCAGCACCTCGCCGGTGCTGAGGTCCTTCACCCGCAGGGTGAACCGCTCGTCGCCGGAGAAGTCCGTCGAGTACGCCAGCCACCGGCCGTCGGGGCTGACGTCGAACGCGCCGAGCGAGAAGAAGTCGTGCCCCTCGGCCAGCAGGTTGCCGTCGAGCAGCACCTCCTCGCCGTCGAGCGGGGCGCCGTCGGCGCTCACCGGCGGCTCGGTCTCGCCGGGGTGGACGGCCCGGCGGCAGTGCACGCCGTACTGCTGGCCCTCGACCGTGCGGGTGTAGTACCAGTGGCCGCCCTTGCGGGTCGGCACCGACAGGTCGGTCTCCTGGGTGCGGCGCCGGGTCTCCTCGAACAGGGTTCCGCGCAACTCCTCCAGGTGCGCGGTGCGCGCCTCGGTGTACGCGTTCTCCGCCCTCAGGTGGGCGATCATCTCCGGGTCGTCCTTGGCGGCCAGCCAGGCGTACTCGTCGACGACCGTGTCGCCGTGGTGGATGCGCTCGGTGGGAACCTGCTTGGCGACGGGCGGGATCTCGGTGGTCACGCCGGTCAGGCTACCGGCCGGCCGGGTTGCCGTCGGGGCGCTGCGGCGGCCCGGCGAGGTGTTCTCCGGATCGTTCGAACACCTGTACGATAACCGGCATGGCGGCAGCAGCGCGGTCGACCGACCGGTCCGGGGCAATGGGCATCACTCGTCGACTCACCGAGATCTGCGGTTCCTCCTTCGCCCGCTTTGCCGGGGCGGCCGACGAGGTCGCCGGGCGGCCGGCCCGGTGGGTGGCGGTGCCCGGCGACCCGTCCGCCGCGGCCGAGGTGCTCCGGCTGGCCGCCGCCCACGACCTGAAGGTGGTGCCCCGGGGCGCCGGCACGAAGATCGACTGGGGTGCCGCCCCGGAGCAGGTCGACATCATGCTCGACACCGGCCGGCTGGCCGGCATCGGCCACCAGCCGGCGGGCGTCCGGGTGGCCGAGATCGGCGCGGGCACCCCGCTGCGCGCGGCCCAGGCGATCCTGGAACGCACCGCGCAGCGCCTCGCCCTCGACGCGCCCTCGCCCGGTGCGACGGTCGGCGGGGTGCTGGCCGCCGACGAGTCCGGCCCGCTGCGGCATCGCCACGGCGGCCCCTGCGACCAACTGGTCGGGGTGCGCTACCTGGCCGCCGACGGCGAGCTGACCAGCGCGGGCGGCGGCACGCCCGGCTTGGAGCTGGCCCGGTTGCTCTGCGGGTCGCAGGGCGGCCTCGGGGTGCTGGTCTCGGCCACCCTGCGGGTGCAGCCGGTGCCGGCTAGTCAGGTCTGGGTCACCCGCCCGGTGGGGAGCCCGTTGGAGCTGCCCGACCTGGTCCGGGCGGTGCTCGCCGCCCGGCTCGACCCGGCGGCCGTCGAGCTGGACCTGCCGGCCCGGGCGAACCGGGTGCGCCCGGCGCCGCACCCCGACGACCCGGCGGCGGCTGCTCGCGCCCGGCACCCCTCGATGTTCCGCCGGGCGCCGCCGCCGGCCGGGGCGGGCACCCTGACGGTGCTGCTGGAGGGCGGCCCGGCCGACGTCTCCGAACGGGTGGACAGCCTGCTCGCCCTGCTGGGCGACGAGGCAACCGTCGGCCACTCGGCGCCGACGTGGTGGCGGAGCTATCCGTTCGGCCCCGGCGAGACCGCGCTGCGCATAGAGGTGCCGACCACCGACCTCCACGCGGCCGTCTACGCGCTGCGCGACGCGGCCGGCGGCCCGGTCCCGATCCGGGGCTCCGCCGGGCAGGGCGTGGTGCACGCGGCCCTGCCCGGCGCCCTGCCCGCCGAGCGGGTGGCGTCGATCGTCACCGGGGTGCGCCGGGTGCTGCTCGCTCGGCGTGGCCGGTGCGTCGTGGTGGCGGCGCCGCCACCGGTGCGCCAGGCGGTCGACCTCTGGGGCGAGCTGGCCTCACTGCCCAGGCTGCGGGCGGCGAAGGAATACCTCGACCCGCACCAGCGCCTGGCCCCCGGCCGCCTCCCCGGCGGCCTGTGAACCCGGGCGGCGTGACCCGAAGCCGCCCCCGGGCTCAGAGCCGGTCGTTGCGCAGCACCAGGATGGCGATGTCGTCGCGGGGGGCCTCGACCGAGAACCCGATCGCGGTCGAGCGCAGCCGGGCGGCCACCACGTCGGCCGAGTACCCGGCCAGTGGCGCGGCGGACTCCCGCAGCCGATCGGTGCCGAACAGTTCCCGGCCCCGCCTGCGCTCGGTCACCCCGTCCGTGTAGAAGATCAGCGAGTCACCGGGGGCGAGCGTGATCTGTGCCGTCGGCGAGCTGATCGCGTCGAGCAGGCCGAGCGCGGTGCCGGTGGCCCCGACGAATTCGGCCCCGTCGCCGGCCCGCAGCAGCACCGGCCGGTCGTGTCCGGCCAGGTGCAGGGCCACGTCCAACCGGTCGCCGTCGCCCGGCCTGACCGCCGCCAGCGCCAGCGTGCAGTAGCGCCCGCCGCCCCGCTCGACCAGCGTCTCGTTGAGCCGGCCCAGGACCTCCGGCAGCGGCTTGCCGTCGCCGACCAGCACCCGGATGACGTCCCGGACCAGCCCGGTGACCGCAGCCGCCTCGACCCCCTTGCCGGACACGTCGCCGACCACCACCAGCCAGCGCCCGTCGGGCAGCGGGAGCACGTCGTAGAAGTCGCCGCCGACCTCCGCGTCGTCCCCGGTCGGCACGTACTCGGCGGCGAAGCCGATGCCCTCGACGACCGGCAGGGCCGGCGGCAGCAGCGACTGTTGGAGGGTCTGCGCCACCCTGCGCCGCTCGGCGTGGATGCGGGCGTTCTCAATGGCCAGCGCGGCCCGCCGGGCCACGTCCTCCAGCACGGCGACCTCGTCCGGGTCGTGCCGGTGGCGCTGGTGCCGGCCGACCGCCAGGGTGCCCAGCCGCTGGCCGCGCGCCACCAGCGGGACGGCGAAGCCCTCCATCGGCCCGCCGAGCGGCACCTGCGACCCGGTCCGGGACGCCTCGCGCAGCCGGGCCTGCACCGAGTCCGTCCCCGTCTCCCGGAGCACCTTGTGCAGCTGCGGCAGCACCGACTCGTCGGCGTGGGTGGCCGCCGCGAGCCGCAGCTGCCCCCACTCGTCGGCGGTGTGCACCGCGCACCACTGGCCGAGGCGGGGGACCACGAGCTGCGGGATCAGTGCCATGGTCAGCTCGACGTCCAGGGACTGGGCCAGCAGCTCGCTCGCCTCGGCCAGGAACGTCAGCCAGGCCTGCCGGCGGACGTTGGCCCGGCGCAGCCGGTCGTTCTCCAGGTGCAGCGAGAGCCGCTCGGCGGTCAGCACCGCCAGCGGCCGGGCGTACGTCGAGGGGGCGGCGTCCAGCTCCAGCTCCCCGGCGTACGGCCGGTGCACCGCCAGCGGCACCCGGAGCAGCTCGTTTCCGGCCCGCGGGGCGCGACCGTAGCGGGCCAGCACCTGCGTGCCCTGCCCGTCACCCCGGTCCAGCCGGACCACGCCGCCGGCCGCGCCGACCATCTCGGCCAGCCGGGTGAGCAGGTCGGTGGTGAACTCGGGCAGCGGGTCCTCGGCGTACTGGTCGGGAGCGGTCTGCATCAGCTCGCTCATCGCCCCGGCGCTCGGCCCAGGGTGCTCGGTTTCCGGACCGCCGCCGGAGCGGATGGTCGCCAGGCCCCACCCGCCAGCGGGCGGCGGGCCGGGGGCGACCGGCCGCCCGGCGGCGTCGCGCCGGTCGAGCCGGAACCACACCCCCTTGCCCGTGGGCAGGTATGTGGTGCCCCACCGGCTGGCGAAGTGGTCGACCAGCAGCAACCCGCGGCCCCGCTCGGAGACCTCGTTGATCTCGGAGCTGTCGTTGCGGACGCCCACGGTCAGCTCGTCGACCGTTCTGGCGGCGAAGTCGGAGACGGTGACGGTCAGCCCGACGTCGTCGGCGACGACCTCGATGTCCAGTTCCGTGCGGGCGTGCTCGACGGCGTTCGTGGTCAGCTCGGTGGTCAACAGCAGGGCCTCGTTGAGCAGGTCGTCGAGGCTCGCGGCGGCCAGCACGGACCGGACCAGGGCGCGCGCGGCGGCCGGCGTCCGCCGGTCGGCGGGCAGCCGTACCCGGCGGACGCGCTCGTCCGGACCGCCTGAGGTCGCCGGTCCCGCCTCCGCTGACACCTTCGTATCCTCCACCGCGGCCCGGCCGTAAGCCAAGCCGACCCGGATGCTGCCACGAGGGGCGTACCCCGCCCGGGGGACCGCCCGGGCGACGCGGGATCCGGCGGCCGTCGTCCCGGCCGGCCGCGTTGCCCTGAGCCGTGAGCTGCTTCGACGCGTGGGCGACCCGGCGGGCGGCGCGGCGCGGCATCGACGCTCGGCCGGGCACAATGATGGGATGGCCGGTGTGCCGGCAGGCCCCGGCGGTCCCGAACTGAGCGAGGAATGATGACCACGGCGAAACACTCGGTAGCCGCGGACCCGTCCGCGCCGGACCAGGCCGCCCTGCTCAGCGAGCTGGCGGAGGCGCTGCGCCGGGTGCGCGGCGGTGACCTGAAGGTCCGCCTGCCCCGGCGGGCGGGCGCGGCCGGCGAGGTGGCGGACGCGTTCAACGACGTGGTGGCCCTCCAGGAGCGGCAGCACCTGGACCTGCGCCGGATCAGCCGGATCGTCGGCCGGGACGGCCGGCTCACCGAGCGTCTCGACGAGGAGGGGCTGGAGGGCTTCTGGGCGGAGGGGCAGCGCGCCGTCAACTCGCTGATCGACGACCTCGGCCGCCCGACCACCGAGATCGCCCGGGTGATCGTGGCCGTGGCCGACGGCGACCTCTCCCAGCACATGGCGCTGGAGATCGACGGTCGGCCGCTGCGCGGCGAGTACCTGCGGATCGGCCGCACGGTCAACACGATGGTCGACCAGCTCTCGTCCTTCTCCAACGAGGTGACCCGGGTGGCCCGGGAGGTGGGCACCGAGGGCAAGCTCGGCGGCCAGGCCGACGTGCGCGGGGTGGCCGGCACCTGGAAGGACCTCACCGACTCGGTGAACACCATGGCGTCGAACCTGACCGGCCAGGTGCGGTCGATCTCGCAGGTGGCGACGGCGGTGGCCAAGGGCGACCTGTCGCAGAAGATCACGGTCGGGGCGCGCGGCGAGGTCGCCGAGCTGGCCGACACGATGAACTATCTCACCGACACGCTGCGACTCTTCGCCGAGCAGGTGACCCGGGTGGCCCGGGAGGTGGGCACCGAGGGCAAGCTCGGCGGCCAGGCGGAGGTGCCGAACGTCGCGGGCACCTGGAAGGACCTCACCGACAGCGTCAACTCGATGGCGTCGAACCTGACGGCCCAGGTCCGCAACATCGCCCAGGTGTCCACGGCCGTCGCCCGGGGCGACCTGTCGCAGAAGATCACCGTCGCCGCGCAGGGCGAGATCCTGGAGCTGAAGGACACCGTCAACACGATGGTGGACCAGCTGTCGTCGTTCGCGGACGAGGTGACCCGGGTGGCCCGCGAGGTCGGCATCGAGGGCAAGCTCGGTGGCCAGGCCCAGGTGCGTGGGGTCTCCGGCACCTGGCGGGACCTCACGGAGAACGTCAACCAGCTCGCCGGCAACCTGACCAGCCAGGTCCGCAACATCTCCCAGGTCTCCACGGCCGTCGCCAAGGGCGACCTGAGCCAGAAGATCACCGTGGATGCGCAGGGCGAGATCCTGGAGCTGAAGAACACGGTGAACACGATGGTGGACCAGCTGTCGTCGTTCGCGGACGAGGTGACCCGGGTGGCCCGCGAGGTGGGCACGGAGGGCAAGCTGGGCGGTCAGGCGCAGGTGAAGGGCGTCTCGGGCACGTGGCGGGACCTGACGGACAACGTGAACTCGATGGCGTCGAACCTGACGTCGCAGGTGCGTAACATCGCGTCGGTGACCACGGCCGTCGCGAAGGGCGACCTGTCGCAGAAGATCACCGTGGACGCCCGGGGCGAGATCCTGGAGCTGAAGTCGACGGTGAACACGATGGTGGACCAGCTGTCGTCGTTCGCGGACGAGGTGACCCGGGTGGCCCGCGAGGTGGGCACGGAGGGCAAGCTCGGCGGCCAGGCCCAGGTGCGTGGCGTCGCCGGCACCTGGCGGGACCTGACCGACAATGTGAACTCGATGGCGTCGAACCTGACCGCCCAGGTCCGCAACATCGCCCAGGTGTCCACGGCGGTGGCGAAGGGTGACCTGTCGCAGAAGATCACCGTGGACGCCCGGGGCGAGATTCTGGAGCTGAAGTCGACGGTGAACACGATGGTGGACCAGCTGTCGTCGTTCGCGGACGAGGTGACCCGGGTGGCCCGTGAGGTGGGCACGGAGGGCAAGCTGGGCGGCCAGGCGCAGGTGAAGGGCGTCTCGGGCACGTGGCGGGACCTGACGGACAACGTGAACTCGATGGCGTCGAACCTGACGTCGCAGGTGCGTAACATCGCGTCGGTGACCACGGCCGTCGCGAAGGGCGACCTGGGCCAGAAGATCACCGTGGACGCGCAGGGCGAGATCCTGGAGCTGAAGAACACGGTCAACACGATGGTGGACCAGCTGTCGTCGTTCGCGGACGAGGTGACCCGGGTGGCCCGCGAGGTCGGCATCGAGGGCAAGCTCGGCGGCCAGGCGCAGGTGAAGGGCGTCTCCGGCACCTGGCGGGACCTCACCGAGAACGTCAACCAGCTCGCCTCCACGCTCACCACCCAGCTCCGGGCCATCGCCCAGGTGTCGACCTCGGTGACCCGGGGCGACCTGACCCAGCGGATCGCGGTCGAGGCCCAGGGCGAGGTCGCCGAGCTGAAGGACAACATCAACCAGATGATCGTCACCCTCCGGGAGACGACGAAGAAGAACGCCGAGCAGGGCTGGCTGGACTCCAACCTGGCCCGCATCGGCGGCCTGCTCCAGGGGCAGCGGGACCTCGGCGAGGTCTGCCGGATGATCATGATGGAGGTGACCCCGCTGGTCGACGCGCAGCTCGGCGCGTTCTTCCTGGTCGACACCTCCGACGGCAGCATGCGGCTGCGGCTGACCGCCTCGTACGGCTACGTGGCTCGGGGGCACGACGTCACGTTCGGCCCCGGCGAGGGACTGGTCGGGCAGGCCGCGCTGTCCCGCCGGACGATCCGGGTGAGCGCCTCCCCGGACGGCCGGCTCACCCTGCGCTCGGGGCTGGCGGACACCCCGCCGGCCGACCTGGTGGTGCTGCCCGTGCTGTTCGAGGGCGAACTGCTCGGCGTGATCGAGTTCGCCAGCGTGGCCGCCTTCTCCGAACTGCACCTGTCGTTCCTGGAGCGGCTGGTGCTGACCATCGGCGTCGCGGTCAACACGATCCAGGCCAACCGGCGCACCGAGGAGCTGCTGGCCCAGTCGCAGCGGCTGGCCCACGAGCTCCAGGAGCAGTCGGCCGAGTTGCAGCGCACCAACGCCGAGTTGGAGGACAAGGCCCAGCTGCTGTCCGAGCAGAAGGCGAACATCGAGACTCAGAACCGGGAGATCGAGCTGGCCCGGCTCGGCCTGGAGGACAAGGCCCAGCAGCTCACCCGGGCCTCGGCGTACAAGTCGGAGTTCCTGGCCAACATGAGCCACGAGCTGCGTACGCCGCTGAACTCGCTGCTGCTGCTGGCCCGGCTGCTGGTGGAGAACTCGGAGGAGAACCTCACCCCGAAGCAGATCGAGTTCGCCCGGACCATCCACAACTCCGGCTCGGACCTGCTGCGTCTGATCGACGACATCCTCGACCTGTCCAAGATCGAGGCGGGCCGGATGGACGTCGAGCCGACCGAGGTCCGGTTCGACGAGATCCGCGGGTTCGTAGAGCAGGCGTTCACCCCGCAGGCCGAGGACAAGGGCCTCGACCTCCAGGTCCGGGTGGCCGAGGATCTGCCCCCGGCGCTGGTCACCGACACCGGGCGGTTGCAGCAGATCCTGCGCAACCTGCTCTCCAACGCGGTGAAGTTCACCGACAACGGCACGGTGACGCTGCGGATCGCCCCGGCGTCCGAGAACGTCGTCTTCGACGTGCCGGCGCTGACCAACGCCCGACAGGTGATCGCCTTCACGGTGATCGACACCGGGATCGGCATCTCGGACGACAAGCTGTCGCTGATCTTCGAGGCGTTCCAGCAGGCGGACGGCACGACCAGCCGGCGGTACGGCGGCACCGGGCTGGGGCTGTCGATCAGCCGGGACCTGGCCCGCCTGCTCGGCGGCTCGATCGTCGTGGCCTCGGCGCCCGGGGAGGGTTCCACCTTCACCTTGTACGTACCGGACGTGCTGGCTCCGGATGCGGTGGTCGCGCCCGCGCCACCGTCGCCGGCCCGCGCGGGCCTGCCCGCGTCGCTGCTGATGTCCCCGCCGGAGCTGTCGGGGGTGGCCGAGACACCGGCCACCCGCCGGCTGGAGGGCGTCACCGTGTTGATCATCGACGACGACGTGCGGAACGTCTTCGCGCTGACCAGCGCATTGGAGTTGCACGGTATGACCGTGTTGTACTCGGACAACGGGGCGGACGGCGTCCGCCGGCTGGCCGAGCATCCGGAGGTGGACATCGTGCTGATGGACGCGATGATGCCCGACCAGGACGGCTACGAGACCACCCGGCAGATCCGCCGTAACCATCGCTTCGCCGACCTGCCTATTGTCTTCCTTACCGCGAAGGCGATGCCGGGCGACCGCGAGTCCGCGCTCGCGGCGGGCGGCAGCGACTACATCACCAAACCTGTTGACCTGGACGACCTGATCGAGCTGATGGCGTCCTGGGTGGGCGGCAGCCGAGGCGAGGAGAGAGCGTGACCCAGACGGCCAAGGCGCTGTTGGTCGACGACCGGCGGGAGAATCTGATGGCCCTGGAGGCGATTCTCCAGGGGCTGCCGGTGCAGTCGGTCGCTGTGGAGAGCGGCGAGGCGGCGCTCAAGCAGTTGTTGGTGGACGACTTCGCGGTGATCCTGCTGGACGCGCAGATGCCCGACATGGACGGCTTCGAGACCGCCAGCCACATCAAGCGGCGGGAACGCACCCGGCACGTGCCGATCATCTTCCTCACCGCGGCCGACAAGGATGCCCAGCTCGCCCTGCGCGGGTACGCGGTCGGCGCGGTCGACTACCTGACCAAGCCCTTCGACCCGTGGGTGCTGCGGGCCAAGGTGTCGGTCTTCGTCGAGCTGTGGGTCAAGACCCGGCAGCTCGCCGCCCAGTCGGACCTGGTCCGGGAGCGCGAGACGCAGTGGCGCACCCTCACCGACGCCGTCGACGAGGCCACCGCACTGCTCCGGGCGGACGGCCCGCAGGCCCGAACCCGGGCCGTCGACCTGCTGGAACAGGCCCGCTGGGGCAACACCCGCTGACCTAGCCGGGGGACGACCCGCCGTGGCCCGTGACGGCGCGGCGGGCCCGCCAGCGCTCGCCGAGCGAGTCGATCTCCTCCTGGATGAAGATGAAGAAGTCGCGCATCTCGGCGACCCGCTCGCCGGCCGGGGTGCTCCGGCCGACGAGGGCGTCCACCCCGCCGTCCGCGATGTCGATGAAGTTCTTGTAGAGGCCGGTCTTCGTGATCGTCCCCTCGTACCAGGGGTTGTCCGGGAGCCCGTAGCGGTCCCGGCGGGAGCCCTTCACCGGCTCGCGGACCAGCATCCCGAACTGGGTCAGGTAGCGGACCGCGCCGGAGACCGCCGCCGCGCTGACGTCGAGCCGTTCGCCGATCTCGGCGGCGGTCAGCGTCTCGTCCGCGCTCATCACCGTGAACAGCACCCGGGCGGCCATCCGGGGGAAGCCGACCTCCGCGAAGGCCATCGCCATCCGCTCGACGAAGAGGTGGACCGCCTCGTCGTTGCGGCTGGGCGGGTCGGCGGCGGTCATCCGGCTCTCCTCGGCGTAGGTCGGGTATCTGATCGTGCACCAACTTCCACAGGCTTCACAACTTTGTGAAACGACTGTAGCTTCTGAAGCATGGAAACTCCGATAGCGGTGTCCGGCCTGGTGAAGACCTTCGGCCGGACCCGGGCGCTCGACGGGCTGGACCTGACCGTCCGCGCCGGTGAGGTGCACGGCTTCCTGGGGCCCAACGGCGCCGGCAAGTCCACCGCCATCCGGGTGCTGCTCGGCCTGCTGCGGGCGGACGCGGGGGCCGCCCGCCTGCTCGGCGGCGACCCGTGGCGGGACGCCGTCGCCCTGCACCGCCGCCTGGCGTACGTGCCGGGCGACGTGACCCTCTGGCCCAACCTCACCGGAGGCGAGGTGATCGACCTGCTCGGCCGGATGCGCGGCGGGATCGACCGCGCCCGCCGCGACGAGCTGCTCGCCGCGTTCGAGCTGGACCCGCGCAAGAAGGGCCGGGCGTACTCGAAGGGCAACCGGCAGAAGGTCGGGCTGGTCGCCGCCCTCGCCTCCGACGCGGAGCTACTGATCCTCGACGAGCCGACCTCCGGCCTCGACCCGTTGATGGAGGAGGTCTTCCAACACTGGGTGGGCCGGGCCCGCGCCGACGGCCGCACCGTCCTGCTCTCCAGCCACATCCTCGGCGAGGTCGAGGCCCTCTGCGACCGGGTGACGATCATCCGCAACGGCCGCGCCGTGGAGACCGGCACCCTGGCCGAGCTGCGTCACCTCCAGCGCACGGCCGTCGACGCCGAGCTGGCCGGGCCGCCGCACGGGCTGGCCGAGCTGGCCGGCGTGCACGACCTGCGGGTGGACGGCGACCGGGTCCGCTTCGACGTGGACACCCCGGCGCTCGACGCCGCGCTGCGCCGGCTCACCGAGATCGGCGTACGGAGCCTGGTCAGCCGGCCGCCCACGCTTGAGGAGCTGTTCCTGCGGCACTACGGGGCGGCCGGGGCCGCCGGCGCACCCGCCGGGGTGGCCCGGTGACCGGCACCCGGCACCTGGTCCGGCTGATCCTGCGCCGGGACCGGGTGCTGCTGCCGATCTGGGTGCTGCTGATCGCGGTGCTGCCGGCCAGCTACGCCGAAACGTACGCCGGGCTGTACCCGACCGCCGCCCAGCGCGCCGAGTATGCGGCCAGCACCGCCGGCAACCCGTCGATCGAGGCCCTGCTCGGCCCGGCGTACGGGGACAGTGTCGGCGCGCTCGCCGCCCAGCGGTCCGGGCTGCTGCACCTGATCGTCGGCCTGATCAGCCTGCTCGTCGTCATCCGGCACACCCGTACCGAGGAGGAGGCGGGCCGGCGGGAGCTGCTCGGCGCGACCGTCCTCGGCCGGTACGCCGGGCTGGCCGCCGCGCTGCTCGTCACGTACGCGGCGGACCTGCTGCTCGGGCTGCTCGCGGCCGGCGGGCTGGTCGCCGCCGGCCTGCCGGCGGCCGGCTCCCTGGTGTTCGGGCTCTCGGTCACCCTCGCCGGGGCGGTCTTCGCCACCGTGGGCGCCCTCGCCGCGCAGCTCACCGAGAGCGCGGGCGGCGCCCGAGGGCTGGGCGTCGCGGCCCTCGGGGCGGCGTACCTGGTCCGGCTCGCCGGGGACGCGGGCGGGACGGAGTGGCTGAGCCGACTCTCCCCGCTGGGCTGGGCCCAGCGCACCCACCCGTACGCCGGCGAGCGCTGGTGGCCGCTGGCGCTGCTCGCCGGGCTGGCCGCGCTGGTCGGCGCGGTGGCGTTCCGGCTCTCGGCGCGGCGCGACCTCGGCGCGGGCGTGCTGCCTCCGCGGCTCGGCCCGGCCGCCGCAGGCCCCGCCCTCGCCGGTCCGTGGGGGCTGGCCTGGCGGCTGAACCGGGTCGCGCTGCTCGGCTGGACGGTCGGCGCGGCGGCCCTCGGCGCGGTGCTCGGCGGCGCCGCCGAGGCGGCCGGGGACGCGGTGGACGGCAACGAGACCGTCGCCCGGCTGATGGAGCGGCTCGGCGGCTCGGCGTCGATCGCCGAGGCGTACCTCGGGGCGACCCTGAGCATCGTGGCGCTCGCCGCCGCCGGTTACGGCATCCAGGCCGTGCTGCGGATGCGGACGGAGGAGACCGGCCAGCGCGCCGAGCCGGTGCTCGCCACCGGGACGAGCCGGTCCCGCTGGCTGCTCGGCCACCTGGCCTTCGCCCTGCTCGGCCCGGTGGTGATGCTGGCGGTGACCGGCGCGGTCACCGGGCTCGCCTACGGCCTCAGCAGCTCCGACGTGACCGGCAAGGTGCCCCGGCTGGCCGGGGCGGCGCTGGCCCACGTGCCGGCGGTCTGGGTGCTGGTCGGCCTGGCGGTGCTTCTGTTCGGCCTGCTGCCCCGGATCAGCGTCGGCGCGGCCTGGGCGGCGCTCGCCGGCTGCCTGCTCCTCGGCCAGCTCGGCGCGGTGCTGGAGCTGAGCCAGTGGCTGCTGGACCTGTCCCCGTTCACCCACACCCCGCAGGTCCTGGGCGGGTCGGTTCCCGCCACGCCGCTGCTGGCCCTGGCCGGCACGGCAGCCGCACTGGCCACGGCGGGCCTGCTCACCTTCCGCCGCCGCGACCTGTCCGGTTAGGCGGCGACGGGGCGGGCGGAGCGGTCAGTCGGTGGGGGCGCCGTTGCGGATCATCAGGGCCGAGCGGAGTCCGGTGATGTCCAGGACCCGGAGCAGGAAGTCGCCGACGCCGGTCAGGATGAGCAGGCTCTGCGCGTGGCTGGTCTTGCGGCTGAGCACGACCAGGGTGCCCAGACCCTGGGAGTCGCAGAAGGTGACCCCGCCCAGATCGAGGACGATCCGCAGGGGCGGATCGGCGAGCACCTCGTTGACGACGGTCGAAAGTTGGGCGGCCGTGAGCATGTCGATCTCACCGGCGAGGCGAAGCACCACTTCATCGCCCGTCCGGTGTAGCGTGATGGACAGTTCGGCACGATCCACCCGATCAGCCTAGCGTGAACCGGGCCCTCCGGCCCGTCGAGGCGCTCGCAGCCCGCCCGGCCAGCCGTTCCGGGTGAGCCCGGTAACCCCGACCAGGGGTGGCTGCCGATTCGCCGTCCGGCGCTGACACAATGGCGGCATCGTGACCGATACCTTTTCCGCCGGATCCGGCCGTTACCCTGCCGACGCGCCGGCCTCCGAGGCCCTGTTCGACCGCGCCCGCGCCATCGTGCCGGGCGGGGTGAACTCCCCCGTGCGCGCGTTCCGCGCCGTCGGCGGCACCCCGCGCTTCATGGTCCGGGGGGAGGGTCCCTGGCTCCACGACGCGGACGGCCGGCGCTACGTCGACCTGGTCTGCTCGTGGGGGCCGCTGCTCCTCGGGCACGCCCACCCGGAGGTGGTCGAGGCCGTCCAGGCCGCCGCCGCCCGGGGCACCAGCTTCGGCGCCCCGACCCCCGGCGAGGTCGAGCTGGCCGCCGAGATCGTCGACCGCACCCCGGTCGAGCAGGTCCGGCTGGTCAACTCGGGCACCGAGGCCACCATGTCGGCGATCCGGCTGGCCCGGGGCTTCACCGGTCGTTCGAAGATCATCAAGTTCGCCGGCTGCTACCACGGGCACGTCGACGCCCTGCTCGCCGCCGCCGGCTCCGGCGTGGCCACCCTCGGCCTGCCCGACTCGCCCGGCGTGACCGGTGCGGCGGCCGGCGACACCATCGTGCTGCCGTACAACGACATCGCCGCCGTCGAGGAGGCGTTCGCCGCCGAGGGGCCGCACATCGCCGCGGTGATCACCGAGGCGGCGGCCGGCAACATGGGCGTGATCGCCCCCCGCGACGGGTTCAACTCCCAGCTCGCCCGGATCGCCCACGCGCACGGCGCGCTGCTGGTCGTCGACGAGGTGATGACCGGGTTCCGGGTCTCCCGCTCCGGGTGGCACGGCCTCGACCCCTCCGACGCCGACCTGTGGACGTACGGGAAGGTCATGGGCGGTGGCCTGCCGGCTGCGGCGTTCGGCGGGCGCGCGGAGATCATGGCGCGACTCGCCCCGGCCGGCCCGGTCTACCAGGCCGGCACCCTTTCCGGTAACCCGCTCGCCTGCGCCGCCGGCCTGGCCACGCTGCGGCTCGCCGACGACGCCGTCTACCGCAGGCTCGACGAGACGGCCGCCGTGGTGGGCAGGCTCGCCGCCGACGCGTTGACCGCCGCCGGGGTTCCGCACCGGCTGTCGTACGCGGGCAGCATGTTCTCGATCTTCTTCACGGACGCCGACGTGGTCGACTACGACAGCGCCCGGACCCAGCAGGTCCCGGCGTTCAAGGCGTTCTTCCACTCGATGCTCGCCGACGGGGTCTACCTGCCGCCGAGCGCGTTCGAGTCCTGGTTCGTCTCGGCGGCGATCGACGACGCCGCCATGGAGCAGATCGCAGCGGCCCTGCCCGCGGCGGCGAACGCGGCGGCAGCGGCGGGCAACGGGGGGTAGTGGTGAGCGCGAGGAGTGAGCCGGTTCTGCGAGCCCCGCAGTCGCGAACGAAGGGGGCGCTGCGGTGAGCAAGACGGTGGTCCACGTGCTGCGGCACGGCGAGGTGCACAACCCGGATCAGATCCTCTACGGCCGGCTGCCCGGCTTCCGCCTGTCGGAGCTGGGCGTGCAGATGGCCAAGGCGGCGGCCCAGGGGCTCGCCGAGCGGGACGTGGTGCACGTGGTGGCCAGCCCCCTCGAACGTGCCCAGCAGACCGCCGAGCCGATCGCCGGGCAGTTCGGCCTGCCCGTCGGGGTGGACGAGCGGCTGATCGAGAGCGCCAACTGGTTCGAGGGCAAGAAGGTCTCCCCGGGCGACGGGTCGTTCCGCGACCCGCGCAACTGGTGGGTGCTGCGCGACCCGGTCACCCCGTCCTGGGGCGAGGCGTACCGGGCCATCGCGGAGCGGATGTTCGCCGCCCTGCACGCGGCCCGGGTCGCCGCCGAGGGGCGCGAGGCCGTGCTGGTCTCCCACCAGCTCCCGATCTGGACGCTGCGCCGCCACGTTGAACGCAAACGGCTCTGGCACGACCCGCGCCGGCGGCAGTGCGGCCTGGCCAGCCTCACCTCGTTCCACTTCGACGGCGCGAAGATCGTCGGGATCGGCTACAGCGAGCCGGCCGCCCACCTGGTCGCCACATCGCCGACCGCCCGGACGGCCAAGGGGGCCTGATGCGAGCCCGGAGGTGGATCGCGGGACTCCTCGCGGCCGTGGCCACCACGGCGGCGCTGGCCGGCTGCTCCTCCGACAGCCAGGAGCAGCGCTGCACCACCACCGACGGCGTCATCGAGTGCGCCCCCGACCAGCGGTCCACCGCGCCGAAGCTGTCCGGTGAGCTGCTCACCGGTGGCAGCTACGACGTCACGACGGACCGCGGCCAGGTGGTCGTGGTCAACTTCTGGGGCTCCTGGTGCTCGCCCTGCCGGGCCGAGGCCGACGACCTGGAGGCCACCTACCAGGCCACCAAGGCTTCCGGGGTGACCTTCCTCGGCATCAACGTGCAGGACAACCGGGACAAGGCGCTCGCGTTCGAGGAGGGCCGGGTCACCTACCCCAGCCTCTTCGACCCGCCGAGCCGGCTCGCCCTCGCCTTCGACATCTCGCCCACCACCATCCCGGCCACCGTCGTGCTGGACCGGGACGGCAGGGTGGCCGTGGTCATCCGGTCGCCGGTGACCCAGGAACGGCTGCAACCGATCGTCGCGCGGATCGCCGCCGAACAGCCCCCGCCCAACGGCTCCCGCTGATGGGCGGGACCTTCCACGACATCGCCCAGAGCGGGCCGCTGCTGCTGGCCATCGGCGCGGCGGCACTCGCCGGGCTGGTCAGCTTCCTGTCCCCGTGCATCCTTCCGCTGGTCCCCGGCTACCTCTCCTACGTCACCGGCCTGGCCGGCGCAGACCTGGAGGGCCGGGACGCGCCGGCGACGCCCCCCGCCGGCGCCCCCGGCCCCGGACAGGGCGCCGACGGCGGCGGCGTGGCGGTGCGGGAGCGGACCCGGGAACGGGGCCGGACGGCGGCGGCGGTCAAGGGCCGGGTGCTCGCCGGGACGCTGCTCTTCATCGCCGGGTTCACCGCCGTCTTCACCGCCACCGCGATCCTCTTCGCCAGCGTCGGCCGGGTCTTCATCCAGTACGAGCGGGCGCTGGAGATCGGCGCCGGTGCGCTGGTCATCGTGCTCGGGCTGGCCTACGTCGGGGTGCTCCCCGGCCTCCAGCGGGAGTTCCGGATCCACCGGCTGCCCGCCGCCGGCCTGCTCGGGGCCCCCGTCTTCGGCGCGGTCTTCGCCCTGAGCTGGATGCCCTGCACCGGCCCCACGCTCGCGGCGGTCCTCGGCATGGCCACCCCCGGCGGGCAGACCGACCGGGCCGTAGTGCTCGCCGTGGCGTACTGCCTCGGGCTGGGGATACCGTTCGTCGTCTTCGGGCTGGCCTTCCACCGCCTGCTCGGGGTGTTCCGCGCCGTCCGGCGCAACAGCCGCTGGGTCACCCGGGTCGGCGGCGTACTGCTGGTGCTGATCGGCCTCGCGCTGGTCACCGGCGGGTGGACCAACTTCGTCATCTGGTTGCAGACGACGTTCGGCGTGGGCGAGGTGAGCATCTGATGACGATCGTGAAGGACCGGCCCGTGCCCCCGGCCGAGGCGCCGCGCCGCCGGCCCAACCGGGCGCTGGCCCTGCTGCGAAACTCGTGGCGGCAGCTCACCAGCATGCGTACGGCGCTGATCCTGCTCTTCCTGCTCGCCGTCGCGGCCATCCCCGGCTCGGTGCTGCCGCAGCGCGGGGTGAACCTGGAGAAGGTCAACCAGTACTTCGTCGACCACCCCGAGCTGGCCCCGAGGCTGGACCGGATCGGCGCGTTCGAGGTGTTCGGGTCGGTCTGGTTCTCCGCCATCTACCTGCTGCTGTTCACCTCGCTGATCGGCTGCATCCTGCCCCGGCTGCGCGACCACGTCCGCGCCCTGCGCACGAAGCCGCCGGCCGCGCCCAAGCGCCTGGAGCGGCTGCCCCAGCACGCCGTGCGCACCGGCGTCGTCACCGACGCCGAGGCCGTCGCCGCCGAGCTGCGCCGGCGACGCTGGCGGGTCGTGGTACGCGGAAACGAGGTCTCCGCCGAGAAGGGGTACCTCAAGGAGACCGGCAACCTGCTGTTCCACACCTCGCTGATCGCCGTGCTGATCGGGGTCGCCCTCGGCTCCTGGTTCGGCTGGCACGGCAACAAGCTGCTGGTGGCCGGCGGGGAGAACGCCTTCTGCAACACCCGGCAGCAGTACGCCGAGGCCAAGCTCGGCCCCCAGGTGGACAGCGCCGACCTGCCGCCGTTCTGCCTGACCCTGAACCACTTCGACGCGCGGTTCCTGGAGTCGGCCCAGCCCGAGTTCTACCGGGCCACGGTCGACGTGCAGGAGGCCGGCCGGGCCACCCGCACCGAGACCTTCTCAGTCAACTCCCCGCTGCGCCTCGGCGACGCCAACGTCTACCTGCTCGGCCACGGCTACGCCCCGGTGCTGCGCTACACCGACCGGTACGGCAAGACCCAGACCAGCGCGGTCCCGTTCCTGACCAGCGGGGACGCCACCCTGACCAGCGAGGGACTGGCCGCGTTCCCGGACGTCAACGTCGACCCGAAGACCGGCAAGCGGGACCCGAACCTCCAGGTCGCCTTCGAGGGGCTCTACCTGCCCACCGCGCCGCAGCAGGGCCCGTTCAACCGGTCGGAGTTCCCGACCGAGGACAACCCGGCGGTGGTGCTCGTCGCGTACCGGGGGAACCTGGGCATGGACGCCGGCATCCCCGGCTCGGTGTACAAGCTCGACCAGCGCCAGGTCACCAACGGCAAGCTCAAGCAGGTCGGCGACAAGAAGCTGGCCCGCGGCGAGAAGTGGACGCTGGACGACGGCAGCGTGCTGGAGTTCGTCGGCACCAAGCCGTACGTCACCCTCTCGGTGCGCTACGACCCCGGCTCGATGCTGCTGCTCGGCAGCTCGACGGTGCTGCTGGTCGGCCTGATGGGCTCCCTGTTCGGCAAGCGCCGGCGTGTCTGGTTCCGGGTTACGCCGACCGGATCGGGTGAGGCGGCCGACCCCGCCGACGGATCTCCGACGGGCGGTAGTAGCTTGTTGGAGGCCGGTGGCCTGCCGCGCACCGACTATCCGGGGTTCGCCGACGAGTTCGCGCAGCTCGTCGCTGCCGTCGGTGGCGACGGTGAGCCGGGCGAGCGGACCGGCGGGGGCCGCGACGCACGCGGCCCGGCCGGGACGCGAGAAGGAGCCGAGTGATGTCCGCACTCTCCGACCAACTGGTCACGTTCGCGATCCTGGCGTACCTGGTCGCGATGATCTGTCACGCCGTCGAGTACGCCCTGGGCAACGCCAGGGCCGTCGCCCCGGCCGCGCGCGAGCTGGTCGGCGCGGGAGTCGGCGGGGCCGGCGGCCTGGTCGACGCGCCGGCCGCCCCGGTCGCACCACCGGCCCGGGTCGACCGCTCGGCGGAGCGGGCCCGGCTGTTCGGCCTCGTCGCGGTCGGGATCACCGTCCTCGCCGCCGCGCTGCACCTCGCGGCCACGGTCACCCGCGGCATCGACGCCGACCGGATGCCCTGGGGCAACATGTACGAGTTCGTGCTGACGATCTCGTTCATCGGGACGGCGGCCTGGCTCGGCGTGCTGTGGAAGCGCCCCTCGCTGCGCCGCCTGGGGCTGTTCCTCACCCTGGTGATGGTGCTGCTGCTCGCGTTCGCCGAGCTGAAGCTGTTCGTCGAGGTGGTGCCGCTGATGCCGGCGCTCCAGTCGTACTGGTACATCGTGCACGTGTCGACGATCAGCTTCTCGTCCGGCATCTTCCTGCTCGGCGCGGTGCCGGCGATCGCGTTCCTCATGCGCAACGGGTACGAGCAGGGAAAACGCAGCTTCCCGTACACCCTGGCGCAGCGGCTGCCGGCGGCGGCCGGCCTGGAGCGGCTGACCTTCGTGCTGCACGCCTTCGCGTTCCCGGTCTTCACCTTCGCGGTGATCGCCGGCGCGATCTGGGCGGAGGCCGCGTGGGGCCGGCCGTGGGGCTGGGACCCGAAGGAGACCTGGGCGTTCATCTCCTGGGTGGTGTATGCGGGCTACCTGCACGCCCGGGCCACCCCGAGCGTGCGGCGGAACGTGGCCACCTGGCTCGCCATCCTCGGCTTCCTCACCATGCTGATGAACCTGTTCGGGGTCAACTTCTTCTTCACCGGCCTGCACTCCTACGCCGGCCTCGACTGACCCGGCACCGTCGAACCGATCCGGTGACCGCCGGGGGCCAACTGGCCCCCGGCGGTCACCGTGTTCGGGGCGGTCAGCCCAGCGTCACCGCGGCCACGTCGTTGGCCGGGTTGTCGTCGGTACGCGGGTACGGGTTGACCCGCACCTCGCCCGCCGCACCGGCCGGGCCGTCGATCCGCAGGTCGAACGCCACGGTGAAGGTCTCGCCGGCGGGGAAGACCAGCCCCGGCTTCCCGCAGTACCAGTAGACGGGCGCGCCCTCCTCGCCGTCGCTCGGGGAGCACTGGGTCGGGTGGTTCGTCACGGTCGTCCCTGCCGGCGGGACAAACCGGAAGCTGGCCGAGCCGCCGCCGGAGACGGTGTCGTCGGGCACGCCGGGACCGTCGTTGCGGATGCCGACCTGGACGTGGACGGTGTCGCCGACCGCTCCGGTGGCAGTGGCCCCGAACGCCACCACGTCGAACGCGCCCCGGACGCCGCGTAGGTAGTACTGCCCCCAGGCGTCCTCATGCTCGGCCGTGAGGACGTCCACCGGCTCGCCGACCGCCCGCAGCCGCAGCTGGCGGTCCGCCTCCCGGCGGGTGAGCTTCACCCCGGCGGGCAGCGGGCCGGCGGTGGCCAGCGGCTCGACGAACTGGGTGATCCGCTTGTTCCCGAGAGCGGCCGGGGTGACCCTGGTGGGGATGCCGCCGCGCGCCTCGTAGCGCTGGCCCGGGGCGAAGCCGCCGCGCACCGTGCAGACCATCACGGTGGCGAGCACCATCGGATCGGTGCCGTAGCGGCAGTTGCGGTACGCCTTCGGGGCGAGCCCGACCGGGAAGCGCAGAGTCACCCGCAGGTCCTCGATCGGCTGGTCGCCGCCGTTGACCATGGCCACCGGCACGCCGATCCGGTCGCCCACAGCTGGCCCCGGCACGTACGCGTCGACCAGGTCGACCGCGGCCGGGCCGGTGGCCACGGTGACCGTGGCCTGCTGCGTGGCCGGCTCGACCTGGTCGGCGGCGACCGTGTAGCCGAGCGTGCCGGTGACGCCGTCGGCGGCCCCCGGCACGGCCCGCAGCACCACGGGCACCGTGCCGTCGATGGTGCCGAACTCGTCGGGCGTCGCCGTCGGGGGCATCGGGCAGGTCGCGACGGTGGCCCCGGTGACGCACCAGTCCGGGAAGGTGGCGGTGGCGACGCCGGCCAGCCCGGTCAAATCGAAGCTGACCCGGGGGGCGACCGCTCCGACGCTGGTCATGCTCAACGCGGCGGTCCGGCCCGGGGCGCCGGCCGCGCCGATGGTGGTGTCATAGAGCACGGCGCTGACCCAGCCCGGGTCGCTCTCGGCCGCCGCCGGGGCGGCGACGCTGGCCACGGCGGTCGCCGCGACCAGCCCCACCACGCCGAGGCGGGCCGCCAGGGAGCCGCTGCCGGACGGGATTACGGTCACCCGGCCGCGTGGAACGCGTACAGATCCCATCGATCTCCTTCGTCAGGGAAACCGACCCGGAGAAACCGGCGGGCACCCCGCAGGCCGGATCGGTGCCCTGATCCTAGGGACCGGGGGTGACAGTCACCGCTTCCTTTATCAGGGCCGGGCAGCCCTCGTCGCGGTGAGGATCCGGTCCACCTGCCGGGTGACCTGGTAGGCCACCTCCGGCACGTCGGGCAGCTCGATCCGCTCGGCGCGCATGGTGAGCTGGGCGTGCAGTTCCCGGGCCACCGCGTCGCGGATCCGGACCAGCAGGGGGGAGAGGCCGTCCGGGTCCCCGGACACGTACGCGTCGCTCATGCCCTCATCGTGCCCCCTTGAGCGGTTCCTCGGCCCGCCGTGCCCGGCGCTGCGATATGTATAACTACAGAGCCAAGAACGCCAGTTGTGCGAAATGCGGTGGCAGTCGACTGAGTCGGGATCGGGTCAGGTGCCGAACCAGCCCGGGACGTCGAGGCGGAAGATGTCGGCGGCAGCGACCGTGTGCAGGTCGTCCTCGATGGCGGCGACCCGCTCCGGGCCGAGGACGGCCGCCCAGCGGTCGCGTAGCGCGTCGAAGGTCACCGCCGAGCGGGCCAGCCCGTCGCGACCCCGCGCGGTCATCCGGACCAGCTTGCGGCGGGCGTCGCGCGGGTCGTCGGCGCGTTCCAGGTAGCCGAGGGCGACCATCCGGTCGACCGTCTTGCCGGCGGCCTGCTTGGAGACGCCGAGGCGCTGGCCCAGCTCGGTGGCGGTGGTGCCGTGGGGGCCGACGGCTTGGAGGACGAAGCCGTGCAGCGGGCGCATCTCGGGGTGCCCCTGCCGGGCCAGCTCCGCGTGCAGGTCGTCGATGAGCGTGCGGAAGCCGGCCAGCAGCAGCAGGGGCAGTGCGAAGCCGGGGCGGACGGGATCAGTGGTTGCCATGTTCGACAACCACGTTTACTGTTTGGACAACCACGTTGACGATCGTACGTCACGGCCGGTGTCACGTGCCTACCGGAGAGCAGGTTCCCCATGCCCAGTCCCGCCTTCACCGCCCACACCCCCGACACCGCGCCCGCCGCCGCCCGGCCGACCATCGAGGGGGTACGGCAAAAGTTCGGCTACCTGCCGGCGCCGGTTGCCCTGATGGCCGAGTCGCCGCAGCTGCTCAAGGGCTTCCTCACCATCAACGGGATCTTTGAGCAGAGCAGTCTCGACCCGTTGGAGCGGGAGGTCGTCGTACTGACGGTCGCCACCCGCAACGAGTGCCACGTCTGCGTGGCGATGCACACCGGCACGCTGACCGGGCAGGGCGCCGACCCGGTGCTGATCGGTGCGCTCCGCTCCGGCACCCCGCTGCCCGAGGTGCGGCTGGAGGCGCTGCGGCTGTTCACCCTGGCTGTGCTGGACCACCGGGGCGCGGTCCCGGACGACACGATGCGCGCCTTCCTCGCCGCCGGCTACCGCCCCGGTAACGCCCTCGACGTGGTTCTCGGCGTCGGCACGTACACCATCTCCACCTTCGCCAACCGGCTCATCGACGCTCCGCTCGACCCCCAGCTCGCCGACCACGCCTGGACGCCCACCCCGGTGGCCGCCGGCGGCTGAACCGGCCGTCGCCCAGACCGCCGGACCGCTGGGCCGGGCACGGGCCGGTGGGTCAGGCCGGGCGGAGGAAGTCCAGCAGCAGCGCGAGGAGTTCGTCCGGCCGCTCCTCGTACAGCCAGTGACCGCAGTCCTCGACCACCTCGCCACGGACCGTCGTGGCGTACCGGCGGACCTGCTCGGCCACCTGCTCGCCGAGGCTGGCCCGACCGCCGACGGCCAGCACCGGCATGGGCAGCGGCGTCGCCTGGTACGCGGCGTTGTCTTCGATGTCCTGACCGAACGCGCGGAAGTGCGCGAAGCTCGCCCGCAGGTGCGCCTCGTCCCGCAGGTGCCGGGCGTACTCCTCGACGTCGTCGGGGCCGATGCTGCCCTTGTGGACCATCAGGGCGTCGGTGAACCGGTCCACCCAGAGCGTCTCCCGGCCGCTGACGAGCTGCTCGGGCAGCCCGTTGGTGAGACTGAAGAAGCCGAAGTTCCACACCCCCGGGCCGGCCGGGGTCAGCGCGGGGAACGCGTAGACGCTCTCGTCGGGGATCGGCGCCTCGCTGAGCACCAGCCGGCTGACCCGGTCCGGGTGGGCGGCGGCGTACGCGTAGGCGACCATGGTGCCGACGTCGTGGCCGACCAGCCGGATGTCGCCGGCCACGCCCAGCTCGGCGAGCAGCCCGTGCAGGTCGGCGGCGAGGGTCTTCTTGTCGTACCCGGCGGCCGGGGCATCGCTGTCACCGAAGCCGCGTAGGTCGGGGGCGATCACGTCGAAGTGCCGGGCCAGCCCCGGCAGCAGCGCCCGCCACATGTACCAGGACTCCGGGTAGCCGTGCAGCAGCACCAGCGGCGGCCCCTGCCCGCCCCGGACGTGGTTGATCATTACCTCGCCGACCGGCACCCGTCGCTCGCCGAACCCCTCGGACACCCGTCCCCCACCCACCTGATCCCCTCCCTGGCACCCCAACCCCACCCACTGCAGAGGTCACCGTGGGTTACTGAGAGATTACCGTTCGGCGGGGGTTCGGGGGGAGCTGTAAGCGGGGGAGGGCCTGCCCGCCGTACCTTGGCCGGGGCGGGAGGGAGGTCCGCCGAACACGGCGACGGGTGATCTGCGTCGGCACGGGGCACCCGGAGCGGCGGTTCCGGCGGCCGGTGGGGGAGACTGGCTGTCATGGCGGCTCGTGGCTTCCCGTACACCGATCTGAAGGACTTCCTCGCGGCCCTGGAACGGGCGGGGGAGCTGCGCCGCGTGAGCGTGCCGGTCGATCCCACGCTGGAGATCAGCGAGATCGTCACCCGGACCGTGCGGGCCGGCGGGCCGGCGCTGCTCTTCGAGCGGCCCACCCGGGGCGAGATGCCGGTGGCGCTCAACCTGTTCGGCACCGAGAAGCGGATGGCGATGGCGCTCGGCGTCGAGAACCTCGACGAGATCGGCGAGCGGATCGGCAACATGCTCAAGCCGGAGCTGCCGATGGGCCTCTCCGGGATGATGGACGGCCTCGGCAAGGTCATGCAGCTCAAGTCGATGCCGCCGAAGAAGGTCAAGACCGCCCCCTGCCAGCAGGTGGTCTACCGCGGCGACGACGTCGACCTGAACCGGCTGCCGGGGTTGCAGGTATGGCCGGGTGACGGCGGGATCTTCCACAACTTCGGTCTGACCCACACCAAGCACCCGGAGACCGGCAAGCGCAACCTGGGGTTGTACCGGTTGCAGCAGCACTCGCGGAACGCCGTCGGCATGCACTGGCAGATCCACAAGAACTCCACGGCGCACCACGCGGTCGCCGAGCGGCTCGGCCAGCGGCTGCCGGTGGCGATCGCCATCGGCACCGAGCCCGCGGTCGCCTACTCGGCCAGCGCACCGCTCCCCGCTGACATCGACGAGTACCTGTTCGCGGGGTACCTGCGCGGCGAGCGGGTCGAGATGGTGGACTGCCTGACGGTTCCGCTGCAGGTGCCGGCGCACGCGCAGATCGTCCTGGAGGGCTACATCGAGCCGGGCGAGCGGCTCCCGGAGGGCCCGTTCGGCGACCACACCGGCTTCTACACGCCGGTGGAGCCCTTCCCGGTGATGCACATCGAGTGCATGACCATGCAGCGCGACCCGGTCTACCACTCGATCGTCACGTCGCAACCACCGCAGGAGGACCACGGCCTCGGCAAGGCCACCGAGCGGATCTTCGCGCCGCTGCTGCGCTTCCTGATCCCGGACATCGTCGACTACGACCTGCCCGCCGCCGGGGTCTTCCACAACTGTGTGATCGTGTCGATCCGCAAGCGCTACCCGAAGCACGCGCAGAAGGTGATGAACGCCATCTGGGGCGCGCACATGATGTCGCTGACCAAGCTGATCGTGATCGTCGACGAGGACTGCGACGTGCACAACTACAACGAGGTCGCGTTCCGGGCGTTCGGCAACGTCGACTACGCCCGCGACCTGCTGCTCACCGAAGGACCCGTCGACCACCTCGACCACGCCTCGTACCAGCAGTTCTGGGGCGGGAAGGCGGGCGTCGACGCCACCCGGAAGCTGCCCACCGAGGGCTACACCCGGGGCTGGCCGGAGGAGATGACCATGGCCCCCGAAGTCGTCTCCCTGGTCGACAAGCGCTGGAAGGAGTACGGGATCCGATGACCGCCGCCGTCACGGAACCCGTCGAGCGCCCCAGCCGGGTCAAGTCCTTCCTCAAGCTCGTCGCGATCGAACACTCCGTCTTCGCGCTGCCGTTCGCGTACCTGTCGGCGCTGACCGCGATGCAGGTCCACGGCGGGCGGGTGCGCTGGGGTGACCTGCTGCTGATCACCGTGGCGATGGTCGGGGCGCGGACGTTCGCGATGGCCGCCAACCGCATCCTCGACCGGCGGATCGACGCGCGGAACCCGCGTACCTCCTCCCGGGAACTGGTCACCGGGGCGGTGAGCGTGCGGACGGCCTGGACCGGCGCGGCCGTCGCGCTGGTGGTCTTCCTCGCCGCCGCCGCCCTGCTCAACCCGCTCTGCCTGGCGCTCGCGCCGCTCGCCGTGGTGCCGCTAATCGTCTACCCGTACGGCAAGCGGTTCACCAACTGGCCGCACGCGATCCTCGCGGTCGCCCAGGCGGTCGGCCCGGTCGGCGCGTGGTTCGCGGTCACCGGCACCTTCGCCGGCTCGTGGCCGGCCTGGCTGCTCGGCGCGGCCGTCGGCCTGTGGATCGGCGGCTTCGACCTGATCTACGCCTGCCAGGACGCCGACGTGGACCGGAAGATCGGCGTGCACAGCGTCCCCGCCCGGTACGGGCTGCGCTTCGCCCTGCACGCCTCCACCGTCACGCACGTGGTGACGTTCGCGCTGTTCATCTGGTTCGGGGCGCTGGTCGGGTTCGGCTGGCTCTGGTGGATCGGGCTGGCGCTGACCGCCGTCGCGTTCGGCTACCAGCACCTGGTGGTGTCGCCGACCGACCTGAGCAAGGTCAACCGGGCGTTCTTCACCGCGAACGGGTTCGTCGGCATCGCGCTGTTCGTGCTCGCCCTGCTCGACCTGGTGGTACGGCTCGGCCTGCGCCCCTGAGCTGGCCTGCGCCCCTGAGCCGTTCCGCGCCCCTGAGCCGGCTTCTGGCCGGGCCGGCGGGCGCCGTCAGTCCCGGGCCGCCGGGGTGGGGTAGCGGGCGCTCTCCAGGGTCCACTCGATGGTGCCCCGGACGGCGTCGGCGACCCCGTCGAGGTAATCGGTGACGGCCCTGTCCAGCGCCGGGCCGAACGACGGCACGGTCGCGCGGAGCTCCACGAAGCGGCGCATCGCCGCCCGCCAGCGCTCGGCGGCCAGGTCGATCGCGGCGGCGACCGGGACGCCCCGCTCGGCGGCCAGCGCGAGCACCAGGTTGTGCCCGCCCGAGGTGGCCCGGTCCCGCTCCAGCGAGGCGAGGTCGTTGTACCAGGAGAGCAGGTCGTTGCCGAGGTCGGCGATCTCGCGCAGCAGCGGATGGTGGTACACCGCGTCGGGCAGCGAACGGCCGGTGACGAACTCGGTCAGCGGGTACGACACGTACGCCGCCGAGGTGGCCCGGCGCAGCTCGACGTACCGGGCTACGTCCGGCGGCCGACCGGCGGCCTTCTCCACCGCCTCCTGCCACGTCCCGTGCAGGTGGTGGCCGACCGCGTCGGAGAACCGCAGCCGCCAGCGGGCCGGCATCCGGCGGCGCGGCTCCCGCCAGGCCCGCACCAGCAGCCGGCGCAGCGGGCCGGTGAGCCCCGGGTGGCGGATCCGGTGCCCCTCCCGCAGCAGCCACAGCGTCCCGTCGCGCAGCTCCCGGATCTGCTGCGGGGTCAGCCGGTGCGGGCCGTCGCAGGCGTCGTCGACCAGGAAGAACCAGGTGAACAGGGCGGCCACCACCCGCAGGTCGGCCTCGGTGGCCTGCGGGTAGAGCCGGCTGGCGTAGCGGGCGAAACCCGCGCGGGACAGCCGGTCCAGCGCCGGGCCGTCCAGCGGCAGTCCGAGGCCGGGCAGCCGGTCGTCGAGCCACCGCTGCACCCGCTCGGCGTGCGGGGACAGCCTCGGCGCAATGGGGCAGTGGGAGCGAAGCGACCAGAGGATGTCGCCGGTCATCATCGATTCCTCCCAGGGGCGTGGGATCGCGCCCACGGCAGCATGGCAGGTCGATGCCGTCGGCGGGAGGCCGGCCTGCGGAACCGGGGTCGGCCGACGGACGCCCAACGTGACCAGGCAGGCTGGACGGTATGCGTGAACCATGGGTGGTGGGAGTCTCCGGTGCGTCGGGCACGCCGTACGCCGCCGCGGTCCTGAGCGGGCTGCTGGACGCCGGCGAACCGGTGGACCTGATCGTGTCCCGCGCCGCGCGGCTGACCATCCTCGACGAGACCGGGCGGGTCTTCCGCGACGGGCACTGGGCCGAGGACCTCGCGGCCTGGCTCGGCCGGGACCTGGGCGACGCCGACGTGCGGCACTGGCCCGCCGGTGATCTCGCCGCCGGCCCCAGCAGCGGCTCCTACCGGGTACGCGGCATGGCGGTCGTGCCGGCCAGCACGGCCGCCTGCGCCGGCATCGCGATCGGGCTGTCCAAGGACCTGTTGCAGCGGGCCGCGGAGGTCAACCTCAAGGAGCGCCGGCCGCTGGTGGTGGTGCCCCGCGAGACGCCGGTGACCCGTAGCCACCTGGAGCACCTGATCGCCCTGCACGACGCCGGGGCGGTGGTGCTGCCCGCCAGCCCGGGCTTCTACGGCGTCGGCGCGTCCGCCTCGGCACGGCAACTCGTCGACTTCGTGGCGGGGAAGGTGCTCGACGCCCTGGGCGTACCGCACATGTTGTTCCGGCGCTGGTCCGGCGAGCTGGGCACCGGCCGTACCGGCGGTCCGGACGCCGACCGCCGCTGAGCGGAGACGGTGTCGTCGGGACGCGGACCGGACGGGCCGGTCCGCGTGCCCCGTCAGTGCACCTGGTCAGTACATCCCGGCGTTGGCCGGGCCGGGGCCGGTCGATGCCGCGGGGCCGACGTTATGTGTCTTTCCCATATCGTCCGCCTCGTCCAGCATGCCCTCCCCTTCCAGCAGGGCCCGCACCTCGGATTCCCGAAACCGGCGATGCCCGCCTGGAGTCCGGATGCTGCCTATCCGGCCGGCCGCCGCCCATCGCGTCACCGTCTTCGGGTCAACCCGAAACAGTGCGGCAACCTCACCCGGTGTCAGCAGGCGATCTCCAGTGTCCACAGCCCCCTCCTCGCGTCGACGAAGCCCTCGGCTGAACACACTGCCCCCGGCCGGTGCGAGCCCAGAGCCGTCATGAGGGACGTATGGCAATTACAGCACCAGCGACCTGGCCTGTCCGCCAAACGCGAAAAAAGCACTGAGTGGGAAGTTAGTAAATGCTACCGGCGCGGTTCTCCCTTGACCGAAGGTCTGCGAACACTCACCTGCTGTCAGGTGCAACGTATGTCGAGCGCCGGACGTTACGCCCGAACGACTAGGGTCACAGTCCGTGGACGCCATCGACCGGAGCCTCGTCGCGCTGTTGCAGGGCAATGCCCGACTCTCGTACGCCGAGCTGGCCCGCCAGGTCGGCCTCTCCGCCCCCGCCGTGCACGAACGGGTCGGGAAGCTGGAGTCCGGCGGGGTGATCCGGGCGTACCGGGCGGAGGTGGAGCCCGAGTCCATCGGCCTCGGGGTGACCGCGCTGATCAGCATCGTCGAGGACTCCGGCGGGGACACCGACGACGTGCTGGAGGCGTTCCGACGGATGCCCGAGATCGAGTCCTGCTACTTCATGGCGGGGGTCGAGTCGTTCCTGCTCAAGGCCCGGGTCGGCACCATCGCCGAGCTGGAGCAGCTCATCGTCCGACTGAACCGGACCCCCGGGGTGGCCTCCACCCGTACCGGGATCGCCCTGTCGACGAAGTGGGAGAACCGTCCCCAGTCGATCGAACCGCCCACGGCCTGAGCGGCGGCTCTGGTGCGCGGCGTGCCACGGCGGTAGGTTGCGCCGGTGACGTCGCCCGTGCGCGGAACGGCCGTGGTGACCGGCGCGGCCGGTGGCCTGGGCCGCGCGCTGGCCGCCGCCCTGCACGCCGACGGCTGGCCTGTCCTGCTCACCGACCTGGACGCCGACGCCGTCGCCGCCGTGGCCGCGCCGCTCGGCGGCTGGTCCCGGCCGCTGGACGTGCGCGACGAGACGGCCTGCGCGGCGGTGGCCGCCGAGGCGGCCGGGCGGTCGCCCGACGGCCTCGGCCTCTGGGTCAACAACGCCGGCATCCTGGCCACCGGCCCCGCCTGGGAGCAGGACGAGCGGACCCGCCGCCGGATCATCGAGGTGAACGCCCTCGGCGCGATGGCCGGCACCCTCGCCGCGCTGGCGGTGATGCGGGCACAGGGGCGCGGGCACGTGCTCAACGTCGTCTCGCTGGCCGGGCTGGTCGCCGCCCCCGGCGAGACGATGTACGCCGCCAGCAAGCACGCCCTCCTCGCGTTCAGCCTGGGCACCCTGGCCGACCTGCGGGCGGCCGGGCACCGGGACGTACACGTCTCGTGCCTGTGCCCGGACGGGATCTGGACGCCGATGCTGCACGACCGGCTCGACGACCCGGGGGCCGTGGCGTCGTTCACCGGGACGCTGCTGACCCCCGAGCGGGTCGCCGCGCGGGCGGTCCGGCTGGCCCGGCGGCCGCGGCCCGTGGTGGCGCTGCCCCGCTGGCGCGGCGCGCAGGTCCGGCTGCTCGACGCGCTCCCCGGGCTCGCCGTGGGGTTGACCCCGCTGATCCGGGCCACCGGTCGGGCCGGGCAGCGGCGGCAGCGCCGCCGGGGCGGCTCCGGCCGGGCCTGACCCGTCTTGCTACGTTTTCGCACGTGACTCATCTCGACCGGTGCGACGAAGCCAGCCGGACGTGGGTGACCGGGGCGATCGCCACGGTCGAAGCGGACGCCAACCGGTCCGCCGACACCCACCTGCTGCCGTTCCCGCTCCCCCGGGAGTGGGGAATCGACCTCTACCTCAAGGACGAGTCGTCGCACCCGACCGGCTCGCTCAAGCACCGGCTCGCCCGCTCGCTGTTCCTGTACGGGCTGTGCAACGGCTGGATCGGCCCCGGGACGACCGTCATCGAGGCGTCCTCCGGTTCCACGGCGGTCTCCGAGGCGTACTTCGCCCGGATGCTGGGGCTGCCGTTCATCGCGGTGATGCCGGCGTCCACCTCACCCGAGAAGATCGCCCAGATCGAGTTCCAGGGCGGGCGCTGCCACCTGGTCGACGACCCGGCGAAGGTGGTGGTCGAGGCGCGCTGGCTGGCCGAGGACTCCGGCGGCCACTACATGGACCAGTTCACCTACGCCGAGCGGGCCACCGACTGGCGGGGCAACAACAACATCGCCGAGTCGATCTACGCGCAGCTCACGCTGGAGCGGCACCCCGTGCCGGCCTGGATCGTGGTCGGCGCCGGGACCGGCGGCACCAGCGCCACGATCGGCCGGTACACCCGGTACCGCCGGCTGCCCACCAAGCTGTGCGTGGTCGACCCGGAGAACTCGGCGTTCTACCCGGCCTGGCAGGCGGCCGACTGGTCGGTGTGTACCGGCCGGGGCTCCCGGATCGAGGGCATCGGCCGGCCCAGCGTCGAGGCGTCGTTCCTGCCCGCCGTGGTGGACCGGATGGTCCGGGTGCCCGACGCCGCCTCCCTGGCCGCCATGCGGGCCGGCTCGGCCCTGCTCGGCCGCCGGGTGGGCGGCTCCACCGGCACCAACCTCTGGGGCGCGTTCGGGCTGATCGCCGGCATGCTCGCCGAGGGGCGCGCCGGTTCGGTGGTCACCCTGATCTGCGACCCCGGGGACCGGTACGCCGACACGTACTACGCCGACGACTGGGTGGCCGGGCAGGGGCTCGACCTCGCCCCGCACCTGGCCGCCGTCGACCGTTTCCTCGCCACCGGCGCCTGGCCCCGGTAGGAGAACGGCCCCCGGCGGCGGGGCCGGCGGGTGACCGGCCGGCGGGCCGGGGCTGCGGGGGACGCCGACGTGCGCGTCAGCGCCCCGGGATCCGCTCCGCGAGGCCCGGGTAGCGCAGCACCCAGCCGTCCGGGTCGACGTCCAGGTCGGCGGTGAAGGTGCCGCTGGCGAACCGGACCCGGCCGGCGCTGAGCGCCGAGTAGACCTGTTCGGCGGGGACCACCGCCAGGCTGGGCACCAGCACCCACGCCACGGTGATCCGGTGCGTGGTGTCCGCCGTCGCCGAGGCCAGCCGCAGCCGGCGTACCGGGAGGGTGTTGAACAGCGGCGACCCGCCGAGGTCGACGTCGACCGCGTCGGCCAGCCGGTCCGGCTCGTCGGTGCCCGGCAGCCCGGCCGGGGGACGCCCGGCGGCCCGCAGCGCGGCGTCCAGGTCGCCCTGCTCGGAAGTGGTCACCCGCCACCGGTCACCGGCCGGTTCCAGCCGTACGCTCCGCTGCCAGCCCGCCCCTTCCGCCTCGACCTCCAGCCGGCGGACCGTCCAGTCCGGCCCGGTGGCCAGTTGGTAGCGGCAGGTGTAGGCGATCGGGTCGACGGCCACCGCGACACCTCGCGCGGTCAGCCCGTCCCGGTCGTCCAGCAGGGCGTGCTCGGCACCGGCGGTGTCCGTCCGGGCCCAGAACAGCGACTTCGGCATGGTCGGCATGAACCGGACGTTACGCCACGACGCGAGCGCCGGCAGCGCATGCGGAAACGCCGCCGCGGAGCGTGGGCTCCGCGACGGCGTTCCGGTCTTCGTCAGATCAGTGGGTACGCGCCGGCGGCCGTCCGCCGAACCCGCGCCGGTCGTCGCGCGGCCGGTCGTCCCGTCCGCGTCCCTCGGGCCGGAAACCGCCCCGCCGGTCGCCGGTGCGCGGGTCCCCGCCGGACTCGCCCCGCTCCGGGAAGCGGCGCTCGCCGTGCGGACGGTCCCCGAACCGACGCTCGCCGCCGAAGCCCTCACCGGTCGGTCGGTCGGCGAACCGCCGCTCGCCCCGGTCGTCGAACCGGCGGTCCCCGGTGGGACGGTCCCCGGTGGGACGGTCACCGAACCTACGCTCGCCGGTGGGACGGTCGCCATAGCGTCGCTCGCCGGTGGGGCGGTCGCCGTAGCTACGCTCACCGGTGGGGCGGTCCCCGTAGCGTCGCTCACCGGTGGGGCGGTCCCCGTAGCGTCGCTCGCCGGTGGGGCGGTCGCCGTAGCGGCGCTCGCCCCGGTCCTCGAACCGGCGCGGTCCGGACGGGCGGTCGCCGTTCCGGCGGGTCGCCGACGGCTCGGCGCGGACCGGCACGCCGCTGGGCTCGCGGGCCCCGGTCAGCTCGGCCAGGACCGGGTCGCCGGCCCGGACCCGGCTCTCCGTCGGCTCGACCCCGGCCTTCTCCAGCATCGCCAGGGTGGTCCGGCGCTGCTTCGGCAGCACCAGGGTGGCCACCGCGCCGGACTCGCCGGCCCGGGCGGTACGCCCCGCGCGGTGCAGGTAGTCCTTCGGGTCCTTCGGCGGGTCCACGTGCAGCACCAGGGACACCCCGTCGACGTGGATGCCCCGGGCCGCCACGTCGGTGGCGACCAGCACGTCCATCCGACCCTCGCGGAACTCGGCGAGGGTGCGGGTCCGCATGCTCTGGGTCTTCCCGCCGTGCAGCCCACCCGCCCGCACGCCGACGGCGGCGAACTGCTCGACCAACCGGTCCACGCCGAGCTGGGTCCGGGCGAAGAGCATGGTCCGGCCGGACCGGGCCGCGATCGAGGCCGTCACGGCGAACTTCTCGTGCGGCGGGATCAGCAGCAGGTGGTGGTCCATGGTGGACACCGCGGCGGTGGCCGGGGCGGTCGAGTGGGTGACCGGGTCGGTCATGAACCGCCTGACCAGCGAGTCGACGTCACCGTCCAGGGTGGCCGAGAAGAGCAGCCGCTGGGCGCTGGCAGGAGTCTTCGCCAGCAGCTCGGTGACCTCGGGCAGGAAGCCCATGTCGGCCATCTGGTCGGCCTCGTCGAGCACGGTCACCTCGACGTCGTCCAGCTGGCAGACGCCCCGGTTGATCAGGTCGCCCAGCCGTCCGGGCGTGGCCACGACGATCTCCACCCCGCGGCGGAGCGCGTCGATCTGCCGGTCGTACGGCACGCCGCCGACAGCGGTCTTGAGGAAGATCCCGACCGCCTTGCCGAGCGGCACGAGTGCGTCGTTGACCTGCATGGCCAGCTCCCGGGTGGGAACCAGCACCAGGGCCCGCGGGCGCAGCGGGCGGGCCCGGTTGCGCTCGGCGAGCCGGGCGATCAGCGGCAGGCCGAAGGCGAGGGTCTTGCCGGAACCGGTCTGGCCCCGACCGAGGACGTCCCGGCCGGCGAGCGCGTCGGGAACGGTGGCCCGCTGGATCGGGAACGGCGTGGTGATGCCCTGCCGGTCGAGCGCCCGGACCAGCGACTGGGGCAGCCCGAGGGCGGCGAAGTCGGCCTTGGGCTCCGGCGTGGCGTCGACCTCGGCGGCCGAGGTCGCGTCGGCGGCGGCGTCAAGGTCGACGGCGGCCGGGGTGGGCTCTTCGGGTGCGGTGGTGACGGCGGCGTCACCGGTGCCGGCCGGATGGGTCTGTCCGGCCGAGGCGTCGAAGGCGGACGGGAACGTGCTGGCGTCAGCAAAGGTGGTCAAGAAATGCCTTTCGAGCGGGGCGCATCTTCGCGATGGCCTGCCGCAGCTGTACGCCGCCGGATCGCCCGCAAGATCGCCCAAGGGCGCGCCTCATGCGCGCCAAGGTCAGTGATCGACACAAGTGTACGGCGGACCGGCAAACCCGCCACCGCGCCGCGAGGGGTAGTGGTCGGGCTCACCATCGCCCGCGGCGTCACTTGTTGAGGAAACCCCCCACCAGCCCGTCCATGGCGTCGCCGGCCACGAGGACGACCAACACGCTGATCGCGACGAGCAGGCCGAGCGACACCGCCAGGACGGCCACGACCTTGGTGGTGCTCGACCGGGGCGTCGGGACGTCCGTCCAGCCCTGGGCGAGGATGTGCCCGGTCAGGGAGCCCGAGTTGTCCAGCGCGGCCCCCGTCGGCAGCGCGATCGTGGCGAACCCGGGACCTTCGGTGCCGTACGCGGTGCTGGCCAGATCGGCGGTCCCCGGCTCCGGCAGGCCGGGTGGCCCGGCGGGGGCCCTGCCGCCCGGCACCCCGGTCGTCGGCGTCGCCGGCCAGGCGGTGGTCGCGGCGGCGCCGTACAGGCCGGGGGTCGGTCGGCCGGCGGTGGGAGCGGGTACGCCGGAGACCGGCCGGCCCGGCGTCGACGACCCCGGCGCGCCCGGACGGCCTGTGGGACCGCCGCGGTGGGAGGCCGGCTCGGACGGCGGCCAGGCCGGCAGCGCGGGAGCCGGGACCACCGGGGGCGGTGCGGAGGCCGGCGGTGCGGACGACGGTCGGCTCGCCGGTGGCGGCCCTCCCGCGATCGGGCCTGTGGTGCCCACCGTCGGCGCAGGCCAGTCCGCGCCGGCGTCCGGAGCCGGCGGTGCGGAGGCCGGCGGTGCGGAGGCCGGCCGGCCGGGGAGGAACTGCACCGCCGACGCCGACGCCGACGACGCCGCGGTCAGCGGCGGCGGCGGGAACGGCGGTGCCGGCATCGGGCCGGGGGGTGGTGGCGGTGGCACCGGCGGCCCGGGTACGGGTGGGATCGGGCCGGGTGCGGGTGGGATCGGGCCAGGGCCGGGTGCGGGTGGGATCGGGCCAGGGCCCGGCGGCGTCGGCTCGGGAACCGGGGGATTCGGCGACGGCGGGGTGGGGCCGGGGACCGGCGTCGGCGGGGCCGGCGCCGGCACGGGTACCGGGGCGGGCTCCGGCTCCGGGACGGGCGGCGCCGGTGGCTCGGCCGGCTCCGGTGGACGCGCCGGCTCGGGAGGCTCGGGGCTCACCGGGGTCGACCCGTACACCTTGGCGCTGCCCTGCGTCGTCCCACCGGAGCCCCGGGAAGAACCGGCGTTCCTCGCAGCCCCGGCCACCTCGCGCGTGGAGATCCGGTTCAGGCCAGGCACCGAGGCGCTGGCCCGGGCGGTCGCGGGCGCGGCGTCGCCGCTGCGCTGGGCCGGCACGACGGGTGCTGGCCGGGCGGTCGCCGGGCCGGCCGTAGCGGCGTCGGAGGCGTCGCTGTGGCCCACGGCGAGGTTGCCGGCCGGGGCTGCCGGGGTCCCGTCGGCGGGCTCCGGAGCGGGGACGCCGTCACCCGTCGCGGGCGCGGTGGTGCGCCGCTCGGCCGTGGCGGCACCCGACCAGGACGACGGTGTCGCCGGCGCGGCGGGGCGGTGCTGGTCCGGCGGCGTGGCCGAGGGCTGTGCCGGCGCCGGCACAGGGGCGGCACCGGACGACGACGTGCCCGTGCGGTAGGTGGTCCCGCCGCCCGATGCCGGCAGCGTGACCCCCTGCGGCGGGGCGGCGGCGGTGGCGACGCTCACCCGGGCGCGCGCGGCTCCGGCCGGCACGGCCGCCCGCCCGGTCGGCCCGGACGGGTCGCGGGTGCGGCCCGGTGTCACCGCCGGGTCGTCACCCGATGTCGCACGGGCCCGGGCGTCCTCCGTGCCGGCCGCGCGGTCGGCGGGGCCGGGCGTGGATCCGGGGCCGACCGTCTCCGCCGGAACCTCTTGCTCGCCCATGGTGTTCCTCCGTGCCCGCGCTCGCCCCCGCACCCGTGGCGCCGGGCCGGAAGTGTCTGGGTGTCACGGTGCCACATTCCTGCCCGGCCGCACAGCCGGAGTGGACGGTTGGCCTCAGCCGGCCTCGGTCGTCGACGCCGTCGGCGAGGCGCTGCTGCTCGGCGCCAGGCTGCTGGACTGGGTGGTCGGCACCGGCGGCGGGGTGTCCGACGGGCTCGGCGACGGCGAGCGCGACGGGCTCGGCGACGAGCTGGACGGCGGCGCGGACGGGGTCGTCGGCTTGGGCGTCGTCGGCTTGGGCGTCGGGGACTTCGTCGGCGTGGGGGAAAGCGTGGGCTTCGGCGTGGTCGGCGGCTTCGTCGGCTTCGTGGGCTTCGGAGTGGGGAACGTGGGCGTGGGCGCGGGCGTGCCGGGCACCGCACCGACCACCCGGGTCGCGGCGTAGAGCCGGGACCAACCGACTGTGGAGATCTTCACTGTCTGACCGGTGGTCGGGGCCTGGACCATCTTGCCGCCGCCGATGTACATCCCGACGTGGTGGATTGTCGTCCAGCTACTGCCGGATGCGAAGAAGAGCAGGTCACCGGGGAGTAGGGCTCCCTGGCTCACCGCCCGGCCCCGGGTCGCGTAGTACTGGTCGCGGGAGACCCGGGGGAGCTGGCGGTAGCCCGCCGACCGGTAGGCGGCCCACATCAGGCCGGAGCAGTCGAAGGCGTCCGGGCCCTCCTCGGACCAGACGTACGGGTCGCCGAGCTGAGCCAGGGCGTAACGCACCGCGGCCAGCGCGACCGGGCTGGTGGTGAGGCCGTTGGTGCTCTGCCCCTGGACGTACGACGCGCCGAGCCGCTGCTCGACCGCCTCCTGTTGACGCTCCAGCTCGATGAGCTGCGCGGCGTTGTCCTTGCGCAGCTTGAGGAGATTCGCCTCCTGCTCGCGGCGCGACTTCTCCACGGCGGCGTACTGCTCCCGGACGGTGCCCACCCGGGTGTCGGCGGCCATCCACGCCTGGTAGGCGAACTGTTCGGCGGCGCGGGCCCGGGCCAGCTCGCCGGCGGCGCCGGTGGTGGCGCCGTCGGCCTGCTCGCCCCGGGTGATCTGCGTGAGCATGCTGAGGCCGTGCAGGTCTCGGGCGAACTCGCCGGGCGGCAACGCGGCTGCGGCCTTGAACGCGCCCGCGGCGGCGGTGTCGGCGCCGTCCTGCGCCTTGGTCAGGCCGTCGCGGGCCGTCTTGAGGCCCTGGTCGGCGGTCGCGAGCTGGGCCTCGGCCTCGGTGCGGGTCTGGCGCAGCCCGAGTAGTTGGTCGCCGAGGAGTCCCACCTGGGCCTCGGCGGCGGCGATCACGGCGGCGAGCGGACCGTTGCCGAGGGGCGCCAACGGCGTGGCAGGGCTGCCCGTGCCGGGGAACCCGCCGGAGCCGTTCACGCCGGGCAGCTGGAACCCGACGGCGGGGACCGGGCGGGACCCGGTGTCGGGGACGACGTTGGGCAGCGGCGGCTCGGCGTACGCGGGGGTGGCGAGCGCGGCCGTGACGACCGCGCTGAGCAGGGCGGACCAGAGCATCGGTCGAAGCACCGGAGAGAACAGCGGACGCCTCCGTCGTTGGCTCTGCTGGCTCTGCACCATTCCGCTCCCCGTCCGGCGTGCCTGTGACCGCGCGCGGTCGGCGCGGCGGCGGTGGCGCGCCCTGGCTTGTGGCGAGCCCCACCCTGTCTTACCGCACGGGAGCAAAGATGTCGATGCGGTAACGGGTAACGACCGGCTGTGAGTTCGGTGAACTACGTCGCTGTGCCCGACCGGGCAGACATCCCGTCGGAGACCCGACGTAGGCTCGACCGGACCGCAGGTGGAAGGGACGTGGCTTTCGATGGACGCCGGACTCAAGCGTGAGCTCGAAGCGAAGGTGTACGCGGGGGAGCGGCTGACCCGCGAGGACGGGATCGCCCTCTACGACAGCGACGACCTGACCTGGCTGGGCCGGTTGGCCCACCACCGGCGCACCGAGCTGAACGGCGACCGGGTGATGTTCAACGTCAACCGGCACCTCAACCTCACCAACGTCTGCTCGGCGTCGTGCGCGTACTGCTCCTTCCAGCGCAAGCCCGGCGAGAAGGACGCGTACACGATGCGCATCGACGAGGCGGTCCGCAAGGCCAAGGAGATGGAGGACGAGCAGCTCACCGAGCTGCACATCGTCAACGGCCTGCACCCGACGCTGCCCTGGCGCTACTACCCGAAGGTGCTGCGCGAGCTGAAGGCGGCGCTGCCGAACGTCAAGCTCAAGTGCTTCACCGCGACCGAGGTGCAGTGGTTCGAGAAGATCAGCGGCCTGTCCGCCGACGAGATCCTCGACGAGCTGATGGATGCCGGCCTGGAGTCGCTGACCGGCGGTGGCGCGGAGATCTTCGACTGGGAGGTCCGCCAGCACATCGTCGACCACGCCTGCCACTGGGAGGACTGGTCGCGGATCCACGCGCTGGCCCACTCGAAGGGCATGAAGACCCCGGCGACGATGCTCTACGGCCACATCGAGGAGCCCCGGCACCGGGTCGACCACGTGCTGCGGCTGCGCGAGCTTCAGGACGAGACGGGCGGCTTCGCGGTCTTCATCCCGCTGCGCTACCAGCACGACTTCGTGGACTCGGCGGACGGCAAGGTCCGCAACCGGATCCAGGCCCGCACCACGATGGCCTCACCGGCCGAGTCGCTGAAGACCTTCGCGGTCTCCCGGCTGCTGTTCGACAACATCCCGCACGTGAAGAACTTCTGGGTGATGCACGGCCTCTCGGTCGCCCAGCTCTCGCTGAACTTCGGCGTGGACGACCTGGACGGCTCGGTCGTGGAATACAAGATCACCCACGACGCCGACTCGTACGGCACCCCGAACACGATGCACCGGGACGACCTGCTGCACCTGATCTGGGACGCCGGCTTCCGTCCGGTCGAGCGCAACACCCGCTACGAGGTCGTCCGCGAGTACGACGCCGCCCCGTCGCTGGCCGAGCGCCGGTCCGAGCCGCAGCAGGTCTGGGCCTGACCGGCCCGTACCCTCGGATGCCATGAGCGAGTCGAGTCAGCCGGACCAGGGCGGGTTTCCCCGGCGCGATGCCCAGGGGCGCGTCGTCGCGCTCGGCGACCTGCTCGGGGTGAGCCTCGCCGGCATGGTGATCGGCCTGCTCGCCCTCCTGCTGCTCGACTGGGGCTTCGCCACGGTCGGCGCGGGCGACTTCGGCCGGTCCAACGGCTGGTTGGCGATCATCCTGCCCGCCTGGCTGTACTGGGAGGACTTCCGGGCCTGGGAGTTCGGCGCCGCCCGGGTGGTGGCCGCGCTGGCGGCGGCCGCGCTCGCCGTGGTCGGCGGCCTGCTGGTGGCCGGCCTGACCGACGGGCTGCCGCCCCTGGTGTCCGGCGGGCTCGCGGCCACCGCGTTCACCGTGGTGTACGCGGTGGTGTGGTTTCCTGGCGTCCACTGGCTGGCCCGGCGGACGGGCTGAACAACCCTCCCGCCCGGGTGAGCCGGCGGCTGAATCCTCCCGCCGGTGAGCCGGCGGAGAACGGAGTGCGAACGTGAGCGCGGCGGTCAAGTACACGCTGGGCCGGATCGGGCTGTTCGTGGTGGTCTTCGTGGCGCTCTGGCCGGTCGGGATGAACATCTTCCTGCAGCTGATGCTGGCGCTGGCGTTCTCCGCCACGCTCTCGTTCTTCCTGCTCAGGGGCTGGCGGGACGAGATGGCCGGGGAGATGGCGGAGGCCGCCGAGCGGCGTCGGGCCGAGAAGGAGCGGCTGCGCTCCGCGCTGGCCGGCGACGACCAGCCCGCCGAGGGCGGCCCCGGCGACCAGCGTCCCTGAGTGCGAGCCGGGCCTGAACGCGAGGGGGCCTGAGCGCGAGCCGTCCCTGAGCGCAAGCCGGGCTTGAGCGCAAGCCGGGCCCGGGCCGTCCCTGAGGACGAGCCGGGCCCGGTGCCGTTTTCCTACCAGTTGGTCGAGCCCCGGACTACCGGCCAGGGCCGGTTCGCCGGCTTGACCAGGTACGCGATGCCGCCGGATCCGCTGGCCACCGTGCCGTTGGCCCGGTAGCGCTTGGTGCGCTGCCAGATCTCCTCGAACTGCTCCCGCTTGTACACGTTGCGCACCTCCGCGTTCGACGACGACGCCGGGTCGTTGACGATCACGTCGCCGTCGGCGGTGAAGCCGACGATCACGAAGAGGTGGCCGGCGGTGCCGTAGTTCGACCCGTCCAGCTCGGTGGCGAGGAAGGACTGCGAGGTGATCACCGGGATGCCGGCCTTGATGAACCGCTCCACCTCGTCGAGGGAGTGCAGTCGGGTCACCCGGGCGTCGATGCCGGAGAAGCTACCCGCGTACGCGGTGTTGAACGGCCAGTTGCCTGCGCCCTCGTACTCGTAGTCCCAGGTCATCCGGGCGGCGTGGGCCACCTGCGGGTCGACGTAGCCGGGGGTGATCCAGGCCATGTCCTGCGCCGACGGCAGCTTGCCGTAGTACTCCAGCACCATCGTGGTGGACGTCGGGCTGCACCAGACCTGACCGCCGCCGCCCCACTCGGGGTAGTTACCCGAGTGGATCATCTGTGAGCGGGCCGGGACGGCCAGCTCGGTGCCCCAGGCGATCCCGCCCCGGCTCGGGGTGACGGTGAACCGGTCCGGGACGTTGGAGCTCATCGCGCCGAGCATCCGGACCTGGGGCGACGCCTTCAGGCCGGGCTTGCGGTAGAGGCCGACCCGCAGCTGGTACGACCGCAGCAGGACCCCGGCCTCGGCGTCGTCGATCGAGAACGTGTCGGTCCACACGCTCGACCACGGGTCGCCCTGACCGTCCAGGGTGGCCCGCTTGATGTCCTGGTCGCCGGAGGCCCAGCGGCTCATGACATACCACGGGGTCTGGTCACCGGTGTTGTACGTGCCCTGGAGTTCGACCTGGATCCAGGTGCCCGCCGGGGTCTCGGCGTTCCACGAGGCGACCAGTTCGGTGGCGTCGAAGCCGATCTTGGTGCGCGGCGAGGTCCAGGTGGCGTACTCCCAGGTGGCGGTGGTGCCGCTGTGCTCGTCGGTGAACTCGGTGGTGCCGGCGGGCCGGCCGATGGTGATCCCGGTGCGGTGACCGGGGACGGCCCGGGTGCCCTGGTGGTCGCCGGAGCGCCAGTCGGGGTAGCGGGACCACTCCTGGAAGGTGATCTCCTCGTCGTGGGCGACGGTGGGGGGATGGGCGCTGGCGGGGGCGGGGACGGCCGCGCCGCCGAGGGCGAGCGCGGCGACGCCGGCAAGGGCGACCGCGCGCAGGGCTCTGCTGACCATGGGATCTCCGCGAAGTGAGGCGGGTCGGGGGGCGTACTTGCCGGTCACTATCCCGCTTGGAGGGAAGTTTCGCCAGATGTTGAGGGATGGAAAACCGTTGCCGATGTGAGGATCAGGTCGGGATGGGGAAAGAAGCGAAACATATTGATATGACCATGTGACAGGTGGTGAAGTGTGCGTCACAGAACGGGATCACCCCGTGCCCTGAGGAGGTTGTCCATGGCCTTCCGTACTCCCGCCCGCCTGCGTCGCGCGCTGGTGCTCGCCACCGCCGCCGGCCTGGGCCTCACCGTCGCCACCGGCCCCGTCTCCGCGCGACCGACCCCGGAGAGCACTGCCGAGCAGTCAGCCGCCGAGTACCGGGTGCTCGGCCCGCGCACCCTGGCCGACCGCAACGCGGTGGCCCGCACCGGCGCCGCCATCGACTCCAGCGAGCACGGCATCCTGCACGTCTCGGCCACCACGGACGAGGCGGCGGCGATCCGGCAGCTCGGCTTCCGGCTCGAGAAGGAGGTGGTCCCGGCCGCCCCCGCCGGGGAGATCGGCACCCTGGGCTTCCCGTCCGCCGACTCGAACTACCACGACTACGCCGAGCTCACCGCCGCGGTCGACAAGGTGGTCGCCGACCACCCGACCATCGCGCGCAAGACCAGCATCGGCCGGTCGCACGAGGGCCGGGACCTGATGGCGGTGAAGATCTCCGACAACGTCGGCACCGACGAGGCCGAGCCGGAGATCCTGTTCAACTCCCAGCAGCACGCCCGCGAGCACCTGACCGTCGAGATGGCGATCTACCTGCTCAACATGTTCACCGACAGCTACGGCAGCGACTCCCGGGTCACCAACATCGTCAACTCCCGGGAGATCTGGATCGTCCCCACCGTCAACCCCGACGGCAGCGAGTACGACATCGCCACCGGGTCGTACCGGTCCTGGCGCAAGAACCGGCAGCCCAACAGCGGCTCGACGGCGGTCGGCACCGACCTGAACCGGAACTGGGGCTACAAGTGGGGCTGCTGCGGCGGCTCGTCCGGCTCCGCGTCGTCGTTGACCTACCGCGGCCCGTCGGCCTTCTCCGCCCCGGAGACTCGGGCGATGCGCGACTTCGTCAACAGCCGGGTCGTCGGCGGGGTGCAGCAGATCAAGGCCAACATCGACTGGCACACGTACTCGCAGCTCGTGCTCTGGCCGTTCGGCTACACCACGGCGAACACCACCACCGGCATGACCGCCGACCAGTACAGCACCTTCGCCACACTCGGCCAGCGGATGGCGGCCACCAACGGGTACACCCCGGAGCAGTCGAGCGACCTCTACATCACCGACGGCGACAGCCTCGACTGGATGTGGGCGACGCACGGCATCTGGGCGTACACCTTCGAGATGTACCCCGGCTCGTCCGGTAGCGGCGGCGGCTTCTACCCGCCCGACGAGGTCATTCCCGCCCAGACCTCGCGGAACAAGGAGGCGGTGCTGCTGCTCTCCGAGTACGCGGACTGCCCGTACCGGGTGATCAACAAGCAGGCGCAGTACTGCGCCTGACCGTCCTGCGGGGTGGGGTCGGACCGGGCCCCACCCCGTGACGGGGCGTGCGCGCAGAGAGATAGCCCCTAGCTCAGCCAGGTGCGCGCGGAGCGTGCGCTACCGTGGCACCGACCATTCCGCAGCGAAACCGGTGTGAATCCGGCGCTGTCCCGCAACTGTGATGCCCCACCCGTGGCGTCCCGTCCCCCTCCGGGGCGGGCGTGGGGCCGGCCACGACGGCCGGCTCCTTCCAGGCGTCGGCCGATCGGCCGGCGCTGCGGTGTGTGTGGCGAGCCAGGTCGCCTGCGGCGCGGTCGCGACACGCGCCTTCGAGGAAGGGCGCCTCGCGGACGGGCATCCGCACCACGGCTCCTGTCGGCGAAGCACCACGCTCCTCGACCGACAGGAGGACATGTGTTCCGACGTACCCCCCGGCTCTTCGCCGCGACCCTCGCGGTGGCCGCGCTCGCGCTCGGCGCCTGCGCCGAGAAGAGCTCCGACGACACCCCCGCCGCAGGCGGCAGCTCGGCGGCCGCCGCGTTCCCGGCCACCGTCGGCAGGCTGACGCTGGAGAAGCGCCCGGAGAAGATCGTCTCGCTTGCGCCGAGCGCGACCGAGATGCTCTTCGCCATCGGCGCAGGCAGGCAGGTCACGGCCGCCGACGACCAGTCGAACCACCCGCCGGAGGCGCCGAAGAGCGACCTGTCCGGCTTCCAGCCGAACGCCGAGGCGATCGCCGGTAAGAGCCCCGACCTGGTGGTGCTCTCCAACAACACCAACAAGATCGTCGAGCAGCTCACTACGCTGAAGATCCCGGTGCTGCTCACCCCGGCGGCGGTCACGCTGGAGGACTCCTACCGGCAGCTCACCGACCTCGGCACGCTCACCGGCCACCCCACCGAGGCGGCCGATGTGGTCAAGCGAATGAAGGACGACATCACCAAGCTGACCAAGGACCTGCCGCAGCGGTCGACGAAGCTGACCTACTACCACGAGCTGGGCCCGGAGCTGTACAGCGCGACCAGCAAGACCTTCATCGGTTCGATCTACGCCCTCGCCGGCCTGGAGAACATCGCCGACCCGTCGGACGCCGACGGCCGCAACGGCGGCTACCCGCAGCTCTCCCAGGAGATCATCGTCAAGGCGAACCCCGACTTCGTCTTCCTGGCCGACACCAAGTGCTGCAAGCAGAGCCCCGAGACGGTCAAGGCGCGCAGCGGCTGGGCCGGCGTCACCGCGGTCAAGAACAACCAGGTGGTCGCGCTCGACGACGACGTCGCCTCGCGCTGGGGCCCGCGGGTCGTCGACCTGCTCCGGTCCGTCGTCGACGCCGTGGCCAAGGTGCCGGCGTGACCCTGGGCGGCGGGCGTTGACCGGGCCCACCGCCGTGCGGAAAGCACCGACCCCCACCCCCGGGGGCCGGCCGGCCGGGCTGCGGCCCGGCTGGCTGGCCGCAGGGGTGGTGGCCGTGCTGGTCGCGCTCATCGCCGGGGTTTCCCTCGGCCCGGTCAGCCTGCCCCCCGGCAGCGTCGCGGCCGAGCTGCTCAACCTCCTGCCCGGGGTACGCCTGGACAGCGGCCTGACCGAGCGCGAGATCGCCATCGTCACCGAGCTGCGGCTGCCCCGGGTGGTGCTCGGGCTGCTGGTCGGCGGTCTACTCGCCCTGGCCGGCGGCTGCTACCAGGGTGTCTTCCGCAACCCACTGGCCGACCCGTACCTGCTCGGGGTGGCGGCCGGGGCCGGGCTCGCGGTCACCGCCGTGATCGCCCTCGGCGCCGGGGCGGGCGGCGCGCTGACCGGGCTGCCGGTCACCATCCCGCTGGCCGCGTTCGTCGGCTCGCTCGGCGCGGTCGCCATGACCTACCTGCTCGGGGCGGCCGGCGGGCGGGAACGCTCGACGGCGACGCTGATCCTGGCCGGGGTGGCCGTGTCCGCGTTCCTCTCCGCCGGGCAGACGTACCTGCTCCAGCGCAACGCCGACACCATCCAGCAGGTCTACTCGTGGCTGCTCGGCCGGCTCGCCACCGCCGGCTGGCACGACGTCCGGCTGGTTCTGCCGTACTTCCTGCTCACCACGGTCGTGGTGCTGCTGCACCGCCGCGAGCTGGACGTGCTGTCCGTCGGCGACGACGAGGCCAGGGGCCTCGGCCTGCACCCGCAGCGCTCCCGGTACCTGCTGATCGCCGCCGCCTCGCTCGGCACCGCCGCCGCGGTCTCCGCGTCCGGGCTGATCGGCTTCGTCGGGATCATCGTCCCGCACACCGTGCGGCTGCTCGCCGGGTCCAGCTACCGGGTCGTCCTGCCGCTGTCCCTGCTCTTCGGCGGAGCGTTCCTGGCGCTGACCGACGTGGTCGCCCGGACCGCCGCCGCCCCCGCCGAGATCCCGATCGGCGTGGTCACGGCGCTGCTCGGCGGCCCGTTCTTCGTGCTGGTCCTGCGCACCGCCCGCCGGGTGCTCACGTGAGCACCCCGGCCGGCGTCGGCCCGCCGCCCGGCGCACCCGCCGTAGAGGTGCGGGATCTGCACGTCACCCTGGACGGCGCGCCGGTCCTGCGCGGCGTCGACCTGCGCGTCGAGCCGGGCGGGTGGGTCACCGTCATCGGCCCGAACGGCGCCGGCAAGTCGACCCTGCTGCGCGCCGTCGGCGGCCTGCTGCCCGCGCCGGGGGCCATCTCCCTGTTCGGTACGCCGAGCGAGGCGCTGCGCCGCCGCGACCGGGCCCGGGTGGTGGCCACCGTCGCCCAGTCCCCGGTGGTCCCGGCCGGCATGTCGGTCTTCGACTACGTGCTGCTCGGCCGGACCCCGTACATCCCGTCGCTGGGCCGGGAGTCCGCCGCCGACCTGGCCGCCGTGCGGGACGTGCTGGACCGCCTCGACCTGGACGGCTTCGGCCACCGTGAGCTGGCCACCCTCTCCGGGGGCGAGCGGCAGCGGGTCTTCCTGGCCCGGGCGCTCGCCCAGGGGGCCACCCTGCTGTTGCTCGACGAGCCGACCAGCGCCCTGGACATCGGCCACCAGCAGGAGGTGCTGGAGCTGGTCGACCAGCTCCGCCGCGAGCACGGCCTCACCGTCCTCGCCACCATGCACGACCTCTCCCTGGCCGGCGAGTACGCCGATCGGATGGTCCTGCTGGCCGCCGGTCGGGTCGCCGCGGCCGGGCCGCCCCGTGACGTGCTCACCGAACACCTCCTGGCGACCCACTACCGGGCCTCCGTCCGCGTCCTCCCCGGGGAGCACGGCCCCCTGGTGGTCCCCGTCCGCCCCCGCTGACGCGGGGTCCCTGCCGGGCGTCCCCCCGCCGGCCGGGCCCCGCGCGCCGGGCTCAGTCGGCGAGGGCGATGACGGAGAAGAGGGCGCCCTGCGGGTCGCGTAGGGCGGCGAGCCGACCCTGGGGGATGTCGCGGGGCGGGACCAGGATCGTGCCGCCCAGCTCGGCGGCCCGGGCAGCGGTGGCGTCGGCGTCCGCTACGGCGAAGTAGACGGTCCAGTACGCCGGCAGGTCGGCCGGAAAGCCGTCACCCAGCGGCGGGATCATCCCGGCCACGATCCGCCCGCCGAGCCGCCACCCGGTGTACGTGACCGGTTCCGTCGGCTGCTCCTCCGGATGCCAGCCGAAGACCAGCTCGTAGAAGACCTTCGCGCCCTCCGGGTCCGGGGTGACCAGCTCGTTCCAGCTCATCGCCCCTGGAACGTTGAACAGCTCCGCCCCCGGGTGGGCCATCGGCTGCCAGACGCTGAACACCGCGCCGGCCGGGTCGGCGAAGACCGCCATCCGGCCCTGGTCGAACACGTCGAACGGGGCGACCAGCACCTGCCCCCCGGCCGCCTCCACCCGGGTGGTGACCAGGTCCGCGTCGTCGGTCGCCACGTACGTCGACCAGATCGGCACCTGCCCCGGGGTGGCCGGTGGCCCGGCGCCCGCCACCGACCTGCCGTCCTTGAGGAAGGTGGTGTAGCCGGACGCCTCCGGCTGCGGGGCGATCCGGCCGGTCCAGCCGAACAGCTCCGGGTAGAAGCGCCGCGCGCCTGCCAGGTCCGGGGTGGCCAGGTCGGCCCAGCACGGCGTGCCCGGCGGGACGGTGCTCACGCTGACCCCTCTCGCAGGGGGCGACCCCGGCGGGACACCCTGCCCGCATCCTGGCACCGCAGCCGGGCCGGGCGGGCGAAATTAGGACGAACTGACCCGGGTGGCGTCGACCGCCCGGCCTCCGCATGGTGTCGTCGGGGCGGGTCAGTGGAAGCGGCGACCCTCGTCGCGCCGGTACGCCGAGCAGCGCCGCGATCACCACCACCGGCAGCAGGGAGAGGAGGGTCAGCGCCAGCTCCGCGAGCACCCGGCCGGCGAAGCGCGGCGCAGGCCCGGGGACGGCCGGGCCAGGCTGTAGCGGGCCCGGGGTCGTCAGCGAGGCAGGGGGCGGACCAGCGCCGGCCCGCCGGGCGGCGGGGCCACGGCGGGCATCCGGACACCGGCCGCCGTACGGCCCGCGCCGGTACCGGCACCGGTGAGCGCCGTGACCAGGAAGGCGCCGGTCGCGGCCCCGATCGGATCCGGCTGTTCGGGCACCTGGTAATGGGTGACGTTCATGCCCAGGGTGACCTGCCGCGACCCGTCGGTGGCGTGCAGCGAGACGGTGCTGTGCCCGAAGACCAGGCCGTCGTGCCCCCAGAACCGGCCGCCCGGCAGGGCCAGCCAGAGCAGACCGAGGCCGTACCCGCCGGCCTCCGGCAGGTCGGGGCGCAGTGGCACGGTGGTCCGCATCCGGGCCAGCTCGGCGGGGCGGAGCAGCCGGCCGCCGAGCAGCGCGCGGAAGAACCGGTTCAGGTCGGCCGCCGTGGAGACCAGCGCGCCGGCCGTCCAGGTCCAGGACATGTTGGCCACGCTGAAGTCGCGGAGTTGGCCGTCGTACCAGGGCAGGTACGCCGCGCTGTGCGGCCCGGCGATCCGGACCCGCCGGCCGGGGAAGTACGTGTCGTTCAGCCCCAGCGGCCGGATGACCCGCCGGTGGACCTCGTCGGCCGCGGACCGGCGGGTGACCCGCTCGATGATCAGCCCCGCGAGGATGTAGTTGGTGTTCGAGTAGGCGAACGCCTCCCCGGGCGCGCCGGTACGCGGCTCGCCGAGCCCGAGTCGGACGAGCTGCTGCGGCCGGAACGTGGTGTACCGGTGCCGCTCGACGTCCTCAACGGTGGTGAACAGCACGGTGTCGTAGTCGCCGATTCCGCTGGTGTGGTTGAGCAGCGTCCCGACGGTGACCCCGGGGATGGCGTACTCCGGCAGGTACCGGCCGAGCGGTGCGTCCAACGCCACCCGGCCCTCGCCGGCCAGTTGCAGCAGCGTGGTGGCGACGAACGTCTTGGTGATGCTGCCGACCCGGTGCCGAAAGCCGGGCAGCATCGGTCGTCCGGTGCGGACGTCGGCCACCCCGCTGGCGTCCCGCCAGCGGTCCCGACCATCGCGCACCTCGGCGAACGTCCCCACCATGCCGGCTTCGGTGATCGCCGCCAGGCCGTCGGTGAGCGCGTCCTCCGGCAGCCGCCCTGCCGTCGGGCCGGCGTGCGCCGGCGCGCCGGTCAGCAGGGGTGCGGTCGCCAGCGTGACGCCGGCCCCGGCCAGGAAAGTGCGGCGTGACAGGTGCATGTCGCCTCCTGTGTGGACGATTAAATCGTTGAGAAGATGCCCTTCCTTCTACTCCAGCGGGGTGGGAAGGGGGGCCGTGTGCAGCACTGTCAGGCGGGAGACCGCCCGGGTGAGCACCACGTACAGCCGGTGCAGGCCGCGCGGCTCGGCGGCCACGATCGCGGCCGGCTCGACGACCACGACGTGGTCGTACTCCAGGCCCTTGACCAGCGTCGCGGGGACGACGGTGACCCGCGCCGCGGTCTCCACGTCGTCGGCGGTCGCGGTGTCGATCCCCGCGTCGGCCAGCGCCGCGCGCAGCCCGGCCACCGCGTCGTCGGCGGCGATCACGCCGACCGAGCCGTCGTGCGTCAGCGCCGCCCGCACCTCGGCCACCGTCGCCGCCGGCAGGTCGTCCACCGTACGCACGTCCAGCGCGCCGTCGCGGCGCAGCGACTGGGCCGGGGGCACGTCCACCTCCAGCGCCGGCAGCAGCCGGTTGGCGAACGCCACCACGGCGGCGGGAACCCGGAAGCCGATGCTCAGCGGCACCACCACCGCGTCCGGCTTGCCCAGGTGGGCCAGGGACTCCCGCCAGTCGCGGGCGGCCCACGGGGCGGTGCCCTGGGCCAGGTCGCCGAGCAGGGTGATCGACCCGTGCTCGCTGCGCCGGGCGAGGGCCCGGCACTGCATGGGGGACAGGTCCTGCGCCTCGTCGACCACCACGTGCCCGAAGCCGGCGGGGCGCTCCAACAGCCCGGCGGCCTCGTCGACGAGCACCGCGTCGGCGGCCGTCCACTTCGTAGCCTTCGGGGTGCGCGCCGGTTTCGCCCAGGTCAGCAGCGCCTGCTCGGCGTCGGTGAGCACCCCGTCGGCGGCCGTCGCGAGCGCCGCCGGGTCGGCGAGCAGGGAGTGCACCAGCCCCTCCGGGGTGAGCGCCGGCCAGGCCGCGTCCAGGAAGTCGGCGACCGGGCGGCACTTCCCCATCCGGCGCAGCCAGGCGTCGCCCGGCGACTCGGCCCGGCGGGCCTCGGACTGGCGTTGCAGTAGGCCGACCACCCGGGCCCGGACCCGCTCCCGCCCGGTGGCGTACGGCAGCCCCTCCCGGCGGGTCTCCTCGACCAGCCGGTGCAGCGGGTCGAGGCCGATCCGCCAGCGGAACGACCCGTCGGAGACCATGATCGGCTCGGTCGGCGCGGCGATCCGCGACTCGACCGCCCGGCGCAGCACCTCGGCCATTCGCGGATCGTGCTTGAGGATCGCCACCGCCGGGTCCTCGACCGCCCGCACCGGCAGCCGGGCGATCAGGTCCTCCACGGTCGCCTGCTCGACCTCGACCTCGCCGAGCGCCGGCAGCACCGCCGCGATGTACGACAGGAACGCCCGGTTCGGCCCCACGATCAGCACCCCGGAGCGGCGCAGCCGTTCCCGGTGCAGGTAGAGCAGGTACGCCGCCCGGTGCAGGCCGACCGCCGTCTTCCCGGTGCCCGGTGCCCCCTGCACACAGATCGAGTCGGCCAGGTCGGCGCGGACCAGTTCGTCCTGCTCCGGCTGGATGGTGGCGACGATGTCCCGCATCGGCCCGACGCGGGGGCGCTCGATCTCGGCGGTGAGGATGCGGCTGGCCGTGCCCAACTCCTCGCCCCGGTCCAGCCGTTCGTCCTCGAAGCTGGTCAGCGCGCCACGGTCGAAGCCGAAGCGGCGGCGCACGGTGACGCCCTGCGGGTCGCGGGCGCTGGCCCGGTAGAACGCCCGGGACACCGGCGCCCGCCAGTCCAGCACCATGGGCTCGCCGAGGTCGTCGGTGACGTGGCGGCGGCCGATGTGGTGCTCCTCGTCACCGAACGTGAGTCGGCCGAAGAACAGCGGGGTGTCGGGTTGGTCGGCCAGTTCGGCGACGCGGCGGGACAGGGTGCGCCCCAGCATCTCGGCGGTGTACGCGTCGCCGGCGACGTTGTGGCCGGTGGCGAAGAGCGCCTCGGTCCGTTCGCGCATGCGGGCCAGCGCGGCGCGGGACACGTCCAGGTGGGCCCGTTCGGCGGCCAGTTCGGTGTCGAGTGAAACGGGTGCGTGCAGGGTCATCCGACGTACTCCTCGGCGCGGGAAACAAACGCTGCCGCTCGCGTTTCCGGCATTGGGGCCGGCGCGGGGACGTCCGCTGCGGTGTTCGACACCGCGGCCGTCGGCGGGGCGAACAGTCTACGCCCCGTCCGGCTGCCCCGGCAGGCGGTTTACCGGGTTGGGCCGTGGGTTGGCCGGGCCGTCCCGACGCCGGGATCATGGGGTCATGACCGAGGCACGGCCCGAGCGGCAGCAGGTGACGATCAGCGATCCGCAGGTGATGCGGGCGTTGGCCCACCCGGCTCGGCTCGCGATCATGGAACATCTCGCCTCGCTTCCGGCCGGCGCCACCGCCACCGAGTGCGCGGAACTGGTCGGGCTTTCGCCGAGCGCGACCAGCTACCACCTGCGGGCGCTGGCGAAGTTCGGCCTGGTCGAACAGGCGCCGAGCCGGGGGGACGCCCGGGAGCGGGTGTGGCGTTCGTTCAGCCCGTCCTACTACGTGGAGGCGGGCCAGGCGGCAGACTCCGATGCGCGGGCCGCCGAGCGGGCCCTCGTGGAGGCGCACATCGCGCGGGACGCGCAGCGGACCCGGGACTGGATCCGCCGGGCGCCCGAGGAGTCTCCGGAGTGGTACGCCGTCGGCTCGTTCAGCGACAGCGTGCTGCTGCTCACCGCCGAGGAGTTGGGCGCACTCAACGAGGCCGTCCAGGGCCTGCTGGCGCCGTACCGCCGCCGGCTGCGGTCGGACCCGCCGGCGGGGGCGCGCACCGTCGCGGTGCAGTGGCGGGCGGCACCCATCGACTGAGCGGGGCCCGCCGCCCGGTAGGGGATTGCCAGCGGCAAGTGTGAAGGATTATTTTCGAAGCATGGCCTTCGCATCTGACCGGTCGCGCTGGTCCGACGTCTGGCTCGCCACCGTCGCCCGGGGCGTCTCCAGCTGTGGGGACTTCCTCGCGGCGAGCGCCCTCACCCTTGCCCTGCAGTCCGCGGGGGCCGGCGGTGCCGCCGTGTCGGGGCTGCTGATCGCGGCGACCCTGCCGCTGGTCGCGCTCGCCCCGCTGACCGGGCGGCTCGCCGACCGGGTGAACTCCCGCACCCTGCTGGTGGGGGCCGGCCTGGCCCAGGCCGCGATCTGCCTCGCCCTCGCGTACACCCGGCACCCGGCCCTGGTGATCGGCTTGGTGGCACTGCTCGCGGCCGGCCTCGCGGTCACCCAGCCGGTGCTCTCCGCGCTGGTGCCGACGATGGTGCGGCCGGCCGACCTGCCCCGGGCCAGCGCCCTCAACCAGACCGCCGGCACCCTCGGCGCGCTCGCCGGCCCCGCGCTGGCCGGTCTGCTGGTCGGCGGGTTCGGCCTCCGCCTGCCGTTGCTCGTGGACGCTGCCAGCTACCTCGTCCTGGTCGCCGCCGGCCTGCTGATCCGGACGCGCCGGGGCGGCGCCCGGTCTGCCGCCCGGGTGAAGCCTGGGTCAGGGCCGCAGCCCGGTGCAGAGCTGCAGCCCGGGGCAGGGCCGACGCCCGGGGCAGAGCCGACGATCGGGGCAGGGCCGACGCCCGGGGTGGAGCCGGCGATCGGGTCTGGGCCGACGCCCGGGGTGGAGCCGGCGACGCACGGGGCCGGGCCGACCGCAGGGGCGGGGCCGACCGCAGGGGACTGGCGGCTGCGCCGGGACCGGCTGCTCGTCGCGATGGTGGCCTCGCTCGCCGGGGTGATCGGCGCGGTGGGGGCGATCAACGTGGTCGAGGTGTTCTTCATCCGGGAGACGCTGGGCAGCTCCACCACGGTCTACGGGCTGGTCACCGGGTCCTGGACGCTCGGCATCGTGCTGGGTGCCTGGGCGCTCGCCCCGCTGGTCCGCCGGCTCACCGACGACGGCCGGCTGCTCGGCACGGGCCTGCTCCTGCTCGGCGGCAGCTGCGTCGCGGTGCTGGTCTCCGCCGCGGTGCCGTCGGCGTGGCTGCTGGTGCCGGTCTGGCTGCTCGGCGGGGTGGCCAACGGCGGGGACAACGTCCTGAACAACGTGCTGCTGGCGCGTCGGGTGCCGCAGGTCGCGCTGGGCCGGGCGTACGCCGTGTTCGGGGCGGCCACCCAGGGTGCCTCGATGGTCGGGTTCGCGGCGGGCGGCCTGCTGCTGGAGCTGGCCGAGCCCCGACCGCTGGTGGCGGCGTGCGGCCTCGCGGGGACGCTGGCGGTCGGGGCGTTCGCCGTCCCGGTCGCCCGGGCAGCTCGCGCGGAGCGTGTCGCCGCCCGGCGGGGCGGGGCGGTCCCGGGGCCGGATGCGGAATTGGCCACTTCGAGAGCCGCCCGCTGAGCCCCGGACGGGCCCCGGGGATACGGTCGCATCATGGCTGACCGCATCGCTCGCCCCCGCGTCGGACACATCCAGTTCCTGAACTGCCTGCCGATCTACTGGGGTCTGATGCGCTCCGGTGCCCTGATCGACGTCGACCTGCACAAGGACTCGCCGGACCGGCTCAGCGCCGCGCTCGTCGCCGGAGACCTGGACATCGGGCCGATCTCGCACGTCGAGTACCTGCGCCACGCCGACGAACTGCTGCTGCTGCCCGGCCTCGCGGTGGGCAGCGACGGCCCGGTGCTCTCGGTCAACGTGGTGTCGACCCGGCCGCTGGCCGAGCTGGACGGCGGTCGGGTGGCCCTCGGCTCGACCTCCCGCACGGGCGTGCTGCTGGCCCGGCTGCTGCTCGGCGAGCGGTACGGCGTAAACCCCGAGTACTTCCGCTGCCCGCCCGACCTGACCCAGATGCTGCTGGAGGCGGACGCCGGGGTGCTGATCGGCGACGTGGCGCTGCGGGCGCTCTACGAGGCGCCCCGGCGCGGCCTGGAGGTCACCGACCTCGGCCAGGCCTGGCGGGACTGGACCGGCCTGCCGATGGTCTTCGCCGTCTGGGCGGTACGCCGGGACTTCGCCGCCGCCCACCCCGGCCTGGTGAAGGAGGTGCACGAGGCGTTCCTGCGCTCGCGTGACCTCTGCCTCGCCGAGCTGGACCAGGTCGCCGAGGCCGCCGCCCGCTGGGAGCCGTTCGACGCCGAGACCCTGGCCACGTACTTCCGGGCGCTGGACTTCTCGCTCGGCGAGCGGCAGGTGGCCGGGCTGCGGGAGTTCGCCCGCCGGGCGGCCGAGATCGGCGAGGCCCCGCCCCTGCCCGAGGGTGGCCCGGAGTTCTTCGCCGGCTGACGGCGCGGCGAATGTACGTGCGCGGCCTGTGCACGTGCGCGGCCTGTGCGCGGGGCGGCCTGTGCACGTGCGCGGGCGCGGCCTGTGCGCGGGCGCGGCTGGCTCGGGCCAGCTCGGGCCGCCCTGGGCCGGCTGACCTCCCCCTGTTGCCGCCTATGGAGCTGCCCCGTTCGTGCTACCGCCGCCCGAGGGAGCCGAGGCTGCGCTCGTCGAGGCCGCCCTGCCCCGGTAGCGCAGACGGGGCAGCTCCATAGGCAGCGCCCCGAGCACCACCCTGTGGTCCGGCCGCGACGGGGCCGAGGGGCCGCCGTCAGGTGGTCGAGCGCAGCACCGCCTCGGTAATCTTCTGGCAGTTCTTCATGCCGTACTCGTAGCCCATGTTGATCGGGTAGCGGACCATCACGCCCATCGTCCAGTTGTCGCCGATGGCCAGGCAGTTGATGTGCATCTCCTGCTCCTTGGTCCGGTCGATCCAGCCGTTCTTGATGGCGATCTTCTTCCGTTCCGTCTCCGGGAACGCCTTGCGGATGCCGAAGTCACCGGCACCTCGGACGAGCCGCATCTCGTTGACCAGCCACTTCGTCCACTTCGGGCCGGCCGCGCGACCGTCGGAGATGCACGCGCCGAGTCGCGCGGTGTCCCGGGGGGAGAGGGCGGTCCGGCTCCAACCCCCGTCGGCCGCGACGCTGCTGTCGGTGGTCTTGCAGATGGAGATCAGCCGCTTGATCGACGCGGACCGGCCGACGGAGTTGTAGAACTGCTCGGCCCGGGTGTTGTCGCTGTCCCGGATGATCCGGGTGGCGTCGGCGAGCTTCGCGTCGCTCGGCGTCTGCCCGTCCTCGTCGGCCCGGCGCAGGTAGTCGGCGACGATCCAGGCCTTGATCAGCGACGCGGTGGTGTTGGTCTCGTCCATGTTCTTCGAACCGATGATCTTCCCGGTCCGGGTGTCCAGCACGCTCCAGGCGTACCAGCCCTCGATGTCGAGGTCGATCTGCTTGTCGGCGAACGGCAGCGGCTCCAGCGACGGCGACGGCGACGGGCTGGTGGTGGGGCTGGGGCGCGAGCTGCGGTCCGGCGGGGCGGTAGCCGCGCGGTCGACCGGGGCGGACGGGTCACCCCACTTGGCGGTGGCGGCCGAGGCCAGCGGGGAACCGGGCAGCAGCCGCAGCGACACCAGCACCAGCCCGATCAGGACGACGGCGACCACGATCAGCCGCAGCGGAGAGGCGTCCCCGTCGCGGGCCCGGCGGCTGCCCGCCATCAGAGCTTGCCGATCGGCTGCTGCGGCACCTTGAGCGCGGCGCCCGGCTGCGGGGTGACCAGCTGGGTCGCCACGCCGGCGCAGACCTTCGCGCCGTAGGGCAGACCGCTCTTCTGCGGGTAGCGCAGCATGACGGCGAGGCTCCACTTCTCGGTGACCGTGAGGCAGTTGACGTGCCAGTTCCCGTCGTAGTTCAACGGCGTCCAGCCGTTTTTGATGCTGACCGGGCCCTGCGCCTTGATCTCGGCGGGCAGGCCGTCGACGATTCCCCACTTGCCGCCGCCGGACTTGAGCTGCTGCTCCTTGACGCTGCCGCGGACCTTGCCCATCTCGTCGAGCACCCACTTGGTCCACTTCGGCCCGGCCGCCTTGCCGTTGGCGATGCAGTCGCCGAGCCGGACGGCGTCCCGGGGGGACATCCGGGTGAAGCTCCAGTAGCCCTCGTACCCGGAGACGTTGCCGCGCTTGGTGTCGGTGAGGCCGCAGATGCTGATGGCCCGCTTGATCACCGGGTTCGGCTGGCCGTTCGGATACACCTTGTACGAGCCGCCCGCCGCGCGGTGGACGGCGTTCGCCGCGTCGTCGTTGCTGTCCCGGATGGCCAGGCTCGCCTGCTTCTTCAGCGTGGCGGAGGGCTCCTTGTCGCCGAGCTGCCGCAGATAGTCGGCGACGATCCAGGCCTTGATCATCGACTCGGTCGAGTTGGTCGAGGCCAGGTTCTTCGAGCCGGAGATCGTGCCGGTGGTCCGGTCCATCAGCGCCCAGGAGAAGAACTCACCGGAGAAGTTCATCGAGACCGGGCCTGCGGCCAGGGTCGGCGGCGGCGGGGCGGTCGGCTCGGGGGCCGCCACGCTCTGCGCGCCCCCGCCTGATCCGCCGGTGTCGTCGTCGGAGAACTGGGCGTAAGCGGCGGGAACCAGCATGGCGCTGCCGAGGAGGACCGCCACGACGGCGAGCACCATGGCCACGCGAGGTCGGACGGCGAGCACCATGGCCACGCGAGGTCGCATGAGTGGATGAGCTCCAGATGTCAGGGCCGGGGGGCCCGGTCGTTTTCCGAAAGGGTCGGCGTGATCGCCGAGGCCGGGGGAAGCGGCCTCCGTCTGGCGCTGGCAATCGTCGGCAGCCGATCGGTGTGACCGGCAAAGTCTACGTCCGGACGGCCCTGATGCCAGGATCCGACGCCTGTCGGGTTGCTATGAAGGCGGGATAATGGCCCCCTTTGTCGTTCTTGGCGGCTTTCACCTTTGTTTAGTGACCCATGTCATAGCCCTGATTCGACCTGCGCCGACACCGAAAGTGACAGTCCGTGACGGAAGGTGTCTTCGGAAACCTATGACACCCTCTGGTGTCAGAAGTTGCGAGCTGTAACACTTGCTGTCATGTATGGCAACGACTTCCCCGCCCCGGACGACGCGCCCGGCGGCAGCCTGCTCGGCGAGGTGGAGGCGGCGGAGGCGGCGCTGCGGGAGGCGGCGGCCCGGCGGCGCGGTGGCGCCCCCGGCCCGGACACCGACCTGGAGGCGTACTTCGCCGACGTGATCGACGCCGATCAGAAGATCGAGCCCCGCGACTGGATGCCTGAGGCGTACCGGAAGACGCTGATCCGGCAGATCGCCCAGCACGCACACTCCGAGATCATCGGGATGCAGCCGGAGGGGAACTGGATCAGCCGGGCGCCCTCGCTCAAGCGCAAGGCGATCCTGCTTGCCAAGGTGCAGGACGAGGCCGGGCACGGCCTCTACCTGTACGCCGCCGCGGAGACCCTCGGCATCAGCCGGGACGAGCTGGTGCGGCTCCTCCTCGACGGGCGGCAGAAGTACAGCTCGATCTTCAACTACCCGACCCTGACCTGGGCGGACGTGGGCGTGGTCGGCTGGCTGGTGGACGGCGCGGCGATCGTCAACCAGGTCCCGCTCTGCCGCTGCTCCTACGGGCCGTACGCCCGCGCGATGATCCGGGTCTGCAAGGAGGAGTCGTTCCACCAGCGGCAGGGCTACGAGATCCTGCACATCCTGGCCCACGGCACCCCCGACCAAAGGGCGATGGCGCAGGACGCGGTCGACCGCTGGTGGTACCCGTCGCTGGCCATGTTCGGCCCGCCGGACGGCGACTCCACCCACTCCGCGCAGTCGATGGCGTGGAAGATCAAGCGGTTCTCCAACGACGAACTGCGGCAGCGCTTCGTCGACATGTGCGTGCAGCAGGCCGAGATCCTCGGTCTCACCCTGCCCGACCCCGCCCTGCGCTGGAACGACGAGCGGCAGGCGTACGACTACACCCAGCCCGACTACGACGAGCTGATGCGGGTGATCAAGGGCCAGGGGCCGTGCAACCGGCAGCGGATGGAGCACCGCCGCCACGCCCACGCCGACGGTGCCTGGGTGCGCGAGGCTGCCACGGCGTACGCCGCCAAGCAGGCGGAGAAGAAGGAGAAGGTAGCCGCATGACCGAGCAGTCCCCGCTCTGGGAGGTGTTCGTGCGGGCCCGGCGCGGGCTGTCGCACACCCACGTCGGCAGCCTGCACGCCCCCGACGCCGAACTGGCCCTGCGCAACGCCCGGGACCTCTACACCCGCCGCCAGGAGGGCGTCTCGATCTGGGTGGTGCCGGCCGGCGCGATCACCGCGTCCAGCCCGGACGAGAAGGACGCCTTCTTCGACCCGGCGGCCGACAAGGTCTACCGCCACCCCACCTTCTACGAGGTCCCGGACGGGGTGGCCCACCTGTGAACGGCCCCTTCGACTTCGCCCTCGCCCTCGGCGACGACGCGCTGGTCGCCGCGCAACGGCTCGGGGAGTGGACCACCCGTGCCCCCGAGATGGAGGAGGACATCGCGCTGGCCAACATCGCCCTCGACCAGCTCGGCGCGGCCCGACTGCTGCTCACGTACGCGGGCGAGCTGGAGAGCGCCGGCCGGGACGAGGACGCGCTGGCGTACCTGCGCGACGACCGGGAGTTCCGCAACTGCCTGCTGGTCGAGCTGCCCAACGGCGACTTCGCGGTGACCGTGGCGAAGCTGTTCTTCCTGTCGGCGTACCAGCTCCCGCTGTACGCCGCGCTGGCCGGCTGCGCCGACGAGCGGCTCGCCGCGATCGGGGCCAAGACGCGCAAGGAGTCCGCTTACCACCTCGACCACGCCTCGCTCTGGGTGCGGCGGCTCGGCGACGGCACCGCCGAGTCGCACCGCCGGATGCAGGCCGCCGTCGACCAGGTGTGGCCGTACGTCCACGAGCTGTTCGCGCCGTTCCCGGGCGCGCCGGTCGACCCGACCACCCTGCGCGCGGCGTTCGACGCCGCCGTCGACCCGGTGCTCGCCGAGGCCACGCTGGCCCGGCCAGCGGACGGCTGGGCGCCGGCCGGCGGGCGGGACGGCCTGCACACCGAGCACCTGTCGTACCTGCTCACCGAGATGCAGGTGCTGCACCGCGCCCACCCGGGGGCGAAATGGTAGGTCCGAGGGATGTCGTGGCGGCGGTGGTGGACCCGGAGATCCGGGTGATCACCATCGACGAGCTGGGCATCCTGCGGGCGGTCGACGAGGACCCGGCCACCGGCCGGGTGGCCGTGACCATCACCCCCACCTACACCGGCTGCCCGGCGATGGACGTGATCCGCGCCGACATCCGCCGGGCGCTCGCCGCCGCCGGCCACCCCGACGCCGAGGTCCGCACGGTCTACAGCCCGGCGTGGAGCACCGACTGGATCTCCGAGACCGGTCGGGCGAAGCTCGCCGACGCCGGCATCGCGCCGCCCTCCCCGGTCCGGTCCGGCACGGTCGTGCCGCTGACCCTCGCCGTCCGCTGCCCGCGCTGCGGCTCCCCGGAGACCGAGCAGATCAGCCGGTTCGGCTCCACCGCCTGCAAGGCGCTCTGGCGCTGCCGTTCCTGCTCCGAACCCTTCGACCACCTGAAGGCGCTGTGACTGTCACGATCACCCGCCCGGTCCGTCGCCGGCCGGTCTTCCACCCGCTTCCCGTCGCCGCCGTCGACCGGCTCACCGCCGACGCCGTGGCGGTCACCTTCGCCGTGCCCGAGGAGCTTCGAGAGACCTTCGCGTTCCGCGCCGGCCAGCACCTCACCGTGCGGCTTCCCGCCGGAGGCGGGCTCACCGGCTCCGCCGGTGCTGACGGGGAGGACGTGCGGCGGTCGTACTCGATCTGCTCGACGCCCGACGACCTGGCCCGGCACGGCCGGCTGCGGATCGGGGTGCGGGAGATCCCCGGCGGCGCGTTCTCCGTGTACGCCTGCGGCGCCCTGCGCGGCGGCGACACCGTCGAGGTGCTGCCCCCGCTCGGGCACTTCACCACGGCGTTCGCGCCGGACCGGGCCCGCCGCTACGGCGCGGTGGTCGCCGGCTCCGGCATCACCCCGGTGCTCGCGCTGGTCGCCACCGCCCTGGCCGTCGAGCCGGCCAGCACCTTCACCCTGGTGTACGGCAACCGCTCGGCGAACTCGGTGATGTTCGCCGAGGAACTGGCGGACCTGAAGGACCGGTACCCGACCCGGCTGCACCTGGTGCACGTGCTCTCCCGCGAGCGGGGCGAGTCGCCGCTGCTGTCGGGCCGGATCGACGCCGGGCGGCTGGGTTGGCTGCTGGAGACCATCGTGCCCGGCGACGCGATCGAGGAGTGGTTCCTCTGCGGCCCGTACGGGATGGTGGTCGACGCGAAGGCGGTGCTGGCGGAGCGCGGCGTGTCGGAGTCGGCGGTGCACACGGAGTTGTTCCACGTCGCCGAGGCCCCCGCGCCGCCGCGCCGCCCGGCCGACCAGCCCGGTGCCGGGGCGGAGGTGACGATCGTGCTGGACGGCCGGTCGTCGTCCTTCACGATGGGTCGTGAGGAGCGGGTCCTCGATGCGGCGCTGCGGGTGCGCGCCGAGCTGCCGTACGCGTGCAAGGGCGGGGTCTGCTCGACGTGCCGGGCGAAGGTCGTCGACGGCGAGGTGACGATGGCCCGCAACTACGCCCTGGAGCCGGACGAGGTGGCGGCCGGATACGTCCTGACCTGCCAGTCCAGCCCGGTCACGGACACGCTCACGGTCGACTACGACGCCTGACGGCCTCGCCGTACGGCCGGTGTAGAACTTTTTGTTCTACACTGCTACTCATGGAGCAGATCGCTGTCCGCGAACTCAACCAGCACACCAGCCGGGTGCTGGCGCGCGTGCGGGCCGGTGAGACCGTCGAGGTGACCGATCGGGGTCAGCCGGTGGCCCGGTTGGTGCCCGTCGTTGCCGGGGATGCCATGCTTGGTCGCCTCGTGGCGGAGGGGCGGGCCGTGGCTCCCACCTCGACCGGGCCGGTGCCGCTCCCACCGGTGCTGGGAGACCCGGGTGTCGATGTCGCGGCAGCCCTCGTCGAGGCCCGCGACGAGGAGCGCTGGTGATCTACCTCGACTCGGCGGCGATCATCAAACTCCTTCGTCGCGAGGCGGAGACCGAGGAACTGGTCGGCTGGCTCAACGACCGCACCGGCATGTCCCTGGTCGCCTCGGTACTGGTAGAGGTCGAGGTGCCGAGAGCCCTGCGTCGCTCGGCCCCCCAGGCGCTGGTGGGCGTGCCCGCCGCGCTCTCCCGGCTCTACCGGGTGGAGATTGACGCCACTGTCAGATCGATGGCCGGCTCGTACGCCGATCCACTGCTTCGCAGCCTCGACGCGATCCACCTCGCCACGGCGCAGCTTCTCGCCGGGGACGCCGGAAGCGACTTCGCCGCCTTCGTCACGTACGACCGACGGCTGCTGGGCCTGGCCAAAGGGGTCGGCCTCCCCATCGCCAGCCCCGGGGCCGAATAGGCCACCTGCTCCTCCGGCACGGCCTGTCAGGACGGTACCGGTCCGGGACGGTCAGCGCCGGTACGGGTCGGTGATCTCTCTCGGCCGGCGTGCGGGAGCGGCGAGTTCGCGCAGCGTGGCCGACGCGACGTAGTACCTGCCACGGGTCTGACCGTGTTGTTGGAGGAATCCGGCCCGCACCAGGGCACGAAGGTCACGAACGGCCTGGTCGTCCGTGAGAGCCTCGTCGCGCTGGTAGACGGTCCGGCGGACCCTGCCGCCGGTCGCCGCGAGGTGCAGGGCGCTGACCACACGCTCGGGAAGCCCGCCCTGGCGCACCCGGTCGTCGAGAATTTCCCACAGGCGGGCGGCCTGGTCGAGGCGCTGCCGGACCAACTGCGCCTGCTGGTGGTGGGCGCTCAGGCAGAATCGGATCCACGGGCCGGTGTCGTTCGCCGGTCGCCAGCTCGGGCCGCCCACCTCGGCCAGCACGTCGTAGTAGGCGTAGGTGTTCCGACCGGCACCCAGCCACTCCTCGATCGAGGAGAACTCAGGTGCGAGGACGCCGTCGCGGGCGAGGACCAGAGTGTGCAGGCACCGCGACATGCGTCCGTTCCCGTCGCGCCATGGATGGATCTTGACCAGGTTCAGGTGCGCCATCGACGCACGAACGAGGAGCGGGCTGTCGGGCTCCCCATCGGCGAGCCAGTCGACCAGCTCGGAGACCAGGGCCGGGACTTCGTCGGCATCCGGCCCCGTGTAGACGCGCCGGCCGGTGTGGGATTCGTCGACGTAGATGTCGCCGGGTCGGTACCGCCCCGGCCACTTGGCCAGCTCATGCCGCATCATCATGAAGTGCAGGGCGTTGAGGAGCATGTGGTGCCAGGCGAACTCCCGGGAATGGCCCAGTTGCTGCACGTAGGTGAGAGCGTCCCGGTATCCGGTGATGACGTCCCAGGTGCCCGGACTGGTTTCCATCGGATCTTCCCCGGTCACCGCAGCGACGGCGTCGTCCAGTCCGACCTGGTAGCCCTCGATTGAGTTCGACCCCTGGATCGCGTGGGCGATCAGGGACCTGCGCAGGTGCCCGCTCCACCGGCGTGGCTCGGCGACCTGGTATCGAAGGGCCTCCCGCATCGTCTCCAGCTCGGCGAGGACGCGCTCGTCCTCGCTCGTCAGCCTGGGTGTCAAGTACAGCATGCCCAAATCATATAAGAATTCAGGCATATTGCCGAAATCATTTAGGCAACTCAGGTCGACGGCGGTCGGTCGCCGTGGCGGACGTGGGCGGTCCAGTAGGTCAGGTCGGACTGGTGTTCCGCGAGGACGACCGGCTCGCCGCAGGACTCCTCGATCAGCCTGACCGCCTCGTCCAGGTGCGCCGGGTTGTGGTCCCAGTCGCCGTCGCGGAACATCTGGAGCCCGACCTCGCCCCGGTCGTCGCCGAGCGCCTCCGCGGCCTCCGGCGGCACCAGCACGACGGTGTGCCGCGCCGCCTCCCGCTCCGCCTCGGACGGCTGCGGCTCTTCGGTGCGCCCTCGCCGCCGGAAGCGTTCGATGACCGACGGAATCGGCCCCGGGGAGTCCGCCGGGTCGTACGGCTGGAGCCAGGCGGGCTGGTGGGGCTTGCGGATCTCCGATGTCACGGCGACCTCCGATCGATTACAACCAGTTGCAGCAATGTTGCTGGTGATGGTTGTGCAACGACGAGATCAAGTCAATACTCAGCGTGGCGGCATCGTCACCGTGTCGGCGATGGTCCTGCGTTGAGTGGAGGTAACGGATGCCTGTGGCGAACCAGCCGACCGTCGTCGGTCGGGGTCTCGGTGGCGAGTTGCGGGAGCTGCGGCAGGCCCGCAAGCTGGCCCAACGCCGGGTGGCGATGCGGCTCGGCTGGCAGCCGTCGAAGTTGTCCCGGATGGAGACGGGCATCCAGGGCATCCGCGTCGAGGACGTGGCCTCGCTGCTGGTCGTCTACGGCGTGACCGGCGACGAGCGCAAGCGGCTGCTCGGGATGGCGGAGCGGTCCGCCGAGTCCGGCTGGTGGGAGCAGATCGGCGGGCTCTCCGAGGAATCCCGGACGCTGATCCGGCTGGAGGCGGAGGCGAGCGGAATCGTCAACTGGGAGCCGCTGCTGATCCCGGGCCTGTTGCAGACCCCGGACTACACCAAGGCGGTGATGCGCGGGTGCGGGGTGCCGGAGGGCGAGGCGCAGGCCCGGGTGGCCGCCCGGCTCGGCCGGCAGGCCGTCCTCAGCCGCGCCGAGCCGCCCCGGCTGCACGCCCTGCTCGACGAGGCGGTGTTGCGCCGGGTGCTCGGCGACCGGCGGGTGATGGCCCGGCAACTGCGGCACCTGGCGGAGGCGGCCGAGCGGCCGCACGTCACGCTGCGGGTGGTGCCGCTGGCGGTCGGCGCGCACACCGGGCTCGACGGCTCCTTCGCGCTGCTGGACTTCCCCCGCAACCGGTCCGTGGTCTACCTCGACCACAAGCTCTCCGGGTTGTTCCTGGAGGAGGCGCCGCAGGTCTCGTACTTCCGGGGCGAGGCGGATAGGCTGGCGCAAATGGCGCTGGGCCCCGCCGAGTCGGCGCGGCTCGTTGCGCGGGTGGCAACGGAGCACGAACGGGAGTGAGCCGTCGATGATCATTGCCGAGCTGTCGGGCGCGGTCTGGCGCAAGTCGAGCCGCAGCGGATCGAACGCCAACTGCGTCGAGGTCGCGGAACTGACCCGCGCGGTCGCCGTACGCGACTCGAAGGACCCGGCCGGGCCGGTGCTGGCCTTCGACCCCCCGTCCTGGGCCGCCTTTGTCGCCGGTCTGTCGGTACGTCTTCACGGGTGAGCGTCGGGGGCAGTAGCCCTCGGAAGTGGACCCGGCAGCCCTCCGGACGGTGGGTGAGCCGGGTTTTGCGCTTTTGCGGCAGGGCCAGTGTCGCGTGCCCTACCGAGCTGCCCTCACGAACGGGGCACGCCTCGGAACGGTTGCGGAAGCGGCCGGCTGAGGGGTGGCACGGGGTGCGAGTTACCGGCGGGGAAACGGTCCCACAAACGGGGCAGCTCCATAGGTCGTGCACAACGACACCATCCCTCGGGGTCACCACCAGGCCCCCGGGTTCTCGCACAGCCCTGCCGGACCGGTTCCACCGTCCACGCTGGAGGTGGGGAAGGCCGGCAGGTCGGTGCGGGTGGCCAACGGCGGATGACCGCCCCTGAGTTGTCCGGCGTGACCTTCCGCAAGTCGACCCGCAGCGGCACGAACGCCGACTGTGGCGTGATCCGGCGGTGCCGGCTGCCCTCAGGCCAGCAACGGGGTTAGCAGGCGTGCTGGGTCGACGGTGGTGGGCCGGTCGCTCACCTGGCCGTCCCCCAGCTCGATCACCCGCCACTCCCCGTCGTCGCGCAGCGCCAGGTCGACCGTGACGAAGGGCAGTCCCAGGCCGGCCACCAGCGGCGCGACGGCAGTCAGGTTGGGGTCGACGGCGGGGGGTCGGTCCGGGGTGTCCGGGTGCGGGCCGACCAGCACGCAACGGCCGCCCCGCCACCAGGTCCGCACCTCCGCCGAGGTGAACAGCTCGAAGCGGCGTAGTACGAAACCGCCCACGAAGTCGTCCTCGCGGAGCTGCCGGAACCGGCGGGCCACCGCCCAGGAGGCCTTGGGGTCGGCCAGATCGGGTATGAAGGCCGCTTCGTCCCAGTGGTGCTTCATCGACTTGCAGTAGTCGCGGAGCACGGCCGGGCCGTCGCCCAGGCTGGCGCGGGCCCGGTCGAACGCGTCCCGCCCGGCCCCCACGGTCCACGTCGTGGCCGGCGTCACGGGCCTCAGCTCCGGGTACCAGCCGGGCAGTTCGTGCGCCCGCCGGTACTGCTCGGCGCTGGTACGCAGCGTGACGCCCCGCGCGGCCAGCGCGTCCGCGAAGGCGGCGTACCGCTCGGAGCGGAGCATCCAGCCGCGGTAGACCGCCTCGGTGTCCTCGGGCAGCTGTCGCAGGGCGGCGTCGGCGTCACCCCGGGCGAGCGCGTCGTGGTCGACGACCGCGACCGGCACGCCGGCCTCCCGGGCGGTCGTCGCCTCCGGCGCGAAGTGCGGGTCCGGGTGGCGGGGCCGGAGCGGGTCGGCGGGTACCAGCAGCAGCATCCCGCCATCCTTCCCGAGCCCCGCCATCCGCGTGGGCGTCAGCTCGGGGCCTTGACCTGGCCGTCGAAGGCGATGCTGCGCCACAGGTCGAACTGGCGGTCGTTGCCGACCAGGGGGTTGCCGACCAGCGCGACGGCGGCGTGCACCTCCTCGTCGTTGCGGAGCTGGCGGAAGTAGCCGGCACCGACCAAAGCGATGCCCCGGCCGGGTGACTGGATCAGCCTCATGTCGTCCTTCCAGAGGTCGAGCGGGGGTGGGGTGGTCTGCCCGCGGGCCCGGGCGATGAGCGCCTGCGCGGTGGCCTGCGCGGCGTCGTAGCGGTCCGGGAAGGCGGAGCGCTGCACGCCCTGCGCCACCCGTCCGGCCGACCAGCCGGGGTTGGCGGCGGCCAGCGGGATGGCCCGGGCGAAGAACGAGTTGGCTGCGTACGACACGTTCATGATCTGCGCGGGGGTGCCCCAGCCCTGGGAGGGGCGCTGCTGGAACACGCCCAGCGAGTCGGAGTCGCCACAGGGCAGGTTGTTCATCCGCGACTCCACCCAGCCGGCCTCGAAGCCGGCGAGCAGCACCCGCTCGTTGGCCGACAGCCCGGTGGCGACCTGGTAGACGGCGGTCAGGACGGCGTCGTCGGCGTTCGGTGGGATCGACGAGCAGGCGGCCTGGGCCGGCTCGCCGGAGGCAGTCTGGGACAGCGCGACGCCAGTGGCGACCAGGGCGGCTCCGCTGGACGCCAGGGCGAGCGCCTGGCGGCGGGAGTACGTGTTCATCGTCGGTGTCAGGCCGACGGGGCCTTGACCTGGCCGTCGTAGGCGATGCTGCGCCACAGGTCGAACTGGCGGTCGTTGCCGACCAGGGGGTTGCCGACCAGCGCGACGGCGGCCGTCACCTCCTCGTTGTTGCTGAGCTGACGGAAGTAGCCGGGGCCGACCAGGGCGATGCCCCGGTTGGTGGACTGGATCAGCCTCATGTCGTTCTCCGTGAGGTCGAGGGGTGGGTTGCCGGTGAGCTGGCGGGCCACGTCGGCGCGCATCGAGTCGAGGTCGATGAAGGAGGGGTCGATCTTGCCGCTGGTGCTGGTCTCCCGGTGTCCCCGGGCGTAGCTGGCATCCCGGCCGAGCCGCCGCAGCACGGCGGCGGTCGCGAGCACCGAGGCGGAGTACTGGGCGTTGGTCATGGCCTGGTTGACCCCGTTGTAGTCGATCTCCCAACCGACCATCAGGGTGTTGCCGTCGCCGGCCGGGATGGGGCCGCTGCCCCGGCTGACGCCGGCGTGGTTGGCCCGCCCGCCCGAGATGACGTGGAAGACGCCGTGGTAGTCGACCAGCGCCTGACAGAGCGGGCCGGGCAGGTCGGACCGGCCGTTGATGCAGATGTTCAGGGCGGGGTGCGGGTTGGCGGCGCTGGAGGTGGACGCGGTGTGGTGCCAGAGCACGCCGATCGGGGCGAACGAGCTGCCGGCCACCCGGCCCAGCCAGTTGCCGTGTTCGACCACCGCGACACCGGCCCCGCGCAGCACGTCGGCGAGCCAGGGGATGGTGGCCATCAGGCCGTGATCAGGTCGGCGAGACACTCCGGGGTCGGGGTCGTCGCCGCCTGTGCCGGCTGGCTCACCGTCACCAGGGCCAGCGCGGTGGCCGCGAGGGGTACGAGGCCGAACAGCGTCCGGCGGGGTAGTGGGCGAGGGGCGGGGGGAGTCTGATCCGTGATCATTCACGCATGCTAATTGATCGATCAATCCTGGGTAAGTCCCCGCGTTTGCGGTTGCCCGGGGCAGGCTGTGTCGTGGTCGACAGGAGTCCGGTCCGGCCGGCCGGGGGCGGGGCGACGTAGGCTCGGGGGCGTGAGTGTGAGCCGGGAGATCGACGACATCCTGCAGCGCGGCGCGGACGGCGGGCGGATCACGCCCGAGGAGGCCCTGCTGATCTACACCGAGGCGCCCTTCCACGCCCTCGGCGAGGCGGCCGACGCGGTGCGTCGGCGGCGCTATCCCGACGACATCGTCACGTACCTGATCGACCGCAACATCAACTACACGAACGTCTGCGTGACGGCGTGCAAGTTCTGCGCCTTCTACCGCGCCCCCAAGCACAAGGAGGGGTGGACCCACCCGACCGAGGAGATCCTGCGCCGCTGCGGCGAGGCGGTCGAGCTGGGCGCCACCCAGGTCATGCTCCAGGGCGGCCACCACCCCGACTACGGGGTGGAGTACTACGAGGAGCTGTTCTCCTCGGTGAAGAAGGCGTACCCGCAGCTCGCCATCCACTCGATCGGGCCGAGCGAGATCCTGCACATGGCCAAGGTCTCCGGCGTCGGCCTCGACGAGGCCATCGCCCGGATCAAGGTGGCAGGGCTGGACTCGATCGCCGGCGCCGGCGCCGAGATGCTCCCGGACCGGCCGCGCAAGGCCATCGCGCCGCTCAAGGAGTCCGGCGCGCGCTGGCTGGAGGTCATGGAGCTGGCCCACCGGCAGGGCCTGGAGTCGACCGCGACGATGATGATGGGCACCGGCGAGACCAACACCGAGCGGATCGAGCACCTGCGGATGATCCGTGACGTGCAGGACCGCACCGGCGGGTTCCGGGCCTTCATCCCGTGGACGTACCAGCCGGAGAACAACCACCTCAAGGGCCGCACGCAGGCCACCACGCTGGAGTACCTGCGGCTGGTCGCGGTGGCCCGGCTGTTCTTCGAGACCGTCCCACACCTCCAGGCGTCCTGGCTGACCACCGGCAAGGACGTCGGCCAGCTCGCCCTGCACATGGGGGTGGACGACCTCGGCTCGATCATGCTGGAGGAGAACGTCATCTCCTCGGCCGGTGCCCGGCACCGCTCCAACCTGCACGAGCTGATCGGCATGATCCGTTCGGCCGACCGTATCCCGGCCCAGCGGGACACCCTCTACCGCCGGCTCGCGGTGCACCGCACCCCGGCCGACGACCCGACCGACGACCGGGTGGTCTCGCACTTCTCGTCGATCGCCATGCCGGGGGGCGGGGCCGGCCGGCCGCTGCCGCTGGTCGAGGTCAACTGACCCACCGCGTACCGGCGGACACGCTGGGCGAGCGCGCACCGGCCGGTCGGCCGGTGAGCCGATCGGCGGTCCGGACAGTTCTGCTCGGCCTGTCGGACCTGGTGTGCGTCTTGTCGTCCGAAAGGGTCGCGCAGGCCAGCGCGGGTCGCTAACGTCCCCCGCGACGTGGTCCGAGGCTCAGTCCTCCATCGGCCCGTGCGGGCCGTTCACATAGAGCACGGCGGTGGGGGCGGGATGGTCGACCATCCCGCCCCCACCGTCTTGACGGGTGGGGCCGGACGGATGAATTGCCGTGCCGGCTCCTGGCGCAATCGATCTACCTCGGATAACGTCCGCTCGGTTCCGCAAAAAAGCTCCTTCTTCCCTAACCCCGGGGGATCAATGACCTCGTTCCACCGTTCGGCCCTGGCCCGTGTCGGCGCCGTGGCGCTGCTGGCCGCCGGAGGCCTGGCCACCGTGGCGGCCCCGGCCCAGGCGGCAGACCAGGCCGACCTGGCGCTGATCCCGCTCAGCCAGAACCTGGCCAAGGGCGTCGAGGCGGCCAAGGCCAAGCCGTTCAAGTTCACCGTCGACAACACCCGCAGCTCGGTCGCGGCCCGCGACGTCCGGGTCACCGTGGAGACCAAGGGCCTGACCAAGCGGGTCGGCTTCGTCAAGCCCGACGGCTGCGACGTCTCCGGCACCGCCTTCACCTGCCTGCTCGGCGACCTGGCCGGCGGCACCAGCGAGGACTTCGGCATCCCGCTGTTCAGCACCGGCGGCCGGGGCAAGGGCGGCGCGCTGAAGGTGACGGTCGCCTCGTCGACCGCCGACCCGAACACGGACGACAACAGCGAGACCGTCGACATCGCCGTCACCCGCCCCGGCTACGACCTCACCTCCTGGGTGCAGGACGGGTACGCCAACGTCGTGGTCGACGGCGCGCAGAGCAACGAGCCGGACCTGAAGCCGATTCCGCGCGGCGCGACCGCCCCGCTGGACTGGGCGATCTTCAACGACGGCAGCCGCCGGGCGACCGGCGTCTTCTACGCCATCACGCTGCCGGCCAAGGTCAGCTTCGCGAAGCTGCCCGAGAACTGCTTCGAGCAGGAGATGGGCGGCCTGGCCCAGGCGTTCTGCGAGGACGCCGGCGCGGTGATCCGGCCGGGCGAGTACTACACCGACGACGTACGGGTGAAGGTCGCCGACGACGCCGACCAGCCGGTGCTGCGCATCGGCGAACTCTTCGCGTACGGGCTGGACGAGGCACAGGGCGCTCCCGAGGAGGAGTCGCAGGTCGCCTCGGCGGCCCAGCGTCGCGCCTTCACCGAGACGGACGAGGTCGACAACCAGGCCGTCTTCGACGTCTTCGTGGACCTGTCCGCCCAGCCCACCCCCACCCCCACCCCGACGCCGACCGGCACCCCGACCTCGGGCCCGTCCGCCGAGCCGAGCGCGACCACCTCGCCGGGCACCGGCGGTGGCGGCGGCGGGCTTCCGGTGACCGGCGTGCAGGCCGGGCTGATCGGTGGCATCGGCGGCGCCGTGCTGCTGGCCGGAGGGGCGCTGCTGGTGCTCTCCCGCCGCCGCCGGGTGCTGCTGGTGACCCCGGGGGACGAGAGGTCGAACGCCTGACCGTCGGGAACGACTGACGCGACGCGCCGGGACGGGCGGGGTGGGTGACCACCCCGCCCGTCCGCGTACCTCCGCCGTGCGCCGCCGCCCCGGCATCGGCGGGTGGGGTGTCGGCTGGCAGAGTGGAGGGGTGAGCCTTACCCCGCAGGGCCAGCGCGCCAGCCTGGACAAGCAGCCGCACGAGGTCGCCGCGATGTTCGACGGCGTGGCCGCCCGCTACGACCTGACCAACACCGTCCTCTCCTTCGGGCAGGACCGGTTCTGGCGGCGGGCCACCCGGGCGGCTCTCGGGCTCGGCCCCGGCGACCGGGTGCTGGACGTCGGCGCGGGCACCGGCGTCTCGACCGAGGAGCTGGCCCAGTCCGGCGCGTACGCGGTCGGCGCTGACCTTTCTCTCGGCATGCTGCACGCCGGCAAGCGGTCCCGCCCCACGGTGCCGCTGCTGGCCGGGGACGCGCTGCGGCTGCCCTTCGCGGACGCCAGCTTCGACGCGGTGACCATCTCCTTCGCGCTGCGCAACGTGTCGGACACCGATGCGGCCCTGCGTGAGCTGGCCCGGGTCACCCGGCCCGGTGGCCGGCTGGTGGTCTGCGAGTTCAGCACCCCGGTCAACCCGGCGTTCCGCACGGTCTACCTGTCGTACCTGATGCGCTCCCTGCCGGCGGTGGCCCGCACGGTGTCCAGCAACCCGGACGCGTACGTCTACCTCGCCGAGTCGATCCGGGCCTGGCCGGACCAGCCGGCCCTGGCGGCGCGGATCGGGTCGGCCGGCTGGGGCCGGGTGGCCTGGCGCAACCTCACCGGCGGCGTGGTCGCTCTGCACCGCGCGGTTCGCGACTGACTCGTACCGACCGCGACGCGTTTCCCGAATTAGCGCAATTAGTCCACTTTGCCCGGTAGGCTTGCTCCGTGACGGGAGCAGAGCCGGCGCGCGCGACGCCGAGCGAGGACGCCGCAGAACTCGTCGCCCAGCTCAGGGAGTTGGCGGGGGTCGACCCGGCCGACGTGCGTCAAGTGGTGGCGGAGGTGCTGGCAGCCCTGGACCGCGCGGCCGGCGGCGCCCTGCGTGACCACCTGCCGGAGGCCATCCGGGTCGATGCGGGTCTGGACGAGCCCACCTCCGCGCCGCTTTGACCCCTTTGTGGATCCCGGCGGCTCCCACCTCGGCAAGTTAGGGCCACCTAACCCGGCAGGGGCGTAACGGCGGTCATAGACTCCACCCGACCGGCTTGTGAAGGATTTCACGAGCACGCGGGAGGAGGCCCAGATGACCGCGGTGGAGAACGACGCCGACGTGATCGTCGTGGGCGCCGGTCCTGGTGGCTCGGCGACGGCGTACCACCTTGCGCAGCACGGCGTGCGGGTGCTGGTGCTGGAGAAGACCGAGTTCCCCCGGGAGAAGGTCTGCGGCGACGGGCTGACCCCGCGCGCGGTCCGGCAGCTCATCCGGATGGGCGTGGACACCTCGCCCGAGGCGGGCTGGCTGCACAACCGGGGCCTGCGGGTGATCGGCGGTGGCGTCCGCCTGGAGTTGGACTGGCCGGACCTGGCCAGCTTCCCCAACTACGGCCTGGTCCGCACCCGGCTCGACTTCGACGACCTGCTCGCCCAGCGCGCCGTCTCGGCCGGGGCGAAGCTGCGCACCAACGTCAACGTGATCGGTCCGGTGCTCGACGCCGACAACCGGGTGGTCGGGGTGGAGGCCGAGGTCGGCCCGGACAAGGAGCCCGCCACCTTCCGCGCCCCGCTGGTGGTCGCCGCGGACGGCGTCTCCGGCCGATTCCCGCTCGCCCTCGGGCTGGCCAAGCGGGAGGACCGGCCGATCGGGGTGGCCGTCCGGCGGTACTACCGCTCGCCGGCCAAGCACGACGACGACTACCTGGAGTCGTGGCTGGAGCTGCGCAGCAAGGCCAGCGGCGACAACCTGCTCCCCGGGTACGGCTGGATCTTCGGTCTCGGCGACGGGCGGGTCAACGTCGGCCTCGGCGTGCTCAACTCCTCGACCGCCTTCGGCAAGACCAACTACCGGCGGCTGCTCACCGACTGGCTGGCCAACACCCCCGAGGACTGGGGAATGACCGACGAGTCGAACGCCGAGGGGCCGATCCTCGGCGCGGCGCTGCCGATGGGCTTCAACCGGGTGCCGCACTACACTCGCGGCGTCATGCTGGTCGGCGACTCCGGCGGCATGGTCAACCCGTTCAACGGCGAGGGCATCGCGTACGCGATGGAGTCCGGAGAGCTGGCCGCGGAGATCGCGGTGCAGGCCCTCGCCCGGCCGGCCGGCGCCGAGCGGGAGCGGGCGCTGATGGCGTACCCGCAGGAGCTGAAGGCCCGGTTCGGCGGCTACTACCGGCTCGGCGGGATCTTCGTGAAGCTGATCGGCCGTCCGGAGATCATGCGGATGGCCACCAAGCACGGCATGCCGCATCCAGCCCTGATGCGGTTCGTGCTCAAGCTGCTGGCCAACCTGACCGACCCGCGCGGCGGGGACGCGATGGACCGGGTCATCAACGCGATGACGAAGGCGGCGCCAGCCGTGTAGCACGAGGAGTGCGCGTGAGCCCGCAGGTCGCCGCCGAGTGCGGGGCTCCGGCCGGACGGTCGACGAGGACCGCAGGCCGGACAGGGATCGACCCCGCCGACAGCCGTCGTGAGGGACGTGAATAGTGTGATTTTGGCCAACGATCGCCGAGGGCAGGGAAGGACGAGCAGGAGACCACAATGACGCTCTCGCCTTACGCACCCATCATCGGGCTGTTCGCCCTCGCCGCGGCGTTCTCGCTGTTCTCCGTGGCCGCCGCCCGCTTCGCCGGCCCGCGCCGGTACAACAAAGCCAAACTCGAGGCGTACGAGTGCGGCATCGAGCCCAGCCCGCAGCCCGTCGGGGGCGGCCGGTTCCCGATCAAGTTCTACCTGACGGCGATGCTCTTCATCGTCTTCGACATCGAGATCATCTTCCTCTACCCCTGGGCGGTCTCGTTCGACGCCCTGCCGATCTTCGGCTTCGTGGAGATGGTCCTGTTCATCGTCGCGGTCTTCGTCGCATACGCCTACGTGTGGCGGCGCGGCGGCCTGGACTGGGACTGAGGGAGACACCAGATGGGTATCGAGGAGAAGCTTCCCGCCGGCATCCTGCTCACCTCCGTGGAGTCGCTGGTCAACTGGTCGCGGAAGACGTCCTTCTGGGGCGCCACCTTCGGCCTGGCCTGCTGCGCCATCGAGATGATGGCCGCCGGCGGCCCGCACTACGACCTGGGCCGCTGGGGCATGGAGGTGTTCCGCGCCTCGCCCCGACAGGCGGACCTGATGATCGTGGCCGGCCGGGTGAGCCAGAAGATGGCACCGGTCCTGCGCCAGATCTACGACCAGATGGCCGAGCCTCGCTGGGTGCTCTCGATGGGCGTCTGCGCCAGCAGCGGCGGCATGTTCAACAACTACGCCATCGTGCAGGGTGTCGACCACATCGTGCCCGTCGACATGTACCTCCCGGGCTGCCCGCCCCGGCCGGAGATGCTCATCGACGCGATTCTCAAGCTCCGCGAGAAGGTCATGCACGAGCCGCTGGGCCCGAACGGCCGCAAGATGCTGGAGGCCCGCCGGGAGCGCGGCGACCTGCCGGTCGTCCCGTACGGCTCGATGCCGTCGTCGTACCGCAGTGACAAGGCCCGCCGCGCCGAGTGGACCAAGGCGGTCCGCGAGGGGCGCGAGGAGCAGCTGCGGATCGAGAACTGGATGAACGCCCAGAACCACCTCCACCCGCACGGGGGCATCAAGTGAGCGCGAGGAGTGCAGCGGAGCGGAGCCCCGCAGTCGCGAACGGAGGGCAGGCACGGTGAGCGCAGCTTCCGACAAGCCGAACACCGGCGGCCTGCCGGTGCCGGTGACGCCGGCCGGAGCCAGCAGCGGCGCGCCCGCCGAGCACCCGCCGGCCGGCCCGGCCGGGCGCGGCATGTTCGGCAGCCACGGCTCGGGCGACGTCTCCGGCTTCGGTGGCCTGGTCCGCCCGCGCCAGCCGGTCGAGGAGGCCCCCCGGCCGTACGGGGGCTACTTCGACGAGGTCCGCGACGCGCTGGAGGAGGCCTACCCGGCGTTCGGCGACGCGATCGAGAAGATCGTGGTCGACCGGGGCGAGCTGACCCTGCACGTCCGCCCGGAGCGGATCGCCGAGGTCTGCCAGGTGATGCGGGACGACCTCGCGCTGCGCTTCGAGCTGTGCTCCTCGGTGTCCGGGGTGGACTACCTCGGTGCGCACGAGCGCCGGCTGCACGTGGTCTACCAGCTCACCTCGATGACGTACCGCCGCCGGGTACGGCTGGAGGCCGCGGTGTCCGCCGAGGAACCGCACCTGCCGAGCGTCACCAGCGTCTACCCGACCGCCGACTGGCAGGAGCGGGAGGCGTACGACATGTTCGGCATCATCTTCGACGGCCACCCCAACCTGACCCGGATCCTCATGCCGGACGACTGGGAGGGACACCCCCAGCGCAAGGACTATCCGCTCGGCGGCGTCCCCGTCGAGTACAAGGGCGCGGAGATCCCGCCGCCGGACCGACGGAGGTCGTACCAGTGACGACGTCGAACTACGCGACCGAGCGCGAGACCACCGAGGGCAGGGTCTTCACCGTCACCGGTGGGGACTGGGACCAGATCGTCTCCGGCACGGACCCGATCAACGACGAGCGGATCGTCGTGAACATGGGCCCGCAGCACCCGTCCACCCACGGCGTGCTCCGGCTGATCCTCGAGTTGGAGGGCGAGACCGTCCGCGAGGCGCGGTCGGTCATCGGGTACCTGCACACCGGCATCGAGAAGAACCTGGAATACCGCAACTGGGTGCAGGGCACGACCTTCGTGACCCGGATGGACTACCTCGCGCCGCTGTTCAACGAGACGGCGTACAGCCTCGCGGTGGAGAAGCTGCTCGGCATCACCGACGACATCACCGAGCGGGCCACCACGATCCGGGTCCTGATGATGGAGCTGAACCGGATCGCCTCGCACCTGGTCTGGGTGGCCACCACGGCCATGGAGCTGGGCGCGATCAACATGATGCTGTACGGCTTCCGCGAGCGGGAGTACATCCTCGACATCTTCGAGAGCATCACCGGCCTGCGGATGAACCACGCGTACGTCCGGCCGGGCGGCGTGGCGCAGGACGTGCCGGACGAGGCGATCGTCAAGATCCACAGGTTCCTCAAGATGATGCCGAAGAGGCTCAAGGAGTACGAGGATCTCCTCTCCGGCCAGCCGATCTGGATCGAGCGCACCACGAACGTCGCGGTGCTCGACGCAACCGGCTGCCTCGCGCTGGGCGTCACCGGTCCGGTGCTCCGCTCCGCCGGCCTCGCCTGGGACCTGCGCAAGACCATGCCGTACTGCGGCTACGAGACGTACGAGTTCGACGTGCCGACCCACACCGACGGCGACGTCTGGGGCCGCTACCTGGTCCGGCTCGCCGAGATCCGGGAGTCGCTCAAGCTCGTCGAGCAGGCGCTGGACCGGTTGAAGCCGGGCCCGGTGATGGTCGCCGACCGCAAGATCGCCTGGCCGGCGCAGCTCGCCATCGGCGTCGACGGCATGGGTAACTCGCTGGAGCACGTCGCGAAGATCATGGGCCAGTCGATGGAGTCGCTGATCCATCACTTCAAGCTGGTCACCGAGGGCTTCCGGGTCCCGCCGGGCCAGGTGTACGTCGGCATCGAGTCGCCCCGCGGCGAGCTGGGCGTGCACGCCGTCTCCGACGGTGGCACCCGCCCGTACCGGGTGCACTACCGGGAGCCGAGCTTCGTCAACCTCCAGGCCCTCCCGGCGATGTCCGAGGGCGGCCTGATCGCCGACGTGATCGCCGGCGGCGCCTCGCTGGACCCCGTGATGGGTGGTTGTGACCGATGACCGTTTTCACTGACCAGACGCGGGAGCGGGCGCGGGAGATCGTCGCCCGGTACCCGGCCGACCGGTCCCGATCGGCGCTGCTGCCGCTGCTGCACCTGGTGCAGTCGGAGGAGGGGTACGTCTCCCCGGCCGGCGTCGAGTTCTGCGCCGACGTGCTCGGCCTGAACAAGGCCCAGGTCGGCGCGGTGGCCACCTTCTACACGATGTACAAGCGCAGGCCGACCGGCGACTACCTGGTCAGCGTCTGCACCAACACGATGTGCAACGTGCTCGGCGGGCAGGAGGTCTACGACACCCTGGCCGAGCACCTCGGCGTCGGCCACGACGAGACCACCGCCGACGGCAAGGTCACCCTGGAGCACGCCGAGTGCCTGGCGGCCTGCGACTACGGCCCGGTGATGACCGTCAACTACGACTTCTTCGACGGCGTCGACCCGCAGACCGCCCTCGGGGTGGTCGAGGAGCTGCGTTCCGGCGGCCGGCCGATGCCGACCCGGGGCGCGCGGCTCTGCACGCTGAAGGAGATGGCGGTGCAGCTCGCCGGCTTCGCCGACGAGCGCGAGGGCGCGGTCGCCGACGGCGGCCCGGGCGAGCCCACCCTGCGCGGCCTGCGGCTGGCCGAGCAGCACGGCATCTCGGTGCCGGGCTACGACCCGAACACGCCGATCCGCAGCAAGGCGGAGGCGGACGCCGCCGCGGCGAGGGCGAAGGCCGCGGAGCAGGCGAAGCCGGCCCCCGCCACCACGGCGACCGGCAGCACCGCTCCCGACGTGAAGGCGCCGGACGCCAAGTCGCCCGAGGTGCGGGCCGCGGAGACCCGGCAGCCGGACGCCCGGACCGCCGTGCCGGACGCGCCCGGCACCAAGGTTCCGGCCGACCCGACGCCCCCGGCACCGCGCGACGCGCGGGAGGCCGAGGCCGCCGGCGTCGCCGCGAACACGCCGGCCGGTGACGGCAAGCCCGCCGGCGACGAGGCCGGCGCGCAGGAGCGCTCACTCAAGGAAGCGGCGGCATCCGCGGGTGCGAGGAGTGAGCTTGCGAGCCCCAATCGCCTGCGCGAGGAGCGAGCGGAGCGAGGCCCGCAGTCGTGGGCTGAGAACCGCGCAGTCGCGAGCGAAGGGGGAACCAAGAAGTGACCACTCCTCGGCCGGAGACCCTGGCCAAGCTCACCCCCGTGCTCACCAAGCGCTGGCTGTCGCCGGACGCCTGGCGGATCGGCACGTACGAGAGGCTGGACGGCTACGCCGCCCTGCGCAAGGCGCTCAAGGCCCACCCGGACGACCTGATCCAGCTCGTCAAGGACTCCGGGCTGCGCGGTCGCGGCGGCGCGGGCTTCCCGACCGGCCTGAAGTGGGGGTTCATCCCGCAGGGCGACGGCAAGCCGCACTACCTGGTGGTGAACGCCGACGAGGGCGAGCCGGGCACCTGCAAGGACCTGCCGCTGATGACGCACGACCCGCACTCGCTGGTCGAGGGCGTGATCATCGGCTCGTACGCGATCCGGGCCAGCCGGGCCTACATCTACATCCGCGGCGAGGCGGTGCACGCCGCCCGCCGGCTGCGCAACGCCGTGCGGGAGGCGTACGCCAAGGGCTACCTCGGTAGGAACATCCTCGGCTCCGGGTTCGACCTGGAGCTGGTGGTGCACTCGGGTGCCGGGGCGTACATCTGCGGCGAGGAGACGGCGCTGCTGGACTCGCTGGAGGGCTTCCGGGGCCAGCCCCGACTGCGCCCGCCGTTCCCGGCGACCCACGGCCTGTACGCCAGCCCCACGGTGGTCAACAACGTCGGCACCATCGCCAGCGTGCCGTACATCGTGCTCGGCGGGGCCGACTGGTGGAAGACCATGGGCACGGAGAAGTCCGCCGGGCCGATGATCTACTCGCTCTCCGGTCGGATCGCCAACCCGGGCCAGTACGAGTGCACGATGGGCGTCACGCTGCGCGAGCTGCTGGAGCTGGCCGGCGGCATGCAGCCGGGGCACAACCTGCGGTTCTGGACCCCGGGCGGCTCGTCCACCCCGCTGCTCGCCGCCGAGCACCTGGACGTGCCGCTGGACTTCGAGGGGGTGGCGGCGGCCGGCTCGATCCTGGGCACCACGGCCACCCAGATCTTCTCCGACCAGGACTGCCCGGTGTACGCGACGTACCGGTGGCTGGAGTTCTACCACCACGAGTCGTGCGGCAAGTGCACCCCGTGCCGCGAGGGCAACTACTGGATGGTCCGGGTCTACCGGCGGATCCTCGCCGGCCAGGGCACCCACGAGGACCTGGACACCCTGCTGGACACCTGCGACAACATCCTCGGCCGCTCGTTCTGCGGCCTGGGTGACGGTGCGACCAGCTCGGTGACCTCGTCGCTGAAGTACTTCAAGCAGGACTACCTCGACTACATCGAGGGACGTACCGCGCCGAAGCTGTCGGACAAGCAGCTGGTGGGAGCGCACTAATGACCGACGTAGCCAAGCAGACCGAGACCGTCACCCTCACGATCGACGGCATCGAGGTCACCGCGCCCAAGGGCGCGCTGCTGATCCGGGTCGCCGAGCAGTTGGGCACCGAGATCCCGCGCTTCTGCGACCACCCGCTGCTGGCCCCGGCCGGCGCCTGCCGGCAGTGCCTGGTCGAGGTGGAGGGCCAGCGCAAGCCGGTGGCCTCCTGCACCCAGACCGTCGCCGAGGGCATGGTGGTCCGCACCCAGCTCACCTCCGGCGTCGCCAAGAAGGCGCAGGAGGGGGTCATGGAGCTGTTGCTGCTCAACCACCCGCTCGACTGCCCGATGTGCGACAAGGGCGGCGAGTGCCCGCTGCAGAACCAGGCGATGTCCACCGGCCGCACGGACTCCCGGTTCCACGAGCACAAGCGGGAGTACGAGAAGCCGATGGCGATCAGCACCCAGGTGCTGCTCGACCGCGAGCGCTGTGTGCTCTGCCAGCGGTGCACCCGGTTCTCCGACGAGATCGCCGGCGACAAGTTCATCGACCTGATGGGCCGGTCGTCCGCCGAGGAAATCAACATCTACCGGGACGAGGCGTACGGCGAGGAGGGCGACGCGGGCGACGTCCCGTTCAACTCGTACTTCTCCGGCAACACCGTGCAGATCTGCCCGGTGGGCGCGCTGACCGGCGCGCAGTACCGCTTCCGGGCCCGCCCGTTCGACCTGGTCTCCAGCCCGAGCGTGTGCGAGCACTGCTCGGCCGGCTGCGCCCAGCGCACCGACTGGCGGCGCGGCAAGGTGACCCGCCGGTTGGCCGGCGACGACCCGCAGGTCAACGAGGAGTGGAACTGCGACAAGGGGCGCTGGGGCTTCCAGTACGCCCGCGCCTTCGACCGGCTCACCACCCCGCGGGTCCGCGACTCCGAGACCGGTGAGCTGCGCGAGGCGTCGTGGAGCGAGGCGCTGACCGTCGCCGCCGAAGGGCTGCGGGCCGCCCGGGACGGCGGCCACGGCACGGCGGTGCTGACCGGCGGCCGGCTGACCGTCGAGGACGCGTACGCGTACGCGAAGTTCGCCCGGGTCGCGCTGAACACCAACGACATCGACTTCCGGGCCCGGCCGGTCTCCCGCGAGGAGTCCGACTTCCTGGCCAGCACGGTCGCCGGGCGCACCGACGTCACCTACGCGGACGTGGAGAACGCGCCCGCCGTGGTGCTGGTCGGCCTGGAGCCGGAGGAGGAGTGCCCGATCCTCTTCCTGCGGCTGCGCAAGGCGTACCTGAAGAAGAAGCTCACGGTGTACGCCCTCGCGCCGTTCGCCACCCGCGGCCTGGAGAAGCTCGGGGCCAAGCTGGCCCGGGTGGTGCCGGGCGAGGAGGCGAGCGTCCTCGCCGAGCACGCGACGGTGGCCGAGGCGCTCAGCGCCCCGGGCGCGATCCTGATCGTCGGCGAGCGGCTGGGCGAGGTGCCCGGCGGCCTGTCGGCGGCGGCGGACGTCGCCCGGCGTACCGGCGCGAAGCTGGCCTGGGTGCCGCGGCGCGCGGGCGACCGGGGCGCGGTCGACGCGGGCTGCCTGCCCAACCTGCTTCCCGGCGGCCGTCCGGTCACCGAGCCGGCGGCCCGGGCCGAACTGGGCGAGGCGTGGGACATCGCGGCCGGGGTGATCCCCAGCCAGGCCGGCCGGGACACCGACGGCATCATCGCCGCCGCCGCGAACGGCCAGCTCGGCGCGCTGGTGGTGGCCGGGGTCGACCCGGCCGACCTGGCCGACCCCCGGTTGGCCGAGCAGGCCCTCGACGCGGTGCCGTTCCTGGTCAGCCTGGAGCTGCGCAACAGCGCGGTGGCCCGCCGGGCCGACGTGGTCCTGCCGGTGGCCCCGGTGGTCGAGAAGGCCGGCAGCTTCCTGGACTGGGAGGGCCGGCTGCGTCCCTTCGACGCGGTGCTGCACACCGCCGCGATGACCGACGGCCGGGTGTTGGACGCGCTCGCCGCGCTGCTCGACGTGCAGATCGGCACGGGCGACGTGCTCAGCGTCCGGCGGGAGCTGGGCAGCCTGTCGCCGACCCGGGCCGACCGGCCGTCCGCGCCGTCGGTGGAGCCGGCCCCGGTGCCGCAGCCCGGCGCCGGCGAGGCCGTCCTGTCCACCTGGCACCAGCTCATCGACCTGGGCAGCCTCACCGACGGTGACGAGCACCTGAGCGGCACCGCCCGCCCGCCGGTGGCGCGGGTGGGCAAGGGCACCGCGGAGGCGCTCGGCGTCGCCGACGGTGACCCGGTCACGGTGGGCACCGACCGCGGGGCGATCACCCTGCCGGCGGCGATCACCGAGATGCCCGACGGCGTCGTCTGGCTGCCGACCAACTCACCCGGCTCCACCGTGCGGCGCGGCCTCGGCGCGACGTCCGGCACGGTGGTACGGATCTCCGCGGCGGTCGCCGCCACGGAGCAGGCCACCCCGGCGGTCGCCGCGGACGCGGCCGGCCACCCGGGTCCGCTCCTCAACACCGGGGGTGTTTCCCAGTGAACGCGGTCTACCTGGCCCAGGACCCGACGCTGGCCGACTTCGGCAAGGACCCGTGGTGGCTGGTCCTGATCAAGGTCGTCTTCGCCTTCGTCGTCGCCGTGCTGGCCACGCTGCTCGGTGTCTGGTTCGAACGGCGGGTCGTCGGCCGGATGGCGGTGCGGCCCGGACCCAACCAGGCCGGCCCGTTCGGCCTGCTCCAGACCCTGGCCGACGGCCTGAAGATGGCCTTCAAGGAGGACATCCTCCCGAAGGCGGCGGACAAGGTCGTCTTCTTCTTCGCGCCGACCATCTCGGTGGTCTGCGCGGTCACCGCCCTGTCGGTGGTGCCGTTCGGCCCGATGGTGAGCATCTTCGGCCACCACACGCCGCTCCAGGTCACCGACGTGCCGGTGGCGGTGCTGGTGCTGCTGGCCTGCTCGTCGATGGGCATCTACGGCATCGTGCTCGGCGGTTGGGCCTCCGGCTCGACGTACCCGCTGCTCGGCGGCCTGCGCTCCACCGCCCAGATGATCTCCTACGAGGTCGCCATGGGGCTGAGCATCGTGGCGGTGTTCATGACCGCCGGCACGATGTCCACCAGCGGGATCGTCGCCGCCCAGGGGGACGCCACCCAGCTGACCATCTTCGGCACCGAGGTCCCGGCCCCCGGCTGGTACGCGATCCTGCTGCTGCCGAGCTTCATCATCTTCTTCATCTCCACCGTCGGTGAGACCAACCGGGCGCCGTTCGACCTCCCCGAGGCCGAGTCGGAGCTGGTCGCCGGTTACATGACCGAGTACAGCTCGCTGAAGTTCGCGCTCTTCATGCTCAGCGAGTACGTCGCGATGGTGACCATGTCCGCGGTCACCACGACGCTGTTCCTCGGCGGCTGGCGGGCCCCGTGGCCGATCACCCTGTGGGAGGGCGCCAACTCCGGTTGGTGGCCGATGCTGTGGTTCTTCGGCAAGGTGATCGCCCTGGTCTTCGTGTTCGTCTGGCTCCGCGGCACCCTGCCCCGGCTCCGGTACGACCAGTTCATGCGCTTTGGCTGGAAGGTGCTGCTGCCGATCAACCTGGTCTGGATCCTGGTCCTGGCCGGCCTGCGGTCGATCGAGGACTGGCAGACCAGGGACCGGCTGCTCGCCACCGCGATCGGCGCGGGCGTGCTGCTGCTGGCGACGTTGCTCTGGCCGAGCCGCAAGCCGAAGCCGAAGCCGTCGCTCCAGGAGCAGGCCAACAGCCGTCCGCACGGCAGCTTCCCGCTGCCACCGATGGACCTGCAAGTGCCACCGAGCCCGCGCACCAAGCGTGTGGTCGCCGAGCGGGAGCCGGCCAACGTCGCCGCCGGCTCGGACTCCAGGGAGGTGTGACGTGGGCGCGATCACCGGAACGTTCAAGGGCTTCGGAGTCACCTTCTCGCACATGTTCAAGAAGGTCGTCACGACCGACTACCCGTTCAAGCCGCCGGTCCCGGCGCCGCGCTACCACGGGCGGCACGTCCTGAACCGGCACCCGGACGGCCTGGAGAAGTGCATCGGCTGCGAGCTGTGCGCCTGGGCCTGCCCGGCCGACGCGATCTACGTCGAGGGCGGGGACAACACCGAGGAGAACCGCCTCTCGCCGGGTGAGCGGAACGCGTCGGTCTACCAGATCAACTACGCCCGCTGCATCTTCTGCGGGCTGTGCATCGAGGCCTGCCCGACCCGGTCGCTCACCATGAGCAACGAGTACGAGCTGGCCCGGGACAACCGGCAGGACCTGATCTTCACGAAGGAGCAGCTGCTCGCGCCGCTGCTGCCGGGCATGGAGCAGCCGCCGCACCCGATGCGGCTCGGGGACAGCGAGAAGGACTACTACGTCGGCGCGCTGACCAACCCGGGCACCTCGGCCGGTGCCGAGCACGCGACCAACAGCCCGGGCCGGTACCAGGTTCAGGAGCACCCCGGGGTGACCTTCCCCGGCGCCGAGCAGCACGCCCAGCGGGCGGCGGCGGGGAAGGGGGACAAGGCATGACCACGCAGACGGTGCTCGCCGCGGCGGGCGGGGTGTCCGGCGGCGAGGAGGTCACCTTCTACATCCTCGCCCCGCTGGCGCTGATCGGCGCGATCGGCATGGTCGCCGCGCGTAACGCCGTGCACTCGGCGCTCTGGCTGGTGCTGACCATGCTCTGCCTGGGCGTGTTCTACGTCCTGCAGGCCGGGCCGTTCATCGGCATGGTGCAGATCATCGTCTACACCGGCGCGATCATGATGCTCTTCCTGTTCGTGCTCATGCTGGTCGGCCGGGACGCCTCGGACTCGCTGATCGAGACGCTGCGCGGCCAGCGGGTCGCCGCAGTGCTGCTCGGGCTCGGCTTCGCCGGCCTGGTCGGCGGCGGCCTGTACCGGGCGCTGCACGGCGTCCAGGCGGTGGGCCTGGAACAGGCCAACGCCGAGGGGAACGTGCAGGGCATCGCCCGGCTGCTGTTCACCAAGTACGTCTTCGCCTTCGAACTGACCTCGGCGCTGCTGATCACGGCCGCGGTCGGCGCGATGGTGCTGGCGCACGTCGAGCGGCGCAAGGAAGACAAGATGGACCAGGTCGCCACGATGAAGGCCCGATTCGCCCCGGGTAACTACCCCGGCCCGAAGCCCGGCCCGGGCGTCTTCGCCACCTCCTCCTCGGTGGCCACCCCGGCCCGCCTGCCCGACGGCCGGCTGACCGAGCGCGGCATCTCGCCGATCCTGCCGGTGCGGGAGCTGACCGACGAGGACACCTTGCTGAAGGGGACTGACCGGTGAGCGCGAGGAGTGCAGCGAAGCGGAGCCCCGCAGTCGCGAACGAAAGGCAGGCTCGGGCATGACCCCGGACTTCTACCTGGTGCTCGCCGCGGTGCTGTTCACCATCGGCGCGGCGGGGGTGCTCATCCGGCGCAACGCGATCGTGCTGTTCATGTGCGTCGAGCTGATGCTGAACGCGGCCAATCTGACCCTCGTCACCTTCAGCCGGATCAACGGTGACCTGAACGGCCAGATCATGTCGTTCTTCGTCATGGTGGTGGCCGCGGCCGAGGTCGTGGTCGGCCTCGCGATCATCATGTCCATCTTCCGGACCCGGCGCTCCGCGAGCGTCGACGACGCCAACCTGCTCAAGTACTAGAGGGGCCAGCAGTGGGAGAGATTCTGATGAACGCCCCGGCCGAGCCGGCAGGTGCCGTCGCCTACGCTTCGGCGAGTGGGCTGCTCGGCAGCGTCTGGCTGCTGGTGGCGATCCCGCTGGCCAGCGCGGTGATCCTGCTGCTGCTGGGCCGGCGGGCCGACCGCTGGGGGCACTGGCTCGGGGTGGCGGCGGTCGGCACGTCCTTCGTGCTCGGCCTGACCTACTTCTTCCAGCTACGCGGCCTGGAGAACAAGTCTGTCGAGCGGAGCCTCTGGGACTTCATCGCCGTCGGTGACTTCAAGGTGGACTTCGGTCTGCTGTTCGACCCGCTGGCCGCGGTCTTCGTCCTGCTCATCACCGGGGTGGGCTTCCTGATCCACCTGTACGCGGTCGAGTACATGGCGCACGACGAGGGCCGGCGGCGGTTCTTCGCCTACTTCAACCTGTTCGTCGCCGCGATGCTCCTGCTGGTGCTCGGCAACAACTACGTGATGCTGTACTTCGGCTGGGAGGGCGTCGGCCTGGCGTCGTACCTGCTGATCTCCTTCTGGTACGGCCGGCCGAGTGCGGCCACCGCCGGCAAGAAGGCGTTCCTGATGAACCGGGTCGGCGACGCCGGTCTGGCCATCGGCATCTTCATCATGTTCGCCACCCTCGGCACCACCCAGTACGACGAGGTGTTCACCGGGATCGGCTCGCTGAGCGCGACCACGGTGCTGGTGCTCGGCCTGCTGCTGCTGCTCGGGGCGGCCGGCAAGTCCGGCCAGTTCCCGCTCCAGGCGTGGCTGCCGGACGCGATGGAGGGCCCGACCCCGGTGTCGGCGCTCATCCACGCCGCCACCATGGTCACGGCGGGCGTCTACCTGATCGCCCGCTCCAACCCGATCTTCTCCGCGAACTCGACGCTCCAGCTCGTGGTGGTCAGCGTCGGCGCGCTGACCCTGCTGATGGGCTGCATCATCGGCGCGGCCAAGGACGACATCAAGCGGGTGCTGGCCTGGTCGACGGTGAGCCAGATCGGCTACATGTTCCTCGGCGTCGGCCTCGGCGGCGGGGCGTACGCGCTGGCGATCATCCACCTGCTGGCGCACGGCTTCTTCAAGGCCAACATGTTCCTCGGCGCCGGCTCGGTCATGCACGGCATGAACGACCAGGTGGACATCCGCCGCTTCGGCGGGCTGTCCAAGCACATGAAGATCACCTGGTTCACGTTCATGATGGGCTGGCTGGCCATCATCGGCATGTTCCCGTTCTCCGGCTTCTTCTCGAAGGAGCCGATCATCGTCGCCGCCTTCACGCGGGACGACTGGACCGCCTGGCTCTTCGGCGGGGCGGCGCTGCTCGGCGCCGGGCTCACCGCGTTCTACATGACCCGGCTGTTCGTGCTCACCTTCCACGGCCCGAAGCGGTGGACCGAGGACATCGAGCACCCGCACGAGTCGCCCAAGCTGATGACGATCCCGCTGATCCTGCTCGCGATCGGCTCGGTGGTTGCCGGTGGCCTGATGGTGTGGGACGACGGTCTCGCCTCCTGGCTGACGCCGGTGCTCGGCAGCGAGGGCGAGGCGCACCATCCGGTGCTGTCGCACACGGTGATCACGATCCTTTCGCTGCTGCTCACCGTGGGCGGGGCCGGGCTGGCCTGGTTCCTGTTCCGCAACGGCACGGCCACCGAGCCGCAGCCGGCGGGTGTGCTGGTCACCGCTGCCCGGCGCAACCTCTACACGGACGCCGTCAACGAGGCGGTCTTCGAGAAGCCGGGGATCTTCCTCACCCGGGCGCTGGTGTTCCTCGACAACCGGGGCGTCGACGGGCTGGTCAACGGCCTCGCCGCCGCAGTGGGTGGGGGCTCGGGCCGGCTCCGGCGGCTGCAGACCGGATTCGTCCGGTCGTACGCGACGTCCATCCTGGCCGGCGCGCTACTGGTGGTGGCGGCGTTCATGGCCGTACAGGCGGGGTGGCTGGCGTGATCGACCTCTCTACGGCCGCCCCCGCCGGCGGACCACGCAGTGACGACGGAGGTAAGGCCGCATAATGTCCAACTTCCCGTTCCTCTCGGTGCTGACCGTGGCGCCGCTGGTCGGCGCGCTGGTCGTGGCCGTCCTGCCGCGCCGCCGGCCGGACCTGGCCAAGCAGGTGGCCCTCGGGTGGTCGCTGCTGGTGCTGGTGCTGTCGGTGGTCATGTGGGTCAGCTTCAAGACCGGCGGTGACCGGCTCCAGTTCCGCGAGTCCTACACCTGGATCCCGCAGTGGGACGCCCGGTTCACCTTCGCCGCCGACGGCATCGCGCTGGTGATGCTGATGCTGATCGCGGTGCTGGTGCCGCTGGTGATCCTGGCGTCCTGGCACGACGCCGAGTCGTCGAAGCGCTCGGTGCCGGTCTACTTCGCCCTGCTGCTCATCCTCGAGAGCACGATGATCGGCGTCTTCGCCGCCGCCGACGTCTTCCTGTTCTACGTGTTCTTCGAGGTCATGCTCGTGCCGATGTACTTCCTCATCGGCAGCTACGGCGGCCACCAGCGGCAGTACGCGGCCGTGAAGTTCTTCCTCTACTCGCTGGTCGGCGGCCTGTTCATGCTGGCCGCGGTGATCGGCCTCTGGGTCGTCGGCGGGAAGACCTTCGACTGGCAGGCGCTGACCCAGGTGGACATCACCACCGGCACGGAGCGCTGGCTGTTCCTCGGGTTCTTCCTCGCCTTCGCGATCAAGGCGCCGTTCTTCCCGTTCCACACCTGGCTGCCGGACGCCGGTGGCGCGGCCCCGGCCGGGGCCGCCGCGCTGCTGGTCGGCGTGCTGGACAAGGTCGGCACCTTCGGCATCCTGCGGTACTGCCTGCCGCTGTTCCCGGAGGCGTCGAAGTGGTTCGCCCCCTGGGCGCTGGCGCTCGGGGTGATCGGCATCATCTACGCGGCGCTGCTCGCGGTCGGCCAGAACGACCTGAAGCGGCTGGTGTCGTACACCTCGATCGCGCACTTCGGGTTCATCGGGGTCGGCATCTTCGCCTTCACCACCCAGGCCGGCACCGGCGCGGTGCTCTACATGCTCAACCACGGCCTCGCCACCGGGCTGCTCTTCCTGGTGGTGGGGATGCTGGTGGCCCGGCGCGGATCGGCCCTGATCAGCGACTTCGGCGGCGCGGGCAAGCTGGTGCCGCTGTTGGCCGGGGTGCTCTTCTTCGCCGGTCTGGCCTCGCTGGCGCTGCCCGGCACCGCGCCGTTCGTCTCCGAGTTCCTGGTGCTGATCGGCACCTTCACGGTGAACAAGCCGGTGGCGGTGATCTCCACGCTCGGCATCATCCTGGCCGCCGCGTACGTGCTGTGGATGGTGCAGCGCACCACCCAGGGCACGCTCAATCCGGCCCTGGTCGAGATCGAGCCGATGCGCCGCGACCTCAGCCTGCGCGAGAAGTTCGTGGTCGCGCCGCTGATCGCGCTGATCGTGCTGCTCGGCTTCTACCCCAAGCCGGTCACCGATGTCATCAACCCCGCCGTCCGGGCCACCATGGAGGACGTCGGCAGGACCGATCCCGCCCCTGAGGTCGGCAGCGTCCAGGAGGCCGCCAAATGACCGAGCTGAAGTTGCCGTCGATCGACTACACGGCGCTCGCTCCGATCTTGATCATGCTCGGTGCCGCCCTGCTGGGCGTGCTGGTCGAGGCCTTCGTGCCCCGCAGGCAGCGTCACCTGGTGCAACTGTCCCTGGGCCTGCTGGCGGTGCTCGCCGCCCTGGTGATGGTGATGGTGAACGCCGACGAGCGGCTGCTCACCGCGGGCGGGGCGATCGCGGTGGACGGGCCCACGCTGTTCCTCCAGGGCGCGATCCTGGTTCTCGCCGCGATGGCGCTGCTGCTGATCGGTGAGCGTTCGGTGGAGCGGGGCGGGGCGTTCGTCGCCCAGGCCGCGGTCACCGCCGAGTCGCCCGACGACCGGCGGCAGGCCGAGGGCAGCAACGGGGCGACCGAGGTCTACCCGCTGACCAGCTTCGCGATCGGCGGCATGCTGATCTTCGTGGCGGCGAACGACCTGCTGACCATGTTCATCGCCCTTGAGGTCTTCTCGCTGCCGCTCTACCTGCTCTGCGCGCTGGCCCGCCGCCGGCGGCTGCTGAGCCAGGAGGCGGCCATGAAGTACTTCCTGCTCGGCGCGTACGCCTCGGCGTTCTTCCTCTTCGGCGTGGCCCTGGTGTACGGGTTCACCTCGGGCATCCCGGGCCGGCCGGCGGGCGTCGACTTCGCCACCATCCACGCCGCGGTGAACGAGTCCCCGGCCAGCAAGGTGCTGCTCTTCGCCGGCATGGCGCTGCTCGCCATCGGGCTGCTGTTCAAGGCCGCCGCCGCGCCGTTCCACGTCTGGACCCCGGACGTGTACCAGGGCGCTCCGACGCCGGTCACCGGCTTCATGGCGGCCTGCACCAAGGTCGCCGCGTTCGGTGCCCTGCTGCGGGTGTTCCACGTGGCGTTCTCCGGTGCGGCGTGGGACTTCACCCCGGTCCTCGGCGCGATCGCGGTGCTGACCATGCTGGTCGGCGCGGTGCTGGCGGTGACCCAGACCGACATCAAGCGGCTGCTGGCGTACTCGTCGATCGCGAACGCCGGGTACCTGCTCGTCGGGGTGCTCGCGCCGAGCAAGGAAGGGCTCTCCGGCACGATGTTCTACCTGGTCGCGTACGGGTTCTCGGTGCTCGCCGCGTTCGCCGTGGTGACCCTGGTCCGGGACGCCGACGGGGAGGCCACCCATCTGTCCCGCTGGGCCGGGCTGGGCCGGCGCTCGCCGTTCTTCGCGGCGATCTTCACCTTCCTCCTGCTGGCCTTCGCCGGCATCCCGCTGACCAGCGGGTTCATGAGCAAGTTCGCCATCTTCGCCCCGGCGCTGGACGCCGGCCACGCGTGGCTGGTGGTGGCCGGCGTGCTGACCAGCATGGTGCTGGCGTTCCCGTACCTGCGGGTCGTGGTGATGATGTGGCTGTCCGAGCCGGGCGAGTCCACCCCGACGGTCACCACGCCGGGCGGGCTCACCTCGGCGGCCCTCATGATCGGCGTGCTGGCCACCCTGGTGCTGGGCGTCGTCCCGGGCCCGCTGCTCGATCTTGCCAACGGTGCCGCTGAATTCGTACGATGACCGACCTTTCCCGGCGACGGGGCCGGCACGCTCTCGTGTGCCGGCCCCGTCGCCGTATCCCCCGTCCGGAGCAGGTCGAACGGGTGTGGCATGGTGGATAGCGTGGTGATTTCGGCTGGCGAGCGTTCAGGTGCCACCGGCTCCGCTCGGCGGAGTCGGAAGAGCACTGGTCAGTTCGGCGCGCTCGGCCTGCACTTGGCCGATTCCCGCGTCGAGGCGTCCGTTCTGGGCCTGCTGGAGTCCGTCGAGGCGGAGCTGCGGGCCGCGGTGGCGAGCGCCGACCCGTTGGTGACCGAGGCCGCCCGGCACCTGGTGGACGCCGGCGGGAAGCGGTTCCGCCCGCTGCTGGTCGCCCTGGGCGCCCAGTTCGGCGATCCGACGGACCCGCGGGTCGTTTCCGCCGCCGTGGTGATGGAACTCACCCACCTGGCGACCCTCTACCACGACGACGTGATGGACGAGGCCGCCGTGCGCCGGGGCGCGCCGAGCGCCAACTCGCGCTGGACGAACTCGGTGGCGATCCTGGTCGGCGACTATCTGTTCGCCCGCGCCGCGGACCTCTCCGCCGACCTCGGCACCGAGGCGGTGCGCCTCCAGGCGCGCACGTTCGCCCGGCTGGTGCATGGCCAGATCGCCGAGACGGTGGGCCCCCGGGACGGGCAGGACCCGGTCGACCACTACCTGCACGTGATCGCGGGGAAGACCGGCTCGCTGATCGCCACCTCGGCCCGGTTCGGTGGCATGTTCGGCCAGGCGTCCGTCGAGCACACCGAGGCCCTGGCCAAGTACGGCGAGACCATCGGCGTGGCCTTCCAGCTCTCCGACGACCTGTTGGACATCGCCAGCGAGTCGGTGCAGTCGGGCAAGACCCCCGGCACGGACCTGCGCGAGGGGGTGCCGACGCTGCCGGTGCTCTATGCGCTCGCCTCGGACGACTCCGACGCCGCATCGGTGCGGCTGCGGGAGATCCTGGCCACCGGCCCGATCGTCGACGACGACCTGCACGCCGAGGCCCTCGGTCTGCTCCGTGAGTCCCCCGCCCTGAAGCGGGCCCGGGAGACTGTCCGCAGCTACGCCGAGGACGCGCGTGGGCAGCTCGCCCCGCTCCCGGGCGGGGCGACCCGCCGGGCCCTCGAATCCCTCTGCGACTTCATCGCCGACCGCACGAGCTGACCCCGGTCAGCGGGCGCGCAGCAGGCGGGCCGCCGTGAGCATCAGGGCGGCCGAACCGAGCATGGCCGTCGCCGCCGCGAGCCACATCGACGGGTAGCCGAAGGCGGTGGCGGTCGCGCCGAGGGCCAGCGGGCCGAGGCAGCCACCGGCGTACACCCCGGTCTGGGTGATCGAGGTGGCGGCGGCCGGGGCCTGTGGGTGCAGCCGGGCCACCGCGAAGGTCATCAGCCCGGGCCAGGCCCAGCCCAGGCCGAAGCCGAGCACCACGCCCGCCACGAGCGGCACCGGCCCGCTCAGCGCCAGCAGCACCAGCCCCAGGGCACCGACGACGAGCATGCCGGCGATGACCGCCACGTGGCCGCCGTCCCGGCGGTCGGCCAGGGCGCCGAAGCCGATCCGGGCGGCCGCGCAGACCACGCTGCCGAAGGTCAGGGTCAGCCCGGCCAGGCTCGGCGAGAGCCCCCGGCCGGCGGCCGAGTCGACCAGGAAGGTGCCCAGCGCGTTCGCGGCGGCCGCCGCCAGCGTCGCGGCCACCCCGACCAGTATCAGGGCCCCCGTCGCCCCACCGGCCCGCCGGTCGCCGGTCGGTCGCCCCGGGCGGGCCTCCCGCGCCGGTACGAGCGGCAGCGCGGACAGCGCGGCGACCGTGCCCGCCACGAAGGCCCACCGCCAGCCGGCGGTAACGGCGACGGTCGGCACCGCCAGGCCGGCCAGCAGGGTGGAGAGCGGGACGGCCGCCTGCTTCACCCCGAACGACAGCCCCTGCCGGTGCGGCGGCACGTGCCGGACCAGCGCCGCGTTGCTGGCGAGCTGCCCCAGGGCGTTGGCGGCGGCGCCGAGCGCCAGCAGCACGACCAGCACCGGGTACGACCGGGCCAGCGCCGCCACGGCCAGCATCGACCCGGCGGAGAGCAGGATGCCGGCGCGGGCCACCACGGCCGGGCCGAGCCGCTCCACGAGGGCACCGGAGGGCACCGAGGTGAGCGCGCTGACGCCGAAGTACACGGACACGACCAGGCCCAGCCCGGCCGGGGAGAAACCCAGGTCCGCGCCCATCTGCACGGCAAGGCCGCCGACCAGGAAGACGGGCAGGACGCAGGCGACGGTGGTGGCGACCGCCCCCGCGCCGGCCCGGAGGGGATGGCGGGCGGCGGCCGGTGACGCGGCAGGTGGGGCGGTACGGGTCATGGTCCCGCAAACCTACGCGAGCCCACCTCGCACAACTCACCGTGTCGCTCGGGGCACTGACCGTTTAGGATGATCTGGCATCGTCGATCCGAACAGGCATTTCGCCGGACGCCTGGATTTCATATGGTGTAACTCCCCGGCGGCGGAGGTGGTTGTGCGCGACCCCTTGGCGGAACCTTCGGATCTCATCCGGAGTGTGTCCCGCGCCCTACGCGTGCTCGAATCAGTCGGTCGTGCCCCGAAGGGGCTGACCGTCAAGCAGATCGCGCGGCGCTGCGAGCTGACCGTGGCCACCACCTACCACCTGGTCCGCACCCTGGCGTACGAGGGTTATGTGATCCGCCGGGAGGACGGCACGTACATCGTCGGGCTGGAGATCGCCGACCGGTACCGCGAACTGGTCACCGCGTTCCGGGGGCCGGCGCCGGTCGGCGAGTGCCTGCGGCGGGCGGCCCTGGACACCGGGTACAGCCACTACCTGGGCCGGTTCGTCGGCGGCCAGGTGGCGATCACCGCCGTCGCCGAGGGGCACCGCTCGCCGTACCTCGAGGACATGGTCCCGGGCTTCGACGAGGGGGCGCACGCCACCGCGCTCGGCAAGGCCCTGCTGGCCACCCTCACCGCCGAGCAGCGCTTCCGCTACCTGCGGGAGTACGGCATGCGTCCGTTCACCAACGCCACCCTCACCAGCCCCGAGGCGTTCGAGGCGGACCTGGCGGCCGGCGACCGGCGCGGGATGCAGCTCGAACTGAGCCAGTTCCGGCAGGGCGTGGCGTGCGCCGCGGTGCTGGTCACCCCGGACAAGGACCTTGAACGCCGGATAGTGCTGGCCTGCGCGCTGCCGGCCAGCGAGATGATGACCTCCGCCCGGGTGGTCCGGGCCAAGCTGCTCACCGTCGCTCGCGCCGTCGCCGACGCCGCCGTCACCGAGGGCTGAGACGACAGAACCCCCTCCCGGGTGGGAGGGGGTCGCCGTGCGCGCCGTCGCCGGTCAGCTGCCGATCGGGCCGCCGTCCAGCCGCCAGGTGACCACCACGCCGGGCTTGGCGTAGTCGCCGTCCGGCCAGGTGGAGGCCGGGTTCTCCACCGAGGCTCCGGTGATTTCGCCCGGGTGCTGCACCGCCACGAACACCGACCGGTTGTCGCCGGTGATGAACGGCCCGCAGGTCTCCGCGCCGAGCGGCACGGTCAGGAACTGCTTGAGGTGCCCCCGCTCAGGGCCCTCGACGGCGGTGGCGAACAGGCCGTCGTTGCTGCCCAGCGCGTTGCCGTCGGTGGAGATCCAGAGGTTGCCCGTGGCGTCGAAGGCGACGTTGTCCGGGCAGGAGATCGGGGAGACCTTCGCCTTGTCGTACCCGGCGAAGTGGGTGGACGGGTCGGTCGGATCGCCGCAGACGATCGGCAGCGACCAGGCGAACGTCTCCGCCGCGTTGTTGTTGCCGTCCTCGACCAGCTCCAGCACCTGGCCGTGCTTGTTGAGGTTGCGCGGGTTGGCCTCGTCGGCCGCCGCCTTGCCCGCCTTACCGCGGTCGGTGTTGTTGGTCAGCGCCACATACACCTTGCCGGTGAGCAGGCTCGGCTCGACGTCCTCCGGGCGGTCCATCTTCGTCGCCCCGGCCCTGTCCCCGGCCAGCCGGGTGAAGGTGAGCACGTCTGCGGCGGTCATCCCGTCGACGTACGATCGGTTGCCGCTGACCAGCCTGATCCAGCGGCCCCGGCCGTTGAACGCCCCGTCGGCGGGCAGCGCGCCCGACCCGTCGATCTCGGCGGCCGAGTTGCCTTCGAGCTGGGCCACGTACAGGGTGCCGGACTCCAGCAGGGTCAGGTTGTGCCTGCGGGCCACCGGCGAGTCGCCGGCCATGAACCTCCTGTCCGAGACGAACTTGTACAGGTAGTCGAACCGCTCGTCGTCGCCCATGTACGCGACCACCCGGCCGTCGCGCGCCACGATGACGTTCGCGCCCTCGTGCTTGAACCGGCCCAGCGCGGTGTGCTTGCGCGGCCGGCTCTCCGGGTCGAACGGGTCGATCTCGACGACCCACCCGAACCGGTGCGCCTCGTTGGGGTGCTTCGCCAGGTCGAAGCGCTCGTCGGCGCGGTCCCACCTGCGGTTGCCGCTCGGATACCGGTCGGTGGTGTTGATGCCGTACCGGGCCAGCCTCGGCCTCAGCTCCTCCGGCGCGCCGTCGCCGCCGACGAAGTACTGGTTGAAGTTCTCCTCGCCGGAGAGCACGGTGCCCCACGGGGTGACGCCGCCCGCGCAGTTGTTCAGCGTGCCGACCACCGTGCGGCCCTTCGGGTCGGCGGCGGTCCTCAGCCACGCGGAGCCGGCGGCCGGGCCGGTCAGCTCGAACCTGGTGGCCAGCGCGGTGACCCGCCGGTTGTACGGCCGCCGGCCGTCCCCGACCGGCCGCCACTGCCCGGTGCCGTCGACCCGCTCCAGCTCGACCACGCTCATCCCGTGCGCCGCCATGGCGACCCGCACCTGCTCGACGGTGAGCGCGTCCAGGCCGATGAAGCCGGGGAACATCAGGTCCTCGTTGGTGTACTCGTGGTTGACCACGAGCAGCGCCCGCCGGCCCCGCTTGTCCAGCGGCAGCACGCCGACGAAGTCGTTGTTGTAGCCGAACTGCTTCGCCTGCTTGGCGGCGGTCTGCCTGTGCGGGTCGAACTCCGGCGCGCCCGGCACCACCGGGTCACCCCAGCGGATCACCACGGCGTGGTCGTACCCGTTGGGAACCACCAGCGTGTCGAGCTTGTTCGGCGGGATCGGCTTGAAGGTCAGCGCGCCGCTGCCCACGCCGCCGGGCGGCCGGCCGAACCCGGTGGCCTCCGGCACGACCGGTGCGGCGGACGCGGCACCCGCCCCGGCCAGCGCGCCGGCGGCGGCGCCGCCGAAGCCGAGGACGAGCGCACCCACCGCGCCGGCCCTGACCACGCCGCGCCGGGACACCTCGGCGTCGACCACGTCGCCGAAGTACGGGTTGCCGGAGGAGTTGGGCACCGGGTGGTCACAGGCGTTGCCGCACCGGTACAGACAGGTCATGGCGTCACGGCTGCCGTGGCGCGTGGCGCCCAGCAGGGGAAGCAGCCGGGGACGGTTGCTCATCGGGAGGTGCCTCCTGGAGGGAAGTGCGGGGCACGCCGGGATCAACCGTCCGACGTGCGTACCCGGCGGACGCTAGGAGGACGCGGTGAGCGCGGGTCGGCCCGAACGTGAACCGGACGTGAACACCTGCGCCGGATGCGCCCCGTCGGCCCGCGGATGAACCGATCGGGGCCGCCGGACGTACTTTCGGGCGAAGGCGCCGCCGGGCCACCCGACGGCGCGACCCGCTGGACTCCCCGACGCCCGAGGAGGCCGCCATCAGCGACCACGACGCCCGACTGCTGCGCGCCCTGCACGACGCGCACGCCGACGCGCTCCACGCGCACGCCCTGCGGCTGGTCAACGGCGACCGGACCCGGGCCGAGGACCTGGTGCAGGAGACGCTGCTGCGGGCCTGGCGGCACCCGGAGGCGCTCGACCCGACGCGCGGCTCGGTGCGGGCCTGGCTGTTCACCACCGCCCGGAACCTGGCCATTGACGCCTGGCGGCGGCGCTCCACCCGGGTCGGAGAGGTCTACACCGACGAGCTGCCGGAGCCCTCGGAGGCGGTCGACGAGGCGGAGCGGGCGGTGGAGGCGTGGACGGTGGCCGAGGCGTTGAACCGGCTCAGCCCGACCCACCGGGAGGTGCTGATCGAGTGCTTCTACCAGGGACGATCGGTGGCCGAGGCGGCGGCGCGGCTGGGCGTGCCACCCGGGACGGTCAAGTCCCGCACCCACTACGCGCTGCGCTCACTACGGTTGGCGCTGGCCGAGATGGGGGTGACCCGTTGACCCGCTGCGAGTTCGCGCACGACGACGGCGCGTACCTGCTGGGTGCGCTCGCCCCCGCCGAGCGGGCCGCCTACGAGCGGCACCTGGCCGGCTGCGCCTCCTGCCGGGAGGCGGTGGCCGAGATCGCCGTGCTGCCCGGGCTGCTCGGCCGGCTCGATCCGGCGGGGCTGGTGCCGTTGCTGGAACCGGCGGCCGAGACCTCCCGGGTGGACGCGCTGCTCGCCGCCGCGCGGGACCGCCGCCGCCGCGATCGCCGGGCCGCCGGCCGCCGGTACGTCGTGACCTCGCTGGCCGCCGCCGTACTGGCGCTGCTTGCCGGGCTCGGCGCGGCTACGCTCCGGCCGGCCGCCGAGGTCACCCCGACGCCGGCCCCGCAGGTGCCGATGGCCGCCATGCGGACGGTCGCCGGCGCGGTGCCGGTGCACGCCGAGATCGGGCTGACCGGCACCCCGTGGGGCACCGAGGTCACCATGCGCTGCGGGTACGACCGACGGGACGGTCACCGCAAGGCATACACCTTCCGGCTGGTGGCGTACGGCCCGGACGGCGCGACGGAGCAGATCGGCTCCTGGCTGGCCGCCCCCGGCGACGACCTGCGCTTCACCGGCACCACCCACTTCACCGACGGCGAACTAATCCGCTTGGAACTCCTCCGCGCCGACGGCACCCCAATCCTCGCCTACGACCCCCGCTAACAGCCAGGACGTGCAAGGAGAGCCCTCCCGGCCCGACCTGCCCGCCCCCTAACTGACTCCAACCCCACCCAAGACCCGGTTGATCATGAAGTTGTTGCTATGACACGCCGGGCCGGACGGCAATAACTTCATGATCAACCAGGGTTGCGCATCTTACGGCCCGGGCGAATCGGACTAACGCGGCGAATCGGGGGCCGCTAGTGCTAGAGCGGCGGGGGGTGTGGGGCGGCGGGGGCGGCGGGAACGGCGGGCGTGGCGGAGGGCGTCCGTGGTGAAGACCATTAGGGCCAGCCAGACCAGGGCGAAGCCGGCCAGGCGGGCCGGGGGCATCGGCTCGTGGAAGATCAGCACGCCGCAGCCGAGCTGGAGGATCGGCGCGACGTACTGGAGCATGCCCAGCGCGGTGAGCGGCAGCCGGTTGGCCGCGCCGGCGAAGAACAGCAGCGGGATCGCGGTTGCCGCCCCGGCCAGCACCAGCAGCGCGGTGTGCCCGGCGGAGACGTGGCCGAATTTGAGGCCGCCGGCGGTGGCGAGCCAGCCGAGGTAGCCGAGGGCGGGCAGGGCCAGCACCGCCGACTCCACGAAGAGACCCTCCGCCGCCGGCAGCCCAAGGCGCTTCTTGACAAGCCCGTAGGCGGCGAAGCTGACCGCCAGGGTGAGCGCCAGCCAGGGCAGCCGGCCGTAGTCGACGGTGAGCACACCCACCGCCGCCGCACCGATGCCCAGCGCCAGCCACTGGGTGGGGCGCAGCCGCTCGCGCAGCACGGTCACCCCGAGCAGCACCGACACCAGCGGGTTGATGAAGTAGCCGAGCGCGGTCTCCACCACCCGCTCGGAGTTCACCAGGTAGATGTAGGTGCCCCAGTTGAGGGCGATCAGCGCTGCTGCGGCGGCGATCCCGGCCAGCGCCCGGGGGCGACGGGCCAGCGCGCGCAGGAAGCCGATGTTGCGCAGTGCGGCGAGCAGCAGCGTCACGAACACCATCGACCAGACGATCCGGTGCGCGAGGATCTCCAGCGGCCCGGCCGGCTGGAGCAACTTGAAGTAGAGCGGGAAGAATCCCCAGAGCAGGTACGCGCCGAGGCCGTAGAGGTATCCGAGGCGGAGCGGGGTCACCTGTCTACCGTAAGGGGTGAATCGGCCCCTGGCTCCTTTCTGGTGAGCTGGCTCACCCGCTGGTCGTACTCCATCCACGCGCCCGGGTCGACCGGGGTGAAGCCGACCTTCGCGTACACCCCGTGTGCGTCGGCGGTGGCCAGCACGATCCGTCGTACGCCGAGCTCGGCCAGGTGGTCGCGGGCCGCGCCGGCCAGCCAGGTGCCCAGCCCGCGCCCCCGGGCGACCCGGTCCACATAGACGTCGCAGAACCAGGCGAAGGTCGCCCCGTCGGTGACCACCCGGGCCACGGCGACCTGACGACCGTCCCCGGGGCGGTACACGCCGAACGGCAGCGAGCCGGCGAAAGCCCGCCCCACGGTCTCCCGGTCCCGCCCGAGCGCCCAGTACGCGTCGGTGGAGAGCCAGCGGTGCACCAGGTCGAGGTCGAGCCGGGCCGGGTCGGTGCTGAGCAGGTAACCGTCGTCGCGGGTCAGGGTGATCACGCCCCGATGCTAATCCTGCGGCTGCGGCCCCTCGCCAGCCAATTCCCGCCAACTGGCCTCACCGGCAACGCTCATTCGCGGTCGAGCAGAGCACCCAGGAGCCAGGTGACGACGCCGACGAGGAGCGCGCCGAGCACCGCCGCCGGCCAGAAGCCGTCCACGTGGAACGGCAGCCCGGCCTCGCCCGCGATCCAGCTCGACAGCAGGAAGAGCAGGCCGTTCACCACCAGCGCGATCAGGCCCAGAGTCAGCAGGTAGAAGCCGCAGCCGACGGTCTTGATGACCGGCTGGAGCACGGCGTTCACGACGCCGAAGATCACGGCGACGAGGACCAGCGTGACGACCGCCTCGGTGGCCGAGCCCGTGTCGAGCGTGATGCCCGGGATGAGCAGAGTGGCCAGCCAGAAGGCCAGTGCCGTGCTGCCCAGCCGGATCAGTAGACCCTTCAGGAAACCCATGGCCACGGATGGTGCCACGGACCCGCCACCGACGGAACCCGCGACCGGCCGGGTGGACCACGTGCGGTTCAGCCCCGTCCCGGCCGGCCGACCAGTTGCGACTCGATCGGGGTGGGCGAGAGCAGCGCCCAGCGCAGCGCCCGCCGGTTCACCACCGCCACCATGTCCTCCCGGATCCGGGTCAGCCAGTCCGCCGATCCACCGAGGCCGAGCGCGGCCCCGGCGAGCGCGGCCTCGGCAGGGCTCAGCGGTTGCAGCACCACCAGGTCCGCCCGGCTCAACGGGTCGGCGTCGGCCGGGGTGAGGTCGTCCCGGACCACCAGGGTGGACTGCCAGGCCGGCACCGGCCCGGCGGCCGGGGGCACCGGCCCGGCGTCCACCACGAGCAGCAACGGCCGCAGCGGAGAGGCGGGGCCGCCGCCCACCGGCCGGCCGGGTGGCAGCAGCGGGATCGACCCGCCGGGCGTGCCGACGCCCCGGACGAACCGCTCCCACGCCCGCGGCCGGGTCGTCTGCACCGCCACCATGGCGCCCAGCGCCATCGCCCGCAGGGCCACCAACTGGGCGGCCCGGACCCCGCCGACCAGCATCAACCGGGTGCCCTCCGGCCGGAACAGGCGGACCGTCACGGCCTCGCCGCGCCGGTTGGCACCCACCATCAGCCCGGCCTCGCCGACCGGCAGCTCCAGTGCGTCCACGGCGACGGCGTCGACCGGGGCGCCCGGGATCGCCGACCCGAGCGGCAACGTGCCGGCCAACGCCGGGAGCTGCTGGCCGTCGACCCGGTCCACGTCGCCGCCGGCCGAGTCCACCAGCCCCCGCAGGGCCTGCGCCGCCACCGACAGCTCGCCGGGCGTCCAGGCGGCCAGCCGTACGGTCAGCTCGGCCGGCGGCCCCGCGCCGTCGACGCCCGTGTGGGGGCCGACGCAGAGCGAGACCGTGGTCGCCGCCGCCGGCAGGACGAGCAGCCGGGGCACCAGCCGCCGCCCGCCGTCGGTGCGCACGTCCGGCACGCGGCACACCCGGAAGGTGGTCTGCCACAGCGCCCCCGTGCGCACCGCCGCCCAGGACTCCAGCACGGGGTCGCCGTCGTCGCGATGAGCCAGGTCCGCGAGTACGCGCAGCGTGGCGTGCGCGCCCAGCGGGCGGGCGGTCACCGGCCCGAGGCGGCGGACGATCCGCCGGACCACGCCGGAGAGGGCGACCCGGAGGTCCTCGTCGGTCCACCCGACGACGCGCAGCACCCGGATCGCGAGCAGCGCCCGGTCCCGCCCGGCCAGCCGTCCCTCGGTGAGCTGCCGGTACGACGTCGCCACCGTGCCGCCGCCGGACGTGGCGGCCGGCGCGGGTGAGCCGCTGAACAGCAGCTGGAGCCGGACCGGGGGCAGTTCCGGCGAGACCGGCGGCAGCAGCGTCGACGGCGCGGGGAGGCCGCGGGGGCCGTCGCCGAGCAGGTCGCCCGGGTCCCCGATCTCCAACACGGCGGTCAGCCCTTCGGCGTCGTCGACCAGCGCGGCCGGGCCGCCGGCCAGCTCCGCCGCGCGTACCGCCGCGCCGGGGGAGAGTAGCCCCAGCAGGCCGTCCGGGCCGGCGGTGGGCGTCGGGGCACGCCGTCGGCGGAGATGGCCGCCGGCGACACCGAACCAGCTGAACAGCCAGCGGCCCCGGACCCGCACCCACGAGCCCGCCAGCAGCGCCGCGGCCAGCAGCATGGCGACCCCGGTCGCCGCCGTGCCCCGGCCGACCCCGGCGGCGACCAGCGCCACCGCCACCTGCGAGGCGACCACCTGACCGGCCCGCCGCCCGGCCGACGGTCGCGGGCCGGCGGCGGGTATCCACTGTGGGGGCAGCGGCTGCCGGTGCGCCGGCTGTGCCGTGGCCGCGGCTGCGGTTGTGGTTGTGGTCGTGATCGTGCTGGCCGTCACCGCGCCTCCCAGCGCTCGCCCGGCGACGCCGGGCGGAGTCACGGCGTCGGTGCGGTCGGTGCCGCAGCGTCATCGTATGACTCCGGCCCGGCGCGGGAGGCCCGTGGTTGTCCACAGGGGAGCGCGGCGGGGTAGCAGAACCACCACTGGGCGGCTACCGTCAGCGACGAGTTCGCTGAGTCCTCACCCGCACCGGCGCCGCCTGCCGGCGGGGCGAGCGGCGCGTCCGCCACGGGCGCGGCCGACGGCCAGCCACCCATCGAGGAGACGAGGTGACGTCCGGGGTGTCCCAGACCCAGGCAGAAGCCGCGGTGATGCAGCAGACCGCCGCGAAGTTCGAGCAGGTGGACCAGTCCCTGCAGGCCATGCTGACCGGCCTGCTGACCGAGCTGGAGGTGTTGCAGCAGGCCTGGCGGGGTGCCGGTGGGCGCTCGTTCGAGCAGGTGAAACAGCAGTGGTCGCAGGACCAGTCGGCGTTGCAGCGGGCGCTGCGGGAGACCGCGTCCGCCATCCGCACCGCCGGCCAGCAGTACGACGCTTCCGACAACGAGGCCGCCAGCCGGGTCGCCGGCACCAACCGCGGCATCCAGTTGCCGCTGTAGCACTGACCCGGAAAGGGGATCATCCGATGGACCACGGTGTGCTGGTCGTCAACTTCGCCGCCCTGCATCAGGCCGGCGCGGACATCCAACGGGCGCTGAAGACGCTGGACGACCAACTCGGGCAGCTCGAACGGGACGCCGCGCCGCTGGTGGCGGGCTGGGACGGCGAGGCCCGGCAGGCGTACGAGCAGCGCCAGACCCGGTGGCGTTCCGCCTCGCAGGACCTTCAGGCGATGCTGCGTGACATCAAGCTCGCCGTCGACGACTCCGCGTCCGACTACCTCGACACCGAGAAGCGGAACGTCAACCTGTTCCAGTGAGCCGCCCCGGCGGCGTTCGACGGAAGTCGGGCGTCGCCGGGGACGTCCGGATGTCCTGGGGAGCCCCGGTTCGACGGGGTGCCGGGTGGGGGTCAGGGTGCCGGCCGCCACCGTCGGCGCGCGGCCCGGGGGAGCACCACGGCCAGCAGCACCACGCCCGCCACGGTGGCGCCGGTGACGGCGGCGACGGCCAGTGCCCGGTCCCGGGCCGCCGCGCGTCGGGCCTGCCGGGCGAGCAGGGCGGGATCGGTCCGGTCCGCCGGCAGCGCCCCGACGCCACGCTTCCGGCCCGCCGGGCCCGCGCCGGTCTCGGTCACCGCCCGGTACGGGTTGAGCACCCCGGCGCCGTACCCGTCGCCCGAGCCGTCACCGGGGGCCGGATCGGCCGTCGCGACGATCCGCTGCGTCACCTGGGCGGCGGTCAGTTCCGGCCGGTACTCCCGGACGAGCGCCGCGGTGGCCGCCACGAACGGGGCGGCGTAGCTGGTGCCCTCGGCCCGGTGGTGGCCCTGCCCGGGCCCGGCCGTCAGCACCTCGCCGCCGGGGGCGACCAGGTCGACGTACGGGCCGGCCTGCGAGAAGTCGGCCCGCCGGCCGTCGGGGCCGATCGCGCCCACGCCGAGCACCCCGTCGTACGCGGCCGGGTACGGGCGGGGGTTCCCGCCGTCGTGCAGGTTGCCGGCGGCGGCCACCACGACCACGTTCCGGTCCACCGCGTAGCGGACCGCCGCCCGGACGGCGGGGTGGTCGACGTACAGCACGAGGGAGAGATTGAGCACGTCGGCGTCGTGGTCGACCGCCCAGCGGATCGCCCGGGCGAAGTCCGTCGCGCCGACCGTCCGCCCCGCTTCGCGTCCCTCGACGACCTGCTGCTCGCTGACCCGCACCGGCAGGATCCGGGCGCGGGGGGCGAGCCCCTGGAACGCGACGCCGGCACGCGGCACGGCGGCGATGACGCTCGCCACGCCGGTGCCGTGCCCGGCGCAGTCCCGGCTGCCGTCGCCCCCCGGGTCGAGCAAGTCGGTTCCGTCGAGGACCCGGCCGGCCAGTTGCGGGTGCTCCCGGTCCACCCCTGAGTCGATCACGGCGACGGTGATCCCGGCCCCCGTTGCCAGGGCGGCGAGCCGCTCGGGGGCGTACCGGCGCTGGGGCCAGGGGGTGGCCGCGATGGGCCGGACGGGCGCGAGCGGGGTGGCACACCCCGGCGCCGCCGCGCCTCGGAAGCCCGCCAGGTCGAGCCTGTTCGCCGCGCCCGCCGGCTCGGCCACGCGTGGGCCGCCTCCCTCGCCCACCGGGTCGACCGTGCCCGGCCGGTCCGGCGGGGGCCACGGGTCGGCCACGCGCGTCGGGGTGGCGGGCAACATGATCAACAGGGCCGCCGCCGCGGCGGCGAGGACCGGTCGCGCGGTGGGCCGGGGCATCGATCGCCTCCGTATCGTGTCGGCTCCGGAACAGGATGTTAGTCCCACCCGGATCGCCCGGCGGGGCGTCACCGGCCAGCCATTGTGATCTTGTTACCACCTTGTAGGTTGTAGGCGATGCCTATGGCCTGTTCACGGGAGGAGAGGTGGCCGTGACCGACTGGGAGCCGGCTACCGAGGCCGAAGCGGCGATGCGGGATGCGCTCCGCGCCAACGACCAGGAGCTCTACTTCCGCGTGCTGGCCCGCACCGAGCTGCTGTTGCCGGTCTCCACGCAGGCGCTGGCCGGGCAGGCCCCGATGGGCTGGGGGACCTGGACCACGGGCGGGCGCACGCACGTGCTGGCGTTCACCTCGCCCGCCGCGTTGCAGGCCTGCCTGGGCGGGAACCCGGCGGCCAACCGCCGCAGCGCGTACGCGGATCTCGCCGTCGACTGGCCCAACCACGAGTGGTGGCTGGCGGTCAACCCGGGCCTGCCCATCGAGGGGTACCTTCCCGCCTGGTTCGTCTCCCAACTGTCCCGGGGCGACGTGCGGCTGCCCGGCCGCACCATGGGCGCCCGGGCCCGCCTGGAACGCGCGGAGAACGTCGCCAGGACCAGGGCCACCGCGGTGGTTCCCGGCCGGGACGCCCCGACGTCGCCCGCGCCGGGCCTGCCGGAGCCGTCGGTCGCGGGACCGCCACCGGGCCGCCCCACGACCGAGTTGTCCGCCGCCGCCGAGGCGCCCACCGCGCCGCTGACCACCGCCCCGCCGGAGCCGGTACTGCCCAACTCGGTCCTGCCCACGTCGGTCCCGCCCGGGCCGTCGTACCGGTCGCCCGGCGGCGCGGGCGAGCCCGCAGCCGGCGGGCCGTACCGGGCCGGAGAGGTGGCCGGACGACCGGGTCCCGCCGTGGCCGGCGGGCCGGACGACGCCGAGGCGACCCGCGCCGACGCGGCACCGTCCGGATCGGCGTGGCTGAACGTCTCCCGGCGGCGGACGCCCGACGCGCCCCCCGTCGGCGAGGTGGCAGTGGGCGGAAACGGCCGGTCCCCCGATCCTCCGGCGCCGCCCACCCCGCCCGCCTCCTTCTTCGAGCCGGCGTCCGGCCGGAGCCGAGCCGCCCGGCCGATCGGGGAGCCCCGTCGCCCCGCTGAGCGGGCCGCCCCGCCATCCCGGTTCGCCGGGGGTGGTCAGCCCTTCCCGCGGCGACGTCCGGCCTCGGACCCGTCCACCGAGCAACCGCCGCATGCCTTCCACCCCGCCGCACCCGCGGAGCCGTCGACGGTGGCGTTCCCGCCCGCCGGTGCCGCCCCGTCCGCGTCGCAGCCCGAGCCGTTTCGCCCCGGTGGTGCCGGCCCCGACGAGGTCACCCGGGCGTTCCGCCCCGACGGTGGCGGCTCGGACGACGTCACCCGGGCGTTCCGCCCCGACATCGGCGGCTCGGACGAGGTGACCCGGGCGTTCCGGCCCGGGGACGTCGGGCCCGGAGAGCGGACGCAGGCCCTGCGTACCGGTGCCGTCGGGCCTGAGGAGGTCACCCGGGCGTTCCGGCCCGGGGAGGTGACCTCACCGGGCCCCGGCCCTGTCGGCGCAGAGGACCCCACCCAGGCCCTGCGTCCCGGCGGTGGGGCACCGCCGGAGCCCATCCGGGGGTTCCGGCCCGTCGCGCCGGGCGACGAGCCGACCCGTCCCTTCGGCGTGCCAGGTGGTGGCGTGGTGCCGGACGAGCCGACCCGTCCCCTCGGGGTCGACGGTGCCGGGCCCCCAGGCGGGCCGTCACGTCGTCGACCCGGGGCCGGCGCCGCCCAGGCGTTCCCGCGCCCCCGCCCCGGTGCGGACGGGGAGGGGCCCACCCGGTCCGCTGCGGAGCAACCCGTCGCCGCACCGGTCGAGGAGATGGCGGAGGAGTTGCCGACGTCGGTCGTCGAGCCGGTCTCCGGGCCGTCCGCGTCCCGCCGTTCGTTCTCGCCCATCGTCATCGAGGGCACCATCATCGAGGCGCGTGACCTGTCGGCGACCGAGCCGGCCGCTGCGCCGGGCGTCGCCCCCGGCCCGTCTCTTTTCGGCGGCACCCCGCCGGCGGCCCCGGCCTCGACATCGGTGCCCGACCTCGGTGGGCTCGACCCGGTGCCCGAACTCGACCGGATCGACCCGGTGTCTGATCTTGGCTGGCCCGCACCGCCGTCCCTCCCCGACCACGCCGGCGCGGTCTCCGAACCGCCCGCCCCGGACGACCCGGGCCCGACAGCCCTGCTGTTCCCCCCGTCGACGCCACCCGCGCCGGACCCGTCGGCCGGGTCCCTGTTCCGCCCGGCCACGTCCGGCGTCGCCGACCCCGAGCCGGCCGGCGGCGCCGTGTCAGCTGTGGACCCCGAGCCAGCCGTGGACCCCGAGCCAGCCGTCGATGCCGTGTCGACAGGGCCCCTGCCGGGCCCGCCGTCCACCGGCGAGCCGGACCTGGGAACCGCCGGGGAGCCGGTGGCGGCCCGGGAGCAGGAACAGGCGGCGTCGGCAGCCCCTGTGGACGACTTCCAGCCGGCGAACGAGGTGGAGGAGGACCTGCTCGCCGCCGCCGGCACCGGCAGTACCGACAGCTTCCTCTCCACGTTGCTGCTGGCCCGGGTGCTGCTGCCGGTGGCGCCCGACTCGGCCACCGACAGCCGGCCGGGGGACCCGGGCTTCGTCTGGCGGACCGAGCGGCTGGACGGCGAGACGTACGTCGTGGTCCACACCTCCCCGGAGCGGCTGGCCGACCACGTCGACGAGCCGGTGGAGACCGTACGGGTCAAGTTCGTCCAGCTGATCCGCTGCTGGCCCGACGACGCCTGGTCGTTCGCGGTGAACCCGAACACGCCGGTCGGCGCGAAGCTGCCCGGCGAGCAGATCGTGGCGCTGGCCAGCTGGGCCGCCGAGGTGGGGCTCGGCGACGACGCCGGGAGCGAGCCGGAGCCCGAGCCGGAGCGGGCCGCCGAGGCGTCCACGGGTGCTGTCCGGCACGTCCCGCCGCCCGTGGACCCGAACCGACCCGTGGTGATGCAGAAGGCGATCGCCCCGAGCCAGCTCACCTACTACCTGGAGCGCGGCTACGACCGGGTCTCCGGCTTCGTGCACCGGGCCAACGAGCTGGCCCACCTGAACAGCCCCGCCCAGTTGCACGACGCGCTGGGTCTCGGGTACCCGGACTCGCCGTTCTCCCGGGACGCCGCGCAGATCTATGTGCTGCGCTGGCCGGCGCACCGGCCGAGCCTCTACCGGATCCCCTACGGCGGGCAGAACGAGGGCGCCATGCGGGCCATGGAGGGCTGGGTCATGGAGCGCCCACCGTTCCGGGGTAACGGCTTCGCGCCGGGCGACAGCAGCGACGTGGTGGCGGAGTTCAAGGTGGACAGCGCCCGGCTGCCGCACGGCGCGGAGCTGTGGCGGATCGGCGCGGACGGCAGCGAGCGTGTGGTCGCGATCCTGGACACCGACGCCCTGCTCTGGCGACAGGTCGGTGAGTCCTGATGCGCGACGGTTACGTGGCTCGCTGGCGCGGGCGTGAGTACCAGGCCAGCCCGGACGGTGACGACGTCCGGCTGTACCAGCCGGAGCCCGGCGACGGGTTCGAGGAGATCCGCCCCGGCCGGTACGTCCGGGTGCTCCCGGTGACCGAGATCGACGAGCTGGCGTACGTCCGGACCACCTGCACCTGGCAGGGGCAGCCGTTCATCGTGCTGGCCGAGCACGACGGCTGGCTGCGGGTGGAGTACACCGGCGGGCGCTGGCCGGTCGCCCGGTCGATGGGGCTGGAGGTCTTCGACTTCGGGGTGTACCAGGGCTGGGCCCCGGCCCGCGAGGTTGCCGAACTGCGCGAGCAGCGCCTCTGACAGCGCGGGGGTGCGAGCGGGTCACCCGGCGGTCCGAGCCGGCCGCCGACTGACCTCCGGCGGTCAGGACTTGGCCCAGCGCAAAATCTCGCCGAGCACCACGTCCCGGGCCTCGACGTGCGGGAAGTGCCCCACGTCGTCCAGCAGCCGCCACTCGTAGGGGGCCACCACGTACCGCCCGGAACCCTGGGCGGTACGCGGCAGGGAGGCGACGTCCAGTGCGCCGTGCAGTTGGAGCGTCGGGGTGATCAGGGGCTTCTGCATCAGCCGGACGAACCGGTAGCCGTGCAGCCGCAGCACCGACCGGAACGCCCACCGGTAGCCCTCCAGCGCGCAGAACGCGGCCTGCGGGATCCGCATCGCCTCCCGGCAGCGCTCGGCGTACGCCTCGAAGTCGGGCCCGGCCACCCAGCGCGGCCCGCCCCAGCGGCGCAGCGCCTCCCCGACGGCCGCCGCGTCGTCCCGGGTGAGCACGTGCTCGTACCGGGGCAGCTGGAACTTCAGGGTGGGTGTCGAGGCGGTGAACTGGCCGCGCGGGTCGGCGAAGATCGCCGCCCGCAGCCGGAGCGGGTGCGGGGCGCCGAGCACCACGAGCCGGCGGACCAGCGACGGGTGGAACGACGCGACGGTCCAGGCGATCATGCCGCCGGCCCCGGTGCCCACCACGGTGGCGGAACGCTCGCCGAGGCCGCGGATCAGGCCGGCGACGTCGGCGGCGAGGGTGTAGCCGTCGTACCCGCGCGGGGGCTTGTCGCTGGCGCCGTAGCCGCGCAGGTCGACCGCGACCGCCCGGAAGCCCGCGTCGGCCACCGCCGGGAGGATGTCGTGCCAGGCCCACCAGTGCTCGGGGAAGCCGTGCAGGAAGAGCACCATCGGGCCGGTGCCGGCCTCGACCACGTGGAAGCGGCTGCCGTTCGCGCCGACGAACCGGTGCGTCCACGGCCCCTCGGTGAGGACACAGGTCTCGTCGACGGCCCCGCCACGCTGCTCGGTCATGCCCACAGCCTATGACCCCGGCGTGCCTGTCCGTCCCGGCGTTCCGGCCGGCCGGCTGGTTCCCGGACGGAAAGGGCGATGCCCGGGCAGTTGGACTGCCCGGGCATCGCGGTGGTGCGGTCGATCAGTGGATCAGGAGAAGCGGACCTTGACCGAGGTGCCGTTCTGCTCCAGCACCTTGATCTTGGTGCCGGTGGCCGGGACCTTGACGCCGTGGTTCGGCAGCTCCGGGTACCAGTACTGCTTGGTGTCGTCGAACAGCGGCTGCGCGGCCTGGCCCCGGATGTACTGGGCCTGCCCGTTGATGTGCAGCGTGAACGAGTCCGCCTTCTTCAGGCCGAACGTCGCGTCGTAGACCTGGACGCGGGCCCGCCACGGGTTGCCGGTCAGGTTGTAGATCGGCTGCGGGTGCGAGTCGATGATCATGTTCCGACCCTCACCCGGGTGCTCGAACGTGTCGTTGTCCGCGAACCGGAGGTTCCAGTACGAGATCAGCAGGCCCTCCTGGTACGCGTAGTGGTCCACGTAGTCCGGGCGGGTGGTGCCGTAGCCGAAGTAGTACGGGCCGGTCTTCAGGTACTTGTCGTACGAGACGTAGGTCCGGTTGCCGGCGATGTAGTAGTTGTCGAAGAGCCGGGTGTAGGTCGCCGCGACGATGCTCCAGCCCTTGGCCGCCCAGTTGCCGGTGCCGGTCTCGGCGCCGTCGGTGGACAGGGTCTGACCGTCGGCGGTCACCGTGATGTTGTCACCGAAGAAGCCGCCCGATGCGACCCCGCCGTCGGTGAGGTAGTGGAAGCGGAACTGCACGACCTGGCCGGCCAGCGAGTTCAGCGGGATGTTGATGTCGGTCCACCGGCCCGCGCTGCTGCCGCTGAGGCCCGGCGTCGGGTCGGTGTTCGACACCGGCGGGATCGCCCTGCCGTCCACGGTGCCGGGCAGCGCGTTCCAGGTGGCACCGCCGTCGGTCGACGCCTCGAAGAAGAGGTAGTCGTAGCCCGACTCGATGTTGAACCGGCCCTTGAGCGACAGCGCCGCCGAGGTCTTCCCGGTGAGGTCGATCGTCCTGGTCAGCGAGTTGTCCAGGTCGTCGTCGTTGCCCGAGAAGAACTGCTTGGCACCCTCGAACGGCTGGCCGTAGTTGAAGGTGTACTCCCGCTGCGGGAGCACCACCACGGCGGCCTGAGGCTTGGCGGAGTTGTACTCCTGCGGGCCGAGCTCCAGGGTCTTCTTCTGGCCGGCCTTGACCACCTCGTAGTCGAGCCAGCCGAGCTGGAGCTTGTTCCAGGCGCCGAGGTCGCCGCCGCGGTCGCCGATGCCGGCGTCCTCCTTGGCGTTCAACCGGCTCTGGGCCATCAAGGTCCAGTGCTCGTTGTTGTTGTCGCCGCCGTTGAGGTTGTTGTAGTCGTCCGGCAGGCCCAGGTCGTGTGCGTACTCGTGGTAGAAGACGCTCCGGCCGCCGTTTTCCGGCTGGACCGTGTAGTCGCGGATCCAGATGCCGGTGTTGCCGATCTGGGTGCCGCCGATCGGGAAGTTCGGCGGGCCGGTGCGCGAGGTGTTGTACGCCGACCAGCGGTGGCTCCAGATCGCGTCCTCACCCTGGTGCGGGTCGCCGTCGGCCTGGTCGCCGCCGGAGTGGACGATCTGGAAGTGGTCGATGTAGCCGTCCGGCTCGTTGAAGTCGCCGTCGCCGTCGTAGTCGAACCGGTCCCACTGGTCGTAGGACTGCATGTCGGCCTTGATCTGGGCGTCGGTGCGGCCCTTGGCCTTCTGGTCGAGGACCCACTGGTTGGCGGCGTCGCGGACCAGGTCCCAGGCGTTCTGGCAGTTGTTGGCGTCGCAGACCGCCGGGTCACCCGTCGGGTCGTTGTCGGCCTTCGGGTCGTTCGAACGGCCGTAGCGGGCGGCGTTGTACTTGACCTTGACCCAGTCGCTGACCTGGCCGTCCACGGTGTAGCGCCCGGACGACTGGGCCTCGTAGTACTGCTTGACCGACTCGTCGCCCTGCCCGGTGCCGAAGTACAGCTTGCGGAAGTAGTCCGCGCTGTAGTCCGCCTGCCACACGGTCGAGTTGTCCACCGCGCGGTTGGGCTGGGGAATCTGGTTGTGTACCGGCCCGTTGAAGGTGGTCGGACCCGCGATGGTCGGGTTCGTGTCCTTGTCCGGGTAGGCCGGGTCCCGGTCGTCGCCGAACTCGGCCAGGATCACGAAGATCTTGTCGGTCCGCTCCCGGGCCAGCTCGACGTACTGGTCCTGCTGGCCCGCCTTGGCGTTCCGGGCGCCGGCGCTCGCCGCCGTGCTGCCGACGGTCTCGCCGACCTTGACGACGGTGCTGCCGTTGATCTTCTGCGCCTTGGCCCGGCCGGAGAGGACCTCGCTGAGTCCCTCCTGGCGAAGCGCGCGGCGCTTGTCCTCGAGCTTGTCCGGCAGATCGTGATCCGCCGGGTTCTCGGCGGCCGACGGGGCGGTCGCCGGGAGCTTCGGAGCCGGCGCGGCGCTGGCGGACGTGCCGACCACCAGTCCCGTCGCCGTCAACGAAAGCCCGAGCAGACCCACTGCGACTTTCCGCACGTGGTACCTCCGGTGTGAGGGAACCGACCCAACGGGGGTACGGGCCGGTGAGAGGTCCCACTAGTGGGACCAATGGTGAACATAGAGTCTCCTGGGACGGGTGGGAAGACGCGTACGTCGATTTGTTGCAAACTTTTGTTGGGAATGCGTTCCACCGTCACACCCCTGTCGCTCTCCGAACGGTTGAACAGGGCGGACGTCGGGTCAGGAATTGCAGTGACACATCTCGATCAGTAGGCGTCGGCGCAGACGGAAGGGGCCGGTGGCGTCGCCGCCACCGGCCCCTTCATCGATCAATGGATCAGTTGCTGACAAGCAGGACCATGTTGTCGGTTGCCTTCTTGCCCTGCGTCACAATCGTGATCTTGGTGCCGGTGCCGGCCACCTTCACCGAGTTCTGCGGGTTGCCGGCCGTCCAGTAGCGGTCGACGTCGCTGTCGCTGAACACCGGGTTCGGGTTGAGCTTCGGCACGGTGACCGCCACCCCGTTGAGGTGGAAGGTCTGCGCCGGCTTGGTGTACCAGCTGAACGTGGCGTCGTAGCCGTTGCGCCGGTTGGTGATGGCACGGTCGCCCACCTTGATCTGGCCCGGGCGGACGTCGACCGGCAGGTTGAAGCCGAAGCCCGGGTGCTGCGAGGTGTTGTTGTCGCCGTACGCGTAGTTCACGTACCAGATCAGCATGCCGGGCTGGTTCGAGAACCGCTCCACCCAGTTCGGGCGGGTGTTGGCGAAGCCGTAGTTGTACCCGCCGGTGCGCAGCGTGTCGTCGTACCCGAGGTACGTCCGGTTCTCCGCGATGTAGAAGCGGGGGTACGAGTCGGTGACCGAGCCACCCATCCGGGTGAAGCCCTTGGCGGTCCACGCGGCGTCCAGCGTCTCCGCGCCGTCGGTCCAGGTGGTGACACCGCCCTTGACCAGCGAGATGTTGTCCAGGAACGCGCCGGCCAGGTGCACGCCGCCGTCGCTCTGGTAGCGGTAGCGGAACTGCACGGTCTGCCCGGCGTACGCGGACAGGTCGTAGGTCAGGTCGACCCAGTTGCCGTCGCTGGAGCCGTCGACCCCGGTCTCGCCGGCGTCGATGAGCGAGTTGCTCAGCGGCGCCCAGGTGGCGCCACCGTTGGTGGACACCTCGGCGTACAGGTAGTCGTAGTCCTCTTCGATGTCGTACCAGGCCTTCGCGGTGATCGACGCGGACGTCGTACCGGTCAGGTCCAGCTGACGGGCCAGCGTGGTGTTCAGGTCGTCGGCGCTGCCGCCCCACCACTCGTTGGCACCCGCGAACGGGGTGTTGTACGAGGTGGTCTGGGTCTGCGGGGGCAGGTTCACCACGACCGCCTGGGCCTTCGGCCCGTCGCTGTCACCGGCCGGGCCGATCGGCAGGATGGTGTTGCCCTTGCCGTACTCGACCGTCGAGTGGTTCAGCCAGCCGAGGTAGAGCTTCGACCACGGGTCCATGTAGCCCGGGGTCGAGCCGATGTCATCGGTGCCGCGGCTGAGCCACGAACCCGAGGCCATCAGGCTCCAGAAGCCCACCCCGTTGTCGCCGCCGTTGGTGTCGTACAGGTCCGGCAGGCCGAGGTCGTGGCCGTACTCGTGCGCGAAGACGCCGAGGCCGCCGTTCTCCGGCTCCGTGGTGTAGTCACGGATCCACATCCCGGTGTTGCCGATCTGCACGCCGCCGGACAGGTTGCCCGCCGGGCCGGCGCTGCCGGCCAGGTTCGGGAACGCGGCCCACCGGTGCGACCAGATGGCGTCCTCGCCCTGGGCGCCGCCGCCGGCCTCCTCGCCCTCGCCCGCGTGCACCGCCTGGAAGTGGTCGACGTAGCCGTCGGGCTCGTTGAAGTCGCCGTCGCCGTCGAAGTCGTACCGGTCCCAGATGTCGAACTGCTTGAGGTAGTCCTTGATCTGCTGCGGCGTCTTGCCGGCCGCGACCTGGGAGTCGTACCAGGACGTCGTGCTGTCCTTGACGAAGTTCCAGTAGCCGTCGGCCTCGGAGATGGCGCTGCTGCCGTACCGGGCCTCGTTGTAGGGGACGGTGACCCAGTCACTCACGTCGCCGTTGACCGTGTACCGGCCCCCGGACTGCTTGAGGTAGAAGTCCCGGAACGACTCGCCCTCGCCGTAGAACATGTCCATGTAGTGGGCCCGGTTGAAGTCGGCCCGCCACAGGGTGCTGTTGTCGTCGGTGGCGCCGCCGTCCCAGTTGCGGTCCGGCGCGGCGATCTGGTTCACCTGCGGGCCGGCGGTTCCGCCGGTGCGCGGGTCGGTCTGGTTGCCGAACTGGACCAGCATCGTGAAGATCGGATCGGTCTTCGGGGCCTGCTGGTACTCGACGAACTTGTCGTTCTTGACCTGGATGACCTTGGAACCGTTGCGGGTCTGGAGCTTGACCTTGCCCTGGAGCAGGTCGGCGATCGCCTGCTTACGGACCTCCTGGTGCTGGTCCGCTTTGGCGTCGGGAAGGCTGTCGCTGCGGCGCTCCGCCTTCTCGGCGCCCGGGGTCGGCTCCGCCGTCGGGGCGGCGGACGCCGGGGCCGTGACGACGCCGGCCGCCAGCAGCACGGCCGCGGCCGAGGCCAGGCCCGCGGTGACTCGTCTCCTCAAAGATCCTCCTTTGTGGACTGTTACATGACAGGAACGACCGGAGTCGATGCTGTCATGGGTGCGTCTGCCACCCTGGCAGAGGAGTCGGTCGTTGTCACTGTCCGGTGAGTGGGGTCGGCCGATGAGGACGCCCGGCAAAGGTCGGTAAATCGGGGCCAATGGGCGACGGGATGCGAGTTACGTTTCGGCCACGATCACCTGGCGTTTCAGGGGTTGCGAGGGCCACGTCCACGCAGCGCCGCCGGACGACGCAGGCGGGGCCCGCCCGGAGCGGTGTGCTCCGGACGGGCCCCGCCCGATGTTGCGACGCGCCTGAGGGGTCAGGGCCGCGCCGAGGTCACCCGCACCGAGGCGACGGTGTTGTCCGACGTCGCCTGCTTGACCGTGAGCGTGACGCCGAAGTGCACGTTCTGGCTGGCGGGGTTGCCGTTGCCCAGCACGATCGCCCCACCGCCCAGCACGACGCCGTAGAACGACCGGGCCGGCGTACCGTCCGGGTTGACCACCCGGGTGGTGTACGGCGCGTTGCCCCGCGACGGCAGCACCACGGAGGCGTCGTTGTCCCGGGCGTACGGCGACCCGTCGCGCATCTCGATGCCCGGGTACCAGGTCTTGGCGTCGGTGAAGCCCGACACCGCCGGCTGCGCGGGGAAGCTCGTGCAGTACTCGCTGTACGGCTCGCCCGCCGCCTCGAGGCACTCGGTGAACGGCTTCGTCTTCTTCAGGCCGAACGCCGCGTTCGCCGACTGGGGCCGGCTGGGCAGGTTGTCCAGCACCGACGGGTCCTTCTCGGCCGCCGTGCCCTGTCGCCGGTACGGGTCGAAGTGCGAGTCGACGATCAGCAGGCCACCCTTCGCGCCGTAGCTCGGCAGGGCGGTCATCTGCCCGGTCACGTGGTTGACGTCGCCGAGCGCGGTGTCCCGGTACCAGACCAGCATGCCCGGGGCGTTGTAGGAGATCCGGTCGACCTTCCACGCCTCGTGCGAGTACACCGTGTCGTACGTGTACTTCAGGCCCTTGTCGAAGCCGTCGAAGTTGCGCCACTCGGCCAGGTAGAAGTGCGCCCGCCGCTCGGTGCCCGTGTTGACGTTCCAGCCCGCGCCGGTGGTGTCGGTGAACGTGCCGCCGGTGGCGGTCCAGCCGTTCGCGCCGCCCTCGACGTCGTCGCTCCAGGTGGTGGCCCCGCCGCCGGTGACCGAGAAGTCGTCGGCGAACCAGCCCCGCTCCACGAACGCCTCGTCGGTGGCCTGGCGCAGCCGGAGCTGCACGGTCTGGCCCGCGTACGCCGACAGGTCGACGTAGTCGTGCCGCCAGCCGCCGGTGGGGCCGGTCAGGCCGTACCGCTTGTTGCCGAAGTCGGCCATCCGGCCGTTCGGGTCGGCGTAGTTGTCATCGGTGGTGACCAGCGCGCCGGTGGCGTCGTAGACCTTCTGCTCCGACCAGGTCGCCCCGCCGTCGGCGGACAGCTCGACGAAGCCGTAGTCCCAGTCCTCCTCGATGACGTAGTTGTTCCACATCCAGAACTTCGAGTCGGCCGCCGAGGGCACGCTCACGGTGCGGGACAGCTTGACGTCGGCCCAGTTCTGGTCGGCCCCGCTGTGCCACATCTTCGTGCCGCTGTGCGGCGTGGCGAGGGTGATCACCTTGTCCGGCAGGTCGACCTTGATGCCGTCCGCCGTGCCGACCGGGGTACGTGAGGTCTGCCCGACCCGGACGACGCGCGGCGCGGAGCCGGGGGTGATGGTCTCCGGCTCGGCCCAGCCGAGCACCCACTTGTCCCAGATGCCCATGTGGGTGGGCAGCGCCTGGAAGATCTCGCCGCTGTGCGACCCGGAGGCCATCAGGTCCCAGAAGTCCACGTCCGAGTCGGCGTTGCCGGAGGTGTCGTACAGGTCCGGCAGGCCCAGGTCGTGGCCGAACTCGTGGGAGAAGACGCCGACCCCGGCGTCCTCCGGCTGCACGATGTAGTTCGCGGCCTTGAGGTTCGTGCCCGGGATCGTGTAGCCGCCGGGGACGGTGGAGGAGTGCGCCCAGACGGCGTAGGTGCCCTCGTTGCCGCCGCCACGGGACTTGCCCTGGCCGGCGTGCACCAGCACCAGGTGGTCGATCACGCCGTCCGGCTCGAGCAGGTTGCCGTCGCCGTCCCGGTCGGCCTGGTCCTCGATGTCGTAGTCGGCCCAGGGGAAGCTCGGGTCCATCGCGGCGAGAGCGTCGATGGCGTCCGTGGCGAGCCGGCCCGCCCCGGCCGGGTTGTCCGGGTGGCCGTTCATCGCCTGCTCGCGGCCGGCGACCCAGTTGCCGTTCTCGTCCTGGAAGCAGCGCGAGGCGGCGTACCAGCCCTCCGAGTGCGGCACGGTGATCCACGGGCTGGCCTGCCCGTCCACCGTGTACGCGCCCTTGGACATCTCCAGGTACATGTTGTGCATGGTCCGGCCGGCGAGGCTGACGCCCGGCTTACCGTCCGGCCCGGTCAGGTCCGTGCGGACCCGCTCGGTGATGCCCCTCTTCGTGTAGAGCATCTTGTCGTAGTGGGTCGGGGAGAAGTCCGGCACCCACATCGAGTTGTTGTCCTTGTGCGGCAGGGCCGCCGGGTTCGCGATGTTGTTGTGCTTCGGCCCGTTCTGCACGGTGCCGGGGACGCAGGTCCGGTCCTCGAACACCGTCTTCGGGACCATCACGCCGGTGAAGTCGTCGTTGGCCTGGTCGTTGAACTCCACCAGCAGGGTGAGCAACTTGGCGGTCTGGGTGCTCGGGGCCTGCTTGATCTTCCGGGGGCTCTTGCCGGTCTGGACCGACTTGGCCTCCAGCTTCGCCAGCTGCTTCGCGGTCGTCGGGTTGCCGGCGGCGAACTTACGGTCGTACGCCCGGGACTCGTCCGCCGCAGGGGTGTAGACCCCGTCAGCGCCCTTGACCTCCTTGCCGCCGGTGTTCGGCTGCACCTCGGGCTCGGCGTAGTTGATGTAGTACTCGTCCGCACCGATCGTGGCTGGGGCTGGGCGGGACGTCTCGGCCGACGCGGTTCCGGTCACGGTCAGTGCCGTGGCCGCGAGGGCGATGGCGGGCAGCGCGACGAGTAGTCGTCGGCGTGACCCGGTGCGCGGATTAGTGTGCATACCGCTCCGTTCTCGGGGCGTGGGGAAGGACGCCGGCCGGTTCGACGCACAGTGACAAAGGTCGAATCGACCGGTGCGGCTGAACCTAGAGGAGAACGGTGTCTTCCGACAGGGGGTGTCGTTCCCTGTGTCCGTTCAGGCCGGTGCGCCCTCCGCCGACCGACCGAGCGGGCCGGTCGGGTGACGTGCTGTCGGCGTACCCCCGAAAGACAGCGGTGGGTGACGGTCCGCGCGGACCGTCACCCACCGAGGGGGTACGCCTACCGTCAGTCCTCGTCGGACTTGCCGCCGCCGATCCCGGAGGAGATCAGCTCCATCACCGAGGAGTCCTGGAGGGTGGTCACGTCGCCCAGCGACCGGTTCTCCGCCACGTCCCGCAGCAGCCGACGCATGATCTTGCCGGAGCGGGTCTTCGGCAGCTCCGGCACCAGCAGGATCTGCCGCGGCTTCGCGATCGGGCCGAGGGTCTTCGCCACGTGGTTGCGCAGCTCGGTGATGAGCTTCTCGCCCGCCTCACCGGTGGTGTCGGTGGTGCCGCGCGGGATGGCGAACGCCACGATCGCCTGGCCGGTGGTCGGGTCGGTCGCGCCCACCACGGCCGCCTCCGCCACCGACGGGTGCGACACCAGCGCCGACTCGACCTCCGTGGTGGAGATGTTGTGGCCCGACACCAGCATCACGTCGTCCACCCGGCCCAGCAGCCAGATGTGCCCGTCGTCGTCCTTCTTCGCCCCGTCCCCGGCGAAGTACATGCCCTCGAACCGGGACCAGTACGTCTCGATGAACCGGTTGTCGTCGCCCCAGATGGTGCGCAGCATCGACGGCCACGGCTCCCGCAGCACCAGGTATCCGCCGCCGCCGTTCGGCACCGACTGGCCCTGGTCGTCCACCACGTCGGCCACGATGCCGGGCAGCGGGGTCATCGCCGAGCCCGGCTTGGTCTCGGTGACGCCCGGCAGCGGCGAGATCATGATCGCGCCGGTCTCGGTCTGCCACCAGGTGTCCACGACCGGCAGCTCACCCCCGCCGACGTGCTGCCGGTACCACATCCACGCCTCGGGGTTGATCGGCTCGCCGACGCTGCCCAGCAGCCGCAGCGAGGACAGATCGAAGCCGGCGGGGATGTCGTCGCCCCACTTCATCATCGTCCGGATCAGCGTCGGGGCGGTGTAGAGGATGCTGACCTGGTACTTGTCGACGATCTCCCAGAACCGGCCCTTGTGCGGGGTGTCCGGGGTGCCCTCGTACATGACCTGGGTGGCGCCGTTGGCCAGCGGGCCGTACACGATGTAGGAGTGGCCGGTCACCCAGCCGATGTCGGCGGTGCACCAGTAGACGTCCGTCTCCGGCTTCAGGTCGAACACCGCGTGCGCCGTGTACGACACCTGGGTCAGGTATCCGCCCGTGGTGTGCAGGATGCCCTTCGGTCGGGCCGTGGTGCCGCTGGTGTAGAGGATGAACAGCGGGTGCTCGGCGTCGAACGGCTCCGCGGCGTGCTCGGTCGACGCCTGCTCCACCGTCTCGTGCCACCACAGGTCCTTGGCCGTCCAGGCGACCTCCTCGCCGGTGCGGCGGACCACCAGCACGTGCTCCACCGACGGGCAGTTCGCCACGGCCTCGTCCACCGTCGGCTTCAGCGCCGACGGCTTGCCCCGGCGGTAGCCGCCGTCAGCGGTGATCACCACCTTGGCGGTGGCGTCCTGGATCCGGTTGGTCAGCGCGTCGGCGGAGAAGCCGCCGAAGACCACGCTGTGGGTGGCGCCGATCCGGGCGCAGGCCAGCATCGCCACCGCAGCCTCCGGGACCATCGGCAGGTAGATCGCCACCCGGTCGCCGGCGGTCACGCCCAGCTCGGTCAGCGCGTTCGCCGCCTGGCAGGTCAGCCGGTGCAGGTCGGCGTACGTGATGGTCCGGGTGTCGCCCGGCTCGCCCTCCCAGTGGATGGCCACCCGGTCGCCCCGGCCCGCCTCCACGTGCCGGTCCAGGCAGTTGTACGCCACGTTGAGCCGGCCGCCGACGAACCACTTCGCGAACGGCGGGTTCGACCAGTCGAGCACCTGGTCCCACTGCTTCGCCCAGGCCAGCCGCCCGGCCTGCTCCGCCCAGAAGGCGAGGCGGTCCCCGGCGGCCTCGGCGTACGCGTCGGCGGTGACGTTGGCGTTCGCGGCGAGTTCAGCCGGAGGCGGAAACTGCCGGGTCTCGTTCAGCAGATTGGCCAGTGCCTCGCTCATGCCGTGACTCCCTCATCGCATCCGTGACCTGCGTCCCTACCCCCGCAGAGGTTAGCCGGGGCGGTCGGTGCCCGCGACAGGTCCCGGAGCACACCCGCGCCGAGCGGCCCCCGCCGCGCGCCGAACTGTAGGAGTGAGGTGGGCGGCGGGGCGGTACCGGGGTGGCGGGAGTCGCGTTGTCGGGCGGCTGCGGGCCGGGCGCCCGGGCGGGTCGCTAGCGTGACGGGGTGACCACCGACCCGCTCGCCCCGCTCCTCGCGCTCGCCGACATCGCCCCCGCCGTCGAGCGGGCCCGCGACCGGGTCGACCAGTCGTTGCGGCACCGCGCGCTGCGCCGGCACGGCGGCCAGGTCGCGGCCGAGGTGAGCCTCCGCTGCGCCGTGGCCAGCGCCGCCCTGGAGGGGGCCGCCCACGACCGCGAGGCGGTCCGCGCCGGTACGGTCACCGACCCGGTGCTCCAGGGCGCGCTGCGGGTGGCCGGGGCGCTGCCCGGGCTGACCGATCCCTGGCCGAGGGCCCCCCGACAGGTCCTCGCCCGGCTGCACGTGCTCGCCGCCCGGGACGTCGTACCCGCCGACGAGCTGGGGCGGCCGGTGGCCGACCCGGTGGTCGGCGCCCGGCTGGACGCTCTGGCCGGGCTGGTCGCCGGCGGCACCTCCGTGCCCCCGCTGGTGCTCGCCGCCGTGGTGCACGGCGAGCTGCTGAACCTGCGCCCGTTCGCCGGGCCGTCCGGGGTCGTGGCCCGGGGCGCCGCCCGGCTGGTGCTGATGTCCACCGGCCTCGACCCGCGTGGGCTGGTCGGCACAGACGTCGGCCACCGCGAGCGCGAGCCGGAGTACGTCGGCGCGGCCGGCGCCTTCGCCACCGGCACCCCGGACGGGCTGCGCTCCTGGCTGCGGCACTACCTGACGGCGGTCGAGGTGGGCGCCGACCAGCTCACCGCCGTCGGCGACGAGATCCTCGCCGCCGCCTGACCAGCGGCCTGACCAGCCGCCTGACCAGTAACCGGGGCCGCGCCCTGTCGACGCCCATGCCACCCGTGCCGGGTCCCGTCTCCCGGGCGGTGGCTCAGTCGCGCCGGACCGCCCGGTTGACCTTGGCCTGGAGGGCCCGTCGGGCGATCGGCCCCAGGTCGTCCACGATCTCGATGAGCACCGCGAGCTGGTCGAGCGCGGACATCGCCCGCCCGGCCGCCTCCCGGTCCACCCCGTCGTAGAGCTCCAGCCCGATGAACGCGGCCGACACAGCCCGGGCCAGGCCGGGCACGTCCGCGATCTCCGCGAACGGGGAGCCGGCGAGCAGGCGACCCAGGACGGCCTCGATCTCGTCCACCCAGAGCTGGAGCGCGCCGGCCGTCGGGGCGGCCAGCCGCTCGTCGGCCTGCGCCCCGGCGAGCATCTGGGCGAGGAAGGAAACGTTGCCCAGTTCCCGCTCCTGCTCGTGCAGGGCGCGGCCGACGGCGAGCAGTTCACGCAGGGAGCCAACCCCGGCCAGCCGCGCCGACCAGTGCCCGACCCGCTCGACCGTGCTGGCCCGGCAGGCCGCCGTGAGCAGGTCGTCCACGCTTCCGTAGTGGTAGAACACCAGCGCCTGGTTCACCCCGGCGGCGGCGGCGATGGTACGGGCCGAGACCCCGGCGATGCCGTGCTGGCGGATCGCGGCGATGGCGCCGTCCAGGAGGCGCTGCTTGGTGTCGGACATCCCTCTCCTCGCCTGCCGGCTCGTCCGGCTTCGGCTTCTCCCGCGCCGACCGCTGCGGCTCGAACTTTTCGCGTGCCGGCTTGCCCGGCTCGCCGGACGCCGGCCGGACGCGGCGGTGCGATCATCGCATCGGTCACCAACTGCGCGAGCCAGGCGACCCCGGGCAGCCGCAGCGTCCAGCCGGCCAGCGCCCAACCGAGGTGGACGTGTTCGAGCGCGCGGGCGACGGCAGCCACCCCCCGTTCCCGGTGGCCGTCACCGCCCGCGTACTCCGCCCGCCGCAGCACCCCGTCGTACGCCGAGGCGGGCCGGAGGACGAGGCCCACCGGGTGCCGGCGGGCGAGGAAGCGCCACACCGCCGCGCACGGCCCGCAGTCGGCGTCGAGCCAGAGGACCGCAGGCGGCCCCGACACGTACGGCCGCCAGCGCGGCCACCAGTCCCGGACCCGCCGTCGGTAGGCCCGCCAGCCCTCCGGGTACCGGCCGGCGAGGTCGTGCTCCTCGTGCGGCCCGGCCACCGCCGCCGCGAAGGCGACCGCCGTCGCGCCCGCGCCGGCCAGCGCCAGGCTCCCGGTCGCCGCGGCGGTCAGCAGCACCAGGGCCACCCCGCCGAGCTGCATCGGGTTGGCGAGGTAGGCGTACGGCCCGGTGGTGACCAGCCGCCGGGGCGGATCCCACGGGTACGGGGTGCCGCCGCCCCGGACCGCGAACTCCCGCACGGCGGCGAGCGCCGGCGTCGCCACCAGCAGGACGACCTGCCCGACGAGCAGCAGCCGGGACGCGGGCAGCCCGGTGAGCCCGGCCCAGGAACCGTCGCCCAGTTCGAAGGCCAGCGTCGGCACGAACCACAGCAGCAGGGCGGCGAAGAGGCCGACCTGGAGCAGCGCCCGGGCGGCCAGGTGCCGGCGGTCCGCGCACCACCGGCCGAGCAGTTGGGCGGGCAGGGCCACGGCGAGCAGCCCGGCAGCCTCCCCGACGAGCCAGTGCGGACCGAGGCGGACCAGCGGGTGCAGGGCGGGCATCGCCACGGCGTCGAGCCAGAGCAGCAGGCCCAGCGCCAGCGGCAGCGGGAGAACCCTGCGCAGCAGCACCGGCAACGGGCCCCACAGGGCGGCCCAGCCGATCCACAGGTCCACCGGCAGCCCCCGGTACGCGCCCCGAACGGGTGCGAAGGTGTACCAGCCGGTGCGCCGGGCCGCCTCGTCGAGGGCTGCGATGCCGACGGCGCCGGCCACGAAGGCCAGCAGTGCCGCCGCCCGGGCGTCCCGGTCCCGCTCCAGCCGGGCGGCGGCGAGCACGGCCAGCAGGGGCACCGCCAGGCTCAGGTGGCGGGCGACCGTCATCGCGGGACCATCATGTCCAGCAGGTGCCCGACCCCCTCGCCGAGCAGGACGTGCTGCACCGGGCCGAAGTACCAGGACGGGTCGAGGCCGCGCCGGTAGTCCACGCTGATCCGGACCTCGGTGTGCCCGGCGTCGACCGCCCGCCAGCGCAGGTCCGCCCGCCGCCAGGTGAACCAGCGGGCGGTGATCGAGGTGTCCTCGACGAAGCGGAAGACCACCTGTTGTGGCTGGGCGGCCTCGACCTCGGCGAGCAGGTGCCCGCCCGGCCCGTGCGCGCTGCCGTGGTAGCCGAACATCCAGCGGTCGCCCACGGCCAGGCCGTCGCCGCTGACCTCGGTGGGTGTGGGCGCCCCCAGCAGCCGCAACGGAATTGACCGGACCGGGACGGGCCGGGGGCCGGCAGCGAGCCGCTCGGCGACCTGGTCGACGGGCAGCGCCACCACCCGGACCACCTCGACCGACTGCTCCGGGGCCAGCCGTGGCCCGATCCCGCTGCCCTCCAGGCCGGGCAGGAGCAGCAGCGGCACGGCGAGGACCGCGTACGTCCGCGAGGCGTCCCGCAGCGCGCGGATCAGCGCGGTGGTGCCGTGCGCCACCGCGTACACCAGCGGGGCGGCCAGGACGACGCAGACCGCCCCCTCGTGCAGCGCCACCGCCGCCAGCAGCAGGGCGATCGTGGTGACCCCGAAGACCCGGCCGTGCGCCGTCCGGCCGGGGGCGAGGGCCAGGGCGACCGCGAGGATCACCGGGAGGGCCACGAACAGCAGGGCGCTGTCGGCCCGCCCAGCGCGGATCGTGACGATGTAGACCACCAGCCCGAAGGCCGCGATCAGCCCGGCCAGCACCCAGTTGGCGGCGGTCCGCCGCGGTGGCCGTTCGCCCTGCTCCGACATGGCACCCTCCCGTGTTTGAGCGTTCGCTCAAAGCGGAGCATAGGCGGAATTGAGCGATCGCTCAACAGGGGGGTTTCGCCGACGGTTGCGGTTCGGTCGCCCGGCAGCTGTGGGGTCACTCTGGGACGAGGCGCCAGTCGCCTCCCAGTTCCGGAGCGTTCCGGGTCCGGGCGGCTCGGAACCGCCGGCGATCGGCCAGGCGTGCAAGATCGTGCTCGATCCCGGAAAGGGTGGCTCCCTACCCGCTTGGGCTCAAGTGGTTGTTGCAACGGGGTGGATTCTCGTGAGGATGAGGGTTTATGCCGGGGAGAAGGTTGTCGTCCGTGGAGCGGGCGCAGATTGAGGTGTTGTTCGGGCAGGGGTTGTCGTTTCCGCAGATCGCGGCGGTGATCGGGCGGGATCGGTCGACGGTGTGGCGGGAGGTGTCGCGTAACCACTGCGGTACCGGGGGGCGGGTGCCGACGGGTCAGCGGCATCCGTACGGCCCTGATCGGGGCTATGTGGCCGGGGTGGGTTACCCGAAGGGCTGGGGTGGGGCGTATCGGTGGAAGTACTGTCACCGCAATGCTGGGGCCAAGGCGCAGTGGCGGGCGAGGCGTCCTCGTGGGGGCAAGCTGCGTCCGGGGTGGGGGCGGCCGTGGCCTCCGTTGTGGCAGACGGTCAGGGATCGGCTGCGGCAGCGGCACTCGCCGGGGCAGATCGCCCGGTCCCTGCGGGTGCAGTTTCCCGATCGACCGGAGATGTGGGTGTCACACGAGACGATCTACCAGGCGATTTACTTCCAGGCCCGAGGCGGGATGCGTCAGGAGTTGGCCCGGCAGGTCGCGTTGCGGTCGGGGCGGGCGGTCCGCCGGCCGCAGTCGCGGCAGGCCGCCGCGGGACGGGGAAGCCGCCCGTGGGTGCGGGACTTCCACATTTCCACCCGCCCGGCCGAAGCCAACGATCGGGCCGTGCCCGGGCACTGGGAAGGCGATCTGGTCATCGGCGCCCGAGGATCCAGCGCGATCATCACCCTGGTCGAACGGGCCACCCGCTACGTCATGCTCGGCGCTCTACCCCACTCCAGGGTCAGCGAACAGGTCATCGACGTGCTCACCGGGCTGATGCGCCGGCTGCCCGCCGAACTACGCAAGACCCTGACCTGGGACCAGGGCATCGAGATGATCCAACACCCCGTCTTCACCCTCGCCACCGACTGCAAGGTCTACTTCTGCGACCCCCACTCACCCTGGCAACGCGGCAGCAACGAGAACACCAACGGACTCCTACGCCAGTACTTCCCCCGCTCCAGCACCGACTTCCGCACCTACACCCAAGACGACCTCGACACCATCGCCCGAGAACTCAACGGACGACCACGCCAAACCCTCAACTGGCAGAATCCAACCGAAGCACTCCACAAGTACCTCGTTGCAACAACCACCTGAAACCGCCCCGTAACGAGGCCACACTTTCCCTGATCGAGCACGATCTTGTTCAGCGTCCAGCGTGATCCAGTGCGATCGGGTGCGCTCGGACGGACCCAGACCGCGCCAGGGCCCGCCCGCGCAGGGAACAAGCCTGAACGCCCGGAGCGGGCCGGCAGGGGGAGTTCCGCAGCCCGTACACGGCGCCCCTGGCGGAGTCAGGCGGCGGGGGCGCTCGGAGAGGTGGCCGGGCGCGGTGGACGCCGGCCGGTGGGGTGACCCCGGGCGTCGGTCAGGCGACGGGGGCGGTGCGGGTGCGGCGGTGCCGGCCGTACCAGGCGATGCCGATGGCCACCCCGACGCCGACGCCGAGGGCCGCCGCGGCGACCGGGACGGCGGGACGCTCCCGCAGCCGGCGGCCCAGCGGGATCGGGTGCCGGAACTCCAGCACCGGCCAGGCGTTCTCGCTGGCCAGCTTGCGCAGCGCCCGGTCCGGGTTGACCACGCTCGGGTGGCCCACGCACTCCAGCAGCGGCCGGTCGCTCATCGAGTCGGAGTACGCGTACGAGTCGGCGAGGTCGTAGTCGCGCTCCCTGGCCAGCTCGCTGACCGCCTCGACCTTGCTCGGCCCGGCGGCGTAGAACTCCACCTCACCGCTGTAGCGGCCGTCCGTCACCGTCATCCGGGTGGCGATCACGTCGGTCACCCCGAGCAGTTCGCCTATCGGCCGGACCATCTCCTCGCCGGAGGCGGAGACCAGCACGACGTCCCGGCCGGCGGCCTGGTGCTCCTCGATGAGGGCCGCCGCCTCGGCGTACACGTAAGGGTTGATCAGCTCGTGCAGTGTCTCCGCGACGATCTGGCGGACCTGTTCCACCTGCCAGCCCTTGCAGAGCGCGGCGAGGTAGTCCCGGGTCCTGGCCATGGTCTGCTCGTCGGTGCCGCCCAGCCGGAACATCAGCTGCGCGTACGCCGACTTGACCACGTCCCGCCGGGTGATCAGCCCATCCCGGTAGAATGGCCGACCGAACGCCAAGGCGCTCGACTTGGCGATGACGGTCTTGTCCAGATCGAAAAAAGCGGCACTTCGGCCCACGGCGCGAAAGTCTAGCCCGATGGACTATCGTCGGCGGGTCCCTGGGGTACGGACTTCGGCCCGACCTGGGGGCGACCCCTAGGACCACTGCCCGTCAGTGACGGCAGTCACACTCTCCGAACACAATTTCGCACTGAGTGGAGTCAACACCACTCGACGTATACGGGTCTGCTCAGGCATGCTTGTGGTTGCGACGAGGACTCACGTGTCGTGCGAAGCAGGCCCTCGGCGGTTGCACCCCCCGTAACCGCTGAGTCGGTTCGGCTCAACCCCCCCGGAGCCGAACCGCCCGACGACCCCCGTCTCCCCCCGACGGGGGTCGTCCCTTTCCCGGTCCGCTTCCGGGCCAGGTGAAGCCACGTCTCCTGGGTCCGTCGGGCGGGGCGACGGGCGGAAAAGTCAGCGAATCGTCAGCGAACGTCAGCCGGACCCCGAGCCGGCGGAGGTCGTCATCGGTGAGGTAGGCGAAGCGGACCCGGACAAATTCACCGCTCCATCGCCGTCGCCGAACGCTCCGCATGCAGCACGAAGGCCGGCTCGGCTCCGTGCCCGGATGCCTGCGGGTGGTGGTTAGCTGGCGGTGGGGTTCCATCCCTGGGCGAGGATGGAGTAGAGCAGGGGTCGCGCCATGTGCCGTTGGTGTGGACGTGGTCGCGAACGGCCTCTACCTTCCGTGCCTTCCAGCTCGTGACGCGTCACCCTGGCCCTGGTCTGCGACACGGTGTGTGGGTCGGCGGCAGACAAGGCCTGCACTCCGAAGCCGCGCTCGCTCACCTCTGCGGCGCAGCACCCATCCCCGCGACTTCAGGACGAGTACGCCGCCGTCTCCACCGAGGAGGCGACCGGCGCCAACCACGCCCTACACACCGTCGCCCTGTGCCGAAAGCGCTACGACCAGCGCACCCGCGACTACGTCCACCGACGCATCACCGAAGGCCTCAGCAAGCAAGAGGTCCTCCGCTGCCTCAAGCGCTACATCCTCGCGACGTCTACACCGCCCTGGGCGCCGACTCCGCCGCCCTGATCTGTTGGCCTCCATAGGAGCATTGGGATGGCATAGTTGCAGCAAGGTGCTGGTCAGCTACTGTAGCCCTAGGCTCTACGCCGTACCGCCCTACGTTTCGCCCCAAAGTCGACTACCTTCACCCCGTCAGTCCAAGTCGGGTCGACTTGGCTCTGGGCAGCAAGAGCCAGTTGAGGAGTGGGCGCGATTGAACGCAAAAGAGTTGGATGAATCGCAAGTTTGTCCGCGCCCTGCAAGTAAGGACGAGATCCATAACGACGGGACAGTAATGTCCAAAGCAGCTTCGGCGATTCATGCCCGACCGAGACGGGTTCTCGCTTCCGCCACCCCTTCGCTGATAACTGAACGAACAAAGAGTTCTTTCGAGTGTCTCCGATGGCGCCCACGGTATGCCCGCGCATAATCAGCGCTTGGATGGAAACGCCCCACGTTGCCTTTAGTCGGGCATAGTCAGTCAGCGAGAGCCTGTCTGACATGCTGACCTGTGCACGATCAAGCGGAACCAGTAGAGCGGTAGCGAAAAGATTCGCTTCCTGCTCGGCTTCGCTATGGATGATCCTCGGCCGGAACGTATGCAGGACCAGGTGTCCGAGTTCGTGAGCCAGGGTAAAGCGGTCCCGGTCGCCTTGGTGGCCCGGGAAGTATCCGACCAGCGCAGTAGCGCCGAGACCGCCCCAGTAGGAAACACCAAAATGCCCGACTGCGGCTTGTTCCTCTCCCTCATGGTCCGGAAGAACCATGGGCGCAACTGCGATCCCGGCTCGTTCAAGGGCACGCGTCAGGTGAGGAATGGGCTTGTCGGGAGCTAGCTGGAGCGCTTCTCGTGCCTCGTTTGCGAGCTGCTCGATTTCCGCGCCGGTAAGACTGGCGTCGCCAGAGGCGAAGGGGAGGGACGGCGTCGGATAGTGTTCAGCCTCAACCAGATCTTCGGTTACGCGGTAGCTCTCACCGTAGACCGCGTGCACTCGGCGAGTGGTGATCTTCCTAGCGGCCGATGATTTGCGGAACCGAAGGGTGTCGAGAGGAAGTGATGCCGGGCGGGCTGCAAAGAAACTGACGGGTGTGCCGGTCGAGTCCGCAATCTGCTGGAGCTTGTCCTGGGTCGCCTCTCTGCTCGACGTCTCAACGTCGGATATCCAGGGTTGACTGACGCCAGACACCTCAGCTAGCTGACTCTGCGTCAACCCAAGGATGTCACGCAGGGTCTTGAGCCGCTCACCCGGCGCTGCCGCCAGCATCTTCGATCCCGCCTTCCAGTTGGTCCTCGTTTGGGATGTCCAACTCCATGCCCTCGTCCGAGGGCTCGAACTCTAGTGCAGCAAGATCCTCTGCCGTCTCGGGCAGGATGAAGTCGATGTCAGTCTCAGCGTGGTCCCCCCACTTCCAGTTCCCGATCGGCCTTACCACTCGGAAGGCTGGAACGCCGGTCTTCAGGTCGATGCGCCAGACGAACAGCAGGCGATCGTCCGGCGGTCCCGTGAGGCGCTGCTGCGGCAGAGTGAAGAGCGGCATATTCCGGTAGTAAGCCTGCCTCGCAGCGTTGCTTCCCGCTGGAGGAACATCCGCGTCACGGACGGTGTGTAGAAGCCGAGCCCGGTAGTCGCCGTCCGTGAGCCATAGCTCTCCGTTGCGCGAGTGGTTGCCGGAGAGGCCCCAAGAGTCGATCTTGACTTGTTGCAGCCGTAGATGGGCGAACGCGCGGATGGTGTGGGTTGCGTGCCATCTGTACTCCGGCAGGCCATCGAACTCCGGCAGCGCCCCCTTGCGCTGCTGGTCAGCCCAGGTGAAGACGTCGTGCAGCGGTTCGCAGAGCGGACCAAGGGCTTCGCGGATGCGCTCGACGTCCTCGTTAAACATGAGGCAGATATTATCACCAGGATTATTAACGCGGAAGCAGCGACGCGCCCTGGGATCGGCGGCAGGTGGTGCGATGAGCAAGCGAGCGAGCGAGTGGTAACAGCTTGGCCACTCAGCGTTGATCTTGAGATTCGGAGGCAGCGAGGAGGCAGCGAGACAGTTGGTGCAGCAGCCGGCGCACACCCTTGAGATGCCACTGTGGACTGACTAGATTTGATCCTCAGCCACGATCAGGGACCGGCTTCGAGATCAAGAGAGTGACCCCATCGCACACATCGATCTAGGGGTGGATGAGACCGAGCTTCCAGGCGTCCGTGGGCCGCTGCGCTTCCGGCCGGAGACCGGTCAACCGTTGCTTGAGCTGGTCGAGGTGCTGCTGCGCGGACCGCATTCGCTCACCCCCGGGGAACGGGAACTGATCGCCGCGTACGTCTCCGGCAGCAACGAGTGCACCTACTGCTGCTCGGCGCACTCGGCATACGCGGCGGCGCAACTCGACGAGGGCATGACCCTGGTCGACCAGGTACGCGCCGACCTGGACAACGCCCCGATCTCCGCGAAGCTGCGCGCCCTGCTGCACATCGCCGGGGCCGTGCAGGTCAGTGGACGCGAGGTCACCCCGGAGCTGGTCGAGGCCGCACGCACCGAGGGCGCCACCGACCTGGAGATCCACGACACGGTGCTCATCGCGGCGGCCTTCTGCATGTTCAACCGGTACGTCGACGGCCTCGGCACCCAACCGGCGGCCGACCCCGGGTGGTACGCGCGGGCGTCCGAGCGCATCGTCAACAACGGCTACCGACAGGTCGTCTGACGACGATCCGGCCGGCGCCACTGGGCCGAACCCCGCCCGCCCCACGAGCAGAACCCGGAGCATCAGGTCATCGCACATATCGACCTTGGCCAGGACGAGCAGGTCTACCTGGGTATCCACGGCCTGATCCGTTACCGGCCGGAGACCGGCCGCCCCCTGCTGGCGCTGAACGAGGCGCTGCTGCGCGGACCGCACCCGCTCACCCCCGGGGAACGGGAACTGATCGCCGCGTACGTCTCCGGCCGTAACGAGTGCCGGTTCTGCCAGGGCGCGCACTCGGCGTTCGCCGCCGTACAGCTCGACGAGGGCATGACCCTGGTCGACCAGGTTCACGCCGACCTGGACAACGCCCCGATCTCCGCGAAGCTGCGCGCCCTGCTGCACATCGCCGGGGCCGTCCAGGTCAGTGGACGCGAGGTCACCCCGGAGCTGGTCGAGGCCGCACGCACCGAGGGCGCCACCGACCTGGAGATCCACGACACGGTCCTGATCGCGGCGGCGTACTGCATGTTCAACCGGTACGTCGACGGCCTCGGCACGCTCGTACCCGACGACCAGGAGTGGTATCTGGGACCGGCCGGACGGGTCGCCACCCATGGTTACCTGCCGGTGCTGGACCGCTGACCCACACCGGTCACCCGAAGTTTCACCTGCTAGAAAAATGAGGGCGTGACGTCATGGCACACATCGACCTGGGCGTGGACGAGAACGAGTTTCCCGGTGTCCGGGGCCCGTTGAAGTACCGGCCGGTGACCGGCAAGCCGATGCTGGAACTGGCCGAGACCCTGCTGCGTGGGCCGCTCAGCCTGTCGACGGCCGACCGCGAGCTGATCGCCGCGTACGTCTCCGGCCTGAACGAGTGCACCTACTGCTGCTCGGCGCACTCGGCGTTCGCCGCCGCCCTGCTCGACGAGGGCAGGGCCCTGGTCGACCAGGTACGCGCCGACCTGGACAACGCCCCGGTCAGTGCCAAGCTGCGCGCCCTGCTGCACATCGCCGGGGCGGTGCAGCACAGTGGACGCAGCGTCACCGCCGGACTGGTCGAGACGGCCCGCACCGAGGGCGCCACCGACGAGGAGATCCACGACACGGTGCTGATCGCGGCGGCCTTCTGCATGGTCAACCGGTACGTCGACGGCCTCGGCACGTTCGCCCCGAGTGATCCGAAGTACTACGAGGAGGCGGCCCAGCGGGTCATCAGCGTCGGCTACCGCGACATGGTCTGAACGTGATCTTTAACCCGTGCGTTGCTTACGATCGGTGACATCCAGGCCACGCACGACGGTATTCGCGACGTCGTGGCGGGGCGCCGTCCGCGCCTCCATGGCTAGGTTGGGAACGGGCCGCGTACGGTGACTCCTCCATCGACGACGAGGCTCTGCCCGGTCATGTAGGCGGCAAGCGGAGAGGCCAGGTAGACAGCTGCCGCGGCGGCATCATCGGGGACGCCGACTCGACCCATCGGAATCTCAGGGACTGCCGCGGTGCGCTGGTCGGAATTCGCCGCCGCCGTTGCGATGGCACCGCAAGCCACCACGTTCATGCGGATGCCGTCACCGGCGTACTCCGCAGCGACGGTCTTGGCGAGGCTGGCGAGCCCGGCCTTGGCAGCACCGTAGCCAGCCTGCATGGGTGCGGCCATGACGCCCGCGACGGACCCGACGCTGACGATGGACCCGCCGCTGCCCTGGGACAGGAAGGCACGGATGGCAGCCCGGGCCGCACGCGCCACATAGCGAAGGTTCATTTCGTACGCCAGGTCCCAGTCGTCGTCCTCCATCTCGTGCAGGCGCACCGCGGGTACGAACGCGACCTGCCCTCCGACGACGGTCACCAGTGTGTCGAGCCGACCGAACTCGCCGGTGGTGCGGGTGACGAACCCGTCCAGATCCGAGCGCGAGCGCACGTCACCGACGAGCGGAACCGCGCGGGCGCCAGACTCTGTCAACTCATGAACGGCATCATGCGCCCGGTCCGGATCGACGTCGGCGACGGCGACGGCTGCGCCGGCCGCAGCGAAGGCACGTGAGATCGCGCGCCCGATACCTTCGCCGCCACCTCCGATCACCAGGGTGCTCATGCCGTCCAGTGGCGCAGCGAAGTGGTTCATGGCCGGATCTTTGCATACGGCCCGCGCCTGCTGACCCTGCTGAACCATGTCCCAGTACTGCGACCCTGCGCGACTGCTGTCGTTCGAAACGGGCGGGGCCGGCTGCCAACACGCCGCTCAGGAAGTCTCGACGGCGTCGGTCAGTCGGGTGGCGAGGCCTCGGATGTGGGTGATCAGCTCGGGTGGTTCGTGGATGCGGAAGCGGAAGCCGAACAGCGCGACATAGACGGCGATCTCGTCCAGGGAATTCGACCCGGTGTGCAGCATGCAGGTATGCGAATCGACGGCTTCGATGACGCCGACGGTGGGCGCGATCCGCTCGGCGGCGGCCTCCGCCGAGGCGTACAAAGTGATTTTGGCCTGGTAGCGGTAGGAGGCGGTGGACACGCCGTGGGTCAGGTACGTGGCGAAGTCGGGGTCGGGTGCCGGTCGTGGCGTGAATCGGGGTCCGGTCGGGATGCGCGGTTGGATCCGGTCGACGCGGTAGGTGCGCCAGTCGCTTCGGTCGGTGTCCCAACCGATGAGGTACCAGCGCCGTCCGCTGTGGACGAGCCGGTGGGGTTCGGCGTCGCGTACTGACGAGGTGCCGTCGTGGCGGCGGTAGTCGAAGCGGAGCCTCTGGTGATCGCGGCAGGCCGTGGCGATGGCGACCAGCACGTCCGGGTCGACGGTGGGGCCGGTGGCGGGGACCGTGACGGTGACCGAGTGCAGCAGGTTGACCCGGTGCCGTAGGCGCGACGGCAGGACCTGTTCGAGCTTGGCCAAGGCGCGGAGCGAGGTGTCTTCGATGCCGGTGACCGTGCCGCTGGCGGCGGTGCGCAGCCCGATGGCGACAGCGACGGCCTCGTCGTCGTCGAGAAGCAGTGGCGGGAGCTGCGTTCCCGCGCCAAGTCGGTAACCGGCAGCACCAGGGGTGGCGTGCACGGGGTAGCCGAGGTCGCGCAGCTTCTGGATGTCGCGGCGCACGGTCCGTACGTCGATCTCAAGGCGCTGCGCCAGTTCGGTGCCGGCCCAATCGCGGGGTGTCTGTAGCAGCCCGAGTAGCCGCAGCAACCGTGCGGAGGTTTCCAACATGCCCCAAGTCTGCCAGCAAGCTAGGGCCAGAGCTGTCCTAGCTCGGCCGTAGGGTGATGTTCATGAGCGAACAGATCACCCCGTTCCGGATCGAAATTCCCCAGGACCGCCTCGACGACCTGCGCCAGCGGCTCGCCGCCACCCGTTGGCCGGACGAGTCGCCCGCCACAGGCTGGGAGGCGGGGGTGCCGCTGGGCTATCTGAAGGCGCTGGCCGACTACTGGCACACCGGCTACGACTGGCGTGCCCATGAGGCGCGGCTGAACGAGTTTCCCCAGTTCACCACCGAGATCGACGGACAGACCGTGCACTTCCTGCACGTTCGTTCGCCTGAGCCGGGAGCGGTGCCGCTCATCCTCACCCACGGCTGGCCCGGCTCGGTCGTGGAGTTCATGAACATCATCGGCCCGCTGACCGATCCCGCCCGGTACGGTGGCGATCCCGCCGACGCCTTCCACGTCGTGGCCCCGTCCCTGCCCGGCTTCGGCTTCTCCACCCCGCTCGCCGCACCCGGATGGGGCACCAGCCGGGTGGCCCAGGCATGGGCCGAGCTGATGAAGCGCCTCGGCTACGACCGCTACGGCGCCCAGGGCGGCGACACCGGAGCGATCATCACCCCGGAGCTCGGCCGCATCGACTCCGATCACGTGATCGGGGTGCACGTCAACAACCTGGGCACCTTCCCCTCCGGCGATCCGGCTGAGCTGGTCGGCCTCACCGAGGCCGACGAGGCCCGCCTCGCGTTCATGACCACCTGGGGCAGGGACATGTCCGGGTACGCCATCGTCCAGTCGACCCGGCCGCAGACGATCTCCTACGCCCTCACCGATTCACCGGTCGGTCAGCTCGCGTGGATCGTCGAGAAGTTCAAGGAGTGGACCGACCCGAGCGCCGGCCTGCCCGAGGACGCCATCGACCGCGACCTGATCCTCACCGACGTCTCGGTGTACTGGCTCACCGGCACCGCCGGATCCGCCGCCCGGATCTACTACGAGGACGCCCGCACCTGGGGCCAGGCCAACCCGAGGTCACAGGTCCCGACCGGGGTGGCGGTGTTCCCCAACGACATCACCATCCGGCCTCTCGCCGAACGCGACCACAACGTCGTGCACTGGAGCGAATTCAGCCGCGGCGGCCACTTCGCTGCCTTGGAGGCACCCGACCTCCTGGTGGACGACGTGCGGAAGTTCTTCCGCCCGCTTCGCTGACGGCAACCAGCCAGGGCAGCCGCCCCGCCGGCCCGCACCGCCCGATCCAGTCCGGCGGGACGACGCCTTCGGAGCCTGGAACCAGGCGGGGTACGACGCCAGTTGCCGGCGCCACCAGGACCGATCGACGACGCCAGGAGCCGTGCTCGATGGCCTACCAGTCCATAGTGATGCTTTGGCTGTCCTTGCAGACATGTGGGGCCTGACCGCGCTCACCGTTGCCGAACGCCAGGAACTTGACGACCAGGCGAAGCGTGTCGGGGAAATCCTGGAGGGTGAGCCGCTGTTGACCATCGGGACGGTCGCACTCGGCGGCCACGCGTAGGCACCCTGACCGGAAGCGACGGCTGCGGCGACGGCCTCATAGGCCATGACCGGTGCGCCTCCGGGTGATCGTCAGCGAAGGGTGTCTTTCCGAGCCGGACGAATTCGCCGGTGCACCCGCTGGTCTGCGGTGGTGCCCGCCCACCTGCTCAGGAGCGCGGTGCCATAGCAGATCGACTCGCCTTCCGGGCGTTGTCCACAGCGACCTCGGTTGTCCACAGGCGGGTGTGCACCACCGGCGGGGCCTGCCGGGTTCCCGGCACGCTCTCCGGCAGCACCCCCGAGTCCGACTGCTGGAGGCCGCGATGCCACCCCGTACCTCGCTCCCACCGCGCCGGCGGCTGCCCCTGCTGGTGACCTCGGACCACGACCTCCTGGACGAACTGCTCCGGCTTGCCGCCGCCGGCGGCACCGAGGTCGAGGTGGCCGCCGACCCGGCCGCCGCCAGGTCCCGGTGGACACCGGCGCCGCTGGTGCTGGTCGGCGACGACCAGGCGCAGGCGTGCCTGCGGGCGCGGCTGCCGCGCCGGCCACGGATGGTCCTGGTGGGTCGCTCCGGGCAGCTCGACCCCGGCTGGGAGATCGCCGAGCTGATCGGGGCTGAGCACGTCGCCGTCCTCCCCGCCGCCGAGCCGTGGCTGGTGGACCGGTTCGCCGAGTGCGCGCCGGACCGCGCCGGCGACGGCGTGGCCCGGGTGGTCGCGGTGCTCGGCGGGCGGGGTGGCGCCGGGGCGAGTGTCCTCGCGGGCGGGCTGGCCGTCACCGCCGCCCGGGCCCGGCTGCGCACCCTCCTCGTCGACGTCGACCCGCTCGGCGGTGGGCTGGACCTGGTGCTCGGCTGGGAACAACTGGAAGGGCTGCGTTGGCCGGCGCTCACCGACGCCGACGGCCGGGTCGACCCTCCGGCCCTGGTCCGGGCCCTACCCAGCCGGGGTGACCTGGTGGTGCTCTCCTGGGACCGGGGGGACCTGTTGGCCCTGCCCGCCCCGGCGATGGCGGCCACCCTGGAGGCGGCCCGCCGGGGGCGGGACTTCGTCGTGGCCGACGTGCCCCGACACCTCGACGACCCGGCCGTGCTCGCGTTGCAGGCCGCCGACCAGGCATTTCTGGTCGTGCCGGCCGAGCTGCGGGCCACCGCGGCGGCGGCCCGGGTGGTCGCCGCCGCCGCGCCGCACTGCGCCCAGCTCTCCGTCGTCGTGCGCGGCCCGGCACCGGGGCGGCTGAAGGCCGTCGAGGTGGCCCGCGCCCTGGGGCTGCCGCTGGCCGGGACGCTGCGACCGGAGCCGGGCCTGTGCCGGGGACTGGAACGGGGTGAGGCGCCCGCCGCCGACGGGCGTGGCCCGCTCGCCGCGCTCTGCCAGCGGATCGTCGGCGAGCTGACCGGCTTGCCCGCGTCGGGCGCGGCATGACCGCGCCTCCGGGCGGCGAGGAGCTTTCGAGCCGGGTACGCCAGCGCTTCGCCGCCGCGGACACCCCGGTCACCCCGGCCGCCGTCGTCTCCGCCGTACGTGCCGAGCCCGCCGCGGCGGTCCTCGGCGACACCGCCGTGCTCCGGATCGCCGGCCGGGTGCACGACGACCTCGTCGGCGCGGGTCCGCTGGCCCCCCTGCTCGTGGACCCAGCGGTGACCGACGTGCTGGTCAATGGGAATCGGGTGTGGGTGGACCGGGGGCAGGGCCTGCGTCAGGTCGCTGTTCCGCTCGGCACGATCGACGACGTCCGCCGGCTGGCCCAACGCCTCGCCGCCGGAGCCGGTCGCCGCCTCGACGACGGTTCCCCGTACGCGGACGCCCGGCTGCCCGACGGGACCCGGCTGCACGCCGTGCTGCCTCCGGTCGCGACGGACGGGCCCTACCTGTCCTTGCGCACCTTCCGGCAGCGCCCGTTCACCCTCGACGACCTGGTCCGGCAGGGCACCGTGCCCCGGCCGGTCGCGCCGGTGCTGGCCGCCGTGGTGGCGGCCCGGCTCGCGTACCTGGTCGTCGGCGGCACCGGCTCCGGCAAGACGACGCTACTCAACACGCTGCTGGGGCTGGTCCCGGGTACCGAGCGGATCATCCTTGTCGAGGACGCCGCCGAGCTGCGGCCCGTACACCCGCATGTGGTCGGGTTGCAGGCCCGCACTTCCAACGTGGAGGGCTCCGGCGCGGTCGGGCTCAGTGACCTGGTCCGGCAGGCCCTGCGGATGCGGCCGGACCGGCTGGTCGTGGGGGAGTGCCGGGGCAAGGAGGTCGTCGACCTGCTTGCCGCCCTGAACACCGGTCACGACGGCGGGGCGGGGACGCTGCACGCGAATGCCCCGTCCGACGTGCCGGCCCGGCTGGAGGCGCTCGGGATGCTGGGTGGGCTGCCCCGGGCCGCCCTGCACGCTCAGGTCGCCGCCGCGCTCCAGGTGCTGCTCCAGGTCCGCCGGGGTGCCCGGGGCCGGGTGCTGGAGTCGGTCTGCCTGTTGCTCCCCGAGGGACCGGACCGCCTGATCACCGTCGTCCCCGCCTGGGTACGCGGCCACGGGCCGGCTCCCGCCGCAGCAGCCCTCGGCACGCTGCTGCGCGAGCGCGACGTGCCCGTCCCGCCCGTCCTCGGTGAGGTGTGGCCTGGTCACCCCGATCGGGATGGCCGCTCCGATCGGGGCGACCGGTTCGAGGTGAGGGGCGGCGGGTCCCGGCACGGAGGACCCGAGTGACCAGGGCGGGTTGGCTGGTGGCGGTCCTTCTCGTCGTCGCCGCTGCGGCTGTGGCGTGGCCGCTGCGCAGCAGCCGGTCCCGGCGACGGCGACTACTCGGTTCGTCTCCGGGCCGGCCGTCGTCGCCCGTTGACCCGGCCGATCGGGTCGGTGCGGTACGCATCCCCACCGGGGAGGCCGCGCCGAGAGATGCCGGCGGGGCGTCGAACCGGCAGCGTGACCCCCGCGACGCCCGGGATCCCGGGCGACACCCCCGGAACGGGGCCGCGCCGGGGGAACATGGCGGCCCGTGCCCTGTTCCGGGCAGGCCGTCCGGCCCGCGTCCGTTCTCCGGCCCGTCCGGTCCGTCCAGGCCGCCCGACCCGTTCGGCTTCGGCGGACGGTCTGGGCCGCCCGGTCGTCGTGACCCGCGCCGGCCCACTGCCACCCTGGACCGGTCCGAGGCTGCCCCGCCGGGGCAGCGAGGCTCGCTGTTGGCTTCGCTGCTCCCCGATGCCGGGAACTGGCGTACCGGGTCGTCGCCAGGGCGGTTTCCCGCCGGCACGGCAGGCAGCCGTCGGCCGGGGGTGCCCGGGTGGCTGTCCGCCTCGCCCCGGCGAAGCCTGCTGCTGGCGGGAGCGGTGGGCGCCGGGGCAGGTGGCCTGCTGGCCGGGCCCGTGGCCGCCGTGGTGGTCGGCGCGTACGGGGCGTTGGCCGCGCGGGCGGTGCTGCGCAGAGGCCTCGCGCGTGCCGCTGAGCGCGCCCGACGACACAGCCTGGACCAGCTCAGCGCCCTAGCCGCAGACCTGCGCGCCGGCGTGCCGGTGCTGACCGCAGCCGCCGCCCTGACCGCTCGCCTGCCCTCGGCTGAGGTCGCCCCGAACGCCACCACCGTGCCATCGTTCGAGGTCGCGCTGACCGTCGGAGCCCCGCCGGCCCCCGATGGTCCGCCGGCCGCCTCCGGGACGGTCAACGATCCGGGGTTGATCCCCGGTCCGGCCCCGGACGCCGGCAGGCCAGCCGTTGCCGCGCCCGACCCGGACCGGCTGGGGCGGTTGGCCCAGGCAGCGATCCGGCTCGCGGACCGGACCGGCGCTCCGCTGGCCGACCTACTGGAGCGCGTCGAGGCCGACGCCCGGGCCACCGACCGAGGGCTGGCCGGCGCGGCGGCGCAGGCGGCCGGGGCGCGGGCCACCGCACTGCTGCTCGCGGCTCTGCCGCTCGGCGGCGTCGGGCTCGGGTACGGGGTCGGCGTCGACCCGGTCGAGGTCCTGCTGCACACACCCGTCGGAGGCGGATGCGCGATCGCGGCCGCCGTCCTCCAGTCGGCCGGGCTGCTCTGGACGGAGCGCCTCGGCGCGGTGCCGGACGGGAGCCGCTGATGACCCGGCAGGCGGTGGCGGCCGGTTGCCTCGTCGCGGCGGCGGTGCTCGCCCTCTCCGTCGGCTCGCCTGCGGGCACCGCCCGTCGCCTGCGTGGCCTGCAGGGGCGGGCCGGGCCGACCGGGCAATCGAGACCGGCGTGGTGGCCAGACCGAATCCGGCTCGGGGCGGGCCTCGCTGCGGTGGCGACCGTCGTGGTCGTCGGTGGCTGGTCCGGGCTCCTGGGTGGTGCCGTCGTCGCCGTCGCAGCGGACCGGGGTCTACGCCGGATCGAGCCCCCCGCCGTCCGGGAGCGGCGGCTCCGGGAGGCCGCCGACCTGCCTCTCGCGGCGGACCTGCTCGCGGCCGCGCTGCGGGCCGGTGCGCCGGTAGACCGTTCCGTGCTGGCGGTCGCGGAGTCGCTCGGCGGCCCGTTGGCCGACCGCCTGGGCCGGGTCGGTCGGACCCTGCTGCTCGGTGGCGGCCCCGAGGAGGCCTGGGCGCACCTTGTTCCGGTGCCGGGTGCCGAGCGGCTGGCCGGTGCCGCGCTGCGCTCGTCGAGCAGCGGCGCGGCGTTGGCCGGCGCGCTGACCCGCCTCGCCGACGACCTGCGCGCCGACCGGTCCACCGCCGCCGAGGCGTCGGCCCGTCGGGCCGGGGTCCTCATCGTGCTGCCGCTGGGGCTCTGCTTCCTGCCGGCCTTCATTCTCGCCGGCCTGGTGCCGGTGATCGTCGCCGTCCTCGGCGACGTCCTGTGAGCGCCGCCGGCCGGCCGGCCGGCGGCGAACGTTGAGAAGGGAAAAGCATGCGCATGATCCTCAATCGCCTGCGAGGCGACGCCGGGATGAACACCGCCGAGTACGCGGTCGGCACCCTCGCCGCCGTCGCGTTCGCCGGCATCCTGCTCAAGGTGCTGACGTCGGGCAACGTGCAGTCCGCGCTGACCGCCGTCATCGACCGGGCGCTGAAGTGACCGACCGCCGGCAGGCAGGGGACGAGCGGGTAGTGCCCGGGCGACGGCCGGGGCCAGCTCGGCCGACCGCGTCGGCGCGGCCGAGTTCGTCCCGGTCGCCACGGGACCGCGGGTCGTTCACGGCCGAACTGGCCGCCGGCCTGCCGGCGTTGCTGCTGCTCCTGCTGGCCGGGCTCACCGCCGTCAACGCGGTCGCAACGAAGGCGGCCTGCCTGGGAGCGGCCCGGGAGGCGGCGCTGGCCGCCTCCCGGGGCCAGCCCGGAGGTGCGGCGGGAGCCGCAGCGGCCCCGGCGGGGGCCGAGGTCTCGGTCGTGGGGGATGGCGATCGGGTCACCGTGACGGTGCGGGCGCCGGTACGCGCCCTCGGCGCCCGGCTGCCCCGGATCACCGTGACCGCCACCGCGGTCGCCGCCGTCGAGCCCGGCACCCCGGGACCGCAATCGTGACGGCCCACGCGGAACATTGCGGTCGCAGCCGTCGGGCCGGGAGCGTCCGCGAACACCACTGCAGTCGCAGCCGTCGGGCCGGGAGTCCTGGAAGTTCCGACGTTCAGCGGCGAGTTGCCGGAACGCCCCGGGCTGGGCGCGAGCGGGGCGGGGCGACGGTGTGCCTGCTCGCGGTCGGGCTGGTGTTCGTCGTGGTGGGCCTGTTCGGGGCGACGGTCGGTGCGGCTCGGGTCGCCCGGCAACAGGCCCGGGTGGCGGCGGACTTCGGCGCGCTCGCCGGGGCGGGTCGGGCCCTGGCCGGTGAACAGGTGGCCTGTGCGTCCGCCGACGATGTCGTACGGGCCAACGGGGCGCGGCTGACCGACTGTCGGCTGGACGGGCTGGATGCCGTGGTGACGGCGGAGGTGACGGTTACCCCGGCACCCGGCCTCACCCGGGTCGCTACGGTGACCTCCCGTGCCGGGCCGGTGCGGGCTGACGCCGACGGCGCGGCCCCGATGGGTCCGGATGCCCAAACCCGCAGAAACTGGCCGGCGAAGCCTGCCAGCGGATCGGTTCCCTCAGCCGAAACTCTTCCGGGACGGCTCAGCTGACGCTTCCGGGGAGGCGTCTCCGACGAGCCGCCGCCTATCCTGGCCCGACTGGCCGACTCCCGTGCGGCACAAACTGGCGTAAAGGACGGTTGGGTGACTTCCACGAGGTCGAGCACCCCTGCGACGTTTCTGATCGTGTTGATGTTTCCGTCGTTGTATCTCACCCTTACGGCGCTTGGGTGGAGCACCGACGCGGCCAAGCAGTCGACCCAGGTGGCCGCAGCCATTGTCGGCGCGCTCGTGGTGATGAGGCGGAATCGAGGCATGAGCCCTTCGGGCGACGTGCCGGGTCACGGTGCTCCTCGGATCCTCCTGCGTGCCGTTCTCCTGACCGTGGCGGTCTACCTCGCGGTCGCCGTCGTGACCGGGGTGGTCTCGGGCTTCGAGCCAATTGAGGCGACAAGCGACGAAAAGCAACTGTTCGACGACCGGTTGGAGATGGTGGTCGGGCTGCCGGTGAACATGCTTGTTGTTTACGGCATGGGCGTACGGTCCGTACGGTTCCTTCGCGTCGAGCGTGCCCTCGCGTGGTTGGCCCTCGTGGCGGTGGCCAGCCGTGTCGTGGCCCTGTCGATGTATCCGCTCGGGGCGGCCTTCGGACGAGCCCACGACCTGCCCGTTCCCGCCTTCCATGAGGCGCTGGTCGCGCAGGCCCTCTTCGGAGTGTTGATCTTCTGTTTCCTGGCCCTCGGTAACCTGCGCGTCCGTATGCGGACTCACGCCGCCGGGCCCAGCGCACCACGGCCTTGAGTGTCTGGTAATGCCGGCTCGAAGCAGACCAGCCCCCGGTCGCGGCTCGTCGGTCACCACCCGGGGTGACCGACGTAGGTCTGCTGCCGGTACGCCTCTTGCGTGCGGGGGAGCCGCATGAGCGGAAGCTGTTGCAGGACTGGTCTGCTGCTGGCGTTCGCCGTCACGGAGTTGATCGGCAGCCGGAGCAGCCGGGGCGCGTACCGCAATCGGCACGCGCCCCGAGGCGGCGATGGTCAGCGGCCCTGGTCAGCGGCCCTGGAGGGCATCCAGGCCGATTGCCATGGCGATCACGAGCCGGCGGTCGACCTGCGGGTTGTGCACCTCGACGACGTACCGGTCGCGCAGGCCCCACTTCTTGACGACCGAGAAGACCGGCTGGCCGCCCGCGGTGAAGTCGAAGTGGTACGGCAGCCAGGACAGCGAGTCCACGAACCGGCGCAGCAGCGCCACCGGCATGCTCCGTTCCTGGCCGGTCACCTGGGGCAGCCCGGCCTGCTCGACGTGCCACGTCGAGCGGAGCAGCGACTGGGCGAAGTCCTTGCGGAACAGCCCGATCGGGTTGCCGGCGTGGTCGGTCACGTCGTACGTGGCGCCGAGGTCGAGCCGCTGGCGGGCCTTGAAGCCCAGCAGCGGGTGCTGCTTGGTGTCATCGGTGTAGATGGTCACCTGCTCCTTGAAGGCGAGCCGCTTCTGCTGCGCGAACGCGAGCATCTCGCCTTCCGAACCGTCGGGGGCGACGGCGTGGACCTGGTACTGGTTGACCATCATCCGAATCCGCTGCCGGATGTGGAACTGCTTTTGGTGCTGCAAGGCGTCGAGCTGCATGAAATCTCCTTCAGGACGTCGCCGGAGTGTCGCACAGCCCTCGATTCGGCATTCGACCCCGGCCGCGGCCCGGGCGCCCCGGGAGTTTCCGCCCTCAGCGCCCGCCGTCGACGGTGGCCTTGAGCGCCCAGGCGTTGAGCACCTGGTGAATGCTGCGCAGCCGCTCGTTGATCTGTTCCAGCCGTTCCGCCTGGGCCAGCGCGGCCAGCGCGCTGCCGAGGGCGATCTGCTGGTCGGGGGTGAGTTGGTCCTGGTCGATGGTGTAGAGCAGGTCGACGGTCTCGGCGATGGTGTCGGCCACGACTCCTCCTCCGGCGGGAAACACGTGCTCGGGCGGTGGTGGGGTGCGCGAGTGCATGGAAGCGCTCCCATGTGTCAATGCCCCGCCGGGCCGTGATCTATTCCTGCGCTCCGGACGCCGCCACCCGATCGCGCTCCCCGTCCCCGGGCGGCTCGACGTCGGGCGCGTCGGCGGGGCCGGGCTGCCGGGGCGGGTGCTCGGCCGGCAGGTTGGCCAGCACCACGTCGAGGACCCGCACGGCGTCCGGCTTCGACAGCGGGTTGTTGCCGTTGCCGCACTTCGGGGACTGGACGCAGGACGGGCACCCCGCCTCGCAGCCGCACTCGGCGATCGCGTCGCGGGTGGCCCGGAGCCACTGGGCGGCCGTCCGGTACGCCCGCTCGGCGAACCCCGCCCCGCCCGGGTGGCCGTCGTACACGAAGACGGTGGGGGCCTCGGTGTCCGGGTGCAGCGCCGTGGAGAGCCCGCCGATGTCCCACCGGTCGCAGGTGGCCATCAGCGGCAGCAGCCCGATCCCGGCGTGCTCGGCGGCGTGCAGCGCCCCGGGGACGTCCGCCGCAGCGATCCCCGCCGAGGTCAACGACTGCGGGGACAGGGTGAACCAGACCGCGACGGTGCGCAGCTCCCGGGCCGGCAGGTCCAGCGGCCGGGTGTCGATCACCTCGCCGGAGGCGATCCGCCGCCGCTGGTACGACACCACCTGGCTGGTCACGTCGACCTCGCCGAGGAACAGCCCGACCGGGCCGGCGTCGACGTACGAGCGCACCGAAGCCACGGTCAGCGAGGTGACATCCCGGGCGTGGGTGGACCAGTCCGGCTCCTCGGGGTGCACCAGCGCGCAGCCGTCGGCCAGGTCGAGCGCGTCGACCACGTACGAGACTCCCTGGTGCAGATAGACCGCGCCGGGGTGGAGCAGGAAGTGCGACGAGCCGCCGTCCACGGTGCCGAGCAGCCGTCCGGTGGCCGCCTCCACCACGCACACCGGTGCCCCGCCCTCGCCGCGCAGGTCGACCTCGGGTCGCTCGCGGTGCCGCCAGTACCAGCCGGTCGGCCGCTGCCGCAGCGCCCCGGCCGCGACCAGGTCGTCCACCGCCTCCTTGGCGCCCTCACCGAAGAGTTCCAGGTCGGCCGGGGTGAGCGGGGCCTCGGCCGCCGCGCAGGCGAGCTGCGGGCCGAGCACGTACGGGTTGGCCGGGTCGAGCACGGTCGCCTCGACCGGCCGCCCGAACAGGGCCTCCGGGTGGTGCACCAGGTAGGTGTCCAGCGGGTCGTCCCGGGCCACCAGCACCGCGAGGGCCTCGTCGCCGGAGCGCCCGGCCCGGCCGGCCTGCTGCCACAGCGACGCCCGGGTGCCCGGCCACCCGCAGATCAGCACGGCGTCCAGCCCGACCAGGTCGACACCCAGCTCCAGCGCGTTGGTCGAGGCGAGCCCGAGCAGGTCGCCGTGCAGCAGCGCCCGTTCCAGTTCGCGCCGCTCCTCGCGCAGGTAGCCGCCCCGGTAGGCGGCCACCCGCTCACCCAGCCCGGGGACCGCCTCGTCCAGGGCGCGGCGGGCGTTGGCGGCCACGACCTCGGCGCCCTTGCGGGACCGGACGAAGGCGAGGGTGCGTACCCCCGCGGCGACCGTGTCGGCGAGCAGGTCGGCGGTCTCCCGCAGCGCCGACCGGCGCACCGGCGCGAGGTCGGCGACGGTGGCGTCGGCGTCGGCGGGCAGCAGCGGCGGCTCCCACAGGGCGAAGGTCACCCCGCCGCGCGGGGAGGCGTCCTCGGTGACGGCGGCCACCGGCAGGCCGGTGAGCTGCCCGGCCGCCGTCGCCGGGTCGCCCGACGTGGCCGAGGCCAGGATGAACACGGGGGTACGGCCGAAGCGGGCGCACTGCCGGCGCAGCCGGCGCAGCACGTGCGCGACGTGCGAGCCGAACACCCCCCGGTAGGTGTGGCACTCGTCGACGATCACGTACGCCAGCCGGCGTAGGAAGCCGGACCAGTGGGCGTGCCCGGGGAGGATCCCGTGGTGCAGCATGTCGGGGTTGGTCAGCACGAACCGGGCGTGCCGGCGGATCCAGTCCCGCTCGGCGCGCGGGGTGTCCCCGTCGTAGCAGGCGGGGCGTACCCCGTCGAGTTCCAGGCCGGCGACGGCGCGTAGCTGGTCGGCGGCGAGCGCCTTGGTCGGCGCCAGGTAGAGCACGGTGGCCCGGGGGTCGGCGAGCAGGGTGGCCAGCGCCGGGAGCTGGTACGCCAGGGACTTGCCGGACGCGGTCCCGGTGGCGACGACGACGCTCCTGCCCGCGTACGCCAGGTCGGCGGCCCGGGACTGGTGCCGCCAGGGCGCGACCACGCCGCGTCGGGCGAACGCCGCCCGCAGCTCCTCGGGCGTCCACTCGGGCCACGGCGCCCGTTCCCCGGCCCGGGCCGGCACCCGCTCGACGTGGGTGACCGGGTCGGCGCCGGTGCGTGCGCGCAGCTGGCGCAGCAGCTCGGCCGGTGCACCCACCGGCGGGCGGTCGGGCCCGCGGCCTGCGGATACGGTTGCTGCGGGGCTCACGTCCTGCACTCTCGCACAAGTGTTCGGAGTTGACTGGCGTGGGTTGTGGGTAAGGGAGAGCCTCCACCGGTGACCTCACGTACGCCGGCGGCGGGGATGGTTAGATGCCCAGGAGAGTTTACGACTCTTGCGAGGAGGACCGATGGAGCTGTCGCTGGCGACCCGTGCCGTGGGGGAGCACACGGTGCTCGAGGTAGGCGGTGAGGTGGACGTCTACACCGCACCCCGGCTGCGGGAACGACTCTTGGAATTGATCGACGGTGGGGCCCGTCACGTCGTGGTCGACCTGGGCCGGGTCGACTTCCTCGACTCCACCGGCCTCGGCGTGCTGGTCGGCGCGCTCAAGCGGCTGCGTTCGGTCGGCGGCAGCTTCGCGCTGGTCTGCGACAAGGAGCCGCTGCTCAAGATCTTCCGGATCACCGCGCTGGATCAGGTGTTTCCGCTGCACCCGACGGTCGACGCGGCCATCGGGGCCGATCCGACCGGTGCCGGCGCCTGATGGCCACGGTCCGGCTCTCCTTCTCGCCGGCGCCGGTGCACGTCCGCACCGCCCGGCTGGTCGGCGTCGCGGTGGCCCGGCGGGCCGGCGTGCGCGAGGACCTGCTCGACGAGGTGCGCTTGGCCATCGGCGAGGCGTGCACCCGGGCGGTGGCCCTGCACCGGCAGTACCACGTGCCCGACCCGGTGCTGGTGGAGATGTCCGACACCGGGTCGTACTCGGTGCGGGTGGTGGACCGGGCGCCGATCGAGGCGAGCATCGGCCTGACCGCGCTCGACGCCGACCAGCTCGCCAACGAGTCGCTGGACGAGGACGACCTGACCACCGGCGTGGGCTTCGCCCTGCTCGCCGGCTTCGTGGAGGACCTCCAGGTGCGCCCGGTCGACGACGGCGTGGGCACCGAGGTCCGGATGGTCTGGCCGGTGGGCCGCTGACTTCCGCTGATCCGTCGATCAACTTCTCTGGCTGACCCGCCGCTCAAGCAACTGATTCGCTGATCAGGCCGCTCCTCCCGACCGGGAGGGCGGCCCTTCCGTCGTTCCCGGGCCTTATATCAGATTCTTTCGCATAACACAGCGACGAAGATCATCCGGACACTGTGCCCCATGATGTGACCTCCGGCACTACGGAGGGCTACAGTACGCGGGTTGTCAGCAAGTGATCCTTCCCGCAGCCAGCGGGTATGGGTGCTCATCGCTGGCCCGCTGGGGTGGGTCGGCGCGCTTGCGAGTCCGCATCCAGGCGTCGGTCTCTGCGTCTCCACGGCCGGCGCGAGCGTTCGGTACAGGAGGACACAGATGTCCGGGACCTTGGCCGCCGAGGGCGGCGCACTGTCCCTTACCGGAGCCAACCTGACGTACGTCGTCATCGCCGCGGTCATCGCGCTGGTGGCACTCGTCTTCGCCGCCGCCTTGACCAAGGCCGTGCTGGCAGCCGGTAAGGGCACCACCAACATGCAGGAGATCTCCGGGGCGGTACAGGAGGGGGCCTCGGCCTACCTGCTCCGGCAGTTCAGGACCCTCGCGATCTTCGTGGTGATCGCCGTGGTGCTGCTCTTCCTGCTGCCGGTGCACGACACCGACGGCAGCGAGACCGCGGTGAAGATCGGTCGGTCCGCCTTCTTCGTGGTGGGCGCCCTGTTCAGCGCGTTCATCGGCGGCGCTGGCATGTGGCTGGCCACCCGCGCGAACCTGCGGGTCGCCGCCGCCGCCCGGGAGGTGGCCGGCGGCCGGGAGGGCGCCATGAAGATCGCCTTCCGTACCGGAGGCGTGGTCGGCTTCCTCACCGTCGGTCTCGGCCTGTTCGGCGCGGCGCTCGTGGTCCTGCTGTTCAAGGGCGACGCCCCGACCGTGCTGGAGGGCTTCGGCTTCGGCGCCGCCCTGCTGGCCATGTTCATGCGGGTCGGCGGCGGCATCTTCACCAAGGCCGCCGACGTCGGCGCCGACCTGGTCGGCAAGGTCGAGCAGGGCATCCCCGAGGACGACCCGCGCAACGCCGCCACCATCGCCGACAACGTGGGCGACAACGTCGGCGACTGCGCGGGCATGGCCGCCGACCTGTTCGAGTCGTACGCGGTCACGCTGGTCGCCGCGCTGATCCTCGGCCGGGCCGCGTTCGGCGACGAGGGCCTGGTCCTCCCGCTGATCATCTCCACGATCGGTGTGCTGGTGGCGATCGTCGGCGTGTTCATCACCCGGCTGCGCGCCTCTGACCGCAACGGCCTCACCGCGATCAACCGGGCCTTCTACATCTCCGCCCTGGTCTCGGCGGTGCTGGTCGCGATCGCCTCCTACGCCTACCTGAAGCCGACCTGGGCCGACCTGCTCGGGCCCCAGTGGCGGGAGAGCCTCGGCGTCGACGGCGGGGACCCGCCCCTGGGCCCGCGCGGGGTGACCATCGCCGCGGTGGTCATCGGCATCGTGCTGGCCGCCGCGATCCAGGCGCTGACCGGCTACTTCACCGAGACCAACCGGCGTCCGGTGCAGGACATCGGCAAGAGCTCGCAGACCGGTGCGGCCACCGTCATCCTCGCCGGCATCAGCATCGGCCTGGAGTCGGCGGTCTACTCGGCGCTGCTGATCGGCGCGGGCGTCTTCGGCGCGTTCCTGCTCGGCGGCGGCTCCATCACGCTGTCGCTGTTCGCCGTGGCGCTGGCCGGCACCGGCCTGCTCACCACCGTCGGCGTGATCGTCGCGATGGACACCTTCGGCCCGATCTCCGACAACGCCCAGGGCATCGCCGAGATGTCCGGCGACATCGACGAGAACGGCGCCCGGATCCTCACCGAGCTGGACGCGGTCGGCAACACCACCAAGGCGATCACCAAGGGCATCGCGATCGCCACGGCGGTGCTGGCCGCGACCGCGCTGTTCGGCTCGTACACCGACACGCTGCGCACGGCGTACGCCGACGCTGGTGTGGGCGACGTCGGCGCGGAGATCCTCAGCTCGCTGAACGTGGCGAACCCGCGCAACCTGGTCGGCCTGATCATCGGCGCGGCGGTGGTCTTCCTCTTCTCCGGCCTGGCCATCAACGCGGTGTCCCGCTCGGCCGGCGCGGTCGTGATGGAGGTCCGCCGGCAGTTCCGAGAGCTGCCCGGGATCATGGACGGCACCCAGCGCCCCGAGTACGGCAAGGTCGTCGACATCTGCACCCGGGACGCGCAGCGCGAGCTGATGACCCCCGGCCTGCTCGCCATCCTCGCCCCGATCGCGGTCGGCTTCGGCCTCGGGCCGGGCGCGCTGGCGGCGTACCTGGCCGGGGCGATCGGCGCCGGCACCCTGATGGCGGTGTTCCTGTCCAACTCGGGCGGCGCGTGGGACAACGCCAAGAAGCTCGTCGAGGACGGCGCGTACGGCGGCAAGGGCTCCGACTCGCACGCCGCCACGGTCATCGGCGACACCGTCGGCGACCCGTTCAAGGACACCGCCGGCCCGGCGATCAACCCGTTGATCAAGGTGATGAACCTGGTCTCGCTGCTGATCGCGCCGGCCGTCGTGGCGTGGAGCGTCGGCGACGGGCGCAACGTCGGCCTGCGGGTCGGCATCGCGGTGGCGGCCACGCTGATCATCGTCGCGTCGGTGGTGTTCAGCAAGCGCAAGGGCGTCGCGATGGGCGACACCGACGGCAGCGGCACCGGCGCAGGCAGCGCCGACCAGCGGCCGGAGGCGGTCAACGCCTGAGCGGTGACACAGCGGGTTCCCGGCCGGCCAACACCCGCGGCCGGGAACCCGCCCCGCCCGGCGACCGGCCATCCGCACCGTTTGCAAGATCAGCAGCCGGTCGGGCTCCCGCCAGGGCCGGCCGGCGGTCGGAGTCCGGCAAACCGAGCGGTGGCACATCGGCGCGGAGGCCGTACGCTGCTTCGCATGCGCACGTGCCGGGCGGCGACCGCCGGAAAGCTCATGGTGGTCCTCGCCACGTTCGTCCTGACGCTGACCGCCTGCGGCGGCGGCCCCAGCCCCCGGGCCTGGGCGGCGTCGGTGTGCGAGGCGCTCACCCCGTGGCGCGCCGAGATCAACAAGCTGACCAGCAGCACCCAGCAGCAGATGACCGCGCAGACCACCCCGGCACAGGCGAAGGAGAACCTGGTGCGGCTCTTCGGCGGCGCGGAGCAGGCCAGCGAGACGGCCCGCCGCAAGATCGACGAGGCCGGCGTCCCGGGGACCGACCACGGCGAGGAGATCTCGCAGGGCTTCCAGGCGTCGCTGGGCAAGGTGCGCGACGCGTACGGCCGGGCCCGGGCCACCATCGGCGGCCTGGGCGCCGGCGATCCCACCGCCTTCTACGACGGCGTGCGCGCCGCCGTGGACACGCTCAACAAGGAGTACGACGCCAGCGCCCTGGACACCAGCCGGCTCGGCTCCGAGGAACTCAAAGAGGCCTTCGACGAGGTCCCGGAGTGCCGCTGACGTCCCCCGACCGACCACCCGATCCGGTCCGGCAGCTCTCCCTGTTCGGTGCCGAGGCGGCGGACCCGTCCGTCGCCGATCTGGCCGGCCTGCTCGCCGGTCCGGGGGAGATGGTCCGGATGGGTGGCACCGCGCGGCTGTCGATCGTGGTGGACGCCGCCTGGCGGGTGCACGTGCTCGTCGCCGAGCTGGCCCGGTGCGGGCTCGCCGCGACCTGGGAGGCGACCGCTGACCAGCAGCACCGGGTCCGCACCTCGTACGCCAGCACGCTGGCCCCGCTGGCCCTCGCCTGGCTCCGCGACCCGCCGGTCGGCGGCGGTCCGGTGAAGCAGCCACCCGCCGGGTTCCACCTCAACGGCCGGCGGCTTCGGCTCTGGGTGGCCGCCGCCGGGAAGTCCGACCCGCCCGGATTCCTGCTCCGCCTCGGCGTGCACGACGAGGCGTGCCGGGAGCCGGTCGGCGCCGCCCTGGCCGCCGTCGGCCTGCTGGCGGCGCTGCTCGACGCGGAGGCGGGCGGGCCGGCGTACCGGATCACCGGCCGTCGCCGCCTGGCCCGCCTGGCCGACCTGATCGGCGACCCCCCGGCCACCGCCCCACCCCTTGTCTGGCCCCACCATCCCTGACCCCGGCGGGCCCCGCGAAAGCGGCGAATCGGCTTCAGCCGCCCACCGCAAGTCCATGATCGGCGTCGGGGCGGGCACGTAAGGTGTGGTCGGCTGTCCGATGGGGGACAGTTCGGCCGTCGGTTTCCCGGGCGAACGGGCTGGTGAGATCGGCCGACGGGCCGGCATCGTCACAGTGGCCCGCTCGGCACCCTACACACGGTGTACGGTGGCGCCGTCCGGCAAGACCGTCAGCGGTGTCCGGGAAACGGGTGGGCGGGTTGGCCGCCCGCGAAACCCGAAACGTGGGCGGCGCGTTACGTTGGACATCCGGACCGCCGGCGGTTCCGGCGGACCGAGGGTGGTCCGCGCCTCGGACCCGGCCGGCCACGAGCAGGAGTGAGGTCGCAGGAGACGTGCCGAGCAACGCCAGGACCACCCGTCTGGTCATCGTCGAGTCACCGGCGAAGGCCAAGACGATCTCGGGCTACCTCGGCCCGGGGTACGTCGTGGAGGCCAGCTTCGGTCACGTCCGCGACCTGCCCCGCAACGCCGCCGACGTGCCGGCCAAGTACAAGGGCGAGCCGTGGGCCCGCCTCGGCGTCGACGTCGACAACGGCTTCCAGGCCCTCTACGTGGTCTCGCCCGACCGCAAGCAGCAGATCAGCAAGCTGGTGAAGCTGGCCAAGGAGGTCGACGAGATCTTCCTGGCCACGGACGAGGACCGCGAGGGCGAGGCGATCGCCTGGCACCTGGTGGAGACCCTCAAGCCCAAGGTGCCGGTCAAGCGGATGGTGTTCCACGAGATCACCAAGCCGGCGATCCAGGCCGCCGTGGCCAACCCGCGCGAGATCGACCGGGACCTGGTCGACGCCCAGGAGGCCAGGCGCATCCTCGACCGCCTGTACGGCTACGAGGTCTCCCCGGTGCTGTGGAAGAAGGTCATGCCGAAGCTCTCGGCGGGCCGGGTGCAGTCCGTGGCGACCCGGATCGTGGTCGAGCGGGAGCGGCAGCGGATGGCGTTCCGCACCGCCGAGTACTGGGACATCCTGGCCACCCTGGCGGTGGCGAAGCCGGGCGAGGGGCCGCGCACCTTCAACGCCACCCTGGTGGCGCTGAACGGCGACCGGATCGCGACCGGCAAGGACTTCGAGCCGACCACCGGCCGGGTGAAGCCCGGGGCTGGCGTGGTGCACCTCGACTCCGGCGGCGCACGTGGGCTCGCAGCCCGCCTCCAGGGGCGGCCGTTCACGGTCACCCGGGTCGAGGAGAAGCCCTACCGCCGCCGCCCGTACGCGCCGTTCATCACCTCCACCCTCCAGCAGGAGGCGGCCCGCAAGCTGCGGCTCTCGTCCCAGCAGACGATGCGCACGGCGCAGCGGCTCTACGAGAACGGCTACATCACCTACATGCGTACCGACTCGGTGAACCTGTCGGAGACCGCCATCACGGCGGCCCGCCGGCAGATCATCGAGTTGTACGGCGAGCGCAGCGTGCCGCCGGAGCCGCGCCGGTACACCGGCAAGGTGAAGAACGCCCAAGAGGCACACGAGGCGATCCGGCCGGCGGGGGACAACTTCCGCACCCCGGGCGAGGTGGCCAAGGAGCTGTCGGGCGAGGAGTTCAAGCTCTACGAGCTGATCTGGCGGCGCACCATCGCCTCGCAGATGACCGACGCGGTCGGCTCCAGCGTCTCGGTGCGCATCCGGGCGGTGTCCTCCGCGCAGGAGGAGGCCGACTTCGGCGCGACCGGCAAGACCATCACCGACCCGGGTTTCCTGCGGGCGTACGTCGAGTCGTCCGACGACGAGACCGCCGAGGCCGAGGACGCCGAGCGCCGGCTGCCGAACCTGGTCAAGGACCAGCCGCTGAGCGCCGACGAGTTGGCCGCGCAGGGGCACCACACCCAGCCGCCGTCGCGCTACACCGAGGCGTCGCTGGTCAAGGCAATGGAAGAGCTGGGCATCGGCCGCCCGTCGACGTACTCGTCGATCATGCAGACGATCCAGGACCGCGGGTACGTGATCAAGCGCGGCCAGGCGCTCATTCCGACCTTCGTGGCGTTCGCGGTGATCGGCCTGCTGGAGCGGCACTACCCGCGGCTGGTCGACTACGACTTCACCGCCAGCATGGAGAACGAGCTGGACGAGATCGCCGGCGGCGACCACGCGGCCGTCGACTTCCTCACCGGGTTCTACTTCGGCAGCCCCAACGGCACCGGCGACCGGGCCATCGCCCACGCGGGCGGGCTGAAGAAGCTGGTGACGGAGAACCTCAGCGAGATCGACGCGCGCAGCGTCAACTCGATCCCGCTCTTCGCCGACGAGGAGGGGCGCGAGGTCGTCGTCCGGGTCGGGCGCTACGGGCCGTACCTCCAGCGGGAACTGCCCGGCGGCGAGCCGGCGGCGCAGGCGGAGGGCGAGGAGGGCGGCGGTGGCCAGGGTGACCGGGCGCCGATCCCCGAGGGGCTGGCCCCGGACGAGCTGACCCCGGAGAAGGTGCAGGAGCTGTTCCTCGGCGGGGGCGGCGAGCGCAAGCTCGGCGACGACCCAGCCACCGGGGAGCCGATCCTGCTCAGGTCCGGCCGGTACGGCCCGTACGTGGCCAGCGGCGAGCGCAAGTCGTCCCTGCTGCGTTCGCAGTCGCCGGACTCGCTGACCCTCGCCGAGGCGTTGAGGCTGCTCAGCCTGCCCCGGCTGCTCGGGATGGCCCCGGGCGGCGTCGAGGTGTTCGCCAACAACGGGCGCTACGGCCCGTACGTCAAGCAGGGTGACGAGTTCCGCTCGCTGGACTCGGAAGACAAGATGTTCACGGTCACGCTGGACGAGGCGCTGGCCCTGCTGGCCGCCCCGAAGGCCCGTCAGCGCCGGGCCGCCGCGCCCCCGCTGCGGGAGATGGGCGTCGACCCGCTGACCGAGAAGCCGCTGGTCATCAAGGACGGCCGGTTCGGCCCGTACGTGACGGACGGCGAGTTCAACGCGTCCCTGCGGCGTGGGCAGACCCCGGAGGCGCTGAGCATCGAGGAAGCCTCCGAGATGCTCGCCGAGAAGCGCGCAAAGGGCCCGGCGCCGAAGAAGGCCCCGGCAAGGAAGGCCCCCGCGAAGAAGGCTCCCGCGAAGAAGGCCACGGCCGCCAAGAAGACCACGGCCGCGAAGTCCACCGCCAGCAAGTCGACGGCCAAGAAGGCCACCCCGGCGAAGAAGACCCCCCCGAAGAAGGCCACCACCCCCACCGACTGACGCTCTCCTGCCCAGATCTTGGAAGAAAACGGCCCCTCCGGGGGCCGTTTCCTTCCAAGATCTCAACGTTGTCCACAGGGTCAGCGGGAGGGTGGCAGGTTCGGCAGGGTTTGTTGGATGGGGAACCGTGAATCGCGGGCGTTGGCGGCATGGCGGCGGGCGCTGCCGGGTGACGACGCCGACGAGCTGACCTGGCTGCTCTTCCGTCAGGAGGAGGTGATCAGCCTCCGTCAGGCGCTGCGGCACCTGTCCCGCAAGGCGATTCGGCACCGGGTCGACACCCATCGCTGGCGCCAGGTGCACCGGGCCGTGTACGTCGCCCACAACGGCCCGGTGAGCGCCGAGCAGTTCCGCTGGATCGCGGTGCTCGCCGCCGGGCCGACGGCCGTGCTCGGTGGGCTGACCGCAGCCCAGGCGGGTGGTCTGCGCGGGTTCCCCGGTCGGCCCATCCACGTGATGCTGCCGGCCACCTGCCGGCGGGGTCCGCTGCCCCAGGGCGTGTCGGCGCACCGGACGACCTGTCTGCCGGACGAGGACGTGCTGGCCGTCGGGCAACCCCGCCGGACGATGCCCGCCCGGTCGATCGTCGACGCGGCGGGGTGGGCCGGCAGCGACGAGGAGGCCAGGGCGGTGATCGCCGCCGGCTTCCAGCAGCGTCTGGTCGGTGGCGATGAGGTGCACCGCGTCCTCGACCGGCTGCCGCGGGTGCGCCGCCGACGGCTGATCCTCGCCACCGCCATCGATGCGGCCGGCGGTGCACACTCCCTGGCCGAGCTCGGCTTCCTCGGCCTGGTCCGTCGTGCGGGGCTGCCCGAGCCGACCCGGCAGTTGGTCCGATACGACTCGACCGGCCGACGCCGCTACCTCGACGCCTACTTCGAACAGTGGCAGGTGCACGTCGAGATCGATGGTGGGCAGCACCTCGATCCCCGTCAGGCGTGGGCCGACATGCGCCGGCAGAACGCGCTCTGGGTCGACGGGGACAGGTGCTCCGGTTCCCGTCCTGGGCCGTCCGCGCCCGCCCCGAAGAGGTCATCGCCCAGCTACGGGCGGCCCTGCGCGCCGCCGGCTGGCCCGGCTGACGGAACAACGTTGAGATCTTGGAAGAAAACGGCCCTTCCGGGGGCCGTTTTCTTCCAAGATCTGGGCGGGTCAGGCGCCGAAGAGGGTGTCCAGGTGGGGGGTTCTGAAGATGCCCGCCGGGTCCAGGCGGGCGCGGACGGCCTGGAAGTCGGCGAACCTCGGGTACGCAGGGGCCAGCGACGCCGCGTCGCGCCAGTGCAACTTGCCCCAGTGCGGGCGGCCACCCAGGCCGGCGGCGACCTGCTCGAAGGCCCGGAAGTACGGCTCGTACGGCATCCCGACGTACTGGTGGACGGCGATGTACGCCGACTCGCGCCCGTACCCGTGCGACAGCCAGATGTCGTCCGGGGCGGTGAACCGGACCTCGACCGGGAAGAGCACCTTGAACGGGAGCCCGTCGACGATCCGGCGCAGCGCGTCCAGCGCCTCGGGCAGGGCGGCGCGCGGCAGGCCGTACTCCATCTCCACGAACCGGACTCGGCGCGGGGTGCAGAAGACCGCGTCGGAGCGGCCGGTGTAGGTGCGCTCGGTGAGCGCCCGGGCGGAGACCGCGCTGATCGTCGGCACCAGGGCGGGCACGGCCCGGCCGAGCCGGCACGCGCCAGCGAAGATCGTGTTGGACAGGAAGTCGTCGTCCAGCCAGCCGCGCCAGCCGGGCAGCGGCCGGTCGTCGGTTGGCGTCCGGTCGTTGACCTTGACCTGTACCCGGTCGGTGTACGGGAACCAGTAGAACTCGACGTGGTCGTGGGCGGAGATCAGGGCCGGCAGGTCGGACAGCACCTCGGTGAGCGGGGCGGGCCGCTCGTGGGCGCGCAGGGTGAAGGCGTCCACGCAGCGCAGGGTCACCTCGGTCAGCACCCCGAGGGCGCCGAGGGAGACCCGGGCGGCGGCGAACACGTCCGGGTGCTGCTCGGCGGAGCAGTGCAGCACTTCGCCGGTGCCGGTGACCAGGGTGAGCGCCTCGACGAAGGTCGACAGGCAGCCGTACGCGGCCCCGGTGCCGTGGGTGCCGGTGGAGATCGCCCCGGCGATGGTCTGCGCGTCGATGTCGCCGAGGTTGGGCATGGCCAGCCCGTTGGCGGTGAGCAGGGCGTTGAGTCGGTGCAGCGGTATCCCGGCCGGTACGGTGACCAGGAGTCGATCCCGGTCGATCAGTATCTTGGTGTCCAGTTCGGTCAGTTCCATCCGGCGGCCGTCGGTGCGGGCGACGGGGGTGAAGGAGTGACCGCTGCCGACCGCCCGGATCCGTTCGCCGGCCGCCCCGGCCGCTCGGACGGCCTCGGTGACGTCGGCGACCGTGTGAGGGCGGAGGATGGCGGTGGCGGTGCTGCGCTGGTTGCCGGCCCAGTTGGTCCAGGCGGCGGTGGTGAGCGGTGCGGTGCGGGCCATGCGCGCTCCTCGACGTGAATATGAGCTGTCTTCATATCAGGAACGTTGTGCCTGGTAAATACCGCAATCGAGGTCCGCTCGTTGTACCGGTAGTCACGCACTCGTGACGTGCAGATATGTTCATCCGTCGAAGGGGGGTGGCCGAGTGTCCACACCAGCCGCCACGACCGGGCCGCTGCGCCGGGTACCGGTCCAGGGTCGAAGCGTGGCGCGGGTCCAGCGAATGTTGGACGCCTGTGCCGAACTCGTCGACGAGGTGGGGTACGAGGGGCTGACCACTACCCTGCTCGCCGAGCGCGCCGAGGTTGCGATCGGGTCGGTCTACCAGTTCTTCCCGGACAAGCGGGCCATCGTGCAGGCGCTGACGCTGCGCACGATGGAGTCCTACCTCCAGCGTCTCGACGAGCGGTTCGCCTCGGACGACCTGAGCCACTGGTGGGACGGCGTCGACGCGGGGATCGACGAGTACATCACCATGCACCGCACCGTCCCCGGGTTCCGCACCCTGCACTTCGGCGACGTGGTCGACCTGCACCTGCTCGATGAGCAGCGGGACAACAACGGCGTGATCGCCGACCAGTTGGCCCGGGTGCTCACCGAACGGTTCGGGATGACCGACGAGCCACGCCTGCGGTTCTGCCTGGAGATCGCCGTCGAGGCCTCGGACGCCCTGATCAAGCTGGCGTTCCGGCGCAACCCCGAGGGCGACGAGCGGGTGCTCGCCGAGGCCAAGGCGCTCATTCGCGAGTACCTGCACCGGCACGTCATCGTCCCGGCCGACGCCGCCACTCCAGCTTCCGGCACCTCCTCCTGATCCCGGCCGCCGGGGCGGCCCTACCTTCTGGGGTCGCTCGGGCGGTTACAGGAAGGCGTGGCCCTCCCCCCGGTAGGTGGGGACGCTGCCCACCACCCGGTCCCCCTCGACCAGGTGCAGTTCGTTGACGTGCTCGCAGAGCTCACCGGCCTTGGCGTGTCGGAACCAGACCAGGTCACCGAGCCGCAGGTCGTTTGCCGCCCGGCCGGCCAGTGGGGTCTGCACCTCGCCGGCCCCCTCCGCGCCGAGCAGCTTCAGCCCGGTCGGCAGCCAGGGGGCGGGCAGGCGGGTGTCCTCGGCCGGGCCGGAGGCGATCCAGCCGCCGCCGAGCACCGTGGCCAGCCCGGGCGCCGGGCGGCGGACCACCGCGCAGGCGAAGAACGCCGCCGGGGTGGGCCGCCAGGCGCGGTACGCGTCGAACAGTGTCGGCCCGTACAGGCCGGACCCCGCGGTGACCTCGGTGACCGCGGGGTCGGCGCTGGTCGCCGCCACGCTGCCGGTGCCGCCGCCGTTGACGAATTCCAGCTCGGCGTGTTCGCGTACCGCGGTCACCGCCGCGCCCCGGCGGGCCAGCAGTTCCCGGTACGAGCCGCGCTGGGCCAGCCGGATCGCGGCGGCCAGTGCCGCCCGCCCCGGCGGGGCATCGCCCAGCCCGGCGATCTGCGCCTCGTACGACATCAGGCCGACCAGCCGGAAGCCGGGCCGGGCGGCGACGGCGGCGGCGAGCGCGCCGGCCGCCCGGGCGCTGTGCACCGGGGAGCGGCGCACCCCGACGTGCACCCGCCCGCGCAGGGGGCGCCAGGAGGCGTCGAGGTCGATGCAGACCCGCAGCGGGGGGCGATGCCCCGGCGGGCGGACCGCGTCGATGAGATCGAGCTGCTCGGTGCCGTCGACCATCAGGGTGACGGACCGGGCCAGTTCCTCGTCACCGGCCAGTTCGGCGAGCGCCCTCCGGTCGGCCGTGGGGTACGCCACCAGCGCGTCGTCGGTCACGCCGGTGCGGACCAGCCAGCTCGCCTCGGGCAGGGTGAACGCCATCACCCCCGCCCAGCCGGGCCGGCCCAGCACCCGGCCGAGCAGCTCACGGGCACGTACGGACTTGCTGGCGACCCGGATCGGCTTGCCGCCGGCGCGGGGGAGCAGCGCCGTGGCATTGGCATCGAACGCCGTCAGGTCGACCACCGCGTACGGCGGGTCGAGGTGGGCGGTCGCCTGGTTCAGGCGCTCGCGAAGTTTGTCGCTTTCGGTGGCCACGTGTGCACGCTAACTGTCAAACGGTCAATGCGAAATACCCTCGCGTATGCCTGGCTGCGGCCGGTGGTGTCGGCGGCCTAGGCTCGGCGAGCAGGCAATGTCGCGGACGGGATGGACCCCGGCCGGGACTAGAGTGTTGCACCGGGACTGCCCAGCGTTGGGCCGGCACGTGGAGGTACGGCCATCGAAAGCCAGAACAACGGCGAGTCGCCCGGCGTGTCGCCCTCCGGCGACCGGCCCGACGGTGCCGACACCGACGAGACCGGGGGCCGGTCCGGCGGCGCGGCCACGGCCCAGGCCGCCGACCGGTCCGGGGCCGCCGCGATCCGCTCCGTGCTGCGCATCCGGCCGTTCCGCCGGCTCTGGATCGTGCTCGGTGCCGCCTCCTTCGGCGACTGGCTCGGTCTGCTCGCCACCTCCGTCTTCGCCGCCGCCCAGGTCTCGGGCAGCACCGCGCAGGGCGCCGCGTTCGGCACCCTGATCGCGATCCGGCTGCTGCCCGCGTTGCTACTCGGCCCGGTGGCCGGCGTCCTCGCCGACCGGTTCGACCGGCGCTGGACGATGGTCATCTGCGACGTGCTGCGCTTCCTGCTCTTCGCCTCCATCCCGCTGTTCGCGCTCACCGGGGCCAGCGGCGGCCTGGTGGTCGGCTGGGCGGCGGTCGCCACCTTCCTGATCGAGACGATCACCCTGCTCTGGATCCCGGCCAAGGAGGCCGCGGTTCCCAACCTCATCCCGCGCGCCCGGCTGGAGGCGGCCAACCAGCTCACCCTGATCACCACGTACGGCCTCACCCCGATCGCCGCAGCGCTCGGCCTGGCCGTGCTCGACCGGAGCATCCGGGGCGTGACCGGCGGCGAGATCCCGTCCTGGTCCGAGCCGGCCCAGATCGCACTCTGGTTCAACGCGTTCTCCCGCCTGGCCACCGCGCTGGTGGTCGCGTTCGGGATCAAGGAGATCAGCCAGACACAGGCCAGCGAGGCGGAGCGCACCGAACAGGGCATGCGGCACCAGTTCACCGAGGGCTGGAAGTACATCGGGCAGACCCCGCTGGTGCGCGGCCTGGTGCTCGGCATCTTCGGCGCGTTCGCCGGCGGTGGGATCGTGATCGGCACGGCGAAGTTCTTCGCCGCCTCGCTCGGCGCCGGTGACGCCGCCTTCTACCTGCTCTTCGGCGCGATGTTCGTCGGCCTCGCCGTGGGCATCGGGCTCGGCCCGATGATCGTCCGGGACATGTCCCGGCGGCGCTGGTTCGGGATGAGCATCGTGCTGGCCAGCGCGTCCGTGCTGGTGCTCGCGTTCGCCATCCACCTGTCCATGGCGGTGCTCGGCGCGATCCTGGTCGGCGCGGGCGCCGGGATGGCCTTCCTCGCCGGCACCACGCTGCTCGGTGGTGAGGTCGCCGACGAGGTGCGCGGCCGGGTCTTCGCCGTGGTGCAGATCGGTACCCGGCTGGTGCTGATCCTCGCCATCGCGCTGAGCAGCCTGCTGGTCGGCGTCGGCGGCTCCCGCAAGCTGACCATCGCCGACCTGGGCATCTCCATCTCGTCCACCCGGTTGCTGCTGCTCGCCGCGGGCGCCGCCGGCATCTTCGCCGGGATCAGCGCCTTCGGCCAGATGGACGACAAGAAGGGCGTGCCGGTCCTCGCCGACCTGTGGGGGTCGATCCGGGGTCGCCCGCTGATGCCGGCCGAGAAGTTCGTCTCCAGCGGGCTCTTCGTGGTCTTCGAGGGCGGCGAGGGCGCCGGCAAGTCGACCCAGCTCGCCACGCTCGCCGAGCGGCTGCGCGGGCAGGGCCGGGAGGTGGTGGTCACCCGGGAACCGGGCGCCACCGAAGTCGGCGAGCGGATCCGCTCGCTGCTGCTCGGCACCACCGTCGAGGCCCCGTCGCCGCGCGCCGAGGCGCTGCTCTACGCCGCGGACCGGGCGCACCACGTCGCCACCGTGGTCCGGCCGGCGCTCGTCCGGGGCGCGGTGGTGATCAGCGACCGGTACGTCGACTCGTCGCTGGCGTACCAGGGGGCCGGGCGGACGCTGCCCGTCGACGAGGTCTCCTGGCTCTCCTCCTGGGCCACCGGTGGGCTCAAGCCCGACCTGGTGGTGCTGCTCGACGTCGAACCGCAGACCGGCCTGTCCCGGGTCGCGTCGCGCAGCGCCGGGATCGACCGGCTGGAGGCCGAGTCCGTCGCCTTCCACGAGCGGGTCCGGTACGCCTTCCTCGACCTTGCGGCGAGCGACCCGAAGCGGTACCTGGTGCTCGACGCGTCCCGCCCGGTCGGGGAGACCGCCGAGCTGGTGGCCCGGCGGGTGGGGGAGTTCCTCGTCGACCCGGCCGGCATCGTGCACCCCCGTCCCGCCCAGGGGCCGGACACCTCGGTGCAGCCGGAGTTATCCGACACGGAGCTGGTGACGATGGAGCGCCGGACCTGATGCCCGACGTCTTCGCCGACCTGGTCGGGCAGGACGACGTCGTCGAAACGCTGCGTCGGGCCGCCGCGTCCGCCGCGGCCGTGCTGCGCGGGGCCGCAGCCGCCCACGCGGCGGCCACCGCCGGCCCGGTCGACCCCGACGACGCCGACGCACTGGCCGCCGAGGCGGAGGCCGAGGCCACCGAGGGGGCGGGCGGGGCCGACCAGGAGTCGGGGATGACCCACGCGTGGATCCTCACCGGGCCGCCCGGCTCGGGGCGCTCGGTGGCCGCCCGCGCCTTCGCCGCAGCCCTCCAGTGCCGGCACGGCACCGGCTGCGGCGAGTGCCAGGGCTGCCACACCACGCTCGCCGGCACCCACGCCGATGTCCGGCTGGTGGTGCCCGAAGGGCTCTCCATCGGCGTCGGCGAGATGCGCGCCCTGGTGCTCCGGGCGGCGAGCACCCCGTCCGGCGGCCGGTGGCAGGTGGTGATCGTCTCCGATGCCGACCGGCTCACCGAGGCGGCCGGCAACGCACTGCTCAAGGCCGTCGAGGAGCCGCCGCCACGCACGGTCTTCCTGCTCTGCGCCCCGTCCACCCACCCGGACGACGTCTCGGTGACCATCCGGTCGCGCTGCCGGGTCCTGCCGTTGCGGCAGCCGGCACCCGAGGCGGTGGCCGAGGTGCTGGTCCGCCGGGACGGCGTCGCCCCGGACGTGGCGCGGTGGGCGGCGGCGGCCGCGCAGGGGCACGTGGGCCGGGCCCGGCGGCTCGCCGGCGACCCGGAGGCCCGCAGCCGGCGCGACGCGGTGCTCGCGGTGCCGCGCCGGCTGACCGGAGTGGGCGCCGCCTTCGACGCGGCGTCCGCGCTGATCGAGGCGGCCGAGGCCGAGGCGGAGGCTGCCGTGACGGAGAGCGACGCCGCCGAGCGGGCCGCGTTGCAGACGGCACTCGGCGCGGGCGGCACCGGCCGGGGCGCGGCCGGCGCGATGCGCGGGGCCGCCGGTCAGCTCAAGGAACTGGAGAAGCGGCAGAAGTCGCGAGCCACCCGGGCCCAGCGGGACGCCCTGGACCGGGCCCTGGTCGACCTGGCCGGCTTCTACCGCGACGCGCTGACCGCGGCGCTGCGCGCGCCGGTCGCCCCGGTGCACACCGACACCGCCGCCTTGGCCGAGGCCGGCGCGCAGCGGTGGGACGCCGAGGGGTCGCTGCGCCGGCTGGAGGCCGTGGTGGAGTGCCGGGCCGCCATCGAGGCGAATGTCAAGCCACGGATCGCGGTGGAGGCGATGATGCTGACCCTCTGGAAGGGCTGACCCCTCCCAACCCCTGCCCGGTCCACAGGTCATCGACAGGCGCGATTGGTGTGCGGTACGGTCCCGTATGCCGCGGTGACGGTGGCGGCACACTCAGTGAGTGCACTGCCGGGAGGAGTCCGCGATGCCTCGGGGGGAGATCGACGAGGCCTGGATCGAGGAGGCGGTGCGGCGCTACCGCCGCATCGAGTCGTTGCAGGCCGAGTTCGACCAGGCGGTAGCGACCGTGGAAGTCACCGTGCGTTCCCCGGACGGGCTGGTCGAGGTGGTGGTCACCGCCGGCGGCCGGATCACCGACGTGCGGTTCCTCGGCCCGCTGCACAGCCGCCATCCCCGGGACGTGGCCGGCTCGGTGCGGGCCGCGGTGAGCGCCGCCGCCGACGCCGCCCAGTGGGCCCGGGAGAAGCTGCACAACGAGACGTTCGCCGCGTACCGACCGCTGGCGGGGGCCTGAGATGGACGAACTGCGCGCCCTCGCCGCCCGACTGGACGAGGCGAGCGCCACCCTCGACGTCCTGGCCCGCGCGGTGACCGCCGCCGACCCGCCGCACCCGGCGTTCGGCACGCACGTCCCGGGCCGGCCCGGCGAGATCGGCCGGGCGCTGCACCAGCGGTGGACCGAGGCGACCGGCGACCGGGCCCGGGAGGCGACCGTCGCCGCGAGCCGGCTGTCCGCCGCCGCGTCCGCCGTCCGGGGCGCCGCCGACCGGTACACGGGCGTCGACGACACGGCCCGACGCCGGCTGCGCCGGGAGTTCTGATGGACGCCCTGGACCGCCTCGCCGAGCCGGGCCTCGACCTGCTCGGCCGGGTCGACACGCTGCTCGCGGGCGGGGCCCCCGACGGGCACCGGCTCTGGCCGCTGCTGCGGCGGATGCAGGTGCTCCCGGGCGAGGCGGTGCGGAGCTTCCTCGAACTGCATCCGGCGCCGCTGGCCGACGCCGGCCACGCGGTGCGCGCGCTCGTCCGGGGATACGACGAGGTCTGTCACACCCTCACCGACCCTGTTGCCTGGTCCGGGCCGGCCGCATCCGCGTACGACCAGGCGCGCTCCACCCTGCTACGCCACCTCGACGAGGGCCCGGAGAGCCTGGTGGGTCGGCTGGAGGCGACGGCCGGGTACGCGGACGCCCTCGCCGACTGGGTGGAGGGCAGCCGGCTCGCGCTGGCCCGGGCCCTGGCCGACGTGCTCGGCTCTGCCGAGGCGGTCCGGGTCCGCGCCGCCGCCGAGCCGGGGGCCGAGGCTGACGCCGTGGGGCCGCTCGCGGCGGCCGACGTCGCGTACCGGGTGCTTTCGGCGTTGGGGGTGGCCTACGACGGCGCGGAGACGCTGCTGCGCCAGTGGTCGCCGAGCCTGGCGGAGACGACCTGGCACGGGCCTGCGGGCGGCCCGACCCGCTACGACACCGCCACCCGGGTCGGCCGCTGACCCGCGCGCGCTCGCTGCCGATGCTGCGCGGCCACGGCGTCGCGCCAGCGGCACCGGTGTGACCCGGCTTGCGGCGGCGACGCCGTGGCCTCCCCCTGCACCCCCCGCAGGTCTCCCTCCACTCAACGCCCCCGGCCGGCGTTTGTCGTCCGGCAGGGCGCGGAATCAGCCGTCCGGGCAGGCGTATCGGGACGACGGGCCGACCGGGCCGGACGATTCGACGGCCATGAATGGCTGCGTCGAGTGACCGGATCGCGACCGGCGGGGTGGGTGGTGGCGGTTCCCCCGTCGTAGGGTGAGGGCATGGGCATGCTCTGCGCGGTCAGCTTCAACCGGTACGGGCGGCTCTACTACCTCGACCCGGGCGAGTTCCGCCCGCAGGTCGGCGACCGGGTGCTGGTGCCCACCGACGACGGTCCCGAGGTTGGGGAGTGCGTCTGGGCCGCGCAGTGGGTCGGGGAGGACACCGACGCCTTCCCCAAGCTGGCCGGGCTCGCCGGGGACGACGACCTGCGCCGCGACGAGCTGCTGCGGCGGCGCAAGGCCGAGGCGAAGGTGGCCGCGAAGCGGCTGATCCGCGAGCACGGCCTGCCGATGAAGGTGGTTGCCGTCGACCACGTCCTCGGCGCCGACGGCGGCGGCGACCGCACCACGATCTACTTCACCGCCCCGCACCGGGTCGACTTCCGCTCCCTGGTCCGCGACCTCGGGGCGACCCTGCACTGCCGGGTCGAGCTGCGCCAGCTCTCCGCCCGGGACTCCGCCCGGGTGCAGGGCGGCATCGGCTCCTGCGGCCGGGACCTGTGCTGCGCCACCTTCCTCACCGACTTCGAGCCGGTCACCATCCGGATGGCCAAGGACCAGGACCTGCCGCTGAACCCGCTGCGGATCTCCGGCGCCTGCGGCCGGCTGATGTGCTGCCTGAAGTACGAGCATCCGCTCTACCAGCGGTTCCAGGAGTCCGCGCCGCCCGCCGGCAGCCGGGTGAGCACCCCCGAGGGCGACGGCCGGGTGGTGGGCCACAGCGTCCCCCGCGACTCGGTCACCGTCCGCCTGGACGCCGACGGCTCCCGCTTCTCGTGCAGCCGGGCGTCGGTCTGCGCCCCCCGCCAGGCCCACGACCAGCACAACACCCCATAACCCGGGTCAGGGACGGAGGGTTATCGGGGGTTCGGCCAGGTGGGGAGTGAGGGGGGATCTGGGGGCCAGCCAGGAGGCTGTGGGGGAGGCGTCGGGGTTCAGTTTCCAGTCGCGGGCGACTCGGTCCACGGCGATCGGGTAGATGGTCAGCGTGCCGTCCGGGTCGATGCGCATCCGTAGGAACGCCTTGGAGTCCTCGATGCCCTGGCCGGCGAAGAGCTCGTTCAGGTTCACCCCGTACGCGCCCGCGACCAGCAGGTACGCCGCCACCAGCTCGGCGGCCAGGAATCCGATCACCGGCCCGTAGACCACCGCGGCGGCGGCGGCCGGCAGCGGCCAGGACCAGTGGTAGAAGGGCAGCGCCAACCAGGCCCAGGTGCCGGCGGCGGCCAGCGCCACGTGGGTCAGCCCGTGCCCCACCCCGAGCAGCCAGTGCCGTACGTGCCGCTTCCCGCCCGCGCTGGGCGGCTTCGCGAAGACCGCCGCCCCGAGCATCGTCACCACCAGCATCGCCACCAGCGGGACGCTGAACAGCCGCTGCTCGGTGCCGCCGGCCCGGTTCGCCGCCACCCCGGCCATGGCCAGCATGAGCAGCGTGTGCAGGGTGCCGAGCAGCGTGCTGAAGCCCGGGTTGCGCAGCGGCAGCCGGCCGAAGACCCCCCAGCCGTACCGCCGGGAGCGGACCCGGTCGGGGTAGCGGGCCACCAGGTCGTACGCGCGGGTGCGGCTGGCCCGCCGGGCCAGGGTGTCGCGCGGCGGCACCTCGATCCGCTCGGGCAGGTGGTGGGTGGGGTACAGGTAGGCCCCGCCGCTGCCGCAGGTGATCAGTTGCCGGTCCGGGCCGGCGTACCGGGCGTAGTGGTGCAGGTCGCCGGAGACGAGCAGGCGCACCCGCGCCCCGGTCGGCGCGACGATGGTGCGGACGAAGTAGTCGATCGAGTCGTACGCCGTGGGGTGGTCGACGGCCTTGACCCAGGTCGGCGCCGGCACGGCGATGATCACCAGGCTCTGCGGTCCCAGCTTGCGGGCGACCGCGTCGAAGTAGGTGAGCTGCGGGTCGTCCAGGTACGAGCCGGACTGGTCGTCGAGGCCGAGCAGCCACCAGTCGGCGGGCAGCTCCACGGCGAAGTACGACCGGGACTGCCCGGTTCCCCAGCCGCCGAAGTGCCGGTCCCGGGAACGGACGAACAGCCGCAGGAACGCGGTCAGCCCGTCGTACCAGTCGTGGTTGCCCGGCACCGCGAACAGGGTGGGGCGCTCGGGCGGCGTGACGGGCAGCGCGGCCTGGTACGGCCCCTTGCACCGGTCCTCGTAGGCGGCGTAGGACGCCGACGGGTAGACCTGGTCGCCGCCCATCACCAGGGTCCGCGCCCGGGGCAGCCGGTGCCCGTCGACCTCCAGCTCCGGCTGGGCGAGCAGGTACGCGACGGAGTACGTGGCGTTGAAGCCGTCGCCCAGGTCGGCCACGTAGTCCAGCCACAGCCCGCCGTCCGGCCCGACCTGGCGGAAGATGCCGTCGCCGAACGCGTTCTGCAACTCCCGTTTGTCCAGGTACGCCCCGAACAGCATCGCCAGCAGCGTACGCAGGCCGGTGCTGATCAGCAGGAGCGGCGCGAGCCAGGGCACCGGCTTGCGCGGGGTGAAGCCCAGCTCCAGCGGGTCGATGCCGCGCGGCCGACGCGCCGGCCCGGCGTCGGCGCTGTCGTCGTCCGGGCGGTCGACGTCGTCCTGGCCGTCGACGGGGGTGCGATCGTCGGTCACCCGGGGCAGCGTAGTCCCGGTGGGGCCGCCGCGCTGTCGGGTGTGGGCATCCCCCGACCGGCTTGTCCGCACCCGCCGATGCGGAGGGGATCCGACTGGGTCCACCGCCCTGGTGTGCCGTACACTCGATGATCGTTGCCGCCTTAGCTCAGTCGGCTAGAGCGACGCACTCGTAATGCGTAGGTCGACGGTTCGATTCCGTCAGGCGGCTCGGGTAACCGAAAGGCCCCGTGACCAGGCGAAATGCCCAGGTCGCGGGGCCTTTTTCGTGCCCGTGAAGATCAGTGATCAGGGCTCCGGGTTGCACCCTTCGGTTTCAGTAGCGCCGCGAGGGTGCCGTCCATCAGCGCCGACACCGCCCGATCGACCGCCTCCCGCTGCGTCTGCTAGATCCGGGTCGCCGAAATCTGGGTGTGCCCGAGGATCTCCGGGACCACGCTGATGTCCGTGCCGGAGGCCACCAGCGGGCCATGACCCCGAGCGCGAGGGCCGCCAGGGATCAGCACCGGGGATGCGTGCCCGGTGACCATCAGGATCCGCTCGGCGGTGCGGGCTGTCTGGTGGCTGACGCGAAAGCGGCCCAGCACCGCACCGGCAGCGCCCGCCCAGGGGTGCCCGGGAGAGGACAGCGTCTTCGACCTGCGGGTGTTCGGCCCTTGCTACGACTGCGGCCCCGTCTCCCTCGAACCAAGGGAGACGGGGTGTCACGGTCAGTTCAGTGAGTGCGGTTTGTACGGCAGGGTGGCGGGCTCGCGCGGCGGATTCACCAGGTCGTCCCCCGGCCAGAACGGGCCCCGCGCAACGTATTGGCGGACGGCTGCGGTCAACTGGGCAAGTTCGCGCCGTCGCTCGGCCGGGCCGACGATTTCCGGGGGTGCGTCGACGTAGTGGACCGTGTGCTTGGTGGCGGGTCCGTGACTGAGGAGGGTGGCGGCCAGGGGCGGCAGGCCGAGCGGCATCGCGTCACACTTTCGCTGCCGGCTGAGCCACACGATGTCGTCAACGACCGACGCCCAGTCGCCGATGAGGCTCCAGCCCGCGCCCCCGTCCAGCTCGTACGTCAGGGTCGACAGCGGCACCACGCAGCCTGGCTCGCGGTCGGGAAACTCGGTCAGGCATCGGTACATCAGTGCGCCGTCGGGTTGCGTGACGGCGGGGTGCAGGAGCGTCCGTGCGTGGACGATGGTCGCGTTGATCGGTACCGGATGCTCCGGTGCCTCATACGGCTCGTGTAAAGCGAGGAAGTGCACATCCAGTACAGCCACCAGTGGGGATCCTCACGGCAGGGGGAAGTGGACGAGGAGCCCGAGCCCCTCCGTCCTTATTGGACACCTTGAGGCTCGTTCATCGTGACAGCACGCGCCGGTCGGTCCGGACCCGTGGGTCGACCGCTGTCCGGTGGCGGTGCCGGCGACGCCGAACATCGCTCTCATGGTGTGGGCAGTCATCTCGACGACCTGTGAGCTGCCTGCCCTACGGGTTGTCCCCGCCCGGTGAACGTGACCCCGCCCCCGCCGCCAGACGGTGACTCCTCGTGTTCGTGCTGGGGCTCCCGTGGCCCGGGCCCGTCCGCGCGAAGGCTCCCTTCGACAACTATCACTATCCGAAGAGTGGACGTTTCCGCTGGTAGAGGCATTGTTGCCTGATTACAGTGGGCTCATCAGCCCGACGATGTGCACCTTGGTCGGGCGCGTCCCGCACCTCCGGATTCTTACTCGGAGTGATCGTTGTGCTCGGCCTTCCCCCACGGAAGGAGGGCCCCATGACCCGGGCCCCGACGAATCTCCTGAACGTTCGGACCCTGTTGCTGTCGTGCCTCAAGGACCTGGACCCGGCCGCCGTCGGCATCGTCGGCGACCCGGCCCACCGCGGGGGTTACCACTGCGGCTCCGACCGGGTCGTGACCAACGACTACTCGGTCGTGGAGTCCCCCCGGGACCAGTCGGGGCTGACCCTGGACGCCTCCGGCCTGGACGTCGGCTCCTTCACCGTACGGTCGGGCGGCCTCACCCACGACCTGCGCTCGTTCTCGGTCTGGTGTGTGCAGCAGTGCGCGGCCGGCGCGGCCGACACGCGGGACATCAGGGAGATCATCTACTCCGCGGACGGCAAGGTCGTCCGGCGGTGGGACCGGCTCGGCAAGCGCACCACCGGCGACAACTCCCACCTGTGGCACACCCACTTCAGCTTCTTCCGCGACTCCACCAAGGCGGGCCGGGACCAGACCCCGCTGTTCCGCCGCTATCTGACCGGCATCGGCATCCTGGAGGATCACATGGACCGCGCAGAGTTCCTCGGCCACCTCAAGGCCGCGCTGACCGACGAGGGCATCGCGACGCAGCTACGGGCGCTCCCATGGCAGTACGCCGGCGGGGGCATCCCCAAGGACATGAGCACCCTCGGCGTCCTCAACGAGGTGCTGAGCACCACACGCAGCACAGCGGCCAAGGTCGGCGCCGACCTGGTCGACGAGCCGGCGATCATCGCCGGGGTGCTCGCCGGGCTGTCACCGCAGCGGCTCTCCGAGGCATTGAAGACAGCGGGGTTGACCCCGGAGGCCATCGCGGCGGCGGTGCCGGCGGACATCGCCCAGCAGGTCGTCGACGTGTTGACCGCCAGGCTGTCCACCTGACGGCAGGTGGACCTGTCGACTTTCACCACCGACGACACGCGGCGCATCGCCGCCTGCGTGACCGAGTGACCGATCAACAGAGGAGGCCCGCATGTCCGCCCCCACCCCCGTGCCCATCCCCACCTCGACCGCGACCGAGCCGTTGCTCACCGTCGGCGGGATCACCGCCGCCGGGACGGCCGTGATCAGCCTGCTGGTCGCCTTCGGCCTTCCGCTGTCCGCGAACCAGCAGACCGCCGTCCTCGGCCTGGTCGCCGTACTCGCCCCGCTGGTGGTGGCGGCGATCGCCCGGGGCCGGGTCTACTCGCCGGCCACCGTGGCCCGGCTGCTGGAGAGCCGCCGGTAGAGCGCTGCCCAGACCGTTCCGGCCAGCACTCCCGGGGCGGCGGGCCGGCGGTCTGTGCGCCGCCGCGCCCGCCGGGCTCCCTCGGCCTGACCACGCTCCGGGCCCCTCGGCGTGACGGGCCCGGGTCGCACGGACCCGGGCCTGCGTCGTGTGGGAGCCGGTCAGAGCGGCCGGCGGGCGCCGTCGGGGTCGGCGTCGATCGGGTACGCGGTGGTGGCCGGCGCAGTCGCACCGGCGCCGGTCGGGTACGGGGTGGTGGTCGGCGCAGTCGCACCGGCGTCGGTGTCCCGGGCGGACCCGTCGACCCTGCCGCTGTCGCCCCGGGTGCCGGCGGCGTACTCGACGCCGGGCGTGCCGAGTCGGCGACCCTCGTCGATCGTGCCGCGCCAGCCGCCGGTCTCGACGCCTCGGCTCTCGATGTACGTCTTGAACCTCTCCAGGTCGGACTCGGCCTGTCGCTCGACGAGGTGCAGCCGTTCGCCGGTCTTCTCGACGAAGCCCTCCGGCTCGTACTCGAGGAACAGCCGGACCATCGTGCGATTCGTGTCGACCGGCTGGAAGTGGACGGCACCGGCGTTGGTGAAGCCCTCGGTGGCGGCCCAGGCGACCTTGCGGTCCGGCACCTGCTCCAGCACCTTCGCGTCCCACTCGCGCTGGACGCCGGCGATCTCGGCGACCCAGTGCATGCGCCTGTCGTCGAGCTGGCGCACCTCCCTGACACCGCCCATGAACATGGGGAACTCCTCGAACTGCGTCCACTGGTTGTACGCGGTGCGGATCGGGACGTTCACCTCGACGGACTTCTCGACCCTGGTGGTCATCGACACTCCTTCGGGTTGTGGTCTTCCGCGCTCTCGCGCGCCGGAAACGTGCTCGCGTCCACCGAATCCGTACCCGAGGCCGGTCGTCTCAACCACGTCCGTCCGGGATGGCCGTCATCTCCGCCGTCGGCCGGCGGCGGAACGTGTCGGTCGGGCTGGCTAGCATCCCGTCCGTGACCATGCCTTCAGACAATCCCGTGAAGCTGCTGCCGAGCGCCGGCGACGAGGCCCGGTTCTGGGCCCTGGTGGAGTCCGCGTGGGAGCCGTTGGGCCCCGAGGTCCGGGCGCTGCGCCGCGCCCTCGTCGAGCGCGATCCGGACGTCGACGACGTCTCCGTGTACGCACTGGACGCCTCGTTCGCCCCGTTCCTGGACAACCTCCGCTCCCTCGGCGCCGAGCTGTCCAGCGAGGAGCTGACCGCCCTCGACCGGGTGCTGGAGCGCAAGCTGCACGACATCGACCGCGCCGACATCCACGCGGTGACCGACGGCTCCGACGACGGCTTCCTCTACTGCCGGGGCCACATCGTCGCCCTCGGGCAGGAGTTCTACGAGGCGGTGCGCGCCAACCCCGCCCTGGCCGTCCTGGACGGCAGCTGCGAGAGCATCTGCTACCTGTTCGCCCACCTGCACGACAAGCTGTTCGGTGAGTGGCCGCGCACCGGGTCGGGCATCTCCCGGGAGTCGTTCAGCAACCCGGAGGGCTGGCGCGGCTAGCTCAGAACGCGCGATACATCACGTGCAGGCCCACCCGGCCCAGGCTCGGATGGGCGAATGCTCCCGGCACCGTGCCGACCACCTCGAAGCCGTGCCGCCGGTACAGCTCCACCGCCGTGCGGTTGGTCTCGACCACCGCGTTGAACTGCATCCCGGCGTACCCGCGCTCGTGGGCCCAGCCCAGCGCGTGCCGACACAGCGCGGTGCCCACCCCGCGCCCCCGGGCGTCCGCCGCGACCATGAAGCTCGCGGTGGAGACGTGCGACCCGGGACCGGGTCGGTTGGTGCCCATCTTGGCCGTGCCGAGGACCCGGTCGCCCTCGACCGCCACGACGGTCACGCCGGGCGGGCGCTCCACCCACATGTCGTACGCCTGCCCGGCGGTCATCGTCGGGTCGTACGGGAGGGTCTCCTCGGCCCGGACGACCGCGCCGACGATCTCCCACACCTGCGGCCAGTCGGCCTCGGCGAACTCCCGGATCAGCACGGCCGCCGACGCTAGCATCGCCGCAGGCCCGCGCACGACCGAATTCCGGCACCGGTCAGGCGCGGGTCGGCTGCTCCGGCCGGTCGGGGAGTTCCCGCAGGCCGCGTACCGGGGAGAGGGGAACCCAGAGCAGCCGGCGGAGTCAGACGTAGATCTTCTTCTCGTACTCCGGGCCGTAGTGGCGCTCCAGGTCGGCCAGGCTCTCGGCCGGGGCCTCGACCTCCTTGATCAGCCGGGCCCGGGACGGCAGCGCGTCCGGCTGCCAGGTCTCCGGCCGCCACAGCTCGGAGCGGAGGAACGCCTTGGCGCAGTGGTAGAAGATCTGCTCGATCTCCACCACGATCGCCAGGATCGGTCGGTGCCCCTTGACCATCATGTCGTCGAAGAACGGCGCGTCCCGCACCAGCCGGGCCCGGCCGTTGATCCGCAGCGTGTCCGTCCGGCCGGGGACCAGGAAGAGCAAGCCGACGTGTGGGTTGTCGAGGATGTTGCGGTAGCCGTCCGCCCGCCGGTTGCCCGGCCGCTCGGGGACGGCGATGGTCGTGTCGTCCAGCACCAGCGCGAAGCCGGGCGGGTCGCCCTTCGGCGATACGTCGCAGGTGCCGTCCGCGCCCGCCGTGGCGACCAGGCAGAACGGCGAGGCGGCCAGCCACTGCCGGTCCCGCTCGTGCAGGGCCGTCCGCTCTTTGGCCGCCGCCCGCGCGTTCGGCGCCCCCAGCAGCTCGCGCAGTTCCTCGTGCGAGGTGATCTCCACCGTCACGTCTTCCTCCCCCGACCGTTGACCTCGGTGGTGGCGGCGTGCGGCGCCGGTGCCCGGCCACCTGTCGCCCCAGCCTAGCCGGGCGCGTCTGGCCGGAGGTTTGTCCAGCGGTGTCCCGGATACCGCGCCGGCCAGCGCCCCGCAACACACCAACGGAGGCCGCCAGTGGAGAGCCGACTCAAGGTGCTCGGGCACCCCGTGCACCCGATGCTGATCACGTTCCCGGTCGGACTGCTGGTCACCGCGGTGATCTTCGACGTCATCGACACCGCCGGCGGCCCGCGGTTCCTCGGCGAGGTGGCCTACTGGAACATCACGGTCGGCCTGATCGGCGGGCTGCTGGCGGCGGTGGCCGGCGCGTTCGACCTGCTCGCCATCCCCACCGGCACCCGCGCGAAGCGGGTGGGCCTCAGCCACGCCGCCGCGAACGTCGCGGTCATCCTGCTCTTCGCCGCCGTCTGGGTCGTCCGGCTCAACGCCGACTCCCGGGCGGCCGGCGGCGCGCTCATCGCCATCGAGGTGGTCGCGTTGGCCATCCTCGGCGGCAGCGCGTGGCTCGGCGGCGAGCTGGTCGACCGGCTCGGCGTCGGCGTCGACCGGGACGCCAACCTGAACGCCCCCAGCTCGCTGCGATCACCGGCGGCCACCCATTCGATCGGAGACGTGCGATGAGCGAACAGTCCACAGGCGGCCGGGGCTGGCGCGGCCGGCAGCCGAGCTGGGACCCGATGGGGGAACTCCAGTCCCTGCGCGCCGAGCTGAGCCGGCTGGTCGGCGGCACCCGGCCCGGCCCGCCCGAGGTGGAGCTGACCGAGACCGCCGAGGGCTGGGAGGCCATGGTCCGGCTGCCCGGCGTCGCCCCCGAGGAGGTGGCCGTCGAGCTGGACGACCGGGAGCTGTGCGTCCGGGCCCGTTCCGAGGCCGAGGTCAACGCCGACCAGGGCATCCCCGGCGGCCTTCAGACCCGGGGCTTCGAGTACCGGGTCGACCTGCCGTCCCGGGTGGACCCCGACCGGATCGACGCGGTGATGGACCACGGGCTGCTCCGGGTCCGGCTGCCCAGGGCGGCCCGGCCCGCGCCGCGCACCATCACCGTCGGCCGCGCCGGCTACCGGGGCGCCGGCACGGTCACGGGCCATCCGGTCGACCCGGCCGCCGACCGGGAACTTCACCACCCGGACCTGGCCCCCGGGAGGGAACTTCACCACCCGGACCGGGCCGCCGACGAGATCGACCGGCCGTAGCGGGTCGTGGTCACCCCGTCCCCACTCGGCCCGGTGGGCGAGCGCGTGCCCGACGTCGCGCGGATCGTCGCGCTGCGCGCCAACGCGCTCGGCGACCTCATCTTCGTCCTACCCACGCTGGAGGCGCTGCGCGCCGCGTACCCGGGGGCGGAGATCGTGCTGGTCGGCGCGCCGTGGCACGCGAAGCTCTGGCGCGACCGGCCCGGCCCGGTGGACCGCGTGCTGGTGATCCCGCCCGCGCCCGGCATCCGCGCCCCCGAACCCGGCGAGCCGGAGTCGTCGATGGGCGACTTCCTGGCCTCGGCCCGCGCCGAGCGCTTCGACCTGGCGCTGCAACTGCACGGCGGCGGCGGCAACTCCAACCCGGTCGTCGCCGGCCTGGGCGCCCGGGTCACCGCCGGGCTGCGGGCCGAGGACGCCCCGCCGCTGGACCGCTGGACCCGGTACGTCTACTACCAGCACGAGGTGCTGCGCTACCTGGAGGTGGCCGGCCTGGTCGGGGCGCCCGCCACCACGCTCGTCCCGACGCTGGCGGTCACCGACGCCGACCGGGCCGAGGCCGCCGGGGTCCTCGGCCCGGCGACCAGGCCCCGGGTGGCACTGCACCCCGGGGCCACCGACACCCGGCGGCGCTGGCCGGCCGAGCGGTTCGCCGAGGTGGCCCGCGTCCTGGCCGGCGACGGGTACGAGGTGCTGGTCACCGGTACTCCCGCCGAGCGCGAGCTGGTGGACCGGGTGGTCGCGGCGGCCGGGGTGCCGCTGCGCCCGCTCGTCGGCACGCTCGGCCTCGGCGGGCTGGCCGCCTGCTACGCCGGCTGCGCCCTGCTGGTGTCCAACGACACCGGCCCGCTGCACCTGGCCGCCGCGGTCGGCACCGCCACCGTCGGGATCTACTGGGTCGGCAACCTGATCAACAGCGGGCATCCGCTGCGCGCCCGGCACCGCCCGATCGCCTCCTGGACGGTGCGCTGCCCGGTCTGCGGTGTCGACTGCACCCCGGGGATCTACCCGCACCGCCCCGGGGACGGTGACTGCCCGCACCGCGACTCGTTCGTCACGGACGTCCCGGTCGTGGAGGTCGTCGAGGCCGCCCGCGAACTGCTGGCGTGAGTGGGGGCGACGTCCCGTGAGGGCCCGCCCGCCGCCCGTCAGGCGGGCTGCGGGGTGTCCGAGTCGGCGAGGACGACCTCCCACGCCTCCACGTCCCGCTCGGTGACGGTGGTCGGCGACTCCAGGTGGTACGCCCCGCTGGGCAGGACGCCCGCGCCACCGTGCCGCTCCAGCACGGCGAGTTGGGCGGCCACGTCCTCGCCCTGGTGCTTCTCCGGCATCCGCCGCCAGAACTCGAAGCCGCCCGAGCCGACCAGCGCCGCCCGGTCGTAGAGCACGCACCCGCCGATCCAGGAGACCTTGTACGCCCGCCAGGCCCCCGGCGGCAGGTTCAGCCGCTGCGTGACGTGCAGCAGGTTCGCCGCCGGATGGATCGAGGCCCGCTGCCACTGTGGCGTGCCCGGGCGGACCCGCTCCGGCACCGGCCGGCCCACCCACTCCTCGTAGTGCCCGTGGGTCTCCGGGCGCACGTCGTCGACGTACGACAGCCCGTGCACGGCGTTGCCGACGAAGCCGCAGCCCAGCTCGCCGATCGCGGTGACCAGCCGGTGCAGGGTTCCCGGCTCCAGCCAGACGTCGTCGTCGAGGCAGAGCACGTACCGGGCCGCCGACCGGTCCAGCAGGTACGCCCGGTGTTCGGCCAGCCCGCGCCGGGGCAGCCGCCGGGTCAGCAGCACCGGGTGGTCCCGGTGGCGCAGCGCCCGCACCATGGTGGCCGCCGCCGGGTGGGCGTACGCGGGGTCGCCGTCGGACTGGTCGCTGACCACCACCCCGAACTCGGGCACGCCCTCCTGGGTGGCCAGCCCGGAGAGGGTGACCGCCAGCTCGGCCGGGCGGTTGCGGGTCGGGATCAGCACGTCGAGCTGCCGCTCCCGGCGGAACGCCCCGGCGTCGCCGGCGTCGAGCGGACGGTTCACGCCGGCCTGCCGGTCAACGTCTGCCCCGGGCCGTCGGACCGGTGCCCGGTGGCCGGCGCGCCCGTCGCCTGGGCCCGGATGCGCTCGATGATCGCCGAGGTGGAGCGGTCCGGCACGTACCCGAGGGTGCGGACCTGGCCGCCGAGCCGGCGTACCAGGGGCGCCTCCGGCACCATCTCCGGCGGGTAGTCGCCGCCCTTGACGTAGACGTCGGGGCGGACGGTCTCGATCAGGGCCGTCGGGGAGTCCTCCTCGAAGACCACCACGTGGTCCACGCAGGACAGCGCGGCGAGCAGCGTCACCCGGTCCTCCACCGGGTTGACCGGCCGGTCCGGCCCCTTCAGCCGGCGCACGCTGCCGTCGGAGTTGACCGCGACCAGCAGCAGGTCGCCGAGGGCCCGGGCCTGCTGCAGATAACGCACGTGCCCGGGGTGCAGCACGTCGAAGCAGCCGTTGGTGAAGACCACCGACCGACCCGCGTCCCGGTGCGCGGCCACGATGTCCGCCAACTCGTCCGGGGCGACCAGCACCGGGTGCCCGGGGCCGCCGGCCGGGACGTCGAGCGCGTCGAGCAGGTCCTCGCGCCGGCACACGCAGGTGCCGGTGTCCGACACGGTGATGGTGGCGGCGAGCTGGGCGAGCTGCGCGGCGGTCGGCAGCGGCGCGTCGGCGGCGAGGGCCAGCGTCATCGCGGCCAGGTACACGTCCCCCGCGCCGACCGCGTGGCTGGCCGGGACCGGGGTGCTGTGGCTGCGCCGGGGCGCGCCGTCCGCGCCGCCGACCACGGCGCCCTCGGTGTCCAGGGTGACCGCGACCACGTCCGCGCCGGTGTGCGCGCGCAACTCCGCGAGGCGGGACTCGGCCAGCACCGCTCGGTCCACCCCGTCGCCGGCCTCGGCGTTCACGGTCAGGCCCGTGCCGGTGACGCTGAGCCCGTCGCCGGTCATCGCCACCCGGTCCTCGCCGGGCGTCGGCTCGCCGGTCGGACCCGTCGGCTGGCCAAACGGCAGCCGGGACGCCGCCCGCACCCCGTCGGCGGAGCCGCCAGTGGGGTCGCCAGCGGGGTCGCCGGCGGAGTCGTTGGCGGCGGGGTTTTCGGCCGGGGTGGGGTGGCCCGGGGCCGAGCCCACGCTCAGCTCCGACGGCCCGTCCGCCGGGTCGGCACCGCAGTGGTGGTCCAGGTGCAGATGGGTGTCGGACCGGGCGGCGGCCCGGGCGAGCAGCCGGGTGGCCTCGGCGAAGCTCGGGGTGACCACGGTGGGCGCGAGGCCCCGCCAGTCGGCGAGGTCGTGCGCGTCGAGCGCCACCGTGGCGTACCGGTCCCGGGCGGCGACCAGCCAGGCGCGCACGGGCGCGGGCAGCGAGCCCAGCCCGTAGTCGCAGACCACCAGGGTGGGCACCTCGCCGCCGGCGGCGGCCCGCAGCTCCTCGGTGGCGCATTCCAGCGCCGTGAGCAGCCGGGCCACGTCGTCCTGTTCGAGCACGTCGTCCGGGTCTCCGGAGTCCTCGCGCAGCAGGATCTGGTTGCCGGCGAGCATCCGCCGCTTCACCGGGGTCGGCCGGCCGGGCTGGTTGACGGTCCGGTCCCAGACGCCGGCCCGGTCCAGACAGTCGTGCAGCTCGTCCCCGGCGGCGTCCGCGCCGACCGGGGCGACCAGCACCGCCCGCCCGCCGAGGGCGGCCACGTTGACGGCGGTGTTCGCCGCGCCGCCGGCTGCCGAGATGCGCCGGCGCAGGCTGAGGACCGGGGCGGGCGCCTCCCGGCAGAGCCGGTCGGAGTCCGCGAACCGCCACTCGTCGAGCATGGCGTCGCCGATCACCAGCACGGGGCGGCCCAGCCAGCTCTCCACGACGGTGGCGAGCCGGCGCTCTTCCGCTGCTGCTCCTGCCATGCCCGTCGGGGTCCCCATGGGGTGCCGGGTCAAACCTGGGCCGACCCCGTCCGCCCCGGCCGGCCGGGGCGTGGAGCGGGTCACCTCGGGGTCGGGTTTCGGGCATCCGGGCCCGGGAACGTCCAGAGGTACCCCCCGGAGAGGAGATGCACGAGATGGCAGCGACGACACTGCAGGGCAAGCGGATCGCCTTCCTGGCCGCCGACGGCGTCGAGGAGGTCGAGTACACGCAGCCGCGCGAGGCGGTCGAGAAGGCCGGGGCCACGGCCGAGCTGGTCTCGCTGAAGCCCGGCCGGATCCAGTCCTTCAACCACCTCGACCACGGCAGGACGTACGACGTGGACGTGACCGCGGCGGACGCGGACGCCGGCGGCTACGACGCCCTGGTGCTGCCGGGCGGGGTGGCGAACCCGGACTTCCTGCGCGCCGACCCGGACGCGGTTCGGTTCGTGAAGGCGTTCTTCGAGGCCGGCAAGCCGGTCGGGGTGATCTGCCACGGCCCGTGGACGCTGGTCGAGGCGGACGTGGTCCGGGGCCGCCGGATCACCTCCTGGCCGAGCCTGCGCACCGACCTGACCAATGCCGGCGCGAACTGGGTCGACGAGCAGGTGGTCACGGACAACGGCCTGGTCAGCAGCCGTAAGCCGGATGACCTCCCGGCGTTCTGCGCCAAGATCGTCGAAGAGTTCGCCGAGGGCCGCCACTGACCCCGCTCACGGGTCAGCCCCGGGGCGCCGCCGCGCGTTCCGGGGCGGCGGCGGCCCAGGCGGCGTCCTCGGACTGCTTGCGGGCCAGGCCGGCGCGGCCGTCGTAGCGGACGAGCCGCGGCAGGGCGGCGGCCAGGGCGATCGTGCCGAGGACGCAGAGGACCCCGCCGGAGACGATCGAGCCGCCCATCCCCAGCGGGGTGCGGGCGACCAGGCCGGAGCGGAGCTGGCCGAGCAGCGGGCCGGTCGAGTACGAGAGCATCTCGATGCCGGCGAGCCGTCCGCGCAGGTGGTCCGGGATGGTCTGGTTCCAGATGATCATGCGGAACAGGCCGGAGACCATGTCCGCCGCGCCGGCCAGGGCCAGGAAGAACAGGGCGGCCCAGAGCGAGCCGACCAGCCCGAAGCCGACGATCGCCAACCCCCACGCGCCGGCCGCGAGCACCACCATCAGCCCGTGCCGGTGCACCCGGGCGGTCCAGCCGGAGCCGACCGTGGCGACCAGCGAGCCGACCGCCGGCGCGGCGTAGAGCAGCCCGAGCACGGCCGGCCCGCCGAGCTTCGCCGCCATGAACGGGTAGAGCGCCTGCGGCATGCCGAAGAACATCGCGTTGATGTCGACGAGGTAGGTGCCGAGCAGTTCGGGGCGGCTGCGGGCGTACCGCAGGCCGGTCACCACGGAGCGCAGCGACGGCCGGTCGGCGGCCGGGGGCGGCGGCACCGCGCGTACCAGGGCCAGGCAGGCCAGCGAGAACGCGAAGGTGGCCAGGTCGATCGCGTACACCCAGGCCAGGTCGATCGAGGCGATCAGAATGCCGGCCACCGCCGGGCCGCCGAGCTGCGCCACCTGCATCCGCAGCGAGTTCAGCGCGCTCGCCGCCGGGATCTCGTCCGGGGTGACGATACGCGGGGTCAGCCCCTCCAGGGCCGGGCGTTGCAGCCCGTCCAGTGCCGCCGTCAGCCCGGCCACCAGGTAGAGCAGCCAGAGCTGCGGGGCCTGACCGAGCGAGTTGACCAGCAGGACGGCGCAGAGCAGCGTGAACCCGACCTCGCCGCCGAGCACCAGCAGCCGCCGGTCCAGGAAGTCGGCGAGCGCGCCGCCGACGAAGGCCATCACCAGCAGGGGTACGAGCTCACAGACGCCGAGCAGGCCGACGAGCAGCGGATCCCCCGTCAGCTCGAACACCTGGTACGGGATGGTGACGTAGGTGATGAAGGACCCGAAGGCGGACACCCCCGCACCCGAGAAGACCAGCCGGAAGTCCCGCGAGGTGCGCAGCGGGGTGACGTCGAGCGCGAGGCGGCGGGGTTTCACGCTCGGATGCTGACTCACCCGGGCGCTGGTGTCGACGGATTTCCGGCGCCGGGCATGTTCCCCGCCGGACGGGAAAGAAGGCGGGGTGACCAGCGAAGCCCACACCCGCCCGACGCTGACCGCCCGCCAGCTCCGCCTGCTCATGTTCGGCCTGATGACCGGCATGCTGCTCGCCGCGCTGGACCAGACGATCGTCGGCACGGCGCTGCCCACCATCGTCGGCGAGCTGGGCGGGATCGAGCACTACTCCTGGGTGGTCACCGCGTACCTGCTCGCGTCCACGGCCTCCACCCCGCTGTACGGCAAGATGGCCGACCTGTACGGGCGCCGCCCGGTCTTCCTCTTCTCGATCGGCACGTTCCTGCTCGGCTCGCTGCTCGCCGGGCTGTCGCGGGACATGACCCAGCTCATCGTGACCCGTGGGGTGCAGGGCCTCGGCGCGGGCGGCCTGATGACGCTGGCGTTCACCATCATCTCGGACGTGGTGTCGCCCCGGGAGCGGGGCCGCTACCAGGGCCTGTTCGGGGCGGTGTTCGGCATCTCCTCGGTGGCCGGGCCGCTGGTCGGCGGCTACTTCGCCGAGACGAACTGGCGATGGATCTTCTACATCAACGTGCCGCTGGCGATCCTGGCCATCGTGGTCTGCTACCACGTCCTGCGGCTGATCCCGTTCGAGCGGCGGGAGCACACGATCGACTGGCTCGGCGCGGGGCTGCTGGTCGCCGGGGTGAGCTGCGTGCTGCTCGCGCTGAGCTGGGGCGGCACCTCGTACGCCTGGGGCTCCGGCCTGATCATCGGGCTGTTCGTGGCCGGGGCGGTGCTGTCCGTGCTCTTCCTGGTCCAGGAGGCCAGGGTGGGTGAGCCGATCCTGCCGCTGCGACTGTTCCGCAGCCGGACGTTCGCGCTGGCCAACGGTGCCGGCTTCGTCATCGGCCTGGTGATGTTCGGGTCGATCATCTTCATCCCGCTGTACCTCCAGATCGTCAGGGGCGCGTCGCCGACCCGCAGCGGTCTGCTGATGCTGCCGATGATGGCCGGCATCATCGTCACCTCGATCGTGACCGGCCGGGCGATGAGCCGGATCGGTCGGTACAAGTGGTTCCCGGTGGCCGGCTCGGCGGCGCTGCTCGCCGGCATGCTGCTGTTCACCCGGCTCCAGGTCACCACGTCGCTCTGGCTGGCCTTCGGCTACATGGTGGTGATCGGCGTCGGGCTGGGCCTGTGCATGCAGTCGCTGATCCTCGCCGTGCAGAACGCGGTGGACGTCCGGGACCTGGGGGCGGGCACGTCGTCGGTGACGTTCTTCCGGTCGCTGGGCGGCTCGTTCGGGGTGGCGATCCTCGGGACGGTGCTGTCCTCGCGGCTCACCGGCCAGCTCGCCGACCGGCTGCCGGGCGCGATCGCCCAGCTTCCGCCGGACCAGCGGGCCGCGGTGGCGGCCCAGGGCGGGACGAGTATCTCGATCAACGACCCGGCGACGATCCTGGCCCTGCCCGGCCCGGTCCGCGACGCCGTCCAGGGCGCGTTCGTCGAGTCGCTGCACCTGGTCTTCCTCACCACCGGGCTGATCGCCGTGCTGGCGGTGCTGTTGACCCTGCTGATGCCGAACGAGCAGCTTCGCGGCGCCGGCCCGCAGGGCGCCACCGGCGGGGCCGACCCGCTCGGCGGCAGGGCGCCCGCCCCGGGCGGCCGGCCGTTGGCGAAGGAGTCGAAGGACGAGGCCGCCACCGACATGGAGGCCAAGAGCCAGACCATGCTCTGACCCGGGCGGGGCCGCCGGGGGTCAGGCGTCGGCCGGCGCCGGGCTCACGCGAGGAGCAGCCGGTGACTTCGGGTGAGCCCGGAGGATCAGCCGGGTGACTCCGGGCTACTTGAGGATCAGCCGGTTGGTCTGCTCGAAGACGTCCAGGTCGGCGAGGGTCTCGGTGACCGACGCGGAGAGTGGGGTGGGGAGCCGCTCGCGCGGGAAGAATCCCGCGTCGGTCGTCTCGTCGGTCACCCGGGTCAGGTCGCCGTCCCAGTCCTCGACCCGGAACGCGACCGTGAAGATCTGGTAGGTGTGGCCGTACATGTTGGTGTTGATGTGATTTGGGCCGGTGTAGAGGGTGAACGCGCTGACCCGTAGGGCGCGCAGCCCGGTCTCCTCGCGCACCTCGCGGACCGCGCAGTCGGCGATGGACTCGCCCAGCTCCATCGCGCCGGCCGGCATCGCCCACTGGCCGTTGTCGGAACGCCTGATCAGCAGCACCCGCCCGGCGTTGTCGCGGACCACCGCGCGGGCGCCGACAAACATCAGGGTGCGGTCACCGGCCAGGGCGCGGAGCTGCCCCACGTACGAGTCGGCCCAGGAGATGCTCATCTGGACAACCTACGGGGGTTCCCAACGTGTGACCGCCGACACTAGCTTCTTACTCATGCGTAGCACGATGATGGACGCTCCCCTTCAGGTTGCCCGGATCCTCGACCACGGCGCGACGGTGCACGGCGCGGCCGAGGTGGTCACCTGGACCGGCGGTGAGCCCCGCCGCATGTCGTACGCCGAGGTGGGGCGGACGGCAGCCCGGCTGGCCCACGCGCTGCGCGACGAGTGCGGGGTGACCGGCGACGAGCGGGTCGCCACGTTCATGTGGAACAACGCCGAGCACCTGGTGGCGTACTTCGCCGTGCCGAGCATGGGCGCGGTGCTGCACACGCTCAACATCCGGCTCTTCCCCGACCAGGTCACCTACATCGCCAACCACGCGCAGGACCGGGTGGTGCTGGTCGACTCGACGCTGATCCCGCTGCTGGCCCGGGTCATCGGCGAGCTGGCCACCGTGCGGCACGTGGTGGTGGTCGGCGGCGGCGATCCCGCCCCGCTGGTGGCGGCGGCGGGCGACCGGATCGCCGTACACCACTGGGACGCCCTGCTGGCCGGGAGGCCGGAGGTCTACGACTGGCCGGAGGTGGACGAGCGCGACGCCGCCGCCCTCTGCTACACCTCCGGCACCACCGGCAACCCCAAGGGGGTCGCCTACTCGCACCGCTCGATCTACCTGCACTCGCTCCAGGTCTGCCTGCCGGAGGGGTTCGGCCTCGGGCCGACGCACCGCGAGCTGACCATCGTGCCGATGTTCCACGCGATGTCCTGGGGGCTGCCGTACGCGGCGTTCCTCTCCGGCGCGTCGCTGATCATGCCGGACCGGTTCCTCCAGGCCGCCCCGATCGCCGAGATGATCGCCGCCGAGCGGCCCACCCTGGCCGGCGCGGTGCCGACCATCTGGAACGACCTGCTGGCCTACCTGGACACCCACGACGTGGACATCTCCTCGTTGCGGGAGGTGATCGTCGGCGGGTCGGCGTGCCCGCCCGCGCTGATGCACGCGTTCGCCGACCGGCACCACATCGACGTGGTCCACGCCTGGGGGATGACCGAGATGTCGCCGCTCGGCTCGGTGGCCCGGCCGCCGGCCGGCGCGACCGGCGAGGACGCCTGGCGCTACCGGTACACCCAGGGCCGGGTGCCGGCCGGGGTCGCCGCGCGGATCGTCGGCCCGCTGGGCGAGCCGCTGCCCGCCGACGGGACCTCCGTCGGTGAGCTGGAGGTCCGCGGGCCGTGGGTGACCTCCCGGTACGTCGGGGACGACGCCCCGGACGAGGAGAAGTTCCGCGACGGCTGGCTGCGCACCGGCGACGTCGGCACGCTCTCGCCCGACGGTTTCATCACGCTCACCGACCGGGCCAAGGACGTGATCAAGTCCGGCGGTGAGTGGATCTCCTCGGTGGAGCTGGAGAACGCCCTGATGGCCCACCCGGCCGTGTTGGAGGCCTGCGTGGTGGGCGTGCCCGACGAGCGCTGGGACGAGCGCCCGCTGGCCACCGTGGTGGTCCGCGAGGGCACCGAGGTGAGCGCCGAGGAGCTGCGCGACTTCCTCGCGAGGTCGGTGGCGCGCTGGCAGCTCCCGGAGCGGTGGTCCTTCATCGACGAGGTCCCGAAGACCAGCGTCGGAAAGTTCGACAAGAAGGTGGTGCGCTCCCGGTACGCCGACGGCGGGCTGAGTGTCCGGGAGCTGACAACGCCGTAACGCTTTCAGGCGCATCTTCGCCTGAAGGGGCAGGGACGTACTCCTAAACATCCCTCCCCAGGGGGCGGCCCCGGCGTTCGCACCGCGCCGGGGCCGCCCGTCTCATGCGGGCCGTCCCGTTTCTCCACGGCGCGGCCCCGCACTGCCATTGTCGCGAAACTTGTTCGGCTCTGTCCCGGCGTCGGGGAAAACAGCCGGTGAACGCCGCTCAGTCAGCTGTGCTGACCAGCACCTTGCCGACCACCGAACGCTCCACCGCCCGATGCGCCGCCGCCGTGTCGGCCAGCGGGTGGTGGTGCAGCGGCAGGCCGGCCTCCGCGCCCACCCGTACGCCGCCCTGCGCCACCGCAGCCGCCACGTCGTTGACCGCCTGCGCCTTCGCCGCCGTCGGGGCCGTGTAGACCAGCACGAACTGCCAGCGGGCGTTCGGCACCATCAGCGGCCGGATCGGCAGGGTCACCTCGTCCCCGCCGTCGTCGGCGTAGACGCAGACCGCCCCGCCCCGGCGCAGCACCTGCACGTCGGCCGCCGCGTTCCGCGCCGCCGAGACCTCGACGATCGTGTGCACCCCGCCGGGGGCGATCTTGCGGACCTCCTCGACGACGTCCTGCTCGCGGTAGTTGATCACGAAGGAGGCGCCGGCCGCCGCCGCGAGGTTCGCCTTCTCCGCGCTGCTCACGGTGGTGATCACCGTCGCGTCGGCCCACCGGGCGAGCTGGATCGCGGCGTTGCCGACCGCGCCCGCCCCGCCCTGCACCAGCACCGTGTGGTCGGCCAGCGCGCCGGCGTGCAGCCCGTCGGGCACGAACTCCCCGGCCGTCAGGCAGCGGTGCGCGGTGAGGAACGGGATGCCCAGGCACGCCCCGACGTCGAAGGAGGCGCCGCCGAGCGGGACCGCCTGCCGGACCGGCACCACCGTGTACTCCGCAGCGGTGCCCCAGGGCCGCTGCCAGGCGGCCTCCCAGACCCACACCCGCTCGCCGATCAGGTTCCGGTCGACGCCCGCGCCGACCGCCTCCACCACCCCGGCACCGTCCTGCCCCGGAATCTGCCAGCCCGCCGGCGGCCCCTGCCGGCGGGACTTCCAGTCGGTCGGGTTGACCCCGGAGACGGCCACCCGGACCAGAACCTCACCGGCCCCCGGCTCGGGCACCGGCCGGTCGACCAGGCGTAGCACCGAGGCGTCACCGCCGGTCTCGTACACGATCGCCCTCATCGTCGCCCCCTTCAGGTCGGACGTGCGTTCCGCCGTACCCCGGTGGGCCCTGATCATTCCGGTCCGGCCCGGCGGGACCGCCCCGGCTGCCGGAACGTCCCCACCGACCGGGATCGCTCAGTCGAGGGCGGCGACGACCTCCGGGGTCAGGTCGCCCACCGTCGGCAACACCACGGCCGCGAGCCGCTCGGCGTCCGGATCCAACGGGTACGCCCCGTGCGGCACCGCCACCACCCGCATCCCGGCGGCGGCGGCCGACCGCACCCCGTTGGAGGAGTCCTCCACCGCGACGCAGCGGGCCGGGTCGACGCCGAGCCGCCCGGCGACGGCCAGGTACACGTCGGGGGCGGGCTTGCCGTGCGCGGTCTCCTCGGTCGAGAGCGTCGCCCCGAACGCGTCGGTCAGGCCCGTCGCGTCCAGCGCCGCCGCGATCAGCCGGGTCGGCGAGGAACTGGCCAGCCCCAACGGCCACCGCGCCGCCAACCGGCGCACCACCTGGCCCGCCCCGTCGATCACCGGTACGCGCTCCGCGTACCGCCGGGTCATCTCGTCGACCACCTCGGCGGCGACCTGCTCGGCCGTCCGGTCGACGCCCAGCTCGCCGCTGAGGTACCGGGCCCACTCGCCGGTGCTCATCCCCATCAGCCGGCGCTGGGTGTCCGGCTGCCAACTGCCGCCGTGCGTCGCCACGTAGGCCCGGCGGACCTCCTCCCAGACCGGCTCGGAGTCCACGATCACGCCGTCCAGGTCGAAAACCACCGCATCAGCCACGCCCCCATCCTGCCCGAGCCGGGGCGGCCCCGCGACGGACAGGTTCCCGGCCCGAGCCGGCGCGGCCCCGCCACGGCAGGCGGCCGGAGACCTGGCAGGCGGCCGGAGACTTGGCAGACCCGGCGGTGGCGGGCCCGAGCCGGGGTGGCGCGCCGGGCTCAGGCCGGCAGCGGGGGCAGGCCGATCGGGCTGCCGGGCGGGATCACCGTGTGACCGGCGCGGGCGATCGGGTCGAGCAGCTCCCGCAGCCGGTCCGCGCCGGCCGTGCCGAGCGCTTGCCACGGGTGGGTGGCCGCCAGGTCGGTGGCGTCCTCGACGGCCTGGAACGCGGCCCGGCCGTGCCCGGTCGGCTCGCCGTCGGGCGTCAACCAGTTCCGCTCGACGAGCCGGCCGGCCGCAGCCCGCCACTGCTCCTCGGACCAGCCCCGGCCCAGCAGGTTCACCGGTGCCATGCCGTCCGCCACCTTCCAGGCCAGCGTCTCCACCGGGTCCAGGCCCGCCGCGACCAGCGCGGCGACGTGCCCGTCGCCCCGGTGTTCGCGCAGGGTGGTGGCCGCCTGCCAGAGCCGGGCCAGCGGGTACTCGGCGGCCGGCAGGGCGGCGTTCGCGGCCCCCAGCACCCGGCCGGCGGGCTGCGCTGCGCGGGCGGCCGTCTCCAGCAGCCCGGCGGTCTCGGCGAGGTGCCCCTCCGGCAGCTCGTACGTCAGCTCGGCCAGCGCCTGCACCGCACCGGTGAGCCGGGCCCGCAGCGCCTCCTCCGGGGTGACCAGCCGCCACACCGCCGGCAGCGCCCGGGTCACCATGTGCGGGGCGAAGCTGAAGAACGCCGCGACGATCGGGGCCGCCTCGGTGGCGCCCAACGGGGCGGACCGGCCGGCGAAGTAGCCCCGCCAGTAGCCGCGCAGCCCGACCGCCTCGTAGGCGGCACGGGCGCGCGGATGGAAGTAGGTGACCGCGTGCACCGGCTCGAAGTGCGTCCACATCAGCCGGGCGAGCCCCGGGTCGTCCAGCGCCGCCACGTGCACCTCCGCGTCGGATCGGGAAACACCGTGGCGCGGCCGGAACCGCCCACGGTGACCCCGAACCTACTGGTCGTGGGCGACCGGAAGGAAGACCGCTGTGAACTACCGCATGACCGTGCGGGCTACTGCGCGGCGAGCACGTCGACGACGAACCGCAGCGGGCCGGCCGGCCGGCCACCCGAGGCGTCGTTGCCGTACGCCAGCTCGGCGGGGAGGTCGAGCTGCACCCGGCTGCCCACGTTCACCCCGACCAGGCCCTGGTCCCAGCCCTTGATGACCTGACCGACGCCGATCGCGAAGGTGGCCGGCTGGCCGGTCTTCCAGGACGCGTCGAACTCCTTGCCGTCCTTGTAGAACACGCCCACGTAGTTGGTGGTGATCTGCTGGCCGGACTTGACCGCCGGGCCCTTGCCCTTGATCAACGTGGTCAAGACGAGCTTCTTCAGCTCGCCCTTGCCCGCCTCGACCTTCGGCTTGGTGGCCAGCGCCGGGTCCATCCCCTCGGGGAGCTGCGGGGCGGGCGGCGCGGTGGGCCCGGCCGACGGGGCGCTGGCCCCGGCCGACGGGGCGGACGCGAAATCGTCCGCCGCGTCGTCGTCGCCCTGGTTCACGACGACGAAGACCCCGACCAGGACCGCCACGACGGCGAGGCCGGAGAGCGCACCGAGGATGGACTGCCGGCGGCGCTTCGCCTCGGCGGCCTTCTTCGCCGCCAACTGGAGGCCCAGTCGCCGCTCCGCCTTGCCGCCCGGGCCCTGGCCCGCCGACCGGTTCTGCACACGCTCGCTCACGTCGACTCCCTGATCAAGAGGTGGGGGCCCGGCGGCCGCTGCCGAGGCCAGCGCACACGGTACCCGCCCTGCTCCCCTCGGTGCTGCCTCGGCCGGTGCCCGTCCCGCCCTGCCGTCCCGTTTACGCCCGCCGCGCCCGGCCGTCCGGTCGCTGCCCTTTGGCCAGGGTTGCCCGATGTGGGGCTCCCGACGGGGGTAGTTTCACGACCATGGCGATCCTCACCGAAGCAGACCTGGCCCTGCTGGCCGAACCGCAGCTCGCCCACGTGGCCACCATCGAGCCGGACGGCACCCCGCACGTGACGCCCGTGTGGGTGGACACCGACGGCCAGCACATCGTGTTCAACACAGCCAAGGGGCGGCAGAAGTACAACAACATTGAGCGCAACCCGATGGTCGCGGTCTCCGTCGTCGACAAGGCCGACGACTTCCGCACCCTGTGGGTGAAGGGCACCACCGAACTGGTCGAGGAGGGCGCCGACGAGCACATCGACCGGATGGCGCAGAAGTACCTCGGGCAGGACACCTACCCGTTTCGGCAGCCCGGCGAGAAGCGGGTGATCGTCCGGGTCACCCCCACCCAGAAGCTCGGCCGCGGCTGACGCGCGCGGCGGGGGCTCAACGGTCGACGGGGCCCCGCCGCACCACTAGGCGGTCTTGCGGGGAGCCTTCTTCGGGGCGGCCTTCCTGGCCGGGGCCTTCTTCGCGGCGTCGGGCTCCGCAGCCTTCTTCGTGGCCGCCTTCTTCGTACCCCCGGCCTTCTTCTCGGCCGTCTTCTTCTCGGCGGTCTTCTTCGCCGGGGCCTTGGCCGCCTTCTGCGCCGACCGGGCCGAGGTGATCGGGGTCGGCTCCCCGGCACCGGCCGCCGGCTGCTCGCCGCGCGCCGCCCGGGCCCGCTCCACCGACGCCTTCAGCGCGGCCATCAGGTCCACCGCCGCGGCCGGGGCCTCCTCGACCTCCTCCGGCTGGACGACCTCCCGGCCCTGCACCTTCGCGTCGATGACCTCCTGCAACGCCGCCCGGTAGTCGTCGGTGAAGACGTCCGGCTCGAACTCGCCGGCCATCGAGTCGATCAGCGAGCTGGCCATCGCCAGCTCCGGGGGCCGCACCTTCAGGTCCTCACCCAGGAAACCGAAATCCGGGGTGCGCACCTCGTCCGGCCAGAGCATCGTGTTGAGCAGCAGCACCCCCTCCCGGACCCGCAGGGTGGCGAGCTGCTCCCGCTGGCGCAGCGCCACCTTCACGATCGCCACCCGCTCCGAGTCGGCGAGCGCGTCGCGCAACAGCACGTACGGCTTCGTGGCCGCGCCCTCCGGCTCCAGGAAGTACGCCTTGTTGTAGAGGATCGGGTCGACCTGCTCCGCCGGAACGAACTCCAGCACGTCGATGGCGCGCGAGGTGGTCAGCGGCAGGTCGGCGAAGTCGGAGTCGGTCAGGATCACCATCTCGCCACCGCCGATGTCATACCCCTTGGCGATGTCGTCGTAGGTGACCTCCTCACCGCAGACGGAGCAGGTGCGTTTGTAGCGGATGCGCCCGCCGTCCTCCCGGTGCACCTGGTGGAAGCGGATATCTTTCTCCTCGGTGGCCGAATAGAGCTTCACCGCGATCGAGACCAGCCCGAACGAGACCGCCCCCTTCCAGATCGCCCGCATACCCCACTCCTCTCCCCGGTTCAGCTCAGGATCCCAAAGGATCGAAGCGGGCGCGAGCACTTCGATTGCCCTACTACAGTCGAGAAATGCCCGGCGCGCCGTTGAAGCCGATGCTCGCGATGACCGGCCCACTGCCCGCCGGCGCCGACTGGGCGTACGAGTTCAAGTGGGACGGCGTACGCGCGCTGGCCGACATCACCACCGGCCGACAACACCTGTACGCCCGCTCCGGCGCGGAGATCACCACCGCGTACCCGGAGCTGATCACCCTCGGCGAGCAGGTCGACGACGCGCTGCTCGACGGCGAGGTGGTGCTGCTCAACCAGGCCGGCCAGCCCTCGTTCACCGCCCTGGCCGAGCGGATGCACGTGCGGGACGCGGCGAAGGCGGCCCGGCTCGCGGCGACCGTGCCGGTGACGTACATGATCTTCGACCTGCTCCGGCTGCGCGGCGCGGACCTGACCGGCCGGCCGTGGCGGCAGCGGCGGGAACTGCTGGACGGGCTCGGCCTCGGCGCCGCCCGGTGGGCGGTGCCGCCCACCTTCACCGACGGCCCGGCCACCTACGAGGCGGCCGGCGAGCACGGCCTCGAAGGGGTGATGGCCAAGCGGGCCGGCTCGGCCTACCGGCCCGGGGTCCGCTCCCCGGACTGGGTGAAGGTCAAGCTGGAGGTGACCGGCGACTTCGTGGTGGGCGGCTGGCGACCCGGCGCACGCAAGATCGGTGGGCTGCTGATCGGGGTGCCCGGCCCCGACGGCCGGCTCGTCTACCGGGGGCGCGTCGGCGGCGGCATCGGCGCGGCCATCGAACGGGAACTGCTGCGCGAGCTGGAGCCGCTGCGCACCGGGGAGTCGCCGTTTTCCGGGGACGTGCCGCGCGAGGACGCCCGGGCCGCCATCTGGGTACGGCCCGCGGTGGTGGTCGAGGTGAAGTACGGTCAGCGCACCCCGGACGGCCGGCTGCGCTTCCCCCGCGTGCTGCGGCTCCGCCCGGACAAGCCGCTGCAGGAGGTGGACGATGCCGGGTGACCGGTTCCGCGTCGACGTGCAGGGGCGCTCGCTGGAGCTGTCCAACCTGGACAAGGTGCTCTACCCGGCGGCAGGCTTCACCAAGGGCGAGGTGATCGACTACTACACCCGGATCGCCCCGGTGCTCCTGCCCCACCTGGCCGACCGGGCGCTCACCCGGATCCGGTACCCGAACGGCGTCGACGACAAGAGCTTCTTCGAGAAGAACGCCCCGGCCGCCACCCCCGACTGGGTGCACACTGAGACGCTGCCCGTCCCCGGGTCGAGCAAGGGCCGGGAGACCATCGACTACGTGGTGGCCGACGACCTGCCGACCCTCGTCTGGCTGGCCAACCTCGCCGCCCTGGAGCTGCACACGCCGCAGTGGAGGATCGGCGCACACCCGGACACGATGGTCGTCGACCTGGATCCGGGGTCGCCGGCCGGGCTGCGGGAGTGCTGCGAGGTGGCGCTGCTGCTGCGCGACCGGCTGGCTCTTGACGGGGTGGAGTCGTACCCGAAGACGTCCGGGAAGAAGGGCATGCAGTTGTGCTGCCCGATCGCGGGCACCCAGTCCTCGGATCTCGTGTCCGACTACGCGAAGCGGATCGCCCAGGAGTTGGAGAAGGAACACCCGAAGCTGGTCGTGTCGCGGATGGCGAAGAACCTGCGCCCTGGGAAGGTCTTCATCGACTGGAGCCAGAACAACGCCGCCAAGACGACGGTGTCGCCGTACTCGCTGCGGGCCCAGTCCGTGCCGGCGGTGTCGACGCCGCTGACCTGGGACGAGGTGGCGGCGGGCGCTGCCGGCAAGCGGCCGGCGGCTAAGCCGTACACGGCGACCGAGGTGCTGAAGCGGGTGGAGAAGCAGGGCGACCTGCTCGCCCCGCTGCTCGACGGCGGCCCCAAGCTGCCCGCCGGCTGACGCGCCGGTCGAGTTCGCGTTGTCGACGGAGGACCGTCGTACCCTCACCTGGTGCTGCTCACATAGACGTACGGCGTGGGCGGCCGGGGTCCCCTGACCGTGACCAGGCATCAGCCGGGCTCGTGGCGCAGCCGCCAGAACGCGCCGCCGAGCAGGGCGAGCGTGAGCACGCTGACGATGACGTCGCTGGTGAGCGCTTCCGCCGGTGACGCCGGCGCGTAGCTCGGGGCGAGGTACGCGAACGCGGCGGCGTTCACCAGGCCCGCGCCCCACGCGGCGAGGACGTGCCGTTGCCCCCACCCGGCGCGCCGGGACAAGACCACGACCGCCGTCACCACCACCGCCATGGCCGCTGACCGGGCCGCGACGCCGAGCCAGCCGTTGGGGAGGGTCGCGCCGAGGTGGGCGGCGAGCACCAACGCCCCCACCAGGGCCGGGTGCGGGACGCGGGCGACCGCCGGCTGCGGGGAGCCGGCGGCCACCGGCCACGCGGTACGGGGGACTTCCGGCTGCGGGTCTGCTGCCGGTGCCGGCCGCCGGTTGCGTTGCCAGCGGGGCAGCAGAGCCGCACCGACGAGGGCGAGCGCCGTCAGGGCCGCGACGGACAGTTGGACGGGGTCAGCGAGGAACCCCTTGCGACCGCCGTCGTCGGAGAAGATCAAAAGGCTGTTGAGCAGGTACAGGACGCCGACGGCGGCCAGGCCGGGGCGGCCCAGCCAGGGCCGGGTGCGGCGCTGCGGGGGCAGGAACGACTCCACGATCACGATTGGCGCGCAAACGCTCAGCGCGATGTGGTTGCCGACGTACTCCAATGCCTGCTGGACGCTGAACCCGAGCACCGGCACCAGGGTCTCCCGGGTGCCGGCGTCCAGGTCGGCGAACCCGGTGTCGTCGAGAAACCCGGGGTTGAACAGCGACTGATCCACCAGCCCGGCCTGGACCACGCCGAACGCGGCGGCGAGCAGGACGATCGCCGGCCAGCCGCCGCCGGTACGCCGGGCGATCTCCCGGATCAGCACGGCGGCACCGCCGTACAGCGGGCCGAGGAAGGCCAAGACGAGCGGGTAGTCGGTGACGGCGAAGCCGCCCCAGGAGCATTCGGCGACCCACGGGGCGAGCGCGAGCAGGGCGAGAACCGGCGCGAGCCTGCGCAAGCGACCGCGCGTCGGCTCGCGGGGGTCGTCGGCATCGGTACATGGCGCTGTCCCAACTTCCCTGCGGTGCGTCATTCCCCCACTCTTCAGGCGCGGTCGCCACGGGGTAACGGCCGTAGGTTGATGCAGGGGTATACCAAGGTCGATGCCCTCAATCGCCGGGTCGGGCTCGGTGATTGCCTGCGGCGTCGCCCCGTTTCTGCGGGCAGTTCCATCAGGCGGCGAAAGGCAGCCCTGGCCCCGCGTGCGTCGGGCAGGACCGAAGGGTTGCGGGTGGTTAGGGTGAGAACCGCCGTCAGACAGGAGGCCCGATGCCTGCCAGCCTGCCCGTCACCGTCGACATCACCGCGCCGGCCGCGCCGCAGAAGCGGGACTCGCCGCTGCTCACCTATCACGACGACGCCACCGGAGAGCGGATCGACCTGACCGCATCCGAGCTGGGCGAATGGGCGGCGCGGTCCGCCGGGCTGCTGCGCGAGGGGTGCGGTCTGGGTGCCGGCGACCGGGCGGCGGTGCTGCTGCCGCCCCACTGGCGTACCGCCGCCGTGGTGCTCGGTGCCTGGTCCATCGGCGTGGCGGTGTCGTTCCGGCCCCGGGCCACCGCCGGGCTGCCGGTGCTCGAACCGGGCGGCGACCGGCCGTACGACGCCGTGTTCGTGACTCCGGAGCGCCTGGACGACTGGTTGGAGGACGTGCCCGCCGGGACGCACCGGTATCTCGTCGGCACCGGGTTCGGCCCGCTCGCCGACGTGCCGGTGGGCTGGCTGGACTGGGACGCGGAGGTGCTGCGGCACACCGACGCCCCGCCCGACTACGCCGGCATCCGCCCGTCGCAGGCGGCCACCCCGGACGGCACCAGCTACGGGGCGTACGGGCGGGTGGCGGCGGAGGTCGCGCAGCAGCTCGACCTGCGCGCCGGCGACCGACTCCTGGTCGACACGGCCGAGCACGAGCAGCCGCTGAAGTGGCTGCTCGCGCCGCTGGCCGTCGGCGCGTCGGTGGTGCTCTGCGCCAACCTCGACCCGGCCCGGCTCGACGCCCGCATCGCCGCCGAGCACGTCACCCGGGTGCTCTGATGGCCGGGGTCTACACCGAGGCGAGCATGTCGCTGGACGGCTACATCGCCGGGCCGGGCGAGACGGGCTTCGACCAGCTCTTCCGGTGGTACGGCAACGGCGAGGTGGTCACGCCCAACGCCAAGCCGGAGCTGACGTTCCGCACCTCACCGGCGAGCGCCAACCACCTGCGGCGCACAATGGACGACACCGGTGCCCTGGTCGTCGGCCGGCGACTCTTCGACCTCGTCGACGGCTGGGACGGCCGACACCCCCTGGACACGCCCGTCGTGGTGGTCACCCACCGGGTGCCGGACGGCTGGCCCCGGCCGGACGCCCCGTTCGCCTTCGTCACCGACGGCATCGAGGCTGCCGTCGCGCGGGCCCGGGAGCTGGCCGGTGACCGCTGGGTCGGGGTCAACGGGGGCAGCATCGCCCGCCAGTGTCTCGACGCCGGGCTGCTGGACGAGATCCGGGTGAACCTGGTGCCGGTCCTCCTCGGCGGCGGGGTGCCGTTCTTCGCGCAGCTCGGGCGCGCGCCGGTCGAGCTGCGCGGGCCGACGGTCGTCGAGGGCGACGAGGTCACCCACCTCTACTACCGGGTCCGTCGGCCGTAGCCGTCCGGGTCAGCGTCGGCCCGGCCACCGGGCCCGCCGGGAGCAGGGCGACAGGTGTTCGGTGGGCAGCGCACACCGCCCGCCGCCGGGCAGCAACCGGTCGCAGAAGACCCAGTGTCGTACGTGCTGCTCGTCCTCGGCCGAGACGGTCACCCCGCCCGCCTCGACGCGGGCGCTGAGCCGGGCCAGCACCCGGGCGGCCGTACGGGCGAAGATCCGCGCCCGGGGCAGGTCGGGTGCGGTGATCGGCAGGTGAATCACCCAGCGGTCGGTCATCGGTACCGGTGCTTCCCGGACTGGCCGCCCTGCCACGCGTGCAGCGCCCGCCGGATGCGTACGTTCTCCTCCCGCACGGCGACCAGGGCGGTCTGCGCGACGGCCAGTTCGTCGGCGACCTCGTGCAGGAAGGTGCGGATCTCGAACGGGTCGAGCCCGTGCCGGCGGACGGTGAACCGCCGGTCGCGGATCTGCGCGGGACGCAGCGGCCCTCTCGGTGTCGATGGTCGGCTGGTCAGCCGACGGATCAGGTTGCGCACGGGGGACCGCCCTTCGTCGGTTTCACGTCGAAGTGGAGGGGCGGCCCCCGCCGGTCCGAGCCGGCGGAGGCCGCCCTGCCCGGCCGCCGCAGCCACGAACGGCAGTACGGCGGCAGGGCCGCGCCGGGGGAGTGGCGCGGGGTGGGGCCTTCCTTGCAGCGGTGATGCGAGACCGGTACGAGAGGCGCCAACCGATTGCAGCGGCATCTCATCACCGAAAGCGACGGTATTGCTACTGACCTACCTATGTCAAGCAGGTCTCTGAGTCATCTACCCACCTACGTCATCACCGCTACGTGTGTTGCCTGTGCCGCCGCCGTTGATCGATACTGGGCGGGCCAACCGACTGCAAGGGGCCTGACGTGCCTATCCCGCCCACGATGGACGAGCTGCTCGACGATCTCCTGAAGAAGATCAAGAACGGGACCTATCCGCCTGGGTCTCAGCTTCCTTCCGGGCGGGATCTGGCGGACGCGTATGACGTCTCGCAGTCCACGATCAGCCGCGCGGTGGCGACGCTGCGGGACCAAGGTGTGCTGGTCGGCCGCCCGGGTCGCGGCGTCTTCGTCGCGGAGTCCGCCCAACCCTGACCAGCCTTGCCGCTGACCTATGCTCAGCACATGGCGTGGTGGCAGGTCAGATGCGGCAGTTGATGCTTGGTGAGATGCTCTCGTCGCTGACCGCGATTCCGGTGGAGTCGGTCGAGCATGGCGAGGTCTTCACCCGCCGCTGGGTAGTCGATCTGGTCCTTGACCTGGCCGGCTACACCGCTGACCGTGATCTCGCCGCGTCCGTGGCGGTCGAGCCCGCCTGTGGGGGCGGTGCGTTCCTGGCCTCGATGGCAGCCCGCATCAGCGCCTCCTGCCGCAAGCACGACCGGCCCCTTCTCGACGCCAAGCACGCCCTGCGTGCCTTCGACCTGCTTACGCCCAACGTCCTGGCCAGTAGGCGCCTGGTTCAGGGCGTTCTCCTAGAGGAGGGGTGGTCCCTCGCTGAGGCGCGGGAGGTGGCCACGGCGTGGGTGCGGCAGTGCGACTACCTCCTCGACGTGGAGCTTGACGAGGGCGTCGACTTCGTGATGGGCAATCCCCCGTACGTGAGGCTGGAAGACGTGCCGGCGGATCGGATGCTGGCGTACCGCGCCGCCTGCCCCACCATGACCGGCCGGTCCGACCTCTACGTCGGCTTCTACGAACGCGGGCTTCGGTCCCTGAAGCCCGGGGGTGTACTCGCCTTCATCTGCGCCGATCGCTGGATGCGTAACCAGTACGGCCGGCATCTGCGGGAGCTTGTCACCGCCGGATTCAGCGTCGAAGTCTTGGTGGAGATGCACGACGTTGATGCTTTCGAGGAGCAGGTTGCCGCCTACCCGGCCGTCACCGTGTTGCGCCGCGCGCACCAGGGCACCGCTGTGGTGGTGGAGACTCGACGGCCGTTCGGGCCGCAGGACGCGCCGGAGATTCTGGAGTGGGTCGCCGACCCGGACGCCGCAGCCAGGGCGAACAATCGATACGAGGTAGCCAGCCTTCCTCACTGGTTCAGTGGTAGCGACTCCTGGCCGTGTGGATCGCCCTCACGGCTAGCCCTGATAGAGACGCTCAACGAGCGGTTTCCTGCGCTGGAGGACCGAGCGACCGGCACCCGGGTCGGCATTGGCGTCGCGACGGGTGCCGACAGTGTCTTCATCACCACGAAGGCGGACGTTGAACCGCGGCGGCTGCTGCCGTTGTCGATGGTTCGTGACACGACTTCGGGCACGCTGTCCTGGTCGGGCCACTACCTCGTCAATCCTTGGGATGCTGACGGGCAACTTGTGGACCTGGAGGCACTGCCGCGTCTGCGGGCGTACTACCAGCGGCACGCTGCAGCCCTGAAGCGTCGGCACGTCGCCGGGAAGCGACCCGCGCACTGGTACCGGACGATCGACAAGGTGGATCAATCCCTAGTCGAACGCCCGAAACTGTTGTTTCCGGACATGAAGACGACGATTCATCCGGTCCTGGATGAGGGCAGCTACTACCCACATCACAACCTGTACTACATCGTGTCGGACGAGTGGGATCTCCGAGTCCTGGGTGGGCTTCTGCTTTCCCGTGTGGCGCAGGCCTTTGTGGAGGCCTATGCCGTTAGAATGCGTGGCGGCACCCTTCGCTTCCAAGCCCAGTACCTGCGTCGAATCCGAGTACCCAAGCCTGAGGCCATCTCGGCTACAGATCGAACCGCGCTCGCGGCCGCATTCGACCGACGGGATTCACGGGCGGCAACGGAGGTCGCTTTGCGCGTGTACGGGATCGAGGAGCCGGGAGATCTGATCGATGGACCAGCAGGCGTTCGAGGCGGCAATCCGTAGCTCCTGGGTAGTTCGCGAGTCGCAGGCCGCGAAGAAGTTGCTGTCCGGGAAGACCGACACCGGAGGACGTGGCGCGGTCACCGGAGGAGCTCATCTTGACGCGCTGGTCACATTGCTGGCGAGCGTCTTCAGGGATGCCGGCTTCCCGGCCGACGCTATTCGATTCAGGTCGGGCATTGAGCTACCGGGCTACTTCCGGCCGGCAAAGCAGTGGGACCTGGTCGTGCTTCAGGGCGAGGAACTGGTTGCGGCCATCGAGCTCAAGTCACAGGTCGGCCCGTCCTTCGGCAACAACTTCAACAACCGGAGCGAAGAGGCGATCGGTAGCGCTGTCGACCTGTGGCGTGCGTACGAGCACGGCTTGCTGGGCCGGCTGCGGCCGTGGCTCGGATACGTCCTCCTCGTTGAGGAGGCGACGAAGTCGACCCGTAAGGGAAGGCCGCGGAGCGGCACGCTGTCGATTGACGCGGTTTTTTCAAACACTTCCTATTTAGATCGCTACGGCATTCTTTGTAAGCGCCTGATGACCTCCGGGTTGTACGACGCCACCTGCCTGGTCACGTCGTCCCGCGAGCCGGAGGCGCCGATCCGTCAGCCCGACCCGGAGATCGGATTCGCCGCCTTCGTCGGTGCCATCACAGCCCGCATCGAACAGATCGGCGTCCTGCCACCGAGGTCCAACTAGCCGAGCGAGGGTAGCGACGGCCTAAACACGTCGTCGGCGTCCACAATCGTTTAGGCGTTCCCTTGCTCCGTCAGGAACCGCTGCTGGCGCGCCGCGGCCCTCGTTGTGTGTCGGCGAGCCAAACGCCCTCCCCGGCGAGCGCCGGCGCGGCCTGCTCGGCCTCGGGGGAGACGGTGCACTCACGCCAGGCGGCGACCGGCGAGCCGGCCGCGCTGTGGTCAGTCCCCGCTGACGCGGAACTCGTTGCCGTCCGGGTCGGCCAGCTCGACGGCACCGTCCGCACCGCCCCCAAAGTGAGCGGCTCCGAGAGAGACCAGCCGGTCGACCTCCGCCTGCTGGTCGCCGTGAGGCGGCGCGAGGTCGAAGCGCTGCGGGCTCCTCCCCGTCTTCGGGGTCACGGGCGGGCCTCCCCACGCGACCTTGGTGCCGCCGTGCGGTGACTGGATCGCGGTCTCCTGGTCCTGGTCCCACACCAGCGGCCAGCCCAGTGCCGCGCTCCAGAAGAGGCCGACCTCCCGGGTGCCGTCGCAGGCGAGTTCGCCGAGCAGGCCGCACCCGGCGAGGAAGTTGTTGCCGGGCTCGATGACGCAGAATTCGTTGCCCTCGGGGTCGGCCAGGACGACGTGCCCCTCCTCGGGGCGCTGCCCGACGTCGAGGTGGCTGCCGCCGAGCCCCAGCACCGTGGCCACCTTGTGCTGCTGGTCGGCGAGGCTGGTGCTGGTCAGGTGAAGGTGCAGGCGGCGGTTCGGCTCCACCGCCTGCGCGCGGCCCGGGACGAACCGGAGGCTGACCTGTCCGTCCTCGCCGGGCAGGAGCAGCCCATCTGCGTCCTCGATGGCCTCCCGGCCGAGCACGTCGGCCCAGAACCGCGCCAGGCGGGCGGCGTCGTGCGCATCGCAGGTCACCGTCAGCCGTGGCGAGATCATCAGCTCACGGTAGGCGCGAGCCGGCGGGGCAACAAGGCAATAAGCCGGCAGCCCCGCCGGGCGGGGCGGGCGTCAGCACGGCGACCGGATGTGCCCCCGGATGCCGTCGAGCAGGTACGTCAGGCCGTGGTCGAAGGTCTCGTCCCAGTCCCGGTCGTCCAGGTGGCCGTGCTCGACCAGGGTGGGATAGGTGTCCCGCTGGCCGGCGAGGTGTTCCCGGGCGGCGTGCCGGGCCTCGGGGTCGTCGAGTTGCTGCCAGGTGGCGTGGGTGAGTGCCGCGCCGATCACGTAGTTGGCCAGCGCGTGCGTCGCCGCGCCGAGGTGCGGCTCGACCAGGCCGCCCCGGCGCAGGGCCGCCTGGAGGTGCTCGGTGCGGGTGAGCACGTTCGGCCCGAGCAGTGGCCGCCCGATCAGCGCCGCCGACCAGGGGTGGCGCACCATCGCCGCCCGCCAGCCCGTCAGCAGGGCGCGGACGTCGTCGGCCCAGTCGCCGGCGTCGGCGGGCAGCCGGACCTCGCCGAAGATCTGGTCGAGGGCCAGGTCCACAACGTCCTCCTTGGCGCTGACGTGCCAGTAGAGCGTCGTCGGCCCGGCGTCCAGGCGTTGCGCCAGGCGGCGCATGGTCAGGCCCTCCACGCCCTCGGCGTCGAGCAGCGCGACGGCCTCGGCGACGATCCGCTCTCGACTCAGCGGCGGTCCCGTGCGGGAGGTACGGCGGGGGCGTAACCACACTCCGGTCATGTTCGCAGTCTAGTATGGCGTTCGACCCTCTAGAACAACGTTCTAGAAGTGGATCATTGATCGAGTAGATCGGGGGTGACGGTGCCACACGTTGACGTCAACGACCTGACGTACCTGCTGCCGGACGGCCGGGCCCTGCTCACCGGCGTGTCGTTCCGGGTCGGCGACCGGGTCACCGCCGCCCTGGTGGGCCCGAACGGCGCAGGCAAGACCACCCTGCTCCGGCTGATCGCCGGTGAGCTGACCCCGACCGCCGGCGAGGTCACCAGCTTCGGCGGCCTCGGCGTGATGCCCCAGTTCATCGGCGACCCGGGCTCCCGCCGTACCGTCGGGGAACTGCTGCTCTCGGTCGCCCCGCGGCGGATCCAGGCCGCCACGGCCGAGCTGGCCCGCGCCGAGCGGGAGCTGGCCGCGTGTGACGACCAGGCCACCCAGATGGGGTACGCGCACGCGGTCACCGAGCACGTCGAGGCCGGCGGTTACGACCTGGAGGTCGTCTGGGACACGGTCACCACCGTGGCGCTCGGCCTGCCCTACCCGCGCGCCGCGCGGCGGGACGTCGGCACCCTCTCCGGCGGGGAACAGAAGCGGATGGTGCTGGAGACGCTGCTGCGCGGGCCGGACCAGATCCTGCTTCTCGATGAGCCGGACAACTACCTCGACGTGCCGGGCAAACAGTGGTTGGAGCGGCAACTCCTCGCCAGCACCAAGACGATCCTGCTGGTGTCGCACGACCGGCAGCTCATCGCCGCCGTCGCCGATCGGATCGTCACGGTCGAGGACCGCCAGGTCTGGGTGCACGGGGGCGGCTTCGCCGGCTACCCGGCGGCGCGGCGGGAGCGGGCGGAACGTCTCGACGAGCGACGCCGGCGCTGGGAGGAAGAACGCACGCGGCTCCGCCACCTGGTGCACACCACCCGCCAGGGCGCGGCCCGCAACGACGCGCTCGCATCGGCGTACCGCGCCGCGCAGACCCGGCTCGCCCGGTTCGAGGAGGCTGGCCCGCCGCTCCGGCCGCCACGGGAGCAGAACGTCCGGATGCGCCTGCGCGGCGGGCGCACCGGGCGGCAGGCGTTGAGCTGCGAGCGGCTGGAGCTGACCGGACTGATGCGGCCCTTCGACCTGGCGGTCTGGTACGGCGAGCGGGTCGCCGTGCTGGGTTCCAACGGATCCGGCAAGTCCCAGTTTCTCAAGCTCCTGGCTGAGGTCGGGGCCCCCGCAGGCGAGGACGCCCCGGCGGTCGCCCACACCGGCGTCGTGCGGCTCGGTGCCCGGGTGGTCCCCGGGCTGTTCGCCCAGACGCACGCCCGGCCGGACCTGCACGACCGCACGCCCGCCGAGATCGTGATGACCGACCACGCCCTGGTCCGCAACGACGCGATGGCCGCCCTAGCCCGGTACGAGATCGCGCCAGCCTGGAATCAGCCGTTCCAGACCCTCTCCGGTGGTCAGCAGGCCCGTCTCCAGATCCTGCTGCTGGAGCTGGCCGGGGCGACCCTGCTGCTGCTCGACGAGCCCACCGACAACCTCGACCTGGCCAGCGCCGACGCACTGCAACGCGGCCTGGAGGGGTTCGCCGGGACGGTCCTCGCCGTCACCCACGACCGCTGGTTCGCCGCCCACCTCGACCGCTACCTCGTCTTCGGCGCCGACGGTGTGGTCTACGAGAGCGACGAGCCGATCTGGGACGAGGGCACCGTCCGACGAGCCCGCTGACCGCCGGTGCCCGTATCTCCCGGACGCTCTGGCGGCCCTGTCGGAAACCCGTTGACGCCACCGGGCTCCGCGACGCCTACTTTCTCGGCGAGCAGTGACGAGGAAGGGATTCTGGTGGACCGGACGGATCTGGGCGTGGACGCCCTCACCTGGGGGGACCTCGGCGAGCAGCACCTCGCGGCGCTCACGGAGCTGGCCGGGGGATGCCTGGCTGTTGACGGCGGGCTGCCGCTGTTCGCCCGTCCCCCGTTGCTGCGGGCCCGGCTGTTGCAGACCCGTACCCTCGGTGCCTGGCACGATGGCCGCCTGGTCGCGGCCGTCGGCGTGGGCACCGGCCGGGAGCCGGCCACCAGCACCGGCCTGGTGCATCCGGGTTGGCGCGGGCGGGGTCTCGGCGGTCGGCTGCTGGACTGGGCGGGCGAGCAGGCCGGGGGCGTCGAGCTGGTGCTGACCACCGAGTCCTGGAGCCCCGGCGCGGACGCCCTGTTCGTGGCGCGCGGCTTCGAGCGGACCTTCGTCGAGTGGGTGCTGCGGCACGACCTGGCCGCCCTGCCGGACGTGCCGCCGCCCGACGGGGTGTGCACCGGGCCGGTGGTTCGGGAGGCTGGCCCCGAGCTGTTCGAGACGTACCGGGCGTCCTTCGCCGACCGGCCCGGCTTCCGGGCGCCCGAGGCCGAGGAGTGGCTGAGCGAGCTGTGGGACGACGACGGGTACCGGCCGGACCTGTCGCTGATCGCCCGCGGTCCCGACGGCACCGCCATCGGCTTCCTCAACGTCATCGACAACTGGGTCGACCAGGTGGGCGTGGTCCCCGGCTGGCGGCAGCGGCGGGTCGGGGCACACCTGGTGGCCGCCGCGCTGCGGTCGCTGGCCGGTGACGGCGCCGGGGAGGCGTGGCTCTGCGTCAACGACGACAACCCGGCCGCCGTGCTGTATCGGGGGCTCGGGTTCCGTGACGCCGGCCGCCGCGCCCGCTACCTGCGCCTCCGCCCCTGACGCGGTCGGCCGGGCGGTCGCGTCAGAGGCGGCGGGCGGTGACGGCGCGGCTCGCGAGTCGGCGGGCGGCCCGGCCGGCGTGGTCAGTCGACCGAGGGCAGCTTCGGGCCGAGGACGTCGTCGGCGTCGATGATCCGGTGCCGGAGGCGCCGTATCAAGCGGCGGCGATCTCGTGGTCCTGAGTGGAAGGGGCTTCCCCGCGTTTGCTGACCTTGCCGGCCGCGGCCTTTTTCGGCGCTAGCTGCGACACGCGCTGCGGGGAGATGCCAAGAAGCGAACCCGCGTCGCGGACCGTGTAGCCCTTTGCGAGTAGTGCGCGTGCAGCGGTGACGGTCGCCTCTTCGGCTGACTCTTCGGCCTTGCGCAGTGCGCTGCGGGCCCTGAGGGCGAGGGTCACCTCTTGCGGCAGGTCGGGCTGCACTTCGACGTCGAAGCTGTGCGGGTCTACGTCGAGCATGAGGGCGATGGCTTCGCGTGCCATCCCTTCGACCTGGTCGAGACGACGAGCTTGGGAGAACACGCCCTTGATCTCTGGCACGCGGATCGCCCACCAAGCGCCCGAGCGTACGCATCTCGCGGTGTACCTCATTGACGACAGGCCCCTCTCACCTCAAGCCCAGGCTGCGCAGGATACCCCGCGCCGTGAGTTCGTTGATCTCCTTGTGTCGAGGTATGACGACGTTCTGTGGGCCGTACCTGTAGATCGTGTGGCTGCCGCCCTCGCGAACCTTTCGAAGGTCACGCCGGCAAAGTAGAGCGCCCTAGACTTAACTGCCGCCCGCGTCGGCCTTGGACGGCGTGAGCCTTAACCAGTACGTCCTGCGGAAGCTCCGTGCTGACTGACGGGTGTGCGGTCAGTCGACCGAGGGCAGCTTCGGGCCGAGGACGTCGTCGGCGTCGACGATCGTGTACGCGTACCCCTGCTCCGCCAGGAACCGCTGCCGGTGCGCCGCGTACTCCGTGTCGATGGTGTCCCGGGAGACGACCGTGTAGAAGTGCGCCTGCCGGCGGTCGGCCTTCGGGCGGAGCACCCGGCCCAGCCGCTGCGCCTCCTCCTGCCGCGACCCGAACGTCCCCGACACCTGGATCGCCACCGCCGCCTCGGGCAGGTCGATGGAGAAGTTGCCGACCTTCGAGATGACCAGGGTGCGGACCTCCCCGGACCGGAACGCGTCGAACAGCCGCTCCCGCTCCTTGTTGGTCGTCGACCCCTGAATGATCGGGGCGTCCAGGTACTCGCCGAGCTGGTGCAGCTGGTCGATGTACCCGCCGATCACCAGCACCTGGTCGCCCGCGTGCCGGTCGACCAGCGCCTTCACCACCGGCAGCTTGGTGCGGGCGGTCGCCGCCATCCGGTAGCGCTCCTCGGCCTCCGCCGTCGCGTACGACATCCGCTCCGCGTCGGTCAGCGTCACCCGTACCTCGGTGCACTCGGCGGGGGCGATCCAGCCCTGCGACTCGATGTCCTTCCACGGCGCGTCGTACCGCTTGGGGCCGATGAGGCTGAACACGTCGCCCTCGCGGCCGTCCTCGCGGACCAGGGTGGCGGTCAGACCGAGCCGGCGGCGGGCCTGGAGGTCGGCGGTGAACCGGAAGATCGGCGCGGGCAGCAGGTGCACCTCGTCGTAGACGACCAGGCCCCAGTCGCGGGCGGAGAACAGGTCCAGGTGGGTGAACGCGCCGCCGCGCCGCGAGGTGAGCACCTGGTACGTGGCGATGGTGACCGGGCGGATCTCCTTGCGCTCGCCCGAGTACTCGCCGATCTCCTCCTCGGTCAGCGAGGTGCGGGCGATCAGCTCCCGCTTCCACTGCCGGCCGGCGACCGTGTTGGTCACCAGGATCAGGGTGGTCGCCTTCGCCTCGGCCATCGCGGCGGCGCCCACGAGCGTCTTGCCCGCGCCGCAGGGCAGCACCACCACGCCCGACCCGCCGGCCCAGAACGCCTCCACGGCCTCCCGCTGGTACGACCGCAGCGTCCACGGCTTCCCGCCGTCCCCGCCGGCCTCGGCCAGATCGATCTGGTGCGCCTCGCCGTCGACGTACCCGGCCAGGTCCTCCGCCGGCCAGCCGAGCTTCAGCAGCGCCTGCTTGAGCCGGCCCCGCTCGGACGGGTGCACCGCGATCGTGTCGTCGTCGAGCTTCGCGCCGAGCATCCCGGCGAGTTTCTTGCTCTTGGCGACCTCGATCAGCACCATCCGATCCAGCGCCCGCAGCACCAGCCCGTGCGCCGGGTCGTTGGCGAGTTGCAGCCGACCGTACCGGTCCATCGTCTCGGCCACGTCGACCAGCAGCCCGTGGGGCACCGGGTAGCGGGAGTACTTGATCAAGGAGTCCACCACGCCCTCGGCGTCGTGGCCGGCGGCCCGCGCGTTCCACAGCCCCAGCGGGGTCAGCCGGTACGTGTGCACGTGCTCGGGGGAGCGCTCCAGCTCGGCGAACGGCGCGATCGTCATCCGACAGGCCTGGGCGTCGGGGTGGTCGATCTCCAGCAGCAGGGTCTTGTCCGACTGAACGATCAGTGGTCCACCGCTCACGCCAGCGTCCTTTCCTTGCCTGGTCGCCGGCCGCCTCGCGGGTGTCCGGGTGACCCCGGGCCGACCAACCAGTCTTGCACGGAAGCGGATGAGGGCAGAAAATCGGACACCGGGGTGCAACCATTCCCGTACGCCCGGCGTCTAGCAGAGGGACGACCACCCTGGGAGGCCTCATGAGACAGGTTCCACTCACCGCCAGGGTCGTCGCCTTGGCCGTGGTCACGCTGGTCGGCGTCGGTTCGTGCACGCCCGATCGGCAGGCCGACCCGGGTGGCCGTGGAGGAGGGCTCGCCCAGGCCGGCTCAGCCGAGCAGGGAACGGGGGCGGGCGGTTCGTCCGACCCCGACCAGCGGACCCGGCCGAAACCCACCCCGACGAAGGCGAAGCCGAAACCCAGGCCCAAGCCGACGCCGACCCGGACGGCGGCCACCGAGCGGGCCGCGCCGACCGTGCCGACTCGGGCCGTCGGCTGCCCGCAGGGCGAGCACCAGCGCGCCGTGGAGACGTACCTGGCGAAGCTGGGTGGGTTCGGGCGGGTGACCGTGGACGGCCGCCAGTCCGCCGCCGACTGCGCCGCGATCAAGAAGTTCCAGCAGCGGTACGACATCCGCCCGGCTGCCGGCCGCGCCGGCCCCACCACGTACGACGTGTCCAAGCGGCTGGCCACCACCGACACCCGTCGGTGCAAGGCCGGGTCGTCCGGCACCACCTTCTGCATCGACCTCACCCGGCAGACCACCTGGGCGGTGCGCGGCGGGAAGGTCGTCTGGGGCCCGACGGTGACCCGGACCGGCATGCCGGGGTACGCCACCCCCGCCGGCACCTACAAGATCAATTACCGGAACATCAAGGAGTGGTCCGACCCGTACGAGGTGTGGCTGCCGTACTGGCAGCATTTCACCCAGGGGATGGGCTACCACCAGACCACCACCTACCTGCACGAGAAGTCGATCGGCTCGCACGGCTGCGTGAACCTGCTCCCCGCCGACGCCCGTCGGGCGTGGGAGCTGGGCAAGGTCGGCAGCCGGGTGGTCCTCTTCGGCCGTCGACCCGGCACCTGACCGGCCGGGCCTGCGACCCGGTCGGCGAGCGGCCTGGCCTGCGACCCGGCCGGCACCCGACCCAGCCCCGGCTCCGAGGAGGCGGCGATGAGCGTCGAGCACGAGGTGGCAGCAGCCGAGGACGAGCCCGTGCCCGGCATCGCGGTCACCACGGCCACCGTGGTCGGCTACGGGCTCGCCGCCGCCGTCCTCGTCGCCTGGTTCCTGTACGGCTGGCTGGTCCAGCAGCAGGGCTTCGTCGCCTCGGTCGGCGAGTCCGCCGGGGCGGGGTTCGCCCTGCTGCTGGCCGTCTCCGTGGTGGGCACCGTGCGGCGCAGCCGCCGCTGACCGGGGACGGAGCCCCGGCCGTGGTGGCGCTGACCCCGTGGCTCGGCTTCGGGGCGCTGCCGGGCGCCGGCCCGCCGGTCAGCTCTCCAGGACCGCCGCCGTGATCCGGTGCAGCGCGAAGGTGTGCAGCATCTCCGTCCGCTCGTCCTCGGCCCGCAGGTAGCCCGCCCCGATCGACACCGGCCGGAGCAGCCGGGACGCGGTCGCCCCGTGCGTGTCGACGTACCCCACCCAGACCAGCGCCTTGTCCCGGACCGCCTGCTGGAGGACGGCGAGCGCGTCGCTGTGGCCGTGCGCCGGTGCCGGGCCCGAGCCGGCCGTACTGCCACGCACCACCGCCGGGGCCCGCCGGGCCGCCCGCGCCGCCGCCTCGCCCCGGCGGATCTGCTCCACCACCCCGAGCAGCCGAGGCATGGCCAGCTTCGGGGACGCCAGCGGGTCGAGCGTCCGACCGACCGGCGCCCGCCCGGGGGCCCGCCGGGTCTTCGGCCGGGCCAGCACCGCCGAGCCGGAGGCGTCCTCCGGCACCGGGGCGTACCCGGCGTCGCGCAACGCCATCAGCATCCGGTTGACCTGGTACGGGGTGGACAGCACCGTCGGGGCCAGCCGGCGGAACGCCAGCGACTCCAGCCGCCGGTCGGCCAGCGCCTCGGCGAGCAGTGCCTCGTCGTCGCTGCGCACGTACCCGCCGGCGGAGCCGACCCGCAGCCCGCCGTGCTTGCGGGCCACGTCGTCCACCAGGTAGGTCAGCCCCTGCGGGATCGGGGTGCGGGAGCGGCGACGGAACAGGGCGTGCAGGTCGTCGGCCGAGTACCCGGCGTCCAGGGCCCGGCGCATGCTCGCCGGGGTCACCCGGTGCACGCTCGCCCCGCCCGCCGACTCGTGCTCGGCCACCACCTCCAGCTCCCCGGCCAGCGCCGGGTCGGGTGGGCCGGGCACCACCACGGTCAGGTCGGCCTGCACCAGGAAGTGGTCGACCGGGGAGGGGAGCAGGGCGTCCAGCGCCCGCACGGCGGTGGACGCGGCGCCGCTCTCCGCGTCCGTGTGCAGCCCGAGCGGGTCGTCCGACCCCCGCTCGTCGGCGTCGGTCAGGTCGGCCAGCAGCAGCCGCCCGTACGAGGTGAGCGCCCCCAGCCCGGTCACCCCGAGCCGCGCGGCCTCCGCCAGCACCTCCCGGTACGCGGCCTCCCGGCCCCGGCTGCGCCGGGGCGCCCGCCAGTCGAGCAGCCCCAGCACCTCCTCCGGCGTCGGGGCGGTGGCCGGCTCCAGGCCGGCCAGCACCGACAGCACGGCCCGGCGGGCGGCGGGCGCACCGGCCCGTTCCGCCTCGGCCGACAACACGGAGATCGGCCGGTCCCGGTCGTCCCGCTGCCCGGCCAGGCTGGCCTGCCGGGTCATCACCAGCCACGCCCGGGCCAACTGCACCCAGCGCTGGGCCAGCGACATGGCCCGCCACACCTCGTAACCGCCGGTGGGCATGACCTGCTGGTCCGCGCCGTACCGGGCGGTGGCGGCACCGGTCAGCTCCAGCTCGCCGGCCAGCCCGGCCGCGTACGCCACCTCCAGCAGCAGGGCGGCGGTCGGGTCGTCCACGCCGAGGGTCTTGGCCAGCCGGCGCAGGTCACGGACCCCGACCCCGCCCGAGCGCAGCACCGGCGCCGGCTCGGCGGACAGCAGTTCCAGCAGCGCCTCGGTGTTCCGTACCACCTCCATGGTCTGCCCGGCCCCGGCCGAGTCGACGGCCTTCGCCTCGCGCGGCGCGGCAGCCACCGGCGGCGGGCTGGTGCGCAGCGGGCCGAGCGGACCGCTGTCCCGGCGCAGCAGCAGGCCGACCTCGTGGGGCAGCTCCACGGTGCCGGCGGAGACCAGCACCAGCAGCCGGTTGTCCACCAGCCAGCGCACCGGCGAGCCGGTCGGCGCGCCGCCGTTCGTCGGGTCCGGCGGGACGCTGTCCTCGGCGCCGAGCGGCGGGGCCTGGAGCGCGCCCGGGGGCACGCTGCCCACCGGCGGTCCGGCGGCCAGCCGGTCCAGGATCGCCCGGGCCGACGGCGGCGCGGCCAGCAGTGTGCGGCGCAGCTTCGCCGGGTCCGCGCAGAGGGCGGCCGCGTGCGGGTCCAGATCCGCCGCAGGCCGGCCTAGCCCCGCCGGGTACGGCGAGACCTCGTCCACGCCGCCCACCACGCGGAGCGCGTGCTCCGGGCCGTACAGCAGGAAGAGCGCGCGCAGCTTGTTCACCGCGCCGCGGATGGTGGCGGGAGCCGGTGGGCGGGGGCCGGCGGTGGCCATGGCCAGGACCGCCTCCATGGCGGTGGTGCCGTCGTCCGGGCCCCGGGTGAGCCGGGCAGCGTCGAGGATCTGGAGGGTGAACTGGTCCAGCCCGTCCAGGGCCCGGGCCACCGAGACCCGTGACTGGGCCCGGAGCGCGAGCGCGGACACGTCGGCCGGCACGGGCACGACGAGGTCCGGCCGCAACTGGAGCAGGGCGGCCAGGGACTCGTCGGACAGCGTCCGCAGGTGGTCGGCGAGTGAGGTGGTCATCGTCGTTCCACGCTAGCCCGCTTTGGGGCCCGCGCGCCCCCCGGACGTCCGGCTCGGCCGGTGATGGGCGGGTACGTTCTCGGAATGCCCTCGCTGACGGTCGGTTTCGACCTCGACATGACCCTGGTCGACTCGCGTCCCGGCATCGCCGCGGCGTTCCGGGCGCTCACCGCGCGCACCGGCGTACCCGTGGACGCCGACGCGGCGGTGTCCCGGCTCGGCCCACCGCTGCGTGTGGAGATCGCCCGCTGGTTCCCGCCCGAACGGGTCGAGTCGGCCGTCGAGGCGTACCGGGAGCTCTACCCGGCGTACGCGATCACCCCGACCCTGCCGATGCCCGGCGCGGTCGCGGCCATCGAGGCCGTGCACGCCCACGGCGGCCGGGCGCTGGTGGTCACCGCCAAGATCGGACGGTTGGCCCGGCTGCACCTGGACCACCTGGGGCTGGCCGTGGACGAGTTGGCCGGTGACCTGTTCGCCGAGGAGAAGGCGACGGCGTTACGCGAGCACGGCGCGACCCTGTACGTCGGCGACCACGTGGCCGACATGGTGGCCGCAGGGGCAGCCGGGGTCCCGGGAATCGCGGTCGCCACCGGCCCTTGTTCGGCCGAGGAGCTGCGTTCCGCCGGGGCCCACCTCGTGCTGGACGATCTCACCGGATTCCCAGCGGCGCTCGACCACATGATCCGGCTAGCCTTGAAGCAGTAGACGTCTCAAGCGAAGCAGGGGTTCTCAGGTGCCGACGGGTCGAGTGAAGTGGTATGACGCGGCCAAGGGTTACGGGTTCGTCACCAGCGACGAGGGCGGCGACGTGTTCCTGCCCAAGGGCGCGCTACCGGCGGGCGTCACCGACCTCACGGGTGGTCAACGGGTCGACTTCAGCGTGGTGGACAGCCGCCGGGGCGCCCAGGCGATGGGGGTCAAGCTGCTCGACGCCCCGCCGTCGATGGCGGAGCTGCGCCGCCGGCCGGCGGAGGAGCTGCACGGCCTCGTCGAGGACATGATCAAGGTGCTGGAGGCGAAGGTCCAGCCGGACCTGCGGCGGGGCCGCTTCCCGGACCGGAAGACCGCGCAGAAGGTCGCTCAGCTCGTCCACGCGGTGGCGAGCGAGCTGGAGGTCTGAGGGCCAGAGGTCGGAGGTACGAGCCCGGCGTCGGTGGCCCGGCCCAGCAGCGCCTCCACCGCGGCGAACCCCGCGTTCCCCAGGTCCGCGGTGAACTCGTTGACGTAGAGGGCGATGTGCCGGTCCACCACGTCGGGCTCCATCTCCTGGGCGTGCGCGAGTACGTACTCCCGGCTGGCCTCCGGATCGGCCCACGCCTGGCGGACCGACTCGCGGATCCACCCGGCCGCCTCGACCGGGTCGACCGCGCCCTTGCGCGCCAGGATCGCGCCGAGCGGGATCGGCAGCCCGGTGTCGCCCTCCCACCACTCGCCGAGGTCGACCAGGGCGGTCAGCCCGTGCCGGGGGTACGTGAACCGCGCCTCGTGGATCACCAGCCCAGCGTCGTACCGCCCGGCCGCCACCCCCGGCATGATCTCGTGGAACGGGACGACCTCGATGCGCGCGGGCGGCCGGTCGGCCGACCAGAGCCTGAACAGCAGGTACGCCGTGGTCCGGTCCCCGGGCACCGCGACCGTCGCGCCGGTCAGGTCGGTACGGTCCGGCCGGTCGGCCTGACCTCGCCGGTCGGCCTGGCCGCTCGGGTCGGCCTGGCCGCTCGGGTCGGCCTGGCCGCTCGGGTCGGCCTGGCCGCTCGGGGCGGCCTGACCGCCCCGGGTCAGCACCAGCGGGCCGCAGCCCCGGCCGAGCGCGCCGCCGCAGGGCAACAGGTGGTAGTCGTCCAGCAGCCAGGGCAGCGCCGCGTAGCTCACCTTCACCAGGTCGAACGCCCCCCGCTCGGCGGCGGTGTTGGTCACGTCCACGTCGGCGTACGTCACCTCGACCGGCGGTGCGCCGGGCACCCGGCCGTGCACCAGGGCGTCGAAGACGAACGTGTCGTTGGGGCAGGGCGAGATCGCCAGGGAGAGCGCCACGCCCTCACCGTATCCCCGTCCCTCCCACCCCGCCCCGGCCAGCCCCGCCCGCTGTGACCCGCCCCTGCCCGCTGTAACCAGCTCTGCCCGCTGCGCCCCGCCCCGCTCGGGCACGGACGGCGTGGGTGTGGGCGGCGTGGGTGTGGGCGTCGACCGGCGTGGGTGTGGGCGTCGAGCGGTGCGGGGGTGGGTGTTCGAGCGGTGGGGTGGCGCGTGGGCCGGTGTGGGCGCGACGCGTCAGCTGCGTCCGGGGCTTGGCGCACGGGCTTCGGGGTTGCCTTCCGCCGCCTTTGGAGCTGCCCGCATGAACGGGGCAATCCGGAGTTCGCTGATCTCTCGGCCGAGAACAACCGGGGGGCTTTCCCCACCCTTTCTCGGCCGTCGGCCGTCCGACTTCCGCCCAGTCTGCCGTCGCTCCGTCGCTCCGTCGCTCCGTCGCTCCGCCGTTCTGCCGCTCCGCCGTTCTGCCGTTCCGCCGCTCTGCCGCTCCGCCGCTCCGCCGCGGTCTGTGGCGTTCTGTGCCGTTCCGTCGTTATGTGCCGTTCTGCCGTTTGCGCCGGTTCGCCGTTTTGTGTCGGACGGCCGTAACGGTATGGGGGACATGGCGGTCGGCCGGTGCCGACCAGTGGGCGCATGAACGGGGCAGCTCCAAAGGGACCGGATGAAGCACGTCTTCCACCGCCGAGGGCTGTTGTCCACAGGTCTGTCCACAGGTTTCGGTTGGGTGTTGATGGTCCGGCAGCCGCCGCCGACCATCGATGCGTGGAGAATTCAACAGGTACCGCCGGGCGGGACTGCAGGCCGACCGAGATCGACGATCAGGCGGTCGACGTCGCGGCCGTGCTTCGGGCCCTGCGCCGACAGGCCGACCTGAGCCAGCGGGAGCTGTCGGCCAGGGCCGGCGTGCCGAAGAGCACGGTTGCCCGGATCGAGTCGGGGGACGCGGCCGATCCGAGGCTGCGTACCGTGGAGCGTCTGGTGCGGGCGGCGGGAGGCCGGCTGCTGGTCGGGCGGCCCGGGGACGGGCCCGGGGACCGGCCGCCCGAGGTGGTGGCGGTGCCGGGGGTGCCGCACGACGGGATGCGGGACGAGGCGGGGCGGCGGTACCCGGCGCACCTGGACGTCTGGGAGGTGCACGACCCAAAGGACTGGCCGGGAGCCTGGTGGGCGGAGTGGTACAAGCTGCCCCCGGAGCGGTTCCCGCGACCGATGCCGGCTGCGACGTACGAGCTGAGTCGCCGCTACCGGGACCAGCGCCGGTGGGCCGACCGGATCCGCCGCGAAGTGGCGGTGCGCCGGGTCACCGACGAGGGCCTGCCCTCGACGTGCTGGCGGTTCGTGGCGGAGCTGCCCGACGGCCGGGTGCTCGGCGAGCTACGGGCCCATGAGCGCAACCCTCGCCTGCTGTACGGCGACCTGATCGATGCCGGGGAGCGGGAGATCGTGCTGGACGGCGTCCTGGTGACCGGGGCGTGTCGCCGGCTCGGCATCGGGCGGCGGCTGGTGGAGGCGCTCACCGTGGAGATGGACCGAACGGGGCTCCGTGTGGCGCACGCCGTCGCCGACTTCGGTGGCGTCGATCTGCTGCTGGCCTGCGGGTACCGATTGGAGGCGAGCCGGCCCTACGCGCTTCGCCTCGACCGCTCACCGCCCCGGTGGGCGTGCTGACGGCCCGGCCCTGGCTCAGACCAGTGCGGTGGTGGCCGCCGTGAGGGCGGCGAACGCCTCGCGCAGCCGCCAGGAAGCCCGGTCGCGCGGGCCGATCGGGTTGGAGACGGTGCGCAGCTCGGCGAACGGCAGGCCGGCCTGGGCGGCGGCGACCGCCACCCCGTACCCCTCCATGGCCTCGGCCACCGCGTCCGGATGCCGGTCGGCCAGGGCCTCGGTGCTGGCGGAGGTGCCGGTCACCGTGCTGACGGTGAGTACCGCGCCCACGGTCGCCCACGGCAGAGCGGCGCGCAGCGCGGCGAGCAGTTCCGGGTCGGCGGGCACGACGCTGCCGCCGCCGAGCAGCTCGGACGGCATACCCAGCTCGTCCACCGGGATGAAGCCTTCCGGTGACTCGGCGCCGAGGTCCGCCGCGATGCTGCGGGTGGCGAGTACCGTGCCGCCGACCGCCACCCGGCCGACGAAGCCGCCGGCGATCCCCGCGCTGATCACGGCCCGGTACGGGCGGCCGGCGGCCTCGGCGAGCGTGAGCAGCCGGGCGGTGGCGGCCCCGGCGACGGCCGGTCCCACCCCGACCGGCACGACGGTGACTGCGGGGCCTGGCGGCGGTGGCCCTGCTCCTGCCCCCGGCCCTGCTCCTGCCCCTGGGTCTGCTCCTGCCCCTGGGCCTGCTCCTGCCCCTGTCCCCGGGCCCGCGCTCGACGAGCCTGGGCGGCTCGGCGTGGGGGCCGGAAGGCCGGCGCGGACCGCCTCGGCCTCGGCCGGCACCGCGGTCACCACGAGCAGCCCTCCGGCGGTGGTCCGCGCGGCGGTGGTTCCGGTCACGACACCGGGTCCCGGGGCTCGCGGCGGGTCTCGTCGTCGACCCCGCCCGGGCCGCCGGAGCCGGAGCCGAAGGCGGCGGAGGAGGGCCGGTAGATGTGGTACCCGGGCGGGGCGAGGGCCGGGTCGTCGGCCGGATCGGCGTCGGGACCCCGGACCGGGTCGGGCGCGGACCGGTCGGGTGAGGGCGGGCCGGGTGGGGCCGGTGCGGGTGAGATCGGGGCGACGTCCGCCGCCGTGTCGTCGGCGTCCGGCGGGGCTGCGGCGGTCTCCTCGGTCAGCTCGTCGTCGCCGAGCGGGCGGCCGATCAGCCGCTCGTCGCGGAGCTTCCCGGCGACGTACACGCCCCGGGCGGCGGCGAGCACGCCGACCCCGGCGGCGACGGCGATGCCGAGCCGTCCGTCGAGCGGGACCAGGCCGAGGCCGCCGCCGGCCACGAAGGCCAGCATCAGGGCCGTCTCGGAGTGGGCGAACGAGCTGGCCCGCAGCCGCTCCGGGATGCGTTCCTGGATGGAGGCGTCGACCGACAGTTTCGCCACCCCGCTGGCCAGCGCGGCGACCAGGCAGAGCAGTGCCACCATCGGCAGCGAGAACTGGATGGTGGCCAGGACGGCCGTGCCGGCCACGATGATCATGCTGCTGGACTGGATCGCGGTGGGCCGGTGGATGCGCAGCCGGGTGCCGACCGCCGTGGCCAGGAAGGTGCCCACGGCCAGCGCCCCGCCGACCAGGCCGAGCGCCACCTCCGGGCTCAGGTCCCGGCCGAAGAAGTCGGTCGTCAGGTCGCCCTTCCTCAGCGCGAACGCGAGAAAGAGCAGCAGGAAGCCGTACACCGCGCGGGGCAGGGCCGCACCGATCAGGGTGGCGATGACGAGCCGGCCGGCCGGTCGACCGCGCCCCAGCGGACGGTCCCCGGCGGCCCGCCGGCCGAGCGACCGCAGCGGGCGGGGGACCCGCTCGGGTGGCTCCGAGTCCGCCCGGGGCGGCAGCCGCAGCGCGATCACCATGCCGACCAGGAAGATCACCGAGGCGACTCGGAGCGGCCACTGCGGGCCGAACCAGAACGCGGCCAGCCCGATCGGGGCGACCAGCCCGCCGGCGATGGTGCCGTAGACGCTGGCCCGCGCGCCCACCTGGGACAACCCGAGCCCCTCCGGCAGCAGCCGGGGCACCGCCGCAGAGCGGGCCACCCCGTACGCCCGGGAGAGCGCGAGCACCCCGAAGGCCGCCGGGTAGAGGCCGAAGCCGCCCATGTGGTCGGAGATCATCCAGGCGAGGAAGGCCCGGCCGAGCATGGTGGCGGCGAGCGCGTACCGCCGGCCGTGCCGGAAGTGGTCCAGCAGCGGGCCGACCACCGGCGCGAGCATGGCGAACGGCACCATCGTGACCAGCAGGTACAGCGCCACCTTGCTGCGCGCCTCGCCGAGCGGCACCTCGAAGAAGATCGTGCCGGCGAGCCCGATCGCGATCAGGGTGTCCCCCGCACAGGAGACCGCGTGCAGGTCGAACAGGCGCACCATGCCGACCTCGCCGCCGGCGCCCCTGGTCCGGGCCGAGCCGGCCCGGCGGGTCATCCAGCGCCCGCCTCGCGCGGATCCGCGCAGCAGCAGGCGGGCGGCGCGGATGCCGGTGCCGACGGTCCGCCCGAGTAGGGACCGCTCGGAGCGGGAGAACAACGGCATGTGCACCATCCTCGCCCATCCGCCCCACCCCCGCGCGACCACCATCGGAGAACACGCTCCGGGGAGTGCCTGTCGGTCGTCGCCGCGCATGGGGGACAATGGTTGAGTGACCAGGCCCGCCTCCGCCCGTGCCGCCCGCCTCGACCAGGTCTGCGCCGCCGCCGTCGAGGTGGCCCGCGACGCAATCACCGAGGTGGAGCCCTCCGACGTCGTCGGTGACCACCTCCAGTCCGTTGCCGAGGCCGACCGGCTCGTCACCCACTACTTCGAGTGCCTGCTGCCCGGTTATCGCGGTTGGCGGTGGGCGGTAACGGTGACCCGGGTGCCGCGCAGCCGGAACGTCACCATCTGCGAGACGGTCCTGCTGCCCGGCCCGGACGCGTTGCTCGCCCCCGGCTGGCTGCCCTGGCAGGAGCGGCTCAAGCCGGGCGACCTCGGCCCCGGCGACCTGCTGCCCACCTCGCCGGACGACGAGCGACTCGCCCCCGGGTACGTGCTCTCCGACGACCCCGCCGTCGAGGAGACCGCCTGGGAGCTTGGCTTCGGCCGCCCCCGGGTGCTCTCCCGGGAGGGCCGCGCCGAGACCGCCCAGCGCTGGTACGAGGGCGACCACGGGCCCGCTGCGTCGATCTCCGCGGCCGCCCCGGCGGCGGCCCGTTGCGGCACCTGCGGCTTCTACCTGCCGCTGGCCGGCTCGCTGCGGCAGTCCTTCGGCGCGTGCGGCAACTTCTACGCCCCCGACGACGGCCGGGTGGTCAGCGCCGACCACGGCTGCGGCGCGCACTCGGAGACCCTCATGGAGACCCCCGACACCCCGGTCGACGAACTGCCCACCGTGTACGACGACAGCGCGGTCGAGGCGATGTCGGTGAGCGAGCCGGTGTCGGTGAGCTGGGCCCCGGGCTCGGTGGCGGCGGAGCCGGCCGAGCCGTACGGCCCCTGACCGGGCGGCGTCAGCGGCCGGCGTCGTCCGGGCGGACGGTCTGAGCTGCGGCGCGGCGGCGACGCCGGTTGGCGTCGTGGCGCATCATCACGGCCAGACCGGGAAAGCCCCAGAGGAAGCCGGCCAGGCACGTCCAGAGCCAGTCCTGACGGCCATGCTCGGTGAGCCAGGTCCGGAAGAAGATCAGCAGCACCAGACCGACCACCGCCCAGACCGCCAGCCCGGCGACCGCGAACGGCACCATCGGCGGGTCGAGCGGCTCGGGCCGCGGCGGTTGCTCCTGTCGCACGGGGGCAAGCGTACGCGACCAACTTTTGCAGGTGGCCGGTGATCTGCGACGATGCGCGCGACAGACGGAAGATCACCTGCGAGGACCAGATGGCCATTGCGCCGCCGCACGAAGGCAATGCACCCGATCCAGCCCACCCCCGTAACGGGTTCGACCGATTTTTTGAGATCACCGCCCGCGGCTCGACGCTGAGCCGCGAGGTCCGAGGTGGTCTGGCGACCTTCTTCACGATGGCCTACATCGTGGTGCTCAACCCGCTGATCCTCGGCGGCGCCGTCGACGGCGACGGCAAGAAGCTGGCCATCCCCGCGCTGGCCGCCGCGACGGCGCTGGTCGCCGGCCTGATGACCATCCTGATGGGGGTCGTCGGCCGGTTCCCGATGGCGCTGGCCGCCGGCCTGGGCGTGAACGCGCTGGTCGCGTACGAGATCGCCCCACAGATGACCTGGGCCGACGCGATGGGCCTGGTGGTGATCGAGGGTGTGCTCATCGCGATCCTGGTGCTCACCGGTCTGCGTACCGCGGTGTTCCGCGCGGTGCCCACCCAGCTCAAGACCGCGATCGGCGTCGGTATCGGCCTCTTCCTGACCATCATCGGCCTGGTCGACGCCGGCTTCGTCCGCCGCGTCCCGGACGTGGCGAACACGACCGTCCCGGTCGGGCTCGGCATCAACGGCAAGATCGTCAGCTGGCCGCTGCTGGTCTTCGTGGTGGGCCTGCTGATCACGATCGTGCTGGTGGTCCGCCGGGTCCGGGGCGCGATCCTGATCGGCATCCTCGCCTCGACCGTGATGGCGATCATCGTGGAGGCCGTGGCCAACGTCGGCCCGTCCTTCGTCAACGGCAAGCCCAACCCGCACGGCTGGGCGCTGAACGTGCCGGAGCTGCCGAAGAAGGTCGTGGACGTCCCTGACCTGTCGCTGCTGGGCAACTTCAACGTGCTGGACTCCTGGAGCCGGGTCGGCTGGCTGATCCCGCTGATGTTCGTCTTCACGCTGCTGATCACGGACTTCTTCGACACGATGGGCACCATGGTCGCCATCGGCCAGGAGGGCAGCATGCTCGACGAGCGGGGCACCCCGCCGCGGGCCAAGGAGATCCTGCTGGTCGACTCGATCGCGGCGGCGGCGGGTGGCGCGGCGAGCGTCTCCAGCAACACGTCGTACGTCGAGAGCGCCGCCGGTGTCGCGGAGGGCGCGCGGACCGGCGTGGCCAACTTGGTCACCGGCGTGCTGTTCCTGCTTGCGATGTTCCTCGCGCCGCTGTCCCTGGTGGTGCCGTTCGAGGCGGCGTCCACGGCGTTGGTGGTGGTCGGCTTCCTGATGATGACCGCGGTGCGGACCATCGACTGGACCGACTACGAGATCGCCATCCCGGCGTTCCTCACCATCGCCCTGATGCCGTTCACGTACTCGATCTCCAACGGCATCGGCGCCGGCGTCATCTCCTTCGTGGTGGTCAAGCTCGCGAAGGGGAAGTTCCGGGAGGTGCACCCCCTGCTGTACGGGGTGGCCGTGCTCTTCGTGCTGTACTTCCTGCGCGGGCCGATCGAGTCCGTCGTGCTCTGACAACCCAGCGTGGTCGGCCGGGCCGGGGTGCCCTATTCGGGTACCCCGGCCTTTCGGTCATGAACTCCCTGGTGAGCATGGTCATATCGGATGTCCTTAGCAAGGCTTATTAGCTAGGCTAACTATCGTGACGGAGCGGACGGTGACGGCGAAGCGCGTGCCACCGGCGCAACTGGCCCCCCAGTTGCGCGATGCGATAACCCGGCTCAACCGGCGGGTCCGACAGGCCCGCCCGGTGGGCGACCTGACGGTCACTCAGCTCTCCGCGCTCACCAGCCTCAGGCTGGCGGGCGCGTTGACGCCCAGGGAACTGGCCGACGTCGAGCGGGTGCAACCGCCGACGATGACCAAGATCGTGGCGAAGTTGGAGGAGCGCGGCCTCGTGCTGCGTACCCCCCATCCGACCGACCGCCGGCAGGTCATCCTCTCGGCGAGCGAGGGGGGGCAGGCCGTGCTCGACCAGTTCGAGCGGGTCCGGGACGAGTGGCTGGCCCACCGGCTTGCCGAGTTCACCGAGTCCGACCGGGAGACATTGCAGAGGGCGTCCGAGATCCTCCAGCAGCTCGCCCGCGCCTGACCGCGCCACCGCGCCCGCGCCGTCCGCCGTCGATGACGCGTACGACCGAGGAGGCGCACACAGGGTGCAGGCGAAGCTGAGCACGATGTTCCAGTCATTGCAGGTCCGCAACTACCGGCTCTTCGCGTCCGGGCAGCTGATCAAGATGATCGGCGTCTGGATGATGTTCATAGCCCAGGACTGGCTCGTCCTTGAGCTCTCGGGCGACTCCGCCACCGCGCTCGGCTTCGTCACCGCGCTCCAGTTCGCCCCGGTGCTGCTGCTCACCCTGATCTCCGGGCGGCTCGCCGACCGGTACGACAAGCGACTGCTGCTGTTCGTCGCGAACGTGTTCTGGACGGTGCTGGCGTTCGGGATGAGCCTGCTGGTGTTCACCGGCCTGGTGGAACTCTGGCACGTCTTCGTCTTCGCGGCCCTGCTCGGCGTAGCGAACGCGGTGGAGACCCCGGTGCGGCAGGCGTTCGTCTCCGAGCTGGTCGGCACATCCCTGCTGCCCAACGCGCTGTCGCTCAACGCCGCCGTGTTCAACTCGGCCCGGATCGTCGGCCCGGCCGTGGCCGGCCTGGCCATCGCCGTCGTGGACGTCGGCCCGGTGTTCCTGTTCACCGCGGTCAGCTCGCTGGCCCCGCTGGCCAACGTGGTCCGGATGCGCCCCGCCGAGCTGTACCGCGAGGCCCTGCCGCCGGTCAACGAGCGGAACTCCGCCCGGGTGGTCGACGGGCTGCGGTACGTCGCCCGCCGCCCCGACCTGCTGCTGCCGATGGCGGTGATGTCGGTGATCGGGATGAGCCTGTTCAACTTCCAGCTCACCCTGGCCGCCCTGGCCAAGACCGTGTTCAACACCGGCGCCGCCTCCTTCGGCCTGTTCAGCACGGCCCTGGCCGTCGGCGCGCTGGGCGGGGCGCTGGCCGGCACCGGGCGGCGCAGCCGCCCGTCGGTCTGGGTGGTGCTGGGCGCGGCGATCGGCTGTGCCGTCTTCGGCACCCTGGTCGGGGTCGTGCCGGCGTACTGGATGGTGGTGACGCTGCTGCTGCCCGCCGGGTTCTTCATGGTGTTCTTCGCCCAGGCCGCCAACCAGCGGGTGCAGCTCGGCACCGACGCCGCGTTCCGGGGTCGGGTCATGGCGCTGTGGGTGCTGGTCTTCCTCGGCACCAACCCGGTCGGCGCACCGCTGATCGGCTGGGTCGCCGAGACCTTCGGTGCCGGGGCGAGCATCTGGATCGGCGGGTTGATCTCGCTGGCCACCGCGCTGATCGCGCTCGCCTGGCAGCTGCGCCGCTCGGGTGCCCGCCTGCGCCTGCGGATTCTCCCGATGCCCCGTTTCTACGTCGTCTCCCCGGAGTGACGGAAGGTCCCCTGTCGGACACCCCACGCCGAGCAGGCCCTTCGCCCACGGGTGGGTGAGAAATTGATAGGACTGGATGTCAAGGATGCGGTAGCGGGCAGGCCTGCGGGGGCTTAGCGTCGATGCGTGGAGGTAGGCCGCGCGATTTTCCTCGTCCTGGCGTTCGCCGCTGTCGCGAGCCTGCCGGTTGCCTTCGCGCTGCTCTTCTGCGCCGACGAGATCATCGACCGGGTCGCCTGCGGGTACGCCGAGTGGCGCGAACGCCGCCGGGAACGCCGAACCGTCGCCCGACTGGACCGGGCCGTCGAGGCCGACTCGCTCACCCGGGGCATCGACCTGACCGAGTTCGACCGGGCCGATCGCCGGTCCCTCCAGGAGATCGCCGCCGATCTGCGCCGCTTCGGCGGTCACCGGGTCAACCAGGTCGGCCGGGCGGTGATCTGGCACGCCGCCGTCCTCGACGCGTACGACGAGCACCTCCGGGCGGCCTGCCGGTGCCTGGGGCTCACCGAGCACCTGGGCGAGCTGACCGGCGTCGACCGGGAGATCGAGCGGGTCCGGGTCGAGGGGGCGCTGCACGCCGCCGGGTTGACCCTGCCCGCAGCCCGCGCCCCGCACCGCCAGCGGCGCCACTGAACGGCGTACCCGGATGCGGCTGTTCGTCGCGGTCTACCCGCCGGCTGCGGCCGTCGCCGACCTGACCGCCGAGGTGACCCGGCTGCGGGTCGGCCGGGCGGCTGCGGTCGGCACCGACGTCCGGCTCGCCGACCCCGCGAACGCGCACCTCACCCTCGCCTTCCTCGGCGAGGTGGACGCGGGCCGGCTGGTCGATGCGGAGAGCGCCCTCGGGATCGCCGCCGAGACGTTCCGGGCCGGCCGGGTCGGCTCACCGGTGCTGCGGCTCGGCGGCGGTGGAAGCTTCGGCGAGGGCAGGCTCACGGTGCTCTGGGTGGACGTGCGCGGCGACGTCGAGGCGCTTCGCGTCCTGGCCCGGCTGGTCCGGATCGGGCTGAGCCGGGGCGGGCTGCCGCACGACGAGAAGCCGTTCCGCCCGCACCTGACCATCGCCCGGCCCGGCGACCGGATCGACCGCGCCGACGTGGCCGCCGACCGGGAGGCCCTGCACGACTACCTGGGGCCGCGGTGGCCGGCCGCCGAACTGGTGCTGGCCCGCAGCCACCAGGGGCCCCGGCCGACGTACGACCGGCTGGCGGCCTGGCCCGTCTGAGGCCCGTTCCGCAGGCCGGTGGCGTGCCGGCCCCCCACGTGGGGGGCCGGCACGCCCCGCTCAACAGCTGGTCACGGACCCGTCACCAGGCCCACGCCTCCGGGCCCGGGCCGCCCTTGCCGACCGGCGGGAACAGCTCGTCGAGCCGGGCCAGCGCCGCCTCGTCGAGCCGCACGTCCAGCGCGCCCAGCGACCGGTCGAGCTGGTCGAGGGTGCGCGGGCCGATGATCGGGGCGGTCACCCCCGGCCGGGAGAGCAGCCAGCCGAGCGCCACGTCCGCCGGGTCGTGGCCGAGCTCCGCGCAGAACTTCTCGTACGCCTCGATTGCCGGCCGGTGTTCCGCCAGGCCCTCGGCGGCCCGGCCGCTGGTGCCCCGGGCGGCCCCGCCCTCGGCCATCTTGCGCAGCACCCCGGACAGCAGACCGCCGTGCAGCGGCGACCAGGGGATGATGCCGAGGCCGTAGTGCTGGGCGGCCGGGACCACCTCCAACTCGACGTGGCGGGTCAGCAAATTGTAGATCGACTGCTCGGAGACGAGGCCGAGGAAGTTGCGCCGTTCGGCCGCCGCCTGCGCCTGCCCGATGTGCCAACCGGCGAAGTTGGACGAACCGACGTAGATCACCTTGCCCTGGGCGACCAGGGTCTCCATGGCCTGCCAGACCTCCTCCCACGGGGTGACCCGGGAGACGTGGTGCATCTGGTACAGGTCGATGACGTCGGTCTGGAGCCGGCGCAGCGAGTCCTCGCAGGCCCGGACGATGTGCCGGGCGCTCAGGCCCTGCTCGTTGGGCCACTCGCCCATCTTGCCGTAGACCTTGGTGGCCAGGACGACCTTGTCCCGCCGGCCGCCGCCCTGGGCGAACCAACGGCCGATGATCTGCTCGGTGATCCCCTCGCCGGTCTGCCAGCCGTACACGTTCGCGGTGTCGAAGAAGTTGATGCCGTGTTCCAGCGCCCGGTCCATGACGGCGAAGCTGTCCGGCTCGCTGGTCTGTGGCCCGAAGTTCATGGTGCCGAGGCAGAGCCGGCTCACCGAGAGCCCGGTGCGTCCCAGATTCGTGTACTCCATGCGACCCACCCTGCCACGGGCGTACTTCGAGTGCCTCGCCGTTCGCCGGGGGCTGGCGGGCACACCCCCGGCAAACGGGTGGGTCAGGAGGACTCGCGGGCCGCCGGGCCGCTGCCGAAGAGGACGTCGTCCCAGCTCGGCAGCCGCTTGCGGGGCTTGCCGGAGGCGTCGGTCGACTCGTTCCCGCCGGCCGCCGCTGCAGCGGACCCCGTGCGGCGGGGCCGGAGCACCGCCAGCGACGGAACGGCCGGGATCTCCTTCGGGGCGTCCGAGTCGTCGTCGAACGCGGAGCCCTGGCCGCCGCCGAGCAGGGCCGCCGCCCCGCCGCCGACCGGCCGCTGCCGGGGCGCGTCGGACCCGGCCAGCGCCGCCGGCGTGCGCGGCTCCAGGCCGCGCCCGGACGTCGAGCCGAGTGGACGGTCCAGCGAGGCGAGCAGGGCGTCCCGCCCCGCGCGGATCGGGTCCCGCCCCGGGCGGCCGTGATCGCCGGCAGCCGCAGGCAGCCCGTGCCCGCCCCGGCCCGGCTCGGCGCGCGACGGGCCGGGCAGCGCGTGGCCGCCCCGCTCCGGCGCGGGCTCCTGCCCGAGGATCGGGGTGGGGCGCTCGGCGCACAGGTACTGCGCCATGTCGTCGTGCGGGGTGACGTTCTGCCGGGTCTTGTCCAGGTCCCACACCGCCTGCGCGGTGGCCTTGCCCGACGGCCAGGTGGCGATGATCCGCCAGGTGCCGTCGTCGCGACGGTACGCGTCCCAGGAGATCTTCTCGGTGTCGATCCCGTGCTGGGCCAGCCGGCCGTTGACCACGTCGGCCAGCGGGGTCGGCTTCTCGGCGCCCTTGAGCCGGGTGCGCCGGGCGTGCTGGGCGAGCATCGCCCGCTCCTGGAGCACGGGGCCGGCGTAGCGCAGCACCCGGTCGACCGGGACGCCCGCGATGCGGGCCACGTCCTCGGCCGACTCGCCGGAGCGGATCTTGGCTTGGATGTCGCGCGGGGACAGCGACGGCACCAGGTCGGCGGTGTTCGACACCACGGCGAGCGGGGGGGCACCCGGCTCGGCGTGCATGGCACCGGCGATCCGCTCGTCGATGGGCAGGGCGAGCAGTCGCCCGACCTCGTCGGCGAGCACCAGCGCCTGGCCGTCCTCGGAGAGGGCGACGAAGCGTACTGGGCGCATGAGCGTTGCCTCCGTCCCGCTTCGCTGGCCGCACGCCACGAGTCGGCCACCCGGGCGTCTCGCACCACGGTACGCCCATCCGTCACCAGGTGGGGGAACCGACACCCGCATGTCGCGGACGGGCTGCGAGGATGATCACACTGGGTAACCGTCGACGGCCCGGCGGCCACCCAGTGTGACGGTGCCTAGAGCCGCTCGACGACGTAGTCGATCGAGGCGGTCAGCGCCTCCACGTCGGCCGGCTCGACCGCCGGGTAGAGCGCGATGCGGAGCTGGTTGCGGCCCAGCTTCCGGTACGGCTCGGTGTCGACGATCCCGTTGGCCCGCAGCGCCTTGGCGATCGCCGCCGCGTCCACCCCGTCGGCGAAGTCGACGGTGGCGACCACGTTGGAGCGCAGCGCCGGGTCGGTGACGAACGGGGTCGCCACGGCCGAGCGCTCGGCCCAGCCGTACACGATGCCGGCGCTCTCGGCCGTGCGCTTGGCGGCCCAGTCCAGCCCGCCCTGTTCGTTCATCCAGTCGGTCTGCTCGGCGGCCAGGAAGATGGTGGCCAGCGCCGGGGTGTTGTACGTCTGCTCCAGCCGCGAGTTGTCGATCGCGGTGACCAGGTCGAGGAACGCCGGGATGTACCGGCCCGAGGCCTTGATCTCGGTGGCCCGCTCTAGCGCGGCCGGCGACATCAGGGCCAGCCAGAGGCCGCCGTCGGAGGCGAAGCACTTCTGCGGGGCGAAGTAGTAGACGTCGGTCTCGCGCACGTCGACCGCCAGGCCGCCCGCGGCGGAGGTGGCGTCGACCAGCAGCAGCGAGCCCTCGTCGGCACCGGCCACCCGGCTGATCGGCACGGCCACGCCGGTCGACGTCTCGTTCTGCGGGAGGCCGTACGCGTCGACCCCGGCCTCGGCCACGAGCGTCGGGGCGCTGCCCGGCTCCGACTTGCGCACGGTCGGCTCGCCGAGGAACGGCGCCTGGCTGACCGACTTGGCGAACTTCGCGCCGAACTCGCCGAAGCTGGCGAACTGGGCCCGGTCCCGGATCAGGCCGAACGCGGCGACCTCCCAGAACGCCGTGGTGCCGCCGTTGCCGAGGATCACCTCGTAGCCCTCGGGGAGGGAGTAGAACTCGGCGATGCCGCGCCGCAGCCGGGCGACCTGGTCCCGGACGGTCTTCTGCCGGTGCGAGGTGCCCAGGAAGCCGGTCGCCGCGTCGGCGAGGGCGGAGACGGCCGCCGGACGGACCTTGGACGGCCCGCAGCCGAACCGCCCGTCGGTGGGCTTGATGTCGTCGGGAATCCGGATGGTCGGTGCGTCAGCCACGGTTGTCGAGATCCTTCCGCGTGGGCGGGGCCCGGTCTGGAATGGGCGGGTGCGGACCGACGGCGGTCGCGTGCGTGGACGCACGGTTGGCCGGGATCCGTTCCTGGTCCGGCGGCTCTGCCGAGCATTCATCCTCGCACCCGGGCCGACCCGGACACCCGGCGGTGAGGCGTGTGACACACCCGCCGGCCGCACGACTGCGGCAGCCCTCCCGCCAACGCGAAGGGGCCCCGCCGAGGGCGGGGCCCCTTCTCCTGTCGACTAGCGCGGCTGCGCCGCGCACCCGGCCACGCACCCGAGCTACTCCAGGCAGCCCGTCAGCGGCGCCGCATGTCCACTGACGGACCCACTCCACCCCGGATGATCATGAAGTTGTTGCCACGACACGCCCGAGATCCTGGCAATAACTTCATGATCATCCGGGGTGAGGGTTGGTGGTGACGGGAGGGACGGGAGTCGCGCATTCAGGTGGTGACTTGCGTCCGGGGGGATGCCCGGGTCAGACGCCGTGCGGGATGGCGTCCCAGCCCTCGACCTGCTGCGGCTTGCGGGGGCTGGGGCCGACATAGGTGGCCGACGGGCGGACCAACCGCTGGAGCTTCTTCTGCTCCAGGATGTGCGCGCTCCAGCCGCCCATCCGGGCGCAGGTGAACATCGAGGTGAACATGTGCGCCGGCACCTCGGCGAAGTCCAGCACCACGGCCGACCAGAACTCGACGTTGGTGGCGAGCACCCGGTCCGGCCGGCGGGCCTGAAGCTCGGCCAGGGCGGCCTTCTCCAGCGCCTCGGCGATCTCGAAGCGCGGCGCGCCCAACTCCTTGGCGGTGCGGCGGAGCACCCGGGCGCGCGGGTCCTCGGCCCGGTAGACCCGGTGGCCGAAGCCCATCAACCGCTCGCCCCGGTCCAGGACGCCCTTGACGTACCCCTCGGCGTCCCCGCTGCGCTCGACGGCCTCCAGCATGGTGAGCACCCGGGAGGGGGCGCCGCCGTGCAGCGGGCCGGAGAGGGCGCCGATGCCGGAGGAGATGCAGGCCGCGGCGTCCGCGCCGGTGGAGGCGACGATCCGGGCGGTGAACGTGGAGGCGTTCAGGCCGTGCTCGGCGGCCGAGATGAAGTACGCGTCTACGGCCTTGACGTGCCGCGGGTCGGGCTCGCCGCGCCAGCGCTTCATGAAGCGCTCGACGATCGTCTCGGCCTTGTCGATCTCCTTCTGCGGCACGGCCGGCAGGCCCAGGCCGCGGGCGGACTGGGCGACGAAGGAGAGCGCGGTCACCGAGACCCGGGCCAGGTCCTCGCGGGCCTGCTCGTCGGAGATGTCCAGCAGCTGGCTGAGCCCCCAGTACGGGGCGAGCATGGCGACGGCGGACTGCACGTCGACCCGGATGTCGCCGGAGTGCACCGGCACCGGGAACGGCTCGGCCGGCGGCAGCCCCGGCCCGAAGCGCCCGTCGACCAGCAGCGCCCAGACGCTGCCGAAGGAGAGCTGACCGATCAGGTCCTCGATGTCGACGCCGCGGTAGCGCAGCGCGCCCCCCGCCCTGTCCGGCTCGGCGATCTGGGTCTCGAAGGCTACGACGCCCTCCAGCCCCGGTTTGAAGTCGGCCATGTCGCTCTCTCCTGGATCTGCTCGATGCGCCCGCCCCGGGCTCATCCGGCCCGGCCGGTCGAGCGCCTTAGGCGATCCTCAGGGACGTGTTCGTGACATCTTGCCTGCTGGGTAACCGACTGCGCGACCCAGTGCGACTGTGCTGCACGCCTCATCCCCGCCGGTGGACGTCCGGCGGGCCTCGGTGAGACTGGGGGGTGCGGGCTGGCCAGCGGTGCGGATGCGGGCGGTCCGACGAGAGGGAGACTGACTGTGACGGGTGACACACCCGGGCCGGCGGGGATGCGTAACGAGTACGCCGCCGACCTGGGCCTTTCCGAGGCGGACCTGGCGGCCGACTGGCACGCCCAGTTCGCCCGCTGGTTCGCCGACGCGGTGGCCGCCCGGCTGCCCGAGTCGAACGCCATGGTGTTCGGCACCGCCGACGCCCAGGGCCGCCCCAGCGGCCGCACCGTCCTGCTCAAGCGGTACGACGCGGCGGGCTTCGTCCTGTTCACCAACCACGGCTCCCGCAAGGGCGTCGAGGCGCTGGCCAACCCGTACGCCAGCCTGGTCTTCCCGTGGTTCGCGATGCATCGGCAGGTGGTGGTGGCCGGGCGGATCGAGCCGGTGGACCGGGCCGAGACCGAGGCGTACTACGCCAGCCGGCCGCGCGGCTCCCAACTCGGCGCCTGGGCCAGCGCCCAGTCCCGGGTGATCCCGGACCGGGCCACGCTGGACGCCGGTTACCGGGCGGCGGCCGAGCGCTTCGCCGAGGTGGAGCCGATCCCTGCCCCGCCGAACTGGGGCGGGCTGCGGGTGCGCCCGGAGACGGTGGAGTTCTGGCAGGGCCGGGCCAGCCGGCTGCACGACCGGCTGCGGTTCCGCCGCACCGGGCCCGCCCCGGGGACGGCCGGCGACGGAGGCTGGGTGGTGGAGCGGCTGGCCCCGTGACCGCCGTCAAGGAGGCCCGCCCGCCCGGGGCGCGCCGCTGGGCGATCGACCTGCGGCCGCTCGGCGTGCCCGCGTACCGGCGGGTGTGGCTCGGCAGCGCCGTGGCCATGTTCGGCTTCCAGTTCACCGCGGTCGCGGTGCCGGTGGAGATGTACGCGCTGACCGGTGGCTCGTTCTGGGTCGGCCTGCTCGGCGTCGCCGGGTTCCTGCCGCTGCTGGTCTTCGGGTTGTGGGGCGGGGCGGTCGCCGACGTCCTGGACCGCCGTCGGGTGCTGCTCGCCGGCGGGGCGCTGCTCTGGGCGTCGACGCTCGCGCTGCTGGTCCAGGCCCTGCTGCGGGTGGGCAGCCCGGTGCTGCTGCTGACCCTGGTGGCGGTGCAGTCCACCGCGTTCGCGGTCACCTCGCCGACCCGCAGCGCGATCCTGCCCCGCCTGGTGTCGACGGAGCTGGTGGCCGCGGCGAGCACGCTCAACTACACCACCCACACCGTCACCTCGGTGTTCGGGCCGTTGGCCGCCGGCCTGATCTTCGCCGGCTGGGGCACGGGCCTCGGCCTGCCGGTGGCGTACGCGGTGGACGCCCTGCTCTTCACCGTCTCGCTGTGGGCCACCTTCCGGCTGCCGGCGCTGCGCCCCGAGCCCGACCCGGACGGCTCCGCCGCGCCCCGCCGGGCGGGGCTGAGAAGCATCGTGGACGGCTTCCGCTACCTGGCCGCGACCCCCGTGCTGCTGCTCTCCTTCGTCATCGACCTGATCGCGATGGTGCTGGCGATGCCCCGGGCGCTCTTCCCCCAGGTGGCCCAGGAACGGTTCGGCGGCGGTGCTGCCGTCGGGTGGCTCTACAGCGCGATCGCCATCGGGTCGATGCTCGGCGGGCTCACCTCCGGCTGGATCGGCCAGCTCCGCCGGCAGGGGCTGGCGCTGGTCCTCGCCGTGGTCGGCTGGGGGGTGGCCATCGCCGCCGCCGGGCTGGCCCGCCAGCTCTGGCTGGTGGTCGGGCTGCTCGCCCTGGCCGGCGCGGCCGACCTGATCAGCGCCGTGCTGCGGCAGACGATGCTGCTGGTGCACGCGCCCGACCGGATGCGCGGCCGGCTCCAGGGCGTGAACACTGTGGTTGTCGCGGGCGGGCCCCGCCTCGGCGATTTGCGCGCGGGGGCGACGGCCGCCGGGTTCGGCACCGGCGTCGCCTGGGTCGGCGGCGGCCTGGCCGCGGTGGTGCTGGCGGTGCTGCTGGCGGCGGTCTTCCCGGCCCTGCTCCGCTACCGGGCCGCCACACCGCGTACGCATGGAGCGAACGGCTAAGGTCACCGGCATGCAGAACGCCGCGACCCCCCCGCCGTCAGGCGCGCAGTGGACCATTTCCGCCGCCGGCCACGAGGCCGTCATCGTGGAGGTGGGCGGCGGTCTACGGACATACCGGCACGACGGGGCCGACTACCTCGACGGGTACGACCTCGACGAGATCTGCCCCGGCGGGGCCGGGCAGGTGCTGGCCCCGTGGCCCAACCGGATCCGCGACGGGCAGTACTCCTTCGGGGGGCGGTCGTTGCAGCTCACGCTGACCGAGCCGACCCGGAACAACGCCATCCACGGCCTGGTCAACTGGGCGCGGTGGCACCTGGTCGAGCAGGCCGACGACGCGGTGACGGTCGGTTACGACCTGCCGCCGCACCCCGGCTACCCGTGGGGCCTGCGGCTGCGCAACCGGTACGCCGTGGGCCCGGACGGCCTGCTCGTCGAGCACGAGGTGACCAACGTCGGCGACGGGCCCTGCCCCTTCGGCTTCTCGATGCACCCGTACCTGCGGCTGCCCGGGGTGGCGGTCGACGACATCTCGATCCAGGTGCCCGGGCGGACCCGGGTGATGCTGGACGGGCGGCTGCTGCCGGTCGGGGCGACCCCGGTCGCCGGCACCGAGTACGACTACACCAGCCCGCGCAGGATCGGCGACGCGGTGCTCGACGCGGCCTTCGGCGAGGTGGTCCGGGCCGCCGACGGCGGCTCGTCGGTGACCCTGGCCGCCCCGGACGACGCCGTCGCGGTGCGGATCTGGGCGGACCGGGAGTTCGGCTGGTGGCAGGTCTTCACCGGGGACACCCTCGGCGGGGAGCGGCACCGGCGCTCGGTGGCCGTCGAGCCGATGACCTGCCCGCCGGACGCGTTCCGCTCGGGCAAGGACGTGATCACGCTGGAGCCGGGGGACACCTGGCGGGGCGCCTGGGGCATCCGTCCCGGGGCCTGACCGGCCGCGCGAGGGAGCGACATGGAGTTCGCCGAGGTCGTCCGGCGACGCCGGATGGTGCGCAACTACGACCCGGACCGCCCGGTCCCGCCCGAGGTGGTCGAGCGGCTGCTCGACCACGCGGTCCGGGCCCCGTCCGCCGGGTTCGCCCAGGGCTGGGGATTCCTGGTGCTGGAGGCGCCGGAGGACCGGGAGCGGTTCTGGGCGGCAACCACCCCGGACGGCGGTGGGCGGGAGCGGTGGCTGGCCGGGATGCGGCGGGCGCCGCTGATCGTCGTGCCGCACGCCAACCGGTCGGCGTACCTGGAGCGGTACGCCGAGCCGGACAAGGGCTGGGCGGACCGCTCGACGGAGCGCTGGCCGGTGCCCTACTGGCACGTCGACACCGGCTTCGCCGCCCTGCTGATGCTGCTCACCGCAGTGGACGAGGGGCTGGGCGCGTGCTTCTTCGGCATTTCGCCCCAGCGCACAGCCGCGTACCGGCAGGCGTTCGGGGTGCCGGAGGAGTACCAGCCGATCGGCGCGCTGACCGTCGGCTACCGGGCGCCGGACCACCGGTCGCCGTCGCTGAGCCGGGGGCGCCGCCCGGTCGACGAGGTGGTCCACCGGGGCCGCTGGAGCTGACCGGTCCGCCGGAACCGACCGCGACCGGCGGCGCGGACCCGGTCCGGGCGGCCGGGTCCGGGGCACCGCAGTAGTGAATGCGACATGAGGGAGTAAAACGCGGTGTGGCACGGGCGGCTACGCTGGCACGGTCATCGGTGCCGCGACGCGCGGCGCCACACCGCGATGCGACCCGACGCGGCGGGTCGGCCCGGTCAGGGGGAGGGGAGCGCACCGTCGTGATCTTCAGAGCGGTCCGGGACGGGAGTCCCTACCCGGACCACAACCTGACGCTCAAGCAGTGGGCGGAGATCCCACCGCGCCCGCTGAGGCTGGACCAGCTGATCACCACCAAGCGCGAGCTGGCGCTGGACAAGCTCCTCGCCGAGGACTCCACCTTCTACGGCGACCTGTTCCCGCACGTCGTGCAGTGGAACGGCGGGCTGTACCTGGAGGACGGGCTGCACCGCGCGCTGCGCGCCGCCCTCCAGCAGCGCAACCAGATCCACGCCCGGGTGCTGGTGCTCTCCGGCCAGGCCAACTGAGGATCGCTGTCGGGCCTCCCGTCACCGGGCTTCCCGCGTTCGGCTGACCCCCCGTGCCGGCGGTGTCATCGTCTGCATGGCGGCGCGTGTCGTGTCGAGCAGGTCAGAGGTTGCTACCTGCCCGAGGTAAACGTCCGGCCGGATGAGGAGCAACGTGTCGCCGTCGAGGCCGTAGACGCGGCGGAACGACTGCGCGGCATCGGTCAGCACGTGATCAGCGCGGGCGGTCGCGTCCACCACGACGCGGGTGAGACGCGCTCCGCCTGTTGGCCAGTCGAGCTGGTCGAGTGCCTCGCCGGCGCGAGAACCGTAGGCCAGTGCAGTGAAATGCGGTCCCCGGTAGAGGTCGAACAGCCGAACCCGTACGCCGCCAGGCCCCAGTAGTTCCGCATCCGGGGCCCGGTCGCCTACTCGCAGCGTGGTGGTGCCGGCGAGTTTCGTAGGCGCGAGTGGGCCACCGTAGTAGCTCAGTAACAGTTGTTGCTCATCCTTGCCGCGGCGCAGACTCGACGGGTCGAGCTTGGCGATACCCGCGTACTTCTCGGTGGAGAGGCCGAGCACTCCCGCCGCGATCGGCAGACGTTCAGCTTGGTATGTGTCCAGTAGCCGGGCGTCGGCGCCAGCTACGACCTGTGCGAGTTTCCAGCCGAGGTTGTAGGCGTCCTGGATACCGGTGTTCAAGCCTTGCGCGCCCGCGGGGGTGTGGACATGGGCGGCGTCACCGGCGATGAAGACACGGCCGCGGCGATATCCTTCGGCCAGGCGGATGTTCGGGCGGAACACCGACCGCCATCGCATGTCGTGCAGTTTGACGCGGCGATTACGGACGTGGGCTTGGATGCGTTGGTTGATCTCCGCCAGGCCGTCCTGAGGTACTTCCTCGGGGGCCAACCGGATCATCCATTGGAAAACTTCACTGTGCGGCAGCGGGCAAGCGCCGACGAACCGCCCCTTCAGGCCCGGCCAGACATGCCACCGGTCTCGCGACAGGCCGGTGGTGACGGCGTCGACGATGAGCATCCGGTCCGATTCGTCGGTGGAGCCGATGAATCCGAGACCGAGCTGTTTGCGGACCGTGCTCGCACCGCCCTCAGCTCCTACGAGATAACGGGCGGTGATTTCCTCGATGCCGGCGTCGCCGGCCACCTTCGCGGTCACCACTTCGTCGTCCTGGGAGAATTCGATGAGCTCGCGCCCGAATTCGACCCGGGTTCCCAACTGCTGTAGTCGGGCATGTAATGCGCTGTCGGTGCGGTACTGCGGGATGAGTCGGGTGTTGGGGAAGGGGATGTCCGAGGTGGGTTCACGATTACGGAACATGCGCCACGGGATCGCCACTGGCCCCAGGTGGATGCTGAGGAGTGGGTAGTCGTCGCCATCGGCGAGGATGTCGGTGAGCGCTCCGAGATCGTAGAGGACCTCAAGGGTGCGGGGCTGGATGCCCTTGGCGCGGGAGCCCTCGAAAGCACGGGCCGATTTGTCGATGATGCGGACGTTCAATCCTCGGCGGGCCAAGTCGATCGCCAGGGCGGTGCCGGTCGGACCGGCACCCGCGACCAGGACGTCGATGTTCTTGTTCATGGTTGTCGCCAATCATTCTGGGATACCGCGAACGACGCGAGCAGGTCGGCTACGTCGCGGGGGCGCTCGAGAGGAGCCATGTGCCCGCACTCGGTGATGACATGGGTCCGTCGCGGCTGGAGCAGGGCCCGAGCGGTGTCGATGTGCGCGATCGGGGTGACCTGGTCGTCGGCTCCCCAAATCAACATCGTCGGGACCCCCAGGTTTCCGGTTCGCCGGAACAGCTCGTGACGGCTGTACAGGGGGAAGTTCTGCAGCGTCGAGAACAGCGCATACAGGGAGCCTTCGTACCGGTAGGCATCGAGGACCATCGCCGCCAAGGCGGCCGCCTGCTCGGGATCGCGCACGTTGTGCCGCAAGTGCCCTTCGAGTAGTCGGCGTCCGAATCGCCGGGCGACGAAATCTGCCACCAGGCCGCTCCGCAGCAGCTGCTGCGGTGGCGGACGCCGGGTCAGGCCCGCAGGGCCGAGCACGGTGAGGGTCGAAACGGATGCGGCCTGCCGCCCGGTGTAGGCCATCGCGATCAGCGTGCCCATGGAGGTCCCGACCACATGGTGCGGATGCTTGAGGCCAAGCGTCGCCATCAGTTCGGCGAGCTGGCGTACGAACAGGGCCTCGCCGTAGGTGGCGTGCACTCGATCGGAGTAGCCACGTCCGTAGGCGCTGTAGGTCAGGGTGCGCAGCCCGTCGGCGTGCAGGCGCGATGCGACGTCGTCCCAGTAGAACAGCGGAATCGTCAGTCCGCCGACCAGCACGGCCAGTTCACCATCGGTGGGACCGGACAGCTCGTAGTGGGTAGTACCGTCAGTTAGCGGGACGAAACTGCCACGCAGCTCCCGCCGCATCTCCTCGTCGAGCGTGCGGTCCTCGCCGGGCCCTACGAAGTACCTCATGGCTGATCTCCCTGCCGGCGCCGTGATACTCCCGCGATGGACCGCATGAACTCGCCGATGGCTTCTGCCACCCACTCAGGATCTTCTTCCGGCAGCAGGTGCCCGCCGTCGGCGTGGACCATCTCGTGACTTCCGGAGATGTCGCGGGCGAAGTGCTGCCCGTCGATGCTGGCGCTGCGCAACACCAGAGCCGGCACCGCGATCTGCTTGATCAGCGAACTCCGGTCAGGCTGATCGGTGTTGGCCAGGTCAACGAACGCCGACCGATTCCCGGGCCGGTTCATCAGCGTGTGCACTCGGTCAACCATCGCGTCATCCACGATCTTCGAATGCTGACCGACGGCCTCTCGCAGGCTGCGTTCAGTCGCGCTGCGCGGCAGCCATCGCCGCAGCAGCGGCCGCAGCAGCGGATTACGCGCCAGCCGCAGACCGGCGGGCAGCGTCTTCTCCGGATAGCCGGTTGCGTTGATCAACACGAGTCCGTCGACTCGGCCCGGATGGCTCAACGCGAGGTTCCACGCGAGGTTGCCGCCCAGTGAGTTCCCGGCGACCGTGTAGTGCGCCACGTTCAGGGCGGCCATGAAGCTGGCTACCGTCGCCACGTACGTGCCAATGCGGTAGTCGCGATCAGGGCGCGGGCCCGTCAAGCCGAAGCCGGGCAGGTCCAAGCGGACCACGTCAGAGGCCTGCGCCAGCCGGGCCGCCACGCTGTCGAAGGCGTGCATTGACGACCCGCTGCCGTGCAGCAACACCACAACCGGCCCCGTGCCAGCGCGCTTGTAGTGCACCCGCAGGCCATCCACCGAGATGAACCGGGAATCAGGATCGGAGCCGTGCGTACTGTCCGTCATAATGGCAACAGTGTTGCCGAAACTATCTGGGGCGTCAAGAGCAGGCCATACTTGTCTCCGTGAGCAGCCTGCCCCGCCCCGTAGCCGAAGCCGTCGCGTCAGCCGGACGTGCCCCCGGCCGACCCGCAGTCCCCGTCGGCCGGATCGTCGCGACGGCCTTGCAGATCCTCGATGAGGGCGGTGCCGACGCCCTGTCCATGCGCCTCCTGGCGCAGCGACTCGACTCGGGCACTGCCACGCTGTACCGGCATTTCGGCAACCGGGCAAAGATGATCACTAAGGTCGTCGACCATGTGTTCGGCGAGGTCGAACTCGATGCAGAAATGCTCGCCGAGATGAGCTGGGACCAGGTCTGCCGCAGCGTCGCCCAGAGGATGTTCGACGTCCTGAGCGGCCACCCGAAGGTGGCATCACTGCTGGTCGAGCAGATGCCGATGGGCCCGAACGCGATGATGCTCCGCGAACGCTGTATTGCCGCCCTGCTCAACAGTGACTTCCCACCGCACCTGGCCGCACGTTCCTACGCCACGCTGGCCCGCTACGTCCTGGGCTTTGCGATTCAGCTCGCCGGCTCTACGGACCAAACCGATCAAGCATCGGCGCCCGTTCTCTTCCAGGATCTGACGCCGTCTCAGTTCCCCGCCACCCTTGCCGTCGCCGACACACTGCCCGTGCTGTTGAAAGACGAGTTCACTTTCGGGCTGGAGCTGATCATCAGCGGTCTGCGCCAGTTACGCGGCGACGGATAACGACCCGGCCAGCGGCTGCCAACAACCCGGGGCGAGGTCGAGGAGCCGGGTGGATGGCATCTTCAAAATCCGCCTCTGTCAGTACCCGATAGCGTTACAGATCAACACCCCGTCGCGCTCCGGTCGGCCTACCACGCTGCCGGGGCGGGCTGGTGACCTGGCACGACGACCCAGTCCCGGCGTGGTGCGGAGGGGACCGTCCAGAGTGCGACACACGCAGACCGGGTTCTCGCCGAGCGGGTGTCGCACGAGGGCCGTACCGTCATCGGAAGACGATGTGTCCGATCGAGGATGGTGAGCGCGATGTCCCCTGACGGTGAGCCCGACGGTCAGGTCGACCGGCCCGCCCCGCGTGGCCCCTCCGGGCCCGCCCGGGGGCTGCTCGTGGTGCTCGGCGCCGCGGCGCTGGCCGTGGTGGTGCTGCTCGGCACGCAGGTCGCCGGGGTCTTTCCGGACTTCCGCAACCCGTTCAGCAAGGAACAGACCGACCGCAGCCAGCCCCCGCTGCTGAAGTCGATCCAGGATCTCAGCCGCTACGTCGCGGCCGAGGGCAACTTCCAGGTCGTGGTCGACCTGCAGAACGACCGGAACAACGTCCCGGAGTTCCTGCTCAACGAGCGCACCCTCTTCGTGGGGGCGGGCAGCGTCGAGGCGTACGTCGACTTCGGCAAGATCGCCGAGGGGGCGATCGCCGTTTCGGCCGACGGGAAGTCCGTCGAGGTCAAGCTTCCCGCGCCGCAGCTCGCCCAGACCAACCTGGACATGGAAAAGAGCTACGTCGTCGCGCAGCAGCGAGGGCTGCTCAACCGGCTCAACGACCTGGTCAAGGGCGACCCGAACCGCCAGCAGCAGGTGTACAAGCTGGCCGAGGACCGGATCACCGCCGCCGCCCGGGACAGCGGGCTGACCGCCCGCGCCGAGGAGAACACCCGCAAGATGTTGGAGGGCCTGCTCCGCTCCCTCGGGTACGAGAAGGTGACCGTCACCTACACCGCGCCCTGACGTCCTCCCGTCAGCGACGAAGCGCCCGCCCCGGCAGTCCGGGGCGGGCGCTTGCGCACGTGGCGGGTGGCGGGTCAGTGGCGGGCGGCGGCGTAGCGGTCCTCGTTCGGCATGAGCACCCACAGCACCAGGTAGACGACCACCTGGGTGCCGGGCAGCAGCAGCGACAGCAGGAACAGCAGCCGGATCATGTTGGCGGAGGTGTTGAACCGGCGGGCCAGGCCGACGCAGACCCCGGCGAGCATGCGCCCCTCGCGGGGCCGGACCAGTTTGCGACTCATCGTCGTACTCCCACTCTGCGGCGTACCCGCCGCCTCTGTATTCCACGGTAGGAACGGACGACCGCCCCGCCCTCCGTCCCGAGGGGGATCCCGCGACCCCTGTCCCGTAGGTGCTTACCCGGGCACCCCGGCCGCAACGCCTCCCCGCGCCGCCCCCGCCCCGGTTCGCCCCCGCCACCCCGCCCCGTGACGCGCTGGATCGCGCTAATTCGGGGAAAGAGTGGCCTCGCGGTGGCGCGGACACCACTGATTCCGTGAATTAGGCGGGGATCTTGACGCTGCGGTGGGGCGGGTGCGGGGACTGGAGGGGGGTGACCTGGGCGGGTAGGCTGGCCGGTTGGGCCGTCCACACCCGGACGGCGGTGGGACGGCCGACCCGACCGGGGAGGCCGCGACCGGGCTGGGCCCGCTTTGCGGGGTCGACGGCGAGGAAGTGCACATGATCAGCGTTTTCGACCTCTTCAGCGTGGGCATCGGGCCGTCCAGCTCGCACACCGTGGGCCCGATGCGGGCCGCCCGGACGTTCGTCGCCGGGCTCAAGGCCGACGGGCTGCTCTCCGCGACGGCCCGGGTGCGGGCCGAGCTGTTCGGCTCGCTCGGCGCCACCGGCCACGGCCACGGCAGCGACCGGGCGGTGCTGCTCGGGCTGGAGGGCGAGGCGCCGGAGGCGGTCGACACCGACACCGTCGGGCCCCGGGTGGCGCGGATCCGGGCCGAGCGGCGGCTGGGTCTGCTCGGCGTCCAGGAGATCGATTTCGACCCGGACCGGGACCTGGTGCTGCACCGGCGTCGGTCGCTGCCGTACCACCCGAACGGGATGACCTTCGTCGCGTACGACGCCGCGGGGGCGGAGCTGCGGGAGCGGACGTACTACTCGGTCGGCGGCGGGTTCGTGGTCGACGAGGAGGCGGCCGGGGCGGACCGGATCGTCCCCGACACCACCCTGGTCCGGTACCCGTTCCTGACCGGGGCGGAGCTGCTGCGGGTCAGCGCCGGCAACGGGCTGTCGATCAGCGAGGTGATGCTCGCCAACGAGCTGTCCCGGGGCACCGAGGGCGAGGTGCGCGACGGGCTGCTGGAGATCTGGCGGGTGATGCGGGAGTGCGTCGAGCAGGGCTGCGAGCGCGACGGCGTGCTCCCGGGTGGGCTGAAGGTGCGACGGCGCGCGGCGGAGCTGCGGCGCAGCCTGGAGGCGGACACCGGGACCACCGACCCGCTGCGGGTGATGGACTGGGTGACCCTGTTCGCGCTCGCGGTCAACGAGGAGAACGCGGCCGGCGGCCGGGTGGTCACCGCCCCGACCAACGGCGCTGCGGGGATCATCCCGGCGGTGCTGCACTACTACACCCGGTTCGTGCCGGGGGCGTCCGACGAGGGCGTGGTCCGGTTCCTGCTGGCGGCCGGGGCGATCGGCGTGCTGTTCAAGGAGAACGCCTCGATCTCCGGTGCCGAGGTGGGCTGCCAGGGGGAGGTCGGCTCGGCCTGCTCGATGGCCGCCGCCGGGCTGGCCGAGGCCCTCGGCGGCACCCCCGAGCAGGTGGAGAACGCGGCCGAAATCGGCATGGAACACAATCTCGGGCTCACCTGCGACCCGGTCGGTGGCCTGGTGCAGATCCCCTGCATCGAGCGGAACGCGGTGGCTAGCATCAAGGCGATCACTGCCGCCCGGTTGGCGTTGCGCGGCGACGGGGTGCACCACGTCTCGCTGGACAAGGTGATCAAGACGATGCGTGAGACCGGCGCCGACATGAAGGTCAAGTACAAGGAGACGGCGCGGGGCGGCCTGGCCGTCAACGTGATTGAGTGCTGATCCGGCGAGGAGGCGGGGTGACGTCTGGCGTCGGGGCGCTGTGGGCGCACCGGAACTCGCTGCGCATTCTCGTCCGGCGCGACCTGGCGGTGAAGTACCAGCAGTCGGTGCTCGGGTACCTCTGGTCGCTGATCGAGCCGCTCGGCATGGGGGCGATCTACTGGTTCGTCTTCGGGGTGCTCTACTCCGGGGACACCAGCCGGCACCTCGGGCAGGCCGCCGCGTCGTACCCGCTGTTCCTGATCACCGGCATCTTCGCCTGGATGTGGACCAGTTCGGCGCTGAGCGAGGCGACCAACGCGCTGACCGGGCAGGCCCGGCTGATCACCACGCTGAACGTGCCGCGCCAGGTCTTCCCGATCAGCCGGATCACCGGCCGGTTCGCCGAGTACGCCGCCGGCCTGCCGATCCTGGTCGCCATCGCCGCCGTCTACGTGGCGCGCGGCGAGGTGCACCCCGGGTGGTCGGTGCTCGCCCTGCCGCTCGCCGTCGCAGTCCAGGCGGTGCTGCTGGTCGGGCTGGCGCTGCTGCTGTCGGCGCTCAACGTGCTGATGCGCGACATCGAGCGGTTCATGCGGCTGTTGATCCGGCTGTTGTTCTACGCCACCCCGATCATCTACCCGCTCAGCCTGGTCCGGGAGTCCACCATGCCCGGCTGGGTGAAGACCGGGTACGAGCTGAACCCGCTGGTCGGCATCTTCCAGCTCCACCACGCGGTCTGGTACCCGGACCAGTTCCCCGACGCCCGGCTGCTGACCACCACGATCGTGGTGAGCCTGCTGGTGCTGGTGGCCGGCTGGTGGGCGTTCCGCCGGCTCGAACCCGCCGTGCTCAAGGAGCTGTGATGACGGCGTTCAGGGAGCGGTGATGGCGGAACCGATCATCGAGGCGGACGGCCTCGGCATCCGGTTCGTCCGTAACCGTCGGCGGCAACTGCGGCTGCGGGAGTTCTTCATCCGACCGGGTGACCGGTCGGCCGACGCCGGCCGGTTCTGGCCGTTGCGGGACGTGTCGTTCTCCGTCGCGGCCGGCGAGATGGTCGGGGTGGTCGGCCGCAACGGCACCGGCAAGAGCACCCTGTTGCGGCTGATCGCCGGGGTGCTGATCCCCGACGAGGGACGCATCCGGGTCCGTGGCGACGTGGCGCCGCTGCTGGAGCTGTCCGCCGGCTTCTCCAACGACCTGACCGGGCGGGAGAACCTGTACCTCGTCGGCGGACTGCACGGACTGTCGTCGGGCTACCTGCGCGAACACTTCGACGAGATCGTCTCCTTCGCCGGTGAGCAGGTGGAACGGGCCATCGACGCGGCGGTGCGGCACTACTCCTCCGGGATGAAGGTGCGGCTCGGTTTCGCCATCATCTCGCACCTGCCGCACCCGATCCTGCTCATGGACGAGGTGACCGCGGTCGGGGACGCGGAGTTCCGCGAGAAGTGCTATGCGACGATCGACCGATTGCTGGGGGAGGGACGCACACTGGTGCTGGTGTCACACAACGAAAAGGATCTGACCCGGTTCTGCCGTCGGGGGCTGTACCTCGACGCCGGGCGGCTGACCGTCGATGGGACGATCGCCGAGGCGCTGGACGCGTACCACACCGCGGTTCCGCGGTGACGCTCGCGATCGTGCTCGCCGCCGGTTCTCCGGCCGCGGGCCTGCCGACACGCGCCGGGGCGACGCTCGCCGACCGGCTGGCCGACCAGTGGCGCCGGGCCGGGGCGGGTCAGGTGCGGCACGCCGCCGACCTGGCCGAGCTGGCCGCCCTCGCCGACGCCGCGACCGGGCCGGTGATCGTCAGCGGGGCGGACCTGGTGGCGCACACCGCCGTACTGCGGCACCTGGCCACCAGCCCGGTCGGGCCGACGGTGGCCCTGGTGCTCACCGACCCGCCGGCCCCCGGCGGGGCCGTGGTGCGCGAGGAGCGCGGCCAGGTGGTCGCCGCCGGCGTTGACGGGCAGCTCGAAGGCGGTGCGACCGGGGTGTTCGGCGGGGCGCTGCGGGTGGGGGTAAACGACCTGCCGGCCCTGGCCGCCGCCGCCCGGGCCGCCGCCGCGGGCGGATCGCCGGCCGGCACAGCCCCCGGGCCCGCGGTGGACCGGTTGTTCGCCGGCCTCACCGCGCTCGGCACGCTGACCTTCGCCCACCGGGTACGCCTGCTCGTCGCCCACCGGGTCGCCGACCCGGCGGGGCTGGCCGCCGCCGAGGCGGCCCTCGCAGCGGTCGACGAGGACAAGGCCGAGCTGCGGTTGTCGGTGAAGGAGAAGGACGACTTCTTCACCACGTACTTCGTCAGCACCTGGTCCCCGTACGTCACGAAGGCGTCGGCGCGGCTCAAGCTGACCCCGACCGGGGTCACCGCGATCTCCGTGCTGTTCGCGGTCGCCGCGGCGGTGCTGTTCGGCGTCGGCGGCCGGCCCGCGCTGGTCACCGGCGCGGTGCTGCTCTACCTCGGCTTCATGCTGGACTGCGTGGACGGGCAGCTCGCCCGCTACACCCGGCACTTCAGCGCGTGGGGCGGCTGGCTGGACACCATGGCCGACCGGGCCAAGGAGTACGTGGTCTACGCCGGCCTCGGCTACGGGGCGACGGCCGCCGGCTACCGGTACGGCTGGGCGCTGGCCGTCGCCGCGATGACGTTGCAGACCGTCCGGCACATGACCGACACCTGGTACGGGGTGCTGCACGACGAGGCGGCCCGCCGGCCGAGGACCGCCGACGCGGGCGGCGGCGGGATCGGCGACAAACTGAACGCCGCGTCGACCCGGGTGCAGGCCGACACGGGTTCGCTGTCGTACTGGCTGAAGCGGACGGTGGTGTTCCCGATCGGGGAGCGGTGGGCGCTGATCGCGCTGACCGTCGCGCTGTTCGATCCGCTGGTCAGCCTGGTCGCGGTGTTGACCTGGGGGGTGCTGGCGTTCGCGTACACGGGTGCGCTGCGTACCCTGCGGGCCCGCTGGATGCGGGTGCCGGTGCTGGACACGGTCGACGCCACCCTGCACCGCGACGACGGCCCGCTCGCGGCCCGGTTCCCGGCGCTGCGCCCGGTGGGCCCGCTGACCCTGGCGGTGATCGGTGCCCTCGGCCCGGGGGCGCTGCTGGTCGCGGGCCTGCTGCGGGCGGGTGGGGACGGGGACCCGGCCGGCCTGCGTTGGGCGGTGCCGGCGGCACTGCTGGTGCTGCTGGTCGCCGGCCTGGGTGCCGGGGCGGCACACAACGGCCCGCTGGACTGGTTGGTCCCGGCCGCGCTGCGGGCCGGCGAGTACCTGTTCGCCGTCGCGGTCGGCGTGGTCGCCGGGGTGCCGGCGTGGGTCGTCTTCGGGTACGTCTTCGTGCTGACCCTGCACCACTACGACCTCACGGCCCGGTTGGAGAAGCGGCAGGCGGCCCCGCCGCTGCACCCGTGGACGCTGGGCTGGGAGGGGCGCTCGGTGCTGCTGGCCATCGCGGCGATCGTCGGATTCGCGGCTGTTGTGATGGCTACACTCGGTGCGTACCTGTTCATGGTTTTCGTCGGGAGCGTGGTCCTGGCCTGGGTCGTCCTGCCCGCCCGCGCCCGGCGGGCCGCGGGCGTCCCGGCGCGTGGAGGCGTACGCCAGCCGGGCTGACGTGGGGGGCCGGTCGATGGCGCTGATCAGCTTCGTCGTACCGGCCTACCGGGTGCAGGCGTACCTGAGCGAGTGCCTCGACTCGATCCTCGGCCAGCCGTTCGACGACGTCGAGGTGATCGGCGTCGACGACCACTCGCCGGACGGCAGCGGCGACATCCTGGCGGACTACGCGGCCCGGGACCACCGGGTCCGCGCCGTCCGGCTGACCGAGAACGTCGGCCTGGGTCCGGCCCGCAACGCCGGGCTGGACCTGGCCGGCGGCGAGTACGTGTGGTTCGTCGACGGCGACGACTGGCTGGCCCCGGACTGCCTGGCCGAGGTGGCCGCCCGGCTCCGGGCCACCCGCCCGGACGTGCTCGTCGTCGACCACGTCCGGGTGCGCTGGGACAACCGGCCCACCCGCAGCGCGATGCGGGACGTCTTCCCCGAGCCGCTCGGACCGGCCACCTTCCGGCTGCGCGAGCGGCCGGAGACGCTGCGGCTGCTGCACACCGCGTGGAACCGGCTGGTCCGCCGGGAGTTCCTGGTCGACCTCGGGCTGCGCTTCGAGACCGGCTGGTACGAGGACGTGCCGTTCAGCTTCCCGGTGCTGCTGGCCGCCGAGCGGATCGGGGTGCTGGACCGGGTCTGCGTCAACTACCGGCAGCGCCGGGCCGGCGCGATCACCCGGACCCGGGGGGACCGGCACTTCGAGGTGTTCGTCCAGTGGCACCGGGTGTTCCGGCTGATGGACCGGTGGGCGCCTGCCGTCGACGACCTGCGCCCGGCGGTCTTCGAGCGGATGATCTGGCACTACCTGACCGTGCTCGGCAACGGCGAGCGGATCGCTCCCGAGCTGCGGCCCGCCTTCTTCGCCCAGATCACCGCCGACCACGCCCGCTTCCGACCGCCCGGGGGCCACCCCGTGCCGGAGGGGGTGGAGGGGCTCAAGCACCGGCTGGCCGCCGCCGGCCGGTGGCGGACGTTCAGCGCCCTGCGGGCGGCCAACCACGCCCGGGACGCCGCCCGGCGGCAGGTCCACCGGGCGAGGCCGGTGGCCCGGCGGGCCGCCCGACTGGGCCGCGACGCGCTGCTGCGCGAGTACTACCGGGCCGAGCTGCGCCGCCCGCTCGACCCGACGCTGGCCGTGTACGCGGCGTACTGGTATCGCGGGTACGCCTGCAACCCGGCGGCGATCTACGAGGCGGCCCGCCGGCTGGCACCGCAGGTGCGCGGGGTGTGGGTGATCCGGCGGGACCGGGTCGGTTCCCTCCCGGCCGGGGTGGAGTTCGTGGTGGCCGGCAGCCGCGAGTACCACCGGGTGCTGGCCCGAGCCACCTGGCTGGTCAACAACGTGAACTTCCCCGACTTCGTGCGCAAGCGGCCGGGCTCGGTGCACGTGCAGACCCACCACGGCACCCCGGTCAAGGTGATGGGGCTGGACCAGCAGCGCTACCCGGCCGGCGCGGTGGGGATGGACTTCGCGAAGCTGCTCCGCCGGGTGGACCGGTGGGACTACAGCGTCTCCGCGAACAGCTTCTCCACCCAGATGTGGGAGCGGGCGTACCCGGCCGCGTACACCACGCTGGAGGTCGGGTACCCGCGCAACGACCGGCTGGCCACCGCCACCCCCGCCGAGGTGCGCGAGGCGCGTTCCCGGCTCGGCCTCGCCCCCGGCGACCGGGTGGTGCTCTACGCCCCGACCCACCGCGAGCACCTGCCCGGGTACCGCCCGCCGTTCGACCCGGACGTGCTGCTCGACACGCTCGGCCCGGCCGGCCGGCTGCTGATCCGCAGCCACTACTTCCACGATCGGGACCGCCGGCCGTCGGGTCCGGTCCTCGGCCCGGGTGGCGCCCGGATCCGGGACGTCAGCGACCACGACCGGGTCGAGGACCTCTACCTCGCCGCCGACGTCCTGGTCACCGACTACTCGTCGGCGATGTTCGACTACGCCGTGCTGGACCGGCCGATCGTCGTGTACGCGCCGGACTGGACGGCGTACCGGCTGGCCCGGGGCGTCTACCTGGACCTGCTCGCCGAGCCGCCCGGCGCCGTGACCACCAGCTTTCCCGGTCTGCTCGACCTGTTCCGCTCCGGCGCGGTCGACGCCCCCGCCGCGACCGCGGCCCGGGAGCGGTTCCGGGCCCGGTTCTGCGCCCTGGACGACGGCCACGCCGCCGAGCGGGTCGTCTGCCGGGTTTTTCTCGGCGAACCGGGCTGAACCCGGTGGCCCTGTAATAGGCCTGTCACGAGCCGAACATGGCACGTTTACCCGATGCGCGGACTCGATGATCCTGGTCACATCATTCGGGTACGGCCGCCGAGCTGGGGGAGGAGACGGTGACAACCGTCGCGCTCAAGGATGTGACCAAGGTTTTCCCGGACGGGACGGTCGCCGTCGACAAGATCAACCTGGATGTGAACGACGGTGAGTTCATGGTCCTGCTCGGGCCGTCCGGGTGCGGGAAGTCCACCGTGCTGCGGATGGTGGCCGGGCTGGAGGATCCGAGCTCCGGAGCGGTCCTGCTCGACGGTGAGCTGGCGAACGACGTGCAGCCCCGGGACCGGAAGATCGCCATGGTGTTCCAGGACTTCGCCCTCTACCCGCACATGACGGTGGGGGAGAACATCGCCTTCCCGCTGCGGCTGGCCGGGGTCGAATCCTCGCCACGCGACGAGCGGGTCGCCGACGTGGCCAGCGCGCTGGGCATCGGCGACGTGCTGGGCCGCAAGCCCAGCCAGCTCTCCGGCGGGCAGCGCCAGCGGGTCGCGATGGGCCGGGCCATCGTCCGCCGGCCGGGGCTCTTCCTGATGGACGAGCCGCTGTCCAACCTTGACAGCGGGCTGCGGGCGGAGCTGCGGGCGGAGATCTCCGGCCTGACCCGCGAGCTGGGCGTGACCACCATCTACGTCACCCACGACCAAGCCGAGGCCCTGACCATGGCCGACCGGGTGGCAATCATGCGCAAGGGCGTGCTCCAGGACGTCGGCACCCCCACCCAGGTGTACGGCCGCCCGGCCACCCTCTACGTGGCCGCGTTCCTCGGCAGCCCCAAGATGAACCTGCTGGAGGCGTCCGTCTACGTCCACCTCGACCGGTACGTCGCGCTGAAGATCGGCGAGCAGTCGCTCTACCTGCCCTGGACCGACATTCGCAGCCGGGCCGTCGCGCACTACCACGGCGAGCGGATCGTCGTCGGGATGCGGGCCGAGGCGCTCACCCCGGTCGCCCCGGACGCCCCGGGCGACGTGCTCCGGGGCCGGATCCGCTACCTGGAGCACCACGGCCACGAGTCGCTGGCCTTCCTCGACATCGGGGCCACCGCCATCGTGGTGGACGAGATGGGCAGCCGGCCCGAGGACGCCGACGGCGGTCAGCGCGGCCGGCGCCGGTTCGGGCAGGTCGTGCAGCGGCTCACCGGCCGGGGCACCGAGCCGGAATCGCCCCCCGGCGGGACCGTCCGGGGCAACCGGACCAGTGTGCTCAGCGATCCGGGCCGGCACCACCGCCGCCCGGCCGAGCTGGGGGTCCGGCTCGCGCCGTACCCGGGGGTCTCCGCCGGTCATCCGATGGCCGTCTCGGTGCGCCTGGACGCGCTGCACTTCTTCGACGAGCGCGGCGACCGGATCGATGTGGGCTGGCGCTGACCCGGGGGCGGGGTGGCGGGCGGGTAGGTCGGTGCCCTACGGTCAGCGGGCCTCGTCCACAGTGCACTGTGTGAGAAAGGGGTCCGCCAGTGTCGGCTGACCGTCCCAGCCCGCTCGTCATCGAGCGCATCCTGCGCGACCGGCAGGGCATCTGGCAGCAGATCGTGGCCGACCGGGACCTAAACGGCCTCACCATGCGGATGCTGGCCAGCTCCGGCATCGCCCTCGCCTGCTACGGCGCGGTGCTCGGCGCGTTCCACAGCGTGCTGATGGCGCTGACCTCGGCGGTCAAGCTGCCGCTGTTGTTCCTGGTCACGCTCGCCATCTGCCTGCCCACGCTCTACCTGTTCAACCTGGTCTTCGGGGCCCGGCTGTCGGTGCGACAGTCGCTGGCGCTGGTGATGGTGGCGGTCACCGTCACCTCGATGCTGGCGGTGGCCTTCGCGCCGATCAGCCTCTTCTTCCTGATCACCGCGCCCGACTACGGCTTCTTCAAGCTGCTCAACGTCGCCATCCTGACGCTGAGCGCGGTGGTCGGGCTGCGCTTCCTGACCGGCGGCATGCAGGTGCTCAACGCCCACGGCCTGCTCGCCCCGGCCTCGGCCCCCGCCCCGGCCTCCGCCCTCGCCGCCCCGGCCCCGGCGCTCGTGTCCGCCCCGGCGGTCCCGGCGCAGCCCGCCCCGGCTCCCGTGCCGGTGGCGGCCGGCGCCAACGGAGCCGCCGTCGAGGCCGTGCCCGCCGTCGCGGGTGCCCCCGTCGCCGAGGCTGCCGCCCCGGTGGTTGCGGCACCCGGCCTGATGGCCGTCGCCCCCGGTCACCCCGTCCCGATGGCTGTTGCCCCCAATCACCCCGGTCTGATGGCCGCCGCCCCCGGCCACCCCGGCCCGGGGCTGCTCCCCGCCGGTTACCCGCCAGCGCAGTACCGGCACTGGCCGGAGCCGGCGGCCCGGCGTCCGGCGGCCGAGCGGCCCGCCAGCATGACCCTGCTGTACGTGTGGATCCTGCTCTTCGGCTTCGTCGGCACCCAGCTCGCCTGGACGCTCCGCCCGTTCTTCGGCAGCCCCGGCGAGGGCTTCGCCCTGTTCCGCAGCATCGAGGGCAACTTCTACGCCGAGATCATCCGCACCATCGGTAACCTTTTCTAATAGCGCTTTGTCAGGTTGGCGTGGCGCTGCGTGGTTCGGGTAGTTCGATGTCGGGGCCGTTCGCCGCGGACGTGTTCACCCCGCTGGTCCGGTCGGAAGCCGGACGTCACTGCTACGCCACCTATGGAATTTCTGCTGCGTCGATCTCTCCTAAGATCCATACATCGAGATGTATAGTCTCGACATGAAAATGAAACTTGCTCTGTTCGCGATGTCGGCTACCGCCGTTGCCACGCTCGCCATCGCTAGCCCGGCACATGCGCTGATGTGGATCTCGATGGGGCCCTACCCGACCCAGGCCGCCTGCGAGGCCGAACGTTCCGACTTCAGCAACACCTACAACGTGCAGCAGTGTCTGTACCGCGACCTGACGGGAACGCTGAACGACGGCTGGCACTTCAAGTACGCCCCCCAGTTCTGACGATGGGCAGGAAGCCGCCCAGTGATGCGGAGCGGCCGGTTTCCTCCCAGGGCCCCGGCAAAGTCGCGGGGTGTCTGATCCCGCCCATAGTTCATCCACCTTCCGGGAGTCCCGTTCCGCGCCTTTGCAGATGACCCGAGATCCTGGCCAGGGTCTCTGTCTCACCGGTCCTCAGCTATGCCCCTCTCCCGCACATGCTCCGGGAGGTCGCCGCTACGCCGCCCCATGCCGCCCCGTACACCGGGCAGCCGGGCGGCAGCCTGACGAAAGCGTCCCCCACCCGGCCGGGAACCTGCCCTCCGGCCTCTATGGAGCTGCCCCGTCCACGCTCCCGCTCCACCGGCAGCACAAACGGGGCAGCTCCACAGGGGCCGAAGAAGGGCAGGCCGACCCGGCGAGCGGCGATGGTGTCGGCAGCGCGCCATCCCCTGCGGCCGGCCTGCCAAGCCGGAGACCCTCACGACTTTGCCGGGGCCCTGGGCTTCCTCCCGGTGGCTGCGGCCAGAGCGGCGATGCTTGCCCGACACCACACCGGAACCGACGGACTACCCGCTCAACGCTGCAGACGAGGCACTAGCCGACGTGCCACTTCTGATTTTCGCTGCCGTTGCAGTCCCAGAGATTGAGCCAGACACCGTTGGCGGGGTCGCCGCCGGGCACGTCGACGCATTTGGCCGGGACCGTGCCGAGGGTGACCAGGTTGCCCGCGCTGTTCAGGTCGAAACGCTGCTTCGCGCTGCCCGTGCAGGTGGCGATCCGTAGGTGTGGGCCGTTGCTGGTGTCCGTGATCTCAAGGCACTTGCCCACCACCCGAAGCGTGCGGTCTGCGGCGAGGGTGAACTGCCCCCCGGCGGCGCCGTGGCACTCCCATGTCTGGATCTTGGCAGTTGTGGTAGGGGAACTGCCCGGTACGTCGATGCACGTGCCGCTGCCGTTGTTGATAATGGGTCGGTTGGTGAACCGGGGCTTCGCCGAGGTGCTGCTCTTGGCGGGCTTCGGTGATCTGGGCGGGGTGACGCTGCCGCGAGGGGAGGGCGAAACGCTCCTGCTCGGCCGGGGAGACGTCGATGCTCCGCCCGGTGATGCCGGGGCCTGCTGCGCGCGGAATCCCTCCAGGATCAGCGAGAGAGCGCCCTGCCCGGCCGCCCACGCATTGTCCGGTGTGGTCCATTCAATCGCGTATGCCTGGCCGTTTTCGGCGACGAAGGTGCGGCTGAGGGCGTGCATCCGCGTCCCACCGGCGGCGGTGTAGGTCCATTCGCGGTCCACCGCCCGCGCCCGGTAGTTCACCTTGCGCAGGTGGGCCTGTTCGTACTCCGGATACTTCCTGGTCTCGCGGTCCGCCGCCTCTGCGGCCCGGGCGGCCGCCAGGAGATCGGCCTTCGGCACGCCCAGAGCGTCGATGGCCAGCACACGACGGCTGTCCAGTTCGTGGAACTCGACGCGCGTGCCGTCGCGGAGCTGCTGCCAGCCGTCCGGGACCGGTATCGAGAAGCGGGAATCCTCGGTGTAGTAGTGCCATCCGGCCATCGGCGCGTTGGTCGGTGAAGCCGACGTGCCGAGCACCGGGTCGTGCTTGGCGTCGTCGGCCAGGGCGTTACTGATGAGTGGTTGAACCGCGATGACGCCGACAAGGCCCACGGCCGCGACGGCGGCGATCAGCCAGCGATTTCGCCTCGTGGCGGCGGCGGTGGTCGTGGCAGCGGTCGGTGTCTGGGCCGGCCTGTCCAGCGGGGACGTGGTGACGGACGGCATCGGGGTCGACTCGTCGTGTGTCGCCGTCTTCGCCGTCGGGCCCGTCGTCGTCGTGACCGTTGGCGTCGGGCTTGCCGACGCCTGCGCTGGTGCCAGGGACGGTTCCTCGGGTACCGCCTGACGCAGGAGTCGCTCGGCTTCCTCGGCGTCGATCCGCCGGCTCGGGTCCTTGCGTAGCAGCCCTTCGAGAGCCGGGGCCAGCGCACCCGCGCGCTGGGGTGGCGTCGGCGGATCGGTCGCGATGGCGGTCAACGTCGCGATCGCCGACGACCGCGCGTACGGCGGCTTCCCCTCCACGGCGGCGTAGAGCGTCGCGCCGAGCGACCACAGGTCGGCCGCAGGGCCGATCAGGCCGTCGGTGAGCCGCTCCGGCGGAAGGTATGAGGGCGAACCGAGCACGATCCCGGTTCGGGTCATGCTCGGGTCGTCAGGTGCGGTGGCCAGCCCGAAGTCGGTCAGCACCACCCGGCCGTCATTGGCGAGCAGCACGTTCGCCGGCTTGACATCCCGGTGTAGCAGTCCGGCCCGGTGGGCGGCGCGCAGCGCGGCGAGCAGGGCCAGGCCGATCCGCGCCACCTGGGCCGGCGTCAGCGGGCCGTTCTCGGCCACCACCGTGTGCAGCGACCGGGAAGGGACGAACTCCATCACGATCCAGGGCTCGCCGTCGGCATGCAGCACGTCGAAGATCCGTACCACATTGCTCTGGTCCAGCCGCGCGATCGCCCGCGCCTCGCGCATGGACCGCTCGCGCATCTCCCGCCGCTCGTCGTCCGTCAGACCCGGTGGCGGCACCAACTCCTTGATCGCCACATCCCGGCGTAGCGTCTCGTCCCGGGCCAGCCAGACCCGTCCCATGCCGCCCTGCCCGAGGGGACTGACGAGCCGGTATCGGCCGGCGATCGAACGCTGTGGAGTGTCGGACACAGCCAGGACCGTACCGGCACGGCAATCGGTTGCGTGCCCGGGTAGTTGCCCGAAGAGCGACAGTCAGATGCATCACCCGTGTTCGGCTGGCCCGCCAGGGCGGCGTCCGTCGTCGGCGGGTCCTACGGCCGGCCGGCGGTACGGCCCCCAGGCCACGAACCGGGCGAACAGTTCGCCCGGGGCGGGTCCGTCGCCCGGGTTGAGCCGGTACAGGTCCCGGACCGCCTCGTAGTACAACCCGCTCAGGTAGATCGACAGGCCGATCTGGTTGTCGGCGTAGTCCACCTTGAGCAGCAGTCGGGCCTCCGCACACGGCCAGGGCTGCCCGCAGGCGCGGCAGCACCACAGGGGGCGCAGCGGCGTGTGGGGCCGGGCGTGCGGCGGGTACGCCCGGGGGCGGTCCGCCTCCGGCCCGTCGCCGGGCTGCGGGAGTTGGTGGCTGATCACGCGGGTCTCCTTCGTCGGTGGGAGGGGCCCGCCCCGCCAGGGGGAGTGGAGGGGCGGGCCCGCGCGGTCGCGCCGCGTTCCCGGGGGAGGAAGCGGCAGCGGCTCCGCTGCGTGACAGTGTGCTGACAGCGGGACTACTGTCGGAAGTCGTTCCGCCCCCACCGGCCCAGCCGTCCGACTCGGCCGACGTGTGTGTGTGCAGAGGTGTGCAGATGAACCGGATGCCCATGTTGGAACTGTTCGCGGGGGAGCTTCGCCGCCTGCGGTCCGGCGCGGCGCTGTCGCAGGAGGCCCTCGGCGAGCGGGTGAACTACTCGGCGTCGCTGGTTGCGGCGGTCGAGTGGAGCGCACGGTGGACGTACACTCGCTGCGGCAGGCGTGGGAGTCCGTGCGGGCGGAGGCGCTGCCGCATAGAGCCACGCTAACGGCGATCTCGGAGGCGGCAGAGGCATGGACCTGACTGGCGCGGTCTGGCGCAAGAGCACCCGCAGCAGCGGCAACCAGGGTGACTGCGTCGAGGTGGCCGACAACCTTTCCGGGGTGGTCGGGGTGCGGGACAGCAAGGACCGGCGGGGGCCGGTGCTGGTGTTCGCCCCGGCGAACTGGTCGGCGTTCGTCACGTACGCGAAGCGGCGCTGAGGGCGGTCCCGCCCGCCTGCTCGGGGTCGGGCACAGGTGCGGAATGCTGGCGGCGGGGTAGCAGCAGCGGGCTGGCGAGGATCAGCAGTCCCGCGACCGTGATGGCCGTGCGGGGGCTGGTGGCGCTGGCGAGCAGTCCGCCGAGCGCGCTGAGGATGGCGATGGCGGCGCTGCTGCTGATCGACCAGGCCGACAGGGTGCGGGCGGTGCGGTCTCTGGGTGTCTGTTCGAGTCGGTAGGTGGCGAGCACCGGGTTGTACAGGCTCATGCTGATGATGATCGCGAGCTCGACGGCGATCACGGTCGCGAGGCCGGCGACACCGGGCTGGACGAAGGCGAGGCCGATCAGCCAGACCGCGCGCAGCGTGCCGACCGTACGGAGTATCTGGTGTTGGCCGTACCGCGCCACGACGCGGCGGGCGAGGCGTGAGCCGATGAGTCCGCCGACGCAGGGGGCGGCGAAGGCGAGGCCGTACTGCCAGGGTGGGAATCCGAGCTCGCGGAGCATGAGCACGGCCAACAGCGGCTCGGTGGCCATGATCAGTCCGCCGACGAGCAACTGGTTGAGGTAGAGCGCCCGCAGGCCGGGATGGGCCAGGAGGTGTCGCCAGCCGTCGAGCAGCTCGCCGGCCCGGAGCCGGCGCTTGTCGGTTCGCCGCGGGGGCTCTTCCCGGCCGCGAATCGCGGTGACCCCCAGCGCGGAGAGCAGGTAGCTGAGCGCGTCGGCCACCACGGTGGTGACCGGCCCGAACAGGCCGATCGCCGCCCCGCCCAGTGGCGGCCCGACCGCGATGGAACTCCACGTCGTGGACTCGAACCTCGCGTTGGCCACGAGCAGGTCATCCGGCCGGACGAGGTCCCTGAGGTGGGCGCCGCTGGCCGCGTTGAAGGCGATCTTGGCTGCGGCGACCACGACCGAGACGAACAGCAACTGGACGAAACTGAGCAGGCCGAAGGCGTACGCGACGGGGATCGTCATCATGACCGCGAACCGGGCCAGGTCCATCGCGATCATCACCGGCCGCTTGCGGCGAAACTCCACCCACGGCCCGAGCGGCAGCGCGATCAGCGCGCCCACTGCCGGCCCCACTGCGGATAAGGCGGACACCTGAGCGGGGCTGGCATCCAACACCAGCAGGGCGATCAGCGGCATGGCACCGAACCCGAACCCGGACCCGTAGGCGCTGACCGCGTAGGCCGCCCACAGCCATCCGAACTGCCGGCCCAGGGACCGTCTGGCCCGCAAGCCCCACACCTCCCGCTTCAACAACTCGCCGTTGATCGCTGCGATCAAAGCAGGGCCCGCCGGGGCCGACAACCCGGCTGGGTGGCCGGCCGGCGATGGGCGGCCCGATCGAGGCGGCTCAGGGCGTGGCGAGGGCGCGTACGGCGGCCGTCAGCGCGCCGGTGAGGACCCGCTCGTCCAGTGGCTCCGCCACCGCGGCCATGGTAAGCGTGACGAGGTTGTGGCCAACCCGGACGAGGAGGACGACCGACGTGCCGGTGATCCGGCTGGAGCCGCTGCCGAGCGAGAGCGCGTAGTCGACGCGCCAGGACTGCTCGCCGAGCACCGGCGCCGGCCGGGTGCCGACCGTGAACCGCAAGGGTGACCCGCCGCCGCTGCTGATGGTGAAGCGTCGGCACCCGGCACGCGCGGCGTCCGCAGCGGCGAACACGGCACCGGGTACGGGCTCGGCGTACGAGGTGACGGTGACGTTGAGGGTGGTCGACGCGCTGCCGACCCGGCCGGGCGGGGTGGCGTACCTGGCCTCGGCGCGGGCCCGCTCGCCGGGTTCGAGCACGTCGAGGTAGGTGTCCAGGACCAGCGGCCGGCAGGCGGCCGGCTCGATCCGGGGCTTGGCAGCGGGGGCGATCTCCTGGGACACCCAGAATTTCGGCAGCGCCGGCCCGACCGCCCGCGCGGCCACCCGAGCCTGGGCGGCGGTGAGCAGGCCGCCGGCGACGGGGGAGGCCTCGGTGGCCGGGGGCCCGGTGGTCGCCGGTTGTCCGCCGGGGGTCGGCTCGACCGCGCCGGGTCGTGACGGAGCGGACGGGCCGGCGGCAGCGTGGGCCGGCTCCGGCAGCTGCGCGTAGCTGCCGGGCACTCCGGGCCCGAGGGCCACTCCGGCCAGCATCAACGCGGTCAGCCCCGTCGCCGGCAGCGCGATCCGGGCCGGCAGCGCGATCCGGGCCGGCGGTGCCGCCTCGGTCGGTACTGCGTCGGTCGGTACTGCGCCGGTCGGCATTGCGCCGGTTAGCACTGGGCCGCGCGACGGGCGCAGCAGCAGGACTGCCGAGCTGAGCGCGGCCAGGTACAGCAGCCAGACCAGGGGCGTCCCGACGGAGAGCCGGAACGCCAGCGCGTCGGCCGAACGCCCGGTCGCCGCCGAGTGCGCGTACTGGAGGGCGCCGGTCAACCCGGTCGTCGCCACGGCGGCGAGCACCGACCGGGAGAGGGCCCGTGGGCCCGGTCGGGTCGCGGTGACGAGCAGGACGGCCCACCCGGTGAGGGCGCAGAGCAGCCAGCGGGCCTGCGCCGCGCGCAGCGCCTCATCCAGGGTGGCGGGCGGTTGGAGTTGGGTGTGCAGGACCGCACCGCCGCCGCAGATGAGCACGGCGAGAGCTGCCACCCTCGCCTCCACCGACGCGGCCAGCCGGCGCAGGGTGGCGGGCCCGGTCGGGCGGAACCGCGCCGCGATCAGCGCCGGCAACGCGAGCGCGGGAAGCAACCAGGCGGTGTCCGGCAACGCGTAGACCAGCCAGGCCCGCAGGGCGACCGGGTCGTGCAGGAGCGGCGCGAGCACCGGCAGCGGCCACAGCACGGCCGCCGTGGTGCCGATCGCCACCGGGTAGCCGACGAGCCGCCGGCGGGCATCCGCCGGGCCCGGTGGCCCGGGCGCGGCCAGCACCGTCGCGAGGGCCACGCAGAGACCGACGGCGCCCGCCCCGAGGGCGGCGGTGGCGGTGGCGAGCAGCAGGCTTCCCGCCGCCCCGGGGGCCTGGAACAGCCCCAGCCCGCCGGGGAGGGGGAACCACGCCGTGCCCAGCGCGACCACGAAGAGGCCGGCCGCCGTGCCCGCGACCAGCCGCCACCAGCTTGCCGGAATCCCGGTACGCCGGGCCGAGTCCGCGCGGCGGACCAGCGCCGGCAGGAGCCCGCCGGCGAGAAGACCGGCGCCGACCCAGGCGTCGACCGTCGCGGGCAGCCAGCCCTGCGCCGCGAAGTGCAGGTTGGCGGTGAGGTCGTGGACGGCGGCCATCGTCGCCACCGTCACCGCGCCGACGGCCAGCCCCTGCGCCAGGTCGCCGTCGCGCGGGCCGTCCGGCTGCCGGATCGACCGGATCCGGTCGAGTGGCGAGGGATGGCGGGCGAGCGGGCGGCGCAGCGCGGCGGTCACCCGGTTGCCGGCCGGTCCGGCTCGGGCGGCGGCGTTGCGCAGCAGCGAGGTCAGGGCGTCCGCCCGGCCGGACCGCGCGGCGTGCCGGTCGGCCGCCCGCTCGCGCACCCGCAGCAGGGTGGCCGCGAGCACCGCGACCAGGCCCGCCAGCAGCAGGGCCCGCAGCAGCGCACCGCCGATGATTGCGTTCGGCCCGAAGGAGCCGGCCTCCACCAGGACACCGACGGCGGCTGCGGGCACGGGGAGCCAGACCAGTCCGCGTACGGCCGCCACCCAGGTCACGTCACGGGCCCGCACGTGGCCGAGTTCGTGCTGGACGACCGGGTCGAACCGGGCCGGGTCGTCATACGCCACGGCGACCCCGGCCGGGAGTACGACGAGCGGCCGCCGGCCGACGACACCGGTGATGAACGCCTGCCGGACCGGCGGGCCGGCGATGAGCAGGCGCGGCCGGTTCCGGCCGGTCAGCCCGTTGTCGTCGCAGAGCGTGGCGAACCGGTCCGTCGCGCCCGGGACGGTGAAGCGGCCCCGGTGCCGGCGCAGCCGCCACAGGTCGGCGGACGGCACCGCCAGCAGCAACAGCGCCGCGCCGGCCAGCACCGCGCCCACCGCGCCCACCATGATCGACCCGCGTTGTCGGGCAGCATCGGCCAGGCAGTCGGTGAACCCGGGCGGGGCGGGATTCGCGGCGGTCGCCCCAAACGCCCGGTCGCAGTCGGTGAGGGCGAGCGCCCAGGGCGCGCTCAGCGACCGGTCGGCCAGGAAGAAGAGGTCCCCCGCGCTGATCCCGACTGCGACCAGCGCCGCGACCACCAGCAGATACAGCCAGCCCAGCCGGTACGGCGACGCGTCGCGCTCCTCCCGCGTCGGGCCGGTCACCGGTCGCCCGGGACGACCATCGCACCCACGGGTGGATGCGGACTGCTGCGGATCGGTCACAGTCACACATCTTTCCGCCGACCCGCCCGCTGTTGACAAGTCTCGGGTAAGGAACCTGATACGCAGTCCCGGCGGGGACGCCGTACCACCCCTCCCGTTGGCCATCGCCATCGCACGCCACTTCCACCGCACCGTTGATGAGATCTTCCATGTCGACTGACACGCGCTGGCGGAGATCCTGGTCGGGGCGGTCGCCTTCACGTTGATCAACCACCGGGGCTGAGCGCCCGATGGCGGGGCGGCGGGGCAGCGGGGAGCGTCCTTGCCGGTAAAGTTACCGAGGAGTAACATGCGGGCATGACCATCGACTCACGCCAGGTCGCCGCCGGCATGCTGGAGGCCGTTCCCTTCGCCCGTACGCTCGGCGTCGAATTCGTCGAGGTGGCCCCCGAGGCGGAGGGCGGGGTGCGCGCCGTGGTCCGGCTGCCCGACTCGCCGGCCACCCACAACCACGTCGGCGGTCCGCACGCCGGGGCGATGTTCACCCTCGGCGAGACCGCCTCCGGCGCGGTGGTGCTGGCCGCGTTCGGCCAACTCCTCGACCGCGCGGTGCCGCTGGCCGTGCGCGCGGAGATCGCGTACCGGAAGCTGGCGATGGGGCCGGTACTGGCCACCGCGCGGCTCGGCCGGGCGGCGGCCGAGGTGATCGCCGAGCTGGACGCCGGCCGGCGGCCCGAGTTCCCGGTCGAGGTCGAGATCGCCACCGAGGACGGCACGCCGACCTCGGCGATGACCGTGGTCTGGACGCTGCGCCCGAACCGCTGAGCGTGTCGCCACCCCGGCTCCCGCGCGTCGTGGGTGAATCCGGTTTGCCGGGTCCGGCCGGTGGATAGATTCGTACCGTGCTGGGCCTGCCTGATCATGTGACCGCCTGTCTCTTCGATCTGGACGGCGTGCTGACCCAGACCGCCCGGGTGCACAACGCGGCGTGGACGCAGACGTTCGACGCGTTCCTCCGGCGGCACTCGGCGGCCAGCGGTGAGCCGTACCGGCCGTTCGACCCGGGGCCCGACTACAACCGGTACGTCGACGGCCGGCCCCGGGCCGACGGGGTGCGTGCCTTCCTGGCCTCCCGGGGGATCACCCTGCCCGAGGGCGGGCCCGACGACCCGCCGGAGGCGGACACCGTCAACGGGGTGGGCAACCGGAAGAACGTCGTCCTGCTGGAGCACCTCCGCACCGACGGGGTCGAGGTCTATCCGGGCTCGGTGACGTACCTGAAGGCGACGGTCGACGCCGGCCTGCGCCGCGCGGTCGTCTCGGCGAGTGCCAACTGCCGGCAGGTGGTCGCCGCAGCCGGGCTGGAGCCGCTGCTGGAGGCCCGGGTGGACGGGGTGGTCGCCCGCGAGCGGGGGCTGCGCGGCAAACCGCACCCGGACACCTTCCTGGCCGGGGCGAAGCTGCTCGGGGTCGAGCCGGCCCAGGCGGCCGTCTTCGAGGACGCGCTGGCCGGCGTCGCCGCCGGCCGGGCCGGCGGGTTCGGCTACGTGGTCGGCGTGGACCGGGTGGGGCAGGCCGAAGAGCTGCGCGCGCACGGGGCGGACGTCGTGGTGACGGACCTCGGCGACCTGATCGACAGGGAGACACCCGCATGATCCGTGAACGCGCCTATCCGGTGGAGCCCTGGCACATCCGGGAGACCCGCCTCGACCTGGACGTGCTGGCCCAGTCCGAGTCGGTCTTCGCGCTCTCCAACGGGCACATCGGCCTGCGCGGCAACCTGGACGAGGGCGAGCCCCACGGCCTGCCCGGCACCTACCTGAACTCCTTCTACGAGCTGCGCCCGTTGCCGTACGCCGAGGCGGGCTTCGGCTTCCCCGAATCCGGCCAGACCATCGTCAACGTCACCAACGGCAAGCTGATCCGGCTGCTGGCCGACGACGAGCCGCTCGACGTCCGGTACGGCGAGCTGCTCGCCCACGAGCGGATCCTCGACCTGCGGGCCGGCACCCTGCACCGGGAGCTGCACTGGCGTTCCCCGGCGGGCCGGGAGGTCAAGGTCCGCAGCACCCGACTGGTGTCGTTCACCCAGCGGGCGGTCGCCGCCATCAGCTACGAGGTGGAGGCGGTCGACGGGCCCATCCGGCTGATCCTCCAGTCCGAGCTGGTGGCCAACGAGACCCTCCCGGCGCAGAGCCGCGACCCCCGGGTGGCGGCGGTGCTGGAGTCACCGTTGGTGGCCGAGGAGGAGCTGACCACAGGCGGCGGCGGTCTGCTGATCCACCGGACCAAGGTCAGCGGCCTGCGGGTGGCCGCCGCCATGGACCACGACGTGCACGGCCCGGAGCGCACCACCGTGCAGTCGGAGGGGTACGAGGACTGGGTCCGTACCACCGTCGGGTGCGTGCTCAAGCCCGGCGAGACGTTGCGGGTGGTCAAGTACCTGACGTACGGCTGGTCGAGCAAGCGGTCGCTGCCGGCGCTGCGCGACCAGGTCGGCGGGGCCCTCGCCGCGGCCCGCCTGGACGGCTGGGACGGGCTGCGCCGCGAGCAGCGGGAGTACCTGGACGAGTTCTGGGACGCCGCCGACGTGCGGGTCGAGGGCGACCCGGAGGTGCAGCAGGCGGTGCGGTTCGGCCTGTTCCACGTGCTCCAGGCCGGTGCCCGGGCCGAGCGGCGGCCGATCTCCGCGAAGGGCCTGACCGGCCCCGGGTACGACGGCCACGCGTTCTGGGACACCGAGATGTTCGTGCTGCCGGTGCTCACCTACACCCAGCCGGGCGCGGTACGCGACGCCCTGTACTGGCGGCACTCCACCCTGGAACAGGCGCAGGACCGGGCCCGGACGCTGAACCTCGCCGGCGCGGCCTTCCCGTGGCGCACCATCGAGGGGCCGGAGTCGTCGGCGTACTGGCCGGCGGGGACGGCCGCGTTCCACATCGCCGCCGACGTCGCCGACGCGCTGCGCCGGTACATGCTGGTCACCGGCGACGAGGGGCTGGCGCGGGAGATCGGCCTGGAGCTGCTGGTCGAGACGGCCCGGCTGTGGCGTTCGCTCGGGCACCACGACCGGAACGGCCGGTTCCACATCGACGGGGTGACCGGCCCGGACGAGTACACCGCGGTGAAGAACGACAACATCTACACCAACCTGATGGCGCAGCGGAACCTGCTCACCGCCGCCGAGTACGCGATGCGGTTCCGGGACGAGGCGACCCACCTCGGGGTGACCGAGGAGGAGGCGGCGGCCTGGCGGGACGCGGCGAACGCGATGTGCGTCCCGTACGACGACGAGGTCGACGTGCACGAGCAGGTGGACGGGTTCACCCTGCTCCAGGAGTGGGACTTCGAGCACACCCCCGCCGAGAAGTACCCGTTGCTGCTGCACTACCCGTACTTCGACCTGTACCGCAAGCAGGTGGTCAAGCAGGCCGATCTGGTGCTCGCCATGCACTGGCGGGGGGACGCGTTCAGCGACGAGGAGAAGCTGCGCAACTTCCTCTACTACGAGCGGCGGACGGTACGCGACTCGTCCCTGTCGGCGTGCACCCAGGCGGTGATGTCGGCCGAGGTCGGCTACCTGGAGCTGGCCCACCGCTACCTGCGCGAGGCCGCGCTGATGGACCTGCACGACCTGAACGAGAACACCCGCGACGGGGTGCACATGGCGTCGCTCGCCGGGGCGTGGATCGCCCTGGTCGCCGGGTTCGGCGGGCTGCGCGACCACGACGGGCTGCTGACGTTCACGCCCCGGCTGCCGGGCGGGCTCACCCGGCTGGAGTTCTCGTTGCAGTGGCGGGGCATGCGGCTGCGGGTCGACGTCCGGCCGCACCAGACCACGTACGCGCTGCGGCACGGCTGCACCGACGACGTGGTGGAGCTGCGGCACCACGGCGAGAAGGTGCGGGTCACCTGCGCCGAGCCGGTCACCGTGCCGGTGCCGCCGTTCGATCAGCCCGGCCCCGAGCCGGAGCAGCCGCCCGGCCGGGCACCCCTGCTGCACCTGCCCGAGAACGTCAGTTAGGGCCCGCGCCGGTTCGACGGAGCTCGGGCGGCACCAGGGGTCTGTTACGGAGCCGTTGCGCGCAAGTGTCTTGACGTGTATCCATGTGAACGCTAACACTATGCCCATCGAAGGTGTGGAGGCGAACATGGACCTTGTGGACGGAGCCGGCGAGCGCTACGTCGTCGGCGTCGACTTCGGCACCCTCTCCGGGCGAGCGCTGGTGGTGCGGGTCGGTGATGGCGCGGAGCTGGGGACCGCGGTGCACGAGTATCGCGACGGGGTCATCAGCGCGGCGCTTCCCGGCGGTCGGCCGCTGCCGCCGGACTGGGCGCTGCAGAACCCGGAGGACTACCGCGACGTGCTGCGGCACGCCGTCCCGGCCGCGGTGTCCGCCGCCGGGGTGGATCCCGCCGCGATCGTCGGCATCGGCGTCGACTTCACCGCGTGCACCGTGCTGCCGACGTTCGCCGACGGCACCCCGCTCTGCGAGGATCCCGAGCTGCGCAACCGGCCGCACTCCTGGGTCAAGCTGTGGAAGCACCACGCCGCGCAGCCGCACGCCGACCGGATCAACGCGCTGGCCCACGAGCGGGCGGAGCCGTGGATCGGCCGCTACGGCGGCAAGCTCTCCGCCGAGTGGCAGTTCGCCAAGGGCCTGCAGATCCTGGCGGAGGACCCCGAGGTCTACCACCGGACCGAGCGTTTCATCGAAGCCGCCGACTGGATCGTCTGGCAGCTCAGCGGCACCGAGACCCGCAACGTCTGCACGGCCGGCTACAAGGGCGTCCGGCAGGACGGCCGGTACCCGTCCGAGGGCTTCCTGACCGCGCTCAACCCGGACTTCGGCGACTTCGTGGCCAAGCTGGACGGTCCGCTGATGCCCCTAGGCGCCCGGGCCGGCGTGCTCACCGCCCGGGCCGCGGCGTGGACCGGCCTGCCGGAGGGGATCGCGGTGGCCGCCGGCAACGTCGACGCGCACGTCACCGCAGCCGCCGCGCGGGCCGTGGAGCCCGGACGGCTCGTCGCGATCATGGGTACCTCCACCTGTCACGTGGTCAACGGCACGCACCTCGCGGAGGTGGCCGGGATGTGCGGCGTCGTCGACGGCGGCATCAGTCCTGGCGCGTGGGGCTACGAGGCCGGGCAGAGCGGAGTCGGCGACATCTTCGGCTGGTTCGTCGAGCATGCCGCCCCGGCCGGGGTCGCCTCGCACGAACGCCTCACGGAGCTGGCCGCCCGCCAGCCGGTCGGCGCGCACGGCCTGGTCGCCCTGGACTGGTGGAACGGCAACCGCTCGTTGCTCGTCAACCACGACCTCAGCGGGATGATCGTCGGCATGACGCTGGCCACCCGGCCGGAGGACATCTACCGCGCGCTGCTGGAGTCCACGGCGTACGGCACCCGGATGATCATCGAAGCGTTCGTCGAGGCCGGGGTGGCGGTGAACGACCTGGTGATTGCCGGGGGCCTCGCCTCCAACGAGCTGCTGATGCAGATCTACGCCGATGTGACCAACCGGCCGCTGAACATGATCGCCTCCGCGCAGGGGCCGGCACTCGGGTCGGCGATCCACGCCGCCGTGGCCGCCGGCGAGTACCCGTCGATCCACGAGGCGTCGCGGGCGATGGGGCGGGTACACGAGGCCGTCTACCGCCCGGATCCCGGCCGGGCGCGTGTCTACGACGCCCTCTACGCCGAGTACCGGACGCTGCACGATCACTTCGGTCGCGGTGGCGATGACGTCATGCTCCGGCTGCGGGCGATCCGTAACGCGGCGGTCGGCACCACCACCACCACCACCGCCACGCACCAGGCCACGCTGGAGGTGGTCGCGTGAACGCCGAGGTGACCCGACAGATCGACGAGCTGCGTGAGACCGTCGCCCGCCTGCACGCCGAGCTGGTCCGGTACCGCCTGGTCGCCTGGACGGCCGGCAACATCTCCGCGCGGGTTCCCGGGTGCGACCTCATGGTGATCAAGCCGAGCGGCGTCGGCTACGACGAGCTCTCGGCGGACACGATGGTGGTCTGTGACCTCGACGGCACCCTCGTCGAGGGGAACCTCGCCCCGTCCAGTGACACCGCCGCCCACGCCTACGTCTACCGGGCCATGCCCGAGGTGGGCGGAGTCGTGCACACGCACAGCGCGTACGCCACCGCCTGGGCCGCCCGGGGGGAGCCCATCCGGTGCCACCTGACCGCGCAGGCCGACGAGTTCGGTGGGGAGATCCCGGTGGGCCCGTTCGCCCTGATCGGCGGCGACGACATCGGCAAGGGCATCGTCGCCACCCTCGCCGGGCACCGCTCGCCCGCGGTGCTGATGCGCAACCACGGCGTCTTCACCATCGGCCGCGACGCCCGCGCGGCGGTCAAGGCCGCGGTCATGTGCGAGGACGTGGCCCGTACCGCGCACCTGGCGCGCGCACTCGGGCAGCCGCTGCCGATCCCGCAGGCCGACGTCGACGCCCTCCACCACCGCTACCAGAACGTCTACGGACAGCAGCCGGTCTCACCGACGGACTGCTGAACGGCCACCGCACGCGCCGGCGCCCGCCGGTCCCGCCCACCGGGGTCGCCAGCCCCAGCACCCGCGCACGCCGCACGTCGGCGGTCGGCGCGACCACCACCACACCGAGCCAAGGAGATTCGATGAGAAGGTTGCGAACGTACTCCGCCTCGCGGCGCGCCGCCGCGGTCCTCGCCGGCATGCTGCTCGTCGGCGGCATGGCGGCCTGCGGCAACAGCGACACCGGTGGGTCCGCGGACGACGGCAAGATCACGCTGGGCTTCTCCCAGGTCGGCGCGGAGAGCGGGTGGCGTACCGCGAACACCACCTCGATCAAGGAGGCCGCGGCCGCCGCGGGGGTCGAGTTGAAGTTCGACGACGCGCAGCAGAAGCAGGAGAACCAGATCAAGGCGATCCGGAACTACATCCAGCAGAAGGTGGACGTCATCGCCTTCTCGCCGGTTGTCGAGTCCGGCTGGGACACCGTGCTCAAGGAGGCCAAGGACGCCGGCATCCCGGTCATCCTCACCGACCGCTCGGTCGACTCGGCCGACAAGTCCCTGTACAAGACCTTCCTCGGCTCGGACTTCGTCAAGGAGGGCCGGCTCGCCGGGGAATGGCTGGTCGAGCAGAAGAAGACCGCGTCCGGCCCGGTGCATATCGTCGAGTTGCAGGGCAGCGCCGGCGCGGCGCCGGCCAACGACCGCAAGAAGGGCTTCGCCGAGGCGATCGCCGCCAACCCGAACCTGAAGACCGTCGGCTCGCAGACCGGCGAGTTCACCCGGGCCGGCGGCAAGGCCGTGATGGAGCAGTTCCTCAAGGCCAACCCGAAGATCGACGTGTTGTTCGCGCACAACGACGACATGGGCCTGGGCGCGCTCGAGGCCATCGCCGCCGCCGGCAAGGTGCCCGGCAAGGACATCACCATCATCACGGTCGACGCCGTGAAGGACGGCATGCAGGCCCTCGCCGACGGGAAGTTCAACTTCATCGCGGAGTGCAGCCCGCTGCTCGGCCCACAGCTCATGGACCTGGCGAAGAAGGTCCACGCCGGCGAGGAGGTGCCGCCCCGGATCGAGACCGAGGAGACCACCTTCACCCAGGAACAGGCCAAGGCGGCGCTGCCCAACCGCAAGTACTGATCCGACGCCGGGGCCGCCGCGCTCGCGTGGCGGCCCCGGCTGCTCGGCCCGATCACCCCCGACGGACCGGGCCCGGCCCGCAGCCACCGGCGTCCCCGCAGGGACCATCGCCGTGGGAGCAGCGGCCCCTCCGCGTCGACAACCCAGAAGAGGTCTGATGGGATGACGGATAGCCCTCCGGTCCTGACGATGACCGGGATCAGCAAGTCCTTCCCCGGGGTGCGCGCACTCCACGACGTCAGTTTCCGGCTTTTTCCCGGCGAGGTGCACGCCCTGATGGGCGAGAACGGCGCCGGCAAGTCGACTCTCATCAAGGTGCTGACCGGCGTCTACGACACCGACGAGGGCACGATCACCCTGGCCGGCGGACCGGTGTCCTTCCCGGGCCCGATGCAGGCGACCGCCGCCGGGGTGAGCACCGTCTACCAGGAGGTCAACCTCTGCGCCAACCTCTCGGTGGCGGAGAACATCTTCATCGGACGCGAGCCCCGGCTCCTCGGCGCCATCCGCTGGGGCGAGGTCCGTCGCCGCAGCCGTGCGCTCCTGAACCGCCTCGACCTCGATCTCGACGTCAGCGCGCCGCTCGGGACGTACTCCCTCGCCATCCAGCAGATGGTCGCGATCGCCCGCGCGATCGACGTCCGGGCCCGGGTGCTGATCCTGGACGAGCCGACCTCCAGCCTCGACGCCGGTGAGGTCGCACAGCTCTTCCGCGTCATGCGGCAGCTGCGCGACGAGGGCATCGCGATCCTGTTCGTGACCCACTTCCTCGACCAGGTCTACGGCATCGCCGACCGCATCACCGTGCTGCGCAACGGCGGACTCGTCGGCGAGTACCTGACCGCGGAACTGCCTCAGCTCGCCCTGGTCGAGAAGATGATCGGCAAGGAACTCGACGTACTTGAGGGGATCGAGGAGCACTCCCGGCGGGACGTGACGACGCTGGAGACGGGAACCCCGCTCCTCGCGGTGTCCAACTTCGGCCGGTCGGGGGCGGTCGCCCCGTTCAGCCTCACCATCCACGCCGGGGAGGTGGTCGGCCTGGCCGGCCTGCTGGGCTCCGGGCGTACCGAGGTGGCCCGGCTGTTGTTCGGCGCCGACCGGGCGGACGGCGGACAGGTCACGGTGGACGGCGAGCCGGGCAGCCTGCGCACCCCCGCGCAGGCCATCGACCGGCGCATCGGCTTCTGCTCGGAGAACCGCCGCGAGGAGGGCCTCGTCGCCGACCTGTCGGTCCGCGAGAACATGATCCTCGCCATGCAGGCCGCCCGCGGTTGGCTGCGGCCCCTGCCGCGCCGTCGCCAGGACGAGCTGGTCGAGAAGTACGTCCGGGCGCTCCAGATCCGGCCGTCCGACCCGGAGGTGCCGGTGCGCAATCTCTCCGGCGGCAACCAGCAGAAGGTGCTCCTGGCCCGGTGGCTGATCACCGAGCCGCGGCTGTTGATCCTCGACGAGCCCACCCGGGGCATCGACATCGGCGCCAAGACCGAGATCCAGCGGCTCGTGACGCAGTTGTCCGACGGCGGCATGGCCGTGCTGTTCATCTCCGCCGAGCTGGAGGAGGTGCTGCGCCTGAGCCACAAGGTGGCCGTGATGCGTGACCGGCAGATGGTCGCGCAGCTCGCCAACGACGACCGGCTCGACGCCGACCGCATCATGCAGACCATCGCCAGTGGATCGCACCGGGAGAAGGCCGTCCGATGAGCGACATCAGGAGCCGCTACCGGACGCTGGTCGGTCACCGCCTGTTCTGGCCCGCCGCCGTACTCGTCGTCATGCTCGCCGCGAACACGATCTACCGACCCGGGTTCCTGTCCGTCGCGGTCACCGACGGGCACCTGTACGGCACCCCGATCGACATCCTGCGGCTGAGCGCGCCGCTGATCCTCGTCGCGTTGGGCATGACCGTGGTCATCTCGACCGGCGGAATCGACCTGTCGGTCGGCTCGGTGTGCGCGATCAGCGGCGCGGTCGCCTGCGTGTACATCAGCCAGCAGCCCGACCAGAACAGCCTTCCCGTGGTGCTGACCGCCCTCGCGACGGCGCTCGGGGTCGCGCTCGTGCTCGGCGCCTGGAACGGGGTGCTGGTCGCCGTGATCGGCATCCAACCGATCATCGCCACCCTGATCCTGATGGTGGCGGGCCGCGGGCTCGCACAGCTCATCACCGAGGGCCAGATCATCACCATCAACTCCGGCCCGTACCGGGCGATCGGGCTGGGCCACGTGCTGACCCTCCCGCTGGCCATCTTCGTCGCGCTGGCGGCGGCCCTCCTCGTCGGCGCGTTCACCCGCCGTACCGCGCTCGGCATGATCATCGAGGCGGTGGGTGGCAACGCCAAGGCCAGCAGGCTGGCCGGCATCCGCTCCGGCCGGGTCATCTTCCTGGCGTACGTGCTCAGCGCCGGCTGTGCCGCGGTCGCCGGCTTCATGATGACGGCCAACGTCTCCAGCGCCGACGGCAACTCCGCCGGCCTCTGGGTGGAGCTCGACGCCATCCTCGCGGTCGTCATCGGCGGCACCTCACTCGCGGGCGGCCGGTTCTTCCTCAGCGGCACCATCCTCGGCGCGCTGATCATCCAGACCCTGACCACCACGGTGTACGCCATGAACATCTCGCCGCAGACCTCACTGCTGTTCAAGGCGGTCGTCGTCATCGCCGTCTGCCTCATCCAGGCGCCGGCCTTCCGGGCCCGGTTCACCCGCCGCCGGAGCAGCACCCCGCCGCCCCGCGCCGTCGCCGACAAGCCGAAGGAGCAGGTGCCGGCATGACCGCTGGATCGCTCACCGCCCGCCGCAGCCGGATCCGGTTGCCCCGGCGGCAGGTACCGGTTCTGGCCACGCTCGTCCTGCTCCTGGTCATGTACGGCATCGGCGTGTCCCAGTACCAGGCGTTCTCCAACGTGCAGGTCATCTTCAACGTCTTCATCGACAACGGCTTCCTGCTCGTCGTCGCGGTGGGGATGACGTTCGTGATCCTCACCGGCGGCATCGACCTGTCGGTCGGGTCGGTCGTCGCCATGACGGCGATGGTGTCGGCCTGGCTGCTCCAGCAGGGCCTGCCGGCGGCGCTCGTGCTCGTCGTCGCCCTGCTGATCGGTCCGACGCTCGGCCTGCTGATGGGCTGCGCCATCCACTTCTTCGACATCCAGCCGTTCATCGTCACGCTCGCCGGGATGTTCCTCGCCCGGGGGATGTGCACGTTCATCTCCGGCTCGTCCATCCCGATCACCGACGGGTTCTGGACCAGGATGTCGCAGGAGCGGATCGGCGACCCCCGGGGCAACTTCGTCTCGATCAGCGTGCTCGTGGCCTTCGCCGTGGTCGCCGTCGCCGCGTGGACGCTGGCCTACACCCGGCTGGGTCGCAACGTGTACGCCATCGGCGGCAACCCGCAGTCGGCCCTGCTGATGGGTCTGCCGGTGGGGCGGACCCGGATCGCCGTCTACACGATCAGTGGCCTGTGCTCCGCGATCGGCGGGATCCTGCTGTCGTTCTACACCCTCTCCGGCGCGCCGCTGATCGCCGTCGGCATGGAGTTGGACGTCATCGCCGCCGTCGTGATCGGGGGCACCGTGCTCACCGGCGGCTCGGGCTACGTCTTCGGCACGGTGCTCGGTGTGCTGGTCCTGGGTGTGATCCAGACCCTCATCACCTTCGACGGAAGCCTCAACTCCTGGTGGACCAAGATCGTGATCGGCGGCCTGCTCCTAGCCTTCATCCTGCTCCAGCGCCTCATCGGCATCCGTTACAAGTGACGGCCCCTCTCGCGGAAGGCACTCTCATGGCACCACACACCGCACCCGAGATCTGGTTCCTCACGGGCAGTCAGGGCATGTACGGCGAGGAGACGCTCCGGCAGGTGACCGAGCAGTCCCGGCTGATCGCGGCCGTGCTCGACGAGTCGCCGCAGATCCCCGCCCGGGTGGTCTGGAAGCCGATCCTCACGAACAGCGGTGAGATTCTGCGGGTCTGCCGCGACGCCGCCACGCAGGGCGCGATCGGGGTCGTCGCGTGGATGCACACCTTCTCCCCGGCGAAGATGTGGATCTCCGGCCTGGACGCGCTGCAGACGCCGCTGCTGCATCTGCACACCCAGGCCAACGTCCTGCTGCCGTGGGACGAGATCGACATGGACTTCATGAACCTGAACCAGGCCGCCCACGGCGACCGCGAGTTCGGGTTCATCCAGACCCGCCTCGGGGTGGCCCGGAAGACCGTCGCCGGGCATGTGGAGAACCCGCGCGTGATCGCCCGGGTCGGCGCCTGGGCCCGGGCCGCGCTCGGCTGGTCGGCGATGCGGTCACTGCGACTGGCCCGCTTCGGTGACAACATGCGCGATGTCGCGGTGACCGAGGGCGACAAGGTCGAGGCGGAGCTGCGGTTCGGGGCGTCGGTCAACACCTACGGCGTCAACGACCTGGTCACGGTGGTCGGTGAGGTCGCCGACGCGCAGGTCGACGAGCTGGTCAAGGAGTACGACGACACCTACCGGGTCGTTCCCGAGCTGCTTGCCGGGGGCGAGCGGCACGAGTCGCTGCGGTACGCCGCCCGCCTGGAACTCGGCATGCGCGCCTTCCTGGACGACGGCGGGTTCCGGGCGTTCACCACGAACTTCGAGGATCTCGGCGGCCTGCGCCAGCTACCCGGCATCGCCGTGCAACGGCTGATGGCCGACGGCTACGGCTTCGGCGGCGAGGGAGACTGGAAGACCTCGGTGCTGGTCCACACGCTCAAGGCGATGGCGGTGGGCGTCGAGGGCGGGACCTCCTTCATGGAGGACTACACCTACGACCTCACCCCCGGCGACGAGCTGGTCCTCGGCGCACACATGCTCGAGGTCTGCCCGACGATCGCCGGCGACAGGCCGAACGTCGAGATCCACCCGTTGGCCATCGGTGGCCGCGAGGATCCCGTACGGCTGGTGTTCGACGCCGCGCCCGGCCCGGCGGTGGTCCTCGGCATGGCCGACATGGGCGACCGCTTTCGCCTGGTGGTCAACGAGATCGACGTGGTGTCGCCCCCGCACCCGCTGCGGAAACTGCCGGTGGCCCGGGCCGTGTGGCGGCCCCGCCCGCACCTGGCCGGTTCGGCGGAGGCGTGGATCACCGCCGGCGCGCCGCACCACACCGTGCTGTCGCAGGCGGTCGGTGTGGAGGAGCTGCACGACCTGGCAGAGATGACCCGCACCGAGTTGGTCGTCATCGACGCCGACACCGAGCCGCGGCGCTTCGCGAACGAGATCCGGTGGAATCAGGCGTACTACCGGCTCGCCCGGGGGTTCTGAGCGGCGAACCATCGACGGCCCCGGGTGGCCCTCCCCGACGCAGGGGAGGGCCACCCGGCCGACGAGCCCGGCGGAGCGGACCGGCTACCGCCGCGACCACCGCTGGTGCGCCGCCGCGGTGCAGGTCCAGAGAATCACCGCGGTGCCGTTGGCGGTGCCGTTGTTCGTCACGTCCAGACAGAGCCCGGACTGCACCCCGCTGATCGTGCCGTTGGCGTTGATGGTCCACCGCTGGTTGGCCCCGCCGTTGCAGTCCCAGATCTGGGCCCGGGCACCGGCCGTGGCGTTGACGGGCGCGTCCAGGCACTTGCCGAGAGCTTGCAGGGCCTGGCCGCTGATGGTCCAGCGCTGATTGGCGGCGTCGTTGCAGTCCCAGATCACCGGCTGGGTGCCGTTGCTGGTGTTGCTCTGCGGGACGTCCAGGCAGCGGCCGGAGGCAGCACTGGCGAACGCGCTCGACGTGGGCGGTGTGGTCGTTCCGCCACCGCTGACCCGGAACACCACCGTGCCGTGCGACGGCACGCTGGCGCTGATGGTCCCGCCGCTGGGGCTGGTGCCGCCGGTCCAGGCGTCCAGCAGCGTGAAGGAGGTCCCGGACTTGCCGACGGCGGCGGCGGTGGTCGTGATCGTCGTCGAGGCGCCCTGGTTGAACAGGGCGACGGCGACGTCACCGTTGGCCAGCCGCTTGGCGAGCACCCGACGGGTGCCGTCGAACGAGACCTGTACCCCCTGCACCCCGAGCGGGTCCTGGTTGATCGTGACCAGGTTGCGGTTCTTGAGGATGGCCTGCGTCGCCGAGTTCATGGACCGGACGTCGTTGCCGGCGATCAGCGGCGACGCCATGATCGCCCACATCGCGAAGTGGCTGCGCATCTCCGTGTCGGTCATGCCGCCCCGGCCGACCTCCATCATGTCCGGGTCGTTGAAGCCGCCCGGCCTCGCGTACGAGGCCAGCGGAACCGTCACGTCGATGATGTTCTGGATGCCCATCGGGTAGCCGTTGGTCTGCCCGGTGTTCCACGCGTTGGTGATGTCCTCCGTGGTACGCCACATGTTGGCCACGTCGCCCCAATTGCGCTGCGGGCCGGTCTTGGCATGGATGCTGTTGGGGTTGATGCTGTAGACGATCGGTCGACCGGTGGCCGCCAGCGCGTCACGCATCCGGGCGAAGGTGGCCACCTGCTCGTCGATGCTGCCCTCCGGCGAGCACCAGTCGTACTTGAGGAAGTCGACTCCCCAGGCGGCGAACTGGCGGGCATCCCGCGCCTCGTGGCCTCGGCTGCCGGTCGCACCCGGATAGCTGCCGAAGTACTGTGCGCAGGTCTTGTCGACCGGCACCTGGTAGAGGCCGAACTTCAGGCCCCTGGCGTGCAGGTAGTCGCCGAGCGACCTCATCCCGCTGGGGAACCGGCCCGGATCACCCTGAAGATTCCCGGCGGCGTCCCGGTTGGGGTTGAACCAGCAGTCGTCGACCACGACGTACTGGTAACCCAGGTCCCGCATCCCGCTGCTGACGAGGGCGTCCGCCGACTGCCGGATCAGCGCTTCGTTGATGTTGCAGCCGAAGGAGTTCCACGAGTTCCAGCCCATGGGAGGCGTGCGGGCCACCCCGTTGTCCAGGGCCTGCGCCGCCGGGGCGGGGAGGCCGACCAGGGAGCCGGCCAACAGCAGCCCGGTCGCCAGCACTCCTGCCCCACGACGGCCTCGGGCGATGCGTTTCATCGGACCTCCCAGTCGATGGCGCCCGCCCGTGTCCGCACCAGCTCGCCGACCGGCAGGCGATTTAGGAACATCGATGTTAACGCTACCACTTGTCGATGGAGGCCGGCGTCCGGCTGCTGGCCGATCCTCCGCGAGGGCCCCTCCCGCTCAGCGGTTCCCGCGCCAGCGAGCTGCCGAGCTTTCATTGACGCGCGCCGAGGTGCTCAGTACGGTGCATCGTAACTATTCGATGTCAGCCTCGATGCGTCCGCGCTGCGAAGCGGTTACAGCGGCGGACCACCGCGCCGGGCGCGCGCCCAGTCCACCCCAGATGGCGAGCAGATGCAGGAAGTCGCAGGCCGAGATTGTTAGCGCTAACGCTCATGGTGTTACTGGCTGCCGGTTCGCGTCCGGGCGGGACCACGCCCGATCGGCAGCCGGGCGGCGCATCGTCGCTTCGGATGCCGATCGAGGCAGAGTCAGGGGGTAACTCGTGAAACCCGCACATCCGGTCCCGTCCAGGAAGCGAGCTCGGCGCGTCGTCGCCGTGGTCGTGAGCCTGGTCTGCGCCGTCGCCCTGTCACCGGGCACGGCCGCCAGGGCCGACAACCCGATCGTGCAGCACATCTACACCGCCGACCCGGCCCCCATGGTGCACAACGGCCGGGTGTACCTCTACACCGGACACGACGAGGACGGCTCCACGAACTTCACGATGCGCGAGTGGCGGGTGTTCTCGTCCGCCGACACGGTGAACTGGACCGACCACGGGGTTCCGATGAACCTGGCGACCTTCGCCTGGGCGGACGCCAACGCCTGGGCCGGTCACGTCACGCCCCGCAACGGAAAGTTCTACTGGTACGTCCCGGTGCGGCAGCGGTCGAACGGGCAGATGGTCATCGGGGTCGCGGTGGCGGACAGCCCCACCGGCCCGTTCCGCGACGCTCTCGGCCGCCCGCTCGTCGGCAACGGTGAGATCGACCCGACCGTCCTCGTCGACGACGGCGGGCAGGCATACCTGTACTGGGGTAACCCGGGCCTTTGGTACGTGCGGCTGAACCCGGACATGATTTCGTTCTCCGGCAGCGCGACCCGCATTCCCCTCACCACCGCGGGCTTCGGCACCCGGGTCGGCAACTCGGCCCGCCCGACGTTGTACGAGGAGGGTCCGTGGGTCTTCAAGCGCAACGGCCTGTACTACAACGTGTTCGCGGCGGAGTGCTGCTCCGAGTTCATCGCCTACTCGACCGCCCCCAGCCCCACCGGACCGTGGACCTACCGGGGGGCGATCATGCCCCGGCAGGGCAGCAGTTTCACCAATCACGCTGGCGTCGTCGACTTCAACGGCGGATCGTACTTTTTCTACCACAACGGGGCGTTGCCGGGCGGCGGCGGCTTCACCCGCTCGGTCGCGGTGGAGAAGTTCGCCTACAACGCCAACGGCACGTTCCCGACGATCACCATGACCAGCACGGGCGCACCCCAGGTGGGCACGCTGAACCCGTACGTCCGGCAGGAGGCCGAGACGATCGCCTGGGGCTCCGGCATCGAGACCGAATCGGCCGGCGAGGGCGGAGTGAACGTCGGTTGGATCGAGAACGGCGACTACATCAAGGTCAAGGGCGTGGCGTTCGGCACCGGCGCGACGTCCTTCTCCGCGCGGGTGGCCTCGGCCAGCAGCGGCGGCCGGATAGAGGTCCGGCTGGACAGCTCCACCGGCCCGATCGTCGGCACCTGCGACGTCGGCAGCACCGGTGGTTGGCAGAACTGGACGACCACCACGTGCGGGGTGAGCGGCGCGACCGGGACGCGCGACCTGTACCTGCGCTTCGCCGGAGGCGGCGGCAACCTTTTCAATATCAACTACTGGCAGTTCGGCAACACCGCCGGGGGCGGCAACCTGCTCACCAACGGCAACGCGGAGAACGGCACCACGGGCTGGGGTGTGCTCGGCAGCGGGACGCTGTCGTCCCACCCGGACGTCGTGCACGGCGGCACCCGGTCGCTGGGGATCACCGGGCGCACCGCCTCGTGGAACGGCCCGAGCCAGAACGTGACCTCGCGACTGACGAACGGCCGGAGCTACACCACCACTGTCTGGGTGCGGGCGCAGAGCGGCACGCCGTCGGTGCGGGCGACCCTGTCGCTGACCGCCAACGGGACGACAACCTATGTCTCGCTGACCCCGGCGGTGACCGCGAACGCCAATGGCTGGACGTTGCTCACCGGCACCGCCAACGTGTCCTGGGGCGGCACCCTGTCCAACGCGACGTTCTACCTGGAGACAGCCGCCGGAACGGACGGTTTCCTCATCGACGACGTCTCCTTCCAGTAGCCCGCCCATCAAGTGCCGGCCCTGGGGCCGGGCGGGCGGGAGGGGCCCCGCTCGCCCGGCTTCGGCCGCGCACGCCGTGAATCTGGCACGACTACGAATTTGTGGAGTTACCCCCTGACCAGGGGATTGCCAGCGATCACATTGCCTGCGATCCAGCGGGCTCAGGTCCTGCCCGTTGGTCGCGGGTGTCGGCTCGGATTGTTCGGTTCGTGCTATTGAAGGAGGAGAATGATGGTTGCCATTGGTTGGCTTTTCCGGGTGGTGCCCTGGGGTGGGGGGTGGTTGTCGCGGCTTGCCGCTGTGGTGGTGGTGGTGTTGGCGGGTGGTGTGTTGGTGGGGGTGTCGGCGTCGCCGGTGTCGGCGGCGGTGGTGGATCCGGGTGCGTGGTATGTGTTGGTGAATCGGAACAGTGGTAAGGCGTTGGACGTGTTCAACCTGGCGACGGGTGATGGTGCGCGGATCACGCAGTGGTCGCGTGGCGACGGCAACTGGCAGCAGTGGCAGTTCGTGGATTCTGGTGGTGGTTTCTATCGGGTGCGGTCGCGGCATTCGGGCAAGGTGTTGGCTGTGGCGGGTTCGTCGACGGCGAACGGTGCGGGGATCGTGCAGTGGGCGGACGGGAACGGTGTGGAGCAGCAGTTCCGGTTGGCGGATTCGGCTGGTGGTTTTGTGCGGTTGGTGAATCGCCACAGTGGTCGGGTGGTGGAGGTGCAGAACGCCTCGACGGTGGACGGGGCCGGTGTGGTGCAGTACGACGATTGGGGTGGGGCCAACCAGCAGTGGCAACTCGTCCGCGTCGGCGACACCGGCACGCCGGGCGGCACCTTCGCCAATCCGGTGCTCTGGCAGGACTTCGCCGATGTCGACATCATCCGGGTGGGCGACGTCTACTACATGTCCGCCTCCACGATGCACTACTCGCCGGGCGCTCCGGTGCTGCGCTCGTACGACCTGGTGAACTGGGAGTTCGCCGGTCACTCGGTGCCCCGGCTGGACTTCGGCGCCAAGTACGACCTGACCAACAACAGCCATGGATACGTGGACGGCATCTGGGCGTCCACGCTCAACTACCGGCCGAGCAACCGGACGTTCTACTGGGCCGGCTGCGTCGACTTCGCCCAGACCCACATCTACACGGCATCCGCCGTCGACGGCGCCTGGAGCAAGCACGCCACCATCCCCAACTGCTACTACGACGCCGGGATGCTGATCGACGACAACGACACCATGTACGTCGCGTACGGCAACGGCACGATCAGCGTGGCGCAGCTCTCCGCCGACGGACGCACCCAGGTCCGCGCGCAGCAGGTGTACCAGACGCCGTCGAGCATCGGCACCCTGGAGGGGGCCCGGTTCTACAAGCGCAACGGCGCCTACTACATCTGGCTCACCCGCCCGGCCAACGGCCAGTACGTGCTGAAGTCCACCAACGGTCCGTTCGGCCCGTACGAGCAGCGGCAGGTGCTGCTCAACCTGCCGGGCCCGATCTCCGGCGGCGGCGTGCCGCACCAGGGCGGCCTCGTGCAGACCCAGAACGGGGCCTGGTACTACATGGCCTTCACCGACGCGTACCCCGGTGGGCGGATGCCGACGTTGGCGCCGATCACCTGGACCAGCGACGGCTGGCCGCAGGTGCAGACGGTCAACGGGGCCTGGGGAGCCAGCTACCCCAACCCGTTGCCGCTGCGACCGGTCAAGCCGCTCACCGGCACCGACACCTTCCCGGGCACCACCCTCGGCGTCCAGTACGAGTGGAACCACAACCCCGACAACAGCAGGTGGACGGTGAACAACGGGCTGCGCCTACAGACCGCGTCGGTGACCAACGACCTGTACCGGGCCCGCAACACGCTGACCCACCGGATCCAGGGACCAACCTCCACCGGAACCATTGAACTGGACTACTCCACGATGCGCGACGGCGACCGCGCAGGGCTCGCAATGCTGCGGGACGCCTCGGCGTGGATCGGCATCAAGCGGGACAACGGCGCGACCCGGGTGGTGATGACCAATGGCCTGACCATGGGCTCCGACAACTGGAACACCACCGGCACCGGGACCGAGATCGCCGGTGCCCCCGTGTCCGGGGGGCGGATCTGGTTGCGGGCCAATGCCGACATCCGGCCCGGAGCCGGGCGGCAGGCGAGGTTTTCGTACAGCACCGACGGGGTCAACTTCGTGCCGCTGGGCAACGCCGTGACCCTCAACAACGCCTGGCAGTTCTTCATGGGATATCGGTTCGGCATCTTCAATTACGCCACCCAGTCGCTGGGCGGGGCGGTGACGGTACGGCAGTTCGCCCTGACCACACCGTGACGATCTCCGGTGGCCGTCATCCCGGGGTGGCCGGACGGTCGTGCGGGTGCCGCCGGCATTGATGCGAGGCCGCCAGGTCCGGCCCGGGCGTGACCCGGGCCGGACCTGGCGGGGGATCAACCCACGGTGCAGGTGGGTGTTCCGGTGGGTGCGATCAGACGAAGCGCCAGCGCTGGTCGGCCGCACCGCTGTCGTTCGACAGAACGACCTGCGCGCCCTGGCTGCCGGCGCCGCCGCTGACGCCGAGGATCCGGCCGCCCAGGGCGCACTGGATACGGAAGTAGCCGGCCCCGGCGGAGCGCAGCCGCCACCGGTGGTCGTCGGTGCCGTTGTCGGCCCACTGCACGATTCGGGCCCCGGTGGTGCCGGCTCCGCCTTCGACGCCGAGCACCTTGCCGCTGTTCGCGTTGCGTAGCCGCAGGTAGCCGCCGGTGTCCACGATCCCGGTCCAGAGGTGGTCGGCGGTGCCGCTGTCGCCCCACTGGATGACGAGACCGCCGTCGGCGGTGGACATGTTCTGGACGCCGAGCACGAGTCCGCTGGCCAGGTTCTGGATCCGGCGGGCCCCGTTCGGGAAGAATCGCCACTGGTTGTCCGGGCTGCCGTCGTCCTGGCCCTGCACCGCCCGGGCGCCCTGCCCGGTGGCGCCGCCGGAGATGGCGAGCAGCTTGCCGCTGTGGACGTTGCGCAGCTTGTGCGTGCCGTCGCCCATGTCGACGACCGTCCAGAGGTGGTCCGCGGTGCCGTTGTCCGCCCACTGGACGATCGCGGCGTTGTCGGCGGTGGACATGTTCGCCACGCCGAGGACCCTGCCGCTGTGGACGTTACGCAGTCTGACCGCCGCCCCGTCGACGAGGACCTGCCAGTCGTGGTCGGCGGTGCCGGTGTCGCCCCACAGCAGCGCCGCGCCGCCGTCGGCGGTGGACATGTTCTCGATGCCCAGCACGAGGCCGCTGGCCGCGTTGGCCAGGCGGAAGCTGGCGTCGTTGCCGTTACCGCCGGCGCTCACGCGCCAGTAGACCGTGTAGTTGTGCCCGTGCGCGTCGTAGAACGGCCGGAGGGGAACGGTGACGCCGTTCGCGGTGGCGGTGAACGCGAGCGCGCTGCCGCTGGTCCGCGTGACCGAGGCGGTGTCCAGCGAGGGCAGCGCGCTCAGGGCGGTGCTGCCGTAATCGCCGGACAGCACCACCGGCCCGTACGTGATCGCCTGGACGGCCGCGTCGTCGTCGGCGGCGGCCATGACGACCCGCATCGGCAGGCGAACCGTGACGACATCCCCGGAGGCCCAGGAGCGGGTGAGGCTGGCGTAGCTGCCCGGCGTCGTGGCGATGCTCTGCGGGACGCCGTTGACGCTGACGGTCGCGCCGCTGGTCCACGCCGGGATGCGGATCCGCATCGTCCACGACCCGCCGGAGCCGGTGACGGTGAGGGTCGTGACGTCGCTGGCCGGGTACGAGGTGCTCTGGGTGAGGGTGATCCCGCGCTGCGACCAGGTGAGCACCGACGGCAGGAACAGGTTCACGGTCAGGGTGGCGTCGTTGTGGAAGTAGATGGAGTCCATCAGCCTGGTGTTGGTCTCCAGGCCGGTGCCCTGGCAGCACCAGAAGGAGTCGTAGTCGGTGCTCCAGGTGCCGCCTCCCCACGCCGGCCCGACGCCGCGCCGGCCGCCCGGGTTGAGCGGCGTGAAGTAGGTGACGTGTCCGTGGCTGTCGGCCGGATTCTGCTGGCCGATCAGGTGGTTGAGCAGCGCCCGCTCGTAGAAGTCGAAGTAGGCGGCCCGGTTCGGGTCGAGCAGCCAGAGCTCGCGGGTCAGGCTGAGCATGTTGTACGTGTTGCAGGCCTCGCAGGCGTCGGCGCGCAGGTAGCCGGCGATGGCGTGGGGGGCCCGGAAGTGTTCCGCCTGGCTGTTGCCGCCGATCACGTAGGTGTGCGCGTTCACGGTGATGTTCCACGCGTTGGTGGCGATGTCCCGGTAGCGGGTGACGCCGGTGGCCTTGAACTCCCGGGCCGAGCCGATCCACTTGGGCACCTGCGTGTTGGCGTGCAGCCCGTTGAGCTGGTCGGAGTTGGCGGCCAGGGGGTTGAACACTGCGGCGTGGTCGAACCGCTGGGCCGCAGTCAGCCAGCGGGCCTCGCCGGTCTGCTGGTACAGGTCGGTCAGGACCGCGTTCATGCCACCGAACTCGGTGCCCAGCATGGCCTGCATCTGGGTGGTGGTCAGCCGCCCGGTGCGCCGGTCGACCCAGCCGGCGAGCGCCAGGAGCACGTCGCGCGCTTGCAGATTGCCGACATGCCGCCACACGTCGAGCAGGCCGGCCATCGTCTTGTGGACGCAGTAGTACGGCACGTTGCCGTTGCTCAGGGTGCGTGCTTCGAGGGCGGTGAAGTCGGACTCGGGGAAGCCGGAGAGGTACCCGGCGGTGAAGCCCGCGGCGGCGTTGTTGGCCTGGCACCTGGCCAGCTCGGCGACCATCTGGTTGGCCTTGTCGCGGCTGGTGGTGTCGCCAAGCACCGCCCACGCCTGGGCCCAGGCGGTCAGGAAGTGTCCCTGCACGTGCGTGCGGAACGGGAACGTCGGGGCGTCCCAACCGCCGGTCGCCGCGGCACCGCCGGTGGAGAGGCGGTGGTTGGCGCGGAAGTTGTAGAGCAGCCGGTTGACGTCGACGAATCGCAGGTAGTTCAGGGTGCGGGTCTGGTTGTCCAGCCACCGGCTGGCGGTGAGGCGGACCTGGCCCGGCTCGAACCCGTACGCGGACACGCCGATGTCGGGCCGGACGGGAGGAAGGGCGGCGCCGGCGGCCCCGGAGCCCAGGGCGGGCCCGACAGTGGTGGCGACGGCCGCCGCGCCGGCGGATTGCAGGAGAAGTCGACGGTTGACCAGGGGAGATGACATCACGGCCTCCGAACGCGTTGGTGGGTACGGCCGGCGCGCGCCCAGGTGCGGGCCTCCCCGGCCGCGATGGGCCGCCCGCCGGATGCGCCCCGGGTCGGGCGCGTCCGGCGGGCGGGCAGGTCAGGACGTGATCCGGAAGGTGGCGTCCTGCCGGTCGGCGGCGCTGGATGACGCGCTCAGCGGATCGATGCGCAGCAGGTAGCCGGAATGCCGCAGGTACCGGTCCGGGAAGTTGTAGGAGCGGAACGACGTCCAGGAGGAGTCACTCAGGCCCGGGGCGCGGTGGAACGTCGCGTCGGCCCGGAACGCCGCCGTGTTGGTGTTCGGTTCGAGCCGGATGGCGTAGCCGCTGTGGCGCAGGAAGTTGCCGGGGCGGTTGACCGACTCGAAGGAGACCGCAGCGGTGTCCGCCAGCCCGGGCACCATCCGCCACATCTGGTCCTGGTACGGGTCGAACGGGTACGCGTCGAGGCGTCCGACGCCGTTGAGGTGCCGGACGAACCGGTCCGGGAAGTTGGCGGACTTCAGGCGTACCCAGGTCGGGGTGCCCCACCGGCTGACCGCGCCGTTGTACTCCGCCTCGGTGATGCCGAGGATCGAGCCGTGCTTGCCGTTCAGCGGCGCGGTGTAGTCGCGCTGGTTCAGCGCGGTCCAGGTGTTGGTGGCGACGTTGCCGCTGGACCAGGCGTAGTAGTCGGCGTTCACCGGGCTGAACGAGTCGCCCCACAGGTACCAACCGTTGCCGTCGTTGCGCCTGACCAGCAGCGGGGCCTCCATGGCGTCGCCCTGCCGCAGCGCGCTGGTGTAGGTGGTGAAGCTGTTCGGCGCGCCGGTCGACGAGCGGGCCCCGTACAGGTTCCCGGTGGCGAGGTTCTTGTAGTACAGGTAGGTGACCCCGCCGTCGACCACGATGTCGCCGTCCAGGACGCCGAAGCCGGGGTTGAAGTAGACCTGCGGGGAGCCGACCGACTGGAAGTCGGACGTGTAGTTGATTAGGAACACGTCCCCGCTGCTGGTGTTGCAGGAGTAGACGATGCCGTAGTGCCCGCGGCCGGCGTCCCAGAAGACCGTGGGTGCCCAGGTGTGGGCGTTGTAGGTGTGCATCCGCAGCCGCCGGTAGCCGGTGAAGCTGGTGAGGTTCGTCGAGTCCCAGACGTGCAGGTACTGGCTGTAGGTGCCGAAGTCGGTGCCGCGCAGGTCGGTGGCGATCACGACGAACGTGCCGTCCTGCTTGCGGAACACGAACGGGTCGCGCAGCCCGAGCTGGCCGGCGGTGGGGGTGACCACCGGGTTGTTCTGGTTGAGCGGGGTCCAGTTCAGTCCGTCGCGGCTGACGGCGACGTGCAGGCCGTAGTCCGCGCCGACGAAGTTCGGTGACTCGGTGAAGTAGGTCATCACGTACGCGCTGTAGGTGGCGGCCGAGGCCGCCTGGGGGGCGATGGTCAGACCGGCGGCGGTGGCCGCGCCGGTGGCGACCGCGCCCAGGGTGAAGGCTCGTCGGGTAAGGGCCATGGGGGGTGACCTCTCTCGATGGTGGGTGGACCGCGCGGCCCTCGGGACCGGGATCAGCACGAAGGTCGTCGGTGCGCTCGGTGGATCCAGGTGCCCGGAGGCCGGCGTGTCCGCCGGGGGACGAGCCGGCCTCCGGTCACCGTCACTGGAACTGGGTGAAGAACCGCCAGGTCTCCCCGGGCGCCCAGGCGCGGGAGCCGCTGTCGCCCGGTGCGCCGTCCTGCGGGGCGGCGATGTGCCCCTCGTCGAAGGCGATCCACTCCACCGGGTAGCCGGCGGCACAGCCGGAGTACGCGGTGCCGACGTGGGTCAGGCTGCCCGAGGCGGGCTCCCGGGGGGCCTGCGCGACACAGCCGTTGTTCTGCACGAACCGGTCGCGCAGCGTCCGACCGCTCGCGATGTTGAGCACGGTGTCCCGGATGCCGTGGACCCCGAGGTACGCGACCCGGCCGGTCCCGCCGCTGCACCCGCTGAGCTGTGCGCCGGAGAGGACCGCGACCGCGCGGAAGACGTTAGGCCGCGCGCAGGCCAGGGCGTAGCTCATGCCCCCGCCGAAGCTGAACCCGGTGGCGAACCGCTGCCGTGGGTTCACGCAGAGGCCGTCCTCGATCCGCCGCAGCATGTCGTCGACGAACGTGACGTCCTCGCCGCCTGCGTTGCCCCAGCCGTTGCCCAGGCCCTGCGGGGCCACGAAGATCGTGCTGTTGTTCGACAGCCGCAACAGCCCGTAGTACGCCCACACGTCTCGCTGCACCGTCTGCCCGGTGGCCACGTCGGTCGCCGTGCCGCCGCGCCAGTGCAACCCGAACACCAGCCGGTACGGGCGGGTGTTGGTGTAGCCGTCCGGCACGCGCAGGATGAACGTGCGCGACTTGCCGTTGCTCGTGATCGTGTGCGTGCCGCTGGTGATCGTCGGGGCTTTGCCGCAGCCGGCGGTGCCGGTGCCGGGGTTGCCGGTGTCGCCGACGCGGACGAGTTGCCACTGCTGGTTGGCCCCACCCCAATCGTCGTACTGCACCACACCGGCCCCGTCCACCGTCGAGGCGTTCTGCACCTCCACCACCCGACCACTGTGGCGATTCACCAACCGCACAAAACCACCAGCCGAATCCGCCAACCGGAACTGCTGCTCCACACCGTTCCCGTCCGCCCACTGCACGATCCCCGCACCGTTCGCCGTCGACGAACCCGCCACAGCCAACACCTTGCCCGAATGCCGCGACCGCACCCGATAGAAACCACCACCAGAATCCACGAACTGCCACTGCTGCCAGTTGCCGTCGCCACGCGACCACTGCGTGATCCGCGCACCATCACCCGTCGCCAGGTTGAACACGTCCAACGCCTTACCACTGTTCCGATTCACCAACACATACCACGCACCCGGATCCACCACCGCCGCCGACACCGGCGACGCCGACACCCCCACCAACACACCACCCGCCAACACCACCACCACCACAGCGGCAAGCCGCGACAACCACCCCCCACCCCAGGGCACCACCCGGAAAAGCCAACCAATGGCAACCATCATTCTCCTCCTTCAATAGCACGAACCGAACAATCCGAGCCGACACCCGCGACCAACGGGCAGGACCTGAGCCCGCTGGATCGGATGCCTGATGTTATCGCTAACATTTCTCTCCGCACGGTCGCGACAGCAATCTGTAACGAGCTTGAGGGGCGTGAACGCAGCGGTCCAATCGCCAGACATTGGCGGTCTTCACTAGAGACTGTGAGCGATAACACGCCCTTAGTCAAGAGTTGACGCCACAGACACGCGGCGACTACATCGCACTGCCCTGCCGGATGGGCCTGTCACCCGGACCAACCCCACCTGCTGACCGCCTCGGCCACCGGCGCGGCCTCGGTAGGCCGGCTCGAACACGAAGCTCCGTGACGCCGGTCACTGCTCGTCTGGGGTGGCTGCTCGCAGCCGTGTCGGGGGCGGCGGCTGACGTAGACTGTCAGCGATCCAGCGCTGGTCACCTGGATTCAGCACCGGCATGGTGGTTGGGCGAGGGGATCGGCCGGGCCGCTCCAGTCGATGGCCACCGGTCGGAGATGTGGGCGGGGGAGTGATATGGCCGTGCGCGGTCCCGCGATGACGGACGTCGCTCGTCTGGCCGGTGTCTCCCATCAGACGGTGTCGCGGGTGCTCAACGGGCACCCCAATGTCCGCGAGCAGACCCGGTTGCGGGTACGGGCGGCGATCGCCGAGCTCGACTACCGCCCGAACGGCGCGGCACGCGCGTTGGTGACCGGCCGATCGCAGGTCATCGGCGTGGTAGCGCAGAACACCACCCTGTACGGTCCGGCGTCGTTGCTGGCCGCGTTGGAGCAGACCGCGGCAGCGGAGGGGTTCGCGGTCAGCATGGGCAGCGTGCGGGATCTGGACCACCACTCCATCTCGGCCGCAGTCGAGCGGCACCTGGCGCACCGGGTAGCCGGCATCGTCGTCATCGCACCCGTCGAGTCAGCCGGTGAGGCGCTGGAACGACTGCCCAAGGACGTCCCGCTGGTCACCGTCGACGGTGACCCGGGTCGGCCGGTGCCGTTGGTGACGGTCGATCAGGTGGCCGGCGCCCGGGCGGCGACCCAGCACCTGCTCGACGCCGGGCACCGCACCGTCTGGCACGTGTCGGGGCCGTCCGACTGGTTCGACAGCGCCGGTCGTATAGAGGGCTGGCGGGAGGCGCTGCTGGCCGTGGGGGTCGAACCGCCCCCGTTGATGCCGGGGGACTGGTCCGCGGCGTCGGGCTACCGGTGCGGGCAGGTGTTGGCCCGGATGCCGGAAGTCACCGCCATCTTCACCGCCAACGACCATCTCGCGCTGGGCGTGCTGCGGGCGTTGCACGAGTTCGGCCGGCGGGTGCCGGAGGAGATCAGCGTGGTCGGCTTCGACGACGTGCCGGAGGCGGCGTACTTCATTCCGCCGCTGACCACCGTCCGGCCGGACTTCGACGCGGTGGCGCGGGCGAGCCTCCAGATGCTGCTGACCCAGATCGAATCGGGCAACGGTGGGGCGTTGCGGCGGACCATCGCGCCGACCCTGGTCGCCCGTGACAGCGTCGCCCCACCGCCCCGCTGACCGGCCCAACCGGTAGGCACCCCCACCGGACGTACGCCCGGTGCGACGTCGCCGCCGGCTTGGGATTCCGGTCGGGCGGGCGGCGCGCGCCCACCCGACCGGGGGCTCAGAACTGTCGCCCGTTGGAGGGGCGGCCGGCCGCGTCGCGCGGGGGGACCGTTCGCGGGTCGTCGGAGGTGCGGGCCTGCGCCGCCTCGTCCGCCCAGTCCCGGCCGCGTTCGGCGTCCCGTTCCTGTCGTTCGTCCCGCTCGGCGGTCTGCTGCCTGGACCTGTCCTGCTGTCGACCCATGACGATCCTCGCGATCCGTCGGGGCGCGGCTGCGCCGGTGCTACGGTCGTCCCGGGCCTTCCCGGTCGGCCGAAGCGCAAACGACGGCAGCGCGGCAGTCACTGCTCCAGGTGGCGGGCGAAGCTCAGCCGCAGGTGGTTCTTCGGCCGGGCCCCGACGATCGAGCCGACCACCTCGCCGCCCCGGAACACCAGCAGGGTCGGCATCGACATCACCCCGTACGCCCTGGTGGTCGCCGGGTTCTCATCCGTGTTGACGGTGACCACGCGCAGCCGGTCCCCGAACTCCCCGGCCAGCTCGGCGAGGCTCCGCGAGACCGCCAGGCAGGGCGGGCACCACTCGGCCCAGAAGTCGACCACCACCGGCCGGTCGGCGGCCAGCACCGTCTCGGCGAACGTGGCGTCGGTGACGGCGGTCAGCGGGGAAGTCCCCGTTTCCTGAAGCATGTTTCCTCCCGGTACGCGATGGCCTGGGTGAGCTGGTCGTGCAACTGCCGCCGTACCGCGCCCAGCCGGTCGAGGTAGGCGTCCACCTCGGCGAGCTTGCGACGCAGCACGGCCACGGAGTCCGGGCAGACGTCGCCGGACGAGTGGCCGGCCCGCAGACAGGCCACGAACGGCCGGATGTCGTCCAGGCCGAAACCCACGGCCAGCAGGGCGCGGATCTCGTGCACCACCCGCAGCTCCGCCTCGTCGTAGACGCGGTAGCCGTTGGCCGAGCGCTCGGGCCGGACCAGCCCCTGCGTCTCGTAGTACCGCAGCGTCCGGGTGCTCGTACCGGCGCGTTCCGCCAGTTCGCCGATCCGCATCCGACCCTCCTTCGCCCGCCCCTGTCCGCCACGCTAGACCTTGTCGCCGGTGTCAAGGCAACGACGAATTCCGGCCGCCGGGGCGGGTAACCGGGCGGGACGAGCAACGGGAAGGGGTGGGCGGATGGCGGCGAGAGGAAAGGCTGGTACGACGACCCGGGGCGGCGAGGTCACGGTCCCGGTGGGGGACGCCGGGCTGCCGGCCGACGTGCTGGTCCCGGACGGGGCGGCCGGGGTGGTGCTCTTCGCGCACGGCAGCGGCAGCTCGCGGCACAGCCCCCGGAACACGGCCGTCGCCGGGGTGCTGCGCGAGCGGACGCTCGGCACGGTGCTGGTCGACCTGCTCACCCCGGAGGAGGACCGGGCCGACGCCCGGACGGCCGAACTGCGCTTCGACATCGGGCTGCTCGCCGACCGCCTGGCCGCGATCGTGGACTGGATGGCCGGCGATCCGGCCCTGAGCCGGCTGCCCGTGGGCCTGTTCGGGGCGAGCACCGGCGCCGCCGCCGCACTGGTGGCCGCGGCGGCCCGGCCCGAGCGGGTCCGGGCGGTGGTGTCCCGGGGCGGCCGGCCCGACCTGGCCGGTCCCGCCCTGTCCCGGGTGCACGCCCCGACGCTGCTGCTGGTCGGCGGCCTCGACGAGCAGGTGATCACATTGAACGAGGAGGCGGCGGCCGACCTCGGCGAGGTGGCCGAGCTGCGGGTGGTGCCCGGCGCGACCCACCTGTTCGAGGAACCGGGCACGCTGGAGCAGGTCGCCGACGCGGCGGCGGACTGGTTCGCCGCCCACCTGCGCGCCGGGGCCTGACTCAGGCGGTGGTGGGTGGTCGCCCGGCGGCCTCCTGCCGGTGCCGCTGCACGGTGTCGATCACCCGGTACGCGACCGCGGTGATCGGCACCGAAACGAACGCCCCGGCGATCCCGGCGATCAGCGTGCCGGCCGTCACCGCCACCAGGATCACCGCCGGGTGCAGTTTGACCTGACGCTTCATCACCAGCGGCTCCAACAGGTTCCCCTCGACCTGCTGCACGGTGATCACGGCGGCCAGGGCGAGCAGGGCGACGGTGGGCCCCTTGGCGGCGAGCGCCACCAGCACCGCGACCGCACCGGCCACGGTGGCCCCGATGATCGGCACGAACCCGCCGAGGAAGGTGATCAGGGCCAGCGGCAGGGCGAGCGGCACCCGAAGCAGCACCAGGGCCAGGCCGATCCCGATCGCGTCGATCGCCGCGATCAGCATCGTCCCCCGGCTGTACGCCCCGAGCGTCCGCCAGCCCACCCGGCCGGCCTCGGCGGTGACCTCCCGGTTCGGCCCGGTCATCCGGCGCAGCACCCAGTGCCACATCGAGCGGCCGTCCTTGAGCAGGAAGAACAGCAGCACCAGGGAGAGTAGGACCGAGCCGAGGAACTCGGTGGCCGTCCGGGCCCCGCCGACCGGGTCGGGGGAGCTGCCGCCCAGCCCGTCCCGGGCCTGCTGGATCAGCTTGTCGAGCTGGGCATCGGTGACCGGGAGCGTGGAGGTGACGAAGTCCCGGCTCCGCTGGAGGCCCTGGTCGAGTTCCTGGCTCAGCTCGCCGAACTGGCTCGCCGTCAGGTTCCATACCAGTACCCCGACGCCGACCAGGACGCCCAGCAGGAGCAGTACGGAGAGCAGGGCGGCCAGCGCCGCCGGCAGCCGGAGTCGGCGCAGCAGGAGCAGCACCGGATCGAGCAGCGCGGTCAGGAAGAAGGTCACGGCCAGCGCGATGGCCAGCGGCGCCAGCAGTACGGCGATCTTCCCGACCAGGTACAGCCCGGCGACGAACACCACCAGGCAGGCGCTCCACAGCACCGCCGAGCGGACCAGCCAGGGCAGCCCGGCCCACGCCTGCCGCGGTCCCGTCCCGGCCCCCGACGCGACCGGTGCGGTTCCCGGCGCGGCTGTCCCGACCTTTCCGGCCCCCGGCGCGACCGTCCCGGCCAACGCCGGCCCCGGACGCGCCGTGGGGTTCCCGTCGTCCGTCGTCCCCTCGGGCGTCCGCCCGGCACCGTCCTCGACCACGTTGGTCCTCCTCGGTCTCGGCGACGTCCCTACCCGTCCGGCGGCTCTCCGACACCCCACCGTCCGCGCTCGGATCCCGACGGCGTCGCCTCCGACGGGGCGGCCTCCGGCCGGGTGCCCGCCGGGGCGGTGCCGGTTTGCGCCCGGCGGCCCAGGGAAGGCTCTGCAAGGACCGATCTGAGGAGGAACGCATGAGCGACTTCATGGACAAGGCCAAGGACTTCGCCGACAAGCACGACAAGCAGGTCGACCAGGGCCTCGACAAGGCCGGCGACATGGGCGACCAGCGCACCGGGGGAAAGTACGACAAGCAGATCGACAAGGGCGTCGACATGGCCCAGCAGCGCACCGGCGAGGGCGACACCTCGCCACGCTGACCCACGCAGGCCGGGCCCGCGCGCCCGTGTCCAACGCCCTTCCGGGGCCGCCGTTGCCGACGGTGGCCCCGGAAGTGACGTTTCCGCCCATGTCCCCGCCGGCTGCGACACGGGTACGAATCCATCTCGGCCACTGGCCGAGGATCGACCTCTCTCGCTACCATCCGCATTCGGGGCATGACTCACCGTGGAGTCGGGCCCGGCGGTCGGACGGCCCGAAGGCAGGGCCGTGGAGGAGAGGAAGTCATCCGGTGGCCGACACATCCGAGGCGACGATCGAGCGCTACCCGTTCAGCGATCCCGACCGGCTCAATCTCGACCCGCGTTACGCCCGGCTGCGCCGCGACGAGCCGCTGAGCCGGGTGCGGTTGCCCTACGGGGAGCCGGCGTGGCTGGCCACCCGGCATGCCGACGTGCGTACGGTGCTCGGCGACGCCCGCTTCAGCCGGGCGGCGGCGGTCGGCCGGGACGAGCCGCGCAATACCCCCCGCCAGATCCAGGGCGGCATCCTGGCCATGGACCCGCCCGACCACACCCGGCTGCGTCGGCTCGTCGCCCGGGCCTTCACGGCGCGGCGGGTCGAGGAGCTGCGCGCCCGCACCCGGCAGGTCGCCGACGAACTGGTCGACGGCCTGCTCGCCTCCGGGCCCCCGGCCGACCTGGTGGACCACCTGGCCACCCCGCTGCCGATCCGGGTCATCTGCGACCTGCTCGGCGTGCCGGTCACCGACCAGGACAAGTTCCACACCTGGTCGGAGGCGATCGTCTCGACCACCTCGCTGAGCGCCGAGCAGGCCCAGCGGTACATCGACAACCTGTTCGCGTACATGGGCGGGTTGATCGCGCAGCGCCGCCAGGAGCCCACCGACGACCTGATCGGTGCGATGGTCCGGGCCCGCGACGCCGACGACCGGCTCAGCGAGGAGGAGGTGGTGCAGCTCGCCGCAGGGCTGCTCGCCGCCGGCCACGAGACCACCGTCACCCAGATCCCCAACTTCTTGTACGTGCTGCTGCACCATCCCGACGAGTGGGCCCGGTTGCGGGCGGACCGGAGCCTGGTTCCGCGCGCCGTCGAGGAGCTGATGCGGTTCGTCCCGCTCGGTGCGGCCGCCGCCTTCGCCCGGTACGCCAAGGAGGACGTCGAGATCGGTGGGGTGCTGGTCCGCGCCGGTGAGCCGGTCGTCGTCTCGATCCCGTCGGCCAACCGCGACGAGACCGTCTTCCCGGACGCCGACCGGCTCGACCTGGGCCGGGAGGTGAATCCGCACATCGGCTTCGGGCACGGGGTGCATCACTGCGTCGGGGCCCAGCTCGCCCGGATGGAGCTACAGGTGGTGCTGGACACCCTGCTCGACCGGACCCCGGGGCTGCGGCTGGCGGTGCCCGAGTCGGAGCTGCCCTGGAAGAGTGGCCTGCTGGTACGCGGCCTGACCGCGATGCCGGTGGCCTGGTGACGGGAAGGAGGACCAGGTGAACGAGGAGGAGGAGACGACCAGCTCCGGGTGGCGGTTGCAGGTGGACCCGACCCGGTGCATCGGTTCGGGGATCTGCGTCGGGACGGCTCCCGGGCACTTCACGCTGGTCGAGGGCCTGTCCCGTCCGTTGGCCGAGCAGGTGACACCCGCCCAGGAGGTGATCGACGCGGCCGACTCCTGCCCGATGGAGGCGATCGTGGTCTCCGACCTGGAGAGCCGCCGGCAGATCGCCCCCGAGCCCTGATCCGGCTGCGGGCGCTCTCCTGCGGATTCCTGTCGGCCGGATGGCTGGCGGCCCGGCGGCCGGCTGCCGCGCGTACCCGAAAGGGCCGGCCCCCGGGTGGGGACCGGCCCTCGTGGGCCGTGCCGGATCAGGAGCTGTAGCCGCGGCCCGCGATCCAGTTGGCCAGCTCGGCGACGTCCATCCAGTACTCCTGGACGGCCGGGTCCGCCGGGTCGGCGATCTTGATCGTGTTGCCGTCGTCCTTGTACTCCACCACGGTCAGGTAGTGGCCCGGGTAGCTGTGCTCCCGGCCCTCGGTGTCCACCGCGCCGCCGAGGATGTTGGCGACCACCGGTTCATCCGCGTCCACCGCGGCCTTCACGTCCACCCGCAGCCGCTCGATCTGCTCCTTGGACGCGACGTCCGAGCTGATCTCGGTGGTCCTGTACCTGCCGTTGGTGTACTCGTTCAGCACCCGGGTGATGTCGATGGCCGAGTCGGTGCCGTTTTCGGTCGTGCCGAGCTTGGCGGCCAACTCGTCCTGGCTGACGGTCCTGCCCTCGGCCGACAGGGCGATCCGGGCCGACGCCGGGCCGCAGTAGTAGAAGTTCGGCTGGGCCTGGTACTCGTAGCCGGCCCGGCGCTCGCTCTTGTCGTCCTTCTTGGTGGTCTTGGTGGTCTTGTCGACGCGCAGCGCGCCGGTGGGCCCGGTCTCGGCCGGGGCCGCGTGCGCCGCCAGCGCGGGGCCGGCGACGGCACCACCGCTCATCACCAGACCGGCGACGGACAGCATGCTCTTGCGCAGAATCATGTTCATGTCGAAGCTCCGTTCGGGGGTTGCCGCCTCCGGGTTCCGGAGACGCAAGCACCGGGAAGGGACTCATCGTCGGGGGCCACAGCGCCCCGGCCCTCCGCCGAATTCCGGGGGCGTCCACCCCGTGAGGGGCGGTCCTGTTCGGTCGTACGAGGGGTTCAACGCGCTGCCGTTCGCTCCGATTCCGGCCCCCCGACGGGCGGGTGAATCGGTCATCCGGTCACAGACTGCCCAGGATTCGGGTCACGGTGATCTCGATGACCACCCGGTGCGGATTGGGACGTGGGGTGCGGTAGCGCTCGGCGTACCGGCGTTCGGCCTCGACGACCGCCGCCGAATCGGAGCGGACCACCGCCCGGCCCTCGACGGTCAGCCACCGTCGCCCGTCGACGTGACACACCGCCACCGGGGTGCCGGCCGCGCCGGCCGCCGCGACGTGCCGCGCCTTCGCGGACGTACCCGACGTGATCACCCGGGCCAGGCCGGCCTCCGGGTCGAGGGTCACCCCGACCGGTACGACGTGCGGCGTCCCGTCGGCCCGCAGGGTGGTCAGGGTGGCCAGGTGCCGTTCCCGGCAGAACGCCGCGACCCGCTCGTCACGGATGCCCAACCGATGCCCGCCCGGCATGACACGCCCCTGTCCGAAGATCCGACCCCGATCATGGCACTCGCCAGCGCCGCCGCCCGCACCACATCGTGCGCGTCCCTGGGCCACGGCACGCCCTGCTGTGGGGCGGCGGCCGGGTCAGGGGACCGGGCGACGGGTCTCCTCGTCCCGGGGCTCCGGCTGGCCGGGCAGCCGCCGTTCGGCGGCGCGACGCTGCTGGACGAGCCGGCCCAGGTAGATCAGGGCACCGGCGAGGACCCCGATGTCGTCCAGGTAGATCGGGTCGGGCAGCACGTCGATCGGGAAGACCGTGTAGGCCAATGCGCCCCAGAAGGCGACCTTGCCTCCCACGCCCAGCGTGCCGAGCATCTTGCGGGTGCGTACCACCCGCACGGCGAGCAGGATGGCGCCGACCAGCGTCGCCGCAACGACCAGGGCGGCGAGCGCCAGCAGCCAGTAGTGCTCGTTCATGCCGCCACGCTAGCCGAGATCACCAAGATCGCGCTCGATCCGGGAAACAGGGGCATCAGCGCGGCCGGGAGGCCACTGTTTCCCGGATGGAGCGCGACCTCGCTGCCTGGTACGTCAGGCGGGGACGGTGGCGCGGCCCCGGGCGGCGCGGCCCCGGGTCACGACCGCGCGTCCCCGGGCCACAGTCGGCAGGTCCCGGGTGACGGTCGGCGTCTCGCGGACGAGCACCGGCATCTCGCGGGTCTGCTCGGCGGCCGGCGACCGCCCGTCGGTCACCCCGGGCAGCAGCGGCTGCTCCTGCTCGGCGGGCCCGGTGGCGGCGAACGCCTCCTCCCGGAGGCTGCGCGCGGCGAGCACGGCCTGCTCGGCGGCCCGCCAGGCGGCCTGCTCCCGTTCCCGGGCCGCCTGCTGCCGGGTGCGCAGATGGTCCCGCACCGCGCGGCGCAGCACCAGTTCCTGCTCGACCGGGTGCAGCCGGGGATCCCAACCGCCGCGGTGCGCGAAGACGTCGCTGAGCTGCTCCTCCGACAGATCCCGACGCCAGTACGCGTCCAGCGCGGCCCGGTGCAGGTAGCGCTCGCGGTCGGCGTACTCGGCGGGGGTGCGCTCGGTGTGCGGCTGGGGGAGGCCGGCGGCGGCGGCCAGCCGGCGGACGTCGGCCTCCGCGGCCTCGCCCGCCTGCCAGATGGTCTCCACCTCCTCCTGGGCGGACAACCACTCGGCCCGCAGCCGTTGGGCGGTGGCCGCCGCCCGCTCCGCCGCGGTCGCCATCTCCCCCGCGTAGCGGCGCCGTTCCCGGTCCTCCTCCGCCTGTTCCAGCAGGCTCGGCATGGCGGCTTCGCGGAAGCGCCCGCCGATCACGGAGCGGAACAGGCCCGGCCGGACGACCAGGGTGGTCACCGCGACGGCGACGACGCCGAGGAGGGCCAGCCAGATCGCGGCGGCCTGGGGCACGTCGAGTAGGACGGAGGAGAGTGCGGTCTGCATGGGGAGCACCTCGGGTGGGACGACGTGGACTGACGGTCGGGCCCGCTGTGCGGGCGGTGGGCCGCGCGTGAACCGGTGCCGGACGGGGCCTCGCCGGTCAGCGCTGCGGGTGACGGTGGGCGTGGTCGTCAGCGGCGCGGGAGGGCGCGGCCGTCGGCGGGCTCGCGGAGAGCGACGGGTGCCGGGGCAGTGCCGGTGCGGCGCGGTGCAGCGCCGGGACGGCCCGGATCGGCGCCTGCTCGGCCCGGGTCAGTGGCGGGGCGGGCCGCGCCGGACGACGGTGCCGCCGCTCGGGTCCACGGCCGGACATTCGACCGGGACGACCCGCGTCGCGGTCGCCGCCGGGGCGGTCGCCGGTCGCGGGGAGCTGTCGAGGGCCGGCCGGGCGTGCGGGGCGGCCGGCTCGGTGCGTAGCTCTGCGGCCGGGCCGGACCCGGGGCGCAGCTCGGCCACCCGGCTGGTCACCACGGCGGGGCGGGCCAGCTCGGAGGCGGAGGCGGGGGCGGCGGCAGTCAGGGCGGACACCCCGCCGAGGCCGAACGCGAGGACCAGGGCGGTCAGCGCGAGGCGACCCAGTTCCTGGATGCGGCGCAGCGTCGCCTGCCATGACGGGTGTGACCCGCGCAGCGTCACCGGCCGGGAGGGGCGGGCGAACGCTAGGGACTGCACGACACCAACCTATCCCCGTTCCGGTCCACCCGCAGCCTCGGCGGAACGCTGTAGGGGTGAGCCGGGCCACGAGCCGGTGCTGTGGACAGCCGGGCACCGCTGGAACCCGATGGCCGAGGGGCCCGCTAATCCATCGACGGAGACGGTCATCAGGTATGCACATGATGGATAGCCAGGTCGCAAAAAGGCGCGGGGCCCTCCGGATGGAGGGCCCCGCGCCGTACGGGTGAAGGGGACGGGTCAGCTCGCCCCGAGCACCGGCGGGGCGCCGGTGTCGCCGTTCCCCCAGACCATCTCGTCCTCGGTCAGCCAGGTCAGCCGCTCGTCGGACTCGTCCTCGGCGGACCGTCCGTGCCCGCCGAGGACGCCCGCCCGGCTGCCGGAGCTACCGTTCGCGCCGACCCGGCCCACGCCCGTGGCGGCGCGGTGCTCGACCGCGCCCAGGCCGCCGGCCGGCCGCGCCGTCACCGCCGCCCCGCCGCGAGCCGACCCGGCCAGCGAACCGGTGCCGCCGCCGAGCACGCCGCCGGCCGGTGCCCCGGTGGACGCCCCGAAGAGCAGCCCCGCTCCGGCGCCGGCCGACGCAACCGCAGTCCCGCCGCCGACCGTGCCCACCGTGCCGACCGTGCCGCCGGCCAACTGCACCCCGCCGAGCGACGGATCGGCGCCCGCGAGCGACGTCCCGCTGCCCGGACCGCCGACGACCGTGCCGATGCCGCCGGGCGTCAATCCGCCGTGGTCCACGCCCGGCGGCGTCGATCCGATGGGCGACACGTGCCCTGGGCTGCCCGGGGCGGACACCGTCTTGTGGCCGGTGGCCGGGGCGCCGCTGCCGGAGCCCGGTGCGGCCCCCGGGGCGCTGGCCCCGGGGCCGGCGGACGGCGTCGTCGTGGAGGTGGTCGGGTCGAACGGCAGGTCCCGGTCCGGCTCCGGCGGGGTGACCAACCGGCCGTACGCGGAAAGGTCGTAACCGGCAGCCAGCTCGGCCACCACCTGCACCATCCGCCGGTGGGCCTTCTCCTTCTCGGCCTTGTCCTGATTGTGGCCCATGATGCCGCCGACGATCGCGCCGGCCGGGCCGAGGACCGCGCCACCCTTGAGCGCCCCCGAGACCGCCTTGTCGTGGTCGTCGGTCTCGTCCGGGCTCTCCGCGTCCTTCTTCGCCGTGCGCAGGTGGGTGGCCATCAGCGTGAGGCCCTGGCGGACGTCGGTCATCCCCTCGGAGAGGGTGTTCGAGTGGTCGACGACCAGCGACAGCCGGCGCTGGAACTCCCGCCCGGCGTCCCCCGTCCAGCCGTTGGCCAGCTTGTCGAGGTCGCCCTTCAGGTCGCGGGCGAGGTCGTCGAGGGTGCCCTTCATCGAGTCCCACTTGGCGGCCAGCCCGTCGATCTGGGCGGGGTCGCCGGCCTTCACGGCCTCGTACAGCGTCTCGTGGCTGACGTGCTCGTAGCGCGCGGTGTACTCAGACACGACGGTCCCCCTGCCTGTCCAGCGCCTTGTCGACCCCGCCGAGGGCGGCGGCGATGTCAGCGGAGTTGGCCGCGTTGCGATCCTCGGTGGTCTTGTAGTTGGTCAGGATCGTGCCGGTCGCGCTCTGCGCGGCCCGCACCGCGTCGCGGAGCCGCTCGACCTGCTGGACGTAGCTCGTGTGCAGGTCGGAGTAGCGCCGGGCGTTGCTGGTCGCATCCGTGAACGTGCCCAGCTCCGGAGGCCGGCACTGCGTCTCCGTCTTGAGCTTCCTGAGCACGGCTTCGGCCTCGGTGAGCCGACCGGCCAACCGCAGATGGAAGTCCTCTAGGGACAGTACGTCGACTGTAGTGCGCCCGGTCATGGCAGCATCCCCGTAGTCCTCGTCGATAACCGTTGGCGAGAACCAGGTTAGTGGACGGGGGGCAACCTGGGCGACCCGCGTAAGTGCGGTCGACGTGTTTTCGACCCAACCAGCCTGGTCACCCGCCGGTGGCCGGTGCCCCGGTCGCCCCGGCAGACCTGTCCGTCGCGGGCTGGCTCGGCTCGCCGCTCGCCTCCCGGTCCGGCGTGCGGCTCGCACCCCCGGCGGGCGGGCGACGTGCTGCTTCGGTCGGCGTGCTGTGGCTCGCGGCACCCGGCGCGCTGCCGCTCGCGGGGCTTGGGGCGAAGTACGCGAGCGCGTCCTCCCGCTCGAGGGCGGGGCCCGTCGGCACCAGTGACAGCAGCGACGCTGGCACCGCCAGCGGTGTCACGCCGCCGTACCCGAGGGCGGTCAGCGCATCGCCCGACCGGGTGCCCAGCGGGTAGCGCACCCCCTGAGCGCTGATCAGATAGACCGTCGAGCCCGGCGTGCCCGTGCCGCCCTCCCCGGCACCCGGGGCGGCCTGGACCAGCACACCCTTCCCGCCCGGCAGCAGGACCTGCTCGGCGGTGCGGACCGCGTCCCGGGCACCCTGCCGGACCGGCGTGGCTGGGCCGCTCAGCTCGGCCGGGACCCGGTCGAAGACCTCCAGCGTGGTGGTGGGCGGCGCGTCCACGGCCCCCTTCCGGTAGGTGGCGCAGAGCACCGTCCGGCCCGCCTGGACCGGGTGCAGCACCGGCAGCGCCCGTGGCGTCCCCTCCGGCTCCACCCGCTCCCGGGTCAGCAGCCGGCCGGCCTGGTCCGGCGTGACGTCGGTGACCCCCCCGCCGTCGCGCAGCAGCAGCAGGGCGGTGACCTCGCCGATCGCGGCCAGCCCCTCCCTGGTCAGCACGTAGTGCTGCTCGGCCGCCCGGAAGACGTCGCCGACCCGGGCCGGACCGTCGCCCACAGTCAGCCGGCTGGCCTCCCCCTCGCCCTCGATGTCGGGCTCACGGAGCACCGGACCCGCCGGCACGGCGTTGAGCAACTGGGCGCCGACGGTGACCGTGGGTGCGCCGGCCATCCGCAGCGCCGCCGTCGCCTGGTCCCCGCCCGCGATCCGCATCCGGGCGTCGCCGGTGAGCAGGTACCGCCCGCCGTCGACGGTGACCAGCACCGCCCGGTCGCCGAGCGGCACGCCGCCGGAGAGTGGTCGGTCGATCACCAGGTGGGTGGTGGAGCGGCGCGGGTCGGCCGGGTCGGGCACGTCGCAGACCGACCAGGGCAGCCCGATCAGCGACTTGCGGTCGGGCAGCGCGTCCGGGGCGCCGACGATCCCGACGGTACGCCCGCGCGGCCGGTCGGCGATCGACGCCTGCGACATGGTCCGCACCGCCGGGTCCGCCTCGTTGAGGATCAGCCGGGCCGAGGCGTAGTTCAGGGTCGGATGCAGCAGGTTGTCCACGTAGACGTACGTCGCCCCGGTCTCCCGCTCGATCACCAGCGTGTTCGCCTCCAGCGGCGCGGTGTTGCCGGTGAGCTGGCCGTACGCGCCGATGCCGCCGAGCAACACCGCTGCGGCCACCACGCTGCCGATCACCGCGAGGCCGAGCCGCCGCATCGGCAGGTTCGTGGTCTCCGGATCGCCGGACAGCAGCGCGGAGACGATCCGGCGGGTGACGAAGCGGTACGCCTGCACCTGGTCGCGGCGGGTCCGCATGATCTACCTCCGGCGGGATGGGTCCGCGGCGATCAGGTCCGAGCTCCGCCGCGGGCTTCCCTACGATAAGGGGCCGCCGGCCGGGGAACGGGACCACCGCCCACCCCGTACCGGCTCAGGAAGCCGCCCGTCCAGAAGGGACGCCACCGATGCCCCAGGTCCAGGCGCCACCCGGTCGTACGGCCACCGGCTCGGCCGACCCGCCCGCGCTGCCGGCGCCGCCCGACCGTGCGGTCGTCCCGGCCGACCGGCGCAGCCGGGGCCGGCTCGGTCCGGTCGTCGTCGGGCAGCTCGTCGTGGCGGAGCTCGGCGCCCTCGCCGTGTACTCCGCCCTCGGCGGCCCCGACTGGCTGCTCGGGGTCGTCGCCGCCCTCGCGGCGGCGGCGGTCGTCGCCGCCTTCGCCCGCCGCGGCGGGCGCTGGTGGTACGAGGACCTGCTGCTGCGCCGCCGGCTACGGCGTCGCCGGGAGCGGGCCCGGGCGGCGGTGACCGGGGGTGGCCCCGGCGACTCCCTGCTGGTCGCCCTCGCCCCGGAGCTGACCGTGATCGAGTTGACCGAGCGGGGCACCCGGCTCGGTATCGGCCAGGACGGCCAGGGCTGGTTCGCCGCCGTGGCGCTGGACCCGCGCCCCGGAGCGCCCGCCGGCTCCGTCGAGGCGGCGGTGGTGGACCGGGCGCTGGCCGTCCTGGCCGACTTCTCGGCCCCGATCTCCCTCGCCCAGGTCGTCTCGCACACCCTGGTCTGGTATCCGGCCCCGGACGCCCCCCCGGCCGCCCACCGCACCGTCTGGGTGGCCGTACGGCTGTCCGTGCGGGACGCCCGGAACGAGGCGGTGACCCGGGGCGGCGGGATGGTGGGCGTGCACCGGACCGTGTCCGCCGCGGTCGGCCGGCTCGGCAAGGCGCTGCACGCCGCCGGCCTGAGCCACCGGGCCCTCGGCCGGGACGAGCTGCGCGCCGCGGTCGTCTCGGCGGCCGGCATGGACCTGGCGCCCGCGCCGCAGGCGGAGACCTGGACCGGGCTGCGCGGCGGCGGCTGGACCCAGCGCTGCCTGGCCCTGCGCGCCCGCTCCGGGGTTCCCTGGGGTGCCCTGGTGGACGCGGTCACCGCGACCTCCGCCCCGTCCCACACGCTCGCCGCCGTGGTCCGCCCCGGCAACCGGCCGAGCCCGCCGCTGCTGCGCGTCGCGGCCCCCGCCGACCACGTCGAGGCGCTGGTCAAGGCGGTCCGGGACGTCGCCCGGCGGGGCGCGGTCCGGGCCCGGCCGCTGGACGGCGAGCACGGCCCCGGCGTCTACGCCACCGCCCCGGTCGCCCTGCGCGTCATCGACCACCGCGCCGAGTGAGGCCGGCACGGTCGGGCGCCCCGCCGACGGGGCCGGACGGGGCCGGTCCCCGCCCGGCGGTGGCCGATGGGGCCGGTCCTCGCCCGGCGGTGGCGGGTGGAGCCGGTCCCCTCCCGGCGGTCGCGGGTGGGCCGTCAGGGGCGGAGGTTGACGATCCAGCCGTACAGGCCGCAGACCCAGGCCGCGAGCGGGACCAGCGAGATGATCAGCAGAATCTCGACGATGTCCAGGAGCCGGCCCCAGACCGGCGAGATCCGCTTGCCCGCCACGGTCAGCCCGTAGATCAGGCTGATCACGGCCGCCACGACCAGGCCGCCGAGGACCACGCCGAGCCGGAGGGCCGTGGAGCCGGCGGCGAAGGTGGCCGCCGCCGCCAGGCCGAGCCCGACGGTGCCGGCGAGGAGCACCGGGGCGCGCTGGGCGCGGCCGATGAACGGCCGGGCGCGCAGCAGCGACAGCAGGGCCAGCACCAGGCAGAGCAGCGTCGACGGCAGCCGGCCGTCGAGGGCGAGGATGACCTCCCCGCCCAGCACCAGCAGCGCCACCGTCCACAGCAGGCCGGTGAGGAACGCGTCGGCCCGCTCGCTGAGCCGCAGCACCTGGCGGCCGTCCACGGTCTCGGTGTCGGTCTTCAGGTCGTCCGGGCCGGTCGGGATGGACGGGACGGGCAGCCGGGCCAGCCGGTAGGACGCCATCGGCAGGGCCGGCAGGAAGGCGAACGCGACCGTGGCGACCACCGCGGCGGCGGCCGGAGCGCCGACGGAGAACGCCAGGCTCACCACCGCGCCGAGGCCCACCGCCGCGCCGACGGCGGTCGCGCCGAAGAAGAGCGGGAACCGGTCGCCGACCGCCAGCGCCGCGACCGCACCGAACACCACCACGGCGGTCGCCGCGAGCAGCACGTGCGGGCTGGCCAGCCCGGTCAGCGTCCGGTCACCGGCCAGCACCAGCAGGCCGCCGGTCGCGGCGTGCCCGATGCCGACCAGGGCGAGCACCGAGCCGGTCCGGCTGTCACCGGCAGCCCGGGACAGCACCGCGGCGCTGACCACCAGGGCGACCGCGACCAGCAGGGCGGCGATCGCGCCGGGAAGCTGCGGCGGGCCGGCGAACAGCGCCGCCAGTGCCCCCGCGGACAGCGCCGCCGTGGCGAAGAGCACCGAGAACGAGCGGGTGGTGCCCACCTGCCAGCTGCCCGGGCGCTGGTTCGTCGCGGTGGCCACCGCGTCCACCACGTCGTCGAAGACGATCTCCGGGGCCGCCGCGGCGCGGGGGGTGAAGTAGAGCACCTCGCCGTCGCGAAGGCCGAGCTGCGCGGCGGTACGGCCACCGTCGAGCGGCTGCCCGCCGAGCCGGGCGAGGCTCCAGCCGCCGTGTCGGACCCCGTCGTCGGCGAGGTCCTCACCGGCGTGCCGGAGCAGGATCGGCAGCAGGTCGGCCAGCGGCACGTCGACGGGGAGGGCGAGATCCATCCGGGTTCGGGGCGCCACGATGGTGATCCGGCTCAGACCACCGGTCGCCGTCTTCGTCGCCACTGTGGCCTCCTCGCGCTCGCCTACGCTCCACCCCACCGGGGCGGCACCGCCCCGTGGGTCCACGACGCCCACGGGAGATTACCTACGATGGCGTCCACGTACGATGCCCACCCGACGGCCCGCGGTCGGTCGTCGTGGCCCCCCGGCCGCACCTCGCGCCGTGCCGGTCGGTGTCCGGGCCGCTTCTGGGGGAGGAGACAGCCGTGAGCACCGTGGTGTTCCGCCGGCTTCCGCGCCAATCGGGGCCCGCCCTGCCGCGTGGTGAGGTGCTGCTGGAGTCCCCGCCCGAGTTGCCCGAACAGACCCCTCGGGGGATGGGGCAGCTACTGATGATCCTGCCGATGGTCTGCGGCGTCGGCGCGATGGCGTTCCTCTACGCCGGCCGGGGCGGCGGCATGATGACGTACGTCGCGGGCGGGCTGTTCGGCGTCTCGATGCTCGGCATGGCGCTCGGGTCGCTGAGCAACGGCGGCAACGACAAGGCCGAGCTGAACGCCGAGCGCCGCGACTACATGCGCTACCTCGCCCAGATGCGCAAGCGCACCCGGCGCGCGGCCGAGCAGCAGCGGGCCGCGATGGCCTGGCGGCACCCGGAGCCCGACGCGCTCTGGTCGATCGCCGCGTCCCGCCGGCTCTGGGAACGGCGGGTCACCGAGGACGACTTCGGCGAGGCCCGGATCGCGGTCGGCCCGCAGCGGCTGGCGGTGGAGATCGTGCCGCCGGAGACCAAGCCGGTGGAGGACCTGGAGCCGATGAGCGCGATCGCGCTGCGCCGGTTCGTCCGGGCCCACTCGACGGTGCCGGGCCTGCCCACCGCGCTGTCCGTGCGGGCGTTCTCCCGGGTGGTGCTGCGTGGCGAGCGGGAGCCTGTACTCGACCTGGCCCGGGCGGCGCTGGGCCAACTCGTCACATTCCACGCCCCGGACGACATCGTCATCGCGGTGGTGGCCGCTCCGGAGCGGCAGCCGGCCTGGGACTGGGTGAAGTGGCTGCCGCACGCCCAGCACCCCGGCCGCACCGACGCGGCGGGTGCCCGCCGGCTCGTCTTCGCCACCCTCTCCGAGGCCGAGGAGTCCCTCGCCGACGAACTGGCCGGCCGGCCCCGGTTCTCCCCGGAGGCGAAGCCGCTGACCACCGCGCCGCACGTGGTGGTGCTGATCGACGGCGGCGAGGTCGCCGCAACCTGCCACCTGACCGGCCCGAGCCTGCTCGGCACCACCGTCATCGACCTGTCCGGCGCCGTCCCCCGCGACGCCGGCCGCTGGCTGCTCTGCCTGGACGTCGGCGACGGCGCCGCGCTCGATCTGGTCCGGGGGGCGTCCGTGTCGCGGCTGGGCCAGCCGGACCGGCTCACCTCGGCCGCGGCCGAGGGACTGGCCCGGCAGATCGCCCCCTACCGGCTCTCCCAGCAGCAGGCCAGCGCCGAGGAGCCGTTGGCCCGCAGCACGGAGCTGCCCGACCTGCTCGGCATCGGCGACGCCGCCACGGTCGACACACAGCGGACCTGGCGCCCGCGCAGCCAACGGGACCGGCTGCGCATCCCGCTCGGCGTGGGCCCGGACGGCAACGTCGTCGAGCTGGACTTCAAGGAGTCCGCGCACGAGGGTATGGGCCCGCATGGCCTGGTCATCGGCGCGACCGGCTCCGGCAAGAGCGAGCTGCTCCGTACGGTGGTCGCCGCGCTCGCGGTCACCCACTCGTCGGAGGAGCTGAACTTCGTCCTGGTCGACTTCAAGGGCGGCGCGACGTTCGCCTCGCTCGACGCGCTGCCGCACACCAGCGCGGTGATCACCAACCTCTCCGACGAACTGCCCCTGGTCGACCGGATGCGCGACGCCCTGGCCGGCGAGATGAACCGCCGCCAGGAGGTGCTGCGCGCCGCCGGCAACTACGTCTCCCGGTTCGAGTACGAGAAGGCGCGGGCCGCCGGTGAGCCGCTGGACCCGATGCCCAGCCTGCTCATCATCTGCGACGAGTTCAGCGAGCTGCTCGCCGCGAAGCCGGACTTCATCGACCTGTTCGTGATGATCGGCCGGCTGGGCCGGTCGCTCGGCGTGCACCTGCTCCTGGCCAGCCAGCGGCTGGAGGAGGGCAAGTTGCGCGGCCTGGACACCCACCTGTCGTACCGGATCGGCCTGCGTACCTTCTCGGCCGTGGAGAGCCGGATCGTGCTCGGCGTGCCGGACGCGTACGAGCTGCCCAGCGCACCGGGCCACGGGTACCTGAAGACCGACACCACCACCATGCTGCGGTTCCGGGCCGCGTACGTGTCCGGGCCGTACCGGGCGCCGGGGGAGCAGAAGTCGTCGCAGGCGCTGGTGCAGCGCCGGATCGTGCCGTACGGCACGGACTTCGTGCCGGTGCGCGCCCCGGAGCTGACGGTGGAACCTGTGGACGAGCCGGAGCAGCCGGCAGACGGCAAGGCCGTGGCGATGCTCGACGTGCTGATCGCTCAGCTCGCCGGCCGGGGCCGCCCGGCCCACCAGGTCTGGCTGCCGCCGCTGTCCGAGCCGCCGAGCCTGCTCGACCTGCTCAGCCCGCTCGCCGTCGACAAGACGTACGGCCTGACCACCTCGGGCTGGCAGGGCCGGGGCCGGCTCACCGTCCCGGTCGGCGTGGTCGACCGCCCGTACGAGCAGCGGCGCGACCCGATGATGGTGGAGCTGGCCGGCGCGGGCGGCAACGTGGTCATCGTCGGCGCCTCACTCAGCGGCAAGAGCACCATGCTGCGGTCGATGCTGGCCTCGCTGGCGCTCACCCACACCCCGCGCGAGGCGCAGTTCTTCTGCCTCGACTTCGGCGGTGGCGCGCTGCGCAGCCTGGTGGGGCTGCCGCACGTGGCCGGAGTGGCCGGCCGGCGCGACACCGAGGCGGTCCGCCGGACGGTCGCCGAGGTGGTCGGGATCATCGACGAGCGCGAGCAGCGGTTCGCCCAGCACGGCATCGACTCGATGGCCGGCTACCGCCGCCGTCGGGCGGCCGGCGAGTTCGCCGACGACCCGTTCGGCGACGTCTTCCTCGTGGTGGACGGCTGGAACACGCTGCGCCAGGAGTACGAGGAGCTGGAGCAGACCGTCACGAACCTGGCCAACCGGGGGCTGGGTTTCGGCGTACACGTGGTGGTCACGGCGGTCCGCTGGGCGGAGATCCGGATGAACATGCGGGACCTGCTCGGCACCAAGCTGGAGCTGCGGCTCGGCGACGCGGCCGAGTCCGAGATCGACCGCCGGGCCGCGCAGAACGTCCCGGAGAAGACCCCGGGCCGCGGCCTGACCCGCGACAAGCTGCACTTCATGGCCGCGGTGTCCCGGATCGACGGCCGCCGGGACGTCGACGACCTGACCGAGGCGTCGGTCGCGTTGGCCGGACACGTGGCGCGGGCGTGGCCGGGCACGCCGGCCCCGAAGGTCCGGTTGCTGCCGCGCCGGCTGCCGCTGCACGAGCTGGTCCGGGTCGCCGACCGTTCGGCGCCCGGCCTGCCGATCGGTGTCAACGAGTCGGCGCTCGCCCCGGTGTACCTGGACCTGGCGAACGAGCCGCACCTGACGGTCTTCGGCGACGCCGAGTGCGGCAAGACCAACCTGCTGCGGGTGATCGCGAAGGGGATCGTCGAGCGGTACACCCCGGCGCAGGCGCGGCTGGTCATCGCCGACTACCGGCGCGGCCTGCTGGGCGCGGTGGAGGGCGAGCACCTGCTCGACTACGCGCCGTCCAACCAGGCCTTCGGCCAGGGGCTCGCGTCGATCCGCAGCGCCCTGTCGAACCGGCTGCCCGGGCCGGACGTCACCACCGCCCAGCTGCGCGACCGGAGCTGGTGGAAGGGGCCGGACCTCTACATCCTGGTGGACGACTACGACCTGGTCGCCTCCGGCGGCAGCAACCCCCTCAGCGCGTTGCATGAGCTGCTGCCGCAGGCCCGCGACATCGGCCTGCACCTGATCATCACGCGCCGCGTGGGCGGCGTGGCGCGGGCGCTGTACGAGCCGGTGCTGCAACGCCTCCGCGAGCTGGACTCCCCGGGCCTGCTGATGTCCGGCAACCGGGAGGAGGGGGCGGTCTTCAACACGTTGCGGCCGAGCCCGCAGCCGCCGGGCCGGGGCACCCTGGTGCGCCGCCGCGACGGTCAGCAGCTGATCCAGACGGCCTGGTCCGAGCCGGCCTAGGGTGGGACGTCGGCTTGCCGTTCCGGTAGCGTCGGGCCGATCGTCGCTTGTGAAGAGAGGACCGTGGTGAGCACTTCGCGGGGTTACGGCGGCGCCGGGGGCGCTATGGAGAACTTGTTGCGCCAGGCGCAGGAGCAGCAGCGTCGGCTGGCCGAGTTCCAGCGGCAGCGCGCCGATCTGCGGGTGACCGGGGAGAGCCCGGACGGCCTGGTCCAGGTCACGGTGAACGGCGAGATGAAGGTCGGTGACATCGAGATCAACGCCCGGGCGATGCGGCTGGACAGCTTCTCCCTCGCGGAGTCGCTTCAGGCCGCCGTCGACGCGGCGTACGCGGCCTTCGGCGAGCGCCAGCAGGAACTGCTGACCGACATGCTCGGCGGCTCCGAGCTGGTCCGCCAGGCCCAGGAGGGCACCCTCGCCCCGGAGGACTGGTTCCGCCAGTTCGGGGTGGACCTGGCCGATCCGTTCCGCGGCATGCGCCGCTGAACCGGGAGGAGACACGGTGGCTAACAAGGTCGACGTCGACGCGATCCGCAAGGCGAGCACCAAGCTCGCCGCCGCGGACGGCCCGATCCAGTACCTGCGCAACGTGCAGGCACTGCTGGAGAGCGTGAAACTGCCGGGCGGGTCGCTGACCCTCTTCGGTGACACGACCGTGCAGGCCCACAACGCCTCGGTCGACGGTCACCTCGACAACGTGAAGACCGGCATCGCGCACCTGAACAAGGCGGCCGAGCAGCTCGAGCAGACCGCCAAGAACTGGGAGAAGTCGGACCAGCCGTGGGTGGTCAAGTGACCGGCCGGGCGGATGACGGGGGGAACAACTGATGGCGGAGCTCCTGATCGCCAACGCGTCCGGAGCGGTGACCGGCACGCACACGGTCGCCACCACGACGGCGCCGGTGCGGGGGCTGCTCCCCGCGGCCCGGGCCAACTGGGTGTGGCTGGTCGGCGCCGGCGTCCTGGGGGTGATGATCGCCTACCTCGAGACGTTCGACAACGACGAGGTCAACAAGTCCATCAAGGAGTGGGGCGACGCCGCGCGCATGCTCGGTGGGGACCAGTTCGGCGCGGCGCTGGATCAGGTGCCACCGTCCGACAGCGAGTGGGACTTCGACGACCGGGACGCGTTCGAGCTCTTCCTCCGGAAGCTCGGGGCGGAGATCAACTCGCTGGCCGAGGCGTTCAGCGCCAACAAGGACACCCTCACCTCCGCCCGGGACGCCTTCAACGACGCCGTGGACGCGCTGGTCGAGGCGCTCATCCCGGTCCTGATCGCGGTGATCGCGTCGGTCGCCCTCCAGGCGTTCCCGCCCACCGCGCCCATTGCCGAGGCGATCGGGATTGCCGGGATGACGGTGAGCGTGGCCATCCTCGCGCTGATCTTCGGGGACATCAGCTCGATGTTCACCGCCGTCATGGCCGGGTTCCAGAGCAACAACCGGTTCGCCTTCGTGTCGGACTCCCGCCCGGGTTGGGCGCCCACCGGCTCGGATCCCGACATCAAGGACATCAAGATCGACTGGGTGCAGGACTCCAAGTTCTACGAGTGACCGAGAGGCGGCGACATGTCCAGAGTGATCCTGGGGCTCTTCGTGTACTGCCTGGTGACCATCCCGGCCTTCCTCGGGCTGGCCCTGGTCGCCCAACTCGCCCGGGTGACCTGGGCCAAACGGGCGAGCGAGGCGGTGCTCATCACGGGCGTCGCCGCGCTGATCCCGGTGGTGCTGGACCGGGCGTTGGAGAAGCCGGTGCTCTGGGCGGGCGTGGTGCTGCTGGTGGTGCTGCTGGTGGTCGGCGTGGTGATGCACGTGAAGTCGTACACCCGGCCCTCCTGAGGTCGGCTGCGGTGCGGGCCGTTCCGCGTCCGCCGTACGGTCCGCACCGGAACACGTCGTGGTCCTCACCTGTCAGGGAGCGACGGTACGGAGGCAGGGCTGCGCGGGCTGGACGGGATCGGTTACCGTCTCATCCAGAGTGTCCGTCGGTGGGGTTGGTAGGTTGCCTTGCCGCGGGGGAAGGCGCGGCAGAGTTCCGCCGCCACAACGATGACGGAAGGGTGTGAAGCATGGCGTTCGAGGTCGAAGCATCGACTCTGCATACCGCGGCGAATGACGTGCGGTCCACGCGCAGCGAGGTCGACGGCGAGCTGAAGAAGCTGTTGGGCGTGGTCGACGACCTGGCGATCGCCTGGAAGGGGCAGGCGTCCGGGGGCTTCCAGCAGCTCATGGTGCGCTGGAACGAGGACACGGGGCTGCTGCTGACGGCGATGGACAACATCGCCGACCTGCTCGACAAGTCCGGCACGACCCACCAGGTCAACGACGAAGAGCAGCAGCAGATGCTGGACAAGTTCCACTCTGCTCTGAACCCGTGACCGGCAGCCAGGCGCAGAGGAGGAAATCGTGACGATCAAGGTTGACTACGCTGTCCTCGAGAGCAGCAACCAGCAGATGACGGCCATCGCTCGGACTCTCGACGAGAAGCTCGACACGCTGCGGTCCATGCTGACCAAGCTCCAGTGGGAGGGCGAGGACCGCGCCGCCTACCAGCAGCACCAGGCGCAGTGGGACACCGCCGTCCGGGACATCAACAAGATCCTGAACGAGATCGGCGGTGCCGTCGGCATCGCCCGCGCGAACTACGTCAGCACCGAGATGAGCAACTCCAAGGTCTGGAGCTGAGATAGTTACCGGCGCGGCTCCGGTCCGGCTCGACCGGACCGGAGCCGTTCTGCGTGACGGGTCGACGAGGGTCCTGGGGGAGCGATGCGTACGGGCAAGCGCCGCCGGCCGCTGCTGCGGTCCGCCGCCGCAGTGCTGGCGCTGGTAACCGCCGCCGGAGCCGGCCTGCTGGCCGGGCCCGCGCCGGTCCGCGCCGCCGACACGGTACGCGGCCTCCAGTGGTACCTCGACACGTTGCGCATCCCCGAGGCGCACAAGCTGACCAAGGGCAAGGGCGTCACGGTCGCCGTGGTCGACGGCGGGGTGCACGCCGCACATCCCGATCTGAAGGGCCAGGTCCTGCGGGGCACCTCCCTCTCGAAGGACGTGCCGGCCGACGGTCGTTCCGACCCGGACCGCGAGAACGGCCACGGCACCAAGATGGCCGGCATCATCGCCGGGCGGGGCGGCGGGTCCATGCACCAGCTGGGCATCGCCCCGGAGGCGAAGATCCTGCCGGTCGCCCTCGGCCTGCCGCGCGACTGGGACATCGCGGGCGGCATCCGCTGGGCCGCCGACCACGGCGCGGACGTGATCAACCTGTCCGTCGGCGCCACCGGCAGCGACCCGCAGGTCACCGAGGCCGTGCGGTACGCGCTCGGCAAGGGGGCGGTGCTGGTGGCCGCCGCCGGCAACCGCCGCACCGACCGGGCCGTGCCGCTGCCCGCCAACATTCCGGGCGTCCTCGCCGTCGGTGCCACCGGGAGGACCGGCTCCCTCTGGAGCGGGTCGGTCACCGGCCCCGAGGTGGGGCTGACCGCGCCCGGTGAGCGGATCATCGGCCCGGTGCCGCCACCGGTCTCGCCGAACGGCTACGGCGTGACCGACGGGACCAGCGACGCGACGGCGGTGGTCTCCGGGATCGCCGCGCTGGTGCGGTCCCGCTATCCCGATCTCGGCGCCGCCGACGTGGTGAACCGGCTGATCCGCACCGCGCGGGACCAGGGTGCCCGGGGTCGCGACCCGGAGTACGGCTTCGGCTCGGTCGACGTGCTGGCCGCGTTGACCCGCTCGGTGCCGAAGGCCGACGCGAACCCGCTGCTGACCGGTGCCTCGCCGACGCCCCCGGCTGCCTCGGACGGCGACGACGGCGACGACGGGCCGGCGATCTCCGTCGGACTGGCCGACAACGCACCGATCCAGCTCGGGCTCTGCCTGCTCGCGGTGCTCCTCGTGGGCGCGGTGGTCGTGGTGCTGATCGTGGTGAACCGACGGGCGGCGCGGCGCCGCGTACCGCAGGCCCCGGTGGGCGGCCCACCGCCGCCGCCCGGCCAGACGCAGCCGGGCCACGGCCCCTGGCCGTACCAGCAACACCCGCACCAGCCGCGACCGCTCGGGCAGCCGACGGCCCCGCATCCGTATGGGCAGCAGGGCCCGCATCCGTACGGGCAGCAGGGCCCGCATCCGTACGGGCCGGCGGGCCGGCCGGGCCCGCAGCCGGGCGGCGGGCAGACCGGGGCTCCCCCGGCGGACCCGCAGCCGCGTTGACACCGACACCGTAGACACGGGGCCAGGGGAGGGCATCATGAGCGACGAGGACAACGATCCGGACCGGGTGAACGTCGATTTCGCCGTCCCGATTCCGGTCAACCCGATGTTCCCCGGGGTGGGCGACATCCGTGGGATGAGCTTCGACCGGATCGGCGTGGACCAGGCCGAGACGCCGTCCGGGCTGGTCGCCGGGAGCGGCGAGAAGGGCGTCGAGACGGAGTGGGACGCCGGCAACATCGACTCGGCCATCATCTGGCTGGAGACGCACGCCGGCTACCTCCACCGGCTCTCCTACGACATGGTCGACATCAAGGAGAAGCTCGGCGGCGACCAGGCCATGGCGGGCAAGGGGCCACTCGGCGGCTTCCAGTACGCCAAGCAACTGGCCCAGCAGCACCAGCAGGTGTACACCAGCACGGAAAGCGGGCTGCGCACCCTCTCGGAGAACCTTTACACGGCCGCCGAGGCACTGCGCACGGTCAAGCAGAACTACGAGACCGCCGAGGGCGCGAACGCCATGACGGCCCAGCAGATGCAGCAGGCCTTCAACGATGCCGCCAGCGGCGGCGGCAGCTAGACCGGGGGTAACGGGACGTGGGGAAGAGCTGGGAGGACATGGCCCGTGAGGTGCTCGTCGAGGGCCGACCGGCCGACGTGCAGAGCGCCGCACTGGGCTGGAAGGAACTGATCAAGAACCTCGACCAGGTCCGGGAGAGCCTCGAGACGAACGTCAAGGACATCGGCGTGGTCTGGAAGGGCCCGGCGTACGAGTCGTTCAAGACGCACATCGAGGGGCTGGCGAAGAGCGCGAAGACCATCGTCGAAGACGTCGACAGCCCCGGCCGGGGCAAGGTCAGCATCGTGACCACCCTGGAGACGGCAGCCAGCCAGCTGGAGCAGGCGCAGGCCAAGATGCCGATTCCGGCGGCCTGTGTCGGTGACGTCATGGCGGCCCGCAACGGCGAGGTCACCCTTGGGATCGGGCTCTTCGAGACCCGGGTCAAGGCGGACCTGATGGGTAGCTGGCCCGTCGAGCAGCTCGGCAAGCTCGGCGACTGGGTGACCGGCTGGTTCTCCGACCAGGAGGGCGAGGCCCGCAAGGCCTACAACGAGGTGAACGACAACTTCAGGGACCGGACGATGGAGGCCCCGACCTCGGTGACCCCGGGCACCCGCACGGATCTCAAGCCGGACGTACCCGACCTGGGGGGCGGCCCGGGTGGCGGTGGCGGCGGCGGTGTGCCGAAGGTCGGCGGGATGCCGGGCACCGGCGGGATCGGCGGTGGCCCCACGGCCGACGTCGGCAAGCTGCCGGAGCTCGGCGGCGGCCCGGACCTCGGTTCGACCGCCCACCCCGACCTGTCCACCCCGGACACCGGCACGGGGAACTTCCCCGACACTGACTACCCGGGTCCCGGTGGGCTGGACGACGGCTACGGCACCGGCCTGGCCGGCGCCGGCGCACCGACCACCACCGGACTTGGTTCGGGCGGCGGGCTGGGTGGTGCGGGGCTGGGCGGCGGCAGCAGCGCGGGCCTGTCCGGCGGTGGCGTGGGCGGCGGCATTCCCGGCGGCGGTGCACTCGGCAAGGCGGTCAGCCCGGGGCTGCCGCCGATGATGGGCGGCGGGGCGGCCGGCGCGGGCGGGAAGGGCGCGGGTGGCCGGCTCGGCGGCGGCAAGGCCGGCATGGGCGGCATGATGTCCCCCGGCATGGGGGGCGGCGCCGGTGGCCGGGGCGCGGGCGGCAAGGCCGCGGCCGGGGCCGGTCGACCGGGCGGCGCGATGGCCGGCCGGGGCGGCATGGCTGGGGCGGGCCACGGCGGCGCCGGCTACGCCGAGGAGGAGCAGCCGCGCAACACCTGGCTGGAGGAGGACGAGGACGTCTGGGGCACGGGCGGCGGCGACGGCGGCCCCGGCATCCTTCGCTGACCCCTCGGCCCACGTCCGGCAATGAGCACGACGGCGCCGGCCCACGCTTCGGCGGGGGCCGGCGCCGTCGTGCTCATTGGGACGAGGCGGGGGTGGGCCGGCGTCCGGGGCGCCAGCCGCGTCGCCGGCCCCGGACCAGGATCGGCTTGGCGGCGAGCAGCACGCCGGCCAGCAACGCGCCCACCACGGCCACCCAGATCGCCACGGACCGTTGCCAGCCCAGCGGGTCCCGGGGCGGGTCCGGCGCGGCCAGCGCCCCCGGCGGCGGGTCGGTGCGCGTGCCGAGCAGGCTGGTGACCGCCCTATACGGGTTCACCACCCCGTACCCGACCTGGGCGTTGTGCCCGTCCGGCGGGCTGTCCGCCGTGCGGGTGAGCCGTGCGGCGACCTGTTCCGGGGCTAGATTCGGGTACGCGGCGCGGACCAGCGCGGCCGCGCCGGAGACGTACGCGGCGGCGAAGCTGGTGCCGCCCTGCGGCTCGGCGAGGTACCCCTGACCCCGGGGCGCCGGGCCGAGGATGTTCAGCCCCGGCGCGGCGATGTCCACGTAGTCGCCGGTGACCGAGCTGCCGACGTGGCCGCCCTGCTCGTCGACCCCGGCGACGGCGATGACCCCCGGGTAGGCCGCCGGGTACGCGGGCAGGTTCTGCTGCTGCTCCTGCCGGTTGCCGGCGGCGGCCACCACGACGACCTTGTTGTCCAGGGCGTACTCGACGGCGGCGGCCAGCTCCGGGCGGGGCAGCGTGACCAGCGACAGGTTGATCACGTCGGCGCCCTCGTCGACGGCCCAGCGGATGGCCTGGGCGATCTGCGCCGGCAGGTTCTCGTCGTTGGTGCGCTTGGTGTCGGGCAGCACGCGTACGGGCAGGATGCGGGCGGCCGGGGCGATGCCGGTGAACGACGAGCCGGTGCCCTCCCGGCCGGCGATGATGCCGGCGATCATGGTGCCGTGTCCGGCCTCGTCGCACTGGCCCTCGCGCGAGGGCAGGTCGTTGAAGTCCCGCCCGGCGCGCACCTGCCCGCGCAGCAGCGGGTGGGTGGCCGAGACGCCGGAGTCGATGACCGCCACGGTGACGCGCTCGCCGCGGGTGATCCGCCACGCCGCGGCCGGGTCCAACCGGGACAGCGCCCAGGGGGTCTCGGTGGGTGCGGGGTTCCCGCTCGGCCCGCACGCCGGGGCGGCCGAGGCTGGCACGGGAGGCGGGACGGCGATGCCGAGCAACGCCGCCGCGAGTCCACACAGGAGCGCGGACCGCGCCCGCCCGGTACGCCCGTTCACTGCCATCCCCCTGGCCGGGTAGCTCCCGCGCACCGGCAGAGAGTACCGCCGCGCCGCCCCGGGCGGGGACACGGGCCTCCGGCGGCTCAGGAGCCGGCGGCCTCTCCGGTCTGCTCCCCGGTGAAGAGGGCGAGCAGGTCGCCGACCTGACGGTCCGACTCGGCCGGGTGGCGGAAGTGGCCGCTCGGGTTGACCGTGTACTCGTTTCGCCGGCCCACCCGGGTACGCCGGAGGTAGCCGCCGACCTCCAGGTCCGCCACGATCGCCTGGGCGGCGCGTTCCGTGACGCCCACCTCGTCTGCGACGTCGCGCAGCCGGGCGGTCGGGTTCCGGGCGATGGCGAGCAGCACGTGCGCGTGGTTGGTGAGGAACGTCCAGTTCCGGGTGCTCCCGTGCGCGCCAGCCGTCGTCGTCATGTCCGACATGCTATGGCGAGGCCGCCCCGCGTACTCCCCCTGGGCGGCCGGCTGCCCCTGCGGTCCCGGGCGGATCGGTGCGCGGGGCCGGTCTTCACGCGCTACTGCCGCCTCGGGCACGCGTGCAAGAACTTCCCAACGTATGAAATGCGTATCACGTAACGCTTGACGTACCTTTAGCTGCGTGTGACGGTGGAGGAACTGGTCGTGCGGCCGAAGGGCAAGGTGGTGGGGCATGAATCATCTGAGCATGTCGATGACTCAGGTGGGATTGGGGCGGGTTGACCCGTCGCCGGCCGCTCGCCCGGGCGATCCCGGCCCGCTCGCTCCGGGGCAGGCCCTGGCGGAGTTGCACGCCGGAAACCACCGGTTCGTCACCGGGGCGCCGCGCCATCCGAACCAGGACGCCGGCCACCGGGCGGCCGTCGCCGACGGCCAGCACCCGTTCGCGGTGATCGTCGGCTGCTCCGACTCCCGGCTGGCCGCCGAGATCATCTTCGACCGAGGGCTGGGCGACCTCTTCGTGGTCCGCACCGCCGGGCACACCGTCGGCCCCGAGGTGCTGGGCAGCGTGGAGTACGCGGTGACCGTGCTGGGCACCCCGCTGGTGGTGGTGCTCGGCCACGACTCCTGCGGCGCCGTGCAGGCGGCCCGGGCGGCGGCCAGCACCGGAACCGCACCCGTCGGCCACCTGCGGGCCGTGGTGGACGCCGTGGTGCCCAGTCTTCGCCGGGCCGCCGAGCGCGGGGTCGAGGACATCAACGGGATCGTCGACATCCACATCGCGCAGACCGTCGAGGCGATGCTCGCCGACTCGTTCGTGCTGGCCGCCGAGGTCACCGCCGGGCGGTGCGCGGTGGTCGGGATGTCGTACCGGCTCAGCGCGGGCGAGGTGCGGACGGTGGCCGCGGTGCCCGCCGGCTTCGCCGCGGCCCCGGCCGTCCCCTCCGCCACGGCTCCGGCAGCCCAGGACGCGCCCACCCCGCCCCCGGGAGTCACGCCGGCCGCTCCGGCGGCCCCGGCCGCCGCCTGAGACGCTCGTGGGGCCACGACACGGCGAGGGCCGCCCTGCGGGTGTGCGGGACGGCCCTCGATCGCGTGGCGGCGTCGTCAGAGCAGCGACATGTGTACGTGGTCGGTGTGGTCGGAGGGCCCGCTGTAGGAACTCCAACCGCTCGCCGGGAACCAGATCTGCCGGTTCCAGATGACGTAGTAGATGCCGAGCCGGTCGGCGTTGCGGATGAGGAACGCGGCGAGGTTGTTGCCGTACATCCGGGTGTCGTTGTTGTGCCAGGGGGCGAACCCGCTCTTCTGCAGCGACCAGTCGCAGGCCCGACCCTTGGGGTGCTCCCACGGCCCGCCCGGTCGGTAGCAGCCGACGAACCGGTGGAAATTGGCCTTTTTGGTCTCCTTGTACGCGTGTAGCGTGCGCGGCGTGATGCAGCCGGAGGTGGTCGGGTCGTTCTCGCTGCACGACTCGGGGCGCCAGTCACCGTCGGAGGTCCGGCCCGGCGCGATCTTCGCGACCGGGGATGTGGCGTTGACCAGGCCACCGGTGAAGCCCTTGCCGCCGACCAGCGCGAGGGCCTTTTTGGCGTCGCGCTGCTTTCCCCCCATGATCGCGGTCTGTTTGATCTGCTCGCGGATCTCGACCTCGACCGCGAGCTTGGCCTGCTCCGCGTGCTCCTTGGCGTCGTTGACCTCGCCCAGCTTCCGAGCGTTGATCATGTTGAGCTGGTCGAGGGCGGTGGCGCGCTCGACGAACGAGTCCGGGGTGCCGCTCTCCAGCAGCATCGCCATCGCGCCGATCCGCCCGGTCCGGTACGACTGGGCGGCCATCTCGCTGATCTGCGGGGCGAGCGCGTTGAGCTCCTGTTCGGCCCGCTTCACCTCTTCGTCGAGCTTGCGCTGGCGGTCCTTGGACTTGTTGAGCTTCGCCTGGGCCTGGGTGTAGTCCCGGTTGGCGGCCTCGATGACGTCGGTGATCAGCTTGGGCTCGTCGTCCTCCTCGTGCCCCGAGGGTTTGGGGGTGGAGGGCGCGGCGAACGCCGGGGCGGCCGGGCCGGCGAGGATCGCCAGCGCGGCGAACACGGCCGCCACGGGTACCAACCAGCGGCGCAGGGGTGCCGTCACAGTTTTCCCTTCCATCGACCGCCGACCGGGTTAGCTGACGGGTTCGGGGCGGAAGTGGCCCCTACCGCTGTCGCGGATTCACCCCAGGCACCTGGGTCCCCGGCTCGCCTCGCGGCGATTGGGCGGCGGCACCGCAGGCGCCGCTGCGCGCCTTCGGCGGTGACCGGCAGCGAGGTTACCCGACAGTCCTCGTGGGGATCTACGTCCGGATGCCGACTAAAAGCGTTATTTTGTAATTGCTTTCGGTAGTCAGTGACGCGATTCTCACGCGTGACACCACTCTCAGTCACGCTGCGGAGTGTCACCATGTGCTGTCCGTGCTCCCTTCTCGGCCGGCCCACCGGGCCGGGGAATCGATGGGGCGGGCCGGACCGCCGGGAAACCGGTCGTCGGGCCGCCCACCGCTGAGCGCCTCCAGCGCGAGGTCCCGCTCCGCCGGGTGCCGGGCTGCGCCGGAGGTACGCGAGGCCGGCACGTCCCCGTCGCCGCCCGGCCGGCCGGGCCCGGCCGCTGCGGCCCGACCCGCTGCGGTGACCATCGCGGCCAGCCCGGTCGTCAGCGGTACGGCGGCGATGAGGCCCAGTGTGGCGACGGCGCTGCGGACGATCTCCTGCGCCATGAACTCGGTGGTCAGGATCTCGGTCACCGGGCGGGAGTCGGCGGTGAGCAGGAGCAGCAGCGGCAACGACGCGCCCGCGTACGCCAGCACGATGGTGTTCACCGTGGACGCGATGTGGGCCCGGCCGACCCGGGTGGCCGCCCGGTAGAGCTGCAACCGGGACAGCCCCGGGTTGGCGTTCGCCAGCTCGGTCACCGTGGCCGCCTGGGTGACCGTGACGTCGTCGAGCACCCCGAGCGAGCCGATGATGATGCCGGCCAGCAGCAGGCCGTGCAGGTCCACGTCGCCCCGGAACATCGACAGGGTGGTGGCGTCCTCGCTGCCGTGGCCGGTGAGGTGGGTGGCGGCGGCGGCCAGGGTGCCGAGGACGCCGGTGAGCACGAGGCTGCCCAGGGTGCCGAGGACGGCGACGGAGGTCTGCGCGCTCACCCCGTGGGTGAGGTACAACACCACGAACATGATCAACGCCGAGCCGACGATGGCGATCAGCAGCGGTGACCCGCCGGCGCCGATCCCGGGCAGCACGAACGTCAGCAGGATGGCGAAGCTGGCGGCCAGGCCGGCCAGGGCAGCCAGCCCTCGCCAACGGCCGAAGGCGACGATCGCCAGCGCGAACACCACCGCCAGCCACACCAGCGGGGTGCCGCGCTGGTGCCCGGCGATGTTGTAGGCGCTCGTCCACGGGTCGGCCGGGTCGGTCAGCTCGACCAGGACGATCCGGTCGTCGACGGCGACGGTGGGTGCGCCGGGACCGGTCGGGACCGGCGTCTCGACCTGCTGTCCCGCGTCCGGCCCCTGCTCCACCCGGACGGTGACCGTGCCGCACGGGCCGTCCTGCGCGCCCGAGTTGTCCTCCGGCGTCTCCGGCTGCGGCGGACACGCCTCGGTGACCACCCGGGTCACCGTGCCGTGGTACCGGGGCACCGCCGCGCTGCCGTCGCTCTGTGGGCCCCCGTCGCGGGGCCAGAGGACGACTGCCGCGATCACGGTGATCACGAAGAGCGGCACCACGGTCGCGACGAGGACCCGCCGCACCCCGGGCGGGGCGGGCGGGGCCGGTCGGGTGTGGTCGGCGCCCATCGACGGTCTCTCCAAACGGTGCGACGGCCCGGCATCGGCCGCCGGGTCGGCGCCAGCCGGCGGGTGCGCGGGCGGGCGGTGCGGAATCCGGACGACCATCGCCCGAGATGGTAACCATCCCCACCTGGGAACGCAGATCGCGCGCCTGGTCTGCCCGCCGCAACATGCCCCGACTGACCTCCGGGATCGATCGGTCCGCCCCGGGTTGCGGGGACCGGTCGCCGCACCGGCCGGGACCGGGTGGGCGGCGGTGCGGCCGCTCGTGGCGTGTTCGGCCCGGGCGTCCACCCGGACCGGCTAGCCTGAACCGGGTGCGGACGGCGACGGTGCTGACTGCCGGGCGGTGGGCCCGGCTCGCGCTGCTGATCTGCACCCTGGTCGGGCTGGCCGCGATGCACACTCTCGGCCACGGCGCGCACGGCGGCGGGGGCCACGGCGGTCACGACCGGGCCGGGTCTCCCGACGCGCACCCGGCCGCCTCCTACCGCGCCACCACGACGGGCGGCGCTTCCGCCATGACGGGCGCTGCCCTTCCCGTGGTCGACGTTGGGGCGGGTGCCGTGCTCCGCGTCGGCGTGACGCGGGTGGGTGCGATGCGGATGTTGCCCGAGGGCTGTCCGGTGGCGGGGTGCCCGTCCGCGCGGCTGCTGCCCGCCGGCGATCCCGGTGCCGGCCCGCCCGGCTGGAGCATCTGCCTGGCGGTGCTCGGCACGCTCGCGGTGGCGCTGTTCGTGGCCGTGCTCCTGCTCAGCGGGGTGCGGTCGGTCGGCCCGTCCGCCCGTCGGCCCGCCGGGCCACCCGCCGGTCCGCGTGCCCCACCGCCCCGGCCGATCGGCCTGTGGCTGGCCGAGATCTCGGTGTCGCGTACGTAGGACGCCCCGACGCGGGCGCCCGGCCCCTGCTGCCGGCGACCCGTGTCCCCGTCCTGCCCGCGTACGCACTCGACATCGAAGGATCCAGACCGTGACCACTCGTACGATCGCGCGCCGCGCCGCCCTGGCCGGCGGGGCGCTCATCGCAGCCCTGGCCCTGACCGCCTGCGGCGACGCCGACCACACCTCCTCCGGCCACGACACGCCGCCCGCCGCGACCAGCGGCGCACCGGCGAGCGGGTCGGCCACGTTCGGCGACGCCGACGTGATGTTCGCCCAGATGATGATCCCGCACCACCGGCAGGCGGTGGAGATGGCCGAGTTGGCCGACTCCCGGGCCGCCGACGCCGAGGTCAAGCGCCTCGCCGTTCAGATCAAGGGTGCCCAGGGGCCGGAGATCGCGACCATGACCGGCTGGCTCACCGGGTGGGGTCGCCCCGTCCCGTCGGACGGGCCCGGGCACGGGATGCCGGGGATGGACCACGGCATGCCCGGGATGATGTCCGACGCGGACATGACCAGGCTGGCGGGCGCGACCGGCTCGGAGTTCGACCGGCAGTTCCTGACCATGATGATCGCCCACCATGAGGGTGCGATCACCATGGCGAAGGAGGAGTTGGCGAAGGGCGCGCACGCCGACGCCAAGGCCATGGCCCAGGGGATCGTCACCGCCCAGCAGGGCGAGATCGACGCCATGAACAAGATCCTCGCCCGGCTCTGACGCCGGCGGCCTTGTGGTGGGGGCGGGTCTCTCCGGCCCGTCCCCCCGGTCCCGGGCGGCGATCCGGAGGTCGGTCCCGGCCACGGGACTAAATTGGGCCCGGCGGTGAAAAACGGGATCGGGTGGCGTGGGCGGCGGGCGCGGTCAGCCGCGCTTCATGAGGCGGCCGACGGCGGCCATCATCTCGGTGGCCATGTCGTCGGCCCGGCCCTCGGCCGCGCCCTCGTGCATGCAGTGCCGGGCGTGCCCGTCGAGCAGGCCGAGGGCGACCTTGTCGAGGGCGGCCTGGATCGCGGAGATCTGGGTGAGCACGTCGATGCAGTAGCGGTCCTCGTCGACCATCTTCTCGATGCCGCGGACCTGGCCCTCCACGCGGCGGAGCCGTGCGAGCAACTGGTCCTTGCTGGCGGTGTACCCCCGGGTCGGGGCGGGCGTAGGTGCGGTCATGGCATCGAGGATAACCTACCCCCAGGGGGTATGCTACGGTTCTTTGCGGCAGCGATACCCCCCACGGGTATCGGAATGCCGGAGATGGCTGTGGTCCGCCTCACGATTACCCCCCGGGGGTATGGTGAGGCCAGGAGAGGGGAATTGCGATGATCACCACGACATACCAGGTGCAGGGGATGACCTGCGGGCACTGCGCTACCTCGGTCAGCACCGAGATCGGCGCGATCGAGGGCGTCAGCGACGTCCAGGTGGAACTGGCCGCCGGCCGGGTCACCGTCACCAGCGAGGCCCTGCTGGACACCGACACCGTGCGCGCCGCCGTCGACGAGGCCGGTTACGACCTCGTCGGCGCGTGACGCCGCCCGCACAGAATCGAGGTACCCGATGAACACGGCGACGAAGCTGAGCGGTTTCGCCCTCGGCCTCGCGGCGGTGTTCGGCGCGGCGTACGGGGTCGGCCGGGTGGCCGGCCCCGTCGCCCCGGCCGCCGAGACCCGCCACGACGCCGGTGACCCCGCCCACGGCAGCGCCGCGCAGCCCTCCGGCGACGCGCACTCCTCCACCGACGACGCCGCAGCCCACCTGCCCGGCGGGCTGCTCGTCTCCGACCGGGGCTGGACCCTGGCCCCGGTGGCCGCGCCGGCCGGCGAGTTCGCCTTCCGGATCACCGGCGCCGACGGTGCCCCCGTCACCCGCTACGACGTCGCGCACGACAAGCGGATGCACCTGATCGTCGCGCGGCGGGACCTCTCCGGCTTCCGGCACGTCCACCCGGAGCTGGCCCCGGACGGCACCTGGCGCGTCGCTTCCCCGCTCGGCGGCCCGGGCGTCTGGCGCGCGTTCGCGGACTTCACCCCCACCGGTGGCCCGGCGCTGACCCTCGGCGTCGACGTCACGGTGCCCGGCCCGGTCGACACCCGGCCGCTGCCCGCGCCGGCGAGCAGCGCCACGGCCGACGGCTACACCGTCACCCTGGCCGGCTCGCCGCAGCCGGGCCGCGCCACCGAGCTGACCCTGACCGTGAGCCGGGACGGCACGCCGGTCACCGACCTGCAGCCCTACCTCGGCGCGTACGGGCACCTGGTGGCGCTGCGCCAGGGGGACCTGGCATACCTGCACGTGCATCCCGAGGGCGCGCCCGGGGACGGGCGGACCCCGGCCGGGCCGGCGGTGACGTTCTCCGCGGAGTTCCCCTCGGCCGGCGCGTACCGGCTCTACCTCGACTTCCGGCACGGCGAGGCGGTGCACACGGCCGAGTTCACGGTCGTCGTGGGCGCCCCCGCCGAGCCCGGCGGCCCGGCGACGAGCACGCCGGCCGCCACCACCAGCCCGACTGCCACCGCCCCGACCGCCACCGGCACCCCGAGCGCCGGTGCCGGGCACGGGGTCCCCGGGCACGGGCACGACTCACAGGAGGGCTGAGATGACCTCGCCCACGCGGCCGTTGCAGGTCGCAGCGAACCGGATCGAGCTGGCGATCGGCGGGATGACCTGCGCGTCCTGCGCCGCCCGGATCGAGAAGAAGCTCAACCGGATGGACGGCGTGACCGCCACGGTCAACTACGCCACAGAGAAGGCCACCGTCTCGTACGCCGACGACATCAGCCCGGACGACCTGATCGCCACGGTGCAGAAGACCGGCTACACCGCCGTCGTGCCGCCCCCGCCCGCCCGGGCCGGCGCGGAGCCCGCCGCCGAGCCGGTCGACGAACTGCGCGGGCTGCGTACCCGGCTGTGGGTGTCGGTGGCGCTGGCTGTGCCGGTGATCGTGCTCGCCATGGTCCCGGCCTGGCAGTTCGACTACTGGCAGTGGCTGTCGCTGACCCTGGCCGCCCCGGTCGTGGTCTACGGCGGCCTGCCCTTCCACCGGGCCGCGCTCGTCAACCTGCGGCACGGCGCGGCGACCATGGACACCCTGGTCTCGCTGGGCACCCTGGCCGCGTTCGGCTGGTCGCTGTGGGCGCTGTTCCTCGGTGATGCCGGGATGCCCGGCATGACCCACCCGTTCCGGCTCGACATCACCCGCACCGACGGCGCCGGCAACATCTACCTGGAGGCCGCCGCCGGGGTGACCGCGTTCCTCCTCGCCGGCCGGTACTTCGAGGCCCGGTCCAAGCGGACCGCCGGGGCGGCGCTGCGCGCCCTGCTGGAGCTGGGCGTCAAGGACGTCGCCGTGCTGCGCGGCGGGGTGGAGACCCGTGTCCCGGTGGACCAGCTCGCGGTGGGGGACCGGTTCGTGGTCCGCCCCGGCGAGAAGATCGCCACCGACGGGGTGGTCGAAGACGGCACGTCGGCCGTCGACGCGAGCATGCTCACCGGCGAGTCCGTCCCGGTCGAGGTCGGCCCCGGCGACACCGTGGTCGGGGCGACCGTGAACGCCGGCGGCCGGCTGGTGGTCACCGCGACCCGGATCGGCGGCGACACCCAGCTCGCCCAGATGGCGAGGCTGGTCGAGCAGGCCCAGACCGGCAAGGCGGCCGTGCAGCGGCTGGCCGACCGGATCTCCGGGGTGTTCGTTCCGATCGTGATCGCGCTGGCCGCCGGCACACTGGGCTGGTGGCTCGGCTCCGGGGCCGGCCCCACCGCCGCGTTCACCGCCGCCGTGGCGGTGCTGATCATCGCCTGCCCGTGCGCCCTCGGCCTGGCCACGCCGACGGCGCTGCTGGTCGGCACCGGGCGGGGCGCCCAACTCGGCATCCTGATCAAGGGCCCGGAGGTGCTGGAGTCCACCCGGCAGGTGGACACCGTGGTGTTGGACAAGACCGGCACCGTCACCACCGGGCGGATGACCCTGGTCGACGTTCTCCCCGCCGAGGGCGGGGACGCCGCCGAGCTGTTGCGGCTGGCCGGGGCGCTGGAGGCGGCCAGCGAGCACCCGATCGCCCGGGCCGTCGCTGCCGGGGCCGCCGACGCGGGGCCGCTCGCCCCGGTCACCGGTTTCGCCAACGTCGAGGGGCTCGGCGTCACCGGGACCGTCGAGGGACGCGAGGTGACCGTCGGCCGGCTGCGGCTGCTGCGGGAGCGCGGACTCGACGTACCGGAGGAGGTCGAACGGGCGGTGACCGGCGCGGAGGCCGCCGGCCGGACGGCCGTGCTGGCCGGCTGGGACGGGCGTGCCCGAGGCCTGCTCGCGGTGGCCGACGCGGTCAAGCCCACCAGCGCGGCGGCGGTCGCCGGGCTGCGCGCCCTCGGCCTGACCCCGGTGCTGCTCACCGGCGACAACGCCACGGTGGCGAAGGCGGTGGCCGCCGAGGTCGGCATCACCGAGGTGACCGCCGAGGTGCTGCCCGCCGACAAGGTGGAGGTGGTGAGGCGGTTCCAGGCCGAGGGCCGGACCGTGGCCATGATCGGCGACGGGATCAACGACGCCGCCGCCCTTGCGCAGGCCGACCTGGGCCTGGCCATGGGTACCGGCACCGACGTGGCGATCGAGGCGAGCGACCTGACGCTGGTCCGGGGCGACCTGACCGCCGCCGTGGACGCGATCCGGCTGTCCCGCCGCACTCTGGCGATCATCAAGGGCAACCTGTTCTGGGCCTTCGCCTACAACGTGGCCGCCCTGCCGCTGGCCGCCGCCGGCCTGCTCAATCCCATGATCGCCGGGGCCGCGATGGCCTTCTCCTCGGTCTTCGTGGTGGCCAACAGCCTCCGCCTGCGGCGCTTCCGGCCGGTGGCCTGACCTCGCCCGTACCAGCGCGGTCACGGCGGGTGACCGTCGTCTCCGCCGGGGCGAGGATTGGGCAGCCGGGTGGCGGGGTACCTGCATGACGTCGCAGTACCGACAAAACGGCACCACTGGAGGTAGATCATGGGCATGGACGACAAGATCGCCAACAAGTCCGAGGACGCCGCCGGCAAGCTGAAGGAAGGCGCCGGGCGGGCCACCGACGACGAGCGCCTCGAGGCCGAGGGCCGCAACGACCAGTCCAAGGCCAAGCTCAAGCAGGCCGGCGAGAAGATCAAGGATGCCTTCAAGAGCTGAGAATCAGCTCTTACCGCGCCGGGCCGGCTCTCGCCGGCCCGGCGCTTTGCATGTCGGTGGCCCGTCCCCACGCGCCCGGGTGGCGGCGCCGCGTGCCGGTGGGTACGGTGCGTGACGGCCTCCGGCATGCTTGGGCGGTCCACAACCCAACGGGGGAGAACATGTCTCGTCCTGCCGTGACCGCGCTCCGGGCCGCAGCCCTGGTGACCCTGGCCATCGTCGCCACCGGCTGCCAGTCGGGCGGGGATGCCGCCGAGAAGCCGGCTGCCGCGCCGCCCACCAGCGCCTCGGCCGCGCCGCCCACCAGCGCCGCCGCGCAACCCTCGGAGTCCCCGACCGCTGTGACGGCCGCCAACACCGACGAGGTGTGTCGGGCGGTCGACAAGCTGATCGTCGCCGGGAGCAAGAGGATCGCCGCCGACTCGGCCGCCGTCACCCGAGACGAGGAGACCGCCGATGAGCTGAACGCCCGGCTCAAGCGGACCCTCGCCGGCCTGGCCGACGACGTCCGCGAGCAGGCGGCGCGGGCCGAGGACCGCGAGATCGAGGCGCTGATCGCGGACACCGCGAAGCAACTCGACGGGGGCGCCCGGTCGGCCACGCCGGTGAAGTGGCTGAGCACGACTTTCGTCGACATCCCGCCGAAGCTGGCCCGGGGGTGCCGCGCCTGACGTGCCCCCGCTCGGGTCTTCCGACCGCCGGGCCGCAGCCGGCCGCCTCAGCCGACATGCGACCGCCGGGCCGCCGCCCTTGGTCAGCGGGCCGGTCGGCCGCCGCGCAGCGGCCGGGGTGCCCGGCCAGCCGGGTCCAGCGATGCCCGGTCGGCGGCGGAGGTGCCGGAGGACCAGCCCTCCTCGTCGGCGACCGTGAGTCGTTTGCTGGTGACGCCCGGGAAGAGGTCGCCCAGCCGTTCCCGCACCGCCTCGGTGCGGGCCGCGAGCACCGGCAGCAACCGGTCCGCCCCCTGCTCCAGGGCCGCCTCCCGGCTCGCCTCGTCGGTGGCGGAGCGCAGCCGTTCGCCGATCCGCAGCGCGAACGCGTTGAGGAACGACTCGTCGTACGCCTTCGTCCGCCGGCTGCCGCCCGCGGACCGGCGCTCGGACCGGCCGCGCAGCATCGCGGCGGTGGCCTGCACCAGCAGCGACGTGTAGATCAGCTCGACGGCGGCCAGTTCGGCCGGGAAGCCGAGCACGGTGGCGAATTCCAGGTCGTCGGACCACACCGACTCGCACCGGTTCGCCGCCGCCACCTCCTGCACCAGCAGCGCCTTCGCCCCCGGGTACGGCGGCTCAGTGCCGAGCCGCACGCCGCCGGGCACGTCGGTTCGCTCGGCGGTCGCGGCGACCAGGGCGACGTCGAGGCTGTGCCGGGTCATCAGCTCCTGCGCCTTGCCGGTCAGCGCCTCCGCCTCCGCAGGGAAGGTGGTCGACTCGGCCTTGGCCAGCAGGGCCCGTACCCGGTCGAGCATCCGCGACCCGCTGCCACCGGCCGGGACGGCCGCCGCCTGCGCGGTGGCGCCGGGCGGCGGGCGGAGCACGGCGATCGGGGGCAGCCCCTCGACCAACGCCAGCACGTCCACCGCGTCGCGCAGGGCGGCGATCCGGTCGGTGCCCTCCCTGGCCGCCCAGGACGTCAGGTAACGGCGGTCGTCGTCCCACCACACGGCCGCGTCGAGGCCGGCGAGATGGTCGTCCCACCAGTCGGGGACCGTGCCGGCCAGGTCCCGGCGCTGGGCGGCGGTCAGGTCGACCACCAGCCGCCCGGCCGGCGGCCCGAGCCGGCGGGCCGCGATCCGGGCCAGGTCCGCCGGCTGCCAGCCCCGGGGCCAGAGCCGGCCCACGCCGCGCACCAGGCGGGCCACCAGGGCGGCGTCCACCGCCGCCGGGCCGTCCGCGACGCCCGCGCCGACCACCAGCCGGTCGAGCTGCCGTTCCGCCGCGCGTACGTCGGTGCCGCGCGCCGCCGCGAGGGCGTCGGCGACCAGCTCGTCGGCGTCCGGCACGGTGTCCTCCGTCAGTCCTGGTCCCCGGTGTGGGGCCGGCGGCTCGCGGGGCGGGCCGGGTGCCGGTCCGCCCGGAAACCGTACCGCCGGGCCGTGCCGGGTCGGGCCGGGCCGGGCGTGAGCGCCACCACGTCCGGCCCGGAGATCCCCCGGGCCGGTCATCGCGTCGCCTGTCGTTCGCAGCCGCCCCCCGTGCCGGCGAAGGCTGCGGGGCAGAGCCGACAGCCTGTTCGCCACCCTACCGGCCGGTGTGGCGGCCCGTGCCGGCCGGCTGGGGCGCGGCACCGGAGGGTGTGATTGATCCGGGTTACGGCTACCCTGGGGCGAACGAGCCGGTACCCGCCTTCTGCTACGAGGGACCGCTGCCGGTCACCGATCAGGGGGAGTGGTTCGTTGAGCCCCGCCAGGCCGATGCCCGCGCCATGGTCGACGTCCAGTCACCTGTCGATCACCCCGCTCGCGGTCACCGAGAACCGGGGGCTGCTCGCCGTGACCGGCGAAGTCGACCTCGCCACCTCCGGTGAGCTGTCGGCGGCCCTGGCCGGCGTCCTGGACGGCCCGCCGCTGAGCGCGCTGGAGGTCGACTTCGGCGGGGTCCGGTTCCTGGATTCGTCCGGCATCCTGGTCCTGCTGCGCACCCATGCCCGCGCCGCCGAGCAGGGCTGCCGGCTCACGGTCGCCGACGTCCAGCCCGCAGTGCGCCGGGTCCTGGAGATCACCGGCGTGCTGGCCACGCTTGGCCTGGACACCACGTCCCCGGCCCGCTGACGGCCAGGCCGCGAGCTCGTTCACCGTCCGTCGCCCTGAGCCTCCCCGCGCGGGAAGGACGCCCAGATGTGCTTCGTGTCCTCCGTGGCGTACCAGCCGACATCCAGGGAGAAGGCCCGGGCGAGCTGGAGGCCCCGACCGCCGGCGCCCAGCGGGCAGGTGTCGGCCAGCTCGGGCACGGTGGTCAGGTCGTGGTCGGTGACGTCGAGGATGAACACGTCCTCGTCCCGCAGCAACCGGACCGTGGTCGGCGGCAGCCCGTGCAGCAGGGCGTTGGTGGCCAGCTCCGTGGCGACCAGTACGACCCGCTCGGGGATGCCGTCGAGCTCCTCGCTCTCGGCGATGGCGTGCCCGGTGAACGCTTCGTGCAGGGACGCACGGAGGCCACGCAGCTCCGCTCCGGTGGACAGGGTCCAGCAGTGCAGTTCCGTGGCGCGGGGTGGTGGCGGCGACGTTTGCAGCAATCCCATCATCCTGGTTTACCCGCAGGGCCTGCCGCTCACACGGCGTCCGGCGGTCCACCGCCGGTCACGCCAGTGGCTTGCCACCGGTCACCCCGAGCACCTCGCCGGTGACGTAGCTGGACTCCTGGGAGGCGAAGAAGACGTACGCCGGGGCCAGCTCGGCCGGCTGGCCGGCCCGACCCAGCGGCACGTCCGCGCCGAACGATTCGACCTTCTCCGGGGGCATGGTCGCCGGGATCAGCGGGGTCCAGACCGGGCCGGGCGCCACACAGTTGACCCGGATGCCCCTGTCCGCCAGGTTCTGCGCCAGCCCCTTGGTGAAGTTGACGATGCCGGCCTTCGTGGTGGCGTAGTCCAACAGGTCGGGAGAGGGCTGGTACGCCTGGATCGACGCCGTGTTGATGATCGTCGCTCCGGGTGCCAGGTGCGGCACCGCCGCCTTGCAGAGCCAGAACATCGCGTACAGGTTGGTCTTGAGCACCCGGTCGAACTGCTCGGTGCTGATGTCGGTGATCCCGCCGGCCTGCGACATCTGGTGGGCGGCGTTGTTCACCAGGATGTCCAGGCCGCCGAGCTCGTCGACGGCCCGCCGGACGATCTCCCGGCAGTGCGCCTCCTCGCGGATGTCGCCCGCCACGGTCACCACCGTGCGACCGGCGTCGCGTACCAGCCGGGCCGTCTCCTCGGCGTCGGCCTCCTCCTCGGGCAGGTAGGTGATCAGCACGTCCGCGCCCTCGCGGGCGAAGGCGAGGGTGACGGCCCGGCCGATGCCGGAGTCGCCGCCGGTGACGATGGCCCGCCTCCCGGTCAGCCGGCCGGTGCCCCGGTAACTCTTCTCGCCGTGGTCGGGGGCGTCGGGCATCTTCCAGGTCTTCCCGGGGGCGGACTGCCGTCCGCCGGTCTGCTCGTCCGGGGTGCGGAACTGCTCCTGGGGGTCCTGCCGGTCGTGCTGGTCGTGACTCACGATCCCATCCCTCCTCGCCGCTGGTGCGCGGTACTGGTCAGTGATTCCCCTACCAGGCCCGCCCAACCAAATCCGGGCCGTGGAGTGCCTGCTGGTGGCTGTCCGGCCCGCCGGGCGGCACCGGGAGTCACGGTGCGGGGCCGGCGGGGGCGGCTGGGGTACGGTCCGGCAGGTGACCGTCCTCCGTTCGCTGCTGTTGTTCGCCCTCGCCGCGCTCGCCGAGATCGGCGGCGCGTGGCTGGTGTGGCAGGGCTGGCGCGAACACCGCGGCCTGTGGTGGGTCGCCGCCGGCGCGATCGCCCTCGGCGCCTACGGCTTCGTGGCCACCTTCCAGCCCGACCCGAACTTCGGCTGCATCCTGGCCGCCTACGGTGGGGTGTTCGTGGCCGGCTCGCTCGCCTGGGGCATGTTCGTCGACGGGTTCCGCCCCGACCGGTGGGACCTGACCGGCGCGGCCATCTGCCTGCTCGGCGTCGCCGTCATCATGTACGCCCCGCGCGGCGCCTGACCGGCTCCACCGGCTCCGGGCCGGCCGAGCGGGTGACGGTGGGTGATCGTGCGCTCGCCGAGCTCGGCGGGGCCGCCCCGCCAGGCCGGTAAGGTTGCGCGGTGCGTATCTGGCGAGGCGTCTCAGACGTACCTTCCGATGTGGGCCCGTGCGTCCTTGCCGTGAGCGACGGATCGCAGCCCGGCGGCGACCGGCTGGTGTGGAGCGGCGTCGCGGAGGCCCGTCGACTCGGGGTGGCCTGCGTGCTGTTGATCCTGGTGTCCTCGCCGGCCGAGGCCGCCGCCGTCGAGGAGGACGGACGACTGCTCGCGGGCCTCGGCGTCGACGCGATCTGTGTGCAGCCGCTCGCCGTCGCGCCGGCAGGCGGCGGCTGGGACGAGTCGGCGGTCGCCGGCCTCGTGGCGAAGTTGCCGGCGGTGGCGCTGGTGCTCGACCCGGCGGCCGTCGCCGGCGGCGGGGGCGACCTGGCGGCGCTGGGCCGGCGTACCGGCGTGGCCGTGCACGCCGTCGATTCGCCCGGGCAGCGGCAGCGGGACCGGCTGTCCGTGGCCTACGTCAGGGAACGCCTGCTGGCGGGTGACGTGGCCGCGGCGGCGGAGACGGTGGGCTGCCCGCACCGGATAGCGGGGGTGGTCGTGCACGGCGAGGGTCGGGGGAGTGGCCTCGGCTTTCCCACCGCGAACCTCGCGCTCGCCGAGCATTCGGTGGTGCCCGGCGACGGCATCTTCGCGGGTTGGTTCACGGTGGTGGACAGGAACTGGTCCGACGGGGACATGGTCGGGGGCGTTCCCTACCCCGCCGCGATCTCGATCAGCCGAAACCCCACTTTTGCGGGCCGCCGGCGCACCGTGGAGCCTTACGTGCTCGACGTTTCCGCCAACCTCTACGGTCTGCCGGTGACAACCGACTTCGTCGAGCGGGTGCGCGTTCCCGAACGCTTCGACTCGATCGAGGAGCTGATCGCCGCCATGCAACGGGACGTCGAGAATGTCCGATCGGTGTTGCGTGCTGCGCGGGGGTCCCGGCGCCTCGGTTAGCCTGCGGGGATGGTGGTGCGATCGTCGCGTGGTGGTGCTGGTCGGTGGCGGGCGCCGGTGAAGCCGAAGCCACCGGCGTCGCTGGAGCTGGCCACCGTCGAGGGTGCCGTCGTCGAAAGCGAGGCCACGTTCCGCCGGCTGGGCTTCTTCGATCTCGACCTGTCGGGACGGTCGGCGGACGGTGTCGAGTTCGCGCAGTGCCGGTTCAGGGGCACGGACCTGAGCGGGGCCGGGCTGGAGGGGGCGAGGTTCACCGACTGCCTGTTCGAGAGCACGAACCTGGCGAACCTGCGGGCGGAGAAGTCGTCGATGCTGCGGGTGCGGCTGTCGACGGCGCGGATGACCGGCGTGCAGTGGATCAACGGCGCGGTGCGGGACGTGACGGTCTCGGACTGCCGGCTGGACCTGTCGTCGTGGCGGTTCACGGCTTTCTCCAGTGTGGCGTTCGAGGGGTGCAACCTGACCCGGGCGGACTTCCAGAACGCGGACCTGCGCGGGGCCCGGTTCACCGACTGCGACCTGAGCGGTGCGCAGTTCTCCCAGGCGACGCTGGAGGGCACCCGGTTCGCCAACTGCGTCCTGGCTGGGATCGGCGGCGTGACGAGCATGGCCGGGGCGATCGTGGCCCAGCAGGACCTCGCCGCCCTGTCGTACACCCTGGCGGGGGCGTTGGGCATCCGCATCGAGGACGCCGACGGCGAGTGAGGGGTCCGGCGGCCACGCGGATCGGGGTACCGACGGGCGGCGGGTCAGGCCGGTTGGCGGGACACGACCGCCCGGACTGCCTCGATCAGGCTGGTCGTTCGGGGGTCCGGGGTCATCGTGACGCGCAGGCCGTTCATCACGTACCCGAAGGCGATGCCGCTGGCCGGGTCGGCGTAGCCGAGCGAGCCGCCGTGGCCGGGGAAGCCGAAGGCGGTGGGCGACCACCAGGGCTGGTCCGGCAGGGGTAGACCGAAGCCGAGCGCAGGCCGGGTCGGAACCATCAGCACCCGGTCGACACCGCTGGCCTGTTCGGCGGTGGCGGTGGCGAGGGTGGCCGCGTCGAGGATCCGGAACCCGTCGACCTCGCCGATCAGGCCGGCGTAGAAACGGGCCAGTGACGACGCCGTGCAGATGCCGTTGACCGAGGGAATCTCGGCCGTCCAGGTCTCCGGAATGGAGAGGTCGAGCGGCGGGTCGGTTACCGCGGCCGACCGGACCACCAGCGAGGTCGGATCGGTGTACCGGGCGAGCATCTCCCGCAGCGCCTCGGATGTCGCAGTGCTGGGCTGCTCCACCGGCTGCTCGACGAGCCGGCTGACCCGGTACGCCTCCGATGCGGGCAGGCCGACCCAGAGGTCCAGGCCGAGCGGCTTGCCGATCTCGTCCGCGAAGTACGTGCCCAGGCTGCGGCCGGAGACCCGGCGTACCACCTCACCGACCAGCCAGCCGAAGGTCAGCGAGTGGTAGCCGTGCGCCGTGCCCGGCTCCCAGACGGGCGCCTGGGCGGCCAGCGCCGCGACCATCGGCTCCCAGGCCAGCGCCTGCGCCCGGGGGACCGGACGGTCGAGTACGGGCAGTCCCGCCTGGTGGGACAGCAGCCAACGGACCGGGATGCGGCCCTTGCCGGCCGCCGCGAACTCCGGCCAGTACTCGGCGACCGGGGCTGCCAGGTCGAGCTGCCCCCGCTGGGCCAGCAGGTGGGCACAGGCAGCGGGCACGCTCTTGGTGGTCGAGTAGACCACCTGGAGGGTGTCCTCCCGCCAGGCGCGGCCGGTGGTGGGATCGGCGACCCCGCCCCACAGCCGGACCACCTCCCGGCCGTGCCGGTAGACGCTGAGGGCCGCGCCGATCTCGGACCGTGTCTCGAAGTTCGCCAGGAACGCCTCCCGGACCGGCTCGTAACCCTGGACCACCGTGCCGCTGACCACGGACATGCGCTCTCCTCTCGGATTGTCGGGCCCGGGCGAAGACCAGCCCGGGCAACTGCGTCAAGATACCCTGACATCCTCAGTCAGGAAACCCTGACGCACATATGCTTGCGGGATGGCGGAGGCAACGGTTCCAGGGCACGCGAACCTCATCGGGTTCCGTCTGCCGGACGGGACGCTGAGCACCGACGCCGTAGCGCCGGTCGGCACCGTCGGCTACCGGGCCCGGTGCGGTTGCGGTTGGGTCGGCGCCAGCGACTATCCGGCCGCCGAAGAGGGACGCTGGATGGCCACCTCGGAGTGGGGCGGACACATCAGGCCGATCCTGGCCGCCACTCCGCCCGGCTGGCTGCTGGGTCGCTCCGACACCCTCCGGGACAACGTGGCCGAACTGGCCGCTGCCTGGCCGTTGCAGGCACTCGGCATCCTCGCCGAGGTGGAACGCTGGCAACGGCCGCTGATCGAACGTGCCGTGCTGGCGGCCCGGGAGGCCGGGCTCTCCTGGGCTGAGATCGGCAACGCGCTCGGCATCAGCCGGCAGTCGGCGCACGAGCGGTTCCGCAACGCCGCGACGTCCAAGCCACCCGCCTGACGGGTCATCCCTAGGACGTCCTGTCGGCCGCGTCAGTTTGCGCCTCCGGGGGCCGCCGCTCGGGCCGGTAACTCGCCCCTGCGCAGGTCGGGCAGGGTGGCGGGCAGGGTTGCGTTATCAAAACGGGGTCTTGACGGGTCGGGAAGTTTGACATTTGATAAATCCCGTCCACGCAGGAGGTCACATGTCAGGTCGTAACCGTCTCGTCGCGGCAGTCGCCGCGGCGGCGCTCGCACTCACCGTCTCCGGCTGTGGTGGCTCGGAGAAGACCGATTCCCCCGATGCCGCCTCCGTCACCTACCTGACCTCCTTCGGGACGTTCGGTCGGGACTCGTACGCCTACGTCGCCCTGGAGAAGGGCTACTTCAAGGAGGCCGGGCTCAACGTCACCATCAAGCCCGGCACCGGCACCGTCGACGTCATGAAGCTGATCGGGTCGGGGCAGGCCGACTACGGCACCGGCGACCTCTCCGGGGTCATCACCACGATGGCCAACGAGAAGATGCCGGTGCGCGCGGTGGCTGCCATCCACCAGAAGTCGATGGCCGGCATCGCCTCGCTGGGCAAGGCGATCGACTCGCCGGAGAAGCTGCCCGGCTCCAGCATCGCGGACAGCTCCGGCTCCACGAACATGCTCATTTTCCCGGCGTACGCCAAGGCGGCCGGCATCGACCCCAAGTCGGTGAAGTTCGTCCCGTCCTCGCCGCAGTCGCTGCCGCAGCTGCTCGCCGCCGGCTCGGTGGACGCGATCGGCCAGTTCGCCGCCGGCAAGCCGCTGCTGGAGAAGGCGGCCGGCGGCAAGACCGTCACCATGCTGCCGTACGCGGACAAGCTGCCCGACCTGTACGGCAACGGCCTGCTGGTCTCCGCCACGAAGCTGGACAGCGACCGCGCACAGGTCGAGAAGTTCACGGCGGCGCTGGTCAAGGGCCTGGTCTACGCGGTGGAACACCCCGAGGAAGCCGCCCAACTGCTCAAGAAGCACGACCGGACGGCCGACGAGAAGGTCGCCGCCGCCGAACTCACCGAGATGCGGCCGTACGTCCTGGTCGACGGTGGGCAGGCCGGAAAGCTCGACCGGACGCGGGTGGAGGCGATGATCAAACTGTTCGCCGGCACCGGCACCCTCAAGTCGACGCCCAGCGCCGACGACCTCGGCGTCTACGACATCGCAAAGCCGTAACTTCCTCTTCGACGGCGGTGCGCGCGGCCCGTTGCCGCGCGCACCGCGAGGGGCGAGACCATGATCGGAATTCGTAACGTTTCGCAGATCTTCCGCACCCGGGCCGGTGACGTGGAGGCCCTGCGCGATGTGTCGCTGGAGGTCGCCGACGGCGAGTTCGTGGCGATCGTCGGGCGGTCCGGCTGCGGCAAGTCCACCCTGCTGCGGCTGGTGGCGGGCCTCCAGTCGGCCACCTCCGGCGAGATAACCGTCGCCGGCACCCCGATCAACGGGCCCCGGCGGGACGTCGGCTTCATGTTCCAGCGCCCGGCGCTGCTGCCATGGCGGTCGGTCGTCGACAACGTGCTGCTGCCGACCCAGGTGTTCAAACTGGACCGGCGGGACGCCCGGACCCGCGCGCACGAACTGCTCGACCTGGTCGGGCTGAACGGCTTCGAGAAGCGTCTGCCGCACGAGCTCTCCGGCGGCATGCAGCAGCGGGTCTCGCTGTGCCGGGCCCTCATCCAACAGCCCCGGGTGCTGCTGATGGACGAGCCGTTCTCCGCGCTCGACGCGCTCACCCGCGCCGACCTCACGGTGGAACTCCAGCGCCTCCAGATGAAGCACGCCTCGACCGTGCTGTTCGTGACGCACTCGGTCGACGAGGCCGTGCTGCTCGCCGACCGGGTCGTCGTGCTCAGCCCGCGACCGGGCCGGCTGCGGCAGATCGTGGACATCGACATCGCCCGTCCCCGTTCGCTGGGACACGACGGCCACTCGGCCGAACTCGGCGAACTGCGCGCCCGCCTGCACGACCTGCTCATGACCCCCGAGGAGGTGGCACGGTGACGGTCACCGAGTCCCGCCGTACCCGCCCCGACAAGCCGCGCGCCGACGCCCGCTGGCTCCAGCACCTTCCGCCCGTACTCGGCGTCGTGGCCGCCGTCGCCCTGTGGTGGGCGATCACGGTCGTCTTCGAGGTGGAGAGCTTCATCCTGCCGTCCCCGGTGCAGGTGGGACAGGCCATGGTCGAGCAGGCCGGCTACCTGTGGGACAACACCCTGGTCACCCTCGGCGAGACGCTGCTGGGCTTCCTGCTGGCCATCGCGGTCGGGGTGCCGCTGGCGCTGATCGTCACCGCCTCGCGGATGCTGGAGCGGACCGTCTACCCGCTGCTGCTGATGCTCAACGCCGTACCGAAGGTGGCCGTCGCGCCGCTTCTGGTGGTGTGGATGGGCTTCGGTCAGTTCCCCAAGGTCTTCCTGGTCTTCCTGGTCTGCTTCTTCCCGATCGTCATCTCCACCGCCGCCGGGCTCAGCTCCACCCCGGCCGACCTGGTGGAGCTGGGCCGGTCGCTGAAGGCCAACTGGTGGCAGACGTTCCGCATGATCCGGATGCCGGCCGCCATCCCGCAGCTCTTCGTCGGGCTCAAGCTCGCCATCACCCTCGCCGTCATCGGCGCGGTGATCGCCGAGTTCGTCGGTGCCACCGAGGGGCTGGGCTACGCGATCGTCGCCTCCGGCGCGAGCGCCGACACCGCGTTGGCCTTCGCCGCGATGATTCTGCTCGGGGTGATGAGTGTCGTGCTGTTCTACCTGCTCGCCGCAGTCGAGCGGTTCTTCGTGCCGTGGGCGGACCGGCCATGAGCGCGCCGGACTTCCAGCCGGCGGTCCCGGTCCGGTGGCTCACCGACGCGGTCGCCTCGGTCTTCGGCGCACTGGGCTTCTCCGAGCAGGCGGCCGGTCTGGTCGCCGGGTCCCTGGTGGATGCCGACATGCGCGGGATCGGCTCGCACGGGGTGATGCTGCTGCCGATGTACGTCGACCGGATCAGGGCCGGCTCGGTCAGCCGGGCCGAGCGGGCCGAGGTGGTTCGGGACAAGGGCGCCATCGCGGTGCTCGACGCCGGCCACGCGTTGGGGCAGCTCACCGGTGACCAGGCGATGCGGCTGGCGGTGGCGAAGGCCCAGGCGTACGGCGTCGGCGTGGTCACCGTCCGCCGGGCGTTCCACTTCGGTGGGGCGTTCCGTTACGTGGACTTCGCCGCGCGCAACGGCTGTGTCGGCATCGCGGCGGCCAACACCCGCCCGCTGATGCCCGCCCCGGGCGGCGCCTCGGCGGTGGTCGGCAACAACCCGCTCGCGGTGGGCGTACCCCGCGCCGGCGGCAAGCCGGTGATCCTCGACGTGGCGCTGTCCGAGGCCGCGCTCGGCAAGATCCGGCTGGCCGCCGGTGAGGGCCGCGAGATCCCCGCGAGCTGGGCGACCGACGCGCAGGGGCGGCCCACCACCGACCCTGCCGCCGCGCTCAAGGGGCTCCTGCTGCCGTCCGGCGCCCACAAGGGATACGGCCTCGCCCTCATGGTCGACGTGCTCACCGGGGTGCTGTCCGGCGGGGCGTACGGCCGGGGGGTCCAGGGCCTCTACGCCGACGTGTCGGTGCCCAACGACTGCGCGCACTTCTTCCTCGCCCTGGACGCCGAGGCGTTCGCCGAAGACGCGGAGGAGATCGCCCGCCGGGTGGACGACCTGGCCGGCCAGGTGCTCGGCTCCGCGCTGGCACCCGGCGTGGAACAGGTCCACCTGCCCGGCGACATCGAAGCCGGCCGGTACGACCGGGCGCTGCGCGAGGGTGTGGCGCTCCAGCCGTCGGTCTTCGCCGGGCTGGTGGAGGTCGCCGCCGGGCTGGGCGTGCCGCTCACCGCGCCGGGCAGCGCCGGCTGAGCCGGTCCGGTCCGAGGAAGGAGAAGGAAGTCATGCAGGCCAGCTTCGATGCCACCGGCGAGGTGCTCGTGGTCACCGGCGGCGCCAACGGGATCGGCGCCGCCCTCGCCCACGCGTACGCCGACGCGGGCGGCACGGCCGTGGTGTTCGACGTGGCACCCGGCCGGCCGCACCCCGGCGGGCGGGTGCACGAGCACCGGGTGGACGTGTCCGACCGGGACGCGGTGCACGCCGCGGTGGCCCGGGTGCTCGCCGAGCACGGCCGGATCGACGCCCTGGTGGCCGGCGCGGCGGTGCAGCCCCGGTGCGACGTGGTCGACATGGACCCCGAGCAGTGGCGCCGCACGATGGCGGTGAACCTCGACGGGGTCCTCTGGTGCGCGCAGGCGGTCCTGCCGGACATGATCGCCCGCCGCTCGGGCGCGATCCTGGTCTTCGCCTCGGGCCTGGCCACCGCCGGCCGGGCGCAGGCGTCGGCCTACGCGGCGAGCAAGGGGGCGTTGATCGCCTTCGCCAAGTCGCTCGCCGCCGAGGTCGCCGAGCACCGGATCCGGGTGAACACCGTCTTCCCCGGCGTGGTGGACACCCCGCAGTTCCAGCAGGCCAACCCGACCGGCGGCGAACGGGAACACTGGGCACGGGCCACCGGCATCGGCACCCCGGCCGACGTGGTCGGGCCGCTGATGTTCCTGCTCTCGCCTGCCGCGACCATGACCGGATCCACCCTTACCCGTGACCGGGCCTACCCGATGAGCGAGGCGACATGAGCGACACGACCGAGCAGTTGCCGGTGGGAATCGTCGGTGCCGGGCCGGTCGGCCTGGTCACCGCGTTGGGCCTGGCCCACTACGGCGTACCGGTGGTCATCTTCGAGGAGGACGAGCGGCTGTCGCTGGACACCAAGGCCGGCACCGTCCTCACCCGCACCCTGGAGGTGCTGCACCGGTACGGCGCCCTGGACGACGTGCTGGCCGGGTCGCTGCGCATCGACGAGATCGGCGAGCTGGACCGGGCCACCAACACCCAGACGCTCAGCGTCCGGACCGGCGACCTGACCGAGGACACCCGGTTCCCGTTCATCATCAACATCCCGCAGCACGAGCTGGAGCCGATCCTGCGGGAGCGGCTGGACGCCACCGCCCCCGGCGCGCTGCACATGGGGCACCGGATGCTCGACTTCGTCCAGCATCCGGACCGGGTGGACCTGCGGCTGCGTACCGCCGAGGGGGAGCGGACCGTGCCCGTGCGGTACCTGCTGGCCTGCGACGGCGGCCGGTCCGTCGTCCGGGAGCAGATCGGCGCGGTGGTCGAGGGCGAGACGTACCAGGAGCGGTACATGCTGGTCGACCTGAAGGTCGACCTGGACGTGGAGAACCCCCGCGACTACCCGTACCTGGCCTACTTCGGTGACCCGAAGGAGTGGATGATCCTGGTCCGCCAGCCGCACTGCTGGCGCTTCCTCTACCCGCTGCCGGCCGGGCAGGCCGAGCCGAGCCGGGAGGAACTGGTCGACAAGGCGCGCCGGTTCATCGGGGACACCAAGACCCTGGAGATCGTCGGCACCAACGTCTACAACGTCCACCAGCGGGTTGCCGACAGGTGGCAGGACGGGCGGGTCTTCCTGCTCGGCGACGCCGCGCACCTGATCACGCCGATGTGGGCGCTGGGTTTGAACACCGGGGTCCTGGACGCCTCCAACCTGCCCTGGCGGATGGCATGGGTGCTGCGCGGCTGGGCCGAGGAGAGCCTGCTCGACGGTTACCAGGTCGAGCAGGAGCCGGTCGCCACCAAGGGCTCCGCGTCGATGGCCGCGGCGGCGCGGGCCTACATGGCCCGGCGGGCGGACGACCCGGGGGTGATGACCGCCGGCAACTGGGGCAACGCGTTCACCCGGGCGATGCTCGGGGTACGCCTCGACGTGGACGGCACGGGCGACTGGTCGATGGTCGCCGCCGGGGACGAGCCGCTGCCGGTGCTGGCCGGGGCGCGCAGCCCCGACCTGCCGCTGTTCGGCCAGTCCGGCACGGTACACCTGCACGACCTCGCGGCCGATGCCTTCGTGGCGCTGTACTTCACCGACCCCCGCCGGGGGCCGGCGTTGCCGCCGCAGGACTCGCCCGCGCTGCGGCACCACGTGGTGAGCCGGTGGGACGCGCCGCACGACTCCGGGCTGCGGGACCGGGCGCTGTTCGACCCGGGCGACCGGGTGCGACGCCGGTTCGGGGTCGCCGACGACACCCTGGTGCTGGTCCGCCCGGACGGGCACGTCGCGGCGATCGTCCCGTTCGACCCGGCCACGGGCTCCGACACGGCCGCCCAGCTCTACTCCCGGATCACGGGATGCCCACCGCCCCGTGACCCGGCCTGACCACACCCTCGTCTGCGAAAGGGATGACAATGAGTAACTACGGTCACGCGACCGCCCCGGACGGAAGCCAGGTCGAGCTGGGCGCCGTCGGCCAGCGGGTGGTCTTCGAGAACGACCAGGTGCGGGTCTGGGAGATCAGCCTGGAGCCCGGTGAGCAGCAGCCCTGGCACCACCACCTCAACCCGTACCTGGTGATCGCGCTGGCGGCTGCCGACAACCGGATCGACGCGCTGGCCGGCGGCGACCCGCGGCTGGTGCACGAGGCCGTCGGCGGGGTGGTCTACCGCGCGCCGGGGGAGGTCCACATGCTCACCAACCACGGCACGACCCGCTACCACAGCCGGCTCGTCGAGCTGAAGTGCCTCGGGGAGAACCTCGTGGCCGGTCAGGGCGACCAGTGAGCGACCTGCCGCCGCTCGTGCCGGCCCCGCCGGTGCCGGCCGGCGTCGACCCGCAGGAGTGGGCCAACAACCTCTCCGAGCCGTCGAACTACGGCGGTGAGGCGGCCGAACGGTCACGGGAGGAACTGGTGCCCGCCCCGGGCGGCGTGGTGCTTGCCCGGTTCCGCGAGATCCTGCTCCAGACCGACGAGCTGGACTGGGCGGACAAGACGCTCGCCGGCCTCTCGCACAAGGCGCTGTGGCGTGACGAGGAGACCGAGGCGTCCATCTCGCTGGTCCGGTTCCGCAAGGGATCCGGCATCCCGCTGCGCCACTCGCACGCGTCCAACCAGTTCATGTTCTGCCTCGGTGGCCGCTACACCTACGTGCCCACCGGGCTGACCCTCACCTCGGGCTCCTTCTACTGGAACCCGAAGGGCAGCCTGCACGGGCCGACGCTCGCCGAAGAGGAGAGCGTCCTGCTGGAGATCTACGACGGGCCGCACTACCCGACCCAGCCGCAGTGGTACACCGATCCGGCGGACGCCCACTAGCCCCACCCTCGGAAAGAGAGGATGACCATGCCCAAGCAGCAGATCGTTTCCCCCGAGCTGGCCGTCCCGAACGGTCACTTCGCCCAGGCCACCCAGATCAGGGCACGGGGCCGGATGGTGTTCGTGTCCGGCATGACCGCCCGCAACCGCGAGGGCGGGGTCACCGGCGTCGGTGACATCACCGCCCAGACGCACCAGGTCTGCCAGAACCTGCGCGCCGCGATGACGGCCGCCGGCGGGTCGCTGGAGGACATCGTGCGGGTGGACGTCTACGTCCGCAACATGGAGGACTTCAACGCCATCCACGAGGTGCGCCGGCAGTACTTCACCGGTGAGCCGCCGGCCTCGACGATGGTGGAGGTCTCCAAGTTCGTGAACAAGGACTACCTCATCGAGATCAACGCGATCGGCGTGATCGACGACGGGCAGGACGCCTGATGAGGCTCGCCAGCGTGCTCGCCGAGGGCGGCCGGCGGATCGGGGTGGTGCACGGCGACACCGTCGCCGTGCTCCCCGCCGAGCTGGGCGGGCTCGACGAGGCGATCCGGGGCGGCGCGGACGCGTTGGACGCGGTTCGCGCCGCCGCGCGGCAGGTCGCGGCGGTGCCGCTGGCCGAGGTCCGGCTCGACGCGCCACTGCGCCGGTTCAACCGGGACATCCTCTGCACGGGCTGGAACTACTGGGACCACTTCGAGGAGTCGCGCGGCAAGCGGGAGGGGCAGGACCCCGCGGAACCCCCCAAGCACCCGACCTTCTTCACCAAGGGCCCGGACACGGTCGTCGGCCCGTACGACGACATCGCCTACGACCCGCGGATCTCCGCCAAGTGGGACTACGAGGCGGAGGTGGCGCTGGTCATCGGCGCGGACTGCCGTTCGGTGAGCGAGGCGGACGCGATGTCGTACGTGGCGGCGTTCTGCGTCGCCAACGACGTGTCGCAGCGCGACCTGCAACGCGCGCACGGCGGTCAATGGCTCAAGGGCAAGAGCATCGACGCCACCATGCCGCTCGGGCCGTGGCTGACCACCGCCGACGAGATTCCGGACCCGGCGGACCTGCGCATCCGGTGCGAGGTGAACGGCGTGGTGCTCCAGGACGCGTCGACAGCGCAGATGGCTTTCCCATTCGCCCGGATCATCGCCGAACTGAGCTGGGGGATGACCCTGCGGGCCGGCGACGTGGTGCTCACCGGAACGCCGAGCGGCATCGGGAACGCCCGCGATCCGCAGGTGTTCCTGAACGACGGCGACCTGGTGGTGACCCGGGTGGAAGGTCTCGGTGAGCTGCGAAACCGAGTGCGACTCACGAAGCTGCACTGATCCCTGGCGGGTGCGGGACGGGGCAACGTGGCACCGCCCCGCACCATTCCACGGCGGCGAAATTGGTACCATTTCCAAAGCGCGCCGGTGCGTTTGTGGGATAAACCGAACACCCATGAACCAGGATCATGTCCCGCATGTTCCCGACGATGACGGGACGCGGACGGCATCTACCAGCGGCTTTACCCGGAGGCACACCGTGGCAGCAACGCATCGTAGAACCGTCCTGGGTGACGCCGGCGATGACGGTCGGGTCGGTGCCGGTGGAGCCGACGGGCAGCACCGCACACTCGCCGACTCGGCGACCGCGGTCCTGCACGAGGCGATCCTCACCGGTCGGCTGCCGGCCGGCACCCCGCTGCGGCTCAACGAGATGGCCGACCTGCTCGGCATGAGCATGAGCCCGGTCCGGGAGTCGATCCGGCGGTTGGCCGCGATCGGCCTGGTCGAGGTGGTCCAGCACAAGGGCGCCTGGGTCATGCCGCTGACCGTCGAGGACGCAACCGACACCCACGAGGCCCGGATCGCCATGGAGACGGCGCTGGTCGAGCGCGCGGCGACCCGGTTCACCGCCGCGGACGCCCGGCGCGCCGAGGCGGCACTCGACGAGCACGTCGCCGCGTCCGAGCGCGGCGACGCCACGGCTGCCCGCCGGGCGCACACCGAGTTCCACTTCACCATCTACCGGGCTGCCGGTTCGCGCTGGCTGCTGCGCGGCCTGGAGCCGGTCTGGGAGAACAGCGAGCGGTACCGGTTCGCCACGGTGACCCCGACCGGGCAGAACGAGGAGCGGGTCCGGGAGCACCGGGCCATCCTCGACGCGTGTGTGGCGGGGGACGTGACGGCGGCGGTGGCCGCCGTGCAGGTCCACATCCAGCACGCGGCCGACCGGGTGATCGGCAAGATGAACATTGACGCCGCGGCGGTGCCCGCGGCCCGGGAGCCGGTGCGCGCGCGTACCGGCAGATGACCACCGGCTTTACCACCGCGCCGCCGCACCCGCGCCGGCCGGCCTGACGCGGCCCGCCACCCGGCGGGGCGGCGCTCGCCCGACTGGCGGCCCGTCGCTCGGATGGGCGGCTCCGCCAGTCACTGACCCGCACCGTCGGCGCGTCCCGTCGTGACCGCCGGTCGGGCCCAACCGTTAAGGAAGCCCAGTGTCCGGCATCGACATGCACGCCCACCTCGCCCCCGACCTGCGCCCCGCCGACCTTCCCGGGGTCGCGGTCGACGGTGACGGCGCGGCCCTTCTCGGCGGCAGGCGGGTCGGCCCGACCGACCTGTACCACCCGGACCGGCTCGAAGACCACCTGGACCGGGCCGGGCTGGACGAGGCGATCGTCAGCGTGCCCCCGCCCTTCTACCGCCAGGGGTTGTCGGGGCCGGAGGCGGCGGCATGGGTCCGCGCGGTCAACGACGGCCTGCTCGCCGTGGTCGCCGACCGGCCCCGGCTCACCCCGCTGGCGTACCTGCCGTTCGAACACCCCGAGGTGGCGCTCGCCGAGTACGACCGGATCGCCGCCGACGACCGCTGGGCCGGGGTGGTCGGTGCCGCCGGGGGAGACGCCGGACCGTTGGACGGCCCGGCGCTGCGCCCGCTGTGGCAGCGTCTCGACGCGGACCGGCGCACCCTGCAACTGCACCCCGCGCACTCGGCGGATCCCCGCCTGGAGCCCTACTACCTGGCCAACCTGCTGGGAAACCCGGTCGAGACGACGGTGGCGGTGGCCCAGCTCGTCTTCGGCGGGGTGCTCGGCGGGCACCCGGGGATCCGGTTCGTGCTGGTGCACTGCGGCGGTTGCGTGCCGGCGGTGGTCGGGCGCTGGGAGCGCGGGCACACCACCACCCGGCCGGGCGTACCGGTGCTGTCGCCCACCCCGGCCGAGGCGGTGCGCGCCCTCTACGTCGACAACCTGGCCCACGACCCGGCGGTGGTCGACCTGGCGGTGTCGGTCTTCGGCGCGGACCGGCTGGTGCTCGGCAGCGACTGGCCGTTCCCGATGGGCACCGCCGACCCGGCCGCCACGGTGACCCACCGGGGCGGGGACTACGCCCGGCAGGTGGCCACCGACAACGCGGCGCGGGCCCTGGGACGGGCACCTGCTGGTTCGTGACCGCGGCACCCCGCGTTGGGGTGCTGGCGATCACGCTGTCGCGCCGAAGGGTGTGATCGGATACGCCGACAAGTGAAGACGGCGCGCGCTGGCGCTGCCGTGGAGGAGGCGTACCGGTGGATGAGACGAAGCTGCTGGTCGGCCGCGGCCTGACCAAGCGGTACGGCGAGGTGACCGCGTTGGCGGACGTGTCGTTCGAGCTGCGAGCCGGGGAGGTCCTCGGGCTGGTCGGGCCGAACGCAGCCGGCAAGACGACGCTGGTGGACCTGATCTCCGGTACGCAGGCGGCCACCGCCGGTGAGCTGTTGCTGCGTGGGCGGCGGCTCACCGGACCGGCCTCCCGCCGGGCCCGGGTCGGGCTCGGCCGCACCTTCCAGCACCCGCAGTTGGCGCTGCGCCTGAGCGTCCGGGACAACCTGCTGCTCGGTCGGCACGCGCAACGAGACAGCAGGCCGTGGCGGATGTTCACCGGCGCGGTACGGCCGCACCGGGCGGCCGACCGCGAGGGCGTCCGCCAGTTGGCGCACGAACTGGGCATTGAGGGCCTCGACCGCGAGGCGGGAGACCTGACCCTGGGCGAGCAACGACTCGTCGAGGTCTGTCGGGCACTGGGTCAGGACCCGGTGGTGCTGCTGCTCGACGAGCCCTTCGCCGGCTCCGACGCGCAGGGCGTGGCCGCTATCGCCAAGGTGATCCGGAAAGTCCAGCGGCGGGGCCACGGGGTGATCCTGGTCGACCACAACATGGACATGGTCACCCGACTGGTCGACCGGGTGCTGCTGCTCGACCGGGGCCGGATCGCCTTCGACGGCGATCCCCGGGAATGCCTGGCGAGCCCGCAGATGCGGCAGGTCTACTTCGGCTCGACCGACGCCGAGGCCGACGCCGGTGGTGACGCCGACGGTGCGGCTGGTTACGCCGAAGAGGGTGACCATGCCGACGCCGAGGACCAGGGGCGGCCGGTGCCGTGACCGATGACGCGTCGGCCGGAGCCGACGCCATGGCGCTGCGCCAACTGGCCGCTGCTCGGCGACGGCCGGCCCTGCGCGGCCTGCTCGCCACCTCCGTGGTGGCGGGTAGTTGACCGCGCTGGGCCGGCCTTGGCAGCCTCCGGCGACGGATCAGAACGTGGGAGACAGGTGGAGGAGCCGGTTGGGCGAACCGGTGCCCGGGTTGCCCACCGCTACGTTGGCGACGCCGAACAGGTAGCTCGCCACCTGGGCCGGTGTCCACGTCGGGTAGTTGCTCAGCACCCGGGCCGCCGCCCCGGCCACGTGCGGTGCCGCGTGTGAGGTGCCGGTCATCATCTGTACCGCCGAGGGCGAGCCGATCCAGGCGGACCTGATGCCCACGCCGGCGGCGAAGATGTCCACGCAGGGGCCGTAGTTGGAGAAGCTGGCCCGGCTGTCGTTGGACTGCGTCGCGGCCACGGTCAGCACGGTCGGCACCGACGCGGGTGAGAAGTTGCAGGCGTTGGCGTTCGAGTTGCCAGCGGGGACCGTCACGGTGATGCCGTCGGCGACGGCGCTGGCCACCGCGTTGTTGAGCGCGGTGCTGGGGGTGGACTGGACCCCGATGTTCGCGACGGCGGGCTGCCCTGCCAGGTGGTCGCCGATCATCCAGTTGATGCCGCTGATCAGGATCGCCAGGGTGCTGGGCAGGACGCAGTCGAACACCTTGACCGCGACCAGCACAACGTCCTTGGCCACCCCGTGCGTCGTCCCGCCGACGGTGCCGGCGGCATGGGTGCCGTGCCCGGTGCAGTCGTCCGCCGGCAACACGCCGTCGACCGCGTCAACGCCGTAGATCGCCTGACCGCCGAAATCCTGGTGCCCGATGTAGATCCCGGAGTCGACGATGTACGCCCTGACTCCGGTGCCCTGGCTGACGTAACTGTAGGCGCCGTTGAGCCCAAGCGGTGCGTCGATCCGGTCCAGGTTCCACGGCGCGTTCAGTTGCGTGGTGGCCAACATGGTCAACCGGTCCTGCTCCACCTGGGCCACCGCCGGGTCGGCGGCCAGCCGGCGGGCGACCGCCTCCGACGCCCGCATGGAGAAGCCGTCCAGGGCGTCGCCCCAGACCTGGTCCGGGCTCACGCCGTACCGGCCGGCCAGGCCGCTGACCGCGCTGGACACCGTGGATCGGCTGCCGACCGCGCTCTCCTTGAGCGTCACGATGTAGCTGCCGGGAACCGCCGTCGCACTGCCGGCGCCCAGGATCTCGCCGATCGCACCTGACGTCGGCTCCGCAGCGGGTGCCGAAGACGCCGGACCGGCGAGCATGGTGGCGGCCAGGGCGGTGGTGGCGAGGACGGCCATGGCGGCCAGCCCGGGTCGACGGGTGTGGGTGAAGATCGTCCTGTGGCGGAGTCTCATCTCTGCGCCATCCCTCTGCTCCGGCCATTCCATCGTGCTCGTGACGCCGATGGAATGGTCTGATCGGTTTTCGGGATCGTACTGCGAGGTTGGCTTGATGGCGATTGGCGGAAATGCGTCCATCGATTGATGGAAGTCTTTTTGACGTGGGTTGATAATTATTGTTTCCGTGTGTATCAAGATCTGGCGACGGCAGCCGGCCAGGCCGTGGCGGCCTGGCCGGGAGCGTGTCGACGGTACGGGGCCGCAGACCGATCCGCTGTGGGGGCAGGAGCGCTTCCCGGAGCAGATCGGCCTGCGGCCGATCGGTTCAGCTGACGGTCACGGGGACGATCTTCGGCGGCTGTTGCAGCTGCCCGTAGTTGTCGGTCCCCCGGACCGAGACGGTGTAGGCACCCGCCGGGATCACCGGTGACGTGTACGCGAAGTTCGACCCCGGGGATCCCGGGCTGGTGAGGAAGACCGAGATCCAGGGGAAGTTGCCCGGGACGGACGGCGTGCTGAACACACCGGAGGCGTTCATCCCCTGGCCGGCGCCGTTGACGATCTGGACGTCCACCCGGAGCATCCCGACATCGTCCACGGCACGTCCGGAGACCACGATCCGCGAGTCCGGGTAGACCTCGCCGTCCTGCGGGGTGAGGCTCGGCTCCAGCCGTGGGTCGAGATCGCCCGGATACACGAGGTACCGAGCGGTGGCGCCGGAGGTCGAACCGTCCTGCTGGCCCGCCGTGTCGACGGCCCACGCCTCGACGCTGTACTCACCCTTGGTCGGCAGGTCGATCGACAGGGCGAACGTGGTGCTCGTCGCGCCGGGTGAGGCGAGGGTGGCGTTCACCGTGGCGAAGCTCGCCGCCATGGTGCCGTTCGGCTGTACGTACCGGCCGGTGTCCAGGTCGCGCAGCGCCACCCGCATGCTCTGCACGCCGTTGTTGTCGGTCGCGCTGCCGGCCAGGTTGAGGTGCAACTGGTCGACGTTCTGGTCGACGCCGGTGAAGTTCAACAGGCCGTTCGGGAAGGCGTCACCGGGCACCTGGGCGGTGACGGTGAGCCGGCCCAGATTGGCGGTCGTCGTGCTCAGGCCCAGGTTGTCGGTGGCCCGTACCCGGAAGTCGTACACGCCGGGCGTGAGCGGCACGGTGGTGTACGACCAGTTGTACGACGGGGCATTCAGGTTGATCGGTGAGACCCGGTGGTACGCCGCGATCGAGTCGGCGCCCCACGTGCCGTCGGCCGCCAGCGCCTCGCGCGTGGTGTTGTTGCGCAAATAGACCTCGACCGACTTCAGGGTGCCGTCGTCGCCGGCGGTCCCCGAGAACGTGATCGAGCCGCCCGGCGCGACGGTGATCGGCGCGGCGGCGGTGGGCGGCGTCATCGGCGTGGGGGTGCTGACGGCCACCGACGGCGCGACGCCGGTCGCCGAGATGATCCAGTCCCGGGTGTCGCCGCGCAGGTCACCCTGACCGGCGTTGTCGATGGCGGTGGCCGTCATCTTCCACTCGCCCTCGGTGGGGAGGGCCACCTCGAACTGCCAGGTGGTCGACAACGCGCCGATGACGTCCGGCTCGCCCCGGAAGGTGTTGTAGACCGGTGCGGCCGTCCCGTCGTCCTGGAGGTACTGGTTGTCCGACCTGCGGAACGAGTACGTCATCGCGCTGACGCCCTTGTCGTCGCTGGCGGTGCCGGTCGCGACGAAGCTCTGAGCGGCGACCAGGCCGGCGGGCGGTGAGGTGATCTTCGTGGTCGGCGGCAGGTCGTCGAAGCTGAAGGTTTCGATCTTCTTGACGGCCTTCGAGGCATCGGCCTGGCCGTTGTTGCCGAACGTCTTCGCCTGGACCTGATATTCGCCGACGGGCAGCGACACGGTGAGGGACCACGAGGTCGAGGCGGAGTTCACCGCTGCGACCGTCGCGTTGATGCTGTTGGCGGCGCCCCACGTCGTGAGGTCGTCCTGCAGGTACTTCTTGGAACCCCGGTTCTGGATCTCGATCCCGACCTTGGTGACGCCGGCCGGAGAGGTCGCCTGCCCGCCGAGCGCGAACGGCGCGTTGGCCTGCTTGACCGCCCCCTCGATGGGCGTGACGACCGTCGTGTCGACCGGCGAGGGCGCCGGTGCCCGGGTGAGGTCGAAGAACCCGACCCGCCCCACCGACAGGCCGCCCTTGGTGTTGCCGTCGCCACCGACGAAGAGGCCGCGCGGGGTGGCCAGCATCGCCTTCTCCCCCTCGTACGAGCTGGAACCCGGGTTCCACTCGATCGCCGTGCCCGTGGCCGGGTCGAGTGCGCCGAGGTGGTCACGGCGGACCACCTGGTCGCCGAGACCGTAGCCGCTCAGGCCCTGACCCGTGCCGTACCCGACGTTGTCCAGGCCGGGCCACGGGACGTTGGAGGTCGGCGATTCCTGCCAACTGAAGTGGCCGCCGACGTACACGGCCGTCTCGGTGATGGCGACCGAGTAGATGCTGTCGAAGTGACGCGACACCCAGATCGGCTCGACGTGGTCGGCGCCGGTCACCGGGAACGCGATCGCCGTGTCGTTGATCGGCGGGCGATCGCCTCCCGAACCGCTGGTGACGACGAAGTAGGAGTCGTCCGGCGCGACGTCACCGGCGAAGACCCGCTGGATGCCGCCGACGAAGGAGAGGTTGTCCTCCCACAGGCGGGTGCGCCACGGCAGGAGGGCCTTGGTGGCGGTGTCGACGAGACCGACGCCGTAGCGGTCCTGACCGGCGATCTGGCGACCGGTGTGCACGACCAGCAGCCTGCTGCCGTTGTGCGTCAGCTTGAGCTGCTGCACGGTGAGCATGCCGCCGACGCCGATGCCGCCGGTCAGGGGCAGGTTGAACCCGCTGTCCACCGCCCCCGTCGTCGGGTTGAGCGCGACCAGCCCGCCGCGGTTCACGCTGTTCACCTTCGTGAACTGGCCGCCCACGTACACCGCGGTGTTGCTCACGGCCAGAGCGGTCGCGCGCCCGTTCCCCTGCGCGGTGAACGCCGCGATCGGAGCGCCGGTGACCGGGTCGAGCCGTACGATCTTGCGCTTCGTCAGGCCACCGACCGTGTTGAACGAGCCGGCGACGTAGAGCGACGAGCCGTCCGGCGAGGCCTCGACGGCCTCGACGGATCCGTCGAACGTCGGCCGGAAGCCGGTGTCAACCAGGCCCGTGTCGATGTTGTAAGAAGCCAGCGACGGCTGCGCCACCGGCGTCCCGCCGACGTTGGCGATCGCGGTGAAGGAGCCGGCGATGAAGACCCGGTTGCCGATCACCTCGATGTCGGTGATCTCGCCGTCGGTGATCCTCGGTACGTCATTGCGCGGCGTGCTGGGAACCAGCCCGGTGTGTCCCGGCACCGACAGTGACGAGGCCGTGCGGACGGCCGTGCGCGTCGCATCGCCGCCGATCGTTCCCGTGGCGACGCGAGCACTGGTGCTCGCGACCTCGTCGGCGGCACTGCCCTGCACAGTGCCCGCAGCCGCCGGTTGGCCTGTCAACAGCACAGCCCCGGCGACCAGACCCGCGATGGCGCGGCTCCGAACGTGCATCGAGACAACCCCCTGTAAAACGCCTGAATCGCGTCGCCGGGTCGATTCCCGGCGACGTCCATTTCCTGGCGTGCCGGAAGTCACCGTAGGAGGTCACCATCCCTTGTGTACGGATGCCCGTCGGAAACCCGACCGGTCGACATCCGTTCCGGTCCTACCGGCCGGGTCCGCCGCCCTTGGATCCAGACCCGCTCCACCAATCGGCTCGGTCGCTGCGCCGAACAAATCGACGAGGCTTCACCGCCCCGGTCTCCGACACGCCCGGACTCGACATGTGGGGTGTGACAACGCCGTAGTCCCTATATATGGTGTCGACCGTAGCTGGTTCGGCCGCTCATCCGGGGCGGTCGAGGCAAGAGGGAACCCGGTGGAAATCCGGGACTGCCCCGCAGCGGTGAGTGGGAACGACCGCCGTCATCAGCACTGGGCCGCCAGCGGCCTGGGAAGCGACGGCCAGTAGAAGACCGGTGAGCCCGGTCACGCCCGCGAGTCCGAAGACCTGCCAGCGCGCCGCGCACCCATACCGGGGTGGGCGGCGGTCCGAGGCCGCGTGGGACGGCCGACGCCACCTGACCCGCGCCCCGCCGGCGTGACGTCCGCCGGTGTCTGTCTCCACGCGTCCGAAGGCCATCAGGTCTCGAGCCCGCGAGGAGTGAGTGGTGGCAGTCACCGAGGTTGTCCCGGTCGAGGGCATGACGGCCGACGAGGCAGCCCTACCGGGCCCGCGGCGGACGCAGATGCGCGTCCGCAAGCGCGACGGCGGCACCGAACCGGTCGATGTCAACAGGATCGTCCGAGCGGTCGAGCGGTGGACGGTCGGCCTCGCCGACGTCGACCCGTTGCGGGTGGCGACACGGACGATCAGCGGCCTGTACGACGGCGCGACGACCGCCGAGCTGGACCGGCTGTCCATCCAGACCGCTGCCGAGATGATCGGTGAGGAGCCGCAGTACTCGCGGCTGGCCGCCCGCCTGCTGGCCGGCTACATCGACAAGGAGGTCCGCAGGCAGGGCATCGGGTCGTTCAGCGAGGCGATCCGACGGGGACACGTCGAGGGCCTCATCGGCGGCGGCACCGCCGCGTTCGTCGCCGCCAACGCCACGCAGCTCGATGACGCCGTCGACCCCCACGGTGACCTGCGGTTCGAGTACTTCGGGTTGCGCACGGTCCATGACCGGTACCTGCTGCGCCATCCGACGAGCCGGCTGGTGGTGGAGACCCCGCAGTACTGGTTGCTGCGGGTGGCCTGCGGCCTGTCCCACGCCCCGGACGAGGTGATCGAGTTCTACCGGTTGATGTCGAGCCTGGCGTACCTGCCGAGTTCGCCGACGTTGTTCAACTCCGGCACCCGGCACACCCAGATGTCCTCCTGCTACCTGGTCGACTCCCCGCGCGACGAACTGGACTCGATCTATCAGCGGTACGCGCAGGTGGCGAACCTGTCGAAGTTCGCCGGCGGCATCGGCATCGCGTTCTCCCGGGTCCGGTCGCGGGGCGCGTTGATCCGGGGCACCAACGGGCAGTCCAACGGGATCGTGCCGTGGCTGCGGACGCTGGACGCCTCGGTGGCGGCGGTCAACCAGGGCGGCCGGCGCAAGGGCGCGGCCTGCGTCTACCTGGAGCCGTGGCACCCGGACATCGAGGAGTTCCTGCAACTGCGGGACAACACCGGTGAGGACGCCCGGCGCACCCACAACCTGAACCTGGCCAACTGGGTCCCGGACGAGTTCATGCGCCGGGTGGAGGCCGACGGGATGTGGTCGCTGTTCGACCCGGACGTGGTGCCGGAGCTGCCGGACCTGTGGGGGGACGAGTTCGACGCGGCGTACCGGGCGGCCGAGGCGCAGGGCCGGTACGTGCGGCAGGTGCCGGCGCGGGAGCTGTACGGGCGGATGATGCGGACCCTCGCACAGACCGGCAACGGGTGGATGACGTTCAAGGACGCCGCGAACCGGTTGTGCAACCAGACCGCCGAGCCGGGCAACGTGGTGCACCTGTCCAACCTGTGCACCGAGATCGTCGAGGTGTCCAGCGACGCCGAGACCGCCGTGTGCAACCTCGGCTCGGTCAACCTCGCCGCCCACCTCGCCGACGGCGGCATCGACTGGGAACGGCTGCGCGCCACCGTCCGCACCGCCGTGACGTTCCTCGACCGGGTCATCGACATCAACTTCTACCCGACCCCGCAGGCCGCGGCGAGCAACCCCCGCTGGCGGCCGGTCGGCCTCGGCCTGATGGGCCTGCAGGACGTGTTCTTCGCCCTGCGGCTGCCGTTCGACTCCCCGGCAGCCCGGGAGCTGTCCACCCGGATCAGCGAGGAGCTGTACCTGACCGCCCTGGAGACCTCCGCCGACCTGGCGGAACGCTTCGGCGCCCACCCGGCCTTCGCCGAGACCCGGGCGGCACGCGGCCAGCTCCAGCCGGACCTGTGGGGCGTCACGGGCAGTCAGGCGCAGCGCTGGACGGCGCTGCGGGAGCGCGTCGCCGCGCACGGCCTGCGCAACTCGCTGCTGGTGGCGATCGCCCCGACCGCCACCATCGCCTCCATCGCCGGCTGCTACGAGTGCATCGAGCCGCAGGTGTCCAACCTGTTCAAGCGCGAGACCCTGTCCGGGGAGTTCCTCCAGGTAAACACCGCCCTCGTACGCGAACTGAAGGCCCGCGGCCTGTGGACCGACCAGGTCCGCTCGGCGATCAAGCGCGCCGAGGGATCGGTGCAGGGCATCACGGAACTGCCGGCGGAGGTCCGGCAGCTGTTCCGTACGGCCTGGGAGTTGCCGCAGCGGGCGCTGATCGACCTGGCCGCCGCCCGCGCCCCGTTCATCGACCAGTCACAGTCGCTGAACCTGTTCCTCGCCGCTCCGACGATCGGCAAGCTCTCCTCGATGTACCTGTACGCCTGGAAGGCCGGGCTGAAGAGCACCTACTACCTGCGGTCCCGCCCCGCCACCCGGATCCAGCAGGCCACGGTCGCACCCGTCGGCCCGGTCAGCCCCGTCGGCCCCGTCAATGCCGTCAGCCCGGTCAATGCCGTCGGCGCCGTCGGTGTCGTCGCGCCGGCGGTGACCGTCGACGAGGCGCTCGCCTGCTCCCTGGAGAACCCCGAGTCGTGCGAGGCCTGCCAGTGACCGCCCCGACCGACGCCACAGCCACCGACCCGAGGACCACACACATGCTGCTCGACCCGGGGATGGACCTCACCCTCCGTCCGATGCGCTACCCGCACTTCTTCGACCGGTTCCGCGACGCCATCCGCAACACCTGGACCGTGGAGGAGGTCGACCTGCACGCCGACCTCGCCGACCTCGACCGGCTCTCCCCGGCGGAGCGGCACCTGGTGAGCCGCCTCGTCGCGTTCTTCGCCACCGGCGACACCATCGTCGCCAACAACCTGGTGCTGAACCTCTACCAGCACGTGAACTCGCCGGAGGGCCGGCTCTACCTGTCGCGGCAGCTGTTCGAGGAGGCCGTGCACGTCCAGTTCTACCTGAACCTGCTCGACACGTACGTGCCCGACGAGGCCGAGCGGTTCGCCGCGTTCGACGCCATCGAGAACATTCCCTCGATCCGGCGTAAGGCCGACTTCTGCTTCCGCTGGATCGACTCCCTCCAGGACCTGCGGGAACTGCGCTCGAAGCAGGACCGGCGGGTGTTCCTGCTCAACCTGATCTGTTTCGCCGCCTGCATCGAGGGGTTGTTCTTCTACGGCGCCTTCGCCTACGTCTACTTCCTGCGCTCCCGGGGGCTGCTGCACGGCCTGGCATCCGGCACGAACTGGGTGTTCCGCGACGAGTCCATGCACATGGCCTTCGCCTTCGACGTGGTCGACACCGTCCGCAGCGAGGAACCGGACCTGTTCGACGACGACCTCGCAGACCAGGTACGCCTGATGCTCACCGAGGCCGTCGAGTGCGAGGTCCAGTTCGCCGAGGACCTGCTCGGCCAGGGCGTGTCCGGGATGTCCCTGGCCGACATGCGCCAGTACCTCCAGCACGTCGCCGATCGGCGGCTCGCGCAGCTCGGCATGCCCGTCCACTACGGGTCGACCAACCCGTTCGCCTTCATGGAGTTGCAGGACGTGCAGGAGCTGTCCAACTTCTTCGAACGGCGGGTGTCGGCGTACCAGGTCGGGGTGACCGGCACCGTCGGCTTCGACGACGACTTCTGAGCCGACCGCGACCGGCGAGTCCCCAGCAGATGTGAAGATCGCGCAGCACCGGCCGTGACATTGCCTCCAGGAAAAACCGGCGCATGTACCGGTGCAGCGCGATCTCCTGCGGGTCGTGGCGCATCGCGGTCACCACCATCAGTCACAAGGAGGGAGTCGGGGGTGCGCGTTCGGCCGTACGCGCCTGTGCAAATCAGGGCCGGGCCGTACGCCGACACCAGCCCACCCGGCCGCACTGGACCCAGCGCGCCGGGCGACCCGACCTGCCATCAGTGTCTGGTGGCCCCGCAGAGACCTCGGTAGTTTCAGCTGTCGAACACCTCCGCTGTCATCGATTGGGGATGCCGGCCACGTGTCGCACACCGAGAAGATCACCGGTGAACTCCGCGCGCTGACGAGCGGCGTCGAACGCGCACAGGGGCTGGCGGCCGCCGCCGACAGGCAGGCGCAGGAGGTGGCGCTGCGGGCCGCAGGCGCTGGCTTCGTCGCCGTAGCGGCGGGCGTGGCGCGGGTGCGGAACGCGATCACGGGCATCCAGGGCGGCCTGGGTGGGCTCGCCGGTTCGATCGGTGAGGCGACGAAGGCCACCATGGCCGTGCCCCACAAAGCCACCCCGCAGGAGACAATCGCCGGGCTGACGCCTGTGCAGAGCGCCGTGCGCGGCACCCGTGATGTGGCGGCCGGGGGGCGTCGGGAAACTGACGGGGCTGGCGGTCATCTACCGGCCAGCCCCGCCCCTACGACTACCGTCGGCGGCCCACCCTCGACGGCCCCGGCCCTGGACGGTGCCGCTTCCACGGCCACTGACCGAGAAACCCCGTGGAACAGGCGTCCCACCGGCAGGGCCCCGGCAAAGTTGTGAGGGTCTCCGGCTTGGCAGGCCCCATGGGATGCGCGCTGCTGACACCATCGGCCCCTGCCGGGTCGGTCTTTGCCGGGTCGGCGTGCCCTGCGTTGGTTCCTTTGGAGCTGCCCCGTTTGTGCTGTCGGTGGAGTGGGAGCGTGGACGGGGCAGCTCCATAGGGACTGAAGGGCAGGTCCCCGACCGGGTGGGGGGCATTGTTCGGGCCGCCGCCCGGCTGCCCGGTGTACGGGGCGGCGTAGCGGCGACCTCCCGGGGCAGGTGCGGGAGAGGAGACATAGCTGAGGGCCGGCGAGACCGGGGCCCTGGCCAGGATCTCAGGTCATCCGCAAGGAGCGGAACGGGATTCCCGAGTTGATGCCTCCGCACACTGCGACTTGACGCAACCCGAGTTCGTGATGGGCGCCCTCATCCGGCCGAATCAGTCGTCAGCGCTCGGCCTGCCATGCAAGCGCCGGCGATCGGACAGGGCTGTCGGTCATTGTCCGAGAGGGCGGTAGCGGAGGTGTACGACGCCGTTTCGGAATCGGCGCTCATCGAGGAGTTCGAGGTCGGCGCGCATGCCGGTCGGCAGCCCTGGCTTGCCTCCGCCGACGACAACGGGCCAGATGAACAGCTGGCACTCGTCGACCAGCCCGGCCTTGAAAGCCTGCGTCGCGAGGTTGGCACCTCCTACGGTGAGATCGCTGCTGGCCGTGGCCTTCAGTTGGCGTACCGCGGCGGGGTCGAATTGGCGTTCGATTCGGGTGTCGACGGTTGACACCGCGGCGAGGGTCGTGGAGTAGACGACTTTGTTCGCCGCCTTCCAGGCGCTGGCGAAGTCTGCCGTGAGCTCGGACTGGGCGGCCAGACCGGTATTGGTTTCCCAGACCGCCATCGATTCGTACAGGCGCCGTCCGTAGAGGAACGTGCCGACGGATCGCAGGAGGTTGGTGGTGAACGCGAATACCTCGTCGTCGGGCGGGAGCCAGGCGAAGACGCCGCGCTCGTCCTCGATGTAGCCGTCAAGCGACAGGTTGGTCACGTAGATCAGCTTGGCCATGCTTCTACCTTTCGATGATCAGCTGCAAGGACACTGGAGATTCGTCAACGTGGCGTCCAGCTTGGTGAACGCCTGGCGCCAACCCTCCTCACTGGGGTGTGTCAGGTGCTCGGGCAGCCACTGGCGGATCTCCAGTCGCGTCCGCCCGTCGGCTTCGTCGTGGAACTCGACCCGCAACCTCGTCTCGAACGGCTCGATGCCCTCCTGCAGCCGGCCACTGACGTGCATGACGCCTTCGAGCAGTTCGCCGTCAGCGATGTCTAGAAGGTCGACATGGATGTGCACGCGAAGGCCGGGGTCGGCTGCGTTGACTTCCGTCCACCGTTGATAGCCGCCGGGGCGCACGTCGAACTCGATCTCGTCGCGCGGCAGTGAGTTGCCGGTCGGGCCCCACCACGCCGCCAGGTGGTCGGGGTCGGTGAAAGCTCGGTAGACGAGCTCCCGCGGCGCGTTGAACACGCGGGAAATGACGAGCTGCGGAGTTTCGGTGTTCATTCGAGCTCCATGGGGTCGTCGGCCATCCGGTCCGTTGCCGGTCCGGCGGCCTGCACCGCGGCGAGGTGGGCATCGAGGCGGGTGAGGGACGAGTCCCAGAACCGCCGGTAGCGCTCGATCCAGTCGGCCGCCTCGCGCAGCGGGGCAGCTTCGAGGTGGCTCGCGCGCCACTTGCCCGACCGCGACCGCGAGATGAGCGCGGCGCGTTCGAGCACTTTCAGGTGCCGTGACACCGCCGGCATCGAGATGGAGAGAGGAGCGGTGAGCTCGGTGACCGTGGCGTCGCGTGCGGCCAGCTCGGCGAGGATCGCCCGTCGAGTCGGGTCGGCGAGCGCCGAGAACACCGCGCTGAGCTGGTCGGTGCCAGTCATCGGAAGCCCTTTCACTTAACCACCCTGTTAAGCGTATTGGAGCGCGAGTGATGTTGTCAACGGATGACTCGCCGGGCCGGCTCGGTCCTGCCACCGACGCTGACGTGCCGGGGGCCCACGCCGGGCGCGGGCGCGTCCGCTCGGTTGCCCACGTTTGGATCGCGACAACGACCTGCTTCCCGTGGAGGTCGCCGGGCCAGGTGGCACCACCCAATCCGTCAACCGGTCCGACCCACCAGGTAGCAACCGTCCCTACATCTTCGATCTCCCCGAAACGCCACCTGGTGAGTGGGCTGGGTGGCCGGATCGGTCGGCTCAGTTCCGCGCTGGCGGCAGGCCGATCGCCGGCTCGGGGTAGTCCGGCAACTCGATGTTGTTGCTGCGATCCTCGGCAGTCCTGAGCATCATGGTCATGAGGAGTGGCCGGTTGAGGAGCCCGTTGCGTACCCGGGCCGCAGCGGCGGTACGCGGCGCGAAGAACTTGCCCGTGGTGTCGCCGCCCTTCTGGCAGCGCCGGGCGAAGTCGGCGAGCAACCGTTCGTAGCGTGGGAACGCGACGGTGTGGTCGCCGTCGGCGGCGGCCAGTTCGCCGGCTAGGACGTACGCCGCGACCACCGCGGTGCCGGTGCCCATCCCGCCGATCGTGGCTCCGCATGCGGCATCACCGATCAGGGCGATCCGGCCGCCCGACCACGGCGAGATGTCCACCCGGCAGATCGAGTCGAAGTAGAAGTCGGTCGCCTCCTCCAGCGCGGCGAGGAGCCGTGGCACCTTCCAGCCCAGCCCGGCGAACCGCTCGCGGACGATGCCGCGCTGCTGGTCGGAGTCGTGCCGGTCGTAGTCGATCCGGGGTGCGGCGAATGCCACGAAGGCGCCCGCCCTGGATGGATCGCGGTGATCGCCACCGATGCTGGCCATCCGGCCGGGGGCGTTGTACAACAGCGAGTGCCGGTCGAGTCCGAACTCGTTCGGCAGCCCCCAGGTCGCCACGTAGTAGCCGAGGTGCCGGACGAAGCGCTCCTCCGGCCCGAAGCTCAGCCGGCGTACGGCCGAGTGCACCCCGTCGGCGCCGATCACCAGATCGAAGGTGCGGCGCGTGCCGCTGGTGAAGGTGACGTTCACGCCCTGCGACGTGTCGGTCATGGTCGCGATGCTGTCACCGAACAGGTATTCGGTGCTGCCCCGGCTCCGCTCGTGGAGCACCCGGGACAGGTCGAAGCGTGGCACTTCGATGTCGCCGCCGGCGAAGTCGGCCGGCACTTCCATCAGCTTGCGGCCGGCGGCGTCGACGAAGCGCATCGCGGTGCCGCCGGTCTGCACCTCGCGCAGGTCGTCGAGTACGCCCATCCGCTCCAGCACGCTCAGGTGGGTCCGGCCGCGGAAGTCGACGCGGTTGCCGCCGGCCCGCAGGCCAGGCGCGATCTCGACGACGGTCGGGCGGAAGCCGTACCGGCCCAGCCAGTACGCCAGCGCCGGCCCCGCAATGCTGGCACCGGAGATCAGCACGGTCGAGTTCTTCATGGCAGGTCCTCCAACAGAAACAGTGTCCGGCGGACACGATTGCAACTGTGTACCATGGAAACAGATTTTGGACAACGACCAGACGCATGGAGGCCAGGTGCCGAGCGACTTCCTGTGGGAAGGCCGGGCGCAACCGACCCGAGGACCCAAACCCGCCCTGAGCCTCGAGCACATCGCCGACGCGGGGATCGCGATCGCCGACGCGGAAGGCCTCGCGGCGGTGACCATGCAGCGGGTAGCCGCCGACCGCGGGTTCACCAAGATGTCCCTCTACCGGTACGTGGCGGGCAAGGGGGAACTCGTGGCGCTCATGGTCGAGCGCGCGATCGGTGCGCCCCCGGCCATCGACCCGGCCGACTGGCGGGCCGCCCTGAAACAGTGGGCCCACCATCTGCTCGACGCGTACGTGCGGCATCCCTGGACGGTGGAGGCGATCCTCGGCCCCCGGGCCGTCGGCCCCAACGAACTGGGCTGGATGGAGTGCGCGGCGAGCATCCTGCCGTCCACCGGGCTGACCGGGAGCGAGCGCCTCGACGCGATCGGGGTGCTGGCCGGCCATGTCCGCGCGATCGCCCAGCAGGCCATGGTGGGCCGGCAACCCGAAGCGGACCTCACCGCCGAGATCGCCGAGCAGTTGCGCCGCCACGGCGACCGCTTTCCGGCGCTGGTCGCGACGATGGCCGAGGCAGCCGCCGACGGCGGGCACGACCAGGCGTTCGAGTTCGGTCTGGACCGGATCCTCGACGGTCTCGACCTCCTGGTCAACCGGCGTGGCGGCGGAGTGATCAGCGGACGGACGTCCCGATAGGGGATCGACGTCCGGAGGTGGCAGCCACTGGGCGCATAGCGGACGCATAGAGGGCGCAGACTGCCGTCGGCAATGCTGGCCGCCATCGATGTTGTGCGATTCGGGTGAGAACCCCGACCGCACACTTCACTGTCACGAACCTGAGAGGTGGATATGACCAACAACATCACGGCGGGTGCCCAGATGGTGGACCACGCGGAGAACTTCGTCGACCTCGACGACCTCGATCTCGCCGGGATCGACGTCGAGGCCGGCGAGGTCGCCGGTGGTATCAACTGGACCTCGATCATCCCGACCACCGGCTGCACCAGCACCACCAACCGGTGCGGCGGCGGCGGATCGTACTGATCGTCCAATAGTTAGGTAACGATCGATGCGACAGCTCGCCGCTACGCTGCTGTGGCTGCGCGACGGTCCGGACGAGGTCCAGAGCCTGGTAGCAGGCCTGGATCTCGTTCGTCGCGCCGCAGCCGAGGACGCCAGTGAGGCGTGGCTCTGCATGATTGCCAACGGCACCGCGCACTACCTTTCGACGTACGCGCCCGGTGACCTGCTGTCCCGGGCATACTCCGGCACCAACGCGGTCTACGGCGTGGTCGCCCAGGTCGGTCGGCTGGACAGGGGCCCGGACGGCGAGCTGGTGGTCGACGGGTGCTGGCGGTTCGGCTCCGGCGCGGACCGGGCCACCTTCATGGCCATGGGGTGCGAGCCGGTTCAGGGCAACCGCACCACCGTGCTGATCGACCGCGCCCGACTGCACGTCGAGCATCCGTGGGAGGGCCCGGGCCTGCTCGGCACGACGAGTCACACCCTGAGTGCCCGGGGCCTGGGGGTGCGACCTGAGGACGTCATCGAGATGTCGGCAATCCCGACGAATCGCCCGCTGGGGATCTACGCCGATGCGGAGCTGTTCCTGGCGAACATGCCCGGAGTGGCGATCGGGCTCGCCGAGCGGCTGCTGGCGCTGCTGGGTCCCGACCTGTCGCCGGGATCGCCCTGGCAGGCCGCCTACGCCGAGGCCGAAACCCGCACCATCCTGGCCCGACGTGGTCTGACCGGGATGCTGCACGGCTTCGACGCGCTGGCCCGGGACGGGCGGCTGCGGCCGTTCGCGCCGGCCCTGCGGGCCGAATACCGCGCGGTCCTCTCCGCCGCCTACCACGTCTGCCTCGACGCGGTTCTCGCCCTGGTCGAGGCCTGCGACTCGGCGGACCCCGGTGTGCAGCAGCGGCTGGCCGAGGCGCGTCTCGACGTCGCCACCATGAAGCCGCACGCGGCCATGCGGCCGCACAGATGACCGGAGCCGCTGGAATGACGCCATCCCCACGGACGCTGTCCACGCCGGGCTGGTGCCTGGTCCGGGTACCGGTGCTGCCGGCCGTGCCCTGCGACGACTCGTCGCCCCGGGTCGGCGAGATGGCGCAGCGGATGCTGGAACTGGCCGTGGAGTACGCCACCACCTTCCAGCGCTCCGGGGACGACGACCGCGACTGGCAGGACCAGCCGACCCGAATGGCGATCTACGGCAACCGGGCCCGATTCCGGCCCACCCCGTTCGGAATGTTCGGCTTCAGCATGCTCGCCGACCTTGTCGACGGTGATTCCACGACACGCATCGACCTCGCGACCGAGATCCGGCTGGCGCGCCTCGACCTGCCCCGGCCGACCGGGAACTGGTTCGTCAATCCCACCCTCGTCGCCGATGCCGGCCGCTGGTCGTACGTGCGCCCGGACCGGGGCGGTACGACGTCGTTGTCGGACGATCCGGCGATCTGCCGGCTCGCCGAGCTGCTCGGTGAACAGCGTGCCGCCGCACCGCGCTCCGCTGCCGACTGGGCTGCCGACCTCGGCGATGACGGCACGGCACAGTTCGACCTCTGCGTACGCAGGCACCTGCTGTTGCCGGAGCACGCGCCGGAGATGCTGGTGGGGACCGCCGTGGCGGCCTCGCCCGCGGATCCGGTGAAGGCGGTGCTCGCCGAGGAACGGCCCTTCCGCCCCGACCAGTTCGTGGACGCGTTCAGCGAGGTTCGACCCCGCCTCGACCGCGGCCCGGTGGAGGCGCTGGTCGACGGCGTCGCCCAGATGATGCGGGTGCCGTGGCCGTCCGACCGGCTCGAACGGGTCAGGGAGTACGTGGGCGGCATGTTCTCCGGCGGCGCGGTGCCGCTGACCTGGCTGTTGACCGCACCGGTGGACCACTCGCTGGGTAGTTGGCGGCGACCGCCGACGCCTTCGGAGACCCCCGACCTCCCGGATGCGCCGCGGCGGCTGTTCGTGCCCCCCGGCCGCCGCGACAACAGCGCGGTCCAGTGGTGGAACGACGCGGTCACGCTGGACCAGTGGCGGGCGGGGCAACCCGACCGGCCCAATGCCGGGATCTCCGATCCCGCGGGCTCGACCCGACCCCGGTTCGGCATGGCCTCCGGCGCGCTCCTGGCCGAGCCGTGCTCCGGTGCCGACGCCTGGCTGAAGATGATCATGCCGGGGTTCTGGGGCGGGCCGGGGGCCAGGTTCGGCGAGCATCTGCAGGTTCCGGATCTCTGCGCCACGGTGGAGGACGCCGGCCGGCTCGCCGTCGAGATCGGCTGGATTCCGCTGGACCGGCGGGCGCCGCTGGCCCGACGTCGGGTCGGCGATCTGCCCCGACTCAACCTCAACCTGCCGCACCGTGCCGGCGACCTCCTCCTCACCGACCTGGCGGTCGTCGTCGTGGAGGGGCGGCTACAGCTGGTCAACCGCGCCGACGGGCGCTTCGTGGAACTACGCTGGGACAGCCCACTGTCGTTGAGTCACGATCTCAACCCCTGGGCGGTCAGGTTGCTCGGGCTGCTCATGGACGAGGCCGCCGACACGATACCGGCCGCCGACCCGAGCCAGTGGCGGTCGCCGGGCGGCATGAATCCGCGCATCACCGCCGGTCGTTGCCTGCTTGCTCGCCGTGGCCTGGTGCTGAACGCCCAGCACCGGGCCGACCTGCTCGAGCTGGCCGCCGATCCCGTCGGGCTCTGCGACGTGCTGACCGAAGTCGGGCTGGGATCCACGGTGGAGCTGACCGAGGGCGCGGACCTCACCATGCGGATCGACCTCACCGACGCCGTGCAACGGCGGTGGTTCACCCAGCGGCTGCGCCGCGAGGGCCGGCTCCAGCTGCACGAGGCGCTGCCGGTGAGAACGCCGGTGTGGTCCGATCTCGGTGGCCACGTGCACGACCTCTGGGTGCCCTGGTCGTACCAGGAGCCGGCGGTGAGCCGGCCGCTGTCGCGGACCCGGCTCGTGGACCGGCTGCCGGTGGCGGACCCGGACTGGACCAGCTGGTACGTGTACGCCCCGGACCGGGCGGTGGAGACGTGGCTGGCCAGGGCTGACGCCATGGCGCTCATGCGCCGGGGCGAGCTGTTCTACATCCGGTACCGGGACGAACGGCCTCACCTGCGGGTACGCGTGCGCTCCTCGGCCGCGACCGAGGTGTTGCTCGCCGACCTGCGCACCCATCTGGCCAGACTGGTGCCGCAGCAACCATGGGAGGTCGAGGTCCGCGCCTGGGTGCCAGAGGACTACCGGTACGGCGGCCCGGCTTGCCGGGCGGACACCCTGCGTCATTTCTGCGGCGACTCGGCCTGGTGGGTGGGGCGGCTCACCGGCGGCCCGGACCAGGCGGGCCGGTACGCGCTGGCGGTGTCCCGGATCGCGGCCTGGTGCCGGCAACTCGGCGGGGACGACGGAGCCCTCGACCTGCTGTGCGACCTGCGTGGGCTGGATCCGCGGTTGCCCAGTTCCCTGGCCCAGCGGGACTGGATGGCGGCCTACCGTTCTGCCCGGCCCGATCTGGAGCGGGCCTTGGACTCCCTACTCGCCGAGCCTGACCCGACGCTCGGCCATCTCGTGGACATGAACGAGGACGCCCGTCGTCTGGCGCTCAGCAGCATGATCCACATGACCATCAACCGAGGGCTTTCGCTCGGGCAGGCGGTGAGCCGCGAGCCGGAGATCGTGATGGCAGCGGCGCGGCTGCTGAAGGGCCGGATGGCCCGGGTGCCACGGGGCGGGACCGGGCATGCCTGAGGTCGACGCCGCGCGTCGGCTGCTCCGCCGGCTGATGGCGCATCTCCGCCAACGTGGCAACGCGACCGTGGATGCGCTGGCTGCCCTGGCTCTGCTCGCGTCGCGGCTCGACCACCGTCCGCTGGCCGTGTCGCTGACCCAGCTCGCGTTGCGCGGCGAGCCCGTTTCCGACCACCGGGTCACCTGGCTGCTGCATCGTCTGGTGGACGAATGCCTCGCGTCGGCTGCCGGCCACCTGGATGTGCCGGCGTCGACCGGCCCGGCGGCTGCCGAGGTGCTGACCGCCCAGTACCGGCGCTTCGTCGAGGCCGGCGAGCTGGATCCGATCAACGGTGCCGGGGGTATCGGGATCACGCTGTGGGACGTGGCCGGCCCGGCGGCGCGTGACGAACTCGTTCCCGCGCTCACCCGGACCGCCCTCGGCATCCTGCGGACGCCGTCGAACGGGGTCTACCACGGCCGCAGCGGTGGCATCCTGCTGCTACGAATGCTCGGTCGCCGGTACGGCCGGGACGGGGTGCTGACCGGCCCGGTCGACGCCCTGGTCCGCGACATCGAGCGGCTGGAGCCGGCGGTGCTCGACACCGGTGGCCTGGGTGCCGGCGGGGTCACCCTGTGCTCCGGCCTGCCAGGGATGCTGGCCGCGCTGGGTCCGGACGCCGAACCGGCCGTGCTGGAGCGGATGGTCCGAGCACCGATCACCCAGGCGTCCCTACGTCGGCTCGACGAGTTGCTCGTCGACGAGACCGCCGACGTCACCTTCTGCCACGGCCTAGCCGGGCTGAGCCTCGCCATCCGGCTCTCGCCATGCTGGGCGGGGCTCGTCGGCGCCGATCGGGCGAGCGCGCTGGCGGCCCGGCTCTCGGCCCACCTCGACCGGGTCGACGAACAGGCAGTGGCCGACGCCTTCGACACGCCGTACGTTCATTCCGTGCTCAGCGGACCGGTCGGGGTGGCGCTGGCGCTGGCGGAGACCGTGACCGACACCCCGCCGTGGTGGGGGAGCGGGGTGAGCCTGGGCGACGGCACGTCCGCCGTGGCCGGAACACGAGTGATCGGAGTCCCCGTATGACGGTCAGCCTGCAGACGCAGGACAACGACTGCGGGGTGCAGGCCCTGGTCACCAGCCTGAAGCTGCTGGGCCACGACTTCCCCGAGCCGGCGTTGCGGGACGCGTTGTCCGTACGCGGAGCGCTCTCCATGCGGGACCTGCGGGACACCTCGGCCGAGGTCTGCGGCGTTCGCTATCGCGCCCGGCGGGACTGCCCCTTCGACGCGCTGACCCCCGGCGCCATCGTTCACCTGCGGGCTGACCACTTCATCACCGTCGAACGTCGGCGGCGGCGCCAGGTGCGGATCTTCGATCCGTCGTTCGGTCACGCGTGGCTCGATGAGCGCGGCTATCGCGAGCGGTCCTCCGGCTGGGTGCTGCTGCCGGGTTCCCAGCCGGTCACTTCAGGTGCCGGCGACCAGCCTGCGGCGCGGGTCACGTCGGCCGGGCGCGCCCGCCGGTCGGCCCGGGCCTCGTGGCTGTGGCCGCTGGTGCGTTCCGGAGAGCTCAGCTTCCGCCAGGTCGTGCCGCTGCTCGTGATGAGCCTCGTGCTCTACACCGGCCTGACCATGCTCAACCTGGTCCTGCTGCCGTACCTGAACCAGGTTGCGGCCGGCGGCCGGGTGGCTGCCGGCCCCCTGGCCGCCGCCCTCATCACCTTCTTCGTCGCGCTGAGCGTGCTGTTCTGGCTGCGGCACCGGCAGCTCACCTCGGTCGGGCTGGCGTTCGACCGGGCGATGCTCGGTAACCTCGTCGATCGGCTGACCCGCACGTCGGCGACGACCGAGATGACCTCGGGTGGGGTCCTGCACCGGGTGCAGAGCGCCCGGGAGGTGCGGGAGGCCGGCACCACCCTGGCCCTGTCGATGTTCACCGACGCCATCGCCGTGGTGATCCTGCTGGCGTTCATGGCGTCGATGTCGCTGCCGCTCACCGGCGTGGTGGCGGCCCTCGGTGCCCTGCACATCGGGGTGACGCTGCTCGCCCGACGGCCGATCAGCCGCCACTACGACGAGCAGCTGCGCCTGGACGGTGAGGTCCAGGATGTCCTGATCACCACGACCCGAGGACTGACCACCTTCCGTGGTCTCGGGGCCGTCTCGCACCTGAGGGCCGAACACGCCCGGCGGCTTGATCTGCTGCACGAGTCGGTACGGGCGTTGCAGTACCGGCTCTCCTGGGTGTACGGGCCGAGCGAGGCCCTGCGCTTCTCCGGCCTGTACGTGATTCTCATCGTGGGGTCGGTGCTGGCCGCGACGGGGCTGGTCAGCACGGGCGAGCTGTTCGGATTCCTCACCCTCGGCGGGACGGTGCTGTTCTCGGTCATCTCCATCGCGCAGACCCTGCCGGCCGTCGCCCAACTGGAGCGGCAGCTGCGTTACGTGGCGACGCTGCTGACGCTGCCGGCGATGGCGGCCGGCACGAACACCCGGCCGGTGCCGGACGCGCCGGCGGTGGAGCTGGACGGCGTGCGTGTCCACCGCCCCAGGGACGGCTTCGACCTGCGGCTCGACCTGCGTGTCGAGCGGGGTGAGACGGTCACCGTCGGCGGGGTGAGCGGCGTCGGCAAGTCCACGATGGCGCACATCGTCAGCGGGCTGGACCCGGCGCCTTCCGGCCGGGCCGTCATCTACGGTGTGCCGGCCGGGGACTGGGACCCGGACGGGTTGCGGCCGCTGGTCTGTTACGTACCGCCCCGCTCCGACTTCATGCACACCACGATTCGCGACAGCCTCTGCGCCGGCGTGACCGAGTTGGACGACCAAGAAATTCGAAACATGCTCACGTTAATGGAGCTGGACGAGGTGATGCGCCCGCTGCGGCTGGGGCTGCGCACCACGCTGCGGATCAACGGCGCCACCTTCAGCGCGGGTGAGGTGCAGCGGTTCGCGTTGGCCCGGGCGCTGCTGCGCCGACCATCGCTGTTGATCCTCGACGAAGCGACCAACTCCCTCGACCGCGAGATGGAACTGCGGCTGCTGACCGCCGTCCGGCAGCGGGTGGAAACGCTGATCGTGGTCAGCCACCGGCCGGTCGGCGAGCACCTGGGCAGCCGACACCTGACCGTCGTACGCGATCAGGACGGCGTCTCCCGGGTGGTGGCCGGTGGCTGAGCCGTTGCGCGGGGTGCACGCCTACTGGCGGATTCCCAGCCGGCATCCGCGCCCCTACCGGCAGTTGTCCTGCGCCACCTGGCTGCTGAGCATCCTGTCCTGGCAGCGGCACGCCGGTCCGATCGACCTGTATGCCGACCCGCCGACGATCGACTGGCTCGATCAACTCGGCTGGCTCGGCTACTACGACCGGACGGAGGTCCTCGACGACGCCGGGCTGGACCGACACTACGATCGGGTTGCCTGCTTCGCGTTGCCGAAGCTGCTCGCCCTCGATCGCTTTCCCGAGTCGGTGCTCGTCGACACCGATGCCTACCTGCGCGTCGGCCTGCGCCCGCAGGGGCCCGGTTCGCTCTTCGCCCACCTGGAACGCGGCGATGTCGACTTCTACACCCGGCTGCGCGAACTCGCCAACCCGGCCGGGGTGGATCTGCCCGACTCGCTGGCGCTGGTCGGCAACACCTCGCTGTTCCGGGCCGCCGACCCCGACCTGGCCCGCCGGATCAGCCGGACCGGGCTGTCCTTCCTGGCTGACAACCCGTCCACCCCGGGACGCGACATCCACTCGCACATGACCGTCGCCGAACAGGTGCTCGCCACGCACCTCACGATCACCGCCGGGCATCCGGTGGTGAACGTCTTCGGCGCGGTCTGGTCGCCGCAGACGCTCACCTGGATGACAGACCCCCCGAACTTCGGCCACCTGTGGAGCATCAAGCGCGGGCCGCAGGTGGCGACGCTGGTCGCCGCGTACGCGTCGGTCACCCGAATACTGCGGGACGAGTACGGGGTCGCCCCGGACCGGGTACGCACGGCGCTGGAGCAGGTGTGAGCCAGGCGGGCCTGTTCGACAGGCTGGCGAATGCGGGCGCCATCGTGACGTCGGCGGCATCGGCGGCATCGACCGTGCCCGGTGGACATCCGCCGGAATGGGTGGTGGAGCCCACGTCGCTGACCGAGCTCGGCGCGGTGGTCCGGATCCTCAACGACAGCACGGTCCCGTGGCGGGTCGACAGTCGCGGGCGCAACTGGGGGTACGACGACTCCCGCGTACGCACGCCCGGCGTGATCATCCGGCTGGCCCGACTGGACCGGCTCAGCCTGGACGTCGAGATCGGTCTCGCCACGGTGCAGCCCGGGGTTACCTTCGCCATGTTGAAGGCGGCACTGACCGACGCCGGAGCGGCGTTCTATCTGCCGCCGCCGGGTTCCGGACCGCACACCTCCGTCCTCGGCAACGCCCTCGACCGGGGGCTGCTCTCCGGGCTCGGCGAACGGGAGCGTCACTGCCGGGACTTCCTGGTGATGGAGCGCGACGGTTCGATGCGCCGGCTGGGGTGGACCGGTGCGGAGGACGCGCGGGTCCGGGGTGCCCTGCCCTACCCGCCCGGTCCGCACGGCCAGGGAGCGCTGTTCCAGACCGGCGGGTACGGCCCGATCGTGGTGGAGCTGACCCATGTCCTCCAGGCGGCACCGGCGCAGGCGATGCGGCTGGTGGTGCTCTCCGGGCCGGCCCTGACCGAGGAACTGGTGCGTTGTTGGCGTGAGCTGCTCGTGGAAGGGCTGGCGAGTAGTTCCATCCTGGCGCCGCAGGCGCGTCGGCGGGCGCAGGGGGTCGCCACCGCCCACGACGGGCTCGTCCTCGATGTGTCCGTCACCGCCGGCTCCGTGGCGACCCTGCGGGCCAAGGCCGCGGACGTCCAGCGGCTGGTCCGCGAGCACGGGCAGCGGCTGGCGCTGCGGGTCTCGGAGCACCCCGACGACCTGCGCATCGTCGGCGGTGACAGCGAGCACCCGGAGGAGGTCGCCCAACTCGCCGAAGGGTTGGAGTGGCACACGGCGACGCTGCCGTTCACACCGTCGATGGTCGTCGCCTTCGCGCACGCCGTGCAGGCGGAGGCGGTGCTGGCGGACACGCCGTGGTCCCTGCGCCCGCTCGACGACCGGGCAGTGGTCTGGCTGTCCCCGTTCGTCTACCGCAAGGACGATCCGGCCGACGTCGAGCTGCTTCGCCGCCGGGCTGCCGCCTTCGCCCGCATCCGTGGCGAATTCGGCCTGCCCTCGTACCGGTCCGGCGGGGTGCGGGGCGGGCGATGAAGCACCTTCTCGTCGTCAGCGTGCACCGCATCTCCACCGGGCAGTCGGGCGAGGCGATCCACCTCCGGGAGCTTGCCGGGGCACTGCGGACCGCCGGTGAGCGGGTGACGGTGCTGGACGGACCGATGGACCCGGGCGCGGCGGGCAGCGGGCACGACGCGGCGCTGCGCTCCCTGGTGGGATCGCTCGACCGGCTGCTCCACCAGGACCGTCCGGATGCGGCCCTGCTCTGGGGGCATCTCGGTGAGGAGACCGTGCTGGCGCAGCGGCTGCGGGCGGCGGGCGTGCCGATCGTGCTGGAGCATCCCGCGGCCGACCTTCGGCCCGTCGCGCAGACGCTCCGCCTCGTCGACGACGTCGTGGTCCCGTCCCGATTCGCCCGAAACCTCTTCTCCGGGCAGACCGGTCGGAATGCCCGGCCGATCGAGCCGCTGTTGCGCCCATGCTCCTGTGCACCCGGCGCGGACCCTGCTGGCGCCGCCCGGTCCGGCCCGTACCGGCTCACCTTCGTCAACCCGGAGCCGGCCAAGGGCCTCGGTGTGGTGATGCACCTGGTCGCAGCCACCATTCGGGCGAACCTGCCGTTCCGCTTCCGCTTCGTGGAGGGTCGGTGGACCGCCGCGGATCTGGCCGCTCAGGGCATCGTCGCGGCGGAACTACCGTGCGTCGAGGTCGTCGGCTACCGCGCCGACGTCTGTTCGCTGTACGCCGAGACGGACCTGCTGCTGGCGCCGAGCCTGTGGCGGGAGAGTTTCGGGATGATCGCCCGCGAGGCCGTGGTGCACGGTGTGCCCGTCGTCGCCACCCGGACCGGTGGGTTGCCCGAGGCCGTCGGCCACGGCGGGATCTGCCTCGACCCGCCGGAGTGCGGCGACGACTACCTGGTACGGATGACCGGGGACGAGGTCCGGGCGTGGCTGTCCGCTGTCGTGGACGGGTTGCGCCGTGGGCGCCGGCCTCAGCCGGAGCTGCTGTCCCGGGCCACCACCGAGAGCGTCCAGGCGTACCGCGAAGTGCTGTCGGGGCGCGCGGCGGCGTGAGGACGCCGCTCGGCACGCCACCCCGGCAACGCCGTGCCCGTGACAGTGGCGGAGCCGTCCGGCGCGGCCCTCTCGTCAAGATCGAGCTTGGGATCCTGCCGCAGGATGGCCAGCTCCAGGTCGCGGAGCAGCGGGCCGGGGTCGAGCCCGTGCTGATCGGCGAGCATCTCGCAGCCCTGCCGGGCCACCCGGAGCGCCTCAAGCTGCCGGCCACAGCGATACAGCGCAATCATGAGCTGGGTGCGCAGGCGTTCGCGCAGCGGATACTCGGCGACGTACCGGGTCAGTTCGGCGATGAGCTCGTGGTGCCTTCCGAGGGTCAGCTCGAGGCCGAGGAGCCATTCCAGGTCGGCGAGGCGTCTCTCCTCCAGATGCAACCGGCCGGGTTCGACGAAGTCGGCGGCCGCACCGGAGAGCGGCGTTCCCCGCCAGAGCGCCAATGCCTCGCGCATGAGCTTGCAGGCATTCTCCAGGAGGCCCCGCTCACCCTCGACCCGAGCCGTCGTGGTCAGGGTCGTGTACCTCGCCAGGTCGAGCTGGTCGGCCGCCAGCGCCAGCACATATCCGCCGGGCTGGGTGGCGATCGGCTCGGTGGCGATGTCGGCCTGCTGGATGCTCCGGCGCAGCGCCCAGATCTCGGACTGGATCTGGGCTCTCGCCGTCGACGGCGGGCTGACTCCCCAGATCGCCGCGGCCAGCTGGTCGACCGACACCACCTGGTTGGCGTGCAGCAGCAGGTAGGCCAGCACCGCCCGTCGGCGGGGCCGATCCACGTTGACCGGGGAGCCGTGAGCCGTGACACCCACCGGGCCCAGTAGCGTGAAGCGCAGGGTCATGATGTTCCACCCGGGGACAGCGGCGCCGGGCTGCCGCCCTCGCAGCCGGTGGTCGGATCGACCCTCTTCCGAAGCCGATGACAGTCCAACGGGATATCCATCGTGGATGTTCTCCTCGCGAGGCTGGGCGAGCCGTTCGGGAGCATCCTCGTGGGTGGGCGTCCGTCGGCACCCGAGATCGATAGCTACTCCCATCGGGTGGAAGCTAATGACGGGCCGGTACGCGGGACCGACGTCCGGCTTCCCGTAGTTGTCCCGTACCGGTTCCCTACCGTTCCCTCTGGTCAGAATCGGGTGGCCGGTGGCCGAAGCCGCCGTCGGGTGAGGGCGTCCGCCATCCGGTCCGCCCCTGCGGCGCGATAGATGGTCACCGCCTCGTCGACCAACCGACTCGCCGTCCGGGGATCCTGCCCGGCCAGGCAGTGGGCGTGCACCGCCAGGGCATCCGCTTCAAGAAGGCGGAAGCCGTGCGTCCGTGCCGTGTCACGGGCCAGCTCGCAGGCCCGCTGCGCGGCGTCGCGGTCGCCGGTGTGCAGGAGCGCGCCGGCCAGACCCACACCGGCGCGGGCGTCGAAGTACGGGTAGTGGTGCTGCCTCGCCATGGCCTGCGACTGGAGCAGGCACCGCGTCGCCTCCGACACGTCCAGGCCGGCCAGGTGCGCCTCGCCCAGCGTGGTCAGCAACGCCACCTGGGCACGCTGGTCGCGGACGATCAGGGCGACGTCGTAGCCCTCCCGGGCCGCGCTGACGGCGGCGACCGGGGCGGACTGCTGCCGGTGGAGTTGGCTGATCTCGTCCAGGGTGGACAACTCCCCGTGCATGTTCGAGCGTAGTCGGTAGCCGGTCAGTGCCGCTGTCAGATGAGATGCGGCCTCGTCGAACTCGCCGAGTTGACGCAGCACCATGCCGAGGTTTCCCCGCGTCGACAGCGCAGACGCCTCCCGGCCGGCCCGCTCGTTGATCCGTAGCGCGGCGGTGAAGCACTCGGCGGCGGGCCGGAGCCGCCCCTGATCCGCGTACATGGCACCCAGACCGCTGAGCGCGAGGGACCGGACGTACCCGGCGCTCTCGTCACCGCACAGGGTGAGCGCGCGTCGATACGAGGTGTGGGCGTCGTCGAGCAGGCCCTGCTCCGCCTGTACGACGCCGATGCTGTGCCACAGGTACGCCGCGGCCGCATGCCATGCGCACGCCTCGGCCAGCAGTGCGCCCGCCAGGTAGTCGTCCAGTGCCTCCCGGTGGCGACCCAGGGCCCACATGGCCTGCCCGCGACTGATGAGCAGCGCGGCCTGTGCGGGCTCGTCCGCTGCCTCCGCGGCGACCCGCAGACCGGCTTGCGCCGTTCGCAGCCACCGATCCACATGCCGTCGGACGAGGAAATATCCCCGTAGCTGGTCGGCGATCTGCCAGCTCAGCGGGTCCGGTCCCCGCGCGGCGGTCTGCTCGACAAGGGCCACCAACGCGGCGACCTCCCGGTCCAGCCACTCCAGCGCCCGGTCCTGTCCCGCGAAGGCATCCGCCCGCCCGGGGACGGTGGTCGGTAGTTGGACCGCGTGTGGGGATACCCACCCCATCGCGGCGATCAGGTGTTCCAGATACCAGGTGTGCAGACGCCTCCGGCCGGCGTCGCGCTCGCCGGGATCACCGTCGGCGAGCAGCTTGCCGGCATACAGCCCGAGCAGGTCGTGGAACCTGAATCGATCTTCGGTCAATTGGAGCAACATGTTGCCATCCAGGAGCTCGCAGACGACATTGTCCGTCGCGACCGGGTCCAGGCCGAGCGCCTCCGCGGTGGCATCCAGACCGAAGTCGTCACCGGGATGCAGGGCACAGAGCCGAAACGCCCGCCGGGCGGCTTCGCTGAGGTCCTGGTAGCTGAGCTGGAAGCTGGCCAGGACGCTGGAGTCGCCGACGCTCAGTTCAGCCAGCCGCCCGTTCACGTCCCGCAGCCGCCGGGCCAGCTCGGCGGTGCTCCAGGCAGGCCGGTTCGCGAGCCGGGCGGCCACGATGCGAAGTGCCAGCGGCAGCTTCCCGCACGCCAGCGCGACCTCCTGGGTCGAGCGGGGGTCTGCTTGCGGCCGGCTGCCGCAGGCATCCGCGATCAACTTCACGGCGTCCGAGATGGGCAGCGTCGGGACGTCGACGACGGTCGCGCCGGCGAGGTCCGGCAGTCGCCACCGGCTCGTGACCAGTACGTCACAATGGCCGGGACCGGGAAGCAGCGGCCGTACCTGCGCCGCCTCACGCGCGTTGTCGAGAATGATCAACATTCGGCGGTCGGCCAGCTCGCTGCGCAGAGACGCCGACGCCTCGGCCTCATCCACGCCAACCTGGCGAGCCGGCACGCCCAGAGCGCGCAGGAACCGTCCAAGCACCTCCATGGGTGCGACGGCTGCCCCGGTTCCGCCCCGCAGGTCGGCGTAGAGCTGCCCATCCGGGTAGCCGGTGCGTAACTGGTGCGCCGCCCTCAGGGCGAGGGCGGTCTTGCCCACTCCCGCAGCCCCGCTGAGCGTGACGATGTTGGGGGAGACCTGCCCCTCTTCGGACGTACGTCGTTCGAACGCGGCCCTGATCGTGATGAGTTCGGTGGCCCGTCCGACGAACCCCGGCGGCGGGGCGGGCGCCTGCTGGAGCACCGGGCGGCGCGCCGGCACCGCAGCCGGCGACTCGCGGCGCTGCAACGCGTAGTCGTGCGCCTGCCGGAGCTTAGGGCTGGGCTCGATGCCCAGGTGCTCCACCAGAGCGGCACGAATCCGCTGGTAGGTGGCGAACGCCTCGGCCTGCCGGCCGCTGGCTGACAGGACCATGATCAGCTCGGCGTGCACCGGCTCGTCCAGCTCGAACTGCCATGCCAACTCCCGCAACGGCGGCAGCACCTGCTCGCAGCCGCCGAATTCCCGGGCGAGCGCCGCCCAACTGCGCAGGAGCTGTGCGTACTGATGCCGCAGAGCGGTGGTCACCGGGATGTCGCGCAGCGCCTCCACGTCCGGCTCGCCACGCCACAAAAGCGCCGCTGCGGCGAAATGGTTGCTGGCCAGCTCGGGGTCGGCCTCACCGGCACCCAGCGCGATGAGCCGGCGAAACCGAAGTAGATCCAGTTGCCCCGGCGCGAGCGTGAGGCGGTAGCCATCGCCTGCCGCGCGGAGCACCCTCGTCGCGTCGTGGAGTCGCAGCTTCCGGCGGAGCCGGCCGACGTAGCTCTGCAACAGTTGCTGGGCCCGCTGTGGCCGCCGGTAGCCCCACAGCAGCTCAATGAGTTCCTCGCGTCCCACCACCTCGCCGGCGTTCAGCGCCAGTCGCACGAGGATGCGGCGCTGCTTGGGGGAGGCGAGTTCCACCTCGTGCGGACCGCACCGCACCTGAAGTGGCCCGAGCACCGCCACCGAGATTTCGTCGACGGCATCGCCGGGCACGGGGTCGGGCTGCGGTGCCCGTTCCGTGCGGGCCGTGGCGGCTGCCCGTACCAGCTCAGCTCCGTCGCCGGACAGCCCCAGTGCCTCGATCATGGCGTGCAGCGATGCCCGGCGTGGAAGTCGGCTGCGGCCCTGCTCCAGATCGCGAATGGTCGCGATGCTCACGCCGGCCCGGTCGGCCAGCTCCCGCTGCGTAATACCAGCGCGCTCGCGGGCTGCTCGCAGGATGACGCTGAACGGCACGTCCGGGGCCGCCCCGGGCGTCGAACGAAACGGAACTGCAGGAAGCGAGAACTCCCATGCCGGCACGGGGGCCGATGCTACAAGACCGGGGCAGGACGGTGACGGGGGTCACCTCCGCCAGTTGGGCGGACAAGGGACTGAGCCGTTCGGTCTGGCAGCGGCTCGTCGTGCCGGTCTTCGCGGCAGCGGCGGGAGCGTGACCGGGCCCCGTTTGGTCGTCCATCGGCTGCGAGAGCGTTGGTTACCGGTTGGTGACCTACTGATGTCGGTAGGCATTGGGGGTGAGCAAGTCGAGCGGCGCGGCCGAGCCGTGGGATCGATCTCCAGCTGCCGTCCGCTGGTAGGCGTTCGACCCGGAAGAAGCGGTGACAGACGGCGATGACGACGACCCGACATATCCCGGCAACACCCCGCCCGACACCACCCGCCGAACGGTGACCCGGCGTCCGCGTCGTGACCGGAGATACCGCTCGAAGATCAGAAGCGGTGCCCCGAGGGCCGCCGCCGGCAGGAGCGTTGCCCTCCAGCACGTCATGATCTTCGATGATGTGCGGTAGGTGTGCTCCCCAGCCGGTGCCACTGCAGGCCGGGTGCCAGTCAGGGCCGACCGGTCCGGCGGCCGGGGTCGCAAGCCGGGGTTCGGGTGCTCGGCGTGTGCTCTGGCCTGGGCCAACCTGGCCCGGGCAACCCAGGTCGACGCAGGCCACTCCCTGCCACCCCGTACGAACCCGCAGGTCGCTAGACTAGGCCCTCGCGCCCCCGTAGCTCAGGGGATAGAGCATCGGTTTCCTAAGACGGTTCTCTATCTGTACCCGCAGGCAAATGACCTGCGGCTTCCTATTCTGTTCTTCATGTTAGTGGGTCGCACACACGCGTTGCTGTGCTCGCTTGCCTAAGATCGGCAGAACAGCCGTAAGTCCTGCTCAGGCCGTGCTTCGGCCGGTCCGGCGCGTCCTGCCGGGATCGGGCGAAGTTGCCGCGCTCGTCAGCTTACGGTGCCGCGAGAGCTTGGGCCAGCAGCGTGGGAAGCTTGGCTGCGCGTGGCTGCACCGCCGGGGTGCAACAGCAGCACTCCGGCATCGCTGGGCATCCTCCAGCGACCGCAAGCTGGTGGCATCGCTCAACTCGGCTGCCGACGCATCAGCGCTGCTGTCGCGGCGCGCAGGAGTGAGGCGGAGCCACTTCCATCGGCTTCACGGACAGGTGTTCCCGGCCGACAGTTCGCACGGATGAAGCCAGTCGCGGCGTGAGTCGCGCACCTTGTGGCCATGACTACGACGTCGGCACGCCGAGCCCACTGTCTTAGTTGCGTGCCGCCGACGTGATCATGGCTGGTGATGACGTTGACCTGTGGTGCGACGGCATTGAAGGTCCCGGCTACCCGGTCGAGGACTTTTTCGTCCAGTGAGTACAGGAGCAGATCCTGCGCCATCACTAACGACCATGCTTCTGCTGATGTTTTCGGTGCGGGCCCAGGCCACGGGAGTTCAACGGCGATTTCGGCACTTAATTGAGCGGCAAAAGTGGCCTGATCGGGGTCGAGGCGGGTGCTGTGATCGCTCAGCGGTCGAAGTAGGCGGTAACCCAGTCGAAGCCGGGCGTCGGAGTCTGGACACGCCGACCGTGCGACGAGGTCGACGAGGTCGAGGACGAGTGGGGCACGATCGGGGCCGGCCCATCGCGGTGCTTCAGCCGTCAGGTCGTCCAGGAGGTGTGCGTATGCGGGGGCGTCCGGTGCGGACCGAAGGACGATTTCCGTGAGAGCGACGACGCCGGCCAGGTCACCAGGGCTGAAACGGTCATGGGTGAGCGCGTTAAGGAGGAACTCACGTGCTGATTTCGCCGCTGGGGTCAGGTAGCGGTCCGAATCGACGAATGGGCCAACAAGTGACCAAATTCGGTCCGCCGCTGCATCGTCGAGTTGACCGAGGACGGCCGCGATCTGGTCGTCGTGCTCGACTGCTTGTGACCATTGGCGCCACTGCTCGCCGGCAAGGACCTCAGTGACGGGTGACCGTACTGCGACGGCTTGTATCAACTGAAGCCATGACGCTGGTGCTGCTGCCGGCGGGCTGGATCTGCGTTCGGTCGGTTCTGGGACATTGCCTCCCCCATACGGTTCGGGGCGGGTGTTGCGGTATTTCGCGGCCAGTTCAGGTGCCAACCGTTCGACCGCTTGGAGGACATCGGGTTGGTCGCGTAGGAGGTCTAAGATGGGTGTGCTGTTTACGACGATTGCAGCTAGCGCAAGGACAGTGAGCGCTTCAGGGCTCAGTTCGGAAAGTTCGCCGTTCATGAGGGCGGGGACCAGAGTTCCGGCCTCGATGAGGCGGGTCCGCGCAAGGTCGAGGTCGCCGTTTGCTAGGGGTTCCGCCAGTGCGGTGGCAAAGATCGCTGCGAGGATGGCGTCGCGTACAGGGATGGGTGGGTGCGTGATGGCGACATCTGGCAGTTCTGCGAGCCGGAGCAGTTCGCTGTTCCGGCCGAGGCGGGATAAGCGCTTGATGCGCAGGTGAGCGACGTTTGTGGCGCTGAGCCCGCCGGTGGCCGAGAGTTGGTCGAGGATCGATGCTGAGGCGGAGTTGTCGCCTGCGGCCATGGCGATGTCAAACTGGCTGAGCAGCCGGCCGACGGGAGTCGGCGTATGCCAGGACCGTCGTGGGCGTGCTCGTATGGCTTGCTGGAGTAGCCGTACGGCGTCCCACATGTCTTTCTCTTTCGAGCGTGGGCTCGCGATGACGAAGATTGAACTGTGGCCGGCGAACTCAAGGACAGCCCGATCTATTGGATCATTCGGGTTGAGGCGTGCGGGCAGTCCGTGAAATCTTGCGAAGCTGGTGCCGATGAACGCCTGGAGCAGTTCACCAACCGTCGCCGCATGTCGTTCATCGTGGGGGATGACGTATGCCACCCATTGCCGGGTCTCGGGGTCCTGGCGCGGCAGGATGATGGGGACGTCAGATGCCTCATGAAGGACTTGGAGGTAAGGAACGAGGCGGCGTCCGACAGGCGAGCCCGGATCGCGGTCCGGCCACACAGGATTTGCTGGACCGAAGAACGCTTCGATGAGCCGGTCCGCCCGAGTGGCGTAGCTGCTCTCGGTGCGGCGCCCGGTCATTCGAGTCCTCCAAAACGGTGCCGGAAGTCGAGGCGGGCGGTAGCGGCAGCTTCACTGCTCACCTTGTAAGTGACGGCTTCGTCGTTGATCTGCATGCCGCGAAGGGTGAGGTTCATGGACCCCGTGAGGAGCCAATCGTCTCCGCAGAAAGTCTTCTCATGTACGTCTTCGTGTTGCTTGATCTGCAGGTTCTCGCCGTCGGCGCTGCGGCGAAGGCGGTCCAAGAACGTCGAGTTGTGCCGGTCGGGGCGCGAGACGACTGTCACCCGGGCCTGGTTGTAAGTAAGCAGGGATAGGACTTCGGAAAGGGTGTACATCCGGTTCGAGGGGTCGACGAACACGCTGTCGAAGCTGCCGCTGGTGTTGTCGATGGCCGGTACGTCGCTGATCCAGGGAGACACGAGCCAGAGTTGGCTGCTCGGTGCCACCAGTTCAGCGGTGAGCACGGTTGCCAGCACTGTGTCGATGCGAAGGCCGGTCGCCCGGCCGGTCCGGACAACTCGTTCCAACGTCACTGCGTAGCCTCGCGAACTTCGATCGTCGCGCGTAGATTGTCGCCGTCACGTGTGATGGTGCGAACGTCGCCGTAGACCCGCAGCACGTCGCGATCTACGGCGACCGCCGGCACGGTCCTGAGGGCTGTGCTGAAGGCTCGCATCCGCTGTGCCGGGGCGACGAGCACGACGGCGCCGCGGTCGCGTACTGCCGTTCGGTAGTTGTCGAGCCAGTCGACGTCGTCGACGTTGACCACAGGCAGCCGTTCGTCGTGTGCTGCCTGCGCCAAGAGCCGATCGAGGATCGGCGTGGGGGCGTATGGCTGGTAGTGCTGTAGGTGTTGGACTCGGGCCTTGTTGCCCCGGGGCCACAGCAAGCTGAACACCTGGTCCGGTGTAAAACTGGTGTTGCCTGCATTCGGCACGGCGACTTGTCCGCTGCCGATGAGATATGCGAACACTGCTGCCTCGACCTCGAAGCCGAGGCGTTGCTGGAGGGCGTCCCAGGCGTGGACGAGTCCGAGCGCTGCGGCGTCGGTGGCGTTGGTGGTTCCTGGTCTTAGCAGGCGGGTGGAGAGCGCTGCCACGGCTTGATGGCGTGGGTGGCCGGTGAGTTTCGCCCATGCTGATCGAAGTTGTTGCAGCGCGCTCTCAGCGGCATGGGCCGAGCGCGGGTCACGGAGCGTGGACATTGCCTGCGCGGCGGGCCCTGATGGCTGGGACACGACATGGTCGAGCAGTTGTACGACGGTACTGTGAATGTAGTCGTGGTCGCTGGGGCCTAAAGCGCTGTCGACGAGGTTCCAAAAGCGGCGCGGATTCTCGGCATAGTAGTGCGTCAGTTGTTCGATGATTCCGATACCGCCCAGCGACGTTTCGCTCAACCAGACCGCGGCGGGGCCTCCGGTCCCAGGCGGCAAAACGACGTCGACGATCAGGTCGCGGTCTTGAGCGTCGGGGCACGCGCGTTGGGCAGCGGCCAGAATCGCGGCTGCCACGGTCTCGCGGTACGTCCGTTGGGCGAGGTCTTCCGTGAGGCTTACGACTTGATCGGTCCAGAGCAGCCGTGCGTGGCGGTCGAGGCAGTCAGTGAGCCGCGCATCGTTGCTGAGTTCAGTCAGACCGGCGACGAGCCGCTCAGGTGCGGCGGTCGCGACGGATCCGGCGTCGCGGTAGAGGGCACGCAGGATCTGTTGGACGTCGTTGCGCCAGGCGCCACGACTCAATTGGGCGTGAAGGCGTTCGCCGGAGGTCGCGTTGTTGGGCTGGGTCGCGGCCAGGGCATATGCAGCCGTATACACGGTGGTCAGCCAGTTCCGCTGGAATGGATTCGCTACACCGTCGAGCGCCGGGTCCTCCGCGACGGCGGTGGCGAACGCCAGCGATCGCCACTCTGGCGATTTCAAGTGTTCGGCGACGGTCGGCCGAGTGAGGTTAAGCGGTGCGAGGTCGAACCGGACTGCGTCGACGTTTAGGCGAAAGCCCAGCGCGGCCGGATGGCCGTCCAAGCTGTAGCGGACGCTGCTGGTGACGGTGCCTGCGGTGCCGCGGTCATAGGTCGTGTCGCATTCGGCCCCGAGCGTCATTCGGCGGACCTCAGCCGGGTTGCCGGCGGCGCTCGTGGCGAAACCAACGGCGGTGATGCGGTCGGTCGAGTTGGACGGCTTGGGGATGTCCGCCATGTAGAGGCCGCTGCTGGGTTCAAGGATTTCAGACGCCCACACCGGAATGCCCTGCGATCGATCGGCGACCTCGTCCGGTGGCTGCTGCAGAGCGACGACGTGGGGCCGGAAGACCTGAACCGGCTGATGTCCCGTCGGTGACCAGGTGCCCTGTGGTGTATAGGTCTCGACGAAACTGTCGATCTCTAGAGCGCCGTTGGCCTGGACATCTGGCAGCGGCAGCCACGTGCGGTGATTGCTGCGGCGGTGGCCATAGCGGCGGCTGACGCGTCCGGGCACTGCCTCGCGGAGCGCCCGCTCGATGGGAAGGGCTTCCCAATCCTCTGCGAATGGCAGCCGGAAGTTGACCTCCGGCACGTTCAGCGGCTCGTACAAGGCCGTGGTGAGGAACTCGGGTAGCAGGCTTCCGGGATGCGCGCCTGGGTCCGGGTCGACGGGTCGCCACCCGGACCGCAGCCGGCGCAGGGCGGTGGGCACCACGCCGAGCAGGAGGGCACGCGGCTGTTCCCAGAGCAATGCCTGAGCCTCATCGGCGCTGATGTCCAGGGCACGACGCAGGTGGACGATCAGGCTGTCCTGCAATGTTGGGTCGATGATGAGTTTTTCTAACAAATCGGCGAGTGCCTGCCCCTGTGCTGGAGACGGCGGGCGGGCAGTCGGGCGTGGCGCGGACAGGAGCCGGCGTGGGTCGATCCGGTTGTCCCGTAGCGTCGTGGATAGCCAGTCCAGCAGAGCCTGCGCGCCTTGGATTTTGAGTACGAAGCGGTTGCGGACCGGGAGGCGGCGCGCGGTCAACTCGGGCGAGAACAGGGAGTCGTAGGCCTGGTATGCCAGTCTGTCGCGGCCGTAGTCCGACAGGGTGATGACGGTCCAGGGGCGGGTTCCTCGGCGACGTCCGGCGCGACCGCGGCGTTGAATGAAGGCAGCCGCGTCGTGTGGCGCCTTGTGCTGAAGGACGAGACCCACGCGGTCGTCGTCGTAGCCCACCTCCAGCGACGCCGTTGCAACGATGAGATCGGCATCATCGTCCACACCGACGTCCTGCGATGACGTACGTCCTACGGCTAACTGTCCCATCAGAGCGCGAGGGTCTATGTCACGTCCAATCTGACGTACCAGATCCCACGACTGCCCGTCGATGAAGCGTTCAGCCCGGAACGGCGCTTCCGGTGACCGGAGCCCGGCCAAGACTCGCCCGGCTCGTCGAGGTCCGCGTCTAGTGCCTCCTCCTTCGGCGTCGCACAGGTCATCGTAAAAGCGGTTCGTGACGTCCAGGTCATCAGTGAATAGGAAACCACGCGAGCCGTGAAGCATCTCCCGGCCGGGTAGGTCGAGGATTCGGCCGTACAGCATGGCGGTCTGAATGGACGTCGACAGCTGGCTCGCGCCGGAGACCGGGTCGGCGCGTAGAGCAATGGCGTACTCCCGGCCTTTGTTCTCCAGGTCTCGCGGCTGCGGCGTGACGTACTCCACCGACGCGTCCGACAGACCTGTGAGCAGTGCGAAGAATGCAGCGGCGTCACGCAGGGTGGCGCTCAGGCCGACGAAGGTCACCGGGTTTCGCACGGCGTGGCGCCATCGCCGGAGTACGAGTCCCACCTGGGCGCCGTGCATGCCGGTGTAGGTGTGAGCCTCGTCCAGGAGCACCAGCGAAGGCCGGCGTGGGCCGCGCCAGCCAAGGAGTTGACCGAGCCCAGGGTCGGTGGCGTTGCGGTTGAGCATCTCCGTCGTGGTGAATAGAAGGTCCGGTGGATTGTCGCGTAGCGAGTCACGGGTCAAAACGACATCGTCGATGACAAGCCCACAGGTGGCCTGAGTGCAGTGCAGGCGATCCCGGTTCTCGTTCTGATCTTGGCGAGACCAGATCAGTTCCTGGCGGCACTGGGGACACGACAGGTAGGGGCACACGACATCGGCGCCGCGACTGCGCCACGCACGGGTCAGGTGAGATGTCTGTGCGCGTAGACGCTGGGCGTTGTGCGGCGTGTCGCCGTACAACACTCCGATCCTGAGCCGGCGGCTCGTCCCGGCGCCGGCCTCCCCATTCACCCGCAATGAGGTGGCGACCGCCTCCCGCAACTGGTCACGCAGCAGTTCGATCCGAGGGTAAAGAGCCAGCGTATGCACACCGGTTCCGCCCGTCCGCATGTGCGCAGCCATGGCGGCGAATGCGGGGAGGTAGAAACCCAGCGTCTTTCCGCTGCCGGTGCCGGCACCGACGATGACGCCCGCGCTCTGGCGCGCATTCAGCGCCGTGGTGATCGCTCGCGTCGCGTCCACCTGGAATCTCGCCACAGTTGGATGTCTGAGCAGCGCTCGGGCGGTTGACTCATGCCCGGCCGTCCACGCCTCGGTGAGGGCAAGTTCCTGCAGGGCGTCCTCGATGAGGACGTTGCGCTCAGGGTAGCGACGCGGTGCTGTGTGGAGGCGGTAATCGGCGACGAGCGTCTTACCTTGCTCCCACCAACGCGCTGGGGGCGACGTGAGGTCGCGGGGGCCGAATAGCTGTCGCAGTCGGGTGGTGAGACGCACGGTCTCGCCCATGCGTGTGCGGTAGCGGGGCGGTGACGTCGCCGGGATGCGCATCAGCAGTGCGCCATCGAGGAGGGCCGTGAGGACGTCGTCGGGGTCCACGTTTGCCGAGGTCGGGGACTGCAGGAGTTGCTCATTGATCGTCTCGAGCACCTCCTCGTGCGAGAGGGTGCCCGTGGTCACGCCCCAAACCAGGAGGGGCAGTTCGAGATCCTCCAGATGATCGAGGACGCCAGACAGGGTGCGTCCGTCGAGCCCCTGAGTCACAAACCCCTCCTATGGAGTTCAATCTGGTCGGCCAGACCGTACTCCCGTAGCATTTTGATCTCTGCGTCTGAGACTCGATCGAGTGACACCCGCCGGCCAAGGCGAAACAGTAACGCCTCAAGCTCCGGTTCGGGTTCCCGCAGGTAGCTCAGCGACTCCTTCAGGCTGGCATGTGTCGTCACGAAGGAGGAGATCTCCCGTACGTGAGGCACTTCGATCTTGCCAAGTCTCTTCAGTTCGGTGAACGACGTCTGCTGGTCGCGCTGGGCGGCAGCGGGCAACACTGCCAAACGTTGAATCGGGAGTTCGGCCAACCGCTCGCTGGTCCACCTCAGCCACGCCCCTGTCAGCGTGGCCTGCACCCGCTCAAGGACGCCCTCTACCTTCTGGCGGGCCGCAGTGATGGCGCGAACTGATGGCAGTCCGTCCGCGGCAAGTTGCGCGAATCTCTCGCGTCCCTCATCGACCTGACCCACCGGCACATCGGCGCCTTGTTCCTGCAGAGCGCGACCCGCTTCAAGCAACCGGCGCAGTTGCTCAAGCGCGCTGCCGAGGCCATCGGCCTGCGTGAAAACCCGCTTGGCGTTGTCTTCCGCGACAGACCCTTCGCGTAGCCGGTTCGCCTCAGCCGTGAGCGCCCTCGCCTTGTCTAGAACAGACATCGCTGTCATGGCCCCACCTCTGTCCACTGCCGCAGAACTTCTTGAACCCGTAGTGCCGCCGACTCGCCAGAACCGCCAGTTTTCAACCTGGCCTGGTCCAGTCGCTCGGTCAACCAAGCGTTACCAGCGACGAGGAAGCGTTCAATCGCGGCCAGGTCCGCCCCTCGGTCTGCTGCGCATGTCGCCAGGATGGCGCGGAACCGGCTGTCGTCGTCCTCGGCAGCCGCGACACGCGCTATGTCACGCTCCAGCCGATCGATGGATTTCCAGTCGCGTTGCCGAACGTCAGCCAGCAAGGATCGGAATGTTGGCAGGTCCACCGGGCCAAGGCCCTCGTCGACCGCGGCACGAAGAGCCTGGTCAACCGCCAGCACCGTCTCGGCGCCGCTGACTCCTGCGGGTAGCAGAGCGCGAACCTTCTCGAGGGTGTGCCGCAGGTCGGCAAACTGCGCATCGGCCACGACAGCAAACTGATTGAGTCCGGACACTGCCTTGGTGGCCCACGAGGGAAGCTTGTCGGGGCGCTCCCAGGCCCACTCTTGGGATGCCTCACCAACCAAGGGCAAGGCCCGTGTGCCGTCGACGATGCGGACGTTGCCTCGCACCCCTCGCGTGAAGCCCACACTGTCTCGTAGCCTGGCGACCAGTTCGCCACGGCCGCTGCGGTGAGCCTCCCAGAGCCGATTCCAATGCGGTGTGCGGCTCAGTCCATCCGCTCGTTCCCACCCACTCCCGTCGGCAAGCGCCGCGTTCAGCAATTCTGTGTCCTTCATGCCCGGCCAGGCGTGGCCGGCAAGCGCGGCGCCCAGCAGAGAGGCGCGGAACCCGAGGATGAGTTCCCGGTTTGAGAAGCCACGGTGGCGTTGTACGGCACGCTGGAGGTCGGGTTGGTGATGCTCCGCGATCTCGTGGAGGCGTCGTATCGCTGCCGCGTTACCTGCCACACCCACGCTCGCCAGGAGTATCTGTCGGAAGAACGTGGCGTTGCTGGGATTGCGCTTGAACCGAATCGGGGCGTCTGCCGTTCCCGGCAACCGCTCGCTCGCCGCACCTTCGATCGACACGACGGTGGAGTTCGATGGCCATGCCCTGTCAAGTTCAGCAGACTGGGGGTCCGCCACAACCGGATCGATCCACATGCACCTGTTGATCACGGCCTGTCTGATCGTCCCTCGAAGGTGAGCAGCGGTAGTTTGCGGCAGTTGACTGTGTCGTCCCTGCCATTCTTCGACATGATCGATCATCATGGCCAGGGCGCGAGGAAGTTCTTGCGCGTTGGCGCTGGCCGGCTTCCTCCTCCCGGAGGTGGTGTCTTCCGTTGCGCGTGTCGTTGTCTGGCCGGGTCCGCTGGCGAGATCGTTGAGATCGAGAAGGCCAATGCTGAATGCGGCGTGCATCGCCGGGTCAAGGTTGGTTATTTGGTCTGGGGCGTCGCCCCAGAACTCAAGGAAGGCTTTTCGGCGGCTAGCGTCGGCGTGGTCGCGTTCCTCGATCTCCCGTTGCACTGCGCCGAGCATGTAATCCTCACCAGCAGGAGTGCGGTAGTCCTCGCTGAAGCGTTGATCCGGGAAGGATCCGTCACGGAGGGCATGAGCGTGATCGACCAGGACGGGCCGGATGACCTCGCCGATCACCGCCCGCGGGTTGAACGAGTTGGGATTATTGTGTGCCGGTCGTGCTCGGATGGCCCGTCGCAGGGTTGGCCAGTTAAACGGGTAGAGCCCATGCCCGTCGACCGACGCACCGAAGGTGGAATGGCATGTCTCTTGGAACTCGCACGTGACGCATCGGTTGGGCACGTCTGCCCCGTTCGCGATATTGGCATTATCTAAGGCCTCTCGGCCGACGCGCGCGGCGTTGAGGTACCGGCCGGCGAAAGCCGTGATGTCAGATCGGCCCTGCTCGCCGGTGTCGAACCCAGCATCCAGGTCGTAGAGGTACGGCGTAGCCGCCTTCGCGCGGGTGAGCACCGTCTCGGCCAGCCGCGCGAAATAGCCGGTAGTCACGGCCATTAGCGTTCGGACAGGAGCCAGTTCGGCCTTGCCACTGCGCACCCCCGCCTCGATCAGGGCGTCGAGCAGGTCACGCTGAACACCCTGGAGGACGACGAAGTCCTCGATCAGTAGGACGATTTCTTTGCCCTGGGCTGCGTACTGGCGGCGAATCTCCAACATCGCTTGCTGTAGGCGGCCGCCGCCCATGTTCCAGGCAGCGGTGATGGCGACCGGTAACTGCTCGGTGAGGATGTCGATCGCGGCGGTTTGCAGTTCCGGCCTGTTCGTGATGAGACTCAGCAGGCGTCTGGCTTTGTCGGATGCCTTGTTGACGTCGGCGATGTCTAGTGGCAGGTCGGTGATCGAGAAGGCTGTCGGTCGGTCGTCTTCGCCATCCCGTCGGTCGGAGAGGAGACTGGCGGCAAGCCGCGGGATCAGCTTGCCCTTCTGCAGCAGATGGTCGCGGACATGGGGGTCAAGCAGGAGAAGAGCGAGATTGCCTGGCCCGGCGAGGACGCGTCCTTGGCCTGGTCTGGCGTCAGCGACCGCAACGGCCTCGGACAGCTCGTTGATGAGGCGGCGTTCCAGACCTTCGACGTCCAGTTCCGAGCTCATGCGGTCGACGTCGGCGCGCAGTTGCGCCAATTCAGGGCTGTCGACTCCGGGTTGATCGAGCAGCGTCCGGACGACGGCCCGCAGGCTCGTGCTGGTCTTCGGCAGGTAGATCACCACCCGCTTGTCGGTCGACGGCGTTAACTCGTGCACCCAGCGGACCAGATGCGATTTTCCGGTTCCGGACTCGCCGGTCACGGGCATCAACAGGACCCCGTTCGGGGTGTCCCGCCCCAGGAAGTCTCGCCGTACGTCCTCCTCGGTGACTGCCGTGCCGGGGTCGTCGGTTTTGGCCTCGGGGTGTCGGCGCCTGATGCGCAGTGGCGCATGGGTGGCGAAGAAGACGGACGGTGACGGGCTGACGGCTTCCGTGCTGATGGTCGTCGCGGCCTCGATCGGTGACCAACAGAGGAACTGGCGGAACTCAGCCATCGAGTGGCTCCAGGATGTCAAGGTGGGTGATCCGGTGCGTCCCGTTAGCCCGGTCGGGATCGACGAGCAACACCTCATCGTCGGCGTCGGAGCGGCGGTCGAACTTGAGCCAGCCTCGCTCCTCGCCGCAGAAGAGTGCGAATGATAAGGCGGAGGACACGTCTATCGAGGTTTCCTTGAGGTCGAGCGCGAGGCTGTAGCGGCCGCCAGGTAGGACAGGCAGAACCTCAAGGAGAGCGGCGATCGCGTCTCGTGCTGCCAGCCGCGCGCCCGCTGGCCAAAGCATCCGAGCCGCACGCTGGACAGCGACCGCGCAATCGGGTTGGAGCGTCAGCTTGGTGGGCGTTTGCAGGAGCGGGCCGGTCGCGAAACCGAGGGCTTTGGCCCAGTAACCGAATCGGTTCCGGCGGACGTCGTTGAAGTTGGGGTCGCTGACGTGTTCTGGCAGAGTCCTGCGCAGCAGGTCAGCCATGGCGTCCTCGTCGACTGGCGTGAACGCGTCGAGGGTGAGGAAACATGCCAACGCTCTGACCAGGTCCTTGGGCCCCTGGTCGCCTTCGTGGGCGATTCCTTCATTGCGGTGAGACTCAAGGACACGTGTGCGCAGCAGATCGGCGTACCCGGGGTAGTCATCTGGGGACTTCAGTCGGCCGTCGTCGCGCAAAGTGAGGCGATCGTCTTCTAGGGCGATCAGATTCAGGTCCTGAAGCGTTTTGACCGCGTTGTCGAAGGTCTTGTCGGCGTCGGCCTTGTCAGGTGGCAGCAGGCTGCCTGGCCTCAGCGCGGCCCGTACAGCGTCGTGGGTTTGGCGCCGGCCAGGCGCCGACGCTAGGTGCCTGGCAACCACCCACATGGCAGTAGGAAAGGACGCAGGCTCGTTCAACAGCGTCATGTCACAGCGCTCCAAGGGCGGTCTCGAGCGAGAGTGAAGCGTCGCACATCTGCCGCAGACTAATGGTCGGCCGTTCGGGATCGGGCAGGTCCTGGGCGTGCACGAGGTAGGTCGGAACGTCGTCCTGCAGGCGCAGACGTACGGCGGTCGGCAGGGCGGGCAGGTCGTCGGCGACCCAGACTAGCGGCCCGGAGAAGGATTCGGTGAGGTTGCCGTCGTGGTCCACGATGACCGGGTGGGGCCACGCTTCGCGCTGTATGCGGTTCGCGAGACGTGCGGTAATTCCGGGGCCAGCAAGCACCCCCAGACCGCGCCGCGCGAGCTGCGACAGCAGTTCGGGCAGAAGATCATCGCGTGCAGTTGGCGTCCGCCACCAAATGCTCAACCACGGATGGTCGCCGCGGATCAGTGCGAGGGGATCACGGCCTCCCTCCCAGTGAGGAATTGCGGGATGGGGTTCGCCGCCGTCGCGGTAAAGAGGATCGTCGCCTCGCATGTCGGGCCATCGCCGGCAGTGAGGGCATCCTCGACAGCTCACGGCGGTGCCCAACAACCCGCCTCGCCATGGTATGCGGTAGTAGTCGCCGAGGACGTCGCCGACGCATCGGTCACCCTTTATCAATTCCTGCAGGCGGTCGAGCGCAGCGGTTTGCTGCTGCGCGACAAGTGCCCGTTGTGTGCCGAATGCTCGCCCCCAATGTGATCGGTCATTTGTCTGACCATCCTGCAGCCGAAAGACCACCCGGGCATCGAGGCCGCTGAAGTACTGGTCCAGCCTGGCCTGCCACAGGCCATCGGGCTCGTCCGGTAGCCGTTCAGGGGCTTGTGATTCTTCAAGTGTGATGAGGCCGGCGCGTGACATCAGGTTCAAGGTGCGGACGTTCCACTGGCGGTTGTGCCGTGACTCGGCGAGGACGTGCGGCGGAACCGCATCAAGACTTGTCTCGTGGCGGCCGTCCCCGAGGTCAGAAGCGGCTCGAGACATGGTGCGCCACCGGTCCCAGCCTTTCTCGGGGCTGATGACGATGGAGGCGTTGAGCCGCTTCGCCGTCTCGTCGTCACCGGGTGCGATAGTCAGGTAGACGGCTGCGGGGCGGCCGTCGCGCCCACTGCGTCCTACTTCTTGGTAATACCGGTCCAAGGTTTCGGGCAGGCAGGCGTGTACAACGCTGCGCACACTGGACATGTCCAGCCCGAGGCCAAAGGCTGACGTCCCGACGACGATGTCGTGTTCGGTGGGCGCCGCTTTGCCTTCGTCGCTCTCTCCGCGCCATCCCATCACGGCGGCTCTGCGCTCGGCATCGGACATGTCGCCCGTGACCTCCGCGACGCGAAGGAGCCCGGCAGTCTTGAGCCGGCGAGTCCACTCCTGCGCATCTCTCTTCAGCGATGTGTACAGGATGAGCGGGCGCGGCAGGGTGCCGACCGCATGCAAAACCGCGGCGCACCGGTCGGCTTCGGTTCTGAAGCGTTCGACGAAGTAGGACGGTTCGCGGCGTGTTTGCGACGCCCAAACCAACTCGACGCGACCCGGTGAACTGAACAACTCCACCAGCGTCTGGATCTGGTGTTCGGTCAGCGTGGCGCTCATGGCCAATGTGATCAACTCACGGCCAGGCGGGGCGATGGCGAGCCAGGAGCGACGCTGCCCGCTCATCGCCTGAAACTCTGGACGGAATTCATTGCCCCACTGCTCGACCAGGTGCGCCTCGTCGATGATCAGGTGAGTGAGGTAGCCCTGCCGTGTCGCGTCGTCCAGTGCCTGGCTGAGCCCGGTCAGGATGGCTTCGGGAGCCGCGATGACGACGCGTTGGCGACCACCACGGATGTCTTTGCGGATGGCCTGTTTGACGTCTTCCGAAGTCCCGCCGGTGTAGGCATAGTGGCCGCTAGGACTTTCCTGCTCCCCGAGCGATGTGAGTAGCGCACGCAGACGACGTTCCATGTCCATGGCCAGTACGACCGTGGGGACCACGACGACTGCGACACCGCGCTGCCGTGTCGCGGGCAGGACAGCAGCCCACGCCACCTCAGTCTTTCCCTGGCCGGTCGGCAGACACACGATGGTCGTGCTGCCGGCCGGAGCCGTCACGATCGCGCGGGCTGCCTGCCGCTGTCCCAGTGAGGTGTAATGCTGAAAGCCGGTGCCGAGTGCCCGGCTCCAAAACGGATCCGCCGGATGAGCTGACCTAGGGGTGGCGTCCCCGCTGTAGACCTCGAGAACCTCCTGCTTGGCGGCGCCGTCCGACACAGGGGCGTCGGTGCGAGGATGCCAGATTCGTGCCGTCACCGAGAAGCCCGCAACCACTGACAATGCCTCGCAGCCCACGTCCTCCCACTGTTGGCGGCTCGGGAGGACCGGGCTGGCGGGCACAATGAGGGGCCAGTCGCCACCCTGGCGTGCCTCGTTCTCGAGCAGAATCTGACGGGTCAGCCCGACCACATCACGCCATCCTGCACCACCGGCGGTAAGGCCAACGAGCGCATCACGCAGCCGCGCACAACTGCCCGAGGCAGGGAACGTAGCTGGAACCTCGGGCCAGCTAGCCCAAAGCTCCTGGGCGCATGACCAGCCATCAGTTGCCATCTTGTGGCACCCCCAATTCGCCGCCGGTCACGCAGGTCACGGCCATTAGCCGGACCTTCGGCTCCTTCAGGGCGTCGATGAGAGCAGCCGCCACGCGCACATCGGTGAGGTAGCTATCAGTATCGGACAACAGCCGGCCGGCGTTCCGGCGCGCCTCGGCTTGGGCGCGACGGACTGCCCAGACCCGGCCTGCTTCATGCTGCGCCTGCTCCGCGCGCCGTACGAGCTGCGCGGAACGGGTCAACTCGTCGCGTGCGGATGCTTCAGCGCTGCGGGCGGCCGCCGCAAGCCCTTCGATGTCGCCGAAGTAGTTCCATAGATCAGATATTCGCTCTTCATTGAGGTTGAGGTCGCCGCGATCCTGCGCGTACGGGGCTTCCAGCCACCGCAGGAGGCTGGAATCCTGCACGGCCCGGTCTGCCTGCGACGGCAGCCAGATCCGCCGCATGATGGGCGGAAGAATGACGCTGGCCTGACGTCGGAGGGCAAGTACAGCGTCCGCCGCGTCTCCGACGAGTTCTAGAGCCGGCTCGATGTCGGCCTCGACCAGGAAGTCGAAGCCGAAGTAGGAGCGGAGCTCTCGACCGCGGATGCCCGGGCGCCAGAACACGCACGCCTGGCCGCGATCGTCGATCGCCACAACGTTCGCGAGCAGGTCGACAAAAGGGTTACCCAGCCGGAAGAGCCGGGTGTTCGGTGTACGCAGAGCGGTGTTCCTGTTGAATGTGCCTTGCATGGCTGCCGTTGGGACGGACCGTCCGGAGATGGCGAGGAGCCGCGGGGACACCAACGGGTTTGCACGGGCGCGTTCGAACCGCATGACGTGCCGAATCGATCCCTCGGGATGAACAGCGAACCGCAGCCCGCCGGCTTCGGCGCCGGCATAGAGCCGCATCGCCTTCTCGTGGGCACCCCAGTGAACCTCGGTATTGGTCATCGCCTCAGCGACGGTGAGGCCGAGTGAGCCCTCGTGCACGGCCTCGACAGTGTCCATTCCGTCGATCTCCCGACGCTCCTTCCTGAGGGCATCGGTGACCGTATCGGCCATCTCCAGCATCGCCGCCGGTCCATCCCGCAGGCCGGTCTCCCAGATCGTCGTGGTCAAACTATTGAGGGCGTACTGCAGCGCCGACACCGAGTCGTCGAAGATGCTTACCGCACTCGTGAGCAGCGTCGTCCAAGCGGCGGCAAAGGAGTTGTCGGCGTGACCGCCAGGGGCGACGTACTGCATGGCTGCCCGGTGTCCGGCACCGAACGCGCCGGCGAACCGGTCTACTCGTCCCAGCCGTTGCTCACACTGGTTGGGGGACCACGGCAGCCGTAGATGGATTACGGCATCGGCCTCTTGCAGATTGACGCCGTCCTCGGCGCTGTCGTCTGCAATGAGGACGCCGCCCTCGGCCCGCCAGCGATCCACGTTTACGGCACTCGCCGCAGCACCTCGACGATGGGTGTGCTCGGTGGTCCGGACTCGCGCGTTCGGTGTCAGGACGTCGGCGATCAAGCCGGCCAGACTTCCTCCGCCGCAGAACATCACAGCGCGTTTGTGCTGTCCGAGCACCTGAAGGTAGTCACGCATGTCGGGCGCTGCGGCCTCGTTTTCGTCGAGTTTACGCAGAAGGTCCTCGTCGTCAGGCAACACAGCCGCCGCAGCAAGCACCTCACGCTCGTGCTCACTCAGGCCGGCGCGCCGAGCAGCCGCGTCGTCACGGTGGATGCGCCACCGGAGAGCGTCCTTCAGATCCCCGGAGAGACCGTCACTGCGCGACGACAGCACCGCCAGAACGAGTCCGTACGCTCCGGCGCGGTCGTCTGCGTTGTGGTCGAGCAGCCAGTGCGACACGTGTTGCTGCCACGTCACCAGCGACTCGCTGATTAGTTCGTCATTGGCGACGACGCTCAGTACGGTAGGTCGCTGCCGGCCAGTGACCTCGAAGGGCAGTGCGTCCACGGAGTCGTCGCCTGCCGACGTAAGGACGTTGTGCCGGCGGTGGCGGATGACTCTGCGATGCATGCGGTACGTCTCACTGATGTGGGCCCGCATGGCATCGACGTGTGAACGGAGGATCTCGCGCTCGCCTTCGTCGATCAGGTCGCCATCGGCAGTCAGCAGGTCCGAAACGCGACCGGCAAGATCGCGGAACGTTATGTCGCCGGGGAGGAGGTCCGAGATCTCCGCGATGGCGCTCGGAAGTAGAGGCTCGAAGTCCGCGTCGAGCGCGAAGACGGCGTTGGCCAGGACGCGCCGTGCCTGGAATCGCTGGGTGAATTGCGGCAGGTCCTCCCAGCGGTAGAGAACGGGATCGAGCAAATGCAGCATGCCGAGGTGCGCCTGCGGCCGCGACATCGGCGGTGTAGCCGACAGGAGCAGCAACCGGGGCGTGGAGTGCGCCAACTGGGTCAGTTCCCAATATCGGGCTTCCGTTGGGTCGGCCGCATCGGTCAGGCGATGTGCCTCGTCCACCACAACCAGGTCGAAGCCGTGGTATTCCTCCCACTTGTCTGGGGTTTCATGGCGGCTGATCTTTATCGTTGCTGCCGGGAAGTCCTCGGTGAAAAACTTTCCCTGCAGTTCACGGCTCCATTGCTGCCGCAGCATGTCCGGCGCGAGGACGACGATCCGAGCGGTCGGCTGATCGAGGAGGCGCTGCCGGATGACCAGTCCAGCCTCAATGGTCTTCCCGAGGCCGACCTCGTCGGCCAAGAGGTATCGCTGCACAGGGTCGCTGAGCACGGTCAGCGCAGCTTGCACCTGATGCGGATAAATTTCGATCGCCGCCGACAGCAGCGCGGGAAGGTCGGCGCAGGCGGCCCGTTGGGCCACGAGGCTGCTGAGCATCGGAAGCCGGGCATCCCGAAAGTACGGCGACTCGTTGGCGCCCGCTGCGAGGACCTCAACCGGAGAGGCGATCGGCCTGTCCCAGCGCACCCGCAGATGCTGCTGTGGAACCTGGTAGTCGAGGTCCTTGTTGGGTAGGCGCACGAAGTAGACACCAGGGCCACCGCCGATGATCCGGCCCGCCCGCCACCGTCCCGTATCAGGGTCCTGCCAGTAGACCCTCGTCTGGGGTAGCAGTTGCGCCAGACGGCACTCGTCGGCCGGGACCCAATAGCTCTGCGCGACCGGCCTCGCAATGGACTCGAAGGCATCAATTCGCACGTCGCCGCCACGACGTTCTCCCACACGTCCGATACCTGGAACCTGTGGGTGCTCAACGAATTGACCGGTCGGCAGCAGCATGATCGGACTGGTCCCCGTCCCTGCGCGCCGCCCTGCGGACGGATCGGCACCTAAACGCACCAACGCAGGGTATCGACTACCTCGGAGATGTGGCAGCAGCAGCGGTGCCCACCTTGATCAGCCGAATAGCCCAAAAGACCAACCCAACTCCTGAGCTGGATTCACGTTCTCGTCTAGGGCGCCCATCGCTTCCCACGCAGGCGCGGTTCGGACCCGGCGCGGCGGCGGCGCGGCGGCGCCTGTGCCCTCAGGAGGCCACGACGCCGCTGCCCCACCACCGTCCGGCTGCCGGCCACGTCTGGCGGCCGGGGCTGCGACGTAGGGCCGACCCGAATTCGCCTCAGCCCAGCGCGACACCCAGTAGCCGCACGCACTCGATGCTTGACTACCTATTCCGGTACCTGACCTGCAGGAAATCCGCGACGCGCTTGATATCGCGAGGCGTGTTCTGGATGTCGTTCCACCTGCGGACGATGCCGTTGCCGAAGTCCCACTCACCGTCAGTCCAGCGGCAGTCATCGGCGATCGACTTGAGGTGGGCGGCGAACTCCTCAACCTCGACGATCCCGTCGCCCTCCTCAAGCGCATGGCTAATGGCGTCCATGAGGTAGCCCATACTGATGATTCCGACGCCGTGCATGAGGCGCGACTTGCGGGGCGGCTTGCCCCATGCTTCGGGGAAGACCTGGCTGACAGCGGTCCAGAAATTGAACAGGACGGTCAACATATAGCCGGTGGTCGGCAGCGCCTCGTCGTTGCGGAACCGGTAGAGGGCGCCGTCGCTCAAACTGGTCTCCAGCATCCTCAAGACCGAGTTGTCCTTGATGACGCCGGACGGGTTGGTCGGGGTCTGGATCATCCGGTTGAGTGGAGACCGGGCGTCGAAGTTGAGCCCCTCGAGCAGGGTTGCCGGCAGTTGACGTACCCGCAGCGGAGTTGGCAGCGCGCCCGAGGCTCCGGGCAGGAGTTCGTGGATGAGCCCCTTCGGCAGTGCCTTGGTGGAGTTGACCAGGATGAACTGTGAGCGCTGATCTGCGGTCTCGTTCGTGATGAAGGCGCTGATGCTCACTGGGAAAGCATCGACCCTGGCGTCGCGGATGGCTGCGCTGCGCTGCTGTCCATCCACAATGAAGCCGGGCCTGTCGTGATCAGGGCCTTCGGTGATCGGGATGATCAAAGTTCCGCTGCGCACGTAGCCGGGGCTGTCGGATCCCGTCTGGCCTGGCTCGAAGCGCACCCGTTCGTCGAACGCGATGACGATGGCGTTGGGGAGCAGGGGGCTCGCGTCGGTTTCGATGTATCGGCGGATCGCCGCGACATGGGCAAGGACCTCGGGCCGTTGATAGCCGTGCAGCAGGGCGTCCTCGTCGCGGCGGATGCGGGAAACCGTAGCGATCTTGGATACGAGCTTGCCGTCCATGGCAAAGGTGTACAGAAGGCGCCCGCGGCCCTGCTGGATCTCCAAGGCGGGCAGGCGTAACTCCTGGGTAACGGCGGAGTCAGCGGACTCCTCGGTCCGGGTCTTGGTCACGCGGTTGTCCTTCCTCGTTGTGCGCGGAGACGCTGTTCGAACACGTACAGGTTGTGGAAGCCGCGCCGTTTGTTGCGCTCGGAGCCCCGAAACACGACGATCTCAATCCCAACGGCGACACAGAGATCGCAACGGCAGTCGCGCCACGGCCGAGCCGCCAACGTCGCACGGTACTGCTCGCTGCGGTCGGACTTGCCGCCGTCCCACAGCGCGCTGTAGGCGACGAGTGCCTCCACGACCGGCTCGAGGTCAGTCTTGTCAGCGTCGTACTCGCGCAAAAGGGTGAGGGCAGTCCGCTCGAGCGCCATCGCCTCGCCTTGGCCGATCTCGCCAGAGCGGATCCGGGCCTTGAGCTTCGCGTTGCCGTCCACCTGCGGAACGCGCAGGGCGACATGGGTGCGGGTGGGGGTGTAGTAGTTGTCCCGGTCGTCCTTGAATGCCTGGCGGAACGGTGAGGTGCTGTCGAAGCTGGTGACGCCGTGGCTAACGAACGTCGGCACGTCGTCGACGCGGCTAACACCCAGAAGGTGCAGTTCGGTGGAGTGCTCTCGGACCTGGTCGATCGCTCGTAGGCAGGCGAGGATTTCATTGGTCTTCAGCGGCACCATGCCGCCGAGCGCGATGCGGGAGTAGCCGATGCGCTGCAGTTCCGTGATCGCGTCCGCGTAGGACTGCGGGCTCCAGCCCTGGGCAACACCGACAGGGGCGAAGCTGACGTTGCGGGCGTCGCACCGATCCCAGAACTCCTGGGCCAAATCGAGGGTGATCTTCTGGCGACGGACCCATTCCTGTGCCCTGGGATCGTCGCGTGACGTCTCGGGCTCGTACTGAAAGATCACGTGATCGACGGCGATGCCGTAGTTGAAGCCGCATCCGTCGTAGAAATCGATGACTTCATCAACAGTGTACGGCGGCCGCTCTTCGGCGACGTAGGAGAAGGCACCGCAATCGCCCATGATCTCCAACGGGGTATGGCCGTTGTCGAGCCGGAAGAACTTGGCGGCGCCTTCACGATAGAGGCGGTGGCGTTGTGCTCCGGTGTACTTGCCCGTGGTGCCGCTGGCCAGCCCGTCCACGATGGCCTTGGACACCAGCAGCCCGTCGAACGGCGCTTGGGTCAGGACCTCGTGCGCGTACAGGTCGTCGCGTTGCCGGACGCGGAACGGGTCCCGTTCTTCGGTGATGAAGTCGAAGCTCGGATCGACCTGGTCCTGGCTGTCAGGAAAGAAGAATTTCATCGCTGCTCCGCCTGGGCGTTGCGGTGCACCCGGATGAGGTAGTTGGACAGTGCCTGGATGTCGCGGGGGGTGTTCTCGACCTCGTTCCACCGCATGTTGAGCTCGTCCCACGTACCCGAGGTCCAGCGACAGTACGGGACGATCAACGCAAGGTGCTCGCGGATCAGGCGAGGCGCGTCCGCTCCGCGGGGATCGACGATGCCGAGCACCCGGTCCATGAGGCGGCCCATGGCGCGTATCCCTGCGCCGTGCATCAACCGGCTCTTGGCTGCCGGTTTCCCCCAGGCATCGGGGAAGGTGTCACGCACGGCACCCCAGTAGGTGTAGAGGGCGTGCAGGATGCCGTCGAAGTCAGTCTCGTTGCGGCCCACGTCCCGATACGGGAAAAGGCACCCGGCCGACGTCAAACTGTCTTTGATCAGTTCGACGAATCCCGTGTCGGTGATGACCGCGAGGGCGGTCTGCGACTTGTCCGTCGACGCCCGCTTGATCATCCCACGCAGCGGTGAGCGTTCGTCGGTGTTGAGCACGTCGCATAGCTCCGACGGAGCCCGGCGGATGGCCAACCGCGTCGGCAGTGGGCTGTCGACCGCCGGTAGCAGCTCCGTCACCAAACCGCGTGGCAACGGCCGGGTGTTGTTGATGCGCAGGAACTGATCGCGTTGGACCTTCACGGCGTCGGCGACGAACGCGGTGATTGGGACGGGGAAGTCTTTGCGCCGCGTGCGGGACAGCGCCACCGCGCGTTGCTGCCCGTCGACGATCCACGCGGGTTTCGGCCGTCCGTTTTCCGCCATGGGGATGGAGAGCGTACCGGTGATGCCGAGCTCATCTCCCGGGAGCCGGTCGCCGCGGATTTTCTTGAAGTGCACTCTCGACGACAACGCCATGATGATCGGGTTGGGGAAGACCGCAACGTCGCTGTTCAGGTACTCGACGATCTCCTGGATATGTTTGCGCACCTCAGGGCGTTGATAGCCGATGAGCTTGCCGGCATGGTCACGACTGACCCGGGAGATCTCCGCGACCTGCAAAATCTCCTCGGCCCGGAGGGTGAAGACATATAGGGGATATTCGGTGCTCTGCGCGATGCACAAGGCCCGACGGACCATGCTGTTGGGAGGCGGTGAGGCAGGCATCAGGGGCGCGCCCCCCATGCCATCACCTCGGCGAAAAGTTGCCCGAAGCGGGCTTGCTCACATGACCGTCCCGACAGGCGAAGGCGTCGCAGCAATCCCGTCGCGGTGACTGCCCGTTCGCCCGCATGCCCACGGATGAAGGCGCGCACCTCTTCGTCGGTGAGACGCTGTCCAGCGGTGCGAGTTGCGGGAACTGGCGTTGCTTGGGTTGTCTGTTTCACACGCTCGCGCAGTCGTGCGCGCCGTAGGTCGTGATCGTCATCGACCGACGAGCGCAGCAGGAACGCTGCGACGCGGGCGTTGAGTGATAGCAGGCTGCCGCCGAGGTGAGGTTGCAGCCTGGCGGTCACCGGTACGACGAGGTCTTCGAGGTCATTAGTGGATGGCCCGACAACGGATAGTTGCTGCGTGTCGTGCAACAGACTGGCCGCAACGGTGACATCCGTGGCGCAGGCTCGCTGGTAGGCGTCAGAGAGCACCGCGATAATCGTGGCGTGTGGATCACGACGGGCTAGGTCCGCGAATGATCGCGGTTGGTCTGCGTCGGGGCCCGGCCACTCGGTCAGCCTTGTCCACCAGTCGCGGGCGGCGGTTTTATCCTTACCGACCGAATCGACCCCGCCCGAGGCGAACGTTGCCGCATAGGGCCGGATCGCCGTCGATGCGGCGATGAGCCCGTAGCCTGCTGAGCAGACCCATAACGTCGCGGTCCGCGGTGCGATCTGGTCGGGCAGGGTCCGGGCAATCTGCCAATGCTCACCGGCGTACAGATCAATGGCAGGGAAGCTGCTGGCAGAACTGGTCAACAGTCGGTTTGTCCAGGTGGCGAATCGCTGACCTGGAGCGCGTTCACGGAGGTGACCCACCCGTAGCCGGTCTGGCACTGTGTGTCGTTTCCGGTTGCTGCAGGTGACCACAACGTGCACGTTGGCCGGGCCGGAGTGACCGGTGCTAGCCATCGGTGGAGTTTCGAGTCGTTGCGGTCAGCGTCCAGGGGATCTGCGCGAAGGCGGCGTGGTTGTGGATGCTTTCGTCGTTGACCACGCGGATCCGGTACTCGGCGATGCGGACGTCGTGGTCCAGTGCCCCGGCAACGGTGCGGATCATGTCCTCAACGAAGACGGGGTTGTCGTAGCCGGCCATGGTCACGTGGCGTTCGTCCGGACGTTTGAGTAGCGCGTACACCGGCGATGATCCGGCTGCCTCGGCGATGTCGATGAGGTGGTCGAACCACAGGCCGGTGGCGGGGGTGTGTGGGCGGGCGTCGATGGTGACCCAGCCGCGTTGGTTGTGCGCGCCGCGGTCGCTGATCGCTTTGCTGCACGGGCACACGCTGGTGACCGGCACCTTCACGGCGAGCACCACTTCGTCCCCACGGTCGCTGGCGGCGGCGGTCAGGGTGCAGGTGTAGTCCATGAACGAGGCGATGCCGGTGACCGGGGCGAGGCGTTCCAGGAAGTACGGGAAGGTGAGAGCGACGCGGGCGGTAGCACAGCCCATGCGTTGGCGCAGGTCGTCGGCCATCAAGGTGACGGCTTGGCTGCTGAGTCGGTCGCGCCAGGTGTGCAGCACGTCGACGAAGCGGCTCAGGTGGGCGCCTTTGACGTGGTCGGCGAGGCTCACCGACATGGTGACTGTCGCGACGGTCTCGCGCTTGTTGCCACGCGCGTCGGAGATGAGCAGGGGGTAGCGAAGGCCCTCGACACCGACCTCGTCGAGGGCGATGCCCCGAGTGTCCGGTAGGGCCTGAACGTCTTGCAAGCTGTCGCCCTTCATCTCACTGATCGTCATGCGTCGCCTCGGTAGACGCAGCCTGACGTGCAGGTTTCCCGGACGAGGATCTCTGACAGCGGCAGTTGATCGATGAGTCGTTCCCAGATCCAGCGGGCAAGGTTTTCGCTGGTGGGGTTGTCCAACCCGGGGACATCGTTGAGGTAGTAGTGGTCGAGTTGGTCGTGCAGCGGGCGGAACGCCTTCTTGATCTCGGCGAAGTCCATCACCCAACCCGTCGCCGGATCGACGGCCCCGCGGACGTGTACCTGCACTTTGTAGGAGTGGCCGTGGAGGCGGGCGCACTTGTGCCCTTCGGGCACGCGAGGAAGCCGGTGGGCGGCCTCGAAGGTGAACTCGCGGTAAATCTCCATCAGGCTATTCCTAAATACTTGTGGGTCTGCAGGCTCAGTTGCCACTGCGGGTGAGCCAGGCAGTAGGCCACCGCCGCGCGGGTGTTGGCCTCCTGCTCTGGGCCGTCCATCGGCTGCAACCGCATGAACGTGAACGCGAGGTCCTCGAAAAGCTCAGGCATCGCGGCGGGCTGGGGATAGACGAGCTTGAGTTCGTCGCCGGCGGTCAACACCAGATCGGCGCCGGCCTTCGGGCTGACACAGATCCAGTCGAGGCCAGTGGGCGCCGGTTTGGTGCCGTTGGTTTCCACCGCAACCTCGAAGCCCTCGGCGTGCAGCGCCGCCACGGCGTCATCGTCGAGTTGCAGCAGCGGCTCCCCTCCGGTGCACACCACGTACGGCTTGCTACGGGAGTGCGGCAGGCCCTGCCATGTCTTGGCCACCGCTGTGGCGAGGTCCGCGGCGCTGGCGAAACGGCCCCCGCCAGGCCCGTCGGTGCCGACGAAATCGGTGTCACAGAACTGGCAGATCGCGCGGTGCCGGTCGGTCTCGCGTCCGGTCCACAGGTTGCAGGACGCGAACCGGCAGAAGACTGCGGGTCGACCAGCGTGGCTGCCTTCACCCTGTAGGGTGTAAAAGATTTCCTTGATCTTGTACATGACCCTGTTCAGCTCTGTGACGTCGTCAGGGCCGGATCGGTCAACCCCAGCTCGGCAAAGCCGCGGTTGCGCAGGAGGCACGAGTCGCACGTGCCGCAGGCGCGGTCGTCGACCGGGTCGTAGCAACTGTGGGTGAGGGCGTAGTCCACACTTAGTTCGAGGCCTCGCCGGATGGTGTCTGCCTTGGTCAACTGAATCAGGGGAGTGTGGACCTTCAGTCTCTGGCGGCCCTCGACCCCAGCCCTAGTGGCAAGGTTCGCCATCTCCTCGTAGGCCTTGATGTATTCCGGACGGCAGTCCGGGTAGCCGCTGTAGTCGAGTGCGCTGACCCCGATGAAAACGTCCGACGCGTCAAGCGTCTCGGCCCATGCCAGGGCGAACGACAAGAAGATCGTGTTGCGTGCTGGGACATAGGTGACGGGAATGTCATCGGCTGTGAGGTCGTCAACGCTGTCGTGATGTGGTACCGCGATCGACGCGTCGGTGAGCGCCGATCCACCGAAGACCCGCAGGTCAATGTCGGCTACCACATGCTTGGTCGCTCCCAGTGCGGCGGCGACGCGCTCTGCCGCCTGCAACTCGACCGTGTGGCGTTGTCCGTACCTGAAGCTCAGCGCGAAGGTCTCGTACCCTTCGTTCCGGGCGATCGCTAGCACCGTCGCCGAGTCCAAACCGCCGCTAAGGAGGACTACCGCCTTGCGCTGCGCCATGTCTGTGACCTGATCTTCCGTTCGGGATGAAACTGCAGACCCTCGGCAAACTACGGCAGTGTAGTTTACCGCTTGTTACGGTACCGAACGGATCGTCAACATCAAGTGCCGCGCCCAGAACCCCTGGCTAAGATCAGGCGGTCGAGGTGGTCGACAAGCTGGCGCTTACGACCTTGGGCAGCAACGACCCGAGCTCTAGGTCGTCTGAGTGTAGAAACTGCCACCCTGCGGCCAAGCACAGAGCTGCAGTTTACGCGATCACACTGCGTAGCTTCGTTGTCTACTCCGCCACTAGGGGTGCACGTCATGCCTTCCGCATAAACCCGATGTCCAGAATCAGGGGTCAAGCCTCATCAGCTGTTGGCCACGGCCGCTATCAGCGCCCCGGCGACCAAGTACGGACCGAAGGCGATGCTGTGCGCACGGCGCAGCGCCAGGCGTGCCAGCGCTTCGGGTACGGCGAGCACGAAGGGCAGTAGGCCGCCGAGTAGCACCGCAGGCCAGCTGATGGCGCCCAGTGCCGCGCCGAGCAGCGCGGCCAGCCGCACGTCACCCAAGCCCATTCCGCTGCCTCCTACGAGGACCAAGGCCAGGTACAGGCCACCGAGCGCAGCTGCGGCGAGCGCGGCGGTGAGCAGCGTCTGGGCTTGGCCCGTCGTCGCTGCCTGGCCGGCCAGCACGACGCCGACGCTCAGGGCGGCGGCGCTGATCACTGGGGTGGGTAGCCTGCGGACCGCGACGTCGACGGCGGTGAGCAGCACGCCGGTGTGCATCACTACCAGCCAGACCGCCAGCGGAGGCAGGGGTCTACTGCACCGATAGGTGACATCTGAGATGGCTTGCCCTGGTGGCGGGCTGGAAGGATGTCGCTGTGCCCAAGCCCTACCCTCGTGAGTTCCGCGATGACGTCGTTCGGGTGGCCCGTGACCGGGATCCGGGCGTGACGGTCGAGCAGATCGCCAAGGACTTTGGAGTCCATCCGATGACGTTGTTCAAGTGGCTGCGCCAGGCTGACGTTGACGCGGGAGTCAAGCCGGGTGTCAGTGGCAGCGAGTCAGCCGAGCTGCGTGAGGCCCGCAAGCGGATCAAGCTCCTCGAACAGGAGAACGAGGTCCTGCGGCGGGCCGCCGCCTACCTGTCGCAGGCGAACCTGCCGGGAAAAGGCTCTACCCGCTCGTGAGCGAGCTGGCCGCCGACGGGATCCCCGTCGCGGTGACGTGTCGGGTATTGACCATCGCTCGTCAGCCCTACTACCGGTGGCTCGCCCAGCCGGTCGGCAACGCCGAACTCGTTGCCGCTCACCGGGCGAACGCCCTGGTGGCCGCCCACCGCGATGACCCGGAGTTCGGCTACCGGTTCCTGGTCGACGAGGCCCGCAACGCCGGACAGGCGATGGCGGAGCGAACCGCGTGGAAGATCTGCTCGGACAACGGCTGGTGGAGCGCCTTCGGCAAACGCAAGAAGCGCGGCAAGGGTCGCAAGGTCGGGCCGCCGGTCCATGACGACCTCGTCAAACGCGACTTCACCGCCCACGGCCCGAACCGGCTGTGGCTGGCCGACATCACCGAACACCGCACCGGCGAGGGCAAGCTCTACCTCTGCGCCATCAAGGACGTGTGGTCGAACCGGATCGTCGGCTACTCCATCGACTCACGGATGAAGTCCCGGCTGGCCGTCACCGCGTTGCACAACGCCGTAGTCCGACGCGGCCCAGTGGCCGGCTGCGTGCTGCACACCGACCGCGGGTCGCAGTTTCGCAGCCGCAAGCTCGTCCGCGCACTCAACCAGCACCACATGATCGGGTCGATGGGAAGAGTCGGCGCCGCCGGCGACAACGCCGCCATGGAATCGTTCTTCGGCCTGCTGCAGAACAACGTCCTCGACCGGCGGACCTGGACCACCCGCCAGCAACTCAGGACCGCGATCGTGACCTGGATCGAACGGACCTACCACCGCCGCCGACGACAACACTCTCTGTCCCGGTTGACCCCTATCGAGTACGAGACCATCATGACCCCACCGGCCAGTCAGGCCGCGTGACTGCACCTGTCACCTATCGGTGCAGCAGACCCCTCGACCCGGACGACGGCAAAAGCAGCGTAGAGGTGCCGCCAGACACCGCCGGGGCCGTGGCCTACTGGTACCGCCAGGACCCGTCCCTTCACCCAGCCGACATCGCCACCAGAATCGGCCGGTCCGAGCGCACCGTCCGCCGATACTGGCCACCCGTGCCGCGAACCGCGAAAGGACGCGACACCAGCCGTGCCACCGAGCAGGTTGGCGCCTCGTAGTCGCCCGTTCCAGCCGGCCCGTATAGGCCCTACAGAGCGATGAGTTGCGAGCCGATGCCGAGGCTCCTGAGGTCGTCCATCAACCGCCAGTACACGTCAGACTCGTAGAAGCCCTCGGCGTCGCTGTTTCCCTCGGCGGGATCGATCTTGTAGATCTCCGGGACGTCATAGGTGAAGGTGTATCCCGCCTCAGAGTTGTTCCACTCAACGCGGACAACCATGTCGGCAGTGCCGATGTCGTAGTTGTCGTTCCCGTGGTTCTTGGCGATGTATTCGAACTGATATGTGAAGGTGTAGCTGTCGTCTTTCTTGAGCGACCGCAGATAGTCCTGCTCGTTTACGAAGCCATGGTTATCGGACTCACTCCACATGACAGCAGCATACGACCACCCAAGCCCGGCGAGGCCGCAGGCGCTGGTCTGCGGCTGCCGACGGCACGATGATCGAGCAGACGCAGATCCCGACCACCCATACCTGGCCGCCCTCGTTCATGCGGTCGGCGTCGCTCCCGCGGGCGGCTGGCGCGAACGGCGCGACGCGCGTTCGCGACAGTGAGCCTTCCAACCCTATCCGCGCTGCTCTTCGGTGTGTTGAAGGACGAGGACCCTAGGGGTGAGCGCGGCGGCTCGTAAGGGCGGCAGCGCACTACGTAGCAGGCGCCAAGCCTTGAGCGTGGCGTTCGCTCGTTCGCCGATGCCGCAGCGCCCGGTGAGTGTGCGGCACGGGTCTTCGGTGATCCAGACTGGCAGCGAGGTCAGTGCGGTGCAGTCGTCGATGGGCTCGGTGAGGGCGTAGACGGTCATCTCGCCGGGGACCGGGTGGCTCATTGGCTGGCGTTGACGAGCTGGCCGCGGGTTTGGGCGAGGCGCCAGCCCGCGAGTCCCGTCGGATCGCCGCGAACAGGTCAACCTTCCGCACTGGCGCCAGCGGCAGGCTCCCGTCTGTCCGTTGACACGGAATCTGAATCAGGGTCACCGCACTGACCAGGGCCCTGTTACAGCTGGGCGATGAGCGGCTGTGCGTGCGGGTCGAAGTTGTACCCGTCGTCCCAGGGGAACCGGCCCCCCTGGTCGGGCCACACCAGCTGCTGGAGGCGGATCTGGTCGCGGCCGTAGCGGTTGATCGCCATCGCGGGTAGCAGCTCGTCGGTGGGTGGTCCGTCGATGATGATCGCGTCGTAGCCGGCGATGAGATCGCTGATGCGCTGGCCGTGGGCGAACCGTTCGGCCTTGTCGTAGACCCGGCGAGCCAGGTCGTTGAGGAGGCTGTGGGCGACCTCGGGTGGCAGTCCGGCGGCGATTAGTTCGGGGTAGTCGTGGGCGGTAAGTCCGACGGTGTAGGCGAATGGGGCAGTGGTGTCGGGGTCGTCGTCGGTGGGCAGGACGTGGGTGACTGCCCAGCCGGTGGTGTCGATGATCTGGTCTTGGCGTCGGAGGAAGTCGTTGATGTCACGCATGGTGGGTGTCTCCTGGACATTCCGGGGTAGGGGCGGGGTTCGGGTCGGGTGGCTCGACGTCGACGAAGCCCCAGAGTCGTTCCATGACCTGACGCACACCGGCAGCCCCGAGACGATCCTCGTCTGCATCCGCGGCAACTCCGGTTCCGGGAAGAGCACCATCGCCCGCGTGATGCGGCGCCGGCACGGCCGCGGCTGCGCCCTCGTCGAGCAAGACCATCTACGCCGGATCCTGCTCAGAGAACGCGACAAGCCAGGTGGCCTGGCACCCGCGCTCATCGCGCAGAACGTCCGTTTCTGCCTCGACCACGGTTACCACGTGATCCTGGAAGGGATCATGCACGCCGCCCGGTACCGCACCATGCTCACGGAACTGCGCGAAGCCCATCGCGGGCGGACGTTGTTCGCCTATCTCGACGTGTCGCTACCCGAGACACTGCGGCGACACGAAACGCGCCCGGAGGCGACGGAGTTCACCCCCGACATCATGCGCAACTGGTACGCCCCGCGCGACCTTCTCGGCTGGCCGGGCGAACTCGTCCTGCCCGAGAGCACCTCAATGGAAGAAGCGATCGGCCTCATCGCCACTGCCGCCGGCCTACCGTTGACTGGTCGCGACAACGACCTACTACCAGCCGTCCCGTGACCACGCCTCACGTGACAACCCCGGACCGGGCGGGCGTTCCGATGGGCGCGGCGGGCATCGGGTGCGCGGCGCTCGTCGCCGGTGCCGCGCCCGCCGGGGTGGGCATCGAGCGGGTCGTACACCGCTCGGACAAGGCCGTCGTCGCCATCGGGCGCCAGGACGGCCAGCCAGTAGTAGCGAAACGTCCCATGGATGATCCTTACTGGGTGGGCCGGCGCCAGCTCCGCATCCGCACCCGCCTACCGGCCGCCGGCCTGCCCAGGTCTCGACTCGCGCAGTTGCGCCAGACGCTGCGGCAGGCACGTCGTGACCCTCGGGCACTGACGCGGTGACCAGAAGCCGGACGACCGCCAGCGTGCCCGCCCACCATCGGCCACCGGCCGCTGGTGGGGCATCGTCGCCTCTGAGCCGTGACTTCTACCGCCTGTGGGGCGCCTACTCGGTCAGCGAACTGGGATCGTCTGTTGGGGCCGGCGCGCTGCCACTGGTCGCGATCCTGCTGCTGGACTCATCGATTTTGCAGGTCTCCCTGCTCGCGGTGATCTCCGGCATCGCCTCAGCGGTCATCGTCCTGCCCCTGGGACCCTGGATCGAGTTCCGCCGTAAGCGACCCGTCATGTGCGGCGCCGACCTGCTGCGCTGTGCGGCCCTCGCCAGCATTCCTGTCACCGCCGCGCTGCACGAGCTGACCTATGCGCAGCTGTGCGTCGTGGCAATCGTCCAGACCACCAGCGGTATCGCGTTCGGCGCTGCCAGCGGCGCACACCTGAAGAACCTGGTCACGACCGAGCAACGCGTCACCGCCATCGGCCGGCTCGACACCTCCCAGTGGACTGCGAACAGCATCGGGTCACCCATCGGCGGGATCCTCGTCTCCTGGCTCGGCACCACCGCGTCCGTCACCGTTGACGCCGTTAGCTTCCTGCTGTCCGCACTCGGAATCCGCCGCCTGCGCACCCCCGAGCCACCACCGCCCCCACGCCACCCCGCGACCCGAGGCATGGAAATCGTCGAGGGCTGGCGGTATATCCTCCACCACGCCAGCCTGCGGGGGTTGCTGATCAACGCGGTCATCTTCGGCGGCGCCATCATGGCCGCCATGCCCGTCGTCACGGTGCTCATGCTCCGCGACCTACACCTCGCGCCATGGCAGTACGGCCTAGCCCTCGGGCTGCCCTGCGTCGGCGGAATCCTCGGCTCCCTGACCGCTGGCCCCCTCACCAACCGCTACGGCCTCCACGCGGCACTGCTCACCACCGGAGTGGGCCGCACCCTCTGGATGGGTCTCATCCCGCTCGCCCAACCCGGCACACCCGGCCTGATCGTCATCGTGATCGCGGAGACGCTCCTGCTCTTCTTCGCAGGCGCCTTCAACCCCACCTTCGCCACCTACCGCATGACCCACACCAGCGAACACTGCCTGTTCCGCGTCCTGACCGCCTGGTCCATCAGCAGCAAACTGACTCAGCCGATCTTCATCGCGGCGACTGGCATCCTCGCAGCCGCCACCGACCCCCGCACCGCCATCACCGCCACGGCTGCCCTCACTGCCGCCAGCGCCGCATTCCTGCCCTGGAATGCGACCTTGCGCAACCTGCCGGTGCAGCGTGGGTGCTAGCTCGGCAACCTCAAGCACCATGATCGACGGCTACACCGTCATGGCAGAAGGTGCGAACGGGTATTGCAATTCTCTGCTCCTGCCGGTCCCGTTAGTCGTTGCCCGGCGCCGTCGGGGCGGCGTAGCCGAGCAGTTTCATGGCGGTGCGGTTGTCGGCGCGGGACCAGAACAGCTCGTGGAGATCCTCAGGCAACTCGTCGCGGTGACTGCCGGTACGGCCGCGGCGAAAGAACTGGTCGTCGGCTTGGCGAAGTTCGGCGAGGGACGGGATCGAAGCATCCGCGAGCGGTGTGAGTTCGGGGGTCGTGGCGGCGATGACGGCTTGCACGGTCGCTGCTGGTGCGCGGGTCAGGTCCTCGTAGCGCAGCACGTATCGGTGCGGCACCGGTGGCTGGAGCCAGCTGAGGACATTGCTGCCCCAGCTGCCGGTACCGACCACGCTCTGGCGAAGGATCTTTGCGCGGAGTTCAACCTCGTAGCGGCTCGAATCATCTTCACTGTCCTGGCGGGCCCAGGAGACCAGAGCGTCGCGACCGTCACGGATCAGACAGATGGCGCGGTCATCGTCGTGGACGTCCGCGTCACGCTGCCGGTGGGTCTTGATGAAGTACGCATCGGGCGCCACCCGCAGCTCGTCGAGTGGTGCAAAACGCTCGGTGAAGCCGATGAGATCTGGCCCCAGGCGGGCGGCCACGCCATCGACGTCATAGATCGTTGAGGTACGGAGGCCGTACATGCGATGCAGGACGATCCGCAGGAAGGTGTTGCCGGAGCGGGGGAACGACGCGACCCACACAATCATCCACGAACTGTAACGATCTGATGCACAGGCGTGTAGACGTGAGGGCCTGCCGGGCTGTCACCCATCGACGCCGACGGGGCACCTTTCCTCGATGTCACACCCGCAGGCGTATCGCCCTGCACGCTGCCCGGCCGCGACGGGCGACCGCCCGCGACGGAAGCCTCTACCAGCAACAGCGGGTGAACGACCTACGCAGGCACGACCTCACGGTAGGGTAACGACTTACATCGAAGACCGCCTCTGGCCGGCACCCAGTTATCTCGCTTAGCCAGCCGAGGTGCGATGGCCCCGGGGAGGCGGCGGTGGCAGATCCGCACGACGTAAGCGAAGCGTGGCGCGCGCTCGGCCAGCAGTTGGCCGCGTACCGCAAGGCGGCCGGTCACACCCAGCACTCACTGGCACCCAGGATTACCGGCCGCAGCACGATCGCGAATACCGAAGTCGGACGCCAGCACCCGGACCGGGCCTTCTGGAAACGCTGCGACGAGGTCCTCGACACCGACGGCGCCCTCACCGCCGGGTACGACCAGGTCGCGGCCATTGAACAGAAGTACCGCCGGGCCAGGGGAGCAGCAGCATTCACCACCGCTCTGACCGCAGCCGGCACCACCCTGGTGACCGACACGAACGGGCAGCCCGCAGGGGAGGCGGATATCTTGGTGACTGTGGCAGACGGGCGAGGACGGCACGTTCAGGTCAGCCGCCGGGCTCTTCTGCAGGCGGTCCCCGGCAGTGTGGTGGCGTCCCTGGCGAGTGCGGAAACCGCTGCCCGCAGCGACACGGGCGGCGCAAGTTGATCCGGCCGTCGTGGAGCACTTCGCGGCACTGCGGTCGGTGCTCGTGGAATCTGACAACCGGGTCGGCGCCGCGGCGATCCTCCCAACGGCCCGACAGCAGCTCGGTCACATCGCTGGCTACCGCCGAGCCGCACGGGGCAGCCTGCGCGACGCGCTGTTGAGTACCGAGGCCCGGTGGGCAGAATTCGCCGGCTGGCTCAGCGACGATATGGGCGATCGGGACGCCGGCGAATGGTGGCTCGCCCAAGCGTTGACCATGTCTCAAGAAGCTGGCGACATGGAGTTCACCGCTTACGTTTTCGCTCGCATGGCGCAGCGGGCCAGCGACGCCGCCGACCAGGACCGCGTACTCGGGCTCGCCCGTGCCGCCGAGCGCGCTGGCAGCATCCGGGAGCAGGTGCGCGCGTTCGCGGCGGTGCAGCGCGCCCACGGGCACACGGTCGAAGGTGACACTGGCTCGTTCCGAGCCGCCATCGACGAGGCCCACCACCTCGCTGCCGCCACCGGAACAGACGGCGGTGGGCTCGGCGCGTTCTGCACCACGGCTTACATCAGTGCGCAGGAGGGCGAGGGCTGGCTTCGGCTGGGCCGCCCCGGCGCCGCCGTCCGGTGTTTCGGCGAGGCTCTCGATGCGTGGCCGGAAACGTACCGACGTGAACGGGGTCGCTATCTGGCGCGTACCGCCGTCGCCCACGCTGGCGCCGATGAACCCGGGCTGGCCGCTGCCGCTGCCCTAGCCGCGCTCAACCTGGCCAACCTCACCCGCTCGGTACGAATTCAACGCGAGGTCGCGATCGCAGGCCGTCAGCTTGCGGCGTTTCCCACCGAGCCCGGAGTGCAGCAGTTGAATGCCGCCCTGGCCGCTTCCGCGGCGAGCTCGTGACCGACAGCAGCGGTGCCGGCAACAGGGTCGATGTCGTCTTCGTCGGCCGGGCTAACATCGACCTGACCATCCATGTACCCCACCGTGCCCGGCCCGGCCGCACCGCCATCGGCTCGGCTTTGCCCGTCAATGCTGGCGGCAAAAGCCTCAACCAGGCCATCGCTGCCGCCCGCCGTGGCGGGCGCGCCGCCCTGATCGCCAATGTCGGCGCAGACACCTGGGGCCACCAGATCACCACAGCACTGACCGACGCCAGGGTCGACACGCGCCGCGTCCGGCTCGTCCCCGACGCCACCACCGGAGCGGCCATCATCGAGGTGACCCCAGACGGCGAAAGCTACATCACCCTCGCACTCTCACCCGCCACTGAACTCACCACCGACGATATCCACCGCGCCACCGCCGGCCTCGCCGCAGAAGCCGTGATCGTGCAGCTCGACTTACCACCCGAACCCGTGACCACGCTGCTGAGCCACCGCCGGGCGCCGATCCTCGTTGGCAATCTCGTCCCTAACCCCGACCTCGACCCCCGGCTGCTCGCGGAACTCGACGTCCTCGTGGTCAACCAGCACGAAGCCGCCGCCATCCTGCGCACCACCGCCGGCAACCCGCTCGAATCCGCCGCCGCGCTGCAACGCCTCGGCCCACCTACCGTCGTCGTCACCGCAGGCCCCAATGGCGCCGCCTTCACCCACCCCCACGGATCCGGCACCGTGCCGGCACCTGCCGTCCCGGTCGTCGACACCACCGGAGCCGGTGACGCATTTCTCGGCTCTCTTGCCTTGGACCTCGCCCGCCACACCCCGCTACCCGACGCCATCACCGCCGCCGTCCACGCCGGCTCCCGCACCGTCGGGCACAGCGGCGCTCACATCCGACACACCAACTCCCCTGGCGGAGGCCCTCGCTGAAGGGCGGCTGCTCAGTCGCTGCCATTCACCTGCAACTGAGCGTCGAGACGAGGTCTATCGGTGGACGTTACGTTGACAGGCAGCCGCCTCATCCACCCTCGCCGGCGGTTTCGGTGACACCGCGCACCCACTGCAGGTACGGCCGTGAACCTGCGACCACTGGCAGCGCGACGATCTCCGGGTTGGACCACTCGTGATGCTTCCTCAGAAAGCTCTCCAACTGGGGATACGCTCCGGCACTGGACTTGAGCACCACCTGCCACTCCTGGCCGGTGCCGAAAGACCCCTCATGCCAGAAGGCTGACTCGGCCGGCCCCACGACCTGGCCACCAGCCGCCAACCGCTCCCGCACTGCGCCCTGCACCAACCGCCGCGCGACCTCCAGATTGCCCGTAGCGGTGTAGACATACAGGACCTCATTCATGAAGCTGACACTACTCAGGAGGCAGCTGAGCTCGGCGGAGCTCACTGCGATATCGATGCGCGGGTAGCCGCATTCGACGGGAGATGACGGATGGCGCGCCGTGACTATTTCAACGACCCCAACGCGCCAGCTGCCAACAGCGTGGTGCCGTCGGTTGTGGCGGCAGTGCGTAACCAGCGCGGTGAGCTGTTGATGATCCACCGCACCGACAACAACCTGTGGGCGCTACCCGGCGGTGGTCACGACATCGGCGAGTCGATCTCCGACACGGTGGTGCGGGAGGTGCGCGAGGAAACCGGCATCGAGGTGAAGGTCACCGGCCTGGTCGGGATCTACAGCAACCCCCACCACGTGATGGCCTACGACGACGGTGAAGTACGCCAGCAGTTCTCGATCTGCTTCACAGCCCGACCCGTCGGCGGGAAACAGACGACCTCCAGCGAGTCGCGTCAGGTCCGCTGGGTGACCCCCGCCCAGCTCGACCAGTTGGACATCCACCCCTCGATGTGGCTGCGTATCGACCACGCCCTCAAGGAGCGGGCGACGCCGTACATCGGTTGAGCAAGGAGGGGCGCGTCACCTTGATGACGCAGAAAATCCCCTGTCTATGGGCCTGTGGCGATGGTTAGGTTGCGCAGATGAGCGCAACCTCGGTAGCCGCGCCGCGCCTGCAGTTCTGCACGACCCTGACCGAGTTCCTCGCGGTAGCTGGCGACCACCTGGCCGCCGACCCGGTAGTCAGCACGGTCGTGACCACCGTCGCGCACCGGCTGCTGGCGCTGCAAACCGATGGGATCGCGCAGCCCGACCGCAATTGGTGGTTGGTGGTTAGGGGTGCATCCGGCACGGTCGTCGGTGCCGGTATGCGAGCGGCGCCGTTCGCACCCTATCCGCCGTTCCTGCTGCCGATGCCCGACGAGGCGGCCGTGGCCCTGGCCTACGCTCTGCACGAGCGCGGGGAGGAGGTCCTTGCGGTCAACGGGGCCGTTCCTGCCGTTGCGCTGTGCGCCACCGAGTTGACCCGGCTCGGCGGGGGCAGGGTCCAGGTCAACCAGCACACGCGGCTGCACGAGCTGGCTCGTCCGGCGGCAGTGCCTGGCAGCCTGGAGCTAGCTGTAATGCCCAGCACCGTTGTTGACGCGGGTGATGGGTGGTTTGCCGCCGAGTGAGGTGTGGTTGCGGTGGTGGTTGTAGGTGTGGATCCAGGTTGGTAGGGCGTCGGTGCGGTGTTGGTTGCTGGTGTAGGGCTGTTGGTAGGCCCATTCGTCGAGGAGGGTGCGATTGAAGCGTTCGGCTTTGCCGTTGGTCTGTGGGCGGTAGCGGCGGGTGAAGCGGGCTTGGGCGTTGAGGTCGGCCAGGGCGTCGCGCCAGGCTCGTGAGCGGCGGTAGGCCATGGCGTTGTCGGTCATGACTCGTTCGATGTGGGTGATGCCGTGGGTGGTGAAGTGCTCGGCGGCGCGGCGGAGGAAGCTGGCGCAGGTGTCGGCTTTTTCGTCCGGGTGGATTTCGGCGTAGGCGAGGCGGCTGTGGTCGTCGATGGCGCAGTGGACGTAGTCGAAGCCGACGCGGGTGGCGTAGCGGGCGCGGCGGCTTTCGATGCTGTCGCGGCCGTGGACGCGCCAGCCGCCGCCGTCGCGCAGGCGGCCGAGCTTCTTCACGTCGACGTGGATCAGTTCGCCCGGCCGGTCCCGTTCGTAGCGGCGGATCGGCTCGCCGGTGGGCCGGTCCAGCCAGGCCAGACGGTGTAGGCCGTGGCGGGTCAATACCGCGTGCACCGTGGAGGCCGGTATGCCGAGTAGCGGCGCGATCCGGCGAGGTCCGAGTTTGCGGTCCTGACGTAGTTGACAAATCGCTGTCTCGACCGTGGCTGGAGTCTTGTGGGGCAGATGGTGAGCGGTGCTGGGTCGGTCCCGTAGTCCTTGATCTCCCTCAGCACGCCACCGGGCCAACCACTTGTAGCCGGTGGCGCGGGAACAACCCAGCTCTTTCACGACGTGGGCCACGGGTCGGCCCTCGCCGACGACACGCGCGATCAACAGCCGCCGGCCGTGCACTGTCAGACGGGCATTACGGTGGGGCATGAGACCTCCGGTCCGGTTGTGGGCGTCAGCACCTCACACCTCGCCGGAGGTCTCACCTCATATCAAGCCGCCACGCCGTCAACAACGCTCATGGTCACTACAGCTAGCGGTCGAGAAGGACGTCGAGCTGGTCATGAAGTGGTTCGGCGAGTTCGTGGGCGACGCTCACGAACAGGCGGGCCGCCGACGGGGTACCAGCGCACATGAGGTGCCCGACCGTGCGGAATTGCTGCGCCGACTGCGGGCCGGGCATCTGTGGTTCTGGGTCGACGGGACTGGAGAGCGGGTGCACCTCACCGGTGCCAACCCCCCATCGTTCGGGGTCGCGCGCATCGGCCCGGTGTACACGCCGCCAGCCCAGCGCGGGCGTGGATGGGCCAGCAACGCGGTTGCCGAGGTTTCCCGGCGGATCCAGGCCGACGGTGCGCGGGTGTGCCTGTACACCGATCAAGCAAACCCGACCTCGAACAAAATCTACGCCGCGCTTGGCTACCGGCCGGTGGTAGACATGGCCAACCTCGTCATCGTCCGCTGACGGGAATGGCGCCCACGGCGATGTCATGGTCGACCACTGCCCGCCCCGCACCGTTGGCGAGATAGGCAATGTTCATCGCCGATGGACTCGTGGCCTGCGCGCCTGGTGTATCCATAGGAGTTCAATAGCCTGTCCATGACTTCCACCCTGTTACTGATTGTCGGGAGCCGTGCGGCTAGGGCGCAGTTTCCGCCGGGCTGCCCTTGTTTTGCTGATGCCAATACGGGAGATCATATGGTGGCGAAGGTCGTGGTGGATAAGGTTCTCTGCTACGTGGTGCGAGAGGGGCGGTTGCTCGTCTTCCGTCACACCGACTACAGCTATGAGCAGGTGGGCGTCGAGGTGCCGGGAGGCACCGTTCGTGTAGGTGAGGCGCCGGAGGACGCCGCGCTGCGCGAGGCCCGCGAGGAGACCGGGCTGACGGGCTTTCGCGTTGTCCGCAAGCTGGGGGAGGTTGAGTACGACATCACTCCGCTCCGGTCCGAGATTCAGTACCGTCACGTCTTTTAGTTGGAACTCGTAGGGCCAGCGCCCGAGCGGTGGGCTAGTCAGGAAGACCACGACGGTACCCAGGAACCCACCCACCTCGAGTGTTTCTGGATACCGTTGAAGGCTGCGCATATCCTGCAGGCTGGCCAGGGTGCTCTCGTGGCCAAACTTTGTTCGTGATCGGGTGTACATCGCGAGGTTGGCAATGCGCGGCTATGGGACCGAAGTGCGCCAACGGCATTGCCTGATCATTGGCAATGCCGTTATGCCAATATCCCGCCATGCGTTGTGAGGCGACCGCGAGACCCGGGTGCGGATGCAGGCCGGTCGGATTGTTCTACATCCCTGCGGCAGGATGCGGCGGTGGCTCGACTGGCGACTCCGGTAGCTGGCGTTCGCCTCGGAGCAGCGCCCCAAGCCGCGGGCACTGGACCAGCACCGCACCCAGATCCCGCTCTTCCGCGACGGCCGCGATGAGGCGGAGCGCGTCGGTGGCCAGACCGAGTGCGCCGGGTTCCACGACCGTGCCGGCCTCCCCTTCCAGCACCGGGTCCATCCGCCGGGTCCAATCCGGCAGCAGGACCCACGACGCGTACAGGCGATCGTCGAGCCAGGCGACGGGCTGAGCCGCGAGGAACTCCTTCCGGTCGGTGGGGACCTCGACGAACACTGGGGTCGAGTAGACCGGATCCATCTGGGCGGCGGCCAGCAGAAGCGGATCCTGAACCAGGGTGGCGTCCACGAGCTGCGCGAACGACGGCGTCCAGACGACCATATGGCCATTCGTGGTGCCATCGGGGTGGACGACCGGCGGTCGTCTCCACACGCCGACCTCGGACACCTCGGTGAACGTGTCGGTCACCCGGTACAGCGTGGCGCACGCAGCGACCGCCTCGGCCTCGAAGCCAAGGTGCCGCAGCGCCCCACTGACCTGATGACTCGTCGGAACACAGGTGCCCACCGGCCTGCCACTCTGCGCCTGGTGCAGAACAGCTAGGACGGCGAGCAGTGGCACCATCTCCACCGGCGCGTCGAAAAGCCGCCCAAACATGGGGCTGTATTCGTAGACCGGCATCAGCGCCGTCTCGTCCGGGTAGCGAGGGCGCCGGCTGCCGGGCACGCGGGTGGGCGGGATCATCCGGCGGATCGGCTCCCGCCGCTGTTGACGGCCACTGCGCTTGCGATTACCCACCGAGCCTCCCGACGCGAACACCCGCACCGCCGTCCTCTCGATGCTGACACGTCGACAACCGCACAGGGCAGCGACAGGCCCCACGCGTTGGGGTGGATGCCTGTTGCCGACCGCCTTGCCGTGTCTGGTGGCCCCGCAAGGGACCCGGTAGTTTCAGCTGACGGGCACTTTCACTTTCGTTGATGGGGGATGCCGGTCACGTGTCGCAGATCGAGAAGATCGCCGGTGAACTCCGCGCGTTGATGGCCGGGGTCGAACGCGCGCACGGGTTGGCAGCCGCCGCCGACAGCCAGGCGCAGGAGGTGGCGCTACGGGCCGCGGGCGCGGGCTTCGTCGCCGTGGCGGCGGGTGTGGCGCGGGTCCGTAACGCGATCGCGGGCATCCAGGGCGGCCTGGGAAGTCTCGCCGGTGCGATCGGTGAGGCGACGAAGGCCACCGCAGCGGTGCCGAACGAAGCCACCCCGCAGGAGACGATCGCCGCGCTGGCGCCCGTGCAGAGCGCCGTGGACGCCGCTCGTGACGCGGCGACCGGGGCCATCACCGGAGTCGGTGAGGCGCAGCAACTCGTCGCCATGGTCCTGCAGGGCGGGCAGCCCGGGCCGCTGTTGCAGGCCCTGGACGGCATCAAGCAGGTCCTGGTGCTGGTCGTTGCGCGCACCGGCGGGGCCCGGCAGGCCGTCCAAGCGGCGATCGCGCAGGCCCGGCAGTTGGGCTCGTCGGGAAACTGACAGGGGCTGGCGGTCACCCACCGGCCAGCCCCACCCCTTCCCAGTACGGTGACCCGCCGAGACTTCATGCAGCCGGCGACACCTCATCAGCTGACCGTGACCACGGCACGCCTTGGACCAGGCAGCCAACCGGCGTCCCGGGCGGGACGCCGACCGGTCCGAGAACCAGAATTCCACCCAGGTTGGACGACGAAGGGCGGCGTCCGTTGGAGCTCGAGAACGAATGCGCCGATATAGTCGCCAGCAAGAGCTACCGGGTCCACCAGAACCCCACCAGGCAGGAGATCGCCGACGCCCGGCTCCGCACCGGCGACTCCGGCAACCCGAACAAAGACCCGGACTACCTGATCGAAGGTCACGTGTTCGACTGCTATTCGCCCACTCTCGGCAAGCCGGTGCGGGGTGTCTGGAGCGAGGTCCGCGCCAAGGTCGACAAGGAGCAGACCCAACGCGTGGTGCTGAACCTGCACGACTGGCACGGAGACCTCGCGGCCCTGCGGACACAGTTCGACACCTGGCCCGTCGAGAGGCTGAAAGAACTCGTCGCGGTAACGCCGAGTGGCGCGATCGTGCAGATCGTCCGTCGAGACTGAGGAGAGGCACAGAGATGGCTGTCGAGTTCAGGTTGACCCTGGCGGGTGACCTGCCCCTGGACCACGTGGCTGATCTCGTGGCGCCGGACGCCGCCGAGAGGCCCAGGCCGAGCGGCACCAACCCGCGGCTTTTCAGCGCTCGCCTCTACGACACCTGCGGGTACGCGCTGACCGTCTCCTCAGGGAGCCAGGGCTATTTCGATGCCGAGGCCGACGACGGTGCCCGCTGGGAGTGGGAGCCGGAGACGTACGTCGACATCGACTTCTCCATGCGGGCAGACGACGTGGTCGACAAGGGGATCCCGAACATGATGCAGGCCGTCGCCCGTGTGTTGGCCGCCCGGCAGGAGGACGCGGCGCTGGTCCAGAACGGCAACTGGCTGTTGCTGACCCGCACCGCGGGCGAACTCCGCAGGTATCGGCCTACCTGGTGGAGCCACTATGGCATAGCCGACCTCATCACCCCATGAGCCAGCCGAGCGCGGGTGCCCCGCTGACGGACGACGCGGCTTCGACCCGCCGTCCGTGCGTGATATCGACGTCGTCTTCCTCGACCCGGCGGACCTGACCCGCGACAACGACGACCGGGCCGCCGCAGCGCTGATGGCGACGTGGCCGGACCCCATGTGGGAGGCGACGCCAGCCAGGGAAGCGGGTAGCCCCAAATGATCTTCGATGATGTGCGCGGTGTGTGCTCTCCAGCGAATGCCAACCCGGGTGAACCGGTACCAACGCGGGTCACTGCGGCCGACCGCCGGTCGCAAACCGGGGTTCGTGTGCTCCGGGTGCTCCTGGGCTGGGAGAACGCGGTCCGGGGAACGTGGGGGAACGTGGGCCACTCCCTGCCACCCCAGGTGAACCCCCAGGTCGCTAGACTATGCGCTCGCGCCCTCGTAGCTCAGGGGATAGAGCATCGGTTTCCTAAACCGTGTGTCGCAGGTTCGAATCCTGCCGGGGGCACCTCGAAGATCAGCAAAAACCTCTCGATCCGGCGGCGGATGTCGGGGTCGGCGCCACCGGACACCTCTACACCGCAACCCTCCAGGTCCGTCAGGTCGCAGTCCTCGACCAGCCCTCCGGCGGATCCGCTGAACGTCAGACCACTGCCCCGTCCAGCGGAGATCCGGCATCGACGCACCGTCGGGCGGACTCGCGCACTCGCCAGCACCGCCCCCTGGCGTACACCCGTGAAGTCGCAGTCCTCGACGGTGCCGCGACCGCCCTCGAACGCTTCGAAGCCCTGACCGACGTTCTGGATATGGCAATGCCTCACAAGCGGCTCGCTATCCCGCTTGGACAGCACGGCGTACTCGTCGAGGTCCCAGAGTCGGCAGTGATCGACCAGGCCGCTGGAGTCGACGAAGGCGATACCCCGGCGCATCCCGCTGACAGAGCAGGTGCGTAGCTGGGCAGCACCCTGCTCGCACAACACGGCATTGATCGCTTGTCCCGTGACAGCGCATGACTCCATGGACAGGATTCCCCGTACCGCTGACACGGTGGCAGGGGCGTCAGCGCTCGACGTACGCAGCACCAGCCCCTGCAGCGGGACCTGTGCGTCTTCGCACCAGAGCGCGGGCGCAGCGTCGCGGTTCTCCACCACCACCGGCGCTGCACCTGGTGCGGCAGCCCGGATGGTGACTGCCTTTGCCCGTACCACGACCTGGCCGTCGTAACGGCCCGGCTCCACTACGATCACCGCGCCGTGAGGCGCAGCCGCCACCGCCGGCCCGATCCCTCGGTACGCGTTTGGCCGGGTCAGCGAGACGACCAGGGTCGGTGTCCCCATTTGGTCCTACCTTCCCCCGATCGTGCCGCTGTCAGCGGCTGCGACGAACCATCGCCGGAAGCATGGAACCCGCATACCGACTGATAGGTACCGCTGAGAACCGCAACAGGGTGCGGTGCCGGCGTCCGTACGAGCCGTAAGGTCCGCATGACGTGGCGGGCCGGGCGGCGGCCCACTCCCCAGCGGGGCCGTCCGGGTCCTCAATGATCAGTGCGGTTCAACGACCTCCCGCAGGATCTTCAACAGGTCCTTCGGCGCGTCCCGCATGAGGTTGTGCCGGCTGTCCAGTGCGTACGTCGTCCAGGCGGGGTCCGCACGCAGCCGGTGGTAGAAGGGGGTGAACGGTGACTCGCCGTCCCACCCGGCTGCGTACACGTAGACCCTGCGCCGGATGTGCGCAAGGTCGCTGGTCAGCTGTAGCGGCTGAAGCAATGAGGCGAGCGGGTGAGGCGTGGCCCGTGCGTCGAAGAACGGCAGAGGCCGCACACCGTAGCCGTTCTCCACGACGTCCAGGTACCACCGCCGCTCCTGGTCAGAGACCAGGGCCCAGCAGGAGTCACCGTTCGCCGGCACCACGGCGTCCAGGTACGCCAGAGAGTCGACCCGTTCGGGCATACGGTCGGCGACCGCCGTGATCACCATTCCCCCGTAGCTGTGTCCGACCAGCACCGCATCCTGGATGTCCTCAGCCGCGAGTACGCCGGTCACGTCCTGGATGTGCGTTTCGAGGTTCACCGTGGAGTGCAGGAGATGGCTGCGCTCGCTGATCCCGGTCAACGTGACTGGGTGGACGCGATGCCCATCGGCGCGGAGTTGTTCGGTGAGTTCTCCGAAGGACCAGCCGCCATGACACATGCCGGGGATGAGGACAAACGTTGCCACGATCGTGCTCCTTGTCGTTGCTTGACTCTGTTACTCGGACGCGGCCGAACTGCCGCTGGCCGTGTTGGGCTTCGGATGCGAGTTCACTGGACCCTGGCCTCAGGCACCTGTCTCGGTGACGCCGGGTCGCGCACCGTGGTCGCGGTGGAGTGACGGGAACGGCCTGCGGTGGCGGCGATCAGGGCCGCCACGGCGCACAGGATCGCGGTCCACGCCAGGGTGGCTTCGGTCGAGGTGTGGTCGGCGACGATGCCGGCGATCCAGGGGCCAGCCGTCTGACCCACCGCGAACAGCGTGGTGAAGGCCGCCAGTGTGGCGGTCCAGTCGGCGGGCGGGGTGTTGGCCCGGATGAGCGCGGTGACGGCGGCGGGAACGCTCATGAACGTGGCCCCGTAGGCGATCGCGGAGGCGATGATGACCGGCGGCGCGGGCGCCGCCAGCGCCAGTGCTGCTCCACCGGCCAGGACGCCGAGCAATGTGGCCAGGGCCCGGGTGCCGGGCCAGTGGGTGGTCGGACGGCTCCACAGCGCGGGTGCCGCCACCACGGCCAGACCCAGTGCCGTCCAGATGGCCACCACCTGCACGATTGGGGTGTGCCGGTCGGCGAGGTAGGCCGACAGAAAGGTGATGTAGGTGATGTATCCGGCGGCGAACAGCAGGTAGGCCAGGGCGGTTCCCCACAGCGGGCGTACCCGTGCCCGTCCGGCGGTAGAGCCCGTCGCGTCCCGCTCCGTACGCGCGGCGGTCCAGCTGACCAGCGTCGCCGCAGCGGCGGCGACACCCAGGGCGACCCAGGCGAGGCGCCATTGATCCCCTAGCGCTGGGATCGTCGCGCCGCTGAAGACGATGCCCAACCCGGTGCCCGCGAAGTAGACGGTGATGGGCACGCCGGAGGCGACTCGGGCGGCGATGCGCGATGCGATCACGCCACCGGCGATGAACACCACTGCCCCCGCCGCTCCGGCCGCCGCTCGCGCGGTCAGTAGCGCCAGGTAGTCATCGCCGGCCGCAGTCGTGGCGAGCGCCACCGCGGTGAGGGCCATCCCCCATCGGAAAGCGGCGGCGGCGCCCAAGCGGTGGACGACGGGGGCGGTCGCCAGTGCGCCGACGAGGTAGCCGAGCCCGTTGGCGGTGCCCATGGCCCCGGCTTCGGCCAGGGTCCATTGCAGGTCGTCACGCATGGCCGGCAGAAGCAGTCCGTAGGCGAAGCGCGCGAGACCGAGGGCCGAGGCGGTGCCCAGCGCCAGTCGCGCCGCCTGCCGTACGCCCTGGCGCAGGACCGGTGACCTCATCGGTCCTGGGTCTGGGACGTGGCGCGGCAGCCGCGGGACGGGCCAGGCAGCCGAAGCGCCCCGATCGCTGCGGGGGCCGATGAGGGGCAGGCTGGCATGGCAGGCTCCAATGGTCAAACCGATCGGTTCGATCTCAGACGGTAGCAGTTGATCGAACCGATCGGTACCATCTCTGTCATGCCAGTCGCCAAGGGCTCCACGATCGATCCGGAGCGCACCCGCGCCACCATCCTCGAAGCGGCCACCCCGGTCCTGTACGAGCGTGGGCTCGACGGCATCGGTGTCGCCGAACTATGCGCCCGGATCGGGGTGTCCAAGGAGACGCTCTACCGGCATTTCGGCACCAAGGACGCGCTCGTGGAAGCCGTGCTGGAGGCGCGCAGCGACCGGGTGACGAGCTGGCTGGCCGGTGCCGTCGCGGCGGCCGGAGAAGACCCCGCCGACCAGCTCAGCGCGGTGTTCGACGCACTTCAGCAGTGGTACGACGAGCCCGCCTTCCGCGGCTGCGCGATGCTGAACGCTGCCGCCCAGCACCATGTCGAGGCAGTACGTGCCATCACCGCGCGCCACCTGGGCCGCTACCTCGAACTCCTGACCGGCATCGCCAGCCGCGCCGGAGCCGCCGATCCGCCCGCACTGGGGAGGCAGTTGCTCATCCTGCTGGAGGGTGCGACGGTCGTCGCCGCACATCACTCTGCAGTCGGCGCCGGCGACCACGCTCGCCGTGCCGCCCTCATCCTGCTGTCGGCCGCCCGAACCAGCGTCGAAGGTTGACGCGGGGTTGGAATCTCCTCAATCCGCACCTACGTCCGCCGCTTCTGCCGGGCAATCAACAACTCCTGATACTCCACCGCCACTCGGCTTTGGAGTTGGGCGTGGCGCGGGTACGAGGAGGGCCACCGTACGTCTGACACGATCCTGCCTCCGGGAGCGTGTCCGGCCGCTCGCGGCGCGCCGCGCGAGAACGCTGCAGCCACGGGTCGGACGCGACATGATGAAGAGCGTGAATTCCTCCCTCGACACTCTGCCGAAGATCGGCGCACCAGCGACGCGGGCCTTGAACAACGCTGGTTACCCGGCCCTGCGCGACCTTGTAGGGGTGCCGCGCGCCGAGTTGGCCAAGCTGCACGGCATGGGGCCGAAAGCGCTCGAGATCATCCAGAGTGCGCTCGGGCAGCACAACCTGAGTCTGGGTTAGTCACTCAACGTCTCTTGATCTTTCGGCTGGTTCGGTGAGCGCGTCTGCGCTGGTAGCGGGATCGACGGGCCACGGCCACCGCACGATCTTCGGTTGCCGTGACGATCGCGAGGGTGACCGGTCACCGCCGAGGCCCGGGCGATCACTGCCGCGCCGCTACGCGGCTTGCCACCGGGTATCGCGGTCCAGTCGCGCGGCCGAACACCAGCGTCGTCGGTCACGCGCACCTAGGGAGGGCTTCAGAGATAGGAGTACTTGGCCAGTACGTCGGCGTGCCGAGCGAGGAAGTAGCGGAGGTGGTCGTCGGTAAGGTGGTTCCGCCAGTCTCCAGCGACTCCTTTCCGGAAGTGGCTGCCATTGTCGGGGACACCCGGCGTCCGGCCGCCGCTCATCCGGGAAAAGCTGTTCGCGTCCAGTACTTCTGCGAGCCTTTCCGTACCGACCTGCGGCATGAGCCCGAGGAAACGAAGGATCCCGGTGAACCCGCCGACCTCGTCGGCCATCAGGTCTTCCAGTTTCACCTCGAGAACGTCGGGTCGCTGCGACCACTGCCGGAGGTCGTCGAACATCGGTTCGAGGAAGTCCATCACGGCATAGAGGCCCTGTTCCTTGGGCATCCCGGCGAGCTGTTTACGGTGCCGGGCCAGGGCCGGAAAATCGTCGATGTCGTGTGAGAGAAGGTGCGAGAAATAGGCGGAGACCACGATGTCGCGGGGATCCCGCACCACGTGGAACGATCGCGTACCCGGTGGGAAGAGATCCACGTGGCGCGGATGCGCGTCGGTGAACGCGAAGGACCGGGCACCGAGACTGAGCCCTGCGGTCAAAAAATCCGTAGCGTAGAGCTGGTCGATTGGTTTTTCATCCGGGTCGAAGACCAGCCATGAACTGTAGGCGACGTACTTGAGCCCCAACCCGGCGCTCAGTTCCTCGAAGACGCGCCGGATCCAGAGGCTTGCGCACTTGTGATGGCCGAAGTACGCGTAAACCTGCCCGAATTCCCGCGACACCGGTGCCTGTGCCTGCGCCATCAGGCCGTCTCCTCTCTCGACATCAACTTACCGGGGTTGTAACCGAGGAGCAGTTGTTGGCGGTATCCCGACTCACTCGGCGACAGCCACCGGCATTCGGCGAACCCGGCCGCCTGTGCCAGCGACAGCAGCTCAGCACGGGGCCAGGCCCGGTAGCGGACCAACCGCTCCTTGACCGTCCACTGCGCCTCCGGCTGGCGTGACATCAGGAAGTAGCGGAGCCGGTACACGTCCGTCGACTGCCATTCCCACGCCTGGAAGGCCAGGCGATTGCCGTCGTCCATGATCCTTGGCGCCGTTCCGGTGATCTTGGCCGCGCGGTCGGAATCGTAGTCACGCGTGCTGACCAGCATTACTCCGCCAGGTCGGAGTCGGCTACGCATCGACGAGAAGGCCTGCATGATGTCCTGTGGTTCGAGCAGGTGCGAGATCGCGTTTTCAAGCGCCAACAGGGCGTCGTAATCACCCGGCACAACCTCTTCCAGGTGGCGGAAGTCCGCTTGCCGGAACTGGATCTGCGTCCCGAGGCGCTCGGAATTTTTGCCCGCCCGGGCTACGGCCGTTTCGCTGAGGTCGGTTCCGGTGACGGCGTAGCCCAGACCGGCGAGACCGACAGCCTGCGTTCCGATACCACACGCGCAGTCAAGTATCCGGCGGGCCGGAAACGGCAGCACGGATCGGAGAATAGCGTCGAGCCTGCCGGCTTCGTCACGCGTATGATCCTCCCAGTCCGAGTACAGAAGTTCGTAGTCCGACGCGAGGCTGTCGTAAAAGTCGGTTACTTCTTCTTGTCGTTCCACGGTGCCCTATCTGTCACGCTGCGCGACTGTCCCCTGACCCGTGACTCAGTTCCGGCCCAGTGATCCAATTGATAACATCTTTCCGTGGAATCCGCGAGCCATCCCTCCTTGCCGCTTCCGGCTCCGACCTGCACGGGAACGCCGGCACGCCCCAGCGCGTCACCGGCTCGCCGCACGGGCTACTGACACATCTGCCCATGACGCAGACTGCGTCTCAGTGGTTGGACTGGGCACCGCCGGCGACATGCGGCACGCTGCGGACGGTGCCTCGCGTCGGGGAGCCCGTCCCTTAGCATGGTTGGCCCCTGTCCAACCGTCGAAGCAGGCAGCCCCATGACCGGTACGGTTTTCGAGAACGCCCGGATCCACACGCTCGACCCCGCCCGGCCGCGCGCCGAGGCCATGCTGGTGCGCGGCGAGCGGATCGTCGCCGTCGGAAACCGCGACGAGTGCCGGGACCGGGCGGGCGGCGGAGCGCGTCGGGTCGACCTCGCCGGGATGACCGTGCTGCCCGGGATGATCGACAGTCACATCCACTCCGCGCTGTACGTGCGCGGCTTGGAGCAGGTGGACCTGCGCGGCACCGCCAGCCTCGACGAGGCGTTGACCCGGATCGGGCGGCACGCCGCCACCCTGCCGCCCGACGCCTGGCTCTTCGGTGGGCGCTGGGACAGCCACAAGTGGGCCCGGCCGGTGCAGCCGACCCGGGCCGACCTAGATCGGGTCTGCCCGGACCGCCCCGCCGTGCTGCCCAGCATCGACGGGCACACCACCTGGGTCAACAGCGCCGCCCTGCGGCGGCTCGGCATCGACGCCGATACCCCCGATCCGGTCGGTGGGCAGATCGCCCGCGACGAACGCGGCGAGCCGACCGGCATCCTGCGGGAGGCGGCCGGGGACGCGGCCTACGACATCTTGCGCTCCTCCGTCGCCGGGGACATGGTCGAGCAGTTACGCACCCACCTGCCCCGGTTGCTCGCCGTCGGCCTCACCAGCATCCACGACCTCGACGGGCAGGACTGCCGGGCCGCCTACGAGACCCTGTACGCCCGGGGCGAACTGCCGCTGCGGGTGCACAAGTCGATCCCGTCGACCGCGTTGGACGAGGTGATCGACCTGGGCTGGGCGACCGGCGACGGGGACCGGTGGCTGCGTACGGGACCGGTGAAGATCTTCACCGACGGGGCGCTCGGCTCGCACACCTGCCTGATGAGCGAACCGTACGACGGTGAGCCGGACAACCACGGCATCGCGGTCACCCCGGCGGAGGAGTTCGAGCGGCTGGTGGCGAAGGCGGCCGGGGCCGGTATCGCCGTGGCGGCACACGCCATCGGCGACGCGGCGAACCGGATGGTGCTGCGGGCGTACGCCCGCTGGCAGGAGTCGGCGCGCACCGACCCGACCGTCGCCGAAGCGGCACGGCGGCTGCGGCACCGGATCGAACACACCCAGCATCTTCGGCCGGAGGACGTGCCGCTGCTCGCCCGGCTGGGCGTGATCGCCTCGATGCAGCCGACCCACTGCACCAGCGACATCCCCCTGACCAGCAGGATGCTCGCCGGCCGGGACCTCGCCTCGTACGCCTGGCGGAGCCTGCTGGACGCTGGCGCGACGGTGGCGTTCGGCTCGGACGCGCCGGTCGAGGACCCGGATCCGTTCTACGGAATCCACGCCGCGGTGACCCGGCAGCAGCCCGACGGCAACCCGCCGGGAGGCGTGGACCCGCACGAGCGGCTCAGCCTCGACGCGGCGCTGCGGGGGTTCACCGTCGCCGGCGCGTACGCCTCCTACGAGGAGCACCTGAAGGGGCGACTCAGCCCCGGCATGCTCGCCGACTTCATCGCGCTGCCCGCCGATCCGTACCAGGTAGAGCCCGCGGACCTGCGTGACCTCACGGTGGCGCTCACCGTGGTCGGCGGCGTCGTGCGCTGGCAGCGCTGACCCCACAGCCCGACCGGATCGGGCACAGGATGTCGGGTCCGGCCGGGGTCGTCCTTCCTAGCGTGGTGGACATCAGAGAGGGAGATCCGGGTGCTGGACCGGCTGAACGAGGCGATGACGTACGTCGAGCGGCATCTCGACCAGCGGATCGAGGTGGCCGAGATGGCGCGGATCGCCGCCACGTCGGAGTACCACCTCCGGCGGATGTTCTCCGCGCTGGCCGGCATGCCGCTCTCCGAGTACGTCCGGCGTCGACGGCTCACGGTCGCCGCCGCCGAGGTGCTCGCGGGGGAGGCGACGCTGCTCGACATCGCCGTCCGGTACGGCTACGGCTCGGCCGAGGCGTTCGGCCGGGCGTTCCAGGCGGTGCACGGGGTCGGCCCGGGCGAGGCCCGGCGGACCGGCGCGGTGCTGCGGTCCCAGCCCCGGATGTCCTTCCGCCTCATCGTCGAAGGGGGCGCCAGCATGCGCTACCGCGTCACCGAGAAGGACGCCTTCCACCTGGTCGGGCGGAAGGCCCGCGTCCCGCTCGTGCACGAGGGGATGAACCCGGCCATCGTCGCGTTCGTCAGGGGCATCGACGCCGGGACGGTCGAGCGGATCGAGGCCCTCTCCGACCAGGAGCCGCGCGGGATCGTCAACGTCAGCGACAATCTGGGGGACAACCGGGAGGAGGGCGTCGAGCTGGACTACTGGCACGGCGTCGTCACCGGCGTCACCCCGCCGGAGGACCTGGACGCCATGCCGGTGCCCGCCGGCACCTGGGCGGTCTTCTCCAGCTCGGGCGAGTTCCCGCAGACCCTCCAGAACATCTGGCGGGACGTCTTCACCGAGTGGTTCCCGGCCAACCCGTACCGCAGCCGGCCGGGCCCGGAGATCCTCCAGGCCCGGGTCTCGGCGGACGGCACGCGGGCCGACGCCGAGCTGTGGATCGCGGTGGAGCGGGTCACGGCCTGAGCCGTCCGTCGCCCCGCCGCCGACGCGGCGCGGGGTGGGGCGACGGACAGCGGCCCGGCGGCGTACGACTCCTCCAGGGCGGGGCGGCTACGGCTCAGAGCGCCGCGCGCAGCGCCTCGGCGAGGGTGGTCGGCGGGCGGCCGATCAGCTTCGCCAGGTCGTCGCCCTCGACGTACAGGTCGCCCTGGGACAGGCCCCGGTCGCTGTCGGCGAGGAGGGTGGCGAACATCGCGGGGACGCCCGCGCCGGCCAGCACCTCGGCGTACTTCTCCGCCGGCAGGTCGGTGTACCCGACGGTGCGGCCGGTCTGCCGGGACAGCTCCTCGGCCAGCTCGGTGAGGGTGAACGCCTCGCCGCCGAGCTCGTACACTCGGCCGGCCTCGCCGGCGCCGGTGAGCGCCGCGGCGGCGGCCTCGGCGAAGTCCGCGCGGGTGGCGGCGCTGACCCGGCCGTCACCCGCCGCGCCGGTCACCCCGTACCGGAGGTACGTCGGGAGCTGGTCGGTGTAGTTCTCCAGGTACCAGCCGTTGCGCAGGATCACGTACGGCAGGCCGGCGGCGGCGATCTCCCGCTCGGTGGCCAGGTGCTCCCCGGCGAGGATCATGCTGGACCGGTCGGCGTTGGCGACGCTGGTGTAGACGACCAGCCCCACGCCGACCTCGCGGGCGGCGGCGACGACGTTGCGGTGCTGGGTCTCCCGCTGCCCGACCTCGCTGCCGGAGACGAACATCAGCTTCTCGGCCCCGGCGAACGCGGCGCGCAGCGAGGCGGGGTCGGTGTAGTCGGCCCGCCGGGTGACCACCCCGCGTCCGGTGAGGTCGGCGAGCTTGCCGGTGTCCCGGCCGAGCGCCACGATCTCCCCGGCCGGTACGCCCCGACGCAGCAGCGACTCGACGATCAGGCGGCCGAGGTGGCCGGTGGCGCCGGTGACGACGATGGACATGGTGAACTCCTCGAAGGTGTCGATGATCCTCGTTCGGTACCAACAGGGCGCTCTTCCCATCGCTTCCCGCTGGACGCCCGCTGATCCTCGCCGGCTGTCGGGGGCTGGCGCGCCCGGGCGGGAGGGGGTAGAAACATGGCGATCCCCCAAATCGTGAAGGGATGCCGGACGGCAGATCGAGAGAGCGCTCTCACGATCCGCCGCCCGGCCCCCACCGCCACCCGACAGGCAGGCCGATGACACCTCGCACCCGCCGCCACCTCCTGGCCCTGGCCACCACCACCGTCTCCCTCGCCGCCGCCGGTCTCGCCCCGGCGCCCGCCCTGGCCCATCCCAGCCACCCCGACGACCGCGACCCGGACCTCGGCCCGTACGTGCACGTCTACGACCCGTCCACCCCGACCGCCGAGATCCAGGCCACCCTCGACGCGATCTTCACGAAGCAGGAACGCAACGAGATGGGCACCGACCGGCACGCGGTGCTGTTCAAGCCCGGCCGGTACGACGTCGACGCGAAGCTCGGCTACTACACCACTGTGGCCGGCCTCGGCCGCTCCCCGGACGACGTCGACATTCACGGCGCGGTCCGGGTCGTCGGACAGCCCGACCCGAACTCGCCGGCCGGCATCTCCGCGCTGACCAACTTCTGGCGCTCGGCGGAGAACCTCTCCGTCACCCCCACCGACTGGTCGAACCAGTGGGCGGTCTCCCAGGCGTCCCCGATGCGCCGCGTGCACGTGCGCGGCACCCTCTGGCTCGAACCGGGCAACGGCGGGTACTCCAGCGGCGGCTACATCGCCGACTCGAAGGTCGACGGGACCACCATCAACGGCTCGCAGCAGCAGTGGCTGACCCGGGACAGCGAGCTCGGCGGCGACTGGAGCAACGGGGTCTGGAACCAGGTCTTCTCCGGCGTGACCGGGGCACCCGCCCAGGCCTTCCCCGACCCCCCGTACACCACGCTCCCGACCAGCCCGGTCACCCGGGAGAAGCCGTACCTGTTCGTCGACGGCAACGACCGGTGGCGGGTGGCTGTACCGGGCCTGCGGCACGACACCGCCGGCATCACCTGGGGGGCCGGCGGCCAACCGACCCCCTCGCTGTCGCTGCGCGACTTCTTCGTCGCCCGGCCCACCGACAGCGCCCAGCGGATCAACCGGGAACTGGCGCGGGGGCGGCACCTGCTGCTCACCCCGGGCGTGTACCGGCTGGACCAGGCGCTGCGGGTCACCCGGCCGAACACCGTCGTGCTCGGACTCGGCATGCCGAGCCTCGCCCCGACCACCGGCGACGCCGCGCTGCGGGTCGCCGACGTCGACGGGGTACGCGTCGCCGGGCTGCTGGTCGACGCCGGCCGGCGCGAGTCCGACGTGCTCGTCGAGATCGGCCGGCGCGACGGTCGCCGGGACCACGCCGCGAACCCGACCTCGCTGCAGGACGTCTTCTTCCGCATCGGCGGCCCCTGGGTCGGCCGGGCCCGGACCAGCCTCGCCGTGCACAGCGACGACACCCTGCTCGACAACATCTGGGCCTGGCGCGGCGACCACGGCAACGGCATCGGCTGGACGGCGAACACCGCCGACACCGGTGTGCTGGTCACCGGCGACGACGTGACGGCGTACGGGCTCTTCGTCGAGCACTACCAGCGCTACCAGACGGTGTGGACCGGCGAGCGCGGCCGGACTGTCTTCTACCAGAGCGAACTGCCCTACGACCCGCCGAGCCAGGCCGCCTGGGCCAGCCCGACCGGGCGCGGCTGGGCGTCGTACAAGATCGCCGACTCGGTGCGCCGACACGAGGCGTGGGGGCTCGGCGTGTATTCGTACTTCAACCAGGGGGTCGACATCCGGGCGGACCGGGCGATCGAGGCGCCCCGCCGGCCGGGCGTGCGGTTCCACGACATGATCACCGTCTTCCTCGACGGCAGCGGCGGCATCGAACGTACGGTCAACGACGCCGGCACCCCGGTCGTCGGCTCGTTCGGCACCAGCCCGGTGGTCAGCTACCCCTGACCGGACGACCGCCCGGGCGGACCCGCTGACCGGGTCCGCCCGGCGCGGCTCATGCCGAGAGCTGGTCGACCCGGGTGAGCACCTTGTCGATCAGGCCGTACTCGCGGGCCTGCTCCGCGGTGAACCACCGGTCCCGGTCCCAGTCCTGCTGGATCTCGTCCAGGCTCCGCCCGCTGTGTCGGGCGATCAGCTCCTGCATGGTGCGCTTGACGTGCAGCATGTTCTCCGCCTGGATGGTGATGTCGGCGGCCGTGCCGCCCATTCCGCCCGACGGCTGGTGCATCATGATCCGCGAGTGCGGCAGCGCGTACCGCTTTCCGGCCGTCCCCCCGCAGAGCAGGAACTGCCCCATCGAGCCGGCGAAGCCGAGCGCCAGGGTGGCCACGTCGTTGCGGATGTACCGCATCGTGTCGTACACGGCCATTCCGGCGCTGACCGAGCCGCCCGGTGAGTTGATGTAGAGGTGGATGTCCCGCTCGCTGTCCTCCGCGGCCAGCAGCAGGAGCTGCGCACAGATCTGGTTGGCCGACTCGTCGGTGACCTCGGTGCCGAGGAAGACGATCCGCTCCCGCAGCAACCGTTGGAACACCTGGTCGCCGAAGGCCGGCTGCCCGCCGTCCAGCATCCGTACGTCGTACCTGATCATGTCGACCTCCGCCGCGCCGGTGGGCGATTTCGACCGCCCCGGGGACCGGCCCGTCCAGCGTGCGCCCGCCCGGGGCGGCGACCCCAGCGCTTCTGCCGCTGGCAGATTCGCCGACGGCAGAACCGGGCGGGGCGCCGGCAGCCGGGCGACGCGGTGGGGCGACGTCCCTAGACGGTCACCGGCCGCCGCAGGCCCGCCGGGGCCCGCCCGCAGTGCACCAACCCGGCGGTACGCGGACCGACGGCGAACGGCGTCCCGGGCAGCGCCCGGTGCACGTCGCCCCCCCGCCGAGCACCGGTCAGCCGGTCACCAGGCCGCTCCAGCCGGGCCATCCGGTCGCCGTACCGGGGCAGCGGCAGCGCGACGGCGTGCGCCCCCACGGCAGCCCGGGGGCCCACCGGGGTGCGCGGCTCGACCCGGCGCAGGTCGTCCCGGGCCTCCTCCAACAAATCGGACAGGCGGATGCCGAGGGCACGGCAGATCGCCGCGAGCACCTCCGACGACGCCTCCTTGCGGCCCCGCTCGACCTCGGACAGGTAGGGCAGCGACACGCCGGCCGCCTGGGCGACCTCACGCAGGGTGCGGCCCTGTCTCGTCCTGATCCGGCGGAGCACCCCGCCGATGACCCGTCGCAGCAAAGACATGCGGCCTCACCCCCGGTCGTCTCTCCGCAGACAGCCCCATCATGCCCGGTGCGGGGCCGCCGGGCAGCCCCGGTCCGGCGAGCCGGTGCGGCCGGACGCGTCCCGATGGCACCCCGGGGTGCGGATCCCCGGGTACCGGCTATGTTGTGCACGTGCAGGCGACGGAGGCGGAGCAGGTTCGACGGTGATCCATTTTCCCGCGCAACGACGGGGCCCGCTGAGCGCGTTGAGCCTGCGCCTCGCCGCCGCCCTGGGCCTGGTCCTCGCCGTGGTCGCCGCGGTCTATCTCGACCGGGACGGCTACCGCGACGTCAACGAGGACGGCCTCACCCTCCTCGACTGCTTCTACTACGCGGTGGTCTCCCTCTCCACCACCGGCTACGGCGACATCACCCCGGCCGCCCCGTCCGCGCGGCTGGTCAACGTCCTGTTCGTCACCCCCGCCCGGGTGATCTTCCTGATCATCCTGGTCGGCACCACCCTGGAAGTCCTGACCGAGCAGTACCGGACCGGCCGGCGCCTGTCGCGGTGGAGGAGAAGCGTGAAGGACCACGTCATCATCTGCGGCTACGGCACCAAGGGCCGCAGCGCCGTCTCGGCGCTGTTGGAGAACGGCCTGGACAGGTCCCGGATCGTGGTGGTCGAGCGCAGCCCGACCGCCCTGCGGCAGGCCACCTCGGCCGGGTTGGTCGCGATCGAGGGTTCGGCGACGCGTTCGTCGGTGCTGATCGAGGCACACGTGAAGAACGCCAAGTCGGTGATCATCGCGACCGACAGCGACGACGCGTCGGTCCTGGTGGCGCTCACCGTCCGGCAGCTCACCGCCGGCCAGGTGCGGATCATCGCCGCGGTTCGGGAGGCCGAGAACGCGCCCCTGTTGAAGCAGAGCGGCGCCCACCACGTGATCGTCTCGTCCGCCACGGCGGGGCGGCTGCTCGGGCTGTCGACCTCCGCGCCGCCGCTGATCGACGTGGTGGAGGACCTGCTCACCCCGGGCCAGGGCATGGCGCTGGCCATGCGCTCGGCCGAGCGCAGCGAGGTGGGCCGTTCGCCGCGCGAGCTGGACTCCCTGGTCATCGCGCTGGTCCGCCGGGGCAAGGTGGTCACGCTCAGCGATCGGGCCGGTGCGGTGATCGAGACCGGCGACATGCTCGTGCACGTCCGTGACGATCGCCCCCAGCAGGCGAACACGCCGGGCTGACCCCGGCACCGGAGATCGGCGGTGGCTGGCGACACCCACCACGGAACATCGGCGTTGGTCGGGGCCTTCAACCTGCTCTTCTGATCGCCTGGGGTTCCCCCGCTGACGAAAGGGCCCGCAACCTGCGAAGGTTGCGGGCCCTTTTCCGTGTCGCGGGGCGGCGACGTCGTGCCGCCGTCAGCGGCGGGTCAGCGGATCGTCCAGGTGTCGCCGCTGGCGAGCAGGCCGGCGAGCTGCTGCTCCGGGGTCTCGGTCACCGCGGCCTTCGCCGCCGCGAGCTGCTCCTGCACCACGCTGTCGTAGGACGGGCGGTCGACCGAGCGGAACACGCCGATCGGGGTGTTGCGCAGGTCGAGCCCGGGCAGCCGGGACAGCGCGAACGCGTACGCCGGGTCGTTGACCGTCGCGTTGTGCACGACGATCTCCTCCGGGCTTACCGAGGCGGTCTCCCGCACCTCCAGGCCGAAGCCGCCCGGCGGGTGCACGACGCAGAACTGCCCGTCGGAGCCGAAGGTGATGGGCTGCCCATGCTCCAGCCGGATCAGGAAGTCGTCCCGGGTGCCCGGGTCCTTGAGCTGCTCGAACGCGCCGTCGTTGAAGATGTTGCAGTTCTGGTAGATCTCCACGAACGCCGAGCCCTGGTGCTCCGCCGCGGCCCGCAGCACCGACTGGAGGTGCTTGCGGTCCGAGTCGATGGTGCGGCCGACGAAGCTGGCCTCCGCGCCCAGGGCGAGCGAGAGCGGATTGAACGGCGCGTCCGCCGAACCGGCCGGGGTCGACTTGGTGATCTTGCCAACCTCAGAGGTGGGCGAATACTGCCCCTTGGTCAGGCCGTAGATCCGGTTGTTGAACAGCAGGATCTTCAGGTTGACGTTGCGGCGCAGCGCGTGGATCAGGTGGTTGCCGCCGATCGACAGCGCGTCGCCGTCGCCGGTGACCACCCACACCGACAGGTCCGGGCGGGACACCGACAGGCCGGTGGCGATGGCCGGGGCGCGGCCGTGGATCGAGTGCATCCCGTAGGTGTTCATGTAGTACGGGAAGCGCGACGAGCAGCCGATGCCGGACACGAAGACGGTCCGCTCCCGGGGAATGTTCAGCTCCGGCATGAACTGCTGCACGGCGGCGAGGATCGCGTAGTCACCGCAGCCGGGGCACCAGCGCACCTCCTGGTCGGACTTGAAGTCCTTCGCGGTGAGCTTGAGGGCGACGGGCTCAGACATTCTTCAGGACCTCTTCCAACATCGTCTCCAGCTCGACGGCGGTGAACGGCAGGCCGCGGACCTGGTTGTAGCCGATGGCGTCGACCAGGTACTTGCCCCGGATCACCTGGGCGAGCTGGCCGAGGTTCATCTCGGGAATGACCACCCGGTCGTAGGAACGCAGCACCTCGCCGAGGTTCGCCGGCATCGGGGACAGGTGCCGCAGGTGCGCCTGGGCGACGGACAGGCCGCGCTGGCGCAGCCCCCGGCAGGCGGCGCCGATCGGCCCGTACGTCGAGCCCCAGCCGAGCACCAGCACCCGGGCGTCGCCGTCCGGGTCCTCCACCTCGACGTCCGGCACCGGGATCGTCTCGATCCGGGCCGCCCGGGTGCGCACCATGAAGTCGTGGTTCGCCGGGTCGTACGAGATGTCGCCGGTCTTGTCGGCCTTCTCCAAGCCGCCGATCCGGTGTTCCAGCCCCGGCGTGCCGGGGACGGCCCACGGCCGGGCCAGGGTCTCCGGGTCCCGCAGGTACGGCAGGAAGGTGCCGTTCTCGCCGTTGGGCTCGGTGGCGAACTCGACCCTCAGGTCGGGCAGGGACTCCACGTCGGGCAGCAGCCACGGCTCGGAGCCGTTGGCGACGTAGTTGTCCGACAGCAGGATCACCGGGGTGCGGTACGTCAGCGCGATCCGGGCCGCCTCGATGGCCGCGTGGAAGCAGTCCGAGGGCGACTTCGGGGCGATCACCGCGACGGGGGCCTCGCCGTGCCGGCCGTACAGGGCCATGTTGAGGTCGGCCTGCTCGGTCTTGGTCGGCAGGCCCGTCGACGGGCCTGCCCGCTGCACGTCCACGATGACCAGCGGCAGCTCCAGCGCCACCGCGAGCGAGATCGTCTCGCTCTTGAGCGCCACGCCGGGGCCGCTGGTGGTGGTGACGCCGAGCGACCCGCCGTACGACGCGCCGAGCGCCGCGCCGACGGCGGCGATCTCGTCCTCGGCCTGCATGGTGACCACGCCGAGCCGCTTGTGCTTGCTCAGCTCGTGCAGGATGTCCGACGCCGGGGTGATCGGGTATGCCCCGAGGAACACTGGCAGGCCGGAGCGCACGCCCGCGGCCACCAGACCCAGCGACAGCGCCGCGTTGCCGGTGATGTTCCGGTACGTGCCCGGCAGCATCTTCGCCGGCTTCACCTCGTACCGCACCGAGAACGAGTCGGTCGTCTCGCCGAAGTTCCAGCCGGCCTTGAAGGCCGCGATGTTCGCCGCGACCAGCTCGGGACGCTTGGCGAACTTGCGCTCCAGGAAGCGCAGGGTCGACCCGTACGGCCGGGAGTACATCCAGGACAGCAGGCCGAGGGCGAACATGTTCTTGGCCCGCTCGGCGTCCTTCTTGGACACCTCGTTCTCGGCGAGCGCCCGGACCGTCATCGAGGTGAGAGCGACCGGGTGCACCACGTAGCCGGCGAGGGAGTCGTCGTCCAGCGGGCTGGACTGGTATCCCACCTTGGCCAGGTTGCGCTTGGTGAACTCGTCGGTGTTGACGATGATGTCGGCGCCGCGCGGCAGGTCGGCCAGGTTGGCCTTGAGCGCGGCCGGGTTCATCGCCACCAGCACGTTCGGCGCGTCACCCGGGGTGAGGATGTCGTAGTCGGCGAAGTGCACCTGGAAGCTCGACACGCCCGGCAGGGTGCCTGCGGGGGCGCGGATCTCGGCCGGGAAGTTGGGCAACGTGGAGATGTCGTTGCCCAGCTGCGCCGTCTCCGAGGTGAACCGGTCGCCGGTCAGCTGCATGCCGTCGCCGGAGTCACCGGCGAATCGGATGACCACCCGGTCGAGTTGACGGATCTGCTTGGTCACGCCTGAACCTCGCTTCGCTCGGCGCGGTGGCGCGGGCGGCTGAACATGATGGCGACCTTGCCTTGCCCGGCCACGCGACCTCCTTGACGCAACGCTGCCCCGCACCGCCCGTGGCTGGTCCGGTCCGCTGTAGTTCCTCACCTGAGAGCCTACGTCGAGTGGGGGGCCGAACTCGCCTTGTGGTCCGCCGAATGGGATCGAATCCGGTGCTGTTGTGCCCTGTTTAATGCTGTTTTGACGCGCCCGCCGTAATCAGAATCACCGGTCCGCCTCGGCTTTCGGTGGAAGACCGTGGGCGGGCCCGGACCCGTCGGGGCGACCGGAGCCGGGCGGTCGGTGGCGGGCGGGCCCCGGGTCAGTCCGACGGGGCCGGCGCGGGATTGGCCGGGCCGGCGAGCCGGCGGCGCAGCGAGGTGGTGGCCAGCACGAGCGCCAGCACGACCAGCAGCACGGAGACCACGATCAGGACGACCGCGCTGCGTTGCACCGAGGTGAGACCGCCGGCCGGGTCCGAGCCCACGCCGGCCGCGGCCAGCACGCCCTGGGAGCCGCCCGGGGCGGGGGTGGCGATCGGGGTGGACATCGCGGCCGCCGCGGTGATCCGGAAGCTCATCTGGAGCTGCCGGGCCTGTCCGCTGCGCGGGTCGACCCGGCCGATCACGGCGCCGGCCAGCGGCGCTTCCCGCTGGGCCTCGGCGGTCGCGCTCACGGGGAGCCGGACGGTGACGGCGCCGCCGGCCGGCACCGTGCCGACGTCGCAGCGGGTACGGGCGGGGCTCAGCGCGACGCAGCCGGGGGGCGGGGTCGGCACGGTCACCCCGGCGGGCAGGACCACCTCGATCCGGCCGGCGGCATCGGCCTTGCCCGTGTTGCCCAGCCGGACGCCCAGCTCGCTGGCGGCCCCGCTGATGTCGAAGGCCACCCCGTCGGCGTCCAGGGAGATGCCCGGCACGGGCGGCCCCGGCGGGAAGAGCACCGCGAAGCCCTCGTTGTCCTCGGCCGAGCCGGCCACGCCGGGGGCGCTCGCGCTCACCCGGACCGCGCCGCTGAGCGGCATCTGCCGCCAGGCGGCGCCGTCGACGCGCACCTTGACCAGGGCGCTGAACCGGTCGCCGGGCGCGGCCTGCCACCCGCCGCAGTGGTGCTCGCCGCCGCCGGCCTCGGCGCACCCGGGGGTGCCGGCGTCGGTCAGGCCCGCCGGGAGGGTGTACGAGAGCCGGATCAGCTCTGCCACCTCGCCGGTGTTGGTCACGGTGACCCGCAGGGTGGCCGTCGTGTTCTCCGCGTTCCAGTACGCCTCGGTCAGCGTGACGTCCTCGGTGCTGACCCGCACGCCCAGCCGGCTCGGCGCCGGTGCACCCGTGCCGGGGGCCGACGGGCGGGGCGGCGGGGCGGAGGTCGCCGGCGGCGGGAGGGACGGAGCGGTGGTGGCCGGAGCAGTGGTGGCCGGCGGGTCGACGGGCCCGGCCGGCGTGGTGGCCGCAGGCTCGGTGGGCGTGGGCGCCGGGGCGGTGGTCTCCGATGGTGGCGGCACGGTCGGTGGTGCCTCGGTGGGCGTCGGGTCGGTCGCGGTGGGCTCGACCGGAGGGGTCTCATCGACGGGCTCGCCGGCCGGGTCCACGGGTGGGTCGGCCCGCGCGACCGCCGCGCGGGCCACGGCGGGGGCGGCGGTGGCCCAGCCGGGCAGCGCCGCGACACCGAACGCGATGGACGCCGCGAGCAGTACGGCGACACGTCGATCGGCTACCCGCCGAACGGGGCGTACGTCCACGCGGGCCATCTCTCTTCCGGGACCATCAGGGCGAATTCATTATTCGGTAATACTTGCCGCAGGACACCAGTCCCGCCGGGAAACAGTTCCGTAACATGTCCGGTATGCGGCCGGGCGGGACACGGTAGGCTGACTCACCGTGACCGGCTACCTGGGCTCGTACGCGACGCTCGGGCTGTTGCTGCTCGCCGGCGTCCTCTTCTTCGTCGCGGCGTTCTCCGCGAACCGGGTGTTACGCCCCGCCCGCCCCGCGGACCCTCCCGGCAAGCGGGCGAGCTACGAGTGCGGCCTCGACCCGGTGGGCGGCGACTGGGCGCAGATGCAGATCCGCTACTACGTCTACGCCTACCTGTACGTGCTGTTCGCGGTCGAGGCGGTCTTCCTCTTCCCCTGGGCGGTGGTCTTCGACCGGCCCGGCTTCGGCCTGGTCACCGCCGCCGAGATGGGCATCTTCGTGGCGGTGCTGGCGCTGGGCATCCTCTACGCCTGGCGCCGGAACATCCTCCGCTGGACCTGAGCCCACCAAAAATCGGCGGCGACGCTCGGTGGCGTTGCTCTTGGCGGCGGGTTTCGGGGCTGACGCCAGTAGCCGTGCGGTGACGTTGGCATTGGGATTGCGGTTAAAGCTGCTTCGTGTGCCCGGGTAGCTCCGCGTCAGCGATGCCGGCGAGGATGTCCCCCAGCGAGAGCGGCTGGTCCACCAGGCACGTGCCATTGGACAACAGCAGTGCCGGCACCTTCGTGGTGAGCTCGGCCTCGCTCAGCACCCCGGCCAGGGCGCACAGCGCCTCCCCCTGTGCGCGGATGCGTTTCCGCAAGCCCGTCTCGCCGCCTGCGAGCGCGATGACGTGGTCCAGCGTCCACGGGTCCTGGGACGGGCGGTTGTCGTAGGTCGAGATCGTCCCCGACGCGACCGCAACGACAGTGCTGATGGTGGCCGCGCTGACGAGGGAGACGTGGGCCAGGATCTGCTCGGTGTTCCACTCGCCGGGCGGCGGTACGGCTCGGGGATTGGCGGCCAGCAGCGCGTCGTAGGCCTGCCGGAGCGAATTGGTGTTCATCGGGTCGGGTTCCTTTCAGGCGTGCGCGCGGTCATCTCCCACGGCTGCTGTGGAAGCGTGTCGCCGGTCTCCAGGAGGGACTTCAGGTTCGACAGGACGGCCGGCCAGCCGCTCGAGATGCCGTTGAACATGTCGAGGTTGGCGAGGTTTTCGTGCGTCACCGTGAGGCGCACGATGTCTTGGTGCGGTTCGACGAGGAACGTGACGACCGACGGCTCCCGATTCTCGAACGGGGTGTCCTCGAAGGTGATGACCAGGCGGCTCGGCGGCTCGGCGGTGAGCACCTTACCCACGACGTCGGCGACACCTGATCGGTCGGTGCGCTGGTGCTCCCACGTGGAGCCGGGCTGCCAGTCGGAGAGGTTGGCGTGGCCCCAGTACCGCGCCGTCAGGTCGGCGTCGGTTAGCACCCGCCATACCTGCTCGGCGGTGGCGCGGATGTAGGTGACGTATGCGTACGTCGGTACGGACGTCATGGCGTGTTCCTCTGCTTGGTGTTTGATGGCGCTTAGTGCACGCAGGCGGGGCTTGTCGAACCCGGAGATCCAGCGTTCCTCGATCTCGTGGATCGGTGCCGGGTTCAGGTAGTGCAGGCGCTCCCGCCCCCGTCGCACGACGGTGACGAGGTTGGCCCGCACGAGGATGTCGAGGTGCTGGGTGGCCGACTGACGGGCCATGGACAGGTGCTCGCAGAGTTCGCGCAGCGTCTGGCCGTTGCGTTCGCGAAGGCGGTCGAGCAGGAGCCGCCTCGTCGGGTCGGCCAGCGCCTTGAAGACCAGCTCCGTCTCACTCACGCCGCATTATGCAGGCATTCACCTGCCTAATGTCAACTCGAACCCGGGTCGCCGTAACGCCGGACCTGAGCCCCCCACCCGACGGGCGCTCAGGCCAGGCCGCGTCGGGTCAGCGTCGGCTGCCGGTCGCCCCGGATCGACGCCACCATGTCCAGCACCCGGCGGGTGGGCAGCACCTGGTGGGCGCGAAACACCCGGGCACCCAGCCAGGCCGACACCGCGGTCGCCGCGAGGGTGCCCTCCAGCCGCTCGGCGACCGGCAGGTCCAGCGTCTCGCCGATGAAGTCCTTGTTGGACAGGGCCACCAGCAGCGGCCAGCCCGTGCCGGACAGCTCGGCGAGCCGACGGGTGATCTCCAACGAGTGCCGGGTGTTCTTGCCGAAGTCGTGCGCCGGGTCGATGAGGACGCCGTCGGGGCGTACCCCCAGGGCGACCGCGCGCTCGGCGAGGCCGGTCACCGTCGCGACCACGTCGGCCACCACGTCGTCGAAGGCGGCCCGGTGCGGGCGGGTGCGTGGCGCGAGCCCGCCGGCGTGCGAGCAGACCAGCCCGGCACCGGTCTCGGCGGCGACCCGGGCGAGCGCCGGGTCGGCGCCGGACCAGGTGTCGTTGAGCAGGTCGGCGCCGGCCGCGATCGCCTCCACCGCCACCTCGGCCCGCCAGGTGTCGATGGAGATCACCACGTCCGGGAAGGCGGCCCGGACCGCGGCGATGGTGCCCACCGTGCGCCGGATCTCCTCGATCACGTCCACCTCGTCGCCGGGGCCGGCCTTCACCCCGCCGATGTCGATGATCTCCGCCCCGTCCGTGACCGCCCGCTCCACGGCGCGCAGCGCGCTGTCCTGGGCAAAGGTGGCGCCCCGGTCGAAGAACGAGTCCGGGGTGCGGTTGACGATGGCCATCACCGCCAGCTCGCCCGGCGCGAACGTGCGACTTCCGAGCCGAAACGCCCCGCTCATGCTCGCCTCCCGATCTCGCCACGGCCGTGCGACCCGGCCCGCCCTGCGACGCTAGCCGGTCGGCCGGCGTCCGGTCCGCCCTGCGACGCTAGCCGGTCGGCCGGCGTCCGGTCCGCCCGGCACGGCCCACAGATCCGCACCGATCTGTGGGAGGACCGCCCGGCGGGGTCGCTCCCGGCCCGTCCGCGTGCCACGATCTCCTACATGGGTCAGGTGCTGCTCCTGCTGGTCGTCGCGCTCACCGTCGCGGCGGTGGTCTTCGGGGTGACGGTGCTGGTCACCGGACGAGATCCCGGCCTGGCGCCGGTCGAGCCGGACGGGCGGGCGGTCCCGCTGCCCGCCAGCCGGCCGCTGCGCGAGTCCGACGTGGGCGACGTCCGTTTCGACACGGCGGCGCGGGGGTACCGGATGGCCCAGGTCGATCAGGCTTTGCGCCGGACGGCCTACGACATCGGGTACAAGTCCGAGCTGATCGGCGTGCTGGAGGCGGAGGTCACCGCGTTGCGCGAGGGACGGGCCGCGGACGCCGACGAGCTGCGCCGCACCCGCGAGCAGGCCGCGGCCGCCGCCGAGGCGGCCGACGCCACCCCCGTCGGCGACCCCGGCGAGGTCGCGTCCGCCGACGCCGACGGGCCGTCGACGGCGGGTGCAGAGGCCGACGGCCCGGCTGCGGTGTCCGCCGACGCCGATGAGCCGACTGCGGTGTCCGCCGACGCCGACGAGCCGACTGCGGTGTCCGCCGACGCCGACGAGCCGACCGCGGTGTCCGTCGACGCCGACGAGCCGACCGCGGTGGGCCCCGCCGACAAGCCGGCAACGGTGCCCGCGCGGGCCATCGACGCCGACGCCCCGGAGGCAGCCCCTTCCGGGGCCGGCGAGCCGGCGGACCCGGCCGGTGGGCGGGGGCCGGCGGTCCGGTCGGAGCCGGCGTGACCGGCGGGGCGGACGGCGACAGCCTGCGCGAGGCGGCCCAGCCCGGCGCGGGCGAGGTCACCGCGACGGTCATCGTCAACGCCCCGGCCGAGCGGGTGTTCGCCGCCCTCACCGCGTGGGAGCGGCAGTCGGACTGGATCCCGTTCACCACGGTGAAGGTGGTCGAGGGCGACGGTGGCGAGGGCAGCCTCGTGGAAGCGGTCACCGTGCTGGGCCCGGCGGTTCTGCGGGACGAGATGAGGGTGGTGCGGGTCGACGCGCCCTACGAGGTCGGCGTGGTGCACTGCGGCCGGCTGCTGCGCGGTCCAGGGGTGCTGCGCTGCACCCAGATCGAGGGCGGTCGGACCCAGGTGGTCTGGCACGAGTGGTTCCACCTCCCCGCCGGCGCCGCCGGCCGGGTGGCCTGGCCGGTGCTCTGGCCCGGCTCCAAGGTCAGCCTCACCCAGGCGCTGAAGAAGTTCGGCCGGCTGGTGGAGCAGGGCCGCCTGCCCTGACGGCCGGCCCCCGGGGCACCCGCCAGGTCGGTGACAACGCGGTTTCCCGGTGCCCGGACACCCCGGTTACGGCGGCACGGCGGCGGGCCGTCGGCGTCCCGGTCTAGCGTGTACGCCGTGACTGACCTGGTGATCGACGCGCACGGCCTGTCCCGTTGCGCGTGGGGGGCGAGCACCCCGGACTACGCCGCCTACCACGACGGGGAGTGGGGCCGGCCGCTGCGCGGCGACGACGCGCTCTACGAGCGGATGACTCTGGAGGCGTTCCAGTCGGGGCTGTCCTGGCTCACCATCCTGCGCAAGCGCCCCGCCTTCCGGCTGGCCTTCGACGAGTTCCGCATCGAGGCGGTGGCGGGCTACGGGGAGGCGGATGTGACCCGGCTGCTGGCCGACGCCGGCATCGTCCGGAACCGGGCCAAGATCGAGGCGACGATCGCCAACGCCCGGGCCGCCCTGGACCTGCCCGACGGGCTCTCCGCCCTGCTCTGGTCGTTCGCGCCGCCGCCCCGAGCCGCCCGGCCGGAGACGTTCACCCAGGTGCCGGCGCTGACCCCGGAGTCCACTGCGATGGCCAAGGCGCTCAAGAAGCGTGGGTTCCGGTTCGTCGGCCCCACCACGTCCTACGCGTTGATGCAGGCCACCGGGATGGTGGACGACCACCTGGTCGGCTGCCACGTCAGCGCGGCAGAGCCGGCGTGATGGGATGGTTTACATGACCGACACCGATCGCCGCGTGAGCGGCACGATCCACGTCCGGGGCGAGGGCGGGCCGGGTGACGGCGCCTGGGCTGTGCTCCTCCCACCTGGCCGGTACGACGCCGAGCGGCTCGTCCACCACGACACGCTGGAGCTGACCGGGCTCGACGCCGCCGGTGTGGCCTACCGGGCGGGTGCGGCCCTCGCCGGGCCGACAGCGCCCGCCAGCCCCCGCCCCGCCGGGCCGACCGCACCCGCCGGGCCCCGTCCCGGCGATCCGGTGGCGGTACTGACCGAGGGGCCGCTGCGGCTGGTGGCGCTGGGTCGGGTCGCCCGGCCCACCGTCGAGCGCCGGGAGGACCCGGACGACCCCCAGTCCGATCCCGCCGCCGGCTCGCTCGTGGTCGCGTACACCCGAAGGGCCTTCGACGAGCCGGTGGCGGCCGAGGGACTGACCCTCGACGGGCCGGTCACCGCGCTGCCCGCCGGCGCCTACCGGGAGCTGGCCGAGCGGCTCGGGCCGCCGCCGGCGCGCCGGCGGTGGCTGGTCAGCCTCGACCTCCCGATCGAGGCGGATACCCCGGCCGAGGCGGTCCGGTTGTTCTGGTCGTACGTGCGCGACCTGGGCCCGCAGGAGCTGCCCGCGTTCGTCTCGCCGTCCGGGAACGAGCTGGCCATGCAGGCGTTCGTGCTCGGCGCCGAGGCCAACCAGGACCCGGAGGAGGACGACTAGGCAGGGGCTCGCCGGGTAACGAGGGCTCGTGGCGGTCCGGCATCGACGCCCGGCCCAGGGGAGGTGCGATGCGGTTCCAGGACAAGGTCGCGTTCATCACCGGTGGCGCCTCCGGGCTCGGTGAGGCCGCCGCCCGGCGGTTCGCCGCCGAGGGGGCCAGGGTGGTGATCGCCGACATCAACGCCGCCGGCGGGCAGCGGGTGGCCGGCGAGCTGCCGGACGCGCTCGCGGTCACCGTCGACACCGGTGAGGCGGCGTCGGTCGAGCAGGGCTTCGTGGACGCCGTGCAGCGTTACGGCCGGATCGACGTGATCTTCAACAACGCCGGCATCGACGGCAGGCAGCAGCCGCTGCACGAGATGGACCTGGAGAACTGGGAGCGGGTCAGCCGGATCAACGGCGACGGCGTCTTCCACGTCCTCAAGTACGGCATCGAGGCGATGCTGCACGGCGACGGGGGCGCGATCGTCAACACCTCCTCGACCGCGGGGCTGGCCGCCCAGGAGAACATCTCCCCGTACACGTTCACCAAGGCCGGCATCATCGGGCTGACCCGCTCGGCCGCCGTCGAGTACGCGACCCGCGGCATCCGGGTCAACGCGGTCGCCCCGTCGGTGGTGGTGACCCCGCTGACGGAGCACTTCATCGCCAGCGCGCCGGACCCGGCGCAGATGCGCCGGCAGATGGAGTCGTTCAACCCGAAGCCGGGCATCCCCACCCCGGACGACGTGGCCGGGGTGGTGCTCTTCCTCGCCTCCGACGACGCGGCCTGGATCACCGGCCACACCGTCCCGATCGACGGCGGCTACGTGGCCCGCTGACCGCCGGCCCCACCGGGCCGCCCGCCCGCGGCTGGAGCGGATCGCGCTCAGCGTCCCTCGAAGACCGGTTTCTGCTTGTTCACGAAGGCCGTGGTGGCGGCCCGGTGGTCGGCGGTGGCGCCGCAGATCGACTGGGCCTGCGCCTCGGCAGCCAGGGCGTCGGCGAGGGTGCCGGCGTCGGCGACGGAGAGCTGGCGCTTGATCGCCCCGTACGCGACGGTCGGGCCGGCGGCGAGCCGGGCGGCCAGCTCCTGCGCGGCGGGCAGCACCTGCTCGTCGTCGTCGACCAGCCGGGTCAGCAGGCCCAGCCGGTGCGCCTCCTCGGCGGACACCGGCTCGGCGAGCATCAGCAGCTCGACGGCCTTGGCGTGGCCGACGAGCCGGGGCAGCGTCCAGGACGCGCCGGTGTCGGCGGCGAGCCCTACCCCGGCGAAGGCCATCAGGAAGCGGGTCTTCGGCCCGCCGACGCGGAAGTCGGCCAGGAGGGTCAGCGACGCGCCGGCCCCGGCGGCCATTCCCCGGACCGCGGCGACCACCGGCTTGGGCAGGCTGGCCAGCCGGGCCGCGATCGGGTTGTAGTGCGCTCGGACGGTGGCCAGCGGGTCCGCCCCGGCCGATTCGAGGGTCTGCACGTGCTCGCGCAGGTCCTGGCCCGCGCTGAACGACCCGCCCGCCCCGGCCAGCACCACGGCCCGGCAGCTGCGGTCGGACTCCAGCCCGGCCAGGGCGTCCCGGAGCGCCTCTTTGAGCGCCACGTCGAGCGCGTTCATCGCCGTCGGGCGGTTCAGCGTCAGGGTGACGACGGAGTCGGTGCGATCGACGAGCAGCGGCTCGGTCACGTTCTAACGACCCTTCTGTCGGGGGGTGCGGTTCGTGGCGTCGAGGCACTGCTCGACGTACCGGTCGGCGGCTGGCCGCAGCCGGGCGGCGTGCCGGTCGAAGAAGCTGGCCGCGGCGGTGCCGGGCCAGCGCTCGGGCAGCAGCGCCGGGGGGAGCTGGGGGTCCCGGAAGAGGAAGGTACGCCACGCGTGCACGAGCCGGAACCGTGCCGCGTACGCCTCCTCGTCGTCGCTACGGGCGGTCACCATGGCCAGCAGCGGGCGCTGCTCGGCGACGAACTGCTCGTAGGCCCGCCCGATCTCGCTGAGGTCCCATGCCCGGCGGACCACCTCCACCGCGCCCCGGGTGCCGGCGGCGTGGGACGCGGTGAACCGCTCGTACCGCACGCCCGCGTCGTCGAGCAACAGGTCGACGTCCTCCGCCGGCCGGGTGGCCACCCACGTCTGCTCGTCGAGGGTGCCGTAGCCGAGGAAGCTCAGGTTCGCGGCGAGCCGCTGCCGTTCCCGGCGGGAGGTGGGGGTCGACAGGACGAGTAGGTCGAACCGTCCGTCCCAGCTGACCCGGCCGGTCCGGTAGATCCGGGCAGCCGCCTCGTCGAGTCGTCGGGCGGCTTTCGGTGTGATCGAATATCCCGGCCCGGAGACCAGGCGGAGCGGGTCGAGCCAGCCCTGGCGGACCATCCGGCTCACCGCCGTCCGCACCGCCGGAGGCGCGATCCTGAGCGGCGCGAGCAGCTTGACCAGGGCGGCAACCGGCGCGCGGCCACCCCTGGGTCGGAGGTGGTCGCCGTACAGGTCGAAGAGTGCCGACCGTGCCTGCATGACCGCACATTGTGACAGGCCTTCTCAGGATATGCTAGATGCTGTTACATCAATGCTGCTTCGGTTTGGGTCCGGCGGTGTTCATCAGGGAAAATCGTCATCGGGCCGCCGTGCAAGTTGCGGCGGGCGATGGCGAAGAGGCTGTGGGGCAACCCACCGACCCTGGCGTAGGTCTGAGGGGAGACAACATGGCGGCGATGAAGCCGCGGACGGGCGACGGTCCGCTGGAAGTCACCAAGGAGGGCAGGGGCATCGTCATGCGCGTCCCGCTGGAGGGTGGTGGCCGGCTCGTCGTCGAGATGACTCCCGACGAGGCCAACGCGCTCGGTGACGCACTGAAGGCAGCTGCCGGCTGACCGAGGAGCGGTCCGGCCGACGGTCGTCGAGCGGACGGTTCGTACAACCCTGAGCCACCGGCCCCGCCGGTGGCTCAGGGCCTTCATCTTTGGTACGGGTGCCGGGCCCGTTCTCCCGGTCGTTCTGGAGGTCGTTGCAGCGTGCTGGCCATCCGTCTGGTGAGCGGGCCCGCGCGGCCCGACTCCCTGGCCCTGCCCATCCGACCCGCGTCGGCTGCCGAGGGCGGGGACGCCCCGGCCGCGCTGCCGGTCGGCCTGCCCGTGCCCGACGACGACGTGCTGGCCGAGGCGGCCGCCCTCGCACCTGCGGCCCGGGCCACCGGCCGGGCCGGCGAGGTGCACATGCACCTGCGCCCCGGGCGCACCCCGGGCCGGCTGCTGCTGGCCGGGATCGGGGCCGGCGACGAGGCCGGATGGCGTGCGGCGGGGGCCGCATTGGCCCGGACTGCGGGAGGTGAGACACATCTCACGGTCGGGCTGCCGGACGACGCCCCGGCCGAGGCGGTGCGCGGCCTCGTCGAGGGGCTCCTGCTGGCGTCCTACCGGTTCCGGCTGACCGAGGCCGGCGAGCGGCCCGCCCTGGCCGGCGTCGACGTGCTGGTGACCGACCCGTCCCGGTACGCCGGCGTGGTGACCACGGCCGAGGTCACCGCGCGAATGACCCACCTGGCCCGGGACCTGACCAACACCCCGTCCTCGGTGAAGAACCCGCAGTGGTTCGCCGAGCAGGTCGAGGCGGCGGTGGCCGACCAGCCCGACCTGCACGTGCGCGTGCGGCAGCCGGACGAACTGGCCGCCGAGGGCTTCGGTGGCATCCTCGCCGTCGGGGGCGGTTCGGCCAGTGGGCCCCGCCTCGTCGAGTTGGACTGGCGGCCGGCCGGGGCGCGTACCCATGTGGTGCTGGTCGGCAAGGGGATCACCTTCGACACCGGCGGCATCTCGATCAAGCCGGTGGCGGCGATGAAGCTGATGCGAAAGGACATGGCCGGGGCCGCGGCGGTGGTCGCCGCCACCCTGGGCGCGGCGGCGCTGGGGCTGCCGGTCCGGGTCACCACCCTGGTGCCGCTGGCGGAGAACGCGGTCAGCGGGTCGGCGTTCCGCCCCGGCGACGTCGTCACGCACTACGGCGGCATCACCAGCGAGACCACCAACTCCGATGCCGAGGGCCGACTGGTGCTCGCCGACGCGCTGGCGTACGCCGTCGCCGAGCTCAAGCCCGACCTGCTGCTCGACCTGGCCACCCTGACCGGCGCGAACGCGGTGGCGCTCGGCAAGCGCACCGGCGCCCTCTACTCCGACAACGACGAGCTGGCCGCCGACCTGCTGACGGCGATCGACGCGGCCGGCGAGGCGGCCTGGCGGATGCCGCTGCCGGCCGACTACGTCGAGCACCTCGGCAGTGAGGTGGCCGACCTGTACAGCGCCCCCAACCAGGGCGCCGGCTCGGTGCTGGCCGCGCTCTATCTGCGCGAGTTCACCGGCGATCTGCGGGGACGCTGGCTGCACATCGACATGTCCGCGCCGTCCTGGGCCGACGGCGACGCCGCCGAGCTGGCCCGGGGGGCCACCGGCTGGGGCGTCCGGGGCCTGCTGCGCTGGCTCGGCACCCTTGACTGACCGCCCCGCCGTCGCGCCCATCGGCTCGGCGTCTCCGATCGGCTTGGCGTCTCCGATCGGCCCGGCGTCTCCGGCCGGCCGGCTTTCGCGCCGGCCGGCCCGGCGTCGCCGCTGAGCGGTGCACCCGGCTGCGGATGGCGGGGCCGCCTACCGAACCGGGCGGTCCGTGAGGCTCAGCGGCCGGCGGGGGTGCGCGGGTGGTGGCTGCTCAGCATTTGACCGCGGCGAGCAGGCCGTGCCCGACGGGGAGCAGCGCCGGCGTCCAGTGCTCGGACTCCCGGATCGCCTTGATCGTCTCCCGGGTGGTCACCGTCTCCACGTCCCGGGCGGCCGGGTCGCCGATCCGACCGCCGGCCAGGGTGCCGTGCAGCGCGAGCACCCCGCCGGGGCGCAGCAGCCGCAGCGCCGCGTCCACGCAGGAGCTGAAGCTGGTGGCCTCGGTGTCGACGAAGACCAGGTCGTACGCGCCGTCGGCGAGCCGAGGGAGGACGTCCAGCGCCCGGCCGGTGATGATCCGGGTACGCCCGGCGGGGAAGCCCGCCTCGGCGAAGATCCGGCGGGCGATCCGCTGATGCTCCACCTCCACGTCGATCGTGGTGAGGACGCCGTCCACGCGCATGCCGCGCAGCAGCCACAGCCCACTGACCCCGGTGCCGGTGCCGATCTCCACCACCGCCCGAGCGCTGCCGGCGGCGGCGAGCAGCCGCAGTGCCGCCCCCGCACCCGGGGTCACCGCGTCGAGGCCCACCTCGTGGGCGAGGCTGCGGGCGGTCCGCAGCACGAGGTCCTCGGTGACGTACGACTCGGCGAACTGCAACGTCTGGAGCATGGAACTGCCGGAACTGGCGGCCGTGGCGATGGGACACCTCCGTCAGGGGCGGGTTGGCGCTATGAGCCTAGAGGCGGGGCCGGACGGACGCAGCCGCGAGTCCGGTCTCGGACGATCATGTGGACGTGCCGGACGGGGTTGCCGGCCGACGATCACCGACGGCAACCGCTGACTGCACGCGCGGCGTTCGTGTAATCCTGGATGCGGTATCCCCCGTCGTCGGGATCGGCCTCCCGTGCCGGTCCGAAGCGGGGGAGCCGGGGGACGACTGGGAGGCCTACGTGACCGACGGCTGGGACTGGCGCCAGCCCGGGGAAACTCCGACGCCGGCGGGCCCGCCGGGGAGCGGGGCGACGCCGGCGGGGTCCCCGAGGGCGTCCGACGGCCCTCCGGGCGGACCGACGAGTTCGCCCTGGTGGTCCGACGCGCTCGCCGACCCGTGGCGGGACCCGTACGCCCCCGCAGCGGTGGTCGTGCCCGGCCCGGTCGGGGGCGCCGACGCCGAGCCGGAGCGGGTCACCGACCCGGACGTGCCCGGCCGGCCGGCTCTGCGCCAGTTGCTGCTGATCCCGCTGATCACCGCGCTGCTCGCCGGCACCCTCGGCGGCGCCCTCGGGTACGCCTTCGCGGTGCGCGGCGGCGTGGCCGGCGGGACCGTGCTCGGCGCCGGTGCCGGCGCCGCCGACCCGCCCGCGCTCGCCCAGCGCCGGCCGGAGTCGCTGGCCGGGGTCGCCGAGAAGATCCTGCCCAGCGTGGTGACGGTCCGGGTGGCCGGCCTGGGCGGTACCAGCGAGGGCTCCGGCTTCATCGTCAGCACCGACGGGCACGTGGTCACCAACGACCACGTCGTCGCTGGCGGCGCTGGCAAGGTGGCGGTGGTCCTCAACGACGGCAGCACCGCCGCCGCCACCGTGGTCGGCCGGGACCCGGAGTCCGACATCGCGGTGATCAAGGTGTCCCGTACCGGCCTGCGGCCAGTGGAGTTCGGCGACTCCGACGCACTCGCGGTCGGCGATCCGGTGCTGGCCGTCGGCTCGCCGCTGTCGCTGGCCAACACGGTGACCGCCGGCATCGTGAGCGCCGTGGACCGGACGATGCAGGCCGGCGAGCCCGGCGGCCCCACCCGCTACTACGCGGCCATCCAGACCGATGCCGCGGTCAACCACGGCAACTCCGGCGGCCCGCTGGTGGACGGGGCGGGGCGGGTGGTCGGGGTGAACTCGACGATCAAGTCGCTGGTGGCAGACGGCCAGGAGGCCGGCAACATCGGGCTCGCCTTCGCCATCCCGATCAACCAGGCGAAACGGGTCACCCAGGAAATCATCGGCACCGGCAAGGCCCGGCGCACGGTGATCGGCGCCCAGGTCGGCGGCACCGGCGCGGCCAGCGGCGGCGCGGGCGGCGTACGGCTGGCGGCGGTGGAACCGGCCGGCCCGGCGGCCGGGGCCGGGCTGCGGGCGGGGGACGTCATCCTGCGGCTCAACGGCCGCCCGATGGCAGACTCCACCGACCTGATCGCTCTGGTACGGAAGTTCGCCCCGGGGTCGGTGGTGACCGTGGAGTATCGACGCGGGTCGAACCGACAGAACGCGTCGGTGACCCTCGCCGCGGACGCCAAGTGAGACCCGTTACCCCCTCCCGGTCGGGCGTCCGACGTGCGTAGTCTTGGCTGACGCCGACGAGGAGGCCCAGCAGTGTTCGACAACCTGAACTGGTGGGAGATCGGTGCGCTGCTGCTCCTGGCGCTGCTGATCTTCGGTGACCGGCTGCCCGTCGTGATCAACGACGGGCTGCGGATGGTCCGCAACCTGCGCGCCATGGCCCGCAACGCGACCGGCGACCTGAGCCGCGAACTGGGCACCGACATCCAGCTTGAGGACCTGCACCCGAAGGCGTTCATCCGCAAGCACCTGCTCAGCGAGGAGGACGAGCAGGCGATCCGGAAGCCCCTCCAGGGTGTGTACGACAACCTGCGGGCCGACGTCACCGGCGTGCACGACGACCTCAAGGACGTGGCCGCCTCGGTCGACCTGCGGACGAAGACCCCTGGCGGTTCGGCCGCAGGTGGCGCCGCGACGGCCCCCGCCCCCCGCACGGCAAGCTACGACGACGCCACCTGACCGGCCCGCCCCGGGCCGGGAGCCGAACGGGGACGGCGTGCCCCGTACGGAGCGCGCCGCCCCCGTTCGATACGACGGGTGGCCGGGTCAGCGGCCGGCGGGCTTGAGGCCGAGCGGCTTGCCGAGCAGGGACTCCCGCCGCACCGCCAGCCGGTCGGCGACCCCGTTCAGGGCCCTCGCCGCCGGCGACTCCGGCTCGGCCAGCACGATCGGGTTGCCGGCGTCGCCGGACTCCCGGACCCGGGTGTCCAGCGGGATCTGACCCAGCAGCGGCACCTGGGCGCCGATCGTCCGGGTCAGCGACTCGGCGACCGCCTCGCCGCCGCCGGAGCCGAAGACCTCCATCCGGGTGCCGTCGGGCAGTTCCAGCCAGGACATGTTCTCGATCACGCCGACCACCCGCTGGTGGGTCTGCACCGCGATCGCGCCGGCCCTCTCGGCCACCTCGGCGGCGGCGGCTTGCGGGGTGGTCACCACGAGGATCTCCGCGTTCGGCAGGAGCTGGGCCAGCGAGATGGCCACGTCGCCGGTGCCCGGGGGCAGGTCCAGCAGGAGCACGTCCAGCTCGCCCCAGTAGACGTCGGCCAGGAACTGCTGCAACGCCCGGTGCAGCATCGGGCCGCGCCACACCACGGCGGCGTTGCCGGGGGTGAACATGCCGATCGAGATGACCTTCACGCCGTGCGACTGCGGCGGCATGATCATGTCCTCGACGCGGGTGGGACGGGCGTCCGTGCCGAGCATCCGGGGCACCGAGTGTCCGTAGATGTCGGCGTCCACCACGCCCACCGACAGGCCCCGGGCGGCCAGCGCGGCGGCCAGGTTGACCGTGACGCTGGACTTGCCCACGCCGCCCTTGCCGCTGGCCACCGCGTAGACGCGGGTGCGGGAGCCGGGCTGGGCGAACGGGATCACCGGCTCCGCGGCGGCGCCGCCACCGCGCAGCTTCGCCTGGAGGCCCTGGCGCTGCTCGGGGCTCATCACCCCGAACTCGATCTCCACCCCGGTCACCCCGGGCACCGCGCCCACGGCGGTGGTGATGTCGGTACGCAGCTTGTCCTTCAGCGGGCAACCGGCCACGGTGAGCAGCAGCTCGACCCGGACCACGCCGTCGTCGCCGACCTGGGCGGAGCGGACCATGCCGAGATCGGTGATGGGCCGGCGGATCTCCGGGTCGTCGACGGTGGCCAGGGCGGCCTGGATGGCGTCCTCGACGGTGCTGACGGGTGCTGACATGCCCGCAATGCTACGTCGGGGGCGATCCGTGCCGGCCGCCGCCGGGACCGGTGTGAGCGAATCGATGGCCCCGACGACCACCGCTCCGGTCCGGGCCGTCAGCGTTCCCGGTCCGGGCCCTCCGGGCGGCCGTCCCGGGCAAAGTCGCCGTCCAACTCGTCGATCGGCTCGTCGAGCGGCTCCCCGGCCCCAGGCGGCTCCCCGGCCTTGAGCGGCTCCCCGGCCTCACGGGCCTGCCTGGCCTCAGGCGTCTCATCGCCCCCAGGGGCCTCCCTGGCACCACGGGGCTCCCCGCGACCACGTCGTTCACCGCGAGCGCGGGGCTCCCCGGCCCTGTGCGGGGCCGGCTTGTCCTGCTGCCGGCGCTCCAGCCGTTGCCGGCGCTGGCTGGCCTCGTCCAGCTCCTCGGCCAGCCGGGCCAGCTCCGAGCGGAGGAAGTCCCGGGTCGCCACCTCGCCCAGCGCGATCCGCAGCGCGGCGACCTCCCGGGCCAGGTACTCCGTGTCCGCCTTCTGCATCGTCGCCCGGCGCCGGTCCTCCTCCATCCCCACCCGGTCCCGGTCCGTCTGCCGGTTCTGCGCGAGCAGGATCAGCGGTGCCGCGTACGAGGCCTGCAGGGAGAGCACCAGGGTCAGGAAGGTGAAGGTGTACGGGTCGAAACGCAGGCTCGCCGGGGCCAGCGTGTTCCAGACGAACCAGGCGGCGATCACCACCGTCATGTAGACGATGAAGTTGGCCGTGCCCATGCCCCGGGCGATCCCCTCGGACCAGCGGCCGAACGCCTCCGCGTCGAACCGGGGCAGCTTCACCCCCCGGGGCTCGCGCGGCTGGTCCAGCCGCTCGGCCCGACGCTGCTCACTCATCCGCGCCGTCCAGCACCACGGGCCCGCTCGGGGCGGACTCGGCGTCCCGGTCCCGCCAGTCGCGCGGCAACGAGTGGTCCAGCACGTCGTCGACCGTGACCGCGCCGACCAGCCGGTTGCTCCGGTCCACCACCGGCATGGCGACCAGGTCGTACGTGGCCATCCGGCGGGTGATCTCCGGCAGCGGCGTGGCGGGGCGCAGCGGGTCGATGTCGTTGACCACCACCCCGCCGAGCAGGTCGGCCGGCGGCTCGCGGAGCAGCCGCTGGAAGTGCACCATGCCCAGGAAACGCCCGGTCGGGGTGGTCATCGGCGCGCGGGTCACGAAGACCTGGGCGGCCACCGCAGGGGAGAGGTGCTCCTCCCGGATCCGGGCGAGGGCCTCGGCGACCGTGGCGTCCGGGGGCAGGATCACCGGCTCCGAGGTCATCACGCTGCCGGCCGTGCCGGAGGTGTACTTCAGCAGCTGGCGTACCGGGTCTGCCTCGTTCGGCTCCATCAGGTCGAGCAGCATGTCCTGCTCGGACGGGGGTAGCTCGTTGAGCAGGTCGGCGGCGTCGTCCGGGTCCATCTCCTCCAGTACGTCCGCGGCCCGCTCCCGGTCCAGCGCGGCGAGGATCTCCACCTGGTCGCGCTCGGGCAGCTCGCTGAGCACGTCGGCCAGCCGCTCGTCGTCCAGCGCCGCCGCCACCTCGTTCCGTCGGGCGTCGGGCAGGTCCTGGAGGGCGTTGGCCAGGTCGGCCGGTCGCATGTCCTCCAGTACGGCGAGCAGGTTCGCCGTACCCCGGTTCTCGCCGATGCCGCTCAGGCCGCGTACCCGGTCCCAGTCGACCTGCTGGAGGTGGCCACGGCGGGTGAGTCGGCCAGTGTGTTCGCGGACGGCCACCCGGCTCAGCGACCACTCGCCGCCCCGGCTGTGCTCCATCGCCACGTCGACCACCGCGCCCGGCTGGCCGCCCGGGTCGATCTGCACCCGCCGGTCCAGCAGTTCCTGGAGCACCAGCAGCTCGTTGGGGCGCTTCTCGAACCGGCGCAGGTTGAGGGTGCCGGTGCCGAGCACCACCGCGTCGGCGTCGATGGAGGTGATCCGGTTGATGGACAGGAAGATCCGCCGGCGCATCGGCATTTCCGCCACCAGACCCACGACCTCGGGCGGGCGCTGGGTCGGCCGGATCCGGGCGACCGCGTCCCGCACCCGTCCTACCTGGTCGCCGTTCGGGTCGAAGACGGCGACTCCGGCGAGTCGGGCGATGTAGACCCGGTTCGGCGTGCTCACGGGCACCAGCCTAAGCGCCTACTGTTTATCAACATGTCGACCTTGGCGTACGAGATCGTGGACGTCTTCACCGACCGCCCCTTCGCCGGCAACCCGCTGGCCGTGGTGTTCGGTGCCGAAGGGCTGGCCACCGAGCAGATGCAGGCGCTCGCGCTGGAGTTCAACCTGTCCGAGACGGTGTTCGTGCTGCCTCCCACGCAGGTCGGGGTCACCTACCGGGCGCGGATCTTCACCCCCACCGACGAGCTGCCGTTCGCCGGGCACCCCAGCGTCGGCGCGGCGGTGACCGCGAGCCGGCGCGGGATGTTCGGTGTGGGGCAGGTCACCCAGGAGTGCGGGGCGGGGGCGCTGCCGATCGAGGTGACCGCGACCGGCGCGACGCTGACCGGCGGCATTCCCACCCTCGGCCCCGAGCTGGACCTGGAGCCGCTGCTGGAGACGACCGGCCTGACCGCCGACGACCATGCCGGCCCGGCCCCCCGGGTGGCCGGCTGCGGGCTGGAGTTCCCGTACCTGCCGGTGCGGCCGGACGCGGTGGCCCGCGCCCGGGTCAACGTGGCGGCGGCGGAGCGGTACGGGATCGAGCATGTCAGCGTCTTCTCCTGGGAGGCCGACTCGCAAACCGCACACGCCCGGGTGTTCGTGCCCGGGCACGGCGTCCCGGAGGACCCGGCGACCGGATCGGCTGCCCTCGGGCTCGGGGTGTGGCTGGTCGCCAGCGGCCTGCTACCGGGCGACGGCCGTTCCTCCTACGCCGTCCGGCAGGGCGCCGAGATCAATCGCCCGTCCTTTCTGGCCTGCACGGTCACGGCGGCCCACGGCGCCGCGGTCGGCGCCACGGTGACCGGCGACGTGATGGCGGTGGCCCGGGGCGAGATCGCCGTTCCGCCCTTCATCGGCTGAGCGGCGCGCCGGGCCCGCGTCGACGGTGCGGTGTGTGTGCGGGTGCGGCGGGCCGGCAAGGTCCGACCCGTGGTAGCGGTGCGGTCGCGCGGGCCCGAGGACATGCGGGAGGATGCCGGGGTGACGGACGAGGTGGACGAGCGGGTCACGACGACGCCCCTGGTCGACGAGGCGGTGAAGAAGGCCGCCGTCGCCTGGGTGGGCGTCGCGGGCGAGCCGGCACGGGCGCTGTGGTGCGTACCGTTCGAGGGGTCGCTCCTGGTGGTGAGCGGTCCCGGCGAGCAGGCGGCACCCGGCCTGGCAGAGGCAGCTGAGGCGCAGGTCACCCTGCGTGGCGACCACGGCGGGCGGATCGTCGCCTGGCCGGCCCGGGTGGCCCGGGTGACTCCCGACAGCGAGGAGTGGACGGCCCTGGCCCCGACGGTGGCCGCCAAGCGGCTGAACGCCTCCGGCCCCACGGCCGACCTGGTGCGGCGGTGGGCCACCGAGGGCTGCGCCCTGGTCCGGCTGGTTCCGGCTGGCGAGCCCACAGCCGGCGCCCGGCTTCCGGACTCCTCGCTCGCTGAGCCGCCCCGACCGGCCCCGGTGGTCCGGGTCACTCGCAGTCCGTTCCGCCTGCACCGGGTCCGCCGCCGCTGAACCGCCCCCCGCTTGCCGCGGTGGGGCAGCGCACTGCCAGCAGGTCAGAGCGGCCGGCCGTGAGATACCAGCGTGCCTGGCGCACCGGCGCGCCCCTGAGGCCCATCGGCCGCCCTCCGACCTGCCTACGGTGCCGGGCCCCCCGCCGCCACCCGGCGCGCGGTAAAGAGCGCCGGCCGGGCGGCCGTAGTCGTCAGTGGGTCCGGGCGGCGTTCGCGGCCCAGCCGGCCCGGAGTCGGGCGGCCGGCGGTGTGGCGGGTCAGGCCGGCACGGCGGCCGGGTCGACCAGCTCGATGACCTCGGTCAGCGAGCGGAGCACCGGCCCGGTCCAGTCCGGTTCGGCGTCGAACACCATGTGCTCGGCCAGGTCCGGGGCAGCCAGCCGCACCGCCGTCAGGCCCGCCTGCTCCGCGCCGGTGAGCTCCCGGCTGCCCCCGTCGCCGACGTACAGGCAGTCGGTCGGCGGCAGCCCCAGCAGCCGGCACGCGGCCAGGTAGAGCGCCGGGTCGGGCTTGCAGCGACCGAGCTCCACCGAGAAGACCCGCACGTCGAGCAGCGGATCGACGGCCAACTGGGGCAGGAACGCCGGCAGTTCGTGGGTGCAGTCGCTGACCAGCCCGGTGCCCAGGCCGCGCTGGCGCAGCGCCGCCAGCACGGGCACCGCCTCGTCGCGCAGCCGGGTGTCGGCCCGGACCGCCCGGTGCCGGGACCGGACCGCCGCGCGCAGCGCGCTCTCCGGCGGGTTCACCCCGGCCTGGTCGCAGACCCAGCGCAGGGTCGCCTGGGCGTCGCCGAACCGCCCGCTGGCGCGCTCGTAATAGCTGCGGTCGAGCACGGCGGCGAGCGCCTCGACCGGGCAACCGAGCAGTTCGGCGGTGGACCGGTGGGCAGTGCCGCGCTGCACGGAACGGGTGAGTGTGCCGAAGAAGTCGAACAGCACCGCATGGAAGACGGGCATGGGGAGGTGCCTCCGGGCGTCGAGGGGGAGGGTCGCCAGCGGAATTCCATGATCGTAACGGAGCGCTGACGTTCTGTGGTGTCCCGTGCCGTGTGAGGATTGCTTTCCGTGTCCGTACCCCCGCAGCACCGCCCGCCGGTCGACGCGCCGACCGTCGGCGTCGTCGCCCTGGCCGTCGTCGCGGTCTCCTCGTCCGGGCCGCTGGTCGCCTTCGCGGCCGCGCCGGCCCTGGCGATCGCCTTCTGGCGGAACCTGCTCTCGGTAGGCGTACTCGGCCCGTTCGTGCTGGCCCGGCGGCGGGCCGAGTTCCGGGCGCTGACCGTCGGCGTGGGCCGGCGCGAGGGCTGGTACTGCGTGCTCTCCGGGGTCGCGCTGGCCGCCCACTTCGCCACCTGGATGCCGAGCGTCCGACTCACCTCCGTGGCCGCTGCCACCGCCCTGGTAGCCACCCAACCGGTCTGGCAGGGGCTGATCGCCCGTGGCCAGGGGCGCCGGCTGCCGGCGGCGGTCTGGGCCGGCATCGGGGTGTCGGTCGGCGGCGCGGCGCTCGCCTCGGGGGCCGACTTCGGCGTCTCCGGCCCGGCGTTCGCCGGCGACCTGCTCGCGCTGGCCGGCGGCATGTTCGCCGCGGTCTACACCGCCCTCGGGGAGCGGGCCCGAAGGACGGTCAGCACCACCACGTACACCACCGTCTGCTACGGGGTGTGCGCGCTGGTCCTGCTGGCGGTCTGCCTGGTCGGCGGGGTGCGACTGGGCGGCTGGGACGCCGGCACGTGGCTGGCGATCCTCGCCCTGGTGGGCGGCGCCCAGCTCCTCGGTCACTCGATGTTCAACTACGCGCTGCGCCGGATCCCGGCGACCACGGTCAGCGTGCTGATCCTGCTGGAGGCCCCCGGGGCCGCCCTGATCGCCTGGGCCTGGCTCGGTCAGCTCCCCCGGGCCACCGCGCTGCCCGGGCTCGCGCTGCTGCTGGTGGGCGTCGTCGTGGTGGTGCTCGGTGGGGCGCGTGCCGGCCGCCGGGTCGTCCCCACCCCGCTGCCGGCCGACGCGACCCCGCTCACCGAGCGTCCGCCGGCCTGACCCGCGTACTTTCCGCGGCGAGTGTCGCGGTTCCGCCCGCCCCGGCGCACCTCTTCGGCGACAGTGCGAGGGGAGAGGGGCGGTGGGATGGGCGAAGGCGGTGGGGAGGGGACGGTCGTCACCCCGGCGGCGGAGTTCCCGGCCCTGGGGCCGGAGGAACTGGGGTCGCTGCGGCGGATCGGGGAACGGTGGCAGGTCACCCGGCGGGACCAGCCGGGGCCGGCGGGTGAACTGCCGGTGGACCCGACCCTCGGGCGGTACCGCCGCCGGCCCGCCCCGAGCCGGTTCGGCCGGCTGGCGCCGATCGAGATGTTCCAGGTCGGCGAGCCCGACGAGCTGGTCGCCACCGAGCCGGCGAACCTGCCCGGCTCCCGCCTCAGTCGCGGCCTCGGTCGGCTCCGCCGGGGGGCGCTCGGGCCGCCGCTGACCAGCTCCGCAGTGCTGTACGAGCGGATGCGCAAGCTGGTCGCCCTGCCGGTGCTCTCCTCCGACCTGCTCAGCTCGGTGGCGTACGGGCCGGAGGCGATGCTGACCGTGCTGGTGCTGGCCGGCAGCACCGCGCTCGGGCTGTCGTTGCCGCTGGCCGCGCTGCTGGTGGTGCTGATGATCACGGTCGGCGTCTCCTACCGGCAGACCATCCCGGCCTACCCGCACGGCGCCGGCTCCTACATCGTGGCCGGCGACAACCTGGGCAGCGGTGCCGGGCTCACCGCGGCGGCCGGGCTGATGATCGACTACGTGCTGACGGTGTCGGTGTCGATGGCCGCCGGCATCCGCGCTGTCACCTCGGCCCTGCCAGGGCTCACCGGGCTCACCGTTCCGCTCGGCGTGCTGATGATCGCGGTGCTGCTCGCCGGCAACCTCCGGGGCGTACGCACCGCCGGGAACCTCTTCGTGCTCCCCACGTACGCCTTCGTCGTCGCGCTGCTGGCGGTGCTCGGCGTCGGCTTCCTCCAGGCGGCCGGCCGGGGCTTCACGGCGCTGCCGCCGCCGGACGTGCCGGTGGCCGAGGGACTGGGCCTGCTGCTGGTGCTGCGGGCGTTCTCGTCCGGGGCGGTGTCGATGACCGGCATCGAGGCGGTGTCCAACGCGGTTCCGGCGTTCCGTCCGACGGAGTGGCGCAACGCGCGTACCACTCTGGCCTGGATGGTCGCCATGCTGGTGGTCCTGTTCGCCGGCATCGTCGTGCTGATCCACCTGAACGGCCTGGTGCCCAGGCCGGGGGAGACGCTGCTGTCCCAGCTCGCCCGGAGCAGCTTCCCCACCGGCCCCTGGTACGCGCTGGTGCAGGCGGCCACCGCGCTGATCCTGTTGCTGGCCGCGAACACGGCCTTCAACGACTTCCCCCGGCTGTTGTTCTTCATGGCCCGGGCCGGGCACGCCCCGCGCCGGTTCCTGCACATGGGGGACCGGCTGGCGTTCGGCAACGGCCTCCTGGCGCTCTCCGTGACGGCGGCGCTCGTCTTTCTCGCCTTCGGCGGGCACACCGAGGCGCTGATCCCGCTCTACGCGGTCGGGGTGTTCCTGGCGTTCACCCTCTCCCAGGCCGGGATGGTGGTGCACTGGCGGCGCCGGCGCGGGGCGGGCTGGCGCCGCCGGCTGGCGGTCAACGCGCTCGGCGCGACGCTGTCCGGACTGGTCCTGCTGACCGCCGCGGTCGCCAAGTTCGCCGAGGGCGCCTGGGCGGTGCTCGTCGCCGTGCCGTTGCTGGTGCTGCTCTTCCACCGGGTACAGCGGCACTACCGGCGGCTGGACCAGGCGCTGGCGCTGCGCCCGCCCGGAACTGTCCCGGCGTCCCCCGGGCCGCCTCTGCCGGCCGAGGGGCAGGAGGTGCCACAGCAGATCCGGCACCTGGTGGTGGTGCCGGTGGCTCGGCTCAACCGGGCCTCGCTGCGCGCCCTCGCGTACGCGGCGTCGCTCGGGCAGCCGACCCTGGCGGTACACCTCGCCCCGAACGAGGAGGAGGCCGACCGGTTCCGTGGGCAGTGGGAGGCGTGGGGGGACCACCTGCGGTTGGAGACGATCGTGTCGCCGTACCGGGCGGTGATCGGGCCGCTGGCCCACTACCTGGAGGCGCTGCACGCCTCCAGGGCCGACCTGGTGCTCACGGTGATCGTGCCCGAGGTGGTGCTGCGCCACCCCTGGCACCGGCCGTTGCACAGCCAGGTGGAGCGGCGGCTGCGCCGGGCGCTGCGGGAGCTGGCCGGGGTGGTGGTGACCAGCGTCCCGGTGCACCTGCCCGGGTGACCGACACACTGGTTCCCTCCGTGACCGCCCCGCCCGGCGTCTGTCCGGGTGAGGAGGCCGATTTGACTGACCATGATCGGGCCCGGGCCGGCTTCGCCGAGTTCGTGCGGGCCGAGATCGGCGGGCTGACCCGGCTCGCCCACCTGCTCACCGGTGACCGGCACCACGCCGAGGACCTGGTGCAGGTGGCGTTGGAGCGGGTCGCCGTGCGCTGGGAGAAGATCGACGACCCGGCCGCGTACCTGCGGCGGGTGCTGTGTACCCAGGCGGCGAGCTGGTGGCGGTGGCGCCGCGCCCGGCCGCCCGAGCAGCTCGGTGCGGCCCCGCCGGACCGGTCCGGCGCGGTCGCCGACGACACCGACCTGCGGCTGGTGCTGCGAGCGGCGCTGGCCCGGCTGACCGTGCGGCAGCGGGCCGTGCTGGTCCTGCGCTACTACGAGGACCGTTCCGAGGCCGAGACCGCCGAGCTGCTCGGCTGCCGGATCGGCACGGTCAAGAGCCAGACCCGGCACGCACTCGGCCGGCTGCGTGTCCTCGCCCCAGAACTCGCCGAGCTGGCCGGCCGCGGCTGGCAGGAGGTGTCCCGGTGAACCCGTTCATGTCTCTCATGCGGTCCGCCGTCGACGACGTTCCGCCAGCCGTCGTACCGGTGGACCTGTTCGACCAGGCACGGACCCGACACCGTCGTCGGCGAGCTGTCGCAGCCGGTGCGCTCGCCGTCGTGCTGCTGCTCCTGGGCAGCGGGTACGCGCTGCGTCCGGTGGCCCTGCCCGCGCCCGCCGCCCCCCGGCTCGACGCACCGGGCCTGCCCGACCGGTTGGTCGCCCCGCCGCTACGCGCCGCCGACGTCGCCGCGTCGGCGCCAGGCCGGGCGGCGATGCTCTTCGGCGGGCCGGCCGTGCGGGACGGCTGGAACGAGAGCCGGCTCGGCGTGGTCGCCGCCGCCGCCGACCGGTACCGGGTGCTCGATCCGGCCGCCCCGGTCGGCACCGGGTTCGAGGCGCTGCTCTCCCCGGACGGCCGGTACGTCCTCGCCGCCGGCCGGCTGTACGACCTGGAGACCGGGCGGTCGGCCCCGGACATGTCTGGTGGCATCCCGCTGGCCTTTTCCCCGGACGGGACGCGGCTGGTGCACGCCGCCGAAGAGACGTTCGCCCCGCCGAACACCTACGCCACCCCGTATGTCGGGGTGTGGGACCGGGCCCGCCGGGCCGACGTGCTGCGGCTCCGGGTGGGCACCGCATGGGTGGCCCCGAACGGCGCGGCGGCGCTCTCGCCTGACGGCGGGGAACTGGCCGTGCAGGTCCGCGACGAGGTGTGGCTGGCCAGGGCGGCCGACGCCGGCTCGGATGGCGTGGCCGAGCCGTACCGGAAGGTGCCGCTGGGCGGGGGACGGCTGGCCGGGGCCGGCTCCTGGCTGCCCGATGGGCGCACGGTGGCGATCCTGGACCGGCAGGCGTGCGGCGACTGCCCAGCGGGCCCGTACGCGCGTACCTGGCGGCTGGCGACCTGGAACGTCGCCGAGGGTGCGTTCACCCGTGGGCCGAGCTTCCCCGAGCTGCGCTCGGCCAGCTACGTCCATCTGCTCGGCTGGCGGTCGGCGGACGAGGCGGTCGCCCTGGTCGGAGTCTCCGCCGTGCCCGCCGCCGAGCGGCCGGACGAGCACGACGTCGCCTGGAGCCCGTACAAGGTACAGGACACCGTCGGGGTGGAGCTGGTGGTGCTGCGCCGGGGGGCCGCCGCCCCGGAGATGCTGTTCCGCACCCCGGACGGGATCACCGAGCTGGCGGTCGCCGCCGACCTCGCGGTCGACGGCACGGTCCGTCCCGCAGGAACGCCGGACTTCGGCCCGCCGCCGGTCTGGCTGCTCGCCCTGGCGCTGGTCGGGGCGCTGGTCGTTGCCGTTCCGGCATGGGCGCTCCTGCGCCGGCTGCGCCGGTCGCCCTCCCAGGGCGGCGGCCGGACCTGATCGGCGGCCGGGCGGTAGGGCCCTGCTCGACGGCCGGGCTGCGGGTGGGTCCTGTTCGCCCGCCCCGGCCGTCACGCCGCTACGCCGACCGCCTTCGCGCTGGCCGTCCAGAGGCGGGCGGCGAGCCGCGGGTCGGCGGCCTTGCGCAGCGGGCGGCGGGGCCGTCGGTCGGCGTAGTAGCCGCCGGACGTCAGCCTGGCCGGCTCCTGGTCGGCGAGCCAGACCAGCGTCTCGGCGCCCTTCTCCGGGCTGCGGAACGGCAGGAGCCGCATGCCCAGGGCCACCAGCCGGCTGTCCGCGCCGAACCGGGTCCGCACCACGCCCGGGTGGAAGCAGTACGCGGGGATCTGCGGCCAGCGCCGGGCGGCCTCGGCGGTGAACAGGATGTTCGCCTGCTTGCTGGTGCCGTACGCGCGCATCGGCCGGTAGCCGCGCAGCGTGGCGTTGAGGTCGTCCGGGTCCAGTACGCCGCTGCGGTGCGCCCCGGAGGCGGTGACCACCAGCCTGCCGACCCGATCCCGTAGCAGGGTGCTGAGCAGGAACGGGGCCAGGTGGTTGGCCTGCATCGACAGCTCGAACCCGTCGATCGTGGTGACCGGGCGCAGCACGATCGCCCCGGCGTTGTTGGCCAGCACGTCGATCCGGTCGTACGCGGCGCGTAGCCGTTCCGCCAGCCCTCGAACGTCGTCGAGGACCGCGAAGTCGGCCCGGAACAGTTCGGGCCGCTCGCCGCTGGCGTCCCGCACCCGGTCGCCGGCCGCCTGGAGGCGGGCCGGGTCCCGGCCGACCAGTGCCACCTGGTCGCCGCGGCGCGCCAGTTCCACGGCGGCGGCCAGCCCGATGCCGGAGCTGGCTCCGGTCACCACCACGATCCGACGCCCAGTGAGATCTTCCACAGGTCCATTCACCCCGGTCACGGCACGAGGTTACCGTGGCGTCACAAGCACCTTTGCGATCGTTAAGTCCGCCGGCGCGGCGGGCCCCGTCAGCCCGTCGGCCGGTTCGCCGACGCGGGAAGGAGCGCATCCATGACCGCTGTCGGTCGTCCTCGCCGGTCCTGCCTCGCCGTGCCCGGTTCCAGCGTCAAGATGCTCGGCAAGGCCCAGGGCCTCCCCGCCGACCAGGTCTTCCTGGACCTGGAGGACGCGGTGGCCCCGCTGGCCAAGCCGGACGCGCGCAAGAACATCGTGGCCGCGCTCAACGAGGGCGACTGGGCCGGCAAGACCCGGGTGGTCCGGGTCAACGACCTCACCACCCCGTGGACGTACCGGGACGTGATCGAGGTCGTCGAGGGGGCCGGCGCCAACCTGGACTGCGTGATGCTGCCGAAGGTGCAGAACGCCGCCCAGGTGCAGTGGCTGGACCTGACGCTCACCCAGATCGAGAAGACCCTCGGCCTCGAGGTCGGCCGGATCGGCATCGAGGCGCAGATCGAGAACGCCGCCGGCCTGGTCAACGTCGACGCCATCGCCGCCGCGTCGCCCCGGGTGGAGACCATCATCTTCGGGCCGGCCGACTTCATGGCCTCGATCAACATGAGGTCCCTGGTGGTGGGCGCGCTCATCCCCGAGTACCCGGGCGACCCGTACCACTACATCCTGATGCGCATCCTGATGGCTGCCCGGATGCACGACAAGCAGGCCATCGACGGCCCGTTCCTGCAGATCCGGGACATCGACGCGTTCCGGGAGGTGGCCGGGCGGTCGGCCGCGCTGGGCTTCGACGGCAAGTGGGTGCTGCACCCCGGGCAGATCGACGCCGCGAACGAGGTCTACTCGCCGGCCCAGGCCGACTACGACCACGCGGAGCTGATCCTCGACGCGTACGAGCACTACACCTCGGAGGCGGGCGGCCGGCTCGGCGCGGTGATGCTCGGCGACGAGATGATCGACGAGGCGTCCCGCAAGATGGCGTTGGTGATCGCGGCCAAGGGTCGTGCGGCCGGGCTGACCCGCACCTCCAGCTTCACGCCCCCAGCGGGGTGACCCGGTGCCGCCCCGGGCGCGGGGCGGCACCGCGTAGCGCCGGCCCAGCGTCAGTAACTGCTGCTGCTCGTGCTGCCCGCGTAGATCGCGATGCCGATCATCACGATGTAGAAGATGATCCCCAGCACTATCAGGCCGGTGAGGATCCAGCCGACGATGATGGCCGCCTTCGCCATCCCCTCCCCGCCCTCGCCGGTCTGCCGGATCTGCTTCTGGGCGACGTGACCCATGATCGCGCCCACCGGCGCGGTGATGCAGGAGGCGATGCCGACCAGGGCGAGCACCAGTGCCGCGATGGCCAGGCCGTTGGTCCTCGGCGGCTGCGGGTACCCGTACCCGGGGTAGCCGGCCGGCGGGTAGCCGGCGGGTGCGTAGCCGGGCACGGCGTACGGGTCGGCTGCGGGCACGGGCTGCCCCGACTTCATCCCCGCGTACGGGTCGACGGGCGCGTACGGGTCCGGGCCCGTCGGCTGGCCGGGGATTGGTTGCCCGCTGACCGGCAGGGTGGGGTCGACGGGCGGGGTGGACGGCTGGGACCAGGGGTCGGTGCCGGACGGCGGCGGATATGTCATCGGTTCTCTCCGTCTGTCGAGGGTGCGCGGTCAGGGTAGCCAGGCCCGCCCAAGATGGGCGTCCCCGTTACCGGGTGCCGCGTTGCCCGGCGGGGGCGTAGCGGGCAGGATCTCGGCATGGCAGCAGACGCGCGGTCCGCGGACCGTTCCGGAAGCCGACCGCGGCGGGACGCGAGCCGACCGGGCCTGGCCCGGCGCGGCCGGGTCACCGCCGCGACAGCCCCGGCCGACCAGGACGCCCCGGCGCCGCTGGCCGACCCCGTAACCATGCGGCTCGACGGCAGGGTCGCCCTGGTCACCGGGGCCGGCAGCCCCGACGGCATCGGGTACGCCACGGCCCGCCGGCTGGCCGACCTGGGCGCCCGGGTGGCCATCGTGTCCACCACCCGGCGCATCCACGAACGGGCCGGCGAGCTGGGGGTGACCGGGTTCGTCGCCGACCTCACCGACGAGTCGGAGGTCGGGGCGCTCGCCGACGCGGTCGCCGAGCAACTCGGCGACGTGGAGGTGCTGGTCAACAACGCCGGCCTGGCCAGCCGGGCCAGCCCCGAGGTGCTGCGCCCGGTGGCCCAGCTCAGCTACGCGGAGTGGCACGGCGAGATCGAGCGGAACCTGACCACCGCGTTCCTGTGCAGCCGCGCGTTCATCGGCGGGATGGCCGAGCGTGGCTGGGGGCGGATCGTCAACCTGGCGGCCACCGCAGGCCCGGTCAACGCCCTGCCCACCGAGGCGGCGTACGCCGCCGCCAAGGCGGGCGTGGTCGGCCTGACCCGGGCGCTGGCGATGGAGATGATCGCCGACGGGGTGACGGTGAACTCGGTGGCCCCGGGGACCATCCACACGGCTGCCTCCACCGTGGCGGAGATCCGGCAGGGGCTCGGCACCCCGGTGGGCCGCCCCGGCACCCCGGACGAGGTGGCCGCCGCGATCGCGTTCCTCTGCTCGCCCGCGGCGTCGTACATCACCGGGCAGATGCTGGTGGTGGACGGCGGGAACAGCGTGCGGGAGGCTCAGTTCCGGTGACCCGGCCCGGGCGTCAGTTGTAGGAGCTGCCGCCGCCGGAGCTGCCCCAGATCGCCAGCGCCATCCACCCGCAGCAGGCCAGCAGGCCGATCGCGGTGAAGAGGTAGCCGAGGATCAGGCCCCAGGTGGCGAGTTGGTCGCCCTCCTCGCCGGTGCGCCGGAGCTGCTGCTTGGCCACGTGCCCGAACACGATGCCGGCAGGCGGGAAGACGAACGCGAAGACCAGCGACAGCACGGCGAGGATGTTCGTCGCCCGGCCGGGCGGCGGCTGGCCGGGGTACTGCCCTGGCTGGCCGTACTGCCCGTAGCCCGGGGGTGGGCCGTACTGGCCCGGTTGCCCGTACTGCTCGTATCCCGAGGGCGGGCCCGACTGGCCGGGCTCGCCGGGCGGCGGCTCGTACGGCGACGGCGGCTGGTCCGGCTCCTGCGGTGGATAACTCATTCGGCCCCTCCCGCGCACCCTTGGTGACCTGCCCTGTTGCGGACGCTACCCGCAGCGGTGAACCTTTTCACAGCGGTTGTGTGGACAGGGTGCCTTGGCCTCGCCGGCCGGGAGGCAGATACTTACCGAGCGTTCAGTTACCCACGAGTAATGCGCCGATCCCCGGAGGCTGAGATGGCCCGACTCGCCCAGACACCCGGCCTGACCGACGTGCAGCGGTCGATCCTGGAAACCGTCCGGGAGTTCGCCGACAAGGAGATCATCCCGCACGCGCAGCGGCTGGAGCACGCCGACGAGTACCCCACCGACATCCTCGACGGGATGCGCGAGATGGGGCTGTTCGGCCTCACCATCGCCGAGGAGCACGGTGGGCTCGGCGAGTCCCTGCTGATCTACGCCCTGGTGGTCGAGGAGCTGTCCCGGGGCTGGATGTCGATCTCCGGCATCGTCAACACCCACTTCATCGTGGCGTACCTGATCTCCCAGCACGGCTCGGCCGAGCAGCGGGCCCGGCTGCTGCCGCGAATGGCGACCGGCGAGGTGCGCGGCGCGTTCTCCATGTCCGAGCCCGAGTGCGGCTCCGACGTCTCGGCGATCAAGTCCAGGGCGGTCCGCGACGGCGACAACTACGTCCTGAACGGCCAGAAGATGTGGCTGACCAACGGGGCGTACTCCTCGGTGGTGGCGACCCTGGTCAGGACCGACACCGGCGCCGACTCGGTGTACGGCAACATGAGCACCTTCCTGCTGGAGAAGGAGCCCGGCTTCGGCGAGACCGCGCCCGGCCTGACCATCCCCGGCAAGATCGACAAGATGGGCTACAAGGGGGTCGAGACCACCGAGATGGTCCTCGACGGCGTCACCGTCCCCGCCGCCACCGTGCTCGGCGGACCGGACAAGGTCGGCCGCGGCTTCTACCAGATGATGGACGGCATCGAGGTCGGTCGGGTCAACGTCGCCGCCCGCGCCTGCGGCATCTCCATCCGCGCCTTCGAGCTGGCCGTCGCGTACGCCCAGCAGCGGAAGACCTTCGGCCAGCCGCTGGCGAGGCACCAGGCGATCGCCTTCAAGCTCGCCGAGATGGGCACGAAGATCGAGGCCGCGCACGCCCTGATGGTCAACGCCGCCCGGCTCAAGGACGCCGGCCAGCGCAACGACGTCGAGGCCGGGATGGCCAAGCTGCTCGCCTCCGAGTACTGCGCCGAGGTGGTCCAGGAGGCGTTCCGCATCCACGGCGGCTACGGCTACTCCAAGGAGTACGAGATCGAGCGGCTGATGCGGGAGGCCCCGTTCCTGCTCATCGGCGAGGGCACCTCGGAGATCCAGAAGACGATCATTTCGCGTGGCCTGCTCAAGGAGTACAAGCTCTGACCGGTCCGGTCGGGGCGACGCCCCATCGGGGCAGGCGGATCAGGGCAGGCGGGTCAGGCCGGCGGCGGCGCGCTCGACGATGAGGCAACGGTCCTCGACATAGTCGATCCCGGCCTCCTCGGCGATCCGCCGCGCCTCCGGCGAGACGATTCCGAGCTGCAACCAGACCGCGGGTGCGCCGATCGCCACCGCCTCGCGGACCACGCCGACCGCGTCCCGGGCCGGGCGGAACACGTCCACCAGGTCGACCGGGTGCGGGATGTCGGCCAGCGACGCGTACGCCTGCTCGCCGAACAGCTCATCGACCGTCGGGTTGACCGGAATGATCCGCCAGCCGTACCGCTGCATCTGCGCCGGCACCCGGTGCGCGGCCTTGCTCGGGTCTCGGGATGCGCCCACGACGGCGATCACGGCGGAATCGGCGAGGAGTTCCTGGGCGGTGCGCACCCCCCGACTGTAACCGGCCGGTCGGGTGTTGCGGGCGAAGCGGTTGTGGCTGACCACCGCCGTTGGCGCTGAGGTCGCCGGTGTCGGTGGTGACGTCCCGAAGTGACCCGGCCCGAAGTGCCCCGGTGGGCCGGTCGTCCCGGCGAATTCCGGGATGTCGAACGTGCGAACTGTCGCGCCGGGCAGCGCCGGCGGCAGGGGTGGAGCCGCCGGCGCTGCCCGCTCGGAACCGCCCTCGTCCGGGGGAGCGGAGAGGTTGTCCCAGCGCATGGCCTTATTCGAACACGTGTGCGAAAGAAGCGCAAGTGGCCTGCCGGGCAGCCAGGAGGGCGTCGGGGGTGGCGCTCGGCCTACCCGTCGGAGACCTGGCGCAGCTGGTCCGGCTCGGCGACGTACCGGCTCTGCTGGCCCTCGATCTCGGCGCGGCGTCCTGGCCCAGGTCGGCACCGGCCGTACCGGTACTTTCCGGCCGCCGCCGCCGCCGCCGCCGCCGCCGCCGCCGCGACGACCGGCCCCGGTCCCGGCGACGGCCTCACCCCGGGACGCGACGACGGCCGGGCCCCGGAGCTGGGGCTCGGCCGTCGCGGTGGTCGGTTCAGTGGTTGTGCTCGGCCAGCTTCTTGCGGACGTCGTCCATGTCGAGGCCCTGAACCTGCTCGATGAGGTTCTCCAGGGCGGACTCGGGCAGGGCGCCGGGCTGGGAGAAGACGATCACGCCGTCCCGGATCGCCATGATCGTCGGGATGGAGCGGATGTCGAACTTGGCACCCAGTTCCTGCTGCGCCTCGGTGTCGACCTTGCCAAAGATGATGGACGGGTGCTTCTCCGAGGAGCGCTCGTAGACCGGGGCGAACCGCTTGCACGGGCCGCACCACTCGGCCCAGAAGTCGACGAGGACGATGCCGTCGCTGCCCGCCACCTCGTCGAAGTTCCCCGTGGTCAGCTCAACGGTTGCCATTTGCACTCTCCGATCACCGAGGAATCAACTACGCCTCCTGAAACCAGGACGGGTGCCCACGAATTCCCGGCCGACCGGTGCCGAAACCCCGCCGGCCGGCGGGCGGGAGCCCAGGGACATCGACCCACATCTGTCGTCCCCGGCGTGCGGCATGCACATGCACGACGCATTTGCGTGACGAGCCGTGATGGGAGCGCTTCCACAGCCGATGGCCCAGGCGGCGGCGCTGTGTCGGTGATCTGATGCCTGACTAGCGCCGATCCCGACCTGCGGAGATCGCTCCGGAACTGGTTGACGGTCACGCAGAGTATTGTTACGAAAAGATAAATGTGACGTCGGTCTCTGTTCGTTTGGCACCGCCGTACGGCAGAATCTGTCGCATCAGAGCGTGGGCGGCGGGTGCCGGGGAGGGCCCCGCCGCTCATTGCGTCTCCCCCCAAGTGCTGCCGCCGGTGTGACATTTCCTCGGCCGGCCGGCCTCGGCCCCTGCCTTAACACTCGATAAGGCATGCTGGCCCGAACTCTGTCGCCGCCGTTAAGGGGACATCGATGCAGTTCGGCCGCTACTACGAGGAGTTCGAGGTCGGCGCGGTCTACCGGCACTGGCCGGGCAAGACCGTCACCGAGTACGACGACCACCTCTTCTGCCTGCTCACCATGAACCACCACCCCCTGCACCTGGACGCCCACTACGCCGAGTCGGCGAGCCAGTTCCAGCGCAACGTGGTGGTCGGCAACTACATCTACTCCCTGCTGCTCGGCATGTCCGTCCCCGACGTCAGCGGCAAGGCCATCGCGAACCTCGAGGTCGAGTCGCTGCGGCACGTGGCCCCGACCTTCCACGGCGACACCATCTACGGCGAGACCACCGTGCTGGACAAGCGCGAGTCCGGCTCGAAGCCCGACCGGGGGGTCGTCTCCGTGGAGACCCGCGGTTACAAGCAGGACGGCACCATGGTCTGCGTCTTCCGCCGCCGGGTGATGGTCCCCAAGCGGGAGTACGCGGCCAACGCCGTAGGAGAGGGCGTCGACCCGGAGCGGCCGAGCTTCCCCGAGCCGCGCTGACCCTCCCGTTTGGCATCGGGCCCCGCCCGCCGTCTTCCGCGGGTTGGGGCCCTTTCCCTGGTCGGAGGCTTATGCTGGCGCCGGAGGTCCCCATGAGCCACTCCGTCGCCGGAGAGCCGCCCTCTGCCGGCCGCCGCGCCGCACCGCTGACCACCGCCGTCTACTCGGCCGCCGAGTGGGACCTGCTGACCGGGCTGCCCGGCCGCGTGCTCGTGGCCGCCGCCACGCCCGCCACCGGACGCCCGACGCGGGGCGTCGGCGCCGGGCTCGCCGGCCTGGACGCCGTGGCGGCGGGCCGTGCCTCCGACAGCGACCTGGTCCGTGCCGTGGTGGCCGCCATCTACGCCCGGCACGACGGGGCGCCCGCCCCGGCCGGCCGGCTCACCGACCTCGTCGACCTGCTGCCCGCCTGCCGGGCCGCGGTGCGGGTGCTGCGCCGCCGGGCCGACCCCGCCGACTCGGCCGCGTACCGGCAGTGGGTGCAGTCGGTGGCGGCCCGGGTCTGCCGGGTCACCGTCGGTGGGGTCCCGGCCCCGGCGGACGTGCCCACCGCGCCGGCCGACCGGCGCTTCCTGGACCGGCTCTGTGGTGCGCTCGACCTGGGCTGATCAGGCCGCCGTTCCCGCCGGCCGGCGACCGGCCCCGCGGGCACCCCAAGGCCGGCGGCCGACGGGCGGACCGTACCCTCTTCAGACCGTGACGGGTGACCAGATCGAAGTCGGCGTGGGGCCGTGGCCCGGCGACCGGCCGGAGGACCCCCGGTACGACCCGGAGCTGCTCGCCGAGGGCGACCGGCGCAACGTGGTGGACCGGTACCGGTACTGGCGGCGGGAGGCCGTGGTCGCCGACCTCGACCGGCGCCGGCACGACTTCCACGTGGCCGTCGAGAACTGGCAGCACGACTTCAACATCGGCACGGTGGTCCGCAACGCCAACGCCTTCCTCGCCGCCGAGGTGCACATCGTCGGGCGGCGGCGGTGGAACCGGCGCGGTGCCATGGTGACCGACCGGTACCAGCACGTCCGGCACCACGAGACGATCGACGAGTTCGTCGCCTGGGCGGTGGAGCGGGACCTGCCGGTGGTCGGCATCGACAACCTGCCCGGCTCCCGACCGCTGGAGACGACCACCCTGCCGCGCCGCTGCGTGCTGCTCTTCGGCCAGGAGGGCCCGGGGCTGTCCGAGACCGCCCGGGCGGCCTGTGACCAGCTCTTCTCGATCGCCCAGTACGGCTCGACCCGATCGATCAACGCCGGGGTGGCCAGCGGCATCGCGATGCACGCGTGGATCCGGGCCCACGCCGGCCCGCCGCCCGACTGAGCCGGTGTCCACACCGGTCCGCCGGCCCCGATTTGGGCGGGGCGCCGGCCCGATGACCCTGCGCCGCGGTCGGGCACGGTCGGTGGAATCCCGCCCCGACGCGCCGGGGGAACGGCCGCTCGACTTGACTGCCCGGCCGTCCGGGGTGACGGTGGAAACGTGAGTGTCACGGTGAGTTGTCCGAGGTGTGGTGGATCCGTGCGGGAGCCGGACCTCATGCACACCGAATGGCGGTGCCTGCGCTGCGGCCCGGTGCCGCCGTTGCACGTGCCCGAGCACATCGGCGCGGAGATCATCGCCAGCGTGGTGGACCGGGTCGCCGCCGCCGCGCCCGGGGCGGAGCCGGCCACGCCGGTGTGGTGCCCCTGGCCACTGCCGCCCGGCTGGACCCTGACGGGCGTGGCGTACGCCGGCGACGAGCGGACCGGGGTGCGGGCCACCGCGATCGCCTGCGCCGGGCCCGAGCCGCTCGGCGGCGGCCCCGCCGATCTGGTCTTCGTGGCCGAGGAGCCGGGCGTGGGCCTGGGTACCCGGCTCGCCGGGCTGGCGGGCCCCGATCCGGGCCCGCAACTCGCCGAGGCGTTGAACGAACCCGGCCCCGGGCATCCGGAGCACATCGGACAGGCCAGGATCCGGGTGGCCGGCCATCCGACTCCACTGTGGCTCGTGAATTCTCCGACAGATCGAAGCGCGTACGCCGGCGAGGCTCGGGGAATGTGGCTCCATGCGATAGCCTGGCCGGCGAGTGCGGGGCATCTGCTCGCCGAGGACGTGGAGTTGCGCGACCTCACGGAGTGGACGCCGTCCGAGCTCGTGTACGGCGCACCGTCCCCGTACCTGCACGGGAAGGCCTGACAAGTCTCCCGTTCTGTCGGAGAACGGACGCAAAGATTCACTGTACGACACCTTACTGATACTCTGGGTGCCGCTGCGGTAAATGGACCCGGCGCCAGCGCGAGAGGATGGCCCGCCATGGTCAAGAAGGTCCTCACCTGGGCCGGTATCGCATTCTTGATCTTCTTTGTCGCGTACCGGCCGAACTCGGCCGCAGACGTCTTCAAGTCGATCGGTGGCGGCATCATGGACATCGCCCAAGGCTTCGGCGACTTCTTCACCAGCCTCATCGCCTAGCCGCCGATGGGAAGCCCTTCCGGCCCCCCCTTCGATCCCGACGACCCCGACCGGGGGCGCCGGGATCGAGACACGGAGCCGATTCCCCGGGTCCGACCCGACGACGTGCCGGGTTCCCGTTCTGGTCCCTCGGACGGCCCCCCGTTCTCCGACGACGTCGGCTACGGCGACGGTCCGTACGCGGGCGAGGAGCGCTCCGGGCGTGCCTGGGTCCGCGACCCCGAGGCCGGCTACCAGGCCCCGCAGATCTCCGAAGAGGAGCTGGCCGGCCTGCGGGTCGACGCCTCCGGCATGCCGCTGGGCCCCCGGCGGGTCCTTCCGCTGGAAGACGAGCCCAGCTCGCTCGTCGCCCGCTACCTCTTCCCCACCGAGCGGTACCGGGGCGAGTGGAAGCGGCACTGGATCCACCTCACCACGCCGATCCTGGTGGGCATCGCCGCGACCTTCGTCCTCGGCTACCTCTCCGGCTTCCTCGCCGGGCGGGACGTGGGCGCGCTGACCACCGTCGCGGTGCTGCTCTGGTTCGCCGTGATGGGCTGGGTCGCCTGGCGGGTCGCCGACTGGTGGTACGACCGCTTCATCCTGACCAACAAGCGGGTGATGGTCGTCAACGGCATCATCACCCGCAAGGTCGCGATGATGCCCCTGGCCCGGGTCACCGACATGAAATACGAGCAGAGCCCGACCGGCCGGGCGCTCAACTACGGCACCTTCGTGCTGGAGTCCGCCGGCCAGGACCAGGCGCTCCGCGAGATCAAGAACCTGCCCAACCCCAACGAGCTCTACCTGCGCGTCGTCGAGGAGATGTACGAGCCGCAGGCAGTCGAGGCGCGGTTGGGCAAGGAGGCGGACGAGGCCAAGGCCGACGACGGCGCCTGAGAATTCCGTCCGAACATCGGAGAACAAGGCACCAATCGCCGTCGACCGACGCGCCCCGGCGTGGCAGCCTGCCAGCAGGGCACGGGGGTGCGGGAGGTGGGCGTGGCCGGTAGGGACCCGCTGGAGGAGGATTTCCGTGAGTTCGTCGAGGCCCGTTCCGGTGCCCTGCTGCGCACCGCGTACCTGCTCGCCGGGGACTGGGCCACGGCCGAGGACCTGCTCCAGACGGCCCTGACCAAGACGTACCTGGCCTGCCGGCGGCTCGGCGGGATCGACGCGATCGAGCCGTACGCCCGCCGGGTCATGGTCAACACCTCGACGAGCTGGTGGCGGCGACGCTGGCACGGGGAACGGCCGACGGAGGTGTTGCCCGAGCGGGCCGGGACCGACGAGATCGAGCAGCAGCTCGACCGGGACGTGCTCTGGCGGCACCTCAGGGCGCTGCCCAGCCGGCAACGGGCGGTGCTGGTGCTGCGCTTCTACGAGGACATGTCGGAGGCGCAGACCGCCGCGTTGCTGGAGATCTCCCCGGGAACGGTGAAGAGCCAGACGTCCCGGGCGCTGGCCACCCTGCGCCGCCGACTGGGCGAGCAGGCGGCCCTCGACCTGCCCGACCTGCCCGGGTCGACGCGGTCCGCCGGCCGGGATGCGCCGCGTCGCCCGTCCCGGGCCGCGGCGTCCGACGCCCCCGTCCCGGGCCGGGCCGGCCCGCGCCCCGGCGCGTCCCGGACGCCGCCGCTCCGGCCCGCGCCGGCCGGGGAGCCGCCCCGCGTGCCCGCACCCGCCTCGTCCCGCGTGCCCGCACCCGCCTCGTCCCGCGTGCCCGCACCCGCCTCGTCCCGCGTGCCCGCACCCGTCTCGTCCCGCGTGCCGGCCGATGCCCAACGTGCCGCCGGCGCCCCACGCCGCAGCGGCCACCCGAAGGACTCGGCAGCGGTGGCCGCCCCCACCCCGCCGGTCGCCGACGCCGTCGCGGCCGACGCCGTCGCGGCCGACGCCGTCGGGGCCTCGACCCGGGCCGTCGGCGCGGAGAGGCGGTGAGCGGCGTGCCGATCCCCGCTGACAACCGGACGAGGGGCCCCGGGCGTCCAATGGATGTGCCGAGAGACGAGCTGGAGCGCGCGGTCCGGGAGACCCTGTCCCGGCAGGCCGCCACGCTCCGACCCCTCGCAGTGGACCCGGCCGGGCTGGCCATCCGGCGCGCCAACCGCACCCGTCGCCGCCGTACCCTGACCGGCATCGCCCTCGCCGGGGCGGCCACCGTGCTGGTCAGTGCCGGCCTGGTGCAGCTCGGTGCGCAGGCGGGCCATCCGACCACCCCGACCGTGGTGCTCGGCGATCCGCGTGAAGCCACCGCCAGCCCGACCCCGCACCTGGTGGCGAGCCCGTCGGCCGGGGCCGCCCGACCGAATCCCGGCCCGGGCGGCTCCGCCGTCGACCTGATCGTCGGCACGACCCTGCGTACCACCCGGGGCGGGAGCATCCCGCTCGGGCTGGGCGCGGTCGACCGGGCCCAACGCATCCCCGACGAGGGCGGCTGGCTGGTGGTGAGCGGTCCGACCGCGGCGGGCCGGACCCTGGTCTCCGTGCGGCCGGACGGCAGCAGCCAGGTGCTCCTCGCGGGCGCGGAAGCCATCGCCGTCGCCACCACCGGCCGGCAGGTGGCCTGGCGGGACGGGGACCGGATCACCCTCGCCGGAATCGTCGGCGAGCGACTGGTCGCGGTCACCAGCACGCCGGCCCCCGGGCCGTCCGTCCCGGTCGGCTTCGTCGGCGACGCCGTCCTCGTGCGCCTCGACCCCACCCGTCCCGGGTACGCGGTGTGGCGACCGGCCGCGGGCGGGCTCTCCGCCGGCACCGGGGACCACGTCCTCGCCGTCCACGGGACGCTGCCGGACGGCCGGGCGATCGGCGTGGTAGCCACCGGTACGCCCGGCCGGCCCTGCCTGGCGCTGCTCGACCCAGCCCGGAACCTCGCCGTGACCCGTACCGCCTGCGGGCCGGCCCTCGACGCCGACGGGTTCGGCGCGGTCTCCGCCGACGGGCGCTGGCTGCTTGCCAACGGCCGCACCGGCGCGTCGAAGGCCACCGGGGCGCTCCTTGTCGACCTGGCCACCCTCGACGGGACGCCGGTGGCCCGCCGAGCCGGTCCGGCACTGGCCGGCGCGGCGGCCTGGACCCCGACCCGGACCGCCGGGTACGTCGACGGGCGCGGCTGGCTCGTGCAGGTGCGCACCGAACGGGCGCTCGCCGGGGAGCAGGCCGACGCCGCCCCCGTGGCCGGCGTCGATGCGGGCGGCCGGCCGGTGGTGGTCACCGACGTGACCCCCTGACCTCCCGCCCTGGCCGGGGCCGTGCCGGTGGCGGGTAGCGTCGGGCGATGACCCCGCACCCCGGGCCGGCAGCCCGCATCGACCTGCACACCCACTCGACGGCCAGCGACGGCACCCTCACCCCGGCCGAGCTGGTCCGGGCCGCAGCCGACGCCGGGCTGGACGTGTTGGCGATCACCGACCACGACACCACCGCCGGCTGGGCGCCCGCCGTGGCGGCGCTGCCTCCCGGGCTGACCCTGATCCGTGGCGCGGAGATCTCCTGCCGCTGGTACGGGGCCGAGCCGGCGGTGGCGCTGCACCTGCTCGCGTACCTCTTCGACCCGAACCACCCGGAGCTGGTCGCGGAGCTGGCCCTGATGCGGGCCGGCCGTGAGGTGCGTGGGGAGCGGATCGTCGAACTGCTGCGTGCCGACGGCATCGAGGTGAGCTGGCCGGAGATCCTGGCCGGTGCGGCCGGCGGGACGGTGGGCCGGCCGCACATCGCCCAGGCGCTGATCCGGGCCGGGCTGGTGACCACCACCGTCGAGGCGTTCGGGTCGGCCTGGCTGGGGGAGCGCTACCGGCTGCCCAAGGAGGACCTCGACGTGTTCCGGGCGGTCCGGCTGGTCCGGGCGGCCGGCGGCGTGCCGGTCCTCGCCCACCCGAGGGCCAGCCGGCGGGGGCCGATCGTGCCGGACGGGCTGATCGTCGAGCTGGCGGCGGCCGGTCTCGCCGGCCTGGAGGCCGACCACGAGGACCACTCGCCCGCCGAGCGGGCGCACGTGCGGGCGCTCGCCGCCGAGCTGGGCCTGTTCGTCACCGGCTCGTCCGACTTCCACGGCACCCACAAGACCGTCCAGCTCGGCGCGTTCACCACGGCCGTCGAGGTGTACGAGCGGATCCTGGCCGAGGCCGGCGGGGTGACGCCTGTCGCTTCGACCTGATCCGCTTCCACCCGCGCCGCTACCGTGTCCGGGTGGATGCCAAGCTCTTCGGCGAGGTCTTCGTCACCCTGCTGGTCATCGTCGACCCGCCGGGCATGATGCCGATCTTCCTCGCGCTCACCGGGCCGCTGCCCGCCCGGGACCGGAACCGGGCGGCGTGGCAGGCCGTGGCGCTGGCGCTCGGGGTGATCGTGGTCTTCGCCGTGGCCGGGCAGACCCTGCTCGCCTACCTGCACGTGGACCTGCCGGCGCTCCAGGCGGCCGGCGGGCTGCTGCTGGTCCTGGTCGCCCTGGAGCTGCTCACGGGCAAGGCCGACGACCCCACCCAGCAGTCCACCTCGAACATCGCCCTGGTGCCGCTGGGCACCCCGCTGCTGGCCGGGCCGGGCGCGATCGTGGCGACCATGCTCTTCGTCCAGCAGGCCGACCGGGCCACCGACTACGGCGCCATCGCGGCGGCCATCGTCGCGGTGATGCTCACGGTCTGGCTCGTGCTGCGCTTCTCCGGCGGAATCGTCAAGATCCTGCGGCCCGGCGGGATCGAGGTGCTCACCCGGATCGCCGGCCTGCTGCTCGCCGCCATCGCGGTGCAGCTCATCGCGGACGCCGTCGCTGCCTTCGTCACCCAGTACGTCAACATGGCCTGAGTCGACCGACCCGACCCGCCGACGGGGTCGGGCGGAGCGTCGTACCGGGGTGGCAGGATCGGTGGGGTGCGACGAGCCTCCTCACCCGGACGATCCACCTCCGGACGATCCACCTCCGCTGGGGCCCCCCGGGCCCGCGCCGGCCAGCCCGAGCAGCTCGGCTTCGACGGCATGCCGGAGCGGTTGTTCGTCTGCACGCCCAGCAAGCTCGGCGCGTACGCGGACTGCCCCCGCCGCTACCGCTACTCGTACGTCGACCGGCCGGCGCCGCCGAAGGGCCCGCCCTGGGCGCACAACTCGCTCGGCGCGAGCGTGCACACCGCCCTGAAGAACTGGTACGCGCTGCCCGCCGACCGCCGCCGACCGGAGGCGCTGGTCGCGCTGCTGAAGGGCACCTGGGTCCGCGACGGTTACCGCGACGACGAGCAGGAGCGGGAGGCGTACCGGCGGGCGCTGGGCTGGCTGGAGTCCTACGTCGACACCCTGGACCCGGAGGCCGAACCCGTCGGCGTCGAGCGGGTGGTGGCGGTCAAGACGGCGGTGCTGGCGTTCAACGGCCGCACCGACCGGATCGACTCCCGACCCGGCCCCGACGGCCCGGAGCTGGTGATCGTGGACTACAAGACCGGCCGTGCCGGGACGGACGCCGACGACGCGCGCGGCTCCCAGGCGCTGGCCCTCTACGCGTACGCCGCCGAGCGGGTGTTCCGCCGGCCGTGCCACCGGGTGGAGCTGCACCACCTGCCCACGGGGACCATCGCGGCGCACGAGCACACCGCCGAGTCGCTGACCCGGCAGCTCACCCGCGCCGAGGAGACCGCGCGGGACATCATGGCCGCCGAGCGGGCGGTCGCCGACGGGGCCGACCCCGACGAGGCGTTCCCCACCACGCCCGGGCCGCGCTGCGGCTGGTGCGACTACCGCCGCACCTGCCCCACCGGCTCGCAGACGCCGGGTAAGGAGCCCTGGGCGGCGATGGAGCGCACGGCCTGACGGCCTGACCGGCACCGCACCGCACGGCCTGACCGGCACCGCACCGCCGCGGTCGAGGGGGGCCAGGACCCGGCAGGCATCAGGCGGCGACGCTGGCCGCCCGAGCCTTGGCGGCCTGCTGCAACGGGCCCTCCCGCCAGCGGCGCGGCAGGGCCGCCAGGGCGAGCCGGAGGGCGCGCACGCTGAGGTCGGCCGACAGTTCGGTGGTCGGCAGCCCCAGCCCGCCGTACATCCGGCGGGCCCAGGGCGGCAGCAGCGCGAACGCGGTGCCGGCGACGCCGAGGTACGCGAACCGGGCCGGCCCGAGGCTCAGCCCGATCCGGGCCGGGAGGTTGAGCTTCCACGGGATCGGCGGAGCGGTGAGGAAGACGGCCGTCTCCGCCGCCTCCCGGGTGATCCGCAGGGCCGGCCGGACCCGCCGGTAGTACTCCGCCACCTCCGCGGCGGTGCCGGGCACGTCCGCCGGGTCCAGCCCGACCAGGGCCGCGACCCGGCGCTGCTCGCCGTAGTAGCCGTCCACCTCGGCGTCGGTCAGCCGCAGCCCGGCGCGGCGGGCGGTGCTGAGGAACGACTCCACCTCGGCCACGTGCACCCAGCGCAGCAACTCCGGGTCGTCGACGCGGAACTCCTCCCCGGTGGCCGGGTCGGTGGCGCGCAGCCGGGCGTGCAGCCGGCGTACCCGCGCCCCGGCGGCCTCGGCCTCGGCGGTGGTGCCGTAGATGGTGGTCGCCACGTACGTGGCGGTGCGGACCAGCCGCCCCCACGAGTCGGCGCGGTAGTCGCTGTTCTGCGCCACCCCGGCGACGGCCCGGGGATGTAGCGCCTGGAGGTAGAGCGAACGCAGGCCGGCGACGATCAGGATCGGCTCCTCGTGCACTTTCCACGTGACCGATCCCGGACCGAACAGGCCGAGGTCATCGGAGTCCACCCGACCAAGGGTGCCACGCCCCGAGCCCGGCCGGCGGGGGTGGTGTCAGTCGTCGGTGGAGCGGCGGGACTGGCAGGCCGGGCAGAGCCCCCAGAAGGTGACCTCCGCCTCGTCCACCTCGAAGCCGTACGCGATGTTCGGGTCGAGGCACGGGGCCGCGCCGACCGCGCAGTCGATGTCGGCGATCTCGCCGCAACCCCGGCAGACCACGTGGTGGTGGTTGTCTCCGGCCCGCGCCTCGTAGCGGGCGGGGCTGCCGGCCGGCTCGATCCGGCGGGACAGCCCGGCCCGGGACAGCGCGCCGAGGACGTCGTAGACGGCCTGGGTGGAGACGGAGTCGAGGCGTTCCCGCACCCGGCGGGTGATCTCGTCGACCTCCAGGTGGCCGCCGGCGGCGAGGACGTCCAGCACGGCGAGGCGCGGCCGGGTGACCCGTAGGCCCCTCGACCGGAGCAGCTTCTCACCACCGGACATGAGGTCAATGACAACACGGCCCCCACCAGGCGACAAGCGAGCTCCTCGACCGGGTGGCCCGGGCCACAGCCCGCCATCGTTCGGGCCACGGGCTGAACCGGGCAATCGACGCGTGCGTGTACCCGTTCGTCAGCACTGCCGTGGCGTCGGACCGTCGTACGCTGGCTGCCGCGGACCGCGTCCACTGCCGGAGGTGTCGGGTGTTCAGGGAGATCAACGGGCTGCCAGGCCACGTTCTGGTGATCCACGCCGCCGTGGTGTTCGTTCCGCTGCTGGCCGTGCTGGCTGCGGCTTACGGGTTGCTGCCGAGGTGGCGCCCCCGGCTCGGCTGGGCGGTGGCCGCCCTCGCGGTGGTCACCCCGATCGTCACCTGGGTGGCGACGGAGTCGGGCGAGGCGCTGGAGGATGCGCTGCGGGAGAAGGGCTACCCGCCGCAGATCCTCGACCAGGTCCACGAGCACGCGGAGTACGGCGGGACGCTGCTCTGGTTCACCGTCGGCCTCGCCGTGGCGGCCCTCCTCCTGCTGCTGGTGACCCGCAACGACGACCGGGTCTCCCGGCTGCCCTCCTGGGCGCCCCTGCTGTTGACCGTGGTGGTGGTCGTGCTCGGGGTGGCCTCGCTGGTCTACGTCTACCTGACCGGCGACACCGGCGCCCAGGCGGTCTGGGGCGGCACCCTCTGACCGTCCGTGCGGCGAGCCGGCCCGGTCAGAAGATCGCCCGGGAGCAGAGCAGGCAGACCAGGGCGACCAGCACCACCGCTGCGGCCCCGCCGACGCTCCAGGTGACCCACTGGGCGCGCTGTTCCTCCACGTCCAATCCGGCCGTGTCCTGCGGCGGCAGGTGCCGGGGCGGGGCCGCCCGCAGGTACACCGGGGGCCGCCAGCCGGGCGGCGGGGGCGTGGTGGGCGGCGGCCCGCCGTACCCGGCCGCCGGGCCGGGACTGTCGGTGCAGGCCGGCCGTTCCTGGCCGGTGGCCGCGCCGCCGGGGGCGTCCGGCGGGCGGCGCCAGTAGTCGTCCTCGGGGCGGTCACCGCTGGGCGTCGTCACGCCGTCCGACGCTACCAACCCCGGGACCGCGTGGCCGACCGGACGCGGGCCGGAACCGGTACTCTTGCCGCTCGTGAGCATCGACCCGGGGACGCAGGCGCGCGGCGACGACGACCGCGCCGTCGAGCTGAGCGACGACTTCGTGGTGCTGCCCGAGCAGACGGCCGACGACACCGACCGGGGCTGGGGCGAGCGGTCCGGCGGCAACGACGACTGGCTGCTCGCCGAGCGCCCGCCGCACTGGGCCTGAGCCCCGCCGCCCGTCGTCCCGGCCTGCCGGCCGTTCGGGCCCGCCGTTCGTCGCGCCACTGCGGCGCTCGGCCGTCCCGTCCCGCTCGGCGTCAGCTGCGGACCACGATGGCGAACCGGCTGCCCTCCGGCAGCCCGACGGCGCGCTGCGCCTGCTCGGGGCGCAGCGCCAAATAGAGCGCCGAGGAGCCGTCCGTCGCGCCGGCCCCGACCACGTCGAGCACCAGCGCGCGGGACGCCAGCAGGTCGGCCTCGGCGGCCCGGCCGGCCGGCACGGCGAGCAGGTCGACCCGGGCGCCGGGGCGGACCACGGCGAGCGCGGCGGGTTCGGCCAGTCGGACCGGGACGCCGACCGCCCCGTCGGGCAGCGGCAGCGCGGACGGCGGGCCGCCGGTGGACGGCACCGGGCCTGGGTCGGGGGAGCTGGAGCCGCGCGGCGGTGGCGGGCAGCCGGCCGGGGTCTGCAGGACCGCCGCGGCGAGCCCGAGGAGGGCGGCGACGAGGGCGGCACGCAGCAGCGCAGACCGTCCTGGAAGCCGGGGCCGGCGCACCGGCCGCAGTGATCCCGTGCCCGCCCCGGTGATCGCCATCCGGTCCTCCCGCCTCCCCCGGGCGCCGCAGTGGCACCGGGGCACCCCGCCTCCGCCCGGCACCGTGACGGCACCGGGAGCAGCAGGCTAGGCCGGGAAGGGCCGGCCCCGCCCGGGTCGGGGCGGGGCCTGTGGACAACCGGGCCGCCTGTGGACAACCCCCACGCGGCGCGGCGATCTGCTAGGAAACCGGGTCAGGAGGAGCTGGACCCGCTGGACGCCGGGGCCTTCGGCGTCCCGCCCGAGGACGACGACCCGGACGCGCCGCCCGAGGACGACGACCCGCCCGAGGACGACGACCCGCCCGAGGACGACGACCCGCCCGAGGACGACGAGCCCGAGGACCCGCTGGTCGAGCCGCCGGGCGTGCTCGACGACGATCCGGAGTCGCCGGACGACGAGTCGGACTTGGCCGGCTTCTCGGAGCCGCTCTTGGCCGGGTCGGCTCCGGAGCGGGAGTCGGTGCGGTAGAAGCCCGAGCCCTTGAAGACGATGCCGACCGAGTTGAAGACCTTGCGCAGCCGCCCCGCACACGCCGGGCACTCGGTCAGCGGCTCGTCAGAGAAGGACTGCACCGCCTCGAGCTGGTGACCGCACGCGGTGCAGGCGTACTGGTACGTGGGCACGTTCTCCTCCGGATGATCTGGCACGGCCGGTTGGCACTCGGCTCATTCGAGTGCCAATGGTGCGTCATCGGACCCGGGTTCGTCCAGCGGAAGTGCCGGGACCGACCCGGGGCCGCCTGTCAGCGTACGCAGCCCCGTGTCGGGGCCGACCACCGCGCGGACCGGCCGGTCGTGCGGCTCGACCGGGAGGTGTTCGCGTAGCTCACCGTCGTGCAGCAGGGCCACCGTCAGGGTCCCGTCGCCGACCCGGGCCAGCGCCCGGTCGTACGAGCCGCCCCCACGGCCCAGCCGTCGCCCGTGCCGGTCCACCGCCAGTGCCGGCACCACCACGAGCTGGGCGGCGGCGACCGCCGACCGGCCGAGCCGGGGGCCGGTCGGCTCCCGCAGTCCCCGCCCGGCCGCGACCAGGCAGCCGGGGCCGGTGTACGCCGCCCAGTCCAGGTCGAGGTCGTCGCACAGCACCGGCAGCAGCAGTTCGGCCCCGGGCGGCAGCGCCGCGCGCAACGCCTCCGGCAGCTCCGGCCCGCCCGGCTCGGAGCCGACCGGGACGTACGCGGTCATCCGGGTCGGGCGCAGCCGGCGGACCACCTCGACCAGCGCGGCCCGGACGCGCGCCGCCGCCTCGGCCCGGGCCGACGCGGGCAGCGCGCGGCGGCGGGCGAGCAGTTCGACCCGGGCACTCCGCTTCGCCGCATGGGTCACTTCCGCGTCATCAGAAAAATCAGGCACGCAACACTCCTGACGCAACGTTTCCCACCCGGTCGCACTGTGTCAACATCGCTAGCATCGGGCGCGGAACTTCCGGGGGGAAGCGTTGACGCTACGCGGGCGGTTGACGGCAGCCTTCCTCGCGGTGGTGCTCGGCCCGGTCCTGCTCGGCGCGCTCCTCGTCGGCTCGACCATGGCGGCCGTCGACCGCAGCCGCTCGGCGGAACGGCTCGGGCTGGCGGCGGCGAGCGTGCGTACCTCGGTCGACGCCCTCTGCCAGCAGTTGCGGGCGGCGGCCGACGCGGTCGCCCTCGTCGCCGACCAGGCCGGGCGGCCCGGCGCGGCCGGGCAGGTGGTGAGCCGGGGCCTGGCCGCCGCCGTGCTGGTCACCGACGTGGCCGGCGGCGTCCTCTACACCACCCCCGGCGCCCTGGCCGGGCCCTGGCGGGAGTGTTCCGCCGACGACTCCGCCGGTGGTCCGGTCCGCGCGCTCACCGCGCGGGTCGGGCTGCGCGACCGGGCGGGCGTCGACCTGGGCGCGGTCGCCGCGGCCCAGCCGGTCGACCCGGGTTTCGTGGCCCGGCTGGCGGCGGTCACCGGCGTCGCGGTCACCCTCCTCGACGACGCAGCCGGCGGCGTCGCGCACACCACCGAGGACCCAGGGGTACGCGACGCGGTCCTCACCGCCGCGCGGAAGGTCACCGGGGACCGGGTCACCGAGACCGTGGACGGCCGGTACGTCCGCCGGGTGGGCCCGTCGCCGGGGCAGCCGCTGCCGCTGGTGCTCTCCGTGCCCAGCGAGCAGCCCCCCGGCCTGTACGCGGCGCTGGTCGGCGCGGTGGTGCTGGCCGGGCTGCTGGCGGTGGCGGTGGCCTGGCGGCTGGCCCGGGTCACCACCCGGCCGCTGGTCGAGCTGGCCGGCGCGGTGGACCGGGTGGCCCGCGGCGACCTGGGCGCCCGGGTGCCGGTGCGCAGCCGCGACGAGATCGGCCGGCTCGCCGCCGCGTTCAATCGGATGACCCGGGAGACCGACTCCTACGTGCAGGCGCTCACCAGCAGCCGGGACCAGTTACGCGGGCATCTCGCGGTGCTCGGCGACACCCTGGCCAGCACCCACGACCTGCAACGCATCCTGCGGGTGATCCTGCACAGCGCGATCGCCGCGACCGGGGCCCGGGCCGGGGCGGTGCTGCTGGTCGACGGCGGGGTGCTGGTGGGGCGGTGCTCCGAAGGGCTGGACGGGCGCTGGCCCGCCGCCGGGGCACTGCCGGACGCCGCCGACCCGACGCGGCCCGCCGGCACAGACCCGGCGGCGCTGCGGGTGCCGGTGGGGCGCGGGGTGGTCGGCGCGGTGGCGGCCACCGGTGAGCCGTGCCGGGGCCGCGTCGATCCGGCGGCCGAACCGACCGGGGAGCCGCGCTGCGAGACGTACGTCGCGGTGCCCTTCGCCACCCCCGGCGGTCTCGCCGAACGGGCCGGCGCGGAGCTGGCGGCGGCGCTCGGTGTGCTGGTCCTCTACGACCGGCTCGGCGGGGACGAGTTCGACGACGACGACCTGGTCACCCTGCGCACCTTCGCCGGGCACGCGGCCGTGGCGGTGGACAACGTCCGGGTGCACGAGGAGGCCCAGCGGCTGTCGCTGACCGACCCGCTCACCGGGCTGTGGAACTACCGCTACCTGCGCGAGTCGATCCGCCGGGAGGTGGAGCGGGCCAGCCGGTTCGGCCGGATGCTCAGCGTCCTCGCGCTCGACCTGGACCGCTTCAAGGCGGTCAACGACACCTGGGGACACGCCGCCGGGGACGCGGTGCTCGCCGAGTTCGCCCGCCGGCTCCGGGGCGAGATCCGCGAGGTGGACCTGGCCTTCCGCCAGGGCGGGGAGGAGTTCGTGCTGCTGCTGCCGGAGACCGACGCGCGGGGCGCGACCATCGTGGCCGAGCGGCTCGGCGCGGCCGTGCGGGACACCCCCGTCGCGTTGGACGGGCCCGGCGGGGTGACCATCGGGGTGACCGTCTCCGTCGGCATCGCCGTGTATCCGGACCACGCCACCACCGGCCAGCAGGTCCTCGACGCCGCCGATGCCGCCCTGTACGCGGCCAAGGCGGCCGGCCGGGACGGCTGGCGGCTGGCCGAGGCGCGGCCCTGGCCCCCGGTGGAGGAGATCGCCGTGCCGGCCGCCGCGGTCAGCCCCTCCGACGGGCTGCCCCGGGCGGGCGCGGCGATCGACGGGCGGGAGTCCCCGGCCCGCGTCGCGGCGGCGGTCGGCCCGGTCGACCCGGAGGCCGGGCGGCCCGATGTGCCGGTGGCGCGGTCCGGGCCGGGCGGCGCGTCTTCCGGTCCTCACCCGTCGCGGCACGCCCGTGGCCGATAGTCTCGCGACATGTCGGAGCACTCAGCGAACCCCTCACCGGCCGTTGCAACCGGTCGTTCCCGCGCCGTCAAGGCCGTCATCCCCGCTGCCGGCCTGGCCACCCGGTTCCTGCCGGCGACCAAGGCGGTGCCCAAGGAGCTGCTGCCGGTGGTCGACCGGCCGGTGCTCCAATACATCGTCGAGGAGGCCACCCAGGCCGGCATCGGCGACGTGCTGCTGATCACCGGGCGCGGCAAGACATCGATGGTGGACCACTTCGACCGCCGGCCGGACCTGGAGGCCCGGCTGGAGGCCAAGGGCGACACCGAGCGGCTGGCCGCCGTGCGCGGGCCCAGCGAACTGGCCGAGATCTACACCTGCCGCCAGCCCGAGCAGCTCGGCCTCGGCCACGCCGTCGGGTACGCCGAGTCGCACGTCGGGGACCAGCCCTTCGCGGTGCTGCTCGGCGACGAGTTCGTCAAGCCGTCCGAGCCGCTGCTGCCGGCGATGCTGGAGCTTCAGGCCCGCACCGGTGGCGTCGTGCTGGCCTTCTTCGAGGTCGACCCGGCCGAGACGAAGCGGTACGGCATCGCCTCCGTCGAGCCGGCCGAGGCGGAGCTGACCGACATCGGCGAGGTCGTGAAGGTCACCGGCATGGTCGAGAAGCCGAAGCCGGAGGACGCCCCGAGCAACCTCGCCGTCCTCGGCCGGTACGTGCTGCCGGGGCGGATCTTCGACGCGATCCGGCGGACGAAGCCGGGCAGCGGCGGGGAGATCCAGCTCACCGACGCGATGGAGCTGCTGCGCACCGAGGGCGTGCCGGTGCACGCGATCGTCTACCGGGGCACCCGCTACGACACCGGCATGCCGCTGGGGTACCTCCAGACCGTGGTGCAGATCGCCGCCGAGCGGGAGGACCTCGGGGCCGAGTTCCGCGCGTGGCTCGGCGAGTTCGTCAACAAGGGCGACGAGACCGTCACCGCGGCGATCCTGAACGGGATGCGCGAGGGGTCGGGCGGTCCTAATACATGACCGCGACGGCCGACGCCGAGGCGGCCGCGAACGAGTTGACGCCGCTCGCCGACTACCTGGGCAGCGTGCTGCGCAGGTTACGCGCGCTGCCTCCGCTCGACCTCGACCTCACCCAGGCGTACGGCAACGTCCTCGCCGAGGACGTCGTCGCGCCGCACTCCTTCCCGGCCTTCGACCAGGCGGCCGTGGACGGGTACGCGGCCCGCTGGGAGGACCTCTCCGGCACGGGCCGGGCCGCCGGGTACCACCCCGGCCCGCCCGGGTCCCGCACCGTGCGGTTGAACGTGGTCGGCGACCTCGGCGCGGCGAGCTGGCGCCCGGTCCGGCTCACCCCGGGCTCCTGCTTCTCCGTCGCGGCCGGGGCGCCGCTGCCGATCACCGCCGACGTGGTGGTGCCGGTGGAGTGGACCGACCAGGGCATGGCCGCCGTGGAGATCTTCCGCACCCCCAAGCGGGGGTACGGGGTACGCCGCGCCGGTGAGGAGCTGCCCGCCGGGACGCTGCTCGCCCGCGCCGGCACGTACGTCTCCCCGGCCCTGGTCGCGGTGTTCGCCGCCACCGGCATCGGGCACGTGGTGGTCCGGCCCTGCCCCCGGGTGGTGGTCGTGGCCACCGGCGACGAGCTGGTCGACGTGGGCCGGGGCAGCCAGCCCGGCCAGGTGGTGGACGCCAACTCGCACGCGCTGACCGCCGCCGCGGCCGAGGTCGGGGCGCTGGCGTACCGGGTGGGCATCTGCGACGACGACCCGGAAGGGCTGCGCGGGCTGCTGGAGGACCAGACCCTGCGCGCCGACCTGATCATCACCACCGGCGGCACCGGCACCGGGCCGGGCGACATGGTGCGCCGGATCCTGTCCCGCCGGGAGGGTGGCCGGGCCGGGCCGGTCACCTTCACCGAGGTGGCCCTCTATCCCGGCACCGCCCTCGGGTTCGGTACGGTCGGCGCCGAGGAGGTGCCGGTGGTCTGTCTTCCCGGTGAGCCCGGCGCGGCGCTGATCGGCTTCGAGGTGCTGGCCCGCCCCGCCATCAACCTGCTGGCCGGGGCCGAGCCGGTGTTCCGGCCGAGCGTCCGCGCGCATCTGCTGGAGACCATCACCTCGCCCGGCGGGCTGCGCGAGTTCCGGCCCGCGCACGTCGCCGAGCGGCGCGGCGGCGGCTACACCGTCCAGCCGCTGTCGGGCGGCCCGTTCACCCTGTCCGGGCTGGCCGAGGCGAACGGGTTGATGGTGCTCGGCGAGCGGGTCACCGCCGCCGCCGCCGGCTCCACCGTGGACGTCCTCCTGCTGGACCGGCGCCGGTGAGCGCGAGGAGTGAGCTTGCGAGCCCCGCAGTCGCGAGGGAAAGGCGAGCTCGGTGAGCGCGAGGAGTGAGCTTGCGAGCCCCGCAGTCGCGAGCGAAAGGCAGACTCGGTGAGCCTGTTGCGGGCCGGGCGGTCGCCGGGCTGGCCGGTGGTGCTCGTGGACGGTCCGGTGCTGCTGCGGCCGTACCGGCGCTCGGACGCGGCGGCCTGGTCGGAGGTGCGCCGCGCCAACCGGGCCTGGCTGACCCCCTGGGAGTCCGCGCTGCCCGGGAGCTGGGACGAGATGAACTCGCCGGCCGCGTTCCGCTGGGTGCATCGGGACCAGCGCCGTTCGGCGCGTACCGGCGAGGGGATGCCGTTCGCGGTCTGCCTGCGCGAGCAGGAGCGGGAGCGGCTGGTCGGGCACCTCAACATCGGCAGCATGGTCCGGCGGGCGTTCTGCTCCGCGTACGCCGGATACTGGGTGGACTCGCGGGTCGCCGGGCAGGGGGTCATCCCCACCGCGCTGGCGCTCGCGGTGGACCACGCCTTCGGCCCGGGTGGGCTGCACCGGATCGAGGTGAACATCCGGCCGGAGAACAAGCCGTCCCGCCGGGTGGTGGAGAAGCTGGGCTTCCGTGAGGAGTCGTACCATGTGCGTTACATGCACATCGACGGCGCCTGGCGTGACCACATCGGATACGCCATGACCAGCGAAGAAGTGGCCGCCGAGGGCGGCCTGTTGGCCCGCTGGCACCGGCTGCGCGCGACCGCAGGGTGAAGCGGCCCACCTGTGCCTGATCGGCGCGGCGCACAATCAAGACGGTCGGCGGCCCGTAACCTCAAGTAACTGCAAGCAATGGCAAGCGTTGCCCGCCCGCAGGATCGACCGCCAGGAAGGCGATTTGTCGAAGATCCTGCGGCTGTACGGCGGTTGTCCCGAACTCGGTGACGGGAGGGGTGAGGGTGCCGACCTCGGTGCTCCTCGCCGTCCTCGCCGCCGCCGGTCTGCTCGCCCTCGCGCCGGCCCTGGTTCGTCGGTACGACGCCACCGAGCGGCTGGTGGCGGAGCGGGCGCAGTCGACGGCGCGGGTGCTCCAGCGCCGCCGGCGGGGCCGTACTGTCCCCGGCCGCCGGCCGGTCAACCCCTCCCGGGCACTTGTCGTGACCCTCAGTGAGGATGCGAACACGGGCGGTCTGTCTGCCCCGGTCTCCGCACCGCCCGCCGCAGGCCGCCGACGGCGTCGGTTGAGCGCAGTCCCGTCGGCGGCGCAGTCCCGTCGACGGGCCGCGCCCCGGCGCCGCCAGCACACCCCGGCGATCTACCGTCGCCGCCGGGTGCTGGCCGCCCTGCTGCTGCTCAACTTCGTCGAGCTGATCGGCGTGGTCGTGGTCGGCCCCGGGTTCTGGATCAGCTTCTCGGTCACCGCGACGCTGCTGGTGACGTACGTCGTGCACCTGCGCAAGCTGGCGCTGGTCGAGCGCCGCAGGCGGCGGGCCCAGGCCCGGGAGGCGGCGTGGCTGGCCGCCCGCCATGCCGAGGTGCGCCGCGAGCAGGCCCGCCGCGCGGCGGCCCGCCGGGAGGCGCAGCGCCGACTGGCGGCCCAGCGCGAGGCGGTACGCCGCAGGGCGATGGGCCTGGACCGCCCGGCCGACCTGCCGCCCGCGGCCAGCGGCGGCTCGGTGTCGTACCGGCGCACGGGCGGCCTGCGGGGCCGCCCGTACCAGTCGGGCCGCACCTCCCACTCGGCCTGACCCCGCTCGGGCTTCGTGGCGGATCAGGCTGCCTATGAGTGCGCGCGCTGGCCCGTTGGTCGTTCTGGGGCGATCTTGGAAGATTTGTGCCCCTCGGGGGGCCGTTTCCTACCAAGATCCGCGAGCGGGTGGGGCGGATTCGCTCGGCGGACGGGTGTGCTGTTAGTCTTGATGCCGGCCCGCCCGGTGAAAGCCGGGTGGGACCGAAGCCGGTTAGCCGGTGGAGGGGCTGTGGCGCAGACTGGTAGCGCACCTCGTTCGCATCGAGGGGGTCAGGGGTTCAAATCCCCTCAGCTCCACCCAGCAACACTAATGGCCAGCGGAAACGCTGGCCATTAGTCATTGGGCAGAGATCCGGCGCAACCCAGCCGGAAGCTCCACCCAGAGCGGTTGCCCGCAGCCTCCCGAAGTGCCGTGCTGACAATGTTGCGGCGCCGGTTCTTCTTCGGCCACCAGTGCACGGTACGTCTCCAGCGTGATCCGCAGGCTGGAGTGCCGTAGCGCGTTCTGCACGTCGGTCGGGTCGGTGCCCGAGGTGATCAGCCGAGTCGCGAAGTGGTGCCGCAGGGAGCGAAACGTGCCTTCCTCGGGTCAGCCCGCCGCCTTGCGCCAACCACGCCACAGGTCGGACCAATGCTGATCATGGATCGGCCCGCTGTTCAGCTCTACATCCTGAACGGGTAAGAGGTGTTCTACGGTTTCTACCCGGTCCCTGAGCGAACCACCCGCAACCACTCACGACGGTCACACACCTCCCTGAGCCCTGGTTGGGTCATGGACTACATCACCTTTACCTGACGGTAACCGAACTATTAATCGGATCGGCAATATAGCCGACACTCGCGGTCGACTACATACGCCATAGGCTGTCCCTCGAACGCGGGAAATTCTTGCGAATCGAGGAAGGAGATTTTCCATGCCGGATGTGGACTTGGGCGTGGCCACGGACTGGGACGAGGGTGACACCCATGGGCGAATCAAGCTGCGGCAGAATCAGTGCTACCCGACCTCACCCAAGCGGGACGTGCTGATCAGTTCCCCGGTCAGCATCGAACTGTCGGTGAACACCAACCACAGCACCAGCCAGGAGGCCGACAAGATCTTCTTCACTACCCATCACGGTAGTCAGAAGAAGATCATCGCCATCCTGGATTCCGACGGCAATCTAAAGATCGCCGGCCGCGTCACGGAAATGCAGACGAATCTGGAGTACCGGTAGCTACGCAAACGTGACCAGGGGAGTGCCCGCACACCGGCGGGTGCTCCCGTGCCATGCCGGGCAGGTCTGTTGAGTTTATGCAGTGGTCCATCGACCTTCGCGAAGCCGGCCAGCAGGGTGTGCCAGTTCCAGCTTGCTGGGCGCGTTGGCCGATCTTGACATCTGTGCTCGGTAAACGCCACTGGGCGACCAGAGCGCCAGGCGATCAGCGGCCAAGAATCTTCCGACCGACCAGACGCTGGTGTGAAACAAGTAACGGGCGATGCCAACCATCTTGTTGTCGAGCCTCGCGCAGATGCCACGAGCGAAGTGCGCGTGGGTCGATTCTCATCACGGTTGCCAATCCTTCGATCACCTCCAGCGTCCTCGGTGCTCGCAAAGGTTACTGTGCTCGGCCACGTGCGTCATCTGCCTGATTTGACGGCAGACGCTGACGGCAACGACGAGCCACCGAAGCAGACCAGGCCTGACGAGCTCGGATCGGAACGACGACGCCGGTTCCCCTGACGCGATGAATGCTGGCCGGTGCCTCGACACCGGGCCCCCTGCTTGATACGGTCCGGCAGTTTGCGCCCGGCTTCCCCGGCGGGGTTCCGATTTTCGCAGGAGCGATGTCTCGGCTGCCGGCCGAGTGACGGAAATCCCGGCTCTCCACGCTGTGATTACCTCGTGGAACGTTGCACGGATGCGGGTGGTGACTGTATCCCCGAAGATATGAAGCGTTTGCCGTGGGTGTGGCCTATGTCACTCGCATCGGGGGACCCGTGGGCCAGGAGGCTGTCGTCTTGCCGGTTGTGAGACGAAGTCTGGACGCGGCCGACGAGGACGAACTCGTGCGCCGCACCGCCGCCGGTGATCGGCGCGCATTCGACGAGCTGTACCGGCGTACGTCGCCGTGGCTGCTTGCCCGGTTGCGCCGCCGGTGTGCCGACGACGACGTGGTCGCCGACGTGATGCAGGAGACCTACCTGGCTGTCTGGCGGGCCGCGGGTAGCTTCGCCGGGTCGGCAACGTCGGGCAGCGCGGTCGGCTGGCTGTGGACCATCGCAGCCCACCGCCTCGTCGACGCGTTCCGCCGGAGGGCCCGGCAGAACCAGGTACCGGCTGTGCCTCTCGTCGAGATGGTCGCCCCCACCGCCGAGGAGGAAGTCATGGCGGGGCGCGTCGGCCAGGAGCTGGAACAGGCCCTGCTTGCGCTGCCGCCCGAGGCGCGGCAGGTCCTGCGGGCGATGGTTCTCGACGGGCTCTCGGTACGTGAGACCTCCCTGCTGCTGGGTGTCCCGGAGAACACGGTGAAGTCGCGGGCCCGGCGGGCCCGGATCGCTCTTCGGGAGGCGCTGTCATGACCACGCATCCGAGTCCCGCGGTGATCGCCCGCTACGCCGACCGGGAGATGAGCCTCGACGAAGCCACGGTGTGGTCGGTCGAGGTGCATCTGGAGAACTGTGCGGACTGCCGTGCCCAGATGGCCGGTAGCGCGACGGACGACTCGCGGGACCTGCTCGCTCGGGTCGCCGCCGGCGTGGACCACGACATCGCCGCCGGACCGGCTCCGGCCGGCCGCCGGAGCTGGTTGGCGGCCCGGAACCGCTGGCTGGTCTGGCATTCGGTGCCGTGGCTCATCATGACGGTGGCGGTTCTGGGCTGTGCGGTCCTGCTCGACGCACTACAGCCCAGCCTGCCGTCGGTGGTGTCGCTGCTGGCTCCGGTGGCACCGCTTCCGGGGGTGGCGATCGCGTGGAGCCGGCGTCACGATCCGGCCTGGGAACTGGTCGCGGGCACGCCGGCTGCCGGATTGGCGATGCTGCTGAGACGTACGGCTGGGGTGCTCGCCGTGGTCGTGCCGGCGCTCGTGTTGGCGAGTGCCCGTACCGGAGTCTCCCTGGCCTTGACGCTGCTGCCGTGCGTGGCCTTCACCGCGGCGACCATCACGCTGGGCGCTTTTGTCGGTGTACGCCGGGCCGCTACCGGGCTCGGCACTGCCTGGGCGCTTGCCGTGGTGGTGCCGGCCGTGGTCACCGCCGAGCCGCCGGCGGTGCTGCAACCGGGCAGTTCCGGCGTGTGGGCGCTGCTCGCCCTGACGCTGGCCGGTCTGGCCGCGACTCGGGCTGACAGCTTCCGCCGCCTGACCAGCCACAACTGATCTGTCGGGCACTGCCCGTCCTCGAAAGGACTGATGATGCGTACCGTGAGCGCGGCCGAGACAGCCACCACCACCTATCCCTGGGTGGTCCATGCCGAGGGACTGCGCGTGCGCGCCGGCCGGCACCTGGCCGTCGACGGGCTCGACCTGGCCCTCGACACCGGCGTCCACGGCCTGCTGGGGCCGAACGGGGCTGGCAAGACCACGCTGATGCGCGCGCTGGCCACGGTGGTGAAACCGGCCGGCGGGCGGCTGACGCTGCTCGGGGAGTCGGTCGACGGCCGTGCCGACCTGCGGCGGGTACGTCGCGGGCTGGGCTATCTGCCGCAGCAGTTCGGGTTCTACCCGCGCTTCACGGTGCGGGAGTTCGTCGAGTACATGGCGTGGCTCAAGGAGATGCCGAAGGCCGCGGTGCCGGGCGCGGTGCAGCGGGCGATCGATCGGGTCGGCCTCACGGCCAAGGCGGGTGCCCGGATGAAAACGCTGTCCGGCGGCATGCTGCGCCGGGCGGGCATCGCGCAGGCGATCGTCAACGATCCGGCGGTGCTGCTGCTCGACGAGCCCACCGTCGGTCTCGACCCGGAGCAGCGCCTCGACTTCCGGGAGCTGCTGCGCGACGTCGGCGTCGACAGCTGCGTCCTGGTCTCCACACACCTGGTCGAGGACGTGGTGGCCGCGTGCACCGACGTCGTCCTGATCAACGAGGGCCGGCTCGTCTACCAGGGCACCCCGAACGACCTGATCGCGCAGGGCGGGCAGGGCGACGCCGGCGACAGCGCGGCCGAGCGGGGCTATTCCGCGCTGCTGCGCCGGCACCGGGCGGAGGCCGGCCGATGAGCCGCATCTTCGGCATCGAACTGCGCCGCTCCGCCGCGCTCGGAACCGCCCTGACCCTGCTGGTGGTCGGCGTCGTGCTGCTCTTCTTCGCCGACGGGATCGGTTTCGCAACCGGATGGATGCAGCTGGCCATGACTCAGCGGCTCTATCTGGCAGTGCTGTGGCCACTGGCGCTGGCCGCCGGTGCCTGGCAGGCACGCCGCGAGCACCGCTCGAACGTGGGGGAACTGTTCGCCAGCACGCCTCGCCCGACGGTGCAACGGACGGTGCCGACGCTCGGTGCGATGACTGTCGCGGTGGTCTGCGGATACCTGGCGATGGCTCTGGCAGGGGCGTTGTGGATCATCGGCACCGCCGAGTACCTGCCGGTGTCGGTCCTCGGCGTCGTGGCCGTCGGCGGCCTGGCGCTGATTGCGGCGGCCTGGCTCGGCCTGGCGGTCGGCCGCCTGCTGCCGTCGCCGGCGACCGCTCCGGCGCTCGGCGTGGCGGGCCTGGCGCTGCTGCTGCTCATTCCCGCCGCGACCCGTCCCCGGGGATGGCTGGCCCTGGTGTTCTCGCCGATCTACGAGATGAACATGCCGGGGGCCTACTCGACCGTGCCCGGCCGGGCCAGCGTCGCCCAGGCCGTCTGGTTGACGGCTCTCGCCGTCTCCGCCGTGCTGCTGTTCGCGTTCAGCGGCTGGCGGATCCGCGTGGCGGCGCTGCTGCCGGTGGTGGTCGGCGCCGCACTGGCGATCACGGTCATGCCCCACCAGAACAGGCTCGTCACCGACGCGGTCGACCCGGTGGCGAAGGAACTGGTGTGCGCCGAGGACGAACCGCGGGTATGCGTCAGCCGGGTCCATTCCGGGCTGCTGTCCGAGGTGACCCCAGGAGCTCGGGAAGGTCTGTCGATACTGGCGAAGCTGCCCGACGCGCCGACCCGGGTGCACGAGGACACCACCACGTACTTCCCCGACAGCTACCCGCAGTGGAACAAGGATGTCGTCCTGCTCCACGTCGAGGCCGGCCCCAACGGCCACCTCGCCGACGAGGCCGGTGTGCCGGCGGACATGGTGTCCGGGGCGTTCGCCAGCCCACCTGGATGCAAGAACTCCGCCGAACCGGCAGAGATGCTGGCGGCCGCCTACTGGTTGATCGGACGCGAGCCGGCGGCCAGCGACATCTACGAAGCCGAGTATATCGCCGAAGCCGTGCAGCTGTGGCGTGACCTGCGAGGGCTGCCCGCCGGCGAGGGGGACGCCCGGGTGAGCGCACTGCGCCAGGCCGCGGTGACCTGCTCGGTCGGCGACGGACTGCTCTCCCGAAGCACGCGATGAGGTGGCTGACGCTGTACCTGCGCTCCCGGCGTGTCCCGCTGGCGCTGGTCGCGACCGGCGGTTGTGCGGCGCTGATGTGGTCACTGTGGTCGGTGTTCTCCGACCACCGCAACGTAGACGTACTAATGGTCGTCCTGACGGTCTTGCTGCTGGTCGCCGCCCTGACCGCCACGCTCGGCGGCCCCGACGACGCCTTCGAGAAGGCAGCCGGGATGCCTTGGCCGCCGCGGCGGGTCGCGCATCTGCTGGTGGCGTTCCTGGCCGTAGTGGTGTTGCTGCTGGCCACGTTGGCGACCGGGGCCCGCTTCGGCCCTGCCGGGCTGGTGGTACGCGATGCTGCCGGGCTGCTCGGACTGACCGCCCTGGGCGCCGCGACGATCGGCACCGCCCGAGCGTGGTTCCTGCCGCTGGGCTGGACGCTCGCCGCGATCCTGTTTCCCCAGTCGGAACCGATCGGGCAAATCCTGACGTGGCAGGCACAGCCTCCGGGGAGTACCGCTGCGGCCGTGACGGCAGGGCTGCTCGCGCTCGGTGGGCTCATCGCGTACGCGGCGGCCGGACCGGCTCCGCGCGCGCCCGCCGAAGCCGCCCAGCAATGACTGCCAAGAAATAGCAGTTCAAGGGCGGGTTCTCGAAAGATCGGGAGCCCGCCTTTGATCATTTGTCCGTCTGGCGTCCGTCGGACGGAGCCCCAGTCCGTGAACCACGGTGTACGGGCAACTGAAGGGACGAGGCGGCTGTTCCATTCAGCTCGGCGCATTGCCATACCATGACCTTCCATGGCCCGCTCCGCACCGGTGCAGCCCCCGGTTGCCCCGCTCACAGACGGCGCTGTCGCCTTACGGCTTCGGCAGGTTTCTGATCTCGACGCGATCGCCGCAGCGAGTCATGACCCCGAAACTCATCGCTGGCTGAACGACGAGCCGATGGACGGGGAGGCTCGCCGTACGAGCATCGCCCGAGCCGATGAAGCTTGGCGAAGCGGGAGGGCTGCCCCGCTGGTGATCGCAGACGCTGTGACCGACAAGCCCGTCGGGATCATCAACCTTCAGTTCGAAAGCGATGATGTCGCCACGGTCGCGTACAGCGTGTTCCCCGAGAACCGTGGGCAGGGTGTCGCCCCGAGGGCGGTGCGGCTGCTGGCGCGCTGGGCCTTGTCCGACCTTCGGCTGAAACAGGTGATCCTTGAGGCGAATGAAGGGAATGCGGCATCGATCAGGGTGGCCGAGAAGTGTCACTTCCGGTATGTCGGTACCCGCAGCGAGACGGTCGAGGATGGCAGTCAGAAGAGCACAGCCGTCTTCGCTCTCGAAGGACTCGGGTCCGCCGTTGAGTGACTACCTGGGTGACGATCCACGCGGATGAGGGCGGACGCCTGTGGCCGGTGGCCCCGCCCTGCCTCCAGGCCGACGACCCGATCGACGCCGGACGGGTCACACCGCACCGGCCTGGCCCGAGCTTGACGGATGAACCCAGGTCCGATCGAGAGGCTCCGACGGGGGACAGTAGGATCGACATCCTTCTACCTATGCGTCCTATTTGGAGGGAACCCCTCAATGACGGGTCTATTCACCCGGGTCCTCACGTCGGCCTGTCTGGCACTCGCGACCGCCGGTGCCTCGGTGCTCGCGGTCGCGGGCACCACCGCTGTCGTGGCCACGCCGGCCCAGGCCGCCGGCCCCCGGCCCAACTTCCAGATGCCGGTTTCCTGCGGCGAGACATGGAGGATGGCCACCTACTACGGTCACGACGACTACGACATCGATCTGACCTTCACCGGCGGGGCCAGCAACGGCCGTCCGATCCTCGCCTCGTACAGCGGCACCGTCACGTTCGCCGGCTGGGGGAGCAGCGGCGGCTGGTACGTGATCATCGATCACGGTGGCGGTTGGCGGACGCTCTCCCTGCACATGATCGAGGCGCCGATGGTCGCTGCCGGGCAGTGGGTGTCGACCGGCCAGCAGATCGGCCGGGTCGGCAGCACCGGCAACTCCACCGGCCCGCACCTGCACTACGAGCAGGTGCGTGACGGCGTCAAGACCGAGTCGTACTTCAACGGGGTGGCCTCCGGCATCACCTCCGACGGCAGCCCGTCCACCGGTCCGCTGTACATCTCCGGCCCCACCTCGCCGGCCCGGAACATGACCAGCCAGAACTGCGGGCAGGTCGTCTCCAACCGGCAGGTGTACGAGTCCGGCAGCCACAGCGGTTGGCAGATGCTGCCGGTCAACAGCATCACCGGCTCGACCACCGCGTCGATGGTCATCAACGGGAACAAGTTGCTCTACACGGTCAACGGCGGCAGGGTCTACGAGGCGTCCAGCGACACCGGGTGGCGCAACCTCTGGACCGGCATCTCCGGCGTCAGCAACAACGCCTTGGCCGTGATCAGCGTTGACGGCGTGAAGTACGTCTACACCGTGGCCGGTGGGATGGTGCACGAGGCGTCCAGCGCCAATGGCTGGCGGAACCTGAACACGGGTATCTCCGGGGTCAGTGCCAACGCCCTGGCCGCGATCAACCTCAACGGCGTGAAGATCGTTTACACCGTGGCCGGGGGCTCGGTGCACGAGGCGGCCAGCAACAGCGGCTGGCGGAACCTGAACACGGGTATCTCCGGGGTCAGCGCCAACGCCCTGGCCGTGATCAGCGTCGACGGCGTGAAGTACGTCTACACCGTGGCCGGTGGGATGGTGCACGAGGCGTCCAGCGGCAACGGCTGGCGGAACCTCAACTCCGGCATCTCCGGGGTCAGCGCAGACGCCCTGGCCGCGATCAACTTCAACGGTGTGAAGATCGTCTACACCGTGGCCGGGGGTGTGGTGCACGAGGCGGCCAGCAACAGTGGTTGGCGGAACCTCAGCTCCGGTGTCCGTGGCACGGCCGTCTCGGCGACGAGCAACAGCGGGGTGAAGATCCTCTACACCGTCTGACGGCCATTCCGGCACGCCCGGACCGCACGGTCCGACTCCGCCTGCCTGGCGATCAGCCCCGGGATCCCGCTGGATACCGGATCGGATCGCCAGGCAGGCGGCCCCGTTCAGGCCTCGTCCGATCGATCGAGGGCCAGGTGCGAATCCCTCAGCTGGGGACGCGCAGCCCGTCGAGCAGGAGCGTCGGCACCGCCCGGCGGGCACTGCGTACGCCGGCGGTGACTGCGGTGGCGGTTGCCGCCTGACCCGCCGCGCGACACCTGTCGGCCCATGTCCCCGACGGCACCGGTCGACGTGGTCGATCCCGGCCGCCACCCGGGCCGGTCCGGGTGCCGCCACCCCGGCGGCACCCGGACCCACGGGTCAGCTACCGCAGATGCCGTACCCGTTCAGGCTCCACGTGCCGGCGAAGCCGTCGGCGTCCTCGGTCGCCCGCACCCGCACGGTGGTGCCCGAGGTGATGTTGATCGCGTTGAGCAGCACCTGCCCGTTGCCGGCGTTGATGTCGGCCCCCGCGCTGTAGAGCGCCTTGCCGGCCGGGCAGGTCCTGAGGTGGGTTCTCTGCGGGTCGCTCGAGCTCGTCCCCGTCACCACGATCCGCTCCAGCCCGGCCGGCGCGGTGGCGCAGACCGCGAACGACGTGGCGCTCCAGCCGGTCGGCGAGGTGCCCTGCACCGCGACCGCCCGGACGGTCACCGACGACAGGTCGGACGACGGCACCACCTGGTCGAGCACGACGTCACCCAGGCCGCTGTTGATCCGCCCGCCCATCCCGATGACCTTCTTCGTCCCGCAGCTCGCCGTGACGAACTCCGTCCCGACCGCCCCGGTCGTCGCCACGACCTGGTAGCCGGCCGGTGTGGTGGCGCACTGGGCGAGGGCCTGGAGCCCCCAGTCGCCGGTGAAGTTCGTCGGGCCCACCTCCCGCATCGTCACGAAGAAGCCGGTGCCGTTCGCCAGCGGCTCCAGCCGGTCCAGCCCGACCCGGCCGTCGGCCGTCGACCCGGCCGTGAGGAAGCCGCCGCCCCCGGTGACGACCTTGCCGGCCGGGCACGACGCGAGCGCCGACTTGTCCAGGCTGCTCTCGGCCGCCGACTGGGTGACCGTCTCCAGCCCGGCGGGATCCGCCGAGGCCGGCACCGCCCCGCCGATCGCCCCCAGCACCGCCGCCGCCCCGACGACCGCCGTCAGCACGCCACGTCCCCTGATTGCTCGCATTGTCGATCTCCCTGTCCACCCCGGACGGCCGGTGCGCTGGCACCGGCCCGTCTCCGCCGGTCCATCGCCGACGGCTGGGGAAAGCCTGGGCGGACGCGCTTGGCGTCCGCTATCCGACCGCTTGCCGCCGGCAGCCCCGCACCTCCATCCATAGACTGGGGTCGTCCGATCACGACTGGTGGGGAACGTCATGCGGTGGTCCGTCCTCGGTCCTGTCCAGGCGACCGCCCGGGGCCGGGTCCTCGCCATCGACCGTCCCCAGCAACGCGCGGTGCTCGCGCTGCTGCTGCTCGACGCCGACCGGCTGGTCTCCGCCGGGCAACTCGTGGCGGCGCTCTGGGCGGACGACCCACCGGCCACCGCCCGGACCCAGGTGCAGGTCTGCGTCTCCCGGATCCGGGCGGCCCTGCGCGCCGAGGGCGTGGCCGACCTGCTGGTCACCCAGGGCGGCGGCTACCGGCTCACCGTACGCGGGACGGAGCTGGACCTGGCCGAGTTCACCGCGGCGGTCGAGCAGGCCCGCGTCGAGGAGGCGGCCGGCCGGCCGGCGGAGGCGGCGCGGCTGCTGCGCGCCGGCCTGACGCTGTGGCGCGGGCCGGCGCTGGCCGGGGCGGCGGGTGCCTTCGTCGTCGCCGCCGCCGCCGGCCTGGACGAGCAGCGCCTGGTCGCCCACGAGCGACTCGCCGCCGTGGAACTCGGCCTCGGCCGGTGCACCGGGGTCGCGCACGCCCTGCGCCCCCTGGTCTCCGCCCACCCGCTGCGCGAGCCGCTGGTGGCCCGGTACCTGCTCGCCCTGGCCGGCTGCGGCCAGCAGGCCGCCGCGCTGCGGCTGTACGCCGAGACCCGGCGCCAACTCGTCGACGAGCTGGGCGTGGAGCCGGGTGCCGAACTGGCCGAGGCGCACCTGCGGGTGCTGCGGGGCCAGGTGCCAATTCGGACCGTACCGTCGGGTCCTGGCCCGTCGCCCGCGCCCGACCGGCCCGCCGCCGGCCCACCGACGCCCGCCGCCCCCGGGCCGACGCCCGCCGCCCCCGTGCCCGCCGCACCCGCCGGGGCAGTCGCCGCCCAGCCCGCCGGGCCGCCCCCGGCGCAGCTCCCCGGCGAGCCGGCCTGGTTCACCGGGCGGACGGCGGCCCTGCGCGAGCTGAACGACCTGCTGCCCGGCGATCCTGCCGGCGAGGACGGCACCACCCGTACCGGCGGCGGGGACGGTGCCGGCCGGGCGGTCGTGATCTCCGCGATCGCCGGCACCGCCGGGGTGGGCAAGACCACCCTCGCGGTGCACTGGGCGCACCGGATCGCGCATCGCTATCCGGACGGTCAGCTCTACGTCAACCTGCGCGGGTTCGACCTCGATGGCCGGGCCGTCCCGCCGGCCGAGGCGCTGCGCGGCTTCCTGGCGGCGCTGCACGTGCCGCCCCAGCGGGTGCCCACCGACCTGCCCGAACAGTCCGCGCTGTTCCGGAGCCTGCTCGCCGAACGGCGGGTGCTGGTGCTGCTCGACAACGCCCGCGACGACGAGCAGGTGCGGCCCCTCCTGCCGGGCTCACCGGACAGCCTGGTCGTGGTGACCAGCCGCAACCGGCTCACCGGGCTGGTCGTCAGCGACGGGGCCCGTCCGGTGACCCTGGACCTGCTCGCGCCCGCGGAGTCGCGGGAACTGTTGGGCCGCCGGCTCGGCCGAGGTCGCGCCGGCACCGAGCCGATGGCGCTCAACGAGATCGTGCGGCGCTGCGCCGGCCTGCCGCTGGCGCTGGCCATCGTGGCAGCCCGGGCCGTCGGACAGCCTGACGTGCCGCTGGCCGCCCTCGCCGCGGAACTGCGCAAGACCAACGCGGACCGGCTCGCCGCGCTGGAGACCGGTGACCCCGCGACCGACGCCCGGGCGGTCTTCTCCTGGTCGTACCGGGCGCTCGACGCCGAGTCCGCCCGGCTGTTCCGGTTGCTCGGTCTGCACCCCGGCCCCGACGTCGCGCGGCCGGCGGTGGCCAGCCTGGCCGGCCTGCCCCCGTCCCGGGTCGGCCCGTTGCTGGTCGGGCTGGCCCGGGCGAACCTGCTCACCGAGCGCGTCCCCGGCCGGTACGCCATGCACGACCTGCTCCGCGCCTACGCCTCCGAGCTGTGTCACGAGACCGACCCGGAGGCCGAGCGGACAGCCGCCCGGGGCCGCCTCCTCGACCACTACCTGCACGCCACGCACGCGGCGGACCACCTGCTCGACCCGTACCGGCTGGCCCGGCCGGCGACGCTGCCGGCACCGGAGCCGGGAGTGACGGTGGGCGACCGGTCGGACCACGCCTGGGCGACCGGCTGGTTCACCGCCGAACACCACGTCCTGCTGGCCGCCGTGGAACAGGCGGCGGGCACCGGCCTGGACCGGCACGCGTGGATGCTGGCCGCCGCCCTCACCACGTACCTCGACCGGCGCGGGCACTGGCCCGAACTGGCCGCCGCGCAGCGCACCGCCCTCGCGGCGGCCCGGCGCCGGGACGACCTGGCCGGGCAGGCCCTGGCGCACCGGGGCCTGGCCATCGCCTGCACCTGGCTGGGCGACCACCGGGGCGCGCACCTGCACTACGGCCGTGACCTGGAGCTCTACCGGGAGCTGGGTGACGACACCGGTCGGGCGCACACGCACCTCGGGGTGAGCTGGGTGCTGGCCCGGCAGGGCCGGCACCGGGCGGCGCTCGACGAGACGCAGCGGGCGCTCGACCTCTACCGGGCCGCCGGCTACCGGGTCGGGCAGGCCAAGGCGCTCAACAACCTGGGCTGGCTGCACGCCCGCCTCGGCGAACCCGGGCCGGCGCTGCGCTGTTGCCAAGCGGCCCTGCGGTTGCACGAGGAGAACGGCGACCGGCACGGCGCCGCCCTGACCTGGGACAGCCTCGGCTACGTCCACCATGGGCGCGGTGACCACGGGCAGGCCGCGGACTGCTACCGGCGGGCGCTCGCGCTGCACCGCGAGTTGGGCGACCGGTACGACGAGGCGGAGGTGCTGGACAACCTCGGCGACGCCGAGCGCGCGGCCGGCGACCTTGCCGCAGCCCGGCGGGCCTGGCAGGCGGCGTCGGCCATCTTCGACGAGCTGCGCCACCCCGACGCCGACCGGCCCCGGGCCAAGCTGGCCGCCACCGCCGAGCCGGTACGACCACAGTCGTACCGGCCCGCCCCACTCGTGGTCGGTCAGACCGCCCCGGGCCACGCGGCGCCTGCCGAGCGGCACCCGTGAGGTGGGTGCCGCTCAGCCCTGCAGCGTCAAGACGGTGGCCGGTCGAGGCACCCGGCGAGCCGGGTACGCGGATCGGACCTACGGCTTCCAGGAGCCGGCGGCCTCCAGCTTGTGCCGGTACTCCATCGCGCCGTTCTGGTTGGCCACGTCGAAGGTGACGCTGCCGGTGCGCTTGCTGCCCTCCCGCAGGTTGACGCCGGAGTCGAGCAGGTCGCCGCAGCCGGCGAACGCGCCGGCGATCCCGTTCTCGGTGGTGCCGTCGTCGGCGACCCACTGGAAGTAGAACGGGTTGATCGACATGTTGCCCTTCTTCACCGTCGCGGTGACGTCCGCGATCAGGTAGAGCCCCTTGTCGGGTGCGGGCGAGTACGCCTTGCAGCCCTTGGTCGAGGTGCGGAACCGCAGCACCGTGATCTCCAGGGTGCCCTCGTCGTCGGTGATGACCAGGCTCTGGCCGGCCTTTAGGTTGAACGTCTCACCGTCCGCCGGGGTCGAGGTCGAGGACGGGCGGGCGGTCGGCCGGCCGCCCGGAGCGGCGGTCTCCACCGGCCCGGGAAGCTGCCGCTCCGCCTCCTTCTTCGTCTCGTCGATGCCCTTCACGAGCGCCACCACGCCACCGATGCAGCAGAGCAGGGCGAGCACCGCCGCGACGACCGCGATGATGATGATCGGCTTCTTGCTGCTCTTCTTCGGCTGGACCGGGCCGAGCGGGTAGCCCGGGCCGCCCGGCGCGGCACCCGGCTGGTACGGCTGGTACGGCGATCCCGAGGTGGGCGGGTACGGCATGCCGGACACCGGCGGATACGCCGCGTCCGGGGCGGGCGGCGGCGGGTACCCGCCCGGCTGGTACGCCGGATCCGGGGCGGGCGTGAACCCGCCCTGCGGCGCCTGGTACGGGGCGCCGGAGGCCGGCGGGTACGGGGCGCCGGAGACCGGCGGCGGCGCGTACGGCGCACCGGACACGGGCGGCGGGGGCAGCGGTGCGGTCGGATCGGCCGGCCACTGCGGCACGGGTGCCGTCGGCGGTTCCTGGTTCGGCTGGTATGGATCCTGCGGCCCGTAAGGGGGCTGGGGGTGGCTCACCGTACTCCTCGGCACCTGATCACGATCGCGACGACCTGACGGTATCGCCCCCGGCAAGGCTCCGGGTACACGTACCGTCTCAGCGGGGTAACAGGATAGCGGCGGTGCGGACCAGACCGGCGTCGACGGTGAACCGTCCGGTGATCGTCGCGGGCGGGTCGGGAACCGGGGCCGCGTCCAGCCGGGCGGCGGCGATCCGGGCCGTGAACAGGCCGGAGTCCGGGTCCAGCTCGACCAGGGCGTCGTGGAAGTCGAGCCAGGTGCCGACGATCGGGTGCCAGACCTTGTAGACGGTCTCCTTGGCGCTGAACAGCACCGCCGGCCAGGAGATGCCGGCCGGCAGCCGAGCGCACGCGTCCCACTCCTCGGGCAGGCCGATCAGCCGGCGTACCCCGGCGTTGAGCTCCTTGTGCTGCTCGGCGTCCATGCCGACGGAGCGGACCTGGTCAACGCGGGCCGCCGCCGCGGCGCAGTAGCCGTGGGTGTGGGTGATGGTGCCGACCACCCCGGCCGGCCAGACCGGGGACCGGTCCGGCGCCGACGGCAGGGCGACCGCCGGCATCCCGAGCCGGGTGAGCGCCCGCCTGGCGCAGACCCGCCCGGCGGTGAAGTCCCGCTGCCGGCTCTCCACCGCCCGCTCGCCGAGGCAGGCCCGCTCGGCGGGCAGCAACTCCCCGGTCCAGTCGTCGGACCCGGCGACGGCCACCGCCACCTCGGGCGGCAGCAGGTCACGCATTTCCGGCCCCGGCCACCTCGGCCCGCCAGGCCAGCACCTGCTCGGTGGTCAACTCCCGGATGCTCATCGGTGCCGAACGTACCGCAAGGGGGCGGCACCGGAGGGCCCCGGACGCGGCCCGACCGACCCCCGCCGGTGGCCACCCCCTCGCGGGAGGGAGCGGCCACCGGCACGTCGGCGCGCGGCACGGCCGGCAGGGGCGTCGGTCGAGGGCGGTGGGCCGGGAGGGGCGTCGGTCAGGGGCGGCGCGGGCGGCGGGTCAGGGCGAAGCCGACCACGCCGGCCACGGCGGCCAGCACGCCGCCGACCGTGGTCCAGACCCAGCGCGAGGACCCCTCGGGCAGCCAGCCGGTGAGGAGGGACTCGTCGTCCTCCTCCTCGGCCGGTGCCGCCGCCGGCTCACCGGTCAGCACCGTGCCGGCCTTCGTGTTCGGCACCAGCGCTGCCTTCAGTTCCCCGTCGTCGGCCGGGGCGTCGCCGTCGCCCACGTCCGAGACCAGCAGGTCCACGTCGATCGGCAGGCCGAGGTCCGGCTCCGGCAGGTCCACCACCGAGAGCCGTACGTAGTACGTGCCGGGCAGCGGGTCGGCCGACCACGGCTCCGCCCAGGACCGGACCTGACGCAGCGTGCAGCCGAGCGCGATGCTGGTGACCGACGCTACGGCGGTCGGGGTCTGCGCCCCCGCCGTGCACGCCTGCCGGCGGCGCAGGCCGTCGAAGACCTCGACGGTCCAGGTGGACGCGCCGGTGCGGCCCTTGGGGAAGCTGACCGTCGCGGTGATCTCGTGGATCTGCCCGGCGCGGGCCGGGAAGGACCAGTAGAGGTGGTCGCCGGTCGACGCACCGACCCGGACCGGCTGCCCGGCGGTGATGCCGGTGGCGGTCAGGAACGAGGTGCCGGCCTTGGTGACCGTGGTGGCCCCGGGGGAGGGGGTGGGCGCGGCGAGCTCGTCCCGGGTCGCGGGGGGCGGCGGGCCGGCCAGCGCGGGCGCGGTCGGCAGGGCCAGCGCGGCGGCGGTCGGCAGCGTCAGGACGGCGGCGGCGGCCAGCGCCGCCCCGGACCGGATCAGCGGGGTACGCATCGTCAGTTCTCCCTCCAGGTCGCGACCCACCAGCGGGTGAGCAGGCCGGCGACGAGGCCGGTGAGCAGGCCGGCCAGGGTCAGCAGCATCAGCAGCACCCAGCCCCGGCCCAGGTCCGGCCCGCCCGGGGCGGGCGACGAGGCGACCACGTCCACGGTCAGCTCGATCGGCATGCCGGGGGTGGCCCGGGTGCCGGGACGGGGCGCGAAGGCGTTGCTGACCACCAGGCAGACGGTGGTCGGGGCGGCGTCGGCCCCGCCCGGCGCCGGGGTCTGCGTCTGTCCCTCGTCGGCGTCGTCCGAATCGGCGGCGGCCGACCAGCGCAGGCCTGCGGAAACCACGTCGGTACGGCCGCTGCCGGCGTCCACGCCGCGGACCAGCTCGCGGCCGTCCGGCGCGGTGGCCCGCAGCAGCACCCCGTAGTCCGGGTTGACCGGGCGGTCCAGCGAGATGCTCACCGAGGCGCGCAGCTCCTGCCCGGGGCGCACCGGGACCCGGTACCAGCGGTGCTCGGAGAACTGCTCCCGGTCGGTGTAGACGCCGGGGGCGAGCAGCGGCGCGTCCGGGCAACGGGCGGAGCCGCCCACCACGGCCGGGGCCGCGGTGTACGTGTCGCGGGCCCGGTCGACCAGCTGCTTGATCCGTCCGGTCAGCTCCTCCGCGCTCTGCGCGGCCGTGTACGTCCCGCCGGTCGCGTTGGCGATGCAGAGCAGTTGCCGGCGCACCTTCTCGTCGGGGGCCAGGCCGAGGGTGTCCACCACCAGCTTGGTGCCCTGCGCGGCCAGGTCCCGGGCCACCTCGCAAGGGTCCGGCGGGGCGCAGGTGTCCTCGCCGTCGGTGATCAGCACGATCCGGCGGACGGTTGCGCCGGTGCCCAGGTCCTGGGCGGCCGAGCGGAGCGCCAGCCCGACCGGGGTGAAGCCGGTGGGCCGGAGGGTCGCCACCGCCGCCTTGGCCTGGGTCCGGTCCACCTGGCCGACCGGCACGATCTGCTGGGTGTCCTGGCAGCCGACCTTCTTGTCCTTGCCCTTGTAGGTGGCGCCGAGGACCCGGATGCCGAGCTGGGTCTCCTCCGGCAGCGCGTCCACGACCTCGTTGAACGCCTGCTGCGCCACGGAGATCCGGCTCCGCCCGTCGATGTCCCGGGCCCGCATCGAGCCGCTGACGTCGAGCACCAGCTCGACCCGGGGCGGCTCGGCGGGGGTCTCCTCGTCGGCCCACGCGGGCGCGGGCCCGCTCAGCACGATCCCGGGACCGATCAGGACGGTCGCCGCCAGCAGTCCACTGAGGACGGATGTCGATCGTCTTCTGTTGATCACCGGGGCGAGTGTAGTGAGATCCACTCCGGACGGTCGGTCGCCCCCCGGCGGCTGCCCCGCACCCGGCCGACGGCCCCGAACGGCCCGCATGACCAGCACTCCGGCGGTACCGGCCGCGGGGATCTTGTCAGGTCTTCCCCGGATGACTGACGGTTAGCTGCCAGGTGTAAACCACCAGGCTGGGGCGAGTCTCGTCAGAAATCTGACCCGAGTCCACCCGTTGTGCCAGTGGTTCCCGGTGGTTAAGCTTCACGTGCGCGCCCCAATCGCCCGCTTCCCCCGTGGCAGGCGATCGGGGCGCGCGTCTTCGTGCCGGGGCCATTTTTTCGTGCCCGGGCCCTTGAGGTCCTCGCGCCGGAGCCGCCAGCTATCCGATATCCGACGCCGCCTCCGGTTTCCGCTTGCCGGCCACCGGGCTCGTCCCGTCATTACCGTCCGCGACAGCCGGAGCGCCCCCACACCGGGGGCCGACCACCGGTCGCGGGGGCGCCCCTAGGCCGTCGTCAGGTCCAGCGGCCGTCCAGCCACATCCGGGCCGACCACTCCGCGTACGGCAGCAGCTTTCCCACGAAGATCGGATAGAAGTACGCGAAGCAGAGCGCGACCAGCAACACGTACACGCCGACCACGATCCCGCCGATGAGCCGGCGGTCGGCCGCGTCGTCCGGCCCGGGGGGTGGGGCCCCGGCGGGCACCCGGGCATCGGCGGGGGCCGGGGAGACGATGGCGCCCAGCACGTAGACCACCGCCAGCACCAGGAACGGCAGGGCCGGCGCGGCGTAGAAGGAGAACATCGTCCGCCCGTCCAGGGCGAACCAGAACCAGGGCAGCAGGCCGGCCGCCGCGCAGAGCAGGATCGCCCCGGCCCGCCAGTCCCGCCGGGCGACGCCGATCCAGGCCGCCCCGAACAGGGCGGGCAGGAACGACCACCACAGCAACGGCGTGCCGAGCAGCAGGACCTCGGTGGCACAGGTCGGCGCTCCGCAGGCACCGTCACCGGACCAGTGGAACGCCACCGGCCGGCCGAGCAGCAGCCACTGCCACGGCCAGGACTGATACGGGTGTGATTTGTCCAAAGTTGTGTGGAAGCCGTACGCGGCCTTGTGGTACTCCCACAGGTTGTTCAGCGCCCCGAGGTACGGGGTGTCGCTGAGCCCGGGCACGTTCGGGTACCGGGCGGCGAGCCGGTAGTAGCCGTCGTCGGTCAGCAGCCAGCCCGACCAGGTGGCCACGTAGGTGACGACCATCAGCACCCCGGCCAGGGCAAGCCAGGGCACCTCGTCGAGCAGGGCGTCGCGCCAGGGCCGGCGCACCCCGGCGGACCGGCGGACGCCGACCTCCCAGAACAGGGCCAGCAGCGCGAAGGCCGGCAGGAAGTACACGGCGCTCCACTTCACCGCGCAGGCGCAGCCGAGCAGCACCCCGGCCGCCAGCCGCCACCAGGGCCAGTTCCGCCAGCCGCCGGCCGGCCGGCCGGCCCGCCCCGCAGCGGTGGGGTCCAGCCCGGCCTCCAGCGCCCGGCTCCACCGCCGCCGACGGGCGTCCCGGTCGAGGACCAGGGCACCGAACGCGGCCAGCACGAACAGCAGCAGGAAGATGTCGAGCAGGGCGGTGCGGGAGAGCACCAGGTGGAAGCCGTCCAGGGCGAGCAGCAGGCCGGCGGCGCAGCCGAGCGTGGTGGAGCGGAACAGCCGGCGGCCGATGCGGACCAGCAGCAGCACCGACACGATGCCGGCGATCGCGGCGCCGATGCGCCAGCCGAACTCCGGGGCGGTGGTCATCAGGTGCCCCGGCACGGAGATGTTGTGCTCGGCGTCGGAGTAGCCGAAGGCCCACTCGCCGAGCCCGATCAGCCACTTGCCCAGCGGCGGGTGCACCACGTACGACGGGCCGTTGTCCTTGTAGTTCCACTCGACGCCCTTGTCGACCAGGCCCCAGCCGTCGCGGGCGTAGTAGATCTCGTCGAAGATCTTGCCCTTCGGGCTGCTGAGGCCGACCAGGCGCAGGATCGCCGCGATCGCCACCACGACGGCGGTGGCCAGCCACGAGTTGACGTCCAGCCGGGCGTCGACGGTCGCCAGCCGCCGCCGCACGACGCCGGGGACGCCCCCACCGCCGCTGATGGGGGGAGGCGCGGACTCCTCGGTCGCGGCGCCGGCTGCGGCGTGCTCCGATTTCGCCTGGCCCGCGCTCGCGCTCTGCGCTGTCGACGCACTCGTCACGAAGCGATCGTAGGCTGCGGAGGTGCCCGGTGGCGCCCGTCGTCCCCAATACCGGTACAACTGTCGATGAAGGAGTACGTTTCGTGGGTGAAATGTCCGAAGTTGGCCGCCTGATCCTCCTCGGCGCGCCGCTCGGCAACCCGGCCGACGCGTCCGCCCGGTTCCGCGAGGTGCTCGCCGCCGCCGACGTGGTCGCCGCCGAGGACACCCGGCGGCTCACCCGGCTGGCCCGGGACCTCGACATCACCGTGCCCGGCCGGATCGTCTCCTACTTCGAGGGCAACGAGGAGCGCCGCACCCCCGAGCTGGTCGAGGTGCTCCGCGAGGGATACGTCGTCGCCCTGGTCACCGACGGCGGGATGCCCAGCGTCTCCGACCCCGGGTACCGGCTGGTCCGGGGCGCGCTCGACGCCGGTGTGCCGGTGACCGCCGCCCCCGGCCCGAGCGCCGTCACCACCGCGCTGGCCCTGTCCGGGCTGCCCAGCGACCGGTTCTGCTTCGAGGGCTTCCTGCCCCGCACCCCCGGCGCTCGGCGCTCCCGGCTGCGCGCCCTGGCCGCCGAGGAGCGGACCCTGGTGCTCTTCGAGGCCCCGCACCGGATCGCCGGTGCGCTCGCCGACCTGGCCGCCGAGTTCGGTGCCGACCGGCCGGCGGCGCTCTGCCGCGAGCTGACCAAGACGTACGAGGAGGTGGTCCGCCGGCCGCTCGGCGAGCTGGCCACCTGGGCCGCCGACAGCGGGCCGCGCGGCGAGATCACTCTGGTGGTGGCCGGCGCCGCGCCGGCCGCCGCCGAGCGGCCGGACGACGCGACGCTGCGTGCCGCCGTGGCCGAACGGGAGGCCGCCGGCCTGTCCCGGCGAGACGCGATCACCGAGGTCGCCACCGGGTACGGCCTGCGCCGCCGCGACGTCTACGCGGTCGTGCACGCCTGAGGTGTCGGGAGGTCGCCCCGTCGTCGCCCCGTCGTCGCCCCGGCCGGCGGCGCGGACGCGGCGAGGTGGGCGGGACGGGACATGAAAGGCCGGCGGGGGCGTCACCAGGCGTTGGCGAGGAAGCCGGCCGTGATCACGAGCGGGCCGGCCACGGCGGCGGCCACCGCCCAGCGGCGGGCCCGCCGGTCGACGAACAGGGTGGCACCGGTGCACCGGGCGATCGCCCCACCGCAGGCCAGCACCAGCAGCAGCCCGAGCAGCCAGCGCAGGTGCCGGCCGACCCCGGTGTCGGCGTACGCCGCGTCGGACGCCGGCCCGGTCATCCCGGCCGGCAGGACGGAGCCGGCGGCGCTGCGCTCGGCGGGCACGCCGCTGATCCGCACCCCGAACGCGACGTACCGGCCGTCGTCGGCGGTGAAGATCCCCCGGCAGCGCTGGGTCAGCCCGCCGCCGGTGCACTCGTCGACCTCCACGGTGCCGGTGACGCGGTGCCCGACGGCCAGCCAGAACGGGCCGACGCTCACCCAGGCGAAGAATGCGGCGAGCAGGCTCAGCGCCAGAAGCGCGGAGAGCCCTCGCCAGGGCTCCGGCGGCCGGGCAGGGCGGTCGGCCTGCCGCCGTCGGGCCCGGGCCACCCGGTCGCCGTCGCCGTGCCGCCACCGGCCGTGCCCCTCCCCGAGCGGCGTGCCGTCCCAGTGCACCTCCTCGATCGGTGCCCAGAACAGCCCGTCGTCGGACCCCGGCGGATCGCCGACGGCGGTTCCCGGGCGGGGCCGGCCACCCGGCTGCCGGACCGGGACCCGGCGCGGCACGGCGCCGACCGGCGCCCCGGTGGTCGGCTCCACCTCCACCGGCCGGCCGGGGCCGCCGGTGGCCTGCCCGGGCACGGCGGTCGGCCGGGGTTCGGTGGCCGGTCCGGGCAGGGCGGTCGGCCGGGTCGGCCCCGGCAGGGCGATCGGTCCGGTCGGCCGGGGCGTGCCGGCGGCGTTGGCGGCGGGTGGCCCGGTCGGTTCGGCGGCCGGGACCGGCCGGGGCTGTGGCGCCACGGTCCCGGCCCGGGGCGACGGTCCGGGCGGCGGGTCGTCGTCGCGGGCCGACCCGGTGGGTGGCTCCTCGTGGTCCCGGGCGGCTCGGCTGGCAGTCACGGGCTTCATTGGACACCGGTCGGCGTGGGTGTCCAGGCAGCTCAGGCCGCGTGTCGACGACAATTCGGGCAACGATCGCCCGCCCCGACGCCGCCCGGTCGCCGAGGCCCCCTCGCCCCACCCCGTCCGTGCCGGCCCTGGGTGCCCGACGGGGCGTTGACCCGCCCGGGTGGCCTGTTGGTTCGCGGTGCACCCGGCGAGGTCACTAGGCTTGCTGGTCATGAGTCACGTTCTCGCGGCGGTAGCCTGGCCTTACGCCAACGGCCCGCGCCACATCGGCCACGTCTCCGGTTTCGGCGTTCCCTCCGACGTCTTCGCCCGGTACATGCGGATGGCCGGCCACGACGTGCTCATGGTGTCCGGCACCGACGAGCACGGCACCCCGATCCAGGTGCAGGCCGACGCCGAGGGGGTCACCCCGCGCGCGCTGGCCGACCGGTACAACCGGGTGATCGCCGAGGACCTGCGGGCGCTCGGGCTGTCGTACGACCTGTTCACCCGCACCACCACCCGCAACCACTACGCCGTGGTGCAGGAGTTGTTCGCCGGGATGCACCGCAACGGCTACATCGTTCCAAAGGTCACCGTCGGCGCGATCTCGCCGTCCACCGGCCGGACCCTGCCCGACCGGTACATCGAGGGCACCTGCCCGATCTGCGGGTACGACAGTGCCCGCGGCGACCAGTGCGACAACTGCGGCAACCAGCTCGACCCGGTCGACCTGATCAACCCGAAGTCCAAGATCAACGGCGAGACGCCGGAGTTCATCGAGACCGAGCACTTCTTCCTCGACCTGCCCGCCCTGGCCGACGCCCTGCGGCAGTGGCTGGACAGCCGGGAGGGCTGGCGGCCCAACGTGCTGCGGTTCTCGAAGAACCTGCTCGACGACCTCCAGCCCCGGGCGATCACCCGGGACCTGGACTGGGGCGTGCCGATCCCCCTCGACGGCTGGCGGGACCGGCCGGACAAGCGGATCTACGTCTGGTTCGACGCGGTCATCGGCTACCTGTCCGCGTCCATCGAGTGGGCCCGCCGCACCGGAGACCCGGAGGCGTGGCGGAAGTTCTGGAACCCGACGGGCGCCGAGGGCGGCACCGACGGTGACACACAGAGCCACTACTTCATGGGCAAGGACAACATCGTCTTCCACTCGGTGATCTGGCCGGCGCTGCTCGGCGGCTACTCGGGCGAGGGCGCGCGCGACGGCGAGCCGGGCCGGCTGGGCCGGCTCAACCTGCCCACCGAGGTGGTCTCCAGCGAGTACCTGACCATGGAGGGGCGCAAGTTCTCCTCCTCCCGCAAGGTGGTCATCTACGTCCGGGACTTCCTGGAGCGGTACGACGCCGACGCGCTGCGCTACTTCATCGCCGTCGCCGGCCCGGAGAGCAACGACACCGACTTCACCTGGGCCGAGTTCCTCCGCCGCAACAACGACGAGCTGGTCGCCGGCTGGGGCAACCTGGTCAACCGGTCCGTCTCGATGGCGGCGAAGAACTTCGGCGCGATCCCGCCGGTCGACCCGGCGGGGCTCACCGAGGCCGACGAGGCGCTGCTCGCCACCGCCCGGGCCGGCTTCGAGACCGTCGGCGGCCTGATCGGCCGGCACCGGCAGAAGCAGGCCATCGGCGAGGCGATGCGGGTCGTCGCCGAGGCCAACAAGTACATCTCCGACCAGGCCCCGTGGAAGCTCAAGGACGAGGCGGACAAGCCCCGGATGGGCACCATCCTGCACGTCGCCCTCCAGGTGGTCAGCGACGCGAACACGTTGCTGACCCCGTTCCTGCCGCACTCCGCGCAGAAGATCCACGAGCTGCTCGGCGGCACCGGCGTGCATGCGCCGATGCCCGTGCTGGAGGAGGTCGACGACCTCGACGGCGGGCCCGCGTACCCGGTGCTGACCGGGGACTACACGGTCGGGACGCGCTGGGAGTCCGTACCGCTGGAGGCGGGCCGGCCGCTCGCGGCGCCGAAGCCGGTCTTCCGCAAGCTCGACCCGTCGATCGTCGACGAGGAACTGGCCCGGCTCACCGGCTGACCACCGCGTCGGCCCGATCCACCGCGCCAGCGCGGCCCCCGCCCCCGGGGACCGCGCCGGCCGTACGGTCGCGGGCGGCCTCAGCGTCGGGCCATCGCCGGGGCCACCACGAACTCCAGGATCGCGCGGTTCACCTCGTCGCTGTTGGTCCACGGGATGCCGTGCGGCGCCCCCTTGAGCGTGGTCAGCCGGCTGTCGGGCAGCATCGGCTGCAATCGCTGCCCGGTCGCCGCGTACGGCAGCACCCGGTCCTGGTCGCCCTGCACGATCAGCACCGGCACGTCGATCCGGGGCAGGTCCGGCCGGAAGTCGGTCAGCCAGGCGTCCACGCTCTGGTACGTGCCGATCGCCGAGGCCCGCGTGCCGATCTCCCAGTGCGCCCGGTACGCCTCCTCGCTGACCAACTTGCCCTTGTTGTCCGCATAGTTGAAGAAGCTGTCGCAGAAGGTGGTGAGAAACGCGAACCGGTCGGCGAGGATCGCCTGCTGGAACCCGTCGAACAGGCTCCGGTCCAGCCCCTCCGGGTTGTCGGCGGTCTTCAGCAGGAACGGCGCGAGCGGGGCGAGCAGCACCGCCCGGTCCACCCGGCCCGACCCGTACGCGCCGAGGTAGCGGGTCACCTCCCCGGTGCCCATCGAGTGCCCGATCAGGATCGCGTTGCGCAGGTCCAGCTCGGTCATCAACACGTCCAGGTCGGCCGCGAACGTGTCGTAGTCGTACCCGGCGGCCGGCTGGCTGGAGTTTCCGAAGCCCCGCCGGTCGTATGTGATCGTGCGGTAGCCGGCGGCGAGCAGGGCGCTGGTCTGCTTCTCCCAGGTCGCCCCGTTGAACGGGAACCCGTGGATCAGCACCACCGGCTGCCCGGCGCCGTGGTCCTCGTAGTACAGGTCGATGGGCGCGGAGTTCTCCACGCCGACGGTGATGAAGGGCATGTCGTCTCCCGGAGCGGGGTCGGGGCCGTCGGACGCCCGACGCATTCCCGGCCCTCTTGCCGTTATGCCCGCCCACCACCGCTTCGGCCCGACCGGCGGTGTGTGATGCTGACGGCGATGACCGAGCCGACTGAGTCCCGCCGCCAACGGGCCACCCGCCGGGCCGGGGAGTTCCCGCCCGCGCCCGAGCCGCTGCCCCGCCCCGTGCCGGACAGCCACACCCACCTGGACATCACCGTCACCGAGGCCGGTGCCCCGGCCGGCGGGGCGGGCGGGAACGCCACCGCCGACGACCCGGTCGCGGCGGCCGTCGCGGTGGCCGCCGAGGCCGGCGTGGACCGGCTCGTCCAGGTCGGCGTGGACGTGGCGTCCTCCGCGTGGAGCGCCGACGCGGCCGACCGCTACCCGGCGGTGCTGGCCACCGTCGCCCTGCACCCCAACGAGGCGCCCCGGCTGGCAGACCTCGACGAGGCGCTGCGGCAGATCGAGGCGCTCGCGGCCCGGGACCGGGTGCGCGGGATCGGCGAGACCGGGATGGACTTCTTCCGCACCGGCGACGAGGGCCGGGCCGCGCAGGAGGAGAGCTTCCGGGCGCACGTCGCCATCGCCAAGCGCTACGGCAAGGCCCTGGTCGTCCACGACCGGGACGCGCACGCCGACGTGCTGCGGATCCTCGACGACGAGGGCGCCCCGGACACCGTCGTGCTGCACTGCTTCTCCGGCGACGCCGGGTTCGCCGCCGACTGCGTGCGCCGTGGCTACCTGCTCAGCTTCGCGGGCACCGTGACCTTCGGCAGCGCCGTCGCGCTGCGCGAGGCCGCCGCGCTCACCCCGCTCGACCAGCTCCTGGTGGAGACCGACGCGCCGTACCTCACCCCCACCCCGCACCGGGGGCGGCCCAACGCGTCGTACCTCATCCCGCTCACCGTGCGGGCGCTGGCCGCGACCACCGGCGCGGACCTCGACGAGCTGTGCGCGGCGCTGTCGGCCAACGGCGAGCGCGCCTTCGGCCCGTGGTGACCGGCCTGCTCGGCCCGGCGGAGATCCGGGAACTCGCCGCCCGCCTCGGCGTGCACCCGACCAAGAAGCTCGGCCAGAACTTCGTGCACGACCCGAACACCGTCCGCCGGATCGTCACCGTCGCCGGCCTGGCCCCGGACGACGTCGCCCTGGAGGTCGGCCCCGGCCTCGGCTCGCTCACCCTGGCCCTGCTGCCGGTGGCCGCGCACACCCACGCCGTGGAGCTCGACCCGACGCTGGCCGCCGCGCTGCCGGAGACCGCCGCCCGGTTCGCCGGGCCGGCCGCCGCCCGGCTGACCGTGCACCACGCCGACGCCCTGCGGATCGGCGCCGCCGAGCTGGCCGACCCCGCGCCGACCGCGCTGGTGGCGAATCTGCCGTACAACGTGGCCGTGCCGGTGGTGCTGCACCTGCTGGCCGAGCTGCCCAGCCTCCGGCAGGGCCTGGTGATGGTGCAGAAGGAGGTCGCCGACCGGCTCGTCGCCGGCCCCGGCTCCAAGGTCTACGGCATCCCGTCGGTCAAGCTCGCCTGGTACGCCCGCTCCCGTGCCGCCGGCAAGGTGCCGCCCAACGTGTTCTGGCCGGTGCCCAACGTCGACTCCGGCCTGGTCGCCTTCACCCGCCGCGAGCCGCCCCGCCCCGACGTACCCCGGAAACAGGTCTTCGCCGTCGTCGACGCCGCGTTCGCCCAGCGCCGTAAGACCCTGCGGGCCGCCCTGGCCGGCTGGGCCGGCGGCGCGGACCGGGCCGCCGCGGCGCTCACCGCCGCCGGCGTCGACCCCGGCGCGCGCGGCGAGTCGCTCACCGTCGAGCAGTTCGCCGCGATCGCCGCGTCGGCCCCGACCGCCCCACCGACCGCGCAGTAGGCTGGCGCGGTGACCGAGGCCTGGGGACCGGACGACGATGACGACCAGCAGCGGCGCGGGGCCAGCGGCCCGGTCCGGGTGCGGGTGCCCGCCAAGGTCAACCTGCACCTCGGGGTGGGCCCGCTGCGCCGGGACGGCTACCACGAGCTGAACACCGTCTACCACGCCATCTCGATCCACGACGAGCTCACCGCCCGCCGCGGCGACACCCTCACCCTGACGATGGAGGGGGAGGGCACCGGCGAGCTGGCCCTGGACGACACCAACCTGGCCATCCGGGCCGCCCGCGCCCTCGCCGGGTACGCGGGCGTCCCGCCGCACGCCCGGCTGCACCTGCGCAAGCAGATCCCGCTGGCCGGTGGGCTGGCCGGCGGCAGCGCCGACGCCGCCGCCGCGCTGGTCGCCTGCGACGCCCTCTGGGGTACCGGGCTGTCCCGCGACGAGCTGGCCGGGATCGCCGCCGACCTCGGCTCCGACGTGCCGTTCCTGATCTACGGCGGCACCGCGCTCGGCACCGGCCGGGGCGAGGCGGTCAGCCCCGTGCTGGCCCGCGCCACCTCCTGGCACTGGGTGGTCGCCATCGCCGACGGCGGGCTGTCCACCCCCGCCGCGTACGCCGAACTCGACCGGCTCCGCGACGCCGGGGCCGCCGGCCCGCCGCTGGGCAGCGCCGACGGGCTGCTCGCCGCGCTGCGCCAGCGGGACCCCCGGGTGCTCGCCGCCAGCCTCGGCAACGACCTCCAGGACGCCGCGCTCGCCATGCGCCCGTCCCTGGCCGGCACCCTGAAGGCCGGCGAGGCCGCCGGGGCGCTCGCCAGCATCGTCTCCGGCTCCGGGCCGACCTGCGTGTTCCTCGCCACGGACGCCGACGACGCCGAGCGGATCGCCGCCGAGCTGGCGACCGCCGGGGTGTGCCGCCAGGCGCGCACCGCGCACGGCCCGGTGCCCGGCGCGCGGATCGGCTGAGCCGGGAATACGCCCGCCGGGCGGGCGGAGCGTACGCCCGCCGGGGCGGCCCGGAGCGTCCGCGTACCCTTGGAGGCCAGGCGTCCTGAGGTGCCCGCCGGCACCGGGACGCCTTCATCATGAAAGGTGGGTTCGTGGCCAACATCGTCAACCTGGACCGGGTGTCCAAGGGGTACGGCGCCGCCGGGCCGCTGCTCACCGACGTCTCGCTCGGCCTCGACGATGCCGACCGGATCGGCGTGGTCGGCCTCAACGGCGCAGGCAAGTCCACCCTGCTGCGGCTGCTCACCAAGCAGGAGGAACCGGACGACGGCCGGGTGACCCACCGTCGCGACCTGCGCGTCCTGTGGCTTCCGCAGGCCCTGACGCTCGCCCCCGACGCCACCGTCCGGGATGTGGTGCTCGGCACCGCCTGGCTCGGCGAGAGCATGGGCGCCGAGCACGAGTGGGCCGGCGACGCCGGGGTCCGCAACATCCTCGACGGCCTCGGCATGCCCCACCTCGGCCTCGACCAGCCCGTCGGCCCGATGTCCGGCGGCGAGCGCCGCCGGGTGGCGCTGGCCGCCCTGCTGGTGCGCGACTCCGACCTGCTCATCCTCGACGAGCCCACCAACCACCTCGACGTCGGCGGCGTCGACTGGCTGGCGAAGCACCTGGTCGGCCGCAAGGGCGCCCTCGTCGTGGTCACCCACGACCGGTGGTTCCTCGACGCGGTCTGCACCGACACCTGGGAGGTCGCCGACCAGACCGTCCGGGCGTACGAGGGCGGCTTCGCCGCCTGGACCCTGGCCCGCGTCGAGCGGGAGCGGGTCGCCGCCACCACCGAGGCCCGCCGGCAGAACCTGCTCCGCAAGGAGATCGCCTGGCTGCGTCGCGGCCCGCCCGCCCGGACCTCCAAGCCGCAGTTCCGGATCGACGCCGCCAACGCGCTGATCGCCGACGTGCCGCCGGCGCGCGACACCATGTCGCTGCAACGGCTCGCCACCGCCCGGCTCGGCAAGCAGGTGTACGACCTGGAGGACGTCCGGCTGTACGCCGGCCCGAAGGAGATCCTGCACGACGCCACCTGGCACGTCGGCCCCGGTGACCGGATCGCCATCCTCGGCCGTAACGGCGCCGGCAAGACCACCCTGCTGCGGATGCTCGCCGGCATCACCCGCCCCGACGGCGGACGGTTCGCCACCGGCTCCACCGTCCGGCCCGCGTTCCTCTCCCAGGAGCTGGCCGAGCTGCCCGGTCACCTGCGCGTCCTCGAAGCCGTCGAGGAGGTCGCCCGCCGGGTGCAGCTCGGCGACCGGGAAATCTCCGCCGCCCAGCTCGCCGAGGTCTTCGGCTTCGACGACCGCCGGCTCTGGACCCCGGTCAGCGACCTCTCCGGCGGGGAGCGCCGCCGGCTCCAGATGCTCCGGCTGCTCGCGGGCGAGCCCAACGTGCTGCTCTTCGACGAGCCCACCAACGACCTGGACACCGACACCCTCGCCGCGCTGGAGGACCTGCTCGACTCCTGGCCCGGCACCGTCATCGTGGCCAGCCACGACCGGTACCTCATCGAGCGGGTCACCGAATCGGCGTACGGGATGTTCGGCGACGGCCGGCTGGTGCACCTGCCCGGCGGTGTCGACGAGTACCTGGCCCGGGCCGCGAACCAGCCGCTGGCCGTGGTCGCCGGCGAATCCACCGCCACGGTGGGCGCCACCCCGGCGGCCGGCGGGATGTCCGCCGCCGAGGCCCGGCAGGCGAAGAAGGACCTCACCCGGCTGGAACGCCAGATCGGCAAGCTGGACCAGAGGGAGGCGGCGCTGCTCGACCAGCTCGCCGCGAACGCCACCGACTACGCCAAGGTCGCCGAGCTGGACGCCCAACTCAAGGACCTGCGGGCCGAACGGGAGCAGGTCGAGGAGACCTGGCTGGCCCTCGCCGAGCAGGTCCCCGGGAACTGATCCGGCCGGCTCTCCCGGAAGGCGAGCCGGCCTCGGGTGGGGGGTGTGCGGCGTCACAGCCCGCCGTGCGGGACAATCAGGTGACCCCTCACCCGCACGGTCTTGGAGATTCAGACATGGCCCACACCCCCGTCAACCACCCCGCGCGGCCGATCTACCGGGCGATCGGCGGGCTCGTTGGTCTGTACTTCGTGGTCTTCGGAGTGCTCGGCATCATCGCCAGCGCCGGCAACGACTTCTTCGCCCAGGATGACACGAAGGTGCTGGGCCAGGGGACCAATCTCGGATTCTCGCTGCTCAGCATCCTGCTCGGCGCCGTGATCCTGGCCGGCACCGCGATCGGCCGCAACCTCGACGTCGCGATCAACCAGTGGCTGGCGTACGTGCTCATGGTCCTCGGCCTGGCCGCGCTGGCCTTCCTGCACACCGACGCCAACATCTTCAACTTCACCATCTTCACCGACATCGTGGTGCTGACCCTCTCGCTGGTGCTGCTGATGGTCGGCATGTACGGCAAGGTCGGCACCGAGGAGGAGACCGAGGCCTGGCAGAAGGCCCGGCTCGTCCTCTGACCAGGGGCGTCGCTGCGGGGATCGGCTGGTTCCGGTCCCGCTGCGGCGGTTCGGCCCGCATCCGGCACCCGCGCGGGCGACAATCCTTCCGAACGGACACATCCGGACGGAGGGGTTATGGTGCACTTTCCGGTCAATCACCCGGCGCGGGCGCTCTACCGCGTCCTCGCCGGGGTCATCGGGCTCTACATCCTGGTCTTCGGCGTTTGGGGAGTGGTCGCGACCTGGGGCGAAGGGCTGTTCGACCGGGGCAGCACCTGGGCCCTCGGCCTCCGCACCAACCTCGCGTTCGCGCTGGTTTCGGTGGTCTTCGGGGCCGTGCTGATGGTCGGGGCGTCCCGGCGGAGCAACCTCGGCCACTACATGAACCTGACGGCCGGGGTGGTCTTCCTGGTCACCGGCGTGCTGATGATGTCCGTCCTGCAGACCTCGGCGAACTTCCTCAACTTCTCGATGTCCACCGTCATCGTGTCGCTGCTGTTCGGGCTGGTGCTCCTCGCCACCGGCCTCTACGACAAGGTCGGCCCGCCCGAGCGCGCCGAGGCCGAACGCCGGCACCGCCGCGCGGCCGTCCCCGGCGGTCGCTGAACCCGGCCGTTCCGGACCCCGGTCACCGGCCCTTCGCCGTGATCAGGGTCGGCTTCGCGTCCAGGTGTGACAGACCGTTCCAGGCCAGGTTGACCAGGTGCGCGGCCACTGTCTCCTTACGCGGCTTGCGCACCTCCAGCCACCAGCGGCCCGTCAATGCCACCATCCCGACGAGGGCCTGCGAGTAGAGCTCGGCCAGCTTCGGGTCGTACCCCCGGGTCTTGAACTCGGCGCCGAGGATGTGCTCGACCTGGTGCGCGACGTCGTTCATCACGCTGCTGAAGTTGCCCGTCGCGGACATCACCGGCGACTCCCGGACCAGCACCCGGAACCCGCTGGTCTCCTCCTCGATGTACCCGAGCAGGGCCATCGCCGCCTGCTCCAGCAACTCCCGCGGATGACCGGCGGTCAGGGCCGTGGTGATCCGGTCCAGCAGGGCCCGGACCTCCCGGTCCACCACCACCGCGTAGAGCCCTTCCTTGCCGCCGAAGTGCTCGTAGATCACCGGCTTGGAGACCTTCGCCCGGGCCGCCACCTCCTCGATCGAGGTCGCGTCGAAGCCGCGCTCGGCGAACAGCTGCCGGCCGATCGAGATCAACTGCTCACGCCGCTGCGCCGCCGACATCCGCACCCGCGAGGGCGGCTTGCCCGCCGCCGCAACCGCGCGCCGCCGACCACCTGGGCCACCCTCGCCGACCGGACCGTCCGCCATGTCGTCACCTCGCCGGCGCTCGGGGACGCCTGTCGTGGGATGCCGCTGCCTCAGCTGTTCGCGCCGTCGACCCCGTCCGAACCCGGGACGGTGCCGCCGCGTCGTCCGACCGTACCCGTGCCGGCCGACCCGGCGTAGGCCGGCACGGCGGGAGCCGACGTGCGGGTGGAGCCGCATGGGACAGTTTCGTGCGTGGATGCCTTCATGCCGCGCGACCTGCCGTCGGAGTGCCGCGCCGGCCGCTCTGGAGGACCGAAGGGATCATGAGGGGAATGGGCGATGGCGTCGAGGGCTCGGGACGCTAAGGTGTAGAGGTCTGCCGACCGCTTGGTTTGTCCGTTTAGACCGTCCCGGGTCGTCTAATGGCAGGACGTCAGGTTTTGGTCCTGATTATAGGGGTTCGAATCCTCTCCCGGGAGCTTCCGCTGTACCGCCGCCATTGCGTGGTTAGCATGGCCGCGAGACTGTCGCCGTCCCGACGGGAGCTACATCGTGTCCCAGCTCCACCTCCGAACCGTCGTCGTGCTCGCCGCCGGGGAGGGCAAGCGGATGAAGTCGGCGCTGCCCAAGGTGCTGCATCCCCTGCTCGGCCGGACCCTGCTCGGCCACGTGCTGACCGCCGCCGCGCCCCTTGCGGCCGACCGGACCGTCGTGGTGGTCGGGCACGGCGCGGACCAGGTCCGGGCGCACCTGGCCGAGGTCGCCCCGGCGGCCACCCCGGTGCTCCAGGCCGAGCAGCTCGGCACCGGCCACGCGGTCCGGATCGGGCTGGACGCGGCGCCGGACGCCGCCGGGACCGTGGTGGTGATCAACGGCGACGTGCCGCTGCTCCGCCCCGAGACGGTCGCCGCGCTGGTCGACGCGCACGAGGGCGCGGGGGCCGCGGCCACGGTGCTGGCCGCCGAGGTGCCCGACCCGACCGGGCTGGGGCGCATCGTCCGGGACGCGGCGGGTCGGCTGGAGCAGATCGTCGAGGAGCGCGACGCCACCCCGGCGCAGCGCGCGCTGCGCGAGATCAACGCCGGCATCTACGCGTTCGACGCGGTGCGGCTGCGCGCCGCGCTGGGCAAGCTCTCCGCCGACAACGACCAGGGCGAGGAGTACCTCACCGACGTCTTCGGCCTGCTCGTCTCCGCCGGCGAGCCGGTGGCGGTGCACGTGGCCGCCGACCACGTCGAGACGCTGGGCTGCAACGACCGGGTCGAGCTGGCGGCGCTGCGCCGGCTGCTGCGCGACCGGGTCAACGAGGGGTGGATGCGCACCGGGGTCAGCATCCTGGACCCGGCGACGACCTGGATCGACGTGACGGTCGCGGTGGACCGGGACGCGGTGATCGACCAGAACACCCAGCTGCGCGGCGGGACCGTGGTCGGTGCGGAGGCCGTGGTCGGCCCGGACGTGACGCTGATCGACACGGTGATCGGCCCGGGGGCGACCGTGCTGCGCAGCCACGCCGTCGAGGCCGAGGTCGGCCCGGGGGCCAGCGTCGGGCCGTACGCGTACCTGCGGCCGGCGGCGAAGCTGGCCGAGCGGGCCAAGGTCGGCACCTTCGTCGAGGTGAAGAACTCCGAGGTCGGCGCGGGCGCGAAGGTGCCACACCTGTCGTACGTGGGTGACGCGACGATCGGGGCGAAGGCCAACATCGGCGCGGCGACGATCTTCGTGAACTACGACGGGGTCAACAAGCACCGCACCACGGTCGGCGAGGCGGCGTTCATCGGCTGCGACACCAGCCTGATCGCCCCGGTGGAGGTGGGCCCGGGCGCGTACGTCGCGGCGGGCAGCGCGGTCAGCCAGGACGTGCCGCCGGGTGCGCTCGGGGTTACCCGGGCACCGCAGCGCAACATCGAGGGCTGGGTGGCCCGCAGGCGGCCCGGCACCGCCTCGGCCGAGGCAGCCGAGCGGGCCCGCCAAGCGGTGGCGGAAGCGGCGGAGGATGCGCCGGAGGCCTGAGGGCCGCAAGGGAAGGTGAGGCAATCCACGGGGGTGCCGAGGCGGTTCGACGGCCGTCAGGCGGGGGAGATACTGCAACCGCATAGTCCCGGCCAGACCGCAGCCGGGACCACCGACCAACGGGAGCAGACGAGCCCATGGGCAGCATCGTCGCCGAAAACCGCAAGAGCCTGATGCTCTTCTCCGGACGTGGCTTTCCGGAGTTGGCCAAGGAGATCGGCGAGGTGCTAGGCGTCGCGCCGACGCCCGCCGACGCGTACGACTTCGCGAACGGGGAGATCTTCGTACGGTTCAAGGACTCGGTGCGCGGTTCGGACGCCTTCGTGGTGCAGTCCGTGACGCACGGGGTCAACACCTGGGTCATGGAGACCCTGATCATGATCGACGCGCTGAAGCGCGGTTCGGCCAAGCGGATCACCGTGGTCCTGCCGTTCTACCCGTACTCGCGGCAGGACAAGAAGCACCGGGGCCGGGAGCCGATCTCGGCGCGGCTGGTGGCGGACCTGCTGAAGACCGCGGGCGCGAACCGGATCCTCACGGTGGACCTGCACACCGCGCAGATCCAGGGCTTCTTCGACGGCCCGGTGGACCACCTGTTCGCGATGGACATCCTGGCCGAGTACGTGGAGCGCAAGTTCGCCGGTCGGCCGATGACGGTGGTGGCGCCGGACTCGGGCCGGGTTCGGGTGGCGGAGCGGTGGACGGACCGGCTGGGCGGCTGCCCGCTGGCGTTCATCCACAAGACCCGGGATCCGCTCAAGCCGAACCAGGTGGTGGCGAACCGGGTGGTCGGCGACGTGGAGGGGCGGGTCTGCCTGATCGTCGACGACATGATCGACACCGGCGGCACGATCACCAAGGCCGCCGAGATCCTCCGGACGGCCGGTGCGGCGGAGATCGTCGTGGCGTCCACCCACGCGCTGCTGTCCGACCCGGCGACCGAGCGGCTGAAGAACAGCCCGATCACCGAGGTCGTGGTGACCAACACGCTGCCGCTGCCGTCCGAGAAGCAGCTCGACAAGATCACCGTGCTGTCGATCGCGCCGCTGCTGGCCCGGGCGATCCGGGAGGTCTTCGACGACGGGTCGGTGACCACCCTGTTCGGCGGCCTGAGCTGACGGCCGACCGCGCGCCGGCCGTCGTTCCGAGGCCGGCGCGCGGGTACCGGACCGGCGTCCGGTTCGGCTCCGACCGGTGTCCGGTTCGGCCCCGACACTGCGTCCGGACCGGCTCCGACACGGCGTCCGGACCGGCTCCGACCAGCGTCCGGGCGATATTCGACCGGCGTTCGGGGCGGTGTCCGATGGGCGTTTTTGCTCCTGCGGATGGCGGAGGCGGGGACTGCCGTCGGGGGCGGAATCAACTCGGGTAGACTATTACGGTTGCCACGGCGAGGGTGCCCGGCGGGCCGCTGAAAAGCGCCGCTCGGATGCACCGTCATCGACGCGGTGCTCCGGGCAGTCGTTCATGACGCATGAGCCCCAGCGAGCCCCTCGCCCCAGCACCGCCAGTCGACAAGCCGCCGCAGCGAAAGCATCAGGAGTTTCCCCGTGTCCGAGGTAAAGATCAGCGCCGAGCCCCGTACCGAGTTCGGCAAGGGTGGTGCCCGTCGTACCCGCCGGGCCGGCTTGGTGCCCGCCGTGCTTTACGGCCACGGCGAGAAGCCCAAGCACATCGCGCTGCCCGTGCGTGAGTTCGCCGCCGCGATCCGTAAGGGCGGCGCCAACCAGCTCTTCGCGATCGAGGTCAGCGACGGCACCCAGGTGCTGGCACTGCCGAAGGCGATCCAGCGGGACCCGATCCGGGACAGCTACGAGCACGTCGACCTGCTGCTCGTCCGCCGCGGCGAGAAGGTCACCGTCGAGGTTCCGGTCCAGCTGACCGGCGAGGCCGCCAAGGACACGCTGATCGTGCACGACCACGACACCCTCTCGGTGACCGCCGACGCCACGAAGGTGCCGGACCACCTGGAGGCGTCGATCGAGGGTCTGGAGGCCGGCACCCAGGTCACCGCCGCCGACGTGGAGCTGCCGGCCGGCGTCGAGCTGGTCGCCGACCCGGAGGCCACGGTCGCCTCGGTGACCGCCGCGCCGACCGCCGAGCAGCTCGAGGCCACCCTCCCCGAGGTCGAGGAGGCCACCGCCGAGGCCGAGGCCGAGGTCGGCGAGGAGACCGCCGAGGGTGCCGAGACCCCGGCCGCCGAGGGCGAGCAGGCCCCGGCCGAGGCGAAGACCGAGGCCTGATCGGTCCCCGTTCCGTGCGGCAGGCGCTCCCGTGATCGGGGGCGCCTGTCGGCATATCGGGGTGGTCGTCGGGTCGCACGGCCCGTGGTGGGCGGCGCTGAGAGCGGGAGGGGCGTGGCGTGACGGACGAGGCGGGGCCGTGGCTGGTGGTCGGCCTGGGCAACCCCGGTCGGGAGTACGCGGGCAATCGGCACAATGTCGGTTTCATGGTGGCCGACCTGCTGGCCGCCCGCGTGGGTGGCAAGTTCGGCCGGCACAAGCGGGCGGTGGCTGAGGTCACCGAGGGGCGGCTCGGTTTCGGCGGTCCGAAGCTGGTGCTGGCGAAGCCGCTGACGTACATGAACCTCTCCGGCGGGCCGGTGGCCGGGCTGGCGCAGTTCCACAAGGTGCCGCCGGGCCAGGTGATCGCGATCCACGACGAGCTGGACATCGACTACGGGCAGGTGCGGGTGAAGTGCGGCGGCGGCGAGGGCGGGCACAACGGCCTGCGCTCGATGTCGAAGTCGCTGGGCACGAAGGACTACGTCCGGGTGCGGTTCGGCGTCGGCCGGCCGCCGGGTCGGCAGGACCCGGCGGACTACGTGCTGTCGGACTTCTCCGCCGCCGAGCGCAAGGAACTCGAGTTCCTGGTCGACCGGGCGGCGGACATGGTCGAGTCGGTGGTCATCCGGGGCGTGGAGCCGACCCAGAACCAGTATCACGGGGCGTGACCTGGGCGGGGCGTACGCGGGTGACCGAGGCCTGCCGGTAGTCTGCGCCTTTCGGGCGAACCGCAGCCGGCGGCCCGGTCGTCGGCAAGGCGACGGGAGCGAGTTGTGGGCAGTCCTCCGATGATCGACGGCGCGTTCGCCCGGTGGTTGGCGGCCCAGGCGGGGCAGGCGCTGCTGGGCCTGCGCACGGAGCTGGGTTTCGCCGACCCGGGGGCGTTGAAGTCGGCCGGGGACAAGGTCTCGCACGACCTGATCCGGACGGAGCTGGCGAAGTGGCGCCCGGGGGACGCGGTCCTCTCCGAGGAGGACGAGGGCTCGCGGCTGGCCTGGGCGGCGGAGGTGAACGCCGGGGCGGTGCCCCGGCTGACCGCCGACCGGGTGTGGATCGTCGACCCGCTGGACGGGACGCGGGAGTACGCCGAGGAGGGGCGCTCGGACTGGGCGGTGCACGTGGCGCTCTGGGCGCGTGACGCCGGCACCCCGCACGGCTTGGTGGCCGGCGCGGTCGGGCTGCCGGCGCAACACCGGGTGCTGGGCACGGACCAACCGCCGGCGTACCCGCCGATGGCGCTGGAGGCGGCGACCGCTGGCGGGGGGCAGGTCATCCGGTTGGCGGCCAGTCGTAGTCGTCCGCCGGTTTTTCTGACCGATCTGGCGGAGGATGTCGGCGCTCATCTCGTTCCGATGGGCTCGGCGGGGGCGAAGATCGCCGCAGTGGTGACCGGGGAGGTCGACGCGTACATCCACGCCGGCGGCCAGTACGAGTGGGACTCGGCCGCCCCGGTAGCTGTGGCGACGGCCACCGGACTGCATGCTTCCCGGATCGACGGTTCTGCGCTGAGATACAACGAGGCTGATCCGCGCCTGCCCGACCTGCTGGTCTGCCGCAAGGATCTCGCCAGCCGGTTGCTTGCAGCGTTGCAGAGGCAGTCCGGGTAGCCTGAGCGTTCTTCTTTACGTGTCCGACCGGAAAGGTCTGGAATCCCATGAGCGGATCCGAGCGAATCGAGGCCGTGTCATGACCACCCCCGCCGCGTACCAGGTCTCGCACCTCGACGCGTTGGAGGCGGAGAGCGTCTTCGTGATGCGCGAGGTGGTCGCGGAGATGGAGCGGCCGGTGCTGCTGTTCTCTGGTGGCAAGGACTCGATCGTGATGTTGCGGTTGGCGCAGAAGGCGTTCGCTCCGGCGAACATCCCGTTCCCGGTGATGCACGTCGACACGGGGCACAACTTCCCGGAGGTCCTGGAGTACCGGGACCGTCGGGTGGCGGAGCTGGGCCTGCAGTTGATCGTGGCGAGTGTGCCGGAGGCGTTGGCGCGGGGGTCCGTGCGGGAGGCGGCGGACGGGACGCGGAACCGGATCCAGACGCCGGTGTTGTTGGACGCGGTGGAGAAGCACCGGTTCGACGCGTTGTTCGGTGGGGCGCGGCGGGATGAGGAGAAGGCGCGGGCGAAGGAACGGGTGTTCTCGTTCCGGGACGAGTTCGGGCAGTGGGATCCGAAGAACCAGCGTCCGGAATTGTGGTCGTTGTACAACGGTCGGCATCACCCGGGGGAGTCCATCCGGGTGTTCCCGTTGTCGAACTGGACCGAGTTGGATGTGTGGCACTACATCGCGCGGGAGCGGATCCCGTTGCCCTCGATCTACTACGCGCACGAGCGCGAGGTGGTGGAGCGGGACGGGATGCTCTACGCGGTGAACGAGTTCTTCCACCCCCGGGCGGGTGAGGAGCGGTTCAAGGCCCAGGTGCGCTACCGGACGGTGGGCGATGCCTCCTGCACCGCTGCCGTGCGTTCGGACGCGGACTCGGTGGAGCTGGTGATCGAGGAGGTGGCCGCGACGCGGATCACCGAGCGGGGCGCGACCCGGGGTGACGATCGGGTCAGTGAGGCCGCGATGGAGGACCGTAAGCGGGAGGGCTACTTCTGATGAGTACCGACACTGTGGCCGCCGAGGTCGATCTCGGGGCGCGGCCGATGGACCTGCTGCGGTTCGCGACGGCGGGGAGCGTCGACGACGGTAAGTCGACGTTGATCGGCCGGCTGTTGTACGACACGAAGTCGTTGTTCACCGATCAGCTTGCCGCCGTCGAAGCCGTCAGCGCGGCGCGGGGGGACGAGTACACCAACCTCGCGTTGCTCACCGACGGCCTGCGGGCGGAGCGGGAGCAGGGCATCACGATCGATGTGGCGTACCGGTACTTCGCCACGCCGCGGCGGAAGTTCATCATCGCCGACACTCCGGGGCACACCCAGTACACCCGCAACATGGTCACCGGGGCGTCCACCGCCGATCTGGCGCTGATCCTGGTGGACGCGCGGAAGGGCCTCGTCGAGCAGTCGCGGCGACACGCGTTCCTGTGCTCGCTGCTGCGGGTGCCGCACCTGGTGTTGTGTGTGAACAAGATGGACCTGGTCGGTTTCTCGCAGGAGGTGTTCGAGCGGATCGCGGACGAGTTCACGGCGTTCGCGGCGAAGCTGGACGTGCCCGACCTGACGGTGGTGCCGGTGTCGGCCCTGCGGGGGGACAACATCGTGTCCCGGTCGGAGAACATGCCGTGGTACGACGGTCCGTCGTTGCTGCATCATCTGGAGCGGGTGCACATCGCCTCGGACCGCAACCTGCAGGACGTGCGGTTCCCGGTGCAGTACGTGATCCGGCCGCAGTCCACGACGGTGACCGACTACCGGGGGTACGCCGGTCAGGTGGCCTCGGGGGTGTTGAAGCCGGGCGACGAGGTGATGGTGCTGCCGTCGGGGTTCACCAGCCGCATCGCGGCGGTGGAGACCGCGGACGGGCCGGTGGAGGAGGCGTTCCCGCCGATGTCGGTCACGGTCCGCCTCGAAGACGAGATCGACATCTCCCGGGGTGACATGATCTGCCGGCCGAACAACGCCCCGGCGGTGGCGCAGGACATCGAGGCGATGGTCTGCTGGATGGACGAGACCCGCCCGTTGCAGGTCGGCGGCAAGTACGCGATCAAGCACACCACCCGCTCGGCGCGGGCGATCGTGCGGGGCCTGCACTACCGCCTCGACATCAACTCCCTGCACCGCGACGAGACCGCCGCCGAACTGAGGCTCAACGAGATCGGCCGGGTCCGGCTGCGGACGACGGTGCCGCTCCTGGCCGACGAGTACCGCCGCAACCGCACCACCGGCGGTTTCGTCATCATCGACGAGACCACCAACCGCACCGTAGGCGCCGGCATGATCGTCGAAACCGCCTGACCCCACCCTCGAACGCCCCGCATCTTCACGGAAAGAGTGGCCATCCAAGCCCGGATGGCCACTCTTTCCGTGAAATAGCGGGCGGAGTGGGGTGGGCGGGGGACGGGTGGGCGGGTGTGAGGCGGCGGGGTGTTAGGGGTGGGTGTTGGGGGTGGTCAGGTGGAAGTTGGGGGCGGGGAAGTTGTGGGCGGCGTAAGCGGTGGTGACGGCGGCGGACGCCGCGTCGGCGCGGTCGGCGTCGACCAGGGCGAGGACGCAGCCGCCGAAGCCGCCGCCGGTCATCCGCGCGCCGTACGCCCCGGCTGCGAGGGCCGCCTCGACCGCCGTGTCGATCTCCGGCGCGGTGATCTCGAAGTCGTCCCGCATCGAGGCGTGTGAGGCGGTCAGCAGCGGGCCGATGTCGCGGATCCGGCCGGCGCGCAGCAGTTCGACGGTGTCGAGCACCCGCTGGTTCTCGGTCACCACGTGCCGGACCCGGCGACGGGTCTCGTCGTCGTCGAGCAGGGCGAGGGCCTCGTCCAGCCCGGCGGCGGGGACGTCGCGCAGCGCGGCCAGCCCGAGCAGCTTCGCCGCCTGGTCGCAGGAGGCGCGGCGGGAGGCGTACTCGCCGCCGGCGTGCCGGTGCGGGGCCCGGCTGTCGACCACCAGCACGGCCAGGCCGGCGGCGGCCAGGTCGAACGGGATGTGTTCGACGGACTCGGTACGGCAGTCGAGGAACAGCGCGTGGCCGGGGCGGCAGCGGATCACCGCGGACTGGTCCATGATCCCGGTGGGGACGCCGACGTAGGCGTTCTCGGCCCGCTGGGCGAGTCGGGGCCGCCGTTCGGCCGGCAGGTCCACCCCGCCGAGGTCGACCAGGGCGGCCAGCACGGCGGCCTCCAGCGCCGCCGAGGAGGACAGCCCGGAGCCGACCGGCACGTCCGAGGCGATGGCGAGCCGCGCGCCGGGCACGTCGTGGCCGGCGTCGCGCAGCGCCCAGACCACCCCGGCCACGTACGCGCCCCAGCCGGCGACCCGGCCGGGCGCGGCGACCTCGTCGACCTCGTCGACGCCGAACTCGACCGGGGAGTCGGACAGCTCCGACCAGACCGTCCACCGCCCGCCGTCCTGCGGCGCGGCGGCGACGACGGTACGCAGCGGCAGCGCGAACGGCAGCACGAAGCCGTCGTTGTAGTCGGTGTGCTCGCCGATCAGGTTGGCCCGCCCGGGAGCCGCCCAGCGGCCGGCGGGTGGCTCGCCGTACCGGTGCCGGAAGCCGGCGCCGGCGCGGTCGGCGACGTCGCCGGCGGGGCCGGGACGCGCGGGATCGGTCACGGACGCTCCAGGACGTGCGTGCGGTAGAAGGCCCAGGCGTCGCCGACCATGTCGTGCAGGGTGGGCTTCTCGGGCACCCAGCCCAGCTCCTCGCGGGCCAGCGCGGAGGAGGCGACCAGCTCGGCCGGGTCGCCCTCGCGGCGTGGCGCCACCTCGATCGGCAGCGGCCGGCCGGTGACCTCGCGGACCACGTCGACGACCTGCCGGTTGGTGAACCCGGCGCCGTTGCCCAGGTTGTAGATCCGGTGCCGACCGGGAACGGCGGCGGTGAGCGCCAGCAGGTGGGCGCGGGCCAGGTCCTCGACGTGGATGTAGTCGCGCACGCAGGTGCCGTCGACGGTGGGGTAGTCGTCGCCGAAGAGCTGGAGCTTCTCCCGCCGGCCGGCGGCCACGTCCAGGGCGATCGGGATGAGGTGGGTCTCCGGGTCGTGCCGCTCGCCGATGGCGAGGTCGCCGCGCAGGTACGCCCCGGCGACGTTGAAGTAGCGCAGCGACACGGCGGCCAGGTCGTGCCCGATCGCCTCGGAGGTGAGCGCCATGTCGACGGCGAGCTTGGTGGCGCCGTACGTGTTGGTGGGGGCCTTGACGGCCGTCTCCGGGATGGGCAGCTCGACCGGGTTGCCGTAGACGGCGGCGGTGGAGGAGAAGACCATCCTCGGCACGCCGGCGGCCCGGACCGCGTCGATCAGGGCGAGCGAGCCGACGGTGTTGGTGTGCCAGTACAGCTCCGGCCTGACCATCGACTCGCCGGCGGCGATCAGGGCGGCGAAGTGCAGCACCCCGTCGAAGCCCGCCCCCGGGGTGAGCACCCGGGCCGCGTCGTGGATCGACGCGTCGACCCAGGTGGCCTCCGGGGCGAGCGCCTCCCGGTGCCCGGTGCGCAGGTCGTCGAGGACGACCACCTCGTGGCCGGCGTCGAGCAGCATCCGGGTCACCACGCTGCCGATGTAGCCGGCGCCGCCTGTCACGAGCAGTTTCACGTCGAGCCTCCTACCTGGCCGCGTCTCGCGTGGCCGTTCGTGATCACCTTACGACGGCTCGCTGTGGCCGCATGGGCCGTCGCCGGGCCCTCGGGGCTCTACCATCTACAGACATGCGGGAAGCGGGCGGTCCCGGGCTCCGGCGACGATCGCCGAGGCGGGCTCGACGCGTTCCGGGGCCGCTGGCCCGGGCGGTCGCCCGGCTCGTGGTCCGGGCCGCCGACGGCGCCACCCGGCTGGTCACCGACCTGCTCGGGGCCAGCCCCGCAGCCGGCCGGGAACGGATCAGCGAGGCGGAGCTGCGCGACCTGGTCGCCGCCAACACCGTTCTCGACCCGGACGAGCGGCGGATCATCGACGAGGTGCTGGTGGCCGGCGCGAGCCTGGTCCGTGAGGTGATGATGCCCCGCACCGAGGTGGTCTTCCTCTCCGCCGGGCTGAGCCTGGCCGAGGCGGAGCGGCTGGTCCGGGCCGAGACGCACACCCGCTACCCGGTGGTCGACGGCACCCACGACGACGTGGTCGGCTTCGTCCACCTGCGCGACGTGCTGATGCGCCCCGACCTTGATCCGGACGCCACCGTCGGCGAGCTGACCCGGGAGGTCAAGCGGCTGCCCGGCAGCAAGCGGGTGCTGGCCGCGCTGACCGAGATGCGCCGCGAGGGCCACCACCTGGCGGTGGTGGTCGACGAGTACGGCGGCACCGCCGGCATCGTCACCTGCGAGGACCTGATCGAGGAGCTGGTCGGGGAGATCCACGACGAGCACGACGACGCCCCCGAGCCGGCGCTGGCCGGGCTGCCCGCCGTGGTGGACGGCCGGCTCAACCTCGCCCACTTCGCCGAGCGCACCGGGGTGCGGCTGCCAACCGGCCCGTACGAGACGGTCGGCGGGTACGTGATGGCGGCGCTCGGCCGGCTGCCGATCGACGGCGACGAGGTGCCGGTGCCGCTGGCCCCGGGCGACGGCGGCGCCCCCGACGTCCCGCCTGAGGGGTGGCTGCTGCGGGTGCTCGCGCTGGAAGGGCGCCGCGTGGCCCGGCTCGCGGTCTCCGCGGTGCGCCTGCCCGAGCCGCGGTGCGAGGTCGCCGCCCCGGTGCCGGCGGCCGAGAGCCGACCCGCCGGCCCGTCATGACGTACGCCGGGGGGTGCTGACAGAATTGCCGGCATGTTTTCGCCGGCGTGCTTCGAGTAGCCGGCGCGACGTGATACGGGTGGACGGCTCGGTGGCCGAAGGGGTGGCGCGGAACGTGGATCGCAGGGACGGGGCGCCGGTGGCCGGCGACACCATCCAGATCGGGATCGCGGTGGACATCCCGGAACCGTGGGGCGGGACACTCACCCGGCGCCGGGTCGAGACCGGCGACCCCCTGGTGGTCCAGGCGCACGTGACGCTGCTCGGGCCCACCGAGATCCCGGTGGCGGCGCTGCCGGCGGTCGAGCGGCACCTCGCCGCGGTGGCCGCCGCCCACCTGCCGTTCGCGCTGCACCTGCGCGGCACCGGCACGTTCCGCCCCGTCACCCAGGTGGTCTTCGTGGCGGTGGCCGCCGGGATCAGCGAGTGCGAGCTGCTGGCCGCCGCGATCAGAGTCGCGCCCGAGCTGCACCGGGAGGCCCGCTTCCCGTACCACCCGCACGTCACGGTGGCGCAGGACGTCGCGCCGGAGGCGCTGGACAAGGTGTACGAGGACCTGGCCGACTTCTCGGCGATGTTCGAGGTGGGCTCGTTCACCCTCTTCTCCCACAGCGGGCAGGCCCGGTGGCAGCCGCGCCGGGATTTCCTGCTCGGCGCTTGAACCCGGCGGGCCGTCGACGTGCCGGCGACCGATCGGCGAGGATGACGGCGTGAACGTGATCGGGCGGATCGAGGCCGGCTTCGACCGGCGGGTCACCGCCGCGCGCCGCCGGTCACGGACGTTCGACCACCTGTGGCGGGCCGGGACGCTCTACGGCGACGTGCTCGCCGCGCGGCTGGCGGCGGCCATCGCGTACTACGGCTTCTTCGCGGTCTTCGCGCTCGGCCTGGTCGCGTACGCGATCTTCGGGGCGATCCTGGAGGACAACGACGAGATCAGCGCCGCCGCCGCCGGGTTCCTCCGGGAGAACCTGCCCTTCCTGGACCCGGCGCAGATCGCCCAGAGCAGCGGCACCGTGGGCGTGATCGGCCTGGTCATCCTGGCCTTCACCGGGATTGGCTGGGTGGAGGCGATCCGCTCGTCGCAGCGGCTGATCTACGGGCTCAACCAGCAGCCCGGCAACCTGGTAATGCGCCGGGTGATCGACCTGGGCGTGCTGGTGCTGGTGTTCGTGATGCTCGGTGTCTCGGTGGCCGCCGTGGACACGCTGGAGTCGCTGCTGCGGTTCCTGCTGCGCAGCACCGGCTCGGTGGGGCTGACGGTGGTGAGCGCGGTACTCAGCGTGCTGGTCAACGCGGTGCTGGCGACGGCGCTGCTGGTGGCGGTGCCCCGGCTTCGGATGAGCCGGCGCCGGCTGCGCCCGGTGGTGTTCGTGGTCGCGGTCGGGATCACGCTGCTGAACACGGTCGGGCGGTACTACGTGGTGCGCACCGAGCGGAATCCGGCGTACGCGGTGGTGGCCGGGGCGGTCGGCGTGCTGCTCTACCTCTACCTGCTCAACCAGCTCGTCCTGTTCGGCGCGGCGCTCGCCGCGACCAGCCCGTACGGCCGGGTGGTGGACCTGGCCGAGGGGCCGGTGCCGGCGGACATCGACGCCGACACCGATCCGGGTGCGCCCGGGGGAGCGGGCTGACATGCGGATCATCGTGGACCAGGCGTCGCCGGTGGCGCCGTACGAGCAGGTGCGTGGCCAACTCGCCGAGCAGATCGGGGACGGGCGGCTGCCGGTCGGTACCCGGCTGCCGACGGTCCGCCGGCTCGCCGGCGAGCTGGGGCTCGCGGCGAACACGGTGGCCCGGGCGTACCGGGAGCTGGAGGTCGCCGGGCTGCTGGAGACGCGGGGGCGGCACGGCACCTTCGTGGCGCCGGGCCGGGACGACGCGGTGGACCGGTTGCAGCGGGCGGCTGCCGGCTACGCGGCCGAGGCCGCGCGGCTCGGGGTCGCGCCGGACGCGGCGCTGGACCTGGTCCGGGCGGCCCTGGACGCGGCCCGGCGAGGGTGAGTGGTCCCGGGCGGGGCGGCGGGCAAGCACCGGACCGACAACCGAAGAACCGGCAATTCGGGCAAAAGCTACCCAGCTGAACGTGAGAATCAACCATGATGAGCGCGTGGGCGCTCTCGTGACGTTGGACCTGCCGGAAGACTCGCCGATGCTCGGCCTGCCGTGGATCATCACCTTCGGGCCGCTCGGCGACGCCGACGAGTGGGAGCCGGTGGTCTGCGGCCCGTACGAGCGAGCGCACGCGCTGGCCCTCGCCGAGTCGGTGGTGGCCGAGGAACAGCTCATGGCGGTGGTCGAGCCCCTGCTACCGGCGCTGTCGCCGGACGAGATCCGAAGCGAGATCGCCGCCGCCCAGCTCGCCGCGCAGGACGAGGACAACCGGATCGAGGCGGCCGACCTCTACGGCGACTTCGAGGACGTCATCGACGACGAGCTGGAGGTGGCGGCCGAGGCGGCCGACCGGACCGGGCCGCTCCCGGCGCCGGACGAGGCAGAGCTGCGGGCCGGCTTCGCCCGGATCGCCAAGCTGCTCACCGAGAAGGGCGGCTGACCCCGGCCGCCCGCGGGAATCCCCGGCTGAAGGTGACGGGGAACACTTCCGCCGTCCCGCCACCCGACGTGACGCGCGTCGGTCCCGTGGCCCAGATGGTCGCCGACGCCCCGCAGAGCGGACTCCGTGGGGCGTCGGCGGCACCTCACCCCCCACCACAAGGGGTCGACTGCCCAGCCCCCCGTCGGCGCGGGGCACAACGGAGGACCAGGGGCTCAAATGGGAGTCTACCCAGGTCAGCGCCGGTCGAACCACGCGGCGGCGTCCACCGGCAGGACGTGCCCGACGCCCTGCTCGGTGAGCTCCGCGCTGGCGGCGACCGGCCGGCCGTAGCCGTCGATCAGGACCTCGGCGTCGCTGAGGTTGACCACGCACGTCAGCTCGGCCTCGCCGGCGGTCCGGCGGAAGGCCAGCACCCCCGGGCCGGTGGTCTCCAGCCAGGTCACCTCGCCGGCGTCCGGGCCGAGCGCGGGGTGGGAGTGCCGGATCCGCAGCGCGGCGCGGTACAGCTCCAGCGTCGAGCCGGGCACCCCGGCCTGGGCGGCGACGGAGAGGGCGGCCCAGGTGGCCGGGGCCGGCAGCCAGCTCGGCGCGCTGCCCTCGGGGCCGAAGCCGTACGGGGCCACTTCGCCGCTCCACGGGATCGGCACCCGGCAGCCGTCCCGGCTCTCGCCCGTGCGCAGGAACGACGGGTCCTGGCGCAGTTCGTCCGGCAGGTCGAGCACCTCCGGCAGGCCCAGCTCCTCGCCCTGGTAGAGGTACGCACAGCCGGGCAGGGCGAGCATCAGCAGGCTGGCCGCCCGGGCCCGGCGCAGCCCGACCTCGCCGTCGCCGTACCGGGTGACGTGCCGCTGCTTGTCGTGGTTGGACAGCACCCAGGTGGTCGGCGCGCCGACGATCGTCGCCTCCGCCAGCGCGGTGTCGATCACCTTGCGGAACGAGTCGGCCGACCAGGTGGCGTCGAGGAAGTCGAAGCTGAAGGCCTGGTGCAGCTCGTCCGGGCCGATGTAGCGGGCCAGCCGCTGGGGCGTCTCGGCCCATGCCTCGGCGACCGCCATCCGGCCACCGGGGTAGCTGTCCAGGATCGGCCGCCAGGCCCGGTAGATCTCGTGCACCTCGTCCTGGTCGAAGTAGGGCAGCCGGCCCTTGCCGAGCAACTCCGACTGACGCCGGCCGGTGGTCATGCTGCTGAAGCCGACGTCCGGCAGCCCTTCGGCCTTGATCATGCCGTGGGCCACGTCGATGCGGAACCCGTCCACGCCCCGGTCGAGCCAGAACCGCAGGACGTCCTCGAACTCGGCGCGGATCTCGGGGTGGCGCCAGTCGAGGTCCGGCTGGGCCGGGTCGAACAGGTGCAGGTACCACTGGCCGTCGGGCACCCGGGTCCAGGCCGGGCCGCCGAAGATGCTCTCCCAGTCGTTCGGCGGCAGCTCGCCGTCGGCGCCCCTGCCCTCGGCGAAGAGGTAGCGGGCCCGCTCGGGGGAGCCGGGGGCGGCGGCGAGCGCGGCGGTGAACCACGGGTGCGCGCTGGAGGTGTGGTTGGGCACCAGATCGACGATGATCCGCAGGCCCAGGGCGTGCGCGTCGGTGATCATCGCGTCGAAGTCGGTGAGGGTGCCGAACATCGGGTCGACGTCGCGGTAGTCGGCCACGTCGTAGCCGCCGTCGACCATCGGCGAGGTGTAGAAGGGGGTGAGCCAGAGCGCGTCGACCCCGAGGTCACGCAGGTACGGCAGGCGCTCGCGGATACCCGGCAGGTCGCCTGTGCCGTCGCCGTTGGAGTCGGCGAAGCTGCGGACGTAGACCTGGTAGACGACCGCGGAGCGCCACCAGTCGTCGTCGGAGGTCAGTGGCGTCGGGTTGCTGGCGGTCATCGGTGGCGATCCCCGTTCTGTGGCGCGGGACGGCGGGTATGGCGTGGCACGGCGGTGTGTCACCCGGGTGTCAGAGCAGAATGCCGTCCGGCCACTGCAAGAGTCAAGCAAGGTTTGCGCAAGAAATGACGCCCTTGGTGGCGGGGCGCGGAGTCGACGCCGCCCCGGTGGTGGGACTCGCCGGGCGATCCACGGTGCGGACGGCGGCCGGCGCGGCCCGGGGCCGGCTCAGGCGGGGGCGGGCCGGGGGCGGCTCAGGCCGGGAGAGGAGGGCCGGGGTGGCTCAGGCAGGGACGGGGAGGGCCGGGGGCGTCGGGCGCTGCCGGGGCTGGCCGCCCGTCGCCGGGCCGGCGGCGTCCTGGCGGACGACGGCGGTGGAGCCGCGTACCACCAGCTCGGGCCGGAACAGGTACTCCGAGTGCGGTGCGGCGTGCCCGTTGATCTCGTCGACCAGGGCCCGGACGGCGGCCACGGCCATCGCGGCCACCGGCTGCCGCATCGTGGTCAGCGGCGGGTCGGTGAAGGCCATCAGGGGCGAGTCGTCGTACCCGACCACCGACAGGCCGCCCGGCACGGACAGGCCGCGCTGCCGGGCCGCCCGGACCGCGCCGAGCGCCATCAGGTCGGAGCCGCAGACCAGGCCGGTCACCCCGCGCTCCAGCAGCCGCCCGGCCGCCGCCTCGCCGCCCTCCACCCCGAAGAGGGTCAGCTCGGCCAGCTCGTCCAGCTCGGCGTCGGGCAGGCCCGCCAGGCGCTCCATGGCGGCCCGCCAGCCGGCCACCCGGCGCTGTACCGGGACGAACCGGTCCGGGCCGGTGATCAGGCCGATCCGCCGGTGCCCGAGGGCGACCAGGTGGGCCACGGCCAGCTCGGTGGCCTCCCGGTCGTCGCAGGAGACGAAGGGCGCGGCGACGCCCGGCACGTACCCGTTGATCATGACGACCGGCAGCGGTCGGGCGATCAACGCCCGGTACCGGTCGTGGTTGGCCGCGGTGTCGGCGTGCAGCCCGGAGACGAAGACGATGCCGGACACCTGGCGGTCGAGGAGCATCTCGACGTACTCGTCCTCGGTGACCCCGCCCGGGGTCTGGGTGCACAGCACCGGGGTGAACCCGCTCTGCGCCAGGGTCGACTCGATCACCTGGGCGAAGGCGGGGAAGATCGGGTTTTCCAGCTCCGGCACGACCAGGCCGACCAGGCCGGCGCTGCGCTTGCGCAGCCGGGCCGGGCGCTCGTAGCCGAGGACGTCGAGGGCGGTGAGGACGGCCTGCCGGGTCTCGGGGGCCACGCCGGGGCGGTCGTTGAGCACCCGCGACACCGTGGCCTCGCTGACTTCGGCCTGTTGGGCGATGTCGGACAGTCGAGCGCGCATGGGCGCACTTTAGCCCAAGGGCAACTTCTTGCGTACGCGACTGCAAGCTCTTCCATTATCTGCAACCTCTTGCTAACGTCCCCGCAACATACGGGAGTAGCGGCGCAGCAACCGGGCGCCGGGCAGCAAGAACTTACGAAGGTTTCCACTGGCGGGCCGCCCTTCCCCCGGCGCAACCGCCATGACGACAGGAGTACCGATGCGCATCCGTACCGCGGGTGTGGTCGCCGTCCTCGGCCTGGCGCTGGCCGCCACCGGCTGCGGCGGTGGCGACGACGACAGCAACGCGCCGGCCGCGAAGGAGTCCGCCAAGGCAGCCGGCGGCAAGCTGGTGATCTGGGCCGATGACAAGCGCACCGCCGCCCTCAAGCCGTTCGCCGAGAAGTTCGGCAAGGAGAACGGCGTCACGGTCGAGGTCCAGGCCGTCTCCAAGGACCTGCAGACCAACTTCGTGACCGCCTCGCAGCAGGGCAGCGGCCCGGACGTCGTGGTCGGCGCGCACGACTGGATCGGCAACCTCGTCCAGAACGGCGCCATCGACCCCGTGCAGCTCGCCGCCGAGCAGAAGAGCGGCTTCAACGAGACCGCCGTCAAGGCCGTCACGTTCAACGGCCAGCTCTACGGCGTCCCCTACGCCATGGAGAACCTGGCGCTGATCCGCAACACCGAGCTGGCCCCCGAGGCGCCCAAGACCGTCGAGGACCTGGTCGCCGCCGGCAAGAAGCTCAAGGCCGAGAAGAAGGCCAGCGAGATCCTCTGCCTCCAGTCCGGCCAGAACGGCGACGCCTACCACATCTACCCGTTCTACACCTCCGGTGGCGGGTACCTCTTCGGCACGGCCGCCAACGGCGACTACGACCCGAAGGACCTGGGCGTGGGCAAGCCGGAGTCGATCGAGGCGTTCAAGAAGATCGCCAAGCTCGGTGAGAAGGGCGACGGCGCGCTGAAGCGCTCGATCACCGGCGAGAACTCGATCGCCACGTTCACCGGCAAGAAGTGCGCCTTCCTGGTCTCCGGCCCGTGGGCCGTCGCGGACGCCAAGAAGGCCAACATCTCCTACGACATCTCCCCGGTCCCCGGCTTCGCCGGCGGCAAGGAGGCCCAGCCGTTCGTGGGAGTCCAGGCGTTCTACGTGGCGGCCAAGGGCAAGAACAAGGCCCTCGCCCAGGAGTTCGTGGCGAACCACGTCACCACCCCCGAGCTGGCCGTGGCGCTCTACAACGCCGAGGCCCGCCCGCCGGCGCTGACCGCCGCCCTCGACCAGGTCAAGGGCACCGACCCGGACCTGGCCAAGTTCCAGGAGGCCGGCAAGAACGGCCAGGTGCTCCCGGCGATCCCGGCCATGGCCACCATCTGGGACCCGTTCGGCAAGGCCGAGGCCGCCATCATCGGCGGCGCCGACCCGACCAAGACGATCACCGCGGCCGGCAAGACCATCTCCGGCCAGATCAAGTAATGAGCACGTCGCTGTCCGGCCCGGGGGCTGCCACGCAGCCCTCGGGCCGGGAGCCCGTCGGCCCCGGGCTCCCGGACAGGTCCTGCACCGCGCGGCACCGCGCGCCGATCACCGCGACCGGTCTGCTCGTCAAGGTGGTCCTGCTCGGCCTCACCGCCGGGATCGCGGTCTGGGCGGCCTTCCCGCTCATCGAGGCGGAGAAGTGGGTCGGGCTGGCCCTGCTGGCCGCCACCACCGCCGGGCTCTTCTACCTCTACCTGACCCGCCGGCACATCCCGGCGAAGTACCTGGTCCCCGGCACGCTGTTCCTCATCGCGTTCCAGGTGGTCCCGGTGCTCTACACGGCGAGCACCGCCTTCACGAACTTCGGTGACGGCCACCGCGGCACCAAGGAAGACGCCGTCGTCGCCATCCAGACCGCCTCGGTCAAGCAGGTGCCCGGCTCCACCGAGTACGCCCTCTCCGTGGCCACCCAGGGTGACCCGGCGACCGGCCCGCTCGTCTTCCTGGTCAGCGACCCGGGCACCCGCGCCGTCTCGGCCGGCGATGCCGGCGGGCTGCGCCAACTCGATGCGGCCGACGTCACCGTGGCCCCCGGCGGCAAGGTCACCGCCGCCGACGGCTACACCGTGCTCAACTTCGGCCAGGCCAGCGCCCGCAGCCAGGAGATCACCGACCTGGTCGTGCCGACCTCCGGCGGCGCGCTGCGTTCCGCCGGCCTGTCCCGCGCCTACGAGGGCAAGGCGATCCGGGCGTACGACGCCGGCTGCGACTGCGTCAAGGACATCGAGACCGGCAAGACCTGGACGGCGGACGAGGAGTCCGGCGCCTTCGTCGCCCCCGACGGCGAGCGGCTGGCCCAGGGCTGGAAGGTCACCGTCGGGCTGAAGAACTTCTCCCGGGTGCTCACCGACCCGGCCATCTCCGGGCCGTTCTTCGGCACTCTGCTGTGGAACTTCGCCTTCGCCGTCGGCTCCACCGGCGGCACGTTCATCCTGGGCATGTTCATCGCCCTGGCGCTGCACTCGCCCCGGATGCGGGGCACCAACATCTACCGGGTCCTGCTGATCCTGCCGTACGCCATGCCGTCCTTCGCGATGCTGCTGGTCTGGCGGGACATGTTCAACACCGACTTCGGGCTGATCAACAACCTGTTCGGGCTCGGGGTGGACTGGTTCGGCCAGGAGTGGTCGGCCCGGATCGCGGTGATCCTGGTGCAGCTCTGGCTCGGCTACCCGTACATGTTCCTCGTCGCCACGGGCGCGCTCCAGGCCATCCCGAAGGAGCTGACCGAGGCGACCTCGGTCGACGGCGCGTCGCCCTGGCAGTCGTTCCGGGCGGTCACCCTGCCGCTGCTGCTGGTCGCGCTCTCCCCGCTGCTGATCGCGTCGTTCGCGTACAACTTCAACAACTTCAACGCGATCTACCTGACCACCGAGGGCGGCCCGTTCCCGGCGGACAACCCGACGGCGGGAGCGACGGACCTGCTGATCACGTACACGTACCGGCTGGCCTTCGGCGCGCAGGGCGCCCAGTTCGGCCTGGCAGCCGCAGTGTCGATCTTCATCTTCACCATCGTCGCGGTGGTGTCGGCGGTGAGCTTCCGGCGCACCCGTAAGCAGGAGGAGGTGTACTCGTGACCTCGCTCAGCGGCACTCCGGTCGCGGGCGGCGCGACCGGCACCGCCCCGGCCGTCAACCGCAACGCGGGCCGGCGTGGCAACCGGTGGTTCGCCCAGGTCGGCTGGCGCCACCTGGTCGCCATGCTGGCGGTCGCGTTCAGCCTCTTCCCGATCCTCTTCGTGCTGTCGGCCGCGCTCAACCCGCTCGGCACGCTCTCCTCGACGGAGCTGCTGCCGACCGGGGCGTCCCTGGAGAACTTCACCAACCTGTTCGACCGTACGGCGTTCGGGTGGTGGTTCCTCAACTCGCTGCTCATCGCCGGGGTGGCCTCGTTCGTGTCGGTCGTCCTGTCGGCGCTGGCGGCGTACGCCTTCTCCCGGATGCGGTTCTCCGGTCGGCGGGTCGGGCTGTTGTCGCTCCTGCTGATCCAGATGTTCCCGCAGTTCCTGGCGATCGTGGCGATCTTCCTGCTCTTCACGACGATCACCGACCTGTGGCCGGCGATCGGCTTCAACACCCCGTGGGGCCTGCTGCTGCTCTACCTGGGCGGCGCGCTGGGGGTGAACACCTGGCTGATGAAGGGCTTCTTCGACACGCTCCCCCGGGAGCTGGACGAGTCGGCCACGATGGACGGTGCCACGCACGCCCAGGTCTTCTTCCGGATCATGCTGCCGCTGGTGGCACCGATCCTGGCGGTGACCGGCCTGCTCGCCTTCATCGGCACCATCAACGAGTTCCTGATGGCGAACGTCTTCCTGACCAACAGCGAGTCGAAGACCCTCGCGGTCGGGATGTTCGGCCTGGTGGCCGGCGAACGCAACAACAACTTCGGGATCTTCGCGGCGGGCACCCTGCTCACCGCGATCCCCACGGTGCTGGTCTTCCAGATGGTCCAGCGTTACATCGTCTCCGGCCTCACCGCCGGAGCCGTCAAGGGCTGAGCCTCCTCGGCTCACGCTGCGGCAAGGGCGTCGGCGTCCGACGTACACCGGAGCAGTCACGGATCGACCGCCGCGGTCGGGGAACCGGCCGCGGCGGGAGACCCATTCCTCTCCCCGTCCGACCGACGCGAAAGGCACCGCCATGCCCCTGTTGCCGCACCACGACGGATCCGCCCTGTACGTCCCCGAGCAGGAACCCGCGCTCGGCGACACCGTCGACGTCTTCGTCCGGGTGCCGGCCGGCGCCGACGTCCGGCAGGTGCACGTGCGCACCACCGGCGACGGCGAACCCCGGTTCACCGAGGCGGTCGTCGACCGCACCGACGGTGGCGACATCTGGTGGCGGGTCCCCGTCGAGGCCCGCAACCCGGTCAGCAACTACCGGTTCATGCTCACCGGCAGCCGCGGCTACCGCTGGCTGAACGCCGCCGGCGTGGTGCCCCACGACGTGCCCGACAACGGCGACTTCAAGCTGGTCACCCACGCCCCGCCCCCGGCCTGGGCCCGGGACGCGGTGATCTACCAGATCTTCCCGGACCGGTTCGCCCGCTCCGCCGCCGCAGACGGCCGGGACCTGCCGGACTGGGCCATCCCGTGCGACTGGGACACCCCGGTGATCGGCCGGGGCCCGGAGACCCCCCGCCAGTTCTACGGCGGCGACCTGGACGGCGTCACCGAGCGGCTGAACCACCTGGACCGCCTCGGCGTGAACACCGTCTACCTGACCCCGATCTTCCCGGCCCGCTCCAACCACCGCTACGACGCGGCCAGCTTCGACACCGTCGACCCGCTGCTCGGCGGCGACGCCGCACTGGCCCGCCTCGCCGAGGCCGTACGCGCCCGGGGCTGGCGGCTGCTCGGCGACATCACCAGCAACCACACCGGCGACGCGCACGAGTGGTTCACCCGGGCCGCCTCCGACGTGTCCGCGCCCGAGCGGGAGCTGTACTACTTCGACGAGGTGACCGGCTGCGACTACGAGTCCTGGAACGGGGTCAGGTCGCTGCCGAAGCTGAACTGGGGCAGCGCGGAGCTGCGTCGCCGTTTCGCCACCGCCGACGACTCGCTGCTGCGCCGCTGGCTGCGCCCCCCGTACGGGCTGGACGGCTGGCGGGTGGACGTGGCGAACATGACCGGCCGGCGGGGGGCCGACGCGTACACCCACGAGGTGGCGGCGCTGCTGCGCGAGGTGGTGGCCGACACCCGGGCCGACGGGCTGCTGATGGCCGAGCACGGCCACGACCACACCGGCGACCTGGACCGCGGCGGCTGGCACGGCACGATGAACTACGTCGGCTTCACCGACCCGGTCTGGTCCTGGCTGCGGCACGGCGACGAACCGGTGCCGAACTTCCTCGGCACCCCGGGCGGGGTGCGGCGGCGGGACGCGGACGCGGTGCTCGCGACGATGGACACCTACCGGTCACTGATCTCGTGGCGGTCGTACACCCACTCGTGGCAGTTGCTCGGCTCGCACGACTCGGCCCGGATCCGCACCGTCGTCGGGGACGCGGCCCGGCAGGAGGTGGCCGCCGGCCTGCTCGCCACCATGCCCGGCACCCCGGTGATCTTCGCCGGGGACGAGTTGGGGCTGACCGGCGCCAACGGCGAGGGCTCGCGGACCCCGATGCCATGGCACCGGCCGGAGAGTTGGGACGCCTCGACGTTCGCCTCGTACCGCGCCCTGATCGCGCTGCGCCGCTCGGAGCCCGCGCTGCGCCACGGCGGCCTGCGCTGGCTGCACGCCGGCGCGGACACGCTGGTCTTCCTGCGTGAGGCCCCGACCGGTGCGGTGCTGGTCCTGGCCCGCCGCGCCGCCGGTGACCCGGTCCGCCTGACCGGCCTGGGACCGGCGGAGAACCTCTACGGCGGCGCCCCCGCCCTGCACCCCGACGCGGACGGCACGATCACCCTCCCGCCCGACGGCCCCACCTTCCAAACCTGGCGCCTAACCTGACCCACCCCTACCCACCCCTACCCTGCCCCCAAGCCCCACCCCCAAGCCCCACCAGCTGCGGCGATCTTGCACTTGCGGCCCCGACATGAGGGGCATCTGACCCAAATCGAGGGCCCAAAGTGCAAGATCGCGGAGCGGGGGGCGGTGGGGGCGGGACGGGGGCGGGACGGGGGTGGGTGTGGGGTGGTAGGGGTTAGGTCAGTGGGGAGGGGGAGGGGGTGGGCGGGTGCGGGTAGGTGGTGTGGTGGGGGCGGTTACCGACGTGCGTTGGTCTGCCCCGCTACTACGATCTGTCGTTGATGGGGGAGGATGGTCCGGTGGAAGCTCTGAGACTGATCCTTCTCTACGTCCATCTGATCGGGTTCGCCCTGCTGCTCGGCGGCACGATCGCCCAATACGTCAGCGGCCGGCTGCGGATCAACGCGGCCATGCTCTGGGGGTCGGTCATCGGCCTGCTGACCGGAATCGGGCTGTCCGCCCCGTTGCGTGACGGCGACGAACCGGCCCCCGCGAAGCTTGTTACCAAGTTGGTGCTCGCGCTGCTGATCTTTGTCATGGTCTTCTTCTCCCGTAAGCGGGAATCGGTCAACCGTGGCCACTTCCTCGCCATCGCAGGCTTGACCCTGGTCAACGCGGCGGTGGCAGTTTTCTGGCGGTAGCGTCCTGACCAGGGGACAGGCCGCGGGAAACGGACGTTCGTGACACCGAACCGGCTACTGCCAGGACGACAAGTGATCTGCCGCACCCAACGGATCACATAGGGGTAACAGGCGCTCAACAGTCGTGCACGATTGTCGGTCGGTGGGTGGACGCGGGCGTACGCTCCCGTCCGTAACGTGGGACGCCGGCGGCGCAGCGCAGGCCGGCTCAAGGGCTGCCACCGCGCAGAGCGGTGTGCAATGGGAAGGAGACGTCTTGCGCTCTGTGCGTGGGATGCGGATCGCCTCCGCCTTCGTGGCGGGTGGGCTCGTGCTGGGCGCCGCCGCGTGTGGTGAGGCCCCCGAGGACGACAAGGACGCCGGGAGCACCGGTGCCAAGAAATACAGCGCCTGCATGGTGACCGACGTCGGCGGCATCGACGACAAGTCGTTCAACACCTCCGCCTGGAAGGGCCTGGAGGAGGCCAAGAAGGCCAACGACAACATCGACATCAAGTACGTCGCGTCGAAGGCCGAGGCGGACTACGAGGTCAACCTGACCGGGTACGTCAACCAGAAGTGCGACTTCGTCCTGGCCGTCGGCGGTCTCATGACCGACGCCACCAAGAAGATCGCCCAGGCGAACCCGAACCAGCAGTTCGGCATCGTCGACTCGAACCCGGGTGTGGCCAACGTCTACCCGATGCAGTTCGACACCGCGCAGGCCGCGTTCCAGGCCGGTTACCTCGCCGCCGGGATGAGCAAGACCGGCAAGGTCGGCACCTACGGCGGCCTGCCGATCCCGCCGGTGACCATCTTCATGGATGGCTTCGCCGACGGCGTGGCGCACTACAACAAGGCCAAGAGCAAGAACGTCCAGGTGCTGGGCTGGGACAAGGCGGCCCAGAAGGGTTCCTTCACCAACGACTTCAGCAAGCAGGACGAGGGCAAGAAGGTCTCCGACACCCTGGTCGCCCAGGGCGCGGACATCATCATGCCGGTCGCCGGCGGCGCGGGCCTTGGCACCACCTCGGCGGCTCAGGCCTCCGGCGGCAAGTACTCGGTCATCTGGGTCGACGCCGACGGCTGCGAGAGCACCCCGAGCTGCTCGGTGCTGCTGACCACCGTGGTCAAGAACATCGCCGACTCCGTCAAGGAGGCCGTGGTCAAGGCCGCCGGTGGCGAGAAGCTCCAGGCCACCCCGGGCTTCGTGGGCAACCTGGCCAACAACGGCGTCTCGCTCGCCCCGTACCACGACTTCGACAGCAAGGTCCCGGCGGACCTCAAGGCCGAGGTCGAGAAGCTCAAGGCGGACATCGCCGCCGGCACCATCACGGTCACCTCGAAGGCCCAGCCGGCCAAGTGACCGCTCCGTCGGCCACCGCGGTGTGATCATCGACCGCGGGGGCCGGCGGGCTCCACGCCTGACGACCGGCCGCCTCGACGTACGCGGGGAGCACCCCTGCGGCGCCGGGGCGGCCGGTCCGCGCCACCCGACGCCCGGCCCGGCCGGCGACCGGCCCCGCGGCGGCCCCGCCGCACCATCGCTCGCACTCCAGGAGGTTGCGCTGAAACTCGAACTGCGCGGCATCACCAAGCGGTTCGGTGATCTGGTCGCCAACGACCACATCGACCTGACGGTGGAGCCTGGAGAGATTCACGCCCTGCTCGGCGAGAACGGCGCCGGCAAGTCGACCCTGATGAACGTGCTCTACGGGCTCTACCAGCCCGACGAGGGCGAGATCCTGGTCGACGGGAAGCCGCTGAAGCTGAAGGGCCCCTCGGACGCGATCGCGGCCGGGATCGGCATGGTGCACCAGCACTTCATGCTGGTGCCGGTCTTCACCGTCGCCGAGAACGTCATGCTCGGCGCCGAACAGGTCAAGGGCGGCATCGCCGGTTTCCTGGACCGGCGGCGGGCCCGGCGCGAGGTCGCCGAGGTCTCCGAGCGGTACAACCTTCGGGTCGACCCGGACGCGGTGATCGAGGACCTGCCGGTCGGCATCCAGCAGCGGGTGGAGATCGTCAAGGCCCTCACCCGCGACGTCGACCTGCTGATCCTCGACGAGCCGACCGCCGTGCTCACCCCGCAGGAGACCGAGGAACTGCTCACGGTCATGCGGTCGCTCAAGGCCGCCGGCAAGTCGATCGTCTTCATCACCCACAAGCTCGGCGAGGTCAAGGCCATCGCCGACCGGATCACGGTGATCCGGCGCGGGAAGACCGTGGGCACCGCCTCGCCGACCGCGAGCCGGGACGAGTTGGCCGCCAAGATGGTGGGCCGCAGCGTCCGGCTGACCGTGGAGAAGCCGCCGGCCACCCCGGGCCGGCCGATCCTGGAGGTCGCCGGCCTGGTCGTCGACGACGACCGGCAGATCCGCGCCGTCGACGGGGTCGACCTGACCGTGCGCGCGGGCGAGGTGCTCGGCGTGGCGGGCGTGCAGGGCAACGGCCAGACCGAGCTGATCGAGGCCATCATGGGCCTGCGTCCGGTCCTCGCCGGCACGGTCACCCTGGACGGCCAGCCGGTGCACGGCTGGTCGACCAAGAAGGTGCTGCGCGCCGGGGTCGGCTACGTCCCCGAGGACCGCAGCGTCGACGGCCTGGTAAAGGAGTTCTCCGTCGCCGAGAACCTGGTGCTGGACATCTACGACCGCCCACCGTTCGGCAAGGGGCTGTCCCTGAAGCCGGACGCCATCGCGAAGTCGGCGCAGGAGCGGATCGAGCAGTTCGACGTCCGTACCCCGTCGGCCGACGCGGCCGTCGGCACCCTCTCCGGCGGCAACCAGCAGAAGGTGATCGTGGCCCGGGAGCTGTCCCGGCCGCTGAAGCTCTTCATCGCAGCCCAGCCGACCCGTGGCGTCGACGTCGGCTCCATCGAGTTCATCCACTCCCGGGTGATCCGGGAGCGGGACGTGGGCACCGCCGTCATGGTCGTCTCCAGTGAGCTGGACGAGGTGATCGGCCTGGCCGACCGGATCGCGGTGATGTACCGGGGCCGGATCATCGGCATCGTGGGCCCGGACACCCCGCGCGAGGAGATCGGCCTGTTGATGGCCGGCATCACCCCCGACGCGGCCCCCGAAGCCGACGGCGCGGCCCCCGGCAGCACCGCACCGGCCGCCGGCGCGGCGATCGAAGCCACCGGCCCGGCCGCCGGCAGCACCGCACCGGCCGCCGGCGCGGCGATCGAAGCCACCGGCCCGGCCGCCGGCAGCACCGCACCGGCCGCCGGCGCGGCGACCCCGGCCCCCGAGGGCCCCCGTAACGAGGACGAGGCATGACCAACCCCAACCCGGCGTCGGGCTCGCCCGACAAGGAGCCGGCGACCGAGGCGCAGGCCGCGCAGGTGGCGGCCGGTGGCGTCGACCGCGCCGCGACGGCGACCACGCCGAAGCGGGAGCCGGAACCGGACCGACCCGCCCTGGGCCGGCTGTTCCTGGACAACCTGTGGGCGGCCAACACGGTCACCGTCACGGTGCTCGCGGTGCTGCTGGCGATGCTCGTCGGCGCCGTGCTGATCATCGTGTCGGACCCGGAGGTGCTGGCCACCTACGCCTACATCACCGCCCGCCCGGCCGATGCGCTGAACGCGAGCTGGACGGTGGTCAGCGAGGCGTACGCGAACCTGTTCAAGGGCGCGATCTTCGACCCGGAGGCGTCCGGGTTCACCGCGGCGCTCGGCCCGATCTCCGAGACGCTGACATACACCGCGCCGCTGGTCTTCACCGGCCTGTCGGTGGCGCTCGCCTTCCGGGGCGGCCTGTTCAACATCGGCGCGCAGGGCCAGGCCACCATCGGCGTCATCCTCGCCGCGCTGGCCGGCTTCCTGCTGCCGCTGCCCCCGGTGCTGCACCTGATCGTCGCGCTGCTCGCCGGCGCGGTCGGCGGCGCGCTCTGGGGCTTCATCCCCGGCATCCTGAAGGCGCGCGCCGGTGCCCATGAGGTGATCAACACGATCATGCTCAACTACGTCGCGGTGTACTTCCTGTCCTGGATCATCATTCAGAGCGGCGTGCAGAACCCCGACCGGGCCGACGCGATCAGCAAGCCCGTCGACTCCTCCGCCCAGCTCCCCCGGCTGCTCGGCGGCGACCTGCGGGTGCACGCCGGCATCCTGCTGGCCGTGCTGGCCACCTGGTTCGTCGCCTGGCTGCTCAACCGCTCCACCTTCGGCTTCGAGCTGCGCGCGGTCGGCGCGAACCCGAACGCCGCCCGCACCGCCGGCATCAGCGTCGCGAAGACGTACGTGCTGATGATGGCGATCTCCGGCCTGCTCGCCGGGCTCGGCGGCAGCCAGATGGTGCTCGGCTCGACGGCGAACGCGCTCACCCCGCTGGTGGTCGCCCAGATCGGGTTCGACGGCATCCTGGTGGCCCTGCTGGGCCGGGTCAAGCCGTGGGGCGTGCTGCTGGCCGCGCTGCTGTTCGGCGCGCTCCAGGCCGGCGGCAACCGGATGCAGTCGTACTCGGGAATCTCGCTGGAGCTGGTCACCGTGCTCCAGGCACTGATCGTCATCTTCATCGCCGCGCCGGCCCTGGTGAAGGCGATCTTCCAGCTCCGGGCCGCCCGTGCCGCCCGGTTGCAGACGAGCCTGGCGAAGGGCTGGTAACGCATGTCAACCATGGCTGTTCCGGACGTCGCCGTGGCCCAGGTCGACGAGGGCTTCTGGACCCGTACCCGCAAGATCGGCGCGACGCTGCTGGCGCTCGGCGTGCTCTCGGCGGTGCTCTTCGGGGCGCTCGCCACCGACCAGCAGGCCCGCTTCACCCTCAGCGAGACCGAGGCCGGCGCGGCGCTGGAGATCAACGGCACCGTCGGGGCGATCCTGTTCGGCGTCATCGCCGCGGCGGCCGGCGCGGCCCTGCTCGCCGGGGTGCCGAAGCGCTGGTTCACCGTGCTGCTCGGCGTCGGGCTGGTCGCCTTCGTGTTGTCGTTCCTGTGCTGGCAGGTCTCCGCCGCCCCCGAGGGGCGGAACTTCATGCCGATGGTCAACATGGTGCGCGCCACGTTCATCCTGGCCCTGCCGCTGATCTTCGGCGCCCTCGCCGGTGTGCTCTGCGAGCGCTCCGGCGTGGTCAACGTGGCCATCGAGGGGCAACTGCTGATGGGCGCGTTCAGCGGCGCGCTGTTCGGCAGCCTCTCCGGCAGCGTCTGGGTGGGCCTGGTGGCCGCCGCGATCGGCGGCGCGTTCATCTCGCTGCTGCTGGCCGTGTTCGCCATCCGCTACCTGGTGGACCAGGTGGTCATGGGCATCGTGCTGAACCTGCTGGCGGTCGGCATCACCGGCTTCCTCTACGAGCGGCTGATGCAGACCAACGCGGAGAAGTACAACTCCGCACCCCGGTTCAGCAACTGGGAGATCCCACTGCTCAGGGACATCCCGGTGCTGGGGCCGGCGCTGTTCCGCAGCAACATCTTCCTCTACCTCGGCCTGCTGCTGGTGCTGGTGATCCACATTGCGCTGTTCCGCACCCGCTGGGGCCTGCGCACCCGGGCGGTCGGCGAGCATCCCACCGCCGCCGACACCCTCGGCGTGAAGGTGCTGCGGCTGCGCTACCGCAACGTCCTGTTGGCCGGGGTGGTGGCCGGGATCGGCGGGGCGTCGTACACGCTGGCGCTCTACTCGTTCACCAAGAACATGATCGGCGGCAAGGGCTTCATCGCCCTGGCCGCGCTGATCTTCGGCCGGTGGAGCCCGACGGGGGCGCTGCTCGCGGCGCTGTTCTTCGGCTTCGCCGACCAACTCGGCACGTACCTCGGGGCGATCGGCAGCAGCATCCCCAGCCAGTTCCTGGCCATGCTGCCGTACCTGGCGACCATGCTGGCGGTGGCCGGACTCGTCGGCAAGGTCCGCGCGCCGGCCGCCGACGGCAAGCCGTACATCAAGGGCTGAGCCCGCCCGGATCCGTGCCCGGCGGGGGAGCCCCGCCGGGCACGGTCGTTCCTGCGGTACGTGACGCAGCTGTGACCCCGTGATGACGCGGTTCGCGTGCCCTGCCCGTGCCTGACCGGCGCCAATTGGGCAGAATGGCGGGATGACCGACATCGACTGGGAGCGGCTGCGGGCCGCCGCCACCGAGGTGATGCGCCACGCGTACGTGCCGTACTCGAAGTTCCCGGTCGGGGCCGCCGCCCTGGTCGACGACGGCCGGATCGTGGTCGGCTGCAACGTCGAGAATGCCGCGTACGGCGTGGTGCTCTGCGCCGAGTGCGGGGTGGTCTCCTCGCTGCACGCCACCGGCGGGGGCCGGATCGTCGCGCTCTCCTGCGTGGACGCCACCGGCGAGCCGCTGATGCCGTGCGGCCGGTGTCGGCAGTTGCTCTGGGAGCAGGGCGGCCCGCAGTGCCTGGTCGAGGCCAAGGACGGCCCGCTCACCATGGCCGAGCTGCTGCCGCACGCCTTCGACGTGGCCGACATCGAGGCGGTGACCGGCGAGCGGCCGGTGCCGGTGGTGCCGGACCGGCTGGCCGCCTGGCGGGGGCGGGGCACCGTCTTCGTGCACCCGGACCTGTCCGGCGGGCAGCAGGTGTGGACGGCGTACTGGGAGCGGTCGGCCGGGGACACGGAGGGCGCCGAGACCGGCGTGCTGGAGGAGGGCCCGAGCTGGGGCGACCCGGCCGAGGCGATCGCCTGGGGTCATGCCCGCACCCCGCGCGTGGTGGTGGTCGACGAGACCGGCACCATCTTCTGGGCCGGCGAGGGCGAGCCGCCGATGGAGGTGCCGGTCCGCTGGGCGGGCTGAGCCGGGTGGGGGCGGGCCGCGGTCCGGAAGCTGCGAGGACGAGAAGAGGAACTCAACGGTGAGTGCTTTCACGGCGGTCGACGTCATCCGGGCCAAGCGGGACGGCGGCGTGCTGAGCGACGCCCAGATCGACTGGGTGGTCGACGCGTACACGACGGGTCTGGTGGCCGACGAGCAGATGTCGGCGCTGGCCATGGCGATCCTGCTGCGCGGGATGAGCGCGCCGGAGATCGCCCGGTGGACCGCCGCGATGATCGCCAGCGGGCAGCGGCTGGACCTGTCAGCCGTCGACCGGCCGACCGTCGACAAGCACTCCACCGGCGGCGTCGGTGACAAGATCACCCTCCCGCTCACCCCGCTGGTCGCGGCATGCGGCGGCGCGGTGCCGCAGCTTTCCGGGCGGGGGCTCGGGCACACCGGCGGCACGCTGGACAAGCTTGAGTCGATTCCCGGCTGGCGGGCCGCGCTGAGCAACGACGAGTTCATCCGGCAGCTCCGCGAGGTGGGCGCGGTGGTCTGCGCGGCCGGCGACGGCCTGGCCCCGGCCGACCGCAAGCTGTACGCGCTGCGCGACGTCACCGGCACCGTGGAGGCGATTCCGCTGATCGCCAGCTCGATCATGAGCAAGAAGATCGCCGAGGGGACCGGCGCGCTGGTGCTGGACGTGAAGGTCGGCTCCGGTGCGTTCATGAAGTCCGTCGACGACGCCCGGGAGCTGGCCCGCACCATGGTCGAGCTGGGTGGCGCGCACGGGGTGCGGACCGTCGCCCTGCTCACCGACATGTCCACCCCGCTCGGGCTGACCGTCGGCAACGCGGTCGAGGTGACCGAGTCGGTCGAGGTCCTGGCCGGGGGCGGCCCCGCCGACGTGGTGGAACTGACCCTGGCCCTGGCCCGGGAGATGCTCGACGCGGCCGGGCTGCCCGACGCCGACCCGGCGGCGGCACTGCGCGACGGCCGGGCGATGGACTCCTGGCGGGCGATGATCCGCGCCCAGGGTGGCGACCCGGACGCGCCCATGCCCACGGCGAACGAGATCGAGGTGGTGACCGCCGACGCGGACGGCTTCGTCTCCTCGGTCGACGCGTACGCGATCGGGGTGGCGGCCTGGCGGCTCGGCGCGGGCCGGGCCCGCAAGGAGGACCCGATCAGCGTGCCGTCCGGGGTGGTGCTGCACAAGCGACCCGGCGACCCGGTGCGGGCCGGCGAGCCGCTGTACGAGCTGCGCGCCGAGCACTCCGCCCGGATCCCGGCGGCGCTGGCCGAGGCGGCCCGCGCGGTACGGATCTCGGCCACCGCCCCGGCCGGGAAGCCGCTGGTCATCGAGCGGATCGGCTGAGCCGGCCGAGCGACAGGGTGCCCGTGGTGCCGCCCACCGGAACCGGCTACTCTCCCAGGCCAGGGGGGACGACCAGCGCTGAGCCGATGCGACTGACAGGGATCTGAGCCGTGCGCGTACCCGCCCCCGACCCGCGAGAGGTCCGAGAGGCCAGCCTGGACGAGCTGTCCCGGTTGGGACTGCCCCTGCCCCCGAGCCAGTTCCCCCTGGTGTGGGAGCCGGGCGACGAGATCGAGCTGCGGCCGACCGTGGAGATCGAGGCCAGGATCGCGGTGCTGCACCTGATCCTGGCCCGGTGTTTCGGTATGCCGCCGCAGGCCGCGATGAGCTGGCTGCTCGCCTCGCACCTGGTCGACATGGTCACCCCGCCGGAGGGGCAGTTCGTGATGGGCGGCCGGGGCGACCACCGGTCGTTCGTGCTGCACCACGACGCGCTCTTCTCCCTGGCCTGGGTGCTCGGCCTGACCAAGCAGCTCGACCCGACCATGCCGGTGGACGACCGGCTGGTGGAGCGGCTGCCGCAGATCGCCGCGGGGGAGACGTTCACCGAGTGGCGTTCCCGCATCCTCGCCGCGCCCCAGCACCCGGCCGACGCGGCGGCCCTGCTCGACCTGCACTACTGCCTCGACTGGGCGTACCTGGAGCTGGAGCGGTCCGGCCGGTCGCTGCCGGGGCTGGTCGACGCGAACGCCATCGGGCAGCGCCGGTGGGCGCTGGAGTGGGCCGTGGTCCTGCGGGGGCAGTACCACGACGAGCCGCCGGGCTGGGAAGAGGTCGACCTGTCGACCTGAGCCGCTCAGCGGGGACGGTGCACGCTCAGCCGGACCGCGAGGGTCACCCCGACCGGCTCGGGCAGCCCGGCGGTGCGCGCGGCGCGGGCGGCCGGGTCGGCGTGCCAGGCGCTGGGCCCCATCCCGACCAGGGTGGCCACCTCCGGGTGGGTCAGTTCCAGCCGGGTCCGCAGCACCGTCGTGGCGACCTCGTCGAACTGGCCGGCCAGGCTCCCGGCGACCCGGTCGGCCTTGGCCGGGTCGACCCTCAGCAGGTCGAGCGCGTCGACCAGTTCGGTGAGGTGGTCCTCGGCCGGGGTGACCACCAGCAGCGCGCCGGCCGGGTGCAGCACCCGGCGGAACTCGGCCCCGTTGCGCGGGGCGAAGACGTCGAGCAGCACGGCGACGCTGCCGTCGGCCAGCGGTAGCCGCTGCCAGGTGTCGGCGAGGGCCGCCGCCGCGCGCGGATGGGCCCGCGCCGCCCGGCGCAGCGCCGGCTTGGACACGTCGAGGGCGAGACCCACGGCGTCGGGCAGCGCCGCCAGCACCGCCGCGAGGTGCCGGCCGGTCCCGGCACCGGCGTCCACCACCAGCGGGTACGCCCCGTCCGCCGCCCCCGTCGGCACGTCGCGGGCCGCCTCGGCGAGCGCGGCGGAGACCGGGTCGTAGTGGCCGGCGGCCAGGAAGTCGGCGCGGGCGGCCACCATCTCGGCGGTGTCCCCGACGTGCGGGGCGCGGCCGGCGAGCAGGTTGACGTACCCCTGTCGGGCCACGTCGAAGCTGTGCCGGCGCGGGCAGCGCAGCGCCCGGCCGGTCCCGGCGACGGCCTCCGCGAGTGGTTCCGCGCAGACCGGGCAGCGCAGCCGGTCGACGATGCGGGGATCGGTCACCGGGGTCACCGTACCGACCGGCCCTCGTCGGTCAGGTGGTCGACCACCCGGTGCGTGAGCGCGTCCAGCGCGGCGATCTCGTCGGGGGTCAGCAGGTCGATGAGGTGCCGGCGGACCGCCGCCACGTGCCCGGGGGCCGCCGCCTCGATGGCGCGTCGGCCCTCGGCGGTGAGCGCGACGACCGCGCCCCGCCCGTCCGCCGCGCACTCCTCGCGGGTGACCAGGCCACGCTGCTGCATGCGGGTCAGGTGGTGGGAGAGCCGGCTGCGCGACCAGAGCATCCGGTCGGCCAGCTCGCTGAGCCGCAGCCGCTGGTCGGGCGTCTCCGCCAGGTCGGAGAGGACGTCGTAGTCGGGCTCGGAGAGCCCCGCGTCCCGCATCAGCTCGCGGGCCAGCTCCAGGTCGAGCAGGCGGCGCATCCGCCGGTATCCGCGCCAGGCGCTCTGCTCCCGCTCGTCGAGCCAGCGTGGTCGTTCCATGCCGGCCATCCTAGCCATCTGGTTGACATGTCATCAATTCGCGACCCGGGGCGCCCGGCCGGACCAGACCACGGGGCCGGTCCGGCCCGGATCGGCGGCACGCCGACCGCCGATCCGGGCCGGGCCCATAGGCGGGCCCGGCGGAGCCGACTAGGGTCTCAGCATGGTCGCGACAATCCGTTACGAGGACATCGTCAAGGTCCCGAAGGCGCTGCTGCACGATCACCTCGACGGCGGTCTGCGGCCGGCGACGATCGTCGAGCTGGCCGCCGAGGTGGGTCACGAGCTGCCCACCACCGACCCCGAGTCGCTGGGCCGGTGGTTCGTCGAGGCGGCCAACTCCGGCTCCCTGGAGCGCTATCTGGAGACGTTCGCGCACACCGTCGCCGTCATGCAGACCCCGTCGTCACTGCGGCGGGTGGCCAGGGAGTGCGCCCAGGACCTGGCCGCCGACGGGGTGGTCTACGCCGAGGTGCGGTTCGCCCCCGAGCAGCACCTGGAGCGGGACCTGACCCTGGACGAGGTGGTGGAGGCCGTCGTCGCCGGGTTCACCGAGGGCGCGGCACTGGCCGCGGAGGCGGGCACCCCGATCCGGGTCGGCACCCTGCTCACCGCGATGCGGCACGCCGCCCGGTCGCAGGAGATCGCCGAGCTGGCCGTCCGGCACCGGGACGCCGGGGTGGTCGGCTTCGACATCGCCGGCGCGGAGGCGGGCTTCCCGCCCACCCGGCACCTGGACGCCTTCGAGTACCTCCAGCGGGAGAACTTCCACTTCACCATCCACGCCGGCGAGGCCTTCGGTCTGCCGTCGATCTGGCAGGCCATCCAGTGGTGCGGCGCGGACCGGCTCGGCCACGGGGTGCGCATCGTCGACGACATCACCCCCGGCGATTCGCCGACGCTCGGCCGGCTGGCCGCGTACGTGCGGGACAAGCGGATCCCGCTGGAGCTGTGCCCGTCGTCGAACGTGCAGACCGGGGCGGCGGCGTCCATCGCCGAGCACCCGATCGGGCTCCTGCGCGACCTGCGCTTCAGGGCGACGGTGAACACCGACAACCGGCTGATGAGCGGCACCTCGATGTCCCGGGAGATGGCGCTGCTGGTGGACGCCTTCGGCTACGGCTGGAAGGAACTCCAGTGGTTCACCATCAACGCGATGAAGAGCGCCTTCATCCCGTTCGACGAGCGGCTGGCGATCATCGACGAGGTGATCAAGCCCGCGTACGCGAAGCTGCTGGGCTGATCAGTGGTGGTGCGGGTGGCCGGCTAGCAGGTCGGCCACCCGGCGCAGCACCTCGCCGGCCGGGGCCGGGTGCGCGCCGAGCCCCGCCTGCCGGCGCAGCACCGCAGGCTCGGCGCGCAGCAGGGCCAGCCCTCGGCGCAGAAGTACGCCGGGGGCCTTGCGCTGTTCGGCGAGGTCACGGGTCAGCCGACGGAGGAAGGTGGTCCCCCGCGGGCGGCGCAGCGCGTACGCCCCGGCGAGCAGCCCTCGGCGTCGACATTCCTCGACGATCTCGGCGGCGAAGATTCCTTCGGCGATGAAGAATGGCGACCCGGCGACCTCGAATGGCCGGGTGGCCACCCGGCGGTCCGCACCGATCGCATAAACCGGCACTTCGGCCTTTCCGTGCCGGGACAGTCTGGCAATCGTCTCCACGGCCGCCTCGGCGTCCCACGACCGCGGTGAATCCCAGTCCACGAGGTTGTTCTGACGTGGCAACGTAGGGTCATCACCGTCCTTGTAGAAGTCGTCGAGGCATAGCACCGGGAGCCCGGTTCGTTGCGCGATGTACGACTTTCCGGAGCCGGATGGGCCAGCGAGCAGGACGACGCGGTGCGGATGATCCATTACTTTGTGTGACTCCGGCCAGACGGATTGCGAGCAAATTGCATCAACATCTCATCACACCCCCGGCAACCGCCAACCTGGGCTTTCTCTTTGGAACACGGCGTGATGGAATCTCGGAGGTCCGACCCACCGGGTCGGTCGCTGGGCGTTGCCCGGGGCAACGCGCGGACGCTGTGATCGCGAGGGCGGTGACGTGAGCAAACGGCCGAAGACGGCGGGCTCCTTCCTGTCGCGACTGCGTCGGCCGGCCGGCCGACTCCGCGACATGCCGATCTGGTCCAAGCTCGGTCTCATCATGATCGTGCCGACCATCGCGACGGTGGTCGTCGGTACCAGCGGCCTCGTCGACAACCTGGACACCCTCGGCAACGCCAACCGCTCCGGCGACCTGGCCAACCTCGTCGGCCACTCCGGCAAGCTGGTCGACAGCCTCCAGAACGAGCGCACCTCGGCGGTGCTGCTGCTCGGGGCCGACGGCGAGCAGTCCAGGGCCCGGTACCAGGAGTCGTACAACCGGGTCAACGGCCAGGTGGACCAGGACACCAGGCCCTACCTGCAACAGCGGGACAAGATCGAGGACCTGCCGGCCAGCCTGGACGGCCTCCTCGACGGGATCGACCAGAACCTGAAGGACCTGCCCGGCACCCGCAGCCAGGTGTTCAACGGCAAGCTGAAGATCATCGACGCGATGCAGGCGTACGAGGGTCTGATCAACGACCTGCTCGCCGTCCGCGACTCCGCCACCCAGCTCGCCGGCGACAACGACCTGAGCGACCGGATGCGGGCCTCGGCCGCCGTCGCCCGCGAGAAGGAATACCTCTCGGTCCGCCGGGTCGTGGTGCACCGCGCGCTGATCCAGCGCGAGCTGACCCCGGTGCTGCGCACCGACTACATCGCCAGCGGCACCGGCCAGCAGCAGGCGCTGCAGAGCTTCAAGGCGGTCGCCAACTCCGCCGAGGCGGACCTGCACGACCAGACCGTATCCGGCGGTGACCGGCGCGAGGCGCAGAACTACACCGGCTGGATCGACGGCAACATCAACGGCAGCATGACCGAGGCGCCGTTCGCGGCGGACCAGTGGGACGCGGCCATGGTGGCCAACGCCAAGCTGATCCGCACCGTCGAGGCGAAGCTGGACGGCGACGTGGTCCGGCAGGCCGACGGGTTGCGCTCGGACGTACAGCGCACGGTGTTCCTCCAGACCGGCCTGCTGCTCAGCATGCTGCTGCTGGCCATCCTCTTCGCCTACCTCGTCGCCCGGTCGATGGCCCGCTCACTGCGCGACCTGCGGGAGGGCGCACACAAGATCGCCCGGCACGGGCTGCCCCAGGCGGTCGCCCGCCTGCGCGACCCGCAGCTCTCCAGCCAGCTCTCCCCGGTCCAACTGGCCAACCAGATCGCCGAGCCGCTGCCGGTCCGCAGCAAGGACGAGTTCGGTCAGGTGACCGAGGCGTTCAACGCGGTACACCTGGAAGCCGTCCGGACCGCGGCCGAGCAGGCAGCGCTGCGCGCGTCCGTCGCGACCATGTTCGTCAACCTGGCCCGCCGCTCGCAGATCCTGGTCGACCGGCTGATCGGCCACCTCGACCGCCTGGAGCGCGGCGAGGAGGACCCGGACCGGCTGGCCGAGCTGTTCCAGCTCGACCACCTGGCCACCCGGATGCGCCGCAACGACGAGAACCTGCTGGTGCTCGCCGGTGCCGACTCCACCCGCGTGCAGCGCGAGCCTGCGGCGCTGATCGACGTGCTCCGGGCCGCCCAGTCCGAGGTGGAGCACTACACCCGGATCGAGTTCGGGGTGATCGACCGGGACATCGAGGTCGCCGCGCACGCCGTCAACGACCTGGTCCACCTGGTCGCCGAGCTGTTCGACAATGCGACCGCCTTCTCCCCGCCGGACTCGCAGGTGATGGTGGAGGCCCGCCGCGTCGGCGACCGCGCCTCCCTCTACGTCGAGGACCGGGGCATCGGCATCAGCAACGACCAGCTCAGCGAGCTGAACGATCGGCTGGCCACGCCGCCGCAGGTGGACGTGGCCGTCTCCCGGATGATGGGTCTGGTCGTGGTCGCCCGACTGGCGTCCCGACACGGGGTCAGGGTCGAGCTACGGCCCGGAGCCGACCGAGGCACCGTCGCCGACGTCACCCTGCCCACCTCGGTCCTGGTGCCCCGCGCGCTGTCCGGCCGGGTCCAGCAGCCGTCCGCGCTGTCGGCCTCCGGCCCGCAGCCGTACGCGCTGCCCCCCGGCCCGCAGCCGGCCGGGGCGCCCCCGACCCTGGGTGCCTTCGCCGCCTTCGGTGGCGGCCCGTCGGCTTCCGCGCCGACGCAGCGGCCGGGGCACTCCGGCAACCAGGTCACCCTGGGCGGCCGGACGTTCGACCCGGCCTCGCGCAACGGCCAGGGCACGCCCGCCCCGGCCGGCGGTGCGGCCCGGTCGATGCCGGCCTGGTCCGACCTGACGGGGGCCAGTGGGGCCGGCGGCGGTGACACCCGCAGCCCGCGCACCTCGAACGGGCAGCCGATCGACCCGCTGCCGCAACGGCGTGCCCCCGGTGACGCCGACCCGGACAGCACGGGTCAGCAGCCGGTGATACCTCGGCAGCTGCCGAGCAGCCCGGAGGCCCGGGGGTGGACCCCGCCGCCGGTCTCCGCCCCGCCGGTCTCGGGCCCGCCGATCTCCGGCCAGCCGATCTCGGCCGCCCCGTTCCCAGGCCAGCCGGTTTCCGGCCAGCCGTACTCCGCAGCGCCCGTCTCCGGTCAGCCGTTCTCCGCGCCGCCGCTGCCGAGCCGGCCGACGTCGTCGGCCCCGGGGCCGGCCGCTCCGCCGGCCTGGCCGCCGGTGGCCCCGCCGGAGCGGGAGCCGGCCACCCCGCCGGTGCCCGAGCGCCTCGCCGCCGCCCTGGACATGACCACGGAACTGCCGCGGGTGCCGCGCACCGACGTGCAGCCGGGGCCGTACGCCCAGGCTGCCCAGCCGGCCCCGGCCCGGCCGGGGCCCCCGCAGGCCCAGAACCAGCAGCGGTACGCCGACGAGACGATGGAGCTGCCGATCTTCCGGGAGCTCGAGTCGGCGTGGTTCCGCACCCGCCGGGCGGGCTCCGAGGAGGGCGCCGCCCAGCCGGCGCAGGCCAACGGAGCCACGGACCGGGCCAACAGCGCCGTGACCCAGCAGTTCTCCGCGGTCGACGTCGCCGACCGGGCCGTTCAGACATCAGGACCCCGGACGACAGGTAACGCACCGATGGCAGACATCCCGATGGCCGCAGGAGTGTCCCGCGACAACGGGCTGACGGGCAGCGGTGGCACCCAACGTGGTCCCTCCGCCGACCCGTTGACGGGCCGCCGGCCAGGCAGCGCCTGGCAGACCTCGGCCGACGACGGCTGGCGGGCCGCCTCGGCGGCCACCGAGGTTCCGGTCGCGGAGACCACCCGCCAGGGCCTTCCCAAGCGGGTGCCGATGGCCCAGTTGGTGCCGGGCGCGGTGGAGAAGCCAGCCGTCTCCGCCCAGCGCCGTACGCCGGAGGGGGTCCGCGGCCTACTCTCCGCCTACCATCGAGGCGTGCAGCGCGGGCGTACCGAGCCCGACGGTAACTCGACCAGCCCGGACGTGACTCCGGGAGGGCAGCAATCCTCGCAGTCTGGCTCAGGCCCGGTGGCCGGGAGCGGGCAGAAGGAGCAACAACGATGACAACTACGCAGGATCTCGGTTGGCTGCTGGCCAACTTCGCCGACCGGGTGCCCGGTGTCGCGCATGCGGTCGCCGTCTCCGCGGACGGCCTGCTCCTCGCGTCGTCACGAGACCTTCCGCGTGACCGGGCCGACCAGTTGGCCGCGATCGCGTCCGGTCTGGTCAGCCTGACCCAGGGAGCGGCCCGTTGCTTCGAGGGCGGCGCGGTGTTGCAGACAGTGGTCGAGATGGACAACGGCTTCCTGTTCCTGATGTCCATCTCGGACGGTTCGTCCTTCGCCGTGCTCGCAGCTCGCAGCTGCGACGTCGGGCAGGTCGGCTACGAGATGGCCCTCCTGGTCGACCGGGTGGGCGACGCGTTGACCCCGCAGCCGCGTGCGGCTGTGGGGATGATGGGCTGACCTACGCGCTGACCGGTCGGTCAGCGCTGGGCGGCAAGGACAACGACGAGGGGTTCCGTTCCAGGGACCAGCCGGTGTCAGGGACGAAGGGAGGTGAGCGGCGAGATGGTCGATCGTGACGAGCCGACCGGAGCGTTGGTCCGTCCGTACGCCGTGACCCGCGGTCGTACCCGCCCCCGGCTGGACATCGCCCTGGAAGCGCTCGTCGAGACGACGGTGCGCGGCCGTACCGCTGCCAGCAGTAATGGCAGCCAGGGCCGTGAACACCAGTACATCGCCGCGCTGTGTGACGGACGTGTACAGTCGCTCGCCGAGATCGCGGCGCGGCTGCAGCTTCCGCTCGGCGTGGCTAGGGTGCTCATCGCCGACATGGCGACGGACGGCCTGGTCGCGGTCCACGAGCCGACCATTTTGGGCGACTCCGACGACTCGGTGGGCACTGAACTGCTGGAGAGGGTGCTGAGTGGACTTCGCAGGCTCTGACATGTCGCACCGCCCGCCCGCGCCGAGCGGCCGGGTGACGTCGGCGAAGATCGTTATCGCCGGTGGGTTCGGCGTCGGCAAGACGACGCTGGTCGGCTCGGTCTCGGAGATCACTCCGTTGACCACCGAGGCCATCATGACCTCGGCCGGCGTGGGCGTCGACGACACCCGGCAGGTGCCGGGCAAGACGACGACCACGGTGGCGATGGACTTCGGTCGTATCTCGATCGACCGGGACCTGATCCTGTACCTGTTCGGCACACCCGGCCAGACCCGGTTCTGGTTCATGTGGGACGAACTGGTCCGGGGCGCCATCGGCGCGGTGGTGCTGGTCGATACCCGACGACTGGCCGACTGCTTCGCGGCCATCGACTTCTTCGAGCACCGGCGGCTGCCGTACCTGGTGGCCATCAACTGCTTCGACGGGATGCAGTACCACAACCCGCAGGACGTCCGGGACGCGCTGGCGATCTCGCACGACGTGCCGGTGGTGGCCTGCGACGCCCGGAACCGGGAGTCGACGAAGCACGTGCTGATCTCGCTGGTCGAGTACGTGTTGACGATGCGCCGCTCGCGCGCCGTCACGCCGGCCTGAGATTCGCCCGGGCAGCGCCCGGTGACCGGCACGCGTCGGGTCACCGGGCGCTACCTGCTGTCCGAGACCGCCCGCCCGCTCGCAGCCTGTCCAGACCGCCCGCCCGCCGTCCGATCCGCTCCGCCTTTCGGCGGGCCGGCGGGGTGGGGCCGGCCGCTCGGGTGCCTGCGGATCGGGTCAGGACACCCGGACCCAGCCGCCGTGGTCGACCCGGTAGATGCCGAGGGAGTTGCGGTCCATGCCGCCGTGCCGGATCGGCGCGAACGCGTACGCCCCGGCGATGCCCTCGGTGACCTGGTTCTGCAGGTACGCCCGCAGCCGCCCCCGGTCCACGCTGGCCGCCGACCGGGACGCGTTGACGATCAGTTGCAGCGCGTCCGAGGCGTACGGGGCGAAGCCGCTGAAACCGCCGTGTCGCTGGATGTAGCGGTACACGAAGTCCCGCCGGGCCAGCGCCGCCGTGGTGGTGTTGGTGAGGGTGGACCCGCCCAGGCAGATCGGGTGCACCGCGTACGCGCCCTCCAGGGCGGCCGAGTTGCCGTCGGCCAGGGTGTCCTCAGCGACGCCGCCCGCGTCCAGGTAGAGCGGCCCACGGTGGCCGGCCCGGCGCAGCGCCAGGGCCGCCCCGCCCGTGTCGGGGGCGGTGCCCCAGAGCACCACGGCGTCCGGCTCCGCCGCCACCACCCGTTGGGCGGCCCGCAGGAAGCTCTCGCCGGCCCGGGGCAGCCGGACGACCTCGACGGGCCGCAGCTCGACGGCCCGCAGGGCCGCTGACATCGCCCGTACGCCCGAGTCGCCGTGCAGCCCGTCCGCAGCCAGCACCACAACCCGTTTCCGCCCCTGCGAGGCGATGAGGCGGGCCAGCCGGCGGGCAACGTCGGAGGCGTCCGGGGTCAGCTTGTAGACGTACGTCCGCTGGGCCAGCGGCAGCACGATCCCGTCCCCGTACGCCAGCGAGACGTACGGGGTCCGGAGTCGCTGGGCGACGCCGACGATGGCGGCGGAGGTCTCGGTGACTGTCCCGCCGAGCAGGGCGTGCGCCCCGTCCCGCTGGATCAGCTCGGTGGCGTGCCGGGCGGCCAGGTTCGGGTCGCTGGCGTTGTCGCGTACCTCCAGCCGGACGGTCCGGCGCAGGTTGCCGACGGGCACACCGTCGGCGTTGAGCGACTCCAGACTGATCCGTAGGGCCCGCTCCTGAAGCACCCCGAGCGCCGCGCCGGCACCGGTCAGCTCCAGGCTGACGCCGAGCACGAGTTCCTGGCCGTCGGTCCGGTCGGCGCCACCGGTGGGACCGTCCTGCGCCCCGGTCCGTCCGCAGGCGGTCAGCAACAGGACGCCCGCCGTAGCCGCGAGCACCCCCCGCCGGTTGGGTGTGGCCGGGTCGATCGCCGGTGTTGCCATGTTCCAGTCGCCTTCCCCACCCGGCGATACCTGCCGCCGGCCGTTACCGTCCGGTATGTTCCCGGCCGCCGCGACCCGGCGTCAACTTCTCCGGGTGTGGGCATGAACACGCAGGTGGGAGGCGGTTTTCGGGGGGCCGAGGGCGGCGGTGGCGGGGTCCTTCCCGGGCTGTTGCCGTCCGGCGTGCCGACTGACCCGCCACGGGGCGTGGCGGGTCAGGGGGTTGGCGTCGCACCGGCGCGTCGGGCCGCCCGGATCGGGCGTGCGGGTCTCAGGACCGGTATCCGGCGGACCGGTACTCGTACTCCCGGTCGTCGTCGCGGTCCCCGGTGTCCCGGGTGAAGTCCCAGCCGCCGGCCGCTTCCCGTCCCGGACGCCCGCCGACCGCGAAGCCGCCGATCTCCTGCCCGCGACGCCAGCCCCGGAAGTAGCCGGTGGTGTTCTCGGCCAGGCTGGCCGCGTCGCGGACGATCCGTAGCGGACGCTCCTCGCGCAGCGGTGAGCCCGGGACCAGGTTGGCCTGCGGCACCCGCTTCGGCAGCCCGGCCTTCGTCTCGGCGCCCACGGCCGGGCGGGCGGCCTGCTCGGCGGCCTGCCACCCGGTGTCCGCGGTGCTCGACCAGTCGACCTCGGCCTCTTCGTCCTGGCCCACGAACCAGGCCGACTTGGCGGCGGCGAAGATCAGCAGGTCGCCGTCGCCCTCGTCGGAGATCGGCGGAGTCCGCCGCTCCATCGGCGCGGCACGCGGCGGCTGGACCGGGGCCGGCCGGTGCTCCATGGCCGGCCGGTCGATGCGGTGTTCCATTGCGGGCCGCTCGGGACGGTATTCCATCGCGGGCCGCTCGGGACGGTGCTCCATGGCCGGTCGGTCGAGGCGGCGTTCCATCGCGGGCCGCTCGGGACGGTGCTCCATCGCGGGCCGGTCCGGGTGAGGTTGCGGGGCGGGCCGGTCGGCGCGGATGGACTCCCCTCGGTCGACCAGCCGCAGCGGCGGCGTCTCCAACTGTGGGTCGCCGGACGGGGCCGACCCCTCGCGCAGCGCCCGGTCCGCCAGCGGCGGCGGCTCGACCAGCCGCAGCATCGGCGGCTCCTGAGGCAGGTCGTCGGCGAGCCAGGGCGGGGTGACCCGACCGTCGGCAGGCACCAGTTCCGTCGGCCCGTCGATCTGTCGCGGCCCCCGGTCCTCGAAGGACCGGGCGACCGGGTTGTCGGCGGCGCTGTCGGACGGGTCCTCGGGGTTGTTGACCAGCGGCCAGTTCGCCCGCGAGCCCGGGGGAGCGGCCTCCTGGCCGGGCCGCGGGGTCGGGACCGGCACGCTCAGGTCGGTGGCGCTGAACCCGCCGGCGGGTCGGGCGCCCTCGCCAGTGGTCTTCGGCCGGGGCGGGATGACGGTGCGTTGCCGCTCCGCCCGGGCGTGCTGGATCGCGGCGGTGGTCAGCGTGGGCCGGAACGGCTCGCCGGCCTCGGCCGGCGGCACCGAGCCGCGATCGCGCTGGGCCGGCGCGAACGGGGTCATCCCCGGCGGCGGTGGTGGCGGCGCGGACACCGGCCGGTTGGTCGGGCCGTCCACCACCCGGCGCGGCTCACCGGCCGAAGGCGGTGCGGAGACGGGCGGGGTGGCGGTGGCGGCCGGGGCCATCGGGCGCGGGGCGCTCGGCGGCGGGGCGATCGGCTCCGGCGCGATCGGCGGCGGGCCGAGGGGGCGGGGCGAGGGCGGCATTCCGCTGCCGGGGATCGGCTCGGGGCGGCTGCGGCGGCCGAGAGGCTCGGGTTCGGTGGGCCGCAGCGCGCGCAGCCCGGTGCCGGTGCCGGTGAGGCCGGTCAGTTCGGCGACCGGTTCGCCCCGGCGAGCGGCGGCCCGCCGGCCGGATGACTGGGCCGGATTGGTGACCCGGGCGCCGAGCGCGCTGACCAGCGCCTCACAGCCCGCGTCGCAGGCCCGCACCGAGGCGACCGCCTGGCGGACCGTCTCCGCCACGGCCGAGGTGAGCGCCCGGCTGACCGCCGCGCGGCGTGGGGTCTCGGAGATGGCGACCTGCAGGGCGGTCACCGCGTCGTTGATCTCATCGGCGTCGGCCACCCCGTCGGCCGCGAGGTGGGCGGCGATGGCGTCCGCCGCCACCGACACCTCCCGGCCCCGGGCGATCGTGCCGCCCAGCATGCCGGGCTCGGGCAGGGCGTCGAGCACGGCCAGCGCGACCGGCTCGGCCGGGTCCGGGTACGCCCGCAGCGCGGCCGGGTAGAGCTCCCGCAGCACCTCACGCAGCGCCACGGCTGCGGAGTGCCGGCCGCTGGCGAGCGCGGCGTGGGCAGCGAGGACCTGCTTGTAGCCGGTGAGATCCCGGGGTGCCGGCAGGGTGACCGCGGAGAGCGCCCCGGCCTGGAGGGCCCGGGCCAGCCCGACCGCCTGCCGCTCGGCCGGCGGGGACTGCATCTCCTCCAGCGAGTCGTCGTCGGCGAACCGCTCGGCGAAGTCGTCCACCGAGTCGTCGTCTGCGATGGCCAATGGCCGCCCGGCGGCGCTGAGCAGCGCGGTGACCGTGTGGTCATCGCTGTCGGCCGCGATCGCGGCGCCGCTCGGCCCGCCCGACCGCTCCACGAGCAGGGCGACCAGCTGAGCGTATCCGGCCGGGTCGTCGCCGATCTCGCAGACATGGAGCAGCCGGCCTGCGTCGTCGACGACAGCAGATGTCAGCGTCGAACCGGCCGAAGTCGGTCGGTCGGCTGGATCCGCTGAGGCCAGACCGCAGTACACGCGCACGAGCGCCACGGCGTCGTCCTCCTCCCGGGACTGAGGTCTTTCTCTGCCAGTGACTGATGCTCCCTGGAACGCGTCAGTCGCGCCAGTCCACGACTGCAGAGATCTTGCCGACAATGGTGCGCCAACCGAGACTCGCCGTCTGCGCCCCGATCTTCTTGAGCCGCCGCCGGCCGAGGAAGCCGCCGATCCCGCCGTTGACCGTGGACCGCAGCGCTTCGTCCAGGTTGTCCAGGCTGGAGCCGGCGGAGAGCATGTCCAGCACAGCGGGCAGACGCAGCGCGTACGCGACGTCCCGGGCCGCCTCGCCGGCCTCGATGAGCAGGGGAGCGTCCCAGGTGTCGTGTCCGCCGCGCAGGTTCTCCACGACCAGGTCGAGCTCGTAGGTGTCCTCGTCGAGGGGCGCGATGTCGGCCGGGGTCAGCCGATCGGACAGTTCATTCCAGCTGTCCAGCTGGGACATGTCGGAGGGTGCGCCGGACCGGACGAAGCTGACCAGCGACTCCGGCGTCTTGAACAGCAGCAGCTTGCCCCGGTGGCTGAGGAAGACCGGAACCTCTTCGTCGCCCCCCTCGTCGGCCTCGTCCTCGTCCTCGGCGTCCTCGTCGGTCTCGGCGTCCTCGTCCCCGTCGGCCTTGGTCGAGGAGTCGTCGGTGCCCCGGCGTCGGGACTTCCCGCCGTTCTCCTCCTCCTCTTCGGCCTCGGCGAACTCGGCGGCCACCTCCTCGTCGAGGATCACGATCTCGTCGTCGTCCTCGTCGACCTCGATCGCCTGACGGCGGGCCAGGAACGGGTCGTCGGCGTCGCGGTCGGCGACGTCGGTGGGGGTCAGCTCCCGCGCCGGCCGGTACGCCCGCAGCGTGTAGCCGGTGCCGGAGGGCAGTGCGATCTCCACCGGGTCGATGCGCACCTCGTCCCAGAGCGAGCGGTCGGCGTCCCGCGCCGACGGGCGCTCGACCTCCTCGTCGACGTCATCGATGGTGCCGTCCTCTTCGACGGTGCCGTCGGTCTCGTCGAGCTCGGGCTCGTCGGCGTCGGGCCGTTGGGGCGACTGGCGGGCCACGCTGACCTCCGTGTGCTTCGGGTTGCCCACCCGGCGGCGTCTCCGGCCGCCGAGTGACTCTGGGCACATACCCTAGTGGGCGGCCACCGGGGACCGGTGCCCGCACCCCGGTGGCGGTCGGGCGGGCGGACAAGTAGCGTTGCTACCTATGAAGGCCCAGGCGCTGCACGGACACCTCGACGCGCTGCTGCTCGCGGTGCTGGAACGGGGCGCGCTGCACGGCTACGCGATCATCGAGGCGCTTCGGGCGCGCAGCGACGGCAGCCTCGACCTGCCGACCGGCACGATCTATCCCGCGCTGCGCCGGTTGGAGCGGGCCGGGCACGTGGCCAGCGCCTGGAGCACCGTCAATGGCCGGGAGCGCCGCACCTACGAGCTCACCGACTCCGGGCGTCGGGCGCTGGCCGGTGAGCGGGCCGGCTGGCGGGAGTTCAGCGTCACCGTCGGCCGGTTCCTCGACGACACCCCCGCCGCCCCGGCCTGACCGCCGCGCGACCGCCCCCGGTCGGCCTGCCGGCCGTTCGGCCGCGCCGTCGGTCACTTCCGGGCGACCGGTCGCCGTGCCCCTCGTCAGCGAGCCGCGAGCAGCCAGGACCGGGCCGCCCGGCCGATCCAGAGGAAGCCGGCACCGGTCACCAACCCGCCCACGATCATCGGGGGCCAGGTGAGGGCCGCTGTCCACAGCCCGATCGACCAGCCGTACAGGGCCCCGCCGCTCAGCACGCCGACGGTGAGCGCGGTGGTGAGCCCGAAGCCGGTCAGCCGGGCGAGCCGGGGCAGGGCCGGGTGGGCCGACCGGGCCGAGGCGGCCACCAGTAGCAGCCCGGCCACCGCCAGCAGCGCGGTGGCGGTCCACAGGCCGTTCAGCGAGGCGGACAGGAGGCCGTAGCCGGCCGGCGGGACGGACCCGCCACTCCAGCTCGACCCCTTCCAGGTCAGGTCGCCCGCCACGACCAGAACCCCGGCCACCGCGAGCACCCGCAGGGCCAGGCCGCGCAGCGAGCCGGCCGCCAGCTCCGCCTGGTAGGCCGGGGCGAGCCGGGAGGCGTCGCCGAACTCGGCCACCGCCCGCCGTTCGGCCTCCGCCGCCGGCAGCCCCCCGTCCTGGTACGTCTCGACGGCGTCCTGCAACGCGTGCCGCGCCTCGGTCAGCAGGTCGGCCTTGAGCCGTGGCGGACCGTGCAGCCGGTCGTCCAGCTCGCGCAGCCGGTCCTCCACGCGTACGACGTCGCACCGGGCCATGGGACCGAGCCTGCCACGGCGGTGCCCCCGTCCGCGTCGGGGAGATTCCCGGAGCCGGCGCTCAGGGACGGGGGGTCAGGGCCAGGTAGCCGCGTTCCGCCGCCTCCTGGAGCAGCCACTGGTCCCGGTACCAGCCCGGCGCGGCGATCAGCTCGGCGTGCCGGCCGCGCTGCACCACCCGGCCGGCGTCGAGCACCACGATCTCGTCGAGGCCGGCCAGCCCGCTGAGCCGGTGGCTGATCAGCAGCACCGAGTGCCCCGCCGGGGTGGCGGCCAGCGCCGAGGCGAGCACCGCGTCGGCCGCGGCCGGGTCGAGGCCCTCGGTCGGCTCGTCGAGCACCAGCACCCCGGGCGCGGCGAGCAGCGCCCGGGCCAGCGCGAGGCGTTGCCGCTGGCCGCCGGAGAGCTGCCCACCCTCCTCTCCGACCACGGTGTCCCAGCCGGCGGGCTGGGCGTGTACCCAGTCGAGCAGGCCGGCGGCCCGGGTCGCGGCGGTCAGCGCGTCGGTGTCGGCGGCGGGCCGGCCGAGCAGCAGGTTCTCCCGGACCGTGGTGTGGAAGACGTACGCCTCGGCGAGCAGCCCGCCGACCGCCCGGGGCAGTTCCTGCGCCGGGTACGCCGACAGGTCCACCCCGTCCAGGGTGGCCCGGCCGCCCTCGGGGCGCACCGTGTCGGTGAGGACGGCCGCGAGCGTGCTCTTGCCGGCGCCGCTCGGCCCGACCACGGCGACCCGGCGGCCGGCCGGCAGGTCCAGGGTGACCCGGTCCAGCGCCGGTGCCGCGCCCGCCCGGTACCGCACGGTCACCTCGTCCAGGCGCACGTCGTGCGGGGCGGCGGCGGTCACCGTGGCGGGGGCCTCGTCGGTGCGGGCCTCGTCGGCGGGGGCCGGGGTGGGACCCGCATCGGGGGCGGTCGGGGCGGCGCCGGCCTCGGGGGCGGTCAGCAGGGCGGCGACCCGGACCAGGCCGGCCCGGAGCTGGGTGCGCTGCCGGGCGGCACCGACCAGGGCGAGCGCCACCTCGACGGTGGCCAGGGAGCCGACCGCCAGCACCCCGACCAGCACCCCGTCGACCCCGGCGCGCAGCGCGGCGACCACCACCCCGGCGGCGGTCGCCCCGGCCACCAGCACCCCGGCCGCGTCCACGGCGAAGCCGGTTGCGGCGAGCCGCCGTTCCAGCCGGGCCAGCCGCCGGGCACGCTTGCCGGCAGCGGCCAGCGCCTGCCGGGTGGCGCCGAACGCGGCCAGGTCGGCTGCGCCGTGGGTCAGGTCGACCGCGTCCGTGGCGAGCGCGCCGCGCAGCGGGGCGACCTCGTCGGCGGCCCGGCGGGTCAGCGCCGTGGCCGCCAGCGGCAGCGCGACCCCGGCGACGAGCAGGCCCAGCGCCAGCACCCCGGCCGCCGGCAGCGAGACGAGACCGGCCCCGGCCACGGCCAGGACGCTGACGCCGGCGGCGGCCGACCCGGGCACGAGCACCCGCAGCAGCAGGTCCTGCACGGCCTCCACGTCGGAGACCAGCCGGCTCAGCGCGTCCCCGGTGCGACCCCGGGCGGCGTCGCACCGGGCCGCCAGCGTGGCGAACACCCGGGCCCGCACGTCGGTGATCATGCGCAGCACGGCGTCATGGCCGGCCAGCCGCTCGGTGTAGCGGAACACGCCCCGACTGATGGCCAGTGCCCGGACCGCGACGATCGCCACGGTGAGCCGGTCCAGCGGCGGCTGGCCGGCGGCGCTCATCAGCAACCAGGTGGCGGTGGCCATCAGGGCCAGCCCGGCGAACTCGGTGACGGCGGCGAGCAGCCCCGCCCCGACCAGCCGCCCCAGGTACGGCCGGGCCAGCCGGAGCACGGTCCGCTCGGCGGCCCGGACGCTCCGGCCGTCGGGCGGCGGGGCTGCAGCGGCGTCCGCGCCCGGGCTCAACGGCGGGGCCGCAGCGGCGTCCGCGCCCGGGTTCGGCGGCGTGGACGCGCCGTCGGCGGGACCGGTGCTCATCGGGCCACCTCCGCGACCGTCGCACGGATCAGCTCGGTGACCCGGCCGTCCTCGACCCGCAGGATCCGGTCGGCGTCCTCCAGCAGCGCCGGCCGGTGGGCCACCAGCAGGGCGGTCCGCCCGGCGACGAGCCGGCGGGTGGCGGCCAGCACCACGGCCTCGCTGGCGGTGTCGAGCCGCGCGGTGGGCTCGTCGAGGAGCACCACCGGGGCGTGCCGGAGGAACGCCCGGGCCAGCGCCACCCGCTGCCGTTGGCCGCTGGACAGGCCGTGGCCGCGCTCGCCGAGCATCGTGTCGAGCCCGTCGGGCAGGGCGGCGACCACCTCGTCCAGCGCGGCGGCGGTGACCGCCGCGGCGAGCGCGTCGTCGTCGGTGTCGGGCGCGCCGAGCCGGATGTTGTCGGCCAGCGTCGCGGCGAACAGGTGGGCGCGCTGCGGCACCCAGGCGAGCCGGCTGCGCCAGCCGTCCGGGTCGACGCCGGCCAGGTCGACCCCGCCCACGGTGATCCGGCCCCGGGTCGGGGCGACGAAGCCGAGCAGCAGGTTGAGCAGGGTGCTCTTGCCCGCGCCGCTGGGCCCGACGACGGCGATCCGCTCGCCCGGCCGGATGGTCAGCGTGACGTCCCGCAGCGCGACCGTCCGCTCGTACTCGACGGTGACGCCCTCGAAGCGGATCTCGCCCCGCCCGTCGGGGGCCGGCGACGGCTCCGCCCGGTCGGCGGCCGGCTCGACCGCGGATAGGGTGAGCGCCTCGTCCAGCGCGGTCAGCCCCTCCATGCTGGCGTGGAACCGGCTGCCCGCCGCCCGCAGCGGCAGGTACGCCTCCGGGGTGAGCAGCAGCACCAGCAGCGCGGTGGAGAGGGTCAGCCCTCCGCCGAGCAGCCGGATGCCCACCGGCACCGCGACCAGTGCCACCGACAGCGTGGCGACCAGTTCCAGCACCAGCGCGGAGAGGAACGCGATCCGCAGCGTCTTCATGGTGGCCGTGCGGTGTCCGTCGGCGATCCGGCGTACCGCCTCGACCTGCCCCCGTACCCGGCCGAACGCGCGCAGGGTGGGCAGCCCGGCGACCATGTCGAGGAAGTGCCCGCCGAGCAGCGACAGCCGTCGCCACTGGCGGTCCGTGGCGGCCTGCGCCTGCCAGCCGAGCAGCGCGCCGAAGACCGGGATCAGCGGCAACGTCAACGCGATGATCACCGCCGAGCCCCAGTCGGCGAAGACGATCCGGGCCAGCACGGCCACCGGCACGGTGACGCTGAGCACGAGCTGCGGAAGGTACCCGGTGAAGTACGCGTCCAACGCGTCGAGCCCGCGCCCGGCCAGGGTGGCGAGCTGGCCGGCCCGCTGGCCGGCGACCCAGCCGGGGCCGTGCCGGCCGACGGCCGCGAGCAGGTCCTCCCGGAGCGTGGCCTTGACCGTCGCGGCGACCCGCGCCGCCACCGTGCCCTGCGCCCAGGTGACCAGCGCCCGCCCGGCCACCGCGGCGAGGAGACCGGCCAGCGCCGGCCGGTCCAGCCGTCCGTCGATCGCCGTGGCCAGCAGCATGGCCAGCGCGGTCGCCTGCCCCACGACCAGCAGCGCCGTCGCCCCGCCGAGCAGCGCGAGCACGGCGAGGTCGCGCCGGGCCGCGGGGACCCGGCGCAGCAGACGCGGGTCGAAGGGACGGCGGTTCACCAGTACACCGGTGCCCTGCCGTCGGTCCGTCCCCGGAACACCCACCAGCACATTGCCTGAAAGCCTAGTAGGGCCGGCAGGAGCGGAACCGTCAGCCAGCCCAGCAGCGCCAGGGTCGGCCCGCTGGCCGCCCCGCCGGTCACCGTCAGTGATGCCGCCGGATCGGTGGTGGAAACCAGCGCGTAGGGCCAGAGCGCCGCCCCGACCAGCGCCACCGGCAGCGCCAGCGCCGCCGAGGTGGCGACGAAGGCCACCCCGGGCCGCCGCCGCGCGAGCGCCGACCGCGCCACCAGCAGCGCCGTGACCAGCACGAACGGCAGCAGTACGGCGAAAAGCGGGCGCTGCGTCGCGGCGCGTACCCGATCGGAGAGGCCGCCCGCGACGGTGGCCAGGGCGACGGCGGCGAGTGCCACCGCGATCAGCCGGTGGGCGGTACGCGCCAGCGGCGCGGCGTCGGCGGCCGGAAGCCGGAGCGTGAGGAAGGTCGCACCGTGCACGGCCACCAGGGCCACCATCGCGACCCCGGCGGCGGCCACGAACGGGGTGGCCACGTGCCCGAGCCCCGCCACGTGCCCGGCGGCGGTCAGCGGCACGCCCTGGAGCAGGCCGGCGAGCAGCCCGCCCCAGCCGAGCGCGGCGAGCAGGCTGCCGGCGACCACCACCCGGTCCCAGGCGGCCCGGGCCCGGCCGTCGGTCGGGCGGCTGCGCAGCTGCACGCCGACGGTCACCGCGACGACCCCGGCCAGCGCGGCGGCGACGACCGGGTAGAACCCGGAGAGCAGTTCCCCCTCCAGGGTGGGGAACGCGCCGAACAGGATGCCGACCGCGGCCACCAGCCAGACCTCGTTGCCGAGGAAGAACGGGCCGACGGCGGTGAGGGCGGCCCGGCGGCGTTCCGGGGAGTCGCCCCGGGCGAGCAGCAGCCCGACGCCGTAGTCGTAGCCGCCGAGCACCAGGTAGGCGGCGAAGAAGAGGCCGAGCAGGGCGTACCAGGCGAGTTCCACGGCGGCTCCCTCAGGCGAGGACGGACACGGGGCGGACCGGCTCGGGGGCCGGGTCGGGCGGGCGGCCGAGTGGCGGGTCGGCGGCGCCCCTGGCGGCGTGCCGGGCGAACAGCATCCCGTTGGCGACGGCGAGCGCGCCGAGCAGCAGGGTGAAGCCGATCAGCGAGGCGAGCATCACGCCCGGCCCGACGGGGGAGACCGCCTGCCCGGTGGGCAGCAGCCCGTACGCGACCCAGGGCTGGCGGCCCACCTCGCGGGCGATCCAGCCGAGCAGCACCGCCGCGAAGGGCAGCGGCAGCGCCACCAGGGTGATCCAGAGCGGGACGCGGAGCCGGATGATCCAGTCCCGCCAGAGCAGTGGGAGTAGCAGCCAGACGCAGCCGAGCAGCATGCCAATCATGATCATGAAGCCGAGCCCGACGTCGGCCAGCACGGGCGGGGCGTAGTCGCCGGGCCCGAACCGGGCCGTCCACTCGGCGACCAGGGCGTCCCGGCCCGCGCCGCCGCTGAACTTGGTCGGCTGCGCCTGCGCGACCGGCCCGAACTGGGCGAAGCCGAAGCCCAGCACCAGGGTGACCGCGAGCGCCGCGGTGACCAGCCCGATCCGCAGCGACGTGCGGAACAGCGCGAAGTCGGGGGTACGCCGGAGCAGGTGCCAGGCGCTCACCGCGGCCATCAGCATCCCGCCGGTCAGCAGGGCGGCGGCGACCACGTGCCCGAAGGCCATCCCGAGGGTGGGGTTGGTGAGCAGGGCGCCGAAGTCGGTCAGGTGGGCCACCCCGTCGCGCAGCTCGTAGCCGACGGGGTTCTGGAGCCAGGAGTTCGCCACCATGATCCAGAAGGCCGAGGCGTACGCGGTCAGCGCCACGCCCCACAGCAGCGCGAGGTGCACGCCCCGGCGCAGCCGGTGCCACCCGAAGATCCACATGCCGAGGAACGTGGACTCCAGGAAGAACGCGACCAGGGTCTCGATCGCCAGTGGCGCGCCGAACACGTTGCCGACATAGCGCGACAGGCCGCTCCAGTTCAGCCCGAACTGGAACTCCATCACGATTCCGGTGGCGATGCCGAGCACATAGTTGATCACGTAGAGCTGGCCCCAGAACCGGGTCAGCCGTTCGTACGCCGGGTTGCCGGTGAGCACCCAGGCGGTCTGAAGCCCGACGAGCAGGGTGACCAGCCCCAGCGTGACGGCGACGAAGAGGAAGTGCAGCGAGGTGGTCGTGGCGAACTGCAGACGGGCGAGGAGCAGGGAGTCCATGGCCGCTCTCCGGGGGTAGGCTCGCTTTTAGTAGGGAGCCTACACGTAGACCGACTACCTATTAAGGGGTGTGCGGCGGCGGTCGGATCGACGGGGGTCGGTCCGGTGGGCCGTCAGCTCAGGAACAGGGAGATCGGCAGCGTGACCAGGGTGGCCGCCACCGCCAGCGCGGTGGCCCCGATCAGCCGGGGTGGCCGGTCGGCGATCAGCAGCCGCTGGACCCGGACGTCCAGGTCCCCCTCGCCCATGCCGAGCGCGCCGGCCGGGGTGACCCGGTGGCCGGCCTCGGCGAACCGCCGCAGCGCGCCCGCGAGAGGCGCCTCGGCGTGCAGCTCCCGGGCCTTGTCGTCGGCGCGCATCTCGACCAGCAGCGCGACCCGCTCGTGAGCGTCACGCACCCAGCGGAACCAGGGCAGCGCCCGGCACAGCGCCGTGAACGGCAGCAACACGAGGTCGTGCCGCTCCTGCGCGTGCGCCCGCTCGTGGGTGAGCACCGCCTCCAGCTCGGCCCGGTCGAGCATGCTGAGCGTCCCGACGCTGACCACCACCCGGGGCCGCACCCCCGGCAGGCAGTACGCCGCCGCGCCCGGATGGTCCAGCACCAGCGCCCCCGGCACCTCGGGGTCCCGGCGGGCGACCAGGGTCAACAGGTCCCGGTGCCGGCGCTGGGCGCGGACGGCCGCGTGCAGGCTGCGTACCGTCGTGCCGAGCAGCACCGCCCCGATGCCGAAGCCGACGCCGACCAGCCCGAGGTGGATCGCGCCCATCCCGGCGGGGAGGGTGCCGTGGGCCAGGTCGGAGCCGAGGGAGAGCAGCGCGCCGCCCGTCGGCCGGTCGTACGCGGTCAGCCCGAGCGCCATGGGCAGGCCCATCGCGGAGAGGCCGAGTGCGAGCCCGACCGCCTGCCAGCAGACGATCGCCACCCGGGGGCTGCGCCACGTCCAGGTGGAGGCCGCGAGGACCTGGGCGGTCAGGTAACAGGCCAGGACCGTCGCGGCGAAGTGCGCGGCGTACGCCATGACGGCGCCCTACCGGTCCGTGGCCTCGTCGGCCAGGGCGGGCTGCCCGGCCCGGTCCGTACGCGGATCCTCGACCCGATCGGTCAGCGACCCGGCGGCCTCGGCGCCCAGGGCGGCCCGCAGCACGTCGGCCTCGGTCCCCGTGACCGAGCGGGCGAAGCGCACCAGCGCGGCGTCCCGGCTGCCACCGAGGTCCAGCGCGTCGAGCATGAGCCGGGCGATGTACGCCTCGCGGCTGGCCGTGGCCCGGTACCGCCAGGCCCGCCCCTCCCGCTGGCGCTGCACCATGCCCTTGCCCGCGAGCCGGTCCAGCACGGTCATCACCGTCGTGTACGCCAACTCGCGCCCGTCGAGCGCGTCGGCGACCTCACGCACGGTCACCCCGTCCGATGTGCCCGGGACGGTGTCCCACAGCACATCCATCACCGCACGTTCAAGATCCCCAAGCCGCGTCACCGATCAATCCTACCCTCCGTAGTAGACCCCCCATCACCCCCGCTGGCCGGCCCCCCAATGGGCCGGCCAGCGGTGGGTGGGTGGGGGGTCAGACGCCCTTGGGGTGCCAGACCGTCTTCGTCTCCAGGAGAGTGGTCATCCGGGTGATGCCGGGGTCGGCGGACCAGTCGTGGTCGGCCGGGGCCGGCCGGAGCACCCGCTTGAGGTTCTCCGCCGCCTTCACCTCCAGCTCGGTGGCGAGCGAGGGGTCGGTCACCCCGGTCAGGTCGATCGCGTTGACGTCCATGTGGCCGGCGAGCGCCGGCGCGGTCTCGGTGATCTTCCCGGTGAGGATGTTGACCACCCCGCCGGGCAGGTCGGAGGTGGCCAGCACCTCGGCCAGGGTCACCGCCGCCAGCGGCTGCGCCGGGGAGGCGGCCACCACCACCGTGTTGCCGGTGACGATCGCCGGGGCGATCACGCTGACCAGGCCCAGCAGCGCCGGCTGCTCGGGGGCCACCACCGCCACCACGCCGGTGGGCTCGGGCGCCGACAGGTTGAAGTACGGGCCGGCGACGGGGTTCGCGCCGCCGTACACCTGGGGGAGCTTGTCGGACCAGCCGGCGTACCAGACCCAGCGGTCGATCGCCGCGTCGACCTCGTCGGCCGGCACACCGAGCCCGACGAACTGCTCGCGGCGGCCCTCCAGCATCTCGGCGACCCGGTAGAGGATCTGACCCCGGTTGTACGCGGTCGCCCCGGCCCAGCCCTTCACGGCCGCGCGGGCGGCGACGACGGCGTCCCGGGCGTCCTTGCGAGAGGCAAGCGACACGTTCGCGGATTGCACGAGATACGACCGTCCCGACTCGCTGCGCGGGAACTTCCCGCCGATGAAGAGCTTGTACGTCTTGCGTACCGCGACCCGCTCAGACATTGAGGTAGCCCTCCAGCCCGTGCCGGCCGCCCTCGCGACCGTAGCCCGACTCCTTGTACCCGCCGAACGGCGAGGTGGGGTCGAACTTGTTGAACGTGTTGGCCCAGACCACCCCGGCGCGCAGCCGGTCGGCCATCCACAGGATCCGGGAGCCCTTGTCGGTCCAGATCCCCGCCGACAGCCCGTACGGCGTGTTGTTGGCCTTCTCGACGGCCTCGGCCGGGGTGCGGAAGGTCAGCACGGACAGCACCGGGCCGAAGATCTCCTCCCGGGCGATCCGGTGCGCCTGGGTGACCCCGGTGAAGATCGTCGGCGCGAACCAGAAGCCGCGCTCGGGCAGTTCACACGGCGGCGACCAGCGCTCGGCCCCCTCGGCGGCGCCGGCGTCGGACAGCTCGCGGATGCGGGCGAGCTGGGCGGCCGAGTTGATCGCCCCGATGTCGGTGTTCTTGTCCAGCGGGTCGCCGACCCGCAGCCGGGCCATCCGCCGCTTCAGCGACTCCAGCACCTGCTCGGCGACGGACTCCTGGACCAGCAGCCGGGAGCCGGCGCAGCAGACGTGCCCCTGGTTGAAGAAGATGCCGTTGACGATCCCCTCGACCGCCTGGTCGATGGGGGCGTCGTCGAAGACGATGTTCGCCGCCTTGCCGCCCAGCTCCAGGGTGAGCTTCTTGCGGGTGCCGGCGACCGACCGGGCGATGGCCCGGCCGACGTCGGTGGAGCCGGTGAAGGCCACCTTGTCCACGCCCGGGTGCTCGACCAGGGCCCGGCCGGTGTCGCCCGCGCCGGTGACGATGTTGACCACGCCGGCCGGCAGGTCGGCCTGCTGGCAGATCTCGGCGAACAGCAGCGCGGTCAGCGGCGTGGTCTCGGCGGGCTTGAGCACCACCGTGTTGCCGGCCGCCAGCGCCGGGGCGATCTTCCATGCCAGCATGAGCAGCGGGAAGTTCCACGGGATGACCTGGGCGGCCACGCCCAGCGGCTGCGGGTCCGTGCCGAAGCCGGCGTGCGGCAGCTTGTCGGCCCAGCCGGCGTAGTAGAAGAAGTGCGCGGCGACCAGCGGCAGGTCGACGTCCCGGGACTCCTTGATCGGCTTGCCGTTGTCCAGCGACTCCAGCACGGCCAGCTCGCGGGAGCGCTCCTGGATGATCCGGGCGATCCGGAACAGGTACTTGGCCCGGTCCCGGCCCGGCATCGGGCCCCACACCTTCTCGTACGCCTTGCGGGCGGCGCGGACCGCGCGGTCCACGTCCCCGCTCCCGGCCCAGGTGACCTCGGCGAGGACCTCCTCGGTGGCGGGGCTGACCGACTTGTTCAGATGCTCGCCGTCGACGAACTCGCCGTCGATGAACAGACCGTAGGAGGATCTGATGTCGACGATCGCGCGCGACTCGGGCGCAGGGGCGTATTCGAACATCACTCTCAGTCCAGGGTGAAGTAGTCGGGACCGGAGTAGACGCCGGTCGTCAGCTTGGTGCGCTGCATGAGCAGGTCGTTGAGCAGGCTGGACGCGCCGAACCGGAACCAGTCCGGGTCGAGCCAGTCCGCGCCGACGGTCTCGTTGACCATGACCAGGTACTTGATCGCGTCCTTGGTGTTCTTGATCCCGCCGGCCGGCTTCACACCGACCTGCCGCCCGGTGGCGTCGCGGAAGTCGCGGACCGCCTCCAGCATCACCAGGGTCACCGGCAGGGTGGCGGCGACCGGGACCTTGCCGGTGGAGGTCTTGATGAAGTCGCCGCCGGCCAGCATGGCCAGCCAGGAGGCCCGCCGCACGTTGTCGTACGTGGCCAGCTCGCCGGTCTCCAGGATCACCTTGAGGTGGGCGTCCCCGCAGGCTTCCTTGGTGGCCACGATCTCGTCGTAGACCTCCTTGAAGCGCCCGGACAGGAAGGCGCCCCGGTTGATCACCATGTCGATCTCGTCGGCGCCGGCCGCCACGGCGGCCCGGGTGTCGGCGAGCTTGACCTCCAGCGGCGCCTGCCCGGAGGGGAACGCGGTCGCCACGCTGGCCAGGTGCACGCCGCTGCCGGCCAGCACCTCGGCCACGTGCGGGACCATCGCCGGGTAGACGCAGACCGCGCCGACGTGCGGGCAGGACGGGTCGGCCGGGTCTGGGCGCAGCGCCTTGGCCGCGAGCGCCCGTACCTTGCCGGGGGTGTCCGCCCCCTCCAGGGTGGTCAGGTCGACCATCCGGATGGCCAGGTCGATGGCCTGCGCCTTGGCCGTGGTCTTGATGGAGCGGGTGCCGAGCTGCGCCGCCCGCTGCTCCGCGCCCACCTGGTCCACGCCGGGCAGGCCGTGCAGGAAGGTCCGCAGAGCGGTCTCGGATCGTCCCAGCCCGGAGAGATCCGACCGGGCCGACGTCGCTGTCGCCGTCATGCCGGGGAGTCTACGCATCCACTCGGGTAGTGAGACTGATCACGGTGCGCCGCTGCGGGCACCGCCGCGCCGCCGCAGATTCATCGGGCCGCCGCAGGGTCGTCGGGTTGCCGCCGGGGTGAGCCGGGTCGCTGCCGCGCCCGCTCCCGCACTGCGGGAGCCAACCGTTCGGTAGGTTGAGCGATCGTGGACGTACACGTCATTGACCACCCGCTCGCCCAGTCGCGGCTGACCGCCATGCGGGACGCCCGCACCGACTCCTCTTCGTTCCGGGCCGCGCTGCACGAGCTCACCACCATGCTCGTGTACGAGGCCGCACGCTCTTTCCCCGTCGAGAAGTACCCGGTGCAGACCCCGGTGACCGGTGCCGAGGGCACCCGGCTGGCCAACCCGCCGCTGCTGGTGCCGGTGCTGCGGGCCGGCCTCGGGATGGCCGACGCGGCGCTCGGCCTGCTGCCCGAGTCGTCGATGGGCTTCGTCGGCCTGGCCCGGGACGAGGAGACGTACGAGCCGCGGGCATACATGGAGTCGCTGCCCCGCGACCTGGCCGGCCTGCCGGTGCTGGTCCTGGACCCGATGGTGGCCACCGGCGGCTCCCTGGAGCACTGCTGCCGGCTGCTGGCCGACCGGGGCTGCACCGACATCACCGTGCTCTGCGTGCTGGCCGCGCCGGTCGGCATCCAGCGGCTGGAGCAGTCCGGCCTGCCGCTGCGGCTGGTCACCGCCTCGATCGACGAGGGCCTCAACGACAAGATGTTCATCGTCCCGGGCCTCGGCGACGCAGGCGACCGCCAGTTCGGCGGCATGCCCCGCTTCTGACGGCGGTCCGGCGGTCGGGCCGGTCGAACCTCGCGAGCCGGTCGCGCCGGTGCCGCTCGGGAGGGGCGGGAAGGGCACCCTTCCCGCCCCTCAGGCATCGACCGGGGGCCTTTCGCCCCGCCGGGCGGGTTGGGGGGCCCGCCGGGTGCGCGCAGGCGCTACCGTCTCGGGCCATGACTGGTGTTGCGCTTGCCGAAGAGTTGCTGCTCCTCGCGTACGACGACGAATCCGGCAAGGCGACCATGCCACGGATCAGCCTCGACCTCGGGATGGCCGCCGCGGTGCTGATCGAACTGGCCCTGGCCGGCCGGATCACGTACGCCGACGGGAACCTGGTGGTCGCCGACCCCACCGGAACGGGCGAGCCGACCCTCGACGAGGTGCTGGCCCGGATGGCCGCCGACACCCCGCACACCCCCTCCTCCTGGGTGCAGCGGCTGCGCCACGGCCTGCGCGACCGGATCCTCGGCGACCTGGTCGCCCGGGGCGCGGTGCGCGACGTCGAGGAGACCGAGTTGGGCTTCATCCACGTGCACCGCTACCCGACGGCGGACGCCTCGGTGGAGGCGGACACCCGCCGCCGGCTCGCCGAGGCGCTGGCCGACGGGCAGCTCCCCGACGAGCGGACCGCCGCGCTGGCCACCCTGGTCGCGGTGCTCCGGATGGAGCCGGCGCTCGGCCTGACCGGCGACGCAGCCCGGGACGCCCGGGTACGGCTGGAGGAGATCGCCGGCGGCGCCGGTTTCTCCGGCACCGTCGGCCTGGACGACTCTGTGGTCCGCCCCTCGGTGGCGCTGGTCGTCACCGCCCTGGGCGTCGCCGTCGACGCCGCCCTCGGCAAGCGCGCCTGACCCGATCCGGCGCCCCGCCGCCGGCCAGTCTCCCTGGCCGGGGCGGGGCCGTCAGGGTGGCGAGCTGGTCGGTCTTGACGCCGGTGACGAAGGCCGACCAGGCGGCGGGCGGGACGGTCAGGGCCGGGCCGGCCGGGTCCTTGCTGTCCCGGACACCGACGACGCCGGGAGGCATACCTGCCGTGGAGCGGCGCCCACGCCAGGAACACGAGAGGCCGGCAGAAGCGTCACGCTCCGCGAGCGTTGCACAGGGGGCAGCAGAGCAAAGGGGGGCGCTGCGGCGTTGCCCGCTGGTCGGCGACGACGTCAGCGTCGGCGTTCCCGCCCCCGTCCCGTCCTTGGGGTGGGACTTCACGATCGTCTGCTGATTTCGGAGAACTCGCCCGGCGTGTCGTCTCACAAATCAGCAGACGATCATGCCACGACAGGCTGCCGTGCACCCCAGACCTCTTGATCGAAGCGCTCCCGCCCGACTTCGCAATCGCCTTGGACGCCGACCGGCTCCGCTGCGGCCCGGCACTCGGTGCCATCCACGACGGGTTTCGCGCGGACCTGCGCCGGCTTCGACGCCCTCCCGTGACCACCCCGCCCCGGTGGGTCAGAGGTTCAGGACGCTGGCGATCTCGGTGCGGAGGGTGGCTGCGGTGGTGGCCGCGCGGGTGCGGGCCGCCGGCACGTCGCCGTCCGTGACCGGCTCCACGACCTCCAGGTACGCCTTGAGCTTCGGCTCGGTGCCCGACGGGCGGATCACCACCCGGGCCGTGTCGGTGCGCAGGATCACCACGTCCGCCTCGGGGAGCAGGTCCCGCGCCTCGGTGACCGGGTGCCCGAGCAGCGTGGTCGGGGTGGTCGCCCGGACCCGGGCCATCGCGTCGGCGATCACCCGCAGGTCGTCCACCCGGACGGAGAGCTGGTCGGTGTGGTGCACGCCGAACTCGGCAGCCAGCTCGTCCAGCCGGTCGGTCAGCGTGCGGCCCTCCGCCTTGAGGCCGGCGGCCAGCTCGGCAACGGTCAGCGCGGCGGTGATGCCGTCCTTGTCGCGTACGTGTTCCGGGGCGACGCAGTAGCCCAGCGCCTCCTCGTAGCCGAACACCAGCGGCGCGGACCCGCCACCGGCCCGGACGATCCACTTGAACCCGGTCAGCGTCTCGTCGTACGGCAGGCCCCGGGCGGCGCACATGGCCCGCAGCAGGGACGACGACACGATCGTGGTGGCGTACAGGCCCTGCACGCCCCGGCGCATCAGGTGGTCGGCGAGCAGGACGCCCACCTCGTCGCCGCGCAGCATCCGCCAGCCGCCCTGCTGCTCCTCGGCCGGGACCGCAGGGCCCGCAGGCGCGCTCCTCGCGCTCGCCGGCCCGCCGTCGCGGACGGCCACCGCGCAGCGGTCCGCGTCCGGGTCGTTGGCGATCGCCAGGTCCGCGCCGGTCCGCTCGGCGAGCGCGACGAGGCGGTCCACCGCCCCCGGCTCCTCCGGGTTGGGGAAGCTCACGGTCGGGAAGTCCGGGTCGGGCTCCGCCTGCTCGGGCACCACGCCGGGGACGCCGAACCCGGCGTGGGCGAAGGCGGCGGTCAGCACCGCCGCGCCCACCCCGTGCAGCGGGGTGTAGGCCACCTTCAGGTCCCGAGGGCCGGCCGGGTCGATCACGGCGGCGGCCCGGTCCACGTACGAGGCGACCAGGTCGTCACCGAGCACCTGGCCGGCCGGGCCGAGCGGCACCTGAGCGAGCGGGCCGACCGCCCGGATGGCCGCCTCGATCCCGGCGTCGGCGGGCGGCACGATCTGCGCCCCCGCGCCCAGTTCGCCGCCGAGCCGGGCACCCAGGTACACCTTGTAGCCGTTGTCCTGCGGGGGGTTGTGGCTGGCCGTGACCATCACGCCGGCCGCCCCGTCGAGCTGCCGCACCGCGTACGCCAGCACGGGGGTGGGCAGCGGGCGGGGCAGCAGCAGTGCCGCACGGCCCGCGCCGGTGGCGACCTGGGCGGTGCGCTCGGCGAACTCCCGGGAACCGTGCCGGGCGTCGTACCCGATCACCAGCGGGCCGGTCGCGCCCTGGGCGGCGAGCCAGCCGACCAGCCCGGCGGCGGCCTGACTGACCACGGCGAGGTTCATCCCGTTCGGGCCGGCCCGCAGCGGGCCGCGCAGCCCGGCGGTGCCGAAGGTCAGCGGCCCGGCGAACCGGTCGGCCAGCTCGGGCGCGCTCGCCGGCAGCCGGTCGAGCACGGCTCGCAGCTCCTCGCGGGTGGCCGGGTCGGGGTCGTCGTCGAGCCACCGCCGGGCCCGGTCGCGAATGTTGTCAAGGTCAATGGTTTCCGCCGCCATGCCTCTTGATAGCAGGCGGCGGATCACCACGTCCCGGCGGCCTCGCTCCGGTCGGCCCGGTGGGGCTCAGTTCGCCCCGCCGAGCTTGAACGACTCCACCATCCGGTCGAAGATCGGCTTGCTCTCCGCGAACCGGGCGTCGGTGGAGGAGAGGTAGAACGAGTAGACCTTCCCCTCGTGCACCACCCCGCGCCACACGCCGTGCCGCATGCCGTCGCCCTCGCCGCAGGTGTACTCGAACTCGGCCGCCGCCTGACCGTCCAGCTTCTGCTCGGTCATCGACACCTGGTTGTACGGCTTCGGGCAGGAGGTCGACTTGGTCCGGAGGCCCTTCTCGGCGACCTCGGCCCAGCGCATCGACGACGTGCCACCCCAGTCCTCGGAGAGGACGCGCACCTTGCGGCCGCTGTCCTCCGGGTCGACGAAGTCGACCCACACGCCGGCGCTGTTGCGCTGCCAGCCCTTGGGCACCTGCACCGTGATGCCCCGGGCCGACTGCTCCTGCATCTCCACCGGCGCGGTGGCGGGGGCGGTGGGCTGCGCCGAGGGGGTGGTCGGCCGGTCCGGGTCGTCGCCGCCGAACAGGACGACCGCGCCGACCAGCAGCAGCACGACGAGGCCGCCGGCCGCTGCGAGCTGCACCTTGCGCGGCCAGCCCTTGACGGTGGCGACGAGGCCGCCGACCCCGCCGGGGGCACCGCCGCCGGCCGGGGAGGGCGCGGCGGCGGGGGCGGCCCACGGCTGGCCGGTGCCGGGCACCGACCACTGGCCGCCGCCGTACGTCCCGCCCACCCGCTGGGTCGCCTCGGGCGGGCCACCGAAGCCGGGCACCGCCTGGGTTGCGTCGGGCTGGCCGGCCCGCTGGGCGGCGTTCGCCCCGACGCCGAACGGGACCTGCTGAGTGGCGTTCGCCCCGACACCGAACGGGACCTGCTGGGTGGCGTCCGGGCGGGGCCCGAACGGGACCTGCTGGGTGGCGCCGGGCGATGTGCCGTACATCACATGTTGGGTGGCCTTCGGCGCACTGCCCCCGTCGACCCGCTGGGTGGCTTCCGAAGACCCGCCGTTCAGCGGACCGGCCGGCGACGTCGGCGCCTGCGTGGGCATCGCCCCGGTGGGGGTGTGCAGCGGGCCGGCGAGCGCGTCGGCGCTGGTGTCGTCCAGCGCGGCGGCGCTCGCGGCGGCGGCGGTCTTCTTCCTCGCCTTCTCGCCCCGGCGCAGCGCGGCCAGCCGGTCGGTCAGCGACTCCTCGGGGGAGAGCATCGCCCGGCCGCCGATCTGCCCGCTCGGCTTCGGCTCCGGGCCGGGCGGCGGTGGCGGGGCGACCACCGGCCGCTGCACCGGCACCACCGCGTACGGGTCGGTGACCGAGTTGACGGCGGTCGCTGTGCTGGTCAGCGGGCCGGCCAGCAGCTCGCGCAGCATCGCCCGGGAGGTGTGCACGTCGAGCCGGCGGGCCGGGTCCTTCTCCAGCAGGCCCATCAGCACGCGGGTCAGCGGGCCGCTGCGCTGTGGGGTGGCAGGCGGGTCCTCGACCACGGCGTGCATGGTCTCGATCGGGTCGCCCTTGTCGAACGGGGGCCGGCCCTCGACCGCCGTGTACAGCGTCACGCCGAGGGAGAAGAGGTCGCTGGGCGGGCCGAACTCCTGGCCCATCGCCCGCTCGGGGGAGATGAAGTGCGGCGAGCCGAGCACCATCCCGGGGGTGGTGAGCTGCACGTCGGTGGGGAGCTTGGCCACCCCGAAGTCGGTCAGCACGCACCGGCCGTCGGTGCAGATCAGCACGTTGGCCGGCTTCACGTCGCGGTGCAGCACGCCGATCGCGTGCGCCACCTCCAGCGCGCCGAGCAGGGCGATACCGATCTTGGCGACCGCGCGGGGCGCGACCGGCCCGTCCTCGATCACCATGTCGGCCAGGCTGCGGGCGTCCAGCAGTTCCATCACGATCCAGGGGCGGCCACCTTCGGTGACCACGTCGTACACCTGGACCACGGCAGGGTGCTGGATGGCCGCGGCGGCGCGGGCCTCGCGCAGTGTCCGCTCGTACATCGAGTCGCGGTCGCTGGGGGCGAGGCCCGGCGGAAGGATTACCTCCTTCACCGCCACGTCGCGCCGCAACAGGGTGTCTGTGGCACGCCAGACCGTGCCCATTCCGCCGTTGCCTACTGCGGACCGGAGTGAGTAGCGACCACCGATGGTGGTGCCGGGCGCCGCGCGTCCGTGGGGTGGACTGACTGGTCCGCCGCTCCACGTCGGGATCTGAGTCACAGAAAAGCCACCGGGGGAAATCGAGGGGGCTGGGACACAACTCCCCTATCTTGCTGGTTCCGACGCCCGATGCGAAACCCGACGCGGCGGACGTTTACCGAACTCCACGGTACGTGTCCGGTCGCTCACCCTGAGGTCGACGAAAGTCGGGGCCCCTGTGCGGAATCCCTCACCCGTCGATGCATCGGCGCGTCCTACCATCCGGGGATGAGCGAACGGCGGTCAAGCGAGTCCGGCTTCCCCATCAAGGGCCTCTACACGGCGGATGACCTGCCCGAGGGTCTGGACTCCCGGCTGGGCGCCCCCGGCGAGTTCCCGTACGCCCGCGGGGTCTACCCCACCATGTACACGTCGCGCCCGTGGACCATGCGCCAGTACGCCGGCTTCGGCACCGCCACGGAGTCCAACGCGCGCTACCACCAGCTCCTGCGGGCCGGCACGATGGGTCTCTCCGTCGCCTTCGACCTGCCCACCCAGATGGGGTACGACTCCGACGACCCGATCGCGCACGGCGAGGTGGGCAAGGTCGGGGTGGCCATCGACTCCGTCGAGGACATGCGGCTGCTGTTCGCCGGCATCCCGCTGGACAAGGTCTCCACCTCGATGACGATCAACGCGCCGGGCTCGGTGCTGCTGCTGCTCTACCAGCTCGTCGCCGAGGAGTCCGGGGTCGAGGGTTCGGCGCTCAACGGCACCATCCAGAACGACATCCTCAAGGAGTACATCGCCCGGGGGACGTACATCTTCCCGCCGAAGCCCTCGCTGCGGTTGGTCGCCGACACGTTCGCCTACTGCCGCAAGGAGGTGCCGAGGTGGAACACCATCTCCATCTCCGGCTACCACATGGCCGAGGCCGGCGCGACGCCCGCGCAGGAGATCGCGTTCACCCTGGCCAACGGCGTCGAGTACGTCCGGGCCGCGCTGGCCGCCGGGCTGGCCGTGGACGACTTCGCGCCCCGGCTGTCGTTCTTCTTCGTGGCCCGGACGACCCTGCTGGAGGAGGTCGCGAAGTTCCGCGCCGCCCGGCGGATCTGGGCCCGGCTGATGCGCGACGACTTCGGGGCGAAGAACCCGAAGTCGATGATGCTGCGCTTCCACACCCAGACGGCGGGCGTGCAGCTCACCGCCCAGCAGCCCGAGGTCAACCTGGTCCGGGTGGCGGTGCAGGGGCTCGCCGCCGTGCTGGGCGGCACCCAGTCGCTGCACACCAACAGCTTCGACGAGGCCATCGCACTGCCCACCGAGAAGGCCGCCCGGCTGGCCCTGCGCACCCAGCAGGTGCTGGCGTACGAGACGGACCTGACCGCCACCGTCGACCCGTTCGCCGGGTCGTACGTGGTGGAGGCGATGACCGCCGAGATCGAGGCGGCGGTGGTCGAGCTGATGGACCGGGTGGCCGATCACGGCTCGGTTGTCGACGCCATCGAGGCGGGCTTCCAGAAGCGGGAGATCGAGCAGTCCGCGTACCGGTTCGCGCAGGAGGTCGACTCGGGTGAGCGGGTGGTGGTCGGGCTCAACCGGTTCACCATCGACACCGACGAGCCGTACGAGCCGCTGCGGGTCGACCCGGAGATCGAGGCGGCCCAGGCCGGGCGGCTGGCCACGCTGCGCGCGGAGCGCGACGGGGGCGCCGTCGAGCGGGCCCTCGCCGAGCTGCGCGCCGCCGCCGAGGGCACCGAGAACGTGCTCTTCCCGATGAAGGAGGCGCTGCGGGCCCGGGCCACGGTGGGCGAGGTCTGCGGCATCCTGCGCCAGGTCTGGGGGACGTACCGCCCGAGCGACCGGTTCTGACCCCTGCCGGCCCCCGGCACGCGTGTGCGGCCCGGGGGCGATGGGTAACCCGTCGGGGTGAACGGGACGGACAGCGTGTGCGCGAGCGTCGCGTCCCGTCGTGTCACCGTCGGGAGTCGCCCCGCCGCCGGGTGCGGTCGGCTAATTGTCCGAGTGGCGGGTAACCGAAGCGACTAATGTGACAATTCGGGAAACGGCTGCCCCGGATCGACGGTGATTTCGGAACGCCGACTCGGTTACGGGTTGTAGGAGGTGTGGGGCAGATGACGACGTTCGACCGCGATCTACCTGCTGTCCCGCAGATTGTCGAGCCCTTCCACCAGGGCTTTCGTGACGCTGCGCCATCTGATCGCTACGGGAATGAAGTTGCACAGCGTCACCGTCGGAGGTCTAGGCTGTCTGCTGTCATCCCCGATGATCCATCCATTTCTAGTGATCGAGATATCGACGTGACGAGTGCGTTGACGCTGCCGAACGGCAGCAAGCTGGCGTTGTCGGACTCGCCGGAGGCGCCGTCCGGGTCCCAGCCCCTGCCCGCCGAGCTGGACCACCTGCTCGCCCTGAGGGTGCCCGGGCTCATCGCCACCCGCCGGCACATCCACTCTCATCCGGAGCTCTCCGGCGAGGAGTTCGAGACCGCCGCCCTGATCGCCCGCGAGCTGTCCCTCGCCGGGCTGAACCCGCGCATGCTGCCGAAGGGCAACGGCGTGATCTGCGACATCGACGGCCGCCCCGACGGCCCCGTCGTCGCGCTCCGCGCCGACATCGACGCGCTGCCGCTCAACGATGTCAAGGACGTGCCGTACCGGTCCACGAAGGACGGCGTGTGCCACGCCTGCGGCCATGACGTGCACACCACCGTGATGCTCGGCGTCGGCATGCTGCTCGCCCAGCTCGCCGACCTGGGCGAGCTGGACGGCCGGGTCCGGCTGATCTTCCAACCGGCCGAGGAGATCCTGCCCTGCGGCTCGCTGGAGGTCATCGAGGCCGGCGGGCTGGACGACGTGGTGCAGATCTTCGCCCTGCACTGCGACCCCAACCAGCCGGCCGGCAAGATCGGCCTGCGGGTGGGCCCGATCACCGCCGCCGCCGACAACGTCACCATCAAGCTCACCGGGCCGGGCGGGCACACCGCCCGCCCGCACCTGACCGTCGACCTGGTCGACGCGCTCGGCCGGCTGGTCACCGAGGTACCCGCCCTGGTCGCCCGCCGGGTGCCGGCCAACAGCGGGCTGCTGCTGGTGTTCGGCCAGGCATTGGCCGGCACCCGGAACAACGTCATCCCGTCCGAGGCGAGCGCCTCCGGCACCCTGCGGGTGATGGACCGCGACACCTGGGCGCAGGCTCCCAAGATCGTCGCTCAGGTGGTCCGGGACGTCATCGCCCCGACCGGCGCCACGGTCGACCTGGAGTACCTGCGCGGCCGCCCGCCGGTCTGCAACGACGCCGGGGCGATCCAGGTGCTCACCGCCGCCACCGTGGCCGCACTCGGCCCGGAGGGCGTGGCGGAGACCCCGCAGAGCATGGGCGGCGAGGACTTCTCCTGGTATCTGGAGCACGTCCCCGGCGCGCTGGCACGCCTCGGCGTCGGCAGGTCCGGCCCGAACGTCGACTTGCACCGGGCCACGTTCGACGTCGACGAGCGGGCCATCCCGTTCGGCGTCCGACTCATGGTGCAGACCGCGCTGCGGGCACTGGCGGCGACTCGCTGAGCACCGGCGCCGGCCTGCGCCGGCGCCGGCGCAGCACCGCCACCAGCAGCGCCACGGGCACGCCCAACGCCACCGCGAAGGGCAGCAGCGCGCCCAGCACGGTGAGCAGCACGCCCAGCGAGGCGACGAACGCGTCCCAGCCGCCGCGCAGCCCCACCAGGAAGCCGGTCCCGTCCTTCTCCTCCTCGGAGGAGGTGTCGGCGTCCGACCCGACCAGGGTGAGGGTGATGGTGGAGAGCGCGGTCAGGTCGGCCAGCCGGCGCTTCTTCGCCTCCAGCGAGGCGAGGTCGGCCTCCCGCCGGGCCACCTCGCCCTCCAGCGACACCAGGTCCTCGATCGAGCTGGCCCGGGCCAGCAACTTGCGGCCGCTTTCCACCCGGGCCCGCTGCGTGATGATCCGGGCGTCCAGGTCGACGGTCTGCTCGGTGACGTCCTCCGTACGGATCGAGCGGCGCTCCTGCCGGCCCAGCTTGGCCAGGTCCTCCACCACGGCGGAGAACCGCGGCGCCGGCACCCGCAGCTCCAGTTCGGCGCGGGCGTTGTCGCCCGTGCTGCTGCGTTCGTCGCCGCCGACGAAACCGCCGACCGCGGTGGCCGCCGTGACGGCGGACCGGGCGGCGGCGTCCACATCGTCCACCCGCACCCGGATGTTTCCCGTGTAGATGATCGACCGCTGGTCGACCCGTAGGTCCGGCGCACCGCCACCGGTGCCGGCCTTCGCCCCTCCCGCCTCGGCCGGCGCCGCGCCGCCCGGCGCCGCCTTCTCCGGCGCCGATGCGGCCGAGTCCTCCGACGTGTGCCCACCGCTGAGACCACCGCACCCACCCACCGCCAGCAGGGCTGCCAGCCCCACCGCGGTCAGCAGTGCACCTCGTGCGCGTCCGTCCATTCCCGCTTCCCCCTGTTCCTTGCCCGTCGGGCGTTACGTCAGACGTGACGCGGAGACCCGTGGGTTCCGGCAGACTGCGCTGAGGGACGTCACGATTTGGTAATCAGGGGGTCATGATGCAACTCACCAAGTACGCCCACTCCTGTATCCGCGTCGAGCACGACGGCGGGGTGCTGGTCGTCGACCCGGGCGGGTTCAGCGACCCGGCGGCGCTGGACGGGGCGGACGCGGTGCTGATCACCCACGAGCATCCCGACCATCTCGACGTCGCGGCGGTCACCCGGCAGCTCGACCGCCGGCCGTTCCGCGTCCACGGCCCGGCCTCGCTGGCCGGTGTCCTCGGCGACGCGGCCGAGGCGCTGGACCCGGTCGCCCCCGGGCAGTCGTTCACCGCGGCCGGCGTGCCGGTCCGGGCGTACGGCGGGCGGCACGCCGTCATCCACCCGGACATCCCGGTGGTGGACAACCTGGGGTACCTGCTCAACGACGTGGTCTACCATCCCGGCGACTCCCTCGTGGTGCCCGAGGACGTCCAGGTGGACACCCTCTTCGCGCCGATCCACGCCCCCTGGTCGAAGTTCTCCGAGGTGCTCGACTTCATCCGCGCGGTCGCCCCGCGCCGCGCCTTCGCCGCCCACGACGGGCTGCTCAACGACAACGGCCTCGCGGTGCTCAACCGCCAGTACGCGGCGCTGTCCAAGACCGACTACCAGCGCCTCGAACCGGGCAGCCGGCTCGACGCCTGACCCGGTGCCGCCCCCTCGGGACCTGGTCCGACGGCTCTACGAGGAGCCGCCGGACCGGTTCGTCGCCACCCGGGACGCGGCCGTCGCCGAGGCCCGGCGGGCCGGCGACCCGGCCACGGCCCGGGAGATCGCCCGACTGCGCCGCCCGACCGTGGCCGCCTGGCTGGTCAACCTGCTCGCCATCCGGCGCCCCGAACTCGTCGCCGATCTGGGCCAGCTCGCCGAGGCGCTGCGCGCGGCCCAGCGCGACCTGCGTGGCCCCCGGCTGCGGGAACTCTCCGCCCAGCGGCGGGCGGTGGTCGCCGCGCTGGTGGCCGAGGTGCGCCGGCTGGCGGCCGACGCCGAGGGTGGCCCGCCGGGCGGGAAGCTGCCCCTGGCCGAGGTGGAGGCGACCCTCAACGCCGCCCTGTCCGACACCACGGTCGCCGAGCAGGTGCGTACCGGCCGGCTGCTGCGGGCCGCCAGCTACGCCGGCTTCGGCGAGGTGCCCCGCCCCCAGCTGCGGCTGGTCACCGACGACGCGGAGCCCGCACCGGCCACCCCGGACCGGGCCGCCGACCGCGATCGGGCCGCCGACCGCGATCGGGACCGGGCCGCCGGCCAAGACCGGGATCGGGCCGCCGACCGGGACCGGGACCGGCGGGAACGCGACGAGCGGGCAGCGGAACGCGCCGCCCGGGCCGAGCGGGCCCGGCAGCGCCGGGCGCTGGAACGGGAACTGGCAAAGGCGCGTACCGACCAGGGCCGGGCCGAGGCGGAGCTGGCCGGCGCGGCGGACGCCGAGCACGACGGCACCGAGGAACTGGCCGACATCGAGCGCTCGCTGGCCGAGCTGGAACGGCAGCGGGCCGAGGCCGAGCAGGAGCTGAGCCGGCGGAAACTGGCCCGGCGGGCGGCGGAACGGGCCGTCACCGCCGCCCGCCGGCGCACCGGCGAGGTCGAGGGGGCGATCGAGGCGATCGACGCCGAAGAGGGGACTGACGCCGGGGGCGGCGGCGGGGCAGACTGATTGCGATGACGCCGGAGCAGGTCGCCGCCGCGAGCAAGCCGTTCGTGCTGGAGCTCGGGGAAACGTTCACCCGCTGCCCCGGCACGCTGCGCAGGGCCCGCCTGCTGGGCATCTCCGGCTGGGCCTTCTACATCACCGGCCGGGCCGGGGCGCTGGGTGACGTCCGGGCCCCGACGGTGGCCGCCGCCCTCGGCTTCATCGCCCCGGACGCCGTCGCCGACGGCTGGGACGCCGCCGCGCGGGTGATCCGTCCGCTGGAGGTGGCAGCCGCGAACCTCGCCGAGTGCTGCCGCTGGGGCGACGAGCATCTCGCCGCCCTGCCCGGGGCGCGCCGGCTGGGCGCGCTGCTGCGCCGGGTGGTCGGCGCGGCGGACGCCAGCGGCATGCCGCTGTTCGCCGCCTGGCGGGCCATGCCGGTGCCGAAGGACTCCCCGGGCGCCCGAGCCGCCGTCGGGCTGCTGCTGCTGCGCGAGCACTTCGTCGGGGCGTACCTGATGGCGGTGCGGGCCGGCGGGATGACCCCGCTGGAGGCGGTGCTGGCCGGGCCGGAGGGGGAGGCCGGCGCGCTGGCCTGTGGCTGGCCGCCGCCGTACCCCCGGGTCGGGCCCCTGGTGCGGCGGCGGTTGTGGGCGGAGGCGGTGACCGACCGGCTGGTCGCGGCGGGCTTCCGCGGCCTCGCCCCCGGCGAGGGCACCGAGCTGCTGGACCTGCTGGCCACCACCCGCGCGCAGGTGCAGGGACGGCCCACCCAGCGAGATCCCGACCGGCCGGGGCGGGGATAAATGGGCGGCGGCGGGCGGTGGGCTGCTGCCAGGATCGCCGGATGACCCTTCCCGTCGGCTGGAGCGCCCGCCGCCCCACCCTCGACGACGTGCCGGCGATCCTTGCGGTGGTGCACGCCGCCGACACCTTCGCGATCGGCCACCCCGACTTCGACGCCGAGGACGTCGAGGCCGCGCTGACCGCCCCCTTCGTCGACCCGGCGCTCGACTCCTGGCTGGTCGGTGACCACGACGGGAGGGTTGTCGGGTGGACCGTGGTAAACAACCCGAGCGGGGTGGGCCGGGAGTTCGTCGACGTCTGCGTCGACCCGGTGCGCGCCGAGGCCGCGCGCGTCCCACTGCTCACCCGGATGCTGGGCCGGGTCGCCGAGCGGGCCGCCGAGCGGGGCCTGCCCGCGCTGACCGTCCGCACCGCCGCCTTCGCGCCGGAGACCCGGTGGGTGGCGGAGCTGGCCGAGGCCGGCTTCACCCGGGCGAAACGGTACGTGCGGATGAGCAGGACACTGACGGGCCTGCCCGCCGAGCCGCCGTGCCCGCCGGGGGTGACGATCCGCCCGCTGCACGTCGGCGACGACGCGGACCTGCGCCTGTTCCACCGGATCTTCGACACGGCGTTCCGGGACACCTCGGACTACGAGCCGGTCGGGTACGAGCAGTGGCGGGAGCACCTGCCCCCGTACGTCAGGACCTGGGACGAGTGGTTCGTCGCCGAGGTCGACGGGGTGCCGGCCGGCGCGCTGCAGTCGTCCGACCAGGCGTTGGAGCAGGACCAGGGGTGGGTCCGCACCCTTTCGGTGCTGCCGGCGTACCGGCGACACGGGGTGGGAGCCGCGCTGCTACGGCGGGCCTTCACGGTCTACGCCGCCAAGGGCAGGCGGTCCGCCGGCCTGGGCGTCGACCTGGCCAACCCGACCTCCCCGGCGACGCTCTACCGCTCGGTGGGGCTGGGCGAGGTGCGGTGGACCGACTTGTACGAGCGGGTGGTTCCGGCGGTCGGCATGTGACCGGAGCCGCCCGCCGGGGGGCGGCTCCGCGCGCCGCCACCCACCCGGAGCAGACTGGGGGGCGTGGTAGACGCGCTACGCCGACGCGGTGCCGGTGGGGCGGGACCGCAGCTCGCTGACGTAGTCGTCGGGCGCGCCCGCCTTCTCGGCGGCGTTGGCGATCTCCGACAGGTACCACGCCGTCGGCAGGCCGCCCTCGTACCCGTCGAAGACGTAGACCGAGGCGGTCACGTCCCCGTCGAGGGTGGAGACCCGGACGTGCAGCTTGCGGTACGTCCCGGAGGTCACCCCCTCGATGTCGTCGAGCTGGCCGGCGTCGTACGGGTTGATGTCGTAGAGCGCCACGAACACCCGGTCGCCGGGGGACTCGACGATGGTGCTGACCGCGCCCTCCCAGCCGATGACCCCCTCACCTGCGAAGGTGAGCCGCCAGCCTTCCAGCCAGCCGATGCCCACCATCGGCGAGTGCGGACAGTAGGCGCGCATCCGGGCGGGGTCCAGGTTTGAGCCGTAGGCGGCGTAGTGACGCACGGCGATGACGATAGCCCTACGGACGGGTGGGGGAGAATACGACGGTGCGTGTCGGACGCGTCGGGGAGAAGAAAGTCACCGCGAACATGGACGAGGGGCGATAGCTGTGAGTCAGATCGTGATCATCGGCGGGGGGCCGGCCGGGTACGAGGCGGCCCTGGTCGCCGCCCAGTTGGACGCTGAGGTCACCGTGGTGGAGGCCGAAGGGGCCGGCGGTGCCTGTGTGCTGTCCGACTGCGTCCCGTCCAAGACCTTCATCGCCAGCTCCTCCGTGGTCACCGGGTACCGGGACACCGAGGAGTTCGGGGTGCACTCCGACGGGCTGGAGGCGGTCACCGTCGACGCCCGGACGGTGCACGAGCGGGTCAAGCGGCTCGCCCTTCACCAGTCGGCCGACATCCACGCCAAGCTGCTGAAGGCCGGCGTCACCTTCGTGGCCGGCACCGCCCGGCTCGGTGAGGACACGCTCGGTCACACCCACCGGGTCGTCGTCACCCCCGCCGACGGGGCCGAGGAGTACTCGATCGCCGCGTCGACCGTGCTGGTCGCCACCGGGGCCACTCCGCGTCAGCTTCCCACCGCCGTGCCCGACGGCGAGCGCATCCTGACCTGGCGGCAGGTCTACGACCTGCCCGAGCTGCCCGAGCACCTGATCGTGGTCGGCTCGGGCGTCACCGGGGCCGAGTTCGCCAGCGCGTACCTGGCCATGGGGGTCGAGGTCACCCTCGTCTCCAGCCGGGACCGGGTGATGCCGCACGAGGACGCCGACGCCGCGATGGCCATCGAGCGGGTCTTCCGCTCCCGGGGGATGACCATCCTCAACAACTCCCGCGCCGAGGGCGTCCGCCGCACCGCCGACGGGGTGGAGGTGGAGCTGGCCGACGGCCGGCTGGTGCAGGGCTCGCACGCGCTGATCGCCGTCGGGTCGATCCCCAACACGGCCGGCCTCGGCCTCGACGAGTACGGCGTCGAGCTGGCCCGGGGCGGCTACGTCACCGTCGACCGGGTGTCCCGGACCAACGTCCCCGGCATCTACGCCGCCGGCGACTGCACCGGGGTGCTGCCGCTGGCCAGCGTCGCCGCGATGCAGGGCCGGATCGCGATGTGGCACACGCTCGGCGAGGCGGTCCGGCCGCTGCGGCTGCGTACGGTCGCGGCGAACGTCTTCACCGACCCGGAGCTGGCCACCGTCGGCGTCTCCCAGGACGAGGTGGACGCCGGCAAGACGCCCGCCCGCGAGGTGATGCTGCCGCTGGGGGGCAACGCCCGGGCGAAGATGGACGACCTGGCCGACGGCTTCGTCAAGCTGTTCTGCCGCCCGGCCAGCGGCCAGGTGATCGGCGGCGTCGTGGTGGCCCCGAAGGCGAGCGAGCTGATCCTGCCGATCACCCTGGCGGTGGAGAACAACCTCACGGTCAACGAGCTGGCCCAGACGATCACCATCTACCCGAGCCTGTCGGGCTCCATCACGGAGGCCGCCCGCCAGCTCATGCTGCACGAGCTGGAGTAGCCGCCTCGGGTCGGCTCGTCGGTCAGTCCGCCGGGGCCTCGGGGCGGGTGCGGCGGGCGCTGAGGGCCGACATCGCCCAACCGGCGGCGGCGAAACCGGCCGCCGCCGCGGCGGCGATCACCAGCAGCTGCCACGCCGACTCGGTCAGCGCCGTGCCGCCCAGGTGCCCGACCAGCGTCCCGTACGTGGCCCAGCCGGCCGCCGCCATCGCCTCGTACGTCAGGAACAGCCGGTACGGGTACCGGCTGCGGCCGGCGGCGAAGCAGGCGGCCATCCGGCCGCCCGGCACGAACCGGCAGAGCAAGATCACCAGCGGACCGGGCCGGCGCAGTCCCTGGGTCATCCGTCCGGCCATCCGGCGGACCCGGCTCGGCTCGCCCTGCCGGCCCTGCCGGCGGTCCGGTGCGCCCCGGCCGAGCAGGTAGCAGGCCAGGTCGCCGACGAAGACGCCGAGCGCGCCGACCCCGATGGTCAGCGGGAGGCTCAGCCCGCCGTACACGGTGAGCGCCCCGCCGGTGATCATGATCGCCTGGGTGGGGATGACCGGCACGAACGCGTCTACCGCCAGCAGCCCGAGCAGCGCCAGGTACGCCCACAGCGGCGACGCCATGTGGGTGAGTAGCTCAAGCACGACTGACACCTCGCCGGGGCCGGCAGATCGGGTGCCCCGAGCCTGGCCCCGTGGCGGGGGTCACCGGAGCCCACCCCGGCCGGTGGTGACCACCGACACGACGGTTCCGGCCCCCGACGTGCCAGGATGCGGCGGCTCGGCCGCCCTGAGCGACCTCGGCGTACGGGCCGAGCCGGGCGGCGGATCGGCTACGGGCGGCGTACCGTTGTCGGCGCGCGGCCTCGGGCGCGTCGGGCCCCCCGTTTCCGACGACCGGGCCGCCGCGGGCCGCCGGCAGGTCCCGTGCCGGCGGCCCGCTCCTGCGCCGCAGGCCCGCCGCACGCCAGCCCGGGCGCGGTGCGCGCAGCCGGCGGGGCCCGAAATCGGATGCGTGCCGGCCCGCCGCCGGTCTACCGTCTCCCCATGCGCAGCGCGGTATGGACCACGACGCCGGGAAACCCCGGCGCGCCGCACTGACGTCACCGTCATCGAGGCCCCGGGGCGAACCGCCCCGGGGCCTCGCGGCGTTCCGGGCCAGGTCGCCTCCGGGTCGTACCCGAGGGAGAGCGACATGACCGACCACCGCAGGCTCGGCCGGGAGCTGGAGCTGTTCGTCTCCGACCCGCTGGCCGGCGCCGGCCTGCCCATCTGGCTGCCGGCGGGCGCCGCCGCCCGGCACGCCGTCGAGGCGTACGTCCACGAGCTGGAGCGACGGGCCGGCTACCAGCACGTCTACTCGCCGCCGCTGGGCAAGCGGGAGCTGTTCGAGCTCTCCGGCCACCTCGGCTACTTCGCCGACGACATGTTCCCGCCGATGCGTCTGAGCCCGGACGACGAGTTCGTGCTCCGCCCGGCGCTCTGCCCGCACCACGCCCTGGTCTTCCGGGCCCGGGGCCGGTCCTACCGGGAGCTGCCGCTGCGGGTCGGCGAGCTGGGCGGGATGTACCGGGCGGAGCGCTCGGGGGTGCTCGGCGGGTTGTCCCGGGTGCGCGCCATCTCGCTCAACGACGCGCACAACTTCTGCGCCCTGGACCAGGTGGGTGAGGAGGTCGCGGCGATTCTGGCGCTGATCCGCGAGGCACATGCCGCGCTCGGCGTCCGCCCGGCGGGTTTCCGGCTGTCGCTGCGCGGTCCGGGCCAGCGGTACGTCGGCACCGACGAGCAGTGGCGCCGGGCCGAGGACCTGCTCCGGGAGGCGCTGAACGGGGTGAACGTCATCGAGGCCCCCGGCGACGCCGCGTTCTACGGGCCGAAGATCGACATCCAGGTCGCCGACCCGACCGGCCGGGAGTCCACCCTCGCCACCGTCCAGCTCGACTTCGACAAGCCCGAGAAGTTCGACCTGTCGTACACCGGCCCCGACGGCGGCCGGCGGCGGCCGGTGATGGTGCACCGCAGCCTGGTCGGCAGCATGGAGCGGCTGTTCGCCCACCTGATCGAGGCGCACGACGGGGCCTTCCCACCCTGGTACGCCCCCGTGCAGGTGACCGTGCTCCCGGTCGACCCCGACGATCCGGGCCAGGCCGCGGCGGCCGACCGGCTCGCCCGGGACGCCGTCGCGCTCGGCCTGCGGGCCGAGGTCGACGGGGGTGGGTCGCTGGGCTCCCGAATCCGCGACACCGCCCGCCGCCGGGTGCCGTACGTCGCGGTGCTCGGTGCCCGGGAGGCGGCCGACGGCGCGGTCGCCCTGCGCCTGCGCGACGGCCGCCGCCTGGACCCGCGCCCTGCCGCCGACGCCCTGGCCCTGGTCGCGTCGGTGGTCGCCACCCGGTCGGCGGCGCTGCTGCCCTGACCCCGGCCCGTCACCCGGCCCGAGGCCGGTCGCTGTCGCTGGATCTCCGGCCACGACGATCAGCCCTGGACCGAGGCGGCGGGCAGCGACACGGGGTCGGGGGGGAGGACCGGATCGGGCTGGCTGAACTGGGACTGGTAGAGCCGGTGGTACGCGCCCCGGGCGGCCAGCAGCCGATCGTGGGTGCCCTGCTCGACGATGCTGCCGTTCTCCATCATCAGGATCAGGTCCGCGTCCCGGATGGTGGAGAGCCGGTGGGCGATGACGAAGCTGGTCCGGTCCGAGCGCAGCGCCGCCATGGCCCGCTGGAGCAGCACCTCGGTCCGGGTGTCCACCGAGCTGGTCGCCTCGTCGAGGATCAGCAGCGACGGCTCGGCCAGGAACGCCCGGGCGATGGTGATGAGCTGCTTCTCGCCGGCGCTGACGTTGCTGCCCTCCTCGTCGATGACGGTGTCGTAGCCGTCGGGGAGGCTGCGGACGAACCGGTCCACGAAGGTGGCCTTGGCGGCGGCGACGATCTCCTCCTCGCTCGCGGCCGGCCGGCCGTACGCGATGTTGTCCCGGATGGTCCCGCCGAACAGCCAGGTGTCCTGGAGCACCATGCCGATCCGGCCGCGCAGGTCGTCCCGGCTCAGGGCGGTGACGTCCACCCCGTCCAGGGTGATCCGGCCGGCGTCCAGCTCGTAGAAGCGCATGATCAGGTTGACCAGGGTGGTCTTGCCCGCCCCGGTCGGCCCGACGATCGCCACCGTGTGCCCCGGCTCGGCGACCAGCGACAGGTCCTCGATCAACGGCTTGTCCGGCTCGTACCGGAAGGAGACGTGCTCGAACTCGACCCGGCCGTGCGGGTCGGTCACCCGGGCCGGCTCGGCCGGGTCGGGGCTCTGCTCGTCGGCGTCGAGGACGGCGAACACCCGCTCGGCGGACGCCACCCCGGACTGGAGCAGGCTCGCCATCGAGGCGACCTGGGTGAGCGGCTGGGTGAACATCCGGGAGTACTGGATGAACGCCTGCACGTCGCCGAGGCTCATCGACCCCGATGCCACCCGCAGGCCGCCGACCACGGCGATCGCCACGTAGCTGAGGTTCCCGACGAACATCATCGCCGGCATGATGATCCCGGAGATGAACTGGGCGCCGAAGCTGGCCCGGAACAGCTCCTCGTTCTTGGCGGTGAAGGTCGCCTCCACCTCGCGCTGCCGGCCGAAGACCTTGACCAGCTCGTGGCCGGTGAACGCCTCCTCGATCTGGCCGTTCAGCTCGCCGGTGTGCTTCCACTGGGCGATGAACTTCGGCTGCGAGCGCTTGGTGATCTGGCCGGTCACCACCACCGACAGCGGCACCGCGACCAGGGCGACCAGCGCCAGCAGCGGCGAGACCCAGAACATCATGGCCAGTACGCCGACCAGGGTGAGCAGCGAGGTGAGCACCTGGCTCAGGGTCTGCTGGAGGGTCTGCGAGATGTTGTCGATGTCGTTGGTGACCCGGCTGAGCAGCTCGCCGCGCGGTTGCTTGTCGAAGTAGGGCAGCGGCAGCCGGTTCAGCTTCTCCTCCACCTCGGCGCGCAGCCGCAGCACGGTGCGCTGCACCACGCCGTTGAGCAGCCAGCCCTGCCACCACATCAGCAGGCTGGACGCCAGGTAGAGGACGAGCGCCAGCAGCAGCACCCGACCCAGCGCGGCGAAGTCGATGCCCACCCCGGGCACCAGGTCCATCCGGGCGAGCATGTCGGCGAAGTTGTCGTTGCCGGACGCCCTGGCCGCCGCCACGGCCTGCTCGGTGGTGGTCCCGGGCGGGAGCTGCCGGCCGATCACCCCGCTGAAGATCAGGTCGGTGGCGTGGCCGAGGACCTTCGGCCCGTACACGCTGAACCCGACGCTGATCAGGGCGAGCCCGACGATGGCGACGAGCGGAAGCCGGTGTGGCCGCAGCCGCCCCAGCAGCCGGCGGGCCGACGGCCCGAAGTTCATCGACTTCTCGGTCGGCATGCCGGCGCTCGGCAGCGGACCGCCGCGGTGGCCGCCCTGGGGCAGCCGCTTCGGCGTCTGCGCCTGGGCGTCGGCCGCGGGCCGTTCCTGCGGCGCGGGCTTCTGACCCGGTACGGCGGTCATGCCGGCACCCCCGCGCTCTGCTGGGAGGCGACGATCTCCGCGTACGTCGGGCAGTTCTCTAGTAACTCGGCGTGTCGGCCCATCCCGACGATGCCCCCGTCCTCGAGCACGATGATCTGGTCGGCGTCGACGATCGTCGAGACCCGCTGGGCCACGATCACCATCGCCGCGTCCGCGGTGACCGGCCGCAGCGCCGCCCGGAGCCGGGCGTCGGTGCCGAGGTCGAGTGCCGAGAACGAGTCGTCGAACAGGTAGATCTCCGGCCGGCGGACCAGGGCCCGGGCGATGGCCAGGCGCTGCCGCTGCCCGCCGGAGACGTTGGTGCCGCCCTGCGCGATCGGGGCGTCCAACCCCTCGGACAGCTCGGCGACGAAGTCGCGCGCCTGGGCGATCTCCAGGGCCGCCCACAGCTCCGCGTCGGTGGCGTCCGGGTTGCCGTACCGCAGGTTGCTGGCGATCGTCCCGCTGAACAGGTACGGCCGCTGCGGCACCAGCCCGATCCGCCGCCACAGATCGTCGGGTGCCAGGTCGCGGACGTCCAACCCGTCGACCAGCACCGCGCCCGCCGTGGTGTCGACCAGCCGGGGGACCAGCGAGAGCAGGGTGCTCTTGCCGGATCCGGTGCTGCCGATGATCGCCGTCGTGCGCCCGGCCGTGACCCGGAAGGAGATGCCGTGCAGCACCGGCTCGCTCGCCCCCGGGTACTGGAACCGCACGTCGCGCAGCTCCAGCTCGCCCCGGCTGGTCACCTCGGTGACCGGCGCGGCCGGCGGGACCACCGAGGAGTCGGTGTCCAGCACCTCGACGATCCGCTCGGCGCAGACCGCGGCGCGCGGCACCATCATCAGCATGAAGGTGGCCATCAGGACGGCCATCAGGATCTGCATCAGGTACACGAGGAAGGCGGTGAGCGCGCCGATCTGGATCTGCCCGGCGTCCACCCGTTGCGCGCCGAACCACAGCACGGCGACGCTGGAGACGTTGAGCACCAGCATCACCACCGGGAAGATGAGGGCCATCAGCCGGCCGGTGCGCAGGGCGGTCGCGGTCAGGTCGACGTTCGCGCGGGCGAAGCGTTCCGTCTCGTACGGCTCGCGGACGAACGCCCGGACCACCCGGATGCCCGTGATCTGCTCGCGCAGCACCCGGTTGACGGTGTCGATCCGGGTCTGCATGAGCCGGAAACCGGGCACCATCCGCCGGACGATCAGCCCGAGCGCGAGCGCCAGCACCGGGACGCAGACCAGCACCAGCCAGGACAGCCCGACGTCCTCGCGCAGCGCCATCACCACCCCGCCGACGCTCATGATCGGCGCGCCGACGAGCATCGTGCAGCTCATCAGCACGAGCATCTGCACCTGTTGCACGTCGTTGGTGTTGCGGGTGATCAACGAGGGCGCGCCGAACCGGGCCACCTCGCGGGCGGAGAAGCGGTTGACGTGGCCGAAGATCTCCGCCCGGACGTCCCGGCCCAGGCCCATCGCCGTGCGGGCGCCGAGGTAGGCTGCGGCCGTCGAGCAGGCGATCTGGACCAGGCTGACCAGCAGCATCCAGCCGCCAATGCGCATGATGTAGTCGGTGTCGCCACGGGCCACGCCCTGGTCGATGATGTCGGCGTTGAGGCTCGGCAGGTAGAGCGAGGCCATCGTGCCGACGAGCTGGAAGGCCACCACCGCCGCCAGCGGGCGGCGGTAGGGCCGCAGGTGGGTGCGGAGAAGCCGGATCAGCACGCCGGCTCCTGCGGTCTCGTTTCGGGACTCGTCATATGTGACTCCTCTCCACTGCCAATTACCTCGATCAGGAACTCCCGGATGACGGCTGCCTTCACCGGGTCGGCGTCGACGGAGGTCAGCGGCCCTCTGGTCTGCATGAGGGTGCTGAGCTTGGCGACCCGCTCCCGACCGGCGGGGGTGAGGGTCAGCCGTACGCTGCGCCGGTCGGCGTCGTCGCGGTGCCGCTGCACCAGGCCGTCGCGTTCCAGGGTGTCGACGATGCCGGTGAGGGTGGCGGGCCGGACGAAGCAGCGCTCGGCGACCACCCGGTGCGGCAGTTCGCCGTACCGGGCGAGGGTGATCAGGGTTCCCATGCCGGCCTGGGTGAGGCCGTGCTCCTCTGCCAGGTAGCGGTTCCACTGCTGGCCGACGATGTGGCCGGCGGTGACCACCAGGCGGCCCAGCGGCACTTCTCCCAGCCCGATCACGTCCATGTCCCTCAGATTAGCTCCCTGATAGTCAGGCCCCAAACGATATTACGACGTCGGTAGCGAGGAACACCGCTTGGAGTAACTACGTGGGGCGAGCGGGGTTACCGGCCGGCCGGTCAGCGTCAGGTTACGCCGTCGCCCGATCCGGCGACTCTGAGCAGTCGCCCGATCGGCACATCCCGTAGCGAGGTCGGTTCCATGGCCGCACTCAGCTCCATGATCATCAGGCGCCAAACGAAATAGCGAGCGCCACGGCGACGTACAGGGCCTGCTCAGCCGTTCGCCGCCCCAGGGGTGTTGCCGGCCGGCCTCCGAAGGGCACCCCGCGCCGGGCGGCCGAGACGTTGGCCGGAAACATGGCCATCATCAGCAGGGCCAGGCCGGCCGCGGCCCAGCGGGCGCTCGTCGGCGCGAGCAGCCCGACCGCGCCGACCAGTTCCAGCACCCCGGTCGCCGTGACCAGCAGGTCGGGCCGAGGCAGGGTGGGCGGCACCATCGCGATCATGTCCCTGCGCAGGGGTGGGGCGAAGTGGGCGACGCCGGTCACCACGAACATCAGGGCCAGCCCCACCCGCAGTGCGGGATGCCAGCCGTCGAGTGCCCCCACGCCGGCCAGGCCGGCCAGCCGGGCGAGCGCGGTGCCGGCCACGAGGGCGATGAGTGGAGCCACGGGGAACCTCCTCGGGTGACGGATCTTGTCGCCGGCAAGATTGCCCCTCCCGGCGCTATCTTGTCAACAGCAAGATAGACTGGCGGCATGACCCGAACGCGCGGCTACCACCACGGCGACCTGCGCCGATCCCTGCTCGCTGAGGCGGTGCGGGTGATCGAGGAGGCTGGGCCGGCGGCGTTGAGTCTGCGCGACCTGGCCCGCCGGGCTGGCGTCTCGCACGCCGCCCCGGCGCACCACTTCGGCGACAAGGCCGGGCTGCTCACCGCGCTCGCCGCCGACGGGTTCGACCTGCTCGCCGAGGCGCTGCACGGCGCGGGCGACGACCTGCTGGACAGGGGCGTCGCGTACGTCGACTTCGCGGTCCGCCACCGCGCGCACTTCGAGGTGATGTTCCGCCCGGACCTCTACCGGCCCGACGCGGAGGAGCTGGTGGCGGCCCGCGAGCGCGCCGGCGACGCGTTGCACTCGGGGGTGGCCGCGCTGCCCGAGGGACGCCCCACGGCGGAGGACCCGCAGGGCGACGCGCTCGCGGCCTGGTCGATCGTGCACGGGTTCGCCACGCTCTGGCTTTCGGGCGCGCTGCCGGCCCGGGTCGGCGACGACCCCCGGGCCGCAGCCCGCGCGGTCGCCCACCGCCTCTTCCAGAAGACCTGACGAACCCTGCGGCGGGCTAGGCTCGCCGATCAGAGTGACCGGGTCACCAGCTCGTGGGCAGCGGCATCCCCTCGGTGTAGCCGGCCGTGCTCTGAACTCCGACCAGTGCACGTTCGTGGAACTCGGCCAGGTTCCGCGCGCCCGCGTACGTGAAGGCGCTGCGTACCCCGGCGATGATCTCGTCGATCAGGTCCTCGACGCCCGGCCGGGTCGGGTCCAGGTACATCCGGGCCGAGGAGATGCCCTCCTCGAAGACCGCCTTACGGGCCCGGTCGAACGGGCTGTCGTCGGCGGTCCGGGCGCTGACCGCCCGGGACGAGGCCATCCCGAAGCTCTCCTTGTACCGCCGGCCGTCCGCGTCGGTGTACAGGTCGCCCGGTGACTCGTACGTGCCGGCGAACCAGGACCCGATCATCACGTTCGACGCGCCGGCCGCCAGCGCGAGCGCCACGTCCCGGGGGTGCCGCACCCCGCCGTCGGCCCAGACGTGCCGGCCCAGGTCCCGGGCCGCCGCCGCGCAGTCGAGCACGGCGGAGAACTGCGGCCGGCCGACCCCGGTCATCATCCGGGTCGTGCACATCGCACCCGGTCCGACGCCCACCTTCACGATGTCCGCGCCGGCCTCGACCAGGTCGCGTACCCCGTCGGCGGTGACCACGTTGCCGGCCGCGACCGGGACACCCGGGTCGAGCCTGCGCACCGCCCGCAGCGCGGAGAGCATCCGTTCCTGGTGGCCGTGCGCGGTGTCCACCACCAGCGTGTCCACCCCCGCCTCCAGCAGCGCGGCGGCCTTGCCGGTGACGTCGCCGTTGATCCCGACCGCCGCCGCGACCCGCAGCCGGCCCCGGTCGTCCGTCGCCGGCCGGTAGAGGGTGGCGCGCAGCGCGCCCTTGCGGGTCAGCACCCCGACCAGCCGTCCCTCGCCGTCCACCACCGGCGCGAGCCGCCGCCGGCCCGCCGAGAGCCGGTCGAATCCGGTACGCGGGTCCGCGTCCGCCGGCACCGTGTGCAGCTCGGTCGACATCACGTGCCGGAGCTGGGCGAACCGGTCCACCCCGACGGTGTCCGCCTCGGTCACCACGCCCAGCGGGCGACCGGCCTCGTCGATTACGACCACCGCGCCGTGCGAGCGTTTCGGCAGCAGGTGGATGGCGTCGCCGACGGTGTCCGTCGGGCCGAGCGTGATCGCGGTGTCGTGCACCAGGTGCCGCCGCTTGACCCAGGCGACGACGGTGGCCACCACCTCGATGGGGATGTCCTGCGGGATCACCGCGACGGCGCCCCGCCGGGCGACCGTCTCGGCCATCCGCCGGCCGGCCACGGCCGTCATGTTGGCCACCACCAGGGGGATCGTCGTGCCCGTGCCGTCCGCGGTGGCCAGGTTGACGTCCAACCGGGAACCGACCTCGGAGCGGGTGGGTGCCATGAAGACGTCGTTGTATGTCAGGTCGTGCGCGGGGACCGCGCCTTGAAGAAATCGCACGTCGCCATCATTCCCGCCCGCCGACGCCCGCGCCCCCGGTGGTAGCCGAAAACACCCTGACCAAGTCCGGCGCCGACGTGGTCAGCCGAGCAGCAGGGTCACCGCGACCGCGACCATCACGAGGGCGACCGCGCCGTCGACGAGCCGCCAGGCCGCCGGGCGGGCCAGCACGGGCGCGAGCCGGTGGGCGGCGGCGCCGATGACCGTGAACCAGACCACGCTGGCCAGCGCGGCACCCGCGCCGAAGGCCCAGTGGCGCGGATGCTGGCGGGCCACCCCACCGAGCAGGAGGACGGTGTCGAGGTACACGTGCGGGTTGAGGTAGGTGAACGCGAGGCAGGCCAGCAGCGTCGCCCCGAGGGTTGCCGGCGGCCGGTCGGCGGGGGAGAGCGCGCCGGGCCGCAGCGCGCGGCGGACGGCCAACGCGGCGTACCCGAGCAGGAACGCGGCGCCGAGCCAACGCACGGCGGTGACGGCGGCGGGGTGCTCCGCCGTGGCGGTGCCCATCCCGGCGATGCCGAGCGAGATGAGCAGAGCGTCGGACGCGGCGCAGACGGCGACCACCGGCACGACGTGCTCCCGGCGCAGGCCCTGCCGCAGGACGAAGGCGTTCTGCGCGCCGATGGCGGCGATCAGCGCGATGGAGAGGGAGAAACCGGCGGCGGCGGAGCCGGCCACGGAGCTGCTGAGGATTACGGGCACGGGCCGACGCTACGAGCCGCATGCGATGCAGCCCAGCTGAAGATTCTCATGGCGGATAAGCTCAGCTTCATCATGCTGGACTCCGCGCAGCTCCGGACGTTCGCCGCGGTGGTCCGCGAGGGCAGCTTCGAGGCGGCGGCGCGGTCCCTGCACGTCACCCCCTCGGCCGTCAGCCAACGGGTCAAGGCGCTGGAACAGGCCGTCGGGCAGGTGCTCATCCGCCGGTCGAAGCCGTGCCGGGCCACCGACGCGGGCCGTCCGCTGCTGCGGCTGGCCGGGCAGGTGGCCCTGCTGGAGCGCGAGGCGCTGCATGCCGCCCGACCGCCGACGGTCGGCGGACCCACCCCCACCCGGGTGACGATCGTCGCGAACGGGGACTCGCTCGGCACCTGGTTCGTCGGCGCGCTGGCGCTGCTGCCCACCGAGCTGGCGCTGCTGTTCGACGTCCGCCGGGACGATGAGGACCACACGGCGGAGCTGATTCGCGACGGTACGGCGATGGCGGCGGTGACCGCGCAGCGGGAGGCCGTCCAGGGCTGCCGGGTGGAGCGGCTGGGCGCGATGCGGTACGTCGCGCTGGCCCGGGCCGGGTTCGCCGACCGGCACTTCCCCGACGGGCTCACCGAGGCGGCCCTCGCGTCGGCGCCGATGATGGCGTTCGACCGGAAGGACCAGCTTCAGCACAGGTTCGCCCGTACCGTGACCCGCCGTCGGATCGACCCGCCGATCCACTACGTCCCGTCCTTCGACGGCTTCAACGAGGCGGTGCGGCTCGGGTTGGGCTGGGGCATGGTCCCGGAGCGGTTCGCCCGCGTCGACCTCGCCGCCGGGCGCTGTGTCGACCTCGGCGCCGGCCGTCACCTGGACCGCCCGTTGTACTGGCAGCACTGGCGGGTGGCCTCCGCCGCCCTGGACGCGCTGACCGCCGCCGTCCGGACGGTGGCGGGCGCCGAGCTGCGCTGACGTCGCCCACCCGCGTCCCGCTCTGGGTGGGCTCGGCGTGTGCCGCCCCCGCCCGGGGCGGGTAAGTCAGGCGATGGTGCAGATTGCCGCGCCGGCGGTGATGACGGCGCCGACCTCGGCCGCGAGGCCGCTGACCGTACCCGCCTTGTGGGCGTGCAGCGGCTGCTCCATCTTCATCGCCTCCAGCACCACGACCAGGTCACCCTCGGCGACGGTGTCCCCGTCGGCGACGGCGATCTTGACGAGGGTGCCCTGCATCGGGGAGGTGAGCGCGTCCCCGCTGACCGCCGCGCCGGCCTTGGCCCCGCCGCCCCGGCGGGCCGGCTTGCGCGTGGCGGGCGCGGCTGCGGTCGTACCCGCGCCGAGGCCGACGGGGAGGCTCACCTCCAGCCGCTTGCCGCCGACCTCGACCACGACGGTCTCGCGCCCGGCCGGCGCGTCGGCGGGGCCGGCGGTGGCGGTGAACGGTGGGACGGTGTTGTCGAACTCGGTCTCGATCCACCGGGTGTGCACGCCGAACGGTTCGGCGGTGAACGCCTCGTCGCGCACCACGAGCCGGTGGAACGGCAGGGCGGTGGCCATCCCCTCGACGACCATCTCGTCCAGCGCTCGCCGGGCCCGCTCCAGGGCCTCGGTGCGGGTCTCTCCGGTGACGATCACCTTGGCCAGCAGCGAGTCGAAGTTGCCGCCGATCACGTCGCCGGCCGAGATGCCGGTGTCCACCCGGACGCCCGGGCCGGTGGGCAGCCGCAGCGCGGTGACCGTGCCGGGGGCGGGCAGGAAGCTGCGGCCCGGGTCCTCGCCGTTGATCCGGAACTCGATGGAGTGCCCGCGCGGGGTCGGGTCCCCGGCCAGCCGCAGCTTCTCGCCGTCGGCGATCCGGAACTGCTCACGGACGAGGTCGATGCCGGCGGTCTCCTCCGTGACCGGATGCTCGACCTGGAGCCGGGTGTTGACCTCCAGGAAGGAGATGGTGCCGTCCGCGCCGACCAGGTACTCCACGGTGCCGGCGCCCTGGTACCCGGCCTCCAGGCAGATCGCCTTGGCGCTCTCGTGGATCTGGGCGCGTTGGGCGTCGGTGAGGAACGGCGCGGGGGCCTCCTCGACCAGCTTCTGGTGCCGGCGCTGGAGCGAGCAGTCCCGGGTGCCCACGACGACGACGTTGCCGTGCTGGTCGGCGAGGACCTGCGCCTCGACGTGCCGGGGCTTGTCCAGGTACCGCTCGACGAAGCACTCGCCCCGCCCGAACGCGGCGACCGCCTCCCGGGTGGCCGACTCGAAGAGCTGCGGGATCTCCTCCATCGTGCGGGCCACCTTGAGGCCGCGCCCGCCGCCGCCGAAGGCGGCCTTGATGGCGACCGGCAGCCCGTGGTCGACGGCGAAGGCGATGATCTCGTCCGGGCCGCCGACCGGGTCGGGGGTGCCGGGGACCAGAGGAGCGCCGGCCCGCTGGGCGATGTGCCGGGCGGTGACCTTGTCGCCGAGGTCGCGGATCGCCTGCGGGGCCGGGCCGATCCAGGTCAGGCCCGCGTCGATGACGGCCTGGGCGAAGTCGGCGTTCTCGGAGAGGAACCCGTACCCGGGGTGCACCGCGTCCGCGCCGGCCCGCGCGGCGACCTCGATCAGCTTGTCGATCCGCAGGTACGTCTCGGCGGCGGTGTCGCCGCCCAGGGCGTACGCCTCGTCGGCCAGGGTGGCGTGCAGTGCGTCCCGGTCGGAGTCCGCGTAGACGGCGACGCTGCCCAGGCCGGCGTCGCGGCAGGCACGGATGACGCGGACGGCGATCTCGCCGCGGTTGGCGATGAGTACCTTGCGCACCTTGGTGGCTCCTCCCCGGAGGTTACTGACCGGGAGTTTATCGGCCGCCGTCGGCACCCTAACGATCGCTCAGTGTGGCATGCGGCACTGCCCGAACGTCGTTAGTCAAACTTGTCTAATACGCTCGTCCGGTGTCTGCCACACGCATGATGATTCTCGGGCTGGTCAAGTGGATGCAGCCGGTGCACGGCTACGACGTACGTCGTGAGCTGCTCAGCTGGGGTGCCGACAAGTGGGCCAACGTGCAGCCCGGCTCGATCTACCATGCGCTGCGCAAGCTGGCCCAGGATGGGCTGCTCCGCGAGGTGGCGACCGAACAGGTCGGGGCCCGGCCGGCCCGGACGACGTACGAGATCACCCCGAGGGGGCTCGGCGAGTTCGAGACCCTGCTGCGCGACCTGTGGTGGGGCACCCAGCAGCCCGCTGACCCATTCGTGGCCGCGTTCGCGTTCCTGCCTGCGCTGCCCCGCCCGGAGGCGGTGGCCGCGCTGCGCAGCCGGGGGCAGGTGATCCGGGCCGGCGTGGAGAGCATGCGCGCCTCGATGGAGTCGTCCTGGATCCGGGATTCCAAGCCGGTCGGGGTCGCCTGGACGTACGAGTTGTGGATCGCCCGGGGGGAGGCGGAGGCGGACTGGTGCGACCGGGTCGCCGACCGGATCGAGGCGGGCGCGCCGTACCTGCCGGAGGGCCTGGCCGGCCGCGACGGCCGGATCGCGGTGGAACCGGCCGCTGCCCTCGCCCCGACCCAGGAGTCGGAGCCGGAGCCGGAATCGCCGCCGAGAGTCGGCGGGAACGCGTAATAATCAAAGTTGACCAGTGAAGCTATATCGCGTTAGCCTCGTGGGACGTCCGGGTGACGCCCTGTGCCCACCCCTGCGGAACGGCCGGTTCGGTCCGGCCACGGACGAACAGGAGCGAAGATGATCGAGACCAGAGGGCTGCGGAAGTCCTTCCGCTCCCGTGCCGGTCGGGACAAGAAGACCGTGGACGCCGTCCGCGGGGTCGACCTGAACGTCGCCGAGGGGGAGATCTTCGGCTTCCTCGGGCCCAACGGGGCCGGCAAGACCACCACCCTGCGGATGCTGGCCACCCTCATCGAACCCGACGGCGGCGCGGCCACCATCGCCGGCGCCGACCTGCTCCGCCGGCCCGCCGAAGTGCGCCGCCGAATCGGCTACGTCGCCCAGGGCGGCAGCACCTGGGACGACTCCACCGCCCGCGAGGAGCTCGTCCTGCACGCCCGGATGTACGGCATCCGCAAGGCCGACGCCCACCGCCGCGCGGAGCGCGCCCTGGCCGCGTTCCAGCTCACCGAGTACGCCGACCGCAAGTGCAAGACCTACTCCGGCGGCCAGCGACGGCGGGTCGACATCGCACTCGGCATCATCCACGAGCCACGGATCGTCTTCCTGGACGAGCCGACCTCCGGCCTCGACCCGCAGAGCCGGGCCCACATGTGGGACGAGATCCGCCGACTGCGCAGCGAGGGGATGACCGTCTTCATCACCACGCACTACCTGGACGAGGCCGACGCGCTCTGCGACCGGATCGCGATCATGGACCATGGCGAGCTGGTCGCCGAGGGCACTCCGGTCGAGCTGAAGCGCGAGATCTCCGGCGAGGTGGTCGTCGTCGGGCTGGACGCCGCCGCGACCCCGCACGCCGCCCAGTTGCTCGACTCCGAGCCGTACGTCAACAAGCTGGAGACCGTCGACGGCGGCGGCCTGCGCCTCCACGTCGACGAGGGGGCGACCGCCATCCCGCAGATCCTGCGCCGCATCGACAACGCAGGCCTCGCGCTGAGCTCCATCGAGCTGCACCGGCCCAGCCTCGACGACGTCTTCCTCACCAAGACCGGCCGCTCGCTGCGCGAGTCCTGACCCGCCCCGACAGGAGAACCCCCGTGAAACTCGCCCGCGACACGTGGCTGATCTTCCAGCGCCAGATACAACTGCTGCTGCGTAACCCGGTCTGGGTCGTCGTCGGCGTCTTCCAGCCGGTGATGTACCTGCTCCTCTTCGCCCCGCTGCTCAAGCCGGCCCTGAACGCGCCGACCCAGGCCGAGGCGTACAAGATCTTCGTGCCCGGCGTGCTCGTGCTGCTGGCCATCTTCGGCGGCCTGTTCCAGGGCTTCGGCCTGATCGCCGAGCTGCGCGCCGGGATCATCGAGCGGTCCCGGGTCACCCCGGTGAGCCGGCTCGCCCTGCTGCTCGGCCGTTCGATGCGCGACGTGGTGTCGTTGCTGGCCCAGGCCGTCATCATCACCCTGCTCGCGCTCCTGTTCGACCTGCGGGTGTTCATCGGCGACCTGCTGCTGGCGTACCTGATGCTCGCCCTGATCGCGCTGATGACCTCGGCCGTCTCGTACGGCGTCGCGCTCAAGGTCAAGAGCGAGGACGCGCTCGCCCCGCTGATGAACACCGTGGCCCAGCCGGTGCTGCTGCTCTCCGGCATCCTGCTGCCGCTCACCTTCGCCCCCGGCTGGCTCCAGGGCGTAGCCAAGTGGAACCCGTTCTCCTGGGCGGTCGACGGCACCCGGGCGCTGTTCGCCGGGGAACTCGGCAACGACAAGGTCTGGCAGGGGCTGACCATCATCGCGGTGCTGGCCGCCGCCGGCGTCGTCTGGGCCGCCCGCCAGTTCGCCCGCAGCGTGCGGTGAGCCGGAGGGCGTCCTCCCAGCGCCCGCCGCGGGTGGGGCAGGGGCGCCATTCATCGCCGAGAGCTGCCTCTCACCGAGGGCGGGGCACCGGTCCGACGCGCGTAGCGTAAGGGCAGTGCCCCGCCTCACCCATGACCGAACCACCTGGTTGGCCTACTCCCAACTGGCGTTGTGGGGCTTCTTCCTCTACGGCTTCGGCCCCGTCGTCCCGCTGCTGCGCGACGAGCAGGGCACCAGCGCCGCCGTCGCCGGCCTGCACAGCACCGCCATCGCCGTCGGCGCGCTCCTCGGCGGGGCGCTGTTCGCGCCAGTCGCCCGCCGGATCGGCCGGGGCCGGGCGGCCTGGCTCGGCCTCGCCGGGGTGGCCGTCGGCGTCACCGGGTTCGGCACCCTCCGGCCCCTGCCCGCGACCCTCGCCGCCGTCGTGGTGATCGCCACCTTCGGCATGATGGTGATCAGCGGGGTCAACGTCGTGCTCACCGCCCACCACGGTCCCACCGCGCCGGCCGCCCTCACCGAGGCCAACGCAGCCTGCGCCGGCATGGGCATCCTGGCACCGCTGCTCATCGGGGCGACCGTCGACGCGGGGCTCGGCTGGCGGCCGGTGATGGCCGTCGAGGTCGGCCTGATCGCGCTGCTCGCCCTCGCCGCCCTGACCTTCCGGGTACGCCCACCCGCCGCATCGCCGGTCCCCGCCGTGTCGCCGGCACTGTCGGTCCCCGTCGCGTCGCCGGAGCACGCGGTCCCCGCCGTCGCGTCCCGCGTCGGCGGACCCCCGGCCGCGCCGACCGGGGTGCCGGCCGGTGCGGGCCGTACGAGGGGCGGAGGGCTGCCCCGGCCGTACTGGATCGCCTGGGTCCTGATGGCGGTGACCGGTTCGATCGAGGTCTGCCTGTCGCTGTGGACCGCCGACGTGCTCCGCTCGCACGCGGGGTTGGGTGCCGGGGCGGCCTCGGCGGCGGTCGCCGCGATCGTCGGCGGGATGTTCCTCGGCCGGCTGGCCGGCGGCCGGGCCGCCCTGCGCTACCGGCCCGTGCCGCTGCTGCTGGTCGCGCTGGCCGTCTCGCTGACCGGGTTCGCCGTCTTCTGGGTCGCTCCGGTCGGCTGGCTGGCGGTGACCGGGCTCGTCGTGCTCGGCCTCGGCAACGCGCTGCACTACCCGCTGGCCATCTCGATCGCCCTGGCCGTCGCCGGGCCGGCCGCCGACAAGGCGGCCGGCTGGTCGTCGTACTCGATGGGGGTGGGCTTCGGGATCGCGCCGGTGGCGCTCGGCTGGGTGGCCGACGGCGTCGGCTCGCACCCGGCCTTCCTGCTGCTACCCGGGTTCATCGCGACGGCCGCGCTGCTCACGCTGCGGCTGGGCCGCGCGCTGCGCCCGCACGATCATGATCGACATGACGTACGGCAGGCCGGTGTCTCCCGCCGGGCCCAGCCCGCGACATCCCACACATCGATCTGATCAAGGACGGCCCGGAGGCGGTCAGCGCACCCGGGCGAGGGTCAGCCCGTCGGCGATCGGCAGCAGCACCGTTTCCACCCGGACATCGGCCATGATCTCGTCGTTGAACGCGGCGATGGCCCGATCGTCGGCGTTCTGCGGGGCGAGCACCCGGCCCCCGCGCAGCGTGTTGTCGACCGCGACGATGCCACCCGGACGCATCCGCGGCACCAGCTCCGCCCAGTAGACCGGGTACCCGGTCTTGTCCGCGTCGATGAACGCGAAGTCCAGGTGCCGGTCGTTCGGCAACTCCCGCAGCGTCTCCCCGGCCGGCCCGATGCGCAGCTCGATCCGGTCGGCCACCCCGGCCCGCGCCCAGTACCGCCGGGCGATGCCCGTGTACTCCTCGGAGATGTCGAAGCAGGTCAGCCGCCCGTCCTCGGGCAGCCCACGGGCGATCGCCAAGGACGACAGTCCGGTGAAGGTGCCCACCTCCACCGCCCGCCGCGCTCCGAGCAGCCGGGTGAGGAAGGTCAGGAACGCCGCCTGCTCCGGCGCCACCCGCATCCCCGCCTGGGCCGGCAGCGTGGCGAGGGTCTCCTCGACCAGGTCGCCCATCACCTCGTCCGGGGCCGAGCCGTGGGCCACGACGTACGCGTGCAGTTCCGGGGTCAGCGGCAGCGATTTGCTCATGGCTGGAAGCTAGCCCAGCGGCTCGACCGACTGGCCGCCGGGCGCGATCTTCGTCCACAGGTCGGTGATCTGCAGGTCCAGTTCGGCGAGGAGCCTGCGCAGCAGCGGCAGGGAGAGCCCGACCACCGTCCCCGGATCGCCGTCGATCCCGTCGAGGAAGGCCCCGCCCAGCCCGTCGATGGTGAACGCCCCGGCCACGGCGAGCGGCTCGCCCGTAGCGACGTACGCGGCGATCTCGTCGTCGCTGACGTCGGCGAACCGGACGGTCGTCGAGGCGACCGCCTCTGCGCGCGACTCGTGGACCACGTCGATCAGGCAGTGACCGGTGTGCAGCACCCCACTGCGCCCCCGCATCCGCTCCCAGCGCCCGGCGGCGTCCGCCGCGTCGGCCGGCTTCCCGAGGATCTCGCCGTCGAAGGCGAGCAACGAGTCGCAGCCCAGGACAAGAGTCCGCTCGTCCGGGGACGGCCGCATCCGGCCGACGACCGCCTGCGCCTTGAGCCGGGCCAGTTCCAGGCACAGCTCCTCGGCGCTCTCGCTGACCACCTGGGACTCGTCGACCCCGCTCACCAGCACGTCGGGTTCGATCCCGGCGGCGTGGAGCAGCTTGCGGCGGGCGGGGCTCGCCGAGGCGAGCACGAGACGGAGCGGCATCGAGTTCGGCACGAAGCCGACGCTACCGGCTACCCCCGCCCCCACGCGTCGCGGCACCCGGCCATTGGTTCTTTCGCCCCCGGGCCCGCCTCTGATCGACTGCGTTCCAGTGACACCGGGTGTCCCAGTGCCCCGAATGCTGCCACTTCACGACGTGGAGTTGAGCAGAAGCGCCGGACGGTCGAGCCGATGCCGGCCGCTCACCGGCTGATTCGTGGCGGCGGGTCGTCGCCACGGCGCCGCCGTCGGGCGACCAGCGCCCAGGCACCCCCGGCGGCCACGATCACGCCCAACGTGGCCAGTCCTCGGGCGGTCGCCCCGCCGTCGCCCCCGCCGTTGCCGGCCGGCTCCGCGACCGCCGTCGTGACCGGCCCGGACCCGGCCGGGGCATCCGCCGTCGCCGACCCGAAACCCACCGGGGGTACGTCTGCCGTCAGCGCCGCGACCAGGTCGATGACTCCGTAGCCGTACTCGTCGTCCCGGCCCGGCGGGCCCTTGTCGACGGCGGTGGCGGTGAGCCGGTGGACGACTTCCGCAGCGGGGAGGTCGGGATACTTGGACCGAACCAACGCGGCGGCTCCTGCCACAATCGCAGTGGCGTCCGAGGTGCCAGTGCCCTTGCGGTACTTACCGTTGATACTGGTGCTGTAGATGTCGACAGCTGGTGCGACTAGGTCTACTTCAGGGCCGCTGACGGATACATCGGCATGACGTCCACTGCGATCTATACCACCGACTGCCAGTACGGCAGGTTCTCGAGCGGGGTAGCCCACGGACTGCTCTAGAGGTTCGTTGCCTGCGCCAGCTACCACCACAATATCCGATGCTAGTGCTGTACCGACTGCTCGATTCAGGCGAGGGCTCGTGGCGCCGCTGCTGGAAATGCTGATTATGTCGACATCTTGAGAGATGGCAAATTCAATCCCTTGAGCTAATTCGTCGGGATTCTCATCCCCTTTGGGAGACGAAGTGAGGATTGGCAAGATTGTCGCTTGAGGGGAGACTCCGAGAGCGCCCGTTCGGTGTGGTTGACCATGGGCGGCAATAAGTCCTGCCATCCCCGTGCCATGGCTGTTCCGGTCCTGCTGGCCCTTGCCGTTGCCTCCGGGAATTATGTCGACCCCCGGGCGCAGATTCCTTCGGAGATCGGGATGCGGATCTACTCCGGTGTCGGGCACGGCCACGACCACTCCGTCGCCCTGGCTGATCCGATGGGCCTCGATAGCTTTTAAATAGCGGAGGTGCCATTGTTCGGCACGTATCGATTTAGAGGCGTTGGAACTGGCTTCACTCGGCGTTTCGTCGACCACCGTGGAAGCGGTAGCCGGTAGAAATAGCACTGCGATTGTTGGCCAGGTGACTAGTCTTCTCACCGGTCAAATCCGATGGCCGGGCCTGGATCTATTGGCCCATCTTCGTCTGGTGGGCGAACGACTGGAGCCACTCCTTTTTTGGTTTCCCATGGATGGTTTGGGTCCCAGCGGTGACCTTCGTTTTCGACCTCTTCGGGATGTGAAGGTCGTCCTGGTCCTCTGCCCATACTCGGGTTCGGATCGAGTGGGGAGATTCCGTGAAGGCTGCCGAATTGGCTTGCCCGGCCCTGTCTGGGGCGAGAGCCGGCGGCGCCGCCGGGCGCCGTCCCGGCACCGCCACCGCCTATAACGCCACCTATCGGGTTGACTCGACGAGATGGCGGGGTGCCGCCGGGTTGACCGAGCCCCGAAGATGGGATGCCGCCTATTAGCCCCGATGGTGGCATAGGGCGAGCCGGAGTTGCGTGTGTAGTGCCGTCGCCGCCGGCAGGGGGCCGGGTGGTGGGCCCAAAGGGACTGCGGGACAGCGGCGTGCTGGGGCGTTCCGTCTTGCCATTAGCAGGAAGAATCGGGGGCAAGCCAGCGCCCATGCCGCTCGCCGAAGGGGCTGTGATAGTCCCTGGGATGCCTGGTTTGGCTGAAGGTGGTGATAGGTCGGCTCCGGTTCCGCCAAGGATGGGTCCTGTGGTCGGTGCTGTTGGCGCGGATGTGTGGGGCGTCGAAACAGTAAAACGTTTCATCAAAGAGTCGCTCTTGGACGCCGATATGGGTACTGGCACAATTGGAGGAATGACGGGAGCTGAGGGCGTGCTCGTACTTGCGACCGAAGAGTCTGCATCGTCGATTCGGGGCCGGATCACCGGTGGCCTTTGGAGCATTACCTGGGCCTGTTGGAGTTCGCCGCTGAGGCCGTACATCAGGGTCCGGGCCTGGGCGTTGAGTCGTTCCAGGTCGACGTCGGTCACCGGCTTGTCCGGCACCCGGCTGCCCATCGCCGCCTTCGGGTCCGCCAATGTCGCCTCGTACGTCCGCTTCTGCTGGAGCTTGGTCACGTACTCGTCGTGGAGCGGCTTCAGTTCGACGCGGGCGCTGCTGATCGCGCGGGTGGCCGCGGCGAGGGCGTCGTAGTTCGCGGCGGCCGTGTCGTGGGTGCGCTGCATCTTGTCGATGAGGTCGTCGAGTTCGCCCAGATAGGCCCGGGCGGCGGCGTTGGTGGCCGGTGGCCACGCCTCGGCCAGGCCGCGCCGGTACTCCTTCAGTCGGCCCAGGTGGGCCTGGGCGAGGTCGCAGACCTTGCGCCAGCCGGCGACCTGCTTCCAGTGCCCGGCGGTGTCGTGGTCCTGAATGCAGGCCCACATGCTGAGCAGGTCCATCAGCAGCCACTGGGTGAGGCCGGACGTCCGGCCGCTGCCTCGCTCGATCACGGCAGCACCACCCGTCCTGACCCGCTGTTGGGGCCGGTCGGGTCGGGCAGGGTTGGCGTGGGACGGGTCGGGACGACGCTGCTGGGGTCGGCCAGGGCGCGCTCGACGTCGGAGACGCGGGCGGCGGAGAAGGCATCGGTGTCGGCGTACTTCGTGGCGATCCTGCCGGCCGCAGCGGCCAGGCGGCCGGTGGCGCCGCCGACGGACCAGACCATCGTGGCCGTGGCCTGCTGGGTCTCGTTGTGGGCCTGGAGGAACTGCACCAGCTCCACGAAGGCGTCGGCGGGGTTGGGGATCTTCGCCTTCATGTCGTCCGCGATGTACGACAGGTGGGGCGTGTAGTTCCGCTCCACCTCGGCCTGGAGCCTGTCGGCGAAGTCGCGCAGCTGGCGGATGTCGGCCTCGATGCCCCCGTAGTCACTCAACCAGGGCGCGGGGCGGTCCTCCTCGGGGATCATCGGCCCTCCCTACCTGTCACGGCACCGTGTCCCTGAGTGAGGTTAACGGGTGCCGGTGACGTCCGGCAGCCCCGTGCACGCCTCGAGTCAGCGGGGCAGGCCGGAGGCCCGCCACGCTCCGGGGCCGGCGGCGGACGTCGCTGCGGCCGGTCGGCTGCTGCGGGTCCAGACCGAGGCGGCGACCGGTCCGGCTGCGGCGGCGGGGCGGGTCCGGGAGACAACCGCGCCGACCAGGGCGGCCAGTTCCTCGGCGGTCGGCACGCCCCGGGTAACCCGCAACAGCGGCTCTTCGGCAGACATGAGCTCAGCGTACGCGTCGCGAACTTGACCTTCGCCGCACTGTGGCGTGCCGGCGGTGTACGGCGAGCCGCCGCCGGGTACCGTCTCCTGCGATGTCGAACCCGCTTCCCCAACTCGTCGCCGACCGGTACCGGCTCCTCTCGCCGCTCGGCCAGGGTGGCATGGGTCGGGTGTGGAAGGCGCGCGACGAGGTGCTGCACCGGGACGTGGCGATCAAGGAATTGGTCCCGCCGCCCAGCCTCACCGCCGACGAGCGCCGCGAGATGCGGGAACGCTCGCTGCGGGAGGCCCGCGCGATCGCGCGGCTCAACCACGTCAACGTGGTCCGCATCTTCGACGTGCTACGTACCGACGGTGATCCGTGGATCGTCATGGAGTACGTCCCGTCGAAGTCCCTTCAGGACATTCTGGCCGAGGACGGGCCGGTGTCGCTGGCCAAGGCGATCGATGTCGGCCTCGGTGTGCTCGGCGCGCTGAATGCGGCGCACAAGGCTGGCGTCATGCACCGCGACGTCAAGCCCGGCAACGTGCTGATCGGCGACGACGGCCGGGTGGTGCTGACCGATTTCGGGCTGGCCACCATCCCCGGCGACCCGAACGTGACGCGGACCGGCATGGTGCTCGGCTCCCCGGCGTACATCGCCCCGGAGCGGGCGAGGGACGGCACCGCCGGGCCGGAGGCCGATCTGTGGTCGCTGGGCGCGACGCTCTACGCGGCGGTCGAGGGCAAGTCGCCGTACGCCCGGCCGTCGGCGATAGGGACCCTGGCCGCGCTCGCCACGGAACCGATGCCGCCGCCGAAGAACGCCGGCCCGCTCAAGGCGGTGCTGACCGGCCTGCTTCAGAAGGACCCGGCCGAGCGGATCGACGCGGTGGCTGCGGAGCGGCTGCTGCGCCGGGCTGCGGGCCGCCGGGCGAAGGGCATCTCGCTGCTCGACGGCGTACGCCGGCCGGGGCCGAACGGCCCGCGTGAGCCGCGCCGGACCGTGGTGCCGGCCCCGCGCCCGGCCGAGCAGGGCACGGAGCGGACGGTCACCCCGCCCACGCCGCGTACCCCGGGGTTCGCCGCTGCCGCGGCGGCCGGTTCGGGTGCGGCCGGCGCGAGTGGCGGCGACGCGACCGCGAAGGTCCCCGCCGGCTCGGACGCCGATCCGACCGCGAAGGTCGACCGGACGACGCCGCCCACCGACGCGGATCCGACCGCGAAGGTCACCGAATCCGGTCCGGCCTTCGACCAACCGGCAACGGCTGCCGGCGCGGGAGGGACGACCGCTGACCCGACGGCGAGGATCGCCGACGCGTCGGGTTCGGTCGCCGACCCGACGGCCAAGCTGTCCGAGCCGGAGACCGCGCGTGGCGGTGGCGCCCCGCGCGGTGCCGTCGACGACACGCGCGTCGAGCCGGCTGCCGACGCGCCGGTCTCGCCGCCCATCCCGCCCCGTGAGCGGGCCACGTCCGTGATGCCGGCCCCGGTGAGTCCTCCGCCGGTCTCGTCGGGCCGGGCCGCCGTCGTCGCGGGCGTCAAGCCCGATCACCGCCGGCGCAACCTGCTGATCGGCGCACTGGTCGCGGTGCTGCTGATCGGGCTGCTGGTGGTGGTGGTCCCGTTGCTCGGCAACGACGATGATCCGGAGAAGGGTGGCGGCAGCCCGCAGGCCGGTGCCACGAGCGCCGCCCCGTCGGCGCCGGTGACCTCGGCGCCCGCGCCGTCGCCGACGAGCGCCGCCCCGCCGACGCCGAGCCCGACCGGGCTGGTGCTGCCCGACGGGTGGACCCTGCACAAGGATCCGACCGGCTTCAGCATGCCGCTGCCGAAGGGCTGGCGGCGCAGCGCGGGCACCACCTGGGTGCAGTTCCGGGAGCCGAACGGGGTCCGCGAGGTGACCATCGACCGGACCGACAGGCCCCAGAGCGACGCCGCAGCGGCGTGGCGGGCCATGGGCGACCGGGACGTCACCAACTACAAGAACCTGGGCATCCGCACCGTCCCGGGCTTTTGGAAGACCTGCGCGGACTGGGAGTGGCTGGAGACCCGGGACAACACCCGCATCCACGTCCGCAACCGCGGCTTCGTGACGGCCAAGAACCGCGGGTACGCCATCCGCTGGGAGGTCGCCGCCTCCGAGTGGGCGGCCAACCTCGACGAGTTCGAGCTGATCGCGAAGAACTTCAAGCCCGACCGGAAGGACTGACCGGCGGCGGAACACGGCCGGGTCGCGGCGGGATTCCCGTCCGCGCGAGATTGACCTGCATGACCTTCCGTCACACGGGGTACATGACCTCCACGACGGAAGGAGGTACGACATGGGACACCGAATCAGGGACACTCGGCCCCGGCTGGCACTGTGGATGCTCGTCGCCCTCGGCGACGTGGTGCTGCTGCTGGTGAGTGCAGGTCTTCCGGCGCTGTTCGCGCTGCTCAGCGTCGTGACCGTAACCGCCGCCGGGGTGGCCGCCTGGCGGATGACCCGGCAGGGTGCGATGACCCGGCAGGACGGGATTCACGCCCCGGTCGCGGCGCCGGTCGTGTCGCGCCGGAGGGCCTGAGGCCGGTCGCCAGGGCGACGAGGAGGCGGCAGCCGGACCGGACGTCGACCGCGCGGTCGCATCCGGTCCCGCTGCCGTCAGCCGCTACCGGTGCACTGGTTCCACCAGCTCGTGGTGGAGATGACCGCGTACCGGCCGGTGCGGGCGCCGCAGCCGGGCGTCGCGACGTGGCCGGGTCGGTCCGGGGCCGGTAGGCTCGCGCCCCATGGTGTCGATCGACGGGCTGGGCACGCTCTGGGACCGGCTGTTCACCGCGCAGCCCGACCCCCCACCGCTGCTCGTCCTCGTCACCGCCGCGGTGGCGCTGGCGGTGGTGGCCACCCGGCTGCCCTGGCGGATCGCCCGCAACGCCGTCACCATCGCCCACGAGGGCGGGCACGCCCTCGCGGCCCTGCTCACCGGCCGCCGGCTGCACGGCATCCGGCTGCACTCGGACACCTCCGGCCTGACCCTCTCGGCGGGCCGGCCGACCGGGCCCGGCATGATCCTCACCCTGCTCGCCGGGTACGTCGCCCCGTCGCTGATCGGCCTCGCCGGTGCCTGGCTGCTGGGCGGCAACCGGATCACCCTGCTGCTCTGGGTGGCCGTGGCGCTGCTGCTGGCCATGCTGGTCATGGTCCGCAACGTCTTCGGGGCGCTGTCGTTGCTGGTCACCGGCGGGGTGGTGCTCGCCGTGTCCTGGTACGCCTCCCCGCAGGTCCAGGCCGCCTTCGCCTGGACCTGCGTCTGGTTCCTGCTCCTCGGCGGCGTACGGCCGGTGGTCGAACTCCAGCGGATGCGCTCCCGGGGCCGGATGCCGGAGTCCGACGCCGACCAGCTCGCCCGGCTCACCCCGTTCCCGCCGCTGTTCTGGGTGGCGCTGTTCGCGCTGGTCAACCTGCTGGCCCTGGTCGTCGGCGCGGCGCTGCTGGCCGGCCCGATCCTCACCGACGCCGGCGGGTTCCCGCACATCGGTCTCTACGCCTGATCGCCGCCGCGACCCCGGAGCTCCCCGCCCCGGTCGACGGGACGGCCGGAAATCCGGTCGGCTGATCCGGCAACCGCGCCACCCGGCCCGCGCGTGTCCACTGCGACCGACACGGGGGAGGTGGCAGGTGCCGGACGTCGACGGGTTCGACGAGTTCTACCGGGGTAGCCGGCAGCGGCTGCTCGGCTTCGTCTTCGCGCTCACGGGCAATCTCGCCGAGGCGCAGGACGCGGTGCAGGAGGCGTACATCCGGGCCTGGCAGCGCTGGTCCACGGTGTGCGGCTACGACGACCCGGAGGCGTGGGTCCGGGTCGTCGCCTCCCGGATCGCGGTCAGCCGCTGGCGGAGCCTGCGCAGCCGGGCCCGCGCGTACCTGCGGCACGGCGTCGACGACATGACGCCCGCGCCGAGCACCGACACCGTTGCGGTGGTGGCCGCGCTGCGCCGGCTCCCCGAGGAGCAGCGCACCGCCCTCGCCCTGTACTACCTGCTCGGCATGCCGGTCGCCGAGGTGGCGCGGGAGACCGCAGCCCCCGTCGGCACGGTGAAGGCCCGACTCTCCCGGGGGCGGGCCGCGCTCGCCGGGCTGCTCGCCGTCTCTGACCTGGAGGAGGCCGCCGATGCGTGACGACCTGACGTTCGCCGAACGGATGCACCGGGACCTGCGGGACGTTCGCTGGCCCGAGCCGGCGGAGCTCCGGGCCCGGGCCCGCCGCCGCAGCCGGCGTACGGCGGTGGCGGCGGCGACTGCCGTGCTGGCCGTCGCTTCGATCTCCGCCGTGGCGGTCGGCGGCCGGGACGGTGCGGTCGCGCCGTTGTCGTCCTGGGACGACCGGCGGCTGTTCCAGCCCGAGCCGGAGCCGTCCGGGCAGGCCGAGATCCCACAGGAGGCGTTGTTGGAGTTGACCGACGTCGGCGTGCCGAGCAACGTGCGGCTGGGGGACACGGGGCTGCGGGAGCCGGTCCAGGTGGACCCGCTGCTGGAGATCTGCGCCGACGGCAGGGGACTGTCGGGGCAGCAGACCGCGTCCCGCTACTCCCGCTCGCAGACCCTGCTTCAGAACGACAGGTCCGCTCAGGGCTGGTCGTCGGGTGGCCCGGTTCTCACCCAGGACGTCTACCGACTCGCCCCCGGGGCGTCCGCCCGGTTCCTCACCGAGCTGGACCGGACCGTGACCGCCTGCGCCGGCTGGACCGAGGTGGCACCGAGGCCGTGGGGCCTGGGCACCATCGCTGTCTCCGTGGCGCACACCTGGCGGGCGGTCGAACGCGACTTCGCCGGCGACGAGGCGGTCCTGCTGCGCCACACCCTGTCGCAGCCGGTGGACGTGGCGACGGGAAAGCCCCTGGACGGGCAGTTCCCCTCGGAGACCCGGATGGTCGTCCGGGTCGGGGACCTGGTCACCGTGATCGTGCCGGCGTCCGGGCTGGGCGTCGACGGGCCGAACATCGTCGGGTCCACGAGCGACGCGGAGCTGCTCGAACTGGGCCGTACCGCCGCCCGGCGGCTGTGCGTCGCCGCCAACCCGTCCTGCTGAGGACCGGCGTCGGCCGGGGCTCCTGCCGGGGGTACGTGCGCCCGGCAGGAGCCTGCCACCCGCCTACAGCGGGATGTTGCCGTGCTTCTTCGGCGGGAGCGTCTCGCGCTTGGTGCGCAGCACCCGAAGCGCGCGGACGATCTGGGTGCGCGTCTCGTGCGGCGAGATCACCGAGTCGATGTACCCACGTTCGGCGGCGATGTACGGGTTGGCCAGGGTGTCCTCGTAGTCGGCGATCTTCTCGGCCCGCACGGCGGCGGGGTCGTCGGCCTTCGCCAGCTCCGAGCGGTACAGGATGTTCACCGCGCCCTGCGCGCCCATCACCGCGATCTGCGCGGTCGGCCAGGCGAAGTTCAGGTCCGCGCCGAGGTGCTTGGAGCCCATCACGTCGTACGCCCCGCCGTACGCCTTGCGGGTGATCACGGTGACCTTCGGGACGGTGGCCTCGGCGTACGCGTAGATCAGCTTGGCGCCCCGGCGGATGATGCCGTCCCACTCCTGGCCGGTGCCGGGCAGGAACCCGGGGACGTCCACGAAGGTCAGCACCGGGACGTTGAACGCGTCGCAGGTACGCACGAACCGGGCCGCCTTCTCCGACGCGGCGATGTCGAGGGTGCCGGCGAAGTGCATCGGCTGGTTGGCCACCACGCCGACCGGGCGGCCCTCGACCCGGCCGAAGCCGACCACCAGGTTCTGCGCGTAGAGCGGCTGGACCTCCAGGAACTCGCCGTCGTCGAGGACGTGCTCGATCACCCGGTGCATGTCGTACGGCTGGTTGGCCGAGTCGGGAATCAGGGTGTCCAGCTCACGGTCGGCGTCCGTGACCGTCAGGTCGGCCGGGGCCTCGAACACCGGCGGCTCGTCCAGGTTGTTCGACGGCAGGTACGACAGCAGCGCCTTGACGTACTCGACCGCGTCCTCCTCGTCCGCGCCGAGGTAGTGCGCGTTGCCGCTGCGCGAGTTGTGCGTCCGCGCGCCGCCCAGCTCCTCCATCGCCACGTCCTCGCCGGTGACCGTCTTGATCACGTCCGGGCCGGTGATGAACATGTGCGAAGTCTGGTCGACCATCACGGTGAAGTCGGTGACCGCCGGGGAGTACACCGCGCCGCCCGCGCACGGCCCCATGATCAGGGAGACCTGCGGGATGACGCCGCTGGCCCGCACGTTGCGGAAGAAGATCTCGCCGTAGAGGCCGAGCGAGGCGACGCCCTCCTGGATCCGGGCCCCGCCGGAGTCGTTGATGCCGACCACCGGGCAGCCGATCTTCATGGCCAGGTCCATCACCTTGACGATCTTCTGGCCGAAGACCTCGCCGAGGGAGCCGCCGAAGACCGTGAAGTCCTGGGAGAAGACGCAGACCTGCCGGCCGTCGACCGTGCCGTAGCCGGTGATCACCCCGTCGCCGTACGGGCGGGTCCGCTCCAGGCCGAAGTTGGTGGACCGGTGCCGGGCGAACTCGTCCAACTCGACGAAGGAGCCCTCGTCGAGCAGCATCTCGATCCGTTCCCGGGCGGTCTTCTTGCCCCGCGCGTGCTGCTTCTCGACCGCCCGCGCCGACCCGGCGTGCACCGCCTCGTCGACCCGTCGCTCCAGGTCCGCCAGCTTGCCGGCGGTGCTGTGGATGTTGATCCCGGTCTCGGTAGTCACCCTGGGAATATAACGATGGTTCAGGTCGGCGCGGTGTGCAGTGCGCCTCAGTGCGGGCTCCGCCGCCGGGACCCGGCCGGCCGCCGGGGCGGGCCGTAGGCTGGCGGGATGCCCGGTTCCCCGTACACCGACCTGGACCGCCCGCCGCTGTCGGCGGCCCGGCTGCGCCGCGCGTTGGTCGCCCCGCACGGGCCCTGGCGGCACCTCGACCTGCGCGACGAGACCGGCTCCACCAACGCCGACGTCGCCGAGGCGGCCCAGGCGGGGGAGCCGGAAGGGCTGGTCGTGGTCGCCGAGCGGCAGACCGCCGGTCGGGGTCGGCGCGGCCGGTCCTGGCAGTCGCCGCCCCGCGCGGGCATCGCGACCAGCGTCCTGCTGCGGCCCGGCGAGGCCGTCGCGGAGCGCGGCTGGCCGCCGGCCCCCGCCTCGGGGTACGGCTGGCTGCCGCTGCTCGCCGGCGTCGCACTGGTCGAGACGGTGGCCCGGTTGGCCGAGCTGGACGCCGCCCTGAAATGGCCCAACGATCTCCTCGTCGGCGATGCGAAGTGCGCCGGCATCCTGGCCGAGGCGGTGCCCGGCCCGGCCCCGGACCGGCCGACGGCGGTCGTGCTCGGCATCGGTCTCAACGTCACCCTCGGGGCCGGCGAGCTGCCGGAGAACCCGACCGGCCTGCCCGCCACCTCGCTGCGACTGGCCGGGGCCACCGCCACCGACCGGGATCCGCTGCTGCGCGCCCTGCTGCGTTCGCTTGCCGACTGGTACGACCGGTGGCGCTCCGCTGGCGGGGACGCGCAGGCCAGCGGCCTGCGCGACGCCTACCTGGCCGCCTGCGCCACCGTCGGTCGGCCGGTGCGGGTGCTGCTGCCCGGCGGCGACGAGGTCACCGGCACCGCAACCGGCGTCGACCCCGACGGCCAGCTCATCGTCGACACCCCCGCCGGCCCGCGCGCCCTCGCGGCCGGCGACGTCCTGCACCTGCGCTAGCCGCCACGGTGGGAATGACCGCACCGGCTGATCCAACTGTGGGCGTCGACCGGTTACGGTCAGCGCGTCCGTTCTGCGAGGAGGTTTCCGTGGCGTTCCCCGAAGACGTGCTCACCGAGGACGAGCACGTCGTGCTGCACCTGCATCCGCACTGGAAGTCGGTCGTGCGGCCGGTGCTGGTGCTGGTGCTCGCCGTCGCCGCAGTGGTGGCGGCCTGGATCCTGCTCCCGGACGGCGAGGCCTCGACCATCGCCCTGTACGTGGTCGCGGGGCTCGCCCTGCTGCTCGTGCTCTGGTTCGGGCTCTGGCCGTTCCTGGTCTGGCGCAGCACGCACTACCTGTTCACCAACGAGCGGGTGCTGCTCCAGCAGGGGGTGCTCTCCCGGGACCGGCGGGACATCCCGCTCACCCGGATCAACGACCACGCGATGAGCCAGCGCTTCGTCGAGCGGCTGCTCGGCTGCGGCACGCTGACCATCGAGTCGGCCGGCGAGCGGGGCCAGTCGATGCTGACCGACGTCCCAGGGGTGGACCGGGTGCAGACGAAGCTGTACGAGCTGGTCGAGGCGCACCACGACCGGCACTCCCTCGGCGACGGCGAGATGCGCGAGATCCTCGCCGACATGCGCGAGGGCAAACCCCTCCGAGACCCCACCTCCTGACCTCACCGCTCACCGGTCCCCTCCCGCAGCGGGTGGGGGTTGGGTGGGGTGGGGGTCGGGGTCAGGTGGGGCGGAGGGTGAACCAGCCGCGGAAGCGGGTGCGGAGCACCTCGCGGTCCGGCTGGTCGTCCGGCCCGAGGCGGAACATCGTGCCGGTGAGGCTGACCGTGCCGAGCCCCGGCCGGGCGGCGGACGGGCGACTGCCCGCCACGTCCAGGCGCACCGTCAGGCGGTCGCCGGCCCGTACCGGGGCCAGCCAGCGCAGTTCCTCCAGTCCGGGGGAGGCGTCGGCCGCGGCCCGGGCCAGCACGTGGTCGACGTACGCCCGCATGAAGAGGCTGACCGTGTAGAAGCCGCTGGCGATCAGCCCACCGTGGTGGCTCGCGGCGGCCTGCTCGGGATCGACGTGGTACCACTGCGGGTCGAACCGGCGGGCGAAGGCGACCATCTCGTCGCCGTCCACCAACACCACGCCCAGATCGAAGGTACGCCCGGGAGTCAGGTCCTCGAAGAACAGCTCGGCCGGTGCGCCCGTGCCCGATCGCACCGGAATGCCCACCGGGGACGACGCGACGGCGCTGCCGCCCGGCGCGGCGGCCGAGCTCTCGTGGTGCGTCGGCGGCGCACCGGGAGCGGGCTGCTCCGGGCCGGCCGGTCGGGCCTGCTCCGGGAGGATCGGTCGGGCCTGCTCCGGGCCGGCCGGTCGGGCCTGCTCCGGGAGGATCGGTCGGGCCTGGTCCGGGCCGGCCGGTCGGGCCTGCTCCGGGCTGATCGGTCGGGCCTGGTCCGAAACGGCCGGCTCGGTGCCGGCGGGACCGGTCTGCTGTGGGCCGGCCGATCCGGCGTCGCTGGCCTGCTCCGGGACGGTCGGCCCGGCCTGATCCCAGGAGGTTGGCCCGGTGCCGGCAGGGCTCGTCCCCGGCCCGGTGAAGCCGGGACGATCGGGGCCGGGCTGCGGCGTGGCGGGGCCGGGGCGGTCCGGGTCGGTCCCCGGCGTGGCGATGTCGGTCACGTCGCGGCTCACCGTCGGCGCCGGCGAGTGCCGGCGTGCAGCTCGTCGGCGAGTTCCGCCGCCAGCTCGCCGTCGAGCGTGGCCCCGAGCGCGGCGTCGGCCGGCGCGGGACGCCCCTGCGCCGGGGCGGTGCCGTCGCGGCGGCCCTTCGGCCGGCGGGTGCCGGGCGCTGGCTCGGCCTCCTCCAGCTCGCTGACCGACTCGGCCAGCTCGGCGACCGGGTCCATCTCGGCCATCGTGTCCCACTCGTCTCGGGGAATGGTGTGCCAGGTGTCGGCCTGTGGCTCGACCGGCGCGGGCTGGAAGACGAACGTCCGGTACGACCAGAAGCGGAAGAGGGTGGCCAGCAGCACGCCGCCGGTCTTCGCCACGTTCAGGGCGAGCAGGCTGGTCATGCCGAGGCCGTACTTGGCCGCCGCCAGGACGCCGAGCTCGATGATTAATCCGGTCGCGTTGAACAGGAAGAAAAGGGCGTATTCTCGACGTAGCGCCGCTTTTGGGCGATCGCGGTACGTCCAGTGGCGATTCATCAGATACGACGTGATCGTCGCCACCACGGTGGCGATGGCAGTCGCCTTGAGCTGACCCTCCCGGAAGACGGTGAGTGCCAGGGCGTTGAACACCGCGTAATTGATGACGGTGTTGATGCCGCCGACGATGCCGAATTTGAGCGCCTCATGGATGAACTTCTGCCAGCGCTCAGGCAGCAGACGGACAAGACGCATGGGCAACACCTTAGGCGAGTGGGCGGGGCCGGTTCGGCCCGGCCGGACGAGAGGGGCGGCAGGTCACGCCCGGGGTTCCCGGTTGAGCGCCGCTCCCGTGACGGTCTGGGTTCCCGCTTCGACGGTTTGGGTTCCCGCTTCCACGAAGACGAACCTTCGGTACGACCAGAACCGGAACAGGGTGCCGAGGCCGGTGCCGACGATGAAGCTGGCGACGTTGTCGGCGAGGGTGGTCTGGAAGACGCCGGGCCAGAGGGCACCGAGGCCGTACCGGCTGATCGCCAGGCAGGCCACCGCGATGCCCAGGCCGACCGCGTTGAAGAAGAAGAACAGCGCGTACTCGCGGGCCGGGTTGGAGCGCTGGCGGTGCCGCCACGTCCAGAACCGGTTGCCGACGAAGGCGACGCTCGCGGCGATCACGGTGGAGATCGTCTTCGCGGTCACCTGCTCCAAGCCCTGGACGTTGACCAGGTAGTTGAAGAGGGCGAAGTCGATGAGGAAGGCCACACCGCCCACGGTCGCGAACTTGCTGAGCTCGCGGACCAGATGACCGAAGCGGTCGATCAGGGTTCGTACCGGACCCGGGCGGGTCGGCGGGGGGCCTGACTGGTCCCCGGTCATCGTCGCGGCCACTCGCCGAGCGTACCGGTTCCATCCGCCGGAGGCGGGCACCAGCGGGCGACCCGGCCGCCCGGCGCGCTGTGGGGCGCGGGGGCCAGCCGGTGTCACCGGGAGGTCGATGCGCTTCGGTGAGCAAACCGTAACCCGTGGTGCGCCAATTGTGGATGGGGTTGCCGAATGGCTGCGGGTCACCCGTCGCGCAGTTCCGGCGTCGGTCCAGCCGCGTCACCGCGCCGGCCACCCGCACCACCCCGGCTGCCGTTGACCCGAAGTCGCCCGCGCGGCGGTGACCTCGGCCAAGGTTCACCAAAGGATTTGCGTGAAACTGCGCGTGAAAGTGGGTATTAGATCGCGATGCCGCAGCGTGGCCGCACCTTGTGCAGTTCTTCACAACCAGTCCCACTGACTCGCGACGTCGCCCGGTTTACGCTGAGGCCAATCCCAGGTTTCCACGAAGGCGACGCCTCGCGCCGTCCCAACTCGTGCATCCCATAGATCGGTCAGCGTCGACCACAAGGAGATGTGTCATGGTTGCTCCGGCTACCGTTCGGGGTATCGATCAGGCCCCGACGTCCCACCCCGAACTGCTCACCTGGGTCCGAGAAGTAGCGGAACTGACCACCCCGGACCGGGTCGTGTGGGTGGACGGGTCCGACGAGGAGTGGCGCCGCCTCACCGACGAGCTCGTCGACAACGGCACCCTGATCCGGCTCAACCCGGAGAAGAAGCCCAACTCGTTCTACGCCCGCACCGACCCGTCGGACGTCGCCCGGGTCGAGGAGCGCACCTACATCTGCTCCGTGGACGAGGCGGACGCCGGCCCCACCAACAACTGGATGGCGCCGGCCGAGATGAAGCGGACGATGACCGAGCTGTACCGCGGCTGCATGCGCGGGCGCACCATGTACGTCATCCCGTTCTGCATGGGCCCGGTCGAGGCCGAGAGCCCCATGTTCGGCGTCGAGATCACCGACAGCCCGTACGTGGTGGCCTCGATGCGCATCATGACCCGGATGGGCGCGAAGGTCCTGGAGGCGCTGGGCGACGACGCGGACTTCGTCCACGCGCTGCACAGCATCGGTGCGCCGCTCGCCCCCGGCCAGCAGGACGTCACCTGGCCGTGCAACGAGACGAAGTACATCTCCCACTTCCCGGAGACCCGGGAGATCTGGTCCTTCGGCTCCGGCTACGGCGGCAACTCGCTGCTCGGCAAGAAGTGCTACTCGCTGCGGATCGCCAGCGTGATGGGGCGCGACGAGGGCTGGCTCGCCGAGCACATGCTGATCCTGAAGATCACCTCACCGGAGGGGCGGGTCTACCACGTCGCCGGGGCGTTCCCGTCCGCGTGCGGCAAGACCAACCTGGCCATGCTGGAGCCGACCATCCCGGGCTGGAAGGTCGAGACCATCGGCGACGACATCGCCTGGATGCGCTTCGGCCAGGACGGCCGGCTCTACGCGGTCAACCCCGAGTACGGCCTCTTCGGCGTCGCCCCCGGCACCGACTGGAAGACCAACGCCAACGCGATGCGGACGCTGGACCGCGGCAACTCCGTCTTCACGAACGTCGCCCTCACCGACGACGGCGACATCTGGTGGGAGGGGATGGGCGAGCCGCCGGCGCACCTGGTCGACTGGAAGGGCAACGACTGGACGCCGCAGAGCGACAGCCTCTCCTCGCACGCGAACAGCCGGTTCTGCACCCCGATCACCCAGTGCCCGATCCTGTCCGACGACTACTACGACCCGAACGGCGTGCCGATCGACGCGATCCTGTTCGGCGGTCGCCGCCGGGACACCATCCCGCTGGTCACCGAGGCCCGGGACTGGGTGCACGGCGTCTACCTGGGCGCGACGCTGTCCTCGGAGACCACCGCCGCCGCGTCCGGCGCGGTGGGCGTGGTGCGCCGCGACCCGATGGCCATGCTGCCGTTCATCGGCTACAACGCCGGCGACTACTTCCGGCACTGGATCGAGATGGGCAAGGGCACCGACGGCGACGAGTCCAAGCTGCCGAAGATCTACTACGTGAACTGGTTCCGCAAGGACGCCGAGGGCAGCTTCCTCTGGCCGGGCTTCGGTGAGAACTCGCGGGTGCTCAAGTGGGTCGTCGAGCGGCTGGAGGGCCGGGCCGACGCGGTGGAGACCCCGATCGGCATGGTGCCGGCGCAGGACGCGCTGGACATCGAGGGCCTCGACATGACCCCGGAGGACGTCCGGATCGCGCTGAAGGTCGACCCGGCGGAGTGGCGCGAGGAGCTGCCGCTGATCACCGAGTGGTTCGAGAAGTTCGGGGACAAGCTCCCCGGCGTGCTCTGGGCCGAGTTGGACGCGCTGCGCGCCCGGCTCGACGCGGAGCAGCCGACGCGGTAGGTGTGATCCGCCCCCGCACAGGGCATCATCTGATCCCATGAGGACGGCCGTCGAGACCCAGGTCCGGCGGCCGTCCGCCGTCCGGGCACTGACCACCCTGCTCGCCGTGACGGCGGCGGCCACCGTCGTGGTCGAGCTGCTCAACTGGTGGTACGCCCCGGAGCAGGAGTTCGGGCTCGCAGTACGCACCGGCTGGGCGATGCTCCGCTCGCTCGGCTTCCTGGTGCTGATCGGGCACGTCCGCCGGGGCCGCACCGTGGCCAGGCCGTTCGGGCTGATCCTCGCCGTCACCACGGTCTTCGCGGTGGGCCGGCTGGTGGTGCCCCGGCAGGGCGTGCCGCCACTGCCCGGGCTGCTCGGCTTCGCCCTGCTGGCCGCGCTCTGCGTGGCCGTGGTCTGGCTGCTGTACCGCTCGGACGCGGTCGCGGGCCACCTGGTCCGGCATCGCAAGGGCCTGGTCGTCTCCGGCGGGACGATCTCCTGGCGGGAGGTCGCCCCGAAGCGCCCGCCGGTCACCGGCTGGCTGCTCACCAGCCGGGTCGCCGCGTTCACGTACAGCCCGTTGATGCTGGTCCCGGCCCTGGTCGCCACCGGCGCGATCCTGGACGGCCGGTTGTCCGCCGCGCCCGCCGTGCTGTTCTGGTTCGCCGCCGGCATCGGGGTCAGCTACCTCGTGCTGCTCTGCACCGCCTTCCTCATGCGCGGCAAGCGCTGGGCCCGGTCGCTGCTGGTGGCGATCACCCTCGGCGTGCTCGCCGTCGACCTGCCGCTGTGCTGGTGGCTGCTCGGCGTCGACGGCCTGATTCGCGACGGCGGGCCGTTGCTCGCCGCCGCCGCCCTGGCGTTGTACGGGTTGTGGCGCGCCGGCCGGGTCGAGCAACCGGCCGTGCCGGGCTGAGCGCACGGGGCAGGTCGTGGCGCGTCGGCCGGGCGTGCCGGGCTGAGCGCACGGAGCAGGGGAGGCGGCATGACCGACGAGTACGACGTGGCGGTGGTCGGGGCGGGCCCGGCGGGAGCGGCTGCCGCGCTGGCGGCCCGCCGGGTCGGGGCCCGGGTGCTGCTGCTGGACCGGGCCGACTTCCCCCGGGACAAGGCGTGCGGGGACGGCATCGCCGCGCACGCGTTGGACGTCCTCGCCGGGCTGGGCGTCACCGACGCCGTCGACGGGTACGCCCCGCTGCCCCGGCTGCGGCTGGTCGGGCCCAACGGCGGCGCGGTGGCCCGGCCGCTGCCCCGGCCCGCGTACACGGTGCCCCGGAAGGTCTTCGATGCCCGGCTGGTGGTGGCGGCGGTGGCGGCCGGCGCGGAGCTGCGCCGGCACGCCGTGCGCCGGGTCGAGGCGCGCGACGGGTGGGTGGTGCTCGACGGCGACATCGCCGCGCGGGCGGTGGTCGGCGCGGACGGCGCCGGATCGGTGGTCCGCCGGGCGCTCGGCCACCCGCCGAACCCGGACCGCCACCTGGCGCTGGCCGTCCGGGGGTACGCCCCGGCCCGGCCGGGCCCGCCCGAGCAGCTCATCGTCACCTCGGCGCCGCGCTGGCCGGCGTACGCGTGGTCGTTCCCGATCGGCGACGGGCGGGCGAACGTCGGGTACGGGGAGGTGCTGCGGGGCGAGCCGCTGACCCGCGCCCACCTGCTGGACCGGCTGGCCGCGCTGCTGCCCGGCACCGACCCGGCCGCGGTGGCCGCCCTGCGCGCCCACCACCTGCCATTGTCCACCCACCGCCCGCCGCCTGGCCGGGGCCGGCTGGTGCTCGCCGGGGACGCGTTGTCGTTGATCAACCCGTTCACCGGGGAGGGGATCTTCTACGCGCTGCTCTCCGGCGCGCTGGCCGGCGCGGCGGCGGCCGGTGACCCGGGTGCCGCCGCCCGGCGGTACGCCGCCGCCCTGCGCCGCCGCCTCGGCACCCACCTGCGGCACAGCTCGACGGCGGCCCGGCTGGCCCGGCGGCGGTGGGTGGTCGACGGGGCGGTGCGCGCGGCCCGACGCGACGAGCGGGTCTTCGGCACCGTCGTGGAGTTGGGCCTCGGCGACGGCCGGCTGGACGCACGCACCCTCGCGATGATCGGCATCGGCCTCTCGGCCCGGGATCGGCCACCGCGGGACTGAACCGGGTGGCGGGTCGCTACTCTGCAAGGTGATGACTCTGCGGAACCTCCTCTACTCCGTGTACGAGCGCCGGCTGACGGCCATGCTCGCGGGCAAGCCGGTGCCTCGGCACGTGGGCGTGATGTGCGACGGCAACCGCCGTTGGGCCCGTGAGATGGGACTCGTCGACCCCAACGACGGGCACCGGATGGGCGCGGAGCGGATCAAGGAGCTGCTGCGCTGGTGTGACGCCGCCGGGGTGGGGCACGTGACGCTCTGGCTGCTCTCCACCGACAACCTGTCCCGCCCGGCGGAGGAGCTGGACCCGCTGCTCCAGATCATCGAGGATCTGAGCACCGAGCTGGCCGAGGAGGGCAACCCCTGGCGGCTGCGGATGGTCGGGGCACTCGACGTCCTGCCGGCGCAGCACTCGGCGGCGCTCAAGGCGGCCGAGGAACGGACCCGGGATCGCGTTGGCGGCGCACAGGTCAACATCGCCGTCGGGTACGGCGGCCGGCGCGAGATCGCCGACGCGGTCCGCTCGCTGCTGCTGGAGCACGCCGCAGCCGGCGGCACCATCGAGGAACTGGCCGAAGCGTTGGACGTCGACCACATCTCCGAGCATCTCTACACCCGCGGCCTGCCGGACCCGGACCTGATCATCCGGACCAGTGGCGAGCAGCGGCTGTCGGGCTTCATGCTGTGGCAGTCGGCCCACTCGGAGTACTACTTCTGCGAGCTGAACTGGCCCGACTTCCGCCGGGTCGACTTCCTCCGCGCGCTGCGCTCGTACGCCACCCGCCAGCGCCGTTTCGGCACCTGACCCACCCCGTTTCCCACCCCCCGCTATCCGCGATCTTGCGCTCGGGGCCCTCGTTCCGTCCCCTTTGTCGGCTCCGTCCGGGCCGAAAGTGCAAGATCGGCGGGGTGGGGTGGGGCGTCAGCGTAGGTGGGGGAGGGCCTCGGTGAGGAAGTCGCCGAGGGCGGCGGGGGAGTCGATCGTCAGGTCGGCCGCCTCGGCGACCTCGTGGCCGGTCTCCGGGTTCGCCACCGCCACGCAGACCCCGAGGAACTTCGGGTCCGCCGCCGCGCGGGCGCGTAGCGCCGCGAACGCCTTGATGTCGGAGACGTCGTCGCCGAAGTACCAGGCGCCGCCGGCGTCCCGGACCACCTCGCCGATGACCATTCCCTTGTCCCGGTCGACCGGGGGCTTGATCTCCAGCACCATCCGGCCGGCCTGCACGCGCAGACCGAGCCGGTCGGCCTGGGCCCGGCCCCATTCCTGCACCTGGGCACCGAGCTGCGGGGCGGTGCGCCAGTGCAGCGCCACGGAGAGCCGCTTGAACTCGACCAGCGCCCCGGCCGGCAGTTCGGCACGGGCGAGGTCGGCCAGCTCCCGCATGGTCGGCACCCAGGGCAGCGCCGCCGGCTCGGTGACGGTCTCGCCGCCGGAGTGGCTGTGCTCCAGCCCGTAGAGGCCGTAGAGGTCGACGCCGTCCAGCCCGCCGAGCTGGTCGCGGAGGAACTCCACCGGCCGGGCGGAGACGATCGCGACCCGGCGGACCAGCGGCGCGAGGGCCTCGATCGCGGCCAACACCTTCGGGGCCGGCCGCACCGCCGTCGGGTCGTCGTCGACGGGCGCGAGTGTGCCGTCGAAGTCGAAGAAGAGAACGGTGTCGTCCAGCCGGCCGGCGGTCGCCCGCCAGGCCCGGTCGGCGTCCAACGGGGTCTTCGGCTGTTGGTTGCCCAGATTCAACGGCGGCACGGGCGAAAGCGTACCCCGGAGCGGGCGGCGTATTCGTGGTCGAGACGAGTCTCCCGGCCCGGTCCGGGTCAGCGTTCGGAGGCTCCCCGACCCCGGCGTCCGAACGGCACCACCTCGGCGTCCTGGCCGTGGCTGAGCAGGTAGCCCTCCACGAAACCGGTGTTCCGGTCGCCGGTGCGCGCCTCGATCTCGTTGAGCCGGGCCACCAGGAACTCGGTGAGCGCGCTGATCCGGTCGTTGAGCCGGTCGTGCAGCTCGGCGACGACGGCCAGGACGACCGCCGTGCCGGCGGTGGTGAGCGCGAGGACGTTGGCGACCACGGGAAGCTGCCCGCCACCGACCGCGCCGAGCACCAGGTTGCCGGTCACGGCCGATGTCAGGGACACCACCGCGACCACGACTGCCAACCACTTCAGGGTCATGGACAGACCCCTCCTTCTGTCCCGCAGGGCTGAGTTCGGCCTTGTCCCGTCCCCCCGCCGATGACGAGCCCAAGCAGTACGAATAGGGACGCTAGCGCTCCCGTTCCTCCCCCGAAGGCAAACGATTGGGTTCGACCTGCCGTTCTTTCGCCATCTGAGGAACTACCCCGCCCGATTACCCATTTTTCGGACATCGATGGGGAGAGTTGGGCGATAAGCGAGGTAACGGATGGTTTCCCGGATGTGGAACTTCTCCGCGTCCGACACGTTCGGGTCGATCAGCCGGCGCAGCAGCGCCTCCACGTCCGGGTCCATCGGAGGTGGGCCGGGCACAGGGCGCGGGGTGGCCGCCCGGTCCCAGCCGAGCGCCGCGAAGGCGGCCGTCGGGTTGAGGCCGAGACCCTCGCAGAAGGCGACCACCCGCTCGGCCTCCGGGTCGCTGACCCAGTCCCCCCGGACCCAGCGGTTGATGGTCTGGCGGGAGACGCCGGTACGCCGGGAGGCCTCGGTGCCGCTCCAGGCGCGCATCGCCCGGGCGTCGTCGAGGGCCCGGCGGACGAAGGCGGCGAAGGCGATTTTCCGGGCGTGAGCGCTCTCGGTCACTCCGTGACGGTACGACCACTCACGTCTGGCCCGGTCGCCGGGCGCGCTTGTGTCACGTGAGTGAGACACGCGTACGACACGCCAGGTGACCGTTCCGCACCAGTTTCGTGGGCCTCACCAGGGTGGAATAGGTGCCTGTCAGTGCCGGTATGATCGGACGAAAAGCTGATACTGTCACGTTCATGGGACAATCTACCGTGTGTCACGTGCCTGAGACGACTGGTGCTCGCATGCGTCCCTCACCCGGTACGAGGGGGGTGTGGTGACCGAACTCGCCACTCGCGCCCAGGCATTCGGCCTGATCGCGGAGGGGGTGGCCGCCGGGCTGAGCGCGCCGTGGCGCCTCTACCTCGCCAGGGGCTGCCGTTTCCTGTCGCTCAACGTGGGGGATCGGGTGGAGTGGAACGCCTGGCGGACCCACCTCGGCTGCCCGGAGCTCAGCGTCCGGGTCTACGACGCCGGCGGCGAGATCCGCCGCTCCTCGGTCGCCGAGGTGGTCCTGGACGGCTGCCGGATCAGCGTCGAACTGACCGAGGAGGTCAGCACCGACGACCTGGACCGGCTGCTGGCCACCGACCCCACCTCCGCCGAGCCGGAGGAACGATGAGCGCCCCGCCGCGCAGCGGTTCCGCCGCGCCGCCGTCGCACCGCGCGGCCGCCGGGCCGTCCCGCCGGGGAGCCGCCGGATGAGTCCCTTCCTCGCGGTCTTCCTCGTCCTCGTCCTCGGCTCGACCAGTTACGCCGCCGGCCGGCTGCACGGTCAGCTCAGCTACCGGATCGGCTACCGCTTCGGGTACCGGCAGGGGTACTTCGACGGCGACCGGGGCGCCTGGAACCGACGCCGCCGGGAGGCCCAGGCGGCCATCGCCTCCGCCCTGGCCGGCCCGCCGCCGACCCGCGACCGGAGCGGCCAGGCCGCCCGGCAGGGCACCACCTACACCGGCTCGTCCTTCGCCGCCCCGTCCCGCGGGGGCGCGGTGGCGGTCGCCGCGCCGGCCAACGCGAGCGGGCGGCACCCCACCGGCGCCCTGGTCCGGTGGCGGGGCTGATCAGGCCCGGCCGGCCGCCGGCTCGCGGCGGCCGATCCGGTCCGCCGCCGGCTTCCGGCGGTGGCTATGTCCCCCGCCCGCCGGCTTCCGCCGGTCGGGGGGAGGGGCGGACCGCCGGCTCCCGCCGGAGCGGCACGAGCACGGTGCGTCGTCCGCGGCGGACGCGCACCGTCGGGGCCACGTCAGACCGGTGACCGTGGTCCCGCCGGCCGGGATGCGCGCAGGGGGCATGCATCCCGGCCGGTCCGCCGTGCCTGCCCGCCGGCCCGTCGCCGGAGATCCAGTCGACAACCTCTAGCCGGGACGTCCCGGCGGGGCTAGCGTCTAGTCATGGCACGGGGCTCCCCCGAGCCAGCCGGTCAGCCCGGATCTGCGACCTCGCGCATGGGGCCCGCATCCGACCCCGTGTCCCCGGGCACCGGACGAGGCGGAACGCGGGTGGCCGGGTGCCCATCCGTCGGAGCAGGCCTGTGACGACTCGCCGTACCCCCGCCGGTGCCGACCAGACCCCGGCCGCGACTGCCACGACCCGCCGCGCCACCCGGAGCCGCCGCGCGGCTGCCCCGGTCGAGCCCGAGGAGCCCCGACCAGCCGGCCAGGCATTCGTCCTGGACACCTCGGTCCTGCTCTCGGACCCGGCGGCGTTCCACCGGTTCGCCGAGCACGAGGTGGTGCTGCCCCTCGTGGTCATCTCCGAACTGGAGGGCAAGCGGCACCATCCGGAGCTGGGCTGGTTCGCCCGGCAGTCGCTACGCATGCTGGACGAGCTGCGCGTACGCCATGGCCGGCTGGACCGGCCGGTGCCCGCCAACGACGACGGCGGCACCCTGCGGGTGGAGCTGAACCACACCGACGACGGCGTGCTGCCGCCCGGCTTCCGCAACGAGTCCAACGACGCCCGGATTCTGTCGGTCGCGCTCAACCTCGCAGCCGAGGGGCGGGAGGTGACCCTGGTCAGCAAGGACATGCCGCTGCGGGTGAAGGCGGCCTCGGTCGGGCTGCACGCCGACGAGTACCGACACGGCCAGGCCAGTGACCCGACCTGGACGGGGATGGCCGATCTGGAGTTGGGTGACGACGAGATCGGTCGGCTCTACGCGGGCGAGACCCTGGACGTGGACGCCGCGGCCGGGCTGTCCTGCCACACCGGGCTGGTGCTGCAATCAACGCGCGGCTCCGCGCTGGGCCGGGTGCTGCCCGACAAGACGGTCCGGCTGGTCCGGGGTGACCGGGAGGCGTTCGGCGTGCACGGCCGCTCGGCCGAGCAGCGGATCGCCCTCGAACTGCTGCTGGACGAGTCGATCGGGATCGTCTCGCTGGGCGGCCGGGCCGGCACCGGCAAGTCGGCGCTGGCGCTGTGCGCCGGCCTGGAGGCGGTGATGGAGCGGCGCCGGCACAAGAAGGTGGTCGTCTTCCGCCCGCTCTACGCCGTCGGTGGCCAGGAGTTGGGCTACCTGCCCGGCTCCGAGACCGAGAAGATGTCGCCCTGGGCGCAGGCGGTCTTCGACACCCTCGGCGCGGTGGTGCACGAGAACGTGCTGGAGGAGGTCATGGCCCGGGGGGTCCTGGAGGTCCTGCCGCTCACCCACATCCGGGGCCGCAGCCTGCACGACGCCTTCGTCATCGTGGACGAGGCCCAGTCGCTGGAGCGGGGCGTGCTGCTCACCGTGCTGTCCCGGATCGGCCAGGGCTCGCGGGTGGTCCTCACCCACGACGTCGCCCAGCGGGACAACCTGCGGGTGGGGCGGCACGACGGGGTGACCGCCGTGATCGAGGCGCTCAGGGGCCACCCCCTGTTCGCGCACGTCACGCTGACCCGGTCCGAGCGGTCTCCCATCGCCGCGATGGTGACCGACCTGTTGGAGGGCATTCCACTCTGAGCGTGATTCGCGACCGTTAAATGGTGTTTCGTCCCGATTTTGCCTGTGGCCCAGATCACAATTGTGGCTGATGGTTTCCCATCGGTCCCACTGTGCGCAATGGTGTCCAACGAGCGCCCGCGTCCCGGAAAGATCGTCCGCCGTCGTCCGACGGTGGGGCGGAAGGAACCCGGGTGCGCCGGCTGCGACCGGCAGGGTCGGGGCGCTCACGACGCGGGTCGACCCCTCCGCGGGTCGGGGCCGCGTCGTGTCCTTGCCCCCGATGAAGGGACCACTTCGTGAGTCGGCTGTGGAGCCGGTTCGGTGCCCGTACCGCCGCCGTCGCACTGCTCTCCGTGGGCGTTGCCGGCGGCTTCTATCTGGGCGAAGACCGGGAAACTCAGCAACAGGGCCTGACCGCGCAGGTCGGCCTCCAGGTCGACCAGGCCGAGTACGACTACCAGCGGGACCGGCAGGCCGAGCACCGGGTCAGCTCCGCCAAGCAGCGGGCCGCCGAGTACCAGGCCAAGCTGCGCGCCGCCGCGGCGGCGAAGGAGGCCGCCGAGCGGGCCCGCGAGGCCGAGGCCGCCGCGGCGTCCCGCAAGAAGGAGCGCGAGGCGGCGGCGAAGAAGGCCGCCGAGAAGGCGGCGGCGGCAACGGCAACCAAGACGAGCAAGCCGTACGACGGCCCGATCCCGGCCTCGTGCAGCGAGTACGGCGGCAACCGGAAGGTCGGCTGCGCGCTGATGCTCAACGCAGGCTTCGGCATCGACCAGTTCCCGTGCCTGGACAAGCTCTGGACCAAGGAGAGCGGCTGGAACCACAAGGCCCGTAACCCCTCCTCCGGCGCGTACGGGATCCCCCAGTCGCTGCCGGGTAGCAAGATGGGCTCGGTGGCCGGTGACTGGGAGAGCAACCCGGCCACCCAGATCAAGTGGGGCCTCGGCTACATCAAGGGCCGGTACAGCAGCCCCTGTGGCGCGTGGCGCCACTCGCAGAGCAACGGCTGGTACTGACCGGCGAAGCGACGGGGCGGCGGGGGTGCGGAATTCGCACCCCCGCCGCTGTCATGTCGGGACCGATCTCACCCACGGGTGGCGGTCGGCGGGGTTTGCTGATAGCTCTTGGGGGGTGACCCTGCACGGCGAACCCCCGGGTGGCGACCCGCGACGCATCGGCACCGAGGCCTTCTACGCCTCGATCGGCCGGGCCTTCGTCGCCATGTGCGCCGTCGTGCCGGTCCTCTTCCTCGTCGAGGGCCTCGACGCCGGCCTCGGGATCGACCTCGACCTGGCCGGCGGCATCATCCCGCGCCGCATCGACGGGCTGGACGGGGTGCTCTTCTCGCCGTTCCTGCACGCCGACTTCAACCACCTCTACAGCAACAGCGTGCCGCTGATCCTGCTCGGCACGTTCGTGCTCGCCGCCGGCTTCCGGCGCTTCCTCTGGTCCACCCTGGTCATCGTGCTGGTCAGCGGGCTGGGCGTGTGGTTCACCGGCTCGCCGAACTCGGTCGTGGTCGGGGCCAGCGGGGTCATCTTCGGCTATCTGGGCATCCTGCTCACCCGGGGCGTGGTCGAGCGGAGCTGGTGGAACTTCGGCGTGGTGCTGCTGGTCGGTCTGCTCTACGGCTGGCAACTGCTGGGCATCCTCCCCACCGACGGGCGGATCTCCTGGCAGGGCCACCTCTTCGGGCTGGTCGGTGGCGTGGTCGCCGCGATCCTGTTCCGCCGCCGCCGGGCCGAGTCCGATCCGTACGACCTGGACTCCCCGCTCACCCTGCCCTGACGCGGCACGCGGGTGTGGGACGTGCTTGCCCCGGTCCCGCGCCGGGCCTACGGTCGGCACCAGTACGCGTTTATCCATGAGCGGAAAGTGACGGTACGTCATGCCCGAGGTGGACGTCGCAGTGATCGGTGCCGGTCCGACGGGGCTCTTCGCCGCGTACTACGCCGGGTTCCGGGGGCTTTCCGTGGCGGTGGTCGACGCGCTGCCCGAGGCGGGTGGCCAGATCACCGCGATGTACCCGGAGAAGTTGATCCTCGATGTGGCCGGCTTCCCGGCGGTCAAGGGCCGGGACCTGGTGGCCAACCTGGTCGCCCAGGCCGCCCCGTTCCACCCGCGGTACCTGCTCGGCACCCGGGCCGAGAAGCTGTCCCTTGCCGAGGGGCGGCCGGTGCTCGGCCTCGCCGGTGGCCAGCAACTCTCCTGCGGCGCGGTGGTCGTCACCGGCGGTCTGGGCAGCTTCAGCCCGCGTCCGCTGCCGGTGGCCGACAGCTTCACCGGCGCCGGGATCGTCTACTTCGTGCCGGAGCCCGCCGCGCTGGCCGGCCGGGATGTGCTGATCGTCGGCGGTGGCGACTCGGCGTTCGACTGGGCGCTGGCGTTGCAGCCGCTGGCCCGCTCGGTGACGCTGGTGCACCGACGGGAGAGGTTCCGGGCCCACGCCGGCACCGTCGCCCGGGTACAGGAGCTGCCCGTCCGGGTCATCGTCAACGCCGAGGTCACCCGGCTGCACGGGGACAGCGCGGTGACCGGTGCCGAGATCACCGTGCGGGGCGGTGGGCCCGAGACGTTGCCGGTCGACACGGTGGTGGCCGCGCTCGGCTTCACGGCCGACCTGGGCCCCATCGCCGAGTGGGGGCTGCGACTGGACCGTCGGCACATCGTGGTGGACAGCGCGATGGCGACCAACCTGCCCCGGGTGTTCGCGGCCGGAGACATCACCGAGTACCCGGGCAAGGTCCGGCTGATCGCCACGGGCTTCGGCGAGGCGGCCACTGCGGTCAACAACGCCGCCGTGGCGATCGACCCGTCGGCCCACCTCTTCCCCGGCCACTCCTCCGACGCCTGACCCGCACCCCACCCCACCGCACCCACCCCACCCCACCGCACCCCCACCGCACCCCCACCCCACCCCACCCGCGCGCCGATCTTGCAGTTGCGGCCCGGGCGAAGGGTGCAGAAGGGGCGAAACGGGGGCCCGAAGTGCAAGATCGCGGAGGTGGTTGGGGTGGTTGGGGCGGTTGGGGGTGGGGGTGGGGTGGGTGGGGGGGTGGGTTAGTGGGGGAGGCCGATGAGGCCGGCCATCAGGGCGGTCTGGTGGTCGAAGTACGCGTCGCGGTGCGGTAGCGCGCGGTTGATCCGGCCGAACAGCTCGAAGCTGATCAGCCCGAAGAGCTGGGTCCAGCCGGCCATCCCCCGGGCGAGCAACGCCGTAGACAGCCCGGGGGCGAGGCTGTCGGCGACCTCCGCGAGGTCCGACCGGAGCGGTTCGGGCAGCTCTCCCGGGTCGGGGGCGGTGAGCCGCCCGGCGGCCATGCCGTCGCGCAGGATGCCGATCAGGGCGGCCGGTGGGCGCTGGGCCGGTCCCACCGTGTCGACCGGGGCGGCGTACCCGGGGACCGGGCTGCCGTAGAGCAGCGCGTACTCGGCGGGGTGGGCCAGGGCCCAGTCGCGGGCCGCCCGGCACGCCGCGTGCCAGCGCCCCCGCAGGTCGAGCCGGTCCGCGCCTGCGTCGGCCGCCTCCACCGCTGCGCCCAGCGCGTCGTACGCATCGATGATCAGGGCGGTGAGCAGGTCGTCCCGGCTCGGGAAGTAGCGGTAGATCGCCGAGGACACCATCCCCATGTCTCGGGCCACCGCGCGCAGGCTGAGGTTCGCCCCGTCGCTGGCGAGGTGCCGGCGGGCGACGGCCTTGATCTCGTCGAGCATCTCGGCGCGGACCCGGGCGCGGATCGAGGAGGCGGGCATGGTCCTCACTCTGCCACAGCCGAGAGCGGCCATCAAAATAGAGAGCACTGCTCTTGACGGACGACCGGGCGGGGCTGCATGCTGGGCGGGCTACATCGAGAGCAGTGCTCTCTAGTCGTACTCATGCTTCGAAAGGTGATCTGTGATGTCGCTGCACGTGATCGTCGGCGCCGGGCCCGTCGGCACCGCCACCGCCCGCCTCCTCGCTGCCGCCGGCGAGCGGGTCCGGGTGGTCACCCGGCGCGGGACCGGCCCGGACCACCCGACCGTCGAGCGGGTCGCCGCCGACGCCGCCGACCCGGACCGGCTCGCCGCCCTCGCCGAGGGCGCGGTCGCCCTCTACAACTGCGCCAACCCGGCGTACCACCGTTGGCCGACCGACTGGCCGCCGCTGGCCGCCGCGCTGCTCACCGCCGCCGAGCGCGCCGGCGCCGTGCTCGCCACGGTCGGCAACCTCTACGGGTACGGGCCGGTAGCCGGCCCGATGACCGAGGCAACCCCGCTGGCGGCTCCCGGCACGAAGGGGCGGGTCCGCAACAGGATGTGGGCCGAGGCGCTGGCCGCCCACCGCGCGGGCCGGGTCCGGGTGACCGAGGTGCGCGGCTCCGACTACCTGGGCGCCGGCGCCACCTCGCTGCCGATGATGCTGCTGCCCGGGGTACTCGCCGGCCGCCGGGTGGTGCTGCCCGTCGACTTCGACGCCCCGCACACCTGGACGTACGTCAACGACGTCGCCCGAACCCTGGCGGCGGTCGCCGCCGACGAGCGCGCCTGGGGCCGGGCCTGGCACGTGCCCAGCCCGCCCGCGGTCTCCGCCCGCGAGCTGGCCACCCGGGCCGCCGCCCTGGCCGGCGCCCCCGCCCCGAGACTCACCCGGCTGCCGTACCCGGCGCTCTGGCTGGGCGGGCTGGTCAACCCGTTCGCCCGGGAGCTGCGGGAGACCGCCTACCAGTTCGATCGGCCGTACCTGCTCGACTCGACCGCGGCCACCGCCACGCTCGGCCTCGAGCCGACCCCGCTGGACCGCGCGCTCGCCGAGACCGTCGCGACCCTGCGCGGTGCCACCCCGCCCGTCGACCGGACGCCGGCCGGTGACCGTCGGCGCTGAGCCGGCGGCCTCCCTACCGGTGGCGGGCCGGGGTGCGGGCGGCGATCATCACCGCGACCAGGGCGAGCGCCGCACCCAGCAGCGTGGACATGTCGGGGTGTGAGGCCGCGGTCGGCAGCACCAGGTCGAGCAGGACGGCACCGACGACCTGGCCGGCGATGGTGGCCAGGCCGAGCAGCAACACCCCGGTGAAGCGCACGATGGCCGCCGCGATCGCGATGAAGACGATGCCGATCGGCCCGCCGAGGTAGAGCCACGGCTCGGTCGGCAGGCTTCCGGCGGGGCCGCCCCGGACGGCCACCCCGACCGCGAACGTGACGAGCAGCGCGACGGTGCCGACGGTGAAGTTGACCAGCGTGGCGGCCAGCGCGCTGCCGGAGGCCGCCCTGACCCGCCCGTTCACCGCCTGCTGCCAGGCGAGGCCGATCCCGGCCAGCAGCGGCAGCACGGCCAGGCCCAGCGTGCCCGGGTCGCCCAGCCGATCGCCGACCGCCAGCAGCACGGCCAGCACGGTCAGCGCCGCGCCGACCAGGCGGTTCGGGGTGACCGCCTGGCGGCCGGTCGGCCCGATCCCGGCCCGGTCGACCAGCAGGCTGCTTCCGGACTGTCCCGCGACCACCGCCACGGTGAACACGGCCACGCCGAGCGTGCCGATGGTCAGCCCCTGGCTGGCCACCAGGAACGCGCCGAAGACGCCGCCGAGACACTGCCACGGCCGCAGCGACCCGTCCGCCAGCGCCGCCCGCAGCGCGGACAGGCCCCGCCGCCCCGCCGGGGTGGCGGGCACCAGCACCAGCAGCACCAGCAGGCCGAGGCCGAACGACACCACTGCGGCGGCGATCCCGTCGGCCAGGCGTACGCCCAACTCGCCGTTGATTCGGGACTGCATGGCGACGGCGAACCCGGAGGCGACGGCCAGCCCGACGCCGGTGATCCGGCGGCTGGCCGTCAAAGTCGGCGGCGCGGTCGTGGCGGTGGCCGTCACTCCTGCTCGGCCAGCGGACGACCGTCGAAGTCGATCGTCGAGTACAGCGCCAGCTTCTCCAGCCGGTGGTACGAGTCGATCACCCGGATCGTGCCGCTCTTGGAGCGCATCACGATCGACTGCGTGTACGCCCCGCCGGCCCGGTAGCGCACACCGCGCAGCAGGTCGCCGGAGGTGACCCCGGTGGCCACGAAGAAACAGTTGTCGCCGGTGACCAGCTCGTCGGTGGTGAGCACCCGGTCCAGGTCGTGCCCGGCGGCGAGCGCCTTCTCCCGCTCCGCGGAGTCGGTCGGCCAGAGCTTGGCCTGCATCATCCCGCCCATGCACTTGAGGGCGCAGGCGGCGATGATCCCCTCGGGGGTGCCGCCGATGCCCATCAGCACGTCAACGTCCGACTCGCCGCGGGCGGCGGCGATGGCACCGGCGATGTCGCCGTCGGAGATGAACCGGATGCCGGCCCCGGCGCGGCGGATCTGGGTGACCAGGTCGTCGTGGCGCGGGCGGTCCAGCACGCAGACGGTGACCTCGGAGATGTCGGTGCCCTTGACCTTGGCGATCCGGCGCAGGTTGTCGGCCACCCCGGCGTTGATGTCGACCACGTCGGCGTAGACCGGGCCGACGGCCAGCTTCTCCATGTAGAAGACGGCGCTCGGGTCGAACATCGCCCCGCGCTCGGCCACCGCGAGCACGGCGAGCGCGTTCGGCATGCCCTTGCTCATCAGCGTGGTCCCGTCGACCGGATCCACCGCGACGTCCACCTCGGGGCCGGTGCCGTCGCCGACCTCCTCGCCGTTGAAGAGCATCGGGGCGTTGTCCTTCTCGCCCTCGCCGATCACCACGACGCCCCGCATCGGGATCGAGTTGATCAGCTTGCGCATGGCGTCGACGGCAGCCCCGTCGCCGCCCTCCTTGTCTCCCCGGCCGACCCATCGGCCGGCGGCCATCGCCGCCGCCTCGGTGACCCGGACCAGGTCGAGGGCGAGATTGCGGTCCAGATCCTGGGGGGTACGCGTCCTGGTGCTCGTCATGACGGCTTCCTCCTCGCGACGTTGCGGGGTGGACCGGCGGCATGCGGTCCTCGCCGCCGCCAGTTCTGTCGCTGATCCTCACACGATCGTCAACTTATCGCCGGGTCGGGGCGCTGGTGGCCACCTTCCCGCCAACCGGTCGGTGGAACGGATCACCCGGTTGCTCCCGCTCACCCCGGCCGGCTGGGAAACGCGCCGGCTGCCGGTGGTGGTGGTGGGCCGCTTCTCGTTCACCGGGGCCTGGAAGAATGGGGAGGTGGATCCCGCACAGCCCGCCGAGCGCACCCCCACCGAGCCGACCCCTGCGACGCCCGCTCCGTCGGAGCCGACCCCGCCGGCCACGGCCGGGGAGCCGGCCCTCGTCGAGCCGGCGTCCACCCGCCCGGCCGGGCCGGACGAGCGCCCCGCGCCGTCTCCGACCGGGCCGGCGGTATCGCCGGGTCGGCCCGGGGGCCGACCGGCAGCCGGCAAAGAGAAGAGCAGGTCCGAGCGGTCGCCGAAGGACATGGCGATCTCGCTGTTGGTGCTGCTGGTCCCCATCGTCCTGCTGCTCGCCTTCTACCGGGGCTTCCTCGGGGGCGACCAGCCGAGCACCGTCGACCCCGCCCCGGCACTGGAGCAGGCCCGCGCGGCCAACGCGTTCCCGGTGAGCCAGCCCACCGGGCTCGGCGACGACTGGAAGACGGTCAGCGCCAGCTACCGTAGCGTGGACGGCGGCTCCAGCCTGCGGATCGGCTACCTGACCCCGGAGGGGCGGGGCGCCCAGCTCCTGCAGAGCAGCGTGCCGCCCGAGCAACTGCTGCCCGCCGAGCTGACCGCCGAGGGGCAGCCCCAGGGCCCCACCGAGTTGGGTGGGCGCAGTTGGCAGCGGTACACCGCCCGGGGCAACGAGCAGGCCCTCGTGCTGCTCGAACCGGACCGCACGGTGATCGTGGTCGGCGACGCCCGGGAGAACGAGCTGCGCCGGCTCGCCGACGCCGTCCGCTAGGGCGGGCTGCCGTCACAGGGCCGCCCGCCTGGGGCGGCAGGGCGGATGGACCGGACAGGGATTGCCGAAGGCGGCGACAGGGAACAGAAGGTGTGCGACCTCGTCGGCGCAGCCAGCCGGACGGGACTCGTGCGTCGGAGCCAGCGCTCGGGCTACGGCGCGACGCCTCCGGTGCCCTGCGCGGGCCGGACGACCCACTTGGAGAGGTTCACGTGACCATTCGTCGCTTCAGCGCAGCGGTCTTCGCCGCGACGCTGCTCACCCCTGGTCTGGCAGCCTGCAACAGCACCGGAACCGGAGAGCCGGGGTCCTCCGCGTCCCCGACGGTTTCCGGCAGCGCGGCTTCCGGCAGCGCCACCCCGGGGAACGCCTCGCCCGGTACGGGCGACGCCAAGCAGGCCCTGTTGAACTCGACCAACGAGATCCGCAACGGAAACTTCCGGTTCACCATGGCCGGCGTCGGCACCACCGCCGAGGGGCGGGTGCACGAGCCGAGCCAGAGCGCGGAGATGAAGCTGACCATCGGCGACGCCTCCTCGGACGTGCTGATGAAGCTGGACCTGGTGCACCTCAAGCCGGACAGCTGGGTCAAGCTCGACCTCGGTGGCCAGGCGGCCAAGCTGCCCGGCGTGCAGAATCTCAACCTCGGCAAGTACCAGCACCTCGACCAGTCCCGGATCAAGGGCAACCGCAACCTGGCGTTCGACTTCGACAAGGTCGACCCGGCGGGCAGCGAGGTGCTCACCCAGGGGGTCACCGAGGTCCGGCAGACCGGCGAGGGCGCGTACGCGGGCACGATCGACGTGACGAAGGCCGCCGAGGCGGGCTCGCTGAACGCCGAGCTGATCAAGACGCTCGGCCAGCAGGCCCAGTCGCTGCCGTTCACGGCGAAGCTGGACCCGCAGGGCCGGCTCAGCGAGCTGGTCATCCAGATCCCGGCGTCCGGCCAGAACAAGGCGCAGGACATCAAGATCACGTACGCCGACTACGGTGCGGCGAGCGCCGCCCAGCGCCCGCCGGCGGCCCAGGTCGTCGAGGCTCCCAACGAGCTGTACAACCTGTTCAGCTGAGGCTCGGGCGGGTGTGGGGCCGGCCGTTGCCGCCCCGCACCCGCCGTCAGGCGTCCGGCCCTTGCTGACGGGCCGCGTCGATGCGGGCCCGCGCGCCGTCGAGCCAGCGCTGGCAGATCTCGGCCAGCTTCTCGCCGCGTTCCCAGAGCGCCAGCGACTCCTCCAGCGAGGTGCCGCCCTTCTCCAGCCGTTCCACCACCGAGGCCAGCTCGGCGCGGGCCTGCTCGTAGCTGAGCCGCTCGTCCGGCCCGGCGTTCTTCTCGTCAGTCATCGGTCCCATCCCAGCACATCCCCGTCCGTCCGCCACGCCGGGCGCTCCGCCGTTCCGTACCGAGCCGCCCGGTCGGCTCGCCGCGTCACGCCGCTCGCCCCGCCGGCTCGCCCCGCGCGCTCAGCCGTCGCGGCCGGCTCGCCCCGCGCGCTCAACCGTCGACCGTCGCGGCCAGCTCGCCCTCGGCGAGGCGTACCCGCAGCGGGTCGCCCCCGCCCACCTCGCCGGCCGATCGGACCACGTGGCCGTCGGCCCGCTGGACGATCGCGTAGCCCCGGTCGAGGGTGGCGGCGGGGGAGAGGGCGCGTAGCCGGGCCAGGGTGTGCCGCAGTTCCTCCCCGGCCGCGCCGAGGCGGTGGTCCAGGCAACGCCCGGCCCGCTGGCGCAGCGCGGCGACCTCGGTGGCCCGCTGCTCCACCATCACCTGCGGCCGGGCCAGCACCGGCCGGGACCGCAGTCCGTCCAGGCGGTGCGACTCCCGGTCGACCAGGTTGCGCACGGCCCGTTCCAGCCGGTGCCGGGCCTGCCCGATCAGGCGCAGCTCCTCGCCCAGGTCGGGCACCACCCGCTTGGCCGCGTCCGTCGGCGTCGAGGCCCGCACGTCGGCGACGTAGTCGACCAGCGGCGCGTCCGCCTCGTGGCCGATCGCGCTGACCACCGGCGTACGGCAGGCGAACACCGCCCGGCACAGCGCCTCGTCGGAGAAGGGGAGCAGGTCCTCGATGCCGCCGCCACCCCGGGCGATGACGATCACGTCGACGGTCGGGTCGGCGTCGAGCACCCGCAACGCGTCGACGATCTGGGTGACGGCGCCCGCGCCCTGCACGGCCACGTTGACCGTGCGGAACTCCACGGCCGGCCAGCGCCGACGGGCGTTGGTCAGCACGTCCCGCTCGGCGGCGGAGGCGCGGCCGGTGATCAACCCGACCCGCCCGGGCAGGAACGGCAGTCGCCGCTTGCGGGCCCGGTCGAACAGCCCTTCGGCGGCCAGCAGCTTCTTCAGCTTCTCCAGCCGGGCCAGCAGCTCGCCGAGCCCCACCTGACGGATCTCGTCGGCGCGCAGGCTCAGCGTGCCCCGGGCCGCGTAGAACTCGGGCTTGGCGTGCAGCACCACCCGGGCGCCCTCGCGCAGCTCGGGGGCGCCCGCGTCGAGCACGTCCCGGTTGGTGGTCACGGTCAGGCTCAGGTCGGCCGCCGGGTCCCGCAGGGTGAGGAAGACGGTGCTGGCGCCGGGCCGCCGGCTGATCTGCGCCACCTGCCCGTCGACCCACACCCAGCCGAGCCGGGCGATCCACGCCCCCACCTTCTGGCTGACCACCCGCACCGGCCACGGCTCCTCGGAGCTGCTCCGCCCGCTCTCACCCGCACTCACCCCCTCACCCTACGGACGCCCCTGACGATCACGGGTCCCGCGTCGCCGGCCGGGCGTCTCGCGGCCCGAATCTCGCGGCCTCCGGGTCGACGGCTGGGGACCAGCCCGGCGGTCGGCGGGGGCTGTGGCGGGGATCGCAGCGGCCGTCCGGCTCGGGGGCGGCACGTAGGATGGGCGGGTGACCGAGGCTCAGGCGACCCCCCAGACCGGCAAGCGCGTGCTCCTGGCCAAGCCCCGCGGCTACTGCGCGGGCGTCGACCGGGCGGTGCAGACCGTCGAGGAGGCGTTGAAGCTCTACGGCGCCCCGATCTACGTGCGCAAGCAGATCGTGCACAACAAGCACGTGGTACGCACGCTGGAGGACCAGGGCGCGATCTTCGTGGAGGAGAACGAGGAGGTGCCGGAGGGTGCCACCGTGATCTTCTCCGCGCACGGCGTCGCCCCCGAGGTCTACGAGCAGGCGAAGGTCCGCTCACTCAAGGCGATCGACGCGACCTGCCCGCTGGTGACCAAGGTCCACCAGGAGGCGAAGCGGTTCGCGGCCGAGGACTACGACATCCTGCTGATCGGCCATGAGGGGCACGAGGAGGTCGTCGGCACCGCCGGCGAGGCCCCCGCGCACATCCAGCTCGTCGACGGCCCCGACGACGCCGACAAGGTCACCGTCCGCGACCCGAGCAAGGTGGTCTGGCTCTCCCAGACCACGCTGTCGGTCGACGAGACCCTGGAGACCGTGGCCCGGCTCAAGTCCCGGCTACCACTGCTCCAGTCGCCGCCCAGCGACGACATCTGCTACGCCACCTCCAACCGGCAGCACGTGGTCAAGGAGATCGCCCCCGAGTGCGACGTGGTGCTGGTCGTCGGTTCGCGCAACTCGTCGAACTCGGTCCGGCTGGTCGAGGTCGCCCTGGACGCCGGCGCCCGCGCCGGCCACCTGGTCGACTTCGCGCACGAGATCGACGACGCCTGGCTGACCGAGGCCCGCACCGTGGGGCTGACCTCGGGCGCGAGCGTCCCCGACGAGTTGGTCCAGGAGGTGCTGGCGCACCTCGCCGAGCGGGGCTTCACCGACGTGGACGAGGTGGTGACCGCCAACGAGCGGCTGATCTTCTCCCTGCCCCAGGAGCTCAAGCGGGACATGAAGGCCGCCGCGGCGGCCACCCGGGCCTGATGGCCGTCCGTCCGGCGCCCGACGGCGTCGCGCCCGACGGCCAACCGGCGGCCGTCGCGCCTGGCGGTCGGGCCTGCCCCGGCGGTTCACCCGTCCGGTACGGTGCTGGTTCGTCGCCCTCGGCGGCGAACCGTGGCCCCTGCATCGGAACGGATCGTCGTCCGGGCGCGTCCAAACAAGTATGAAGACTCCTCGGATGGCCCTCGCCGCCCTGGTCGTCTGCGCCGCGCTGAGCGCCTGCGGCGGCCAGGGGGCCGGTGACGGCACGCCCGCCCCCAGCCCCTCGGGAGGATCGCCGATGACCGACGCGACCAGCACCGGCCCGGCGGACCCGGCCGACCCGACCACCGCCGTGCCGCCCCCGTCGAGGCCCACCAAGACCCCGCAGGGGCCGAGCCTCCCGCCGGGCCCCGGCGCGACCACGCTGACGGGCACCGTCGAGGCCGGGGTGGAGCCCGGCTGCCGGATGCTGGACGGCCACCAGCTCGTCGGAGGCCCCGCCGACGTGCTCACACCCGGCACGAAGGTCACGGTCACCGGCCAGGCCAAGCCCGACATGATGACCACCTGCCAGCAGGGCATCCCGTTCGTCGTCGAGTCCGCCCGCCGCGGCTGACCCGTCCCCGCCCGACCGGGACGACCCGGCAGCCCGTCCCCGCCCGACGCGGGCCGGGCTGCCGGTGACGCCGGAGGTCAACGCGGACCAGGACGATTCGCCCCGATGGTCAGTCGGCCGTGGCCGATCCCGCGTTGAGGGACGCCGGATCCACATCGGGGACGGCGAACCTGGGGTTCGACCCCGCTGCCACGACACGCATGACGAATCCCGCGGCCTCCTCCAGTTGGCGCGCACTGGTCAGCCCACCGATCACCGCAGTCCGTCCGCCAAGGTCTGCGGTGAGCGCTGCGGCGCGTTCCAGCGCGTCGGGCTGGTCGCCGCAGATCGCCACGACCGGTGCCGAGTCCTGCGGTCCCGCGTAGGGCCAGGACGCTCCGGCGAACAGGTGGAGTGCCTTCACCACGTGCGCGCCCCGCGCGAGGCGAGCGACGAGCTCCGCGGCCGAACCCGACGTCGGCTTCAGCTGCCCGGTGGCGTAGTCGACGGCGTTGGTGCAGTCGATCACCGTCATGCCGCTCAGGGAGCCGTCGGCCCCGCCGACGAGGGAGAGTGCTTCCTCCAGGCCCTCCCATGCGACGGCGACAACGACCACGTCGACCCGTGCTGCGAAGTCGGCGGGTCCGACAGCCTCAGCCGCGTCGCCGATCTGGCCGGCGGCCCGGCTGGCGTTTCCCGAACTGCGCCCCGTGACCACGATCGTGTGCCCAGCCGCCGCCCATGCTCGGCCGAGCGTCGTGGCGAGGTTGCCGGTTCCCAGGATTCCCACGTTCACGGTGATCTCCTTGATTCGAGGGATGACCCGGAGAACGCTAGGACGGCGGCTCCTACCACCTGGTAGGAGATCGCTGCGACACTGGGAGGATGATCGACGGGACCTGCCAGACATTCGTGTCGGACTGTCACGTCCGCACGGCAGTCGAACTGATCAACCACGCGTGGGATCCCGTCGTCCTGTCGGCACTGCGCGCCGGCCCCACGAGGCGCAACGACCTGTTGGAACGCATCGCGGGCATCAGCGACAAGGTCCTGACGCAGGCGCTGCAACGGCTGCGAGCGCGGGGGCTGATCACCCGACGGGGCAACGCCGAACGGGCACCGGGGCGTCGCGGCGTCGTCTATCAGCTGTCGCCCCTGGGTGAGTCGTTCGCCAACGGCCCACTCGCGCAACTGGCCCAGTGGGCCGCGGCGCACCAGGCGGAACTCCTCGAACCGTCAACAACGTGACGATCCGCGACAGCTAACGCTCCGTCGCCCGGTGCCGGTCGGCCACTGCCGAGGTCGGCTCCGCCAGCTCCGGCGCCTGCGGCTGGCGGGGGGCCACCTCGACCTGCGCGGGGACGGCCAGCTCCTGGTCAGACACGCCCAGCTCGGCGAGCTTGCGGGCGCTGACCAGCACCCGTGCCTCCAGCGAGCCGACCGCCCGGTTGTACGCCGTCACCGCCCCGCCCAGCGACGCGCCGAGCTTGCCGACGTGGTCGCCCAGGGTGGACAGCCGGCCGTACAGCTCGCGGGCCAGCGAGTGCACCGCGACCGCGTTGCGGGCCAGCGACTCCTGCCGCCACGAGTACGCCACCGTACGCAGCAGCGCCACCAGGGTGGCCGGCGTCGCCAGCACCACGTCGCGGGCGAACGCGTGCTCCAGCAGCGTCGGGTCGCGCTGCAACGCCACATCCAGGAACGGGTCGGCCGGCACGAACAGCACCACGAACTCGGGGGTCGAGTCGAACGCCGCCCAGTAGGACTTCGCGGCCAGCGCGTCGACGTGCGCCCGCAGGTGTTTCGCGTGCGCGTCGAGCTGGGTGTTCCGGCCCCGTTCGTCGCGTGCCTCCATCGCGGTCAGGTACGCGTCGAAGGGCGCCTTCGCGTCCACCACCACGGTGCGTCCACCGTGCAGCCGGACCACCAGGTCGGGGCGTACCCCTTGGTGGTCGGTGGCGGCGGTGACCTGCTCGTTGAAGTCGCAGTGCTCCAGCATCCCGGCGGCCTCGACGATCCGGCGGAGCTGGTGCTCGCCCCAGCGGCCCCGCACCTGGGGCGCACGCAACGCCGCCACGAGCTGTTTGGTCTCGGTACGCAGCTCGCCGGAGACGGTGTTCATCGCGCGGACCTGCTCGCGCAGTTCGGCGTACGCGTCGACCCGGACGTGCTCCAGGTCGGCGACCCGCTGCTCGTAGCGCCGGAGGGTGTCGTGCAGCGGCGCGACCGCCCGGGCCACCGCCTCCTGGGACTGGGCGGTCGCCTCGTAGCTGAGCGCCCGCATCGACTGCTCCAGCCGCCCCTCGCCCTCCCGGGTCGCGGCGAGGGTGGCCTCCAGCCGGGCGATGTCGGCCGCTGCCCGGGAGCGGGCGGCGAACCAGCCCAGCGCGCAGCCGGCGGTGAGACACAACACCACCACGGCCAGCGTCGAGAAGCTCATCACCAGAGCTTGCCAAACGCGTACGAGGTGACGACGCCGGGTACGTTCGAGAGCATGGAATTTCTGCTCGTGGTCATCCTCGCGGCGCTGCTCGTCGGCGGTCTCCTCTGGTGGCGCCGGGAGAGCGCGGCCCGGTTGGCCCGCAGCCTGGCCGACGCGCGCGCCGACGCCCAGCGCTGGTACGAACGCCTCGGTGGCCAGGTGATGAACCTGCACGGCGACGACCCGGCGGTGCGGCAGGCCCTGGTCGACGCCGGCGAGCGGTACAACGCGGCGGGCGGCCAGCTCGAGCAGGCCCGCACGGTCCACCAGTACCGGCTGGCGCGGGAGACCGCCCTGGAAGGGCTGGCGTACGCCCGGGCGGCCCGGATCGCGCTGGGCATCGACCCCGGCCCCGAGCTGCCGCCGCTGGCCTCCGCGCAGGGTGCCGGCCAGCTCACCCGGGAGCGCGAGGTCAACGTGCAGGGGCAGACCTTCCGAGCCGGTCCGCAGCCCGGGCGAACCACGCCCTACTACTACCCGGGCGGCCGGATGCAGGGGCGGCCGGTACCGGCCGGCTGGTACTCGACGCCGTGGTGGAAGACCGCGCTCGGCGCGGGCGCCGGGGTGCTCGGCGGCATGCTGATCGCCGACGCGCTCTTCTCCCCGGCGTTCGCCGACCCGGGGTACGGCGCCGAGGCCGGCGGCCAGGAGGGTTTCGGTGCCGAGGCCGGCGGCCAGGAGGGCTTCGGCGGCGACCAGGCCGGCGACGTCGGCGGCGGTGACTTCGGGGGCGGTGACTTCGGCGGGGGCGACTTCGGGGGCGGTGACTTCGGCGGCGGAGACTGGTGATCGTCGGGTGCGGTCCGGGCCACCGCGGCGGCTGACGGCTCGGTCGCGGGGCTGATCAGCGAGGCGGCGGTCCGGTGCTTGCCCGCACGACAAGCTCCGTGGGCAGCACGACGTGTTCCGGGTTGCTGCGCTGTCCCGCTCGCTTGGCCGAGATCGCCGCGGTCAGCGCTGCCGCGGCAGCCCGGCCCTTGGCGCTGATGTCCTGTCGCACAGTGGTGAGTGCGGGTCGCAACTGCGCGGCGAGCGAGTTGTCGTCGAAACCCACCACCGAGAGCTGCTCCGGTACGGCGATGCCAAGCTCGGCGGCGGCCTCGAGCACGCCGTACGCGACGGCGTCGGAGAAGCACAGGACGGCGGTCGGCCGGTCGGTTCGGTCCAGCAGCAGGCGGGCACCGGCCTTCGCCTGGCGGAGGTCGGCGCCTTCCTGCCGCGCCACGACAGGGGTGATGCCTGCCGCGTCCAGCGTGTCGAGCCAGCCTCGCAGGCGTTCGCGGGAGGCGTGTCCGTCGACGCCGACGGTTGCGAGGTCGATGAGTCCGTGCGGGCCGTGCAGGCCGGACAGGAGCAGACCGACCCGGCGGTGACCGAGCTTCACGAGATGCTCTGCGGCGGCCCGAGCGCCGGAGCGGTCGTCGACGTTGACGCTGGAGACGCTCGGCACCGGGTCCTGATCGACGTAGACCAGTGGTAGGCGTCGGCGGGTGAGGTACTCCACCGCTGCCGAGACGGGATCACACGAGTACACGACAGCGCCGTCCATGGGCACGTCCCGCGCCGGGATGATCTCCCCGTGGTCGGAGGAGGTCAGTAGGGTGAGCGCCAGCCCGGTGGGTGCGAGTTCCTCGGCGATCGCGCCGAGGAAGCGCGTGGCCACGAGATCCGTGAAGGCGAAGTTCAGCGACCAGGTCAGGACGATTCCGACGGCACCAGTTCTGCCCTTGGCGAGCGCCCGCGCAGCCGGGTCCGGTCCGACATAGCCGACCTCTTCGGCGGCGGCGAGGATCTGGGCGCGCAGTGAGGGGGAGAGCTGATCGGGCTTGGAGAAGGCGTTCGAGACCGTCATGCGGCTGACGCCGACCCGATCGGCGATCGTCTGCAACGTCACCCGGTCTGCCATGTCACCGCCTGCACGCCCACTTCCGGCCCGCCGTCGGGCTGCTCCGGCGGCTGACCGTACCACCGAGCCAAATCTACGTCAGCAGTGCAGTTGCCGGCCGACGCGGGAGGGTCCAGCCGGAGTGTTGGAGGGGGCGATGACGGTCGCGGCACGCCGCAGCCCGCCGGCGACGAGGTAACGGAACTGCTGGACGCGGTGGGGGCGCTCCTCGAAGGGCACGACCGGCGCATCGGGTCGGGCGCTGTTGAACTCGTGCTCGACGGCGCTGGTGGCCAGTACGAAGGCTGCGGGCAACTCCATGGTCTCTCCTCCGGGCATCACGCTTTCTGTACCGGTACAGTATCCCGCTCTACTATACCGGTCAAGAAAGTCGATCCAGCCGTCGCGGCGGGTGGCCCCGCCGGGCGACGCGCCAGGGTGCTGAAAAGGGGCCCCTGCTGCGCGGAACGCGTCAGCAGGGGCCCCTTTCTTGTGCCTCAGCCGGTGTTGCGCATGCCGGCGGCGATGCCGTTGACCGTGGTCAGCAGGGCGCGTTCCAGGGCCGTCCCGTCGTTGGGGGCGCGCCGGCCGCCCGGGGCGGTGGCCACGGCCCGGCCGGCCGCGCCCGAGTCCCGGTACTGCCGCAGCAGCGCCACCTGGAGGTGGTGCAGCGGCTCCAGGTAGGTGTCCCGCACCGCGAGGGTGCGCTGGAGCACCGGCGAGTTCTCCAGCAGGGCCGGTGAGGAGGTGATCGCCAGCACCTCCTGCTTGGTCAGCTCGTACTCCTGCTCGATCTTGTTGAAGATCGGGTGCAGCTTCTTGGGCACCAGGGTCTCGACGTACCGGCGGGCGATGCTCAGGTCGGTCTTGGTCAGCATCATCTCGACGTTCGACAGGAACGTCCGGAAGAAGTGCCAGTTGCGGTGCATCTCGGCGAGCACGTCCCCCAGGCCGGCCTCGCGCGCCGCCGCCAGCCCAGAACCCACCCCGAACCAGCCGGGCACGATCTGCCGGGTCTGGGTCCAGCCGAACACCCACGGGATGGCCCGCAGCCCGGCCAGGCCGGCACCGGTGTTGGGCCGCTTCGCCGGGCGGGAGCCGATGTTCAGCGCGCCCAGCAGCTCGGTCGGGGTGGACGCCCAGAAGTACTCCGGCAGGTCCGGGTCCTCCACCAGCGACCGGTACGACCGGAACGCCGCGTGGGAGACCACGTCCATCGACGCGTCCCAGCGTTCCAGCATCTCGGCGGGCTGCCGGGGCGCGGTGTGCAGCAGGGTCGCCTGGAGCACCGCGGCCACGGTCAGCTCCAGGTTCTCCCGGGCCAGCGCCGGCAGGGTGTACTTGTCGGAGATGACCTCGCCCTGCTCGGTCACCTTGATCGCGCCGTCCAGGGTGCCGTACGGCTGGGCCAGGATCGCGTCGTGGGTGGGGCCGCCGCCGCGCCCGACGGTGCCGCCCCGGCCGTGGAACAGCCGCAGGTGCACCCCGTGCTGGGCGGCCACGTCGCGCAGCGCCCGTTGGGCCCGGTGGATCGACCACTGGCTGGTGGTGATGCCGGCCTCCTTGTTCGAGTCGGAGTAGCCCAGCATCACCTCCTGCACGTCGCCCCGGGCTGCCACCAGTGCCCGGTACGCGGGCAGCGACAGCAACTCGTCCAGCAGCTCGCCGCCGGAGTCCAGCTCCGCCGGGGTCTCCAGCAGCGGCACGATGCCGATCCGGGCCCGGCCGCTGTGCACGTCGACCAGCCCGGCCTCGCGGGCCAGCACCACCGCCGCGAGGACGTCGTCCACGCCGAGGGTCATCGAGATGATGTACGACTCGATGACCTCGGAGCCGAACCGGTCCTGCGCCTCGCGGATCGTGCCGAACACGTCGAACGTCTTGCGGGCGCTCTCGGTCAGCGGGGTGTCGAGCGTCGACAGCGGCCGGCGGCCGGTCAGCTCGTCGGCGAGGAGCTTGGTCCGCTCCAGGCGGCTCAGCGACGGGTAGTCGGACACCTCGCCGACGGCCGCGTAGAGCTGGGTGAGCACCTCGTGGTGCTTCTCGGCGTGCTCCCGCACGTCCATGGTCGCCAGGTGCATCCCGAACGCGGACACCGTGCGGATGGTGGAGGCGAGGTGGCCGACGGCGGTGAGCTGGCCGGAGTTGCGGGCCAGCGAGGCGCGCAGCAGCTCCAGGTCGGAGATCAGCCCGGCCGAGCCCCGGTAGTCCCGGCCCGGCACGTGCGGGGTGCCCCGGCGCAACCGCTCCCGGGTGTTGGCCAGCTTCGCCTTCACACACCGGGCCTTCAGCCGGTACGGCTCCTCGGCGTTGACCCGGCGGAACCGGGCCGCCACCTCGGGCAGCGCGTCCAGGTCGGCGGCGAGGCTGGCGGAGAGGTCCAGCGACACCCCGCGCAGCCGGCGGGAGACGGACACCTCTTTGATCAGGTGCTCCATCGCCGCCTCGGTGGCCGCGATGCCGTGCTCGTGCTGGATCTGCAGGACCTCCCGGGTGACCGCCGGGGTGACGAACGGGTTGCCGTCCCGGTCGCCGCCGATCCAGGTGCCGAAGGTCAGCGGCCGGGACGTCGGCGCGGTCTCCACCCCGAGGGTGCGCAGCGTGTCGGCGAGGTCGTCGAGCACCTGCGGGGCGGCCTCGGCGTACAGGTCGCGCAGGTAGTAGATGGCGTTGCGGGCCTCGTCGGTCGGGTCCGGCCGGTCCAGCCGCAGCTCGTCGGTCTGCCACATCAGGTCCAGCAGTTCGGCGAGGCGTCGGTTCGCCGGCCCCTCGTCGCTGGCCCCGTAGAGGATCGCGTTGGCCGTCTCGGCGTCCAACTCGTCGGCGATCGCCCGAAGCTTCGACAGGATCGACCGGCGGGCCGCCTCGGTCGGGTGGGCGGTGAACACCGGCCGGACCGCGAGCCGGCGGGCCGCCGCCGCGATCTCCTCGGCCGGCACCCCGCGCTCGGCGATCATCTTGGCCGCCTGGTCGAGCCAGCCGCCCTGCACCGCCCGGCGGCGGCGCAGGTCCCGGGCCCGGTGCACCTGCTCGGTGATGTTGGCCAGGTGGAAGTAGGTGGAGAAGGCTCGGGCCAGCTTGGTGCCGGTGGTCACGTCCAGCCCGCCGAGGCGCTGCGCGGCGGTGGGGACGTCGGAGCGGACCAGGGCCCGAATCTCCTCGACCAGGTCGAGCAGCGGGCGGCCCTCCTGCCGGGCGAGGGTCTGCCCGAGCAGCGTGCCGAGGCGGCGGATGTCGGCCCGCAGTGCGGCGTCGGGGCCGTCGTGGTCGTACTGATCGGTCACGATGCGCTCCTTACGTGAGAACGAAGGACAGCGCTGTCCGACTTCCTGGATCGTATCCGCGCCGACCCTTCGGGACGGAAGGGGTCCTGCTCGGCCCTTCCCTGCGACGCCTGGCTGCCGCCGCTGCCCTCACTCTGCGGATCGGGTATCCGTGCTGGCGGGGGCGGTGGTGGTCGGCCGTCGGGCGGTGCCGCGCCGGCCGCGTACCAGCGTGGCCGTGAGCAATCCCACGACGCCGAGCGCCGCCCAGAGCACCAGCCCGCCCACCGGCCATGTCATCGAACGGCGGTCGAAGTAGACCGCCGACTTGATCAGGTCGGTGGTCAGCCCGGGCACGTTCCAGAGGTGCATCCCGCGCAGCCAGGTGGGCAGGAACTCCGGTGCGTAGACGCCGCCGGAGCCGGGGTTGCCGAGCACCACCAGCAGCAGGATGACGAGGCCGGTGCCGAGCAGCCCGAGCCAGCCCTGCACCGCGGCGGCGACCATCGCGGCGGCGAAGACGGCCAACGCCCCGACCGCGGCGACCGCCGGCACGTCGTGGTCCCACACGTCCAGCCCGGGCCCGACGATCAGCGCGCCCACCACGCCGAGCACCACCGCGTACGCGGCGAGGGCGGCGATTCGCAGCCCGGCGCGGGCGAGGCTCCGGGGCGCGGTGCCGGTCTTCAGGCCCAGGGCGGTGGAGGCGAGGTAGCCGCCCAGCACGTAGCCGACCGCGAGGTAGAACGGGACGAGGCCGCGCGGGTCGTTCGGAGTGACCGGTACCTCGTCGGTGACCTGGAGCGGCAGGTTCGCCTCCCGGGCGGTCTGGCCGAGCACCTGCTCGACCACCTCGGTGGCGGCCGGCGCGGAGGCGCTGGCGGTGGCCAGGCGCAGCCCGCCCTCGGGCGTGGAGGTGAGCACCGCGTACACCTCGCGGGCGGTCAGCCCGTCGTCGGCAGCCCCGGCGTCGCCGTACTCGACGGGCTCGATCGTGTCGGTCCGGCCGCGCACGGCGGCCATGACGGCCTCGGCGTGCTGGTCGCCGACGACCACCCCGACCGGCAGGTCGCGGGGCGTGGGCTGGTGCAGCGCGCCCACGTACGCGGCGATGAACGCGGCGGCCAGCGCCAGCGTGCCGACCAGCAGGGCGGCGGCGCGGGGCAGCCAGTCGCGCACCGGGATGTCCGGCTCCTCGTCCACGTGGTCAGCCTAGGGGGCGATTATCCCGGCTTGGGGCGTTTCGCCGGGCCATGCCGGGGCGGTGGCGGGGGCGGGGGCCGAAAAGCGGTTGGGTCCGCCGGTAACGTCTGATCATGGAGTCGCTGAGCTATCCGCCGAAGCCCCGACCCGGAGACCGGGTCGCCCGTCGTCGACTCCGTGCAGCGCCGCGTCGCGGTCCGCTACCGACCGTTCCGTTCCCGCACGAAGACCCCCTCACCCTGCCGGCCTTCGATGAGTCCTTCGGCCTTGAGGATGAGTAGGGCGGTCCGGACCGATCCGTAAGAGACCGAGTACTGCTCGATCAGGCCCTGAGTGGTCGGAATCTGGTCACCCGGCTTGAGGAGGCCGGTCCGGATCTGCTCGCGGATCGCCGAGGCGACCTGCTCGTATTTCGGTGTGTTCATGATGTCTCCCTGGCTCGCAGGTCCAAGTAGATCACCAGAAGTCGACAGCGTCTATAACGGCGACAGTGTCGACAATGTCGACACCTGGCGCTAGACTGCTGTTGCTCGCCCTGGCTCGCAACCGGGTGGGCATCCTCAACAAGGGCGGCCCGGGGTGGAGGTGACACTCCGCTCCCCGGGCCTTGACCGGGAAGGAGCCCGGCCCATGAGCAACCTACCGAACCATCTCCACCCGTCCTGGTGTCTTCACGGCGCCGATTGCGCCGTGTCGGGTGGGCTGCACCTGTCCCACCTGATCGACGCGGCGGTCCGCGGCGACGAGGTGTTCCAGGTGCGACTCGGCCTGTGGCGGATGGACGTCGGCCCCACCCCGCCGTCCGGTCTGCTGATCGAACTCTCCGCCGGCGAGCACGTCGAGCGCTGGCCGATCGACCAGGCGCAGTCGCGTGCGCTCGCCCGCATCTCCCGGCGGTTGCTGGCGGGTCTCGGTTCCGGCGCGATGCGGGCTGCCTGACGGCCGGCTCGACAGCGGCAAGGTCAACTCAGGATGCGTGACATCGAGGTGGCTGCGCGGCGGGAGACCTCGATGTGCGGGATTTGTCGCTGATTTCGGAAGCGGGTGGTGGTCAGCCGTCGAGGACGGCGAACGCGCGTACTGGGAAGGTGCCCATCCCAGCCACCCTCGGCGGCGCGGCGGTGAACCGGAAGCCGGTCGGGGGCAGCGCCTCCAAACCGGTCAGGTGCTCCACGATCGGGATCCCGGCCGCCAGCAGGCCACTGTGCGCCGGGCGCTCACCCCGAGCTGCCGGGCTCATGTCGTCGATGTTGATCGAGTCGATGCCGACGAGGGCCGCCCCCGCCTCGACCAGCCACGCCGCGCCGTCCCCGGTCAGATACGGCGCGTCCGGGGACGCGTACCGGTCGGTGCCGAAGTGCGCGGACCAGCCGGTGTCCAGCAGCACCGCCCGCCCCGCCACCTCGTACGGGGCGAGCAGCAGGTGGTCCACCGCCCGGGTGCCGGCGGGCACCCGGACCACGATCCCCGGCAGGTCGGCGAGGCGGTCCAGCGGGATGCCGGTGAGATCGGGGCCGTCGGCCCACCGGTGCGCGGGCGTGTCCAGGTACGTGCCGGTGTTGGCGATCATGTCGATCCGGCCGACCTGGAACTCCGTGCCCTGGGCGTAGTTCGCCCGGGACGCCTCCCGGGTCAGCCACTCGGTGATCCGGGGCGTCGGCCAGCCGGGCAGCGTGGTCATGCCGTCGCTGATCACGTGGCTCAGTTCGACCAGCCGCCGATCCCCCGGCGCCGGGCCGGCGGTCCCCCGGCCGCCCCGGTGCGGCTCCTCGACGACCTGCTTCTCTCGGATCCGCACCTTGGCCACCATGAGCAGCCCGAGGTGCCGGACGAACAGCGCGGCCAGCTCATCGTCGTCGATGTCCCGCCCCGGGATGTCGAGCCGGAACCCCTCCGTCCGCAGGCTCCCGCCATTGCCGAAGGTCACCTCCGCGTCGAACCGCGCCCGCCACTGTCCCGTCATGCCTCGGACTCGACCACGCCCCAGGCCCGCCGGTCAAGATTGTTCTCGGAAAGGGCCAAGACCGTGCTTGATCACGGAAATAGTGGCCTCACCCGCAGCAGGATCCCACTACTTTCCCGGATCGAGCACGATCTTGCCCCGCCCGCCCGCCCCGCCCGCCCCGCCCGCCCCGCCCGCCCCGCCGCCCGCCCGCCCGCCCCGCGCCCACGGGGGCGGGAGAGGGGTGGGGGTGGGGTGACGGGGATAGGGTGGGGTGTTGTCAACCCCCCGTCCGGGCCGGGCGTGGGGGGAACTGTCGTGTGCCACGACCGCGTCGCTGGGAAGTGATCAGATTGCTCACCGGACTCTTCGCCGCCGCCCTGGCCGATCCCGGGCTGGCCCGGGCGCGTGACCTGGCGCGCTCCGGTGCCGCGCAGGTCGACGGGCTGGACCTGACCGCCCCGGCGGCACTGCGCCCGTTCGCCGTCGCCGCCGTCGCCGCCGACCCGGCCCGACCCGCCGGACCTGCCGGACCTGCCGGAGCCGCCGGACCCGCCGGAGCCGACGGGAGACCGGCCACGGGTGCGGGGCCCGAGGGAGGGCCCGCCGGGGGCGCGGGGCGGCCCGTGCTGGCCGTGACCGCCACCAGCCGGGAGGCCGACGACCTGGCCTCGGCGCTGGGCAGCCTGCTCCCGGTCGAGCAGGTCGCCGTCTTCCCGTCCTGGGAGACGCTGCCGCACGAGCGACTCTCGCCCCGCTCCGACACCGTCGGCCGGCGGCTGGCGGTGCTGCGTCGGCTCGCCCACCCCGACGCCGCCGACGCGCATGGGCGCACCGGTCCGCTGCGGGTGGTCGTCGCGCCGGTCCGCTCGCTGCTCCAGCCGCAGCTCAAGGGCCTCGGCGACCTTGAGCCCGTACAGCTCGCGGTCGGCGACGAGGCGGATCTGGAGGACGTCGCCCGCCGGCTCACCGACATGGCGTACGCCCGGGTGGACCTGGTCACCAAGCGCGGTGAGTTCGCGGTGCGCGGCGGGATCCTCGACGTCTTCCCGCCCACCGACGAGCACCCGTCCCGGGTCGAGTTCTGGGGCGACGAGGTGGAGGAGATCCGCACCTTCGCCGTCGCCGACCAGCGGACCATCGAGGCCGTACCGCTGCTCTGGGCGCCGCCGTGTCGGGAGTTGCTGCTCACCCCGGCCGTGCGTAAGCGGGCCGCCGCGCTCGCCGCCGAGCACCCGGAGTTGGCCGAGATCCTGGACAAGCTCGCCGAGGGCATCCCGGTCGAGGGGATGGAGTCGCTGGCCCCCGCGCTGGTCGGTGCGGACTCGCTGGAGCTGCTGCTGGACTGCATGCCGGCCGGCACCCACGTGCTGCTCTGCGACCCCGAGCGCATCCGCACCCGGGCGCACGACCTGGTCCGTACCTCCGACGAGTTCCTCCAGGCGAGCTGGGCCGCCGCCGCCGTCGGGGGCCAGGCCCCGGTGGACCTCGGGGCCGCCGCCTTCAAGACCCTGGCCGACGTACGGGCGCACGCCCGCGCCCTGCGCCGGCCCTGGTGGACGCTCGCCCCGTTCGGCCTGGTGGAGGCGGGCGCCACCGCCCCGGCTCCGCAGCCCTGGGAGGACGGGCCGACCGAGGTCGACGTCACGCCCGACGACGCGATCGCGGTGACCCTGGCCGCCCAGCCGGCCCCGATGTACCACGGCGAGACCCCCCGCCTCGTCGACGACCTCAAGCGCTGGGCCGGGGAGGGCTGGTCGGTCGCGCTGGTCTTCGAGGGCCACGGCCCTGCCCAGCGGGCCGTCGAGGTGCTGGGCGACGCCGGCCTCGGCGCGCGGTTCGCCGAGGAGGTCCCGCACGCGCCCGAGCCCGGCGGCGTGCTGGTCACCTGTGGCGGCCTGACCAGCGGATTCGTGGACGAGGCGTCCCGGTTCGTGCTGCTCACCGGCAACGACGTCACCGGCGGCCGGGGCAGCTCGACCCGGGACATGCGCAAGATGCCGAGCCGGCGGCGCAACACCATCGACCCATTGGAGCTGAAGGCCGGCGACCACGTGGTGCACGAGCAGCACGGCATCGGCCGGTACGTCGAGCTGGTGCAGCGCACCGTCAACGGCGCGTCCCGGGAGTACCTGGTCATCGAGTACGCCGCGAGCAAGCGCGGCCAGCCCGGCGACCGGCTGTTCGTCCCCACCGACCAGCTCGACCAGCTCTCCCGGTACGTCGGCGGTGAGCAGCCCACCCTGCACAAGATGGGCGGCTCGGACTGGCAGAAGTCCAAGGCCCGGGCCCGCAAGGCGGTCAAGGAGATCGCCGCCCAGCTCATCCAGCTCTACGCCGCGCGGAAGGCGTCCAAGGGGCACGCGTTCGGGCCCGACACGCCGTGGCAGCGGGAGCTGGAGGACGCCTTCCCCTGGCAGGAGACGCCCGACCAGTTGGCCGCCATCGAGGAGGTCAAGCGGGACATGGAGCAGACCGTCCCGATGGACCGGCTGATCTGCGGCGACGTCGGGTACGGCAAGACCGAGATCGCGGTACGGGCGGCGTTCAAGGCGGTCCAGGACGGCAAGCAGGTGGCGGTGCTCGTGCCGACCACCCTGCTGGTGCAGCAGCACTACAACACGTTCGCCGAGCGGATGAGCCAGTTCCCGATCCAGATTCGGCAGCTGTCGCGCTTCCAGACGCCGAAGGAGTCCGAGCGGACCCTGGAGATGGTCGCCGACGGCACCGTCGACATCGTGATCGGCACCCACCGGCTGCTCCAGACCGCCACCCGGTTCAAGTCCCTCGGCATGGTGGTCGTCGACGAGGAGCAGCGCTTCGGCGTCGAGCACAAGGAGCACCTGAAGACGCTGCGCGCCTCGGTCGACGTGCTGAGCATGTCGGCCACCCCGATCCCGCGGACGTTGGAAATGGCGATCACCGGCATCCGGGAGATGTCGACCATCGCCACCCCGCCGGAGGAGCGGCATCCGGTGCTGACCTTCGTCGGGGCGTACGACGAGCGGCAGGTGGCCGCGTCCATCCACCGCGAGTTGCTCCGCGACGGCCAGGTGTTCTACCTGCACAACCGGGTCGAGTCGATCGACAGGGCGGCGCGGAGGCTCCGCGAGTTGGTGCCTGAGGCCCGGGTCGCGGTGGCGCACGGCCAGATGGGCGAGGAGGCCCTGGAGAAGGTCATGGTGGGCTTCTGGGAGAAGGAGTTCGACGTCCTGGTCTGCACCACGATCGTGGAGTCGGGCATCGACATCCCGAACGCCAACACCCTGATCGTGGAGCGGTCCGACCTGCTCGGCCTGTCCCAGCTGCACCAGATCCGGGGCCGGGTCGGCCGGGGCCGGGAGCGGGCGTACGCGTACTTCCTCTACCCGCCGGAGAAGCCGCTCACCGAGCACGCCCACGAGCGGCTGGCCACCATCGCCCAGCACACCGAGCTGGGCGCCGGCATGTACGTGGCGATGAAGGACCTGGAGATCCGGGGCGCGGGCAACCTGCTCGGCGGCGAGCAGTCCGGTCACATCGAGGGCGTCGGCTTCGACCTGTACGTCCGGATGGTCGGCGAGGCGGTGCAGACGTTCAAGGGCGAGCGCCCCGAGGAGGAGGCCGACGTCAAGATCGATCTCCCGGTCGACGCGCACCTGCCGCACGACTACGTCTCGGTGGAGCGGCTGCGCCTGGAGATGTACCGCAAGCTGGCCGAGGCCCGCGACGACGAGCGGCTGCGCGAGGTGGTCGCCGAGATGACCGACCGGTACGGCGAGCCGCCCGCCCCGGTGCAGAACCTGGTCGCGGTGGCCCGGTTCCGGCTGCTGGCCCGCCGGTACGGCCTCACCGACGTCTCGATGCAGGGCAAGCACCTTCGGTTCGGCCCGCTTCCGCTGCCCGATTCGAAGCAGCTCCGGCTCAAGCGGTACCACCCCGACTCGGTCTACAAGTCCGCAAACGACCAGGTCAGCGTGCCCCGGCCGAGCACCCGCCGGATGGGTGGCGAGCCGCTGCGCGATCAGGTGCTGCTTCAGTGGTGTGCGCAGCTCCTCTCCGACGTGCTCGGCGATCCGGCCACTGCGGCCCGACCGGCCGGGACCGGCGCCCGGTGAGCCAGCTCGCGGGCCGGGCCGGGCCGGGGCCGCGACGGGCCGAGACGCGGCGGGCCGGGCCGGGGGCGCGACGGGCTGGATCGGGGGCGCGGCGGGCCGGGGGCGTGGCGGCGCGGCCCGGCGCGTGCGCTGACCGGCGCCCGGGCGGTGGGCGGCGTCATGGCCGGTGGGCACGCATGAGAGAGTGACCGACATGCGTGCTCGCCGTCTCATCGCCGCCGCCAGCGTCGCGGCCCTCGGTGCCCTCTCCCTCGGTGCGTGCGGGAAGTCCGCGCCGGACGTCGCCGCGTACGTCGGCGACACGAGGTACTCCGTCGACCGGGTGGACGAGATCTACGACAACGCCCAGACGATGTACGCCGCCGCCGTGAGCGCCGAGGCCGGGCAGACCGGGGCCACCCCGGCGCCGGAGCAGCTGCGCACCTCGGTGACCCGGCAGGACGTGCTGAACCTGCTGGTCAGCATCGATCTGGGCAAGCGGGTGGTTGCCGCGCAGGGCCTCCAGGTGCCCGACGAGGTCAAGCCGGAGCAGTTGGAGCAGCAGCTCCGGATCCCGGCCGCCGCCGAGTACGCGAAGCTGTGGGGCGAGTGGGTGGACATCTCCGCCGTGCTGGGCGCGAAGCTGCCCCCGGTCGAGGTGAGCGACAAATCGATCATGGCTGTCTATGGCGCCATCGAGAAGACCGGGGCGATCAAGTCCGGGCTGAGCGTCGCCGAGGTCCGGCAGGCGTTCGGCGAGACCGGCGAGGGCGGCGGGGGCGGCTTCGTGCGCGGTGCCACCGCGCTCAGCTCGGCCCTCCAGGAGGAGGCGGAGAAGGCCGGCGCCTCGATCAACCCCCGGTTCCGGCCGATCGGCGTGCCGTCGGTGGTCAGCACCGGTCAGTCGCTGGTCTTCTACTCGCTGCCGTACATCGACCAGGACGGCCCGGTGACCGACATCTCCACCCCCGAGGCCCCGGCCACGGAGTCGGCTGCCCCGGCGACCCCAGGGGTATGACGGCCCGGATCGTCCTGCTGGTCACCTCGCCCCGGCTCCCGGTCGGCCTGCTGACCGCCGCCGCCTGGGACGTCGTACGCGGCAACCCGGTGCTGGCCGGGGCGGAGAGCGAGCTGACCGCCGCGGTGCGGGCGGCGGGCGGCGCGGTGACCGTGCCGGACGGCCCGGCGACGCAGGCGCTGCTGGACGCGGCGGCGGCGCACGGCGCGGTGGTCTGGCTGGCCGGCCCGGTGGGCGACGAGACGCTGGCCCGGGAACTCGGGCTGCGGCTGGCCCGGGAGCCGGGCCTGGCCGAGCTGGAACTGATGTACGGCTCGTGGGACCCGCCCGGGGCCCGGCTGCTCGACGCCGTCGAGGTGATGGACCGGCTGGCCTCGCCCGGCGGTGACCCGTGGAAGCGGGCGCAGACCCACCGCAGCCTCGCCGGCTTCCTGATCGAGGAGTGCTACGAGGCGTACGACGCGATCGGCGCCGACGACACCGACGCGCTCCGCGAGGAGCTGGGCGACGTGCTGCTCCAGGTGCTGCTGCACGCCCGGCTGGCCGAGGAGCTGCCCGAGGGCGAGCGGTGGAACGTCGACGACGTGGCCGGCGGCCTGGTGGACAAGATGGTCCGGCGTAACCCGCACGTCTTCGCCGACGACCGGGCCACCACCCTGGACGAGATCACCGCCAACTGGGAGCGGATCAAGCGGGCCGAGAAGGCCCGGGACTCGGTGCTGGACGGGATCGCGCCGAGCCTGCCCGCGCTCGCCCTGGCCAACAAGATCCTGGAGCGAGCCGCGCGCGTCGGCCTGGCCGTACCCCCGCCCCTGGCCGACTCCCAGGTCGACCCGGAGGCGCGGCTCGGCGCCGGCCTGCTGGCCACGGTCGCGGCGGCCCGGGAGGCCGGCCTGGACCCCGAGGCGGCGCTGCGCCGCGCCGCCCTGGCGTACGCGGACGCCTTCCGCGCCGCCGAGCGGGCCACCGGCACCGACTGATCCGACTCTCGTGCCGGCCCGGCGGGAACCCGGGCGGGCGAGCGGACAGGACAGGGTGTGGACAGTTCATATCGCGCCCGGCTCCGCGCCGGCGACGGAGCAGCGTTCGGGCAGCTGTTCGAGGACCATGCCCGCGCCGTGCACCGGCACGCGTTCCGGTCGACGGGCTGCCGGAGCACCGCTGAGGACGTGGTCTCACTGACGTTCCTGGAGGCCTGGCGACTGCGCGGCAAGCTGCGGCCCGACGGCGACAGCGTGCTCCCGTGGCTGCTGGGCATCGCCACGAACGTGCTCCGCAACACGAGCCGGGCGGCCCGCCGGCACCGGGCCGCGCTGGCCCGGATCCCGCGCGCCGACACCGTTCCGGACTTCGCCGAAGCGGTCACCGACCGGATGGACGACGTCGACCGGTTGGCGGCGGCCAGGGCGGCGCTGCGCGCCCTGCGGCCGGCCGAACGGGAGGTATTCACGCTCTGCGTCTGGTCGGGGCTGGACTACGCCACCGCGGCCGAGGCGCTCGGGGTGCCGATCGGCACGGTCCGGTCCCGGCTGTCCCGGGCCCGGACGAAACTGCGCGCCCTGGCCGAGCAGGCGCTCGCCCCGGCCCCGGCGCTTTCCCCGCCTCCGGCCCGGGAACCCGCGCCGGTTCGCGGACAGGTACAGGGTGGCCGCGCATCCGCGGCCCGGTCGATCCAGGAGATGAACCGATGAACCCACGGCTTGATCCTGCCGAGCGCGACGCCCTCGCCCGGTTGGTGCCACCACCGCCGGAGCGGGAGTTGTCCGCCGACCGTCATCGCGTCCTGAAGGAAGCCTTCATGCACGAGATCAACCCGTCTCCGGCGGCATCCCCGGCCCGGCCGTCCCCCCGGCCCCGACGTCTGCTGGCGTGGCTCGCCCCACCGGTGGCCGCCACCGCCCTGGCCGCCGTGCTGGTCGCCACCATCGGGCTGCCCGGGGGGGACCCCGAGCGGGGCACCCCGGCGAACCAGTACGTCACCGTGCTGCAGGGCGAGGCCGCCGGGGTGGCCCCGCTGATGGAGCAGATCGCCCTGGTGGCCGCCGCCAAGCCGGCGGCGCCGGTGGCCGACGGCAGCTTCGTCTACGTCCGCAGCAGGGTCGCCTGGCTGGTCTTCCCCGAGGATGGCGACGACGGCCCGAAGGAGGCCGGGGTGAACCGGCAGGTGCTCGACGAGGTGCACGACCGCGAGATGTGGCTGCCCCGGGCCGGCGGCGACGCGCTCATCCGCGAGCGGGGCGAGACGTTCAAGGGTCAGGGCGCCCCCCCGAACAACAGGTACGCCAACCTGCCGACCGACCCGGAGGCGCTGCTGCGGCACGTCTACGCAGTGGTGGAGCCGCAGGACCAGCCCCGCGACTACGCGGCCTTCGACTTCATCGGTGAGGCATTGCGGGAGAGCCTGCTGCCGCCTGCGGTCAACGCCGCCCTCTACCGCGCGGCGGCGAAGATCCCGGGCGCGGTCCTGGTGCCGGAGTCCGTCGACGCCGCCGGGCGGACCGGGGTGGCCGTGGGCCGCACCGACGAGTTCGGCACGCGCACGGAGTGGATCTTCGACCGGACCAGCTTCGAGTACCTCGGCGAGCGCTCCTACCTCGTCCGGGACAACCAGACCGGCAAGGCCGGGATGCTCACCGCCACCACCGCCGTGCTGAACCGGGCCGTGGTCGACAAGGCGGGCAACCGGCCCGCCTGACGCCGGACGCCGGTGCCGGCTCCCCGCTAGGGTCGTCGCATGTCATCCTTCGCACCCCGTGCCGAACGGATCGTCGACGCCCTGCTGGAGAGCCGGCCCGGCCTCGCCTCGACCGCCGGCGACCACCGGTGCGACGACCGCCTGCCGGACCTGTCGGCCGACGCCGTCGCCACCGACCGGGAAATGCTCCGGGACGCCGCCGACGCGCTCGCCGAGCTGGACCCGGACGCCCTCGACGTCGACGAGCGGGTCGACCACGCCCTGCTCACCGCCCTGGTCGACCGGGAGCTGTTCGAGGCCGACGAGATCCGGGCGCCCGAGTGGGACCCGCTGCTGCACAACCCGGGTCCGCTGCTGCACGCGCTGCTCGCCCGCCCGTACGCCCCGGCCGAGGTGCGGCTGACCAGCCTGGCCGGCCGGCTCGCGGCCGTACCGGACGCCCTGGCGACCGCGCGCGCGACGCTGCGGGACATGCCCCGGATCCACGCCGAGACGGCGGTCGGGCAGTTCACCGGCACGGCGGCCCTGGTCCGCGACGAGGTGCCCCGGCTGCTGGCCGAGGTGCCCGCGCTGCACGACCGGGTGGAGCCGGCGGCGACCGCGGCGATCGCGGCGCTGGAGGAGTTCGTGGCCTGGCTGCGCACCGGCCTGGCGGCCGACGCCGGCCCCGGGCGCGACCCCCGGCTCGGCCGGCGGCGCTGGGAGGCCCGGCTCTGGCACACCCTCGACACGGAGCTGGGCGCCGCCGAGGTGCAGCGCCGAGCCTGGGCCAACCTGGACCGGGTCACCGCCGAGATCCGCGAGGCGGCCGTCGAGCTGGTCGGCGGCGCGGGCGACGACGAGACGGTACGCCGGGCGCTGGACCTGCTGGCCGCCGAGCACCCCGACGACCACACCATCGTCGACCTGGCCTCGGTCACCCTCGACGAGGCGACCGACTTCGTCCGCGCCCGCGACCTGGTCACCCTGGTCGACGACCCGTGCGTGATCCAGGAGATGCCCCAGTTCGCCCGGGGCGTGGCGGTGGCGTACTGCGACTCGCCCGGCCCGCTGGAGACGGCGGACGTGCCGACGTTCTACTGCATCGCGCCCACCCCGGCGGAGTGGCCGGCGGCCCGGGTCGAGTCGTTCTACCGGGAGTACAACGACCACATGATCCGCAACCTGACCGTGCACGAGGCGATGCCGGGGCACTTCCTCCAGCTCGCCCACGCCCGCCGGTACGACGGCCGCACCCGGGTCCGGGCGCTCGCCGAGTCCGGGACGTTCATCGAGGGCTGGGCGGTCTACACCGAGGAGCTGATGGCCGGCCTCGGCTTCGGCGGCCTGCCGGTGCGGTTGCAGCAGCTCAAGATGCAGCTCCGGATGACGATCAACGCGCTGCTCGACCAGCTCGTGCACTGCGACGACCTGCCGGAGTCCGAGGCGATGGCGCTGATGACCGGCCGGGGCTTCCAGGAGGAGGGCGAGGCGGCCGGCAAGTGGCGGCGGGCGCTGCTCACCTCCACCCAGCTCTCCACCTACTTCGTCGGGTACAGCGAGATCGCCGAGATCGCCGCGCTGCGCCCCGACGGGGTGTCGGTGCGCGAGTGGCACGACGCGATGCTCGCCCACGACTGCCCGCCCCCGCGCCACCTGCGCACCCTGCTCGGCGTGTGAGCGAGGGTTCCCCTGTCGACGACCGACGTCGACAAGGGAACCCTCGCCGGCCGGATCAGACGATTCTGAGCTGGGCCATCATCCCCATCGCGCTGTGGTCGACCATGTGGCAGTGGTACGGGTAGACGCCGCGCCAGGTGTCGAACGTGGCCTGGAGCCGTACGGTCTGACCGGGCCAGAGGAGCACGGTGTCCTTCAGGCCGGCCTCGGTGGGATCGGCCGGGGCGCTGCCCCGGTCGAGCACCCGGAACTGCACCAGGTGCATGTGGAAGTTGTGCGGCATGAGGGCGTTGGCATTCGTCACCGTCCACTCCTCGGTGCTGCCCCAGGCGATGGTGGTGTCGATCCGGGCCGGGTCGAAGACCTTCCCGTCGATGTACGCCTGGTGCCCGGTGCCGGGCTCGTCCATCCGCAGCTCGATGTTGCGCCGCACGGTTGGCGTGGGCAGTGGCGGCAGGGTGCGCAGCCGCTGCGGCACCGAGCTACGGTCCGGCGCCGTGGCGCGTACGACGTCGAAGCGCATCACCTGGCCGACCTGCTCGGCCGGGCCGGGCCCCATCAGGTTCTGCAACACCACCGACGTGCCCGGCTGGTAGCGCGCGAAGTCGACCACCACTTCCAGCCGTTCGCCCGGCGACAGCACCAGGTACGGCGTGGTGACCGGCGCCTCAAGCAGGCCACCGTCGGAGCCGATCACGGTCATCTCCCCGCCGTCCGCGAGCCGCAGCAGGAAGAACCGCAGGTTGCTGGAGTTGACCAGGCGGAAGCGGTAGCGGCGGGCCTGCACCTGGAAACGCGGCCAGGGCCGACCGTTGACCAGGAGGGTGGTCCGGTTGTCGGCGTCGTCCATCGTCCAGACGAGCTGGGCGTCGGCGTCCAGGTGCGCGTCACGCAGCACCAGCGGAACGTCGAACGCGCCGCGGGGCAGCGGAAGCGCCGCCTCGGTGCGGTCGCTCAGCAGGTAGAGGCTGGACAGGCCGCGGTAGAGGTGTTCGGCCTCCATGTGGTGGGTGTGGTCGTGCATCCACAGCGTGGCGTGCGGCTGCCGGTTGGGGTAGGTGTAGGTCCGCTCCCCGCCGGGCGGGATCGTGGCGTCACCCGAGCCGTCGTCACCGGGCGCGGTGGCGCCGCCGTGCAGGTGCACCGCGGTCGGCATGTTCAGCCGGTTGCGCTGCCGTACCACCACCCGCCGGCCCGACGTGGCACGGATCGTCGGACCGGGCAGGTCGCCGTTGTACGTGTACACCTCCGTGCGGGAGCCCGGCAGGATCTCCAACCGCCGGCGGTGCATGGTGACCGAGTAGTAGTCGGTGGTGGCGGTCCGCAGCACCGGCCGCAGGGTCTGCGGCACGGTGAGCGGAACGGTGAACGGGGTCACGGCCGGGGCCGCCGACGTGGCGGGGGCCGCCGTGGCGGGAGCCGCGCCGACACGTCCGGCGCGGCTCACCAGGCCACCGGTTGCGCCGACGATGCCCGATGCCGCACCGAGGCGCAGCAGTTGACGACGAGTGGACACGGTGGTCCTTTCGTGGGAGGGGTGCGCGTCGTGGGAGAGGTCCGGGGAAGCGCCGACGCCGACGGCCCGTTGACCGGGCTGTTGCCCCCGGGGCACCGATGATGCCGGGAACACTGCCGGGGGGTGACCCCTATCATTCGGGTACCCCGATGCCCGCCGGGGTCCACCGCCGGGCCCGACCGGTCAGGGCCGGGGGACCCCTCCGCCGTCGGTCAGCCCGCCGGGCGGGCGGCGACGTGGTCGACCAGCCACCGGGAGATCGAGTACGCCGAGGGCAGCTCAGCCGGCAGCGCGTCGAGCGGGAACCAGCGGGCCTGCGTCAGCTCCTTCCCGTCGACGACCGGCTCGGCGGCCGGGTCGGCGGTGGCGGTGAAGCCGGCCAGCAGCACCCCCGGGCCGGACACCGCCCAGGGCTGGCTGCCGAAGTAGGAGATTGCGCCCAGGGTCAGCCCGACCTCCTCGCCGACCTCCCGGCGGGCCGCCGCCTCCAGCGACTCGCCGGCTTCCACGTACCCGGCGACCAGCGCCCACAGCTCCGGCGGCCCGTCCGCGTGCCGCACCAGCAGCAGCTCGTCGGGGCTCCCGGCGGACCCGGGCCGGGTGATCGCCACCAGCACGGCGGCGGAGAGCTGCATCGGCACGTACAGGTCGCAGTCGGGGCACCGCCGGGACTGCTCGCCCGGCACGTCGGCCAGTTCGGCCCGGCACGCCCCGCACCACCGGTGGGTACGCCGCCAGGTGAGCACGGCCAGCGCCCGGCCGGCCAGGTCGGCCAGGGGGGCGGGCAACTCGGCGGCCAGCGTCCGCCAGCTGTGCCAGCGGCCCGGGAGGGCCTGCTCGTCGGCCAGTTCGACGCCCCAGGCGGGCACCTCGTCGAGGGTGCCCAGCGGCACCCAGGCGCTGTCGGCGGGCAGCTCGGCCACCCGGGGGAACCGGCCGCCGGGGCCGGTCAGCAGCTTCCGTCCGGCGACCGCCAGGGCGAGGTCCCCGGGCTGCGGCGTCCCGGCCCGGTCGGCCCCCGGCACGAACCCGCCCCGGAGGGGCGTCGGCGGGGTGGTCACGAGCCGGCGGAGCGGTGGTCGACGACGACGGCCCCGGCCGGCAGTTCGAAGCTCGCCCCGTCGACCGTGTCGCTGTAGCGGGTCAGGGCCAGCTCCGTCGGCCGGCCGTCGAGGTTGCCGGTGAAGCTGCCGAGCACGCCCTCCGTGGTCACGCAGGCGGTGAAGTCGCCGGCCGACCGCCGCACGTTGACGCAGGTGGCGTGGTGCCCGGCGAGGGTGGTGCCGCTCTGGGCGACGACCGCCTCCGGGTCGAGCGCGGCCTCGGCGAGCAGCCCCACCACCACCGGCGGGGTTACCAGGCCGCGCTGCTCGGCCTCGGTGAACAGGGCCACCGAGGGCTTCGCGGTGGTCACGGGCGGGGCGAGCAGGGTGCACACGGTCCGGCCGGTGCCGGAATCGCACCGGGTGGTGGCCTCGGCGGTGACGGTCAGCCTCCCGCCCGGCCAGGCGTACACCGAGCGGGCCGGGTCCTGGGTCTGGACGATGGAGGCGGCCTGGCCGCCGGAGATCTGGTAGTCGGCCGCGTAGGTCAGCTCCAGCGCCCGGTCCAGCCGGGCGGCGATGTCGTTGACCAGGTCCGATCGCCCGAACGCCCGGCCGGCGTCGTCCAGGGCCTGACAGCCGGTCACGGAGAGTGACGCGATGACCGACAGGGTGAGCGCGCGGAGCGTGGTCGAGACGGCGGGCATGGCGACCAGCCTTGTCGACCGGTCCACGTCGCGCAAACCGGTTGCCGGGTTGAGGGCCGAGAATCCGGGAATGTCCGACGTCCGCCCCCGGGGCCGGTGCGCCGGGCGACGCGGTGCGCCGAGCCGCCGCCCGATACGCTGCGTTCAACAACTGCCCCAGCCGCACCGTCGCGGCCCATACCGGACCGGAACCACACATACGAGGAGCGACTCAGTGGCAACCATCGAGGGAATCGTCGCCCGGGAGATTCTCGACTCGCGGGGCAACCCGACGGTCGAGGTCGAGGTCGGGCTCGACGACGGCACGATCGCCCGCGCCGCGGTGCCGTCCGGCGCCTCCACCGGCGCCTTCGAGGCGATCGAGCTGCGCGACGGTGACGCCGGCCGCTACCAGGGCAAGGGCGTCGAGAAGGCGGTCTCGAACATCGAGGACAAGATCGTCGATCAGCTCATCGGGTACGAGGCCAGCGAGCAGCGGCTGATCGACCAGAAGATGCTGGACATCGACGGCTCCGAGAACAAGGGCGAGCTGGGCGCGAACGCCATCCTGGGCGTCTCCCTGGCCGTGGCCAAGGCGGCGGCCGGCAGCGCCGAGCTGAGCCTCTTCCGCTACCTGGGCGGCCCGAACGCGCACCTGCTGCCGGTGCCGATGATGAACATCCTCAACGGTGGGGCGCACGCCGACTCCAACGTCGACGTCCAGGAGTTCATGGTCCTCCCGATCGGCGCGCCCAGCTTCCGCGAGGCGCTGCGCTCCGGCGCGGAGGTCTACCACGCGCTCAAGAGCGTGCTGAAGAAGAAGGGCCTCTCCACCGGGCTCGGCGACGAGGGCGGCTTCGCCCCGGACCTGCCCACCAACGCCGCCGCGCTGGACCTGATCGCCGAGGCGGTCGAGAAGGCCGGGTACCGGCTGGGCACCGACATCGTCTTCGCCATGGACGTCGCCGCCACCGAGCTCTTCGACAACGGCACGTACACGTTCGAGGGCGCGGCCAAGTCCGCCGAGGAGATGAGCGACTACTACGCCAAGCTCGTCGCCGACTACCCGATCGCCTCGATCGAGGACCCCCTCGCCGAGGACGACTGGAGCGGCTGGGCCACCCTGACCGCCGCTATCGGCGACCGGATCCAGATCGTCGGCGACGACCTGTTCGTCACCAACCCGCAGCGCATCGCCCGGGGCATCGCCGAGAAGTCCGCCAACGCCGTGCTGGTGAAGGTGAACCAGATCGGCTCGCTCACCGAGACCCTCGACGCGGTCGAGCTGGCCCACCGGGCCGGCTTCAAGTGCGTGATGAGCCACCGCTCCGGCGAGACCGAGGACACCACCATCGCCGACCTGGCGGTGGCCACCGGCTGCGGCCAGATCAAGACCGGCGCCCCGGCCCGTTCCGACCGGGTGGCCAAGTACAACCAGCTCCTGCGGATCGAGGAGGAGCTGTCCGACGCGGCGCGGTACGCCGGGGCGGGCGCGTTCCCGCGTTACCGTTCCGCCTGAGACGCCCAGCGAGCCTCGGGGGAGGGGTGTGACGATGCAGCAGCGCCGCACACCGGGTGGTCAGCGTCCCGCCCGCCGGCCGGGTAGCACCGGCCGGCCGGGCGGGGCCCGCGCCCGGGCTTCGGTCCGCGACGGCGTCCGCGCGGAGGCGCGCACCGCCGGCCGGTCGCCCGGCTCGGCCCGCGCCGCCGACCAGGTACGCTCCGCGAACCGTCCCGCCGCAGCCCGGCGCACGGCGGCCGGCGGCAGCGTGAAGCGGCTCTCCGCGCCCCACCCCCGGCGCTTCACCGGGCGGGCCACCGTGCTCTTCGCGGTGCTGATCGCGCTCGCCCTCGCCTACACCTACCCGGTCCGGGTCTACCTCGACCAGCAGGCGGACATCGAGCGGATGGAGGCGTCCCAGGCCGCCCAGCGGCAGTTGATCGCCGAGCGCTCCGTCGAGGCGGCCAAGTGGCAGGACGACGAGTACATCCGCATCCAGGCCCGGGAGCGGTTCTACATGGTCTACCCCGGCGAGGTCCCGGTCATCGTGCTCAACGACCCGGCCGGCGCGGCCCGGGACGCGAGCGGCGGGAAGGCCCCCGCCCGGCCGCAGACCCCCGACCCCTGGTACGACACCCTGTGGTCGAGCGTGCGGGCCGCGAACGCCGACCGCCCCGGCCAGTGAGCGCGGCACCACCAGAGCACCGACGAAAGATGGGCACCGTGACTGTCGTACCCCCGCAGCACCCGGCGGCGGACTCCGTACCCCCGCCGGAGCGGGAACCGGCCACCGAGCGCGACCTGGCCGCGGTGGCCGCCCAGCTCGGACGCACCCCGCGCGGCACCCGGGCGGTGGCCCACCGCTGCCCCTGCGGCCTGCCCGACGTGGTGGAGACGACCCCGCGCCTGACCGACGGGACGCCCTTCCCGACGCTGTTCTACCTGACCTGCCCCCGGGCGACCTCCGCGTGCAGCCGGCTGGAGTCGGCCGGGCTGATGAAGGAGATGGCCGAGCGGCTGGCCACCGACCCGGAGCTGGCCGCCCGGTATCGGGCGGCGCACGAGGACTACCTGGCCCGCCGGGCCGCGATCGGCGAGGTGCCGGAGATCGCCGGCATCTCGGCCGGCGGCATGCCCGGCCGGGTGAAGTGCCTGCACGTGCACCTCGGCCACGCCCTCGGCGCGGGCCCGGGGGTCAACCCGCTCGGCGACGAGACGTTGGCGCTGGTGGAGCAGTGGTGGGCCGCCGGCCCCTGCGTGGACGTGCCGGCGGACGAGTGACCATGCCGGCGTCCGACGAACTCGTGGTGCGCCGCGCCCGCACCTCCGACGTGCGGGGCATCCGGCGGCTGGTGGACACCTACACCGACGGCCGGCGGCTGCTCAGCAAGGCCACCGTCACCCTGTACGAGGACGTGCAGGAGTTCCGGGTGGTGGCCGACGGCGACGGCGCGGTGGTCGGCTGCGGTGCGCTGCACGTGATGTGGGAGGACCTGGCGGAGATCCGCACGGTCGCCGTGGACCCGGCGTACCGGGGCCGGCGGCTCGGCCACCGGATCGTCGGCGAGCTGATCGACGCGGCCCGGGAGATCGGGGTGGCCCGGATCTTCGTGCTCACCTTCGAGACCCGGTTCTTCGCTTCGTTCGGCTTCGCCGAGATCGACGGCGCGCCGGTGCCGCAGCCGGTCTACGAGCAGCTGCTGCGCTCGTACGACGAGGGCGTCGCGGAGTTCCTGGACCTGGAACGGGTCAAGCCCAACACCCTCGGCAACACCCGGATGCTGCTGCGCCTCTGACCGGCGCCACGATTCCCGGCCCGGTGCCCGCCGATCAGTTCCGGCGCGGATGGTCGGTGAAGAGGTCTCAGGTCAGCTCGGTTGCCACGAGATTCGCTCGGGCGCCGGACTTCAGTGTGCGGCCGAGCCGCCGCAGCCAGGTCGCGGAGGCCCCGTCGAGTTCGACGGTGGCCCGCGAGCCCGGGTCGCGAGTGATTTCCGAGATTTCCCCGCCGTTCCTGTAATCCGTGGCGCCGTCACCGACAGGTACCCGCGACAGGGCGATCTGCGGAGGTGAAATGCAAGGACATGAAGAGCGGGTGACCGAGCTGTTCCGCCGACATGCCGACGACATCCATGCGTACGCGACCTGGCGGGTCGGCAGGCAGGATGCCGCGGACGTGGTGGGTGAGGTGTTCCTGGTGGCCTGGCGGTCACTGGAGAAGGCCCGAGCGGGCGAGGAGCGGGCCTGGCTGTTCGGGGTGGCGCGCAGGTTGGTGCTGGCCCGCCACCGGCAAAATGCCGCCGCCACCGCGCTGGACGAGCGGATGGCCGCATCGAGCGTCCCGGAGGCCGGGCCGGATCGGCTCGCCGACGACGTCGCGCTCCGAGACCAGGTGCGGCGGGCACTGGACGCGCTCGTCATGCGGGACCGCGAGGTGCTGGTCACCGCCGCCTGGTTCGACCTGACGCCGGCGGAGGCGGCGCGGGTGCTCGGTGTCTCGCGTCCCACCTACGCGGTCCGGCTGCACCGGGCCCGCAGCCGGTTCCGCACCGCGTACGAGCAGGTGGTCAAGAACGAATATCAGGCCTCGTCGGCCGTCGGCAATCCAGTGACAGTGTGAAGGGGAACACGATGAACATCGATGACGTGGTGCGTCGCGGGCGGCCGGATTCGACCGGGTGGGCGCGCAGCGACGCGGGACGGCGGGCGTTGGACGGGATCGTCACGGGGGCCTCGACCGGGGACCCGGCGGGCCGTACCGTGGCCGGCCGGGCCAGGGCGTCGCGACCGGCGCTGCGCTGGTCCTTCCTCGGTACCGGGCTGGCCGGGGCCGCCGCGGCCGGGGTACTGGCGGTGTCGATCGTCGCGGCGCCGCAGGACGCGCCGAGGGACGTCCCGCCGCTGGCCGGCGGGCAGCCGGGAGCGGTGGACAGCACCAGCGGCGCGACGTCGTTGACGGCCCGGAACATCCTGTTGGCCGCGGCCAACAGGGCGGAGCAGGCACCCGCCGAGACCGGCAGGTACTGGCACGTCAAGACGATCGACGTGTCCGGGCCGGTGCCGGTGGGCACCGGTGCAGGCAGGTACTCGCTGCTCCGGAGCAGCATCAACGAGAGCTGGGACGCCGGTGACCCGCGGGGGGCCAGTTGGAGCGGCTACCGGGATCTCGGGGCACGGCCGCGCGGCGCGGACGACGAGCGGGCCTGGCGCGCGGCCGGTTCCCCGACCAAGTGGAAGGTCGACGTCGACGGCCCCACGAAGCTGGTCCTGTCGACCCGGCCGGGCAAGGGCAGCCTCGACCGGGATCGTGAGGCACCCCGCTACCTGGAGGACATCGGGGCGCTCACGCTGGAGCGGATCCGGCAACTGCCGGATGAGCCGGGCGCGCTGCGCGCGTGGGTGACCGACCGGATCCGGACGGCCGAGGACATGGGGTTCGCTGCCGGCAGCGCCGAAAGCAACAGCCTGCTCTTCGGATTCCTGAGCCGGCTGCTGCTCGACACGCCGGCCCCGCCGAAGGTACGAGCCGCGGCCTTCCGGATCCTCGCCGACATCTCCGGCGTGCGCAGCCTCGGCACCGTCCAGGACGAGCGAGGACGTTCCGGGCAGGGCGTGGAGTTCCGCAGCGGCTCCGTGATTGAGTGGCTGATCGTCGACACGTCGACCCACCGCCTACTCGCCAGCAAGATCGTCTCGCCTTCGAAGGGCGCGCCGTCCGGCGGCAAGGAGCACAGCACCCTGGTGCTGACCGCGCAGTGGTCCGACGCGGCGCCGCAGGCGCCGACCCTGCCGCAGGAGTAGCCACGTCTGACGCACGTCGACGGCCGGCTGCCCCAGGCGGCCGGCCGTCGCCGCTCAGCTCAGGCGGACCTGTGCCGGATCCGCTTCGTCGACCGCCTGCACCGGGTCCCGGATCGACGGGCTTGATCAGACCCGGCATGCTGCCCGGATGAGGATCCTGCGTCCGACGTTCCGAGTGCTCGCGGCGCTGCTGAGCGCCGCCGCCTTGCTCGGTGGGGTACGCCTGCTCGTGCCCGCGACCGCCGGCCCGGACGAGCAGCCACCGGGGGTGGCCCGGCAGTTGACGTTCCTCCGGTCGGCGCTGGACGACGGCGCGGGCGTCGACGCACAGAAGATGTTCCCGGAGGGCTGGTTCTTCGCCCATGTCCTGTACGGGCTCGCCCGGGTGGAGCAGGGCCTGCGGTCTCCGGAGGGGGAGCGGGCGACGGCGCTGCGCGAGTCCCGGTGGGCGCTGGCCCGACTGGAGTCCCCGTCCGGGCGGGAACCGTTCAGCCCCGATCTGACCCCGGCGTACGGGGTCTTCTACCAGGGCTGGACGAACTGGCTGCGCGGCGGCGTGCTCGCCCTGCAACCGGTGGACCGGCGGGATCCGGCCGAGGTGCGGCGGTTCGCCGACGCCGCCGCGGCCCTCGGTGCGGCCTTCGACGCGTCCGCCTCGCCCTACCTGGCGGCGTACCCGGGACAGGCATGGCCGGTGGACTCCACCGTCGCCGTGGCCTCGCTGCGGCTGCACGACACGCTGCTCCCGGCCCGCTTCGAGGGGACGGTGCGGCGGTGGTTGGACGGCGTACGGCAGCGGTTGGACCCCGAGACCGGCCTGCTGCCGCACCGGGTCGAGGTGGCCACGGGGGCCCCGGTGGAGGTGGCCCGGGGTACGTCGCAGAGCGTCGTCCAGCGCTTTCTGGGCGAGATCGATCCCGCCTTCGCCCGCGACCAGTACCTACGGTTCCGGGACCTCTTCGTGGTCTCGCCCCTCGGCCTGGGCCCGGCGGTGCGTGAGTACCCACGGGGGCTGCACGGGTCGGCCGACGTCGACTCCGGCCCGCTGCTGCTCGGCGTGAGCCTCTCCGCCACCGTGGTCACCCTGGGCGCGGCCCAGGTGCAGGGGGACGACGCGCTGGCCGGGGCTCTCGCGACCTACGGTGAGTTCGCCGGCCTGCCGCTGGACACCCCGCGGACCAAGCGGTACGCCCTCGGGGTGCTGCCGGTCGGGGACGCCTTCCTGGCCTGGTCGAAGACCGCCCGCCCGTGGGTGGCCGCCCCGTCCGAACCGCCCCCGGCCACGGTGCGCTGGTGGTGGCGGCTGCCGCTGCTGTCGACACTGCTGCTCGTCGCCCTGCTCGGCTGGCTCCCGGACGTGGTTCGCCGCGCGACCTCGACGCGACGCGTCGCCCGGGTGGGCGGTCCGGCGCCGGGGCGAGGTGGCTCGACCGGCCGGGCCGGTGCGACTGCCGTAGGGTTGCTGCCGTGACGACGCGTGTGGCGGCCATCGACTGCGGGACCAACTCGATCCGACTGCTGGTCGCCGACCTGCCCGAGCTGTCCGCCGGGCCGGAGGCGCCGCTGGTCGACCTCAGCCGCCGGATGGAGATCGTCCGGCTGGGCCAGGGCGTCGACAAGACCGGCCGGCTCGCGCCGGAGGCGATCGAGCGGACCCGGGTGGCCCTGGCCTCGTACGCCGCCGAGATCGAGAAGCTGGGCGCGGAGCGGGTCCGGATGTGCGCCACCTCGGCGTCCCGGGACGCCTCCAACGCCGGGGACTTCCGGGCCATGGTGGAGCAGACCCTCGGCGTCGCCCCCGAGGTGGTCACCGGCGACGAGGAGGCCCGGCTCTCGTTCACCGGGGCGGTGCGCGGCCTGCCCGCCGACGCCCGGCCGCCGTACCTGGTCGTCGACATCGGCGGCGGCTCCACCGAGTTCGTGGTCGGCACCCGTTCCGGCGGCGTCGAGGCGGCGATCTCGGTGGACATCGGCTGCGTCCGGATGACCGAGCGGCACCTGCCCGGCGACCCGCCCGGCGCGGACGAGGTCGCCGCCGCGCAGGCCGACATCACGGCCGCCGTGGATCGCGCGCTGGAGGCGGTGCCGGGGCGGCAGGCCGCCACCCTGGTCGGGCTCGCCGGCTCGGTCACCACCGTCGTGGCCCTCGCCCAGGGCCTGACCGAGTACGACCCGGAGCGCATCCACCACGCCCGGGTCTCGTACGACGCGGTGGCGCGGGTGACCGCCGACCTGCTCGGCAAGACCCGCGAGCAGCGGCTCGCCGACCCGGTGATGCACCCGGGGCGGGCCGACGTGATCGGCGCTGGCGCGCTGGTCCTCCAGGTGATCATGGAGCGCGCCGGGATGTCCTCGGTGGTCGCCTCCGAGCACGACATCCTCGATGGCATCGCCTGGAGCCTGCTGCCCACCGTCGGCTAGCCGATCCCTGGCATCGCCGCTTCTCCGGCCCGACGTCCGGCGGCTGTCGCCAGCGCGATCGGCCGGCTTGACGTCCGGCGGCTGTCGCCAGCGCGATCGGCCGGCCCGACGTCCGGCGGCTGTCGCCAGCGCGATCGGCCGGCTTGACGTCCGGCGGCTGTCGCCAGCGCGATCGGCCGGCCCGTCGCCCAAGATCGTGCTCGATCCGGGATTCAGCCCCCCGCGCGCGCCCGATGCGACGGAGCAACAAGGGCCCCGCCTGGCCCCGTGTCAGTCTGTCGCCAGGTCTGGCCGGTGCTCTTTGATCCACTTCTCGACGTCGGTCTTCTGCCAGACCAACTCCTGGTATGGGTCGGAAAATTTCTTGGAGTTGGTGACAACGCTGACGCGCTGCCGGGACACGTTGCCCTACATCACGCGGATCTCCGCAGCGCCCACCAAGTCGACCCGTTCCATGCCGTGACCGTAGGTCGGCCGCCACCGTTGCCCGTCACCGCATAATCGGCCACCGTGTCCCGCCGCCGCTCCCATCCCACGGAAGCCCCGTCCCGCCGTGCTGGCCCCGCCCCAACCCTGCGGATCCCACCCAACCTAACTCCACATCCCAGGAACTCTGTTCCGCATCTTAGGATGACCGGAGATCTTGGAAGGAAATGGCCCCTCCAGGGGCCATTTCCTTCCAAGATCTCCCGTGCGGTCAGTCGCGGCCCCGGCTTGGTGCCGAAAATGGCGCTCCTGTTCGTGGTGTTGGCATGCGGGATGGGCCTCGGTCTCGCCGGATCTCAGCTATCCCACAGCTCCCGCGAATGCCCCGAGAGTCGCCGCCACGCCGCCCATGCCCTCCCCCGCATCGGGTAGTCCGGCGAATGCTCGCCGGTTTGGTGGGGGACATGCCCGGCGGCCCCATAGGGGCCAAAGGAGGGTAGGCCGACCCGGCAGGGGTCGATGTTGTCATCCTCAGGGGCACGCAACGATCAACTATCTGTTGGCCCGGGGTCTGGCTGGGAGCCGCCGCCGCTCCTCGCACGCCGTGCTGGTCTCCGGTGACCGTCGAGGCCACCGGAGACCAGGAGTCAGCGACTCAGTCGTTGGTAGCGGCGCACCGCCAGCGGAGCGAACGTCGCGATCAGGAGCACCGGCCACGCCGCCGCCAGCAGCATCGCGTGCTCTGCCGGCCACGAGTCGCCACCCAGGCCGGGATTGCCGAACAGTTGGCGGATCGCGGCGACGGTTGCGGACAGCGGGTTCCACTCCGAGATCGCACCGATCCACTGCGGCATCAGCTCGGGCGACACGAAGACGTTGGAGAGCGCGGTGAGCGGAAACGCCGCTGGGAAGACGATCACCCCGACCGTGTCCGGGTTGCGGACCAGCAGCGCCAGGTAGATCCCGATCCAGGTGATCGCGACTCGCAGCAACAGGAGGAGCCCGACGGCGAGCAACGCTCTGCCCACGCCGTCCCGCCACTGCCAGCCGACGAGCATGCCACAGACCAGCAGGGTGGACATCTCCAGCAGGGCGCGCAGCAGATCCGCGGCACTGCGGCCGGTCATCAGGGCGGAACGCGCCATCGGCATCGACCTGAACCGGTCGACAACACCCCGGCTGAGGTCGAACGCCACGCCGGTCGCGGTGGCGCCAAGGCCGTACAGCATCGTCATCACGAAGACCCCGGGCAACAGGAACTCGCGATAGTTGCCGCCACCCGGCACCTGCATTCCGCTGCCGAACACGTATCCGAAGACCAGCACGAACATGATCGGCAGCGAGAAGTAGAGGATCAGCTCCTCCGGCGCGCGGATCACGTGGGTCATGTTCCGCCTGGTCATCGTCCAGCCGTCGGCAATTGCGGAGCGTACCCGCGCCAGCGGTGTCCGTGCGGACATCAGCGGGGCTGGGGCGGTCGTCGTCCCGGGGGATCGGGCTGCGGTCGTCATGCCGCGTCCGCCTTTCGTCCGGCGCCAACGGGCTCGCCGGCTTCTTCGGGTCGGCGTCCGGTCAAGTGCAGGAACGCCTCGTCCAGCGTCGCGCGGCGCAGGCCGATGTCCTCGACCGCGATTCCCGCGTCGTCCAGCGCCCGCACCACGCCGACCAACCCGGCGACCCGGTCGGCTACGGGAGCGCTGAGTCGCCGGGTCTCCGGATCACGCTCGGGTTCCGCGGCACAGATCCGCGCGACGATCCTGCCGGCCGGGCTCAGGTCGGCCGCGTCGCGCACGACCACCTCGATCCGGTCACCGCCGGTCATCGACTTCAGCTCGTCCGGCGTGCCCTCGGCCGCCACCCGCCCGGCGTCGATCACCGCGATCCGGTCGGCGAGCTGATCGGCCTCTTCCAGGTACTGCGTGGTGAGCAGCACCGTGGCCCCGTCCGCCACCAGGGCGCGGACGATGCCCCACACCTGGTTTCGGCTGCGCGGGTCCAGGCCGGTGGTCGGCTCGTCGAGGAAGAGCACGCGCGGCGGGCGGATCAGGCAGGCGGCGAGGTCCAGTCGGCGGCGCATCCCACCCGAATACTCACCGGCGGACCGGCTCGCCGCCTCCTCGAGCCCGAACCGTTCCAGCAGTTCGCCGGCGCGCTGGCGGGCCGCCCGGCGGCCGAGTTTGAACAGCCGGCCGAACAGTTCCAGGTTCTGCCGGCCGCTGAGGGTCTCGTCGACCGCGGCGTACTGCCCGGTCAGCCCGATCCGGGCACGCACCTCGTCCGGCTGACGCACCACGTCGAATCCGGCCACGGTGGCCCGACCGGCATCGAAGCGCAGCAGCGTGGCGAGGATCCGTACGGCGGTGGTCTTCCCGGCGCCGTTCGGTCCCAGCAGCCCGTACACCGTGCCGGTGGGCACGGTGAGGTCAAAATCGTCGAGCGCGCGGGTCGGGCCGTACCGCTTGCCCAGTCCCTCCGCGACCACCTCGAATGTCGTCATGCCCCCACGGTGCGCGTCGGCGCTGACGGCTCACGCACCGTCGGCTGACGGCGGCGTACCGCCCGGTGCGGCCCGGGCCGTGGGGTTCTCCGCCTCGGTGATCTCCTCGAGGACGAGGATGATCTCCGAACGCGTGGCCTCGCCGATGTACCAGCCGGTGAGCCCGCCGGCCAACGCCGCCTCGCACAGCCGCCTGGCCTCGGCGAGATCTCCGCGCAACCGCGCTACCTGGGCGAGGCCGAGGCGAGCGCCGGATATGAACTCCGGTGCGCCGCCGCGCTGCGCGAGGAGCAGTGCACGGGCGAAGTCGTCCTGCGCCGCGGCGAGGTCACCGGCGCGCAGCCTTATCTCGCCCCGGGTACGCAGCATGTCGGCCTCGTCGACGGCCGACCCGAGTTCTTCGGCCAACTCCATGGCCTGGTCCAGGAACGCGCTCGCCGCTCCCGGATCACCCTGCAAGGCGGCGAGTTCGCCGATCGCACCGAATGTGATCATCGACCCCCACCGGTCGCCGATGCTCTGGAAGCCGTCGAGCGCGGTGACCAGCGCGGTCCTCGCCCGGTCCCACTCACCACTCCACATCCGTGCCGAGCCGATTCCCATCGCGCCGAGCGCATTGATCCACGCGTCCGAGCCGACCGCCCGCTGCAGCTCCCGTGTCAATTCGTCGACGTCCTCCGCGACCTCGGTCGGCGGTCCGGTCGAGATCCCGGACAGATAGAGCAGGAAGGGCTGCCGAGGTGGCCGGTCGAGGCTGTGGATCAGGGAGCGCTGCGATCCGAAGGGCGGCGGCGGACGGCCGGAACCGCCGAGCGAGGCGTTGTAGACGCACAGGGCGAACTCCTCGCGCAGATTGGGTGGCGCCTCGGCGCCGAGCACGTCGAGGACTTCGCCGGCCAGTCTGGCCCCTTCGCCGCGCATGCCGCGCAGCCACCAGTAGAACGACAGGGCCGCGACCAGCCCGGCCGCGTCAGGCGCGTCACCGGAGCTGGCGGCGCGACGCAGCGCCGCATGCAGGTTGTCCCGCTCGGCGTCGAGCCGCCGTAGCCACTGCAACTGCTCCGCGCGGCGAAGGTGGCCGTCGGCGGTCCAGGCAAACTCCAAGAAGTACGCGGCGTGCGCGCGGCGCAGCTGGTCGGCCTCACCGGCTTCGGCGAGTCGCTCGGCGCAGAAGGTGCGTACCGTCTCGAGCATCCGGTAGCGGCCGGCACCCAACTCCACGAAGGACTTGTCGGCCAGGCCGGTCAGCGCGTCGACGAACTCGGCGGTAGGCAGGCCACAGACCCGTTCGGCCGTCTCCAACGTGGTACCACCGGCGAACACGGTCAGTCGTCGGGCCAGCTTCCGTTCGGCATCATTGAGCAGGTCCCAGCTCCACTCGACCACCGCGCGGAGCGTCCGGTGCCGCGGCGTCGCCGCCCGGCTGCCCATCGACAGCAGCCGGAACCGATCGTCGAGACGGGCGGCCACCTCGGCGACCGGCAGCGCCCGCAGCCGCGCGGCGGCCAGTTCGATCGCCAGCGGCAGGCCGTCGAGGGCACGGCAGATTCGCAGCACCATCTCGACGTTGGCCGACGTGACCGTGAAGTCGGGCGCGACGTCAGCGGCCCGCTGGGCGAACAGCCTGACCGCGGAGTATTCGTAGGCTTCCACCACCGAAGCGTCGGGCGGGGGCAGGGTGAGCCCGGACACCGGGCACAACGCCTCGCCGGCCAGTCCGAGCGGCTCGCGACTCGTGGTGAGGACGCGTAGCGCCGGACACGCGCTCAGCAACCGGGCGACCAACCGGGCCGTATCGGCGATGACGTGCTCACAGTTGTCGAGCACGAGCAGCAGCCGCCGCTCGGCCAGCGCCGCGACCAGCCGGTCGGTGGAGTCCCGGCCCGGCTCGGCCGGGGCGCGCAGGCCCGCATCGCGCAGGCCCGCATCGCGCAGGCCCGCATCGCGCAGGCCCGCATCGCGCAGGCCCGCATCGCGCAGGCCCGCATCGCGCAGGCCCGCATCGCGCAGGCCCGCATCGCGCAGGCCCGCATCGCGCAGGCCCGCATCGCGCAGGCCCGCATCGCGCAGGCCCGCATCGCGCAGGCCCGCATCGCGCAGGCCCGCATCGCGCAGGCCCGCATCGCGCAGGCCCGCATCGCGCAGGCCCGCATCGCGCAGGCCGAGCGCGCTCAGCACCGCCTGCGGTACGTCCGCACCGTGGGCCAGCGAGGCCAGCTCGACGAGGCGGACCTGGCTGTCTGGACGGCTCGCGGCCTCGATCGCCAACCGTGTCTTGCCCGCTCCCCCGGGGCCGACGAGAGTGATCAGCCTTCGCTCGCCGAGCAACTCGTCTACGCGCTTGAGCTCCTCCTCCCTACCGACGAACGTGGTGAGCTGGCTTGGCAGCCCGGGTTCGGGTTCCTCGTGTGCGGCCGGGCGTTCCTCGCCGCGCAGCACGGCCAGGTGGATCGCGGCCAGCGCGGCCGACGGGTCGACGCCGAGTTCCTCGGCCAGCGTGCGCCGGGCGTCCTCATACTCGGCGAGCGCCTCGGCCGGCCGGCCGGAGGCGGACAGGGCGCGGATGAGCTGGCCCCGCGGCCGATCCCGCAACGGATGTGCGGCGACCAGCTCCCGCAGCTCCGCTACCAGGGCGGCATGCCCGCCCAGCGCCAGCTCCGCCTCGATGCGATCCTCGATGGCGGCCAGCCGCACCTCGTCCAGCCGGGCCGCTTGCGCGGGTGCACCGGCCACGTCGATGACGTCGGCCAGGGCCGGACCGCGCCACAGGTCCAGCGCCTCGCGCAACACGACCGTGGCGCGCAGCCAGTCGCCGTCGGCGAGCGCGCGGCGTCCCGTCTCGGCGAGGCTCTGGAACCGGTACGCGTCGACGTCAGCGGGATCCACGGCGAGGCGATAACCGGCGGGGTGGAACTCGATCGTGTGCTCTGCGGGCAGGGCCTGCCGCAGCCGCGACACCTGGGACTGGAGCGCGTTGGACGCGCCGCGGGGCGGATGCTCGCCGTACAGGCCATCGATCAGACGATCGGCGGACACCACCCGGCCCGCGTCGAGCAGGAGCAGCGCGAGCAGGGCGCGAAGCCGCGGACCGCCCACGGGGATCTCGCGCCCGTCGGCCAGCAGCACCTGAGTCGGACCCAGGACGCAGAAACGCATGGCAGCGATTGTCGCCTACGGCCAGCCTGTTCCTTCCCTGTGATCGGGCCGGGCAACCTGCGGCCTCCGGTGTTTCGTCTGCCCGCCGCCGTCACACGCCGTGCCCGACGTGGAGCAGACGGCTGTTGATCGGGAAAATCCGGTGGCGTGTTCGGGACCGCCCGCCGCCTGCCTTCGATCCCTTCCTTCACCGGCAACGACGCGTTCGACACCCTCCTCGACGGCATCGCCTGGAGCCTGCTGCCACCGCCGGCTAGCCGATCCCCGGCATCGACGCTTCTCCGGCCCGGCCTCCGGCGGCTGTTGCCGGCGTGATCGACCGGCCCGTCGACCAAGATCGTGCTCGATCCGGGATTCAGTGGCCTCCAAGCGCGCCCGATGCCACTGAGTCCGTGTTCGAGCACGATCTTGATCCTGCTCAGGGTCCGGGGCCTCGGTTGGTTCCGGTGTGGTTCGGCTTGCTGGTGGCGTTTGTTGTGCGTACTGGACGAGGACGCCTGGCGGGTCTTCGACGAGGCCGGGTGAGGATGTCGCCGGCCTGCGGGATCTGTTGACCAGTCCGACGGTGCTTGACCCGCCAGCCAGCGGTGCGGCGCGGCGAGTTCACGCCTCTGCCCGGTCGAGCCGCTGTCCGCCGCGCATGTCCCGCCACGCGGGGTCGCCGAGATCGTTGCACTACTTCGCATTGCACAGTAGTGTGCGATGCGTGGATACCACACAGCTGTTGAAGGGCGTGCTGGATCTCGCGGTCCTGGCCGTGCTCCGGGAGGAGGACGGCTACGGTTACGACATCATGCGTCGCCTGCGGGAGGCCGGCCTGGACGAGGTCGGCGACGCGTCGGTCTACGGCACGCTGCGGCGGCTCTTCGCCGCCGGCCTGCTGACCACCTACGTCGTGCCGAGCGAGTCCGGCCCGCACCGCAAGTACTACTCGCTGAACGCGGCCGGCCGGGACCAGTTGACCCGCTCCGGCAAACTCTGGCGCTCGTTCGCCACCACCATGGACACACTGCTCGACGATCGGGGGGTGACGGCATGACCGTCATGGAGCAGGAGATCGCGGACTACGTGACGCGGGTCCGGGCGGCGCTGGCCGACCTGCCGCCGACGGTCCGGGACGAGTTGACCGAGGACCTGGCCGAGCACTTGGCCGAGGTGGCCGTCGAGGGCGACGAGTCGCTGGCCGCCCGGCTGGGCACGCCCGAGGCGTACGCGGCGGAGCTGCGGGCGGCGGCCGGCGCGGGGGGTCCGGCCGCCGCCCGCAACCTGGACCAGCGGGCCGCCGCCGTCACTTCCTGGCTCCGCGCCCGGCTGCGCGCGACCGACCTGCGGCTCGGCCCGATCCTCGGGTACGCCGCGGCGAGCGAGTACCTGCGGCTGCTCCGCCCCGCCTGGTGGGTCCTGCGGGGATACCTCGCGGCGATGCTGATCACCGTCATCACCACGGGTGCGCCGTTCGGGTTGCTGCCCAGGCTGGGCGGCAGCACGCTCGCCGCGCTGCTGCTGCTCGCCGTCTGCGTGGTGGCCTCGGTGTGGCTGGGAAGGCGCACCCCCACGTTGGGTCGTTGGCCCCGGATCGCGCTCCGCGCGGGCACGGCGGTCCTCGCTGTCTTCGCGTTCGCCGGGTTCGTGGACGCGGACGACCGGCTCGGCTGGAACGAGTCCGGCTACCAGCCCGCCGCGGAACAGGTGCCGTACGTCCGTGACGTCTTCGTCTACGACAGCGAGGGGCGGCTGGTGGAGAACGCCCGCCTGTTCGACCAGGACGGCAACCCGATCCGACTCGGGTACCGGGAGTGCGTGCGCGAGGGGCTGCCCGAGGGGACGATGACGTTGGTGCCCGCGTACCCGTACTGCCCAGAGCACGCGCCGTTCCGGACCGGGCCGGTCGGGCCGCGCCCGTCGTCCGTTCCGCCGACCGCCGTGCCGGTCCCGCCGACCGCCGTACCGACCGAGGGCCCGACGCCGTCCGTCGCGCCGACGACCGGGCCGACTCCGTCACCGGCGGCGACCAGCGGCCCGCTGCCCAGCACCGGCGGGCCGGTTCCGACCGCGTCGCCCGCGCCCACCTCCTGATTCGCACCCACCGGCCACGCGTCGGGGTGTCCGGGCCGCCGGGCGCCCCGACGCGTTCGTCCGTGACCCGGGGTGAAGCGGGGGGTGAAATTGGCTGAACGGACGAGCCGAACGGGACAGCGCCCCTCGATGTTGATCGCTACGGTGTCGTCTGCTCATCCACCCCTCGGAAGGAACCTCAGTGCCAGAGCAGGTCGCACCGCCCCCCAACCCGCCGTCCGAGGACGCGCCGCGACCCGCCGACCCGCCGGCTGCCGCCAAGGCTGACCCGTCGGCCGCCGCTGGGCAGGCCGTCGGGCCGCCGTCCGCTGCCGAGTCCGCCGCCGCTGGGCAGCCCGCCGCCGGGCTGCCGGTCGACTCCGCGTCGGCCCCGGCCGGGCTGCCGGTCGACGCCGCTCCGGCCGCCGAACTGCCGAAGCAGCCGGAGGGGGAGCCGGAGAAGAAGCGGTCCGTCGGCCGCAAGGTGCTCGGCGTGGTCGGCGTGCTGCTCGCCGTCGGCGTGGTCGCGGCGCTCAAGTTCGGCGTCGGCTCCGCCGTGGCCACCGCGTTCGACAAGGACGGCACCGCCGACGCGAAGACGGGCGACTGCCTCGCCGAACTGCCGGACGTGGCCGAGGGCGAGCGCAAGGACGCCAGCGGCGCCGAGGTGGTCGCCTGCACGTCCAGCCAGGCGGCGTACACGGTGGTGGGTCGGGTGAACGGCCAGACCGAGACCCAGGCGCGGACGGGGAAGGCCTGCGAGCCGTTCCTCCAGCCGGGCCAGGAGGGCTACTTCTTCTACAACATCAAGCCGGGCAGCACCGGCTACCTGCTCTGCCTGACGAGGAAGGCGGCCTGACCGGCCGGAACGACGTGCCGGTTCCGGACCCGAAACGGCCCCGGCCCCGGCGGCAGACGGCGGCGCGGGGGACCGCGCCGCCGTCGGTGTACGGGGAGGCAACGAGCGGGCGGGAGCCGTCGACATACCAGGTGTCACCGGCGGGGGGACAGGAGGTGAATGCCACTGTTCCGGCGTCTTCCCGACGGCGGTCGCGGCGTGGCAGGCTACCGGCACGTAGGAGACACCCTGCGACCAGCCAGCGTTGACTGACCGCTTGGAGGAGCCGATGGGCGAGATGGTGAGCTACGCCAGCCGCGGGGGGACTCGCGAGGGGTATCTCGCGATACCCTCCGCCGGTGCGGCCAGCCCGGCGGTCATCGTCATCCAGGACTGGTGGGGCCTCGTGCCCCACATCCGGTCGGTCGTGGACCGGTTCGCGGAGGCCGGCTTCGTCGCCCTCGCCCCGGACTTCCGGCACGGCCAGCCGGCCAGCCGGCCGAGTGAGCCCCGGCACATGCTGAACAGCGCGCAGATGGACGAGGCGGCGGGGGACATCGCCGTCGCGGCGGAGTACCTGGCCGGCCGGCCCGAGGTCGCCGGCAAGGCCGGTTGTGTGGGGTTCTGCGCCGGCGCCAGCCTGGCACTCTGGGCGGCCACCCGGTCCGAGCGGATCGTGGCCACCGCCGCCTTCTACCCGCGACTGCCCTGGGACGGGATGAGCCCACAGTGGAGCGGGTACGCGGGCAAGGATGCCGTCATCCACTGCTCGGAGGCGGACGGCACCTCCACCGCCGACGGCGTGCAGACCGCCCGCCGGGCCGTGGAGACGGCCGGAGGCACCTGCCAGACGTACGACTACCCGGGCACCGCGCACGCCTTCTTCAACGAGGACCGGCCGGAGAGCTTCGACCAGCGGGCCGCCGCCACCGCCTGGGCCCGCACCCTCGAACAGTTCCGGGCGAAGCTTGGCTGAGCCCCGTACCCCGGGCGAGGTGGTCGCGCGCGCCGCGCGGGCGGCCGACCTCGCCGACCTCGACGGCGAGGTCAGCGACTGTTTCGCCTGCCCGCGCCTGGTCGACTGGCGGGAGGAGGTCGCCCGGACGAGGCGGGCGGCGTTCCGCGACCAGCGGTACTGGGGGCGGCCCGTGCCCGGCTTCGGCGCGGCCGACGCCCGGCTCGCGATCCTCGGCCTGGCCCCCGCCGCGCATGGCGGCAACCGCACCGGGCGGATCTTCACCGGGGACCGCTCCGGCGACGTGCTCTTCGCCGCGCTGCACCGCGCGGGCCTGGCCAACCAGCCGACCAGCGTCGCCGCCGACGACGGCCTGGCCCTGCGTGACACCCGGATCTTTGCCGCCGTGCGCTGCGCGCCGCCGGACAACAAGCCCACCCCGGCGGAGCGGGACACCTGCGCGCCGTGGCTGCACCGCGAGGTCGCGCTGATCAGGCCCACCCTGCGCGTCGTGGTCGCGCTCGGCGCGTTCGCCTGGGCCGCGTGGTGGCCGGTGTTGCGCGAGGTGTACGGCGTCCGCCCGCCCAGCCCTCGACCGGCTTTCGGCCATGGGGCACACTGGTCCGGCACGACCGCACCGGCGCTGCTCGGTTGTTACCACGTCAGCCAGCAGAACACCTTCACCGGGCGGTTGACCCCGGGGATGCTGGACGACGTGTTCGCCCGGGCGAAGCAGTTGGCCGGGGTGGACTGACGGCGTGGGGCGGTGGCGATGGACCTCAGCGTGCTGCGCAGGTGGTGGCCGGTCGGCGCGGTGGCCGCCCTGCTCGCCGTCGCCGCGCTGTCCGCCGGCCACTCGTCGCTCGGCGCCAGCCGCATCCCGCCCGCCGCCGACAACATCCCGTACGTGCCGGACTACCCGTCGACGCAGCCGCCGCCCTCGATCCCGGCCGAGCCCCGCGACGCCGGGGAGGCCACCCGCGCGCACATCCCCGAGTGGCTCGTCACCGTCGCGATGGCGCTGCTCGGCCTGGCGATCGCCGTCGCCCTCGGCTACCTGATCTGGACCCTGGTCCGGGGGATGGCCCGCCGCACCACCCGGGCGCTGCCGTCGCGCCGGGCCCGGCGCACCGCCGAGGGAACCGCCCGCGAGGTGGTCGCCGCGCTCGACGCCGGTCTGGTCGAGCTGGACGACGCCGACGTCGACCCGCGCACCGCCGTGATCGCCTGCTGGGTACGCCTGGAGGAGGCCGCCGACGCGGCCGGGGTGGTCCGGCGGACCGGGGACACCTCCACCGACCTGGTGACCCGGCTGCTGCGCGGCGACCCCGAGGCGGGGATCCCGGCGATCGTCAGCGCCGACGTGCTGGCCGAGTTCGCCCACGTCTACCGCGAGGCGCGGTACGCCACCCGCCCCGTCGACGAGCGCACCCGCGACCAGGCCCGGGCCGCGCTGCGGCGGCTGCGCGGCGAGCTGACCGCCGTGGCCGCCGGCGAACCGGTCGCCGCCACCGGTCGGGTGGGGCCGTGAGCGCCAGCATCGACGACCTGCTCACCTTCGAGGAGGAGCCGCCGCCGCAGGCCCGGGTAACCCGGGGCGGCCGGGTCAGGGGCGTGCTGCGGACCCTCGCGGTCACCGGGGCGCTCACCGCGGTCGCGGTCGCCGGGCTGCGCACGGTCGGCCTCCAGGTCTCGCTCGCGGTTGTCGTCGCCGGGGTGGCCGCGCTGCTCGCCGTCCGCCGGGTCACCGCCGCGCTCGCCCCGCCGCCCCCGCCCCGGGTCGGGGCCCGCGCGCCCGCCGGCGAGGAGGACGGCAACTACCACTGGGCCGCCCGGGACGCGCTGCGCGCCGCGATCAACGGCTGGGAACGGCCGCTGGACTGGTCGTCGGGCCGGCCGGAGCGGTTCGCCGAGCGGCTCCTGCCCCGCCTCGGCGAGCTGGCCGACGAGCGGCTGCGCCAGCGGCACGGCGTCACCCGCGAGTCCGACCCGGCCCGCGCCCGCGCCCTGCTCGGGGACCGGCTCTCGATGTTCCTCGACACCCCACCCCGCCGCACCCCGTCGCCGCGCGACCTCGCGGCGATCGTCGCCGAACTGGAGAAGATCTGATGAACGACGTGGACCGCACCCTGCCCACCGTCGAGGTCGGCCGCCTGGCCAAGGCGGTGCTGGACGCGGTCGGCTCGGTCGTGGTCGGCAAGCGGGAAACCCTGGAGCTGGTCCTCGCCGGCATCCTGGCCGGCGGCCACGTGCTGCTGGAAGACCTGCCCGGGTTGGGCAAGACGCTGACCGCCCGCTGCTTCGCCCAGGCCCTCGGGCTGGACTTCCGTCGTCTCCAGTTCACCCCCGACCTGCTGCCCGCCGACGTCACCGGCTCGTTCCTGTACGACCAGCGCAGCGGCGACTTCTCCTTCCGGGCCGGCCCGGTCTTCACCAACCTGCTGCTCGCCGACGAGATCAACCGGACGCCGCCGAAGACCCAGTCGGCGCTGCTGGAGGCCATGCAGGAGAAGCAGGTCTCCGTGGAGGGCGTCACCTACCGGCTGGACGAGCCGTTCCACGTCCTGGCCACCGCCAACCCGATCGAGTACGAGGGGACGTACCCGCTACCGGAGGCGCAGCTCGACCGGTTCCTGCTGCGGGTGTCGTTCGGCTACCCGGACCGGGAGGAGGAGTGGGACGTGCTGCGCCGGCGGATCGCCCGCCGCCGCGAGGAGGCCGAGATCGAGCCGGTCGTCGACGCCGCCACCCTGCGGGCCATGCAGGCCGCGCTGGAGGACGTGGTGGTGGAGGACTCCATCGGCCGGTACATCGTGCAGTTGACCGCGGCCACCCGGGAGCACCCGTCGGTGCTGGTCGGGGCCTCTCCGCGTGGCTCGCTGGCGCTGCTGCTGCTGGCCCGGGCCAGGGCGGTCTTCGCCGGCCGGGACTACGTGGTGCCGGAGGACGTCAAGGAGGTGGCCGCGCCTGCCCTGGCGCACCGGATCACGCTGCGCCCGGAGATGTGGCTGCGCCGGGTCGACCCGTCCTTCGTGGTCGGTGAGGTGCTCGACCAGACCCCGGCCCCGGCCAGCGGCGCGCTTCCGAGCTACGCCGCCGGCCGGCCGGGCCGCTGACGGCCGTGCCCACCGACGAGGGGCAGCAGCCGGCGGCGGGCTGGGCGCCGACCCGGGCGCTCGGCCGGGCGGTGCTGATCACCGGCCTGCTGCTGATCGCCGGGGTGTTGCTCGGCCGGGTCGACCTGGTCGTGCTGGCCGCGCCGTTCGCGCTCGGCACCGCGTACGCGCTGCGCCGCCGGCCGAGCGCCGGGCCGCAGGTGTGGGTCGCCGCCGACGAGGGGCACCTGGTCGAGGGCGGCGAGTTCACCGGCACGGTCACCGTCGGCAACCCGGACACCGTGGGGTACGACGTCGCCGTGGTCCGCACCCGCGTCTCGCCCTGGCTGCTGGTCGAGCGCGCCCAGGTCGGCGGGGCCCGGGTCGACCTGTCCCGCAGCGGGGTGGACCGGCCCTTCGTCACCGTCGTGGACACCGGCACCGCCGTCGACTTGGAGCTGACCGGGAAGGCCCGGCGCTGGGGCCGGCACCCCGTCGGCCCGGCCGGCGCCCGGGTCGCCGCCGCGGGCGGGCTGCTGGTCTCCCGGGCGGCGGTCACCGAGCCGGTCCGGGTGCGGGTGTACCCGAGGACGGAGCCGTTCGAGGCGGTGGAGGCGATGCCCCGGGCCGCCGGCCTGGTCGGCGCGCACCACTCCCGCCGCCCAGGCGAGGGCGGTGAGCTGGCCGGCGTGCGGGTCTTCGGCCCCGGCGACCGGCTGCGCCGCATCGACTGGCGGGTCTCGCTGCGGGCCCGGCAGCTGCACGTGGCGGCCACCCTGTCGGACCGGGACGCCGAGGTGGTGATCCTGCTGGACGTGCTCGCCGAGGCGGGCCGCTCAGGTGGCGTCGGCGGGGCCGCCTCGGTGCTGGACACGACCGTCCGGGCCGCCGCCGCGATCGGCGAGCACTACCTGCACCGGGGCGACCGGGTGGCGATGCTGGAGTACGGGCCGGCTGCCCGCCGGCTGCGCGCCGCGTCCGGCCGGCGACAGTACCTGACGCTGCTGGAGTGGCTGCTCGACGTGCGCGCCGAGGCGTCCCCGCACGAGCCGTACGACCAGATCTTCGGGCCGCACCTGCTCTCCTCGGACGCGCTGGTGGTGGTGCTCACCCCGCTGCTGGACGAGCGGTCCGCCCAGATGTTGGCCCGGCTGGCCCGGTCCGGGCGGTTCGTGGTGGCCGTGGACACGCTCCCGGCCGACCTCGCACCGCCGGGTCGGCAGGGCTGGGCCGAGGTGGCCTTCCGGCTGTGGCGGCTGGACCGGGACACGATGATCGGCCAGCTCCGCGAGCACGGCGTGCCGGTGGTCCGCTGGGCCGGCGCGGGCAGCCTGGACCAGGTGTTGCGGGACGTGGCCCGGCTCGCCACCGCCCCTCGGGTGGGCGCCCGGTGACGGCCGCGAGGACGAGGGGACGGAACCGGTGAACCCGGTCGAGGTGGTGACGGAACGGGCCAGGGCGGCGCGCTCGACGGTGGACCGGGTGAGCCTGGCGCCGCTGCTGGTCCGCGCTGGAATCTTCGGCACGGTGCTGGCCGGCCTGCTGCTGGCGTACCCGGTGCAGGTCCTCACCGGGCGGCCGCTGGCCGCCCTCACGGTGGTGGCGCTGCTGCCGGCGGTCGGGCCGCGCCGCGTCTGGCCGACCTTCGCCGTCCTGGTCACGGTGGGCGGGTGGCTGCTGTCCACCGAGGGGTACGGCCGGCCGGTCGCGCTGTGGCGGCTGCTCGCCGTGGCGGTGGCGCTCTACCTGGCCCACTCGCTGTGCGCGCTGGCCGCCCTGCTGCCGTACGACGCGGTGGTGGACCCGGAACTGATCGTGCGTTGGCTCACCCGGGCCGGCGGGGTGCTGCTCGCCTCGGCGGTGCTCGGGGTGCTTCTGGTCGAGGTGTCGGGCGTCGGCGGGGACCGCGGCTTCCTCGCCGCGACCGTGGTGGGACTGCTGGTCGCGGTGGCGCTGAGCGTGCTGCTGAGGTGGCTGTTGCGTCGCAGATAGCGGGACGGCGGGGGGACGTCGCGCAGTTCACATGTGTTGTGCTCCGTCACAGAAGGGGGTCTCGGACGGGATTACCCGAGTCGCCCGGGGAAAGATGGATGACGTGAACCCGAAGCGGATCCTTGTTGTCGGTGCCGGGCACGTCGGTCTCTACGCCGCCCTGCGTCTGTCGAAGAAGCTCTCCTCAAGTGAGGCGGAGGTCGTCGTCGTCGACCCGCAGCCCCACATGACGTACCAGCCGTTCCTCCCGGAGGCGGCGGCGGGCAACATCTCCCCCCGGCACTCCGTGGTGCCGCTGCGGCGGGAGTTGCGCCGGTGCAAGGTGGTGGCGGGTACGGTCACCCGGATCGAGCACGACCGCAAGGTGGCCACGGTGCAGCCGATCAGCGGCCCGACCACGGAGATCGCCTACGACCACGTGATCGTGGCCCCCGGCGCGGTCTCCCGGACGCTGCCGATTCCCGGCCTGCACGAGCACGGCATCGGCTTCAAGACCATCGGCGAGGCCATCTACCTGCGCAACCACGTGCTGGACCGGCTCGACGTGGCCGCCGCCACGCCGGATCCGGACGTCCGGCGCAGCGCGCTGACGTTCACCTTCGTTGGCGGCGGGTACGCGGGCATCGAGGCGCTGGCCGAGATGGAGGACATGGCCCGGGACGCCCTGCGTTACTACCCGGAGCTGAAGCCGGAGGACATGCGCTGGGTGCTGGTCGAGGCGACCCAGCGGGTGCTGCCCGAGGTCGACCGGGACATGGGCGCCTACACGGTGCAGCAGCTGCTGAAGCGGAACATGGACATCCGGCTGGACACCCGCCTGGAGTCCTGCGTCGACGGGGTGGTGAAGCTCTCCGACGGCGACAGCTTCCGCTCCGACACGATCGTCTGGACGGCCGGCGTCAAGCCGTCGCCGATGCTCGACGCGACCGACTTCCCGCGCGACGAGCGCCGCCGGGTCACCTGCCTGCCGACCCTCCAGGTCGTCGACGGCGACCGGGTGGTCGAGGGCGCGTGGAGCGCCGGCGACTGCGCGGCGGTGCCGGACCTGACCAAGGAGCCGGGCAACTTCTGCTCGCCGAGCGCCCAGCACGCGGTGCGCCAGGCCGCCCGGATGGCCGACAACATCGCGAACGTGGTCCGCGGGCGCGAGCCGGTGGAATACAAGCACAAGCACGCGGGCAGCGTGGCGAGCCTCGGCCTGTACAAGGGCGTGGCCCAGGTGTACGGCATCAAGATGACCGGCCTGCCGGCGTGGTTCATGCACCGGACGTACCACATGAGCCGGATCCCGTCGTTCAACCGCAAGGTCCGGGTCGTGGTCGACTGGTCGCTGGCGTTCTTCCTCAAGCGCGAGGTGGTCGCCCTGGGCCAGTTGCACGACCCGCGCGAGGAGTTCGTCGAGGCGTCCCAGCCGGTCGCCCCCCGCGTCTGAGTCGCACGAAGAATGGGCCCCCTCGCCGACGAGGGGGCCCATTTTTCATGCGGGCCTCAGACCCGCCAGATCCAGGCGTCGGCAATCCGGGTGGACGGGCCGTAGAGCTGGTCCAGGACGGCCCGCAGCTCGTCGGCGCGCGGCGTGCCCTCGGCCAGCGCGAAGCAGGACGCGCCCCAGCGGTCGGCGTCCCGGGCGGCCTGTTGGCGCTCCGCGTCGCCGATCGCGGGCTGGCCACCCTGCTGCGCCACGTCCGTGAGCAGGGCCGACGTGGGTCGTTTCCAGGTGCCCATGGCGGCCGTGCCGCCCTGGCCGTACGGGCCGATGAAGAAGCCCTCCGGCATGCCGAAGGCCGCGTCGGCCGCGGTCGCCCAGCGCATCGGCCACGGCTCCTTCGGGGTGGGCAGCGGCACCGGCACCAGCACCCCGCCGGGCCGGACGCACTCCCGCCAGTGGCCGCCGGTGACGAACTCGGGCAGCGCCGGCCGCTCGGCGGTGGGCAGCGGCGCCGGCAGGACCGGCAGTAGCGCGATCCCGACCGCCGCCGGGACCAGCCGGCGGGTCGTTCCGCCGTCGCGCAGCGCCCGGTCCACGGCCAGCACCAGCAGCGTCGCGATCACCGGCAGCACCCCCAGGGCGAACCGCATCGGCAGCGCCCCGTCGACCACCGGCAGGCCGCCGAGCAGGGCGTAGGGGCCGGGGACGGTGGTCCGGTCGCCGCCGAGGACCACGTCCGGGCCGAGTGAGAGAGCGCCCATCGCCAGCGCCCCCGCCGCGCAGGCGATCACCAGCGGGCGGCGGCCCAGCCAGACCGCGCAGCCGACGGCGACCACCAGCAGCGGCCAGCCGAGGAAGGTGTTGTACTCCGCCGGCCCGGTGGTGAGCCGGGCCGCCTCGTCGCTGCCCATCACCGACAGCGGGGAGACGGTCCACCAGCTGCTCAGGTCGGCCGAGAAGTAGTGCGGGCTGAACATCCCGTCGGCGACGCCCAGCGGGCCGGCGAACTGGAACCACAGCGGGTACCCCAGCACGAGCAGGGCCAGCCCGGCGGCGAGCAGTATCCCGCCGGCGAAGCCGGGCAGCGCCCGGCGCAGCAGCGCCCGGTCGGCCAGGGCGTACGCGACGGCCATCACCAGCAGCGTCACCGCGCAGAGGAAGAGCACCTCCTCGCCGACGAAGACCTGGGCGCTGACCGCGGCGGCCAGGCCGACGGCGGAGGTGAGCATCCGGCGCCGGTCCGGGCCGACCCGGGCCGGTCCCGTCCCGCCCGCGTCGCGCACGTCGCCCGCCCGGCCCCGGGGGCGGCCCGCCCGGCCCAGCGGGTCGGCGGCGCGCAGCAGCCGGACCACCAGCCAGACGATCACCGGGACCAGCCACTGCGCGGTCATGTGCAGGTGGCTGTTGGTCTGCGAGACCATCCCCGGGCCGAAGCCGCACAGCCCGGCGCCGAGCGCGGCGGCCAACCGGCGGGCCCCCAGGACCCGGGTGAAGAGCAGGTGCCAGGCGAACGCGGTGCCGGCCAGGTTGAGCGCCGCGAGCAGGGCGAAGGTGACCGGCGCGCCGAACAGCAGGGTCACCGGTGCGAAGAGCACGCCGAGCACGATCACCGTGGTGTTGGCCATCAGGTTCACCCCGTCCGGGGCGTTGAGCCGGTCGGTGAGCAGACCGAAGTCGCCGAGCAGGGCGCGCGAGTCGACAGCCAGGAACCATTCGTACAGGGCCTGGTCCTCCGGGTTGAGCGCCAGCACCCGGCCGGCGGGGTCCGGCCACAGGCCGTGGGTGAGCCAGGCCGCGAGGGCCGCGAAGAGCAGCCCGACGAGCAGGTCGGCCCGGTTCCGGGCGGCGGCGGCCCGGAGCCTGGCCCACCGGGAGCCGGCCGGAGCAGGGGCATCGGGACGGAGTGCTTGTGCGGGGGCGGCGTCGGGGGCCGTGGGGGCTGCGCTGCTCACGCCTCGACCCTAGTGCGGCGGCGGTGACGGGGTACGCCGGGTCGTCGCGGACCCGCTACGGTGACACTGCACCGATGCGTCGGCGCGTCGGCGTGGCCCCGCCCGGGTGGTGGAAAGGCAGACACGGCCGCCTTAAAAGCGGCTGCCGCAAGGCGTGCGGGTTCGACCCCCGCCCCGGGCACCTCGCCTATCAGCTTCTTCACAGCTCCTGCCTCGCTCGGTGATCTCCACGGCGTCGATCGCGGCGTTTACCCTTGTAGGGCACGTTCACGTGCGACGACCCCCTGAGGGAGGCCAGACAGTGAAGACTTCGAACCCGGTGCTCGCCCGACTCGGCCAAGCGGCCGAGCGGGAGCGCGCCACCGGGTACGCCCCGACCGGGCCCTACGGGCAGCCCGGATACCCCCCACAGCAGTACCCGGGCGCGACCGGCTACCCGGCCGCGCCGCCCACCGTGACGCCGATGTCCATCGACGACGTGGTGGTCAAGACCGTCACGCTCCTCGGCATCCTCGGCGTGTCCGCCGCGGCGGCCTGGGTGCTCGTGCCTGACTCGCTGCTCGGCATCGCCTGGATCGGCGCCGCGGTGGTCGGCCTGGTGCTCGGCCTGATCATCTCGTTCTCCCGGATGGCGAACCCGGCGCTGGTCGTCGCGTACTCCGTCGTCGAGGGCGTCTTCGTCGGCATGGTGAGCAAGGCCTTCAACTCGCTCTACGACGGCATCGTGCTCCAGGCCGTGGTGGCCAGCTTCGGCGTGTTCTTCCTGATGGCCATGCTGTACAAGGCGCGGGTCATCCGGGCGACGCCCAAGTTCGTCCGCGGCATGGTCGCGGCGATGGTCGGCCTCTTCGCGGTGATGATGATCAACCTGGTGCTGTCGCTGTTCGGCGTCAACACGGGCCTGCGTGACGGCAGCCCGCTGGCGATCGGCTTCAGCCTGGTCTGCATCGTGGTCGCGTCGCTGAGCTTCGTGCTCAGCTTCGCGGAGGTGGAGGAGGGCGTCCGGATGGGGCTGCCCCAGCGCTACTCCTGGACGGCCGCGTTCGGCATCCTGGTCAGCCTGGTCTGGCTCTACATCGAGATCCTGCGCCTGCTGAGCTTCTTCCAGGGCGACGACTGACCCGTGTCGCCGACCGGCGCCCGCCCCCGCGACCCGCGGCGGCGGGCGCCGTCGTCTGCGGGCCGGCCGCCCGCCGGGAGCGGGCCACGGCGTTTGCCCGCCGCCGCCAACGCCGCCGGGGCAGAGTGACTGCGAGGGGTACGTCGGTCAGGAGGTGACGGTGCGCAGTTCCAACCCGGTGTTGGACCGGCTGGACGACACCCGCCGGCGGGAACGCGAGGTGCTCGGGCTCGGCGGCGCCGAGGCGATGACCGTCGACGACGTGGTGGTGCGCACCGTCGGGCTGCTGCTGCTCACCGTCGCCACGGCGGCGGTGGCCTGGTTCGTCGTCCCGCAGGCGGTGTGGATCTCCGCCGCGCTGGCCGGCTCCGCGCTGGCGACGATCGCGCTGGCGCTGGTCATCTCGCTGCGCGGCAGCACCAACCCGGCGCTGATCGCCGGGTACGCGGTGCTCCAGGGGCTGCTGCTCGGGGTGGCCAGCCGGGCGTTCGAGCTGGTCTACCCGGGGATCGTGGTGCAGGCCGTGGTGGGCACGTCCGGCGTCTTCCTCGGGATGGCGCTGCTGTGCCGGGCCCGGGTGGTCCGGGCCACCCCGCGGCTGGCCCGACTGGTGGCCGGCACCCTGCTCGGGATCGTGGCGATCGGCGTGGTCAACCTGGTCGCCTACCTGCTGACCGGCCGGCAGGGGGTGGAGGTGTACAGCCTGACCGCCGGGGTCGGCTGGCTGGCGTACCTGTTCTCGGTGGTGGCGATCATCGCCGGCGCGTTCAGCTTCATCCTCGACTTCGACCTGGTCGAACGGTCGGTCCGCGCGGGCCTGCCCCGCCGGTACGCGTGGTACTGCGCGTTCGGGCTGCTCTCCGGCCTGGTCTTCCTCTACTGGCAACTGCTGCGACTGCTCAGCTACCTCCGCCGCTGACCGGACGGCCGGCGGCCTTTCGTAGACTCGGTCTGGTGAGCACAGCGGAACTGGACCGGGCGGTGGGACTGCTGGTCCGTCAGGTCGGGCACTGGCAGCAACCGCGCTGGGCGGCGGTCGCCGAGAGCGGCAACGTGTCCCGGGCCGTCCTGGTGCACCGGCTGGTGCAGGAGCTCGCGAACCTCGCCGCCGACGCCGAGGGGCAGCCCCGCCGGGCGGTGCCCCGGCTCGGCAACGACCTCGCCCTGCCCGACCAGCTCAGGGTGGTCACCGCTGACCTGCTGGCCGCCGGACCGGCCACCGAGCTGCTGGCCCGGGCCGCCGCCGAGGTGACGGCGACCCGTACCGTGCTCTGACCGGATTTGACCGCGCTCTGACCCGCTCTGACCGCGCCGGGCCGGTACCCGCCCGGCCCGCCGGTGTCAGCCGAGGCGCTCGAGGACCATGGCCATGCCCTGGCCGCCGCCGACGCACATGGTCTCCAGGCCGACCGACCCGTCGTGCCAATCCAGGGCGTTGAGCAGGGTGCCGGTGATCCGGGCGCCGGTCATGCCGAACGGGTGGCCGACGGCGATCGCCCCGCCCATCACGTTCAGCTTCTCCTCGGGGATGCCGAGCTGCCGGTAGGAGGGGATCACCTGGGCGGCGAACGCCTCGTTGATCTCGACCAGGTCGACGTCGTCGATGGTCATGCCGGCCCGCGCGAGCGCCTGCCGCGACGCCTCGACCGGGCCGAGGCCCATGATCTCGGGGGACAGGGCGGTGACCCCGGTGGAGACGATCCGGGCCAGCGGGGTGATGCCCAGGTCCCGGGCCCGCTGGGCGCTCATGATCACCACGGCGGCGGCGCCGTCGTTGAGCGGGCAGCAGTTGCCGGCGGTGACCCGGCCGTCGGGGCGGAACACCGGCTTCAGCCCGGCGACCCCCTCCAGGGTGACCCCGGCCCGGGGCCCGTCGTCGCCGTCGACCACGGTGCCGTCGGCGGTGGTGACCGGGGTGATCTCGCGGGCCCAGAAGCCGTCGGCGATCGCCTTCTCGGCCAGGTTCTGGCTGCGCACGCCGAAGGCGTCCATGTCGGCGCGGGTCACGTCGTACACCTGGGCCAGGTTCTCGGCGGTCTGTCCCATGGCCAGGTAGATGTCGGGCAGTTCGCCGGACTCTCGCGGGTCCGTCCAGACCTCCGCGCCGCCCTGGGCGTGCTGCGTCGACCGTTCCCGCGCCGCCGCGAAGCGGGGGTTCTCCCAACCGCCACCCACCAGCGCCTGCGCCTCGGGCGGCAGCCCGTCGGAGTTGCCCCGGGCGTACCGGGAGACCATCTCGACCCCGGCGGAGACGAACACGTCACCCTCGCCGGCCCGGATCGCGTGCATCGCCATCCGGGTGGTCTGCAGCGAGGAGGCGCAGTACCGGGTCAGGGTGGCACCCGGCAGGCCGTCCAGGCCCATCAGGGTGGCGACCACCCGGGCCATGTTGAAGCCCTGCTCGCCACCGGGCAGGCCGCAGCCCAGGTAGAGGTCGTCGATCTCGGTGGGGTCGAGCTGGGGGACCTTGTCCAGGGCGGCCCGGACGATGGTGGCGGCAAGGTCGTCGGGGCGGACGTCGCGCAGGGATCCCTTGTGCGCCCGGCCGATGGGGGAGCGGGCGGTGGCGACGATGACGGCGTCGCGGGACGACTCGGTCGGCATGAGCCAACGTTAACTCGCCGGTAACATGCCGGGGAAGCGTCCCACCCGGCGGGAAATGTCACCCCCGCACCCCGGGGCCCGGCCGTGCCGCCGGGGCCCGGCGCCGGCGGTCAGTGGCGGGAGGTGACGTTCGCCGCGGCGGCGACCGCCGGGATCAGCGCGTGCGCCCAGACCCGGTATCCGTCGGCGGAGGGGTGGAACCCGTCGTGGCAGAAGGTGCCGGCGTCGGCCCGGAACACCGGGCCGGTCTCGGTGCCCAGGTCGACCACGGTGCCCCCGGCGTCGAGCACGGCGACGGTCTGTGCCCGGGCCACCCGCCGGCCGGCCCAGCCGACCACCTGCCGCAGCGGTGGGGCGATCGCGTGGACCGCCCCCAGGTCGGGGCAGGTGCCGACGACGACCTCGACGTGCGCCTCGCGCAGTCGCCGCACGGCCGCCCCCAGGTACGCCCCGGCCTCCGCCGGCCGGCGCAGCGCGGTGGCGTCGTTGGCGCCGATCAGGATCACCGCCACGTCGGGACGCGGGCCGAGCAGCGCCCGGGCCACCTGGGTGGCCAGGTCGGTGGAGCGGGAGCCGGACACCCCGACGCTGGACAGGTGCACCTGGCGGCCCGCCGGCCCCTCGGCGAGCAGGTGGGCGAGCTGCCCGCCGACGGTGTCGCCCAGCCGGCCCACGCCGACTCCGAGGGCGGACGAGTCGCCGAGCAGGACCAGCCGCAGCGGCGCCGCCCCCGGCCGCCCCACCGTCGCACGCAGGGCCAGCCCAAGCTCCGGCTGGGCATACCGGCGGTTGCGGGCGACGAACGCCTCGCCCGCGAGGACGGCCGCGCCGCCGATCGTCCCGGCGATCAGGGACAGGGCCGCAGCCCGGCCCAGCCGGAGGGCGAGTTCTGCGCCCAGACCCCGGTCTCCCGCGCCGTGGCTACCGCTGTGCTCGGTCATGGCAGTCCCTCCAGTGTGGGTGAGTCGGCGGCCGGGCCGGGTTGCGGCACCGCGCCGACGCCGAAGAAGGCCCGCCGGCGCAGCTGCGCCCATCGCCCGCCCGGCCCCCGGTCGCGCCCGTGGACCTGGGTGGCGCTGACCTCCGTGCCCGCGTGCCGAGCCGCCTCGTGGGCGGCCTCAGGCAGCGACCGTACGCCCTCCCCGCGCGCGAGGCCAGGGCGGCGCTCCTGCCCGGCACCGAGCGCCGAGAGCACGGTCGGCAGCAGCGCGGCGGCGGCCATCGCGTACCCCTCGGCGGAGGGATGGAACCGGTCCCAGGCGAACATCCGGGTCGGCTCGGCGACGAACCGGGGACCGAGCAGGTCGGCGAGGGAGACCGTCCAGCCGCCCGCCTCCACCACCGCCACCGTCTGGGCGGCGGCGAGCTGCCGGCTCCACCGCCGGGCCAGCCAGCGCAGCGGCGGCTGGATCGGCCGGATCGCCCCGAGGTCGGGGCAGGTGCCGACCACCACCTCGCACCCGCCCTCGCGCAGCGCGTGGACCGCGTCGAACAGGTAGCGCACGGCCAGGCTCGCCGGGGCACGGTTGGTGACGTCGTTGCCGCCGATCAGGATCACCGCGACGTCCGGCTGGTGCTCCAGCGCGGACTCCACCTGCGGCTTGAGCCCCGACGAGATGGCGCCCACCACGGCGAACCGGTGCAGCCGCACCGGGCGGTGCAGGCGGCGGGACAGGCCGGTGGCCAGCAGCGACCCGGGGGTCTCCCGGCGGCGGTGCACCCCGTACCCGGCGGCGGTGGAGTCGCCGAGGATCACCACGGTCAGCGGCGGGCCGGGGAGCTTCGCGCCGTAGACGCCGTCGCAGCGGGGCGGGGGCGCCTCGGCCATAGGTATGGTGCGCCGGGCCTGCCGGGCCTGGCCGATCAGCACACCGCCCGTGGCGACGGCGGCAGCGGCGGTGGCGCCCGTGCCGAGCGCCGCCAGGCGGGCGACCCGCCGGGCGCGGCGCCAGCGCGGACCAACCGGTACGGCGGAACCAGCGACCCCCATACCGCGACATTATCGCGCCGGCACGACATGCCGCTGTCGTCGTGCTGCCCTCTGCGATGCCTGGGATCCGACGGTTGCGGGTATTCCTTGCACCGACACCGCACGATGTCGGGCGGAGAGGGGTGTGGAGATGGGAAAGACACTGAAACGTGGCGCGGCGTTCACGGCGTTGGCCAGGGCGCTGTCCTCGGGGGCGAGGGGCGGCCCGTCGCTGGGCGCCCGGCTGGGGGCGCTGCCCCGGATGATCCGGGCCACCACCCGGGGCGAGTACGACGGCGGCCTCCGGCTGGCCCTGATGACCGCGGCGACGGCGTACATCGTCTCGCCGATCGACCTGCTCCCGGAGATCCCGCTGGCGATCTTCGGGCTGGCCGACGACGCGGTCATGGTCACCTGGCTGGCCGGCGCCGTGCTGGCGGAGACCGAGCGGTTCATCGAGTGGGAGACCCGCCGCAGCTCGGTCATCCCGGGGCATGTGACGCCCTGACGGCACGTACCCTGGGCGTCGAATCAACGTCTGCCCGGCCGCCGTCGCCGGCGCCGTAACGGAGGGCACAACGAGGTGCAGTACTACGACAACGTCGTCGAGATGATCGGCAACACCCCGCTGGTGCGACTGCGCAACGTCACCGAGGGCATCCGGGCGACCGTGCTCGCGAAGGTGGAGTACCTCAACCCGGGCGGTTCGGTGAAGGACCGGATCGCGCTACGGATGGTCGAGGACGCCGAGGCCGCCGGGATCCTGGGGCCGGGCGGCACCATCGTCGAGCCGACCAGCGGCAACACCGGTGTCGGCCTGGCCCTGGTGGCCCAGCTCAAGGGCTACCGGTGCGTGTTCGTCTGCCCGGACAAGGTCAGCCAGGACAAGCAGGACGTGCTGCGGGCGTACGGCGCGGAGGTGGTGGTCTGCCCGACCGCCGTCGCGCCGGAGGACCCGCGCTCCTACTACAACGTCTCCGACCGGCTGGCCCGGGAGATCCCCGGCGCGTGGAAGCCCGACCAGTACAGCAACCCGGCCAACCCGCGCTCGCACTACGAGACCACCGGGCCGGAGCTGTGGAAGCAGACCGGCGGCGGGCTGACCCACTTCGTGGCCGGGGTGGGCACCGGCGGCACCATCTCCGGCATCGGCCGGTACCTGAAGGAGGCCTCCGGCGGGCGGGTGAGGATCGTCGGTGCGGACCCGGAGGGCTCGGTCTACTCCGGCGGCACCGGCCGGCCGTACCTGGTCGAGGGGGTCGGCGAGGACTTCTGGCCCGAGACGTACGACCGGAGCATCACCGACGAGATCGTGGAGGTCTCCGACAAGGCGTCCTTCGAGATGACCCGGCGGCTGGCCCGCGAGGAGGGGCTGCTGGTCGGCGGCTCCTGCGGGATGGCCGTGGTCGCCGCCCTGGAGGTGGCCCGCGCCGCCGGCCCGGACGACGTGGTCGTGGTGCTGCTGCCGGACAGCGGCAAGGGTTACCTGTCGAAGATCTTCAACGACACCTGGATGGCCCGGTACGGCTTCCTGGACAACTCGGGCAGCGAGCCGACCGTCGCCGACGCCCTCGCCGGCAAGCCGGGCGGGCTGCCCGAGCTGGTGCACGTGCACCCCACCGAGACGGTCCGTGACGCCATCGACTACATGCGCGAGTACGGCGTCTCCCAGCTCCCGGTGCTCAAGGCCGAGCCGCCCGTGGTGACCGGCGAGGTGGCCGGCTCGATCGCCGAGCGGGACCTGCTCGACGCCCTGTTCACCGGTCAGGCGCACCTGCACGACACGATCGAGCGGCACATGGCCGACCCGCTGCCGATGATCGGCGGTGGCCAGCCGGTGAGCGAGGCGGTCGCGCTGCTGGAGAAGTCCGACGCGGCGCTGGTGCTGGTGGACGGCAAGCCCAAGGGCGTGCTGACCCGGCAGGACCTGCTCGCCCACCTCGGCGCACACTGACCCGACGACACGTCGCAGGGCCCCCTTCCCGGTCGCGGGAACGGGGCCCTGCGAGCTGACGGAAGCCTTTCTGGGGCGGCTCCGCAACGGCGGGTCATCAGCTGGGAACTGGACGTCCGTTGCGTCTACCTCAGAGGCAGCGCGGCTACGGTACGCCACTCGTACATCTGGCGATCGCGGTGCATCTCGATCAGATCAACGTGCTTGATAGCGACCGAAGGACTCGACCGCTCCGACCACCACGACCGTCGACGCCCAGGGCCGAAACGACTTCAACGAACTTGAGAAAACGACCGACGCCCGAGGGGAAGCCCTCTGGTACGGCTACGACGCCCTCGGCCGCAAGGCCGGACTCCGCGACGACTCCGCGACCGGAGCCCTGCGCGCGAAGTGGAAGTACGACCTGCTCTACACCGGCTCCACGGCAAAAGCGAAGAGTCAACTGACCGAGTCCTACCGGTACGACCCGCCGGGCTCGACGAACATCCACAAGTGGCAGGTCGGTGCCTTCAGCCCTCGCGGCCAGCCCAGCATCACGAACTACGTCATCCCCGCCGTCGAAGGAGCCGGCCTCTCCGGCACGTGGACCTACGAGCGCAGGAACCTACGTCACGTTGAGACCTACACCGAGTTCGGCGAACCCAACATCACCACTCGGCGAACCTCCGGGGGTCTCTACGTGCGGCGGTGGACATCAGGTGTAGAGGACCAGGTGCCAGTGCGGGTTGTGGCTGGCGGAATAGGTGCACGAATAGTCGGAGTAACGCGAGTCCGGCCGGTCGACTGCATTGCTGCCGGCCTGGTAGCAGGCGGTGCTGGAGGTGAACCACCCGCCGTTCACCGGAGCGGCGCTTGCGGGGGTCGCTGTCGTCAGCGACACGGTGCCAGCGACAATCGCACTGAGAATGCCCAGACGTGTGCCTGATTTCCCAATCTTGGTCACAACATTCCTTTCCTCCCTCGATTCCGAGACCGCGCCCGTGTGCCGAATGCTGCACGGTTCCGGAATCAATTCCGTTCCTCCTGTATACACGGGTGCATGGGAGTCCACAAGAGAAGCGGTGCGGCCGCAGGTGGAGTGAGGTGATCTCAACCGCCGTCCGGGCTCAGTTCGGGATGACACGGGCAACGCGTTCATAACGGATGGCGCAGAGACAGGGCGTGGGCCCCCGGCAGACAGGTTCTTGCGACGGAATCTGATCTGCCAGGAAGGACCCCACGCTATTGCCTATCGGGCCATCCTGGACGTCCCCAGGAAACTCGTACAGCACATGGCGCGGCTGCTACGCGCCGCGTCGCACGGTAGGAACCCGACCGGGTAACCGCGCCCTGACCTGCTTCTGCCAGGTCGTCCTGGCGTGGTTCCGTAAGGGCGGAGACAAGACCACTCTCGCGGCCGGGTAGGGACCCTTCTCTACCGTATGCGTTAGTAGGGTGCCCTTCCTTACAGCTTGCGGGCGTAACGGAGTTGGGGGGTGTAGGCGGTGCCGACGTGTTCCTCGCGGCGCTCGCCGGTGGGCAGCCAGCCGCCGCGCTCGTAGAACCGGCGGGCGTTGGCGTTGGGCTCCAGCACCCACAGCACCGCCCGGTGCCAGCCCCGGCCGCGCATCGTGGCCAGCGCGTCGGCCATCAGCGCCCGGCCGGTGCCCCGGCCCTGTTCGTCCGGGTCGAGGTGGATGGCGTTGAGCAGCCCGGTCGTCGGGTCGTCCTGGTCGTCGGGGCCGAGGTAGCTGAAGCCGACCAGCCGGCCGTCCCGCTCGGCCACGGTCATCAGGTGGTCGTCGCGCTCCCACGCCCACCGCTCGGCCCAGTACGCCCCCATCGCCTCCGGTGTCGGGTCGGCCAGCGCCTCCGCCGGCAGGAACGACGAGTACGCCGCCACCCGGGACCGCTGGTGCAGCGCCCCCACCGCGAGCAGGTCGTCGACGGTCGCGTGGCGCAGGGTGATCGTCACCCGCCCGAGGCTACCCGCCGGGGCGGCACCGGTACGGTCATCAAGTCCTCGGCGACCACCAGGTCACCGGCGAAGTGCTGCCGGGCCTCGTCGGCGAAGCGCCGGGCGTCGCCGTACCGCTGGGAGAAGTGGGTGAGCATCAGCGTGCGTACCCCCGACTCGGCCGCCACCCGGGCGGCCTGGCCGGCCGTGAGGTGCCCGACCTCGGCGGCGAGCGCGGCCTCGGACTCCAGGAACGTCGACTCGATGACCAGCAGGTCGGCGTGCTCGGCGAGGGCGTACACCCCGTCGCAGAGCCCGGTGTCCATCACGAAGGCGAACCGCTGCCCCGGCCGGGTCACGCTCACCTCGTCCCGGGTCACGCGGCGACCGCCGACGTCCAGGTGGCCGACGCGGAGCAGCTCCCCGACGGCCGGCCCGGCGATCCCGTACGCGGCCAGCCGCTCCGGCAGCATCCGGCAGCCGTCCGGCTCGACCAGCCGGTAGCCGTACGTCTCGATCGGGTGCCGCAGCCGACGGGCCTCCAGCGTGCCTGCGCGCAGGGCGAACCGCTGCCCGTCGGCGGTGATCGGCTCGACGGCCAGCTCGGCGGTCTCGTGGAAGCTCGACGCGTGCCGCAGCCGGTCGAAGTACTCGGCGCCGCCGGCCGGGAAGTGCACCGCCACCGGGCGGGGCACCCGGTCCAGGGAGAGCCGCTGGATGGTGCCGGGCAGGCCGAGGCAGTGGTCGCCGTGGAAGTGGGTGACGCAGATCCGGGTCAGGTCGGTGGCGGTGACGCCGGTGTGCAGGAGCTGCCGCTGGCTGCCCTCGCCCGGGTCGAAGAGGATCACCTCGTCGTCCCAGCGCAGCACGTACCCGTTGTGGTTGCGCGCCCGGGTCGGTGCCTGACTGGCCGTCCCGAGCACCACCAGCTCACGCATGGACAAGGATGCCTCCCCGGCTGGGCTGCCCGGCCCGGCTGGACATGGAGCGACCCCCGGGGTTTCCGTGCTCGCGCACGGGCCGGCTGGACTGGGCCGGCACCCCGGGGGTCGGGTGGCTGTCGTGAATTCGCCGCACCGCTGCCACACGGTCTCGACGATGGTGCATGCCCGCCTCGCGGCGGACAGGGTTCTCACTGTCGAGGACAGCGGCTAGCGGACAGCCACCTCACGAGTCCGATTGCTATACAACTTTGGACCACCTCCCTTCACGTGTACGGCCACGGTACCCACCCCCCGGGGGCGGCGGCAACGGATTTGATTCACATGCCGAGCGGGAAGGGGCGGGGCGCCTGCCTGCCGGTTCAGTCGGTGATCCCGATCGGGCCCTCGCGCGGGCCCTCCTCGCTGGCCGGCTGCACCGCCAGCGACGGGAAGTCGGCCAGGTCGCCCTCCGGCTCGGCGTCCCACTCGGGGAAGACCAGGTCGCTCTGGAGGTAGAGGCAGAGGAGCTGGGTCAGGTGGCTCAGCCCGTCGAGGTGGGTGCGCTCGTGGCCGTGGGTGGCGTCCACCCCGAAGCCGAGCAGCGCCACCCGGGCGTGCGCGCCCGCCTCGACCGCCGCCGCCACGTCCGAGCGGTAGTACTCGAAGACGTCCCGGACCAGGTCCACCTCGTGCTCGCGGGCGATCGCCGCCAGGTTGCGGGTGAGGTGGTAGTCGAACGGGCCGACGCCGTCGCCCATCGCCAGGGTGGCCGCGTTCTCCCGGGACTGCTGCCCGGGGGCGACCACCGCGGCGTCCACGGAGACGATCTCCGCGACGTCCGGGTCCAGGCCGTGGCTGGCCCCGTGCCCGATCTCCTCGGTGACCGTGACCAGCAGGTGCGCGGTCACCGCCGGGGTCACCCCCGCGTCGATCATCGCCTTGAACGCGGTCAGCACGGCCGCCACCCCGGCCTTGTCGTCCAGGTGCCGGGACTTGACGTACCCGCTCGGGGTGACCGTCGGGTTGGGCAGGAACGCCACGAAGTCCCCGGCGTCGATGCCGAGGGCACGCAACCCAGCCTCGTCGTCCACCGGCTCGTCGACCCGGACCTCGACCTGCTCCCAGCCGACCCCCTGGAGGTCGACGGCCTCGTTGTAACGGTGCCCGCTGGCCTTGAGCGGCAGCACCTGGCCGGTGACCACCCGGTCCAGGTCGTCGGTGAAGATCCGCACGTGCGCGCCCTCGGCGAACCGGGCGCTGTGCGTGCCGATCTGCATCAGCTCCAGCCGGCCGTTCTCCTTGAGCCGCTTCACCATGCCGCCGATGGTGTCGGTGTGCACCACGATCGCCCGGTCCGCGCCGGTCTGTCGGGGCCCCGGCAGGCAGGCGCTCAGCGCGCCGCGTCGGGTCAGTGTGGAGGAGATCCCGAACGCGGAGAGGCGCTCGCCGACGTACTGCTGCACGTGGTCGGTGCGCCCGGACGGGCTCGGGATCTCCAGCAGCTCCAGCAGCACCTGGCGGAGGTAGTCCAGGTCGATCTTCAGCGGGACGGGCTTGCGTGCGGTCATGCCTGAGAGCTTGCCGCACCCGCCGGTGACCAGAGGCGTTGCGGTGCCCGCGTGCCGGGGAAGAGCAGGTCGACGAAGCGCTCGGCGGTCGGTTGCGGCTCGTGGTTGGCCAGGCCGGGCCGCTCGTTCGCCTCGATGAACACGTGCTCCGGCCGGTCGGGGGCGGGAACCAGCAGGTCAACCCCCGTGACCGGGATGTCCAGCGCCCGACTGGCCGCCACGCACGCCTCGGCGATTTCCGGGTGCAGCTCGCTGGTGACGTCGTGGATCGTGCCACCGGTGTGCAGGTTCGCGGTCCGGCGGACGGTCAGCACCGTGCCCTCGGGCAGCACGTCGCGCAGCTCGTACCCGGCCTCGGCGACCACGTCCCGGGTCATGTCGTCCACCGGGATGCGGGACTCACCCCCGGTGGCGGCGGCCCGGCGGCGGCTCTGCCGCTCGATCAACTCGGCGATGTCGTGCACCCCGTCGCCGGTCACCTGCGCGGGCCGGCGGACGGCCGCGGCGACCACCTCGTGGTCGATGACGATCACCCGCAGGTCCTCGCCGTCGCGCATCTCCTCGATGAGCACGTCCGGGCAGAAGCCCCGGGCCAGCGCGACGGCGGCGGCCAGCGCCTCCGGGGTGCACACCCCGACGGTGATGCCGTTGCCCTGCTCCCCGCGCGCCGGCTTCACCACCACCCGGCCCACCTCGGCCAGGAACGCGGCGTCGGCGTCGTCCCCGGTCGCGGTCCGGCCGCGCGGCACCGACAGGCCCGCCTCGGTGAGGATCCGCCGGGTGACCCGCTTGTCGTCGCACCGGCTCATCGCCACCGCCGAGGTCAGCTCCGACAGCGACTCGCGGGTGACGACCGTCCGGCCGCCGTTGCTCAGCCGCAGCTCGCCCCACTCGGGGTCGGTGACCTCCACCCGGATGCCCCGGCGCATCGCCTCGTCCGCGACGATCCTCGCGTACGGGTTGAGCAGGTCGTACCCCTGCGGGGTCGAGGGCAGGAAGAGCCGCTCGTTGATCGGGTTCTTCCGCTTCACGCAGAGCGTGGCGGTGCGGTAGAAGCCGAGCCGCTCGTACAGCCGGATCGCCCCGGTGTTCTCGGCCAGCACCGACAGGTCGACGAACGACCGGCCGCGCTCGGTGAGCCGGGCGGCCAGCTCGGTGAGCAGGGCCTGGCCGGTGCCGGGCGGAGCGGTGTTGAAGTCCACGGTGAGGCACCACAGGCTGGCGCCGTTGTCCGGGTCGGCGAAGACCGCGGCGTGGTCCACGCCGGTGATCGTGCCGACCACGTCCCCGGTGGCGTCCTCGGCCACCAGGTGCAGGAACCGGTCGGTGCGGGCGTTGTCGACCAGCACGTCAACCGGTGCGGTGACCATGCCGTTGCGGGCGTAGATCCGGTTCACCGCGTCCGCGTCGTCGGCGTCGCGCAGCGTCCGGATCCGCAGCCCGGGCAGGGCGTCCTCCTCGCCGGTGTCCGGGCTGCCGGCCGGTCCCACGGGCAACCGCAGCCGGTACGTCAGAGACGGGTCGATGAACAGCTCGTCGGGCAGCCGGGACACCAGTACGTGCGGGTCGCGCAGGTAGATGCAGATGTCCCGGGCGCCGGCGGCCTCCGAGCGCAGCACCGCGGCCACGGCGGCCTGGTCGGCGAAGGTCTGGCCGAAGACCAGCCGGCCCCAGCCGCAGTCGAGCACCACGCCGTCGCCCCCGGTGGGTCGTTCCGCCTCGGCCGGGGCGGGAGCCACGGGGTCCCCGCCCGGCCCGACCCGCTCGCGTCGCCGGCCGAGCACCCGTTCCCGGTCGGTGGATGCCGTTCCGGTCGCCCGTGTGTCGCTCACCTTCAGTCGATTCCGTGGCTCTGGAGCCACATTTCCAGGAGTCCCAGCTGCCACAGCTTGTTTCCGTTCAACGGGGTCAGTTCGGCGTTCGGGTCGGACAACAGCGCGTCGACGTACTCGGCGCGGAACAGGTTGCGGCGGCGGGCCTGCGGCGCGTGCAGCGCGTCGCGTACCCGGTCGAGGAGCTTGCCCTCCAGGTGGGTGAGGCCCGGCACGGGGAAGTAGCCCTTCGGCCGGTCGATGACCTCGTGCGGCAGGACCCGGCGGCCGATCTCCTTCAGCACGCCCTTGCCGCCCTGGGCCAGCTTGAGCTCCGGCGGGCAGCTCGCGGCCAGCTCCACGAACTCGTGGTCGAGGAACGGCACCCGGGCCTCCAGCCCGTGCGCCATGGTCATGTTGTCGACCCGCTTCACCGGGTCGTCGGTCAGCATGATCTGGGTGTCGATCCGCAGGCCGGCGTCGACCGCCGTCTGCGCGCCCACCCGGGCCAGGTGGGCGGCCACGAACTCCCGCGCCGGGTCGCCGTCGGCCAGCCACGCCGGGTCGAGGACCCGGGCCAGTCCGGCCGCGTCCCGGTCGAAGAACGCCTTCGCGTACGTCTCGACGGCCCGCTCCCGGTCGACCCCGGCCAGCGGCGGGTACCAGTGGTAGCCGCCGAGGATCTCGTCCGCGCCCTGGCCGGACTGGACCACCTTGACGTGCTTCGACACCTCCTGGCTGAGCAGGTAGAACGCCACGCAGTCGTGGCTGACCATCGGCTCGCTCATGGCCGCCACGGCCGCCTCCAGGGGCGGCAGCAGGTCGCGGGCGGCCACCCGGATCTGGTGGTGGTCGGTGCCGAACGTCTTCGCCACCAGGTCGGAGAAGACGAACTCGTCGCCGGACCGCCCGCCGACGGCGTCGAAGCCGATGGAGAACGTGGACAGGCCGCGCTGGCCCTCGCCGGCCAGCAGGGCCACCACCAGGCTGGAGTCCAGCCCGCCGGAGAGCAGCACGCCGACCGGGACGTCGGCGACCATCCGGCGGCGCACCGCTGTGGTCAGCGACTCCAGCAGGGCGTCCTCCCAGTCGCGGGCGGACCATCCGGCCCGCTCCTCGTGCCGGGTGAAGGACGGGTCCCAGTAGACCCGCTCGCGGCTGGTGCCGTCCGACTCGTACACCCGGACGGTGGCCGGGGGCAGCTTGGTCACCCCGCGCAGGATCGTGCGCGGCGGCGGCACGATGCTGTGGAAGCTCAGGTAGTGGGCGAGCGCCACCGGGTCGATCGTGGTGTCCACGCCGCCAGCGGCCATCAGGGCCGGCAGGGTGCTGGCGAAGCGCACCACGCCCGGGGCCTCGGCCAGGTAGAGCGGCTTGATGCCGAGCCGGTCCCGGGCCAGCACCAGCCGGCCGCTGTCCCGCTCGCTGATCGCTACGGCGAACATGCCGACCAGGTGGTCGACGAAGTCCAGCCCCCACTCGGCGTACGCCTTGACGACCACCTCGCTGTCGCCGGAGGAGAAGAACCGGTGGCCCTTGGCCTGGAGCTCCTCGCGCAGTTCGCGGTAGTTGTATATGCAGCCGTTGAAGACCCCGGTCAGCCCGGACGCCGGGTCGACCAGCGGCTGCCCGCTGGCGGCCGACAGGTCGATGATCTTCAGGCGGCGGTGGCCGAGGGCGGTCGGCCCCTGGGACCACACCCCGCTGTCGTCGGGGCCCCGGTCGCTCATCGTGGCCGCCATGCGCTCCACCGCCGCGACATCGGCCCGCGAGCCGTCACGCCGAAATTCCCCAGCCAGTCCGCACATGGCAGACAATGCTGCCAGAGGTGAGCGCAGTTCGCCTGTTGAGATGATGTCGTCGTCGTTACGTGCTTGCTAAAATGCGCGCCGCCGCATCCGGGACGGCTCCCGCGCGGGCATTCGGGCCCGGCCCGGCCGCCTGCCCGGTTCGCCCGGCCGACCGGGTGTGACAAACGCCGCACCGGCGGCACGCCACCCTCCGCCCGTCGCCCGTACCCGCCGATCGGCCCCGCCCCCGCAGCACCGGGTGCCGGGTTTCCACCCCGACGGGGCATGGAGTCGAGTTCGTTGCCGTGCCACGCTCGCCGGTGAGCCACGAGGAGGCGATGCTGATGCGCGCGACGACGCGACGACGGGTTGTCCGGACGGTCGGCCGGCTCGCCGTGGCCACCACGCTGGCCGCCGCCGGGGTGCTGGTCGGGGCGTCCCCGGCGCAGGCGGTCGCCACCCGGACGGTGGCCTTCTGGAGCATGGACGAGCCGGCGGGCGCCACGGTCCTCGCCGACAGCAGCGGCAACGGCCGGCACGGGACCGTCGGGACCGAGGTGGCCGCCGGGGAGCGCTACGCGGGCGCGACCGCCCACCGGTTCGCGTACCACAACCCCGTCGACCACGAGTACGTGCCGGGACACGTCGACCTGGTGCCGGCGAGCAACGAGTTCAACCCAGAGGCCGGGGACTTCTCGTTCACCATCCGGTACCGCACCACGCGCTCCTTCGGCAACATCCTGCAGAAGGGGCAGGGCAACACGGCCGGCGGCTACTGGAAGTTCGAGGCGCCCGCCGGCAAGCCCCGGTGCATGTTCCGCGGTGGCGACGGCGCGACCCGCACCGGCTACACGGGCACGCCCATCGCCGACGGGCAGTGGCACACGGTGACCTGCAACCGCACCTCGACGTACGTCGAGATGTACGTCGACGGCGTGCGCACCAGCCGGCTCACCGGCCCCACCGGGACGATCGCCAACAATTGGCAGCTCTCCGTCGGCGGCAAGAGTTCCTGCGACGGGGTGGACGTCACCTGCGACTACTTCGCCGGCGACATCGACTGGATCAGGCTGCTCAAGGGCTCCGGCGGCGCGGCCAACACCCCGCCCACGGCCCACCTCGCGCCGTCCTGCGCCGGGCTGACGTGCACGTTCTCGGCGGCCGGCTCCACCGATGCCGACGGGGCGGTCCAGGACCACGCCTGGGCCTTCGGCGACGGTTCGACCGCCGACACGGACAGCGTTCCGAGCACCACCCACACGTACGCCGAGGCGGGCACCTACCCGGTCACGCTCACCGTCACCGACGACCGGGGAGCCACCGGCACCGCCACGCTGGACGTCACGGTCGCGCCGCTGCCGGAGCTGATCTCGTACGTCGGGCAGGCCACCGCCAACGCGAACGTCACGACCCACTCCGTCGCGGTGCCCCCGGGTGTCCAGGCGGGCGACGCACTACTGCTGTTCCTGAGCCAGAACACCCACGCCACCACCGGCGAACCCGCCGGGGTCACCGGCTGGACCCGGCTCGACCGCCTCGACGGCGGCTACGCCACCACCACGGCCTGGTGGAAGGTCGCCGGCGCCGGCGACGCGGGGTCGACCGTACGGGTCACCCTCGGCTCGCAGTCGAAGGGCAACCTGGTGCTCGCCGCGTACCGGGGGACCGACCCGGCCGGCCCGGTCGCCGGGCACGCCCGGGCCACCGACCCGGCCAGCTCCGCCGTCCGGATCACCCCGACCGCCCCGGTCACCGCCGAGCGGGGCTGGGCCGTGTCGTACTGGCTGCACGGCGACTCCACGTCCACGGCGCTGACCGCCCCGCCCGGCGTCCAGGTGCGCGGCAACAGCTCGCAGACCGGCGGCGGCCGGGTCACCGGGCTGCTCGCCGACTCCGGGGCCTCGGTGCCGACCGGCGCGTACGGCGGCCTGAGCGCGACGGGCGCGGCGGCCAGCACCACGACGACCACCTGGACCGTCGTCCTCCGGGCGGGCTGACGCCGGCCGTAACCGCCGGCCGGCGTCAAGCCGCCGGTCAGGCGGTGCGGGCCACGCCGACCGGGCAGCTCAGCCCGTTCGGCCCGTGGTTGCAGTACCCGTTCGGGTTCTTCGTCGGGGCGAGGTACTGCTGGTGATGGTCCTCGGCGAAGTAGTAGTCGCCGAGTCGGTCGATCTCCGTGGTGATCTCGCCCTTGCCGGCCCGCGCCACGATCGGCGCGAACGCGTCGCGGGACGCCTGGGCGGTGGCGAGCTGGTCGTCGCCGGTGACGTAGATCGCCGACCGGTACTGGGTGCCCACGTCGTTGCCCTGGCGCATGCCCTGGGTCGGGTCGTGGTTCTCCCAGAAGACCTTGAGCAGGTCCTCGTAGCTGATCACGGTGGGGTCGTAGACCACCTGAACCACCTCGGCGTGCCCGGTCCGGCCCGAACACACCTCCTCGTACGTCGGGTTCTGCGTGACGCCGCCCGCGTAGCCGACGGAGGTGGTGAGCACGCCCGGCAGGACCCAGAACAGGCGCTCGGCGCCCCAGAAACAGCCCATGCCGAAGACGGCGACCCGCGCGCCCTCCGGGAACGGCCCCTTCAGCGACGACCCGAGGACCTCGTGCCGGTCGCCGATCGGCATCGCGATCGGGCGGCCGGGCAGGGCCTGGTCGGGGGTGGGCAGTTCGGCCTTCATGCGGCGAAGGAACACGATGGAACTCCTCTCGTACTTCTCCCCGCGTGCAACACCGCCGGGTCCGCCTTCCTTACCCACTTCACCCGCACCCAGGCGGATCCCGCGTCGGATCGGAGGCGAGGTCGGGCTGCGGCCCTTGGCGTCGCTACATTCGGCCACCGCGCCTGCCGGCGAGGGCATGCCCTCTCGCCGCTTTGCTCTGCTTCCTCATCCGCAACAGCTACCGTCGGTGACGAATTGCTCTGGCGAGGCCAGGTGGCCGCCCCGCGTTCGCAATGGTCAGCGCGGTGTTGCGGATGAGGAAGCAGAGCAAAGCGAGGGCGGGTGTCGACGCCGCCAGCCGTGGACGTCACGTAGCGTTGCGACGCGCTGTCACTACCTTGCGTTATCTGCGTCGGCGTTGCGGCGTCGGCGTGGGGCGGGCTTCGGGCCTGGGGGCGGGTACCGGGCGTCGAGGGCTGGGAGGTTTCGTAGGGCGGGCCGAGGGATCGAGTCAGAGGGCTGCCGTGATGCGGGCGGCGTAGGACTCGGCTTCGGTGTCGTCGGCGTAACGGGTGCGGGGCCAGAAGAAGCCGCGCAGGCCGTCGCCCTTCGTCCTCGGCACGACGTGGGTGTGCAGGTGCGGCACGGACTGGGACACCCGGTTGTTCATCGCCACGAACGTGCCGCCGGCCCCCAGACCGGACTCCACCGCCACGGCGAGCCGCTGGACCAGCCCGAAGTAGCCGGGCAGTGCGTCCGCCGGCAGATCGGCCAGGGTGACCAGGTGGGTGCGCGGCACCACCAGCACGTGCCCCCGGAACACCGGCCGGGTGTCGAGGAACGCGACCCCGTCCGGGGCGTCGACCACCCGGAACGCCGGCACGTCGCCCGCCACGATCCCGCAGAACACGCACTCGCCCATCCGGCCAGGCTAACCCCACTGGAACAGGCCGACGCCGCGCCGGTCGTGCGGTGGGGGAAGGAAGCGCTTCCCTACCGGAGGCGTTGACCGGGGTCCCTTCCGTCCCACCGACTAACGTCTCGGGCATGAGTCACGGCTTCGACACGCTCGCCATCCATGCCGGACAGGACCCCGAGGCCCGCACCGGCGCGGTGATCCCACCGATCTACCAGACCAGCACCTACGCCCAGGACGCCGTCGGCGCGCCCCGGCAGGGCTACGAGTACAGCCGCTCCGGCAACCCCACCAGGGATGCGCTCCAGGAGTGCCTCGCCGCGCTGGAGGGCGGCCCCGTCGGGCTCGCCTTCGCCAGCGGCCTGGCCGCCGAGGACACCCTGCTGCGCGCCGCCTGCAAGCCGGGCGACCACGTGGTGATCCCGGACGACGCGTACGGCGGCACGTACCGACTGTTCGCGAAGGTGGCCGAGCGGTGGGGGCTGGCGTACACCCCGGCTAAGGTCTCCGACGTCGATGCCGTGCGGGCCGCGATCCGGCCCGGCGTGACGCGGATCGTCTGGGTGGAGACGCCGACCAACCCGCTGCTCGGCATCGCCGACATCGCCGCGCTGGCCGCCGTCGCCCACGACGCCGGGGCGCTGCTGGTGGTGGACAACACCTTCGCGTCGCCGTACCTGCAGCAGCCGCTCGCGCTCGGTGCGGACGTGGTGGTGCACTCCACCACCAAGTACGTGGGCGGGCACTCGGACGTCGTCGGCGGTGCGCTGGTGGCGGCCGACCGCGGGCTGGGCGAGGAACTGCGCTTCCACCAGAACGCGATGGGCGCGGTCAACGGCCCGTTCGACGCCTGGCTGACCCTGCGCGGCATCAAGACCCTGGGCGTCCGGATGGACCGGCACTGCGACAACGCCGAGCGGATCGCCGCGTACCTGGACGGACACGCCAAGGTCGGTCAGGTCATCTACCCGGGCCTGCCGTCGCACCCCGGGCACGAGGTGGCCGCCAAGCAGATGCGCCGGTTCGGCGGCATGATCTCCTTCCGGGCCGCAGGCGGCGAGGAGCACGCCGTGGAGATCTGCAACCAGGCAAAGTTGTTCGTGCTCGCCGAGTCTCTCGGCGGGGTGGAATCCCTGATCGAGCACCCGGGTCGGATGACACACGCAAGTGTTGCCGGCTCGCCGCTTGAAGTTCCCGGCGATCTCGTGCGACTGTCTGTCGGCATCGAGACGGTCGACGACCTGCTCGCCGACTTGGAGCAGGCGCTGGGCTGACCGCTGGCTGGGGAGGGTGGCCGTGCAGGACATCATGCCGACCTGGGTGGGTGCGACCGCGAAGCAGATCGCCCGCGGCGTACGGCGGGGTGACGTCTCCGCCACCCAGGTCGTGGCCGACCACCTCGACCACATCGCCCGGGTCGACGCCGACCTCGCCGCGTTCCGCACGGTACGCGGCGGGGAGGCGATCACCGAGGCGGAGAAGGTCGACGAGCAGGAGGAACTGGCGAACCTGCCGCTGGCCGGGGTGCCGGTCGCGGTCAAGGAGAACACCCCGGTCGCGGGCCTGCCCACCTGGAACGGCTCGGCCGCCGTGCGCAGCGCGGTGGCGGAGGCCGACCACGAGGTGGTCCGGCGGTTGCGCGGCGCGGGCGCGGTGATCCTCGGGGTGACCCGGATGCCGGAGCTCGGCCTCTGGGCGCTCACCGACGACGGCAGCGCGGTGACCCGCAACCCGTGGGACTCCGGGCGCACCCCGGGTGGCTCCTCCGGCGGGGCCGCCGCCGCGGTCGCCGCCGGGCTGGTGCCCATGGCGCACGGCAACGACGGCCTCGGCTCGATCCGCATCCCGGCGGCCTGCTGCGGTTTGGTCGGGTTGAAGCCCGGCCGGGGCGTGGTGCCCTGCCAGCTCGGCGCCGACGACTGGTTCGGCCTGACCGAGCACGGCATGCTGACCTCCACGGTCGCCGACGCGGCCGTCGGCTTCCAGGTGCTCGCCGGCCGGCCGCAGGAGAAGCTGGTCCCGCCGCATCGGCTGCGGGTCGGCGTCTCGCTGCGGTCCCCGGTGCGCGGCATCTCGCCGGACGCACCCAACCGGGACGCGGTGGCCGCCGCCGGCCGGCTGCTCGCCGCCGCTGGCCACGACACCGTTCCCGCCGACCCGGTCTACCCGACCCGGCTCGGTCTCCAGGGCATCGCCACCTGGTTCGCGGCGGCCGCCGCCGACGTGCGGGCCGCCGGCCTCGACCGGCGCGACCTCCAGCGGCGCAACCGCCGGCATGTCGCGCTGGGGGAGTGGGCGCACCGCCGGGGGTACGTCCGGGAGGCCGACCGGATCGCCTGGCGCGAGCGCTCGATCGGCTTCTTCGCCGACCACTCAGTCGACCTGCTGCTCACCCCGGCGCTGGCCGGCCCGCCGCCGGAGGCCACCGGCTGGTCCGGCCGGTCCTGGAGCGCGAACATGAAGGCCAGCATCCGGTACGCCCCGTACGCCGCCCCGTGGAACATCGCCGGGCTCCCCGCGATCGTGGTGCCGGTGGGCCGCCGCCCCGACGGGTTGCCGGTGGCGGTGCAGCTCGTTGGCCCGCCCGGCTCGGAGCTGCTGCTGCTCGGCGTCGCCGGCCAGTTCGAGCTCCAGGCGCCCTGGACCCGACACGCCCCCGGCTACCCCCGGGTCGTCGGGACGGGGTCACGGGCCACCGCTTGATCGTCTAGCGTGTGCGCTCCTGTTCTACGAGGACGCGCTGGTCCGCAACCTCGTTCCGCCTGTCACGGACCCGTCGCCGCAGGTAGCGGGCGCGCGGGGCGCGGTGTCGCCGCCGGCCGCCGGGGCGGCGGGTGGCACGATCGGGGCATGACGGAACTGGTCGGTCTCGCCGACGTGCGTGCCGCGCGGGAGCTGCTCGCGGGCATCACCCGCACCACCCCGCTGGAGCCCTCCCGCCCGCTGAGCGCGGCGCTCGGCGGGCCGGTCTGGCTCAAGTGTGAGAACGTGCAGCGCGCCGGGTCGTACAAGGTGCGGGGGGCGTACGTGCGGATCTCCCGGCTGTCCGCGGCGGAGCGCGACCGGGGCGTGGTGGCCGCCAGCGCCGGCAACCACGCGCAGGGGGTGGCGCTGGCCGCCGGGCTGGTCGGCACGCACGCCACCGTCTTCATGCCGGTGAACGCGCCGCTGCCGAAGGTCGCTGCCACCAAGGGGTACGGCGCCCAGATCGAGTTGGCCGGGCACACGGTCGACGAGTCGCTGGTCGCGGCGCAGGCCTTCGCCGAGCGGACCGGGGCGGTCCTCATCCACCCGTTCGACCACCGGGACGTGATCGCCGGGCAGGGCACCGTGGCGCTGGAGATCCTCGAACAGTGCCCGGACGTGAAGACGATGATCACCGGGGTCGGTGGGGGCGGCCTGATCTCCGGGATGGCGGTCGCTGCCAAGGCGCTGCGGCCAGACGTGCGGCTGATCGGTGTGCAGGCGGCCGGGGCGGCGGCGTACCCGCCCTCGCTGGTCGCCGGCGAGCCGGTCCGCCTGCCCGCGTTCAGCACGATCGCCGACGGCATCGCGGTGGGCCGGCCGGGGGAGATCACCTTCAGCCACGTCCGTGAGCTCGTCGACGAGATCGTCACCGTCTCCGAGGAGGACATCTCCCGGGCGCTGCTGATGCTGCTGGAGCGGGGCAAGCAGGTGGTGGAGCCGGCCGGCGCGGTGGGCGTGGCCGCCCTGCTGGCCGGCGTGGTGCAGGTCGAGACGCCGGTGGTGGCGGTGCTCTCCGGCGGCAACATCGACCCGCTGCTGCTGCTGCGGGTGATCGAGCACGGACTGGCGGCGGCCGGCCGGTACCTGCGTGTCACCGTCCGCTGCTCGGACCGGCCGGGGCAGCTCGCCTCGCTGCTCAGCGAGATCGCCGAGCACCGGGCGAACGTCGTCGACGTGGAGCACCAGCGGGCCAATCCGCACCTGGGGCTCGGCGAGGTGGAGGTGGCGCTGTCGGTGGAGACCCGGGGCGTCGAGCACTCCGACACGCTGATCAGCGCCCTGCGGGCCAGCGGCTACCAGGTGGTCTTCGCCGCGGAGTCCTGACCGATGATCCCCGGGGCCGGCCTGCCGGCCCCGGGGATCATCGTCGGGGTGGCTCAGCCCGCAAACGGCTCGAACTTGACGATGGTCACCTTGATGTCCGCGCCGCTGGGGGCGGTGTAGGTGACGGTCTGCCCGGGCCGCGTGCGGAGGATCGACTTGCCCAGCGCCGACTCCGGGCTGTAGACGGTCAGCTCGGTCGTCGCCGCGATCTCCCGCGATCCGAGCAGGAACGTCTCGGTGTCGTCGGTGTCGTCGTCGAAGTAGATCGTGACGACCATGCCGGGGGCCACCGAGTCGGCGGTCGGCGCCTCGCCCACCTTGGCGGTGCGCAGCAGCTCCTTCAGGTAGAGGATCCGCCCCTCCGCCTTGCCCTGCTCCTCGCGGGCGGCGTGGTAGCCGCCGTTCTCCCGCAGGTCGCCCTCCTCGCGCCGGGCGTTGATCTCGGCGGCGATGACCGTCCGGTTGGCGATCAGCTCGTCGAGCTCGCCCTGGAGGCGGTCGTGCGCGTCCTGGGACAGCCAGGTGGCGGGCGCCTCGTTGTCAGTGTTGGACACAGGCGGTCTCCTCGGTTGTGCGGGCTGGCTGACAGGTGAGCTACCAAGTTACCAGTGCGCCGCCCGTCGGGGTGCCGACGATCACCGCGGGTGCCGACGACGGGACCCGCAGTATGCATGGCGCGAGGCGTTCCGGCAGTTCAGCCGGCCGGGCGGCAGCGCACCACCTCGCCGATGAAGGGCCGGGCGCTGGTGGTGAGCCGGTGCCGGGTGGTCACCTGCGACTCGCCTGCGGGGGCGGTCACCGTCACCTCCTCACGGGCCACCTCGGCGCCGTCGTGCGAGCGGGCCCGCAGCGCGCAGGTCGCCGAGCCGCCCGCCGGGACGGTCACCCGGAAGTCGACCACCACCTGGGAGTCGGTGATGTCGGTGTAGGTGATCACCTGGGCGTCGTAGTCGGGGTCGCCGTACTTGCCGTACTCGCTGAACGCGGCCACGCCGAGCACCGCCGCCAGGGCGACGACGAGCAGGGCGACCAGCGCCGGGCGGCGGCGGGCGGGCTCGCGGCGGCGGCCGTAGCGGCCCGGTGGGAACACCGGCGCGCCGGAGGTGATTGTGGCGTGCGTCTCGGTCACCGGCGGGTATCTCCTGGCGTTGTTGTCGGCGGCATCGGCAAGAATGGCAGAGTCCATCTTCCCAACCCGGCGCTGACTCGCCGGACGAGCGCTGCGTCACCGGACGAGCGCTGCGTCACCGATGACGAGTCAAGCGATGATGAGTCAAGGATGACAGGTCGGCCGGCATCGTCGACAGGTCAGCGCCGGTGGGCACGAACGAGGAGCGCCGCAAGTGGCAGAGCAGCTGCGTCTCATGGCCGTCCATGCGCACCCCGACGACGAGTCGAGCAAGGGTGCCGCGACCATGGCGAAGTACGTGGCCGAGGGGGTGGACGTCCTGGTCGTGACGTGCACCGGCGGCGAGCGCGGCAGCGTGCTCAACCCGAAAATGGACCGGCCGGACGTCTGGGCCAACATCGGCGAGATCCGCCGCGCCGAGATGGACGCGGCCCGCGCGGTCCTCGGCGTCGAGCAGGCGTGGCTCGGCTTCGTCGACTCGGGGCTGCCCGAGGGCGACCCGCTGCCGCCGCTGCCCGAGGGGTGTTTCGCCCTCCAGGACGTCGAGGTCGCCGCCGGCCCGCTGGTGCGGCTGATGCGCCAGTTCCGCCCGCACGTGGTCACCACGTACGACGAGGAGGGTGGCTACCCGCACCCCGACCACGTCATGACCCACAAGGTGACCGTCGCCGCCTTCGAGGCCGCCGGCGACCCGGCACGCCACCCGGAGCTCGGTGAGCCCTGGCAGCCGCTGAAGCTCTACTACGACGTGGGGTTCTCCAAGGGCAAGATCCTGGCGCTGCACGAGGGCATCCTCGCCGCAGGGATCCCCTCGCCGTACGAGGAGTGGCTCAAGCGGTGGGACGACCGCCCCGACAAGGGCCCTCGGATCACCACCCGGGTCGAGTGCGCGGAGTACTTCACGGTCCGCGACGACGCGTTGCGCGCCCACGCCACCCAGATCGACCCGGACGGCTTCTGGTTCCAGGTGCCGATGGAGCTCCAGCAGCGCGCCTGGCCGACGGAGGACTTCGAGCTCGCCCGCTCGGTGGTCGACAGCCCGCTGCCCGAGTCCGACCTCTTCGCCGGGGTGCGCGAGACGGCCCATGCCCGCTGATCCGGCGGCGGGTTACCCTGGTCACCAGCCGCCCAACGGAGGAACGCCATGCTGACCGCTGCCCAGGTGCTCGCGGAGAACAACTTCGGTGACACCCGCACGGGTGGCCTCGCCGGTCCGATGGGCCTCTTCCTCATCCTGGTGCTGGCCGCCGCCACCGTGCTGCTGATCCGCAACATGAACGCCCGGCTGCGCCGGCTGCCCGACCGGTTCCCGGGGCCGGACGGCGTCGACGCGGGCCGGGCCGAAGCGGGAGTCGTCGATCCGACAGACGGGACTGTGGGGCAGGAGTCACGCCCGAACGCTCCCAAGCGGCCCCAGCAGGGCTGAAACGTATGATCCGCTCGTGATTCACGCCGAACCCGGCTGTCGCCCCCTGTTGCGGCCACCGGCTTTGGCTTAGCCTTCCGCCGGGGGACCAAAAGTCCCCGAACCGCGCGCGGGAGGGGGCACCGATGACCGGGTCAGCGACGGCTGCCCGCCGTGCCGTGCGACGACCTGCGGACGGGAGAGATCGGTGACCTCCGGCAGGGCCGGCGGTCAACTCGACCGGCTCGGCCTGCGCGGCACCCCGGGCCGGGTCCTGCTGCTGACGGCCGCCGTTGCCCTGACAGCACTGGCGGCAGCGGTGGTCGGCCTCACCCTTCCGACGGGCCTGCCGGCCGACGACCCGCTCCCGGGGCCCGCCCGGTTCGGCATCGGCGTCGCGGCGTTCGCCGTGGCCCAGCTCGCCCGCCTGCGGTTCCGCGCCGGTTCCGGGATGGTCAGCATCACCTGGGGCGAGGCCGCGCTCATCGTCTGCCTCTACCTGGTGCCCGCCGGTTGGCTCCCGGCCGCCACGCTGCTCGGCGCGGGGGCGGCCTGGACGGGGCTGTCCCTGGCCGTCGACCGCCGGCCGCCGCTGGAGACCGTCCGCATCGCGACCTCGCTGACCGCCGCGACCGCCCTCGCCGTCACCGTCGCCACCGCCCTCGGCACGCCCCTGCTGGCGGCCCCCACACCGGAGCTGGCACCGGCCCTGGTGGCCGGCTCGATGACGTACCTGCTCGTCAGCGCCTGGCTGGGCGGGGTCACCGTGGCGCTGCGGCACGGCGTGCCGCTGGGCCCGCCGTTGCTCGCCGCGCTGCGCGGCAAGCTGCTGATGTTCGTCGGGAACGTGGCCGTCGGCCTGGGCGTGGTGGCACTGCTGGAGATCGACGCCCGCTGGCTGTTGCTGCTCGCGCCCGTGCTCTGGCTGCTCCAGCAGACCTACCGGCACCGGCTCGGCGCCGACCAGGAGCGGCGCAGCTGGCGGGCCTTCGCCGAGGCCACCGCCGCGCTCAACCAGCTCGACGAGCGGGGCGTCGCCACCGCTGCCGTGACCGGCGCGTTGACCCTCTTCGGTGCCGAGCTGGTCGACGTGGACGTGGCCCGCGGCGACGGCCGGTGGCGGCGCTACCGGGGCGAGACCGGCGGCCAGGTGGTCGACCGGGAGATCGGCCCGCCCGCCCGATCCGGCCCCGACGCGCACGAGCTGGTCCGGGCGCTGACCGTCGGTGCCACCCGGGTCGGCGAGCTGCGGGTCCGCTTCCCCCGTACCGCCCCGCCCATCGCCCGCGAGCAGGACGCCGTCGCCGCGTTCTCCGACGCACTCGCCGCCGCCCTGCACGACGCCGCGACCCACCGGGAGCTGCGGCTGGTCACCGCCCGATCGTCGTACGAGGCGGTGCACGACCCGCTCACCGGGCTGCTCAACCGGGCCGCCATGCTCGGCAAGGGCGACCAGGCGCTGCGGCAGCGCGCCCATGACCACCCGGTGGCGTTGCTGCTGCTCGACATCGACCAGTTCAAAGAGGTCAACGACACCCTCGGGCACGCCGCCGGCGACCAGCTGCTGCGGCTGAGCGCCAACCGGCTCGGCGCGCTGACCCGCTCGGGCGACCTGCTGGGCCGGCTCGGCGGCGACGAGTTCGCCATGCTGCTGACCAACGTCCCGGTGCTCGGCGGCCGGACCGCCCCGATGGCGTACGCGCTGCGCCAGGCCCGGGAGATCGCGGAGCGGCTGGCCGCCCCCACCGAGGTGGCCGGGGTGCGGATGTCCGTCGAGGTCTCCGTCGGGGTGGTGGTCGCCGACGCCGGCACCGCCGACATGACCGAGCTGCTGCGCCGGGCCGACATCGCGATGTACCAGGCCAAGGAGGGCGGCGGCAGCGTCGCCGCGTACGACAGTTCCCGGGACGCCGCGAGCACCGACCAGCTCGCGCTGCTCGCGGAGCTGCGGGAGGCACTGGCCACCGACGACCAGCTCGTGCTGGCCCTCCAGCCGGCGGTGGACCTGGCCACCGGCGCGCCGACCGGGGTGGAGGCGCTGATCCGCTGGCGGCACCCCCGCCGGGGGTGGCTCGGCCCGACCGACTTCATCCGCCCGGTGGAGAACAGCGAGCAGCTCGGCACGTTCACCCGGTACGTGCTGGACAAGGCGCTCGGGGTGGCCGCCGACTGGGCCCGCGCGGGCTTGGACGTGCCGATCTCGGTGAACCTGTCGGCCCGCAGCCTGCTCGACCCCCGGCTGCCGGCCGAGATCGGCGAGGCGCTGCGCCGACACCAGGTCCCGCCGCGCCGACTGGTGCTGGAGATCACCGAGACCGTGGTGATGAGCGAGCTGGAGATCATCGACGAGGTGCTCGCCACGCTCCGGTCGATGGGCGTGCAGCTCGCGGTGGACGACTTCGGCACCGGGTTCTCGTCGCTGGCGTTCGTGACCCGGATCGCCGTGGACGAGCTGAAGGTCGACCGGTCGTTCGTGATCCGGATGGCGGACTCGCCGGAGGCGGCGGCGATCGTCCGGGCGACCGTCGGGCTCGCCCACGAGCTGGGCCTGCGGGTGGTCGCCGAGGGTGTGGAGACCGCCGAGCAGCGGCTGGCGCTGGCCGAGCTGGGCTGCACGGCCGCGCAGGGGTACCACTTCTTCAAGCCGATGCCGGCCGACAAGATCGGCGCGGTGCTCGGGACGCTGCTGAACACCGCCCGGCCGAAGGTCTTCCCGCTGCGCGCCGACGGCGCCTCCTGACCCGGAGAATTCGCACCGAACGGCGGATTGCAGCGCTACTTAACTATCGCGGAATTCCGGTGTTACCTCTCTGCCAGCGTTAGGCTGATTCGGCCGGGTCGGCAGAGCAAAGGAGCCGCCGCATGTTCCCGTTCCCCGACGAGGCGACCAGGAAAGCGCTCGATCTCGGCCGGCGCGAGGTGTTCCAGACCTACCGGGTGCTGATGGCCTACGAACTGCAACGGTTGCGCCCCAAGGTCGAGGCGCTGCCGGCCGGACTGCGCCGCGACCAGTTGGCCGCCCGGTTGGAGACGGTCGCGGCCTTGGCCGAGGGGGCCTGGATGCTGCAGATCACGGTGCGCGGCGCGACGGTCGAGCAGGTGGCCACCCTGTTCAAGGAGGTGCAGGACTCTCTTGACGGCGTCGTGCCACCCGCAACGGGAAATCCCTACCTCACCGCCGCCGTGAATGAGCTGAAAAGCAAGATCGTCGACGTCATGAACGACGCCAGCAAGCCCACCCACGCCGCCGTCAACAACGCGTTCGCGCGTCTCTTCGGGTCCACCTCGACGCCGGCGAAGAAGCGTTTCGCGGAGACGGTCACGGTGCTGCAGGACCTACTCAAGCGCACCGATGGCAAACAGTCGGGATTCGTGTACAACGCGTTGTTGCCCGACGGAATGGCTGCCCTCGGCGGCGGCCAGGGTGACACCGCGGTCGTCCAGGTGGCCCGCGAGGCGCTCGACGGCACAATGCACCTGTGGGAGCTCGCCGCCACGCTTGCCCACGAGGGAACGCACACCCTCACGGACAAACCGACGGCCGACATCGTCTACCGTCACCGCAACGCCGCCTACTACCTGCAGGGCGCGGTTGGCCTGCAGAACGCCGCCAACTACGAACAGGCCGTCTACGAGGCGCTGGGCCAGGGCGGCCCGTTCCCCACCGACCTCGAGGTGGCCGCCATGCGGGGGCGCACCGCGCCCCGGATGGACTCGCTGCACACCGTGCTCGCGTCCCGGATCACCCGAGCCTGGGTGCGTACCTACCACTTCACCCGCCTCGACTACACCCGGACCGATCTGCCCGAGCCGGTCGCCCTCGTGCTCACCGACCTGCCGAAGGAGCGGGCGTACGCGCCGCTGCTCGACGCGTACATGGAGGCACTGCACGCCGCGATGCTGGCGCTGATGCGGGCGGAGGGGCGGCTGGTGGTGCGGACCGAGTCGAACATGCTGAATTACTCGACGGTCATCAACAAGGACGGCACCATCCGGTTCATCATCAATTCCGGCCTCGCGGCCCAGGCGCCCGTGTCTCAGGTTCTGCGGTGGATGCTGGACGAACTCGTCGCCGAGGCGAAGTGTCAGGTTCCCAAGGACAACGCGCAACTGCTGAAGCTCATCCTTGAGATCGAGAGGTTCGACGAGGACAACACGGACACGCTCAGCGAGTTCTACAGCTCATTTCACTGAGAACCAAGAGATCGGGGCGGAATGCCGCCCCGAAATCCGAGGTCAGCCGCGCGGCAGCACGTCGTCCACCACGGCCGGCAGGGCCGCCCAGTCGGCCGAGGCGACGCTCGCGTGCTTGCGGGCCAGCTCCGCCAGCCGGGCCGCCGCCGCGTCCGGGTCGGTGTTCCCCACCGCCGGGGGCACGTTCTGCGCGTCGGTCATCACCAGCAGGTAGTGGTTGGCGTCGTACCAGGCGGTGTCGATGCCGCCGGTGACGTACGCGGAGGCGTCGCCGTCGAAGACCACGAACCAGGGCCGCAGGGCGGTGTCGGCGTACCGGGTGCGGGGGTCGCCGGCCTGGGCCCGGTGTACGGCCGGGAACGCCTGCGCCGAGCCCAGCGTCCCGGCGGCGGCGAGCGCGGCGAGGTGGCGGGCGTACTCGACGTCGGTCCAGAGGGTGTCGGTGGGGTTGCCCTCCTCGACGGTGCCGGGGATCAGGTGCACGATCACCCGGCCGGCGAGTTGCTGCCGGGTCGGCCAGTTGTCGGCGCGGGCGGCGGCGTCCAGGGTGGCGTACCCGCCCCTCAGGTCGGCGGGCCGGAACACCGCCGCGCCGAGCCGGGCGGCGAGCAGCGCGTCGAGCTGTGCCGGCCCCTGCCCGGTGCGGCTGCTGAAGCCGGTCTTCAGCTCCAGTTTGAGGTGCAGCGGGCCGGCGTCGGGGTGGGCGGCGAGCCAGAGCCGGATGTCGTCGAGGCAGTGTTCGAGGTTCCTGTTGCGGGTGCCGGTGTAGAGCTGGGCGGCGCTGGTCGCGGCGACGCAGTTGTTGGCGTTGCCGAGCGGGTTGGAGTGGCTGACCCGCCACTGCCGGGTGATGATGTCGGGCCACACGTCCAGCTCGATCATCCCCGGCCGGGCGTCGAGCGCCTGGGCCAGGTAGGCGTACGTGCCCTGATCGTACGCGTTGTGGGTGCCCACGGTGGTGGTCGCCGAGACCCGGGCGACCGGGTCGACGGCCGCCTCCGCCGGGCCTGCGGCGAGCACGGCCGCGACCAGCGCGACCGACGCGAACGCTGAAAGGGGACGGGATCCGCGCATGCGTGCCTCCTCGGAGGTGCCGGCGGGGGTCGCCGGGCATGCACTGATATAAATCGATGAACTTGAAGGGGGGAAGGCCTGGGGCGAAGGTTCCGGGATCGGTGGCGTCGGTTCCGGGGCAGCGGACGGGACGGCACCGGGCTGGATATGGTCGTCCGGTGAACCGACTCGCCAGCGCCACCAGTCCCTACCTCCTCCAGCACGCCGACAACCCGGTGGACTGGTGGCCGTGGTGCGACGAGGCGTTCGCCGAGGCGAAACGGCGCGACGTGCCGGTGCTGATCTCGGTCGGCTACTCGGCCTGCCACTGGTGCCACGTGATGGCCCACGAGTCGTTCGAGGACGCCGCCGTCGGGAAGCTGCTCAACGACGGCTTCGTGGCGATCAAGGTGGACCGCGAGGAGCGGCCGGACGTGGACGCCGTCTACATGACCGCGACCCAGGCGATGACCGGGCAGGGCGGCTGGCCGATGACGGTCTTCGCCACCGGAGACGGCACCCCGTTCTTCTGCGGCACGTACTTCCCGAAGCCGAACTTCGTCCGGCTGCTGGAGTCGGTCGGCACCGCCTGGCGGGAGCAGCGCGAGGCCGTGCTCCGGCAGGGCTCCGCCGTGGTCGAGGCGATCGGCGGGGCGCAGGCCGTCGGCGGGCCGACCGCCCCGCTCACCGCGGAACTGCTCGACGCCGCCGCCGCCCAGCTCGCGAGGGAGTACGACCAGAGCAACGGTGGTTTCGGCGGCGCACCGAAGTTCCCGCCGCACATGAATCTGCTCTTCCTGCTGCGTCACCACCAGCGCACCGGCTCCGCCGAGAGCCTGGAGATCGCCCGGCACACCGCCGAGGCGATGGCCCGGGGCGGCATCAACGACCAGCTCGCCGGTGGCTTCGCCCGGTACTCGGTCGACGAGCACTGGACCGTGCCGCACTTCGAGAAGATGCTCTACGACAACGCCCTGCTGCTGCGGGTCTACACCCAGCTCTGGCGGCTCACCGGCGATCCGCTGGCCGCCCGGGTGGCCCGGGACGTCGCCCGGTTCCTCGCCGACGAGCTGCACCGCCCCGGCGAGGGCTTCGCCTCCGCGCTCGACGCCGACACCGAGGGCGTCGAGGGGCTCACCTACGCCTGGACCCCGGCCCAGCTCGTCGAGGTGCTCGGGGCCGAGGACGGCCGCTGGGCCGCCGACCTCTTCGGGGTCACCGAGTCCGGCACCTTTGAACACGGGATGAGCGTGCTGCGGCTGGCCCGGGACGTCGACGACGCCGACCCGGCGGTGCGTGGCCGGTGGCAGGACGTCGTCCGGCGGCTGCTGGCCGCCCGGGACAACCGCCCCCAGCCCGCCCGCGACGACAAGGTGGTGGCCGCCTGGAACGGCCTGGCGATCACCGCGATCGCCGAGTTCGTCCGCCTCGTCGAGGCGCAGGGGGCGGCCGGCGGGGACGAGGCCGTTGACAACCTGCTGGAAGGCGTCACCATCGTCGCCGACGGCGCGATGCGGGACGCCGCGGAGCACCTGGCCACCGTGCACCTGGTCGACGGCAGGCTGCGCCGGGTCTCCCGGGACGGGGTGGTCGGCGGGCCGGCCGGGGTGCTGGAGGACTACGGCTGCGTGGCCGAGGCGTTCTGCGCGATGCACCAGGTCACCGGCGAGGGGCGTTGGCTGGAACTGGCCGGCGGGCTCCTGGACACCGCGCTGGCCCGGTTCGTCGCCCCGGGCGGCGGGTTCTACGACACCGCCGACGACGCCGAGCAGCTCGTCACCCGGCCGGCCGACCCGACCGACAACGCCACCCCGTCCGGCCGGTCGGCGATCGTCGCCGCCCTGGTGGCGTACGCGGCGCTGACCGGGGAGAACCGGTACCGGGAGGCCGCCGAGGCAGCCCTCGCCACGGTCGCCCCGATCGTCGCCCGGCACGCCCGGTTCACCGGGTACGCGGCCACCGTCGGGGAGGCGCTGCTCTCCGGCCCGTACGAGATCGCCGTGGTGACCGACGACCCGGCCGGCGATCCTCTCGTGGCCGCCGCGTACCGGCACGCCCCGCCCGGCGCGGTGGTCGTCGCGGGCCGCCCGGACCAGCCCGGGGTGCCGCTGCTGGCCGACCGGCCGCTGGTCGACGGCCGACCCGCCGCGTACGTCTGTCGGGGTTTCGTCTGCCAGCGCCCGGTCACCACCGTCGAGGACCTCCGCGCCCAGTTGTGACGGGCCGCCGTGACCGCCCCGGACCTCGGCCCGGGGCGGTCGGGGCACGCCGCTAGGCTGGCGGGCGAGATGGATACCCGAACCGGTCTGCCTGTTGTCGGCATGGTGGGGGGCGGCCAGCTGGCCCGGATGACCCACCAGGCCTCGATCGCCCTCGGTCAGTCGCTGCGCGTGCTCGCGCAGGCCCCGGACGACGGCGCGGCCCTGGTCGCCGCCGACGTCCAATACGGCGACCACACCGACCTCGCCGCCCTGCGTGCCTTCGCCGAGGGCTGCGACGTGGTCACCTTCGACCACGAGCACGTGCCGACGGAGCACATCCGCGCCCTCGCGGCCGAGGGGGTGAGCCTCTTCCCGCCGGCCGACGCGCTGCTGCACGCGCAGGACAAGCGGGTCATGCGGGAGCGGCTCGCCGCGCTGGGCGCACCGAACCCGGTGTGGCGACCGGTCGCCGAGCCCGCCGACCTGGTCGCCTTCGGCGAGACCCAGGGCTGGCCGGTGGTGCTGAAGGCCGCTCGGGGCGGGTACGACGGCCGGGGCGTCTGGCTGGTCGACGACGCCGAGCAGGCTGCCGAGATGGCCGCCACCCTGCTCGCCGGGGGGACCAGCCTGATCGTCGAGGAGCGGGTGGCGCTGCGCCGGGAGCTGGCCGTGCAGGTGGCCCGCTCGCCGTTCGGGCAGGTCGCCGCGTACCCGGTGGTGGAGACGGTGCAGGTCGACGGGATCTGCGTCGAGGTGCTGGCCCCGGCGCCGGGCCTGGACGAGGAGCGGGCCGTCGCCGCCCAGCAGCTCGCCATCGACCTGGCCACCGCGCTCGGCGTGGTCGGCCTGCTCGCCGTGGAGCTGTTCGAGACGCCGGCCGGGCTGGTGGTCAACGAGCTGGCCATGCGCCCGCACAACTCGGGCCACTGGACGATCGAGGGGGCCCGGACCTCGCAGTTCGAGCAGCACCTGCGGGCCGTGCTGGACTACCCGATGGGGGACACCGCGCTGACCGCCCCGGCGGTGGCGATGGCGAACGTGCTCGGCGGCGAGCCGGGCGGGATGTCGATCGACGAGCGGCTGCACCACCTCTTCGCCGCCGAGCCGGGCGCGAAGGTGCACCTGTACGGCAAGCAGGTGCGCCCCGGCCGCAAGATCGGCCACGTCACGGTGCTCGGTGCCGACCTGGACGACGTACGGGCGCGGGCCGCCCGGGCCGCCCGCTGGCTCCGCGAGGGCCACCAGTGAGCCTGCGACCCCCGCAGTCGTCAACGAGAGGCAGACCAGCATGAGCACCGTCGGGTTGATCATGGGCAGCGACTCGGACTGGCCGACCATGAAGGCCGCCGCCGAGACCCTGGCCGAGTTCGGGGTCGGCTACGAGGTCGGCGTGGTCTCCGCCCACCGCACCCCCGGCAAGATGATCGAGTACGGCCGCACCGCCGCCGACCGGGGGCTCAAGGTGATCATCGCGGGGGCCGGTGGGGCCGCCCACCTGCCCGGCATGGTCGCCTCGGTCACCCCGCTGCCGGTGATCGGCGTGCCGGTGCCGCTGAAGTACCTCGACGGGATGGACTCGCTGCTGTCCATCGTCCAGATGCCGGCCGGCGTGCCGGTGGCCGCCGTGTCGATCGGCAACGCCCGCAATGCCGGGCTGCTCGCCGTCCGCATCCTGGCCGCCGCCGACGAGGAACTGCGGGCGCGCATGGTCGCCTACCAGGAGAGCCTGGAGGAGTTGGTCGCCGAGAAGGAGGCCGCCCTGCACGCCTCGCTGGGCTGACCGCCACCCGGCTCGCGACACTCAGCCCGGCGCGTGGTCGCGGCCGGGCTGAGCGCACGTTTCGCTAGATGCTGGCGTTCCAGGTGGTGAAGACCAGTTGGCTGCCGCCACCGCAGACCGCCTGGTAGACCTTCTCCTTGTTCACCAGGCTGTACACGCCCGCGCACATCCCGCTGTGCAGGGCCATCAGGTATCCGGTGCCCGACGAGTACGACCACTGCTGGTTCGGCACGTCCATGCAGATGTACTGCTGGACGACCGCGCCGATCGAGGTGCTGGTGGCGCGGACATCGAGGCATTTCTGGCTGGCCACGTTCCGCAGTTGGCCGAAACCGGCGTACGCGCCGGGCAGGTACTCCCACTGCTGGTTGACGCCACCGTTGCAGTTGTACTGCTGGACCTGCAGCTTGTTCTCGGTGGAACCGCCGGGCACATCCAGGCACATTCCGCTCGCGCGGTTGACGATGCTCACGCCGGCCAACGAGGCCGACTCCTTCGCGGACGCCGGTGCCGAGCCGCCAATTGCGCCGAGGGCGGTGATGAGGATGGCCACGACGGCGGCGGGTAGGCTACGTCTGAATTTGGACATGGTGCTCCTCTGCAAGCTATTCGGGGTTTTCGCTGGAGCCACTCCTGGACGGAAGCGTCTGCTTACCGAGTCGGTCGCCGGTGCGGCCTGCGTTCGGATGCGGATAACGGTGGGGTGGCGTCGAAGTGCATTTCCTGCGAGTGAATCGGCCTGGGTCAGAGATACGCGTCCCAGAACACGTATCCCCAGGTGCAGACGCCCTGTTCGATCCCCGTCTTGTACGCCAGGCTCACCGCGCGGGCGCAGCCACCGCTGTGCAGGACCTGCAGGTTTCCGGTGCCGGTGAAGGTCCACTGCTGATTGGTGCCGCTGAGGCAGGTGTACTGCTGGATGACGGCACCGGGGGAGAGGGACTCGTCACGGACGTCGAGGCATTTCTGGCTGGCGATGTTGCGTAGCTGCCCGTAGCCGGCGTACGGGCCCGGGATGTACTCCCACTGCTGGTTGGCACCGCCGTTGCAGTGATACTGCTGGACAGCCTTCTTGTTGTCGGTGGTGCCGCCCGGCACGTCCAGGCACATTCCGCTCACCCGGTTGACGATGGCGGTGTAGACCGGTGCGGCCGAAGCGGGAGAGGTGTTGACGAGGATGGCTGCCGTGGCGGTGGCGAGAGCAAGGCTGGCCGCCAGAAAAGTCCGTTTGATTCGGCTCACGGGGCTCCTTCCGCAGGCGCGGTTGCAAGGTGGCCTGCATATTGATATGCGCCAACTCTTGGCGGATAGAAAATTAGCATGGTCGCAACACTCACCGCAAGTAGTTGCAATATCTACTGCGTGTCAGGTTGACTGCTTATGGGTGGTCTGTCGGTGAACTCCCCGATACGGCGTCGTCTTCGGCCGAATTCTCGCCGCCCGTGCATTGCGTCGATTTCTATCAAGAATTGCACTCGTCCTGGTGCGCAGCTTTCCTGACAAAGGGCGGTGCTCTGTGGCCGTTTCGGGCCAGTTGTTCCAGCGTCGACGGGGCCGGCAACGGGCGGGCGTCTGTTCGGGGGCCTCTCCCGCGCCTCAGCGCATGCCGCGCAGCGCCGTCTGGAGCCGCTCCTGGGCGCGGCGTCGACGCTCGTTGCTCGCGCCGAGGACCAGCAGGACCAGCCCGGCCGGAATCAGCACCAGCCACGGGCCGAGGCTGAACAGCGCGTGTATCGCCGCGATCGCGGTGACGGCCGCCCCGACGATCACCGGGGCCTGCTGCTGGCTGGTGGTGCCGAAGATCAGCACCGCCACCGCGCCGAGCAGCAGCAGCACCTGGCGCAGCATGCTGGATTCGGTGGCCAGCACGATCGCCAGAGTCGGCACGAACGCGGCGACCAGCGCCGGCCCGTACGCCACCCAGCTCGACAGGTCCGGCCGGTGCCGCAGCTCCAGCACCCCGACCAGCAGAGCCAGCGCCGCGAACGGCAGCGTGTACGCCTCCGGCAGTGCCACGTCGGCGACCCGCATCAGGATCCACCAGGCGACGATCTCGCAGAACACCACCGCCCAGAACAGGATCTGCCGCTCCACCGGCCGACGGCCCGGCCGGGCGGCGGCCACCCCGAGCACGGCGCCCCAGGCGGCAAGCAACGCGGCGATGTGCCGGGGCGAGTCGAAGGCCAGCGCCAGGGCGATCAGCGCGGCGGCGTACCCGCTCCACTCCACCGTGGCCGCCTCGCGCTGCGCCTCGGGGCGGCGCAGCCGGGGCAGGGTCGCGGCGAATACCTGTAGGGCCGCCCCGACCGCCAGCACCCCGAACGCGGACCAGACCGCGGCCAGCCCGGCCACCAGGCCGGCGACGAGGACGAACAACTGCGCCATCAGCGAAGCGAACAACCAGCCCAGGATGCGGGCCCGCTGGGTGGTGCCGTACAGGGCGGCGACGATGCCGACGCCCATCGCCCCGCCCAGGGTGAACAGGGTCAGCTCCCGGGTGGCCAGGCTGCCGAGCAGCCCAGCCCCGCCGCCGGCCAGCCCGATGACGAAGACCAGCACCCGGGCGATGCGCAGCGACCGGGCCCGCTCCGCCAGCGGCGGAGGCGGGGTGAGCGCCAGCCCCAGCATCGAGATGGTGAACACCGACAGCGCCGCAAGCGTGCTCACCGGCCAGCCATGCCCCAGGGCGATCGGTGTGATCAGCAGGGTCATCGCCGCGCCGGGCAGCACCACCGGCACGGCCCGGGACCGTCGCCCGCCGCTGAACCCGACGGCGGCCAGCGCCGCGGTCACGGTGAGCAACAGCGCCGTCAGCACGTGTGCCGGGTCGACCGCGTTGGCGGGCGGGATGATCAGCTCCGGCGGCGGCCCCTGCCACACCCGGCCCAGCGACCGGTACGGCTCGACCAGCGCCACCATCAGCGTGGGGGCGAGCGAGGCCACGGCCAGCGCGGTCGGCAGCGCGGCGGCGGCCAGCGCCCCGGCCGCCGGGCTGACCCGCCAGCGCGGCACCGCCGGATCGTCGTCGGGCGCCCGGCGCAGGGCACCGTCGAGCAGCACCGACCAGCGCCGGACCGGCTGGGCCGAGCCGGCCGGCGGGACGGTGGCGGCGCGGACCAGCTCGGCGAGCACCCCGAGCAGCGCGCCCGCCGCCGCGTACACGCCGGCGGGCAGGCCGGTCACGATCGCGGCGACCGCGCTGACCGTCGCGCCGCCCACCACGGCCGCACTGGCGTACGGGAGATACTGCGGCACCTGCCGGCGGACCGCGGCGATCGCGGCCAGACCCAGGCTGGACGCGGCCAGCGCGGCGGTCAGCACCACCTCGGGCGACCGGCCGAACTCGGCGGCCAGGGCGGCCACCGCGCCGGGCAACGCGAGCAGCGCGGCCCCGGCGGCGGCCCCACCGACCTGCACCAGGTGCGGCGGCATCCCCTCGGTGTCGACGTCCTCGACCAGCGGGGCGGCGAACACCCGAGCCAGGGTGGCCACGACGACGCCGATCAGCGCGATGCCGCCCAGCGCCAGCGCGGTCGTCCACGGCCGGACCAGCCCGGCACCGGCCGCGTGCAGGGCGACGGCCCCGGCCACGGTGGCCCGGGACAGCCCGGCGCGCGGGTCGATCGAGGCCGCCGCGGCCGTGCCGAAGGCCGTGGCGACGGCCAGGCCGACCAGCACCGGCGACCACCAGGGCAGGTCGAAGGCGGCCGGCGCCCCGATGGTGGCCAGGACGGCGGCGACGCCCGAGACGTCGTACTTCCAGGGGGCCGGCAGCAGCACCCCGGCCGCGACGCCGAGCAGCGCCAGCGCGACAGGCGCCTGCCAGGTGGACCCGCCGACCGGCGCGGCCGGCCAGCCGGACAGGTCGCCGGCCCAGATCGGGCCCGGGGTGGCCAGCACGCCCCACCCGCCGCGCAGCGCGCTCCAGCCGGCGAGCAGCCCGATCAGGGTGCCGCCGACGGCGAGCCCGAGGATCGGCCCGCGCCGCCACTGTTCGGGCATCGCCCGGGCCGCGACGGCGACCACCGCCACCAGCGCGGCGGCGACCACGAGCTGCCCGCCGGGGGTGAGCACCGCCCCGATCCGGACCAGGGTGGCGATCAGCGCCGCGGTGACCGCGGCGGCGGCCAGGTCGGAGCCGTCCATGGCCAGGTCGGAGCGGCGGCCCGCGTCGATCGACGGGGCCAGGAAGACCAGCACCCCGGCCACGAACAGCAGCCCGCCCACCCAGGCGTCCGCGACGGTGGCCCCGGGCGCGCCGAACGCGGCGGCGGTCACCGCCAGCGCCCCGAGGCCGGTGCCCATGGCCAGCGGCGCCGGGATGTGCCGCTCGGACACCTGCACCATGGCGGCGTAACCGAGGGTGACGCAGACCGCCAGGAAGCTCGCCGCCAGCACCGGCACGGTGGCCTCGCGCAGGCTCGCCGGGGTCGGCGTCGGATCGGTCGGCATGGTCGCGGCGACGAACGCGGCGACCGCCCCGGGCAGGGCGAACGCAGCGCCGCCGGCAGCCCAGGCGGAGACGACGCCTGCCGTGGCGGGGGTGATCCGAATCCGGGGCGCCACCGCGATCAGCGCGCCGGCCAGGAAGAGGGCGAGCAGCACGGCGGCGGTCAGCGCCGGCCGGGCCAGCCCGGCGCCCGCGCCGAGCAGGCCCACCACGGCTGCGGAGACCGCGTGCACCGTGGCGGCCCGCGTCGTGCTGGCGGTGAGCCCGGCCGCGCCGATGCCGATCGCGACCAGCACCATCGGCCACGGCGCGGCCACCCAGCCCAGGCCGAACGACGCCGGCACGGCGAGCGCCGTCAGCGCCGCCCCGACCACCGCGAACTCGCGGCGGATCTCCGGCGGCAGGGCCAGCACCGCGGCGACGGTGAGCAGGAAGGCGCTGGCGGCGAGCTGCCAGGCCGCAGGCCCGACCGAGGCGGCCAGCTCGGCCGGGTAACGGGCGAGGTCCGCCGCCCAGGCCGGGAGGGCGGCCCGCGCCGGGGCCAGCCCGGCGCGCAGCGCGCCGCCGGCCACCACCAGGCCGCTGACCGTGAGCGCCGCGGCCGAGGCGAGCTGCGGCCCACGCCGGGCGGCTTCGGGTACGGCCCGCACGGCCAGCCCGGTGAGGGTGATGACGGCGGCGATCAGCAGCAGGGCCCGGCCGGGGAAGGCCACCGAGGCGACCCGGCCCAGCGCGCCGATCACCGCGAGGGTGAGGATGCCGGCGGCCACGTCGGGCAGTGGCGGGCGGCGCAGCACCAGCGCCCCGCCCAGCCCCACCAGCGCGGCCAGCAGCAGCACCGCGCCCGCCCCGGCCGCTGCCGGCACCGTTGCGGCGCGCAGCAGCGCGGTCACCGCGTACGCGAGGGCCAGCGCCACCGCCACGGCGTGCAACAGCCAGGTCAGCGCGCCCAGCGCCGGGACCGGGCGGGCCGGCGCGGCGGCGACGGGCGCGCCACCGGTGCCGTCGAGCACCTCGCCGGACTCCTCCGGGGCGCCCTCCGGACGGCCGTCCTCGGTGGGGCGGCGGGGCGGTGGGGCGGCGGAGGCGGCCGGCGCGGCCGGGGGCGTCGGCAGGTCCTCGCGCACCGGCCGCTCGACGGTGACCGGGGAGCGGGCCAGCACCAGGTCCACGACGGCGACCACGGTCAGCACCAGCGCCCAGCCGGCCGGCCCGGTGACCCACTCGTAGGCCAGCAGCGGCAGCACCGGCTGCGCGGCCAGCACGGCGGCGAAGCGGGGGGCGCGCAGCCCCGTCCAGAGCGCGTAGCCGAACCCGACGGCGGCCGTGACGGCGAAGATCACCCCGGCGAAGACCGCCCCGGACGCGCCCCCGCCGCCGATCCGGTCCACCGCCCACAGCGCGTAACCGGCCAGCGGCACCAGCAGCAGACCGACGGCGGCGATCGTCTCGGCGGTCGAGGTGAGCCCGCGCCGGGCCAGCGCCGGCGGGGCCAGCAGCAGCAGCACCGTCGCGACGAGCAGGATGCCCAGCCGGGACAGGGCGTCCATCGAGCTGGTGGCCACCGCGGCGAAGACCACCGCGGCCACGGCGAGCAGCAGCGCGCCCAGCCCGAGGGGGATGTTCTGCACCTCCCGCGAGGACGCCTCCGGCGGGTGCTCAGGGTCGTCGGCGTCCAGCCAGCGGGCCGCCGACGGTGGGGGCGGGTCCTCCGGCCGGGGCGGTGCGGCGCCCTGCCGGGGCACCCGGGGCGGCGCGCCGGCGGCGGCGGTGGGCGGGCGGCGACCCGGCCGGCGGCGCAGCACCCGCCGGGGGCGGGCGGTCTGCTTGGTCCGCTCCTCACCGGCGTGCGCGAGGATGTCCCGCTGGAAGAGCGCGGCCTGCATCTTCGCGGCGATCTGCCGCTGCTCGGCGGCGATGGCGGCCTCGCGGGCCTTCATCTCCGCGATCGAGCGTTCGACGTCCGCCAGGTGCCCGGCCCACTGGGGCTGGTGCGCGCCGCAGTGCGGGCACTTGGCGGCCGGCTTGATCTCCCGGCCGCACGAGGAGCACTGAAAGGTCTGCACGACACCCCTCCACCCGCTGGCCCGCACTGTGGACTCCCACTGTCGCAGCATGCCCTGAGCCGGCGCGGATTTCGACACCTGTCGGCGGGTTGACGGTGACGAACAGCCGACGGCCGGCCGCGGCGGGGTGCCGCGGCCGGCCGTCGTCGGTGTCGAGGTGGATCAGGGGCGGCCCATGCCCCGGTACTCCCAGCCGGCCTGCGTCCACAGTGTCGAGTCGAGGCAGTTGCGGCCGTCGACCACCCGACGGCCGGCGACCAGCTCGCCGAGGGCCACCGGGTCGGCGTTGCGGAAGTCGGCCCACTCGGTGAGCACGCAGACCAGGTCCGCCCCGGTCACCGCGTCGGCCATGCTGGTCTCGTACGTCAGCTCGGGGGCCACCCGGCGGGCGTTCTCGGCGCCCTGCGGGTCGTAGACGTGCACGTCCGCCCCGGCCTTGCCGAGCAGCCCGGCGACGGCGAGCGCCGGGGCGTCGCGTACGTCGTCGGTGTTGGGCTTGAAGGTCGCGCCGAGCACGGCGACCCGGGTGCCGGACAGGTCCGGGCCGGCCGGCCCGGAGCGGCGGCCGAGCAGCTCGGCGGCGAGCCCGACGACCCGGGTACGGCGACGCAGGTTGATCAGGTCGACCTCGTGCAGGAAGCGCAGGGCCTCGCCGGCGCCCAGCTCCTGGGCGCGGGCCTGGAAGGCGCGGATGTCCTTGGGCAGGCAGGCCCCGCCGAAGCCGAGGCCGGCCTGGAGGAACCGGTTGCCGATCCGGGGGTCGTACCCGATGGCGCGGGCGAGCTGGGTGACGTCGCCGCCGGAGGCCTCGCAGACCTCGGCCATCGCGTTGATGAACGAGATCTTGGTGGCCAGGAAGGCGTTCGCGGCGACCTTGACCAACTCGGCGGTGGCGAAGTCGGTGGCCACCAGCGGGACCTCCCGGTCCTCCGTGGCGGCCAGGTCGAAGACGCCCTTGTGGGCGGCGTAGAGCATGCCGTTGGCCCACTCGCTCTTGACGCCCACCACGATCCGGTTGGGGCGTAGTACGTCGTCGACGGCGAAGCCCTCCTGGAGGAACTCCGGGCTCCACGCCACCTCGACCCCGAGGTCGGCCGGGGTGTGCTTGCCGACGAGCTGCTCCACCCACTCGGCGGTGCCCACCGGGACGGTGGACTTGCCGACGATCAGCGCCTTGCGGGTGAGGTGCTGGGCCAGGCTGGTCACCGACGCCTCGACGTACGACAGGTCCGCGCCCATCCCGTCGGCCCGCTGCGGGGTCCCGACGCAGATGAAGTGCACGTCGCCGAACTCGGCGGTCTCGGCGATGTCGGTGCTGAACCGCAGCCGGCCGGCGGCCAGGTTGCGCCGCAGCAGTTCGTCGAGGCCGGGCTCGTGGATCGGCACCTCGCCGGCGTTCAGCTTGGTGATCTTCTCCACGTCGACGTCGAAGCCGAGCACCTCGTAGCCGAGCTCGGCATAACAGATGGCGTACGTCGCACCGAGGTACCCGGTGCCGAGGAAGGTGACCCGGGGACGGGCCGCGCCCGACGGCGGCGTCACCGCAGCGATGGCCGGCATCGGTTGGTTCGGGTACGGGATCGTCACGCCTGTCTTCTCCGCTCGCGCTGGCGGCGCTTTCTCGCGTCGCGTTCGGCTGTGGCGCCTTGCCGGGCACCGAAGGGAATTGTGTTGTTTTGTGCGCGTCGTGCCGTATCGACGCCTCCGTCAGGCCCGAGCCTACGCGGCGGTAAGGATCACCTGAGCGCTGGTGGCTATCCTTCAGTCTGCGCGGTCGGCGGTTCCGAAACGCTACAGACTGCGCATGATAGCGGTGAAGGGGAGGGGCCGACATGGCCGCAGAGCAGTCGTTCGACGTCTACCGGTTGCCCGAGGAACACGGGGCGATCCGCGAGGCGGTGCGTGAGGTCTGTGCCGCGAAGGTGGCGCCGCACGCCGCCGAGGCGGACGAGACGGGCGAGTTCCCGAAGGCGTCCTACGACGCGCTCCGCTCGGCCGACTTCCACGCCCCGCACATCCCCGTCGAGTACGGCGGGGCCGGCGCGGACGCCCTGGCCACGGCCATCGTGATCGAGGAGGTGGCCCGGGCCTGTGCCTCGTCCTCGCTGATCCCGGCGGTGAACAAGCTGGGCACCCTGCCGCTGATCCTGGCCGGCTCCGAGGAGCTCAAGCGCAGGTACCTCACCCCGGTCGCCGCCGGTGACGCGATGTTCTCGTACTGCCTCTCCGAGCCGGAGGCCGGCAGCGACGCGGCCTCGATGACCACCAGGGCGGTCCGCGACGGCGACCACTGGGTGCTCAACGGCGTGAAGCGGTGGATCACCAACGCGGGCGTCTCGGAGTACTACACGGTTTTCGCCGTGACGGATCCCACAGCCCGGTCGAGGGGCATCTCGGCGTTCGTCGTCGAGAAGTCCGACCCGGGGGTCAGCTTCGGCGCCCCGGAGAAGAAGCTCGGCATCAAGGGCTCGCCGACCCGCGAGGTCTACTTCGACAACGTCCGCATCCCGGCCGACCGGATGATCGGCGCCGAGGGCACCGGCTTCGGCACCGCGATGAGGACCCTGGACCACACCCGGGTCACCATCGCCGCGCAGGCCGTCGGCATCGCCCAGGGGGCGCTCGACTACGCCAAGGGGTACGTGCTCGAGCGCAAGCAGTTCGGCAAGCCGGTCGCCGAGTTCCAGGGCATCCAGTTCATGCTCGCCGACATGGGCATGAAACTGGAGGCGGCCCGGCAGCTCACGTACACGGCCGCCGGCAAGTCCGAGCGGGGCGACGCCGACCTGACCTACTTCGGCGCTGCGGCCAAGTGCTTCGCCTCGGACGCGGCCATGGAGATCACCACCGACGCGGTACAGCTGCTCGGTGGCTACGGCTACACCCGGGACTACCCGGTCGAGCGGATGATGCGGGACGCCAAGATCACCCAGATCTACGAGGGCACGAACCAGGTGCAACGGATCGTGATGGCCCGTCAACTCCTCAAGGGCCTCGCGTAGCGACCGGAGGAGCGCCGGTGTCGTCGCGGTAGCGCGGTCGGCTACCGCTCGGCTCAACGGGGGAGGTTGCGGGCGACCCTCTCGTACAGCGCGATACCGGCGGAGACGGAGACGTTGAGCGACTCGGCGGCGGGATTGATGGGAATCGAGACCGAGCCGGCCGAGATTTCCTCGAAGTCGCTCGACGTGCCGGTCTTCTCGCTGCCGAACAGGAGTGCCAACCGCTCGTCGACGTTGCGGAGATCGCTGACGGCAAACTTCCCGTCAGCGTCGAAGGCCATCAGTCGCATGTCCTTGCCCCGGAAGTAGTCGACTGCCTCCGTCCGCGACGCGAGAATGACGGGCAGTGAGAAGACGTATCCCCGGCTCGCCCTCACCAGGCGGCGATCCGCGATGCTGACAAGATCACTGTCCACGAGCACGATGCCCGCGGAGCCAAGCGCGAACGACGTCCGCACGATGGCCCCGATGTTGCCGACGATCTTCACGCCATCGAGGACGATGACATCGCCGGTCGAGCTGGCCAGATCGTTCAAGCCCCACGGCCTCGGCACCCGGGCGATTCCGAATGTCTTGGGTATCTTGTCGGTCTTGAAAATCTGCTTCACGATCGACGATTCGATCAGCCGGATCGGAATTTTTCGCTGCCGACAGGCGGTGAGAAGCGCATCCGGCACGGGATTGGTGTCGATCCCGTAGACCTCGACAAACTCCACGCCCGCGCGAATGCACTGCACGAGAGGCTCCGCGTCCTCAATCAGCGCCGTCCGAATAATGGACCTCGAGTGCTTCGTGACGTCGATGATTCGCTGAACGGCAGGATCGGACCTCGTGGTGATTATGTCGAGCACGCGCAGACTTTAGCACGGGGGAACAACGGCTCAGCGGAGTCGAAGGGGCGGGGGCCTCCGTGTCGGCGCCCGGTGCCCGACCGCCGACGGGCGCGCCGCGACGGGCGTCCCCGCAGTTGCTCTCCGCTGCCATCCGAGCACACTCGGCCATGGTCGCGTCGGCCGGGAGGAGTACGAAAGAGTCAATTGCCGGACACCTCAATGCGGCGGCTCCTCGTCCTGTCAACGGGGGCAGGGCTTCCGCGATGGCCAGCCAGGGGGCGGGGGCGGGTCGCCGACATGCGCCCGGACCTCGCGGACATTGCGGACGGTGACGGCTGCCGTCAATCTTCGAGGCATGCGGAGCGTCAAGATCCGTTATGCTCTGGGTTGGTCGGGCTGCGGGCTGCGAGTCTCAGTGCCGTGCAGAACGTGCTGATCGGCCGTGCAATTAATAGAGGGGACGAACGTTGCGTATCGCCATCCTTGGCCCGCTCGCCGCCACTCATCACAATCGACCCATCGCTCCGACAGCGGCCAAACCCCGCACAGTGCTCGCCGTATTGGCCGCGCACACCAATGATGTGGTCCCCATAAATGTGCTCATCTCCGAGTTATGGCAGGAGTCACCGCCCCGCAACGCCCGCACCACGACCCAGACCTACATCCTCAGCCTTCGCAAGCTGATCGACGCCGCCGCGCGGCAGACGGGTGTGGCGGACGACGCCAAGAAGGTCCTCGTGACCACGTCCGCCGGCTACCAACTGCGGGTGCCGGCCGACTCCGTCGACGCCAGCCACTTCGAGCGACTCGCCAACGTGGGACACCGTGCCCGGGAGCGGCAAGACTACGCCGCGGCGGCCCGCGCGTTCGCCGAGGCGCTGAGCTGGTGGCGGGGACCGGCCCTGGTGGACGTCCAGGCGGGCCGACGACTGCGGATATACGCCCAGCGCCTCGGCGAGGTCCGGCTCAACGCCCTCGACTGTCGGATCGAGGCCGACCTGCGCCTCGGTCGCCACCACGAGCTGCTCGGTGAGCTCTCCGCCGTGACCGCGCAGCACCCTACCCACGAGGGCCTGGTGGCTCATCTCATGCTCGCGCTCTATCGGTCGGGACGACGGTGCGAGGCACTGGAGGCGTACCAACGGCTCCGGACGGGACTCACCGAGAAGCGCGGTCTCGAACCGGCGCCGGCCCTACGTCGCCTGCACCGCTCCATGCTCAGCTCCGACGAGGCGACGACGGACCTGACCGAGACGTGGCAGGCGACGCACGCGGTGCGGCGGGCAGTGCCGCAGCCGAGGATTCCCGCTGACGTGGCGGCGATGCCGTGGTCGGCGTCGCTACCGACCTAGCCGCCCGCTGCCCACTCAGCGGGCGGCCGGGCCGGTGACGTCCACCCGGTAGGGCAGGGCGTGCACCGTACGGGCGAAGCCGTCGTCGGTCACCCGGAAGCCGGAGACGTCCGGGTGCACGTCCCAGCGGCCGACCAGCCCGGCCAGGCCAGCCACGACCTGCATGCGTGCGCTGGCGGCGCCGAGACAGTAGTGCGCGCCCTTGCCGAAGGTGATGTTGACGCTACGGCTGCGACCGGGGCAGAAGCTGGTCGGCTCCGGCACCCGATCGGGGTCGAGATTGACCGCGGCTATGTCGACGACGACCGCGTCGCGTGGTCGCAGCCGTACGCCCAGGCAGTCGCAGTCCGTCGTCACCCAGCCATAGACACCGAGGAACGGCGGCGACAACCGCATGGCCTCCTCGGCGACATCCGTCAGCTCGACCCCGCCTGCCCTGGCCGAGGCCAGCAGCGCCCGGTCGCCGTAGAGCGCGTGACAGGCCACGCCGATTCCGGTGGAGACCTGGGGGACTCCGGCCGCCAGCAGTTGGGCGACCGTCGCCACGTCCGCCCACGGGTCCGGGCCCTCCGCCTCGGCGTACGCCCGCAGGCAGGCCGCCAGCGGGGTGGCAGCCGGCGCGGCAGTCAACGCCTCCACGGCCTGCCGCAGGTAGCGCATCGCGGCGGCGAACGCCGCTGTGGACCGCTCTGGCAGGTCGAGCACGCCGCGGAAGCGGGCGCGGATGACGTACATGACGATCTTGTAGATCTTGGCCAGCGCCGGCCATCGGGATGGCGGGAAGCCCATCAGTCGGAACGTGCCGTCCAGGCAGAACGGCTCGATGAACTCCGCTACCAGGTCACCCGCCGGCGGCAGGGCCGCCGCTCGGGCGGTGGCCAGGTCGGCGAACGCGTCGACGAACTCGCCTACCGAGGATGGTGCATACGCTCGACGCAGCGCCCGACTGAACGTCGGGTGGTTGGCGCCGCGGTGGTACCACAGCTCGAAGAACTGGGCCACGGACGGGACGTCGGCCACCCCGGGCAGCGGGATCCCGGCCCGATCGGGTTCCAGCGCCGTGCCGATGTGCGGGTCGCGCAGGACGGCGTCGGCGAGGTCATGGCTGCGCACCACCCACTGGCGGGTGTCGGGGCGCCAGTGCAGACCCGGCGGGAGCGGCTCGCCGGTCGGCCCCCGTCCGGCGGTCACCAGCGGTTCGCCGGGAAGGGCGGTGACCGCGCCCGGCTCAGTCGACATCCTCGTCCCCGATCCGGTACGGGATACTGCGTACCTCTTTGAGGTTGTTGTGGGTGTCGATCCGTGTGCCGGCGACGTCGATCCGCAGCTCGGGTCGGCCGTGGACCAGCTGGCGTACCGCCGCCGCGATCTGGATCCGCGCGCTGTGCGCACCCAGGCAGTAGTGCGTGCCCCTGCCGAAGGTGAGCACCTCGCTCGGGCGGACCGGGCAGCCGTGGGCCGGGTCGGCGGCGGCGGTCCGCTGCAGGTTCACCGTGGCCACGTCGATCGCCACGATCGTGCCGGCGGGCAGCGGCAGCCCCAGGCAGTCGCACGGTTCGCTGACGAAGCGGAAGATGTTGCCGAACGGCGGGTTCTGGCGCAGCACCTCCTCGGCCAGGTCGGTCACGTCGACGGTCTCGCGCAGGATCGCGTCGCGCAGGTGCGGCGCGGACCAGATGTCCCGGCAGGCGATGCTCGACCCGACGATCATCGGTTCGATGCCGGCCATGAGCAGTTGCCCGATCAGGGCGGCGATCGGCCAGGTGCTGGGGTCGATCCGCGCCAGTTGACGGGCGGCCAGCAGGAACGGCTCCTCGCCCGGACCGGCGAGCAGCTGGTCGGTCAGTTGCTTCAGGTAGCGCATCGACGTCGCGAAGGCGGCCGCCTCCCGCGGGCCGTACTCGGTGACCCCCAGCAGCTGCTGCTTGAACAGGTGGATGACCAACCGGGCGACCTTGGTCAGCCGGGGCCACTCCGCCTCGGGCACTCCGATGACGAGGAAGGTGCTGTTCATGAAGTACGGCGAGAGGTAGTCGCGGGCCAGGTCGCCCCGGGGCGGCATGGCCGTCACACACCGCTCGGCCTGATCGAGGAAGGTCGCTTCGAAGCCGCCCACCGTCCGGGCCGTGAACGCCCGGCGCAGCTCGGTGTTGAAGACGTGGTAATGCTCGCCGACGGTGTACCAGAGCTCGAAGAACTGGGTGATCGTGGGCGCCTGACCGGGCGGCGGCAGGGCACCCGGCCGGTCCGACTTGCCGTGGTCGACCCCGGTGATGATGTGCGGGTCGCGCAGGACGATTTCCGCCAGGCGCGGGTCGCGGACCTTCAACCGGCTGCGGTCGGCGTCCCACCGCAGCCCGGTGGGAAGGTCTGCGGTGGCGAGCGGCGACGTGGTCATCGCGCCCTCTCGGCGGTCGTGACCGGCAGCTCGCGTGGGTAGTACGTGAACAGGTTGCTCGCCAGGACCACGTCGGACAGCTCGCCGTCGGGGCGCAGGTCGGGGAAGCGGGCCAGGATACGGGAGATCGCCTCCTGCATCTCGGCCCGCGCCAGCGCCGCGCCCAGGCAGTAGTGTGGCCCGTAGCTGAACGCGATCTGGCTGGTGGCCGACGGGCGGGTCAGGTCAAGTACATCGGCGTCCACCCCGAAGACGGACGTGTCCCGGTTGCCCGAGCCGAGCGAGATGAACACCGTCGCGCCGGCGGGAATCATGACGCCGCCCAGCTCGATGTCGGCGGTGGCGGACTTCGCGACGGCGAAGCCAGTGCCCATCTGCCCCCAGCGCATCAGCTCCTCCACCGCGTTGCCGATCAGCTCGGGGCGCTCACGCAGCACGGTCAGTTGCGACGGGTTGAGGAACAGGGCGAAGAACGCGTTGCCCAGCTGGACGGCGGTGCTCTCGTAGCCGGCCATGAGCAGGAGGATCACGGTCGAGACGAGTTCCTCGTTGGAGAGCTGCGACTCGTCTTCGTCCTTCAACGCGATCAGCTTGCTGAGCAGGTCGTCGCCGAGGGCACGCCGCTTGCGGGCGATCAGCATGGCGGCGTACCGGCCGATGCCGCCGAGCGCCTCGCCGAACTCGGCGAACGACGACTGCATGTCCCGGCGGGTGAGCTTGGCGGCCAGCTCGGTGAACTCGGGGCGGCTCTCGATCTCGATACCGAGCAGGTCGCAGATCACTCGGATCGGCAGCTGGTAGGCGAAGTCGGCCATCAGGTCGAAGCGATCGCCCCTCGCCGTGATCTCGTCGAGGATGTCTTCGGTGTGTGCGGCGATCCGTGGCCGCATCACGTCCGCCTGGCGCTGCGTGAACGCCTTGGCGACGATGCGGCGCCAGCGGGTGTGGCCGGGCGGTTCGGAGATGGAACCACCGAAGTTGAAGACGGGGCTCGACTTGTCCGCCTGGTATCCGGTGGAGACCCGCGCGGCGCCGTCCCGGTTGATGGTGCGGCTGAAGCTCTGTTCCGTCATCGCGGCGCGGACGTCCTCGTAGCGGGTGACCACCCAGGCCGGGTCGCCGCTGGCCAGCTTGACCGTGGAGACGGGGGCGTGCTCGCGCAGCCAGGACCACTCCGGCGGCTCCTCGAACGGCCGGTTGCGGGTGAAAGGATAGGTTCGAGCGGTCACATCCATTTGTGTCCTCCGGTTACGGTGCGGTCGTGGTCAGGGTGCCGAGACGGTGCGCCCGGTAGGCGCGGACGCGGTCGATCAGGTCGGGGTCCGGGGCCACGTCGGCGCACCCGCTGAGCACGTGGTGGCCGAGGAAGCCCAGGAACGCCTCCCGCTCGGGGGTCAGCCCGAGCCGGTTGTTGTGGGTGTGCAGATAGCCGACCAGCAGCACCCGCCGGCGACGCGTGTCGTCCGCGTCCGCCCCGGCCAACGCCACCGCGGGCAGCACCGTCGGATCGGCGTGCTCTGCGGCGACGGCCGCCCGTACCGCGGTGCTGTAGCCGTCGGCCAGTGGGAGCGCGGCGAGCGTCCGCCGGGCCTGCCCGGTCACCGGGCCGTCGCAGTCCGCCAGCAGCGTCGGCCAGGTCTCCAGGAACTCGTCGAACACCCACGGCGACCACAGCAGGCAGTAGTCGCGGAAGAAGACCGCCACCTCGGCCGGGGAGAGCCCGGCCGCGCAGAGCCCGCGCAGCATCATCGTGAAGCCCAGCCCGAGCCGGCGATCCGGCTGTGCGGCCAGCCGTGGCAGGGCCGCCAGCACGAGCCTGGAGCTGCGGTCGAAGAAATCCTCGGCGATGGCCACCCCGCCCGGGCCGCCGTACTTGTCGTACTCGGGGGTGTAGGTCGCCACCCGGACGGTGTCCGGTGGGTACATCCGCCCGGGTGGCACGGCCTCCAGAGCGGCCATCGTGGGCTGCGCTTCCCGCATGAACTCGTCCTGGTCGAACTCGACGTCGTCCGGGTTCTCGCGCAGGTACCGGGTCACCGCCTCGGTCAGCTGCGCCACGACGACGTCCGCGGCGGCCGGGTCGGTGCGCACCCGCACCCGGATGTGGTGTCCACCCTCCCAGTAGCGCAGGAAGAACGAGCGCCGCACCGCGCCCTCGGCGCGTAGCCGGGCCAGCACAGGTGCCAGCACATCGACGAGGAACGCGTCCTGACGGCCGAAACGGTGCACGTGCAGACTGCGCCAGACGTCATCCGACATCGGTCACCGCCCGGTTGAACTCCACGAAGAACTCCTCGGCCGCAGCGGGCTCGTTCTGGCGCTCGGGTATCGGCAGGCACTCGTGGAGCAGCACCGATCCACCCGTCATCGCCCGCGCCTGCTTGGCGAAGACGTGACACAGGAAGGGGTTGCGTACGTCCAGGTAGTGCGGTTTGTGCAGCCGGGCGCTGCGCGCCTCCAGCGCCCACTGGCGGGTCTCGGCCAGCAGGTCCCGCTTGCCGGTGGGCACCACCGGCGGCGCCATCATCCGGAAGAACAGCTCCCGTGGGAGGCCGACGGAGCGACGCCAGCTGTCGAACGCGGCCAACCCGTTGACCTCGTAGCGCTCCAGCTCGGCCAACCCGGGGAGCTGGTCGACGCCGAAGCGCCAGGACCGCCGATCCAGCACCAGGTCGCCGAGGACCAGCCGGGGACGGGGGCCGGTTCGCGGGCCGTCGGCGCGGTCCAGCTGGTCCCACAGCCCACCCCGATAGGTGCGGGTGGGCGCGAACACGCACAGGAACCGGTACAACATGGGCGCCGCCGCGGGATAGAGGAAGTTCAGCGGCACCAGGTCGATGGGCTCGCCGTCGCGGCCGGAGACCAGCACGAGCCGGTGCCGCTCCGGATCGGCCCGCACCGTGAGGTCGGCGAGCGTCATCGCCGCCCGGCCGCCGGGCGCGGCCACCGAGCCCGGGTACACCAGCTCCAGCGGGCTCAGCCGGGGATGCAGGTTGAAATTCAGCCCCAGCACCAGCGTGAGGTCGGTCTGCCGGGGACCGGTGCGGGCGACGTGCCGACGCAGTGCCGTGGCGAGGTCCCAGCCGTCACCGTCCTCCGGCTCCAGCAGATCGCAGAACCGGGAGAAGAACACCCCGTGTCCGGTGGTCATGCCGTTGATCACCGCTCTGCTGCCCGCCTGGTCGAACTGCACCCGGTACGCCGCCGACCGCCACGGCTGCACCGACGCGGGGAGCCGGTCGGTGACGGCACGTAGGTCGCCGGGGTCCAGCGTGAGCTGCTCCGCCTCCGGGGCGGCACCCAGACGCGCCCGTAGCAGGTCGAAGAACTCGCCACGCATCGCCCGGACGCCCTCGCTGGCCGGATCGTCCACGCCACACATCACCGCGCTCGCCTCCGCCGGCGGCAGCTCGGAGAACTGCCGGTACAGCTCCACGAGCGGCACCTCGGCGGTCGCGCCGAAGCGTCGGGTGAAGAAGCGGTACAGCCCCAGCTTCTCGATGGTGGCGTCGTCGAGTACCGGTACCAGCCGCTGCAACAGGTCGAAGGACTCGCGGTTCGCGGTCAGCAGCTCCGGCCGCCACGAGCTCGGCCGGGCGTTGGTGCCGACGTCCTCGTACATGGCCGCGCGCATCGCCTCCCGCGCCGGGGGCGGCCCGCCGCACACCTCGGCGAACTGGTGCACCAGCTTCCGCAACTCGGCGAGCAGACCGGTGCGCCGTCGGGCGCTGGCGACCCCGTAGGAGCGTTCGATGACGCTGAGCCGTTCGAAGATCTCCGCGCAGCTCGCCGCCGCCGGGGTGTCGACATTCCGCAGCAGCGCCGCGGTCTGCCTGGCCAGGTCGGTGGTCTGGTCCGGTAGGCCGATACCCCGGTGGCACAGGCCGACCTTGACCAGCTTGTCGATGGTCTCCCTGACCGCGGTGGGCGCCAACCCCGCCGCCACGAGCCGCTCGCGGAGCTGTCGTACCGTCAGGTCGCCCTCGCCCAGCGCGGTCGTCAGGATGCGGACCAGGTCGGTGTGGCGCGCGACGACGACCCGGTCCGGATCGAACCCGTCGTCGGCGCCCTCGATGGGGCGGCGGACGAAGACCGCGCGACCGTCCCGCACCGCGAGCGAGTTGTTCAGTCGGATCCGCAGCAGGTCGTCGGCGCCGTCGATGCGGTGGAGCTGGTGCACCATCCACATGAGCAGGCCGACGCTGAGCCGGACCTGGGTGCGACGGGTTCCCGGCGTCCCCCGCCACTCCCACGGCCCGGCACCGATCTCGGTGAAGGCGCCGAACGGGGAGGGCTTGAGCGCCACCCGGTAGGCGAAGCTCGTGATCGTGCTCTCGGCCCGCCGGGCCCGGCTCGGTTTGCGGCCCTGGTCGAACGGGTCCGCCGCGTACGCCATCACCTCGCGGTAGACGTCCTCGCCGGAGAGCTGCACCCCACGCTGGAACTCCTCACCCTGGGCCACGGCCGCCAGCGTCCGACGCCCGGCGGTCAACTCCGCGGACAGCACCTCCCGGACCCGCGCGGCCAGGGCGTCGGCCGCATCGCGTTCCCGGCACCACTCGTCCAGCAGGTGCCGCACCGGCTCGGGCAGCAGGTCCCGCCGGTCCGGCGATCGGGCCACCCGGTCGTTGTGCACGACGCGGCGGAGCGCCAACAGGTCGCGACGGTCCTCGGGCGACGCCTGCGGCACCAGGGCGTGCAGCGCGTCACCCAGCTTCTCCGCCAGGGGCTGCCGTCGCCGAGCCGAGGCGTCGACCTCGTCCAGCAACGCCCAGAACCGCCGGGGGACCAGGTCGTCCAGGGCGGCCAGGCCGATCGTGCCGCGCCGGAAGAGCGCGTACGGACTGAATTCTCCGGTCATCGGGGCCTCACCGTCACCTCCCACTCGGAGCCGGCGCGCACGACACCGACACAGATCTGCGCTTGCGCGCCGGAGCCCTGGCCGTCCAGGCCGTACGCGGCGTCGACGGCCGGCGCGTCGAAACCGAGGAACGGGTGGTTGCCCAGCCCGACCGCCGTCGCCGCCAGGACCACCGCCTCCATCGCCACGCCCACGGCCAGTTGCTGCGTGCGGTAGTCGCGGGCCGACCGACCCGCCTGCCGGGGCGAGGCGACGGCGTGCACGGTGAAGGCGGCCAGCTCGGCGTTGACCGAACTGCCGAAGAGCGCGCCCTGTAGGTACGGGCCGAGGTCGGGGTCCGGGCCGCGACCGACCGGGATGAGCCGGCCGTCGTGGTAGGCGTACCAGCCCGCCGGGACGCCCGGCACCCGGTGCACGGCCGTGCAGAAGGTGATCTCCGGCAGCGTCGGGCCACCGCGGCGACGCAGGGTGGTGATCGCTGTGGTCGCCTGCCGCAGCACGGTGGCCAGCTGTGCCGGGCTCGCCGGCCGGCCCGTGAACTGTCGACCCCCGGACCGCCGGCGGACGATCACGTCCTCGTCGGTGAGATCGACCGCGAGGGGCGAAGGCAACTCCACCGTCCCCGCCCGGACGGCACCGGACGCCGCGACCGGTGCGGCGGGGGGTGCCCCGGCGGCCACCGCCCGAGCTGACGGGGCCGAGCGGGCCGACGCGTGCACCATGTCGAAGACCGGCGATCGCTTGACCCGGCGTGACCGCTCCACCAGGCGGGGCGCCGCGACGGGCGGCGAGGCGGGTCGGCCGGTCACGTCCGCACCGCCGGTCGCCACGTCCGGGCCGCAGCCGACGACGGCGTACACGCTCTCGTCGCGGCCGTCCACGCCCAGGCAGTCGTTCAACGCGTCGTCGGCGAAGTCGGTCCGCACCCACGTGTCGCCGAACTCGCTCCCGGCCAGGCGCAGCAGCCGCCCGAGCACGACTCCGGCATCGACCGCCCCCAGGCGGTAGGAGAAGTCGCCGTACTTGTAGAAGTTCTTCCAGAACCGGCTGGTCAGCAGGAGCACGACGGCCGGGAGCGGCGCATCCGCGGCCAGACACAGGCCCTCCCGCAAGCGCCGGGTCGGGCTGTCACCGGGCAGCGCCAGCAACTCCAACCGGTACGGGTCGACGTGGCAGAGCCGATCGCTTCCGGTGAGCACGACGTACGCCTCGGTGGGATGCATCGCGCCCCCCGACGGAACGGCCCGCCGCAGCGTCGCGGTCGGCCCGCGGACCGCGGTCACCGCCACCGTGCCCCGCAGCACCCGGGCCAGCGCACCGGTCGCCGGTGCCCGCTCACCGCCCCGGTGCACCTTCACCGGCCAGGGGCCGTCGCTGAAATCAGCCCGCCAGCCGGGCGGGTTCGCCGACTGCGGATCCTCGCGGAGCAGTCGCAGGTGCTCGGTGACCCGATCAGGGGAAGGGGTGCGGGACACTGCCCACCTCCTCGCCGGGGAGCAGTTGGCTGCCGTACGGGACCCCGGTTCCGTCCGTGAGTCGCGGCAGCCCCTCGGTACGCCGGTTGACATGCCCGAACGTCATCGGCACCAGGCCGGGCACGATGACCCGGACGCAGTGCAGCCCGTTGCGGGTCAGCTCCGGCATGCTCTGGTCCACGACCAGTACGTCGAGGCCGGCGGCGAGCAGATCGCCGACCGCCCGGCGCAGATCGGCGCGGATGTCCAGGTCGTGCTCGACGACCGTCCCCGGGATCTCGGCCAGCGGGACGGTCGGACGCCGCCCGTCGAGGAGGAAGGAGTAGCGGTCCCAGGCCTCGGGTAGGGCGCCGACCAGTGAGTGATCCTCCATCCGCCGGATGAGGGTCGGATCGGCGAGCATCCGCAGCCCGTCGGCTCGACGGCTCGGATAGCTGTGCCGGGTGGCCAGGATGCTGCCGATCAGCTCGTGCAGTCCGCCGAGGACCGCCTGCCCCGGGTCGGGGTGCGCGCCGGACCCGGCGAAGACCGCCGGAGCGTCGACCGCCCGCCCCCGCCCGCCCCCGCTCTCCGCGACGAGCCAGAACGTCGGCAGGTGGTACTCCATGGTGGACTGGAAGCACCGGAAGTCGAATCCGGTGAACAGGCGTGCCTTCCGTAGCAGGGTGCCGAGCTCGCCGTCGTCGGGCAGCTCCACCTCCGGCAGGGCCAGGCGGCGATACCAGGTGAGCAGAAACGAGTCCCGCTCGGCCACCTCGCGCAGGCCGTGCAGGATCGCCTCTTCCACCGAGTTGCCGAGGGCGCATCCGTTCGAGGTGTCGTAGCAGAACGACACCTCGCCGTCGTGCCGAGGGCCCCAGAACGCGGCCCGCTCGGGGATCAGCACCCGCTCACCGTCGCGGAACGAGTACCCCCACACCCAGTCGACGACGGTCTCGGGGTCGAAGGCCCGGTAACGGAAGCCGTCCATGGCGTACGAGCTGGTCGGGTGCGTACCCAGCCGGGGCGGGTACAGGGCATGGTCGGCGATATCGGCGTACGCGGCCCGGACCGGTGCCCGCCGACCGCCCCGGTGCATGCCGGCGTAGCGTTCCAGGCCCTCCAGGACCGCGATGGTGCGGCTGTCGGCGTAGCTGCGCGCCCGACCGATGGCCGGCTCCCGTCGGCCCCACCGGGTGGAGAGCTCCACCGAGCAGGCGCCGTAGGGGTTCTGCAGGTCCTGCTTGAGCTCCTTGAACAGGCCCAACCCGGGGAACAGGTAGTCGGCGGTGACGGTCCTGGCGTCCAACTGTGCGGTGCGCAGCGTCGCCGGGGCCAGCTTCTGCAGGGCGACGTCCACGGGAGTGAACGTCGGCACGGTATCGGCGCCCGGCCGGCCGCAGCCGACGCAGGTGGAGTCCGGCAGCAGGACCTGCGGCTCAGCCGTACCGGCTTCCGCGTCCACGACCAGGACCGAGCCGGGCGGCACCAGGGCCCCGGCGAGGGATGCCTGCGTGTACCGCTGCACCATGGCCAGCGCGGCCGGGCGCAGAGTCCATACGTCGACGTCGCGGGGCGAGGAGTCCGGTGCCGCATCGCCGTCGAGATCGGGACCGAACGGTGTGTTCGCGACCCGGGTTACCAGGCAGCGGACGCACCCGGCCCGGCCGGGCGCCCACACCGGGCCGATGTACACCAGGCCCCGCCACGTGCCGACGAAGAGCAGCGAACGCCCGAGCCCGACGCACTCCACCATGGTGTCGTGGTAGGCGTCCACCTCGGTGAGCTCGGCGACCAGGACGCAGACGCCTCCGGGGTCGCTCCCGGCGGGCCGTACCAGCCGCGCGGCGAGCTGCCTCGCCAGGAAACCCACTCCGATCACGTCCACCGCCGACGTGAGCGCCGCGGTCACGGAAGCTCCCCCGGCGTGGCGACCACGTAGGCCTCGCCGTCGAGGAAGCCGAGCAGGTGGCCGAGGTCCCGGCCGGGGTCCCGTCGGGCCTGCCCGCCGAGCCGGGCGAGGGCGTCGGACCAGGTCCGAACCGGCGGCGCCAGGTGCCCGAGCACGTACCGGTCGGCGGTCTTTCCGGCCTCGTCGGCCAGACCGTCCGCGACGGCGCGGAGCAGGGCGTTGTCGCGGGCGTGCGCGGTGTCCACGCCGAAGCCGGCGACGGTGCCGCCGCCGGTGCTCAGCAGGACGCGGACGAACCCGGTGGGCATCGTCTGCACACTGTCGAGTCGCCACTCTCGACCGCCGGCGGCGAGCTCGTCGACGAGGAACATGCCGATCGGACTCGTCACCGCGTCCGTAGCGGAATCGGTCTCCGCACCGGCGGGCGCCGCGGCGTCGGACGCTACGGCGGCGGAGGCCGCCAGGCGGGCCCGGTAGCCGGCCTCCGCGCGGGACCAGCCGGCGCCGACGAACCAGCCGGGTGGGAGCACCCCGGCAGCGACGGCCAGCTGCCGGGCCAGGTGCTCCAGCGTCACCAGGACCACCTGGTTGCGGGCCTCACGCGGCGACACCGAGCGGCAGGCGATTCTGGTGGTCAGCTGTGCGGCGGCGGTGCTGTCGGGCTCGGCGACCCGGCAGATGCTCACCGCCAGCGGAAGCTGGTCGGCGTCGCCCTCAGCCAGGTGGTGGATCGGCCCGACGAGGTGGTCGGTCCAGCCCGAGGTCACGGTGACGATGCGGTCCGCGACAGCGACCAGGGCCGCGCTGTCCTCGGCCGCGGGGATGTCCGGACGGACCAGGTCGTCCTCGTGGCTCGGCGTGGCCGGTGAGGATCCGCGCGGAGTCGGCGGCGAGCTCGACTCGTGCAGTGGGCAGCTCGGGTGGCGGCGTGGCTTGTGGGTGCGCACGATCGGAGCGATCGGTTCCACGGTGGCGAGGCGCTCGAAGCCGGCGCGCGGCACACCGGCCAGGGTGGTGAAGGCGTGTTGGGCCAGGTGCAGGGCGGCGACTGCGGCCGGAGCCGCCGCCAGCGGCAGCGGCTGGCCGGTGACCGCGACGGCGTGGGCCGCCAGCCATCGGTGGACGCAACCCCAGCAGCTGTCGGGCCCGCCCGGCAGGGCCACGGTGAAGTCGCCGCACCGGCCGAGGACCCCCAGTCCGCGACCGGAGTCGCGGAGCCGGCGCTGGGCCGCGCCGACGCGGGCCACCGCGTCCGGGTCGTCGCCGAGTGCCTCGTCGGCGATCAGCACCATCGGGGCGTCCAGTTGGCCCGCCCGGTCGACCAGATCCGTCGGGTGGATCTCGTCGACGTGGTGGACCTCGTAACGCAGCTGGCTGTCTCGTCGGACGGCTGCGGCGAGTACCGCGGTCACCTGCTCGTCGGCTGCCTTTGTGGTCAAGACGTGGAGGCGGGCCAGTCCGAAGTCGGTCAGCGCGCCGAGCAACGCGGTCAGCGCGACACCACCGCCGGCGACCAGCAGGGGCGCCGACCGGGCCCGGTGGAACCGCGTGACGGGTCGGTCGGCGTGCAGATCGAGGAAGTCGAGCTGGGCCGGGTAGAGCTGCCGCAGCCAGTCCGGCACCGGCTCAGCCGGGTGCCGTGCCTCGGCGACCAGACCGTTGCGGGCCAGCGTGGCGATGAGCTCCAGTACCGAGCGCCGGGCCGTCTCGGACAGCCCCGACACCAGGTCGTCAAGGGTGCGCTCGCCGTCCAGGTTGCCGAAGACGGCGGCGACCAGTTGGTACGCGCCGGCGCCCCGGATCGTGAACGAACCGGCGTTGTTGCTGAGCCGTACGCCGTCGGCACGCCGGACGTAGAACGCGTCCGGCCGGACCGTGAACCGTCTGGTGTCGGGCATGGTCATCGCAGCTTTCCGTTGGCGTTGTAGACGGCACCGGCAGCCAGCTCGGAGACGACGTCGACGACCCCGGGCCGTTCGTTCTCCGCCAGGTCCTGGCAGTGCTCGCGGACGGCGGCCGGGTCGACCTCGCCGACGATCCGGGCGACGAGGCGCTCCAACCCGGAGTCGGTGCGCTCGATGAGGACCCGCGCGTCCGCCACGCCGGGCAGGAGCAGCAGGTGCCGTTCGATCGCCCGGGGGTAGACGAGGACGCCGCGCAGCTTCTCGCCGCCGTCCACCCGGCCCTCCAGGCACAGGTTCCCGGCCGCGTCGAATCGCCCGTAGTCGGTGCTGGCGACGTGGTCACCCGTCGGGAGGGGCGGCTCGCCGGGGCGCCACAGGTGGTGACAGCAGTCCACCCCCGAGACCGCGACCCGGCCGATACCCCGGGCGTCCGGGTTCTGGATCCACACGGCCTTGCCCGGGATCGGCGCTCCGACGTGCTGGTTGTGGCCCGGGTCGGGGTCCACGGCGATGGCCCCGGTCTCGGCGGTGCCATACAGGTTGGCCGGTGACACACCTCGGAACCGGTCCCGGATCAGGTCGACCCGCGTCTTGGTGACGTGCCCGCCGCCGAGGAACAGGGCGACGTGCCCCATCTCCAGCGGCGTCGGGGTGCCGACGCAGGCGGCGGCGGCGACTGCCGGGACGCTGAGCACGAACGTGTCTCCGCGCGCCTGCGACACCGCCGACCAGTCGTGTGGCGGGAAGACCACCAGATCCCGTTGGAGGAAGAGGCTGGGCAGCACGGTCATGAAGAACGCGGCCGAGAACTGCAGCGGCAGACAGGTGGCGAGTGTCGTCGGGGTGCGCCCGGAGAACGCCGGTTGCAGCATCGCCTGTTCGTAGTGCAGGGCGACCAGTTCCCAGGAGTCCGCGTGGCCGATGGCGAGCTTCGCCAAACCGGTGCTGCCGGAGGTGGCCACCCCCCACAGCGGCCGGTCGGTGGTGCCGACGAGGGGCGGGTCGATCTCGTGCAGACCCGGCATGAGTTCGCGGCGGCCACCAGCGACGGCGTCGACGGTGGCCCACAGCAACGTGGTGTCCGGCACGCTGGCCACCGCGAACAGCGCGGCGAGGGAGGCCAGCCCGCAGGTCGGGTCGACCACGTACGCGCCGCCGGGGCGCACCTGGTCACAGCGGGAGGCGGACAGCTCGGCCCAGGTGGCGTACTGCCCGCCCCAGCGAGCTCCGGTAGTGGTCGCCGGTGTGGTCAGGAAGCGCTGGAATGCTGGCCGACCCATGCCACCCACCCCTCGATCGTCCGGGGCCCGTCCTCGGCGGGCGCGCCGTAGCCCTGGTTGGTGAGGTACGCCCGCACGACCACCGCCTCCAGCGAGTCGAGCGTGCGGTGCGGGTCTTCCTCCTGGACCAGGTGGGAAAGCTGCGCCCGCAGGTCACTGCTCACCGTGCTGTCTCCTTTCGCCAGAAGGCCTCGACGGCCTCGTTGAACTGTTCCGGAGCGTCGTGGCTGGCGATGTGCCCCGCGCCGTCGAGGACGTGTCCCCACACACGGGGGCCGTACCGGCGCGCGTCGGTTGCGGCGGCCCGCTCGACCGACTTGAGCGTGCCGTTGACCAGCAGCGTGTCGACGTCGAGCGCGGCCAGGTCCTGCGGTCGCACCAGCGCCGTCGTCTCGAACGCACGCTCGACGTGCTGGGTGAAGGCGGCCAGGGTGGCGCGCCATCGCGCGCCGTGCAGCCGGTCGTACTCCGCCATCAGGGCGGCGTCCGCGTCGACGAGCGTGCCGAAGCCGGCCAGCAGGGTGAGGAAGACGTCCCGGTCCAGTCCCGGCGCGAAGCCGGTGAGGACCAGCGATCGCACCAGGTCGGGTCGGGCGGCGGCGGTGCGGGTGGCGAGCGGACCACCCAGGTAGGAGGCGGCGACGAGCCGTCCGGGCCCGAAGCGTTCAACGAGCGCGACCACGTAGCGCAGCGCGGTGTCGAGGTAGTCGGGCCCCGCGTCGAGGCGGCAGCGGCCGTGCCCGGGCAGGTCGATGGGGATGACCTGGTATCGGCCGTTCCAGGTGCGGATCTGGCCGCTGAAGTGTCCGTACGCGGTACCCAGCAGCCCGTGCAACAGGTACACGGGCTGCTGGTCGTCCTGCCTGCTCAACCGATCGCGACGGTCGCCACGCCGGCGGGGTCGACGAAGTGGTCGACCTGTAGTCCGCTGGCTTCCAGCCGGCTCAGGATGTGACGGGGCCGGCGCAGGTCGGCAACGAGGAACTGGGAGGTGTTCTCGTCGTTCTGCGCCTGCCGGTCCGACCGGTAGGGGGCCACGTCCGGGCTGCCGGGGCTGAACACGCCGGCTAGGCCGACCGCCCGGTCCTGGAACTCCTGCGGTTCGCGGGTGGTGAGTACGAGCCGCTGCTCGGGGCAGGCGAACGCGATCGCCGCCATCATCCGCAGGTAGTCGTCGTCGTTGATGCGGGTGGTGTCACGGGAGGCGTTGGCCGGGCGCATCCGGGGCAGCGACAGGTCCACGATCGCCCCGCGGTCGCGCAGGTGAGTGCCGTGGGCGACCAGGTCGACGAGTTCTGCGGAGACGTCGTCGTGCAGGCCCACGAGGACGCCCGGGTTGACATACCGGAATCCGGCGTCGAGCCAACGGTCGAAGGAGACGACGCGGCGGTCGAAGTTGGCCTTGGGCACGTCCAGCGGCGTCTTACCCATGAAGCGCCGGTAGGTCTCCCGGTCGTAGGACTCCTGGAACACGCACATGGTCACCGGGTCGGTGGGCTGGATCCATTCGGCGAGGACGTCGATCTCGTCCGGCTCCATGCTGCCGATGTTGAAGTAGATCCGTTCGAAGCCCATGTCCAAGGCGGCGCGCATGGCCCAGCCGATGCGGAAAGCCGTGCTCAACCTCGTGTACTTGTCCTGGTACTCGCCCGTCAGGAAGCCGACGCCCCGGACGCCTTCGTGAGTGAAGAGGATGTTGAGCTGCTCAAGGAGCTCGTTCCGGCCGGAGAACTTGCGTTCCATGCGGCTGTTGCCCTTGCGCATCGAGCACATCTTGCACTCGGAGTCGCAGTGGTTGGTGGTGTAGAGCGGCACGAACGTGTGCAGGCGGGGCTGCCGGACCGCGCAGCGCGCCTCGGCCGCGGCGATCAGCTCCGCCGTCGAGACGGTCCTGTCCTGCCACAGCGCGAGCGCGACTGCGGGCCGACTGGCGGTCGGCTCCTGGTCGACGGGCAGCGTCAGGACCGCCCTCGTGTCGACCGTTTCGGCCTCCTTCTGAACGGTTGCGAAGTCCGGCTTGACGAAATCTGTCGAAGCGGTGATGGCCTCTTCCCCCACGACATTCCCTTCCAGCAGTTGGGCGATTGAATCGCCGTTAACACTTGCTGTCAGGAGTGCGATCACGGTCGCACCCCCGTCGTGCCTGCAGCGACGCTATCGCACTTCGATCAATGCCGACAGGTGCCCTTGACAGCTGAAAATTGCGATGCTAGAAGCCGCAGGCGACTCTGCGGTCGCCCCCGCCGAGCTGGAAGAATGTGCCTTATCCGTGCCGTCCCTGCAGTGCGGCAATTTCCTTTCTATGATCAGAGAATAGCTCGCCTGTAGGGGTTTTATAGCGAGCATTTATTCCATCGAGGATTGCTCGGATAGCCTTGACAACACCACTGGGTGCTCCATAACTTCTTTGGTGTCGGGGGCCACGAGGTACCGAATCAGAAAGAGGTGGCGATATGGAGAACGAGCTGCTTACGCTCGACATCGACGACCTGGAGATCTCGGAGTTCCTGGACGAGAGCCGGCTCGAGGACAGCGACGTCGTCGCGAAGGTCATGTCGGCGTCCTGCACCACGTGCGAGTGCAGCTGCAGCTGCTCCTCCTGACGACGCTGGCGCTCGATCCCGCGGGTCCGCTCGGCGACCGCCGATAGCCCGACATCGAGATAGCCCATCACGCCGGAACGTGCCCCGCGGCCAAGGGCCCCCGCCGCCGCGGGGCACGTTCCGGATGTGCAGCAACGCGGCGGCGCCCGAAAGGAACGGCTCATGACTACCGCACCCATCGCCGACACCGAGCTCCACCTGCCGAGCAGCAGCGCGGAACAACGCGTCCTCATGCTGTACGTGCATGTGCCTTTCTGTCACTCCCGCTGCACCTTCTGCGACTGGGTCCAGGCGATTCCCAACAGGGACCTGTTGCGCAAGCCCGGCGATTCGGTCCGAATGAACTACATCCGGGCGTTGTGCCAGGAGATCGAGCACCGCGGCGCCGAGCTGGCCGGTCTCGACACCCTGCCGTACGTCGTCTACTGGGGCGGCGGCACGGCGAGCAGCCTCGACAACGACGAGGCCACACAGGTCATGGCCGCCCTGCGGAACTCGTTCGACCTGAGCACCGTCGCCGAGGCCACCATCGAGTGCAGCCCGGACACCGTGGACGAGGAGAAGCTCGCCTTCTTCCGTGACCTCGGCTTCAACCGGGTCTCCAGCGGCGTCCAGTCCTTCGACGACGAGCGGCTCAAGCGGCTCGGTCGTCGGCACAGCGCCACCCAGGCCAGCCGGCTCACCCACGCGGCCCGCGCCGTGGGGTTCGAGGACGTGTCGATCGACATCATGTCCGGCTTCCCGGACCAGAGCCTGGACGAGCTACGGCACACGGTGGACAGTGCGTTGGAGCTGCCGATCAACCACCTGTCGCTCTACTCGTTCCGGCCCACGCCCGGCACGTTCATGCGCCGCAAGATGGATCCCGACGAGAAGCGCGGCTACGTACGCACCCAGAAACACCTGTTCACCGAAGCGCGCCGGCTGATCAACGCGGCCGGAATGAGCGAGTACGCCTCCGGCTACTTCGGCAAGGTCTCGCCGTTCGCCGCCATGTACTTCCAGTTGCGCGCCGACACCGTCGGCTTCGGCTCCGGGGCGATCTCGCTGGTGAACCAGCAGTTCCAGTCCCACCGCAAGGGTCTGCTGCACAGCTACGTCCAGGCGCCCACCAGCTTCGACATCGCCGTACCCGCCAGCCAGGACCGGGTGCTGGTCTCGTTCCTCCAGGCCGGTCTCGCGATGTTCGACGGAGTCCTGCGCGACGAGTGGCGCATCGCCACCGGCACCGATCTCGACGAGGTGCTCACCCGTCCGACCATCGCGCCGCTGGCCGAGTTTCTGCGGGGACGAGGGCTCGTCTCCGACGAGCGGGGCATCCGACTGCCGGTGCGCAACGTCGGGGTGACCCTCATCGAGTTGGCGTTCGAGATGGCGATGTCCCAGCCGGAGCTTGAATGACTGATACCACTCGCCACTGGTGGGAGCTGGAGATCGTCGTACCCGCCGATCGGTGGTGCGCCTTCGTCGCCGACGTGGCCGGGCCGTTGCTGGACACGTGCGCGAGCACCGGTTCCGGGATCGGTGGCGCGCTGCTGGTCCGCGACGTCACCGCTCGGGGGGTGCCGGCGATCTACGTGCAGGCGCTGGCGGCGAGCGGTTCGGAGCTGGCGGACGCCTACCGGACGGTGCTGCCGGCGTCGCCCGAGCCGGCGGTCGCCGGGGCCGTCACGGTCGATTCCCGGCTCCCGGGCGGGCCCACCGGCCCGCCCGACTCCCCGGTGGCGTCCCTCGACACCGCCGTGGTGCGGCCCGCCCGACTGGTCCCGCTCGCCGGGCCGGTCTTCGGTGGTGCCGCCCTGCCCGCGCTCACCCGCACCTTCCTGCACCGGGTCGGCCCGGCGCTGGTGCAGCTGGCTCAGGAGGGCCGGGGCCAGCGCCGGTCGATGCTGCAGGCCGCTCTGCCCGTGATGGCGGCGCAGCTCAAGGCGCAGGGTCCATCGGCCGCTCCAGGTGCCGAGAATCTCACCCTCAACGGCGTGCCGCTGGGTTTCTTGAGCTTCCGGTCCCACGCCGAGGCGTTCTTCGCGACCTGCCGGGACCCGGCGGCCGCACGCGCGGCGATGGACGGCCGATACCACGGCGCTCGGGCCGGTATCGACCGGACGGTCGCCGCAGTCTTCGAGGCGGCCGAGACCGGTTCGCTGCGAGACGGCCCCGCCGGGCTCTGGTACGCGACAGCCTGTGCGGCGAAGGCGGAGTTCATGTCCGCGTTCCGGGCGGCGGAGTTGACGGTCTCGGCGCCGCCGGACCCGACCCGGCACGGCAACGACCTGGCCCACAGCCGGTTCCATCGCAAGGCGGGCGCGTCGACGACGCTGCAGACGTACATCCAGGGTGATCCGGCGTTCCTCGCCGTACGCCTCTGCACCAGCCTGCTCTACCTCGGCCTGCACACCGCCGGTCTGACGCTGGCCGAGCGGTACTTCCTCTGCCACGTCATCGGTCGAGCCTGCGAATCGTTGAGCGGCACCGATGCCCTGTCGATCCTCGACGACCTCTCCTGACGCGACCGACCCGCGGCTCGCCGCGGGTCGGTCGCGTGCCGTGGGCTCGGTGCCTCAGCCGCGCCGGGCGTGGACGGGGATGATCGAAGCGGCACCCCGGTTGTGCTCCACGGGGCGGACGAAGGGCTCCGCCTCGGGCGCCTCGTAGGCCATCCCCACGCCGGCCACGAGCTTGCCGACGTCGCTGAGCCCCTCGGCAGCGGCCTCCACCCCGAAATACTGTCGGCTGGTGGGGAGATAGCCGATCAGCTCACCCACCCGGGAGGCGACCGGCGGAGCGCCGTAGGCGGCTTCCTTGTTGTCCCACAGGTATACCGCCCCCCAGGTCTCGCCGTCCGGTCCGGTCGACGAGATCCAGACCTTCTGCCGCAGCCCGGGCACTTGTGAATAGGCGTCGACGGCGTAGTCGCGCAGGTAAGCCCGCAGCGAGGCCACCGTCTGCTCGGAGTGGGACAGGTCCCACATGATTATGGAGCAGTAAAGGCCGTTGTCCTGCACGACTTCCTCCAATATGAGGCCGGTAATCTGCCGGCGAGTCTATCGGGAGACGATCGAGTCCGAAATGGTTTCGGGACGCGCCGCGCCGGGCGGGTGGTCGTTGACGGGACGACGGCCCGGTCACTGCCGGATTGGAGGCGAGTGTGGTCGCTCAAGAGACGGACAAGGATGGCTAAAGAACGGCATTATCCGTATCGACCTGTTACCACACCAGGGGCTCAGCGTCAGCGAGATCGTTGACAAGTCCGCAGGTGGAACGCCGTGCCGGCGCATATCGTGACCGCCTATCACTGGAATTCAGCTACGTCAACTTCTCTTGTCTGCTTCTGGTCGTTTGGGATATTTTCCGAGCCGGGCCGCGAATTCTTCACGCAGGAATCCGTAGCCTCTTCGTCGTCGAATACCGCTAGGCGCCGAGCCGGTGGCCGGCGACATGACCCACCGTCGTTCACCACGTAGACAGGGGACCGTGCATGACATCGCCGAACCATCCCGGTCACGAGGTCGCCGCCGAGAGCGTAAGCCCCGTTGACGGCCCGGACGCAGCGTCGGCCGGATCCACCGCCGCCCCCGCGCGGGCGGTTGGCGCGGCACCGGTATACCCGTTTCCCCCGGAGTGCCCCTTCCGGCTTCCTCCGGAGATGGCGCGCCTGCGCCGTACTGAACCGGTCGCCCGGGTCCAGCTCGCCAGCGGCGCACCCGCGTACCTGGTCACCAGCTATCGGCACGTCCGGATGGTGCTGAGCGACGAGCGATTCAGTCGGCGTCCGGTGCGGGCTCGGGCGGTCGCCCCAGCCGGCGGTCGTCCGACGGGCGGGAGCACCAACGGGGCGCCCCCCTCCGCGCCGGCTCCGGCGTTCGACTTCGGACTGTTCATCGCCGACCAGGCGGCCCACGCCCGCTGGCGTAGCCGCACCAACCAGGCGTTCAACGTCCGGCAGGCCGAGGCCATGCGGATCCGGGTCGGCGAGCTCGTCGAGGAGCTGCTCGACGGGTGCGAGGCGGCACCCCATCCGGTCGACCTGATGGACCGGTTCGCCTTCCGGCTGCCGCTGCGGGTGCTCTTCGCGCTCTTCGACGTGCCGGACCAGCTTCGCCCGGCGTTCGAGGCGTGGGCTCTGGCGATGCGGGCCGGTGGAGCGTCCATGGCCGCCTTCGGCGCGGCGATGGCCGGTCTGCACGGGGCCGCGGTCGAGTTGGTCCGCCGCAGGCGTGGCCAGCTGGGCGAGGACCCGCTGTCCCAGCTGATCGGGCAGTCCGGTGACCTGTCCGACGAGGAACTGGTCTCGACGGTGATGCTGCTGACCGTCGCCGGCTACGAGACCGTGGCGACGCAGCTCGGCAACGGGCTACTGGCCCTGTTCCAGCACCCCACTGAGCTCGACCGGCTGCGCTCGGGCGGCGTCGCCGTCGACCTCGCCGTCGAGGAGATCCTCCGGTACGCCCAGGCCGGCACCGGGTTCGCCGGTCTCCTCTACTCCACGTGCGAGGTGGCGCTCGATGACGTCGTGGTCCCCGCCGGCGCGGCGGTGTTCATCTCGGCCGACGCGGCCGGCCGGGACGAGCTGCGTCTGCCCGACCCGGAGCGGTTCGACCTGTCCCGGGGCGCGGCGAGCCACCACCTCGCGTTCGGCGTGGGGGCGCACTTCTGTCTCGGTGCACCGCTGGCCCGCGTCGAGCTGCAGGAGGCTCTCGCCCGGCTGATGGCCCGGTTCCCGGGCCTGAGGCTGGTCCCGGCCGCGGCGGACGTCCCCATCGTCAGCAACCGGTTCAACCGGCTGCCCGCCGAGCTTCTGGTGACCTGGTGATCTGGACCGACCGGGGCCACGGTCGGTGGCCCCGGTCGGTCCAGGGAGACCGGGTGGCCTGGGTGCCGCGGTACGGCGACCGGGGTCAGGAGCCCTTGCGCCAGTACACCCCGCACCGGTCGATGGTGACCAGGTCCGGGGTCTGCTCACCGGCGGCCTTCAGGTAGTCGTGCACGGCCAGCCGGCACTCCTCAAGGAAGTGGTAGTCGTCCACGATCACGTAACCGCCGGGCGAGACCCGGGGGTACAGGTGCTCCAGGGTCGCGTACGTGGACGCGTAGAGGTCGTTGTCGACCCGCAGGACCGCCAGCCGTTGCACCGGCGCGGTGGGCAGGGTCTCGGCGAGCCAGCCGGGCAGTAACCGCACCTGCTCGTCGAGGAGTCCGTAGCGGCGGAAGTTCTCCCGTACCTCCTCCTCGGAGCCACCCTTGAGGAACCGCGCCTTCATCTCCTCCGCCGCCTGCCGCTGCTCCTCGCGCTGCTCGCCGGCCAACTCCGGATAGACGTCACTCATCTGGTACCGCGCCTCGGCGGGAGGTTGCGGGAATCCCTGGAACGAGTCAGCCAGCCACACCGAGCGGTCGGTGACCCCGTACGCCTTGAGCACGCCCCGCAGGAAGATCATCGCGCCACCGCGACCCACCCCGGCCTCCAGGAAGTCGCCGGGGACCTGGTCGCGGAGCACCGTTTCGGTCAGCTCCCGGAGGTTGTCCAGTCGCGCGAACCCGACCATGGTGTGGGCCTCGCTGGGGCAGTCGAGACCGGCGGCCCGGGCCTCGGGGTCGAACTCGGCCTGCGGTACCCACGGTGGTGAGATCGGCGGGTCCTGGTAGATCGTGTTGGTCACACAACGCTTGAGCAGGTCCAGGTACAACTGTTCGGCGCTGCCGTCCTGCCCGTCTGGTGCTCTCAGTCCTGTCACGGTCGTTGTGCCTTTCCTGGTGGCCCGGATCGGTTTGTCAGACGCCTCGACGCAGACCGTTCGGCGCGGTCCAGTGCTCGCCCTCGGCCTTGATGAACCAGTCGACGGTCTCGGCGAGGCCGTCGGCCAGCCCACGCAGGGAGGCGGGCTCGATGCCTATGGAGCGCAGGGTCCCCGCGTCGGCCCGGACCGGCGTCGCCGGGTCCTCGCCGGGCCGCATGGGCAGGTCGACGATGGGCACCCGGCCGAAGCCCCGTTCGGCCACGAGGTCGATGACTGTCTCCGCCGCGTGCCGGATGTTGTTCGACTCCGTGGGGCCCACCTCGAGCACGTCGACGATCCGGCCGGCCGCGGCGGCTTCCAGGGCCGAGACCAGGCTCCGTGCCACGTCCCCGACCCAGACCATGTCCGAGACCTGGTATCCGCCGCCGTACAGCTCCACCGGCATGCCCGACAACGCCCGGCACACCGCCGCCGGCGTGATCTTGCGGACCTTGCTCGGCCCGAACGGCGCCGCGGCGAGCTGGCGCGGACCGTAGGCGTTGACCACCCGCACGCAGTTGACCCGCGTACCGCGCTCGGAGTTGTACATCCGCACGAACCGCTCGACCGTGGTCTTGGTGATCGAGTAGCAGTTGTTCATCGTGTGGTTGCCCACGCAGATATAGACGCCAGGCAGGTTGTACTGCGCGATCGCCTCGAGAAAGTTCAGCCCGCCGAACGTGTTGGTCTCCGCCGCCGGCCTCGGATTGTGGATCGTCTCCTGGGTGCCGAGGACGGCCGCCAGGTGGATGACGGCGTCGCAGTGCGCGGCGAGCTCGACCATCGCGGTCGCGTCGCGGACGTCACCGAGCATCACCTCCCACGGGGGTGCCTGTGCCCGCCGCTGACGGTCGAAGGTGACCGGCTCGTGTCCCCGCTGTGCCAGTTCCTCGCACACGTAGGTGCCGATGAAGCCGCTTCCTCCGGTTACGCCGACCTTCATGAAAGTCCCTCCCGCACTCGACGGCTGACGATGCTCGGTCCGACTCTGGCTGCGCGGCCAGGGCTGGTGACGAAGGCCAGCAGGTCGTCCGCCATCCGGTCCAGGGGCGGCAGGGCGTCCATGCGGCATCGCATGTCCTGGGCGCGACTGCGGTAGCCGGGGTCGCTCAGGACGGTGGAGACGGCCGTCCGCACCGCCGCCGCGGTGACCGAGGCGACGTCCAGCTCGACCGCGACCCCCAGGCGCGCGAGGCGGGCGGCGCTGGCCGGGTGATCCCCGAACAGGGGCAGGGCGATCATGGGCACACCCTCGCTGAACGCCTCCCGCACCCCGTTGAACCCGGCATGGGTGATGAACACGTCGCAGAGACGCAGCAGGGCCCGTTGCGGTACGAACGACCGCAGGTGGACGTTGGCCGCCCGCGCTCCTTCCCACTGGTCCGGGTCGTAGTCCGACCCGATCGCCACCACACCCGTCACCGGCAGTTCACCCAGGGCTTCGATGACCGCGTTCAACACGGTGGTGGCCCGGGGGTCGAAGCGTGGCGCGTTCATCCCCAGACTCGCCAGGACGAGGGGGCGGTCGCCCGCGTGCTCGGAGAGGCCGGCGGCGAGCTCGCGGTCCGCGCTTACGTCCAGCGAGGACGGGCGATAGTGGTGCGCGTCGCTCCACCGCAGTTCCTCAGGGTAGAAGATCTCGGGGATCAGGCCGATCCGGAAGGGGCGTACGGCGTGCCAGGGATCGTCCACCGCCGGCAGGTTGAACTCGGCCCGCAGCCGGTTGAGTTCCTGCAGCGCTCCGGGCTGGGCGCACGGTGACAACGGGGCGATGTCGACGGTTCCGCAGGGCACGTCGACGACTTCGGCCGCCACGTATCCGCCGAGTTCGGTGGAGTCCCGCAGTACGCAGTCGGGTCCCCACGCCCGGAGGACGTCCACGATGTCCGCCGCCTGCCGGCCCGTTCCGGGGGTGATGAAGGGATGCGCCCGTGGCGCCGGTGGCCCGCCGGACCGCCGGGGCCCCGGGCGTACGGTCGTCGCGACCGTACCGACCGCGGCCGCTCGGGCGGCCACCATCTCTTCCATGGACATCAGGCTGGCCACGGGCAGGGCAGCGAAACCCGCCTGCTCGATGTGGTCGACCACGCTGGGGCCCGACACCACGGCGACCTCGTGACCGGCGAGTCGGGCGACGCGCGCCGCCGACAGGACGCCCACCAGGTGACTGGGGTTCGGGTGACTCGTCATCGCGACGCGCACGTCAGAAGCCCACCATCGGCGCCGCGCCGGCACCGCCGCCGGAGTAGAGCTTCGAGTACACCGCCCGCAGGCTGGCGGAGTATCTCTGCCAGGCATCCGCGGTCATCGTGACGCTGCTGGCCGCTCGTTGGCCGAGCAGGACGGAGCCCTTGACGTCGAGGTCGGGGCGGTCGGCGACCGCAGCCGTGACCTCCTCGCCGGTCAGGCCCGAGGGATCCCAGGTGGCATAGAACTTGCCCTTGCTGAAGGCCAGGGGGATCAGATCGCCGGCCAGGTACTGCTCCCAGAGCGCCATGGCGACACCCGGGATGTGGGCGCTCGACCAGTCGTCCACCACCACGACGCCGCCGGGGCCGAGTAGTCGCCTCGCGGTCTCGATGTCGGCGCGCGTGGCCTCGTAGGTGTGCGCCCCGTCGATGTGCACGAGGCGGCATGACCCGGCCGGCACGACATCGCTCAGGTCGGCCGAGGGCCGGGCGTGCACGGTCGGCAGCCGATCATGGAAACGCAGGTAGTTCTTTTCGAAGTCGCCCCGCTGCAGGCCGGGATAGAATGCGGCGTTCTCGCGGTGGTTCTCCTCGCTGACCGAGGCGCCGGAATCAAACAGGTCGCACACGATCAGCGTCTCTCCGGGGCGCGGGAAGAATCCCAGCAGAATTGCGCTCTTCCCTTTATAGACGCCTATCTCGAGAATGTCGCCACCGTGACCCCGGCTCGCCTGGACGTCGTTGATCACGCAGAGGAGTTGGGCGTCCGTCGGATACAGCCAGCCCTGCACGTCATCGTTGGCCGGATCGCCGATGAACTCCAGATATTCAGTCACGCTCATGTCAGGCACCGATTCCCGTCGCGACGACATTCCATGTGAACTGACGCGGTACACCCGGTCGTTCATCGCAGGACCGGGGAGCAGAAAGAACCGGAATTGCCTTCCGCATGAGGGCGAAGTCTAAAAACGGGCATGTCGCCTGTCAACCGCTGCCTGTCAATATGCGATTCGTTCTGAAGCTCATTTAGAGCGGCGTTTTACCGGTGCTGTGTTCACTTCGTGTCGCCCCCGTCGCCGTGAGCCCGTGCTCGCAGGTCAGCGCCCTGCCGGGCAGGTTCGGCAGCCCCGCCCAGCCCCGGGCGTCGTCCTCGCCCGGGCCACCGCCCTTCGTCCCTCTACTGTCGGCGGGCGGGCCGGTAGTCCGGCCCGCCCGCATCGTCACCCGATCCCGTCGTCGGCCGCCGCGCGGCGCGCGTACGGCCGGATCGTCACCGGATCTCGGTCGTGTCCTCCTCGGACCGGGTGGTGCCGCGCGGCGGCGCCGACCAGGGTGACTCCCCGCCGGTGCGGCGCGGCAGCGGCTCGGTCGGCGTCGGGTCCGGGTAGCCGAGGCTCGGTGGGGTCGTGTCCCGGTCGGCCGCGCCGGTCGGCGGCCAGTCGGTCAGCGTGAATTCGTTGCGGTCCGGCCCCTCGGCGGGCGTCGGCGTCGGCTCGGCCACCGGTCGGGGCCACCGCCGCCAGCGCTGCCCGCTGAAGGTGGACACGACCAGCAGCAGGCCGATCAGGAAGAGCGTGCCGTTCTCCACCGGAACGTGCAGCGGCAGGGGGTCGCCGAAGACCTTCCAGCCGTCCGGGATGCGGTCGCGCACCTGGAAGGGCGCGGCGAACATCCCCACGTACGGGGCGGCCAGCAGCAGTCCGGCCACGAGCGGGCCGAGCGGTGAGGTGCGCAGCGTGCCGAGCAGGCCGAGCAGGACCCCGCCGACGGCGAGGTATGCGGCGGGCTCGATGAGATTGGCCGAGTTGGAGGTGCCGATCTCGACCCAACGGTCGACGGTGCCCGCCGACCCGTCCTGCCCGAGGGTGACCAGCACCCACGTGACGGGCGCCACCACCAACCCCGCGAGGAAGCTCCAGAGATGTCGCATCCGCGCACCGTACCGTTTTCGACATGACCGAGCACCTCTCCACCGCGCCGGCCGGCAAGCCGACCTCGTACTCCCGGGTCACCCTGAGCCGGATCATGACCGCCGTCGACGTCAACCTCTACGGCACGGTGCACGGCGGAGTGCTGATGAAGTTCATCGACGACGTTGCGGGGGCCGCCGCGGCCCGGCACAGCGGCGGTACGGCGGTCACCGCGGCCATCGACGAGATCGTCTTCACCGAGGCGGTCCGGGTCGGGGACCTGCTGCACGCGCACGCCCAGGTGAACTGGACCGGGCAGACCTCGATGGAGGTCGGGGTGCGGGTGGTGGCCGAGCGGTGGGACTCGGCCGAGAACGAGCCGGTCCGGGTAGCCACCGCATACCTCGTCTTCGTGGGCGTCGACCTCGGCGGCGTGCCACGGACGGTCCGGCCGGTGCTGCCGGAGAGCCCGGAGGACGAACGCCGGTTCCGGGAGGCGGAGATCCGCCGCGCCCACCGGCTCGCCCGCCGCCGCGCCATCCAGGCCCACCGAGCCGGCTGACAGGTGTGCGGAGTGCCCCTTCCCGTGCCGCGAAGGCCAGGTAAGGGGTGACTGGCCGACCCCTGGTGGGGGTGGGGCAGGTGGGTTGGCACGTGCGCCGACGGGGGTCGGGTGCGGAGAATGGCGTTCTGAGGTAGGGCAAGATGGCGTACGGCCCACTTCACAGTGTCGTGCGGGGCCAGGGGAGAGTGGAACAGTGGGTGACGTGCTGTGGACGCCGCCGGCGGACGTACGCGAGCGGTCCCGGATCGGGAGCTACCTGCGCTGGCTGCGTGAGCACCGGGGGCTGGACTTCGCCGACTACGACGAGCTGTGGCGCTGGTCGGTCACGGACCTGGACGCGTTCTGGCGGTCGGTCTGGGACCACTTCGAGGTCGTCGCGCACACCCCGCCGACCGCGACCCTGGCCGACCGGGGCATGCCCGGCGCGCAGTGGTTCCCCGGCGCCACGCTCAACTACGCCGAGAACGTGCTGCGGATGCCGGGCCGGGCCGACGACGACGCCGTGGTGATCGCGCACGGCCAGACCCGGGCACCGGTGACCCTGACCGCCGCCGAGCTGCGCGAGCAGGTTCGCCGGGTGGCCGGCGGGCTGCGCAGGCTGGGCGTCACCGCCGGTGACCGGGTCGCCGCCTACGCGCCCAACATCCCCGAGACGTACGTGCTGTTGCTCGCCACCGCCAGCCTCGGCGCGGTCTTCTCGTCCTGCGCCCCCGAGTTCGGCACCCGCAGCGTCACCGACCGGTGGCGGCAGATCGAGCCGAAGGTCCTCGTCGCCGTCGACGGCTACCGGTACGGCGACAAACCCGTCGACCGGCGTGCCGAGGTGGCCGCGATCCGGGCTGCCCTGCCGTCGCTCCGGCACACCGTCGGCATCGCATACCTCGACCCGGCCGGGGCCGGCGGTCATGATGCGGCCTCCGCGCCTCCAAGCGGCGCTCCGGACCGGATGCAGGCTGCGCCCGAGGGCGCGGTCACCTGGGCCGAGCTGGCCGCGCCGACCGACGAGCCGCTGGCCTTCGTCCCGGTGCCGTTCGACCACCCGCTGTACGTGCTCTACTCCTCCGGCACCACCGGGCTGCCCAAGCCGATCGTGCACGGCCACGGCGGCATCCTGCTGGAGCACCTGAAGATGCTGGCCCTGCACCACGACCTGGGCCCGTCGGACCGGTTCCTCTGGTTCACCACCACCGGCTGGATGATGTGGAACTTCCTGGTCTCCGGGCCGGCGGTGGGCGCGGCGATCGTGCTGTTCGACGGCAACCCGGGCCACCCCGACCTGGGCGGGCTGTGGCGACTGGCCGAGGAGACCGGCACCACGTACTTCGGCACCTCCGCGCCGTACCTGCTGGCCTGCCGCAAGGCCGGGCTGGTGCCGAGGGAGATCGCCGACCTCTCCGCGCTGCGGGGGGTCGGCTCGACCGGCGCGCCGCTGCCCGCCGAGGGCTTCACCTGGGTGTACGCCAACGTCGGCGACGCCCTCCAGCTCCAGTCCCTCTCCGGCGGCACGGACGTGTGCACCGGCTTCGTCGGCGGGGTGCCGCTGCTGCCGGTGTACGCCGGGGAGATCACCTGCCGGGCCCTCGGGGCAAAGGTGGAGGCCCGCTCCGCCGACGGCACCCCGGTCGTCGGCGAGCTGGGCGAGCTGGTGATCACCGCGCCGATGCCGAGCATGCCGGTCGGGTTCTGGAACGACCCGGACGGCACCCGCTACCGGGAGGCGTACTTCGACGTCTACCCGGGGGTGTGGCGGCACGGCGACTGGATCACCATCAACGACCGGGGCGGCTGCGTGATCACCGGCCGCTCCGACGCCACCCTCAACCGGGGCGGCGTCCGGCTCGGCACCGCCGAGTTCTACTCCGTCGTCGAGGGCCTGGACGAGGTCGTCGACTCGGTGGTGGTGCACCTGGAGGACGACGAGGGCGGCGCGGGGGAGCTGCTGCTGTTCGTGGTGCTCGCCGATGGCCTGGAGTTGGACGACGACCTGCGCAAGAAGATCTGCCGCGAGCTGCGCACCGCGCTCTCGCCACGGCACGTCCCCGACGAGATCCACCAGGTGCGGGCCGTCCCGCGCACCCTGTCGGCGAAGAAGCTGGAGGTCCCGGTGAAGAAGATCCTCACCGGCACCCCGGTCGACAACGCGGCGGCCAGGGGCGCCCTGGCCAACCCGGAGTCCCTGACGGCCTTCGCCGCCTTCGCCCAGCGCCGCTCGGAGTCGGGCTCCCCGACCCCCGCCTGACCCCGTAGATCATTCCAGGCCCCGCGAAACCGGCGCACGCCACGGAGATCGGCTCAGGTCAGGGTCAGGGTGACCCTCTCCGCGTCCGTGCGGGAGTGGACGCGGGTCGGGTCGAGGTTGGCGCAGAGGACGACGGTGGCGCCGGCCAGCAGCGGGGCCAGCAGCCAATCGACCGGGCTGGGGTGGGCGGCGGCGTCCAGCAGGACCCGGTCGCCCCGGGCGATGCCCAGCTCCGCCGCACGGGTGGCCGCGCGGGCCAGCAGCTCCGCGTCCTGCGGCCCGCCCTTCGGGTACGGGGTGAAGTGGTCGCCGTGCGCCCGGACGGCGAGCACGTAGTCGGCGAAGCCGGCGGGCACCTCGCGCAGCGGCTGGGCGAACGGGGCGAGCGCGAGCACGTACCGCTCGCCGGCCGGCCAGGCATCCGCCTCGGCGACCCGGTCGACGGCGGCGAAGAGCACCTCGGCCGGGCCGGGGCCGCCGGCCACGGTCAGCCCCACCGACCAGCAGCCGAGCAGCACGGCGGCGGTCTGCCAGTGCGGGGGCAGCAGCACCGCGGCGGACTCGCCCGGCCCGGTGCCGATTTCATCGACGAGCAGGTTGGCCGTCTTGGCCACCCAGTTGGCCAGCGTCGCGCCGGACAGTTCGGCGCGCTCGCCGGTGGCGTCGTCGTACCAGGTCAGCAGGGGACGGGTGGGATCGGGCGCGATCGCGTCGGTGAACACCAGGGCAATGTTGTCGGCCATCGGCGCGAACGATACGCCCCCCGCGCCCGTGCTCGTTGACATGGACAAGTCGGCGTAGCGTCGGGTCGCAGTCAGCGCCCGGACCTGGCTCCGGCGTAGGCTTGCCCGGAGTGTTGTTCCCCACAGATTCGCCACTGCAAGGAGTCGCATCGTGACCGCCGGTCGCCCGCCCCGCGTACTCATCGACGCCACGAGTGTCCCCGTCGACCGTGGTGGCGTCGGTCGATACGTCGACGGCCTGCTCGGTGCCCTCGGCAAGGTGTGCGGCCAGGGGGTCGACCTGGCCGTGGTCAGCCTCCGCACCGACCTGGAGCGGTACAGCCGGATGCTGCCCGGCGCGGAGATCGTCGCCGCCCCGGCCGCGGTGGCGCACCGGCCGGCCCGGCTCGCCTGGGAGCAGACCGGCCTGCCCCTGCTGGCCCAGCAGGTCGGCGCGCAGGTGCTGCACTCGCCGTTCTACACGTGCCCACTGCGGGCGGGTTGCCCGGTGACGGTGACCGTGCACGACGCGACGTTCTTCACCGAGCCGGAGCACTACGACAAGTCCCGCCGGACGTTCTTCCGCAGCGCGATCAAGACCTCGCTGCGCCGGGCCAGCCGGGTGATCGTGCCGAGCAAGGCCACCCGGGACGAGCTGATCCGCCTGCTCGACGCCGACCCGACCCGGATCGACGTCGCCTACCACGGGGTCGACCACGCCGCCTTCCACGCCCCGGGCGAGGAGGAGAAGGCCCGGGTCCGGGCCCGGCTGGGGCTCGGCGACAGCAGCTACATCGCCTTCCTCGGGGCGAAGGAGCCGCGCAAGAACGTCCCCAACCTGATCCGCGGCTGGGTCCGGGCGGTATCCGACCGGGCCGACCCGCCGGCGCTGGTGGTCGCGGGCGGCCAGGGGCACGACGACGACATCGACCGGGCGGTCGCCGAGGTGCCGTCGCACCTGCGGCTGCTCCGCCCGGGTTACCTGCGCTACGGCGACCTGCCGGGCTTCCTCGGCGGGGCGCTGGTCGCCGCCTACCCGTCGTACGGTGAGGGCTTCGGCCTGCCGATCCTGGAGGCGATGGCCTGCGCCGCCCCGGTGCTGACCACCCCGCGGCTGTCGCTGCCGGAGGTCGGCGGCGACGCCGTCGCCTACACCAGCGAGGACCCGGCCCAGATCGCCACCGACCTGGCCGCCCTGCTGGACGACGAGCAACGTCGATTGTCGCTGGCCAAGGCCGGTTTCGACCGGGCCAAGGAGTTCACCTGGGAGTCCAGCGCCGAGGTGCACATCGCGGCGTGGAGCCGGGCCCGCGCCTGAGGCTTCGACCGACGGTGCGTCCGTAGCGTGGCGGTTCGGGCATGATGTGCTGATGCTCTACGCCGTCATCCCGGCGGGCGGCAGCGGCACGAGGTTGTGGCCGTTGTCCCGTGCGGGCCATCCCAAGTTCCTCCACCCGCTCACCGGCACCCCCGCCTCCCTGCTCCAGGCGACCGTGGACCGGTTGGCCCCGCTGACCCCCCCGGAACGCACCCTGGTGGTCACCGGAGCCGCGCACGTCGCGGCGGTGGCGCGGCAGCTTGCCGGCCTACCCGAGGAGAACATCCTCGTCGAGCCCTCGCCCCGGGACTCCTGTGCGGCGATCGCCCTCGCCGCAGCGGTGATCGCGCTGCGCGAGCCGGACGCGGTGATGGGCTCCTTCGCCGCCGACCACCTGATCCGGGACGCCGACGCATGGGTGGCCACGGTCCGCGAGGCGGTACGTGGTGCCGAGCAGGGCCTGCTGATGACGGTGGGGATCACCCCCACCCGGGCCGAGACCGGGTACGGCTACCTGCACACCGGGGACCCGGTCGGGGACGGGCCGCTGCGGCCGGTGCGGGAGTTCAAGGAGAAGCCGGCCGCCGAGGTGGCGGAGGCGTACCTGCGCTCGGGGCACCACCTGTGGAACGCCAGCATGTTCGTCTGGCGGGTCGACGTGTTCCTGGCCGAGTTGGCCCGGCAGCAGCCGGCGCTGCACGCCGGGATCACCGCGATCGCCACCGCCTGGGGCACCCCGGAGCAGGACGACGTCCTCGGCACGGTCTGGCCGACCCTGCCGAAGATCTCCGTCGACTACGCGGTGATGGAGGGCGCGGCGACCGCCGGCCGGGTGGCGACGGTCCCCGGCGACTTCGGCTGGAACGACGTCGGCGACTTCCACACCCTCGGCGACGTGCTCCCGGCCGACCCGGCCGGCAACGTGGTGCTCGGCGCGGACGCCGAACCGGGTGTGCTGCTGCGCGACAGCACCGGCCTGGTCGTGGTCCCGCAGTCCGGTCGGCTGGTGGCCGTGATCGGCGTGCACGACCTGATCGTGGTCGACACCCCGGACGCGGTGCTGGTCTGCCCCCGCGACCGCGCCCAGGACGTGAAGGCTCTCGTCGACGAGCTGAAGGACCGGGGCGAGGAGAGCTACATCTGACCTATCCGACCCGGGCGGCGACCGGGCCGCCGCCCGGACCCGGGGCCAGCCCCGGGTCAGTTGGTTCGGCGGCGCAGTGCGGCGAGGGCGGGGGCGACGAGCTTGGCGGTGCCGCCGGCCAGCGGCTCGGGCAGCCGGTCCGGGGGGAACCAGCCGAGCGCCTCGGACTCGTCGCTGACGCGCTCCGTCGCGCCCGGCGGGGCGAAGACCGCGAACCGCACGTCGTGATGGAACGAAGCGCCCTGGCAGGCCACGGGGTGGATGTCCACGTCGATCGGGACCGGGTCGACGACCAGGCCAGGAATGCCGGACTCCTCGCCCGCCTCGCGCAGCGCGGCCCCGGCCAGCGTCCGGTCACCGGGTTCGCAGTGCCCGCCGAGCTGCACCCACCGGTGGAACTTGCCGTGCAGGCAGAGCAGGATCCGCTCGCCGGTGGCGTCGAGGACCAGCGCGCTCGCGGTGACGTGACCGGCCCGGTGCTGCCGGCCCAGCGCCGCCGGCCCGCCGGCCAGCAGGTCGAGGGTGCGGTCCCGGGCCAGCCCGGCCGCCGCGCCGGTCGGCGTCCACCCGGCGAGCAGGGCCGCCGCGTCGGCGTGCAGGGCCGCGTACGCCCCGGCGGCCGGGGCGCTGTCACGAGGGGTCACCAGGGGACCCTTCCTCAGGTCTGACACGGTCACACTCTAGGCGCGTGCGTCCGCTGCCTACCCTTGCCCCGTGACCCTGCGCCTCGTCGAGTTCGTCGTCGCCGGCAACGAGGCCAGCGACCTGCTGCCGGTGCGTTCCCCGGCCCTGCTCGCCGCCCACCGCGCCCGGCGCGGCTTCTGGACCGTCCTCGACGAGGGGCCGGTCGAGCGCTGCCTGGCCCTGCTGCTCGAACACGAGGACGGCGGGTGGTCCGCCCGGCACGTGGACGCCGACGCCGGCCCGGAGAACGGCCGCACCGAGGACGGTGAGGCGCTGGCCCACCACGACGGCTGGGTGTACGTCTTCGGCTCCCACTTCGGGTCGAAGGGCGGCCCGCTGCGCCCGCGCCGGGCGTTCGTGGCCCGGTTCCGCGAGGACGACGCCGCCGGCGGCCGGCTGCCGGTCCGGGTGGTGCGAAACCGGTTCCGGCTGCACCGCGCGGTCAACGACGCGCTGGCCGGGGCCGAGTTGGCCACCCTGCAGCCGGGGGATCGGGTGCGGGACCGGTTCATCGTCGAGACCGTTGCCCGGGGCACCGCCCGGGCCAAGGGCTGGGTGACCCGGCTCGCCGAGGGGGACCTGCCGCTCAACGTGGAGGCCGCCGCGTTCACCCCGGACGGCACCGCGCTGCTCGGACTGCGCTTCCCGGTCACCGTCGACGGTGACCCGATCCTGGTCGAGGTGGCGGGGGTGCCCGAGATGTTCGAGGCGGGCGCCTGGCCGCGCGCCCTCGGGGCGTACGCGCTGACCGGGGTGACCCCGCCGGGGGCGTTGACCGGCTTCCGGGCGGTGACCCCGCTGCCCGACGGCGGCTACGCCGCGATCGTCGGCTCGATCGACGCGCTGGGCAAGGGCTCGGTGCTGCTGGACGACCACCCGCAGGGCGGGCACGTCACCTCGCGGCACGTCCGGTTCCGCCTGGAGAAGGCCGCGGGGCATCTGCTCCCGGCCGAACTGGTGGCCGACCTGGCCCCGTTCCACCACGTGGAGGGGCTGGCCGAGGAGCACGGCCACTGCTGGTACGTCACGGACGAGAACCACCGGATCGCGCTCTGGATCGGCTGACCGTCCTCGCCCGGGTGAGCGGCCGGGTGGCACCCCCCTGCGGAACAACGGCCGCAGACCCTCGTGGTGCCGCCCGGCCGCCGGATCCTCCCCGGCCCCGGTGCCCCGGGCCGACGTCGAACGACGGACCGGCCCGTTGCGGGGCAAGCAGAGCATGCCGAAGTCGGGCCCGGGCCGTCGAGGTTTTTCAGTCCACGCTTAAAAATGGAGATAAGTGCCGTCCGGGTACAGTGCGAACGGTCAGCGGGCCCGCCCGCTGTCCACAGGCACGGGGAGCGCTCCAATGCTGAAGATCCACTTTTCCGCCGAGGACATCCTCCGTACCCGGGTCGCCCCGGGTGCAGACCCGCTCTGGGAACTGATTCTCAGCATGCACGTGCTCCAGGTGGGCCGCCAGGACCCGCTGACCTCAGGCTGGCGTCGCGGCGTCTCCCGGGAGCTGCGCCGGCACGTCGGCAAGGAGCACCTCCGGCTGCTGTTCGCGCTGAACCCGGGCTGGGGCTACTTCCCCGACTTCCTCACCCCGCACGACAGCGTCCAGGGCCTGGAGGCGGGGCTGGACGCGGTGCGGAGCACGCCCGCCCCGGTGTTGCACCGGGACCTCACCAGGGTGGTCGCGGAGAATCCCCTGCCCCCCTCGGCGGCGGCGCTGGCCCGGGGCGAGCCCGAGATGCTGCGCCACCTCACCGAGTCGATGGAGCAGTACCGGGCGCTGGCGCTCAGCCCGTACTGGCCCCGTATCCAGGCCGCGGTGGAGGCGGACCGGACGCGGCGGGCCCGGTCCCTGCTGGACCGGGGCATCGAGGGCCTGCTGGCCAGCCTCCGCCCGATGGCCCGGTGGGAGTCGGGGGTGCTGGAGATCCACGGCTACCCGAACAGCCGGGAGCTGCACCTGGACGGCCGGGGCCTGCTGCTGGTGCCGTCGTTCTTCTGCGCCGGTGTTCCGGTGGCGCTGCTCGACCCGGCACTGCCGCCGGTGCTGGTCTATCCGGTGGACCGGCTGGGCGGGCTCGCCCCCGCTCCCGGCGAGGGCGGCGCGACCGGCAGCGGCCGGGAGGCGCTGGCCGCCCTGCTCGGCCGGACCCGGGCGGCGGTGCTGGAGGCCACCGGCGAGGGGCGCACCACCGGCGAGGTGGCCCGCAGGCTGCACATCTCCCCGGCTGCGGCGAGCCAGCACGCCACCGTGCTGCGCAACGCCGGCCTGCTGGTCAGCCACCGGGACCGCAACACGGTGCTGCACACCCTCACCCCGCTGGGCCGCGCCATCCTCGACGCCTGAGCGGAACCGCCGCCCGCCAGCGTCCAAGGACCACGCGTCAACGCGGGGCTGGCCGTGCGTCAGAGGGCGAGCGCGGCGCTGGCCGTGCTGCCGGTCGGCGGCGGCAGCAGCGCCGACGGGACCCCCTCGGCGGCCAGCGCGGTGCGCAGGCGTTGCAGGTCCGTGCCGAAGCGCACCAGGTCTGCGGGGTCGACCGGGGCCGGCAGCTCGCCGAGCACCAGGTCGGTGGCCCGCTCCGGCCAGCGGGGCACGGCGGCGACCAGCATGGCGCGTACCTCGTCGTCGGTGACGTGGGTGAACACCGCGCCGGGGGCGACCACGCCGGCCACCGCGGCGATCGCCCGCCGCACGGCGGCCGGGTCGGCCCTGGCCTCGCCCGGGCCGTCCGGCAGCACCGCGGCGGCGGCCAGCCCGGCCGCCATCGCCTCAGTGGTGCCGAGCGAGAAGAGGTCCAGCTCGGCGTCGCGGACCAGCTCCCGTGCGCCGACGCCGTCGTCCCGGGTGGCCGTGAGGTAGCCGCGGACCACCGCAACCGGCACCTGGTCGCATTTGCCCTTGATCAGCTCCCCGGCGCCGGCCAGCTCGTCCACCACGGCCATCTCGGTGAGCTCGAGCTCGTTGCCGTACGGGTCGACCTCGCCCCGGTGGTCGCGGATCGCCGGCATGCCGGCCACCCCGAGCGCCACGTCGGTGAGCCCGTTGCGCCAGGGCCGGCCCATCGTGTCGCTGACGATCACCGCGACGTCCAAGTCGTAGCGCTCGCGCAGGGCCGCCCGCAGGGCCCGCGCCGAGGCGTCCGGGTCCTCGGGGAGCAGCACCAGCCGGGTCTTGTCGACGTTCGAGGCGTCGATCCCGGCGGAGGCCATCACGAAGCCGTGGTGGGTCTGCACGATCCGGGTCGCCCCCCGGGCGGCCACCACCCGAACGGTCTCCGCCGCCAGCACCTCGTCCCGGGCGGCCAACCGCTCCGGCCCGTCGGCCGGCACGTCCACCAGCCTTCCCTCGGCCTTGGAGACGATCTTGCTGGTGACCACCAGCACGTCGCCGTCGTGCAGCCAGGGCGCGGCGGTCGCGATCAGCGCCGCCAGGTCGTCGCCCTCGGTCACGTCGCCGATGCCCAGCACCGGCAGAATCTCCAGCCTCACGCCAGCTCCAATGCGGCCCGGACCATCGCCGCCGTCGCCGCCTCGTCCGTCATGAGCAACGGCACCGCCCGGACCGTCACGTCCGGCACCACGGCATCGGCGTCCTCGGGTGCCACGAGCCAGCCGTCCAGCAGGCCACCGGTGGACCGGCTCCCGTACAGCCCGCCCACCCCGGCGGCACTGCACTCGACGCCGACCACGGCCAGGCAACGGTCGGCCATCCCGCGCACCGCCGCGCCGCCGATGATCGGGGAGACGCCGACCACCGGGGCCGGCCCGTCCGTGACCGCCTCCCGCAGCCCCGGCACGGCCAGCACCGGGGCGACGCTCACCACCGGGTTGCTCGGCGCGACCAGCACCACGTCGGCCGAGGCGATCGCGTCCACCACGCCGGGCGCGGGCTTCGCGGTCTCCGCGCCGACGAAGACGAACCGGTGGGTCGGAACGTCCGCCCGGTGCCGTACCCACCACTCCTGGAAGTGGATCGCCCGCTGGCCGCCGGCGGGATCGTCCACCACGACGTGCGTCTCCAGCCGGTCGTCCGTCGCCGGCAGCAGGCGTACGCCGGGCTGCCAGCGGGTGGCCAGCGCCTCGGTGACCGCCGACAGCGGGTACCCGCCGGTCAGCATGGTGGTGCGGACGAGGTGGGTGGCGATGTCCTTGTCGCCCAGCCCGAACCAGCTCGGCTCGGCCCCGTACGCGGCCAGCTCCGACTTCACCGTCCAGGTCTCGCCGACCCGTCCCCAGCCCCGCTCGGGATCGGCGCCGCCGCCGAGCGTGTACATGACGCTGTCCAGGTCGGGGCAGAGCTTCAGCCCGTGCAGGTAGAGGTCGTCGCCGACGTTGACCACGGCGGTCACCTCGGCTCCCACCTCGCGGGCGTAGGCCCGGGCACCGAGCAGGAACCGGGCGCCCCCGATACCACCGGCGAGAACGACGATGCGCATGGCGTCCATCCTTCCGCACGCCCCGCCCCGAGGGCACCGGTGCCCGGGGAGACTAGGCTCACGTCGGCAACTGTCCGTTACCGCCTCCTAGGGGGAGTTCGTGACCAGCCCCGCCGAGCCCGCGTCCGGTGACGCGGCGCCCGCGCCACACCCCGCCACCCCGGCCCGCCAACTCACCAATCCGCTACGCGAGCTGATCGCGTTCGTCCTGCTCGGCGCGAACGCCGTGCTGCTCTTCGTCGGCCTCATCCGGCTGCTCGCCCCGACCGACTACAGCACCTTCTACAGCCGGGCGGGCAGCAGCTTCTTCTCGTTCGCCGGGCTGGAGGCGACCGTGCTGCCGGTGCTGGCCGTGCTGCTCGCCACGCACATCGCCCCGGTGGTGCCCCGAGCCAAGCTCATCACCCAGGTGGCGTTGGGCCAGTACGCCTTCGGCGCCGTGCTCGGCGCGCTCACCCTGCTGATCTGGACGGTGGACCGGCTGGCCAAGGCGGAGGTGCTCGACGCGTTCCTCGGCCTGCTCACCCGGATCGCCTGGCTGGCGATCTTCGCGACCGTCGCGTTCGTCGTGGTCCGGGTCTGGCGCGCTCTCTACTTCAGCCCGAAGCCCAAGCCGGCCCCGGGCATGTACGGGCAGCCGCAGCCCGGCTGGCCGCAGCAGCCGGGTCAGCCCGGCCCGCAGGGCGGCTGGGCCCCCCAGGGGCAGCAGGGCGGTTGGCCGGACCCAGGCCACCAGGCCGGCTACCCGGCCCCCAACCAGTCCAACCAGCCCAACCAGCCCGGCGGACAGTTCGGCCAGTACGGTCAGCCGGGCCAGCCCGGTCCGGCCGCCGGCCAGTTTGGTCAGCCCGGCCAGCAGACCCCGCCGTTCGCCCCGGCCCCGCAGTCGGCGCCGCCGTTCACGCCGCCGTACTCGGCGCCGCCGCAGTCGGCGCCGCCGTTCACCCCGCCGCAGTCGGCGCCGCCGTACTCGGCGCCGCCGTTCACCCCGCCGCAGTCGGCGCCGCCGTTCCCCCCGCCGCCGTTCGGCCAGCCGCCGTCGGCCGACCCGACCCAGGCCATCCCGCGTCAGCCCACCGAGGCGGGTGCGCCCGACGGGCAGCAGGACTCCGACAGCGACCGCACCCAGCGCTTCCACCGCGAGGACTGAACCGCCGCCGCCCTTCGGGTGCATCTGTTGTGTTGGAGTGGCAACAGATGCACCCGAAAGGCCCGGGTGGCCCCGCCCCCAGGACCCGGGCTGCGAGGATCTCCCGTGCCGCCGGGCCCGGTTTCTCCACGCGAAGCTAGGCACACGCGCGATAGCGGCGTATGTGAACCAGCGCATAGGCTGGATGGATGGTTGATCGCACGGAGTCGGGGCCCACCGCGGTGAGCATCCAACGGGCGTTGCGCCGGGCCGGGTCCGGGCGGGCGCTGGACGTCGACGAGGCCACCGCACTGCTCGCCGCCCGGGGCCCGGCCCTGGACGAACTGCTCCGCGTCGCCGGTGACATCCGCGACGCCGGCCTGCGTGAGGCTGGCCGCCCCGGCGTGGTCACCTTCTCCAAGAAGGTCTTCATCCCGTTGACCCGGCTGTGCCGGGACCGCTGCCACTACTGCACCTTCGCCACCGTCCCGCACCGGCTCCCGGCCGCGTTCCTCGACCGGGACGAGGTGCTGGCCATCGCCCGCGAGGGTGCCGCCCAGGGCTGCAAGGAGGCGCTGTTCACCCTGGGCGACCGGCCCGAGGAGCGCTGGCCGGCGGCCCGGGAGTGGCTGGACGAGCGGGGCTACGACTCCACTCTCGACTACCTGCGCGCCTGCGCGGTGGCGGTGCTGGAGGAGACCGGGCTGCTGCCGCACCTCAACCCGGGCGTGCTCTCCTGGTCGGAGTTGCAGCGGCTCAAGCCGGTCGCGCCGAGCATGGGGATGATGCTGGAGACCACGGCCACCCGGCTCTGGTCGGAGCCGGGCGGTCCGCACTACGGCTCGCCCGACAAGGAGCCGGCGGTCCGGCTGCGGGTGCTCGACGACGCCGGCCGGGTCGGCGTGCCGTTCACCACCGGCATCCTGATCGGCATCGGCGAGACCCCGGCGGAGCGGGTGGACGCGATCTTCGCGATCCGCCGCGGGCAGCGCGGGTACGGCCACCTCCAGGAGGTGATCGTGCAGAACTTCCGGGCCAAGCCGGACACGGCGATGCGCGGCATGCCCGACGCCGAGCTGCACGACCTGGCTGCCACGGTCGCGGTGGCCCGGGTGCTGCTCGGGCCGAAGGCCCGCATCCAGGCCCCGCCGAATCTCATCGCGGGCGAGTACGACCTGCTGCTGCGCGCCGGCATCGACGACTGGGGCGGGGTCTCGCCGGTCACCCCGGACCACGTCAACCCGGAGCGCCCCTGGCCGCAGCTCGACGAGCTGGCCCGGCGCACCGCGGAGGCCGGCTTCACGCTGCGCGAGCGGCTGACGATCTACCCCGAGTACGTCCGGGCCGGCGACCCGTGGCTGGACCCGCGCCTGTTGCCGCACGTGTCGGCGCTGGCTGATCCGGCCACCGGGCTCGCGGTCGAGGATGCCCGCCCGGTGGGCCGTCCCTGGCAGGAGCCGGAGGAGGTCTTCGGCGGCGGCCGGACCGACCTGCACGCCACCATCGACACCACCGGCCGTGCCGACGACCGGCGCGGCGACTTCGACAGCGTCTACGGCGACTGGTCGGAGGTGGCCCTCCAGGCCGACGCCAGCCTCGCGGGGGCGCCCCGGCCCCGGCCCGCCCCCGCCGGGGCGGCCCAGGCCGACGCGGGCCCCGGTGCCCCGGGCCCGGCCGGGGGCGGCGCTGCCGTGGGGGCGACCGCCGGCTCGGGCGACGCCGACCTGCGTACCGGGCTGCGGCTGGCCGCCGACGACCCGGCGGCGCTGCTCGACCCCCGGCACACCGACGCGGCCCTGGCGCTGTTCGCCGCCGACGGCCCGGCGCTGGACCGGGTCTGCCGGCTCGCCGACGACGTGCGCCGGGACACCGTCGGCGACGACGTCACCTACGTCGTGAACCGCAACATCAACTTCAGCAACGTCTGCTACGTGGGCTGCCGGTTCTGCGCCTTCGCCCAGCGCGAACGCGACGCCGACGCGTACCGGCTCTCCGTCGACCAGGTCGCCGACCGGGCCGAGGAGGCGTGGGCCGTCGGGGCCACCGAGGTCTGCCTCCAGGGCGGCATCGACCCCAAGCTGCCGGTCACCGGGTACGCGGACCTGATCCGGGGGATCAAGGCCCGGGTGCCGGGGATGCACGTGCACGCCTTCTCCCCGATGGAGATCGTCACGGCGGCGGCGAAGGCCGGCGTGCCGGTACGGGAGTGGCTCACCGGGCTGCGCGAGGCCGGCCTGGACACCATCCCGGGCACCGCTGCCGAGATCCTCGACGACGAGGTGCGCTGGGTGCTCACCAAGGGCAAGTTGCCGGCCGCCGCCTGGGTCGACGTGGTCAGCACGGCCCACGAGCTGGGCATCCGGTCCAGTTCCACGATGATGTACGGCCACGTCGACCACCCCGGGCAGTGGCTGGCCCACTTCCGGGTGCTGGCCGGGGTGCAGGACCGCACCGGCGGTTTCACCGAGTTCGTCGCGCTGCCGTTCATCCACACCAACGCCCCGATCTACCTTGCCGGGATCGCTCGTCCCGGCCCGACCTGGCGGGAGAACCGGGTGGTGCACGCGATGTCCAGGCTGCTGCTGCACGGCCGGATCGCCAACATCCAGTGCTCCTGGGTGAAGCTCGGCGACGAGGGCACGGTGGCGATGCTCGACGGGGGCTGCAACGACCTGGGCGGCACCCTGATGGAGGAGACGATCTCCCGGATGGCCGGTTCGGGCAACGGCTCCGCACGTAGCGAGGAGCAGTTGCGGGGCATTGCCGCGGCGGCCGGGCGACCGGCCCGCAAGCGGACGACCGCGTACGGCCGCCCCCGGCCGTAGCGGCGAGGGACGACGCCCTCCACAGTGCCGTTCACCACGTCCTGCCAGTGGGCGTCCATACCGTCTGATGGGACATGGGCACACCCATCGGCACGGTGGCCTTCGTCGGTGGATCGGTGGCTGATCCGCCGAAACGAGCAGGGAATCATGGGCCCTGCACTGATCCTCCGATCAGGTTCGACCGCCGTCTTCCGTCCACGATGTGGACGGGGTGCGGCCGGCGGTCCCGGCTCGACGGGCGATCGCGGCCGAGGCGCGTTAACCTGTCCCCCACCAAGATCAGCATCGTGGTGGGGCACCCCGTCGGGGCCGCCGCCGGCGCATCCGGTGGCGTCGGTCGGTGGACCGCCACGGCAGAAAACTCGGGCAACTCGCCGAGGAGGGCGTTACTCGTCCGGGGTCTGAATCGATAGGGCAGGTTGCGAGGTCGGGCGGCCGGAGTGGTCGCCCGGGGCGTGTCGGGAGGGCGACTCCATTATCAAGTCCGGCTTGACGGCGCACGTATTACACACGTGTAATTTGAATGGGGTTGTTCGCGCGGAACGCAACAAATCGGAACCGTACGGACAAGCACGCCTTTGCGTGGGGGGTTGCAGCGGCGACGACGCCGGTGCGCGACAAGGAGGCATCTTAGATGGACGGCCAGCTCGAGGTGGCCGACCTGCTCGGGAACGCACCGGAGTGGCAGGAGCAGGCACTCTGCTCCCAGACCGATCCGGAGGCGTTCTTCCCCGAGAAGGGCGGCTCGACCCGCGAGGCGAAGCGGATCTGCTCGCGGTGCGAGGTCAAGACCGAATGCCTGGAATACGCTCTTGGCCACGACGAGAGGTTCGGAATCTGGGGTGGGCTCTCGGAACGAGAGCGGCGCAAGCTCAAGCGGCGAGCCGCCTGAGCGTTGCCGGGCCGGGGCGGTGGGGGCCGCCCGGCTCAGGCAGTCGGCCCGGGACGGCGGGGGTTGCCCCGCGAGGCCCGCGGCCCGGCGACGGGTGGGCTCAGGCCAGCTCGTCCGGGTCGACCCCGAGCAGGTTCGCCACCTGCTCGATGATCACGTCGTGCACCAGGTCGGCCAGGTCCTCCCGGTCCATGGCCCGGAACTCCAGCGGACGGCGGTAGAGCACGATCCGCGGCGGCACCTCCTGCTGGCCGGGGCGGCCGGGCAGCAGCCGGGCGAGCGGCACCTCGCCGTCCTCCAGCACGTCGGAGTCGTACACGTTGAGGTCCGGCGGCACGTCCTCCACCGCGAACTCGACGCCGGCCAGCTCCTTCGCGAACCGTCGTTCCAGGGTCTCCACGGTATCCAGCACGAGATCGTCGAAGACCTCGGCCTTGGTCCGGGCCAGCGGCACCGTCGCCGGCACCAGCCGCCCACGCAGGCCCCGCCCGTGCCGGTCACGGTGGGCGCGCCGGCCGGAGCCGGGGCGGCGGTGTTCCGGACTGGTCATGCGCTACAGGGTAGCCCGGCGCGCGGCCCGGCCCCCGGCTGTGTCGCTCCTGCGGCGCGCCGTCCCCGCCCGGTCACTGTCCTGCTCGTCGGATGTTGCGAATTGTGATCTCGATGACGGGCGTGTCGCAACGCGAACCAGTGCGTCGGACCCGGTAATGGAGATACCCTCCCGCCGTGAGGTCACCACGGCGCTGCTCCCGAAACGCCTGCCCCCGGCAAGCGGTCGCCACATTGACCTATGTCTACAACGAGTCGACGGCCGTGGTCGGGCCCCTCGCGGCCTTCGCCGAACCGCACACGTACGACCTCTGTGAGCAGCACGCCCGCAGCCTGACCGCCCCCCGGGGCTGGAACGTGGTCCGCCACGAGGGCGAGTTCGAGCCCCCGCCGCCCAGCGCCGACGACCTGGTCGCCCTCGCCGAGGCGGTCCGCGAGGCGGCCAGGCCCGCGCCGCCCCGCCCTCCGGACGAGCAGCACCACCAGCAGTACCCCCAGCACCCGCAGACCGGCCGCCGTGGCCACCTCCGGGTGATCCCGCCCAACCACTGACCGCGCCGGGGTCAGTGGCCCAGGAAACGGTTGAACAGGGCCGCCCGGCGGGACGGCCGGCCCGTCCGCAGCTCCGCCCGGTCGGCGGAGAACATCACCTTCAGGCCCGCGTTGACGGCCAGCCAGCGCACCGGCTCCGGCTCCCAGCGCGGCGAGCGGTGACCCACCCACGGCAGGTCGGTCAGGTCGCTCTCCGCGCCCCGGACCAGGTCGGCGAGGGTACGCCCGGCGAGGTTCGTGGTGCCGACCCCGTCGCCGACGTACCCGCCCGCCCAGGCCAGCCCCGTCGAGGCGTCCAACCCGACGGAGGCCGACCAGTCCCGGGCGACCCCGAGCGGCCCGCCCCAGGCGTGACTGACCGGCACCTCCGGCCCGAGCACCGGGAACAGTTCGCCCAGCACCCGACGCAGCGCGGCGAAGACTTTGGGCTCCCGGTCGTAGCCGGGGGAGACCCGGGACCCGAAGTGGTACGGGGCACCCCGCCCGCCGAACGCCAGCCGTCCGTCGGCGGTGCGCTGGCCGTAGATGACGACGTGCCGGTGGTCGGAGAACGTCTCCCGCTGCGCCAGCCCGATCCGCGCCCAGGTCTGCTCGGGCAGCGGCTCGGTGGCCACCATCAGCGAGTAGACCGGCGCCACCACCCGCCGGTGCCCGGGCAGCCCTGGCGTGTAGCCCTCCGTCGCCCGCACCACCACCGGCGCCCGGACCGTCCCGGCCGGGGTCACCGCCGCCCCGGCCCGGATCGCGGTCACCGGCGTCCGCTCGTGGATCCTCACCCCGCGTCGTTCGACCGCCCGGGCCAGCCCGCGGACCAGCCGGGCCGGGTGCACCACCGCGCAGTGCGGGGTGTACGTCCCGCCGCGTACCCCCTCGGCGGCGCACCTGGCGGCGGCCTCGGCGGCGTCGAGGAGCACCAGGTCTTCGGGGTCGAGGCCGTGCGCGCGGGCCTCGGCCACCTCGGCCCGGGCCCGGCCGAGCTGGGCCTCGCTGCGGGCCAGCAGCACCGTCCCGCCGAGCTGCCAGTCGCAGTCGATCCCCTCGGCGGCGACCACCCGACCCACCTCGCGGACGGTCTCCTGCATGGCCCGCTGCATCCGTAGCGCCGCGTCCCGGCCGTGGCGGCGGGCCAGCGCCGGCAGCGAGGTGGGGAACAGCGCCGAGCACCACCCCCCGTTGCGCCCGGATGCGCCGAACCCGGCGATCTCCCGTTCCAGCACCGTGATTCGCAGCGCCGGGTCGGCGACCGCGAGGTAGTACGCCGTCCACAGCCCGGTGTACCCGGCCCCGACGATCACCACGTCCGCGTCGGCGTCCCCGCCCAGCGGTGGGCGGGGCGTCAGCGGCTCATCCATCGTGGACAGCCAGTACGACAGATCCTGATAACGCATCGCCGGCCGACCGCTACAGCCGTGCCCACGCCTCGGTCAGCACCGCGCGCAGGATCTGCTCCATCTCGTCGAACTGCTGCTGCTCGGCGATCAGCGGCGGAGCGAGCTGCACCACGGGGTCGCCCCGGTCGTCGGCCCGGCAGTACAGCCCGGCCTGGAACAGTGCGGTGGACAGGAAGCCGCGCAGCAGCCGCTCCGACTCGGCCTCGTCGAACGTCTCCCGGGTCGTCTTGTCCTTGACCAGCTCGATGCCGTAGAAGTACCCGTCCCCCCGCACGTCGCCGACAATCGGCAGGTCGTGCAGCTTCTCCAGGGTGGCCCGGAAGGCGTCCTCGTTGGCCCGGACGTGCCCGAGCAGGTCCTCCCGGGCGAACACCTCCAGGTTGGCCAGGGCCACGGCGCAGGAGACCGGGTGTCCCCCGAAGGTCACCCCGTGGGCGAACATGCCGGTCTCGGTGAGGAACGGCTCCATCAGCCGGTCGCTGGCGATCATCGCGCCGAGGGGGGCGTACCCGGAGGTGATGCCCTTGGCGGTGGTGATGATGTCCGGCTGGAAGCCGTAGCGGACGGCGCCGAAGTACTCGCCGAGTCGGCCCCACGAGCAGATCACCTCGTCGGAGACGAGCAGCACGTCGTACTCGTCGCAGATCTGACGGACCCGCTCGAAGTACCCGGGCGGTGGCGGGAAACAGCCGCCGGAGTTCTGCACCGGCTCCAGGAAGACCGCCGCGACCGTGTCCGGCCCCTCCCGCTCGATCGCCCGGCGGATTTCCTCGGCGGCCCAGCGGCCGAACGCCTCCGGCGAGTCGCCGTGCTCCGGCGCCCGGTAGAAGTTGGTGTTCGGCACCTTGATCCCGCCGGGCACCAGTGGCTCGAAGTCGCTCTTGATGCCGGGCAGGCCGGTGATCGACAGCGCGCCCATCGACGTGCCGTGGTACGCGATGTACCGGCTGACCACCTTGTGCTTGTTCGGCTTGCCGGTGCGCTTGAAGTACGCCCGGGCCAGCTTCCACGCCGCCTCGACGGCCTCGGAGCCGCCGGTGGTGAAGAAGACCCGGTTCAGGTCGCCGGGGGTCAGCGAGGCGATCTTCTCGGCCAGCTCGACGGCCCTCGGGTGGGCGTACGACCAGAGCGGGAAGTACGCCAGCTCGCCGGCCTGTTTGGCGGCGGCCTCGGCCAGCTCGGTGCGGCCGTGCCCGGCCTGGACGACGAAGAGCCCGGCGAGCCCGTCGAGGTAGCGGCGGCCCTGGGAGTCCCACACGTACGCGCCCTCGCCGCGAACGATCGTCGGCACCTCGCCGGCGGAGTAGCTGGCCATCCGGGTGAAGTGCATCCAGAGGTGGTCGGTCGCGTTGGCCATGTCAGCCCCATCAGGTCTCGGGGCCGGTCAGGGGTGGCACCGGCCGCTCTGCCCACGGTTATCCCACAGCCCTGACCGGTAAAGCAAGTGGGATCGGTGGCACTAAAGGCCTACAGCAACGGAATCAGCGAGTGGTTACGCCATGTGCAACGGAATCCGCATCATGAACTGGCGCTCGGATTCCCACCGGCCACCCCGGCCCCTGGTGCCAACGCTCCCGTCGTCGGTTCCGTCGGTTCCGTCGGTTCCGCGGGTTCCGTCGGCTTGATCGGGGATAGCGGGGAATCGCGCGGCCCCTCGGGAGCCGTCCGCGACGCCACGCTGCGCCTGCCTCGAATGGGCGGGACCCTTGCGGGGTCGGCGCGGTCGTCGCTGCCCTGCGGCATTGCCTCGTTGGCGCTGCTGCTCTTGGCTGGCGCTGCCGCTTCTGACCGACGGTGGTCCCTGGCGCGGTGCACGAGGTCGCCAGTGCCCTATGGAGCTGCCCCGTTTGCGCTACCGCTGCTGGGCGGTGGTGCCACGGTGGGCAGGGTGGTTCGTCGCCTTGTGGAGTTGCCCCGTTGGCGCTACCGGCCGCTGCACGGTGGCATCCTGCCCGGTGCCCGGTGCCCGGTGCCCGGTGCCCGGTGCCCGGTGCCCGGTGCCCGGTGCCCGGTGCGACTCGCCGAGCCGAGGAGTTCGATGCGGGGTCGGGGCGGGATCGGGGCGGAGGGCTTTTCGCGCCGCGCTGGCGGTAGCGCCAACGGGGCAGCTCCAAAGGGCCCGTAGGGGACTCCCGATGCTCGTCGAACAGGATTTCGTCAACCCGCCGTCGTCGCTGTGGCCCGCCGGACGGGTCGAATGTGGGAGGGCCGTTCCGATGGGCTGAGCTGGCTGAGTTGGGCCGGCTGGGCTGGGCATTGCCAGGGCCTTTGTCGGGCGGTTCGGGCGCATGTCGGATGCGCGAAACAGGTCCTACCGCGACTTGCCGTTTCGGGCCGACATGGATACGGAGCGTCGCTATGGTGCCCACGACGCGTACCCATGACAGGAGGTCTGATGGGCAACGAGGTGCTGCGGGTGGCGATGGCCGCCGTGGGGGAGACGGCCGAGTCGCTGGCGGAGAAGGTCCGTGTCGACCCGAAGACGGCCGCCCGGTGGCTGGCGGACGGGCGGACTCCCCACCCCAGGACCCGGTTCGCGGTCGCCGGCCTGCTCGGCAAGGAGGTTGCCGAGCTATGGCCGGAGCCGTTCCGCCGCCGGGACCTGCCGTGGTTCCGGGCATGGGCCGAGTTGGAGCAGGACGCCACCTCGCTCCGGTCGTACCAGCCGTTGTTGGTGCCGGGGCTGCTCCAGACCGAGGGGTACGCCCGGGCCGTGCTGAGCACCGGCGGGCTGCTGCCGGCGGCCGAGGTGGAGCGGATCGTGGCCGGCCGGCTCGACCGGCAGGCGATCCTGTCCGCCGAGGCCCCACCGCAGCTCGTGGCGGTGATCGACGAGGTGGTGCTGCGCCGGGTGGTCGGCGACCGGATGGTGATAGCCGGCCAGCTCGCCCACCTCGTGTCGATGGCCGAGCGGGAGCACGTGCAGGTTCGGGTGATCCCCGCCGAGAACCCGTGGCACACCGGGCTGGCCGGGCCGTTCGTTCTCGCCCGTTTGCCCGACGGGACGGAGTTCGCATATATCGACAACCAGCTTCGCGGTCAGGTCGTGAGCGACCCGGTCGACGTTGCTAGCCTGGGACGCAGGTGGGAGAGCGTCACCGGCGAGGCGCTGCCCCATCGCCGGTCGATCGAGCTGATCAGGGAGGTGGCGACGACATGGAGCTGACCGACTCGCTGACGGCTGCCCGTTGGCGCACCGCGACCCGTAGCAGCAACAACGGCGGGGACTGCGTCGAGGTGGCCGACAACCTGGCCGGGCGGGTGCTGGTGCGCGACAGCAAGGACCGCGACGGCGGGACCCTCAGCTTCGCCCCGGCCGCCTGGCGGGCCTTTGTGGACCTTGCCCGCCGCCCGCCGACCGCCTGACCGGGCGGCCGGGGGGCTCAGGCCGTACCCCAGCTGTAGGTCTGCTTGCGGAGCTTGAGGTAGACGAAGGCCTCGGTGGCGAGCACGCCCTCGACGGCGCGCAGCCGTTGCAGGATCTCCAGCAGGTGGGCGTCGTTGCGGCAGACCACCTCGGCGAGCAGGTCGAACGACCCGGCGGTGATCACCACGTAGTCGACCTCCTCGAACTCGGCGAGCCGGTCGGCCACCGCCTCCAGGTCGCCGTCGGTGCGCAGGCCGATCATGGCCTGGCGGGGGAAGCCGAGTTGGAGTGGGTCGGTCACCGCGACGATCTGCATCACCCCGGCGTCGAGCAGTCGCTGCACCCGCTGGCGCACCGCCGCCTCGGACAGGCCGACCGCCTTGCCGATCGTCGCGTACGGCCGGCGGCCGTCCTCCTGGAGCTGCTCGATGATCTGCTTGGCGACGTCGTCCAACAGAGCGTGACTGGCACCCCCGCGGACGGCGACGCGTCGCCCGCCGTTGCCGCTCTCCTGCTGCCGGATGGTCATCGTCCGCTCCCCATGTCCGCTTCCTCCACGGAATCGTAGTGCCCCGGCGCAGTCTGGCGTAATTCGTGGTGCATCGCTATCGCGGCAACGGAATCCCTTGTGAGGCAGGTCAGCTCATGTCAGGATCAGTCGTCCATCGCCTGAAGACCCTCCCGCCGTCGGGCCATCCCCCGTCCCGCCCGCCGGCGATGACCCCCTAGGAGTCGTCACATGCGAACTCCCCTCCGGCCCCTCACCCGGCGTGGTCTGCTCACCGGCACCCTCGGATCCGCCACGATGCTCGCCACGGCGGGCGCGCTCGCCGGCTGCGGCACCAAGGGCGCCCAGCAGACCGAGGCCGGCTGCGTCAGTGAAGACCTCTCCGGCACGGAGAAGAAGCTGGCGTTCTCGAACTGGCCGCAGTACATGGACGTCGACGACAAGAACGAGTCGAAGCGGCCCAGCCTGGACGCGTTCGTCGCCTCCAGCGGCGTCCAGGTGACCTACACCGAGGACATCAACGACAACAACGAGTTCTTCGGCAAGGTGCAGAACCAGCTCGCCGCCTGTCAGGGCACCGGGCGGGACATCATCGTGCTGACCGACTGGATGGCCGCCCGGATGATCCGGCTCGGCTGGATCCAGAAGCTCGACCCGGCCAAGATTCCCAACGTGACGGCCAACCTGCTGCCGTCGCTGCTCAACCGCTCCTTCGACCCGGAGAACCGGATCTCCATCCCGTGGCAGTCCGGCCTCGCCGGCCTCGCCTACAACGGCGGCGTCACCAAGGAGATCCGTACGGTCGACGAGCTGCTGACCCGCCCCGACCTCAAGGGGAAGGTCACCGCGCTGTCCGAGATGCGCGACACGATGGGCCTGCTGCTCCAGTCGAACGGCCACGACTCGGCGAACTTCACCGCCGCCCAGTTCGACGACGCGCTGAACAAGCTCAAGAAGGCCGTCGACTCGGGGCAGATCCGCAAGTTCACCGGCAACGACTACGCCCCCGACCTGGCCAAGGGTGACATCGCCGCGTGCGTCGGCTGGTCCGGCGACATCATCCAGCTGTCCGGCGAGAACGAGAAGATCAAGTTCGTGGCGCCGGACTCCGGCGTGATGCTGTTCAGCGACAACATGATGGTGCCGAACAAGGCCACCCACCGGGCGAACGCCGAAGAGCTGATCAACTACTACTACCAGCCGGCGGTCGCCGCGAAGCTGGCCGCGTACGTCAACTACATCTGCCCGGTCAAGGGCGCGCAGGCCGAGATGGAGAAGATCGACCCGGAGCTGGCCGCCAACCCGCTGGTCTTCCCGGACGACACCCTGCTTGCGAAGTCCAAGGTGTTCATGGCGCTGGACGAGAAGCAGGAGAGGGAGTACGAGGGCAAGTTCCAGCAGGTCATCGGCGCGTGACGGGGATGAGCGCGAAGACGACGGGACGCGACGCGCCGGCCGGCGACCTGCGGCTGGTCAACCTGACCAAGAGGTTCGGCATCTTCACCGCGGTCGACGACCTCGGCCTCACCATCGGCCAGGGCTCGTTCTTCGCCCTGCTCGGGGCGTCCGGCTGCGGCAAGACCACCACCCTGCGCATGATCGCCGGCCTGGAGCAGCCGACGAGCGGGCAGGTGCTGCTCGGTGACCGGGACATCGCGCGGCTGCGCCCGTACAAGCGGCCGGTCAACACCGTGTTCCAGAGCTACGCGCTCTTCCCGCACCTCAACATCTTCGAGAACGTGGCGTTCGGGCTGCGTCGGCGCGGCATCCGCTCCGTCGGCGACGAGGTCATGCGGATGCTCGCGCTGGTGCAACTCGACGACTTCGGCCACCGCCGCCCGGCCCAGCTCTCCGGCGGGCAGCAGCAGCGGGTCGCGCTGGCCCGCGCGCTGATCAACCGGCCCCAGGTGCTGCTGCTCGACGAGCCGCTCGGCGCGCTCGACCTGAAGCTGCGCCGGCAGATGCAGATCGAGCTGAAGCGCATCCAGACCGAGGTCGGGATCACCTTCGTGCACGTCACCCACGACCAGGAGGAGGCCATGACCATGGCCGACACCGTCGCGGTGATGAACGCGGGGCGGATCGAGCAGCTCGGCGCTCCGGCCGACATCTACGAGTACCCGGCCACCGCGTTCGTGGCGAACTTCCTCGGCCAGTCCAACCTGCTCGCCGCCGAGGCAGCCGGTCCCGCCGGGTCCGAGGTGCCCGTCACCGCCCACGGTGCCGGCTTCTCCGTGCCCGCCGACCGCGCCCGCGCCGACCGGGGCACGGTCTACCTGGGGGTACGCCCCGAGAAGCTGCACCTGGCGGACTCCGCCGATCAGGTTCCCGCCGGCCACCAGCACGTCACCGGCGTGGTCACCGACGCCTCGTACGTCGGGGTCAGCACCCAGTACCTGGTACGCACCGGCTGGGGCGGCGAGCTGTCCGCGTTCGCGGCGAACAGCGGGCTCGGCGGCCGGCTGCCGGTCGGCGCGTCCGTGGTGGCGCACTGGGACCCCCGGCACGCGTTCCTGCTGCCCCGGGAGCCGGGTCAGGACGACCGCACCGCCGGCCTGCTCGACGAGCCGGTGGGTGCGTCCTCGTGACGGCGCTGGCCCACGTACCCACGTCGACGGGGCGACCGGCTGGGCCCCCGCAGCCGGCCCGGCGCGGGCGGCACCGGCTGCTGCCGTACCTGCTGCTCCTGCCCGGCGCGGCCTGGCTGCTGCTGTTCTTCGCCGTGCCGCTGTTCCAGCTCGCCGTTGCGAGCCTGTACGACCCCAGCGGCTCGCTCTCCACCGGGTACGCGCTGACCTGGGCGTTCGGCAACTACCCGGACGTGTTGCAGGCGTACTGGCCGCAGTTCGCCCGCTCCTTCGGGTACGCCGGGATCGCCCTGGTGCTGGCCCTGCTGATGGGCTACCCGCTGGCGTACGCGATCGCGCAGAAGGCCGGCCGGTGGAAGAACCTGTTGCTGGTCTGCGTGGTCGCCCCGATGTTCACCAGCTTCCTGGTGCGCACCCTGGCCTGGAAGACGATCCTGTCCGACAACGGCGCTCTGGTCGGGCTGCTGCGCGACGTGCACCTGCTCGGCCCCGACGGCCGGCTGCTGGCCACGCCGATCGCGGTGATCCTCGGGCTGACGTACAACTTCCTGCCCTTCCTGGTGCTGCCGCTGTACGCGAGCCTGGAGCGGCTCGACCACCGGCTGCTGGAGGCGGCCGGCGACCTGTACGCGAGCCCGGTGCAGACGTTCCGCCGGGTCACCCTGCCGCTGTCGATGCCCGGCCTGATCGCCGGCACGCTGCTGTTCTTCATCCCGGCCACCGGCGACTACATCAACGCGGAGCTGCTCGGCACCCCCAACGAGTACATGATCGGCAACGTCATCGACTCGGCGTTCCTGGTCCGGCTGGACTACCCGCAGGGCGCGGCGCTGTCGTTCCTGCTGATGGCGGCGATCCTCGCGGTGGTCTTCGGCTACCTGCGCCGAGCCGGCACGGAGGAAGTGCTATGAGGTTTTCCCGTTGGCTGGCCGACCGCTGGGTGATGGGCGTGGCCCTGCTGGTGCTCGGCTACCTGGCCCTGCCGATCGCCGTGGTCGCCGCCCTGTCGTTCAACCGCCCGTCCAGCCGCCTGTCCTACGACTTCAACGAGTTCACCCTCGACAACTGGCGGCAGCCCTGCGCCACCTCCGACATGTGCGACGCCGTGCTGCGCAGCGTGCAGATCGGCTTCATCTCCACCGTCGTCGCCACCGCGCTCGGCACGCTGATGGCGTTCGCGCTGGTGCGGCACCGGTTCACCGGCCGGTCCGGGATCAACCTGCTGATCTTCCTGCCGATGGCCACCCCCGAGCTGGTGATGGGCACCTCGCTGCTGGCCCTGTTCGTCTCCGCCGGCGTGCCGCAGGGCTTCTGGACCGTCGTCATCGCGCACGTCATGTTCTGCGTGTCGTTCGTGGTGGTGACGGTCAAGGCGCGGCTCGCCGGGATGGACCGGCGGCTGGAGGAGGCCGCAGCGGACCTGTACGCCGGCCCGTGGCAGACGTTCCGCCTGGTCACCCTGCCGCTGGTGCTCCCCGGAATCGTGGCCGCCGCGCTGCTGGCGTTCTCCCTCAGCTTCGACGACTTCATCATCACGAACTTCAACGCGGGCACCACCGTCACGTTCCCGATGTACGTCTGGGGTGCCGCCCAGCGGGGCATCCCGCCGCAGGTCAACGTCATCGGCACGGCGATGTTCGTGATCGCGCTGCTGCTCGTCGGGCTCACCTCGCTGCGCGGCCGACGGTCCCGCCGGGCAGCCCTCCCGATCGCCCCGACAGCAGGCCGCCCGGTCACCCCGGCCCCCGGCCTGCCGGTCGCCCCGGCAGCCGGCGGCCGGGCGAAGAATCCGTCATGATCCTCCCGCATACCGGCCGGGCGCTCGCCGACGCGGCACCCGTGCCGTACTGGCTCGACCGGCCGGAACGCCCCGACCCGCTGCCGCCCCTGACCGACGCCCACGCCGCCGACCTGCTGGTGATCGGCGGCGGGTACAGCGGGCTGTGGGCGGCCCTGCTGGCCAAGCAGGCCGACCCCGAGCGGGACGTGCTGCTCGTCGAGGCCGGCACCTGCGGCTGGGCGGCGTCCGGGCGCAACGGCGGGTTCTGCGCCGCCTCGCTCACCCACGGGCTGGCCAACGGGGCGGACCGTTTCCCCCGCGAGATCGCCGAGCTGGAACGCCTCGGCCGGGAGAACCTGGCCGACATCGCCGCCACCGTCGACGCGTACGGCATCGACTGCGACTTCGAGCGCACCGGCGAACTGGCGGTGGCCGTCGAGCCGTACCAGCTCGCCGGGCTCGCCGAGGATGTGGAACTGGCCCGCCGGTACGGCCACGACACGCGGCTGCTCGACCGCGACGAGGTGCGCGCCGAGGTCGACTCGCCGACGTACCTCGGCGGGCTGTGGGACCGCGACCGGGTGGCGATGCTCGACCCGGCGCGGCTGGCCTGGGGGCTGCGCCGGGCCTGCCTCGACCTCGGCGTGCGCATCCACGAGCACACCCGGGTCACCGGCCTGCGCGGCGACGGCCCCGCCCTGCGCGCCGCCACCCTCGGCGGAACCGGGCGGGCCCCCGGCGTCGTCCGCGCCCGGCGGGTCGTCCTCGCCACCAACGCGTTCCCGCCGCTGCTGCGCCGGCTGCGCGCCTGGCTCGTCCCCGTCTACGACTACGCCCTGATGACCGAGCCGTTGAGCCCGGCCCAGCGGGACGCGATCGGCTGGCGCAACCGGCAGGGGCTCGCCGACACCGGCAACCAGTTCCACTACTACCGGATCACCGGCGACGGGCGGATCCTGTTCGGCGGCTACGACGCGGTCTACCACCACGGCAACCGGGTCGCCCCCGAGCTGGAGCAGCGGCCGGCCACCTTCACCGCCCTCGCCGAGCACTTCTTCACCACGTTCCCGCAGCTCGCCGACGTGCGCTTCAGTCACCGCTGGGGCGGCGTCATCGACACCTGCACCCGGTTCTGCCCGTTCTTCGGCACCGCGTACGACGGGCGGCTCGCGTACGCCGCCGGCTACACCGGCCTCGGCGTCGGGGCCACCCGGTTCGGCGCGCGGGTGATGCTCGACCTGCTGGCCGGCGGGGACACCCCGCTGACCCGGCTCGACATGGTCCGGGGCAAGCCGCTGCCGTTCCCGCCGGAGCCCGTCCGGGCCGCCGGCATCCACCTCACCCGCTGGTCGCTGGCCCGCGCCGACGCGCGCGACGGCCGGCGCAACCTCTGGCTCCGTACGCTCGATCGTCTTGGTTTGGGGTTCGATACCTGATGCGCATCCTGCTCGTCGGCGCCGGCGGTGTCGGCTCCGCCGCCGTCGCCATCGCCGCCCGCCGAACATTCTTCGACACCATGGTCGTCGCCGACGCCGACCCCGCCCGCGCCGCCCGCGCGGTCGACGGCCACGGGGACCGCTTCGTCGCCGCGACCGTCGACGCCTCCCGCGCCGACGCGGTGGCCGCGCTGTGCCGCGAGCACCGGATCACCCACGTGCTCAACGCCGTCGACCCGCGCTTCGTCATGCCGATCTTCGACGGCGCGTACGCGGCCGGCGCCGACTACCTCGACATGGCGATGTCCCTGTCCCACCCGCACCCGAAGCGCCCGCACGCCCAGACCGGCGTGAAGCTCGGCGACGACCAGTTCGCCGCCGCCGACCGGTGGGCCGGGGCGGGCCGGCTCGCGCTGTGCGGCATCGGCGTCGAGCCGGGCCTTTCCGACATCTTCGCCCGGTACGCCGCCGACGAGCTGTTCGGCGAGATCGACGAGATCGGGGTACGCGACGGCGCGAACCTGACCGTGGAGGGCCACGCCTTCGCCCCGTCCTTCTCCATCTGGACGACGATCGAGGAGTGCCTGAACCCGCCGGTGATCTGGGAGAGGGATCGGGGCTGGTACACCACCGAGCCATTCAGCGAGCCCGAGGTGTTCCACTTCCCCGAGGGGATCGGCCCGGTGGAGTGCGTCAACGTCGAGCACGAGGAGGTGCTGCTCATCCCGCGCTGGGTCGACGCGCGGCGGGTCACCTTCAAGTACGGCCTCGGCGAGGAGTTCATCGAGGTCCTGCGCACCCTGCACAAGCTCGGCCTGGACTCCACCGAACCGGTCACCGTGCGCGGCGTGCCGATGTCCCCGCGCGACGTGGTGGCCGCCTGCCTGCCCGACCCGGCCACCCTCGGGGCGAAGATGCGCGGCAAGACCTGCGCCGGCACCTGGGTCCGGGGCCTGTCGAAGTCGGGCGAGCCCCGCGAGGTCTACCTCTACCACGTCGTCGACAACGAGTGGTCCATGCGTGAGTACGGCCACCAGGCCGTCGTCTGGCAGACCGCCGTCAACCCGGTCGTCGCCCTGGAACTGCTCGCCACCGGCGCGTGGTCCGGCACCGGCGTGCTCGGCCCGGAGGCGCTGCCCCCGCGCCCGTTCCTCGACCTGCTCACCGGCTACGGCTCGCCCTGGGCGATACAGGAACGATGACCAGCCGCAGTCGCCAGCCGTACGACCACCCGGACATCACCGATGGCGGAGCGGCAGTCGCCTCACCCGTAGACGGCCTCTGGCGAAGCTGACGACCGCCCCGATGCGGAGGTCGTCGAGAACCGACGGCAGGTTGGCGATCAACAGCTCCGTGCGGCTCTGGGCCGGATCGGCAGTTCCTGTTCCGAGATGGCCGTCGCAGCGAATTCCAGTGCGGAGAGCACGTCCGCGCGTTCGAGGTGCGGGTAGCCGCCCAGCACGTCGTCGATGCTGCGCCCGGCCGCGAGCTGGCCGAGTACGGCGGTGGCGGTGACCCGAGTGTCCCGGATACAGGGCAGCCCGCCCATCCGCCCGGGGTCGACGGTGATCCGCTTTGAAGCCATGGCTGGACTCTACGGCTGGCCGATGGATCACCGCTGTTCCCCGCGCCAGCCGATCAGGGAGGTGGCGATCCGAACTACGGCGGCTGCGTGTCGATCGACAGCGATGTCGACTGGGCCGACGGTAGCGTCACCCACCTTCCTCCGCGATCTTGCGCTTGAGGCCCGGTCAAATGTAGTAAATCGGTCATATTTGGGGCCGTAACTGCAAGATCGCGGGAGGCAAGGGGGAGGGGCGGGGCAGGGTGGGGTTTTCCACAGGAGGGTTGGTTTTCCACAGGGCGCGGGGTGGGTGCAGCGGCTGGGGTGTGGTTCTGGGCAGTCTGCCTGCATGGGGACTCAACTTTGGCGTACCGCGTCGCTGCTCCAAGCCACCACGCGGAAGCGGCTCCGGGTCGGTGTAGCGAACGGGCGGGTTGTCCGGGTGCGGCGAGGGGTGTACGCGAATCGCTCTGTCGATGATCGCGATTCGCTACAAGCCCTGTTGATGTGCCTGCCGCCCGAGACGATGCTGGCCCGGCAGACTGCCGCCCGAATGCATGGTTTCGGTGTTCTGCTCGAAGGTGCCGTTCATGTGCAGTTGCCGCCCGAAGTCCCCAAGCCGCGCCTTCCTGGTCTGTTGGTCCACCACTCGGCCCTGCCGGCGGAGCCGGTCATGGTGGACGGGCTGCCCTGTGTGCCGGCTGCCAGATGCGCGGTGGACCTGGCGAGGACGGTGCGGCGACTGGACGCTCTCCCGGTGCTCGACGCCGCGGTTCGGTCCGGCGCGGTGTGCCGGGATGAGTTGGTCGTGGAAGCCCTGGTCCATCGAGGGCTACGGGGTGTGCGCCAGGCGCGCTCACTGGCGTTGTTGGCCGACGGGCGGTCCGAGTGCCGACAGGAGAGCCAGCTGCGGTTGGTGCTGATCGACGGCGGCCTGCCGGCGCCGGAGCCGCAAATCTGGGTGCTGGACGGGGACGGGGTGGCGCGATACCGGCTCGACCTGGGATACCGCGAGCGGCAGGTTGGCATCGAGTACGACGGTCTGTCCCACCTCGATCGTGATCGACTGCGACATGACCGGGACCGCGCCAACTGGCTGGATGCCGAGGGCTGGACGATGCGCTACTTTACGGACCGCGACCTCTACCGCCGCCCTGCCCACATCGTCGCGACGGTCCGCACAGCCCTATGTAGCTGACCCACCCTCCCCGCGTCCCCGCGTCCCCGCGATCTTGCACCAGCGGCCCCGACAACTTTCGTGAAGCGGGCATTTCAGGGGCCGCAACTGCAAGATCGCGGGAGGGAGAGGGTGAAAGTGTGGGTGGGTGGTCAGGGAGGGCTGTTGGGTACGAGGTGGGAGCGGATCAGGAATCTCACGCCGTCGGGGGCCTCCAGGCTGAAGCCGCTGCCCCGGCCCGGGACCACATCGACCGTGAGCCTGGTGTGCTTCCAGAGCTGCCACTGGGATTTCGAGATCCAGAACCCGACGGGCTCGGGGACGCCGTCGATCACCAACGAGGCGAGCAGCACGTCGGAGCCGCCGGTGCGGAACTCGCCCGCCGGGTAGCACATCGGGGCGCTGCCGTCGCAGCAGCCGCCGGACTGGTGGAACATCAGCGGCCCGTGCCGCCCCCGCAGCGACCGGATCAGCTCGGCCGCCGCGGGGGTGAGGGAGACGGGCGACGCCGCACCGCCCGGGTCGGGCGGGAAACGCTCGCCGGTGCCGACCGGATCGGCCATCAGAAGAAGCCGAGCTTCTTGGGGGAGTAGCTGACCAGCAGGTTCTTCGTCTGCTGGTAGTGCTCCAGCATCATCTTGTGGTTCTCCCGGCCGATGCCGGACTGCTTGTACCCGCCGAACGCGGCGTGCGCCGGGTACGCGTGATAGCAGTTCGTCCAGACCCGACCGGCCTGGATCGCGCGTCCGGCCCGGTACGCGGTGTTCATGTCCCGGGTCCAGACGCCGGCCCCGAGCCCGTACAGGGTGTCGTTGGCGATCTTCACGGCGTCGTCGAGGTCGGCGAAGGAGGTCACCGAGACGACCGGGCCGAAGATCTCCTCCTGGAAGATCCGCATCGCGTTGTCGCCTTCGAAGATGGTCGGCTGCACGTAGTACCCGCCGGACAGCTCCCCGCCGAGGTCGGCGCGCTCGCCGCCGGTGAGCACGCGCGCGCCCTCCTGGCGGCCGATGTCCAGATAGGACAGGATTTTCTCCAACTGGTCGTTGGACGCCTGCGCGCCGATCATCGTGTCGGTGTCCAGCGGGTGACCCTGGCGTACCGCCCGGGTGCGGTCCACCGCCGCGGCGAGGAAGTCGGCGTAGTGGCCCTGCTGGATCAGCGCCCTCGACGGGCAGGTGCAGACCTCGCCGGAGTTGAGGGCGAACATGGTGAACCCTTCGAGGGCCTTGTCCAGGAAGTCGTCGGACGCCGCGCTCACGTCGTCGAAGAAGATGTTCGGGCTCTTGCCGCCCAGCTCCAGGGTGACCGGCTTGATGTTCTCGCTGGCGTACTGCATGATCAGCCGCCCGGTGGTGGTCTCGCCGGTGAACGCCACCTTCGCCACCCGGGGCGAGGAGGCCAGCGGCTTGCCCGCCTCGACGCCGAAGCCGTTGACGACGTTGACCACGCCGGGCGGGAGCAGGTCGGCGATCAGCGAGATCAGGTAATGGATGGACGCCGGGGTCTGCTCGGCGGGCTTGAGCACCACGGCGTTGCCGGCGGCGAGGGCCGGGGCGAGCTTCCACACGGCCATCAGGATCGGGAAGTTCCACGGGATGATCTGCCCGACCACGCCGAGCGGCTCGTGGAAGTGGTAGGCCACGGTGTCGTCGTCCAGCTCGCCGAGGCTGCCCTCCTGGGCCCGGATCGCCCCTGCGAAGTACCGGAAGTGGTCGATGGCGAGCGGAATGTCGGCGGCCAGGGTCTCCCGTACCGGCTTGCCGTTCTCCCAGGTCTCGGCGACCGCGAGGGACTCCAGGTTCTCCTGCATCCGGTCGGCGATCCGGTTGAGGATCAGCGCCCGCTCGGCGACCGGGGTGCGGCCCCAGGCGTCGGCGGCGCCGTGGGCGGCGTCGAGGGCGCGTTCGACGTCCTCGGCGGTGCCGCGGGCCACCTCGCAGAACGTCTGGCCCGTGATCGGGGTGGAATTCTCGAAGTACTGGCCGCCGTGCGGCTTGACGTACTCGCCGCCGATGAAGTGGTCGTAGCGGGACTGCCAGTGGGTGGGCGCGTCGTAGCGCGTCATCGGTACCTCCGCCGTCGGTGCTCGGGGTGACGGCGGCGACGTTAGTTACACCGACGTTGCAGCGACGTTGCGCGCGGGAGGTCGTACTCGATGCCGAGCTGGCGGGCGCGGGCCAGCGCGAGGGGCCGGCGGGGTGCACCGGGCGGCAGCGCCCGCGCCAGGGCCTGCCAGCCGGCCAGGTCGTCGGTGCCGGCTGGCGTCGCGGTCCAGGCCGCGAGCGCCGCCGGGTCGCCGCCGGCCAGCACGGCGGCGCGCAACTGCCCGTCGACCAGCCGGCGCAGCCGCGCGACCCCCGGCGCGTCGGAGGAGGGCAGCAACGACCCGGGGTACGCGTCGAGCGCCCCCGCCACCTCACCGCGTTCCAGCAGCTCGGTGACGGTCCGGAAGTCCGCCCGCACCCGGGCGCGCAGCCGGTACGGGCGGGAGCCGAGCAGCTCCGCCCCCAGCGCCCGGCGCAGCCGGGACAGCTCGGCGCGCAGGGTGACCGGGTGCAGCCGGTCGTCGCCGTACAGGTCGAGCCCGAGCTGCTCGCCGGTGCGCCCCTCGGGATGGTCGAGCAGCAGCACCAGCAGCTCGCTGTGTCGGCGGCCGAGCCGGACGGTCCGCCCGCCGACGCGCACCTCCGCCTCGTCGCGGCCCAGCGCGCGCACGGTGACCGTGTCCGGCTCGGCCGGGCGGGCGGCGGCGAGCTGGGCCTCGGCGGCCCGGGCGGTGGCCCGGACCAGGGCGAGGCTCTGCGGGTGGGCGAGGTGGTCGCCGCCGGTGATGTCGACCGCGCCGAGCAGCCGCCCGGTGGCCGGGTCGTGGATCGGGGCGGCGGCGCAGGTCCAGCGCTGCACGCGCCGGCTGAAGTGCTCGGTGGCGAAGATCTGCACGCTGTGGTCGCAGGCCAGGGCGGTGCCGGGGGCGTTGGTGCCGGCGTGCGCCTCGTCCCAGCGGGCGCCGGGCACGAAGTTCATCCGCTCGGCGTGCCGGAGCACCCCGGGATGCCCCTCCACCCAGAGCAGCCGCCCGTGCGCGTCGCAGACCGCCATCAGGTGCGCGCCGTCCAGGGCGATCCCGCCGAGCAGGTCCCGGAACAGCGGCAGCACCCGGGCCAGCGGGTGGGCCGCCCGATAGCCCTCCAGCGCGTCGTCGGTCAGCTCGACCGGCGGGGCGACCTCGGGGTCGACCAGCGCCGAGCGCTGCCAGGACCGGCGGACCACCTCCCGCACCCGGCCCGGCTCGGTTCCCGCGAGGAACGCCTCGTGGGCGGCGCCGACCTGCGCGATCCGCTCCGCCGGATCGGCGCCGAACTCCAGGGCGAGCCACGGGTCAGCCATCGGTGACCTCCTCGCGACCATCGTGACGTAGCTCACCACCGATCGCCAACACCGGTTGCCGGTCGGGTTTCGTCCGGGCGATGCGCCCGTAGGCCCGATGGCTGCCGGGTGCGGGCCCACGGGTGGTGTCGTCCGGGCGGCGGGCCCGTCAGCCGAAGGCGTTGTCGAGAATGTCCAGGCCCCGGGCCAGCTCCGCGTCGGAGATGACCAGCGGGGGCAGCAGGCGCAGCACGTTGCCGTACGTGCCGCAGGTCAGCACCAGCAGGCCGGCGGCGTGGCAGGCCGCCGCGACCGCCGCCGCGGCGGCCGGGTCCGGGACCAGGGTGCCGGGTCGGACCAGTTCCACGGCGAGCATCGCGCCCCGGCCGCGTACCTCGGCGATCCGCGGATCGCCGGCGGCGATGGCGCACAGCCGCTCGTCCATCGTCGCCCCGATCCGGCGGGCGGTGGCGGCCAGGTCCAGCTCGTGCATGGTCTCGATCGTCGCCAGCGCCGCCGCGCAGGCGATCGGGTTGCCGCCGTACGTGCCGCCCAGGCCGCCCACGTGCACCGCGTCCATCAGCTCGGCCCGGCCGGTCACCGCCGCCAGCGGCAGACCGCCGGCGATGCCCTTGGCCAGGGTGACCAGGTCCGGGACGACGTCCTCGTGGTCGCAGGCGAACCAGTCCCCGGTGCGGCAGAACCCGGTCTGGATCTCGTCGGCCACGAAGACCACCCCGGCCGCCGTCGCCCACTCGCGCAACGCCGGCAGGAACCCCGGCGCCGGTACGACGAAGCCCCCCTCGCCCTGGATCGGCTCGATCAGCAGCGCGGCGACGTTCTCCGCGCCGACCTGCTTCTCCACCGTCTCGATCGCCCGGGCGGCGGCCTCCGCCCCGGACAGCCCCCCGTCCCGCAGCGGGTACGACATCGGCACCCGGTAGACCTCGCCGGCGAACGGCCCGAACCGGTGCTTGTACGGCATGTTCTTCGCGGTCAGCGCCATGGTCAGGTTGGTCCGGCCGTGGTACGCGTGGTCGAACACCACCACTGCGGGACGCCCGGTGGCGTGCCGGGCGACCTTCACCGCGTTCTCCACCGCCTCGGCGCCCGAGTTGAACAGCGCCGAGCGTTTCTCGAACGTGCCGGGGGTGAGCGCGTTGAGCTGCTCGCAGACGGCCACGTACGACTCGTACGGCGCGACCATGAAGCAGGTGTGGGTGAACCGCTCGACCTGCGCCTTCACCGCCTCGACCACCCGGGGCGCGGAGTTGCCGACGTTGGTGACCGCGATGCCGGCGGCGAAGTCGATCCACTCCCGCCCGTCGACGTCGGTGATCGTGCCGCCGCCCGCCCGGTCCACGTACGCGCCGACGACGCTGCCGACGCCCCGGGCCACCGCCGCACCGCGCCGTTTGTGCAGCTCCTCCGAGGAAGTCATGGGGTCAGCCCTCGATGTTGTGCATGACGTGCTTGATCCGGGTGTAGTCCTCCAGGCTGTACACCGAGAGGTCCTTGCCGTGCCCGGAGTGCTTGAAGCCGCCGTGCGGCATCTCCGAGACGAACGGGATGTGGGTGTTCACCCAGACGCAGCCGAAGTCGAGCCGGCGGGTCATCCGCATCGCCCGGCCGTGGTCGCGCGTCCAGACCGACGCCGACAGGCCGTAGTCGACGCCGTTGGCCCAGCGCACCGCCTCGTCCTCGTCGGAGAAGCGCTGCACGGTGATGACCGGCCCGAACACCTCGTCCTGGATGATCTCGTCGGCCTGGCGCAGCCCGGAAACCACGGTCGGCGCGTAGAAGTAGCCGCGCTCGCCCTGCCGGGAGCCGCCGGCCCGGATCGCCGCGTGGTCCGGCAGCCGGTCGACGAAGCCGCTCACCCGGGCGAGCTGGTTGGCGTTGTTCAGCGGGCCGTACAGCACGTCGGCGTCGTCCGGGGGGCCGGTCCTCGTGTTGCGGGCCTGCTCGGCGAGCGCGGCCACGAAGTCGTCGTGGATGCCGGGGCCGGCGAGCACCCGGGTCGCGGCCGTGCAGTCCTGGCCGGCGTTGAAGTAGCCGCCCATCGCGATCGCCTCGGCCGCCGCGGCCACGTCCGCGTCGTCGAAGAGCACCACCGGGGCCTTGCCGCCCAGCTCCAGGTGGGTCCGCTTCAGGTCCGGCGCGGCGGCGGCGGCGACCTCCATGCCCGCCCGGGTCGAGCCCGTGATCGACACGAGCTGCGGAATCGGGTGCGACACGAGGGTACGACCGGTGTCCCGGTCGCCACAGACCACGTTGAACACCCCGGGCGGGAAGAACTCAGCGGCGATCTCGGCGAGCAGCAGCGTCGACACCGGCGTGGTGTCGGACGGCTTCAACACCACCGTGTTGCCCGCCGCGAGCGCCGGGGCGATCTTCCAGACCGCCATCATCAGCGGGTAGTTCCACGGGGTCACCTGGGCGCACACGCCGATCGGCTCGCGCCGCACGTACGAGGTGTGCCCGGCCAGGTACTCCCCGGCGGAACGGCCCTCCAGCAGCCGGGCCGCGCCGGCGAAGAAGCGGAACTGGTCCACCGCCGGGGGCAGTTCCTCCTCGGCAGTGAGTTGGCGGGGCTTGCCGGTGTTGCGGACCTCCGCGTCGACCAGCTCGGCCGCCCGAGCCTCCACCGCGTCGGCGAGCCTGAGCAGCGCCCTCTGCCGTTCCCCCGGGGTGGTGTCCCGCCACGTCTCGAACGCGGCGGAGGCCGCCCCCATGGCCGCGTCCACGTCCGCCGCGCCGGAGACCGGCGACTGGGCGAAGACCTCGCCCGTGCACGGGTCGATCAGGTCGGCGTACCCGCCGTCGACCGGGTCGACGTACGCGCCGTTGACGAAGTTGCGCAGCTTCTGCTGATCGCTCATCAGGTGTCTCCGGGGGATGGCCGAGGGTGCGGACGCGGAGGTTATCGGAATCTGACTGCCATCTTGGCTACCGAATTCGCGGCAGACAAGGGTTTGAGCGACTGTTTCCGTGCGAGTGCGCGTGGTCTAGGCTGCCGAGGTGTGGAGCCGAGAGCCTTCTTCGTCGCCGGCCGCCCCGCACACGGCGAGGGCGAGCTGACCGTCACCCACCCGTACGACGGGCGCGCGGTGGGGCGTACCACCCTCGCCACGCCCGACCAGGTCGAGGCCGCCGTCGCGGCTGCGGCCGGGGTGGCGGCGGAGGCCGCGGCCCTGCCCGCACACGTCCGCGCGGCGGCCCTGGACCACGTGTCGCGCCGGCTCGCCGAGCGGGCCGAGGAGGCCGCCGCGCTGATCACCGCCGAGAACGGCAAGCCGGTCAGGTGGGCGCGGGCCGAGGTGGGACGCGCGGTATCGACGTTCCGCTGGGCGGCCGAGGAGGCCCGGCGGTTCTCCGGCGAACTGCAACGCCTCGACACAGACCCGACGGCCACCGGGCGGATCGCCCTGGTCCGGCGGGTGCCGAAGGGGCCGGTGCTCGGCATCGCGCCGTTCAACTTCCCGCTCAACCTGGTCGCGCACAAGGTCGCCCCGGCCATCGCGGTCGGCGCGCCCATCGTGGTGAAGCCCGCCCCGGCCACCCCGCTGTCGGCGCTGCTGCTCGGCGAGATCCTCGCCGAGACGGAGCTGCCCGAGGGGATGTTCTCGGTGCTGCCGCTGCCCAACGAGCGGGCCGCCGAGCTGGTCGCCGACCCGAGGCTGCCGGTGGTGTCGTTCACCGGCTCCGGGCCCGTCGGCGCGGCCGTCCGCCGGTCCGTGCCCGACAAGCACGTCACCCTTGAGCTGGGCGGCAACGCGGCGGCCGTCATCTGCGAGGACTGGAACACCGACGAGGACCTGACCTTCGCCGCGCACCGGATCGCCACGTTCTCCAACTACCAGGCCGGGCAGTCGTGCATCGCCGTGCAGCGGGTGTACGTGCACGAGTGGCTCTACGACGCCTTCCTGCCCAGGCTGGTCGCGTCGGTGCAGGCGCTGCGGACGGGAGACCCGTCCGACGAGCTGACCGACGTCGGGCCGCTGGTCTCCGTCGCGGCGGCCGAGCGGGTCGAGGCGTGGGTCGACGAGGCGGTGGTGGCCGGGGCGACCATCGAGGTGGGCGGCCGGCGCGACGGCGCGACCTACCCGCCGACCGTGCTGTCCGGGGTGCCGGCCCATGCGAAGGTGCACGCCGAGGAGGTGTTCGGGCCGGTCCTGGTGGTCGCCCGGGTGGAGAACGACGCCGCGGCGTTCGCCGCCGTCAACGACTCGCCGTACGGCCTCCAGGCGGGCGTGTTCACCCACCGCCTCGATGTGGCCTTCGCCGCCCACCGGGCGCTGGAGGTGGGCGGGGTGATCGTGGGCGACGTGCCGTCGTACCGGGCCGACCAGATGCCGTACGGGGGAGTGAAGGGCAGCGGCGTCGGCCGCGAGGGCCTGCGCAGCGCGATGGACGACTACACCGACGCTCGCGTCATGGTGCTGACCGGCGTGCAGTTGTAGCGCTACCAGGTGCCGTCGTCGCGTACCCGGGCGGGGGCGCGGCCGAGCAGCAGGGTGGTGAGGGCGGCGTCGATGTCGTCGCCGAGGAACCACTCGCCGGCCTGGTCCAGCACGAACACCCGGCCCCGCTCGTCGATGGCGATGATGCTGTCCTGGCCCTCCGCGCCGAGGGGAAACAGCCGCCTGCCGAGGACCGCGCCGAAGTCGGCGAGGGTGTCCGCCGAGTGCGCCGCTCGCGTCGGATTGGTGTTGAACCAGCTGATCCACACCTCCTGCCCGGGGCCACGACGGAAGGATGGGACGGCCGGGAACGCGGTGAGGGCGGCCCTCGCCGCCGGGAAGGGTTCGTGCCGGTGCAGCTGACCGGCCACCTCGCACGTGTCCTCGATGGCCCCGGCCGCGAGAACCGGGTTGAACATCGCGTCCTCCCACCCGCCGTCCATCAGCGAGTCGGCGACCTCGGCGGGGAAACGGCCAGGGTGGATCGGCGCCTGCGACTCCGGCCGCCACTCCCGCGTGTAGGCGAGATCGGACCAGTCGAGTGCGTGGAAGTGCACCAGGAAGTTCACGCACGAGTCGCAGGGCCGCTCGGCCGCGCCCCCCGCCGGGTCCCCGGGCTCGCGCACCCGGTGCACCTCGAGCCGGCAGGTCTCGAGAAGGGAGTAGGCGTCCGCCATGGTCATCGGCCCCCCGCCCTCGGCGGCGCGGCGGTGGTCGTACGCGTGCAGCAGGTCGGACACGACGATCACTTCCGCGTGTCGGTCTCCGCCCCGCGCCAGATGGCCCGGAGGCAACTCGTCGAGGTAGGCCCGGACCAGCGGGTGGTGCCGAAGGGCGACGTCGCCCTTGGCGCCCTGCGCCGTGTATAGACGACCCTCGACGGTCAGGTGCGCGACGGCACCCGGCGTCGGCAGGCGGCGCACCTCGCGGAGGAGTTGGCTCGCCGGGTCCACCGTGCGCGGCGCGGGCAGCTCCGGCCGGCTGCGCCGGTACATCTCCCGCACGGCGGGGAAGGGCAGGCGGGGCCAGGTCGAGACCTCGCCGGTCTCCTTGTCCACCACCATGGTCGGCAGGTCGCCGGGAGGCACGGCGGCGGTCTGGGCCACAGTGGATGTGATCAGGTAACCGAGGTCGAATTCCTCGACCAGCGGGGCGCACTCGTGCCCGAGGCGTTGGGAGTCCCGGTGGGCCCAGACGGCGGCGAGTTGCTCGGCCTGCTGATGGTCGATCACCCGGTTGAAGTTACCGGACCCCACGGATTCCGTGGCACCCGGTATGTTCTGGCCTACCTACGGTGACGAGGAGGGTGGCGTTGGCCGAGAGCGTGGACCGGGACGCCAACCGGGCACTGCGGGCCCGGTTCGACGAGGTGCACGGCCAGTACCGACAGCTCCGCTCGGGACTGGACGAACTCCAGAGCCGACTCGCGCACCTCCGGGTCACCGAACGCTCCGACGACGGGCAGGTGACCGTCGTCGCCGGAGCCCGGGGCGAACTCGTCTCGGTGGATGTGCACCCCTCCGTGTTCCAGGACCGAGATGCCAAGGCGCTGAGCCGGAAGATCACCACGACGGTGCACCGGGCCACCGCCGCCGCGGTCGCCGCCACACAGGAGTTGGTCGCCGGCTACCTGCCGGCCGGATCGGGCTCGGTGGACTTCCTCCGTACCGGCGACTTCGGGTCCCTGCTGGGCCGGGTCGACGCCGTCATGCGGCGCGGGGAGTGAGCGGCATGGCCGATGGGCAGCTCTGGCTGGACCCGGGCCGCGCGCGTCGCGGCGGCGCCGACCTGACCTCGGCCGGCGAGGCGGTGGCCGCCCGGCGCGCGCAGGTGGGCGGCCGGATCGCGGCGGCCAGCGCGGCCCGCCCCTGGGGCCGGGACGGCATCGGCGCGGCCTTCGAGAAGCAGTACCGCGGGTTCGAGGACACCCTGCTGCGCGCCTGGGCGGGCGTCGGGCGCGCCATCGAGAACCTGGGCGACGACGTCGTGCGGTCCGTGGACAACGAGGTGACGACGGACGCCCGAAGTGCCGGACGGCTCGACCGGATCTCCGACCAGCGGCCCGCCGGGCGCTGACGACCCCGAGGACCGCCGTGAGCCTGCTGCCGAGCCCGATCCCGCACCCCCTCGACTACTCGCCGTGGGAGCTGCCCGGCTGGGTCTACGAGGCCCTCGACTGGGTGATCGGCGTGGAGTGGCCGGAGGGCGACGAGCGGGCGGTCTGGGACCTCGCCGACCAGTGGTACGGCGTGGCCGAGGCCCTGGCGGGGCCGCGCGACGACGCGGTCGCCGCCGCCGGCGAGGTGCGCAGCGGGTACGGCGGCATCGGGGCGGTCGCGGAGGCGTTCGACGCCGCCTGGCGGCGGGTGGCCGACGGCGACGAGGCCCCGCTGCCGGTCCTGCTGGCCGTCAGCGTCGACCTCGGCCGGCTGGTCGAGGAGTGCGGCTGCGACATCGAGGGGGCGAAACTCGAGGTCTGGATCGAGCTGGGCATTCTCGTCGTCGAGCTGCTCTCGGTGGCCGTGGCGGCGGTGCTTACCGCAGGCGCCGCCTCGCCCGCCGCCGGCGCCGCGATCACCGCGAGCCGGTTCGTCGTGCAGCAGATCTTCAAGCGGCTGATGGCCCAACTGGCCCGCAAGACCCTCAAGCAGGGCCTGAAGGAGGCCGGGGAACGCGCCGCCAAGCGGGTGGCCGAGGGCGGCGTGCGGGGGCTGGCCCGGAAGGCGGCGCTCGGCGGGCTGGCGGAGGCGGCCGAGGAGGCCGGGGTCACGCTCGCCACGCAGGCGTACCAGAACACGACCGGCCGCCGGCACGGCCTGGACCTGGCGGACGCGGGAATGTCCGCGCTCGGCGGCCTGGCGGGCGGGGCGGTGGCGCCGCTGGCCGGTCTCGGCCGACACGCGACCGGGCGGGCGGCGCGCGTCGGCGAGCACTTCGGCCGCGAGATGACCGGTGAGATGATCGCCGAACAGGCGGCCCGCCTGGCCACCGGCCAGGGCCCGATGTCCCTGGAGGACGCGGCGCGGGCGGCGGCGTCGGGCGTCACCGGATCGGCCACCGGCCAGACCGACGCGGCGCTGCACCACCGGATGGCCGCCCTCGCCGGGGCGTCCTTCGCCCCGACGGACCTCGGAGCCGTGCCGGTGCCGACGACGCCGGACGGTGCACCGCTCCCCGCCGCCGGGATGACGAGCAGGGAGGGTGACCAGCCGCAACCTGTGGACGGTGGCGCTCCGCCCGAGCGCGTGGTCGCTGCCGCTCAGTCACCAGCCACCGCCACGACGCCCGCACATGCGCAGGCGCCCTTCGTTCCCCCGGTTGACACCCCCGGGCTCCCGGCGACGCCGGTCATGTCCGCCATCCCGGTAGATCCCGCGGTCGGTCTGCCCTCCGCACCGCAGTCCGGGTCCGGCCCCGGTTCGGTGGAAGCAGCAGGGCCCGGCCACCCGACGCTGTCGTCGATCCCGGCCGACGCCGCACAACCCGGGAGCCGGGGCGTGGAGACAGGGCCGCCGGCAGCCGTCGGTGGCAGCTCGTCGACCGTCGGCGGATCGAACCCCGTTCCACTGGCGAACGCGACGTCGACTCAGCCTTCGTCGCCGATCTCGGCGGCGGCGTCCGGCGCGAACCCGACCACCCTCCCGCCGGTGGTGTCGGCGTCGCCGTACGGCACCGCCGGCCCACTCGGAGCGATCGGGCAGAACAGCTTGGTCACGGGACACGATCCGGCTCCGCCGCCACGGTTTCTCCCGTTGGAGACCGGGCACCCGCACCCGCGTCCAGCTCCGCAATCGGCCCCGCAGCCCGCGCCGGAGCACCCCGATCCCACGGATCCCACCGTTCCACGGCCGAGGTCACCCGAGTGGTATGCGGCGCAGTGGGCTGCTGAGCGCGAGGCGTTCGACCGGCGCCGGTACCGGGACTACTTCCAGCGGCAGCGTGCCTGGTACGAGGACAAGCGGCGACGCGATCGTGCGGCCGAGCTTCGTGAGGAGGCTGAGCAGCACTACGAGCAGGCGCGCTGGCTGATTCGCGAGGCGTACAGCCTGCACCGCGCAGGCCGCCGTGACCTCGCCGACCAGTTCATCCGGGACGGCCGGCAGGCGGAGCGCCAGTACCACCGGCAGATGGGCCTCGCAGAGGAGGTGCTCGCCGGAAGGGCCGCCCCCAAGGTCGTCGAGGTGGACAACCGGGAGGACTTCGAGCGCATCAACAGCGACGACCCCTCCCTCATCGTCGGCGTCGTGGAGGGCGACGGCCCCTCGGCGCTGACCGGCGACGACGATCCGCCGCCGATCGACCGGTCCCGCCGCTACGGGCAGTGGGGCGGGCTGCGCCCGCCGCTGGCGCTGCATCAGTCGGACCTCGAACAGGCTGTGCCCCGGGACGCCGGTGGGCGGATCCTGCGGACCGCCGACCCCCGGCGGGGCGGCTGGTTCCGGCTGGCCAACGACGGCGGGCCGGCCGCCGACCCCACCCGGGGCATCAACTGCCTGGACTGCACCCTCTCTCTCTACGAGACGTGGATGCACGGGCGTCCTCGGGTCTCCGCACCCCGCACCTTCGACGGGTACGCCGCCGGGGACATCACCCGGCCCCTCGGCGGTGAGATCGACGGCCCGGGGCGGGTGGAGGACGCCACCGGCGGGCGCTTCCAGAAGGTCGTAGACCCCGATGAGGAAGCCTCCCCGTGGGATACGTGGGGCGCGGTGAGCCGGGGGTTCGGCAGCGTGGAGGGCCGGTTGCGGGCCGGCGGTCACGGCAGCTACGCGTTCCTCATCACCACGTACGAGGGCGGCGGGTCACACGCCTGGGTGGCGCTCAACCAGAACGGGAGCGTGCTCTACCTGGACCCGCAGAGCGGTGCTGTCTCGGACATGCCGCTCTACACGCACAGCAGCAGGCCGGCCCCGCACAACGTGACAGGAATCGACGCCCTGATCCTCGGCCCGGACGGTCGTCCCATGCCGCTGGCCGGCGCAGGGCCGGGGACGTTCAGCCAGCGGGCCGAGGCGTCCGATGAGCCGCCCGCGCCCGTGCGAGAGCGGCAGCCGGGCCCCGACGACCCGTCGGACGACGACCTGTACATCAACCGGATGCACCTGCTCGAAGGCCCAGGATCAATTGATCCGGAGTCCTGGGGACCCGAGAAATCGGGGCGTCCGAAGGACTACCCTCCCACGTCTGGCGAGGGCGAGGCGGATTCTGAAGGCGACAGGCTCCGCCAAGCCCGTAACGAGGCCCGGGATCACCGGTTGGCGAGTGGGATCTCGCCAAAGCATGTTGTCGCTGCCAGCTCTGATCTCGATCAGGTATTCGCCGCCGGTGTCACACCGGCGGAGCTCGCGTCCGAACTGGACGGGGTTACCCTGCGACGGCTCGTGCCACAACTGGACGAGGCGGCAGCTCAGGATGTTGCCAGGCTCCTCGCGGACCGTCGGGTACGTCAGATGCTGGACGACACCTGGCGAGTTTCATCAATCGGCGAGCCGTTACTCGCCGAGACGCTGGTAGAGCAACTGGTGCAGCAACCGAACCTGGCGCGGGTGATGTTGGAGACGCCGGAGTTGGTCGTGTCTCTGACCGCGCGTCCAGAGACGCTGCATCATCTTGCGAGCTATGAGCGTGCGATCGGCGTACTGGAATCCGTAGCGGTCGAGGTCAACGGGCGCGATCTAGATTCGATGGCCGATGCGAGTGCGCCAAAGCCACGGCCCACGCCATTGAGCGCCGAACAGCGAGAAATCAGCGCGAGTGTTGATCTGGGGTCCAGTGATCCGGCTCAGCCAGGTTTCGACCAGACGCGGCGTGCAGATGTCGAATACCAAGCCGAGTTTCTCGAACGCCTTTACCAGGATTCGGTGTCCGCGCAGGAAGAGTTGGTGACGCTGGCCCAGGGCCTTGCCCATGACGGAGACCAGGTGGTCGGTGCGGCGGGCTGGCGTCCGAGGCCCAAAGGTAGGCAACGCGCGGAGGATAAGATAAGAAAATACCAGGGTGACGTATCGCGGTTGCTCGATCTCGCTGCGGCGAAGGTCGAGTTCAACTCGCTGGGTGATGTCTACAAGGCCCTCGAACGGCTGCGTGACCATCCCAGAGTGCAAATCGTCGCTTGCGACGACCGGTTCCAGGCTCCACAGAATAGTGGCTATCGGGACGTCCAGTTGGTGCTGAGGATGTCCAACGGGCATCTTGCGGAGTTTCGGCTGCACCTGGCAAGCATGGACGAGGTGGCTGCCTGGGAGCACTCTCTCTACGAGGTCAAGCGAGACCTTGAGTCTCTGGCCCGTCAGGATGGCCGGAAGTTGAACTTGCGAGAGCGGGCGATAGTTGACGGTATCCTTGAACGCCAGCAGCAGCTGTTCTGGAACGCGCTAATTTCGTCTCTATAGGAAGCCAAATGAGACCTGTGTCCGGCCTGATCCTTCCCTCCTATTATCGCTACTATGCCTCACCGGTGAAGATTGTCGCTTCGTCTGATGGTGGTATCCGGGTGTGGCGGGTCTCCATCGACACTGGCGGCTGGCGGCAGGAAAACGAAATTTTCGAAGAGATAGTGTTTGCCGTCGGTGGTGACATCTTTACGCTTTCACCCGACCGGTTCGTGCAGGAGGTGGAAGCGTATCGAGGCCGGCATCTGTCAGGAAAGGGGCCGATTTTCGCGCTCTACGAGACAGTCGATGCAATCATCGGCGCGGAGACGCGAGAGGGGCGCCGCCTCACGGAGCGAGAGCAGGTGTTGGTGCGAGGCATCAGGCGGAAAACCTTCGTCTTGTTCGAGGAGCAGTTGCAGCAGGGAGGTGATCCTGGAGCAGACCCAACCATCGCCGCTCCCTAGTCCGGAACTATCCAGCGCGGGATCTCTCGATCAGTCGTTCTGACCGAGGAAGTGGCCCCTCCTCGGGCCCACACCCACCAAGATCCACTATCGGTGCTTGAGGGGTGCCCCCTGAAGGGAGCGGGGCGGGGAACCCGGTGGACGCGGATGGCGGTGGTGTGGCTATTATTAGTCCGCACGCCGCCCGGCCCAGCCGGCGCGGGGAGCATGGTGGCTGTAGCTCAGTTGGCAGAGCACCGGGTTGTGGTCCCGGTTGTCGTGGGTTCAATTCCCATCAGTCACCCGTTGCACGAAGGCCCCCTCCGTACGGAGGGGGCCTTCGTCGTATCCAGGGCTGCCGGTCAGGTGGTCGGCTCGGCGCTGGGGGTCTCGGCGGTGTCGCCGGGGGTGGCCTCGGCGCTCGGGGAGGCGGCGGCGTCCGGGTCGTACGGAAGGGCACTGCCCTTGACGTACTCGTCCCAGCTCATGTTCCAGTCGGTCCAGCCGTTGCCGTTGGCGAGCTTGCGCTCGGTGCCCTTGACGGTGATCGGGTCGCCGATCCGGGTGTTGGCGAACAGCCAGGCGCCGTTCTTCATCGAGACGTTCACGCAGCCGTGCGAGACGTTGACGCTGCCCTGCTGCCCCTCCGACCAGGGGGCGGCGTGGATGAACTCGCCACCCCAGGTGAGCCGCTGGGCATAGTCGATCTTCGTGCGGTAGCCCTCCTCGGGGCCCAGTTCCTCCATGGTGTCGAAGACCGTCTTGCGCAGCTTCTCGATGACGATCATGGTGCCGCTGGAGGACGGGGTGCTCTTCTTGCCAAGGCTGACGGGGATGGTCTTGATCACCTTGCCGTCCTTGGTGACGGTCATCCGCTTGGTCTTGTTGTCGACCGTCATGATCACCGCCGGGCCGGTCTTGACGTCGACCGACAGGTCGGCCCGGCCGTACCAGCCGTCACCGAGGGGCAGGCCGCCGGCCTGGATCCGGTACGAGACGGCAGTGCCGGCCTTCCAGAACTCCTTCGGCCGGAACCGGATCTCGGTGGGGCTGACCCAGTGCCAGATTCCCTCCTGGGCGGGCGTGGAGGTCACCGTCATCCGGCGCTGGACGTCGTCGCGGTAGTCCTCCGAGACGGCCCGGCTGAACTTGACGATGAGCGGCATGCCGACGCCGACGACCTGGCCGTCCCCGAGGAAGCTGCTGATCCGGACCTGCTTGCCCGGCTTCGCCATCGTGGTGAAGGTGCTGGTCGCCTGCGCCGGCTTGCCGTCGTCGCCGGTGGCGGTGACGGTGGCGGTGTAGGTCTCGCCGTACTTCAGGGCGCCCTTCGGCAGCCAGCTTCCGCCGTCGGCGGCCACGTTGCCCTCGACGGCCCCGCCGGCGGAGTCCTTCAGCTCGACGGTGGTGTCCTTCGCGTCCTTGGTGGTGAAGGCGACGCCGGTGGACGCCGGCACGTCCTTGGCGTCGGCTGCGGGCCCGGTGATGGTGGCGGTGGCCTTCGGTGCGCTCTCGCCGCCGCCCTGCCAGGCCGGCGAATTGCCCCCGCCGCCCTCGTTCGTGCAGGCGGAGGTCACCGCCAGTACGGCGGCGAGCAGCCCCGCCGCGAACATCCGGCGGCGGCCGTCCCGCCGGCTCAGCTGGTCCTGCGTCGCGCGCATGATTCCCTCACTGTCGTGGTGCCCCGGTTGCCATCGTCTCTCACTGACGCACGGGAACACGTACCCGTTGCGGGGGGTGAAGAGAAACACGGGGACCATCATGTCCGAATGCTGCTAAAATATCGACCTTTGCGAGCGCTGTACCTGAACGACGGGAGGGCGGGGCACCCGACAAGTCGGGTGCCCCGCCCTCCCGTGGCGGTCGTCGCGTCAGGCCAGATCCGGGCCGGAGCCGCCCTCCGGCACCGGCAGCGCGCTGCCCTTGACGAACTCGGCCCAGCTCAGGCTCCAGGCCGTCCAGCCGTTGCCGGCGGCGAGCTTGCGCTCGGTGCCCTTGATGGTGATCGGGTCGCCGACCTTGGTCTGCGCGAAGAGCCACTTCGCATGCGCCGTGGAGACGTTCACGCAACCGTGCGATACGTTCTGCCGCCCCTGCACGTGCTCGGACCACGGCGCGGCGTGGATGTACTCACCGCCCCAGGTGAGCCGCTGGGCGAAGTCGATCTCGGTGACGTAGCGGTTGGCCGGGTCAGGATCGTCCCGGGTGTCGAAGGTCGTCGACTCCTTCTTCTCCATGACGACCATGGTGCCGCTGGAGGACGGGGTGCTCTTCTTGCCCAGGCTGACCGGGATCGTACGAACGACCTGGCCGTCCTCGGAGACGGTCATCTTCTTGGTGGCGTTGTCGACCTTCATGACGAACGACCGGCCGATCTTGGCGGTGGCGCTCCGGTCGACGTTGCCGTACTTGCCGTTGCTCAGCGGGATGCCGGCCAGCGCGATCCGTACGGTGATCGTGGTGCCGGACTTCCAGTACTCCGGCGCCCGGTAGTACGCCTGCGTGCCGTTGGAGACCCAGTGCCAGGCACCCGGCTGCGGCGGGTCGGTGCGGACGAACATCCGCTTCTGCACCGCCTTCCGGTCCTTGGCGGGGATGCCCGGGTGGAACTCGGCGACCACCGGCATGCCGACGCCGTACGTCTTGTCGCTGAACAGGTAGAGCCCGGAGGCGATCGTCGACTTCGGCTTGGCCATCGTGGTGAAGGTGCTGGTGCCCTCCCGGGTCTGGCCACCCTCGCCGGCGGCCGTGACGACGGCGGTGTAGCGGGTGCCGTACTTCAAGGCGCTGTTCGGAACCCACGACGAGCCGTCGGCGCGCCAGCGGCCCTCGACCTTGGCACCGTTGGCGGCGGTGAGGGCGACATCGGTCACCTTGCCGCCCTCGGGAATCTTCGCGGAGATCTCGGCGCTGACCGGCCTGTTCTTGGCGCCGTCCGCCGGGCTGACCGTGAGCGGCGGGCCGGCACTGGTGGCCGGCTCGGCCGGGGCCGTCCCTGATTCCGCGGCGACGCTGCTGCCGACGGAGGGGGCAGCGTCGACGAACTCCGCCTTCTTCTGGTCGTCTCCGCACCCGGTCAGTGCCAGCGACGCCATCAGGCTCAGGGCCCCCACCCTTGCCCCGACCCGCGCGAACCTGCCCATTCCCACCCCTGTTCTCGCGTCCTGGCGGACATCGTGCCGCATGAGGGCCAGGAAGTATCGCCTGCCTGCACCTGAGTCGTTGGTTTGTGTGGTTATGTCCGGTAAGCCTGCCCGAAGGGGGGAGCTGGGTATCGGATTGGAGTGCGCTCCGGAGGGCATGCTAATCTTCTCCCCGTTGCCAACGAGCGCCGCTAGCTCAACTGGCAGAGCAGCGGACTCTTAATCCGCGGGTTCGGGGTTCGAGTCCCTGGCGGCGCACCACCTCTGTCAAGGCCATATAGCCATCTGGCTATATGGCCTTGATCTTTGGGTGTCGCTGGGTGTCATATGGGCGTGGCCCGCAGTCGGGCCGGACTCGCGCCCCCAACATGGCGAGACGGTTAAACCGTCATAACACGCAAAGTACGCGAATCAGACGTCCTCTCACATGCAGGGTCAGAGTGGCAGGTGATCGCGTACCAGGCTTTCGGCCGAGTCGATCGCGGTCACCAGCGCATTCGCGACGTCGTACTGGTCGAGCCCTGCTAAGGCGGCTTTAGCCTCTGGCCGCAGGGGAGATGGCGAGACGTCCAGGTTGGCGGCTTCGTCGGGGAACGGCGTCGCGAGCAGCGCCTCGGCGAGATTCGCAACTCCCGCAGGGTGGCACCGACAGAGGCTTTCGTTGACCGGGGTGGGCAGGGTCGACGCAAGGACCGCCAAGCCGTTGAGGTGTTTCTTGAGATCGAGGTGATCCATTCGTGCTGCGGTCAGCAGCTCCTCTCGTGTCACGACCCGACAGGCGATGATCTTGATCTCGTGGAGCAGGTCCAGGGCGCGGTTGAGGGCTCGCTCGTGGCGTACGCCCACAGACCGGCGGGCCCGCTCTTCGTCACGGGTCGTGTCCTCGGCGAGCTTGCGGGCCTTGTCGTGGGCTCGCCATAGGCGGGCGTCGCGCCAGGCGAGCCCGCCGAACACGGCGAGCGGGGCGCAGGTCGTCGCGATGATGTCAGTGATCTCCATGAAGGAATCCCCCCGGTGTGCGGTGACGGAGGAAAAAATTCTTGAGGCTGCTGGGGTCTCGATGCCCGACGCCTGAGCGGCTGCTCAGCCACTGGCGCCCCTCTCCGACCTCCGCATTGGCCGACGGCAAGCGGTGGAGGCGGCCGGCCACGGACGGCGGCCTTGCGGGCCGCTTATCAGGATCAGCACAGGTCACCCGGGACCGTCCGTATGGCAGGCAGGATTGACTGCCAACTGCCGGACCGCCTCTAGGCTCGGGGCCCGTTAGTGGTGCTCGGTCATCTGACTTGGATCTCGGATGTGTGCGGCAAGACGGGGATAAGCCCCGTCTTGCCGCACCTCGATAGACCCGCGAATCACTGAAGACGAACCGCACCACGGCACTCTGTAGTGGTCAGCGCCAAAGAGCCTGCACCGTACAGACCCCTATCTCGTATCCGCTACCGGCCGGCGCCGGGTGTGGTGGTGATAAGAGGTCGCAGGGTGTGGGCGGCTATGCGCATGCCTTCAAGGGTCTTGTCGAGCGAGCCGCCCCACACAGGGTCTTCGTGCTCTACTGCGATGTCGCCGTCGTATCTGGCGGCGTAGAGGGTGTCGACGATCCGGTTCCAGTCGAGTTGGCCGCGGCCCGGAATTCGGTAGCGCCACCAGCCGACGTCAGTAGTTGAGGCACGTTTGACGGTTTTGCCGAACACTCCGTGCCTAGTGCGTGCTCGCGAGTCGATCTGAATGTCTTTGGCTTGGACGTGGCCGACAATGCCGGTTTGCAGAGCGTGTTCGAGCGCATCTAGAGGGTCGATGCCAAGCCAGGGCAGGTGGGATGGGTCGTAGGTGAGGCCGAAGCCAAGGTCGGCCATCCAGTCCCACAGCTCCGGCGAGTAGGCGAGGTTGGCTGGGTATCCATCGGGATGCCATCCCTCCATAGGGCAGTTCTCGACGAGCAGTTTGACGTCTCGGTCGGCTGCGTACTGGGTGAGCTGGGGCAGGTGCTGCTCGGCAAGTTTTAGGTTGGCGGCTACCGGCTGGGTGATGTCGCGTCCAATGAACGTGTTGACGTGCCGGACGCACAATGCGGCGGCCGCGTCGATGCAGGCTCGCAGGTGCTGGTGGATGCGGTCGCGTTCTGTGACGTCACGGTGCAGGTTGTTCTCGCAGTAGGTGATCGCTGAGATGGTGAGGCTGTGGCGTTCCATCAGTTCGTGATTTCGGGCGACGTCGCCGGCGGTGAGGCCGGCGACGTCGAGGTGGGCGGCATGGTGGATGTGCTGGCTGCCGACCGGCCAAGCGGCAACTTCCAGTGCCTCATATCCGGCCAGGCTCGCCCAGTCCGCGATGTCGTCCAATGTCATCTGACCGAGTGCAGCAGTTAGCAGCCCAAGTCTCATAACGTTTCTTATTGCCTTTCGGGTTCAGGTTCGGTTTAGCAACGGAGGGTGGTCACGCGGCAGCAGAAATCCACTGCGGCGCGGTTCCTGACTGAGCGTGGGGTAGCCGGCGGTCTGCCATATAAGGTTGGTGGGAGCGATTTTCATCGCGGATCCAGTAAAGCCAGCCCAGCCATTTAAATGTGTCTTGGGTCATGGGGTAGAGCGAGCCGTGCTTGCTGGTTTGCAAGGGCAGCAGGTGCTGCAGAAGGTCGATCGCATCGTTGAGGATGCGATCGTCGCGTGGCTGTGTCTGCACCTGGGCAAGGTGAAGGTATTTGAGGCTTTCCAGCGTGTCGGGGTGGCTCCCTCCTTGAACTCGGGCACGGTCTTGGGCAACCGCCTCCAGGAGAGTGATGGCGTTTACCCCGTCGTGGGCAAGGACGCGCATTTTCGCTTTAGAGTGCCGGGCGTCGTTGGAGTCAGCATGGTCGAAGCCCAGTTCATGGGACCGATCGATGATGATGCCGTCGTAGCGGGCTGCGGATTCTCCGTTGTGTCCGAGCTGTCCTAGAAGCCATGCGTATTGGCAGCGGAAATTAAATTGCGTGCGCATGTCTGTGTCCGGCGAGCGGGCTAGGCGCGCCTCCAGCGAGCGAAATCCGACCTCAGCCTGGTCGAGCCTGCCGAGTCCGACCAAGGACCAGAGCATTATCAGCGTGGTCTGCGGGTCGCCGTAGCCGAAGACCTCCTCTTCATCCTTGCTCAGCCGGCGCAGCAGGGTCGCTGCCTTCCGGTAGTTGCCGCTCTCACAGTAGGCTTGGGCATAGCAGCGCCGTACGTCCAAAACTGCTGGGTGGCGACGACCCAGATGGTTCGCCAAAGGTGATGCGACATGAATGAGCCGCAAAGCGGCCCGCTCGTCTCGATCTGCGATCAAGGCTTCCGACAGCGAGGCGACCGTAGCCACCATCGCTGCGCAGGTTTGCGGGTCGAGCGATGGCGGACGACAGCGGCGCAGCAGTGTCCGCAACTGCACGATCGCCGTCGAGGTGTCGAACCGATCAGCGCGGCTCATAGTGCGCAGGTCCTGCCCGCTGGTTGTCAGGAATTCGGCGCCCTCCAAGATGCTGCCAGCCACGCCATCTTGGCCACTACTTTGAATGAGGCCTGGGATGTCGAAACGCCACTGTGGCGTCGCCGTCGCGGTGTTGCCCGAGGATGTGCCATCTTCGTCACCCGCAGTCGAGGCGTGGCAGTGGGTGATGTTGGCGTCTGCTTGCGTGGTGGCGTCGGCAGTGGAGCGGTGACCTGTCGGTCGGCTTAAGGAGTCGCTGCCGGTGCCGCAGATATGCGCGGGCTGGGCCGGATCCGTGGGAAGCGCGATGCGGCGCTGTTGCTGAAACAGGCACCCCAGCCCCAGTTCGAAGGCATCGTGAGCGATTTCGCCGATGGGCCCCGTCTCGCTACCGCTGGCATCATCCAAGTCCCCGCTTTCCTCGATCGGCAGAGACTCGATCGCGGCCATCATCTCGCTGAAGCTCTTCAGGCGGCTACCGAATCCCTCGGGTAGTGCAACCTCGCCGAGCCGGAGCAATTGCATGTCCAAGAGGTCCATGTCGAGCTCATCGTCGTTGAATTCGGTCATCGCGTCACCTCCTGGGTCGTCGCCCGCTGCGGGGCATATCCGGCTAGCGTCGGAGTGGCCCGCAGCGCAGCTTTGGCTTTGTTGTAATTGGTCTTCACCGTCTCTGCACTGATGCCTAAGAGCTCGGCGACCTGCTTTTGAGTGAGGTCCTCGACGCCGATAAGGATCAGTACCTGCCGCTGTCGAGGCGGCAGTGCTCCGATCGCACGCTGCAGGTCCACCCGTGAAGGCACCGTGCTGCTTGGATCTGAGGTCGCCGACCACCTGGCCTGCCATTTCTCGACCTTGGTACCCACGACGTCGTCTCCGGGAACGACGTCAGCGTGGCCTTTGCTGGCGTACCAATTCTTGATACGCCACCACGCGACCCTTATCAGCACCGCTTCCGGTGCCCGGAGCGTGTCCCATCCCCGCATCATGTGGGCCCAGGTCTCCTGCTCGATCTGCTCGGCTAATCCTGTGTCGGCGACCCGGCGCTGGATAAAAGCCGCTAGTCTGCGATGGTGCAGCTCGTAGAACGTCTCACGGGGATCGGCTCCCTTCGCGTGCGCATTGCCGCCCGCCACTTTGGTCGTCCCATCGTCGTCATTGTCTCGGGGAGGTAAGTGAGGCCTGCGCCGCCGCAGCAGTCAGCGACCAGACGAGGTCTCACTTTGCGGCGAGACCTCGGCGGCCTGTACGGCGGTCTCCATCACCGAGCCACCAGAACCGCAACGCCGGTTGCCCGCCAATAGCTAAGTCCGCAGGCGATCCGGCAACGGGGGATGTGTGTGACGCGGATCACATGACGAGCTGGGGTGTGTCCTGTATGGGTTTTTGACCTGGGATTGTTGATCATGCTCGGGTGGTGGGGCGTAGTGAGTTGACCGACAGGGCCTGGGCGCGGATTGAGCCGTTACTTCCGCCCGTCGTGGGTCGGGGTCGCAGGTGGCGTGATCACCGGCAGGTGATCAATGCGATCCTGTGGAAGCTGCGGGCCGGTGCCTAGTGGCGGGACCTGCCCGAGCGTTACGGGCCGTGGAAGACCGCGCATGAACGGTTGCGGATCTGGACAGGACGTGGTGCTTCCTTTCGCGTCGTTTCCTGTCGTAGTAGGCCCGTGACTCTGGTTGCGACAGTGAGGCGAACGCGGCGAGGTAGAAGGCGCGTTTGAGCTGTTTGTTACCTCGCCGGGCGGGGTGTTCGCCGCGAATGGAGGAGCCGGAGGCGCGTGTGACCGGTGCTAGGCCGGTGTAAGCGGCCAGGTGTCCGGCCGTGGCGAAGGCGTTGCCGTCGCCGACGTCGATGAGGATTCGGGCGGCGGTCCTGACCCCAATGCCGGGCATGAAGGTCAGGACCGCAGAAAGAGGGCGGGCCTCCAGGAGCTCCCCGATCCGGGCCGCGAGGAGTCTTCGCTGGTTCAACACGGAGCCGAGAGTGCTGACACGACCGGGGATGATGAGTGTGGCGGCGTCGGTGCCTGGGGCGACCACGGTCTGTTCGGCGAGCGCAGTGAAGATGTCCTAGACCAGGCGTTCTGCCATCTGCGGCCGCCTTCGGCCGCAGCAGTGCGACCAGCCTGCGTCGTCCTGCATTCCTGAGCTGGGCCGGGGAGCCGAAGCGTTCGAGCAGTGTGAGCACTGTGGGGTGGTCCAGGCGGGGGCCGAGGACCTTCTCCAGCGGCGGGTGAATCTGCGTCAGCAGACCCCGCAGTCGGTTCTTGGTGCGGGTTACCTCGGTGGCAAGGTCGTCGTCGAAGCCGGTGAGCATCTCCAGCTCGGCCACGGCCTCATCGGCCGGTTCGACGGCCCGCAGCGTGTGCGGCATCACGCGGGCTGCGTCCGCGATGACGTGCGTGTCGCGGGCATCGCCTTGGCCTCGCCGGGGTAGAGGTCGGCGATTCGCCGCATCGTCAAAGGGCGGTTCGGTAGCTCTTGTACATTGTGGGTTTGGCTCGGGATGTGAATGCGAGTGATGGTCGTAACCGGTGAGGTCTCGGTCGCGTTGGGCCGATCATGGGCGAGCGAGCGGCGTACCCGAGTGACCTGACCGATGAGCAGTGGGCGGTGGTCGGACCGTTCCTGCAGGCGTGGAAGGACCGGCACCCGTCGGTGTCGGGGCATCAGGGTCGCTACGAGCTATGGGAGATCGTGAACGCGATCTTCTACCAGAACCCGGACCGGGTGTCAGTGGGCGTACCTGCCGCACGACCTGCTCGCCGAAGTCGGCCACCTACTACTACTTCGCCCTGTGGCGTGACGACGGCACCGACCAGGTGATTCACGATCTGTTGCGCTGCCAGGCGAGGGAGAAGGCCGGCCGCCGGGAGGACCCGACCGCGGTGGTGTTGGACACCCAGTCGATCCGGGCCGCCAACCACGTCCCGGCCGCGACGACGGGCAAGGACGCCGGCAAGAAGGTCCCGGGCCGCAAACGAGGCCTGGCCGTGGACGCCCTGGGGTTGATCATCGCGGTGGTGGTCACCGCCGCGTCGGTCACCGACAACGCGATCGGCATCCGGCTGCTGGACAACGTGGTGGCACACACCCCGACGGTGACCAAGGCATGGTCGACGCCGGGTTCAAAGACGACGTGCAGATCCACGGCGCCGTAAACGGTATCGACGTTGAGCAGGTCAAACGCTGCGACACCACGGCCGGGTTCGTGCCGATCGCCCGCCGGTGGGTGGTGGAGCAGACCAACGGCACCCTGATGCTGCACCGCCGCCTGGTCCGCGAGTACGAGAGCCGACCCGCCTCAGCGGTGTCCCGCACCTGGTGGACATCCACGGCGAACCTCATCCGCCGGCTGACCGGCACCACCACGCCGTCCTGGCGCGACCCAGCCCACCAGCGGTGACCCAGCCGCCGCTGCTGACCCTGCTCACCGAGCGCGAAACCGCCGCCGGCCTCACCGTCGAGCGGCTCCACGAGCAGATCGCCACCCTCACCGACCAGCTCACCGCAGCCCAGACCGAGGTGGCCGAACTCGCCATCACCCGCAAGACGCTCCTGAGCCTCGGCGGCCGCCCGACACCGCACCACCTGCCGACACGACCATCGCCAGCCCGGCCTACCAGCAGATCCTCGCCGTGTTCCACGACGCCACCGCGCTGATGCGCTCCAAGGACATCTGCCATGCCCTCGGCACCGGCACCACCGCCAAGGACACCGAGAACCTCCGCGCCAAACTCAAACGCCTCGTCGCCCGCCAGATCCTCACCGAATCCGAGGCCGGCCTGTTCACCCTCACCCCGCCACCGCCAGCCGCGTAGCACCACGTACAGGACCTCTACCCCGCGCACAAACCCACAACGGACAAACTGTCCTAAATCACCCTCTCACTGGGGTTGGGGCCTCTTTCGTGCCAGGGGGGTCGCTCATGGGTGCCCGGGAGCCGTTGGACCGGTCGGCGCTTGCCGGCCAGACGCGGTCCGAAGGTTGGGTCGACGGCGACGGTCTGTCGCGTCATGGGCACGCTCCTAAAAGGAGTTCGTGTTGCCTGGTCACTATCTGACCGGTGGCCGCTGCGCCCGTCCGGCCACGGCTCAGCCCGGGCGACTACCTGCTTGAGCTTGCTACTCCATCCTCGAGGTAGACACCGCCACGCCCGATCGCAGCGACCGCCGCGGCGACCCGCCGAGCCAACCGAGGGATCAACACTTCTTCCAGGCGCGCCGGCTCCACGAACTCGAACCGATCCAGCTCCTCCGGGCAGAGGCGCATCGTTGCGATCTGGTCCGCCGTCAGCACACCACCGTCGAACACGAACATGAGCCCGCCGTCCCACGGGGGGCTCGCCGGAACCCAGTCGACGCACAGCAGCGCTCCCGTGGGCACCGAGAGACCCAGTTCCTCCCTGATCTCACGCGCGCAGGCATCCGCCGGAGACTCGTCCGGTTCCACCGTCCCACCGGGAACTTCCCACACGTCCTTGTACGTCGGGTGAACCACCAACACCCGACCCGCTCGGTCACGGAGGATCACACCAGCCGCCGCGCGGACCCGCGTCACGTTTGCGATGTAGGAGAGCTCAGGTTTGGGCTGCGTCTCGGCCACGACGACTGACCCTACGGGCTTGCCCGGCTCTGTGGAACCAACGGTGTTCGGGGTTGACCCTGTCCGTCAAACCGGGGCAGGCCCAGATCAACGAGGTCTCCGGCTTCAGATTCTGCAACGTTGCTGAACCATCCACCGGAGACCTCGATACACGCCGCACTCCGACCCGTGAAGATCCTTGAGCCGGCTCAGACCCTGGAACCGACCCTCACAGTCGACACGTACACCCAGGGCGTCCGATTACGGTCGGAACGGTTACCTTCGGAGCCCGTAGGCGCGGTCGATCTGCTGGGCCACTCGATCGCCTGCGGTGTCCCAGGCTTCTGCCCGGATGGAGACCGCACCGGTGGTGCGACTCAGCGCCGGGTGCGTGACCTGGGCCCGGTACACCCCGTCGTGCCCGCGCGACACCCGGGCCGGCGTCCAGTGCGCGCCGTCGTCGTACGAGACCGAGAGCTTGAGCCCGGCGATGGCGGGTGCTCCGGTCGGCTGGGGCTGCCACGGGGTGACCGTGGAGGCGTACGGCCGCCCCGCCCGGGCGTTGTCGTCCAGGGCCAGGTCGAGGCCGTAGTTGAGCTGGATCAGCGGTTGCCAGCCACAGGCTCCCTCACTGCCGAGGTAGGTGGACGGGCACTGGTACGGGATGGCGACGTTGCCCGCCTCGACGCGGCTCGATCGGAAGGTCCAGTCGGTGCTGACCTTCTTGCCGTACTGCTGCCCGCTGAACTTGTCCTCGTAGGCGGTGCGCAGCGTGTACTTCGCCGGGTCCGCACCGAGGGTGTAGTGCGGGAGGTTGACCCCACCCGGGGCGGAGGGGATCTTGACGCCGTCGCGTTCCAGTGAGTAGTTCACGCTGCCGTCCGAGACGACCCACTTCTCCCGGTCGTTGACGGGGACCGTGCCGCCCAGGTAGACGTACAGGTCGTCGCCCTCGCGGCAGACCATGCAGAGGCTGGTCACCGTGTTCGGCTTCCACTGCGCGCCGGGTGTGATCATCCCAAGAGCACTGGGCCCCTGGTTGATGGTCTCCGATGCGGACGAGGGGACGCTGAAGCCGCCGGAGGTCTGGATGGAGCGTTCCGGTAGGGCCGGGTCGTTGTGATTGATCAGCGCATAGTCCCGGCTCCACCGGATGTCCGGTGAAGCTCGTGCTGAGCGATCAGCCACTGGCCATGGTGCCGTTGCGTCTGCACCCGGTGGACCTCGAGTGCGCGCTGCTCGTGCGCGACTCGACCCTGCTGTCCGCCCTGTCCGCGTTGTTCGAGATGTACTGGGAGCGCGCTGTCCCGTTCGACGTCGGCATCGGCGACAAGCCGCTACCGAACGAGGACGCCCCCTCCGGTCCGGAGCGGGCACTGTTGTCGCTGCTCATGGCGGGACTGACCGACCAGGGCACCGCCGACCATCTCGGCTGGCACCTGCGGACCGTCCGGCGTCATCTCAGCGCCCTGCTCCGGCGGCTGGACGCCGCAACCCGCTTCCAGGCCGGCTACCAGGCCGTGCAGCGGGGCTGGATCACTCCCGAGGACGCACCGGCACCGTGAGTCGACTGATGAGTCCGGGCGAGGAGGCGGCGTACGAGCTGATCGTCGACCGCCCGTCAGCGACCCTGGCCGCCCTCGCCGGAAGCTGGTCGGGGGGCGAGCGACTCCCCGCGGTGCTCGCCCGACTCGCCGCCGCCGGCCTGATCACCGTCCTGCCCGGACCACCCGAGAGGTACGTGGCCACCGCTCCGGAGAAGATCGCCTCCACCGTGCTGGTCGAGCGAGAATTGGAACTGGACCTGGCGGAGGAGTTTGCCCAGCGGTTGGCGACGGCGTACCGAAAAGCGCGGGCCGAAGCTGCGACGGCAGACGTCGTCGAGGTCGTCACCGGGCACCGCGCCGTGCGCCAGCGTCTCGCCCAGGTGCAGCGCTGCGCGTGACGGGAGATCATGTGCCTTGAGACGCCTCCCTATCTGGATCCGGACGGAACCGGCACGGCCGACCTCGAGTTGCTCGCGGCCGGGGTCACGTCGCGGTGCATCTACGACCGGGCCGCGATCGAACAGGCCGGGGTGCTGCCCGAGATCGAGCAGATGGTCCGCGCCGGTCAAGAGGCACGGGTGTTGCCGAACCTGCCGATGAGGCTGTACATCGCCGACGGCCGGCTGGCCGTGCTGCCGTTGCAGCGTGACTCCGCCGGCTCCGAGGCCGTGATCGTCGTGCACGCCTCGGCGCTGCTCGACGCGCTCGGCAAGCTGTTCGAAGGGCTCTGGCAACGCGCCGTACCGTTGCGCCTTCCGACCGTGAAGGCGCAACCTGGGCGGCGACGGCACGCCGTGTCCGAGGAGAGACTCATCGCCCTCCTGCTCTCCGGCATCACCGACGAGGCCATCGCCCGGCATCTCGGCATCAGCTACCGGACGGCACAGCGTCACATCGCCGCGCTGATGGCCGGGCTCGGCGCGGACACGCGGTTCCAGGCCGGCGTCCAGGCCGCCTTTCGTGAGCATCGCAATCTCGGGACGCCACTCGACGTGGGCCAGGAGGTTCACCCACCCCGATCGTCCTGACCGTCCGGAGGTACACGTCAGCGCAGCGCCGCGAGTGTCGTCGCGAGCCGGTCGAAGACGACCTCGTCGACGGTCACTCCGGCGTGCCGGAGGGCGAGCACGGCCGCGCCGACCACCCCGTCGGGGACGATGCATACCTCCGCGGTGGCGCCGTCCCGGGCGTACCGGGCCGCGATCTGGTCGGCCAGCGTGCGGTGCCGGGTGAGGATGCCGCCGCCGAGCGTGATCACGCCGCTCAGGCCGGGGATGACCACCGCGTCGAGGGTGCGCAGCAGCGCGTCGGCGGCGTCGCGGACGATCTCGTCGGCGATCTCGTCGCCGGCGGCCTGGAAGGCCAGGTGCGCGAACTGGGCGAGCTGCACCGGGCGGATCGCGTAGAGGGTGTCGAGTGCGTACGAGACGATGGCCGGGCGACCGTCGGAATCCGGAGCGTGGCCGCCGGCCTGGCCGAGTTGGTCCAGGAGTAGTCCGGTGAGCGCGGTGGCCGGACCGCGGCGGTCGAGCTCGGCCAGCGCCGCCCGGACCACCCGCTGTCCTATGTAGAAGCCGGAGCCGTCGTCGCCGAGCAGCCAGCCGAGCCCGTCGGCGGTGGCGATCATCCGGCCCCGCTCGACCCTGATGGCCGCCGCGCCCGTGCCGGCGACGAGCGCGTATCCGGCCTCCCGGTACGTGCCGGAGAAGAAGGTGGCCAGCAGGTCCGATTCGACGACCGGGGTCGCGGTGATGCCGACTGCCTTCAGCGGTGCGGTGAACGACTCGACGTCCATGTGCGGGCTCGCGCCGGCCATGGCGAACACGACCCCGCCGATCTCCTCACCTGACACGCCGGCGGCCGCCAACGCGGCCGTGGCACTGGCCGCCACCGAAGCGGCCGCGTGTACGGGTCCGGCGGAGGTCGGGTTTCCGCTGCCGGTGCGGGCGTAGCCGAGACATCGGCCCTCGGCGGTGACGACAATGCTACGGGTCGAGGTGCCGCCGGCGTCGACGGCGAGCAGATCAGGCATCGTTACCAACCCGTGACCCGGGGCTCATTGCCCCCACCGAGATTCTGCAATTAGTTTTCACGAACTGAATCTAACAGTGATAGGACTTTTCATCATCATGTCTTCGGCTGAAGTATCCCCGGCGCAACCGACGGCCGAGTTCGGCGTCAGCAGTCGCATCCGGGCGCAGCTGTCACACATGACACAGTCCATGGCGAAGATCGGCCAGCTCCTCCTGGAGAACCCCGAGCTGCCGCTCCAGTTGTCGATCACCGAGCTTGCGGAGCGCGCGGGCACCTCGGCGGCGACGGTGACCCGCTTCTGCCGGCTGATCGGCTACGGCGGCTACCTGCCCCTGCGGGTCAGCTCGGCGGCCGACCTTGGGCGGTCGAGCGCGCAGGACACCTGGGAGCAGGTGATCGGGAACACCTTCCACCCGGGGCAGGACCCCGCCGAGGTGTTGCGGATGCTGCTCAACACGCACGTCGGCGCGTTGCAGGCCACCGCCGATCTGGCCGACCTCGCCCTGATGCAACGGGTCGTCGCCGCCATCGCCGCCAGCTGGCACGTGGACATCTACGGCATCGGCGGCAGTGGGATCGTCGCCGCCGGCATGCATGAGCGCCTGTACCGGATCGGGATCAACGCGCATGCGTGGACCGAGGTGCACCTCGGCCTCACCAGCGGCGCGCTGCTGGGGGAGGGCGCCGTGGCGATCGGCATCTCCAACAGCGGTCGCACCAGCGAGACAGTGGAGATGCTGGCGCTCGCCGGTTCGCAGGGCGCGCTCACCGTGGCCCTGACAAGCGATCCCAGCTCGCCGCTCGCCGCAGCCGCAGACATGCACATCCAGAGCTACGCGCCCGGCGAGTACCTCCAGCCCGGGGACTTCGCCGCGCAGCACGCCCAGCTGTTTCTGTTCGACCTGCTCTACCTGATGGTCGCGCAACAGAACTTCGAACGCACCACGACGACGCTCGCCCGGACCGCTGCGGCCATCGCCAGCCATCGCGAAACCCAGTCCCGGCCGCCGCGTACCGCGACCGCCTCCCCGACGAACGGAACGCCTTCCTGATGACGACCCTCTTCCGTGACTATTCGACGCATGTCTCCAGCCGCCTCCGCGCCATCGACGAGGAGGTCCGTTCGGGCGGCCTGGACGGGGCGATCGAGCTGATCGTCAACGCGATCGAGAACGACGGTGTGCTGCACGCCTTCGGCACCGGTCACTCCGAGGCCTTCGCGATGGAGATCGCCGGCCGGGCCGGCGGGTTCATCCCGAGTCACGCCATCGCGCTGCGGGACCTGGTCCTGTTCGGTGCCCGGAGCGACGCCTCCATCCTCGTCGGTGCCGAGTTGGAACGCGACAACAGCATCGTGGACGAGCTCTACGACCTGTACGAGATGCACCCGGCCGACGTGTTCCTCATCGCCTCCAACTCGGGCGTGAACGGCTCGATCGTCGGGCTCGCCCTGCGCGCCAAGGCCGAGGGGCATCCGGTGATCGCCGTGACCAGCCTCGAACACACCAACGCGGTCGCCCCCAAGCATCCCAGCGGGAAGCGCCTCTCGGACGTCGCCGACATCGTCCTGGACAACCGTGCTCCGTACGGAGACGCCACCCTCGGCCTCGGTGACGGGCTCGGGGTGGGGGCGGTCTCGTCGATCACCGCGGCCTACTTCGCGCAGCTGCTGACCATCGGCGCGGCGGAGCGCATCCGAGCGGCCGGGCAGGTGCCGCCGCTGTACATCTCGGCCAACATTCCCGGCGGCGACGAGCACAACGGCGCCCTGGAACGGCGCTACGGGACGCGCATCAAGCCCGTCGCGTGATCCCGGGCAACCGCGGTGACGCCCGACGTCGCAGCGGACCCGCCACGGCCACAGAAATCGCAGACAGCAAGGCCCATCGAAAGGTAGCCACCCATGTCCTCTGAATTGAAACCATTCAATCGCCGGCTGTTCCTGCGGGGTGCGCTGGCGACGTCGCTGGTCCCCGTCGCCGGTGTGCTGGCCGCGTGCGCCTCGCCGGGCGACGACGCACCCAAGGGCACGTCGACCACCGGCGCCACGAGCGCCCAGAACCCGTTCGGACTGGCCGCCAACACCGAAGTCGACGCGGTCGTCTTCAACGGCGGCTACGGCTACGACTACGTCACGTTCGCGGGCGGCCTGGCCGAGGCGAAGCACAGCGGCGTCAAGATCAAGGTCCAGCCGTCGACGGAGATCGCCCAGGAACTCCAGCCCCGGTTCGTCGGTGGTAACCCGCCTGACCTGATCAACAACGGCGGTGCGGGCAAGATCTCGCTGAGCACGATCGTCGACCAGCTGGAGACCCTCGACGACGTCCTCGACGCGACCAACTACGGCGGTACGAAGATCGCGGACAGCCTCTACCCGGGGGTCAAGCTGCCCGGCACGTTCAACGGGAAGTTCGTCGCGCTGAACTACGTGATGACCGTCTTCTCGCTCTGGCACTCGGCCTCGCTGTTCGAGGAGAACGGCTGGACCCCGCCGAAGACCTGGGCCGAGGCGAAGGATCTCGGCGCCAAGGCGAAGGCGAAGGGCAAGTACCTGTTCGTCTTCGGCAAGGAGGCGGCCAACTACTACCACTGGACGCTGGTCGACTCGGCGATCAAGGAGGGCGGGCACGAGGTACGCCTGGCCCTGGAGAACCTGGCGCCGAACGCGTGGTCGCACCCGGCGATCCAGGGCGTTCTCAAGGAGATCCACGACATCGTGCGGGCCGGCTACATCGTGCCCGGTGGCGCAGGCACCCAGTTCACCGCCGCGCAGGCGAAGTGGAGCAACGACCAGCAGGCTCTGCTGTACAGCTCGGGCGGCTGGATCGAGAACGAGATGAAGAAGGCCACCAAGGCGGGCTTCCGGATGACCGGTGTGCCGGTGCCGACCCTGTCGACGAGCCCGGCGCTGCCGTTCGAGGCGCTGCGAGCCGCAGCCGGCGAACCGTTCATCGTGCCGGCCAAGGGCAAGAGCCCGGCGGGTGGCAAGGAGGTTCTGCGCGCGATGCTCTCCAGCGAGGCCGCCGCCAACTTCTCGAAGACCCGGCTGGCACCGACGGTCGTCAAGGGGACCGTACCGGCCGACGGCTACGGCTCGACCGCGCTGGTCTCGCAGACCAAGATGCTCGAGGCCGCCGGCCAGAACATCTTCGACTTCGTCTCCGAGGGTTACTACGGGATGGGCGCCGACCAACTGGTCCTGTGGAACTCGTTCCTCGCCGGCGACCTCGACGTCGCCGGAATGACCAAGGGCCTGCAGTCCGTGAACGACAAGATCGCGAAAGACTCGTCCATCCAGAAGATCAAGGTTAGCTGAATGCGATGACAGGTACGACGATGCTGGGCGGCCGGCGTGCCGCCAAGCGCCGCCGCAAGCTCACCTTCGACCGGGTGAGCTTCATGGCGGTGTTCCTGGTGCTTCCCCTGGCCATCTTCGCGATCTTCGTGATCTCGCCGTTCGTCCAGGCGCTGTACTTCGCGATGACGGACTGGACCGGCTTCTCGCCGGACATGCACTTCATCGGTCTGGAGAACTTCGTCAGGCTCTTCGGTGACGATGTCTTCCTGCGCGCTCTGCTGAACAACGTGGTGCTCGCGATCGTGGTGCCCATCGTGACCATCGCGCTCGCTCTGGCGATCGCCAGCATGGTGACCGTCGGTGGCCCGAGTACGGGAACCGTGCGGGGCCTTCGCGGGTCCAGCTTCTACCGGGTCGTCTCGTTCTTCCCGTACACGGTGCCCGCCATCGCCGTCGGGCTGATCTGGGCCCAGGTGTACGACCCGTCGAGAGGGCTGCTCAACGGCCTTCTCGCCGGAGTCGGCCTCGACGGGTTCGCGGACTTCCCGTGGCTCGGCAAGGCCACCACCGCGTTGCCGGCGTCGATCTTCGTCATCATCTGGAGCTTCGTCGGCTTCTACACCGTGCTGTTCGTCGCGGCGATCAAAGGTATCCCGGCTGAGACGTACGAGGCCGCGCGCCTGGACGGTGCCGGTCGCTTCCGCACCGCCTTCTCGATCACCATCCCGCAGATCCGGGACAGCGTACGGACCGCGTACGTCTACCTCGGCATCATCGCCCTCGACGCGTTCATCTACATGCAGGCGTTGAACCCCACCGGCGGGCCCGAGTACTCGACGCTGACCATGAGCCAGCAGTTGTACACCGTGGCCTTCCGTAAGGGGCAGTTCGGGTACGCGACCGCCATGGGCGTGGTACTCGCGGTGGTGACACTGATGTTCGCCGCGATCGTGTTCCTGGCCGACCGCCTGACCAGCGGACGTGCCGACGGGAAGGAGCGGACATGACCGCGCTCGCCGCCGAGAAGGCGCGCCCGGCCACCTCGGCCACCCCCGCGCCGCCTCGCCGTCGCCGGAAAACCAGCCGTGGCGACATCGCCGTCGCGGCGACCTCACACACCCTCCTCGTCGCCTGGGCCGTCATCGTCATCGTCCCGTTCCTGTGGACGGTCATGTCGTCGTTCAAGTCGACCGGTGAGATTCTGGCGTCGCCGTTCTCGCTGCCCAGCGAGTGGAGCTTCCGCAACTACGCGGCGGCCTGGACGGGCGCCGGAATCGGCGGCTACTTCCTGAACACGGTCATCGTGGTGGGCACCGCGCTGTTCATCGTCATGTTGCTCGGCGCGATGTGCTCGTACGTGTTGGCGCGGTTCCGCTTCCCGGGCAACCGGTTCATCTACAACGCGCTGCTCACCTCGATGACGTTCCCGCTGTTCCTCGCGATCGTGCCGCTCTTCTTCATCCTGCGGAACTTCGGGCTGCTGAACACCCTGCCGGGCCTGATCCTGACCTACGTCGCGTTCGCCCTTCCGTTCACCGTCTTCTTCCTGCACTCGTTCTTCAAGGCGCTGCCGGACGAGATCCACGAGGCGGCGCAGATCGACGGCGCGGGGGAGTGGAGCACGTTCTTCCGGGTGATGCTGCCCATGGCGAAACCCGGTCTGGCCTCGGTGGCCATCTTCAACTTCCTCGGGCTGTGGAACCAGTTCCTACTGCCCATCGTCCTCAACACCGATCGTGACAACTACGTGCTGACGCAGGGCATGGCGGTGTTCGCGTCGAGGGCCGGCTACGCGGTCGACTTCGGCGCGCTGTTCGCGGCGGTCGTGATGACCGTCCTTCCCGTACTCGCCATCTATGTGATCTTCCAGCGCCGGCTTGAGGGCTCGGTCTCACAAGGCACCTTCCGCTAGCCCGCGCCCACCCGCCACACCTAGCCAACCCCTCACGCCTATCGCTAGGCGTTTCACGTCCACCAGGAAATGAGGACAGTCTTGCGCGCGACTCTCCGCCGCATGATGGCCGCTGGGCTCATCGTCGCGGCGACGACAACCTGGGGGCTGGTCAACGCCCCCACCCACGCATCGGCGGCCCCGTCGGCGTCGAACATCCCGGCCGACCCGTACGACGTTCCCGGCTACGCCCCGGACGGCACGACCAACGTGGCCGCGACCGCCAGGGTGACGTCCTCGTCCAGCTACGAGATGGCCAACGAGTCCTGGGCCATGGCGCTGCTCAACAACGGGGTGGCGGGCAAGGCCGACGGCTGGAGCACCAACCCCTACGACAAGGTGCAGGTCCCCACCACGGCGGCCTGGGCGAGCTACGACCTCGGGGCGTCACACGACATCGACCGCGTCGTCGTGTTCCCGAGGGACAAGAGCTTCCCCGCCGACTACCGCATCGAGGTGTCGTCCGACGGCACCGAGTACCGCAGCGTCTTCACCAGCACCGGCAACGCGGCCGGCCGCACCGCGCCCCAGGTCGTCGACCTGGCCGACGTGGAGGGCCGCTTCCTGCGGCTGTACGTCACCCGCCGCAACGGCGTCGCGACCGGTGACGGATACCTCGTACAGCTCTCCGAACTGGCCGTCTTCGGCGGGCTCAACGAGACGATCCTGTCCATCGAGAAGCCCGCGCTGCTGCTGGAGACCGGGGCCGTCGAACGGCTACCCCACCGGGCGGTCGCGCCCGGCGGGACCCCGAAGCTTGTCTGGACCTCGTCCGACGTGGGTGTGGCCACCGTCGACGGCTCGGGCGTGGTGACCGCCGTGGCACCGGGCAAGACGGTGATCACGATGGCCGCGCCGCAGCTGGAGAAGTCCAGGTCGATCCCGGTCGAGGTCCGCAACGAGGTGGAACGGGTCGAGGACAAGTTCGTGATCTCGGCCTTCTGGCCGCCCACCACCGAACACGTGAACGAGACCCAGTACAGCTACCTGGGCGACGCGGGGATCGACCTGGTGCTCGCGACCCAGCTGCACAGCTCCAAGGAAATCAACATGGAGATGGCGCGGCTGGCGCACAAGAACGGCTTCCAGATCATGGTCCAGGACGGCCGCATCGGGCCCGGCATGGTCAACATGACCGACGAGCAGATCCGGCAGGAGGTGCTGGGATACACCAACGTCCCAGGCGTCGGCGGGTTCTTCATCGTGGACGAGCCGTACGACCCGACCCCGTACGCCCGGGTGTTCAACACCATCAAGGAGGTCGCGCCCGAGTACGACGCCCACCTGAACTTCCTGCCGAGCTTCGCGTACGGGTCCGAGGCCGAGTTCACGCGGGTGACGCAGGGGTGGCTCGACCGGGTCGGTGACCGCGGCTACCTGATGTACGACCGGTACCCGTTCGGCTGGACCGAGAACAGCCTCGACTACACCGGCTTCCTGAACAACATGAACACGGTGCGGAAGGTCGGGCTGGCCAACAACGTCAAGACGGCGCAGTACCTGCAGGCTGTCGGGGTTCCTGGCAACTTCCGGCGGATGAACCCGACCGAGATCCGCTACGAGGCCAACATGGCTCTCGCGTACGGGTACAAGAATCTCTCGTACTTCACCTGGTGGACGCCGACCAACCGCGGCGAGGTCTTCACCGACGCCATCATGACCGCCGACGGGCAGAAGACCGACCTGTTCGAGCCGGTGAAGCAGCTCAACAGCGAGATCCACGCCCTCGGGCCCACCCTGATGAGGCTGGACGCCAAGGAGGTCTACCTCAACGGTCAGACCTGGGGCCAGGAGGCTGTGCCGGCGGACTTCCTGGTGCGCGCGCAGTCGAAGGACGACCTCACCTTCTCGTACATGCGCGACCGCGAGAACGGCCGCAACTACGTGATGGTCGTCAACAACAGCTTCACCCAGGCGAAGGACGTCTCGCTGCGCTTCGGCACCGGGATCGGCTCGCTCGAGGAGGTCAGCCGGCAGACCGGCAAGCCGGTCGGCGTCGCGCTGGACAACGGCGCCCTGAACCGCAAGTTCGACAAGGGCGAGGCCGTCCTCTACGCGCTCCCCGCCGGCTACGACTACGACGCTCGCCCGACTCCGGTGAACGCCAATATCGCCGAGCACAAGCCGGTCACCGCCGACAGCACCCAGAGCGGGGGCGACTGGTCGCCGACCGGCGTCACCGACGGGCAGCGCTTCGCGCAGGGCGCCGTGAACGGGTGGAGCACGCCGACCACCGAAGCCTCCCGGAAGGCGAACCTCACCGTCGACCTCGGCAGGGAAGAGACCCTGAACCGGATCGACCTCTACCCGGCGGGCACCGTTATCGACTACGGCGGCACCTTCCCACGGGACTTCGCCGTCCAGGTGTCGACGGACGGCGAGTCGTGGCGAACGGTCAAGACCGTCACCGGTCAGGGCCGCGCCGCCGGTCCGCTCAGCTACAGCTTCGACGCCACCAAGGGCCGCTACGTGCGGATCGCCGTGCAGGAGATGAACCGGTGGGGCGGCGGCTACGCCGCGGCGTTGGCCGAGCTCGAGGTGTACCACGACGACGGCGGCACCCCGGCGCCCCAGTCCCCGCCGGTCACGCCCGCGCCCCCGCCGTACGTCGAGGGCCAGAACATCGCCAAGAACAAGACGGTGGTCGTGTCCTCCACCACCCCCGACAGCACCTACGAGCAGTGGGGCTATGCCTCCAAGTTCCTGGTCGACGGGCGGACGGACAACGGTTGGACCAGTAACATCCGGCGCAACACGACACCCAACGCGCAGGAGTGGGCCGTCGTCGGTCTTCGCGCCGACTACGACGTGAGCGAGGTGAAGGTCCACGCGCTCGGCGCCTTCCCGGTCGACTACAAGGTGCAGCTCTCATCGGACGGGGGCGAGTGGACCACCATCGCCGACGTGAAGGGTGACAACGGCAGCACCGCAAAGCCACGGGTGTTCACCCTGGACAAGCCCGTGCGCGCCGCCTTTGTTCGGGTCATCGGCAGCAAGCTGCGCATGGGCGGCAGTGCGGCCGACGGCTACCTCATGCAGGTGGCGGAGATCGAGGCCTTCGGCACACCGGCCAGCGACCGGCAGGCACTGCGGAAGCGGATCGCGGAGGCCGAGGGCAAGTCGGAACCGCAGTACACGGCCGACAGCTGGGCGGGCCTCACCGACGCACTCGCGAAGGCCAGGACGGTCGCTGCGGCCGCCTACCCCTACCAGTACGAAGTGGACAAGGCCGAGCGGGCGCTGTCCACCGCCCTGGAGGCTCTGGTCCGTCATCCCAACTGGGAACGCGCCGTCGAGTACCGCAAGGGTGCCCGCGTGATCCACAACGACCGGGCGTACGAGGCCCAGTGGTCAACGCGTGCCGAAGTGCCTGGCGTCTCTCCCTGGGGCGCTTGGGCCGAGGTGGGCGTCCCGGTGGAGACCCCCCAGGGCAAGCACGCCTCGTGGACGAACTCGTGGATCTACACCAGCGGCGACATCGTGGCCCACGACGGCCACCTGTGGAAGGCGCAGTGGTGGACCCGCAACCAGGAGCCCGGTGACCGGAACGGGCCCTGGCTCGACCTCGGGAGCTACTGACAGGTCAGTGAAGGCCGGGGCGCGGTCGTGACGACCGCGCCCCGGCCTTCGGGTCATCAGTTCGCGTGACCGCCCGGCCTGTCCGCCCACGCGGTGTTCGTCGCTGCTGGTCGCTGGAGCGGCGCACGACCAGCTCCGGCTGGAACACCACGTGTCGGTGCCGGTGCGTCTCGCCGGACTCGCCCTCCTCCAGCAGCAGTTGCGCCGCGGTGCGGCCGAGCTGCTCGCGGGGTTGACGCACCGACGACAGCGGCACCGCCGCCGCGCCGGCGAACTCGATGTCGTCGTAGCCGACGATGGCCACGTCGGCGGGCACCCGCATGCCGCGCGTGGTCACCTCCTGCAGCACGCCGAGCGCGATCAGGTCGTTGGCGCAGAAGACGGCGGTGGGACGTTGCCGGGCGGGCAGGGCCAGCAGGTCCTCGGCGGCGCGTCGTCCGGCGGCGACGGTCAGGCTGGCGGTCGTCGCGACCCGCAGTTCGGCGCCGTCACCGCGTTCGTCCAGCGCGGCGGCGGCCCCGGCGTGCCGTTCGGCGACCTGGGCGATGGAGAACGGGCCACCGAGGTACGCGATGCGGCGGTGGCCCTGGTCCAGCAGGTGGTCCATGGCCAGCCGGCCGCCGAGCACGTCGTCGACGGCCACCGAGCAGCGGCTGGCCCGGCCCGCGCCCCGGTCGACGAGCACCACCGGAATACCGCGGTCGACCAGCTTCTCCAGGTGGGGTTGGGAGCCGTGCCGGACCGGGGTGATGAGCACGCCACGGACCCGCTGCTCCTCCAGCAGTTCCAGGTGCCGGCGTTCCCGGGCGCCGTCCTCGCCGCTGTTGCAGACGATGAGCATGGCGCCGGCCTCCTCGACCACCTGTTCGGCGCCGCGCACCACGTCGGTGAAGAACGGGTTGGCCACGTCCAGTACGACGATGGCGATGGTGCGACTCTGTCCGGCGCGCAGTTGGCGAGCGGAGTCGTTGCGGACGTAGCCGAGCTCGGTGATGGCCTCGAGCACCCGCTGGCGGGTGGCGGGGGCGACCGTGTCGGGCCGGTTGAGCACGTTGCTCACCGTGCCGACGGAAACGTCGGCGTGCCGGGCCACCTCTTTGATGTTCGCCGCTGCCATGGCTCCCTCGACGATCGGTGCGGTGGTTGGTTGCGGCCCGCGGCCGGGGTGCGGGCACCTCGGTCGCGGTGTCTCCTGCTGCCGTACCGGCGGGTCGGAACTGGTCCGACCGGGTGACGGCCGGGATTCTATAGCGCTTAAAACGTTTCATCATGCCAACGACGGTGCCGGCGCGTCCCCGAGTGCTGGCCGTAGGGGCGGTTCCGGACCCGCCTTGTGGGTCCGCTCGGGCAACCGGCGAGAAATCGCCGGCAAACCCTTGACGGCGTGAATGCCTGCCCCTACGGTCCAAGCACAACCACTGAAACGATTCAGGGGGTCGGATGGGCCCCGGCGCACCGGGCGCGGACGGCGCTCCGCTGCTGGTACTGGACGGCGTGGTCGTCCTCGGTCCGCCCCCCGTCTTCGACAAGAGCGACATCGACCAGTTTCAGTTCTGACCGCCCACCCGGCGGTGCCGACGCCCGTCGCGCCGGCACCGCCCGGGGGAGGCACCGATGGGAGAACCATGCCCCGCGTCTGTTTCACCTTGCAGGTCGATCCCGCCCGCCTGCACGAGTACCGGGCCCGGCACGCGCGCGTGTGGTCTGAGATGCTCGCCGCCCTGGCCGAGAGCGGATGGCGCGACTACTCCCTCTTCCTCCGCGAAGACGGCCTGCTCGTGGGGTTCCTGGTGACCGACGACTTCGCGGCGGCACAGGCCGCCATGCAGGCCCGCGACGTCAACGCCCGCTGGCAGGCGGAGATGGCACCCTTCTTCCTCAACCTCGACCAGGGCACGGCCGACCGTGCCATGCGGCCACTGGACGAGATCTTCAACCTAGAGGCGCAGCTCGCCGCCCAGACGGGAGAAACACCATGACCCAGACCGACGCGCCGACCGACGAGGGAGTCAAGCAGGCCCTACGCGCGCAGCGCATCGAGACCCCGTCCTGGGCGTACGCGAACTCCGGCACCCGCTTCAGGGTCTTCCCGCAGGAAGGTGTGCCCCGCAACCCGTACGAGAAGATCGCCGACGCCGCGACGGTGCACCGGCTGACCGGGGTGGCACCCACAGTGGCCCTGCACATTCCGTGGGACCAGGTCGACGACTACGCCGCGCTGGCGAAGCACGCGACGGACCTGGGGGTAGCGCTTGGCGTGATCAACTCGAACGTGTTCCAGGACCCGGACTACATGCTTGGCAGCGTCACCAATCCGGACCCGCGGGTGCGACGCAAGGCGACCGACCATCTCCTCGAGTGCGTCGACATCATGGACGCCACCGGTTCGCGCGACCTGAAACTGTGGTTCTCCGACGGCACCAACTACCCGGGCCAGGACGACATTCGCGCCCGGCAGGACCGCCTCGCCGCCGCGCTGCGGGAGGTGTACGGCCGACTCGGTCCGAATCAGCGGATGCTGCTGGAGTACAAGCTGTTCGAGCCCGCCTTCTACACCACGGACGTGCCGGACTGGGGCACCGCCTACGCGCACTGCCTGGAGCTCGGGCCGAAGGCGCAGGTCGTCATCGACACCGGACACCACGCGCCGGGCACGAACATCGAGTTCATCGTCGCGTTCCTGCTGCGCGCCGGAAAGCTCGGCGCCTTCGACTTCAACTCCCGGTTCTACGCGGACGACGACCTCATGGTCGGCTCCGCGGACCCGTTCCAGCTGTTCCGCATCATGTACGAGATCGTGCGCGGCGACGCCCTGCGCCAGGAGTCCGGCATCGCCTTCATGCTCGACCAGTGCCACAACATCGAGCCGAAGATCCCCGCGATCATCCGCTCGGTGCTCAACGTGCAGGAGGCCACCGCCAAGGCCCTGCTCGTCGACGCCGACGCGCTCGCCGACGCGCAGCAGGCCGGTGACGTGCTCGGCGCCAACGCGGTCCTGATGGACGCCTACAACACCGACGTGCGGCCGCTCCTCGCCGAGCTGCGCACCGAGATGGGCCTGGACCCCGACCCGATCGCCGCCTACGCCCGATCCGGCTACTTCGAGCGCATCCGCGCCGAACGCGCCGGCGGGCAGCAGGCCGGCTGGGGCGCCTGACCACCACCCGAGAACGCATACAGGAGACGTGAGAACGATGCATCCCGAGGTACAGGCACTCATCGCCCGCAGCAACCGGCTCGGCGCCGACACGACCACCACCAACTACGCCGGCGGCAACACCTCCGCCAGGGGCGAGGCCACCGATCCGGTGACCGGTGGCCCCGTCGAGCTGCTCTGGGTCAAGGGCTCGGGCGGCGACCTGGGCACGCTGACCGAGGCCGGCCTGGCCGTGCTCCGGCTCGACCGCCTCCGGGCCCTCGTCGATGTCTACCCGGGCGTCGAGCGGGAGGACGAGATGGTCGCCGCGTTCGACTACTGCCTGCACGGGCGGGGTGGGGCCGCGCCGTCGATCGACACGGCGATGCACGGTCTGGTCGACGCCCCGCACGTCGACCACCTGCACCCCGACGCGGGCATCGCGATCGCCGCTGCCGCCGACGGGCCGGAGCTGACCAAGGAGATCTTCGGCGACCGGGTGCTGTGGGTGCCGTGGCGGCGGCCCGGCTTCCAGCTCGGCCTCGACATCGCCGCCGTGGCGAGGGCCAACCCGCAGGCGATCGGCGTGATCCTCGGCGGGCACGGCATCACGGCCTGGGGGGCGAGCAGCGAGGAGTGCGAGCGCAACTCGCTGGAGATCGTCCGTACCACCCAGGCGTACCTCGACGACCGGGGCCGGGCCGAGCCGTTCGGCCCGGTGCTCCACGGATACGAGCCGCTGCCGGTGGACGAGCGGCGGGCCCGCGCGGCGGCCCTGGCGCCGGTCCTCAGGGGCCTGGCGTCGACCGACCGTCCGCAGGTCGGCCACTTCACCGACAGCAACGCGGTGCTCGACTTCGTCGCCCGCGAACGGCACCCCGCGCTCGCGGCGCTCGGCACCTCCTGCCCGGACCACTTCCTGCGCACCAAGGTCCGCCCGATGGTGCTCGACCTTGCGCCCACCGCCCCGCTCGAAGACACGATCGTCCGGCTCAAGGAGTTGCACACCGCCTACCGCGACGACTACCGCGCCTACTACGAGCGGCACGCCACCGGCGACAGCCCGCCGATGCGCGGCGCCGACCCGGCCGTCGTCCTCGTGCCCGGGGTGGGCATGTTCAGCTTCGGGGCCAACAAGCAGACCGCCCGGGTCGCCGGCGAGTTCTACGTCAACGCCATCAACGTCATGCGCGGCGCCGAGTCGGTGTCGCGGTACGCGCCGATCGACGAGGCCGAGAAGTTCCGCATCGAGTACTGGGCGCTCGAAGAGGCCAAGCTCGCCCGGATGCCCAAGCCCAAGCCCCTCGCCACCCGGATCGCCCTGGTCACCGGTGCCGGCTCGGGCATCGGCCGGGCCATCGCCCACCGCCTCGCCGCCGAGGGCGCCTGCGTGGTCGTCACCGACCGGGACGCCGCCGCCGCCGACACCGTCGCCGGTGAGCTGGGCGGGCCGGACGTCGCGGTGGCCGTACCGGTGGACGTCACCGACGCCGAGGCGGTGGCCGCCGCGGTCCGCGCGGCGGTGCTCGCCTACGGCGGCCTGGATCTGGTGGTGAACAACGCCGGGCTGTCGCTGTCGAAGTCGTTGCTGGAGACGACCGAGGCGGACTGGGACGTACAGCACGACGTGATGGCCAAGGGCTCGTTCCTGGTCTCGCGGGAGGCCGCTCGGGTCCTCATCGATCAGGCAATGGGCGGCGACATCGTCTACATCTCCAGCAAGAACTCCCTGTTCGCCGGCCCGAACAACGTCGCCTACGGCGCCGCCAAGGCCGACCAGGCGCACCAGGTCCGCCTGCTCGCCGCCGAACTCGGCGGCTACGGCATCCGGGTCAACGGCATCAACCCCGACGGCGTGGTCCGCGGCTCCGGCATCTTCGCCGGCGGCTGGGGCGCCAAGCGCGCCGCCGTCTACGGAGTGCCGGAGGAGGAGCTGGGGGAGTTCTACGCCCGACGCACGCTGCTCAAGCGCGAGGTGCTGCCCGAGCACGTGGCCAACGCCGTCTTCACGCTCACCGGCGGCGAGCTGTCCCACACGACGGGTCTGCACATCCCGGTGGACGCCGGCGTCGCTGCGGCCTTCCTCCGCTGACCCGGCGTGGTGCGGGATGAGGACGACGATGCTCGTGGAGAATCCGGTGCTCGACGAGGGGGTCAGCTGCGACCGGCTCGGCGTGACCGCCCCGATTCAGGCGGTCGGGTGGGCAGTTCGGCGGGGAATGCGGTGAGCAGCGTCCGCCTCGCCGCAGTGGACCTGGGCGCGTCCAGCGGCCGGGTCATGCTCGCCCGCGTCGGCCCAGGCCACCTGGAGCTGGCCGAGGTGCACCGCATTCCCAACGAACCCGTGCGGGTCGGGAACACCTTGCACTGGGACATCCTCGCCCTCTATCGGGGCATCCTCGACGGCCTGCGGGCCGCCGGGCCGGTGACCAGCATCGGCGTCGACTCCTGGGCCGTCGACTACGGGCTGCTCGACGCCTCCGGCGCGCTGCTCGGCAACCCGGTGCACTACCGGGACAGCCGCACCGACGGGGTGGCCGAGCGGATCGCCGAACAGCTGGGCGAGGAGCAGCTCTACACGACCACGGGCCTGCAACAACTGCCGTTCAACACGCTCTACCAGCTCGCCGCCGCGGCCGGCACGCCGCAGCTGGGCATCGCCCGCCGGCTGCTGCTGATCCCGGACCTTGTCGCGTACTGGCTCACCGGTCAGCTCGGCGCCGAGATCACCAACGCCTCGACGACCCAGCTGTACGACCTGCGCCGGCGGGCCTGGGCCACCGGCCTGATGGCCGACGCCGGCATCCGCAGCGAGCTGTTCCCGCCGCTGCGCGAGCCGGGCACCCGGATCGGCCCGGTCCTGCCCGGCCTGGGGCTGCCCGGCTCGCCGCAGGTGGTGGCCGTGGGTTCGCACGACACCGCCTCGGCGGTGGTGGGCGTGCCGGCGGCGGGGAACCGCTTCGCCTACATCTCCTGCGGCACCTGGTCCCTGGTGGGAGTCGAACTCGACGCCCCGGTGCTCACCGAGGCGAGCCGGCAGGCCAACTTCACCAACGAATCCGGCGTCGACGGCACGATCCGCTACCTGCGCAACGTGATGGGTCTGTGGCTGCTGCAGGAATCGCTGCGTACCTGGGGTGGCCCCGACCTGCCCGACCTGCTGCGGCGGGCGGCCCTTGAACCGGCCTTCCGCTCCGTCGTGGACCCGGACGACCCGGCGTTCCTGCCGCCCGGCGACATGCCCACGCGCATCGCCGACGCCTGCCGGCACGCCGGCGAGCCGGTACCCGCCACCCCGACCGCCATCGTCCGCTGCATCCTCGACAGCCTCGCGCTGGCGCACCGGCGGGCCGTCCGCCAGGCGCAGCAGCTCTCCGGCCGGCACGTCGACGCCGTGCACATCGTCGGCGGCGGCGCCCGCAACGAACTGCTGTGCCAGCTCACCGCCGACGCCTGCGGGCTGCCGGTGCTCGCCGGGCCGGTCGAGGCCACCGCGCTCGGCAACGTCCTGGTACAGGCCCGCACCGCCGGTATCATCGGCGGCGACCTGGCCGCCCTGCGGGCCGTGCTGCGCGAGACCCAACACGTCGTGCGGTACGAGTCGCGCGGCGACGAGGCGGCCTGGCGGGCCGCCGAGACCAGGATTGGTGGGTGAACATGCGCATCGCACTGTTCGTGACCTGCCTCGCCGACACACTCTTTCCCGAGGCGGCGAAGGCGACGGTGCGGTTGTTGGAGCGTCTGGGGCATGAGGTGGTGTTCCCGACCGATCAGACGTGCTGCGGGCAGATGCACGTGAACACCGGCTACCCGGACGAGGCGTTGCGGCTGGTGCGCCGGCACGTGCGGGTGTTCGCCCCGTACGACGTGGTGGTCGCCCCGTCCGGCTCCTGTGTCGGTTCGGTGCGGCACCAGCACGCGATGCTGGCCCGCCGGGCCGGCGACGAGCGGTTGGCCGGTCAGGCGGAGGAGGTGGGCCGGCGCACGTACGAGCTGTCGGAGCTGCTGGTCGACATGCTGGGGGTGACGGATGTGGGGGCGTACTACCCGCATCGGGTGACGTACCACCCGACCTGTCATTCGTTGCGGATGCTGCGGGTGGGGGATCGGCCGCTGCGACTGTTGCGTGCGGTGCGGGGTCTGGATCTGGTGGAGTTGCCGCAGGCGGACGAGTGTTGCGGGTTCGGTGGGACGTTCGCGGTGAAGAACGCGGACACCTCCACGGCGATGCTGGCGGACAAGATGCGTCATGTGCTGGCGACGCGGGCTGACGTGTGTACGGCGGGGGACGCCTCGTGCCTGATGCACATCGGTGGTGGCCTGTCCCGGCTGAGGGCGGGGGTGCGCACGGTGCATCTGGCGGAGATCCTGGCAAGCACGGAGGGCTCGGAGACGGCGGGGGAGCGGGACCGGTTGGAGGTGCGATCGTGAGCCGCACGTTCCTGGGCATGCCGGCGACGGCGCCGCGCGGGGTGGGGCATCTGCGTGGCGACGAGCCGTTCCCCGCGGCGGCCCGGCGGGCGTTGGGTGACGCGCAGCTGCGCCGCAACCTGCGCCACGCCACCACCACCATCCGGGCCAAGTCGGGGGCGGTGATCGACGAGGTGCCGGACTGGGCGGAGCTGCGCGCCGCCGGATCGGCGATCAAGACCGACGCCATGGCCCGTCTGCCGGAGCTGCTCGAACAGTTGGAGGCGGCGGTCACCGCGGCCGGTGGCACCGTGCACTGGGCGGCCGACGCGGTCGAGGCGAACCGGATCGTGACCGAGTTGGTGGCCGCGACCGGCAGCGACCGGGTCATCAAGGTCAAATCGATGGCGACCCAGGAGATCGGCCTGAACGAGGCGCTGGAGGCGGCCGGGATCGAACCGGTGGAGACCGACCTGGCCGAGCTGATCGTGCAGCTCGGCCAGGACCGGCCCAGCCACATCCTGGTGCCGGCGATCCACCGCAACCGGGCGGAGATCCGGGAGATCTTCCGGCGGGAGATGCCCGACGTCGACCCCGGGCTGACCAGCGAGCCGGCGGCCCTGGCCGCCGCCGCCCGCCGCTACCTGCGCCGGATCTTCCTGAGCACCCGGGTAGCCGTGTCCGGGGCGAACTTCGCCGTCGCCGAGACCGGCACCCTCGCGGTGGTCGAGTCCGAGGGCAACGGACGGATGTGTCTCACCCTCCCGGAGACCCTGATCACCGTGATGGGCATCGAGAAGGTCATCCCCCGGTGGGCGGACCTCGGGGTGTTCCTGCAACTGCTGCCGAGGGCGTCGACCGGGGAACGGATGAACCCGTACACCTCGATGTGGACCGGGGTGACTCCCGGCGACGGGCCGCAGCAGGTGCACCTGGTGCTGCTGGACAACGGCCGCAGCGCGGTGCTCGCCGACGAGGTCGGCCGGCAGGCGCTGCACTGCATCCGCTGCTCCGCCTGCCTCAACGTCTGCCCGGTCTACGAGCGCACCGGCGGGCACGCCTACGGGTCGGTCTACCCGGGGCCGATCGGGGCGGTGCTGTCCCCCCAGCTGACCGGGGTCGCCGACAACGCCTCCCTGCCGTATGCCTCATCGCTCTGCGGCGCCTGCTACGACGCCTGCCCCGTCATGATCAACATCCCGGAACTGCTGGTGCACCTGCGCAGTCAAGCCCCCCACCCGCGCGCCGAAGCGGCGGTGATGGCCGCAGCCGCGTACACGATGGACCACCCGGCGCTGTACGCGGCCGCGCAGCGGGCCGCGGGCCTGACCCGGGTCGCCGGCCGCGCCCTGCCCCCACCGCTGAACGGCTGGACCAGCAGCCGCGACCTGCCGCACCCGCCATCGCAGACCTTCCGCCAGTGGTGGGCCGAGCGGTGAACTCACGCGAGCTTGTGCTCGGCCGGATCCGCGCTGCCCTCGGCGACAACCCGGCAACAGTCGATGTGCCACGCGGGTACCGGCCCGCCGGCTCCGCCGCCGACCTCGACCTGCTGGTCCACCGCCTGACCGACTACCGGGCCACCGTCCATCGGTGTGCCGGCGGCGAGGTCGCGCAGGTGATCGGCCGGATCCTCGGCGGCCGGCGCATCGTGATCCCGCCCGGACTGCCCCGCCACTGGCTGCCCGACAGCGTTGCCACGGTGATCGACGACAACCTCACCGTGGAACAGATCGCCGCCGTCGACGGGGTCGTCACGGCGGCCGCCGTGGCCGTCGCCGAAACCGGAACCGTGGTCCTCGACGCCGACCCGGACCAGGGCCGCCGGATCATCAGCCTGCTGCCCGACGTGCACGTCTGCGTGTTGCGGGCCGACCAGGTCGTCGCCGGCGTGCCGGACGCCCTCGCCCGGGTTGCTCCGCACCGGCCGCTCACCTGGATCAGCGGGCCCTCCGCCACCAGCGACATCGAACTCAACCGGGTCGAGGGCGTCCACGGGCCCCGACAGCTGCACGTCGTGATAATTCCCCCCGCCTAGCGCGGGTGTCCACGTCTCAGGGGGAGGCCGACGGGACTCACCCGCATCCTCGCTGTCAGAAGAGGGTCAGCGGCTCGACCGGCATCGGTTGGGGCAGTGATTGCAGTTCGGGTACGCGTGCCCGTACGGCGTCGTGGAAGCGGCGGGCGAGCACGGGCGCCTCGGCGTTGTCCGGGGTGTGGACGAACATGGTGGGCGTACGGCCCTCGCGCAGCCATCCGACGGTGACGTCGATCCACCGCTGCCAGCCCTCCACGGTCCGGGCGGAGTCGTCGCGGCCGAGATACCGGACGATCGGCCGGTCGGTCAGCGCGCGCGATCGGAGCGGCATGCGCGGCTTCCTGGTCCACGCCTCCCGTTCCGCGTCGCTGGTCGGAGGGCTCCGGAAGAACGCGGTGGTGTCGAACGGGATCCACTCGGCAGCCGCGGCGGCGAGCGCCTCCTCCAGGAGCGACGTCGAGCGAGGATCGTCGAAGAAGGCGGGATGCCGGACTTCCACGGCATACCGGTGGGAACTGGGGAGCCGGCGCAGAAAGCGGGCGAGCACGGCGACGTCAGCCGGGCCGAACGACCCCGGCAGTTGGATCCACAGGGCGTGGGCCCGGGGGCCGAGCGGCTCGATCGCGTCCAGGAAGACGCGAAGCGCCTCGTCGACGTCGGCGAGGCGGCGTTCGTGCGTGATGAGCTTCGGCACCTTGAGCACGAAGCGGAAGTCGGGGTCGGTCTGCTGCGCCCACGAGGTCACGGTGTCCCTGGTCGGAGTCGCGTAGAAGGTCGTGTTCCCCTCGACGGCGTCGCACCAACCGGCGTAGTGCCGCAGGCGCTCGTGGGACGGAAGTGGGTGCGCCAGCAGGCGCCCCTGCCATGCCTTGTGGGTCCACATCGCGCAGCCCACGTGAAGACGCATCACCCCGACCCCTTCCGGCCTGCCGATGCCGGCGGGCGTCGACCGAACATGAACCGGCGGTACTACGACGCCCGCAGCGCGGGGTAGGTCAGCTCTTCGCCGTAGGCGCGCAGCAACTCGGGCAGTACGTAGTAGTCGGGGTGGTCCTCGACCAGATGCAAGCGCGTCAGCTCGCACACGAGTGGGTACACCTTGGTCGAGGAGACCAGGGCGAGGGCGGCGGCGCTCCGCGTCGTGAAGTGGCTCTCCGGGTGGCGGGCCAGCAGTCGGAACAACCGGGCGGCGTCCGGGGTGAGCGCCGCGTACGACCAGGAGAACACCGAGCGGATGTTCGTCGCCGGATCACTGTCGGCGAGGACGTCCAGCCGCCGGCGCGAGTTGCGCAGATGCATGGCGAGGTAGCCGAGTGAGGTGCTGGGATGCCGGTTCGCGAAGGTGGCCGCGCCGGCCAGTGCCAGGGGCAGCCCCTCGCAGTGCTCGATGACCTCGTTGAGCGCCGGGTGGTCGGCGGCCGCCCGTAGGGCACCGAGTCGGCGGGCGAGCAGGTCCCGGGCCTCGATCAGTGGCATGCGAGACAGCGTCAGCAGGTCGGCGCCGTCGGCGGTGCCCAAACCGGAAAGTCGCTCCCGGCTGGTCACCAGGACCAGCGAGCCTGCCGACCCTGGCAGCAGGGGACGGACCTGCTGGGCATCGCGGGCGTTGTCCAACAGGATCAGCATCCGACGGTCAGCCATCAGGGTTCGGTATAGGCCGACCTGAGCGTCCGGATTCGTCGGCATTTGGTGCGACGGGAAATGCAACGCCGCAAGGAGACTGTGGAGGGCCGCGCCGGTCGTCAACGGGCTGTGGTGCGGGTCGAACCCGCGCAGGTTGAGATAGATCTGGCCGTCGGGGAACCGGTGGCGCACCCGGTGGGCCCAGTGGACGGCCAGGGCGGTCTTGCCGATTCCGGCGCTGCCCACGATCGCCAGGGTGGCCGTCGCGCCGTCCGTCGCGGTCAGGTGGGCATCGAGCAGCCGCATCGGCTCCGCCCGCCCGACGAACGAGGGGATGCTGGCCGGAAGCTGCGCCGGCACCGGGCCCGGCATCAAATCCGTCACTGTCCGTGTTGGAAGTGCCCGCGATTTTGTGATCAACGCTGCCGCTTCTTCGTCACTGAGAGTGAGTGCGTCGGCCAGTTTGCGAAGTGTGCCGGTGTGCGGCTGCTGGATCCGGCCGGTTTCGAGACCACGGATCGTGCCCACGCTCAACCGCGAGAGGCTGGCCAGTTCTTCCTGCGTAAGGAGGGCCCGCCTGCGTAGGGCGCGCACGAGGCCGGCGAGTGAGGCGGCTGGCGTGGACGCGTCGTGACTCAGATCCTCCGCCAAGGCCGTGCCTCCAACTTGATGACTTATTGACGGTTAGTTATCTGGATCTACCCGCATGCCCGGGAGAAAGTGTAGCCACTCTCCGTCGATTTTCAGGAAGGGGGCTCGCGTATCCTCATGGCCTCAAACCCGCCTGCCGCCTCAGCTTTCCGGCAACTGCTCAGGTACGTGCGTCCTCACCGTCGGGTCCTGGCGGTCGGCACCGTGGTCAGCTCCGCCGGTGGCGCCGCAGCCCTGGCGACACCGCTGCTGGCCAGGGAGTTCGTCGATCGGTTGGGCTCCGGGCGGCCGATCCTGGGGCTGAGTGTCCTGCTCTGCGGGATCGTGCTCGCCGGTGCCGTCGTCGCCGCCGCGGGCCGGTACCTGATCGACCGGACCGCCGAGGAGATCGTCCGCGACGTCCGGTCCGGCCTGGTCACCCGGCTGCTGCGGCTGCGGGTCGGTGCGCTCAACACCACGCCCCCAGGTGACCTGATCTCCCGGGTCACCGCAGACACCACGCTGCTGCGTCACGCGACCACCAACGACCTGGTGGACCTGGTGCTCGGGACGGTCGTCCTGCTCGGGATGGCCGGATTCATGGCCTACCTGGACCCGGTCCTGTTCGGCGTGGTGGCCGCGGTGATGCTGCTGGTCGGCGGGGCCACCGCCCTGGTCATGCCGCGCCTCGGCGCGGCGAACCGGCGGGCGCAGGATGCCCTCGGCGACATCGGCGGCCAGTTGGAACGCGCTCTCGGCGCGTTGCGCACCATCAAGGCCAACGGTGCGGAGCGGCGCGAGGCCGGGGTGATGCACCGGGCGGTCGACACGGCCCGCGACGAGGGGATCACCGCCGCCCGGTGGAGCGCCGTCGCCGGTTCCGCGTCCGGACTGGTCGTTCAGCTGTCCTTCCTCGCCGTGTTCGGGGTCGGCGGTGCCCGGGTGGCCGACGGCAGCCTGCCGGTGTCGTCGTTGATCGCCTTCCTGATGTACCTGTTCTACCTGTACTCACCGATCAACCAGCTGGTGCAGGGGGTCAGCGGGCTGCAGGCCGGGATGGCCGCCGTGCGCCGCATCGAGGAGGTCGAAGCGCTCTCCACCGAGCCGGACGACCGGATGCCCCCCACCGGCGCCGCGCGAAGCGCCCCGGCCGCCGACGTCGCTCCGCACGGCACAGTCGGCCGGTACCCCGGCGGCGGCCCGTCCGCCGAGGTCGCCGTCGCCTTCCGCGAGGTCCACTTCCGGTACGCCCCCGACGGGCCGGACATTCTGTCCGGAGTGGACTTCGAGGTGCCGGTGGGCGGGATGACCGCGCTGGTCGGCCCCTCCGGCGCAGGCAAGTCGACGGTGTTCGCGTTGCTCGAGCGCTTCCACGAGGCGGACTCCGGGGTGGTGGAGTTCGCCGGCCGCGACGTGTGTGACCTGCCCATCCCGCAGCTGCGCGCGGACCTGGGGTACGTGGAGCAGGACGCGCCCGTGCTGTCCGGGACCCTTCGGGAGAACCTGCTCTTCGCCGCGCCGGACGCCTCCGCCGCCCAACTGGCCGAGGCCATGGAACAGACCCGGCTGAACGATCTCGTCAGTCGCCTCCCCGACGGCCTGGACACCCTGGTCGGGCATCGGGGGATGAACCTCTCCGGCGGGGAACGGCAACGCATCGCGATCGCCAGGGCCCTGTTGCGCCGTCCCCGGGTGCTGCTGTTGGACGAGGCGACCTCCGCCCTCGACGGGCTCAACGAGCTGAGCCTGCGCGACGCGATCGCCGAGGTGGCGCGGGTCAGCACCGTGCTGATCATCGCGCACCGACTCTCCACGGTGACCATGGCCCGGCAGATCCTGCTCCTCGACGGGGGCCGGATCCGAGCCCGTGGCACCCACGCCGAGCTGATCGACTCCGACGACCTCTACCGAACCCTCGCGATGACGCAGCTGCTCGACGCGCAGTCCGGCGCGGTTCGACGCACGGCCACCGCCTCCTGATCCACTGCGCAACGAAGGATTGGCCAGACAGACATGACACAGCAGGGCGAGATTGCGATCGTCGGGATGGCCGCCCGGGTTCCCGGCGCGGACAACGTCGAGACCTTCTGGAGCAACATCCTCGACGGCCACGAGGCGATGGCCGTCACCGACGACGAGGTCGCGCGCCTGCGGGGCGTCAAGGAGTCGACTCTGGTTCGCCCCGAGTACCGGCGGGTCTACGCCGGCGCCGCCGACCTCGACCTGTTCGACGCCGACTTCTTCGGCCTCAGTCCGCGGGAAGCCGCCCTGGCCGACCCGCAGTTCCGCCTCTTCCTGGAGCTGGCCCACTCCAGCCTGACCGCGGGCGGGCACGACCCGGCGGGCGACCTCGGCCGGGTCGGCGTGTACGGGGGCAGCGCGGCCAGCGACTATCGCGAGGACTACATCGAGGCCAACCCGACGGTGGCCGACGCGGCCGGCGGGATGAGCATCCGCATCGGCAACAGCCCGGACTACATCGCCCCCCTGGTGTCGTACAAGCTCGGTTTCCAGGGGCCGAGCCTGTCCGTGTACACCGCCTGCTCCACCTCCCTGGTCGCCGTGCACCTCGGGGTGCAGGCCCTGCTCCTCGGCGAGATCGACGTGGCCGTGGCCGGGGGCGTCCAGGTGGACCTCCCCCTGGACGTGGGCTACGTGTACGAGGCCGGGGGAATCCGCTCCGCCGACGGCCATGTCCGCCCGTTCTCCGCCGACGCCTCCGGCACCATCTTCTCCAACGGTGGAGCGGTGGTGGTGCTCAAGCGGCTGGCTGACGCGCAGGCCGCCGGGGACCTCATCCACGGAGTCCTGCTCGGCTCGGCGATCACCAACGACGGCAACCTGCGGGCCGGGTTCGCCGCGCCCGGCGTGGACGGGCAGATCAAGGTGGTCCGCGCCGCCCTGGAACGCGCGGGGCTGACCGCCCGGGCGATCGGGCTGATGGAGGCCCACGGCACCGGCACGGTGGTCGGCGACCCGATCGAGGTGGACGCGCTGACCCAGGCGTACCGGGCGGACACCGACGAGGCCAGCTACTGCGCGCTGGGGTCGGTGAAGGGCAACGTCGGACATCTCGGAGCGGCCGCCGGGGTGGCCGGACTGATCAAGGCGACCCTGGCGGTCCGGGAGGGAATCATCCCGCCGACGATCAACTGGGCCCCGGTGAACCCCGCCATCACCCTGGACGACAGCCCGTTCCGGCTGGCCACCGAGCCTCAGCCGTGGACCGGTGAGGCCCGGCGGGTCGCCGCGGTCAGCTCGTTCGGCATCGGCGGGACCAACGCGCACGTCCTCGTGGCTCCGGCACCGGAGCCCGAGCAGCGGCCCGATCCGGTCGGGCCGCACCTGCTCACCCTCTCCGCCCGCACACCGGAGGCGCTCGCCACCGTCGCGGACCGGCTCGCGGCACACCTGGAGACCGCCGACGTCCGCCTCGACGACCTCGAGTTCACCCTGCACGAGGGGCGCACGGCGCACCCGGTACGACGGGCGGTGGCGGCCCGGTCGACGACGGAGGCGGTGGACCGGCTGCGGGCCGCCGGCTCCCACCCGGCCGTCCCGGTCACCGGTCACCGCGAGGTCGCCTTCCTCCTGCCCGGACAGGGCGCCCAACACCCCGGGACGGGGCGCGGGCTGTACGCGGCCGAGCCCGCGTACCGGGAAGCGGTCGACGCCTGCAGCGACCTGCTCGTACCCCTGCTCGGCCTGGACCTGCGCACCCTCCTGCACGCCGACCCGACCGACGACGCGGCGCAGGCAGCCCTGGCCCAGACCGCCGTCACCCAGCCGGCCATCTTCACCCTGGAGTGGGCGTTGGCCGCCCTGTGGAAGGCCCGGGGAGTCGTACCGGCCGCGCTGATCGGGCACAGCGTCGGTGAGCTCACCGCCGCCGCCATCTCCGGGGTCTTCTCCCTGGAGGACGCGCTGCGCGTGGTGGCAGCCCGGGGTCGGCTCATGCAGTCCGTCGCCCCGGGCGCGATGCTCGCCCTGCCGGTCGGCGTCGAAGCCGCGGCCGACCTGCTCCCGCCGGACCTGGAGATCGCCGCCGACAACTCCCCGTCGGCCTGCGTGGTCAGCGGCACCGAGGAGGCGGTGGCCCGGTTCGCCGCCGAGCTGGAGGACATCGGGATCACCGGCACCCCGCTGCGCACCTCGCACGCCTTCCACTCGCGGATGATGGAGCCGATCCTCGACGAGTACGCCGCCGTGGTCGCCGCGACCCGGCTCGCCGCACCCACCGTGCCGTTCCTGTCCAACGTCACCGGCGACTGGGCCGACCCGGAGCAGGTCACCCAGCCTGGCTACTGGGTCACGCACCTGCGCCAGCCGGTCCGGTTCCGGGCCTCGGCCGCCCAGCTGATCCGCCGGGGAAACCCGTTCCTGCTGGAGGTCGGCCCGGGACGCGCGCTCGGTGCGTTCGCCCGACAGACCGCGATCGCGCAGGGCATGACCCCGCAGTGGGCCGGCAGCCTGCCGACCGTGCGGGAGGGTACCGACGAGCGGGACCACATCCTGGCGACCACCGGGGCGTTGTGGGCCGCCGGGGTGCCGGTCGACCTGGCCGCCGTCCGCACCGGGCCGGCGCCCCGCCGGGTCGAGCTGCCCGGGTACCCGTACGAGCGACGGCGGCACTGGGTCGACCCCGACCCGACCGCCCGGACCGTGGTGGCCGAGACCGAGCAGATCCCGAACGAACCGCTGCAGACCCCGTTCTACGTGCCGGTCTGGACCCAGGCGCCGCGCACCGCCGGAGCCGCGGACGTCTTCGGCGAGCACTGGCTGGTCCTCGGGACCGACCCGACGTTCACCGCCGAGGTCGCCGCCGCGGCCCTCGCGCACGGCGCCAGTGTGACCCGGCTCGACGCGGGGCCGGCGTTGATCGAGGACTTCGGCGTCTTCGAGGCCGACCCGGAGGACCCGACCCAGATCCGGGCGGTCATCGAGCAGCTGTGGGACAGCGGCCAGGCACCCGACCGGGTGGTCGTCGGCTACGACGTGCCGGGCCCGGAGGGGCACCCGACCGGCACCGACCCGACCCCGGCGCACCAGTCGTACCGGCGGGCCGCCGTCCTGGCCTGCGCCCTGCTCGACGTGGTCCGCGACCCGGTGGAGCTGGTCGTGGTCACCAGCCGGCTGTTCTCCGTGGCCGGTGAGGAGGCGGTGCCGTTCAGCGCGACCGCACTGGGCCCGTTCCGGGCGCTGCCGCGGGAGGCCTCGCTGGTGACGGTACGTCACATCGACCTGGACGGGATCGGCCCGGCGCGGGTGCGCGCGACCCGACTCGTCGACGAGATCCGGCATCCCGCCGACGAGGTGGTCGCGGTGCGCGGGCACCGTCGGGCGATCAGGTCGTACGCCACCCTGCGACACGGGCCGGTCCACCGGTCCGCCCTGCGCCCCGGCGGGGTCTACGTCATCACCGGTGGTCTCGGCGGCCTCGGCGTCACCATCGCCGAGTCGCTGGCCGAGACGGAACAGGCCCGGCTGGTCCTGGTCGGCCGGACCGGCCTGCCGGAGCGGGCCCGGTGGGCGGAGCTGTCCGAGGCTGCGGGGACCGACGAGACGGTGCGCCAACGGATCGAGGCGGTGCAGCGGATGGAGCGCCTCGGCGCCCAGGTGCGGGTGGTCGCCGCCGACATCACCGATCCCGACGCCCTGGCCGCGGTGCTGGGGGAGACCGTGGCGGAGTTCGGTGCCGTGCACGGCATCGTGCACGCCGCCGGGCTGGCCGGTGGGCAGTTGCTCGCCCTGCACGACGAGCAGAACGCGGCGAGGGTCCTGCGTCCGAAGGTGGACGCGGTCCTGGCGCTGTACGACCAACTCACCACCGAGAAGTATCCGGAGCTGGACTTCGTCGCGCTGTGCTCGTCCATCATCGCGGTCACCTCCGGGTACGGCCTGTGTGACTACGCCGCGGCGAACCTGTTCATGGACGCGTTCGCGAACTCGGTGGCCGACCGGCCGGGCCGTCCCCGGGTCGTCTCCATGAACTGGGTCGGCTGGCGCGAGGTCGGCATGGTGGCCGACCAGGGCGCATCCCAGGGGGTGCAGGCACTGCGGGCGATCAGCCAGGGCGGTCGGACGGAACCCCTCGCCCATCCGTTCCTGCAGTCGGTCACCGTGAAGGCGGACGGCACCCACCGGTACCAGGGGATGCTCACCCCGGACGGACACCGGGCCCTCATGGAGCACCGGATCGCCGGCGCGGCGGTGGTTCCGGCGACGATGCTCCTGGAGTCCGTCCGTGCGGCGGCCCACCACGCCCTGGGCGAGGTGCCGGTGCGGATCCAGGACCTCCTCTTCAGCGACCCGATCGTGGTCACCGGTCCACTCACCCTGACCCTGTCGTTCGCGCCGGAGCGAGCCGCCGAGGGCGCCCCGTTCGAGATCACGGTCGGCGCGGACGGGGCGGGCCCCCGGACGGTGCACTGCCAGGGCGTGCTGCGGACGATCGACAAACTGGCCGGTGAGACGGTCGACCTGGACCGGGTCCGGGCCGCGCTGCCGGCCGTCGACGCCCGACGGCAGTCCTCCGGGATGGTGGCCTTCGGCCCGTACTTCGACGTGGTCCGGGAGTACTTCCGCGACGGGGACACCGGGCTCGCCCGGCTCGTGGCCGATGACGCCGACCCCCGGCTCTGGTTGCATCCGGCCCTGCTGGACCAGGCCGCCCACGGCCTGTCCGGCGCGGCGGCGAGCTACCTGCCGTTCTCGTACGCGGGGGTGCGGGTGTACGCGCCGATCCCGGCCGAGGCATGGGTGCTGCAGACGCACCGCCAAGACCCGGACCGACCCGAGTTCATCGAGGTCGACGAGGTCATCGTCGACCGCGACGGGCGGGTCTGCGTGATGGTGGACAGCTACATCCTGCGAGCCCAGACCGCGGCGGGAACGGCCTCCGCCGCCGCCGACGCGTCACCGACCCGCCCGGCGGCGGTGGCCGGTGGGCCGACCGGGTCGTCGTCGGGTGACTCCCTGATGCTGATCAGCAGCGAGCAGGGGATCGAGCTGTTCCGCCGGATGCTCGCGGTGCCGGACCAGCCACAGCTGATCACCTCGGTGGGTCCGCTGCAGAAGCGGATCGACGAGATGCGGGCCTTCTCCGCCGACGCGGTCACGACCCACCAGGACACCACGGCCGGCGCGGGCACCGCCCGCGCGGAGAACCTCGGCGGGTACGTCCCGCCGGAGACCGACGTGGAGAGCGCCATCGCCGAACTGTGGGCGCAGGCGCTCGGCATCGCCCCGATCGGCCTCGACGACGAGTTCCTCGTCCTCGGCGGCTCGTCGTTGACGGCGGTCCAGCTGTCCTCGCGGACCCGCGAGCGGTTCGGCATCCAACTGTCCGTCGCCGAACTGTTCGAGCACTCGACGGTGCGTCGGCTCGCGGTCCTCGTGGACAACCGGCTCGACGCCCTGTTGGACAGGCTCGTCGACCAGGCCGCCGGCTCCGGGGACGGTTGGGCGTGAGCGGGGACCGGCCCACCCGGGCGGAGCTGCGGGCCCAGATCCTCGCCGGACGCCGGTCGTTCATGGCGCCAGCCCCGTCGCGGCCGACGCCGCTCTCCGAGTACCCGGACCTGTTGCCGATGACGGAGGCGCAGCGGCGGCTCTGGTTCGCCGACCGGCTGGCCGGACCGCTGCCGGTCTTCACGCTCAGTACGGAGATCGAGGTCTGGCCGGACCGGGACGTGATCGTGGCGGCCTGCCGCACCCTGGTCGACCAGCATGCCGCCCTGCGCAGTGCCGTCGTGGTCGAGGCGGGGGTGCCCTCGATCCGGCTGCGTCCCGCCGCCGACTTCCCGGTGTCCTACGTCGATCTGGGCGGCCTCTCGGCGGTGGCGGCGCAGGCCGAGCTGGCCCGGCACCGTGCCCGGGCCGCCCGGTACCGGTTCGACCTGGAACACGAGCCGCTGATCCGCTTCACCCACCTGCGACTGCCGGACGGGAAGGGCCGTCTGCTGATCTCCGTGCACCACCTCACCTGCGACGGGCACTCCCTTTCCCTCCTGGCGGAGACGCTGAGCACGGGCCGGCCCACGTCGGAGCGGATGGACTACCCCGACTACGCGGTCTGGCGCGACTCGGTGGAGCAACGCGCCGCGCTCCGCGCGGAGGTCGACCGGGCGGTGGCGGCACTCGGCGACGCCCCTTACCCCGTACGGATCCCGGCCGACCTCGTCGAGGTCCCGGCCGACCCCGCGCCGGCCGGTGGGCCCGCGGCACCGCAGGTCGGTGCGCCGGCGGATGCCTTCGAGCACGACGTCGCGCTCCCGGCGGAGCTGCACGACGAGGTCCGGGCGGCCGCCCAGGCCCGCCGGACCACCGACACGGTGCTTCTCTTCGCCGCGTGGGCCCGGGTGGTGGCGGCCTGGACGGGCCGTACCGACCTTGTCCTGGGCATGCCGGTCTCGGTGCGCGACCACGAGGACGTGGCCCGGATAGTGGGGCTGTTCGTCAACACCGCTCTGGTCCGGGTCACTGTCGACCCGCTCGCTCCTGCCGGGGACACGGTGGCGGCCTGCGCGGCGGCGGTGGCGAGGGCCCTCGGGACCACCCAGGCACCCCTGGAGGCGGTCCGGCGGGGCGTCTACGGCCCGTCCGCCGGCCCGTCCGCAGGCCTCGGCGTGTGCTTCAACAAGTTCTCCGTCGACCCGCGTCTGATGGATCTCGTCCCGCGACCACCCTCTCCGGGGGCAGCCGAGATGCCGGTCGTACTGGAGATCGCCGACGACAGCCGGCGCTATCACACCAAACTCGTCTTCGACCCGACCCTGTACCGTCCCGCCACGATCGCCCGGCTGGCCCGGGCCTTCCACGCCCAGCTGGCCGAGTTGATCGGCTCGACCCCGCCCCCCGTCCCGTCCGACCTGGGCCGGTCTGCTCCGGACCTGCCCGGCCCCGGGACGTCCGACGTGGCGCCGACCAGCTCCGAACGGCCGGGGGCCGACCCCGCCGGGGGGTCGGAGCTGCTCGACGTCCTGCGCGGGCACGCGGCGGCCGACCCGACGCGCACGGCCGTCGACGGGGAGACCGGGACGCTGACCTGGCAGGAGCTGCGGGACGCGGTCGACGACCTCACCGGTCGGCTGCGGGCGGCCGGGGCGCGACCCGGCGACCGGGTGGTGGTGGACACCACGCGGGGCGTGCCGGCCCTGATCGGGCTGCTGGCGTGCCTGGCCGCCGACACGGTGTACGTGCCGCTGTCGCGGCGGCTGCCCGGTCCGCGCCGCGCCGCCGTCGCACAGCAGGCGGCGGCCACCTGGGAGATCACCGACGTGGACGGCGACGGGTCGACGGTTCGCCCGCTGCCGGGCCGGCCCGGCCCGGAGCTGCCGACCGCCCCCGGATACCTGATCTTCACCTCGGGGAGCACCGGGGTGCCGCGCGGCGTCCACGTCGCGACCGGCACCCTTCTCCGACACGCCCGGGGCATGGTCGAGCGGCTCGCCGTCCGCCCCGCCGACCGGTACCTCCAGTTCGCCGAGCACGGCTTCGACGCGGCCATCGAGCAGGTCGTCGTGCCACTCCTGGCCGGTGCCACCCTGGTCCTGCGCGGCGAGCAGCCGTGGGACCCCACCCACTTCGGTCGGATCTCCCGGCGGACCGAGGTGACCGTGGCGAACCTGCCCACGCCGTGGTTCGTCCAGTTCACGGGCGCACCGCAGGCGACCTGGGCGGACCTCGCCGGCAGCGCCCTGCGCATCGTCCTGGCCGGCGGGGACGCCCTCACCCCCGAGGCGGTCGCCCGGTGGGCGGCGTCGGCCCCGCGACGCATCGCCCTGCTCAACGCGTACGGTCCGACGGAGTCGGTGATCACCGCGACGGTCGGCACGGTGGCTGTGACCGCGGGCGGTGCGGTGCCGGCGTACCCGTCGATCGGCGCGGCCGTACCCGGCCACGAGGTCCTCGTCGTCGACGCCCGGCTCGACCCGGTCGCCCCCGGGGAGGTCGGGGAGCTGCTCGCCGGAGGGCCGCTCGCCACCGGCTACCTCGCCGATCCCCGGGCGACCGCGTTGGCCTTCGTTCCGCACCTGACGCGACCGGGGGAACGGCTGTACCGGACCGGCGACCTGGTCCGCCACTCGCCGGCCGACGGCGGACTGGAGTTCCTGCGTCGTGCCGACGACCAGGTGAAGGTCCGGGGGGTCCGGATCGAGCTCGGGGACGTCGAGGCCGCGTTGCGCGCCCACCCCGACGTCGCCGAGGCGGTGGCCACGGTCACCGACGGCCCGGACCGGCACTTCGTGGGTTGGGTGGTGCTCCGCCCGGGCCGCGCCGTCGGTGAGGCCGAGCTGCGTACCGCGGCGGCCGGCCGGCTGCCGCAGGTCGGCGCGCCCCGCCGGGTGCACGTCCTGGACCACCTGCCCAGGAGCGCCGGGGAGAAACCCGACCGTCAGGCGCTGCGGGAGCGCACCACCGATCCGGCCGCGCCCGCCTCCTCCGGCTCCGCCGCTCCCGCGCCCGCCTCCGCTGTCTTCGCCCCCGCACCCGCCGGTGGCGGCGCCGCGCTGGTGGCCGCCCTGGCCGGGGAGCTGCTGGCCACCACCGTCGAGGTGGACAGCGACTTCTTCGCCTGCGGCGGGGACTCGCTGAGCGCGGCGCAGCTCGCCGCCCGGTGCGCCGAGGCATTCCACCGCGACGTCGACCTGGCCACGGTCTTCGCCAATCCGACGCCGGACCGGCTGGCCGCGGCGATCGGCGCGCTGCCGGAGGTCGGGCCGGACGACACCGGCGACGGCCCGCCGGTGCCCCGCCGGCCACAGCCGGGCGACCGGACGGCACTGACCCCCACCCAGCAGCGGTTCTGGTTCGCCGCCCGGCTCCAGGGCCCGGCCGCCCAGGTCGTGCCGATCCCGTTGCGTCTGGCCGGCCCGCTCGACGTGGACGCGCTGCGCGCCGCCCTGACCGCGCTGCTCGAACGGCACGGAGTGCTCCGTAGCCGGATCGTCGGGTGGGGCGACGGGGTTCGCGCCGAGGTGCACGGCGTCGACGAGGACGCCCTCGCCGGTCACCTCGCCCTCCGGACCGCCCGGGACACGGCCGGCGCCGACCGGGCCGTGGCCGCGGAGATCCGGCGGTCGTTCGACCTGCGGGAGTCGTGGTTCCGGCCGTACCTGACCGTGCTCGACGACGGTGAGCACGTCCTGCACCTGGCGGTGCACCACATCGCGGTGGACGGCGACTCGGTCGGCATCCTGGTCCGGGAACTCCTCGACAACTATCAGCGCGCCCGGCGGGGCGAGCCGGTCCAGCGGGACCCGGTGATCCAGTACCCGGACGCCGCCTGGGCGCAGGCGGGGACCCGGCGGGCGGCCGACCGGCTGCCCGACGCCGTACGGGCGCTGGCCGGCACGGTCGACCTCGACCTGTCGGCCGCCGGCCCGGACCCGGGGGACGCGGCGGCCCGGCGGCTCACGGTGCCGGTCGACGCGTATCGCGCCGACGCGGTGGCCCGGCGCCACGGCGTCACCCCGTACTCGGTGGTGATGGCCGCCTGGCAGCGGGCGCTGGCCCGGTGGAGCGGCTCCACCGGCTTCGCCGTCGGGCTGCCGGTGTCGCTGCGCGACGCGACGGGCGCCGGCATCCCGGGACCGTTCCTCAACACGGCAGCCGTCCGTGCCGTGCCGGCCGGCGGCACCCGTGCCGAGCACCTCGCCCGGGTGCAGGAGAGCCTGACCGCGGCGTACGCGTACCGGTTCGTGCCCTTCGACCGGGTGACGGCGCTCGCCGACCGGCGGCCGGACCGGGCCGTCCCGGTGTTCCGGACGATGGTGGGCTGGGAGCAGGGCCACGAGGCCGCGACCGTGGATGGGCTGCGGGTGGACTGGTTCGAGCCGACCTCGCTCGGCCTGCCGGCGCCGCTGGTGCTCACCGTCACCGCCAACGGTCGGGCGCACACCCTGGCCGTCCGGTTCGACTCCGGCCAGGTCGGCCGGCGTCGGGCCGCCGACCTGGTGGACCTGCTGGTGGCGGAGCTGGGCGACGACCCGGGCGACGAGACCCACGTCGGGTCGGCCGGCGCCCCGGCCGGGGCGGTCGACCGGTTGGCCGACCGGGTGGCGCGGCAGCCGGGCGGGCCGGCCGTCGTGCAGGGCGAGCGGGTGTACGACTTCGCGGAGCTGGACCGGCAGGTGAGCGCGGTGGCGGCCGGGCTGCGGGCATCGGGTGTCGAACGCGGCGACCGGGTGCTGGTGTCGCTGGCGACCCGGCTGGACACGCTGGTCGTGGCGTACGCGCTGTGGCGGCTCGGCGCGGTGTACGTGCCGCTCGGCCCCACCCCACCGGTGGACCGGGTGCGCCGGATCGCCTCGGTCAGCGCCGCCGGATGGTTGGTCGCCGACCGGGACACCGGCGACGTCCCCGCCACGGACGGCGGGGCGGTGCTGACCCGGATCGCCTGGCCGTTCGGTGCCCCCGCCGACCCGTCGGACCACGGGCCCACCGAGCCGTCCGGCTACCGTCCGCTGCCATCCGAGGCGGCGTACATCATCCACACGTCCGGTTCGACCGGGCAGCCGAAGGGCGTCGTGGTGGAGCACGGCCAGCTCGCCGCATTCCTCGCCGCCTTCGACGCCTTCGGCCCATGGGCGGGAGCGCGGTGCCTGGTCGGGCTCGCCGCGCCCACCTTCGACGCGAGCGTGCTGGAACTGTGCTGGCCGGCCCTGCGCGGCGGCCCGGTCGTCTACCCGACCGAGTCGGTCACCTTCGACCCGGCCTCGGTGGTACGGGCGTTCGCCACCGTACGGGGACATGGCTGGCCCGCCGCGGCCTTCGCCACCCCCAGCCTCTGGCAGGAGGTGCTCCGCCTGGACCCCGACGCCGTACGCGATGTCGCCGTCGGCACCGGTGGCGAGCCGGTGTCGGCCGATCTCCTGTCCGCGCTGCACGCGGCCGGCGCCCGGCCGAGCGTGTTCTACGGCCCGGCCGAGACGACGATCATCTGCGCCGGTGTCCAGGCCGATGCCGAACCCGGATCGGCGCTGGTCGGTGTGGCCCTCACGCCGACCCGGCTGTACGTCCTGGCCGACGACGCCCGCCCGGCCACCGAGGGCGAGGCGTACGTGGCCGGGCCCCTGGTCGCCCGGGGTTACATCGACGCCCCGCGGGACACCGCCCTGCGGTTCGTGCCCGACCCGGAGGGCACCGGGGCCCGGATGTACCGCACCGGTGACCGGGTTCGTCGCCGTGCCGACGGCGTTCTGATCTTCCTCGGGCGCCGCGACGACCAGGTGAAGGTGCGCGGGGTACGGATCGAACTGGGGGAGGTGCAGGCGTGCCTGACCGCCCACCCCGGGATCGAGGCGGCGGCGGTCGTCCTCGTCGGCGAGGGTGGCACGGCGCGGCTGGCCGCCGCCGTGGTCGCCCGCGATCCGGCCGCCGAACCCGACGACCTGGCCGTCCAGGTGCGGTCCTGGGCCGAGTCCCGGCTCGTCCCGCAGGCCGTGCCGGTCGTCGTGCCGGTCCCGGCCCTGCCGGTGTCGGAGCACGGCAAGATCGACCGACAGGCGTTGCTGGCCCGGCTCGGGGGCGACGACGCCGAGCCCGACCGGACCGCCGTCCTGGGCGACGACCCGGTCGTCCGGCTGGTCGCCGCGGTGTGGCAGGCGCACCTGCACGCCCCGGTCCCGTCGGCCACCACCGACTTCTTCGAGGCCGGTGGACACTCGATCGCGCTCCTGCACGTGGTGGAGACCATCGAGCGCATCTTCAGCATCGACTTCCCGATCGCGCGGGCGTTCGAGGTACGGACGGTCACGGCGATGGCGGACGAGATCCGGGCCATCGCCGGCGACAGCGCCGGGCCGACAGCGGGCATCGCGCTGGAGGTATTCGGAGGCAGCCCGCAATGACGTTGCAACTCAACGATCCGGAGCGGATGGCCGAGTTCCAGCGCCGGTTGGCCGCCGCCGGGCTCACGCCCGCGCCGGCGGTGGCGGAGCGGGCCCCCGGCACCGGGGCGGGCGCTGACCGGCGGGCGTTGCAGCCCAGCGAGGCCGGGCTGTGGTTCCTCGACCGGCTGCACCCGGGCAGCCCCGAGTACATCGTCGCCGCCGCCGTCGCCATCCGGGGCGACCTGGACCCGGGTCGGCTCGCCGCCGTGTTCGCCGGGCTCGTCGCCCGACACCCCACGCTGCGCACCCGGTTCGCCGACAACGACGGCACGGCGTACGCCGAGACGATGCCGCAGGCGCACCCACCGGCTCCGGTCGTCGAGACCCCGCCGGACCTGGACACCTGGTTGTCCGCCGCGGCGGCGGAACCGTTCGATCTGCGGACCGCCCCGCTGGCGCGGCTGCGGTTGGCCGGTGACGGCACCCGTACCGTCGCGCTGCTGACCGCCCACCACATCGTGGTCGACGGCGCCGCGCTGGACACCCTGCTCACCGAGCTGTTCGCCGGGTACGCGGGCGCTCCGCAGCACCCCGCGCCGGTCGCGCCCCGCCCACGCCCGCCGATGCCCCGGTCGCCCGAGAGCGCGGCCTGGTGGCGGGCCAGCCTGGACGGGGTCGAGCCGGTGGACCCGCCCACGATCGGCGCCCGCCCGGCCGGTCCCCGCCGGGGCCAGCGCGTCGGCCACCGCCTCGACACCGACCTGAACGAGGGGATCGACGCCCTCGTCCGGCGGTACGGGGTGACCCGGCCGGCGGTTTTCGCCGCCGCGTACCGGCTCGTCCTGCGGGCTTTGTACAGCCACGACGACATCCTCGTCGGCCTCCCGGTCAGCCTCCGCGCCAAGCAGGACGCCGGGGAACTGGGCAACTTCGTCAACCTGGTCTGCCTGCGCAACCCGACCCGGGCGACGACCACCGTCGCCGACCTGCTGCGTGCCGAGCAGCGGGCGCTGATCCAGGCGATCGCCCACCGGGACACCCCGTTCGACGAGGTGGCCGATCACCTCGCCGGAGGGGTCCGGGGCGGCGACCGAACGCTGGTCCGGGCGGTGTTCAGCCACCACCGCACCCAGGAGCGGGAGGCGACCCGGGTGGCCGGGCTGGTGGTGGAACGGCTCGACGTCGACCTGGGCACCGCGAAGTTCGACCTGACCCTGCAGGTGGAGGACGTCGGGGCCGGCTCCCGGCTGTGGCTGGAGCACGACGTCGCGGCGTACCCCGACGACGTCGCCCGCTCCCTGCTGGACAGCTACCGGCGGGCGCTGACCGCGGTGGTGGCCCGGCCGCAGGCCGCCCTGTCGGCGGTTCTCCTCGACGACCGCCGCCCGGCCGTCGCCCCCGGGTGGACCGGACGAGGGAACCGGGGCGTGGTCGGCTGGTTCGAGGAGACCGCCGCCCGCCACCCCGGCCGGATCGCGGTCGCCGACGGGACCACCTACGGCGAACTGGACGCCTGGGCGGACCGGATCGCGGCCCGGCTGCGCCCGGCCGGCCCGGACGCCCCGCCGGTCGCCATCCTCACCGGTCGGAACCCGGGGATGCTCGCCGCCATCCTCGCGGCGGCGAAGTCGGGCCGCACCTACGTCCCGCTGGACGCCGAGCACCCCCGGGGCCGGATCCGCCAGATCCTCGACCAGGCGGGCGTCGACACCGTGATCGCCGATGCGAGCAGCTCCGAGGTGCCGACCGGCCGGCAGGTCGTGGACGTCGACGACTGCCGGCGGGCACCGCGACCGGACACCGCACCGGATCGGGCGCCGATCCCGTGGTCCGCCCCGCTGTACCGGATCTACACCTCCGGCTCGACCGGCGCCCCGAAGGGCGTCGCCGTCACCCACGCCAACCTCGGCTCCCTGATCGACGGGGCGCGGGACCTGCTCGACCTGCGCCCCGACGACCGGTGGAGCGTGTTCCACTCGGTCGCGTTCGACTTCTCGGTGTGGGAGATCTGGGCGCCGCTGGTCGACGGCGCCACCGTCGTCCTGGTCGACCGGGACACCGCCCGGACGCCGCAGCGCTTCCTCCGGCTGCTCCACGACGAACGGGTCACCGTCGTCAACCAGACGCCGACCGCGTTCGGGTCGCTGACCCAGGCCGTCACCGAGGACGGTCCCGGGACGCCGGACTCGCTGAGGCTGGTGGTGTTCGGCGGTGAGGCGTTGCGGCCGGCCACCCTGGCGGGCTGGTTCGAACGCCTCGGTGACCGGACCCCCCGCATGGTCAACATGTACGGCATCACCGAGACCACCGTGCACGTGACGTGGCGGGACATCACCCGCGACGACATCGGCGTCGCGAGCCCGATCGGCAGGCCGCTGCCCACCCTCGCCACGGTGGTGGTCGACGCCGACCTCAACCGCCAGCCCGTCGGGTTCGCCGGGGAACTCATGGTCGCGGGAGCCGGGGTGAGCCTCGGGTACGCCGGCTCACCGGCCCGTACCGCCCTGCGGTTCGTCCCCGACCTCACCGGTGGCGGTGGCCGGATGTACCGCACCGGCGACCGGGTCCGGGAGCGTGCCGACGGCGACCTCGACTACCTCGGACGCGTCGACGAGCAGCTCAAGGTGCGCGGATTCCGGATCGAACCCGCCGAGGTCGAGCACGCCCTGCTCGCCCACCCGGACGTGACGGACGCCGCCGTGACAGCCGCCCAGGTCGGGCGTGCCGGCGTCGGGTTGATCGGCTTCGTGCAGGCCGGCCCGGCGGCCGACCCGGATCAGATCCGTGCCTTCGTCGCCGTCCGGCTCCCCGACCACATGGTTCCCCGGGTGCACCGGCTCGACCGGCTGCCCCGCACCGTCAACGGCAAGCTCGACCGGCGGGCCCTGCTGGCCCTGGCCGCGGAACTGGCCCCCCAGCGGTCCGGCCCGGCCGACGGCGGGCACCCCGTAGACGACCGGGAACGGGCGGCGGTCGCGGTCTGGCAGGACCTCCTCGGCGTCGCCGACGTCCGGGTGACCGACAACTTCTTCGCCCTCGGCGGGGACTCGATCCTGGCGGTCCAGGCGGCCACGGCGATGTCCGCCCGGGGACTGCCGGTCACCGTCGCCGACATCTTCGACCACCAGTCGATCCGGGACGTGATCGCGGCCGTCCCCGGCACGACGGTGGCGGAGCCGACGGAGGCCCCGACCACGCCGGTGGCCCCGGTCGGCCGGGCGGACCACCGGCACCTGCTCGCCCCCGGCGACGCCGACCGGCTGCCCGCCGGGGTGCAGGACGCGTACCCGCTGACCCTGCTGCAGCAGGGGATGCTCTTTCACCAACTGGAACAGAACAGCTACCTGAACGTCACCACCACCCTGGTGCGGTGCGCCGTCTTCGACGGTGAGCTGCTGCGGCAGGCGTTCGACCGGGTCGTCCAGCGGCACCCGGTGCTGCGCAGCGGATTCGACCTCGCCACCTGTTCCGAGCCGCTGCAACTGGTCTGGCGGCACGTCGGCGTCGACCTGCCCGTGGTCGACTGGCGGGACCGGGACGACGCCGAGGTCCAACGGGGCCTGCGGGACTGGATGGCCGAGCAGCGCCGCCAGCCGTTCGACTTGACCCGCCCGCCCCTGGTCCGGTTCACCGCCCACCGCGTTTCCGACACGGAGTTCTGGTTCAGCGCGGTGGAGTGCCACGCCATCCTGGACGGCTGGAGCTTCACCTCCACCCTCACCGAGGTCCTGGAGGAGTACGACCGGGTGTGCGCCGCCGCCCGGGACAACCGGCCACTCGCCCGGCTCGTCCCGCCGCCGGACTCGTTCGGCGACCACGTCTGGCGGGAGCGGCGCACCCTGGCCGACCCGGCGGCGGTCGAGCTGTTCCGGGACGTCATCGCCCGGGCCCGGCCGGTGCGGATCCCGACCCGGACCGAGGGCGGCGCTCCCGGACACCGGCAGCGGGCCCTGCTGCCGCTCGCCCCCGAGGTGCAACGCGGGCTGGAGGCGGCGACGGTCCGGCTGCGCCTGCCGATGAAGAGCCTGCTGCTGGCGGCGCACGCGGTGGTGATGTCCGTCCTGTCCAACGCGGACGCGGTCACCCTGGGGATGGTGACCAACGGCCGGCCGGAGACGGCCGGCAGCACCCAGACCCGGGGCCTGTACCTGAACACCCTGCCGCTGACCGTCGGCGTCGGTGGGCGCACCCTCGCCGACCTGGCCCGGGCCTGCCTGGCCGAGGAGAGCCGGCTGCTGCGCTTCCGTACCTATCCGGGAGTGGCGACGGAACTGGCGTTCGGCCGGCAGCAGCTGATGACGACCGCGTTCAACTACACCCGGTTCCACGCGATGAAGCGGGTGAGCAGCGGCGGCGACGTCCGCCGGGTGGGGCACCTGGAGGAGGAGGCCCCCACCAACTACCCCCTGTACGTGTCGTTCGACCACGGTGCCGCCGACGACAGCGACCACCTGGTCCTCATCCTGATGGCCTCCCCGCGGCACTTCACCGACGCCGCCGTGGAGTCCCTGCTCTCCTGCTACCGCGCCGTGCTCACCGCGATGGCCGCCGACCCGAGCCTGCCGGTGACCGACGTGGCGTGGTCGACGGGGAACACCCCGACCGCCACCCCGGCACCGGATCCGGGCACCCTCCCGGGGCTGCACGAGACCGTCATCGACCGGGCGGCCCGCTGGCCGGACCAGATGGCGGTGCGCGACGCCGGTGGCGCCGTGCTCACGTACCGGCAACTGGCCGACGCGGTCGGGCGGGCCGCCGGTGGGCTGCGGGCGGCCGGCGTCGGGCGGGGCGACACCGTCGGGGTCTGCCTGCCGCGCGACCACCGGTTGGTGGTGACCATCCTCGCGGTCCTCAGCGTCGGCGCGGTGTACGTCCCGGTCGACCCCGACCTGCCGGCGGCCCGCCAGCGGGTGATCCGCGACCGGGCGTCCCTGCGGTACGTGGTCGCGGCCACCCCCACCCGGCCGCACCTGGCCCCGGAGATCCCGGTCCTCGACGTCGACGACCTGGCGGCGCACCCCACGCCGGCCGGGCCTCCGGTCGCCACGCACCCGGGGGAACTGGCGTACCTGATGTTCACCTCCGGGTCGACCGGGGAGCCGAAGGGCGTCATGATCCCGCACGGCGCGTTGACCGCGTTCGACGGCGCGATCGGCGACCGGTACGGCCCGGGGGCGGTGATGCTGGCCGCCACCAACGCGTCGTTCGACATCTCCGTCGCGGAACTGCTGATCCCGCTGGCCCACGGCGCCGGGGTGGTGGTCTTCGACCGGGGCGGGCGCTTCGACCCGGACGAGTTCGCCACGGTGGTGCGTCGTGCCGGGGTGACCATGGTCCAGGCCACGCCCTCGCTCTGGACCGAACTGCTCGACGGGGACGCCGACCTGCGCGGGATCGAGGCGTGGACCGGCGGCGAGGCGTTGACCGCCCGGCTGGGGCGGTCGCTGCTGGGCCGGGCCGGGGCGGTGCACAACTGGTACGGGCCGACCGAGACCACCATCTGGTCCACCGTCCACCCGGTGACCCCGGACGACCTTGACCCGGCGGTGGTGCCGGTCGGTCGGGCGCTGCCCGGTGAGGCCGCCCACGTCATCGGGGCGGGGCTGCGGCAGGTGCCCGACGAGATGGTCGGTGAGGTCTTCATCGGCGGCGCCGGACTGGCCCGTGGCTACCTCGGCGACCCGGCGCGGACCGCCCTGCGGTTCGTCCCCGACCCGTTCGGGGCGCCGGGATCGCGGATGTACCGCACCGGGGACCGGGCCCACCGGCGGGCCGACGGGGTGCTCCACTTCGCCGGTCGCGTCGACGACCAGGTCAAGCTCAACGGGTACCGGATCGAACCGGGAGAGATCGAGGCGGTGCTGGCCGGGCTCGCCGAGGTCGCCCGGGTGGCGGTCGCGGTACGACACGGCCAACTCGTGGCGTTCGTCGTCCCGAGGCAGGACGAGATCGACCTCGCCGCCCTGCGGGGACGGCTGCGGGACCTGCTCCCGGGTCACCTGGTGCCCCGCCTGGTCCGTGCCGACGACCTGCCGTTGAACGCCAACGGCAAGGTCGACCGGGGGCGGTTGCCGGACGTGGTGTTCACCCAGGACGTGTCGACGGCGGAGTTCGTCGCGGCGTCCAGCGCCGCCGAACGGACCCTGGCCGACGTGTGGCGGGAGGTCCTCGGCGCTGACCGGATCGGCGTCCACGACAACTTCCTCGACCTCGGTGGGGACTCGATCACCGCGTTGCGGACGGTCGCCCGGGTCAAGGCGCGGGGACTTCAGGTCGCGGTCGCCGACATGCTCGGCCCGCAGACCCTGGCGGAGGTGGCTGCGGGGGCGACCACGGTTGCCACGCCCGCCGAGTCGGCGGCCGGGCCTGACGGGCCCGGCCCGGCCGACGACGGACGGGCCGGATCGGCTGGGTCGGACGTCCCGACCGGTTCGGACCCGGCGGACCGATCCGCCCGGGCCGGCGGCGGGGTGCACCCGAACGCCGGCGGGATCGTCGAACCGGCCGGCGAGCCGGAGCGGGCGGCCCACCCCGCCGCGTCGCTCGACGGCGTCGACGTCAGCCTGGCTGGCCTCGACGAGGAGACCGCCCGTGCCCTGATCGCGCGGCTGAGCAGCAACGGAGAGGAGCGTTCCCGATGAGCGGCCCGAGCCTGGTTGAGGCGATCTACCCGCTGACCCCGCTACAGGAGGGGATGCTTCTGGAGTCCCTCGACGCCGGAGACGCCCGTGCGTACCTGAGCCAGGTCCGCTACACCCTGCGCGGGGCGGTGGACGCCGATGCGCTGCGGTCGGCGTGGACCGCGGTCGCCGCCAAGCATCAGGCGCTGCGGGCCTGCGTGGCGTACACCGGGCTGACCGCCCCGGTGCAGGCCGTGTACCGGCAGCCGTTCGACCTGCTCGAGGTCGTCGACGGGGTGCACGACGACGAGGCCCTCGACGAGCACCTCCGGCGGGACCTGGACGCCGGGTTCGACCTGGAACGTGCGCCCCTGCACCGGGTGCGACTTCTCGAACGCGCCGACGGCACGTGGGAGATGGTGTGGACCTCTCACCACATCATGATCGACGGCTGGTCCATCCCGATCGTGGTCAGCGACGTCTTCGTCGCGTACGGCCAACGGTGCGCCGGGGCCCCGATCGATCTCCTCCCGACCGCCGACTACCGCGACTACCTGCGGTGGACCGCCGGGCGGGACCGGGGGCAGGTGCTGGAACACTGGCGGCGGGCGCTGCGGGGGTTCACCGAGCCGACGCCCCTGCCGGCGCCGGCGCCCGGTGCGGTCGACCGGGGCCGCCAGGTCCTCGTAGCGACCCTGCCGGCCGTGGAGTCGACCCGGCTCGTCCAGCGGGCCAAGCAGGAACGGGTCACCCTCAACACCCTGATCCAGGCCGCCTGGACGGTCGTCCTGGCCCGGTTCAGCGGCCGCGACGACGTGCTGTTCGGCGCCACCGTCTCCGGCCGGCCGGCGGCCGTGCACGGGGCGGAGACGATGGTCGGCCTGTTCATCAACACCCTCCCGGTACGGGCCCGGCTGCCCCGACGGGTGCCGGTGGCGACCTGGTTGCAGGACCTCCAGCGGCGCTTCCTGGCCAGCCGGGAGTACGAGGAGGCGTCGCTGCGCGACATCCGGTCGGTGGCCGAGGTGCCCCGGCACCGGAGCCTCTTCGAGACCATCGTGGTGGTCGAGAACTATCCGCTGATCACCGACGAACGGTTCGGTGACCGGCGCCCTCCGGTGGACATCGTCGCGGCCACCTCCCGGGAGGAACTCGCCCACCCGCTCGTGCTCAGCGTGGCGGGCGGGGCGGAGACGGTGGTCGAGCTGTTCTACGACGACGCCAAGGTCTCGGCTCCGGCGGCCCAGGCGATGCTCGACGGGTTCGTCGCGGTCCTCCGGGCGCTGGCCGACGGCAGCGCGTCCGGGGTGGCCGACCTGCTGGCGGCGGTGCCGGCGGCTCCTTCGCTGACCGGCGGGTCGCCGGCTGTCGCGGAGCCGCCGCTGGTGCCGGCGGTGCTCCGGGCCATGGCGGCGGCGTCCCCCGACGCGGTGGCCGTGGTCGACGGTCCCCGCCGGGTGAGCTACGCGGCGCTGCTCCACGCCGCCGACCGGGGGGCCGGTCGGCTGCGCCGGCACGGTGTCGTCCCCGGCGGGACGGTCGCCCTGCTCGCCGATCGTGGCGTCGACCGGGTCGCGGCGACCCTGGCGGTGTGGTTCGCCGGGGGCCAGTTCGTGCCGCTGGATCCGGACTGGCCGGCAGCCCGGACCACCGCGCTGCTGGCCCAGGTCGACCTCACCGTGGTCCTCACCGACGATCCGGCCGGCGTGGCCACCGACGCCCCGGTGCTGTCCCTGACCGACCTCCTCGCGGACGCCGACAGCGTCGACGCCCAGGAGCCGGTGGAGGCGGGCCGCACCGACGCGGCGTACACGATCTTCACCTCGGGGACCACCGGGCGATCCAAGCCGGTCGTCATCGAGCACGGTGCCCTCGCCGCAGCGGTGGCGGGGTGGGAGACGGCCCACTCGTTCGCCGCCCGTACCCGCAACCACCTGCATCTGGCGAACCCGGCCTTCGACGTGGCGATCGGCGAGGTGCTCCGGGCGCTGTGCGCCGGCCGGACGGTGGTCGTGGCCTCCCGGGCCGCCGGGGAGGACCCGGCGGCGCTGCTCGACCTGATCCTCGACGAGCAGGTAGACGTCGTGGACATTCCGCCCAGCCTGCTGCGTCCCCTGATGGACGAGGTGGAGCTGTCCGGGCAGCGCCTCGACCAGCTCAGCACCGTCCTGATCGGCGGGGAGTCCTGGTTCGCCCGCGACTACGTCCGCCTTGCCGAGGTCGCCGGCGCGCGGACCCGGGTGGTCAACGCGTACGGCATCACCGAGACCAGCATCGACAGCGCGTACGCGGTCCTGGGCACCGTCGCCGGCCAGGCCGAGACGCTCTGGCTGGACGCCACGTACCCGGGGGTGGACGCGCTCCTCGTGGACGGGACCGGCAGGCCGGCCCCGGTGGGGGCCCGGGGCGAGGTGTGGCTCAGCGGCCCCACGCTCGCCCGCGGGTACGACCGGGATCCGGCCCGCACCGCCCTGCGGTTCGTCCCCGACGCCCGCCCCGGCCGCGCCGGCGCGCGGGCGTACCGCACCGGTGACCTGGGCACGATCGACGGACGGGGACGGCTGCACCTGCTCGGCCGGGTCGACGCGCAACTGTCGGTCAACGGGCACCGGATCGAGCCGCAGGAGGTGGAGGCGGCACTCCTCGTCCACCCCGATGTGGCCGGCGCCGCGGTCACGGTCCGCGACGGGCACCTGGTGGGGTTCGTGACCTCCCAGACCGCGACCCTGGACACCGAACAGGTACGGGCCCACCTGCGCGCACTGCTGCCGTCGTACGCCGTGCCGATGCTGGTCCAGATCGACGCCCTGCCGGTCACCGCGAACGGCAAGCTCGACCGCGCGGCGCTGCCGGCCACGGTGGACGGCCGTCCCACCGTCACCGGCCACGTCGAGCCGTCCACCCCGACGGAGCGGATCCTGGCCGAGGTGTGGCGGGAGGTCCTCGGGGTCGACGTGGTCGGTGTCCGGGACAACTTCTTCGACCTCGGCGGCGACTCGATCGCCGGGTTGCGGGTCAAGGGCCGGGCCGCCGGGCAGGGCATCGACCTGCAACCGCGCGACGTGTTCGCATACCAGACCGTGGCTGACCTGGCCGCCTACGTGGACGCCCGGGAGCCCGACGCGGCCGTGGCGACCTCGGTCCACGAGGGTGAAGTCCCGTTGCTGCCGATCCAGCGGCTGTTCCTGGACCACGCCGGCGTCGACCCGGCCCACTTCGACATGGCCCAGGGCATCCGGCTGGCCCAGGCCCTCGACCCGGACACCGTACGGGCGGCGCTGGAGGCCGTCGCCCGCCGGCACGGCGCCCTGCGGACCCGGTTCCGGCGCACCTCCGACGGATGGCGGCAGTGGGTCGAGGCGGCACCCGACCCGCTGGTGACCCTCCGGGTGGTGGACCTGCGGGGGCGTCCCGACGATCGGGCGGCCACCCACCGGTCGCTGCTCGCCGGCCACCGTTCCGGCCACGACCTGGCCGCCAGCCCGCTCTGGTCCTGCCTGGTGGTGCTCGACGACGAGGAGACCACCCTCTACTTCGCCGTGCATCACCTGGTCATGGACATCTACTCGTGGCGGTTGGTGATCCAGGACTTCCTCGGCAAATACACCGTCCTGGCCGCCGGCGAACCGCCCCGGGACACGCCGATGGCCGGCTACCCCGAGTACGCCGTCGCGGCGGCGGCGCAGACCAGGTCCCTGCGGGAGCTGGAGTCGGCCTGGCTGTCGACGATCGGCACTCCCCGTCCGGTCCCGACCACCGAGTCGGGCGGCGAGAACACCCTGGCCGGGGTCCGGAGCGTCGAGGGGGCGGTGTCCCCGACGGCCACCGACACGCTGCATCGGTTGCGCGCCGACGGCGGTACCGCCAGCCCGGTCCTGGTCACCCTGCTGGCCGTGTTCTCCCGCGCCTACAGCCGGTGGTCCGGGGAGGATCTGTACCTGTTCGTGGAGACCCACGGCCGGGACACCACCCTGGGCGGGGTGGACACCAGCGCCGCCGTCGGGTGGTTCACCGCGCTGTACCCCGCGACCGTGCCGTACCGGCCCACCGAGTCCTTTTCCGACACCTGGTGGCGGGTGCGCCGGCTGGTCGAGTCGGTGCCCCGCCCGGTGTCGTCGTTCGGGCTGCTCCGCGACGCCGAACCGCGGTCGGCGCTGGCCGATGTCCCGCTGCCACAGATCGCGCTGAACCACACCGGGACCATGTCGGCCGACGTCGACGGCTCCCACCGGCACGGGTTGAGCGTGGTGCCGGTGCCGTCGCTGATCGCCGACCCGACCACCCGCCGCGACCAGTTGATCGACGTGGAGACCGGCGTCGCGGACGGCCGGTTCCAGTTCGCCGTGAACTACAGCTCCGCGCACTTCGACCAGGCCGGCATCGAGAAGTTCGCCGCCCTGTTCAGCGAGGAGATGGAGAACCTGCCTGACCACATCGAGGAGGAGAAGACTCATGGCGCTGTTTGACGAGGACGACGACACCATCATCTACGCCGTCGTGGTCAACCACGAGGAGCAGTACTCCGTCTGGCCCGTCGACCGGGAGGTACCGGACGGCTGGCGCGAGGTCGGGGTGACCGGACGCGTCCGGGAGTGCCTCGACCACATCGAGAAGGTGTGGGTGGACATGCGCCCGCTCAGCCTCCGCCGAGCACTGGAACCACAGTGACGTTCCCGGCGACGAAGCGCACCGCCACCCAGCCCGCCGTGGCCGACCATGCCCCGCACGAACCGGCCGGCCCGCTGCCGTACGGGCCGGACTGGGCGCTCCTGCCGTCGGTCTTCGCCCGGGTGGCCGGCATGCCGATGGACTGGCTCCTCGTCGAGCCGGGGGCCGACCACGCCACCGCGCGGGCCGCCGGGGAACGGGCCCTGGCGGAGATCGTCCGGCAGCCGCTGTTCGCCGAGGCGTTGACCTGGCAGAACCGGGGCATGTTCCAGCAGGCGCGGCGCAACCTCGACTCCACGCGGCCGAAGCGACGCCGCGAGGCGCAGCGACGGCTCTGGGCGTACGCGGCCCGGTACTGCGCGAAGAACGACACCATCGGGTTCTTCGGGCCGATCGTCTGGGGCTCGGTCACCACCGGCGCCACCGACGTCGGCCCGGTGACCGGCCGGCTGCTCCGACGCGGGGTGTTCTTCGAGCACTGGGCGCTGCGGGCGGTGGCCGCCGCGATCGAGACCCGGCACGGCCTCGACCCGTGGACCATCCCGCGGCTGGCCGCCGGGGTGGCCGTCGTCGCCGACGGGGTGCTGCTGGCCGACAACGCCCCGATGCGGCTGGCCGCGCTGCCGCGCCGGGTCGTCGAGGTGTGCGACGGCACCCGGACCGTCGCCGACGTGGTGGACGAACTCGCCGACCACCCCGCGCCGGAGGTCAACGCCGCCCTGACCCGGCTGCGGGCGATGGGAGTCCTCACCGCCGGGCTGGTGGTGCCCCGGCGGGTCGACCCGGAGGCGCACCTGCGCGGCCAACTCGCCCGGGTCGCCGATCCGGGTCGCCGGGTGGCGGCGCAGGCGGACCTGGCCGAGTTGGTGGCGGCCCGGAACCGGGTCACCGACGCCGCCGGGGACGCCGACCGGCTCGCCGATGCCCTCGACGGCCTCGACCAGTCGTTCGTCGGGATCACCGGGCATGCCCCCCAGCGTGGTGCCGGCCGCTTCTACGCCGGGCGGGGAGTGGTCTACGAGGACTGCCTCGGCGACCTTCCGGTTCGCCTCGGCGCCGACGTGCTGGACCGGATCCGTCCCGCCCTGGAACTGTTGCTGTTCAGCGCGGCCTGGTTCACCCGGGCGGTGGCCCAGTCCTACGAGCGGTTCGTCGCGGACCTGATCACCGAGCGGGAGTCGACACCCGGCGCCGGGGTGCCGCTGTCGGAGGTCCTGACGGCGGTGGCTGGCACGACCGAGTGGGGTGCCGCGTCCCCGGCCGACGCCGTCGCGCAGCGGCTGCGCCGGACCTGGCACGCCCTCCTGGTCGCCGGAGCCGACCCGGGCCGGCGGCGGATCGGGCACGACGCGGCCGCCCTGCGTCCCCTGGTCGAGTCCGCCTTCGCCCACGACGTGGTGGGGTGGCGCGGCACCCGGCTGTACAGCCCCGACCTGATGATCGCCGCCCGGTCGGCGGCGGACCTGCGCGACGGGCGGTTCCTGGCTGTCCTCGGCGAACTTCACCCGGCCCACAACACCATGGACGTGTTGGCCGCCGACGCCTGGCACCCGGACCGCGACCGGTGGCACGAATGGCTGGACCGCAGCGCCCCCGCCGACCGGGTGACCCCGCTGTATCCGCTGGACCACGAGCAGATCAACTCGCGGACCGTCCCGCCGTCGGCCTACCTGTCGCCGTCCGCCACCTACCTGGGGCTGGGCTCCGGCGCGCCGTACCACCCCCGGAACGCCCGGCTGCTCCCGGTGTCGGCGCTGCGGGCGACCCGCGTCGGCGACCGGGTCGTCATCACCTCGTCGGTCGACCCGGAGTACGCCGGTGACGTGCCCACCGTCCTCGGTGAGCTGCTGGCCAACGCGGCGGCCACCCGGTTCGGGGTCCTGCCGGCCGCCGACCACCGCCCCCGGCTGTGCATCGACGACCTGGTGGTGCAGCGGGAGAGCTGGACGTTGTCCTACCCCGAGTTGCCCGGTTCGAAGCAGAGCGCCGACCGGGCGTACGGCGAACTGCGGGCCGTCGGCGCGGCCCGGGACATGCCCCGGCACGTGTTCGTCACCGTCGGCGGCGAGCGCAAGCCGTTCCACCTGGACTTCGACAATCCGCTGTCGGTGGAGGTGCTGCTCACGCACGTCCGGCGACAGCGGATCGCCGATCCGACGGGGCGGGCCACCTTCGTGGAGATGCTGCCCGCCCCCGATCAGCTCTGGCTGACCGACGGGACGGGTCGCCGGTACACCGCCGAGTTCCGGATCGCCTGCGTCGACCAGCGCACCGCCGGCGACGCACACCCCTCGTCCACCGGAGCGCAACGATGAGCGTCGCCCGTCTCGTCCCCCCGCCGGGTCCCGCCGACGATCGTCCGGTGCTGGTCGTCGTCCCGTACGCCGGCAGCGGCGTCGCGCCGTTCCGGGACTGGGGCGCCGACCTGGCGAGCCTGGCCACGGTCACCGCCGTCCTGCTCCCGGGCCGGGAGCGGCTGTTCGGCAAGCCGGCGCTGACTTCGATGACCGACATTCTGCGCGGGCTGACCCCTCAGGTCACCGCGCTGCGACCCCGGCCGGTGGTGCTGTTCGGGCACAGTCTGGGCGCGGCGGTCGCCTTCGGACTGGCCCGCGAGCTGTGCCGGGAGGGCGTCCCGCCGGCCGCCCTGATCGTCTCCGGAGCCGGTAGTCCCTGCCGCCGGGACCCCACCGACGTGATGCACCTGCTCAGCGACGAAGACCTGCTGCAACGCACCGTCGACTACGGCGGAATGCCCCCGGAGCTGCTGGCCAGCCGCGATCTGCTGGCCGTGTTCACCCCGATCCTGCGCGCCGACTACCAGGTCCTGGAGACCTGGGCCGTGGACCCGCTGCCGCCGCTGGACCTCCCGGTGACGGTGCTACGCGGGGTCAGCGACACCTCGGTCACCGACTACCAGGCCGACGGGTGGCGCACCCACACCGTCGCGCCGCCCGTCGAACGGTTCTTTCCCGGCGGGCACTTCTTCGTCCACACCGCCCGGGAGGAAGTGCTCCACACCGTCCGCGACGTGCTGGCCGCCGTGCCCCGCCGCGTCTACACCTGACCCGCGACACAACGATTAGGAGAAGTACCTTGCACGCGATCTCGTTGACCGGTCACGGCCCCGGAGGCCTGGAGATCCACGACGTGCCGGATCCGGTCGCCGCCGGCAACCAGACCCTGCTCCGCGTCCGCAGCGCGGGCGTCAACTTCTCCGACGTCCACATCGTCGAGGGGACCTACTCCCTCAAGCCGCCGCTGCCGTACCGCCCGGGCATCGAGGCGGTGGGCACCACCGCCGATGGCCGCCGGATGCTGGGCCGGGCCAGGCAGGGGGCCTGGGCGGAGGTTTTCGTCGCCGAACAGTTCCTCGAGGTGCCCGATTTCGTCTCCGACCGGGCCGCCCTCGCGATGGCCACCCAGGGGTTCACCGCCTGGCACATCCTGCGGACCATGGCCCGGATCAGCCGTGGGGACACCGTCGCGGTGATGGCCGCCGCCGGCGGCGTCGGGTCGATCGCCGTGCAGCTCGCCAAGGCGTGGGGGGCCCGCCGGGTGATCGGCGCGGCGTCCACCCCGGACAAGCGCGCGCACGTCGCCGCCCTGGGCGCCGACGAGACGGTGGACTCCACCACCACCGACATCGGCGCGGCCCTGGTCGAGGCGAACGGGGGCCGCATGGTCGACGTGATCCTGGAGATGCACGGCGGGCCGCAGCTCGACTCGGCTCTTTCCGCGCTGGCGCCGTGCGGGCGAATGGTGATCTTCGGCTCGACCTCGGGGGAGCTCAGCACCCCGGTCCGGCCCGAGTCGCTGATGGCCGGCACCCGGACCATCGCCGGCTTCTCGGCGTACAACCTGGTCTCCGACCGGCACGAGGTGTTCCCGGAGACCATGGTGGGACTGTTCGGCATGATCAAGAAGGGGCAGCTCGACATGGAGACGGGCCGGTCGTACCCGTTCCGGGACGTGGCGCAGGCCGTGACCGACATGCGGGCGCGGGTCACGACCGGCAAGGTCAGCCTGGACTTCGTGGGCTGAGCCGGATGGAAGCCGTCCCCGCCGGGATTCCCGCCGCCCTGGGCCGCGTCGTGGCCGCCCACCCCGACCGCACGGCGCTGGTCGTCGCCGACGACGCTGTCACGTACGCCGAACTCGGCCGTCGGGTCGACGCGGTGGCCGTCGCCCTTGCCGCGTGCGGGGTGGGCCGGGGCGACGTGGTGGGCCTCCGCCTCGACCGGTCCGTCGACATGGTGGTGGCCCTGTTCGGGGTGCTGCGGGCGGGGGCGGCGTACGTCCCGGTGGACCCGGCGCATCCGGCCCGGCGCCAGGCGGCGGTCCTGGCGGAGGCGGGCGTCACCCGGCTGATCACCGAACCGGGCACCCCGACCGGCCCGGACGTCGTGGTGCCGGAGCTGGCCGACGCGTTGCGCGGTGAGGTCACCGTCGACGCCGCCGCGCTCGCCCGGCTGCCCGAGGTCACCGATGCCGACCTGGCGTACGTGGTGTTCACCTCCGGTTCCACCGGCCGTCCGAAGGGGGCGATGGTGCCGCACGGGGCGGTCCTGGCGCTGGCCGACGGACTCCTCGCCTGCGGGGCGGCCGGGCCGGGACACGACGTGGTGGCGTGGAACGCCGGCCTCTCCTTCGACGCCTCGGTCCAGCAGTGGCTGCGGCTGCTGCGTGGCGACACCGTGGTCCTGCTCCGCGAGGCCGACCGGCTCGACCCGGCCGCGTTCGCCGAGGTGCTGCGCACCCGTCGGGTCACCGACCTCGACATCACCCCCACCCACCTGCGGGCGCTGCTGCCGTACCTGGACCAGTGCGGGGACCTGCGCATCCTGGTCGGCGGCGAGGCCATCGGGGACGGGCTGTGGGCGGAACTGACCGAGCGGGCCGGGACGACGGCGTACAACGTCTACGGGCCGACCGAGTGCACCGTGGACACGGTGGTGGCCCGGGTCGGTGCGGCGGACCTGCCGGTGATCGGCCAGCCCCTGCCCGGCGTCCGCGCCCGAGTGGTCGACCCGGCGTTGCGCGAGGTGGGGCCCCGGGAGCTGGGTGAGTTGCTCCTCGCCGGCCCCCAGGTGGCCTGGGGGTATCTGGGGCGGCCCGCGGCGACCGCCCTGGCGTTCGTGCCGGATGCCGGTGCCGGACGGGGCGGGCGGGCATACCGCACCGGCGACCTGGTGCGGCAGCTGCCCGACGGGGACCTGGCGTACCACGGACGCCGGGACCACCAGGTGAAGATCCGGGGAGTGCGGATCGAGTTGGGCGACATCGAGCACGCGTTGCGCCGACTGCCCGGGGTCACCGATGCCGTGGCGCTGGTCCGCGACGGCGCTGTCATGGCGGTGGTCACCGGGCAACCCGACCCCGGTGCCTGGCGCGCCGACCTGGCCGACGTCCTGCCGGCCGTCGCCGTACCCGCCGATCTGGTGGTCCTGGCGGCGCTGCCCCGCAACGCCAGCGGCAAAGCCGACCGGGCGGCCGTCTCCGCCCTGCTCCGCGCCGGCCGTGCGGCCCCGGCCGACCCCGCTCCCGCCGCGCCGCCGATGACCGACCGGGAACGCTACGTCGCCCGGCTCTGGACGGAGGTCTTCGGGGCCCGTGACCTCAGCGCGGACAGTGAGTTCGCCGCGCACGGCGGGCACTCCCTGTCCGCGATGGTCGTCGCCGAGCGAGCGGCCCGGGAGACCGGACGGGCCGTCACCGTCGCAGACGTGCTGGCCGAATCCACCGTCGGCGGGTTCGCCGCCGTCCTGGACGTCCGGCCCGCCGCCGCCGCGCCGCCGCGACCCGCCCGCCCGATCACCGGGGGCCGGCGCAGCGCTCCGCTGGCACCCCAACAGGAGGGGCTGTTCCTGCTCCACCAGATGTACCCGCACTGCTCCGCCTACCACGTCCCGGCGCTGCTGCGCCTGCGTGGCCCGGTCGACCTGGACCGTCTCGACCGCGCGGTCGCCACCGTGCTGGGGCGGCACGCGGCCCTGCGTACCCGGGTCGGAATGGTCGCCGCCCGGCCGGTGCAACTGGTCGCGGACCCGCCGGAGCACGGCGGCCTGGTGGTGGCCGACCCCACCAGCACCGTCGAGGACTGGGCGGCCGAGGTGGTTCGCCGCCCGTTCCGGCTGGACACCGGCCCCCTGTTCCGGGCGGAGGTGCTGGTCACCGGAGCGGACACCTGCCTCCTTGCCCTGGTCGGGCACCACATCGTGGTCGACGGCTGGTCCATCGAGGTGGTCCAGCGCGACATCGGTCGGGCGTACCGGGGTGAGCACCTTCCCGAGCCGGTGCAGTTCCCCGCAGTCGCCGCCGCCGCCCGTTCCCCGGAGCACCGGGCCGCGGTCGAGGCGGAACTCGCCTGGTGGGTGAAGCGACTGGCCGACCTGCCCGGGCCGGTCCGGCTGCCGTTCGCCCGCCGCCGTCCGGTCACCCCCCGGTTCCGGGCCGGGCGGGTGGCCCACCGGCTGCCCGAACAGGTGGCCGGAGAGCTGCGCGACCTCGCGGTACGTCACCGGGTGCCGCTGTTCCCCCTGCTCGCCCTGGGCCTGGCGACGGTGCTCAACCGGTACACCGGGCAGGACGACCTGGTCATCGGCACCCCGGTCGCGGACCGGGACGACGCGGACCTGGCCGATTCGGTGGGCTTCTTCAACAACTCGCTGGTCCTGCGCCTGGCCGTGGACCGGAACCGGTCGGTGCGGGACAACCTGCGCATGGTGGCCGACGAGGTCGCCACGGCCCTGGCCCACCGGCGCGTGCCCTTCGACGAGCTGGTTCGGGAACTCGCCCCGCCCCGGGTCGCCGCGGCCAACCCGATCTTCCAGATCTGGTGCAACCTGCTGTCGTATCCGGCGACGCCGCTGGACCTCGGCCCGGGGACCCGGGTCGAGGCGCTCACCCCGCCGTTGCCGGGGGCGTTGTTCGACATCTCGGCGTACTTCGTCGACGACCGGGACGGTGTCGGGCTCGAGCTGGTCTACGACCTGGACCTGTTCGACCACGACCAGATCGAGGCGGTGGCCGACGACTGCGTCCGGGTGCTCGCCGACCTTCCTCGCGACGCTGCCCGGCTGCTCGCCGACGTCGGACGGGCCGACACGAGCACGGCGCGGTCCCCCTGGCGGGCGTACCCGCCGGTCACCTCGTCAGCGGCGGAACTCGGGCGCACCCTCCTGGCCGCCCTGCGGCGCACCGGGAACAGCCCCGCAGTCCTGGCCGGTGACGGGACATTGACCGGCGATCAGCTCGCCTCCACCGTCGTCGATCTCGGGACGGCGCTGGAACGCGTCGACCCTGGGCGGCGACGTGTGGTGGCGGTGATGGGTGGCCGGAGTCCGGCGCTGGTCGCGGCCCTGGTCGCCGTGCTGGCCGGAGCCAGGACGTTTCTGCTGGTCGACGCCGCCCTGCCGCCGACCCGCCGAGAGCGGATGCTGGCCGCCGCCGGCGACCCGGTCGTGGTCGATGCCACCGGTGACCGTCCGGCCGTGCGCCCGGACCAGGCCGCAGGCATCCCGGCGGCCCGGGACGGAGCGTCACCGGTGTCCGGTTCGGGATCGCTACCTGCCGGGACGGCCTACCTCGCGTTCACCTCCGGCAGCACCGGTCACCCCCGGCCGGTGGCCGCCCCGGCGGCCCCGCTGGCGGCCCTGCTCCAGTGGTACCCGGCCGCGTACCGGCTCACCGGGGAGGACCGGTTCTCCGCGCTCGCCGGGGTCGGCCACGACCCCCTGCTCCGTGAGGTGCTGGTCGCGGTGGCGGTGGGTGCGTCGGTGCACCTGCCGGCAGCCTCGGAGGCCGCGTCGCCGACCGCGCTGGTCCGCTGGCTCGCCGTCCGGCGGATCACCGTTCTGCACCTGAGTCCCGCCCTGGGGCGGCTGCTCGTCGCGGCTGCTCAGGCGTCCGGCGTCCGGCTGGTCGACGTCCGACTGGTCGCCTTCGGCGGCGGCGCGGTGGACGCTCGGGACGTCGCTGGTATCGCCCGACTCTGTCCCGGGGCGCGGGTGGTGTCGCACTACGGTGCCACCGAGACCCCCCAGGTGGCCGCCACGATCGACCACGGCCATCCCCGATCCCGGGAGACCGCCGACATCCGACCGCTGGTCGGCCCGGCCTCGCCCACCGCCGAGATCCTGCTCACCGACGACGACGGGCGCCCGGTGCCGGTCAACGTGGTGGGCGAGATCCGGGTCCGCAGCCCGTACCTGGCCCTCGGCTACCCGGGGGACCCGACCGGCACGGCCCACCGTTTCGGGCCGGACCCGCACGGCGAGAAGGGCGTGCGGCTGTACCGGACCGGGGACCTCGGGATGGCCCGGCCGGACGGCACCATCGAGTTCCGGGGCCGGGCCGACCGGCAGGTCAGCCTCAACGGCACCCGGGTCGAGCTGGACGAGATCGAGGCGGTGCTGCGGGAGCACCCCGACGTGACCGACTGCCTCCTGCTCGCCGACGGGCCCGACGGGGTCACCGCGTACGTGGCCGGGCCGCCGGAGCTGACCGGGGACGGATTGCGCCGGCACCTCGCCGACCTGCTGCCGGCCACCATGCACCCCGGTGACCTGCGGATCCTGGCGGCCATGCCGCTCACCCCGAACGGCAAGCCGGACATCGCCGCGCTGCGCGCGATCGCCGTCACGGCCGACGCACGCGCCGACGGGCCCATGGTGTCGCTGGTCGGGCGGGTCTGCGCCGCCGCCCTGGGCCACGACACCCTCGGCCCGGATGTCAACTTCTTCGACGCCGGTGGTTCGTCGCTCAGGCTGATCGAGGTGGAGGCCCGGCTCAGCCGTGCCCTGGGCGCTCCCGTCGGGCTGGCCACCCTCTTCCAGAACCCGACCGTCCGGTCGCTGGCGGCGGCCGTCGACCGGATCGTGACCCAGCCATCGAGAGGGAGTGTCCCGGGTGAGTAGTCCGGACGATCGGCGAGCACTGGTCCTCGTCGGGTACGTGCAGGGTTGGCTGCCGTTGCTGCGCCGCACCGTCGGCGACCTGCGCGTGATCATCATCGAGGAGCCGGCCGTGGCGTACGCCCGGGGGGCCCGCGCCCACCTCGCCGCCCACTGGCCCGAGTGCGACCTGTACGAACTGGACTTCCGACGCCCGATGGCGGCCGACCTGTTCCACCTCTGGCATCCGGACCTGCGGATCCAGGCGGTCGTCCCGGTCGACGACGCGGGGGTGGTGTTCGCGGCGCGGTTGGCCCAGCGCCTCGGCCTGCCCGGCGCCGGACCGGCGTCGGCGGAGATCCTCGGCGACAAGTTCCTCCTGCGCCAGGTGGCGGAGGCCGGTGGCGTCGCCGGCCCGCAGTGGCGGCTCATCCGCTCGCCCGCCGACGCGGTGGCCTTCGCCGAACGGGTTCCCGGCGGGCTGGTGCTCAAGCCGACCGCGCGGGCGGGCTCGTCCGGGGTGCAGATCGTCCCGGACGCCGCCGACGTTCCGGCGGGCTGGGAGCGGATGGTCGCCCCACCGGCGCACAGCAGCACGCGCTTCCCCGCGGTGGAGTCCTACCTGGCCGAGCGGCGCATGGTCGGGCGGCAGTACAACGTGAACCTGCTGGTCCGCCGGGGAGAGGTGCTCTTCCGCAACGTCACCGCCACCGATGTCGCCCCCGGTGCAAATCCGGTGCCGGTGACCGAGACCATCGACCCGGACCTGCCGCCGGCGCAGTACGCCCAGTTGGTCGCCGAGGCGGAGCGGCTGGTCGCCGCAGTCGACTTCGACACGGGGTTCATCCACAGCGAGTGGATCATGGAAGACGGCGTGGTCCGGCTGGTGGAGTGCGGGGGGCGCCTCGCCGGCGGCCCCATCATGCTGATGATCGGATACGCGTACTCCTACGACGTCGTCGCGGCGTACCTGGCGGTGATGTCCGGCGAGCCGCTGGACGTGGCCCCGCCGACCCAGCCGCGCTCGGCCTCGATGTTGCTGACCAAGCACGTCCGGCCGGGGCGGGTGACGGCGATCACCGGCGCCGGGGCCGCCGGGGCTCGGGATGGTGTCCTGGCCCTGGACGTCTTCGTCGCCGAGGGAGACCAGGTGGGGGAACTGGTCTCTCTGCCGAGCGTGGCCGCCAGGGTGGTCACGCTCGGCCGGACCGTCGCCGAGGCCCGGTCGGTCGGCGAGGACGCCCTCGCCGTCCTCGACGTCAGCACCGTCCTTTCCGTGGTCGAGGACGGCCGAGGCGGGAGGCCGGATCGTCAACTCCGGGTTGACGAATGAGGGTGCGTCAACCTATGGTTGACGCATGACGAGTCCTGCCCAGATGCCCAGTTCGATCCGCCTCGACGACCTCATCGCCGGGATCAAGAAGGCCCACACCGACACCCTCGACCAGCTCGCCGGGGCGGTCGTGGTGGCCGACCACCTCGGCGACGTCGCCGACCACCTGATCGGCCACTTCGTCGACCAGGCCCGCCGCTCCGGCGCGTCCTGGACGGAGATCGGCCGCAGCATGGGGGTGAGCAAGCAGGCGGCGCAGAAGAGGTTCGTGCCGAAGGCGTCCACCGAACCGTCGGCCCTCGACCCCAACCGCGGGTTCGGCAACTTCACGCCGCGCGCCCGCAATGTCGTGGTCGCCGCCCAGGAGGTGGCCCGCGCCGTCGGGAACGCCGAGATCCGCCCCGAGCACCTGGTGCTCGGGCTGCTCGGCGAGCCCGACGGCCTCGCCGCGAGGGCGATCGTCGCCCAGGGCGTACCGCTGGAGCGGTTGCGGGAGGCCGCGACCGCGGCCCTGCCGGCGCCGACCGACACGCTGCCCGCCCTGATCCCGTTCGACCCCGGGGCCAAGAAGGCGCTCGAACTCACCATGCGGGAGGCGCTGCGGCTCGGTCACCAGCACGTCGGCACCGAGCACATCCTGCTCGCCCTGCTGCAACTGGAGGACGGCGCCGGAGTGCTCACCGGCCTCGGCGTGGACGGGGCCGCCGTCGAGGCCGCCGTCGCCGAGGCTCTCGCCGCCGCACAGGAGTAGGAAGGCCCTGCCGCGCCTGCGGGTGGGAGCGTCGCCGCCCGACAGCCGTCGGGCGGCGACGGGGCGTCAGGAGGCTGCGGGTGGCACCGGAGAGACGGCTGCGGCGGTGGGGAATCCGTACCGGAGCGCGTGCTCGGGATCGGCCGGGTCGACCTGGCGGATCCCGGCGTCGGCGAGCCGCTTGTTGACCTCGTCGAGCTGCTCGCGGACCAGCCGGGCCTCCTCCTCGGTGACCCGGCCCCGGTGCGGCTTGCCGGCGTGCTCGATGGTGCCGTAGTCCGGCTTCTCGGCGCCCTTGCGCGCCTTCGGCGGGCGGACCCGCTCGGCGGTCTTGAGCAGTTGGGCCATCGGCACGTCGGTGGCCATCGCGTCGAACTCGCTGGCGGTCAGCACCACCCGGCGGGGCTCGCCGCCGCCGTGCTGGTCGTGGATCTCCACCACCGCGACGTCCAGCGTGGCGTCGTCGATGCTCTCCACCTCGGCCGTGGTGGCGTCCAGCTGCACGGGGCCGGCGACCAGGTCGGGGTGCTCCAGCACCACGACGCGGACCACCTCGTCGTCCGGCCGCAGAACGGTGCCGCTGAAGTCGGAGACGTGGATCGTCTTCTTGCCCATGCGCGGAGCTTCTCCTGTCGATGACCGGAATTTCGGACCAGAAGAAGTTACCCGACAGGTGTGCGAAAACCCCGGCTCGACCCGGCCGGGTGTGTCGTCACCGACGTTGATCGTTGCGCCCACGGGGACGGCGGACCATGCTCACCCGATGGCTGACCCATCGGCGACCCACCGGCCACCCGGACCCGGGGCGCGAACTCATCGGCCGCCGCGCACCGAGGCCGAGGCGCTCGCCGTACAGGACCGGATGCGACCCCTCGCCGACCTGGTCGGGCCGGGTCCCACCGCGCCCGCGACGGTGGCCGGCCTGGACGTGGCGTACGCCGAGAGCGGCGACCGGCTCGCGGCGGCCGTCACCGTGCTGGACGCCCGGACGCTGGCCGTGGTGGACCGGGCGGTCGGCGTGGGGCGGCCCGCGTTCCCCTACGTCCCCGGGCTGTTCGCCTTCCGGGAACTGCCCGCGCTGCTGGACGCGCTGGAGAAGCTGACCGTCCGCCCGGAACTGCTGGTCTGCGACGGGCACGGGCTGGCCCACCCGCGCCGGTTCGGGCTCGCCTGCCACCTGGGCGTGGTCACCGGGCTCCCCGCGATCGGGGTGGGCAAGACGCCGCTGGTCGGCGAGTGGGAGCCGCCGGCGGCCCGGCGCGGCGCCTGGTCGCCGCTGCGCGACGGCGGGGAGGTGGTCGGCCGGGTGCTGCGTACCCGGGACGGGGTGAAGCCGGTCTTCGTGAGCGTCGGGCACCGGATGAGCCTGGACAACGCCTGCGCCCGGGTGCTCGCGCTGACGCCGAGGTACCGGCTGCCGGAGACCACCCGCACCGCCGACCGACTCTGCCGCGAGGCGCTGGCCGCCGCCTGCTGACGGACCTGCTGGCCGCCCGCCCACGCGGCGGGCGGGGGCGGTTTCCGTAACGCAAGGCACATGCGGGGAGCTCGACGAACTACCGGGCCCCGCACCCGGTAGTAACCTGACCAGCGGACCCCACCCGGGGATGAACGGTGAGGTGAGCATGGCGGTACGTCGGCGGGCGACGCGGATCGCGGCGGTCTGCGTGATGCTGGGCGGCCTCGTGGCCGTCGGGGCGACGCCGGCCCTGGCCGACGGCGACTCGGTGCGGGTGCGCTCGGCCGACAGCTTCCGGGCGGGCGGCTCGCCGGGGACGGTCAACGTCGAGGTGCGCAAGCGCACCGGGGGCTGCGTGCTGGTCCGTACCGGGTTGGGGCTGCGGCTCGACGGCCTCGCCGCGGACCAGGCCTCCGTCCAGGTGGCCAAGGCCGGTCGGTGGTGGCCGGTGTCGGTCTCCGGCGGCGGGGGCGGGGTCACCGCGAGTCAGGTCGCGCCGACGAACCCCACGCTGTGCAAGGGCAAGAGCCTCACGGTGCGCTACCGGGTGACGTTCCGGGCGGGTACGCCGGGCGGCCGGCTGGAGCTGGCGGGTGAGGCGACCAACGCGTTCGGCCGTGCCCTCGGCCGGGACGCCACCGCGGCCCGGGTGATCGGGGAGAAGAAGAAGCCGAGCCCGTCACCCACCTCGTCGCGTAAACCGTCGCCGAGCCCGACCGTGGCGCCCACCGAGGCGGTGGAGGCCGGCGGCCCGACCCTGGCCGCGGCCGCCGCCCGGGCCGGCTCGGCAACCCCGGTCGCCGCCGAGGAGGACTCCGGCGGTCTGTCGGTGTTCATGCTCTTCGGCGTCGGCCTGGTCGTGGTGGGCGTCGGCCTGATTGTGCTGCTGGTGCGCCGGTCCCGGGCCGACAAGGAGCCGGCCGCCGGCCGGGGCGAGTACCCGCCGGTGCCGCTGCAGGGCAACCCGGGCGGCACCACGTACCGCTCCGGAGGCGGGGCGGCGACCCCGCCCGCGCCGCCCACCGGCGGGGTGTACGGCCGGCCGGCCGCACCCCCGTCCGCCGGGACGTACGGCGCCCGCCCCGGCCCGCCGGCCGCCCCGCCGGTCAGTGGCGGCGGGGTCTACGGCGGCGGTACGGCGTACCCGGCTGGCGACACCCCGCCCCGGCAGCCCGGCCCGCCCGAGGCGCCGGGTCCGGGTGGGCCGCCTGGTCCAGGTGGGATGCCGGGTCCGGGTGGGACGCCGCCCGGCCCGGGTGGGCCCCCCGCGCCCGCCGGTGGCGGCGACGCGACGACGATCATGCCCCGCCTCCCCGGCTGAGGCGGGGGAGACGGGGGCGCTCCGATACGCTCAGGTGCGTTGAGGACCTGCGGCCAAGGAGCGGAACCCGTGTCTGATCTGTCCCGGATCGTGAAGGCGTACGACGTCCGGGGTACGGTGCCGGACGAGTGGGACGAGCGGGCGGCCGAGGCGCTCGGCGTCGCCTTCGGTCAGGTTCTCGCCGCCGCCGACGAGCCCGGCGACGCGGTGGTGATCGCGCACGACATGCGGGCCAGCGGTCCGGCCCTGGCCGAGGCGTTCGCCGCCGGCGTCCGGGCGCAGGGGCGGTCGGTCATCGAGCTGGGTCTCGCCTCCACCGACATGCTCTACTACGCCTCCGGCATCCTCGGCCTGCCCGGTGCCATGTTCACGGCCAGCCACAACCCGGCCAAGTACAACGGCATCAAGTTGTGCCGCTCGGCCGCCCGCCCGATCGGGCAGGACAGCGGCCTGGCCGAGATCCGGGACCGGGCGCAGGCGCTGCTCGACTCCGGTGCCGCGCCCCCGGCCGAGGCACCGACCCGGCCGACCGAGCGGCGCGACCTGCGCCCGGAGTACGCCGCCCACCTGCGCGGGCTGGTCGATCTCTCCGGCATCCGGCCGCTGAAGGTCGTGGTCGACGCCGGCAACGGGATGGGTGGTTGGACGGTGCCCAGCGTGCTCGGCGACGTCGTGCTGCCGGCGCTGCCGCTGGAGATCGTGCCGCTCTACTTCGAGCTGGACGGCACGTTCCCCAACCACGAGGCCAACCCGCTGGACCCGGCGAACCTGGTCGACCTCCAGCGGGCCGTCCGCGAGCACGGCGCCGACCTGGGGCTGGCCTTCGACGGCGATGCCGACCGCTGCTTCGTCGTCGACGAGCGCGGCGAGCCGGTCTCCCCGTCGGCGATCACCGCCCTCGTGGCGGTCCGCGAGCTGGCCCGGCATCCCGGGTCCACGGTGATCCACAACCCGATCACCTCCCGGGCGGTGCCGGAGATCATCGCCGAGCACGGCGGCAAGCCGGTGGTGGCCCGGGTCGGGCACTCCTTCATCAAGGCCGAGATGGCCCGCACCAACGCCGTCTTCGGTGGCGAGCACTCCGCCCATTACTACTTCCGGGACTTCTGGTTCGCCGACACCGGCATGCTGGCCGCGATGCACGCCCTCGCCGCGCTCGGCGAGCAGGACCTACCGCTGTCCGAGCTGGCCCGGGAGTACGAGCGGTACGTCGCGTCCGGCGAGATCAACTCTACGGTGGCCGACCAGGCGGCGAGGGTGGCCGAGGTGCGCGCCGCGTACCCGGAGGCGACCGCCGGCGAGCTGGACGGGCTCACCCTGAGCTTCCCCGACGGCGCCTGGTTCAACCTGCGTGCCAGCAACACCGAGCCGCTGTTGCGGCTGAACGTCGAGGCGCCGACCGAGGAGCGGATGATCTCACTCCGCGACGAGGTGCTCGACCGGGTTCGCCGATAAGATCGCCTGCGCCGGTCGGCACCGTCGACCGCCGTCCCCGCACCGTGGAAGGAGCCGCACCATGGCCCTGGACCCGCAGTTGCTCGAGATCCTCGCCTGCCCCGACACACACCATGCCCCGCTGGACTACGACGCCGGGGCGCAGACGTTGACCTGCACCGAGTGCGGCCGGATCTTCGAGGTGCGCGACGACGTGCCGGTGCTGCTGCTCGACGAGGCGCGCGGCGGACCCGCGCAGCAGCCGTGATGGAGGGAACGGCCGGAGTCAGCGGCCGCCGCGACGCCGACGAGTCCCTGCTGGACGACCCGGACGCCCTCGCGGAGCACGACCCGGGCGGCATGCTCCGGTTCACCGCCTCCGCCGGGGCGCAGGTCCGGGAGTCCGCCGCCCTGACCGCCGAGACGAACCTGACCGCGCTCGCCGACGACGGCCGCCCCCGGGCGGTCGTCATCGCCGGCATCGGCACGGCCGGGCGTACCGGCGACGTGCTGGCCACGGTTGCCGGGCCGCGTTGCCCGGTCCCGGTCATCCCGCACCGCAGCGCCGGCGTGCCCGGCTGGGTGGGCGCCGCCGACGTGGTGATCGCGGTCAGCGCCTCCGGCCGCAGTCCCGAGGCGCTCGGCGCGGCCGAGGCCGCGCACCGCCGTGGCGCCCGGCTGGTCGCCGTCGGCGCCCCCGACTCGCAGTTGCAGGCGGCGGCCGAGCGGGCCCGCGCGCCGTTCATCCCGGTGCCCCGCCGCGCCCCGGCCCGGGCCAGCCTGTGGGCGCTCACCGTGCCGGTTCTGCTCGCCGCCCGTACGCTCGGGCTCGTGAAGGTCAACGAGGCGGATCTGGCCGAGACGGCGGCGCGGCTCGACGCGGACGCCGACCGGTGCCGTGCCACGGCCGAGGCGTTCGTCAACCCCGCGAAGTCGCTGGCCCTTGGGCTGGCGGGGTCGATCCCCATCGTCTGGGGCTCGTCGCCGTTGGCCACCGTGGCGGCCCGCCGGTTCGGTGACACCCTGTCGGCCAACGCCCGCTATCCCGTGGTCAGCGGGGCGCTCGGCGAGGCCGGCCGGGGGCGGGTCGGCCTGCTCGACGGCGTGTTCGGCGGCCTCGCCGAGGGCGAGCGGGACATCTTCGCGGACCCGGAGGAGACCGAGGTGAAGGGCACCCGGCTGCGGCTGGTGCTGCTGCGCGACGGCGGCCTCAACGCCGAGGACGACGCCGACGAGCCGCTGGCGGTCGAGGAGCGTCGGGCCGACGCCGTGCAGACCCTCGCCGAGCGGCGCGGGGTGCGCTGCGACGTGGTGACCGCCGAGGGCGGCTCCGCGCTGGAGCGGCTCGCCTCGCTGGTGGCGGTGCCGGACTTCGCCTCCGTCTACCTGGCCCTGGCACACGGACTGGACCCGATGGCGGTTCCGGCCATCACAGAAATGAAGGAGCTGGCAAACCAGTGAGCACGTGCGGCATCGAACGGGGAGCGGCATGAGCGCCGACGGCGGTACCAAGGCGATCGTCGCGGCGCTGTTCGCGAACGTGGGCATCGCGATAACGAAGTTCATCGCGTTCCTGTTGACCGGCTCCTCGTCGATGCTGGCCGAGTCGATCCACTCAGTGGCCGACTCCGGCAACCAGGGCCTGCTGCTGCTCGGCGGCCGGCGGGCCAAGCGCGCCGCAACCCCCGAGCACCCCTTCGGGTACGGCCGGGAGCGCTACATCTACGCGTTCATCGTGTCGATCGTGCTGTTCAGCGTCGGCGGCCTGTTCGCGCTGTACGAGGCGTGGCACAAGGCGGCCAAACCGCACGGGATCGAGAGCTGGCACTGGGTGCCGGTCGTCGTGCTGGTCGCGGCCATCGTGATGGAGAGCTTCTCCTTCCGTACGGCGATCAAGGAGTCCAACCACATCCGGGGCAACCAGTCCTGGGTGCACTTCATCCGCCGGTCCAAGGCCCCGGAGCTGCCGGTGGTGCTGCTGGAGGACTTCGGCGCGCTGGTCGGTCTGGTCTTCGCGCTGTTCGGCGTGGGGATGACCCTGATCACCGGCAACGGCATGTGGGACGCGGCCGGCACCGCCATGATCGGCGTCCTGCTGGTGCTCATCGCGATCGTCCTGGCGATCGAGACGAAGAGCCTGCTGCTCGGTGAGGGCGCCGAGCCGAAGGACGTGGCCGCGATCGAGCGGGCCGTCACCGCCGGCCCGGAGGTCGAGCGGATCATCCACATGAAGACGCTCTACCTGGGCCCGGAGGAGCTGCTGGTGGCCGCGAAGGTCGCGGTCCCGGCGTGCGAGAGCGCCGAGGAGTTGGCGCGGGGGATCAACGCCGTCGAGATGCGGATCCGCGCGGCCGTCCCGGTCGCCCGGGTGATCTATCTGGAGCCGGACATCTGGTCCGTCGCGGCAGAGCGGGCCGGCACCGGCACCGCGGCTCCCACGGCCGCCCCGGACGCGCCGGACGCCGCGGTGCCGCACGCGACGGAGACCGCCACCGACGAGACCCGCACCGGGAGCTGAGGTGGAACCGCTGCACGGGCCGATCCGGGACTACGCCTGGGGATCCCGTTCGGCGATCGCCGAGTTGCAGGGGCGCCCGGTGCCCAGCGCGGGGCCGGAGGCCGAGCTGTGGCTGGGTGCCCACCCGGGTGCGCCGGCCACGGTGCGGCGCGGTGGTGCGGCGGCGAGCCTGGTCGACCTGCTGGCCGCCGAGCCGGGGCGCTGGCTCGGCGACCGGGTGGTCGAGCGGTTCGGCCCCCGGCTGCCGTTCCTGCTCAAGGTGCTCGCCGCGGACGCCCCGCTGAGCCTCCAGGCCCACCCGGACCCGGAGCAGGCCCGTGCCGGGTACGCGGCCGACGCGGCGCGCCCGGCGGGGGAGCGCAACTACGCCGACCCGCACCACAAGCCGGAGTTGCTGGTCGCGCTCTCGCCGTTCGAGGCGCTCTGCGGGTTCCGCGACCCGGCGGAGTCGGCCGAGGCGCTGGCCGCGTTCGGCGTGCCGGCGCTGGAGCCGGTGGTGTCGGCGCTGCGCGGCGGCCCGGCGGGGCTGCGGGAGGCCGTCCGGCTGCTGCTGAGCTGGCCGGCGGGGGAGCGGGCCGGGCTGGTGGCGGACGTGCTGGCGGCGCAGGCCGCGGGGCCGGACGCGGAGCTCGCCCGAGCGCTGGCCGGCCACTACCCGGGGGACCCCGGGGTGCTGGTGGCGCTGCTGCTCAACCACCTCCGGCTCGCCCCCGGGGAGGCGATCTGGATGCCGGCCGGCAACCTGCACGCCTACCTGCGGGGCACGGGCGTGGAGATCATGGCGGCCAGCGACAACGTGCTGCGCGGCGGGCTGACCCCGAAGCGGGTGGACGTCGACGAGCTGCTGCGGGTGCTCCGCTTCGAGGTGCTCGACGACCCGGTGGTGGCTCCGGAGCCGGTGTCCGCCGGGGTGATCCGCTGGCCGGTGCCCGTCGACGACTTCGCGCTGCACCGGGTGCGGCTGGACGCCGGCGCGCTGCCGGTCCGGCTCACGGTGCCGGGGCCCCGCGTGGTGCTCTGCCGGGCCGGGAGGCTCTCGGTCGACGACGGTCGGGGCGTTGTCGCCCTTGTGCCGGGGCAGTCCGCGATCGGCCCGGCTGACGCCGGCCCGCTCGTTCTCGACGGCGAGGGCGAGGCGTACGTGGCCACCCCAGGGCTCGACTGACAGTGCCCCCCCCGTAGAGGTAGGTCGACCCACGCGGCCGACACATATCCGAAATTCCCGGAATAGCTTGACGTGGCGCTGGCGCAGTGTGACGCTATGGGTACGCAGCGTTAACAAGACGAAGGTCTGAGGGCGCGCGGGGAACCAAACCGGGGGGATGCGCGGGGCGGCCGGACAGTGGGCGGGAAAGTCCGTTCACGACCGACCGCCCCGCGCGCTGTCCGCCTTCGCGCGTAAAGTGAAGGGTCGCGCAGCACTTCGTTCTTCGACAGGAGCTTCTATGACCAGCACCCTCCCGGCCGTCCCCAGCGGTACGCCGTCCGAGGACCGGCCGAGCACCCTCGCCGAGGGCGACTTCAAGGTGGCGGATCTGTCGCTCGCCGAGTTCGGGCGCAAGGAGATCCAGCTCGCCGAGCACGAGATGCCGGGCCTGATGGCGATCCGTCGTGAGTTCGCGCAGGCGCAGCCCCTCGCGGGGGCGCGGATCACCGGCTCGCTGCACATGACCATTCAGACGGCTGTGTTGATCGAGACCCTGGTGGCGCTCGGTGCTGAGGTTCGTTGGGCGTCGTGCAACATCTTCTCCACCCAGGATCATGCCGCCGCCGCGATCGTCGTCGGCGCGGACGGCACGCCCGAGGCCCCGGCCGGTGTGCCGGTGTACGCCTGGAAGGGCGAGAGTCTTCAGGAGTACTGGTGGTGCACCGAGCAGGTGCTGGCCTGGCCGGACGGTCAGGGTCCGAACATGATCCTCGACGACGGCGGCGACGCCACCCTGCTCGTGCACAAGGGTGTCGAGTTCGAGAAGGCCGGGGCTGTTCCGCCGGTCGAGTCCGCCGACTCCGAGGAGTACGCGGTCATCCTTGAGGTGCTGCACCGTTCCCTCGCCGAGGACGGCCAGCGCTGGACCCGGATCGCCGCCGGCATCAAGGGCGTGACCGAGGAGACCACGACCGGCGTGCACCGGCTCTACGAGATGCACCGCAACGGCACCCTGCTCTTCCCGGCCATCAACGTCAACGACTCGGTGACGAAGAGCAAGTTCGACAACAAGTACGGCTGCCGCCACTCGCTGATCGATGGCATCAACCGGGCCACCGACGTGCTGATCGGCGGCAAGATGGCCGTCGTGCTCGGCTACGGCGATGTGGGTAAGGGCTGTGCCGAGTCGCTGCGTGGTCAGGGCGCCCGGGTCGTGGTGACCGAGGTCGACCCGATCTGTGCCCTTCAGGCGGCGATGGACGGCTACCAGGTGGCGACCCTGGACGATGTGGTCGGGCAGGCGGACATCTTCGTCACGGCCACCGGCTGCTTCGACGTCATCACCAATGAGCACATGGCGCGGATGAAGCACCAGGCCATCGTGGGTAACATCGGTCACTTCGACAACGAGATCGACATGGCTGGCCTGGCCAAGCGCTCCGATGTCGAGCGGGTGAACATCAAGCCGCAGGTCGATCTGTGGAAGTTCGCCGACGGGCACTCGATCATCGTGCTGTCCGAGGGTCGGCTGCTGAACCTGGGCAACGCGACCGGGCACCCGAGCTTCGTGATGTCGAACTCGTTCGCGAACCAGACGATCGCGCAGATCGAGTTGTTCACCAAGCCCGAGGACTACCCGATCGGCGTCTACGTGCTGCCGAAGCACCTGGACGAGAAGGTGGCCCGGCTGCACCTGGGCGCGCTCGGCGCGAAGCTGAGCACGCTGACCAAGGAGCAGGCCGCCTACCTGGGCGTCTCGCAGGAGGGCCCGTTCAAGCCGGAGCACTACCGCTACTGATCCGCACGACAGGGACCGGGTCTGCCGCGCCGCGGCGGGCCCGGTCCCTTCGTGTACCGGGCCGGCCGCGTGGCCGGTGACATCGTCCTGAACAACTTGACGAGGTCACGGAACGGGAGGAAGGTATGGCTGCCCTAAGTTAGCTGAGGCATGCTGACGGATCATGGAGTGCCGATGTTCGCCACCTACCTGATCGGCCTGCGGGAGGGCCTGGAAGCGACCCTGGTGGTCAGCATCCTGGTCGCCTTCCTCGTGAAGTCGCAGCGCCGGGACCGGCTCCCCCAGGTGTGGGCGGGCGTCGGCCTCGCGGTGGCCCTCTCGGTGCTGTTCGGCTGGCTGATCGAGTACACCTCGACCTCGCTGCTGGCCCGCTCCGAGGACCGCGAGCTGTTCGAGGCGGTCACCTCGGTCGCGGCCGTCGCCTTCGTCACCTGGATGATCTTCTGGATGCGCCGGGCCGCCCGGACAATGGCCGGTGAGCTGCGCGGCAGACTGAGCGAGGCGCTCGCGGTCGGCTCCGTCGCGGTGGCCGGGATGGCCTTCCTCGCGGTGATCCGGGAGGGCTTGGAGACCGCCCTCATCTTCTACTCCGCCGCCCAGGGCGCGGCCGGGGACAGCGGGCCGCTGCTGGCCCTGATCGGCGGTATCGCCAGCGCCGTGGCCATCGGCGTGGGCCTCTACTTCAGTGCCCTGAAGATCAACCTGTCCACGTTCTTCACCTGGACCGGCGCCCTGCTGATCCTGGTCGCCGCCGGCATCCTCAAGTACGGCGTGCACGACTTCCAGGAGGCCGGCGTGCTGCCCGGCCTGAACGACCTGGCCTTCGACATCACCGGAGTGCTCGACCCGAGCACCTGGTACGCCGCCCTGCTCGCCGGGATGTTCAACGTCACCCCCGCGCCGAGCGTGCTGGAGATGGTCGCCTGGGTCGCGTACGCCCTGCCGGTGCTGCTGATCTTCCTGCGCCGGCCAGCCGCCCCGGCCCGGCCCGCCACGAACACCGCCGCCGAACCGTCCGGCCCGGCGGCCCCCGGCACCGACTCTTCCCCCACCAGCGGAACCGGGCCGGCGACCGCGTCGCCGCGCGCCTGACCTCACGAGGAGAAACTCCTGATGCGTACCACCCGCTTCCTGGCTCTGGCCGCCACCGGCGTGCTGGCCACCACCGGCGTCGCCGCCTGCGGCGGAGCGGAGAAGGACGGCGCAGCCGGCGACGGGGGCCCGATCACCGTCAAGGCGACCGACACCGCGTGCGAGGTCGGCCGCACCGACCTGCCCGCCGGCCAGACCTCCTTCAAAATCACCAACTCCGGTGCCAAGGTCACGGAGTTCTACGTCTACGCGGCCGGGGACCGGGTGATGGGCGAGGTGGAGAACATCGCCCCCGGGCTCAGCCGCGAGCTGCGCGTCGAGCTGCCCGCCGGGACGTACGAGACGGCCTGCAAGCCTGGGATGATCGGCAAGGGCATCCGGGGGGCGCTGAAGGTCAGCGGCACCGCCGCGACCGTCGCTCCCGACGCCGCGCTGGCCGAGGCCACCGCGAGCTACCAGCGCTACGTCAACAGCCAGACCGCCGCCCTGCTGACCAAGACCGAGGAGTTCGTGGCCGCGGTCAAGGCCGGCGACGTGGCGAAGGCCAAGGCGCTGTACCCGGTGGCCCGGACCTACTGGGAGCGGATCGAGCCGGTAGCGGAGAGCTTCGGCGACCTCGACCCGAAGATCGACGGCCGCGAGGAGGTCATCGAGGAGGGCATGGAGTTCACCGGCTTCCACCGGATCGAGAAGGACCTCTGGACGACCGGCGACATCAGCAAGGACGGCCCGATCGCCGACCAGCTCCTGGTCGACGTCAAGGCGATCGTGGCCAAGGCCAACGCCGAGAAGCTCACCCCGCTCCAGCTCGCCAACGGCGCGAAGGCGCTGCTCGACGAGGTCGCCAGCGGCAAGATCACCGGCGAGGAGGAGCGCTACTCGCACACCGACCTCTGGGACTTCAACGCCAACCTGGAGGGCTCGAAGGCGGCGATCGCCTCGCTCCGCCCGGCTCTGGAGCAGCGCTCCCCGGAGCTGGTCGCCCAGCTCGACAAGGAGTTCACCAACGTGGAGACCGCGCTCGGCAAGCACCGCGACGGGGACGGCTGGAAGCTGCACACCGCGCTGAGCAAGGCCGAGCTGAAGGAACTATCGGACAGCATCAACGCGCTGGCCGAGCCGATCAGCAAGGTGGCGGCGGTCGTCGCCCGGTGACCGACCGCCCCGGTGGGCGCAGCGACGAGGCAGGGAAGGGTGACGGCATGAGCGGGAATCAGGTGTCCCGGCGGAGGGCGATCACGCTCGCCAGCGCGGGCGTCGCCGGGGTGGCCGGCGTCGCCGTCGGGGCCGGCGCGCTGGCCCGGGGCGGCGGCGACCGCGCCGCTGCCGATGAGGGCGCGGCGGCCGGCGCGGTGCCGTTCCACGGTGAGCACCAGGCGGGCATCACCACCCCGGCCCAGGACCGGCTGCACTTCGTCGCGTTCGACGTCGTCAGCAAGGACCGGACCCGGCTCGTCGAGCTGCTCCAGGAGTGGACGGCCGCAGCCGCCCGGATGACCGCCGGGCGGGACGCCGGGGTGATCGGCGCGGTCGGCGGCGTCCCCGAGGCACCGCCGGACGACACCGGGGAGGCCCTCGGGCTGCCCCCTTCGCAGCTCACCCTCACCATCGGCTTCGGCCCGACGCTGTTCCGCGACGCCCAGGGGAAGGACCGGTTCGGCCTCGCCGGCCGCCGACCCGCCCCGCTGGCCGACCTGCCGCACTTCGCCGGGGACGCGTTGCGCCCGGAGCTGTCCGGCGGGGACCTCTGCGTCCAGGCCTGCGCCAACGACCCCCAGGTGGCGGTGCACGCCATCCGGAACCTGGCCCGGATCGGCATGGGCGTGGTGAGCGTCCGGTGGTCGCAGCTCGGCTTCGGGCGCACCTCGTCGACGTCCCGGGGGCAGGCCACCCCGCGCAACCTGTTCGGCTTCAAGGACGGCACCGCCAACCTCAAGGCCGAGGACGCCGGGCTGCTGCGCGAGCAGCTCTGGGCCCAGCCGGGCGACGGGCCGGACTGGATGGCCGGCGGGTCCTACCTGGTCACCCGCAAGATCCGGATGCTGGTCGAGACCTGGGACCGCAGCTCCCTGGTCGAGCAGGAGCAGATCGTCGGGCGGACCAAGGGCAGCGGCGCCCCGCTGGGCCGGGGCGACGAGTTCGACGAGCCCGACCTCGCCGCGAAGGGCGACGACGGTCAGCCGCTGATCGCCGAGACCGCGCACGTCCGGCTCGCCCACCCGAGCCAGCACGACGGCGCGCGCCTGCTGCGCCGGGGCTACAACTTCGTGGACGGCTCGGACGGGCTGGGCCGGCTCGACGCCGGGCTGTTCTTCATCGCCTACCAGCGGGACCCGCGCAAGCAGTTCGTGCCGATCCAGACCCGGCTGGCCCGCAACGACGCGATGAACGAGTACCTGCGGCACGTCTCCAGCGGCATCTTCGCCTGCCCGCCCGGGGTGCGCGACGGCGGCGACCACTGGGGCCGGACGCTCTTCGGCTGAGCCGGGCGGCCGGGCCCTGCCGGCGTCGGCGCGGCGTGCCGCCCGGCCCGCGTACCGGCGGGTCAGTCGCCGGTCCCGGCGACGTGCGGCCCACCCCCGGCCGGTGCCGGGGTCAGCTCCGGCCACAGCGGCGCGGTGCGGGCCCGGGCCCGGTGCAGCCGGTGGGTCGCCCGGCGGTGCCGCTCGGCCAGCACGGTGGCCAGGCACATCCCCGCCGGTAGGCCGGCCGGCGGCGGCGGTGTCGTCACGGCTGCCACCTCCGCCCAGAGCGCCCCGGCCAGCCGGGACCGGGCCGGCTCGGCGAACCGGTGCGCCCGGGTGACGTACTGCCGGACGGCCAGCGCGAGGCCGTCGTCGAGACGGGTGAGGTCCAGCGCGTACGCCCAGCCGGCCAGCGCCGGGGCCAGCAGCGGGGCGGGCCGCCAGGCGGTGGCGACGCGGGTGTGCACCACCATCGTGCCGGCCACCAGGTCGCCGAGCCGCCGGCCCCGCCGGTCGGTGAGCATCACCGCCACGCTCGCCACCCAGCTCAGCAGGGGCAGCACCAGGCCGGGCCACTCCACGGCCACTCCGACCAGGGCCCGGGTCAGCGACTGCCGCAGCCCCACCGGCCCGCCGTCGACCCGTACCACCCGCAGCCCGACCACCAGCTTGCCGGGCGTGCGGCCCCCGGCGAACCGCTCCCACAGCGTCGGGTAGCCGACCAGGACCAGGATCGCCCCGACGGTCTGCAGCGCGCTGCTGAGCGCCGCGTCCACGAGCCCGGCGGGGAACGCGGCCACCGCCGCCGACAGGCCGATCACCAGGACCACCGCGATCGCCGCCTGCGCCACCAGGTCGAGCAGCAGCGCCAGCACCCGGGAGCCGATCCGGGCGGCCCGGACGTCCAGCGCCACGGCCTCGCCGCTGACCAGGCCGGCGTCCCCGCCGGACGCGCCGGCGAACGGTGCCGGTGGTTGCGCGTTCACCAGCACAGTGAACACTATGGTCGCCGGACGGGGGAGGACCAGTGGATCTCGACGCGTACGTCGCCGAGCACCGGGGCGGATGGCGCCGGTTGGAGGAGCTGTCGGGCCGGCGTCGACTCTCCGCCGCCGAGGCCGACGAGCTGGTCGCGCTCTACCAGCGGGCCGCCACCCACCTGTCCGTGCTGCGCAGCCGCTCGCCCGAGCCCGGGCTCGTCGCCGAGCTCTCCCAGCTCGTGCTGCGGGCCCGGGGCCGGATCACCGGCCGGCCCCGCCCGTCGTGGGCCGCCGTCGGGCGGTTCCTGCTGGTCGGCTTCCCCGGTGCGGTCTACCGGGCCTGGCCGTGGTGGTGCGCGGTGGCGACCGGTTTCAGCCTGCTCAGCGGCTTCCTCATCTGGTACGTCGCCGGGCACCCGGACACCGCCGCCGCGTTCGTCGGCGAGGAGGCAGCCGCCGAGCTGGTCCGGTCCGGGTTCGCCGGCTACTACACCGAGTTCTCCGCGCCGACCTTCGCCTTCCACCTGTGGACGCACAACGCCTGGCTGGCCGCCCAGTGCCTTGCCTCCGGGGTGCTGGTCGTGCCGGTGCTCTGGCTGCTCTGGCAGAACGCGCTCAACGTCGGGGTGGTCGGCGGGGTGATGGTCTCCTACGGCCGGGCCGACGTGTTCTTCGGCATGATCACCCCGCACGGCCTGCTGGAGCTCACCGGGGTCTTCGTGGCCGCCGGGGTCGGGCTGCGCACCGCGTGGGCGTGGATCGCGCCGCCACCCCGGCTCACCCGGGGCCGCGCGGTGGCCGAGGCCGGCCGCTCCGCCGTGCTGGCCGCGGTGGGCCTGGTCGGCGTGTTCGCGGTCTCCGCCGGCCTGGAGGCGTTCGTCACCCCGGCCCCGCTGCCGGCCGCGCTCCGCATCGGCGCCGGCGCGGCCGTCTGGCTCGCCTTCCTCGCGTACGTCGTCGTGCTCGGCCGCCGGGCGGTCGGTGGGAGCGGCGTCCGGCCGGGTACCACCGCCGGGTCCACGGCCGACGCCTCGGGGCTCAGAGCCGGCCGAGGGACTTGAGGCGGAGGTAGGCGTCGGCCACCTCGGGGGCCAGCCGGTCCGCTGGGGCGTCCAGCACCGTGACGCCGTACCGGGTCAGGACGGCGCGGAGGCGGTCCCGCTCGGCCAGGGCGCGCCAGGCCGCCGCGGCGGCGTACGCGTCGGCGGGCCGGCCCGGTGCGGCGGTGGTCAGCGCGGTGAGCACGGGGTCGTGGGTCGCGGCGACGATCACCCGGTGCCGGGCGGCCAGCCGGGGCAGCACCGGCAGCAGCCCCTCACCGAGCGCCCCGGCCTCCAGCGCGGTGAACAGCACCACCAGGCTGCGTTGCCGCTCCCGGCGCAGCACCTCGCCGGCGATCAGCGCGAAGTCGGTCTCCACCAGGGCCGGCTGGAGCGGGGCGACCGCGTCCACCAGCCGGGCCAGCAGCGCCGGCCGGCCCGCGCCGGTCACCACGGTCCGGACCACGGCGTCGGCGGCGATCAGGTCGACCCGGTCGCCGGCGCGGGCGGCCAGCGCGGTGAGCAGCAGCGCGGCGTCGAGGAAGGTGTCCAGCCGGGGCTCGTCGCCGATCCGCGCCGCCGAGGTCCGCCCGGTGTCGAGGACGCAGACCAGCCGCCGGTCCCGCTCCGGGCGCCAGGTACGCACCAGCACGTCGGAACGGCGGGCGCTGGCCCGCCAGTCGATCGAGCGGACGTCGTCGCCGACGACGTACTCGCGCAGCGTGTCGAACTCGGTGCCCTCGCCCCGGCCCCGGGTCACCTGGGTGCCGTCGATCACCCGCAGCCGGGCCAGCTTCTCCGGCAGGTGCCGGCGGGAGTCGAAGCGGGGCAGCACCCGCAGCGTCCACGCCGGGGTGGCGGGGCGGCCGGCGCGCTGCCGGAACGCCAGCCGCAGCGGCCCGTACGAGCGGACGGTCAGCGCGACTGCCGGCCGGTCGCCGCGCCGGGCCGGGGTGAGCCGGGTCGGCAGGTCGACGCCCGCCCCCGGATCCACCCGGACGACCTGCTCCGGCGGCACGTCCGGCCGCGCTCCGGCCGACGGCACCCACTCGTCCCGGACCCGGGCGCGCAGCGTACGGGCTGAGTCGTTGGTCAGCCGCAGGGTGACGGTCGCGGTGCCGCCGAGTCGGACCCGCCGGTCCCCGTCCCGGTCGGCCGCGATCCCGGCCGGCGGCGCGGCCAGCGCCCAGTCGACGGCGGTCAGCGCCAGCACGGCCATGGTCATCAGGGCCACCCCGACGAACGGCGCCGGCCACAGCGGCAGGGTGGCGGCACCCGCCCCCAGCAGCGCCGCCGCCCGCCAGGTCATCGCGGCGTCGGCACGGTGGCCAGCACCGTGTCCAGCACCGCGTCCACCCCGACCCCCTCCAACTCCACCTCCGGGCGCAGCCGCAGCCGGTGCCGCAGAGTGGGGCGGGCGACGGCCTTCACGTCATCGGGGGTGACGTGGTCCCGGCCGGCCAGCCAGGCCCACGCCTTCGCGGTGGCGAGTAGGCCGGTCGCGCCCCGGGGGGAAGCGCCCAGCTCCAGCGCCGGCACGGCCCGGGTGCCCCGGCACAGGTCCACGACGTAGCCGAGCACCGGTTCGGCCACGTACACCCGGCCGACCGCCGCCCGGGCCGCGGCCAGGTCGTCGGCGGTGGCCACCGGCCGTACGCCGGCCGCGGCCAGGTCGCGCGGGTCGAACCCGGCGTGGTGCGCCCGGAGCACGCCCAGCTCCTCCTCCCGGCTGGGCAGCGGCACGGTGAGCTTGAGCAGGAACCGGTCGAGCTGCGCCTCCGGCAGCGGGTAGGTGCCCTCGTACTCGATGGGGTTCTGGGTGGCGGCCACGATGAACGGCTCCGGCAGCGGCCGGCGCTCGCCCTCCACCGACACCTGCCGCTCCTCCATCACCTCCAGCAGCGCGGACTGGGTCTTCGGCGGGGTCCGGTTGATCTCGTCGGCGAGCAGCAGGTTGGTGAAGACCGGCCCCTCGCGGAAGGTGAACGCGGCGGTGCGCGGGTCGAAGATCAGCGAACCGGTGACGTCGCCGGGCATCAGGTCCGGGGTGAACTGCACCCGTTTGCTGGTCAGGTCGAGGGCAGCGGCGACGGTCCGGACCAGCAGCGTCTTGGCTACCCCGGGCACCCCCTCCAGCAGCACGTGCCCCCGGCAGAGCAGGGCGAGCACCAGGCCGGTGACCACCCCGTCCTGCCCGACGACCGCCTTGGCCACCTCGGCGCGCAGCCGGTGCAGGGCGGCGCGGGCGTCGTCCGGGCCGGCGGTCGGCGGCTCGGCGGTTCCGGCGGGTCGGGTCACCGGGGGTCCTCCTTCGGCGGGGCGGAACGGGGGCGGGGGACGGCCGTCGGCCGGTGGGGGCCGGGCGGGTCGGCCGGTGGGTCGGCGGCGGCCGGTGGGTCGGTGCGGTGCGGGTCGGCCGGTGGGTCGCGGCGGGGCGGGTCCGGTGGACGCGGGCCGGCGTCCGCCCGGGCCGCCTCGGGCGTCCCCGCGACGGTACGGGTCAGCAGGTCCAGCGAGCGGGCCAGGTCCAGCAGCTCGCGGTCGGTGGTCGGCTCGTCGCCGTACAGCAGGTCGTGGGCCTGCGCGGCGGTGCCGCCGGCCCGCGCGGCGACGGCGGCGGTCACCGCGTCGGGGGGCGGGTCGGTGGGCAGGTTGAGCCGGGGCAGCAGCCGGGCCAGGGCGGCGGAGCGCAGCGTGTCGGCGGCCGGGCCCCGGGCGCGGGCCCGTTGGTAGAGCCGGGCCCGGCCGAGCACCGTCTCGGCCGAGCAGACGGCCACCGGCAGCGGTTCGGCCACCGGGGGGCCGAGCCGGCGGGCCCGCCAGAGCACCAGCAGCAGCGCGGCCAGGGCGAGCTGCGTCAGCAGGGCCCAGAACCAGGCGGGGAAGGCCGCCCAGAGCGGGTTGGGCGGGGACTGGCCGTCGGCGGCGGAGCCCTCGTCGCCCGGGTCCTCGCCGGACGTGCCCGGTCCGTCGCCGCCGCCGGGCGGCCTGTCGGTGCCGGTCCCGCCGCCGGGGCCCTCGCGATCGGCCGGCCAGCTCGGCCCGTCGGTGCCGCCGGGGCCCGGTGGGGGCGGGGCGGGACCGTCCAGGTCGAGCCAGACCACCCGGCCGGTCGTGCCGAGCAGGCCGGTGGCCAGCTCCCGGTTGCCCCGCTCGGCGATCCGGTCGTTGCGGAACGGGTCGCTGGTCCCGATCACCACGGTCTCGGTCGATGAGGGCACCCGGGCGAGCCCTGCGGCGTAGCAGCGGTCCACGGCCGCCCCGGACCGGCCGGGCGGGACGGCGTAGCGCTGCCGCTCGACGGCGGCGACCCCGGCGCGGGCCGCCTCGGGCAGCGCGCAGGGCCGCCCGTCGGCGTCCGGGCCGACCGCCCGGGTGGCCCACCGCCGGCCGGCGGGGACCAGGGGCAGGCCGGTGGCCTCCAGCACCTGCCGGGGCGGGTCGACCAGCACGAGTCGGGTCCGGCCGGGCAGGTCGCGCAGCGCGCCGAGGGTGTTCGGGTGCAGCAGTCCCGGCGCGGGCACGAAGAGCGTCGCCCGGCCGGCGGTGGCCAGCATCGCCCGCAGTGGGTCGGTCTCCCGCTGCACGGCGACGCCCCGGGCGCGCAGCGCGTCGGCGAGCCGGCTGCCGCCGTCCGTGTCGGTGGCGACCGGGGAGAGGAATCCCGGCTCGGTGGGGTCGGGCTGGTCCACGGCCTGGGTGACCACGGTGATCGTGATCAGCAGCCCGGCCAGTCCCAGCGGGATCGCCAGTCGGTGCCAACGCCGGCGGCGCGGTGCGGCGGCGGGTGCCGGAGCGGCGGGCCCGATGTGGTGCGGCACGGTGGTCACGCCCGCTCACCGCCCTGCGGGGCCGGGGCCGTGAGGACCAGGTGCAGTTCCGCGGCCAGCTCCCGCATCCGGTGGTCGTGCTCGGCGGCGGCCGGGCGCTGGGCGTACCAGAGGTCGGAGAAGATCCCGGCGGCGGCGGCGAGCGGCGGGCCGACCGGGGGACGGCGTGCCGTGGCGGCCGAGGTCAGCTCCGCGACCGTCATGCCCGGGCGCTGCTCCACCACCCGCCGGGCCGCCAGCTCGCCGAGCATGCCGCGTAGCCGCTCCCGCACCGCCTCGGCGTAGCGGCCCTGCGCCGCCAGCCGGTCGGCCAGGGGACCGGCCCCGTCCGGCGCGGGTGCCGCCGTCCCGGCGGTGGCCGGGCCGGTGCCCCGGTGCCGCCGGAGCCGGGGCCGCCGGGCGCGGCGGAGGCGGGGCAGCCGGAGCCGGGGCAGCCGGCGGGGCACCCAGGCCGGGTAGTGGTACCAGCCGAGCGCGACCAGCCCGGCTGCCAGCAGCAGGAGCAGGGCGACCAGCGGCAGCGGCAGGTGGTCGCCCAGCGCGGCCGTGGTCTCGGTCCACCACCGGCTGAGGCTCACCGGTCGGCCGCCAGCAGCGCCGGCTCGCCGAGTCCCGCCGGGGACCGGGAGAGCCGGATGTCCAGCCCCTCGGTGCGCATCCGGCCCTCCAGGTGCAGGACCGCGTCGAGGCAGGCCAGCGCCGGGTAGGCGACGCCGTTCACGCAGGCCCAGATCGCGCCGGAGACCGGCACGGCCCAGGCCGGGTCGGTGAGGGCCGCGAGGCCCAGCTCGCGCAGCCCGTAGAAGACGCCCAGGCCCAACCCGACCCGGACGATCCACCAGGCCAGGTAGCCGAGGAGGCGGACGGCGGCGGCCCGGCAGCCGGTGCGCAGCGCGAGGGCGGCGGCCCGCAGCGGCGCCCGGGCGGCGGCGACCCGGTCCACGACCAGCGCCGACGCGACCGAGCCCAGCAGCGCCCAGGCGACCACCCAGCCCGGCCCGAGCAGGGCCGCCACGAGCATGACCGCGCCGACCCCGGCGGCCAGCAGCGCGGTCGCCCCCGGCCGGGCCCCGGCGGGCCGGACCAGCTCGCCGGGGCCGGCGGTACGGCCCAGCAACGCCGCCCCGGCGGCCCGGGCGGCCGGGTTGCCGAGCAGCAGGACGATCACCGCCTCGGTTGCCGCCCCCACCGCCAGCAGCCCCCAGTACGGGGCGAGCTGGTCCAGCTGGAACGCGAAGCCGGGCGGCCCGGCCCCGGCGGCGACCCGCAGGGGGTGCAGCAGGAACTGCTCGGCGGTGGCGAGGACGAGTGCGGCCGGGATGAGCACCCGGGCGTGCCCGCGCAGCAGCAGGACGGCGGAGTCGAGCAGCTCCCCGACGGTCAGCGGCCGGCGCGGGAGCACGGCGGTCGGGCCGGCAGCTGGCACGCGTACTCCCCGGGGACGGCTGGCGATGGCCGGGGCTCGGCGGCACCCGCACCGGTCATGGTGACACGACCCCGCGCGCTGGACGTGCGGTGGACGGCCAACCGGCAGTACCGTGCCGGGTGACGCCGATCCCGGCGAACCGCCGACGCCGTCAGGGTGACGCCGGTCCCACCGAGACGAACGGGGATGGAAGTATAAATCCCATGAGAGCCCGGGTACTGGTGGTCGACGACGACCCCGCGCTCGCCGAGATGCTCGGCATCGTCCTGCGCAGCGAGGGCTTCCTGCCCTCGTTCGTCGCCGACGGGGAACGGGCGCTGGCCGCGTTCCGGGAAAGTCGGCCCGATATCGTCCTGCTCGACCTGATGCTGCCCGGAATGAGCGGTATCGACGTGGCCCGGGCGATCCGCGGCGAGTCCGGCGTGCCCATCGTGATGCTCACGGCGAAGAGCGACACCGTCGACGTGGTGCTCGGGCTGGAGTCCGGCGCCGACGACTACGTGGTCAAGCCGTTCAAGCCCAAGGAGTTGGTGGCCCGGATGCGGGCCCGGCTGCGTCGGGGCGAGGACGTGGCGCCGGAGATGCTGACCATCGGGCCACCCGGCAACCAGATCAGCATCGATGTGCCGGCGCACACCGTCAGCCGCAACGGCGAGGAGGTGAAGCTGACGCCGCTGGAGTTCGACCTGCTGGTCGCGCTCGCCCGCAAGCCGCGTCAGGTGTTCACCCGGGAGGTGCTGCTGGAGCAGGTCTGGGGATACCGGCATGCCGCCGACACCCGGCTGGTCAACGTGCACGTGCAGCGGTTGCGGGCCAAGATCGAGCCGGATCCGGAGCGACCGGAAATCATCCTCACCGTCCGGGGCGTGGGCTACAAGGCCGGCACCGGATAGCCTGGGTCGCACTGTGACCACCTCCCCGACGTCCGGTCCCTCACCCGCGGTCACCCGCCGGCCACCCGCCGCGCGGGAGCTGTGGCGTGTGCTGGCCGGGAGGGTGGCCCGGCTGGCGGCCGGCGTGCGCCAGACCTGGCGCCGCTCGCTGCAGGTCCGGGTGGTGACCATCACGCTGGTCACCTCCAGCCTGCTCGTCGGCGGGTTCGCGTACCTGATCGCCGACAAGATCACCAACATCCTGGTGGAGAACGCGGAGACCGACGTCCGGCTCCGGCTCAGCAGCGGCAGCGACTACGCGGCCAAGCAGTTCAGCCTCTACAGCCAGGCGCAGGAGGCCCAGCTCCAGGACACCATCGACGGCACGGTCAACTACCTGGCCGGCGGGGACCCGCAGCAGACCAGCGGGGTGGTGGTCGGGATCATCGCCGACGACTACCCCGGCATCATCGAGCCGCGCTTCTCCCCGGACGTGGAGGTCGGCCCGCTGATCAGCCGCGAGCTGCGGGCCACGGTCGCCGGGGGCAAGATCGCCAGCCAGATCCGCACCGGCCGGCTGGCCACCGACTCCACGAAATACCTGGTGTACGGCTCGCCGGTGCCGACCCGCTTCGGCCAGGTGGAGTTGTACTACCTGGTGCCACTGACCCGCCAGGACGCCACGGCGGCGGACGCCCGGGCCACCGTGGTGGCCACCGGGGCGGCGTTGGTGCTCCTGCTCGGCCTGCTCGCCGCCCTGGTCACCCGGCTGGTGGTGACGCCGGTGCGGGTGGCCGCCCGGACGGCCCAGCGGCTCTCCGCCGGCCTGCTCGACCAGCGGATGGTGGTCAACGGGGAGGACGACCTGGCGCTGCTGGCCGCGTCGTTCAACCAGATGGCCACCAACCTGCAACGACAGATCCTCCGGCTGGAGGAGATGTCCCGGTTGCAGCGCCGCTTCACCTCCGACGTCTCCCACGAGCTGCGTACGCCGCTGACCACGGTCCGGATGGCCGCCGACCTGATCTTCGCCGAGCGGGACGAGTTCGACCCGGCGGTGGCTCGCAGCGCCGAGCTGCTCCAGGCCGAGCTGGACCGGTTCGAGGAGCTGCTCACCGACCTGCTGGAGATCAGCCGCTTCGACGCCGGGTTCGCCATGCTGGACTCCGAGCCGACCGACCTGGTGCCGGTGGTGCACCGGGTCGCCGACCGGCTGGCCGGGCTGGCCGAGCGGGTCGGGGTGGCCATCGAGCTGGACGTGCCCGACTCCCCGGTGATCGCCGAGGTGGACCCGCGCCGGGTCGAGCGGGTGCTGCGCAACCTGGTCGGCAACGCCGTCGAGCACGGCGAGGCCAAGCCCGTCCTGATCACCCTCGGGCACGACGAGACGGCGGTCGCGATCACCGTCCGGGACCACGGGGTGGGGCTCAAGCCGGGCGAGGAGAAGCTGGTCTTCAACCGGTTCTGGCGGGCCGACCCGTCCCGGGCCCGGCAGACCGGGGGCACCGGTCTCGGCCTGTCCATCAGCCTGGAGGACGCCCGGCTGCACGGCGGCTGGCTGGAGGCGTGGGGCGCGCCGGGCCAGGGCGCCCAGTTCCGACTCACCCTGCCGGCCCGGGCCGGCGACCGGCTGACCACGTCCCCGCTGAGGCTGGTCCCCGGCGACGCGGCCCTGCCGTTCGGTGGCCCCCGGGACGGCGGGCTGCTCGCCATCGGCTCCGGAACCGGGGGCGCGCTGGCCATCGGGCCCGCCCCGGCGACCGGCGACCGCGCGGAGGTGGGGTCGTGACGCCGCGCCGCCGGCTCGCCGCGCCCCTCGCCGGGCTGCTCCTGCTCACCGGGATCACCGGCTGCGGCATCCCCAAGGAGTCCGAGGTCAGGGTCGATGGGCAGGTGACCGCCGCCAGGTCCGGCTCGTCGAGCTACCGCCGGGACGAGCCACCGGGCCCCGCCGCCAGCGGCACCGACCGCAAGGCCTTCGTCACGAACTTCCTCTCCGCCGCCGCCGGTGAGGCGGACCGGGCCTACTACCGGGTCAAGCAGTTCGTCGCCCCGGACGGGCGCAGCCGGATCCAGGAGAAGCAGCCCAGCGAGGTGGCTCTCACCGTGGTGCGACTGCGCGAGACGCCGGTGATCACCGAGACCACGGACGGCATCAAGGTCACCCTCCGGGTGCAGCAGATCGGCCTGCTGCGCGCCGACGGCACGCTGGTGCCGCCGGTGGCCACCGACACCGAGTACCGGTTCAAGCTGAGCGCCGCCCAGGAGGACAAGCCGGACGCCGGCTGGTACGTCAAGGACCCGCCGCCGAACGTGCTGCTGCTCAGCGACGACGCGCTGCGCCAGTACTACCAGACCCACACCGTCTACTTCTGGAACACCGACCACACCCGGCTGGTGCCCGACCAGCGCTACCTGCCCCTGGCCGTGCCCGACGAGCGGCGGGTCACCGAGGTGGTGAAGTGGCTGACGGCCGGGCCGTCGGAGTGGCTGGGGTCGGGGACGCGCCGGCTGCCGGACGGCACCCGCCTGATCAACAACGCGACCGAGTCGGACGGGCAGTGGGAGGTCAACCTCGACATGCCCGTCGACGCGGACGACAAGCGGGTCGAGCAGTTCGTCGACCAGCTCGCCTGGTCGCTGCCGGAGCTGGACGGCCAACTGGAGCTGAAGATCCACAACCAGTCCCGGAAGAAGGTGCCCGACCTCGCCGCGCACCGCCGGGCGAATCCGGCGTACCCGGTCACCGGCGACCCGCAGCGGTTCTGCGTCTACGACGGGGCGGTCCACCCGCTCGCCTTCGCCGGCGAGGCGAGCGGCCGGGTGCCGGTCGTGGCGGCGTACAACAAGGGTGTCGTGTCGGCCGGGTTCAGCCGCTCCGACGACACTGTGCTGGCCGCCCTGGTGACGACCGGGCCGGACCAGCGGCAGCGGCTCACGGTCGGCGCCGGCGCGGAGCCGGTCAGCGTCTTCCAGCGCAGCCCCCAGTCGTACGCCTCGATGGGCCGGCCGGTCTGGCTGCGCTCGCCCGACCCGGACCGCCCGCAGGGGCTGGTGGTGGCCGACGGCCGGCTCTACCGGTTCGACGGGAACGCCCAGCTCCGGCTGCTGCCGCTGACCGTCGAGGGCGAGGTGACGGCGGTGGCCGCCTCGCTGGACGGGCACCGGATCGCGGCGATCGTCGGAGGCGGCCTGTACGTCGCGGCGGTCAACCTGAACGGCGGTGTGGTCTCCGTGGGCCAGGCCCGTCGGCTGGTCACCTCGCTGACCGACCTCTCCGCGGTCGACTGGGCGACGGAGAACAGCCTGGACCTGGCCGGGTCGGTGGGGCGGCCGGCGGTCTACCAGATCAGCGTGGACGGTGCCCTGGAGACGGCGCTGCGTAACGACGTCGGGGCCCGGGTGACCCACCTGTCGACGTACCCGCTCAACCCGGTGGTGCCGTTCTCCAGCGGCAACCTGATGTACGAGGCGAACGGGGTGGCGTACCGGAACAACCCGTTCGACACCATCAAGCGGGACCAGGTGTTGGAGGTGACCCCGCCGCCGACCGGGGTACGGGCCGGCAACCCCACGGCCCCGTTCTTCCTCTACTGAGCGGGCGCGGTGCGCGGCGTCGGCGGGCTCTGGGCGGACCTCACCGACCTGGTGCTGCCGGTGGAGTGCGCCGGCTGCCGGGACCGCACGGCGACCGTCCGGCGCGGGTTCTGCCCCCGCTGCGTGGCGGCGCTGGAGGCGCTGGACCCCCGCCCCGTACGTCCGACCCCCGCCCCGGCCGGCCTGCCGCCGTGCGTTGCTCTCGGCCCGTACGCCGGGCCGCTGCGGGAGGCGCTGCTGGCGTACAAGGAGCGGGGCCGGCACGGGCTGGCCCAGCCGTTGGGTGGGCTGCTCGCGGAGGTGGTGGCCGACGCGGTGGGCGGGACGAGGCCGGTGCTGCTGGCCCCGGTGCCGGACACGGCGGCGGCGGCCCGCGCCCGGTACGGCGACCACCTGGACCGGCTGGCCCGGCACGCGGCGGTCCGGCTGCGCCGGGCCGGGTGGCCGGTGCGGGTGGTCCGGCCGCTGCGGGCGCTGCCCCGGCCGGACTCGACCACCCTGGACCGCGCCGGCCGCGCCCGGGCGGCGGAGTCGGCGTTCCGGTCCCGCCCCGGGGCGGGGCCGCCCCGGCCCCGCGTCGGCGTGCCGACGCCGGTGGTCGTGCTGCTCGACGACATCGTCACCACCGGGGTCACCCTGGCCGCCGCCGGTCGGGCGCTCAACGCGACCGGCCTGTCACCGCAGGTCGCCGCGGTGCTCGCCGCGACCGAAAAACGGCGTCATTGATGACGTTTCGTGTTTTGCGTTTCACCCGACCGTGTTCATCCTGTGAAAGTTCTGAGCCTTTCCGGGTCGGGGGGTGACGGACGGACGAACAAGGGTTAGCGTTTTGTTGTCGGGGGTAGGAAGGCATTCCCACCCGCCCCCGGCGGTGAGAGGAGGCGGAGCCGCACTGACCCGGTCGACGCCGTACGGGCTGCCCAGAGGGCGAGCCGGCCGGGATTTCCGAATCGAAGGCCGTCCGAACAAGGGAGGTCACGTGGACATCGTGGTCAAGGGCCGCAACGTCGAGGTTCCGGATCATTACCGGGTGCACGTAGCCGAGAAGCTCGCGAAGATCGAACGTTACGATCACAAACTTATTCGTGTTGACGTCGAGTTGTTCCACGAGCGCAATCCACGCCAGTCCGACCATTGCCAACGGGTCGAGATAACGTGCGTTTCCCGTGGTCCGGTGATTCGGGCCGAGGCCTGCACCGACGATTTCTACAGCGCGCTCGACGCCGCGATCGCGAAGCTGGACAACCGGCTGCGCCGGGCGGCGGACCGCCGCCGGGTCCACCGGGGCCGGCACGCACCGATCTCCGTCGCGGCGGCCACCGCCGACCTGCCGGTGGCGGATCTCGGGTCCCCCGTCGCGGCCCTCGACGGCTCGCGAACGGCCACCGCCGTCGCGGAACGGGTCGAGGAGGAGTACGACGACCAGCCCTGGCACATCGCCCGGGCGAAGGTGCACCCCGCCGAGCCGATGACCGTCGACGACGCGCTGTTCCAGATGGAACTGGTCGGGCACGACTTCTACCTGTTCCACGACAAGGAGTCCGGCCGCCCCAGCGTCGTCTACCGCAGACACGCCTACGACTACGGAATCATCTCCCTCGACGCCTGACCCCGACCGGCCGTTCCCCGCCGGCCCGTACGGGTCAGCGGGGAACGTCGGTGGCGAGCCGGGCGTAGATGTAGGAGTCGACCCGGATGCCGTCCGGAGCGGGCAGCCGGCCACGCAGCAGGCCCTCGCGGGAAAACCCTGCCTTCTCCAGCACCCGCTGCGAGGCCACGTTTTCGGGGCGGGTGCCCGCCCAGATCCGCGCGATCCCGACCTCGTCGAACGCCCAGCCGACGACGAGGCGGGCCGCCCGGGTGGCCAGGCCCCGGCCCCGCCCGGCGGGCAGCATGTTGTAGCCGATCATCGCCTGCCCCGTCGACGGCTCGTCGTGGTACAGCGCGCAGCCGCCGGCCAGCTCGCCCGTCGCTGAGTCCACAATGGCCAGTTCAGCGGCGACCCCGGCCAGCCAGCGGCTCCCCGCGAGGCGGCAGCGCCGCTCGATGTCGGCGAGCGACGGCGGCTCCGGCGGGACCCGGTTGGCGACGACCTCGGGCCGGCGGTGCAGCCGGTACATCCCCTCCACGTCGTCCGCGCCGACCGGGCGAAGGGCCACCACGCCGTCGGTGAGCCGGCCGCCGGGCAGGTCGGGCAGGGTCCGGGCCACGGGGCCGGGCGGGTCGTCGGCCAGCCGCACCCAGCAGACCCGGTCGTGCCGGCCGCCGTCGCGGGCCGGGGTCGCCGCGCGGCGTACCCCCTCGTGCTGGAAGCCGGCGGCGAGCGCGACCCGCTGGCTGGCCGTGTTCTCCGGGTGGGTGAGCAGCTCCAGCCGGGCCGTGCCGTGCGCGAACGCCGCCGCGGCCAGGGCCCGGGTCGCGGCGCTGGCCACTCCGCGCCCGCGCGCCCACGGCGCGACCCAGTAGCCGATCTCCGCCTGGCCCCGCACCGGAACCGGGTTGCTCAGGCCGATGCCGCCGAGCAGCCGGTCGGTGGCCGGGTCCGCGATCGCGTACGCGGCCCCGCCGGTGGCCCGGGTCGCCGGGGCACCCTCGGCGATCCACCACCGGGCGTCCGCCTCGGTGTACGGGCTGGGCAGGCCGGGCAGGAACCGCTGGGTGAGCGGGTCGGAGCAGGCCGACACCGTGTCCGCGACGTCATCGACGTGGAACGGCCGCAGCCGGACCCCGTCGGCCTCGACGGTGTCGGGCGGCGCGCTCATGTCAGGTCCCCAGGGAGCAGCGAGCCGGTCCAGGCGTCGCCCCGGGTGCCGTCGCGGCGGGTCAGTGCCGCCCGGGCCACGCCCTCCATGGTGAAGCCGGCCTTCTCCGCCGCCCGGCGGGAGGCGGTGTTGCCGACGAGCGCCCGCCACTCGATCCGGGCCAGGCCGAGGGTGGTGAAACCCCAGGTGGCCAGGGCGGCGGTCGCGGCGGGCATGTAGCCCCGGCCCCGGGCGTGCGGCGCGGTCATGAAGCCGACCATGCCCTGCACCGGGTCGGCGGCGGAGATCCGCAGGTCGATCGAGGCGAGGTACCGGTCGTCGCCGTCGGCGACGGTGAAGTACGCCCCCGTGCCGCGCGCCCACGTCGCCTCGGCGATGTCCCGCTTGAACCCCTCGGCGTGCGTCCGCTCGTACGGGGCCGGCACCGTGGTCCACTCGATCGTGTGCGGGTCGCGGCAGGTTTCGGCGATCGCGTCCAGGTCGCGCTCCTCGATCGGCCGCAGCCGCAGCTCCCCGGCCCCGACGGTGGCGAACAGGGTGGGCTGCGCCCGGCCGAAGACGGCGGCCCGGCGGGCGTCCAGGGTTTCCGGTCCGGCCGGCCCGGGGGCGCCCGGCGCGGGCAGCTCGCCGGGGAACAGGGAGCCGACCCAGCCCTCCCGCCGGCCGTCGGCTGCCGGGTGGGCCAGCCGCAGCTCGCCCTCGACCCGGAAGCCGGCGCGCAGCGCGGCCAGCCTGGAGGCGTGGTTGCCGATCTCGGCCTGCCAGAGCAGCCGGCGCAGCCCGAGGGCGTCGAACGCCCACCGGGCGACGGCCCGGGTGGCCCGGGCGGCGATGCCCCGACCCCGGGCCCAGGGGGCCACCCAGTAGCCGATCTCACCGGTGTCGGCCGCCTTGTCCAGCGCCACCAGGCCGCAGGAGGCGAGCAGTTCCCCCGTGGCGCCGTCGCAGACGGCGAACGGGGCACCGGTGCCGTCGCGCCAGGCCGCCGCGCTGAGTTCGGTGACGAACCCGTGGGCATGTTCGCGCAGGTACGGGCGGGGTACGGTGGTCCAGCGCTGGATGTCCGGATCCTGGCAGGCCCGGTGCACGGCGTCAGCGTCGGTTGCCTGCCAGGGCCGCAGCAGCAGGCCGTCCTCGGTGAGTTCCACGGGTTCCATCCGAGCCATCGTGCCGGATCGTTCGCGCTGGGCGTAACCGGATATCCCGCCGCCGGCCCGCGGTCCGAGCGTTATGTCGGTTTCGGCCGATCGGACCGCCGCCACCAGTGACCATCGGGCCGACGGAGCGCCTACGATGGGTCGAGACTGTCTAGGGGAGCGTTGATCCGTGTCGATTCTGGAAAAGGTCCTCCGCGCGGGCGAGGGCCGTATGGTGCGCCGGCTGAAGGCCATCGCCGCCGCCGTCAACTCGATCGAGGACGACTACGTCAACCTCACCGATGACGAGTTGCGGGGGCTCACTGATCAGTACCGGGAGCGGCTGGCCGACGGCGAGACCCTCGACGACCTGCTGCCGGAGGCCTTCGCCGCGGTGCGCGAGGCGTCCGCCCGGGTGCTCGGCCAGCGGCCGTACGACGTCCAGGTGATGGGTGGGGCGGCGCTGCACTTCGGCAACATCGCCGAGATGAAGACCGGTGAGGGCAAGACCCTGACCTCGGTCATGGCGGTGTATCTCAACGCGCTGTCCGGCAAGGGCGTGCACGTGATCACGGTCAACGACTACCTGGCCCCGCGTGACGCCGCCTGGATGGGGCAGGTGCACAGGTTCCTCGGTCTCACCGTCGGCGTGGTGCTGCCCAACCGGCCGGCCAGCGAGCACCGCGCCGCGTACGAGTGCGACATCACCTACGGCACCAACAACGAGTTCGGCTTCGACTACCTGCGCGACAACATGGCCTGGTCGAAGGACGAGCTGGTCCAGCGGGGCCACAACTTCGCGGTGGTCGACGAGGTCGACTCGATCCTGATCGACGAGGCCCGGACGCCGCTGATCATCTCCGGCCCGGCCGAGCACTCGGCCCGCTGGTACGGCGAGTTCTCCGGCGTGGTGGCCCGGCTCCAGCCCGGCAAGGACGGCGAGGGCGACTACGAGGTCGACTATGCCAAGCGCACCATCGCGGTGACCGAGCGCGGCGTGGCGAAGGTGGAGGACCGGCTCGGCATCGACAACCTCTACGAGTCGGTGAACACCCCCCTCGTCGGTTACCTGAACAACGCCATCAAGGCTAAGGAGCTGTACAAGCGCGACAAGGACTACATCGTCAGCGACGGCGAGGTCCTGATCGTCGACGAGTTCACCGGCCGCATCCTGCACGGGCGCCGCTACAACGAGGGCATGCACCAGGCGATCGAGGCCAAGGAGGGGGTGGAGATCAAGCAGGAGAACCAGACCCTGGCCACCATCACCCTCCAGAACTACTTCCGCCTCTACGAGAAGCTCTCCGGCATGACCGGTACGGCCCAGACCGAGGCGGGCGAGTTCAACAAGGTCTACAACGTCGGCGTGGTGACGATCCCGACCCACCGGCCGATGGTCCGGGAGGACCGGGCCGACGTCATCTACAAGACTGAGAAGGCCAAGTTCAACGCGGTCGTCGAGGACATCGCCGAGCGGCACCAGGCCGGTCAGCCGGTGCTGGTCGGCACCGTCTCGGTGGAGAACTCCGAGATCATCTCCCAGCTGCTGCGCCGCCGGGGCATCCCGCACTCCGTGCTGAACGCCAAGTTCCACGCCAAGGAGGCGGAGATCGTCGCCCAGGCCGGGCGCAAGGGCGGGGTCACCGTGGCGACCAACATGGCCGGCCGGGGCACCGACATCCTGCTCGGCGGCAACCCCGAGTTCCTCGCCGCCAACGAGCTGCGCCAACGCGGCCTCGACCCGGCGGAGAACGAGGAGGAGTACGCCAAGGCCATGGAGGAGGTCCTGCCCAAGTGGAAGCAGGCCTGCGAGGCCGAGGCGGAGGAGGTCGCGGGCGTCGGCGGGCTCTACGTGCTGGGGACCGAGCGGCACGAGTCCCGGCGGATCGACAACCAGCTGCGCGGTCGGGCCGGCCGGCAGGGTGACCCGGGCGAGTCCCGCTTCTACCTGTCCCTGCAGGACGAGCTGATGAAGCGGTTCCGGGCCGGCGCGGTCGAGGCGGTGATGGACCGCTTCAACATCCCCGAGGACGTGCCCATCGAGTCGAAGATGGTGACCCGTCAGATCAAGAGCGCCCAGGCCCAGATCGAGGGCCAGAACGCCGAGATCCGCAAGAACGTCCTGAAGTACGACGAGGTGCTCAACAAGCAGCGCCAGGTCATCTACGCCGAGCGCCTCCGGGTGCTCAACGGCGAGGACCTCTCCGACCAGGTCCGCAACATGATCGACGACGTGATCGGCGCGTACGTGATCGGTGCCACCAGCGACGGCTACGCCGAGGACTGGGACCTCGAACAGCTCTGGGCCAGCCTCAAGCAGCTCTACCCGGTGGGCGTCACCCTGGCCGAGCTGGAGGAGGAGATCGGCTCCCGGGCCGGCTTCGACCAGGACTTCCTGCTCGCCCGCCTCAAGGAGGACGCGAACGCCGCCTACGACCGGCGCGAGGAGCAGCTCGGCGAGGAGGGCACCCGCGAGCTGGAGCGGATGGTGCTGCTTCAGGTCATCGACCGCAAGTGGCGTGAGCACCTCTACGAGATGGACTACCTCCAGGAGGGCATCAGTCTGCGGGCGTACGCCCAGCGTGACCCGGTGGTGGAGTACCAGCGCGAGGGCTTCGACATGTTCGCCACCATGATGGACGGCATCAAGGAGGAGACGGTCGGCTTCCTCTACAACCTGGAGGTCCAGGTCCAGGAGGCCGAGGCCGAGGTTGAGGCCGAGGAGGTGCAGCTGCTGGACAAGCCGGTGGAGATCCGGGCCAAGGGCCTGGGTCGCGCCCCCCAGCAGCAGGGCCTGCAGTACTCCGCACCGACCATCGACGGTGAGGCCGGAGCCGGGGCGGTCGCCGTGGAGCGGCCCGAGGAGAAGGCCCCGCCGGTGCGCGCGGCCCGCTCCGAGCGGCCGGCCCGGCCGGCGGCCCCGCCGGCCCCCGAGGCTCAGCGCCGCCCGGCGGCCTTCGGCGGGAGCGGGCAGGCCGTGGCGGCCAACTCCGCCCGGGAGACGGTTCCGGCCCGGGGAGAGGCCGGCGGCCCGTCGCGTAACGCGCCCTGCCCGTGCGGCTCCGGCCGCAAGTACAAGCGGTGCCACGGCGCGGCCAACGGCGGCAACTGACCCGTCCGGCGCCGCCGACAACGGCGCCCGTCCCACCAGCGAGCACACGAAGGGGCCCCGGCGAACGCCGGGGCCCCTTGCTGTCCGCCAGGTCGCCCCGGCTTCGGCCCCGTGCCCGGCCTGGCTGCCGGCCCGCTGCGGGGACCGATTTCCGGCCCCGGCCTCGGGGCGCGGGCGCAGCCGTCGGGGCGGTCAGACGAGCTGGAGTACGGTGCAGAGCCAGCGACCGCGCCGATGCTCCAGACGGAGTGCCATCGCCCAGGTGTGCCCGGCGGCGCTGCCCAGGACGGCGGCGGCCTCCACGGCCGCGGGGCGGGGTTCGCAGACCCGCAGTCGGCGCAGCCGCACGGTCGGGCGGGTGGAGCGGCGACGGACCGGGCCGGTGCGCGCCGCCGCCCTGGTCAGTTCGTTCATCACGTCCGCCGAGCAGGCCGGCTCGCTCATCGGGCGGATCTGCCCGAGCGGCCGGTAGCCGTTGAGGATCTCCAGGCAGGTGGTGACGAAGCGCTGGACGGCCCGGGTGGCCTCCGGCGTGGCCGTGACCAGCGCGGCGGGCGGCGGGGCCGGTGAAGTGGCCCGCCCAGGACCGCCAGGGGCGGGGCGGGGGTCGTGCGGGCGCCCGCCGGGGCGGGCCGGGATGCGGCGGTGCGCCTCGAACAGGTCGAGGGCCAGTTGGGCGGCGACCGGGCGGGGCCAGCCCTCGGCCGGCTCCTCGGTGAACGGCGGGTCGAGCGGGGGCGCCGGTCGCACCCGGACCGCAGGACGGACGGGCCCGGGACGACGGGACTCAATCATCGAAACCCCCGCTGCTTGCGTTTGCCTTCGTTTGCCTCCGACAAGCTCGATTCTCGGCCAGGATAATGCCCGCGGTCAATGCCGCTCGGTGCGGTGGCCGCTACTCGGCGTCGCGGTCGTTCAGCGGGTTGTCCCGGACCCACTCGGCGGTCTCGGCGTATTTGTGCTGGATGTACTCCTCCAGGCGGGCGCGCTCGACCCGCCAGTGCCCCCGACCGCCGACCTTGATCCCGGGCAGCTCACCGCTGCGCACCATGTGGTAGACCTGCGAGTCCGACACGTTGAGCTCGGCGGCCACGTCGGAGAGCAGCAGGAACCTCGGCTCCATGAGAACTCCCGGGGTTGACGTCGTTTGCCTCAGTTTGCCATCCACTGCCGACAGCGTCGCCGACCCGCCACCCGCGCGGCAACCTCCCGTGCGGCGGGTGCGGGTGTATGACGGTCTAGGCGTACGGCATGATCGGCGCCCGGGGCCGGCGCACGCCGGCCGGCAGGCGGAGCGGGGGAGACGACCGGTGACCGAGGAGCTTGTCCGGGTGTACGTGCCGGCGATCGTGCCGATGCTGGCCCGCCTCCCCGAGCAGGGGCTGCCCGAGACCGACGCCCACACGGTGACCCCCGCCCTGCGCGAGTGGTACACCGAGGGCGACGAGGAGGAACTGGAGTACGTCGCGTTCACCCGGGCCGCCCAGGACGCGCTGCTCCTGCTCCGGGACGACCCGGCCGCGCCCCGTCGGCGCGCGGTGGTCGCCGTCGACGTCCCCGCCTCGGCGCTGCGGCGCACCGACGACGTGCTCGGCTCCAGCGCCGTCCGGCTGGTCCGACCGGTGCCGGTGACGGCGGTGGCCGCGCTGCACGTCGACGGCGACGACGCGCGTGACGACGTGGCCGCCGCCGCTGCCGTGGCCGCCGAGGCGCTGGCCGACGACCCGGACGCCCAGTTCACCGTCGACAGCGCCGAGGACCACGAGCTGGAGTGGTACGACGTCAGCGAGCTGGAGCAGCTGCTGCGCGCGGCGTCCTGACGCCGCCCGCGCACCCCGTGTCCGCCGTACCGGCGGGTGGGGCGGTGCCGGGGGACGGGTCGACCCGTCAGCGGTCGGCCGCCGCCCCCGCCGCCTCGTCGTCGGCCGCCGTCTCGGTGGCGTCGTCGCCCGGAGTGGGGCCCAGCGTGCGGCCGAAGGCGATGAGCGCGGTGAGCGCGCCGACGAAGAGCACCCAGATCCCGTTGTCGATCCGCGAGGTGCCCAGCGAGGTCTGGGCGACCGCGTCCGCCTCGCTCAGCGCGCCGGCCAGGTCGAGCAGCGAGCGCCCGCCGACCCGGATGATGATCTCGGCGAGCAGCAGGAGCAGGCCGGGACCGGCCCCGGCCAGCAGGTAACCGGGCCAGCGGGGGGCGGGCGAGGCCTGGTCGCGCCGCTCGGCGCGCCGCCTGGCCCAGGTGAGGTACCCGAAGGCGAGCAGACCCGCCAGCAGCCCGGCGAGCAGGGACTCCGACCGGGACACCCACTTCGCGGCGCCGACCATCGACTCCTGGGTGTCGCCCGCGCCGAAGAGGTCGAACAGCGGGTCCCGGGCCCGGCTGAACGCCACCACGAAGACCAGCGCGCCGAGCGCGGCGGCGATGATCGCGCCGGCCACCCGGGCGTTGCCTGCGCCGGCGACGGCACCGCCGATGATCGCCGCCGCGGCGGTGGTGCCGGCGATGACGTTGGTGGTCGCGTTGTCGAAGTAGGTCAGGTTGATCGCCACCGCCGCCGCGAGCCCGACCAGCACCCCGGTGCCGACCGCGACGGCGAAGCGCAGGGTGACCCGCTCGACGCCCCGCCGGGCCAGCAGGTTGGTCGCCGCCAGGGCGACCGCCGCGCCGGCCACCAGCGCGGCCGAGATGACCCCGGGCAGCGCGAACGCGGAGAGGCTGATCGCGGTGACCCCCGCCTCGGCGGAGGTGATCACCGCCCGGGTGGACCAGAGCATCGCCGCCAGCCAGGCCACGGCCAGCAGCGCCAGCACGACCGCCCCCGGGGCGCGCGCCGGCGTCGTACCTCCGGCGGCCGGTTCCGGCCCCACGGGCGACGCCGGCCCGGCGGCGTCGCCGGGCTCGTCGGCCCCGGCCGGGGCGCCCTGCACCGGCTGGTCCGGCTCCGCGGCGGTGGCGCTGCCGGGCTGGTTGCTCATCGTCTCCCCTTCGACGGACGCCCGGACCCGGCCGGCTCTGCCGGCGCACGGGCGGGGCTGGTCACCGGCCATCCAGCGTACGCGCCACCCGACCGCCGGCCCGCCGCCCGTCCGTCGCCACCCGACCCGCCCGTCCCGTGCCCCGGGCGGTGCGGGGAGTGGGCGGCGGCGGGCGAGGAATCGTAGGGGCGGCGAGGGCTGGGCGAGGGAATCGCCGGAGGTGGAGGCGGGTCGGCCGGTGATTCGCAGGGCGGGGGCCGCTGGGGCCGCGCGGGCCAGGTCGGGCGGGTGGGGCCGGGGCGGGGCGAAACCGGGGGTGCCGCGTGGGAGAATCGGCGCAGGTCCCGCCGCCGCGACCGGTGCAGCCCGCGGCGTACGGCGTCCGGCCGCCCGGCCGGTGCCCGCGGGTCCGATTTCGCCACCGCTGCCGAGATCGCCAGGAGCCCCGATGGACGCCGTGTTCTCCGTACCCGAGCCGCGTAACGAGCCGGTCCGTGCCTATGAGCCGGGCAGCGCCGACCGGGAGCGGCTCCAGCGACGCCTGGCCGACCTGGCCGGCGAGCGCCTCGACCTGCCGATGACCATCGCCGGCGAGCAGCGGATGGCCGGCGGCGAGTCGATCGATGTGGTGCAGCCGCACCGGCACGCGCATGTGCTGGGCGTCACCGGCCACGCCACCCACGACGACGCCCGCGCCGCCGTCAGGGCAGCCAAGGACGCCGCCCCGATGTGGCGGGCCCTGCCGTTCGAGGAGCGCGCGGCGATCTTCCTGCGCGCCGCCGAGCTGCTCGCCGGCCCGTGGCGGGACACCGTCAACGCCGCCACCATGCTCGGCCAGTCGAAGACCGCCGTCCAGGCCGAGATCGACGCGGCCTGCGAGCTGATCGACTTCCTCCGGTTCAACGTGCACTTCGCCCGGGGCCTGCTGGAGGAGCAGCCACTGTCCTCCCCGGGGGTGTGGAACCGCCTCGACCACCGCCCCTTGGAGGGCTTCGTCTACGCGGTCACCCCGTTCAACTTCACCGCGATCGCCGGCAACCTGCCCTCCGCCCCGGCGCTGCTCGGCAACACCGTGGTCTGGAAGCCGAGCCCGACCCAGCAGTTCGCCGCGCACTTCACCATGCGGCTGTTCGAGGCGGCCGGCCTGCCGCCCGGCGTGATCAACATGGTCACCGGGCGGGGCGAGGAGGTCTCCGACGTGGTGCTCGCCGACCCGGACCTGGCCGGCATCCACTTCACCGGCTCGACCAGGGTCTTCCAGCAGCTGTGGCGGACCGTCGGCGACAACATCCACCGCTACCGGGGCTACCCCCGGCTGGTCGGCGAGACCGGCGGCAAGGACTTCGTGGTCGCGCACACCAGCGCCGACGTGGACGCGCTGCACACCGCGCTGATCCGCGGCGCGTACGAGTACCAGGGCCAGAAGTGCTCGGCGGCGTCCCGGGCGTACGTCCCGCGGTCGCTCTGGGAGGGCGGGCTGCGCGACCGGCTGGCCGCCACCGCCGACTCGCTGACCTACGGCGACGTCACCGACTTCACCAACTTCGGCGGCGCGGTGATCGACGCCAAGGCGTTCGACCGGCACACCGCAGCTCTGGAGCTGATCACCGGCGACGGCTCCTGCACCGTGCTGGCCGGCGGCACCGCCGACGACTCGGTCGGGTGGTTCGTCCGGCCGACCCTGTTCGAGTGCACCGACGCCGCACACGAGACGTTCACCACCGAGTACTTCGGCCCGATCCTCGGCGTGCACGTCTTCGACGACGCCCGCTTCGACGAGGTCGTCGCCCAGGCCGAGTCGATCGCCCCGTACGCGCTGACCGGGGCGATCTTCGCCACTGACCGCCGGGTGGTCGACGCGGTGGCCGAGCGCATGCGGTATGCGGCCGGGAACTTCTACATCAACGACAAGCCGACCGGCGCGGTGGTGGGGCAGCAGCCGTTCGGCGGCGCCCGGGCCAGCGGCACCAACGACAAGGCCGGCTCCTGGCACAACCTGGTCCGCTGGATGTCGCCCCGGACGATCAAGGAGACCTTCGTCCCACCGACCGACCACACCTACCCCCACATGGGCTGACGCGTCCGGCGAGGGCTCCCGCCGCGTCGCGGGGGCCCTGGCCGTGCGCAGCGTGACCGGCCCTCAACGGACTGTCGCCCGCCGACAGTGCACAAAGGAAACCCTCCAGGGTGGCGAAACTGGCAAATCCTGGACGCCAGGTCGGCAAAGTGGCAGCGTAATGGGCATGGCGGATTCCGGAGTGAACCCTACGGCGGCGGCCCTCCTCGGGCTGCTCCACGAGGGTCCCATGACAGGCGGTCAGCTGATGGCCGCCGCCGAGCGCAAGCTCGCCCCGTACTGGTCGATGACACGCAGCCAGGTCTACCGCGAGCTGCCGGTGCTGGCCGAGCGCGGTCTGGTGCGGTTGGGCAAGCCCGGCCCTCGATCCAGCCAGCCGTACGCGATCACCGCGGCCGGCAAGCGGACGTTCTCCCGCTGGCTGGCCGAGGACCCGGGGCGGGACACCATCCGCAACCCGATCGCCCTGCGGGTCGCGTTCGGCGGCCTGCACTCGGCCACCCAGCTGCGCAACCTCCAAGTCTCCGCCAACGAATACCACAGCGAAGCCCTGGCCCGGGTGCGGGAGCAGGTGAAGAACGCCAAGAAGGAGGGCGACGCGTACGACGCCAGCGCGCTGGAGTTCGCCGTCGCCTACCACAAGGCCGCCCTGTCCTGGCTGAAGTCCGCCCCCGTCGGCTGACCCGATCGACGGCCCGCCACCCCGCCACCGGGCCGTCCCGGGGACTGCGTTCGCCCGTGACCAGCGCGGCCGACAGGCTCGCGCCCGTCGGCCGCGCGGACACTTTTCGCCCGCCACCGTGGGGCTCGCGAGCTGACCTGCCGTATTCGCAGTAGTCTTGTCTGTCGTGACCGCTGCCGATTACGCCGAACAGCTCAAGGAACTCGACGCCATCCTGCGCAACATCGAGGCTGTGCTCAACCTCGACCGACTGCACGAGGACAAGGCCCGGCTCGAGGAGCAGGCCTCCGCGCCGGACCTGTGGGACGACCAGGCCAAGGCGCAGCAGGTGACCTCCCAGCTGTCGTACGTCAACGGCGAGATCAGCAAGCTGGGCAGCCTGCGCTCCCGGCTCGACGACGCCCGCGTGCTGCTGGAGCTCGCCGAGGCCGAGGACGACCCCGGGGTGCTCACCGAGGTGGAGACCGAGATCGGCGGGCTCACCAAGGCCATCCAGGAGATGGAGGTTCGCACCCTGCTGTCCGGCGAGTACGACTCGCGGGAGGCGCTGGTGGCGATCCGGGCCGGGGCCGGCGGCGTGGACGCGGCCGACTTCGCCGAGATGCTGCTGCGGATGTACCTGCGCTGGGCCGAGCGGCACGGCTACCCCACCGAGGTCTACGAGACCTCGTACGCGGAGGAGGCGGGCCTGAAGTCCGCCACCTTCGCGGTCAAGGTCCCGTACGCCTACGGCACGCTGAGCGTGGAGTCCGGCACCCACCGCCTCGTGCGGATCAGCCCGTTCGACAACCAGGGCCGCCGGCAGACCAGCTTCGCCGGCGTCGAGGTGCTGCCGGTGACCGAGCAGACCGACCACATCGACATCCCTGAGAACGAGATGCGGGTCGACGTCTACCGGTCCTCCGGCCCGGGCGGGCAGAGCGTCAACACCACCGACTCGGCGGTGCGGCTCACCCACATCCCCTCCGGCATCGTGGTGACCTGCCAGAACGAGAAGTCCCAGCTCCAGAACAAGGCGTCCGCGATGCGGGTGCTCCAGGCCCGGCTGCTGGAGCGCAAGCGCCAGGAGGAGCAGGCCAAGCTGGAGGGGCTCAAGGAGAACGCCGCCGGCTCGTGGGGCGACCAGATGCGCTCGTACGTCCTGCACCCGTACCAGATGGTGAAGGATCTCCGAACCGAGCAGGAGACCGGCAATCCGACCTCGGTCTTCGACGGCGAGCTGGACAGCTTCATCGAAGCCGGTATCCGTTGGCGCAAGCAGCGACAGCTCGCCGGCGACGCTGCGTGATCGATCGCGGGCGGAGCGCGTCGTCGATCTCCCGTTAACCGGGTATTTCGATGACGCGCCTCGCATCGGCGGGCGTGGGGGCTTGGCTCATCGGTTACACCGCGTAGACTCACCACCCGTGATTCAGCTTGAGCAAGTGACGAAGACGTACCCGAAGGCGTCCCGGCCTTCGCTCGACAACGTGTCCGTCTCGATCGAGAAGGGCGAGTTCGTCTTCTTCATCGGTCCATCAGGCTCCGGCAAGTCCACCATCATCAAGCTGCTGCTGCACGAGGTGACCCCGAACAAGGGGCGGGTCGTCGTCAACAGCAAGGACGTCACCTCGATGCGCTCCTGGAAGCGACCGCACTTCCGGCGCTCGATCGGCTGTGTCTTCCAGGACTTCCGGCTGCTGCCGAACCGCACTGCGTACGAGAACGTGGCGTTCGCCCTCGAGGTGATCGGCAAGACCAAGGCGGTCGCCCGCCGGGTCGTTCCCGAGGTGCTGGAGCTGGTCGGGCTCGGTGGCAAGGAGCACCGCTACCCGCACGAGCTCTCCGGTGGTGAGCAGCAGCGGGTCGCCGTCGCCCGGGCGTTCGTGAACCGTCCGCTGATCCTGCTCGCGGACGAGCCGACCGGAAACCTGGACCCGGACACGTCGATCGAGATCATGCGCCTCCTGGACCGGATCAACCGCACCGGCACGACCGTCGTGATGGTCACTCACGACTCCAACATCGTGAACCAGATGCGGCGTCGGGTCATCGAGATCGAGAGCGGTCGCATCGTGCGCGACCAGGCCCGTGGCGTCTACGGGTGAGCCGGCGCTCCACCCCTGTGCAGCCTGACGACGATCACCTCACGCCGGAGACCCGGAGGAATTCCCGATGCGCGTGAAATACGTCCTGTCCGAGGTACTGGTCGGACTGTGGCGCAACGTGACCATGACCATCGCGATGATCATCACGATGGCTGTGTCGTTGACCATGCTCGGTGCCAGCGGTCTGATGTACAGCCAGGTAAACGACATGAAGGACCTCTACTACAAGAACATCGAGGTCTCGATCTTCCTGAAGAAGGAGGCCAACGAACAGCAGCGCGCCGACATCGACACCAAGCTGAAGAGCGACCCCCTGATCAAGGAGGTCGTCTTCGTTGACAAGGCCGAGGCGTACAAGCGCTTCCAGGAGATGTTCCAGGACGCGCCCGACCTGCTGAGCGCGGTCAAGGCGGACAGCCTGCCCGAGTCGTTCCGACTCAAGCTGGTCAACCCCGAGCAGTACCGGGAGATCTACAACCAGTACAAGGACACCGAGGGCGTCGACGAGATCGTCGACCAGAGCCAACTCCTGGACAAGATCTTCAAGATCCTCACCTCGGTCCAGAACATCGCCCTGGCGGCCGCGGCGGTGATGGCAATCGCCGCGTTGCTGCTGGTGGCGAACACGATCCAGGTCGCGGCGTACAGCAAGCGGCGTGAGGTCGCGGTCATGAAGCTCGTCGGCGCGTCCAACTGGTTCATCCAGGCGCCGTTCGTGCTGGAGGCCGTGGTCGCGGGCCTGATCGGCTCGCTGCTCGCACTTGTCGCCCTGATAGCGGCCAAGTATCTGCTGTTCGACGGCGCGCTCAGTGACCTTCAGGGACTGCTCTCCCCGGTCTCCTGGGGCGACATCCTCGTCGTTTTCCCGATCATGGCCGGCGTGGGTGGTCTGGTCAGCGCCGTCACCGCCTGGGTGACCCTCCGGTTCTACCTGCGGGTCTAGTCACCCCCGGGTCCGTCCGACGCGGCAGGGCCCTCCGACGCGGAATAATCCGCGCCGGAGGGCCCTTGTCGTTCGGGTAGCATGATCTCCGCTTCCGGCCCCGGCCGGCAGCCGCAACGAGGGGAGGTGGCGCCGATGCCACGGGAGAAGGGGCGCAAGGTCGTCGCCTCCAACAAGAAGGCGCGCCACGACTACGCCATCCTCGACACGTACGAGGCGGGCATGCAGCTGACCGGCACCGAGGTCAAGTCGCTGCGGGCGGGGCGGGCGTCGCTGGTCGACGCCTTCGCCCAGGAGCGCGACGGCGAGCTCTATCTGCACTCCATGCACATCCCGGAGTACACCCAGGGCACCTGGACCAACCACGAGCCCCGGCGTACCCGCAAGCTGCTGCTCAAGCGGCTGGAGCTCGACCGGCTGATCGGCAAGACCCGCGAGGGCGGCCTGACCATGGTCCCGTTGCAGGTCTACTTCTCCGACGGCTGGGCCAAGGTGGAGATCGCCCTGGCCAAGGGCAAGAAGTCGTACGACAAGCGGCAGGACCTCGCCAAGCGGGACGCGGACCGGGAGATCGCACGGGCCGCCGGCCGGCGTGGCAAAGGCATGGACGACTGATTCATCCCTGTTCGTCCGTTCCGGCACGCCGGAGCGGGCCTCGGGATGAAACCGGTTGCGGAAGGCGTTAGGCTTGTGTGGAGCCGCCGACAGGGGCGGCCCGTCGAGGGGGTGACTGGTTTCGACTTCGTACGCAGCGACAGGGGAAGCGAGCCGAGGAAGCCGACGTCGTCTCGAGAATCGGTCGTCGGAAACTTATAAGCGCCAAGAACAATCGCGCTGACTTCGCTCTCGCCGCCTGAGGCGAGTAGCTAAGTCTGTCGGCCTGGGAACGCCTTCGTCCCAGTCAGCCGGCATCAGTTAGAGGGCTGGCCAATCGGACCCGGTCGCGGGGTCCGTGCGGCGAGATTAATCAGCGACTGGGCCCGTCACACCAACTCGCTCGCGTGAGCGGTGGGGCCGAGTAGAGGCATAGCGAGCTGCGCTCGGAGAAGCCCTGACAAACCGGCGAAGGACCCGGGTTCGATTCCCGGCACCTCCACCACCTGACTGTGCGCCCCGGTCCACTGGACCGGGGCGCACAGTCGTGTCCGGGCCGGTGGACAGGCCGGTGACCCGAAGCCGGGGAACCGGAAACGGCGCGGGCGCGTCGAAGGGGTATGCGTCGTCCAGTTCTCGCCCTGGTGGGCCTGCCCCTGCTCCTCATGGCGGCCGGTTGCGACCCGGCCGGGTCGGAGCTGGCAGCCGACGACCGGTGGGAGTCGTTCCACCAGCGGGCCGTCGAGGTGGCCGAGGCGTGGCGCCCCGGAAACGCCTGGACCACCGGGTACGTGCCGCTTCAGGAGCCGACCGTGCTGCTCGGGGACCCCGACTTCACCCCGGAGACCGAGCAGGCGTTCCGCAACGGCTGGTACCGGGAGCAGATCCCGGTGCCCACCGCCAAGCCGGCCGACGCCGCGATCCGCTTCCCCGACGGGACCATGACCGTGCCGCTGGTCAGCGCCAGCACGGCGTACCGGCAGCTCGACCAGGGCGACCCGCCGCCGTGCGAGGGCCGGCCGCAGTGGCCGACGCCCGAGAAACGGCCGGGCTTCCGGCCGAAGCCCGGTGCCACGGGCGGGCCGACCATCGAGCCCGGCCCAGACGGGCCGATCATCAAGCCGGGTACCACGGACGGGCCGACCATCGAGCCGGGGCCGGACGGGCCGGTGAGTAGCGTGCCGTCGACTGCCTGCGTGCCGCTGACCGTCACCGCCGTGCGGCTCGGTGCCGCGCCGGTGCATACCAGCCGGGGTGAGGCGCAGGTCCCGGCCTGGGTGTTCACCGTCGAGGAGCTGAAGGCCCCGGTAGCCCGGCTCGCGGTCGTGCCCGGCTCGGTCACCGCCGTGCCCCGGGGCGTCGCGCCTACCCGGCCGGCACCCGACGGCGTGGTCGGTGCCCAGGACCTCCAGGCCGTCAACGGGGCCCGGCTGACCTGGCGGATCGGCATGGGCGCCTGCGACACCGGGGCCAATCCGTTGGTGCAGGAGCGCGACGATGTGGTGGTGGTCGGCGGCGGTGTCACCCCGGCCACCGGCATCTGCACCGATCAGCTTGTGCTCAAGCCGGTCACCGCCACCCTAAAGGCACCGCTCGGCGACCGGACGGTGCTCGACGTGACCACCGGCACGCCGCTGGTACTGCGCCGCTGACCCGCCGCCCCCGGCTGTGGCCCCGCGCTGGCCGCGATCTGTCCCGACTGCCGACTGCCGACTGCCGACGAGCGGTGAGTGGGTGGGGTCGTACTCGGCGGTCCATGTGGAGCTGCCCCGTCTGTGCTATCGGTCGGCGGTAGCACAGACGGGGCAGCTCCACATGGACTGACCGAGGGGTGGCCCAGCTCGGGGGTGGCCAATCCCAGCCCGGTGGTAGGCCATCCTGGCGGTAGGCCGGCCATTCGCCCCACGGAACCCAACCAGGCCCTGCGGCCCGCCCGGCCCGCCCGCACAGGCCAGTGCCTGCCTGGGTCTTCCCGGTTGGCCTGGCTGTGCCCGCGGGGCCTGGCTGCGCCGAGTGGGCGCCCGGTGGGCCGGGTAAGCCCCGTCGGCCCGCGGCGGTCGGCCCGCGGCGGTCGGCGGGCGGGGCGGGGTGGCGGGTGGGCTGGGGCTCAGAGCAGCCGTGGGACGTCGGTGCTGATCGGCACCGGCAGCACGGTGGGCCGGTCCGCGGCCAGCGCGGCGCGCAGCGCGTCGCCCAACCCGTCGGGCTCCTCGACGACCGTGGCGGCGCAGCCGTACCCCCGGGCCACCGCGGTGATGTCCAGGCCGGGCAGGTCCAGGCCGGGGACCCCGGGGGTGTGCTTCAGTTCGGCGAACGACTTGAGGATCGCGTACTGCTGGTTGACCGGGACCACGACGGCGAGCGGCAGGCGCAGCCGCGCGGCCGTCCACAGGGCCTGCACCGAGTAGTGGAACGAGCCGTCCCCGATCACCGCCACCACCGGGCGGCCCCGCCCGGTGTCCCGCTCGGCCAGCGCGATCCCGACAGCTGCCGGTAGCCCGAAGCCGAGCCCGCCGCTGGCCATCGTGAAGTAGGACGCGGGCCGGGTGGCCGGCAGCCGGCGGCGCAGCGCGGCCAGGTTGGACGGTGACTCCTGCACCAGCACCCCGTCGGGCGGCCAGTGCCGGGCCAGGATCGCGAAGAGGCCGTCCGGGCTCAGCGGTGGGCCCAGGTCGGGCGGCTCCGGGGCGGGTCGGGGCGGCGGGGGCGGGCGCTCGGCCGCCGGGAGCAGGTCGACCAGGGCGGCGAGCGCCAGACCCGGGTCGCCGAGCAGGCTGTCCCCGACCGGCGCGCGGGCCGTCTCCTCCGGGTCGTCGGTCACGTGCAGCAGCCGGGAGCCGGCGGGCAGGTAGTCCCCGGGCACGTGTGGGTAGTACCGGAACACCGGCGCGCCGACCACCAGCACCGTGTCGTGCCCGCGCAGCGCGTCGGCCAGCGGCCCGATCGCGTACGGCAGCACGCCCCGGTAGTACGGGTGGTCCTCGGGGAACGCGGCCCGTTCCGGGGCCGGCGCGGACCAGACCGGGGCGGCCAGCCGCTCGGCCAACGCGACCGCCGCCGGCCACGCTCCGGCCCGGTCGACCGCCCCGCCGAGGACGAGTGCCGGGGAGCGGCTGGCGGCCACCGTGGCGGCGAACTCGCGCAGCCGGGTCGGGTCCGGGGCGTACCGGGTGGCCACCGTGCGCACCTCGGGCGCCCCGGACGCCGGCTGCTGCCAGTCGTCCAGCGGCAGGGAGAGGAAGACCGGCCCGGCCGGCGGCTGCACCGCCGTGGCGTACGCCCGCATGAACGCCGCCGGGATGTCCTGCGCGCGGGGCGGCTCGTAGCCCCACTTGACGTACGGCTGGGTCAGCTCGACCGCCCGGCGACTGGTCAGCCGGGGCTCGATCAGCAGCATCTCCCGGGTCTGCTGGCCGGCGGTGACGATCAGCGGGGTCTTGTTGTGCCAGGCGGTGACCAGGTTGCCCATGCCGTTGCCGGTGCCCGGGGCGGTGTGCAGGTTGACGTGCGCGGGGCGGCCGGTCGCCTGGGCGTACCCGTCGGCCATCCCCACCGCGGACGCCTCGTGCAGGGCGTGCACGTAGTGGAAGTCGGCGGGGAAGTCCTGCAGGAACGGCTCCTCGGTGGAGCCGGGGTTGCCGAAGACGGTGGTCAGGCCCAGCGCCCGGAGCAGGTCGTACGTCGTCTCGCGGACCGTTGCCATCGGTGGGCCTCCGTGTCGCGGCGCGGGCTGCCTCCTCGCCGGAGACGAGCGGCGATCGGGCCCCCGACCTGCCGAATCTATCCGGAAAAGGCTCACCTATCGGCCAATTCGCCCAGCCCGTACTGGTCGCCGCCACGCCGGCCCGGGGTCAGGGGAGCGGGAAGGGCAGCTTGATCCCGTCCAGCGCCCGCCCGCACGGGCAGTCCCGCCCGGCCGGCAGGGCGGCGACCGCGTCCAACAGCACCCCGCGCAGCCGGTCGGTGTTCTCGCCGAAGACCCGGAAGACCTCCTCCTGGGTCACCGACTCGCCGCTCTCCACCCCCGCGTCCAGGTCGGTGACCAGGGCGATCGGGGTATAGCAGAGGGCCAACTCCCGGGCCAGCACCGCCTCCGGGTGGCCGGTCATGTTGACCACCGCCCCGCCGATCGCGGTGAACCAGCGGGACTCCGCCCGGGTGGAGAAGCGCGGCCCCTCCACGACCACCATCGTCCCGCCGTCGACCGCCGATACGCCCCGCCCGGCTGCCGCGTCGAGCAGCGTCCGGCGACCCACCGGGCAGTACGGGTCGGCGAAGGTCACGTGCACCGCGCCCCGGTCGTAGTATGTCTGGACCCGGCCGCTGGTGCGGTCGATGAGCTGGTCCGGCACCACGAAGGTGCCCGGCCCCAACTCGGGGCGCAGCCCGCCGACCGCGCACGGGGCGAGCACCTGGCGCACCCCGAGCGACCGCAGCGCCCACAGGTTCGCCCGGTACGGGATCAGGTGCGGCGGGTGCCGGTGGTCGCGCCCGTGGCGGGGCAGGAACGCCACCCGCCGGCCGCCCACCTCGGCGATCGTCACCGGGTCCGACGGCTCCCCGTACGGCGTCTCCACCTGGTGCTCGGTGGCACCTTCCAGGAGGGCGTAGAGCCCCGAGCCGCCGATCACCGCGATGTCCGCCGTCGGCCCCATCGCCACCCCCTCCGGTCCCACTCGATCATCCACCGGTCAGACCTTAACCAGTGCCCCGACCGCAAGCTATGGTGCCAGGCATGGCGTTGACAGCAGGGATGAGCGCGGAGTCCCGTGCCGACCGGGTGTGGCCCTCCACATCCCCGCTCGGCCCCGGCGTCGATGCCGTCCGGTCCGGCCGCGGTGCCGACGTCCGGGGCGACGGCCCCCGTCCCTCGGCGCGTGGCTGACGGATGTCTGACATGCAGGGAGAAGACCAGGCGATCGGCGGGCGTGCGATGGAGTCGATGACCGGACGGCTGCTGGTCGCGACCCCGACGCTCAAGGACCCGAACTTCGACCGGACGGTGGTGCTGCTGGTCGCGCACGAGCCGGGCGGGGCGCTGGGCGTGGTGCTCAACCGGGCCACCGAGGTCCCGGTCGTCGACGTCCTCGGCGACTGGAGCTACCTGGCCCGGGACCCGGCGGTGCTGTTCGAGGGCGGGCCGGTGCAGCCGGACTCGGCGATCTGTCTGGCCCGGTTGCGCGGCCCGGCCAAGCGGTTGCGCGGCTTCCACCAGGTCGCCGGCGCCGTCGGCACGATCGACCTCTCCGCCGACCCGGAGCGGATGCGGGAGAGCGTCGGCGGCATCCGGGTCTTCGCCGGCTACTCCGGTTGGGGTGCGGGCCAGCTCGAACAGGAGATCGAGGACGGCTCCTGGTTCGTCTTCGACGCGCTGCCCGGGGACGCCTTCGTCGACCGCCCGGACGACCTGTGGCCGATGGTCCTGCGCCGGCAGGGCGGCATGATGGCGGCGGTCGCCCACTTCCCGCCGGACGTCGCGCTGAACTGACCCGTGGGTGAGGGCCCGCGAGATGACCATGGCGGCCGGCGTGTGTATAGTTCTCTCCGTGCCCGGGCAACCGGGGGCAAAGTGAGGGGCCGTGGCGCAGCTGGTAGCGCACCACACTGGCAGTGTGGGGGTCAGGGGTTCGAGTCCCCTCGGCTCCACCCTTACGAAACGCCCTGGTGAGAAAGCGATTCTCTCACCAGGGCGTTTCTCGTTTTCGCTGCTCCCGGGCTACTGCATGCCAGAACCGTGCCAGATCAGGCGCTGAGTTTGCCGCGCGCCTCTTCGATCAGGGCGTCCCGGCGAATGTTTCTAACCTCATCGATTGGGCGTTTTGCAGCTCAGCAGCGGCAGCTGTTCCTGGCTTCGCGCGCGACACGTCTCGTGGACGGTTCGGCTTCGCGGTTTGGAGTCATCGACCGTTCCAGCCCGTAGGGAGGGAGTAATGCCAGCCTTCCTGCCATGCGAACGGTGCATCGACCTGGTCTTCGAGCGGAACTCCGTCCAGGAGATTCGCCAGAGCCCATCGGTTGGCGGAGTGGGCGATGAGCAGGATCTTCTTGCCGTCCCAATCGCGGGCGACTTCGGTGAGGAAGTCGCGTGTCTGGTCGACCACGTCCTGGTAGCTCTGCCCTTCCGGGAACGGCTCGTGGATGTGCTGAGACCTGATGCGTGCGAGCTCGCCGACCGGCATCCCGTTGAACGTCCCGTAGTTGCACTCACGCAGTCGTGGGTCTTGGCGAATGGGGATCCCGGTTTCTGTGAAGGCGATCTCGGCCGTCTCGACTGCGCGAGCCAGGTCCGAGGTGAACACGGCGGTAAGGCCGTCCCCGCTGCGGCGCTGCCCAAGATCGTGAGCCAGTTTTCGGCCCGTCTCCGACAGTTGTCCGGGCAGCCAACCGGTAGCGAAGCCGGTTTCGTTGTCCGTGGTGATCGAGTGGGTCTCGTAGACGATCTCGACTGCCATCGTGCGCTCCTCCTCGATGTCGCCAGGCAGCAATCGTCGCAGCGGTGGGGGCGCTGTTGTCAAAGGCCGGACGCCTCGGATCCGCCCGGCACGACGGCCCTGAACCTGCTCGGCGGGGCCGAGTCGTCTTCGGACGACTCGGCCCCGCTTTCGGTTCGTCAGGGGGCCACCCGGGTAGCCGGGCTGTCGCCCGGCAGGCCCGACATGTCGGCCTCGACCGGCGGCAACGGAGTGGTTCCGAGAACGCTGCCGTCCCTGGAGTACGCGGTGAGGGTGGCCGGCTGGTCCGGCGGTATCCGGGTGGTGCCGGCGTTCGACGCGTCGAGGGCGACCGTGGCCGGAGGCGCGCCGCCGACCGCGACCGTGACGCGGGCCGCGTCCGGCGGGGCGATCACCCGCACCTGGTCCGTCGGCGTGCGGGTGCCGTTGTCGGCCCGGATCCGCCAGCCGATCGGTCGCCGGTCGGCACCCTCGGCCGGCAGCAGCAGCCGCAGGTCGATCGACCAGCCGGTTCGGTCGTCGCCGTGCATGGCGTACGCGATCACCCCGCCGCCGGCGGGCTGCACGGTGAGTAGCGCGGCGGTCTGGCCGTGCTCGCTGCCCGACCAGCGCACCCGTACCGTCGTCCCGGCAGACAGGAGGCGACTGTCTTGAAGTGCCCAATCGGCCAAGTTGCGCAGGTTGGCGTCGTCCAGTGGCGTACCTCGGGCGCCCTGTCGGGCGGCGGCGAGCAGGACGTCCATCCCCGGCCCGGTCGAGCCGATCCCGGCGTACGGGCCGCCACCCAGGCCGCCCTGGAAGAACACGTGGTCGCCACGGGTGACCCGGATGAGGGGTTCGCTCCGAAGCGGCGCGGGGGGCAGGACGGCGATCCCGACCCCGCTGCCGTCCGCCCTGGCGAGGTCCTGGTACTCCAGGGTTCCCCTCGGCGTGTACCGAGGGGCGCCACTGATCTTCACGGTGGATTCGGCCGGCCCGACGACGACCGCGAATCCGCGCCCGTCGGGACCGTCCTGCATCAGGGTCATCACCGGGTCGTGGGTATCCCCGCTGTGGCCGGCGTAGCGCATCTGTTGGGCACTGGCCCCGGCCGGACCCACGTACCAGACCAGCGCCTCCTTGGTCAGCAGGCCGAACCGCCGCGGCACCGTGACCAGCGCGACCCGCTGGCCGGGCTGGTCACTGCCGTAGAGCAGACGAATCCGGTCGCGATCGCCGACCTTCCACATGCCGTCCGAGTTCCAGCCACCCAACGGGTTGTCGGTGCTCAGCCGCGAATCGGTGCTGATCCGTGCCCGCAGCGTGTCCAGCCAGGCCTGATCGGCGGCCAGCGCGCCCCGGGGCGGCGCGTCGAGCAGCGCTGCCGGGGCGGCGGCCACCGCGATGCCCGGCACCCACCCGGGCAGGGGCACCACGTTGGCCTGGACCCCGACGACCGCGGATACGACTGCGGCGGCCACCGCCGCCCGGATCAGCCGCGTCCGCCGGTGCCGTCGCTCGCGCCTGGCGAACCCCGGCCACGGGTCCTCAGGTACGTCGACGCCGTGCGCGGCCTGGCACAGCGCAGGATTGAGCGTCGAATTCGCGAAGCTCTCGATCATGCCAGTTCCTCCTCGAGCCGTACCGGGGACTGCGGGGCGGGTGGGGCGAACTCGACCCGCAGCCGGGCCAACCCGCGCGACGCCTGGCTCTTCACCGAGCCGATGGAACAGCCGAGAACCTTGGCGGCGTCCGCCTCGCTGAGGTCCTCGAAGTAGCGCAGCACCAGAACCGCCTGGGTCCTGGGCGGCAACCGCCGCAGCGCGGTGAGGAGCAGTTGCCGCTCCTCCACCTGCGCGTACGCGTCCGGCGTCGGCGCGCTGTCGGAGGTCAGCAGCGGCACCTCCAGCGGTCGCCGCCGACGCCGCCAGGAGATCGCCGTGTTGACCATCGCCCGGCGTACGTACACCTCGGGCGCGTCCCTGCGCAGCACCCGCCCCCAGCGCCGATGGGTCTTCTCCAACGCCGACTGCGCCAGGTCCTCGGCTGCCCCCCGGTCGCCGGTCAGCAGGTAGGCCGTTCGGAGCAACGGCCCCCACTGTCGTTGTACGAACAGCCGGAACTGTTCGTCGTCCTCGTGCCGACTCACGCCACCTCCAGGTCGCGTCCGCCTCGCGTTCACGTGCGGATGCAGAGTGAGACGCAATCGGCGGCGTCCGGGGTTGAGCGGGAAACCGCTCAGGTTCGGTGGCTGTCCGAGCTCAGCGCCGGGTCATCGTGGACGCGTATCCGCCCCCACCTGGGTAGATCCACTCGCCGGTGACCGTGGTGTCGTCGGCGCTGAACGTGCCCTCGTAGTAGGCCGGGCTGCCCTTCGCGCCGCCCCAGATGATGAGCTTGTCGCCGACGAGTTCGTAGACGTAGTCGAGGGTGTTGCCGGCACTGTCGTAGAACCGCGACACCACGTCCGCGCCGATCGGCTCGCCGAACGGGTGCAGGTGGCCGATGACCTCCAGGCCGGTGACCGGCTGGCCGAACTGGGTCAGCTCCACGTGCTGGAGCAGGAAGAAGCCGCCGGTCATCCACTCGTACCGCACGGTTCCCTCGGCGCCGCCGGTCACCGTCCAGGTGCCGACCAGGCGGTCCAGGGGGGTCAGTTCGGCGCTCGGCTGGGTGTTCTCAGACATCGTGTCCTCCTCGGTGGTTGCTTGCCGGTACCTCGGAGGCGGCACCCCGGCTTTGACATCTCACGACGTCGACCTGCTGTGGCCCGCGTCACATCCCCTGCGCGTCAAAGTGCCCGGTGCGGCCACGAGGTAGCGGCGAACACTGACCCAGGAGGAAGCCATGACCACCGTTCCCGCCGTCGGCCGCTCGTCCGAGCGTCTGCTCCTTCGGCGTAGCGTGATCCGAGGCCCGCGAACACGAGGATGACCATGAAGTATCTGCTGCTCAGCTACACGCCGGCCGCCGCGTGGAACGCCGCGACCGCCGACACGCCGTCCGAGGAGGCGCTGGCCGCGTTCGCCGCGTACCAGCGGTTCGAACAGGAGCTGATCGAGACCGGCGAGTTCGTCAGCAGTGAGGGTCTCGGGCACCCGGCCGTCAGCACCACGGTCCGCAGGACCCCGACCGGGCCGGTGGCGACCGACGGCCCGTTCGTCGAGCTCAAGGAGGTCCTGGCCAGTTTCGCGGTGATCGACGCGGCCAGCCAGGAGCGCGCCGTCGAGATCGTCTCGCGGATGGTCGAGGTGCTGGGCGAACCGATGGAGATCCGGCCGATCATGGGCGAGGACTTCGCCGCGTGAACGGCCTCCGCGGCGTCGCGGGCCGTCGAGCGGCCCAATTCGCGTGACGTCGGAGGTCGAGCACCTGCTGCGCGTCGAGGCGCCGCAGGTGCTCGGCGCGTTGGTGCGGCGCTTCGGCCGATTCGACATCGCCGAGGACGCGGTGCAGGAGGCGTTGCTCGTCGCGAGCCGGGCGTGGCCGACCGACGGTGTGCCGGAGCACCCGCGGAGCTGGCTGATCAGGATCGGGTACCGCCGGATGGTCGACCTGCTCCGCGCCGACCAGGCCCGACGCCGTCGCGAGCAGCACGTCGGCATGACCGAGCTGGCGATGCGGGATCCGGCCCGGCGGGCGCACCCGCCGCTGGAGACCGACGACAGTCTCACGCTACTGCTGCTGTGCTGCCATCCCGCGCTGAGCGCCACCTCCCAGGTGGCGCTCACCCTGCGCGCGGTCGGCGGCCTGACGACTGAGGAGATCGCGCACGCCTACGGAACGGCCGAGAACACCATGGGCGCCCGGATCAGCCGCGCCAAGCAGCAGCTGGCCCGCGCCGGTGCCCGGTTCACCCCGCCGACCGACGCCGACCGGGACAGCCGGGTGAACGCCGTCATGCAGGTGCTGTACCTGATCTTCAACGAGGGCTACACGGCCTCCACCGGCGACGCGCTCGCCCGCGTCGACCTGACCCGCGAGGCGATCCGGCTGACCCGCATGCTCCGCGACTCCCTGCCGGACGACGCCGAGGCGACCGGGCTGCTCGCGCTGATGCTGCTCACCGAGTCGCGGCGGGCTGCCCGTACGCGGGGCGACGAGCTGTTGCCGCTCGACGAGCAGGACCGGACACTGTGGAATCCCGAGCTGATCCGTGAGGGCACCGGGCTGATCGACAGCGTCTGGCGGCGGCGCGAGGTCGGCACGTACCAGTTGCAGGCGGCGATCGCGGCCGTGCACGCCGCGGCAGCGTCACCGGACCGGACGGACTGGCCACAGATCGCGGCGCTGTACCTCGGACTGGAACAACTCAGCCCGACCGCGCCGGTACGGCTGAGCCGGGTGGTCGCGGTCGCCCACGCGTACGGGCCGGCCCGTGGGTTGGCGCTGCTCGACGACCTCAACCGGAGCTACCACCTGGACGAGGAACCGCTGACCCGGCAACGGGAACGCGCCGTCCGCGCCCACCTGCTGGAGATGACCGGCGACGCAGCCGGCGCGGCGACGAGGTACCGCGAGGCGGCGGCCCTGACGCGGAACCAGGTCGAACAGCGGTACCTGCTGGGTCGGGCCGGTCGCATCGAGTGACCGTGTTGCCCGCGCTGGACGCGCTGGCCGTCGCCGTCGCGCGTAGCGTGATCGTGCAGCTGGCAGTATCCCCGGGAGGAAACGAATCGTGACCCTGTCCACCCCCGCTCCCACGCTCGCGTACTTCGGCGTCGACGCGCTGATCGACGACGACACCCGGGCCCTCCAGGCCGCCGTACGTGGCTTCGTCGACCGGCGGATCCGCCCGGAGATCGCCACCTGGTACGAGGACGGCAGCCTGCCCGTCCGGGACCTGGCCCGCGAACTCGGCGAACTCGGCGTGCTCGGCATGCACCTGGAGGGCTACGGCTGCGCCGGCACCTCCGCCGTCGCGTACGGGCTGGCCTGCTTCGAGCTGGAGGCGGGCGACTCGGGGCTGCGCTCCCTCGTCTCGGTGCAGGGATCGCTCGCCATGTACGCCATCTGGCGGTTCGGCTCCGAGGAGCAGAAGCAGCAGTGGCTGCCCCGGATGGCCGCCGGCGAGGCGATCGGCTGCTTCGGCCTGACGGAACCGGACTTCGGCTCCGACCCGGCCGGCATGCGGACCAGGGCCCGCCGCGACGGGGCCGACTGGGTGCTCGACGGTACCAAGATGTGGATCACCAACGGCTCCGTCGCGGATGTCGCCGTGGTGTGGGCCCGCACCGACGAGGGCGTCCGCGGCTTCCTCGTCCCCGCCGGCACCCCCGGCTTCACCGCCCCGGAGATCACCCGCAAGCTCTCCCTGCGCGCCTCGGTGACATCGGAACTCGTCCTCGACGACGTGCGGCTGCCCGCCGACGCGATGCTGCCGGAGGCCGCCGGCCTGTCCGGGCCGCTGTCGTGTCTCAACGAGGCCCGCTTCGGCATCGTCTTCGGGGCGCTGGGCGCGGCCCACGACTGCCTGGACACGACGATCGCGTACGCCCGCAGCCGCCTGATCTTCGACAAGCCGCTCGCCGCGTACCAGGCCACCCAGCTCAAGTTCGCCGACATGGGGCTGGAACTGGGCAAGGGGATGCTGCTGGCGTTGCAGATCGGCGCGATGAAGGACGCCGGCACGCTCGACCACCGGCAGGTCAGCCTGGGCAAGCTCAACAGCGTGCGGGAGGCCATCGCCATCGCCCGCGAGTGCCGGTCGATCCTCGGCGCGGCCGGGATCACCCTCGACTACCCGGTCATCCGGCACTCGGCCAACCTCGAATCCGTGCTCACCTACGAGGGCACCTCCGAGGTGCACCAGCTGATCATCGGACAGGTGCTGACCGGCCACGCCGCCTTCAAGTGAGCGGGGTCCGGCCCGGCCGGTCGGGAGCTGTGGCCCGTGAGGCTTGCCCGCCTCGACTCAATCGACGGCCCTGCCGCTGATCGGGGCCCGCCGGATCAGGGCCCGGTCGGCTGTTCGACGGGGACCAGGACGGTGCTGCCGGACCAGTTGATGTCCTCGTCCGAGATGGCCTTGTCCGGCTCGTCGTCCTCGTCCAGCGTGGAGTAGCTCGCGTAGTAGCGGCCGAAGCCGTACCCGCCGGCAGTCAGGGTGGCCAGCGCCCACGGCCGTAGCTGGTCGCGCAGCTTGTCGGGTGCCCGCCGGTCGACCGGCACCCGGAGGACCCCGAGCAGGTCGTACCACTCGTCTGCGGTGCCGGCATCGACGATCCGGGAGAGCGAGAACGCGTGCCGCACCTCCGGCTCCCGGCTGATCCACCTGACCTCGTTGAACATGTCGCCTCCTGCTGCTCGGAAGGACTTCCCGAAGCAGCATCGCTGACCAACTTGCTTATATCAAGAGGGTGGCTGCTGGCGTGTCCGTCGACTATGGTCACCCACATGGAAGCGCCAACGAACGAATGGAGTTGAGATGGCATCGAACCCCTCAAGGACACGTCGTAAGTCAACGCCTCCGCCCGCGTCCCCGACGGTCCAGGCGTGGGAGCTCGGGATGCGGCTGCGTGAGCGCCGCGAGGATGTGGGGATGACGGCGGTCGCGGCGGGCCGCGCCAGCGGCATCACGCAGGCGTACATCTCCGGGGTGGAGGCCGGCCGGGTCAAGGTGCCCGCCGACCGGCTGGCCCAGCTTGTCAAGATCTACGAGCTCGACCCGTCCGACGCCACCGAGCTGGAGGAGCTGCGGGTCGGTGCCATGCAGCGGGCCTGGTGGCACCAGTACTCGCAGCTCTTCCCCGCCGACTTCCTCCGCTTCCTCGGCTACGAGGCGGGCGCAGAGCACGTCCGCAGCTACCACAACGAACTGGTGGACGGGCTGTTGCAGACCGAGGAGTACGCCCGCGCGGTCATCCGGGGCGGCAACACCTACGTCCGGCTGACGGAGATGGACCGGCGCGTCGCCGCACGGATGGCACGGCAGCGGCGGCTGGACGGTGACCACCCACTGCGCCTGACCACCGTGATCGCCGAGGGCGCGCTGCGGCAGCAGGTGGGCGGCCCGAAGGTGATGCGCGCCCAGCTCGACCACCTCGACCGGCTGCTGACCGAGCGCCCAGGTGAGATCGAGATCCGGGTGATGCCGTTCGCCGCCGGTGCACACCCTGCGCTCGGCAGCCCGTTCCAGATCCTGTCGTTCCCGTCGCCCCGGCTGCCCGAGCTCGTCTGGCAGGAGGTGCTCACCTCCAGCGACATCATTGACCAGTCCAGCCGGGTCGCGGACTACGCCGTGACCTTCGCCGAGGCGCGGGAGCGGGCGTTAAGCTCGGCGGAGTCGCTGGCGCTGATCCGGCGGATCGCCAAGGAGATGACGTGATGACCCCTCGCCTCACCCCCGATCGTGGCTGGTTCAAGTCCTCCCGCAGCGCCAACAACGCGGCCTGCGTCGAGGTGCGGTTCGTCGGTGGCGCGGTGGGCGTCCGCGACACCAAGGACCGCAGCGGCCCGGCGCTCGCCTTCGACGGCAGCTCCTGGGCCACCTTCCTGACCGGGCTCAAGGCCGAATCGGCCAGTTAGCACTCCAACGTCACTTCGCCTGTCTGCGCTGGTAGTGGGATTGTCGGGCTCGGGCTTGGGATGTTCGTCGCCAGACCGACCAGTGCAGGATGTGCTCTGGTGAAAGCGCCAGGCCAGGGTGATGAACCGGTGCCAGCCTGTCCAGCCGCGGACCTGGTAGTGGTCCAGGCACAGTCGCGGAGTGTCCGATCCCGCCCGACGTTCATCCGCCCTCCGGGAGTCCCGTTCCGCTCCTTGCGGATGACCCGAGATCCTGGCCAGGGCCTCGGTCTCACCGGCCCTCAGCTATGTCTCCTCTTCCCGTACCTGCCCCGGGAGGTCGTCGCCACGCCGCCCCGGACACCGGGCAGTCGGGCGGCGGCCTGACGAATGCCCCCCACCCGGTCGGGGACCTGCCCTTCAGCCCCTTTGGAGCTGCCCCGTCCACGCTCCCACTCCACCGGTAGCACAAACGGGGCAGCTCCAAAGGGACCAACGCAGGGCACGCCGACCCGGTAGGGGCCGATGGTGTCGGCAGCGCGCGCGCATTCCAAGGGGCCTGCCAGCCGGAGACCCCACGACTTTGCCGGGGCCCTGCAGCGGCAGTACACCGGCACCGCCGGTCGTGTGGAGAACAGCCAGGTCGGACCAACCCGTCGGAGTGCGCCATTGCCCCATCCGAGACGGCCAGGGTCGGTGTTTGAGCCGACCAGTCAGTCACCAGTGGACCGTTGATCGGAAAGCCGACAGACATAACCGCACGCATCGCCGCCTCCGTAGCCTCGTCAGCACCGCACACCGAGGAGGTTGGGTGTCTGACGTCCGCATCCGGATCGAATTCACGCCGCTCGCCGACGACGACGAGTTCGTCCTCAACGAGCTGACCGAGGAGCTGGCGGACGACCTCGGCGAGGCCGGCGAGGTGGAGCGCGTCGAGCGGCCCACCACCGACCCGGCCGCCAAGGGCGTCGGCGAGCTGGCGCTCGGCGTGGTGACCGTGCTGGCGGGCGTCGACCCCGGCTACGTGCAGGCCCTGGTCGACGTGGTCCTGGCATTCCTGCAACGTCACACCGGCCGCCGGGTGCACCTGCGGGTCGGTGACGTCGAGTTGACCATCGACCGGCCCACCCACGGCCAGACCGACGAGCTGATCAGGACGATGCAGGCCGAGCTCGAACGGTCCCGCCGCTGATGGGTCGGCACGCCCTGCTGCTCGGTACGGCCGCCTGCCACGTCGACCGCGAGCTTGCGCACCTTCCCTCGGTACGACAGGACGTGGCGCAGCTCAAGGCGCTGCTGGACGGGGCCGGCGAGTTCGACACCGTACGCGCCGAACTGGACCTGCCGGCCGCGCACCTGCGTCAGGTCGTCGAGGAGTTCTACGGCGCGCGGCGCAACGGCGACCTGGCGCTGCTCTACTACTCCGGCCACGGCGTGCTGCACGGCGACGGGCAGTCGCTGTTCCTGGCCGCGACCGACACGGTCTGCGGGCAGTTGCACGCGACCGCGTTCGACACCGACGGCACCCTGCGTCATCTGCTCAACCACACCAAGGCCAGCCAGAAGGTCGTCCTTCTCGACTGCTGCTTCTCCGGCGCGTTCACGGCCCGGCACCGTTTCCGTGGCGGCGTGCGCGAGGAGCCGCGCCGCGCCAAGCGTGAGCGCGGCACCTTCATCCTGACCTCAAGCACCCACCTGAAGGCGTCGAAGGCGCAGGGACCGGACCAGCCGTCGATCTTCACCGAGGTGCTCCTCACCGGCCTGCGGGGCGCGGCCGAGGGGACGGCGGACGACGGCTGGATCACCACCAACGACCTCTCCCGGTACGCCCTGACCGAGATGGCCCGGCGTCGTCAGCACAACCCGGTCGAGTCGAGTGAGGGAGTCACCGAACCGATCCGGCTGGCGACCGTGCCCGGATCCGCCGCCGCCGCGAAGCAGGTGGCAGCCGCCCCGGCCACTCCGGCGGACGAGGCGCCGTTCGACGCGGACCAGTGGCGCCGCCTGGTGACCTACTACGTCAACTGCATGCAGCGGTCGACCGTGCTGCAGTCCCTCATCGATCCCCAGGCAACCGGCACGTACGTCGCGGCTCCGCCCGGGTCCGAGGCCGTCCTCACCGCGGACACGCCCGTCCGGCTGGGCGGTACGGCCGCCACACTCGCCGCGCGGGCCCGTGCCGACGGCAGGGAGGTGCAGTACGGCTATCCGGTCGTCGCCATCCGGCCCGGCCGGGGCAGACCTCCACGGCTCGCCCCACTCCTGGTCTGCGATGTCACCGTCGGCGCGGACGACGTCCTGCACGCCTCCTTTCCGCCCCGCCCCAGTTCAGCCCTCGTCGACCTGTTCCAGCTCTCCGAGGTGGAAGCCGACGAACTGCGGCAACGCGTCGAGCAGGCCTTCGTACCGGGGGATCCCGCCGCCCTGGTCGCCACCGCCGATGTGCTCATGAAGACGTTCGGGCTGGCCCCGGTGGTCGAGCTCGACCCGGCGACGCTCGCCGGCACCATCCGGCCGGGACCGGTGAGCCGGGTGCAGAACGCGGCCATCCTCTACACCGTCGACGCCACCGAGTCGCCGCAGCGGCAGCTCGTCGACGATCTGCGGGGCATGGTCAAGAATCCGAAGCTCATCGAGCGGACCGCCCTGGGCGCGCTGGCGCTCCGCCCCGACGAGGTGCCGCCGAAGCCGGTCGTGACGGTGGCGATGAGCGCCACGAACGAGGCACAGGAAGAGATCATCCAGGCGGCGATGTCGCAGCCGTTGACCGTCGCCCAGGGGCCGCCGGGCACCGGCAAGAGTCAACTGGTCACCGCCCTGCTGGCCACCGCCACCGCCGCCGGCCAGAGCGTGCTCATCGGTTCCACCAGCAATCAGGCCGTCGACTCGGTGCTCGGCCGGGTCACCGATTTGATCGGTCCGGGCCTGCTGGTGCGTACCGGCAACAAGGAACACCGTCTGCAGGAACCGAAACACCTCGCCGACATCCTCGCGGCCTATCCGCCGGCGGAGCACCGCACCGAGCCGGACGACCGTACGCCGCTGCACGAGCTGCGAATGCTGGCCGAAGAGGCGGCCCGCCTCCGTGGGAGGCTCGACGAGCTGCGTCTGCTCGAACGCGACCTCGCCGAGCTGGCCGTCGAGCGTGACTCCGACCCGGGCGCCGGGGTGGCCACGCTGCCGGACGACGACAAAGCCCTCAAGCAGCTCGTCCAACGGACCGATCGAGCGCTCGCCAGCAGGTGGTTCGGGTGGTGGTACCGGTGGCGGCTGCGGGCGTACCGGGTCGTCGACCGGGACGCCGTCGAGGCGCTCGCCGAGCGGGCCGTGATCGAGCTGCGCTGGCGCGAACGCCGGCAGCGTCTCGCCGAGCTGCCCGACGCCGAGGCTTCCTGGCGGGAACTCGTCGACCTGGTCGGCACCGACAGGCCCGCCCGCAGCATCGAGCTGCTGCGGGCGCAGATCGCCCGCCGGGTGGCTGCGGGAGCGCGCCTGTTGCAGGACCGGGCCGACGAGATGGCCAAGCCGCAGTCGGACAGCTGGGCCTACTTCCCCGAGCTGCTGCGGGTGCTGCCGGGCTGGGCGGTGACCGCGCTCTCCGCCCGGCGGTTGCGCAGAAGCCCCGCCTTGTACGACCTTGTGGTGATCGACGAGGCGGCGCAGTGCACCATTCCCGCGATCCTGCCCATGCTCTACCGCGCCAAGCGGGCACTGATCATCGGTGATCCGCGTCAGCTCGCGCCCGTCGTGGACCTGCCCGAGACCGACGACGTCACCGAGCGAGCCCGGGCCGATGTGAGTACCACCTGGCTGACCACCCGCCGGCTCACCTACACGGGCCACTCCGCGTACGACGCGTTCGCTGCCGCAGCGGGCGCGACGCACCTCCTCGACGAGCACTACCGGTGCCACCCGGACATCGTCGAGGTGCCGAACCGGGAGGTCTACCAGGGACGGCTCACCGTGCTGACCGACCCGGCCCGGCTGGCTGCTCCGGCCGATCCGGCGGTGCGCTGGCGCGACGTACCCGGAAGGTTCAGCCCCGGGGCGACCGGTTCCGGGCGTAACCAGGTGGAGATCGATCAGGTCGTCGCCGAGGTGGCGCACCTGCGGGCGGCGTACCCCGATGCCTCGATCGGGGTGGTCACGCCGCTCGCCGCGCACCAGCGTCGCCTGGCCGCAGCCCTGCGCGACGCCGGCCTCACCGACAACCTGCTCTGCGCGACCATCCACAAGTTCCAGGGCAGCGAACGGGACATCATGGTCGTCTCGCCGGTCGGTGCGCACGGCATCCCGGACCGCACCCGAGGCTGGCTCGTGCACCAGACCAACCTGTGGAATGTCGCCATCACCCGGGCCCGGTCCCAACTCGTCGTGGTCGGCGACCGTTCGTGGTGGTCGGGGCAACGTGGACTGCTCACCGCTCTGGCCCTCGGCCGCGAGGCCGCCGACAGAGTGCCGGATGCCTCGGTGGTGGCTACCGACCGGCTGCACCGCGCCCTTGGGGAAGCCGGCCTCGCCGTGCGGCGCGACGTACCCGTCGCCGGGCGGACCATCGACCTTCTTGTGTGCCACGCGGATGTCGAACTGGCCGTCGTCGTCGACGATCCGGCGGGGGATTCCGACGGCCGAGGACTGCGTAAGGTGCTCGCCCAGCTCGACATCACCGCTGGCCGCACCCCCGTCCGTCGCGTACCGGCCTGGCGTTGTCTGGCGGAGCCGGAGCGGGTAGCGGCCGAGCTGACCGACGACCTGCGCCGGTCAGCCGGTACGGATGCCCAGGAAGGGTGATGTCGAGACTTCTCGCCACGAGTGCCTACTTTCAGTGACACTGCCTGCCCACGTGATCCGACGGTCGTGACGACTACCAGCTCACCGCTGCTCCAGGTCCCGCCACGCTTCCAGTCAGGCGAGGTGGCCGTCGATCTCGGCCAGCTCATCGGCGGTGAAGTCCAGGTTGTCCAGCGCCGAGACGTTCGTCTCCAACTGCTCCACGCTGCTCGCGCCGATGATCAGGCTGGTCATCTGGGGGTCGCGCAGCGCCCAGGCGAGCGCGAGCTGGGCCAGCGACTGGCCGCGTCGCTCGGCGATCGCGCCGAGCGCCCGTACGGTGGCCATCTTCTTCTCGTCGAGGTCGCCCTCGTTGAGGAAGACGCTGGTGCGCACCCGGGAGTCGGCCGGGATGCCGCCCAGGTAGCGGTCGGTGAGCAGGCCCTGGGCGAGCGGGCTGTACGCGATGCAGCCCGCCCCGACCCGCTCCAGCGTGTCCAGCAGCCCGTCGTCCTCCGTCCAGCGGTTGAGCATCGAGTACGACGGCTGGTTGATCAGCAGCGGCGTGCCGAGGTCGCGCAGGATCGCGGCGGCCCGCTCGGTCTGCTCCGAGTCGTAGTTGGAGACGCCGACGTAGAGGGCCTTGCCGGAGCGGACGATCGCGTCGAGCGCGCCCATCGTCTCCTCCAGCGGGGTGTCCGGGTCGAACCGGTGGGAGTAGAAGACGTCGACGTAGTCCAGGCCGAGGCGGCGCAGCGACTGGTCCAGCGAGGAGATCAGGTTCTTACGGGAGCCCCACTCGCCGTACGGGCCGGGCCACATCAGGTATCCGGCCTTGCTGGAGACGACCAGTTCGTCCCGGTACGCCCTGAGGTCGGTGGCGAGGAGCCGGCCGAAGGTCTCCTCCGCCGCCCCGGGCGGGGGACCGTAGTTGTTGGCCAGGTCGAAGTGGGTGACGCCGAGGTCGAAGGCGCGGCGGACGATGTCCCGCTGCCGCTCGAACGGCCGGTCGGGCCCGAAGTTGTGCCACAGCCCGAGCGAGACGGCGGGCAGCCGCAGCCCGCTGCGCCCGGCGCGCCGGTAGGTCATCGTCTGGTAGCGCTCGTGGGCGGCTCGGTGGGTCACAACCACCGATCCTATCGCCGGGCCCAGCGCGCGACGGCCGCCGTGCTGGCGGCCCATCAGTTCCGCGACGCGGTCGTACCCGCCGGCCCTGATCGTCGTCCGGGAACACCATCCCGCGATCGCCTCTTGCAAGTGCGGCTCATGTCACTCTAAAGGGGACAGACGTCCGCAGACGGCCGTACTAGCCTGGCGCGGTGCCGAGCAATCCCCTCTCACTCCGGCGGCTCCCGGGTCCGCTCCGCGCGGTACTCAGCTGCGCCACGGCCGTTGTGGTCGCGGCCGGGGCGATCTACCTTCTGGGCCCGTGGTCGGCCGCTTCGCCCCCACAACCCGACGAACCCCGGCCGCTCGGTAAGCCGGTGGCCGTATCGGGCCGGTCGGTGTCCGTCCTCGCGGCCGGTGACATCCTCGTGCATCCGGAGCTGTGGCAACAGGCCCGGCGGGACGGTCGAGGCGAGATGAACTTCGCCCCGATGCTCGCCGGCGCGCGGCCCGCCGTCACCGCGTCCGATCTTGCCCTGTGTCACCTGGAGACGCCGCTCGCCCCGTCCGGCGGGCCGTACATCGGATTCCCGAAGTTCAGCGTGCCGCAGGAGGTGGTGCGGGGAATCAAGGAGACCGGATTCGACGGTTGCTCGACCGCCTCAAACCACAGCATCGACCAGGGTTATGCCGGGGTGAAGCGGACCCTGGACGCGTTGGACCGCGCGAAGCTGGGGCACACCGGCACGTACCGGACCGCCAGCGACGCCCGGCGTCCGCAGATCTACCAGGTCGAGGGCGCCCGGGTCGCGCACCTGAGCTACACCAAGAGCTTCAACGGGCTGCGCCGACCATCCGGTCAGAACTGGGTGGCAAACCTGATCGACGTAGCGAAGATCGAGCGCGACGCCGACAACGCTCGGGAGGCAGGTGCCGAGATCGTCGCGGTCAGCCTGCACTGGGGTACGGAGTACGAGCACGAGCCCGACGTCGACCAGCAGACCTGGGCCCGCAAGGTGGCGGAGGTCAGGAACGTCGACGTGGTCTTCGGTCACCACGCCCACGTCGTGCAGCCGGTGGAGAAGATCGGCGGCAAGTGGATCGTGTACGGGATGGGCAATCAGATCGCCCGCCACGCTGAGCCGGTGAACGTGAACCGGGATGGCGCCATGATCAGGGTGACCTTCGGCCCGACCGACTCGACGAAACGGTGGAAGGTGATAGCCATAGAGGCGATCCCGACCTTCGTCGATCTCAACCCGGATATCCGTTTGGTTGATCTCGAACAGTCGCTGGCCGATCCGGCGCTCTCACCCGGCCGGCGCCGGATCTACGAGGCGGCCGTGGAGCGGATCCAGGGCAGCCTCCTGACCAGGGCCGCCGACGAGGCCGGCCTGGTGGTACGCGGTACGCCCCTGCGCGATTGAGCGGTCCCGCCGGTACCGGGTCGACGGGCCGGGCCTGCCTATCACGCCCATCACGCCCGCATCGCGAACCTTTTCGCTAATCCGAATATTGCTAGCATTCGTCCTGGTTCGGGGTGTCTGCCGGTTGGGCAGCCGACGGAGCTCCGGCTTCGGTGGGCCGATCACGGGGGAAGGTAATCGGTTCGTGTCAGGCAGATTGGCGCAGCTTGCGCACCAGAGCCCCGGCGCCAGACCGGTCCAGCAGGATCAGCTGTTGGTCTGGCGGCGCCGCGCGCTCGACCAGCAGTTGCCGGCTGCGGCGTTTCCCGCCGGCACCAGTGCGCCATCGCTGGTCTACCTCTGGGCGACGATGTTCGTGGTGGCGGCGGCGGTGCTCGGTTTCACCGTGAACGCCCAGCGGGGCGTGCCCCCGGCGGTGGTCGACTCGCAGCTCGACGTCGTGTCGAAGATTGCCGGCAACCTCCGGTCGAACACCGGTGCCGCGGTCGAGGAACTCGACCGGACGGTAGCCGGACGGGCGGACGCGGACGACGCCGCGCTTCCGGCTCGGGTGGTCGCCGACGGGGCGGTCTGGAGTGGCGCCGCCATTGTGGAGACCGCATCCCGGAAACCGGTCACGGCCAGGGGCGCCGCGCTGCCGTACGAGCTCTTGCCGCCGGTGCTGCCCGCCAACGACACGATCACAGTCACCACCCCGGACGGTCCCGCCCTGGTACGCGGCGTCATTCTCGACGACACCCGGACCCTGCTCGCGATGCAGCCGCTCACCCTGCGGAACCTGCGGCTGAACCCGGACGCCGGACACGGCATCTTCATCATCACCCCGGACGGCCGGAGCAGCCTGATGCAGGGCGCGAACGCCGTCGACCCGGTCCACCTGCCGGTGGTCTTCCAGGGGCTGGCCGAGTCGGACTCCCGGCGCAGCCGGGAGGTGGTCGTGCAGGAATGGCCGGACCGGCACCTGGTGGTGTCGTCCGCCCCGGTCCGGAACGCCGGGCTGGTCGTCACCTCGCTCCTCGCCGCAGACGTGGCCGAGGGCACCTCTGGCATCAGCGGCCTGCTGCTCGGGCTCACCCTGCTGGCGGTGGCCGCGCCGGCCTTCCTGCTCATGCGAATGTCCCTGGTCCGCCCGGTACGGGCGCTGCTGGCGCAGGCCAAGGCCGACGCGTGCGGTGTCGTCACGCCCCACCGGGCGTCCGCCCGGGTCGCCGAGGCGCAACGCGTCGCCCGTGCACTGGCGCTCGCCTCCGGCGACAGCCCACCACCCGACCGCCGGTGGCTGCCCAGCGTCCTGCAGGGGCTGTCACTGGCCACCGTGGTCGCCCTCATCTGGCCGGTGGCGGCGGTGGCGCTCACCCTCAGCTCACCCGCCGGGTCGATACCCGCCCAGCTCGTACGGGACGAGGAGAACCGCGCCGAGGCGGCTGGCAACTCGCTCGGCAGTGCCCTCGACGGCGGCCTGCAGACGGTCTCCCGGATCTCCCGGTCCGTGCGGGCCTCCGATCCGGTGGCGACGTCCCGGCTGCTCGAAAGGGAACTCGACGAGGCGCGACGGTTCCGGGTGCTCTATGTGATCGGCCCCGACGGGAAGATAGTGACCACCGCCGGCCGGAAGCCGCTGCGGAGCGTCGGACCGGTGCCGGGCGAAACCGGGGTACTTCTCGACGACACGGTGTCCCGGATGCCGGTGCTGTACGCGTACCGGCTGATCGATGACGGCTTCGCCCTGGTCGGTGAGTTCGACCCGGACCCGCTGCTGGGGCTGATCCGCAACGTCGACGGTCGGGTCCGGGTCGTCGACGCCGAACTGCGCACCATCCTCGACTCCGAGGGATTCCGTGCCTACCAGCCACTCCAGGGTGAACTGGCCAGGCAGGTGGCGGTCGAGGTGCTACCCGGTGCCACGGTCGGCCGATCCAGCACCTCGAACGGGGATCCCGCACTCATCGCCGCCACCGGCCTGAACTATCCGGACACGGTCGCGCAACTAGAGTGGTCCATTGTGGTCGAGCAGGACCTCGCCGGGCTGCGCCTGCCGGAAGTCGTCGAGCGACGCTGGACCCTGCTGCTGGCCGGTGCGGTGGTGGGCATCATCCTGCTCACCCAGGTGTGGCAGCTCTACATCTTCGTCCGGCCCCTGCAGCGGCTGGCCGCCGTCTCCGAGCGGATCAGCGCGGGATCGGTCGACCTGCCGGTCCCACCCCAGCGGCACGACGACATTGGGGCAGTGGCCATGTGCCTGGAGATCTGCCGCCAGGTCCGCCACACCGGTTCCGCCCGATTCGGCGGTGCCATCCGGATGCGGGGCACCGAGGAGGACCGCACGACCGTACTGCCCCCCATCCGACGCCACGCCGCCCCTTCGGGCCGGGCCAGAAAGGGCTGACGTGACATACCTGTACACCGTCTACAGTCTGTGTTGCCTCGCGCTGGTGGTGGCTGGCGTGCTCGAGCAGCGCAACCACTATCGCAACCTGCACCGCATCCCGCATCGGGTGTTGGTGAACGGGATCCGGGGCAAGAGCTCGATAACCCGGCTCTGTGCCGGCGCGTTGCGCGGTGGCAACCAGGTCGTGGTGGCCAAGACGACCGGCACCGCCGCGCGGTTCATCTTCCCGGACGCCAGTGAGGAGCCGGTGCACCGCAAGTTCGGCATCGCCAACGTGGTCGAGCAGATCGGCATCGTCCGGCGGGCCGCCGTCTATCACCCGGACACACTGGTCATCGAGTGTATGGCGGTGATGCCGGCGCTTCAGGAGATCAACCAGAGCAAGCTGATCCGGTCGAACATCGGGGTGCTCTGCAACGTACGCGAGGACCACCTCGCCGAGATGGGCCCCACCCTGAACGACGTCGCCCGGTCGCTGTGCCGGTCGATGCCGGTGGGCGGGCTCTGCATCACCGCTGAGAAGGACCGGCTGGCCATCCTCGAAAAGGAGGCCGCCCGGCGCAACTGCCGGCTCATCGCGGTGGACCCCGACTCGGTGACCGACCGGGAGATGGCCGGCTTCGGCTGGATCACGTTCAAGGAGAACGTGGCCATCGCGTTGGCCGTGGCCGAGCAGCTCGGCGTCGACCGGCAGAGCGCGCTGGTCGGGATGTGGTCGGCACCCCCCGACCCGGGCGTGCTGTCGGTGGCCCGGGTGTTGCACGACAGCAAGCGGGTCCGGTTCGCCAACATCTTCGCCGCCAACGATCCCGAGTCGACGTACATGAACATCGCGCAGCTGGAGAGCCAGCACCTCATCAGCCGCCCGCTGACCATGCTGATCAACTGTCGGCCGGACCGGATGGAACGCAACGGCCAGATGGGCGCGCTGACCGCCCGGGTAGAACCGGAGAGCATCGTGCTGATCGGGGAGATGACCCGCAGCGCCCGGGGCAGCGTACCGGCGGAACTTCAGGACCGGGTGGTCGACCTGGGCGGCAAGCTCTCGCCGAGACGCCTGCTCGCCGAGGTGATGGCGGCGACCGGTGACGACTCGTCCATCGTGGCCGTCGGCAACATTCACGGCCAGGGTGAGGTGCTGCTGCACGAGCTGGCAGCGCTGGACAGCTGGTCGCCGCAGGACCACGGCCGGTCCGACTCGATGCTGCGGATGCCCACCAACCCCGGTCTGACCAGATTTGACAGGACCGCCCTGCTGGAAAGGACCCGACGGTGACCCTCGGAGGAGAGCTCAGCGCTCAACTCGCCACCGCATGCCTCGGCATCGGGCTGGTTTTCGCCCTGCTGTGCTATCTGACCACCAACCTGTCCCCCGGTGGCATGATCACGCCGGGGTGGATGGCGCTGGCCCTGATCGAGGACCCGCTGCAGGCCGCAGTCATCGTGGTGATGACCGTGGTCACCTACGGGCTGACCCTGCTGATGCAGCGGGTCGTCATCCTCTACGGCAAGCGGCTCTTTGCGGCGATCGTGCTGCTGAGCGTCTTTCTGCAGATGACGCTCTTCGTGATCGTCCAACGGGACCTGCCACTGCTGTTCGCGCACCAGACCCTGGGCTTCGTCGCGCCCGGACTCATCGCGTACCAGCTTGTGCGGCAGCCACCGAAGGCGACCGTGATCGCCACGATGATGGTAACCGCGATCACCTACGGTGTCGCGTTCAGCGGTGTCGTCGCCGGCCTGGTACCGGTCACCTGACCCGCCCCTCTACCGGAGAGAACACAGCATGAACTACCGGACGTACTCCCGCAGCCGGGCGGCGCTGCTGACCGTGGCCGCGTTCACGCTGCTGGTCGGCGGCGGTACCTTCGCCTACGTGGCGGCGCGGCCGTCGATGGCCGACCGGCTCGTCCTCACCCTGGGCTCGGCGGACGGGCAGAGCATGACGGGCAACGCCGGTGGGTTCAGCCACCGGCGGCTGAGCGCGCCGGACCGTACCGAGATCCTGGACGCCGACGGGGAACTCGTCGCGACCATGACCGACGGCGCCCGGACCGCCCACCTGATCGGGCCGGAGCGCACCTTCGCGGAACCACGCTTCACCAAGGCGAAGATCAACACCAATCTCTGGATACGGCTCGCGCCCCGGGGGTGGCGCGCCGGGGCCGAGAAGGAGGCATGGTTCTCCGAGTGGCTCGCGGCGGCCCGCAAGGACCGCTCGCCCGACGTCCTGGCGGTGGCGATGGAATACACCTACCTCGGCCAGCCGAAGAAGGACCGCGACGGCCAGCAGTATTCCGGCAATGCCGCCTTCGGGCCGCTCTCCAACCTCGATCCGGACGGTCGAGCCGAGAACTCCGACTTCTACGACTACCTCGGGGTCTCCTGGACGTTCCCCGACAAACGCGAGCGACCGGCCCCCTCGCACATCCTCAGCCTGGACTGCTCCGGGTTCCTGCGGATGGTCTACGGCTACCGCATGAAGTACCCGTTGCGGGGCACCAACAACCCGGGTGCGGGCCTACCGCGCCGGGCCTTCGCCATGGCCCAGCACGGGCCAGGCGTGCAGTTGATGCCGAACACCGGCCGGCGGGCCCGTGAGCTGGACCGGCTACTCCCCGGTGACCTGCTCTTCTTCAACGCCGGGCCGGTGCAGGGCGCCAACATCGAGCACTCGGGAATGTATCTCGGGGTAGACGACCGGGGTCATCATCGGTTCATCTCCAGCCGCACCACCGCGAACGGCCCGACCATGGGCGACCTCGGGGGCGACTCCACCCTGGATGGTACGGGCTACTGGGCCTTGCGCTGGCGTACCGCCCGCCGACTCTGATCAGTTCGCGGTGAGCCGGTCGGCGAGGGCCTTCACCACCCGGTCGCGGCCTTCCTCATCCCCCCGGACCGACCAGCTCAGCTCCAGGTGGATGTAGGCCGTGTCCAGATCGGCGGCGGCCAGGCCCTGCGCGTTCCGGGTCCCCTCCAGTTGACCGCACCGCTGCGCCCAGGCCCGGCAGGTGGTCAGGCCGGCCTCGGACAGGCCGTCGGCGATCCGGCGGGCCAGCCGGTTGGTCGGCGCTGAACCGGTCGACACCACGGCCTGGGCGTCACGGAGGTTCCGGTCGGCGAAACCGTGCAGTTGCATCTGGTGCAGGCCGTTGCGGGCGAACTCGATCGCCAGCACGTGAAACAGCGACCTGCTGTTGTGCGCGACATCGGCCGCGCCCTTCGCGGCCTGCCGATGCGCCCCGGCAATCAGCAACACGCTGCCCGGCACCTGCCGATGCAACGCCAGCCCCAGCAGCTCAGTGTTGATGTCGAAACCGGGATGCGGCACCTCGATCACCCACCGGGGTGCCGCCGAGCGGTCGACCAGCACCACACCCCAGGTTCGGTCGTCCGAGCCGGTGGCCAGGAACAGGCTGAACGGTCGGCCGGTGGCCGGATCGTCGCCGTGGTGGGCCTCGAAGCCGAGCGTGCCGAACAGTTCCTCCTGCCCGGCCCGGTCATCCCGGCCGGTGAGTAGCAACTGGGCCACTTCGCGGGCCTGGGCGCGTTCCTCGGATGTCGGGTTCCGGTGGGGGCCAACCGCGGACAGGCCGGCAATCAATCCGGCAATTAGCCGCTCCGGGTCCGGCCCGGGCGGGCTTTCCGGCCTTTTCTGGTCCTCGGCGCAGCCGGCGGACGCAAGCAGCGCGAGGGTGGCGGTGGTCGCCGTGGCGAGTATCTGTCGCCGGGTCGAGCCAACGGGGAAACTCGACTTCGGCATCCGTGCAGGCTACCGGATCATGAACGGCACTCTCGGAGCAACGGATCAGACTGATTGACATGAGCTCACGTGCTTGGAGGACCTGTGGCGGTCTCGGTAAGGCCCCTCGGCGGAATACGGGTCATCGTCGCGGCTCTCTTCGGAACTGTGCTGATCTGCGGTGCCGTCCGACGGAGGACCTGCTGCTCCAGTTGCCCATCCTGCTCGGGGCCGCCGGGGGCCTGGCGATCGTGGCGGCGCTCGTCTGGATCAAGACGGGCCGCCCGGGTTAGGAAGGTGCCCTTCCTATACCGAATGCGTTAATAAGGTGCCCTACCTTTCGCGTAGTTTCGGGGGATGCGCTTCGTCCAGCTCGACATTCCCAAGCCCATCTCCAAGATCGGCCTCGGCACCTGGCAGTTCGGCTCGAAGGAGTGGGGCTACGGGCCCGACTACGAGCGCCGAGCGGCGGAGATCGTCCGGCGGGCGCTCGACCTCGGGGTCACCCTGTTCGACACCGCCGAGGTGTACGGCTTCGGCCGCAGCGAGCGAATCCTCGGCGCGGCCCTCGGAGACGACCGGGGCAGGGTCGTGGTGGCCAGCAAGATCTTCTCGCTGTTGCCGGTCGCCCCGGTGGTGCAGCAGCGGGCGGTCGCCTCGGCGGCCCGGCTCGGCGTGCGCACCATCGACCTGTACCAGGTGCACCAGGCCAACCCGGTGGTCGCCGACACCACCACCATGCGGGGCATGCGGGCGTTGCAGGACGTCGGCCTGGTCGCCGAGGTCGGGGTGAGCAACTACAGCCTGCGCCGCTGGCGGTTCGCCGAGGCCGCGTTGGGCCGGCGGGTGCTCAGCAACCAGGTCCGCTACAGCATGGTCGACCGCGGGCCCGAGGAGGACCTCCTGCCGTACGCGGAGCAGGCCGGCCGGATCGTCATCGCGTACAGCCCGCTCGCCCAGGGCTTCCTGTCCGGCCGGTACGACGCGCGGAACCCGCCGAGCGGGGCGGTGCGCCGGGCCAACCCGTACTTCCTGCCGGAGAACCTGGAGCGCGGCGCCGCGCTGATCGGCGCGCTGCGCGAGGTGGCCGACGCGCACGACGCCACACCCAGCCAGATCGCCCTGGCCCACCTGCTGCGGCACCCCAACGTGGTGGCCATCCCCGGTGCGTCGAGCGTGGAACAGGTGGAGCGCAACGCCGCCGCCGCCGAGATCGACCTGGCCGACGACGAGTACGCGGCGTTGGCCGCCGCCGCCCGCAACTTTCGCCCGGTCACCGGCCTCGCGGCGGTGCCGAAGCTGATTCGCGCCCGGGCGGGAAGGTGAGGGCCCAGGCCCGTGTGGGCGACGGGACGGGGCGACGGGCCGTACCGCGCTAGCGTTGGTGGGGTGACTGAGCCCAACCAGGTTCTCCCGGTCCTGCCCGCCGACCTGCCTGCCACCCTGGGCGAGCTGCGGGCCGCCGGGCACCGACACCGCACGGTCAAGCAGGAACTCCGAGACAACCTCCTCGCCCGGATGCGCACCGGCGAGGACCGCTTCCCCGGCATCGTCGGGTACGACGACACGGTGCTGCCCCAGGTCGAGCGGGCCCTGCTCGCCGGCCACGACATGGTGCTGCTCGGCGAGCGCGGCCAGGGCAAGACCCGGCTGATCCGCTCGCTGGCCGCGCTGCTCGACGAGTGGACCCCCGTCATCGCCGGCTCGGTGCTCAACGAGCACCCGATGCGCCCCCTCACCCCCGCCTCCCGCGCCCTGGCCGAGTCCGCCGGCGACGACCTGCCGGTCGGCTGGCTGCACCGCTCGCTGCGCTACGGCGAGAAGCTCGCCACCCCGGACACCAGCGTCGGCGACCTGATCGGCGACGTGGACCCGATCCGGATCGCCCAGGGCCGCACCCTCGGCGACCCGGAGACGATCCACTTCGGGCTGGTGCCCCGCACCAACCGGGGCATCTTCGCCATCAACGAGCTGCCCGACCTGGCCGAACGGATCCAGGTGGCGCTGCTCAACGTGTTGGAGGAGCGGGACATCCAGATCCGGGGCTACCAGCTACGGCTGCCGCTGGACCTGTTCCTGGTGGCCAGCGCCAACCCGGAGGACTACACCAACCGGGGCCGGATCATCACCCCGCTCCGGGACCGGTTCGGCGCCGAGGTCCACACCCACTACCCGCTGGAGCTGGAACTGGAGCTGGCGCTGATCCGGCAGGAGGCCGACCTGGTCGGCGAGGTGCCGGAGCACGTGCTGGAGGTGCTCGCCCGGTTCGCCCGCGCGGTCCGCGAGTCGCCGTCGGTCGACCAGCGCTCCGGCGTCTCCGCCCGGTTCGCCATCGCCGCCGCCGAGACGGTGGCCGCCGCCGCGCTGCGGCGCACCGGTCTGCTCGCCGCCGGCTCCGATCCGGCGTCCGAGGCGCCGGTGGCCCGGATCGGCGACGCCGTGTCGGTGACCTCGACACTGCGCGGCAAGGTCGAGTTCGAGAGCGGCGAGGAGGGGCGGGAGATCGAGCTCCTGGAACATCTGCTACGTACCGCCACGGACGACACGTTCCGGGTCCGGCTGGCCGGGCTGGACCTGTCCGGCTTCACCGCGCTGGTGGACGACGGCCGGGTGGTCGAGACCGGCGAGCTGGTCTCCTCGACCGAGCTGCTGCGCCAGGTCGGCACCGTGCCGGGGCTGGCCAAGGCGCTCGACCGGCTGGGGATGGGCGACGCGCCGACGCCGGAGCAGGCGGCGGCAGGCATCGAGTTCGTCCTGGAAGGGCTGCACCTGACGCGCCGGCTCGGCAAGGACGTCACCGACAGCGGGCGCACCGTCTACGGCAGCCGGGGCTGAGCCGTGGCCGGCAACCGGTTCCGGTACGGGCAGTGGCACGGCGGGCCGGACCCGCTCGCCCCGCCGTACGACGTGCGGGCGGCGGTGGACGCGGTAGGGGCGGAGGTGCTGGCCGGCGGCAGCCTGCGGCAGGCGCTGCGCGACCTGCTGCGGCGCGGCCTGCAGGGCCGGGGCGGCCTGGACGACCTGGCCGCCCGGGCCCGGCGGCTGCGCCGGGAGACGCTGCGCCGGGGCGACCTGGACGGCGCGGTGACCCGGGCCCGGGCGCTGCTCGACCAGGCCCTCGCCGCCGAGCGGGACGAGCTGCGCGGGCGCACCGACGAGGCGGCCCGGTTCGCCGAGGCGGTGCTGGACAACCTGCCCCGGTCCACGGCCCGCGCCGTGCAGGAGCTCTCCGGGTACTCCTGGGTCAGCGCCGAGGCCCGGCAGGCGTACCAGCGGATCCTCGACGGGCTGCGCGGCGACGTGCTGGAACAGCGCTTCGCCGGGCTGCGGGACGCGGCGCGGGCCGCAGCCGACCCGGCCGCCCAACGGCAGCTCGCCGAGATGATGCGCGACCTCAACGACCTGCTTGCCCGGCACGCCCGGTCGGAGGACACCACCGACGCGTTCGCGGAGTTCATGCGCCGGCACGGCGAGTTCTTCCCGGAGCGGCCGAAGGACGTCGACGAGCTGGTCGACGTGCTGGCCCGGCGCGCGGCGGCGGGGGAGCGGCTGATGCGGTCCCTGTCGGACCAGCAGCGCGAGGAGCTGGCCGGCCTGATGCGCCAGTCCCTCGGCGACCGGCTGGCCGGTGAGCTGTCGGCGCTGGACGCGAACCTGCGGGCGCTGCGACCCGACCTGAACTGGAATCGGGGCGAGCGGGTCCGCGGCGAGCAGTCGCTCGGGTACGGCGAGGCGGCCGACGCGCTCGGTGAGATCGCCGAGCTGGACGAGCTGCTGGACGCCCTCGACCAGGACCAGCCCGGGGCCACCCTGGACGACGTGGACGTCGACGCGGTGTCCCGGACGCTGGGCCGCGACGCCGCCGACGACGTGCGCCGGCTGCGGGAGCTGGAACGGGAGCTGCGCCGGCAGGGCTGGGTCACCCGGGACTCCGACGGGCTGACGCTGAGCCCGAAGGCGCTGCGCCGGCTCGCCGGCACCGCCCTGCGCCGGGTCTTCGCCGACCTGACCGCTGGGCCGCGCGGCCAGCACGACCTGCGCTCGGCCGGGCCCGCCGGCGAGGCGAGCGGGGCCTCCCGGCCATGGGAGTACGGCGACGAGCAGCCGCTCGACGTGGTGCGCACCCTGACCCGGGCGGTCGCCCGATCGGGCCCGACGGTGCCCGTCCAACTCGCGGTCTCCGACTTCGAGGTGGTGGAGACCGAGCGCCGGGCATCGGCGGCGGTGGCGCTCTGCGTGGACCTGTCGTACTCGATGATCTCGCAGGGGCGGTGGGGGCCGATGAAGCAGACGGCGCTGGCGCTGTCCCACCTGGTGGCGACCCGGTTCCCGCAGGACGCGTTGCAGATCGTCGGCTTCGGCCGGGAGGCGGCGCCGCTGACCCAGGCGGAGCTGGCGGCGGTGGAACCGGACCTGCAGCAGGGCACCAACCTCCAGCACGCGCTGCGGCTGGCCGGCCGGCACCTGCGCCGCCATCCGGGCGCGGAGCCGGTGGTCCTCGTGGTCACCGACGGCGAGCCGACCGCCCACCTCGACCCCGACGACGGTGAGGCGTACTTCAACTGGCCGCCGCTGCAGGAGACGATCGAGGCCACGATCCGGGAGGTGGACCGGCTGACCCGGGCCGGCGCCACGCTCAACCTGTTCATGCTCGGCGACGACCCGGGCCTGCGCCGCTTCGTCGACGCGGTGGCCCGCCGTTCCCGGGGCCGGATGTTCACCCCGGACCTCGACGACCTCGGCGAGTACGTGGTCAGCGACTACCTCCGCGCCCGCCGGGGCCGCCGCTGACGGCAGGACCGAACCGCCGTCAAAGTGGCCCTGTTCGTGGCGTGCCCCTGCGCTTGCGGTGCCCCTGCGCTTGCGGTGCCCCTGCGCTTGCGGTGCCCCTGCACTCGCGGCGTGCTCTTGGCTCACAGGGTGCCCGGCAGCGGGCTGGTCCGCTCCGACCGGCCAACCCTCCATTGCTCCCTATGGAGCTGCCCCGTTCGTGCTACCGCCGATCCGGGGACCGTTCGTGCTACCACCGGTCCGGTAGCGCAGACGGGGCAGCTCCATAGGGAGCGCGCAGTGGCACCCGGACGCCCGCAAGGTCGGCCGTGGCGTCCGGAGTGGGCATGCAGTGGCACCCGGACGCCCGCGAGGTCGGCCGTGGCGTTCGGGCCGGCGGCGTGGGGGGCGACCACCGGTCCCCGGCCGTCACGTCGGCCCCGGCCGTCACGTCGGCTCCGGCCGTCGGCCCCGGCCGTCGGCCCCGGCCGTCACGTCGGCCCCCGGGCCAGCCTCGTCCCCTTCCGGGTGAACCGAATGCGCCCACCAGGGGGAGGGCGGCGGGGAGCCGGGTTGACTGGGGGCGTGGAGAGCGGGCGGTTGCGGCGGGCGTACGACGAGGTGCTCGCCGAGGTGGACGCGGGCGGGTTCGAGCCGCCGGGTGGCGGGGAGCTGAGCGCCGAGCAGATCGTGGCGCACCTGGCGGCCAACGACGAGCTGATGAGCGAGGCCACCGAGGCGGTGCTGGCTGGGTCGCCGTTCGCGTACTACGACCTGGAGACCGTGCATCGGCCGCAGCTCGACGCGCTGGTCGCCGAGTGCGGTGGGCTGGTCGGGCTGGCCACCATGCTGCGTGCCACCAGCCAGAAGCTCTGCGTACTGGTGGACCGGCTGGGTCCGGCGGTGGCGCAGACGCTCGTCGAGACCCGCCTGCACGAGGACGTCGACCTGCGGGTCGACGAGGCGCTGCCCTGGGGTCGCACCCTTGACCTGCACACCCGGGTCCACCTGCCCAAGCACCTCGCCCAGCTCCGCGCACTACGCCCGGAGTTGCACCCCCACCGCGGCTGACGACCCGACGCAAGAGGTCCCACGGGTTCGACCCTGTCGCGCGTACAGTGATCGCATGTGTGCTGTCCGTGTGGATCATGGCGTTGACCACGACGGAGCGGTGGATCTGCTGCGCCGGTCGTACGCCGCGGTCCCCGCCGGTGAGACCGTGCGACTGGCCAAACGCACTTCGAACCTGTTCCGCCCGAGATCGGCGCCGAGCGCCCCCGGGCTGGACGTCACCGGCCTCGGTGGGGTGATCGGGGTCGACCCCGAGGCGCGCACCGCCGACGTGCAGGGCATGTGCACGTACGAGCGGCTGGTCGACGCCACCCTGGCCCACGGGCTGATGCCGCTGGTGGTCCCGCAGCTGCGCACCATCACCCTGGGCGGGGCGGTGACCGGCCTCGGCATCGAGTCCACCTCGTTCCGGAATGGCCTGCCGCACGAATCCGTCCTGGAGATGGACGTGCTCACCGGCGCGGGCGAGATCGTCGCCGCCCGCCCCGACGGGGAGCACGCCGACCTCTTCGCCGCCTTCCCCAACTCGCTGGGCAGCCTCGGCTACGCCACCCGGCTGCGCATCGAGCTCGCGCCCGTGCGCCGGTACGTGGCCCTGCGCAACGTCCGCTTCACCGACCTGACCGCGCTGACCGACGCCATCGGCGAGGTCACGGCCACCCGGTCCTGGGGCGGGGAGCCGGTGGACGCGATGGACGGGGTGGTGTTCAGCCCTGGCGAGGCGTACCTGGTGCTGGCGGCCTTCACCGACGACGCGCCGCGGGTCAGCGACTACACCGGCCAGGACATCTACTATCGCTCGCTGCGCCGGCTCACCCGCGACTGGCTGAGCACCTACGACTACCTCTGGCGCTGGGACACCGACTGGTTCTGGTGCTCGGCGGCGTTCGGGGTGCAGCACCCGGTCGTTCGGCGGGTCTGGCCGGCCCGCTGGCGGCGCAGCGACGTCTACCACCGCCTCGTCCGGCTGGAGCACCGGCACCAGGTCGCCGCGCGCATCGACCGGCTGCGCGGCCAGCCTGCCCGGGAGCGGGTGGTGCAGGACGTGGAGATCCCGCTGGAGGGCATGGCCGACTTCCTGCGCTGGTTCGCCCGCGAGGTGCGGATGTCCCCGGTCTGGCTCTGCCCGCTGCGGCTGCGTGAGCCGGCCGGCCCCGGATCGGCCCGACCCTGGCCGCTGTACCCCCTACGCCCCGGGCAGAACTACGTCAACATCGGCTTCTGGGGGACCGTGCCGATCGCCGAGGGCGCCGCCGACGGCGACGTCAACCGGCTGATCGAGCGCGCGGTGTCCGACGCGGGCGGCCACAAGTCGCTCTACTCGGACGCGTACTACGACCGTCAGGCCTTCGACCGTCTCTACGGCGGCGGAACCTGGCGTGCGGTGAAGGACCGTTACGACCCGGACCACCGGCTCACCGGACTTTACGAGAAGGCGGTAGCACGAAGATGAGCCTGACCGATCGAGAACAGGGGGCGGCGAGCGTCCCGTCCACCCCGCCGGCCGGCGGCCGGCGGCCGGCGCCGACCGTGTCCGACGTGGTCCGCGCCGTAACGGCCGGACCCCTGCCGGTGCGAATCACCGGGTACGACGGCAGCGCCGTCGGCCCCGCCGACGCCGGGATCACCCTGGCCATCCGCTCCGAGCGGGGCCTGTCGTACCTGCTCACCGCGCCCGGCGACCTGGGCATGGCCCGGGCGTACGTCAGCGGCGACCTGGAGCTGATCGGCGTCCACCGGGGCGACCCGTACGAGGCGCTGCGGGTGCTCAAGGACGAGCTGAGGCTCCGCCCGCCGGCGCTGGCCGACGGGCTGGCCCTGGTGCGCGGGCTGGGCTGGGAGCGGCTGATGCCGCCGCCACCCCCGCCGCAGGAGGCCGCGCCGCGCTGGAAGCGGGTGATGAACGGGCTGCGCCACTCCCGGTCCCGGGACAGCACCGCCATCTCGCACCACTACGACGTCTCGAACGCCTTCTACGAGAGGGTGCTCGGCCCCTCGATGACGTACACCTGCGCGGTGTTCCGCGGCCCCGACGACACGCTGGAGCAGGCCCAGGCCGCCAAGTACGACCTGGTCGCCGGGAAACTCGCGCTCAAGCCGGGGATGCGGCTGCTCGACGTGGGCTGCGGCTGGGGCGGCATGGTCCGGCACGCGGCCCGCGAGTACGGGGTCAAGGCGCTCGGGGTGACCCTGTCGAGGGCGCAGGCGCAGTGGGCGCAGGCGGCGATCGAGCGGGAAGGGCTGACCGATCTCGCCGAGGTGCGGCACCTGGACTACCGGGACGCGCCGCGCGAGCAGTTCGACGTGATCTCCTCGATCGGCCTGACCGAGCACATCGGAGTGCGCAACTACCCGGTCTACTTCAGCGCCCTGCGGGACCGGCTGCGGCCCGGGGGCCGGCTGCTCAACCACTGCATCACCCGCGCCGACAACCGGGCCCCGCACCGCTCCGGCGCGTTCATCGACCGGTACGTCTTCCCCGACGGCGAGCTGCCCGGCCCGGGCCGGCTGATCGGCGAGATCCACGATGCCGGGCTGGAGGTGCACCACGAGGAGAACCTGCGCCAGCACTACGCGCTGACCCTGGCGGGGTGGTGTCGCAACCTGGTGGCGAACTGGGACGAGTGCGTGGCCGAGGTCGGCGAGGGCACCGCCCGGGTGTGGGGCCTGTACATGGCCGGCTCCCGGCTGGCGTTCGAGCGAAACGGCATCCAGCTGCACCAGGTGCTGGCCACCCGCAACGGCCCGGACGGGGTGAACGGCTACCCGCTGCGTCCGGACTGGACCGCCTGACCCACCGTACGACGAAAGGGGCGGCCATCCTCGGCCGCCCCTTTCGTCGAACCGATTGACAAGCAAATTTTTTACGTACAAACTTGTTTTTGTTATGAGAGACGTCCTGTACCTCGAAGAGATGTCGCAGGCCGAGACCCTGCTCAAGCCGCAGCGGATCGAGGTGCTGCGCCAGCTCGCCGACCCGGGCACCTGCACCGAGGTCGCCAACCGGCTGGGGCAGACCCCGCAGCGGGTCTACTACCACGTCAAGCAGCTCGTCGCGGCCGGACTGGTTGAGCAGGTGGCCGAGCGCAAGGTGCGCGGCATCAGCGAGGGCATCTACCAGGCGGTCGCCCGGTCCTACTGGCTCTCGCCCCGGCTCGTCGGCCGGATCGGCGGGCTGCGCCGGGCCCGCGACGAGCTGAGCCTCGGCCACCTGGTCGACCTCATGGAGGAGGTCCAGGCGGACGTCGCCGCCCTGGACCGGGCCGCTCCCGAGCTGCCCTCGATCGGGGTCTCCGGGGAGATCCGGGTGCCGGCCGAGCGCCGGCAGGAGTTCCTCGCCGACCTGCGCACCACCCTGCAAGAGCTGTTCACCCGCTACGGGGGCGCCGAGGGGGACGCCTTCAAGCTCGCCGTGGCCTGCTATCCCAAGGGAGAAGACCGTGACTGAACCGATGACCCTGCGCGCCCGGCTCGCCGCACCCGCCGAGGCCGTCCACCGAGCCCTCACCGACCCGGCCGAGCTGCGTGTCTGGCTGGCCGAGCACGCCGAGGTGGAGCTGCCCCACCGGTACGCGTTCTGGGGGCGCTACACCCCGGAGGGCGACGCCCCGCACCAGCGGCTCCTGCACGCCGACGAGCGGATACTGCGCTTCGCCTGGCTGCTCGACGGGGTCGAGACCACCACCGAGATCGCCCTGGAGCCGGAGGGGGAGTCGACGATCCTCACCCTGCGGCAGAGCCACTTCGACTTCGCCGAGGCGATCAACGGCGGTTCGATCCGGGGCGTGTTCCAGACGTACTGGGGCCTGGCGATCGCCAACCTGGCCGCCCGGCTGGAGGGCCGCGCGCTGCTGCCGCGCACCGACTTCACCTCCGCCGACCTGCGCGGCGAGCTGCTCATCGCCGCCCCGCTGCCGAAGGTGTACGAGTCGCTGATCGACTCGGAGCAGGCCAGCGCCTGGTTCGGGTACCCGATCGGCATCGAGCCCTGGGTCGGCGGCCGGTACGCCATGGGCGGCTTCGAGGCCGGTTACGCGGCCAAGGTGGTCGACCTGGACCCGGGCCGGCGGATGTCGGTCGACTGGGGTCCGACCGGCGTCACCACCTGGGAGCTGGCCGAGTCCGACGGGAAGACCAAGCTCACCATCGTGCAGAGCGGCTTCGACGAGCAGAACCCCCCGTACGCGGCGTGGAGCGGCTCGGTCGCCGGCCTCGGCGAGCTGGTCCGCTACCACCAGATGCCGGACTGGCAGCCCATCTGGCTCCCGGAGGAGCCGGCGACCGCCGACGCGGTCGGCTGAGCAGCACGCGTCCGCCCGCCCGCCACGGCAACCAGTCGCGGCGGGCGGACGCGCCCCGTCCTGAGCCCCTGGAACTCGGAGCGGTGAAAGCTGGAGGTGCAGAAGGCCGGGCGAGTGGGTAATGCGGGGCGATGTTCTTCATATTCGGGCTCCGCACCAACGTCGACCGCTCGGGCGTGGTGCAGCAGGTGTGCCGCAACTGCGGCAACCATGCGGCCCAGGTGATCAGCCGGCGGTCCACGAAGTTCACCCTGTTCTTCGTTCCGCTCATCCCGGTGCGGACCCGCTACACGCAGCAGTGCACCTTCTGCGGCGCCCAGTACGACATCGCCAAGGCCGAGGCGCGACGCCTCCCGGTCGGCTGATCCGCCGATGGCCCGCTTCCTCTGCTGGCTGATCGGCAGCCAGCCCGCCCCCGTGCCCGAGACCCCCGTCCACACCGCCTCCCGCCCGCCCTGCACCCCGGGCCGCCGCCCTCGTCGCCGCGCCCGCCGCCCGTCGGCCGGTACCGCCCTGCCCCGCTCGCCCTGGAACCGCTCCGCCGGCCGCTGAGCCGCCGCCGACCCGCGCGGTTGTCTTCGCCCTGGAGCCGGCGGCCCCAGCAGCGGCACCTACGCTGGGGCGGCTGCGAAGAACGGGGAGAATCGTGCGCAACCACCCGGCCGTCGTGCTCGTCGCCGTCCTGCTGTCGACTGTGTCGCTGCCCATCTCACTGACCGGTGCCTCGGTCGCATTGCCGGACATCGGCCGCGACCTCGACGCCGGGCTGGCCGGGGTGCAGTGGGTGGTGAACGGCTACAACGCCACCTTCGCCAGCTTCATGCTCGCCACCGGCGCGCTCGCCGACCTGTTCGGCCGCCGCCGGGTCTACGCCGTCGGCCTGGTGATCTTCGCGGTGGCCGGGCTGGCCGGCGCGGTCGCCGGGAACATCGTGCTGCTCGACGTCGCCCGAGTGCTCGCCGGGATCGGCGCGGCGGCCGCCGCCACCAGCGCCTCCGCCCTGCTCGCGGACGCGTTCCAGGGCCCGGCCCGGGCCCGCGCGTTCAGCCTCTTCGGCACGGCCATCGGTGTCGGCCTCGCGTTCGGCCCGTCGATCGCCGGGCTGCTGATCGAGGCGTTCGGCTGGCGGGCCGTCTTCGCCGCCCCTGCGCTGGCCACCTGTGCGGTCCTCGCCCTGGTCCCGTTGCTGCCGGAGTCCCGCCCGGCGCGCGCCGGCAGGGTGGACTGGGCGGGTACCGTCACGTTCACCAGCGCGCTGCTGCTGCTCATCTTCGGCTTCGTGCAGGGCCCCGAGTTCGGCTGGTCCGCCCCGGTGATCGTGGCCGCCTTCGTCGCGGCGGCGGCCCTGCTGGCGGTCTTCGTCCGGGTGGAGCGCCGCCGCCCCGAGCCGATGTTCGACCTGGCCCTGCTGGCGAGCCCCCGGTTCCTCGGTGTCTGCCTGGCGGCGGCCACCATCGTCGCGGTGCTGGTGCCGCTGCTGGTCTACCTGCCGTCGTACCTGACCACGGTGGTCGGCATGAGCCCCGGTGCGGCCGGCGGGACGCTCATCCTGCTCACCGCCCCCACCCTGGTGCTGCCGCTGCTCGGCGGCGCGCTGACCCGGCTGGTGCCGGCCCCTGCGGTGATCGTCGCGTCCGTGGTGGTGGTCGCGGTCGGGGCGGCCTGGGCCACCGTGCTCGCCCCGGACAGCGACGCCGCGACCCTCGCGGGACCGCTGCTGACCATCGGGTTGGGGATCGGACTGTCGATCGGGCTGCTCGACGCGATCGCGATCGGCAGCGTCGCGCCGGGCCGGGCGGCCACCGGGGCCGGGATGATCAATACTGCCCGGTTGTCCAGCGAGACGATCGCCATCGCGGTGGTCGGCGCGGTGCTGGCCAGCACCACCGCCGGCCGGCTCGCCGACCCGGGCTTCACCGGTGGTCTGCGTACCGTGCTCTGGGTGATGGCCGGAGCGGCGCTGGTCGCCGCCGCCACGGTCGCCGTGCTGGTGCGGCGCGGCGCGGCCCGCGCCGAACCGGCGCAAAGGGCCTATCGTGGCGTGTCGTGACGAGCACCGCGCAGCGACTGGCCGAGATCCGGGGCGACGCACCACCTCGGCGGCACAACGCCCGGACGATCGCCGCCCTGACCGGTAACCCCGGCTGCGCCCGCCGGGCCGTGCTGGACAGCGCGGGGGTGGACAAGCCGAAGCTGGCCGAGCGGGTCGGCTTCCCGGCCCGATTCGGCCAGTCCCGGTTCGCCATCACCCGGGGCAACGTGTTCGAGGCGCAGGTCAAGGCCGACGGCGGGGCCGAGCTGCTCCGGCTGGTCGCCGAGCGGCTCGGCGTCGACCCGGGCGGCCCGGCGACGTGGACCGACCTCGGTGCCGACGACCGGCCCGGCCAACCCGACCGGTCCGCGCGGTCCCGGGCCGCGTTGGCCGCAGCCGCGCCGACCGGCGCCGGGGACCCGGCCGCCCTGTTCGACCATCCGCTGCTCGGCCTGGACGTCGCCGGCCAGCGGGTGCACCTGGAGCCGGACCTGGTCGCCGCCCGGCTCGCCGGCCGGTTCCACGTGGTCGAGGTCAAGTCGTTCCCGGTGATCGACGGGCAGGCCGACCCGGGCAAGGTGGCCGCCGCCGCGATCCAGTCCGCCGTCTACGTGCTGGCCCTGCGCGAGCTGCTCGCCGCCGAGGGGCACGATCCCGAACTGGTCTCCTCGGACGTGCTGCTGGTCTGCCCGCGCGACTTCGCCAACCAGCCGGTGGCCAGCCTCGTCGACGTGCGCAAGCAACTGCTGGTGCTGCGCCGGCAGCTCGACCGGGCGGCCCGGATCGACGACCTGCTGGCCGACGTGCCGGCCGGCTTCACCGCCGACCCCACGGCCGACCCCGTCGATTTGCGCCGCTCCCTGCTGTCGGTGCCGGCCCGCTACGCGCCCGACTGCCTGGCCGTCTGCGAGCTGGCGTACTTCTGCCGGCACGCCACCCGCGCCGAGACGGCCACCCTGGGCCGGCCGGTCCGCGAGGCGCTCGGCGGGGTGGCGACGGTGGCGGAGGCGCTCGCGCTGGCCGGCGGCGAGCACGCCGGCGAGCCGGAGCAGGCGGAGGCCGCCGCGCTGCTGCGGGCCGCGGCCCGGCTGCGCGCCAACGCCCTGGCCGGGCGACCCGCATGAGTACGCTGCGCGCGCTCGCGAGGGCCCAGGCGCTCGCCGCCGGGGTGGCCCAGCCGGTGGCCACCGTCCGGCACCTGCACCTGTCGCCCCGGCCGCTGGTGCTGGTGCCGCTGGCCATGGCCGGCGAGGCCAACGCGCCCCTCGCTGCGCTGGTCGGCGCCGCCCCGGACGACGCCCGGCTGCTGATCGTGCCGCAGCCCCGCAACCGGGACCAGCGCTTCGCGTTCGCCGCCGAGCTGGCCGGGATCGTGCTGCCCTACCTGGACTCCTTCCGGGGGTTGTCCGAGGCCGTCGCGGTGGACCGGGGCCGCGACGTCCGGCACCGGTACGTCGACGCGCCGCAGCTGCTGCTGCCGAACCCGGCCGGGGTCACGTTCCTGCGGCTGTTCGGCCGTTCCACCCGGTTCCGCCGGCCCGACGGCGAGTACCCGGTGCACCCGTCGGTGCCGCTGCTCGGGCGCTGGCTGACCTTCTTCGCCGAACGGGCCGAGCACCCCGGCTCGTCGGCGCTGCTGGCGATGACCGAGGCGCTGACCCTGCACTGGGCCACCGGGCAGAGCGCGGTGGAGGACCTGCACCTGCCGGCGGTGCTCGGCTGGCTCGACCCGCCGCCAGGGCTGGACGGCGTGCGGGCGGCGGCCCGGGCCGAGGACCCGGCGGTCTGCCCCCCCGCCGGCCCGACCACCGACCCGGAGTTCGACAACCGGGTGCTCGCCCCGGCCATCGCCGCGTACACCGACGCGGCCGACGACGACACCGCCCGCCGGTCCGCGTACGCGGAGCTGGAGCGGGCCCTGCGCGGACAGCTCGCGCCCACCTGGGAGCTGATGTGGCGCGGCGTGGGGCTGCTCGCCGCGCTGCCGCCCGGCGCGCGGGTCGAGGGGCGCTGGGCCGGCGACCGGGACGCCTTCACCGCGTACGCCGAGCACGTCGACGCCGGCGGCGGGCCGCAGCCGCGCCGGGACGGGGCGGTGGCCGCGGCCGCGCGCCTGCACCGGCTGGAGCGGGCCGGCACCTCGTACGCGGTCCAGCGCGCCTACGACGACCCGCTGGTGATGGCCGAGCACCGGCTGACCGGGGAGGCGTTCGTCGGGGACGTGACGCTGGCCGACCCGATGCGGGTGGACGACACCGGCAAACGACCGGTGCTGCGGCCCCGAATCCAGGTGGTCACCACCGAGCCGGTGGCGGTGCCGGTGGGCGCGACGCTGTACTCGCCGGCCCGGCCGGGGCAGAAGGCGAAGGTGGTCTTCCTGACCCCGGCTGCCGACGGCAAGACCGAGGTGGTGCTGGAGCTCTCCGGCGGGATGGGCCGAGGGCTGAGCGCCCCGCCGGGCACCGTGCCGGAGGTGGGGGAGCGGCTCTGCCTCACCACCCTGTCGGACGGGTTCCTGCCGGCGGGGACGTTCCCCGATCCGGCGGAGACCCCGTGGACCCACGGCGGCCCCCCGGCCGCGACTACCCCCGACCAGAGCCCCGGCCCCGCTGCCGCTGCCCGTGTTGGTGTCGGGGCTGGTGTCGCTTCCACTACGGTGGTCGGCCCGTCCGACGGTGACCCGGCCGAGGACTGGGCTTGACCCGCTCCCCGGCTGGCCCGGCGGGTGCGCTCCTGGGCTCCTTTGGAGCTGCCCGCGTGAACGGGGCACCGGATGAGAGCCCTCTGGCCAACCCCGGCCACGCCTGGCGGCCCTCGCGGCTCTGGCGACCCCTGGCGGCCCTTGGCCGCCCCGTTTGTGGGGGCAGCTCCAAAGGAGCACTCGACACCACGTCCCACCCGGACGGGTCGTCCGCTGTCGAAGCGACAATGCGTTTCTGCTTGACCCGCGTGCGTACCCCGTGGGGCAGCCACGGCGCCGGCATCCAGGCCAACGGGCCGTCGCGGTGACTGCCGCCGCGCCGGCCCCCACGAACCATGGCAGCACTCGCCGGCGGCGGCCGGAAGACCCTGGCGGCCCGCCCGTAGGCTGACTACGCTTTCGTCGTTCGCCGTCAACGACCGGTCCTCACCATCGAGGTGCGCAAGGAGAGGAAGCCGGAGCGACCGCTGTGCTGCCCCACGACGCGCCTCACCCCCGCACGACCCCCGCCGGGGCGTACCGGCCCGGTCGGGCCGGACTCGTCGTGGCCGCGATCGTCCTGCTCGTCGAGGCGGTCTGGCTGGTCGCCCGACTGCCCGGCGCGGCCCTGGTCAGCGATCTCGGCGCGGTCGCGGTGGCGGGCTGGGCCGGCTACGCGTGCGTCGACGCGGCCCGCCGGCACCCCGCGCCGCTACGCCGGTTCTGGGCGCTGCTCGCGGCCACCATGGGTTTCGCCGTGCTCGGCCGGGCACTGTGGACGGCGCAGCGGCTCGGCGACGGCGGCCTGCCGAACACCCCGCTGATCGGGTTGCTGTTCACCCTCGGCATCGTCACCGGCACCGCCGCGCTGCTCTGCTCCCTCGCCGCCCCGCGCAGCGCCGTCGGGCGGGCCCGGACGGTGCTGGACGGCGTCATCGTCGGGCTCGCCCTCATCCCGATCGGCTGGGTCGTGGTGTTCCGCGGCATCGCCGCCGCCGACCTGACCGACCCGCTGCGCACCTTCGGGCTGCTCTACCCGATGCTCGATCTGGTGCAGCTGACCATCCTGGTCGCGGTGGCCGGGCCGGCCCGGCCGATGTGGCGTCCGCTGACCCTGATCGGGGCCAGCCTGGTCACCCGGGCGGTCGCCGACGCCACATATGTCTCGCTCTTCGCGAGCGGCAGCTACGCCCCCGGCCACCCGATCGACGTCTGCTGGCCGCTGAGCTACCTGCTGATCGCCGCAGCCAGCCGATACCCGCTGCCCCCGGCCCCGGACGACGTCGACGAGCCCACCGAGTCGCCGCTGCCGCCCTGGTGGCGGGTCGCCCTGCCGTACCTGCCGGTGGGCGGGGCGATCGTGGCGGTGATACTGGCCCGGCGGCCCACCGGGCAGACCCCGCACATGGTCTTCCTCGGCATGATGGCGCTGCTCGGCGTCCTGGCGCTGCGGCAGGGGCTGGCCGCCAACGAGAACCTCCGGCTGGTCGCCCGGCTGCGCCAACTCGCCTACACCGACCAGCTCACCGGCCTGCCGAACCGGCTGATGTTCAACCGCCGGCTGCGCGAGGCGCTGCGCGACGAGGCCCCGGTCGCCGTGCTGCTGCTGGACCTGGACGGCTTCAAGCAGGTCAACGACCGGTTCGGGCACGGCGCCGGTGACCTCCTGCTGACCAGCATCGCCGGCCGGATGGCGCGGGCCGTGGCCGACGACGGCAGCATCGCCCGGCTCGGGGGTGACGAGTTCGCCGTCCTCGTCGACGGCGACCGGCAGGTCCGGCCGGAGCGGGTGGCCGAGCGGCTGCTCGCAGCCCTGCAACCCTCCCCCGGGGAGGAGGAGGCGGGCGTGCACCCCTCGGCCAGCATCGGCATCGCCGAGTACGGCCCCCAGCACGCCTCCCACACCGACCTGCTCCGCGACGCCGACATCGCCATGTACGCCGCCAAGGCGGGCGGCAAGTCCGTGTACCGCACCTGCACCCCGGCCCTGCGGGAGGCGACGGTGAGCCGGGCGGAGCTGATCGCCGACCTGCGCCGCGCCGTCGACGAGGAGCAACTGCACCTGGAGTACCAGCCGATCGTCGACCTGGTCACCGGCGAGGTGCGCAGCGCCGAGGCGCTGGTGCGCTGGCGACATCCCCGGCTGGGGCTGCTCACCCCGGCGCGTTTCCTGCCGCTGGCCGAGGAGACCGGGCTGATCCTGCCGATCGACCGGTGGGTGATCCACGAGGCCTGCCGGGCCGCCGCCACCTGGCGGGACCGCGCCCCGGAGGCGACGGTCGCGGTGAACATCGCCGCCGCGCACCTGCGCCGGCCGGACCTGATCGCCACCGTCACCGCGGCCACCGCCGGCGCCGGCCTGGCACCCCGCGCGCTGACCCTGGAGCTGACCGAGTCGGCGCTGATCGACGGCAGCGACACGGTGCTGGAGCGGCTGCGTCAGCTCCGCGAGCTGGGCATCCGGATCGCCATCGACGACTTCGGCACCGGCTACTCGTCGCTGAGCTACCTGCACCACATCCCGGCCACCGAGCTGAAGATCGACCGGTCGTTCGTGGCCCGGTTGGGCGAGGACACCCGGGCGTACGCGACGGTGGAGATGGTGACCCGGTTGGCCGGGGCGTTCGACCTGACCGTGATCGCCGAGGGGGTGGAGACCGACGAGCAGCACGAGGCGGTCACCGCGATCGGCTGCGTCCACGGCCAGGGCTGGCGCTACGGTCGCCCCACCAACCTCGCCGACCTGCGCGCCGCACTGGCCCCGGCGGTACGACCCCGGGGTTGACCCTCACGCGACGGGCGGCGGGCGGCCCGGTCAGGGCGTCACAACAGCAGGTCGAGCAGCAGGACGCCGGCGAAGCCGACCACCGAGATGATCGTCTCCATCACCGACCAGCTCTTGATGGTCTGCCCGACGGTCAGCCCGAAGTACTCCTTCACCAGCCAGAAGCCGGCGTCGTTGACGTGCGAGAAGAACAGCGAGCCGCAGCCGACGGCCAGGGCCAGCAGTGCCACCCCGGGCCGGTCCAGGGTCGCCGCCAGCGGGGCGACGATGCCGGCCGCGGTGATCGTGGCGACCGTCGCCGAGCCGGTCGCGACCCGGATGCCGACCGCGACCAGCCAGCCCAGCAGCAGCGGGGACAGGCTGGCGTTCTCCGCCGCGTCGGCGACCAGGTTGCCCACCCCGGCGTCCACCAGCACCTGCTTGAACCCGCCGCCCGCCGCGACGATCAGCAGGATGCCCGCGATCGGCGGCAGCGAGCCGCCTAGCACCGACGAGACCTGCTTGCGGCTGAACCCGGCCTGGAAGCCGAGGGTGAACATGGCCACGATCACCCCGGCCAGCAGCGCCACGATCGGGGCGCCGACGATGTCCAGGGCCTTGCGGCCGGCGCTGCCCTCGGCCAGGACCAGCTCGCCGACGGCCCGCAGCAGCATCAGCGCCACCGGCAGCAGCACGGTGATCACCGCCGGCCAGAACTTCGGGGCCCGGCGGGCGGTCTCGGTGCCGGAGTCGTCGACCGGTGCGCCGGGGCGGCCGGTGCCGGGGTTGAGCAGGTCGTCCTCGGTGAGCAGCTCGCCGTCCACGCCGCCCTGCTGGCGGCCCGCGGCGCCGCGGTCGGTCCCGCCACCCCCGACGCCGGCCGACGTACGGGTCGGCAGCAGCGCCTCGGGGATCGTCGCGGGGACGTACCGGGAGATGATGTTGCCGAAGACCGGCCCGGCGATGATCACGGTCGGGATGGCGATCAGCAGGCCCAGCCCCAGCGTCAGGCCCAGGTCCGCGTTGAGCGAGGAGATCGCCACCAGCGGGCCGGGGTGCGGCGGGACCAGGCCGTGCAGCACCGACAGGCCGGCCAGCGCCGGGATGCCGACCTTCATCAGCGGCACGCCGGTGCGCTTCGCGACCAGCAGCACGATCGGCACCAGCAGCACCACGCCGACCTCGAAGAACAGCGGCAGGCCGATCAGCGCGGCCACCCCGGCCATCGCCCAGGGCAGGGCCGACCCGGAGACCTTGTTGACGATCCGGGTGACGATGCCGTCCGCGCCACCGGACTCGGCGAGCAGGCCGCCGATCATCGCCCCGAGGGCGATCAGCAGGCCGACCCCGCCGACGGTGGAGCCGACGCCGCCGCTGAACGACGTGACGATGGCGTCGGGCCCGACCCCGGCGGCGATGCCGAGCACGGCCGCGCCGAGGATCAGCGCCAGGAACGGATGGAGCTTGCCCCAGGCGATCAGGGCCACCACCACGGCGATGCCCAGCAGGGCCGCGATGATCAGTTGGGCGTCACCGGCGTCGGTGAGTGGTTCCGCCGGTGCGGCGAGCAGAGTGACCACGGCTATCACGACCTTCGGACGGCGTCCGTGCCAGCAGGGTACGGGCGATCACATGGGTGGAGAGGTGGACGGTGGCTCCGGCGGCAGGCTCGGGGCCAGCCGCCGCAGCGACGCGAACGTCGGGACGAGCGCGTCGTACAGCTCGGAGTGCAGCGGAAGCAGGGCGGCGTAGACGGCGGCGGCGGTCGGGTCGGGGCGTACCGTCTCGTCGATCTTCACCAGGTCGGCGGCGACGTCGACGGACGCGATCAGGCCGAGGGCCTGCATGCCCAGCAGTGCCGCGCCGAAGCTGGACCCCTCGTGGCCGGCAGGGAACCGCACCGGCATGCCGAGCGCGTCGGCGAGCATCTGCCGCCACAGCGGGCTCCGGGCGAAGCCGCCGCTGGCCCGCACCTCCCGCACCTCGTTGCCGGCCGCCCGCACCGACGACAGCACCAGGGCGAGCTGCTGGCAGACCCCCTCCAGCGCCGCCCGCACCAGGTGCTCGCGGCGGTGGCCGTGGGTCAACCCGACGTACGCCCCGCGCGGCAGCGCGCTCCAGTGCGGGGCGCGCTCGCTGAGCAGGTACGGCAGCATGATCAGCCCGCCGGAGCCGACCGGCGCGTGGGCGGCCAGGTCGAGCAGCTTCTCCTCGGACTCCTCGCCCAGCTCGGGGGCCAGCGCGTCGCCGGCCCACTGCAACACGATCCCGCCGTTGTTGATCGCGCCGCCGACCACCCAGCGGTCCTCGGTCAGCGCGTAGCAGAACACGCCGCCGAGCGGGTCGACGGCGGGGCGTTCGACCATCACCCGCATCGCCCCGCTGGTGCCGATCGAGCAGGCCACCACGCCGGGGTGTACCGCGCCGAGGCCCAGGTTGGCCAGCGGGCCGTCGCCGGCGCCGACCACGATCGGGGTGTCCGCCGGCAGGCCGGTCGCGGCGGCGGCCTCCGTGGTGAGCCCCGGCAGCACGGTGGTGGTCGGGACGAGCTGCGGGAGCTGATCCTCGGTGATCCCGGCGACCCGCAGCGCCTCGGCGTCCCAGGCGAGCCTCCGAATGTCCATCAGGCCGCTGGCCGAGGCGACCGAGTGGTCGGTGACCAGCGTCTCGCACAGCCGCAGCAGCACATAGTCCTTGATGCCGACCCAGTGGGCGACCCGCTCGAACAGTTTCGGCTCCTGCTCGGCGAACCAGACCAGCTTCGGCAGCGGTGCCATCGGGTGCACCGGGGTGCCGGTTCGCCGGTGCAGCGCCAGCCCCGACGGGACCGCCCGCAGCCGCTCGGCCTGCCGGCTGGAGCGGGAGTCCGCCCAGGTCACCGACGCGGTCAGCGGCTTACCGGCCGGGTCGAGCCCGATCAGGCTGTGCATCGCGGTGCTGAACGACAGCCCGGCGATCGGCCCGGGCAGCTCCGCCACCACCGCACGGACCGTCTCCACCACCGCGTCGAAGATCAGCAGGGGATCCTGCTCGGCGTAGCCGGGGTGCGGCTCGTCCAACGGGTAGCCGACGGAGTGGGTGGCGAGCTGCCGACCGTCCGTGTCGAACGCGACGCTCTTCGTGCTGGTGGTGCCGATGTCGACCCCGATCACGACACGCGGGCGCTGGTCCGGGCCGGTCACGGGTCCCCCCTCGCGTCGGTGCTGCCGGCGCGACATCGCGGCCCGGCTGCGGCTGACGTTACCCAGCGATCCACCGATCCACACGGCGTCGCCGAGGACCGCCGACAGAACGTGAACCGACGCGACGTCATCCGCTTATCGTCCGCTCTTGTCCGCCAATCAGGTGATTCGCCGGCTTCGCCGGGGTCGTCCGGCCGGTCGGCGCCGTTGATCCGGATGACACCCCGGTTGGCGGCTCGCGCGGCTAAGGAGTCGGCGTGGCGAAGACTGATTCGACGGGTTCCACGTGGCGGTACCGGTGGACGTACCGGCAGAACGAACGACGACAGCGGACGTACCGCGCCGCCGAGCAGGCGTGGCGGCGGCGCGACGAGGAGCTGCGGCGGCTGCGCGCGGCGGCGGCCGACTTCGGCCGGCGCGCGACGGCGGACGCCGGCCTGCCCCTGGAACTCGCCCCCGGCGAGCGGGTCCACTGGGCGCTGCCCGCCGCGCAACTGGTCGAGCTGCGGCACACCGCCGTGCTCCCCGCCCCCGACCTCAGCGTCGACCCCGGCCGGCCGGCGCTGCACCACCGACGCCCCGACGGGGTCAAGGTCACCGACGCCGGGATCGCCGTGCTCACCGACCGCCGGCTGGTCCTGCTCGGCGGGCGCGGCCGGCGCGACTGGGCGTACGGGAAGATGACCGGACTGGCCCACGACCCGGCGGCGCCGGTCACGCTGATCCAGGTCCTCGACCGGCGGCGCACCTCCGGGCTGCTGTTGCCCGCCGAGGCCGCCGCCGAGTTCCGGTTCACCCTCGCCCTCGCCTTCGCCGAGGCCATCGAGCAGCGAGGAGCCGTGCTCGCCCAGCTCGACGAGCTGATCGCCGAGCACGACCAGACCCGGCCGTTCCGCCCGGCCATCGCCACCCCCGGCCAGGCCCGGATCACCGCCGCCGTGCCGGGCGGCCGGCGTACCGTCGCGGTGGCCGTCGCCGCGGCGCTGCTGGTCCCCGCGGTGCTCTTCGAGTCGGACCCGCCGGTGCGGCCCGGCTCCGACGTCGCGTCCGCCGCCACCGCCGCCCCCACCCCCGTCCCCACGGCCCGCCCCGTCCTGCGGGCCACCCCGAAGACGACCCCGAAGGCGAACCCGAAGGCGACTCCGGAGTCGCGGCGGCGCACCGCGTCACCCACCGCGAAGCGCGACGGGCTCTGCGGCGCACCGGCGAACCCGTTCGGGTACGACTACTGCGGCGGCTCGCGCGTCCGCAGGCCCGACGTGCGGGTGTGCGACTTCTTCGACTGCGGGCAGGACTTCTGGGCCGGGCGGGGGTACCTGGTGCAGTGCCGCGACGGCGCGGTCAGCCTCACCGGCGGTCGGCGGGACGCCTGCGCCACGCACGACGGGCTCCGCCGCACCGTCTGGGCCTGAGTCCGCCTCCCGGGTCGGCGGGGTGGCGCGGGTGTCGCACCATCGGCGTCGTGATCAATCTGAAGCGGAACCACCACCACAAGAAGAAGCGTCGGGGCGACTCCTGCACCGACTGCGACTGCGACGGCCCGGACTGCTGCGACTTCGGGCTCTTCTCGTTCATGCTCACCCTCGGCTCGGTGGCCGCCGGGGCGACCCGGGCACCCGTCGTCGACCGGGCCGGCCGGGCCGCGATCCTCGGCTACCGGCGCTGGCTGTCGCACCGCTGGCCGGGCCAGTGCCGTTACACCCCGACGTGCAGCGCGTACGGGCTGGCCGCCGTAGAGCGGCACGGCCTGGCCGTGGGCGGGCGGATGGCCGCCGACCGGCTGCGCCGCTGCAAGCCCCACGTGCCCCGGGGCACCCACGACCCGGTCCGCTGACCGCCCGCGCCGCCCTGCGCAGCCCTGGCCGTTTCGGCGGCCGGGCGGCGTCAGACGGTGCCGAAGTCGGGGACGGTGAGGGTGCCGTCGGCGGCCAGCGGGAAGCCCGGGTTCCAGGCAATCTCCCACAGGTGCCCGTCCGGGTCGGCGAAGTAGCCGGCGTACCCGCCGTAGAAGGTTTCCCGGGCGGGCCTGGTGACCGTCGCCCCGGCCTCGACCGCCGCCCCGATCACCCCGTCGACCTCCTCGCGGGACCGGACGTTCTGCGCCAGGCTGAGCCCGCCAAAGCCGTCCGAGCCCGCGTCGCCGATGCCGGCGTCGGCGGCCAGCTTGTCACGCGCCCACAGCACGACGGCCAGGCCGCCGGCCTGGAGGAAGACGGTCTGCTCGACCTCCTGACCGCGCCAGCCGAGCCGCTCGTAGAAGGCGCGGGCCCGGGACAGGTCGGCGACTCCGAGGGTCACGAGGCTGATCCGCTGTTCCATCCGCGTACGGTAACCCCCGGCCGGGGCCGGCTCACCCGTCGGCACTCATTCCGGGGCGTGGCAGACGGCCTCGACGTTGTTGCCGTCCGGGTCGCGAACGAACGCGCCGAAGTAGGTCGGGTGGTACTCCGGCCAGATCCGCGGGGCGTGCAGCACCTCCGCGCCCGAGGCGACCGCCGCGTCGTGGAACGCCCGCACAGCGGCCCGGTCCGGGGCGGTGAAGGCGATGTGCGCCTCGTGGGCCTCTCCGGGCGAGGTCATGGGGCTGAGCCAGAAGTCAGGTCGCTCGCTGCCGTAGCCGATCACATCGCCGAACTCCATCAGCCGGCGCCCGCCCAGCGGGGCGAGGACGGCGTCGTAGAAGGCGGCGCTGGCCGGCACGCCCCGGACCTGGATGCCCAGGTGATCGATCATGGTGGGTCTCCCTCGCGTGTTGTGGCGAGGCCACGCTAGGGCCCGACTACGACAGTTTCGTCTCCGCCGAAGCTGGACGACGAACCGGCCGTCATCGGCCGAACAGCCGCTCGTGCTGGGCCCGGGCCAGCTCCACCAGCCGGCGCCGCACGTGTGGCAACTCGACCTCCCTGAACTTGAGGTTGGCCGGGAAGTCGAACTCGTCGCCGGTCCGCATCGCCTCGTCCAGCCCGTCGTCGGTCAGGTCCACGGTGCGGTGGCCCAGCAGCTGCGCCGGGTCGTACCGGCCGGTGGCCAGCAGCCGGTGCCACTGCGGGGTGCCGGGGTGGGGGCGGAACTCGAAGACGTTCGCCCGGAAGGTGCCGGGCGCGTTCTCGGTCAGGTCCCACAGCTCGCGTACGTGCCGGACGGTCGCCTCCAACTCGGCACGCGTCTCGGCGGGCCCGCCGAGGACGAAGTGACCCCTGACGTTGATGCCCCGGCGGGTGAGCCGGCGGACCACGTCCCGGGTCAGCTCGGGCCTGATCCGCTGGCGGAGGTGGCCGAGAACGCGCTCGCTGCCGGACTCGATGCCGAGCGCGACCTCCCGGCAGCCGTTCGCCGCGAGCGTCTCCAGGAAGGCGTCGTCGGCGTGGGCGAGGACGTTGATCCGGCCGGTGGCGTCCCAGACGTACCGGCCGCCGACGTCGGCCTCGGCGAACGCGGGCATGCAGCGCCGGGCGAACCGTTCGTAGCCGAGAAAGAGGTCGTCGACGAACCGGAACGCCCGCACGCCGTACCGGACGTTGAGCTCGTCCATCTCCGCGATGATGTTGGCCGGCTCCCGGGCGCGGATGGCAACGTTCAGGTTGGCGCTGACGGCCGCGCCGCAGAACGAACACTCGTACGGGCAGCCGCGGGCGCCCACCATCGCCGCCTCCCACGGCCCGTCGCCCGGCCGGTACGGGTCGGCGGCGAAGAACCGCCGGTCGACGAACGGCAGGGCGTTGACGTCCGGGGCCAGGTGCCAGGCCGTGCCCGGTACGCCGCCCGTGACCGGCGTACCCAGGATCGGGTCCCGCCACATCACGCCCGGAAGCCGTACCCGCTGGTGGTGGTCGTTCAGCAGCTCGACGAGCCGGGTCTCGGCCTCGCCGACGATCAGCGCCTCCAGGCGGGCGAACCGCGGGTCCGCGATGACCGACTCCGGCCTCGCCTTCGCCTGGTGACCGCCGACCATGATCTGGATCTCGGCGTCGAGGCCGGCGGCGATGCGGGCGCTCAGCTCGTACGTCGGCGCCAGCAGGTTGAACCCCACCCAGCGGGGCGCGGCCTCGTTGACGATGCTCTGGATCTCCTCGACGCTGAGGCCGAGGGACTCGCCGTCGAGGACGCCCACGCTGAAGCCCTGCACGGTGGCGTAGGTGGCGAGGTAGCCCAGGCCGAGCACCGGCAGGGTGAAGTCGTTGACCCGGGGGCGGAGCGTGTAGTCGCGTAGCGGCGCGTTGACCAACAGCAGGTCGAGCGGCGTGCCCGGCTCGACGCCGAGGATGGGCTGCTGCTCAGACGGCTCCGGCCTGTCGGCAGCGGAGGGCGAGGGCGGTGTACGGGCCCAGGTGCTCACCGGTGACTCGCCGCCACGTGCCGGCGGCGAGGGTCCGTCGGCCGGCCGGAAATGGTCGGGATTCGCGCGCCGCGCCCAGGTGCGGACGCCCGGGTCGCCGTACGGGTAGAGCGACCAGTCGTTGCTTCGGTCGGCAATTGCCGCCCCGGCGCTCCGGGGGGCGATCCCGGGAATCGTCTGGAGCTTCTTGACCAGGACCGACGGTGAGAGCTCCGGCCAGGACCCGCCGTGGGCGAGGAACGCGGTTGCGGCGTGCCGGAGCGGCCTGCGCCCGAACGCCGCGCCACTCTCGGTGAAGTAGCCATCGCTCAGGGTTAACACGCGCTTCGGAGATGGGGAAGTGTGAATGTCTATCTCGGCAGATGGTGCGATCCCGGTCCCGAACTGCGCCGCCGCTCAGGCGGCGATCGTCCGGGTGGAGGCGTCCACGTCGGCGGGCCCTCCTGCGTCCGAAGAGCCGCTTTCTATGTCGACCTGCTCGCAAACCGGGGAGCCCTCCTCGGCGAACCGTACACAGAGCAGCTCGATGGCAAGCTTCGGGAACTGCGGTTCTACCTGGACCGCGATGCGGTGCGGGTGACGTATTGGATAGCGTCCGACCGGCGGATCATCCTGTTGACGGTTTTTCGGGAGACCCGGATGCGGGAGGAGCGCGAAGTTGAACGCGCCCGTCGGGCGCTTGAGCGATGCGTAACGGAGCGGCACACGGTGAACGAGGGGGCGGAGCGATGAACGATCGCGCTGACTGGAACGAACTCCGGGAGCGCCGGATGGCCGAGCCGGGTGCCGCGGAAGCCTGCGAGGCGGCGCGCATGGCCTTCGAGCTCGGCCAAGCGGTGCGGCAGTTGCGAGAGCAGAACGGGTGGAGCCAGACCCACCTGGCGAGGGTGGCCGGCATGACGCAGTCCGCCGTCGCCCGCTTCGAAGCAGGGGGCACCGTGCCCACCTTGGCTGTCCTGGAGCGCCTGGCCCGAGCCCTGGGTATGAGGCTCGATGTCAAATTCGCCCCAGCAGCAGACGCGGCCTGAATTCCAGATCATTTCGATCTTGGTTGTCGAGAAGTGGGCTACTCACGGGATGATCGCTGCTCGGCCGATCAAGCGGCGATCGCCCGTGCCGCCGTGTACGTGTCGGCAGGAAGCGGATGGGCCAGCTCCCAGACGATCCGCATCGGCCGGTCCCCGGTGTGCTCCCGGTACGCCATCGGCCCCGCGTACAGGTAAGCCGGCGCGCCGAGGTCCCGGTCCGGCACCCGGGTCTCCCGGACGAACAGGTGCACCGTAGACCCCTGCTTCCCGTGATTGATGTACCGCTGCCCGGTCGTCGACACCGACGACGTGGTGCTCTGCGACTCCCACTGGAACAGCCGCTCGGTGATGGCCCGGTCGGCATACATGGTGGTGGGGGAGTAGTGCCGCTCCGACTTGACCAGCGTGACGAAGAACAGGTCCGCCTGCTCTGCCTCAAGCCACTTCACGCCCTCACGCAGCGACCCCGGGTTCGACATCCCGAACGCCGCACACGCCTCGTTTCGGCTGTACCGGGCGTGCACCCGCAGCACCCCCGCCCGCGTCGTCACCCGGTGGATCCGCTCCCGCAGCACCTCGGCGACCTGGCGCAGCTCGACGCAGCGCGCCGGCTCCGCCCACAGCCGCGTCACCCGCTCGTCCCGTGAGGCCAGCGACGAGTTCGGCCCCCACAGGTCGAAGTGCAGCATGTCCCAGAGCCGGCCGGCTGCGGGCCGTTCACCGGCCGCGACTCGGGCCAGTAGGTCCAGCCGGTCCACGTCGTCGAGGTGCAGCATCCGCCCGACCGCCCGCCCCAGCTCACGGTCGTCCGGGCCGGGGGGCGACGTCTCAAGGCCGGCGAGCCGCCGCAGCCCGGTCCATCCACCGACCGACGCCGACCGGTACACGTCTTCGATCTCCAGCCCGGTCTCGTGCAGGAACGTGGCCAGGTTGACGTCCCCGAGCTGCCGCAGCTCCGCGACCAGGCCCTTCTTCGAGGTGGGCATGGCGCTCCTGAGGTTGCTCAGCACCACCTCTTTCGCCACCCGGTCCAGCTCGACGTGGCAGCCGCTCGGCAGGGAGGGGAAGTTCTGCTCGACCGCGTCCCTGATCGCACGCCGGGTCACCCCGGTCAGCGCCCGCCAGCGCAGGTCGAAGCGGAAGTTCGCGTGCTGCCCGCCGATGAAGTCCAGCACCGTGAGGCAGGGCTTGTCGTCGTCCAGCCGCAGGCCACGGCCGAGCTGCTGAAGGAAGATCGTGGCGCTCTCGGTGGGCCGCAGCATCAGGATCGTGTCGACCATCGGCAGGTCGACCCCCTCGTTGAACAGGTCCACCGTGAACAGCACGCGCAGCTTCCCGGCCTTGAACTCCCGTAGCAGTTCGTCCCGCGACCGCCCGGCGCGGTCCGCCCGGGAGGTCACCGCAGCCGACGGTACGCCCCGGCGGGTGAACCAGTCCGCCATGAACTCCGCGTGCCCGATACTCACGCAGAACCCGAGCGCCCGCATCCGGTCCACGTCGACCTTGTCCCGCACGGCCTTGAGGATGATCCGCGCCCGCGCCTCGTTGCCGGTGTAGACACCGCCGAGCTCGCCCAGGTCGTACCCCTGGCCGCGCTTCCACCGCAGGTGCGACAGGTCCACGTCGTCGTGCATCCCGAAATACTGGAACGGGGCGAGCAACTGCCGCTCCAGTGCCTCCCACAGGTGCAGCTCCACGGCGGCGTGGCCGTCGAACCACCGCCGCACGTCGCCACCGTCGGCCCGGTCCGGGGTCGCCGTCAGCCCAAGCAGTACGCGCGGCTCCAACTGATCCAGCAGCCGGGCGTACGTCGGCGCCTCCGCGTGGTGGAACTCGTCGACGATGACCATGTCGTACGCCTCGGGGTCGATCTCCCGCCGGTGCAGCGACTGGATCGACGCGAAGACGTGCCGCCAGTCGGTCGGCTCCCTGCCGCCGACCAGCAGCTCGCCGAAGCTGCCGTCACCCATCACCTGGCGGAACGTCGCGAGGCTCTGCTTGAGGATCTGCTCCTGATGGGCGACGAAGAGCAGCGAGTCCACGGTCTTGCTGCGGTGTAGGCGTCGGTAGTCCAGCGCCGCCACGACCGTCTTGCCGGTGCCGGTCGCCATCACCACCAGGTTCCGGTGCCGGCCGTGCACCTGCCGCTCGGCGTCCAGGTCGGCCAGGATCTCCGCCTGGTACGGGTACGGCCGCACGTCCAGGTTCGCGATCTCGGTGACGGTGCCGTCCGACCGCTCACCACGCAGCGCCTGCCGCAGGCGTCCGGCGTCCCTGGTCGGCTCGTACGCCTCGAACGCCGGGTCGTTCCAGTAGTCCTCGAACGTGGCGGTGAACGTGTCGATGACGTGCGGCTGCTCGATGTTCGAGATCCGGACGTTCCATTCCACCCCGTCGACGAGCGCGGCCTTCGACAGATTCGACGAGCCGACGTACGCCGTGGTGGTGCCGTTGTTGCGGCGGAACAGCCACGCCTTGGCGTGCAGCCGGGTGGTTCTGGTCTCGTAGGAGACCTTGACCTCGGCTCCCAACTCGGCGAGCCGGTCCAGCGCCCGCTGGTCGGTGGCGCCCATGTAGGTCGTGGTGATGACCCGCAGCATGCCGCCGCGCCGGATCAGCTCGCGGATGGCCGGCTCGACGATGCGCAGGCCGTGCCACTTGATGAACGCGCAGAGCAGGTCGACGTGGTTGGCGGAGGCCATCTCGTGGGTGACCTCGTGGCCGATGCGGGGCTGGTGGCGGCCGTTGACCAGGAGTGCGCCGGTGGAGAGCGGGGTGGTGGGGCGCTGCGGGAAGGTCGGCTGCGCGGGTGGGGTGGGTGGGGCGGCGATGGCGTGCAGGAGATTCCGGGCGTCGGTGACCTGGTCGCTGGGGCCGGCCGCGTCGGGGTTGAGATCCGCGATTGCGGTGGCGAGGCGGTTGGCCAGGTCGACCTGGCGGTGGAGCTTGTCGTCGCCGCCGGGAACGGCCTGCAGGGCGCGGCTGATGAGGGTGGCGAGGTGACGGGTCAGGAACTCGTGGGAGTCGGCGGGGTCGAGGGGGCGGTGCTGGACCAGGGCGGCGTCGAGGTGGTGGAGCTGGCCGGCGAGCTGGTGGGTGATCAGGTGCTCGTAGATGCCGCGCGCAAGATCCGTCACTCGGGCAAGTTAAGCCCTCGCGATACGCCTTGCACCTGGGCACCGGTCGAGGCGGCCTGTCGGATAACTGACACGTCAGCCCAGCTATTGGACAAAGCACCTCTTTAACTGTTTCCGCCCGGGTTTCCCCCGTAAAGCCACGGCGATGGCGATGACCAGCAAAAGCAGTGTCCCTAAGACGGGTGGCTGTCCTTCGAGGGGCCAGACTATTGACTGATGGGTTGCGGGGCAGTGATCTGTGGCCCCAAGGGATCACATCGAACGGGGTCCCGCTGGTGGGCCTACTGCCGGTAATCTTCCCGACGTCTTGGAGCGAGATGAAGAGGCGATGCGCAGGATGCGGACTCCAGTAGCTTGGCGCTGGTGGCTGCATCGCACCTGGCATGACCTGGTATGGGACAAATTGCGTATCGAGTAAGAGCGCTGATCGTAACCCTGTCGTTGTGCGGGCTGTCTGGCGAATCTATGTTGGCGAAAAGTAGCGCTAGTTTGTAATGGGGGAATTGGATGGCGGAAGAGGAGCGGACCTTCGAGGCGGAAGTGCTCCGTGTTGCTCGGGCACTATTTGGTCGGTCAAATCAGTACCAGGGCTCCGGTTACCTGGACGGTAGGGAACGCGACGGGATCTTCATTTCCGAAGACTCCGTTGTGCTAATCGAATGCACTGTGTCTCGTCGGAAGGATAAGGCGACTTCAGATGGGCTAAAGCTTGCTAAGGCGTGTGCCGACTTTGCCAAGCAGTATCCCATGCGCCTGATAAAGGGTTACTTCGTTACGCGTGATGAGCCTCAGCCTGAGCAACGTGCCGCGATAGCGCGGCTCGGTGCGCCGGTAGTGGCCTGCAGCATGGCTCAACTCCGAGGCCAGCTTATCAATTCCCTTGAGTATCTCACCATTCGCCCTTCGTATCCATTTGGTAGTGCGCGTGACCCTGTATCCGGCAAAACGAATCCCAAAGAGTCCTACGTGCCCTTGGAGTTTGGGGTTGTTGGCGGGGGAGACCCTGTGGGGCTCCAGTACATTGCGTCACAAGTTGGATCCGGGCATTGTGTCGCCCTAATTGGTGACTATGGTGCCGGGAAGAGTATGACGATTCGCGAGGTTTTCAAAAAACTTGCTGAGTCTCACAGGAGGGGCGACCGCCGTTTCCCTGTGGTGCTTAACCTCCGCGATCATCAAGGGCAACGTGACCCCGACGAAGCCTTGGAGCGACATGCCCGGAAGATAGGATTCGAAGGTCGATCCCAGCTCGTCCGGGCATGGCTTGCGGGGGACGTTCATCTTCTACTGGATGGCTTCGACGAGATTGCTACGCCCGGCTGGATGGGGCGGGCGACGAGTTGGCGGGACATTAGGCGTTTGGCTACAGATCTCGTGCGCAAGTTCATCGATGGCACACCTGATGGTAGTGGGATCTTTATAACGGGGCGAACGCATTTCTTCGACAGCCTTCAAGAAGCGAGATCGTCTCTGGGGTTGCCATTATCTGCAAAAATTTTCACGACAAGCGACTTCACTGAATCCCAAATCTCGGCTTATCTCAAGCGGTATGACTGGGCCGAGGCGCTTCCTGAGTGGTTGCCGTCGCGACCGTTGCTCCTCGGCTATCTAGTAGCGACCGGTCTTCTGAAAGAGGCGTTGGCTACTGATGGATACTCGTCTGCTGCTGCCGCTTGGGATGTGTTGTTGGATAAGATTACAGAAAGGGAGGCGCGCAACTCTTCCGACGCTTTCGTTGAGGGATCAACGATTCGATTAATAATCGAACGGCTTGCTACAACCGCACGTGCGCGGCTGGACGGAATGGGGCCGCTCGCCCCAAATGACCTAACGAATGCCTTTACGTCGGTGGTGGGCTCGCCACCTGATGAGGGCAGTTACCAGATCCTACAGCGTCTTCCCGGATTAGGCGTGCAAGACGAGAGTAGTGGATCGCGCTACTTCATCGATTCGTCCTTGGCTGATGCCGCCCGCGCTGGTGATGTGACAAGATGGCTTACGGACCATTACTCCGACAAGTCACTTCTTGCTATACGAGGCACGGCTGCTGTAATGGAGTCATTGGGAATCGATATGGTGGTGGAGCGGCTTGTAGCGAGCGCTGTTAAGGGGACGCAGGCTGGTGCTGCCGCTGCGGCGTTCCAGCGTGAGGGCGGCGCCGACGGGATTTTGTTGGACATGCTGCAGGCAGCGAAAAGGCTACAGGACTTCAAGACCTCTGCATCCCTGTCGTTGGAGGGCTTGTTGATACCAACCCTGTCTATTGATGACGACTCCAGCCTGCGTGATGTTGTCTTTACTGATAGCGTAATTCAACATATGGATTTGACTGAATTTGAAGGTGACTCCAAAATGCCGACGTTCGTAAGGTGCGTCTTCGGCTTAATTGAAGGTGTTGCGTCCGTCGAGGCCCTTCCTGGGGGCTCCTTCATTGATTGCGACTACGAGCAATTTGATGCTGCGGCTCGAACGACCCGCGGGATTCTGGGAATCGTTTCCTTGACACCTCGGCAGCGAGTCGCACTAACAGTCCTTAAGAAGCTATATGTGCAAAGAGGGGTTGGCCGCCGAGAGGGTTCCCTCTATCGTGGTCTGGATGACAAGCATCGCGCCTTGGTGCCAGATGTGATCAGTGTCCTGACTTCCGCCGGCTTTGCATTAAGGGCTAAGCAGGCGAGTAACGTGCTTATCCTTCCGGCAAGGGGGCAAGCTGTGCGAGTCAGGAGGCTTCTAGAAGCGCCTGTCCAGTCTAGGGAGGAATTTTTCGCTTCGCTTTAGGGACACTTCTTAAGGTTTCGGGTATGTGTAGTCAATCAGGCGGACGGCAATTGCAATAATAAAGCGTTCGCGGTGCGTGCCGGCTGTCACGACAGGCCAACTCGCGAGCGGCCCCGGGGCGTGAGCTGCGGGGCCGCCCGAACTGCGCATCGGCCGGCTCTCCGCGACCGAGTACAGGCAGACCGGCCGGGTGAAGGGCCCACGACACGGTCCGGGTTGCAGCGAAGGTCGCTGACCTGGGCGGGTCGGCGGTCGTCATCGGTACGGCGGCCAAGTGGGCGATGGTCACCGACGGTTCTTGGCCGTGGGCGATCGTTGACGAGGCGTACCAGATGCGGTCGGATGCCCTGTTGCGCGTGGCGGGCAGGTTCGAGCGGGCGTTGTTCGTGGGGGATCCGGGGCAGCTCGATCCTTTTTCCACGGTCGAGACCGCGCGGTGGACGGGTTTGACGTGGGATCCGATGCAGTCTGCGGTGGCGGTGCTGCAGCGGCACAACCCGGGGCTGCCGGGGTACCGGTTGCCGGTGTCGTAGTGGCTGCCGGGGTCGGCGGCGCCGGTGGTCGCGGCGGCGTCCTACCCGTTCACGGGGCTTTGCTTATGAGTAAGATCCGTCACCGCTGAGAGCTGACTACTCTGCCGTGTCCCGCGCTGTTCCGAAAGCGCGTCGGATCAGGAGCGCTTTCCGGCGCTGGCAGCGCGACCGGGCGTGAGCGCGACACGACGGCCCGATGGGTGGTCCCCGATAGGGGTGTGCCCGGGCACCCGCCACCAAGCGGTGACAGGTGCCCGGGCGTTGTGGTCGGTCAGGTCAGGCGGGGCCGCCCGGCTGGACCACTCCGTTGACCTTCAACGTGTACGGCGCGTACTGGTTGACCTGCTCGGTCGGCTCGTCGTAGGCGACCACGGCGACGACCTTCGGGAACAGGCTGAGCAGGGCCAGCTTCGCCCGGTTCAGCGTCAGGCTCGACTTGCCGTCGAACTCGAACTGCGCGGCAATCGAGTGCTGCTCGTCGATGCCGATCAGCCGCAGGTTCCAGTTGTTGACGGTGATCGGCTTGATCTCCGTCGGCGAGTCGAACGGGGCGAGGCTGGTGCCGTCGCTGACCGCCGTGCCGCCGACGGTGATGTCGTCGACCAGCAGACCGCCCTCGTTGACGCCGCCGTCGCTGACGTAGCGGAAGCCGAGCAGGATCGTCTTGCCGGCGTACGCGGACAGGTCGAACGAGTGCGCCTCGAACCCGTCGGTCGTCCCGTTGAGCGCCGGACCGAACGGCCCGTCGATCGTCTTGTCGCCCGGGACGGCGGTGTAGGACGCGCCGCCGTCGGTGGAGACGGTGACGTAGCCGTAGTCGAAGCCGAACTCCGCACCGTACTTGGCGGCGAAGCGCAGCGTCGGGTCGGCGGTCGGCACGGCGACCGACGTGACCGCTGCGGCGTCCATGTTGTTGCCGTTCCCGGACCACAGGACCGGGTTGCCGGAGCGGTCCGGGTCGTTCGACACGACGGTCCACGCCAGCGGCAGCGGCGGCAGCGTCTTGGTGCCCTCGAACGACAGCGACCGCAGGTCACGGCCGCGCAGGAGCCGCCCGTCGGCCTTCTGCAGCGGTACGAAGTCGGCCCCGTTCGGCGCCGCCCCGGGGGTGGCGTTGGCGGCCGGGTTGGCCAGGTTGACCGTGGAGCGCAGGCTCGGCGTGGTCACCCGGCTCTTCGGTACGCCGAGCATGATCCCGCGCCGCGAGTCACCAACGATCTTGTCGACCAGCGTCATCGTCTGGTAGTCGTGGATGACCTGGTACATCTTGCTGACGCCCTTGGCCTTCAGCGCCGCGTCCAGGCTGGCCAGCCCCTGCCGCTCACCGTCCTTGTGCAGCCGGGAGATGATGTCCGTGCCGTACCGGTCGTACAGGAACTGCATGAACGAGTACGCGTTGCCGTAGTCGGCGAGCACCGCGTTCGGGTTCGGGCTCTCGCCCCACAGGGTGAGCGAGTTCTCCGGGCCGCCGCAGTCCCGTGGGTTGACGTTGTACGGCGTCTGCACCGTGCCGAAGCCCTGGTAGCAGTAGAGGTGGCTGTCGGCTCCCCGGTCGAAGACGGTCGTCGTGGTGTCGACGTAGCCGGTCAGCGTCTGGGCGAAGTCGGCCAGACCCTCGTTGATCCAGTTCCCCTCGAAGGGGTCGGTGTAGTAGTGCGCCAGGTGCTGCCACTCGTGGGCGAAGGTGCCCTCGTAGTTGAAGGGGCGGGCCGGGCGGCTGGTGCACAGGTCGTCAGTGGGCTCGTTCGGCGGGTTCGCCCCGGTGCGGTGGGCCCAGTCGAACGCGTCGACGGTCATGACGTTGCGGTCGAACAGCTCGTTGAACTGGGCCGAGAAGAAGCCCGCGATGTAGGTCGGGTTGGCCGGGAACTCGTAGTAGTTGTCGTCCCGGACGTTGTCGATCAGGGTGACCGTCTTGTTGCCGCCGCCGGTGTAGTCGCCGCCGTTGCCGTTGGCGTCCGGTCCGAGCAGGGCGTTGGTGCCGTCCCGGTCCGGCGGCGTGCTGAACGCGGCCGTCTCCTTCGGGTACATGTTGGTGTCGAACTCGTGGACGAAGCTCGCCACCTGCGCATCGGTGATTTGCGTCGACGAGGGGATCTGGGTTCGGCAGTCGCCGGCCGGGAAGGCGATGTCGTTGGCGACCCACACCTCGACGTTGTTGCCCGAGCCGCGCAGCGTGTAGTCCTTGCGGTAGATCCGGCCCTCGAAGTCGTTCATCCCGAGCCACTGCCGGACCGTGCCGACCGGCGGCGTCTCCGCAGCGGACGTGGTCTTCGAACGCTCCTGCGCGCGCGGCTGGTACCGGGTCGGCGTCTCGACCTTGCGGCCGTCCAGCGTGAAGTCCTTGCGGGTGAGCTCCCGGGTGTCGCTGGGCTGAGCCCGCTTCGCCACGGCCTGCTCGGGGGCGGCCGTCGCGGCTGACGCGGGAAGGACGCCCATAAGTGGTAGAACGAGTGTGATGGCTGCTGCACCGGCGATGCGGCTACGCGCCATGGGCCCCCCTTTGGGATGATGTGAATCCGGTTGACGGGGTCGCCGTCACAATCCACCGGGATTACATTTACGTTCGTACTGGTATCGATTGTCTTTGGCAATCGTCTTACCGCACGATCCGTCTTCACCGAGCCGGCTCTCCTGCCCCGTGGACGCCGCCTGCTCTCTGCCGCAGCCGTGTGGCGCTGGAGTGCTCGCCGAGGGCATCCGCCGGCCGGACCGGACACGTGAAGGGGGGCGACGCCGGTAGCCTCCGAAGATGCCGACGCCGAAGGCACGTCGCGTTGTGCCGGAGGGACGCGCCTGATCTGCCGGTTTCGCTCCCCGCTATCGTTTCTTTCGTCTTGGTGGGTATGGTGGGGTGGGTTCGAGGCGTCCGGAGGGTGATGTTGTGACCGTGGTGCCCGCAGGCGGAGTGGAGCCCAGCGGCGAGGAGCTCAGGCGTTTTGCCCGGCGGTTCCTTCGCGGGCGGCGATTGCAGCTGATCATCGATGGGTCGGAGCCGGTGGATGTGCCGCCCGTGGTGGGCGAGGCGCTGGCTGAGGTCGTTTCGATCCTGGGGCGCGGGCGGCCGGTGCGGGTGATGCAGGAGAACGTCGAGATCTCTACCGGAGAGGCTGCCGCGATTCTCGGAGTGACGAGGCCGACCGTCGTCAAACTGATGAACGACGGCGCGTTGCCCTACACACGCCCCAACTCCAGTCGCCGGGTTGCTCTGCACGATGTGCTGACCTACAAGGAGCAGCGATCGAGGGCCCGGCGCGAGGCGTTGGACGAGCTCACCGGGGACGCGATCGACATGGGCGTCTACGACGAGGCGATGCGGCGTGGGCGTGAGCCGTCGGACGATCAGCCGGGGCGTGACGGCGGCCGATGATCGTAGCCGTGCTGGATGCGTGCGTTCTCGTGCCCAGTGTCCTCGCTGACACCCTGCTGCGTTGCGCCGAGCAGGACCTGTATCGCCCGGTCTGGTCCGAGGCGATCCTTGGCGAGGTGCGTCGGAACCTGCCGCCTTCGGTTCGCGGTGCGAAAGCCGAACGTCGGATCGAGGTCATGCGTGAGCACTTTCCGGAGGCGATGGTCTCGGGGTACGAGCAACTTGTCAGCCAAATGAGCAACCATCCCAAGGACCGTCATGTGCTCGCCGCCGCCGTTGCGGCCGACGCAGAGGCGATCGTCACCGCCAACCTCCGCGATTTTCCCGACCACGCGCTCGCGCCGTACGCCATCGAAGCGCTGCACCCCGACGATTTCCTCTGTGCCCTGCTGGACGCCGTCCCGGATCGGGTCGCCGAGGTCATCATGCGGCAAGCGGAGGCCACCGGGAGGGGTGGGCGACCAAGACTAAACGTCGACGACATTCTCGCTGGCCTGGCGGGATGCCGGGTTACCCGGTTTGCGCACCAGGTTTCGGTGAAGCTGACATCTGGCCGGTAGCAGATCGGTGTGACGGTTGGCCTTCGGAGATACCCCTATTGACCAGCTAAGGGACGTCTCGTAACTTGGCAGTCAGTCCATGGTGGATCATGTCGTGGTGCAGGTGATCTCGGCAGTTCGCCCGGAGTGGATCTTCCCGTTCACCGGGTTGCAGCCCGCGCAGTTCCGCAGGTTGGTTCGGCTGGTCGCCGAGCGTGGCGGTGATGCGATCGCTGACGGGCGGCCGGGCCGGCAGTGGTCTCTCGACCTCGCCGACCGGGTGCTGCTGGTCGCGACCTACTGGCGCACGAACCTGACGATGCGTCAGATCGGCCCGCTGTTCGGGGTGTCGCACTCCGCCGCCCATCGGGTCATCGACACCCTCGGCCCTCTGCTCGCCCTCGCCCCGATGCGCCGACGTCGGGTCGACCAGGTCGCGATCGTCGACGGCACCCTCGTCCCGACCCGGGACCACCGGCTGGCCGCCCCGAGCAAGAACTACCGCTACTCGACGAACCTGCAGGTCGCCATCGACGCCCACACCCGCCTCGTCGTCGCCCTCGGCGACCCGCAACCCGGCAACCGCAACGACACCATCGTCTACCGCACCAGCGGCATCGACCAGAAACTGGCCGGACGGCCGGTCATGGCCGACGGCGCCTACCGCGGCAACCCTGAGGTGATCATCCTGTACCGCAAGCCCGCCGACGGCAGCGAGCTGCCCGAGTGGAAGGCAGACCTGAACAAGCAGCACCGCACCATCCGGGCGCAGGTCGAACACACCCTGGCCCGCATGAAGTGCTTCAAAATCCTGCGCGACTACCGGCGCGCCGCCCACACATTGGCCGACACCGCTTCCGGCATCGCCCACCTCCACAACATCATCCTCGCCGGGTGACACCAGCACTGTTGCCGAGCAACGCCTTCACCGAGTTACGAGACATCCTTTAGGCTCACCAACCGAGTCGGTGGTGGGAGGTGGGGCGATGCCCGTCGGGCTGGAGGTGCCGCCCGCCGTCGAGGCGGAACGGGTCATCACGGCAGTGCTGGCCGACCTGCGCTCTGGCGATCACCGGGGCGTGGTGGTCGACTCGCCGCCCGGTGCCGGTAAGTCGACCCTCGTGGTCCGCGCCGCCGTCGAGCTGGCTGCTGCCGGTGAGCCGCTGATCGTCATCGCGCAGACCAACGAGCAGGTCGACGACCTCATCGACCGGCTCGCCCGCAAGGCCCCCGAGCTGCGCATCGGCCGGCTCTCCGCCACCGAGTACAGGCCGTCCGACCGGGTGAAGGGCCACGAGACGGTCAAGGTTGCCGCGAAGGTCGCCGATCTCGGCGGGCCGTCCGTCATCATCGGTACGGCCGCCAAGTGGGCCATGGTCACCGACGGCTCCTGGCCGTGGGCGATCGTCGACGAGGCGTACCAGATGCGGTCGGACGCCCTGTTGCGCGTGGCCGGCAGGTTCGAGCGGGCCCTGTTCGTGGGGGATCCTGGGCAGCTCGACCCGTTCTCCACGGTCGAGACCGCGCGGTGGACGGGGCTGACCTGGGATCCGATGCAGTCCGCGGTGGCGGTGCTGCTGCGACACAACCCGGAGCTGCCGGTGTACCGGCTGCCGGTGTCGTGGCGGCTGCCCGCGTCGGCGGCGCCGGTGGTCGCGGCGGCGTTCTACCCGTTCACCGGGTTCCGCGCCGGCACAGGGCATGGTGAGCGGGCGCTCGCGTTGACCGAGGCCGGGCCGGGAGACGCCGTCGACGCGGCGGTGGAGTTGGCGGCGTCGTCGGGCTGGGCGTTGTACGAGCTGCCGGAGCGGCACACCCTGCGTACCGATGGGGAGGCCGCCGCCGCGTGCGCCGCGCTGGCGCTGCGGGTGTTGCGGCGGGGAGCGGTTGCCGTCTCGGAGCACGCGCCGGCCGGCGCGCCGGTCACCGCCGACCGGATCGCCGTCGGGGCCGCGCACCGCGACCAGGTCGCGGCCATCCGTGCGCACCTCGGCGAGGCCGGGGCGGGCATCACGGTGGACACCGCCAACCGGCTCCAGGGCCGCGAGTACGACGTGACGATCGTGTTGCACCCGCTTTCCGGGCGGCGGGACGCGACGGCGTTCCACCTGGAGTCGGGGCGGCTGTGCGTGCTGACGTCCCGGCACCGGCACGCGTGCGTGGTGGTGGCGCGGGCGGGGATCGTGGAGCTGCTGGACGCCCACCCATCGTCCGAGCCGGTGCACCTCAACGTCCCGGTCAAGTTCCCGGACGGCTGGCAGGCCAACCAGGCGATACTGAGTTACCTGCATTCTCAGTGACGCGCGACTGCGCCTGCTCGCCGCCGGGGCCCCGGGTGCGTGGATCCACCTCCCCGACGAGTTTTTGCTGGTTCAGGGCATGTCTGCGGGTAGGACACCAGGGAAGTGCGCTACAGATAGCGGTGACATGTGGAGAGTTTCCGTGTGGGGTTATGCCGGACGCCTCCCCGAGAGGTCAGCGTCGGAGAGGACGGAGAGCTCGTGATCATTCCCCGCAGCACGATCGTGGCGGCGAAGCCGGACATCCCGGATGCGTGACCTGCTCCGATCCGTGCGGGGGAAGCGCCTGGGCCTCGCGGAGTACGACGCCGACTTCTACGCCATCGTGCAGTCCGTTGACGGCCCGGTTCTGAAGACCGAGCGGATCCAGACGTTCCGTGAGCCGGGCAGCCCGAGCTGGGAGGCGTTCGCCGAGGGCCGCTGGGAGGAAGCGCTGCGCATCGCTGCCGAGCCCAACCCGGAGCTGGCGCGCTTCTTCCAGCAACTGGCGGAACGCGGCTCCGGGCTGCGGCGTCTGCGGATCGTCGAGCCGCCGCTCACCCCGTACCTGATCTGGGAGCTGCATTTCCTCCGCCACCGAGCCGACGCCGGCGAGCGGATCCGGGTGCTCGACGCCGATCTGGTCGGGGAGTTGGAGAGGGACCACGGCACCGTGCCCGAACTGATGGTCGCCGGTCGGCAGGCGGTGTACGAGGTCAGGTACGACGAGACCGGCACGCCGGTCGGAGCGGACAAGTTCGTCGACCCGGCGGTGGTCGAAGGCTGCCGGACGCAGGTCCTGGCGCTGCTGGACAAGGCCGAATCGTTCGACTCGTTCTTCGCTCGTGAGATCGATGGGACCCGGCCGCCCAAAGTCGACGCTCAGTAGCTGCCCGACGCGATCTCACCTGTCGACGTCTGCTGGGAATCCGCCTCTGCGAGAAGGGCCAGCAGCGTGTCGGACAACGCGGGTGCTGCGGCGATCGTCATCTCCGAGAGCGCGTCGTGGCTCGTGCCGTCGCGGTCGACCACCCTGGCTCCCGCCTCCCGTGCTATCGCCACTCCTGCGGCCATGTCCCAGGCATGGTTCGACAGGGTCAACGCCGCATCGATCCGGCCCTCGGCGAGCCACGCCAGGTCGAGGGCGGCTGACCCGGTCATTCGTACCCGTTGCGCCTTCTCGGCGAGCCGAGCCGTCAGTGCGAGACGCAGCCGGTTCTTCGGGGCTGCACCCGGTCCCACTGCGTAGTCGCCGATGGCGACGATCGCCTCACTCAAGTTTCCGGTGGTGCTGGCTCTGATCGGCTTGCCGTTGAGGCTCGCCCCATCGCCTCTGGCAGCCGCGTAACGGCTGTCGAGTAAGGGCAGCTCGATGACGCCGAGTACGGCCTCGTTGTGGTGGACCAGCCCGAGCGAGACGGCGCACAGGGGGATACCGCGTACGAAGTTGGCGGTGCCGTCGATGGGGTCGAGAACCCACCGCAAATCCGCTGAACCTGTGCTGCCCTCCTCCTCGCCGAGGAAACCGATGGCTGGCGTTGCGTGGCGGAGAAAGGCGCGAAGCTCCCGCTCGATTGTGAAGTCCAACTCGGAGGCAAGGTCCCGGTCGCCCTTGGCAATCAGCGATCCCGGTGAGCGCCCCCGCATGGCCTCCGCTCCTTGCCTGACCGCCTCGATGGCCACCGGAAGCAGTTCGGTGTAGTCCCTCACAGCAGCCGCCCCAGCTTCCATTGCGACTCGAAGACCTGTTCGAACACGGGGTAGAGCCCCGCCTCTCGCTCCTGCCGGCGCATTACGAACGCGGGGGCGTCCACCCCTCGACTCTCGGTCAGGTAGGGCTGGGCCACGCAGAGACCGTCCACGAGCACGATGTTGAACCGAAGTGTGCTGTCGTAGATGGCGAGTTCCAAGCTGCTGCGAAGCTCAGCGGGGAGCCGGTCGCGGACGCGGAGCATCGTCTCGATGTTGAGCTTGGTCAGGGCCGACAGTTGCCCGGCCGGAAAGCCCTCCTCCACTTCGCGTGCCGGCATGGCAGCACCGTCGGGGTCGAGAAAGAGGCAACGGATGCGGGTGCCCTTTTCCACGAGCGCGTGCCATCCGCGGTCCGGGTAGTCCTGGCACAGCATGTTGAGCGACAGGCCCGTTGCCCGGATTTCACGGGCGCTGTCGAACAACATGCTCGCGGGCAGACGTGCCGAGAGTTCGGACCTGTTCGGGTAGACCGCCGTGAGACCCGCGAGTTGGTCGGCGGAATTCTCCGGCCGCTCTTCCTGTGATTGCAGGGCCAGCATCACATCGCCGGGAGGGACAGCCGTTGTCTCCCAGTTCCGGACGTCCGCAGCGGTGGGCGACCACGTCAGCAGCGAAGCGAGCAGTCGGGCGAAGTCCTCGTGGTTGAGCCCGGCCGCCGTTCGCATTCGTCTCGTCTGCTGCTGAGCCAGAGATACGAAGTCGGGCTTGTCTGCGTCTGGGAACAGGCGGAGCGAGTCTTCGACGCCGGCGGTTGAGACGAAGCGGCTGCGGACCTCCTCGTTTGCCTTGCCGAGTGCCGTGTCGAGCGCGGCCTGCATCTCCGGGCGTGGGCAGACGGCTTCCTGTCCGGCCTCCCACTTCGAGACGGTGCGCTCGGCCACGCCCAAGTGCGCGGCGAAGTCCCGAATGCTCATCCGCAGGGCATGCCGTAGCGCCCTCGTCTCCCGGCCGGTCCATCGCTGCACCGTCGTCATCGCGCCACCTTCGGTCACGTCAAGCCGCCTTCGGGCAGCGTATCGGCAGTATGTGCGGCGGTGTTACCGCCTAGGTGCAGTGCGTAGTCGTTCTGGTCGAGGCTGCTCCCGATGATGGTGGACACATGGCCCGGGGCGGGTGCTGGCTCCGGGGACGAGTCCTTCCTCGACACGTCTCCGCCCCCGCCCGCCCCGGCGCCATTCCACCGATCAACCGGGGCCCTCCCTCCACCGAACCCGAGGACAAGGGCCCCTCCTTCCAACAGGGGAGCGTGAGCGTGGCGTACTCGGACGAGGTCGTACGGGAGGCCGTGTGGCAATGGCTGCGGCTGGTGGCGGCGGACGTGGAGCTGGAGCCGTACCTGGTCGGGGTCGATCTGGGCCGGCTCGGCGACCACCTGGCGGCGGCCCTCGGCGCGGCGCTCGACGGGCGCGCGGCGGCGGATGCCTGGCCGGGGCTCGGGCTGGGAGAGGAGCAGCACCGGCGACTGGTCGACTACCTCGCCGGGGTGCTCTGGGCGCTCGACGTGCCACAGACCGCGATCGCCGCCGCCCGCGCCACCTTCGCCGAAGAGGCACGCCCAACGGGGACCGCCGGGGAGGCACGCCCAACCGGGACCGCCGGGAAGGCACATCCAACCGGGGCCGGCCGGTGAGCGGCGTCGGCCTCGCCGCCTCCTGGGCGGCCACCGTCGCCGGCATCGACCGGGCCGCCGACCACTTCTGGTGCACGCTCGCCGACCGGATGCCCGCCCTGCTGCCCGAACGCGACGCGCCCCTGTTCCTGGCCGCCCTCGGTCAGCTCGCCACCGGCGACGACGGCCGGGCCGGGCGGGCCGCGCTGCTGACCGTCCTCGGCCGGGCCTGGCGCGACTGTCACCTCGGCCCGCACCACCAGGCGCTGATCGGCGAGGCCCTGGTCGCCACGGTGGCCCGCCACGCGCACCCACAGTGGACGGCCGCGCTGGCCGGCGCCTGGGAGCAGGCTGCCTGCCGCACGCTGACCGCCGTCCCGTACGCCGCCGACCGCGTCGGCGACGGCCCGGCCTGGTGGCCGGTGGAGGTGCTCGATCACGATCGGCCCGCCGGGGGCGTCGCCATTCTCACCGTACGTCCCCGGCGGCGGCTGCCGTTCCGCCCCGGCCAGGCCGTACCGGTCAGCGTCCCCGGTCTGCCCGGCCGGTGGCGCTGGTACTCGCCCACCAACGCGCCCCGCCCGGACGGCACGATCGAGCTGCACGTCCGCGCCGCAGGCGCCGTCTCCCGCGTCCTCGTCGACCGGGTACGCCCCGGCGGGCCGCTCTGGCTCGGCCCGCCCCGGGGCGCCGGCCTCACGCTCGCCCCCGACTCGACCGCCGACCTGCTCCTCGTCGCCGGGGGCACCGGCCTCGCCCCGCTGCGCGCCCTGGTCGAGCAGGTCGCCGCCGCGCCGGGCAGCCGGCGGGTGACCCTGGTCGTCGGCGTCCGCGCCTTCGCCGACCTGTACGACCCGATCAGCCTCGACAAGCTCCAGACCGCCCACGACTGGCTGACCGTCGTGCCCGCGTTCTCCCACGATGAGCACGTCGAGCCCGACGAGCGGGGCGACGCCATCACCGTCGCCCTGCGGCACCATCGGCCGGCCCAGGAGGTGTACGCCTGCGGCCCACCCGCGATGGTGGCCGGCATGCGGCTGCGGCTGCTCGCCGCCGGGGTGCCCGCCGACCGCATCCACCTGCCCGACGGCTGCGAGCGCTGACCGCACCCACCCGGCCGGTTGTCCACCGACGATGATCGGCGGGTCAGCGGTTCGGCGATCCGACGCCTACGCTGTGTGGGGGCGCCGGCCGACCGGGAACCTCCGGCGGGCCGGAGCCTTTCCTGGCCGCACGAACGATGAGGATTCCCGTGGGTTCCGCAACCCCTCAGGACGACCACACCGCTCGGCTCTCCGACCGATTCGACACCAGCGTGCCCCACCCCGCCCGGCGCTACAACTACTGGCTCGGCGGCAAGGACAACTTCGCCGTGGACCGGGAGTCCGGCGACCGGATCGCGGCCGCGTACCCGGCGATCCGCACCCTCGCCCGGGAGAACCGGGCCTTCCTCCAGCGGGCGGTGCGGTACCTGGCCGGCGAGGCCGGCGTCCGGCAGTTCCTCGACATCGGCACCGGCATCCCGGCGGCCGACAACACCCACGAGGTGGCCCAGGCGGTGGCCCCCGAGTCGCGGGTCCTGTACGCCGACAACGATCCGATGGTGCTGGCCCACGCGCGGGCGCTGCTGACCAGTTCCCCCGCCGGCACGACGGCGTACCTCGACGCCGACCTGCGCGACCCGGAGCGCATCCTGGCCGCCGACGAGCTGCACCGCACGCTGGACCTGTCCCGGCCGGTGGCGCTGCTCCTGGTCGCGGTCGCGCACTTCCTGACCGACGCCGACCGGCCGTACGAGGCGGTCGGCCGGCTGGTCGAAGCGCTGCCGTCGGGCAGCTACCTGGTGCTGAGCCACGTCACCATCGACCTCATGCCCGCCGAGGTCGTCGAGCGGATGCACATCGAGTTGGCGGCGCGCACGGTCGAACGGGAAGCCGTCCCCCGGTCCCGGGCGGAGTTCGCCCGGTTCTTCGACGGCCTTGAGCTGGTCGAGCCGGGCGTCGTCCCGGTGACGCAGTGGCGTGCCGAGGTGCCCGAGTCCGAGCGCCCGCCGCTGGCCGAGGCGTCGATCTACGGCGCGGTCGCCCGCAAGCCCTGACCTCCGGCGCCCCGCCGTGCGCCCGCTGTGCCGCTGCCATCCGCCGCCGGGGTTCCGGCGGGCTTGCTCGCGTTGCTTTCGCATGCCTCGATTGGTGTGAGATCGTCGGTGTCGATGCGTGGCCATCTCGGCACAGGGGGTGATCGGCATGGGGATCGCTGGCTGGCCGTCCGAGTGGTCGGTGCGGAAGTTCGGGCCCACCCTCGCGGTGTCTCTGCGCCGGGAGATCCCGGCGGCCCTGCACCGCGCGGTCGAGCTGGCCCGAGGCGCTCGGGAGGCGTCCGAACTGGACACCGACCACGCCTTCGGGCCGGTGCGCTGGAAGCAGCAGTACGAGGTGCTGCACGAGCACCTGCGCGAACTGCCCGACGTGACGGACGTGCATCCTCCCGGCGCGCAGGTGCGGGTGACAATCTGCCGCGACCATCTCCTGCTGCCGTGGCGGTACGCCAAGCGCGCCGACGTGGACATTCGGGACGCCCGGCCCGGCCGTGACCTCAGCCGGCTGATCCGGGACCTGTTGGTGCTCTTCGGGCCGGAGCCCAGCCACGAGGAGGTGCCCCTGCCGATGATGCCGCGCAGCCCCGAGGAGGCCCGCGACCGTGAGCCCCTGCGGGAGATCGTGGAGCAGTTCGCCGCCCGGCCCGAGGTGGTGCTCGTCGGGTTCGCCTGCAACTCCGACGCGGGCCTGCTCCGCGTGTCCTGGGGTGAGGCAGCACTAATCCGCGGCAACGAGCTGGAATGGGGCCACGTCGAGGACCTGCCGCTGCCCGTCGGCCGCTCGCCGCGCCGGCCTGCGGGATGAGGTGAGCAGTACCGCCGTTTCCGCCGGGCTGCGGGTGGTGGTTCAGGTGGCGTACTGGTCGCCGAACTCGCGGACGCCGCCGACGTCGACGGTGATCCGGCTGTTGTCGATCCACGCCCCGGTCGTGGCCCGCCAGCTCGGGTCGTCGCGCTCGTCGATATCGCTCCAGTCGGGCCGGTGGAGGCGGAGCTGAATCGGCCCGGTCGACGCGCCGGGCGCGAGCACCCCGTCGGTGAAGGTCAGCTCCACCCAGCCGGGGGCCGGCGTGCCCGGCAGCGGGTAGCGGGTCGGCGTCGGCGTCGGGCTGGGCGAACTGCTCGGCGGCGGCGGGGGCGGCGGGGGCGGGGGCGAGGGCGGGATGAAGAAGAAGAGTTGGCGTCGGATCCGATCGCAGCCCAACTCCGCCCAGTCGCACGCGGTTGCCAGCGAGACGTTGCCGCCCTCGAAGAGCATGTGGTACCGCACCCGCACGGTGGTGAGGTGCAGCGGCTGCGTACCGGTGTTGGTGACCCGCAGGTCGAACTGGGCCTGGTTGTTTGTCGGCGACCAGTCGGAGTTCAGGTAGCTGACCTTCGCCTTCCCGTACGCGGTGCGCAGGCTGGTGGCGGCCGAGGGGGTGGAGTAGCCGCCGATCGCGTACGCCTGGATCGCGATCCGGTAGTCGGTGCCCGGCGCCAGGTCGGTCAGCGTGATGCTGGAGGTGTCCACGTCACCCAGGCCCCGGTATGTGTGGGGGCCCAGCGGCATCATCACCTGGTATCTGATCGGGCCCGCGCCCTCCGGCTCGTCCACCCAGGTCGAGGGCGTCCACGACAGGGTGAGCCGGTGGGGCTCGTCGACGACCACGACGGGCGCGCCCGGGGTGGTCAGCGCCGGGGTGTCGTCCGCCCGCGCAGCGGTGACGGCGAGCAGGCTCAGCAGGCCGGCGACGGCGGCTGCGGCGATGACGCGACGGACATTCATGATGTCGATGCTAGGGATTTGATTAAGCGACATCAATGTTTGTTCGGCTGGATCTCCGGTTCGGCGGGCACGCGTTGATCTGCGATCTTCGCCGCTGGCGATTCCCGTGAATAGTGTCACCGTCCCGATGGGGCGACCGCTTTGGAGATCTACGCAGGCCGATGGAGTCCCCGGGTCAGGAGCGGGCCGTCCCCGCGACGCGGCGCGTGGCCTCGTCCAGCCAGCGGCGGTACCACCCGGCGAAGCCCAGCGGCGTGCCGTCGTCGTCCAGCAGCGGCTCCAACCCGCCCTGCTCGGCGGTGCCGTCGGCCCACATCGTGCCCCGCGCCGGCCCGGTGACCACCAGGACGTCCCGCAGCGCGCAGCCCTTGTGGCACAGGTACAGCAGGCCGCCGAAGTGCGCCTCGTCGTACATGATCGCGTCGTGCCGCTCCCACCAGGACTCCTCGGCCGCGTCGTACTCCTGCGCCGAGGCGAAGTCGTCCTCCTCGGGCTGCTCGGGCAGATCGTCCGCCTGGTTGAACGCCTCGGTGTAGGGGAACGGCCGCACCAGGGAGTCCGGGGTGGTCATGTCGGCGCCGTCGCCCTCCCACTGCCACCGGCCGTCGACCCGGCGCGGCGGGAACAGCCCGTACGCCGGGCCCGCGCCGCCCCGGCCGGCCTGGAGCAGGAACGACCGGTACTCCGTCGGCAGCTCCACCCGGAACTGGTCCTCCAGCTCGGCCAGCTCCGCCGGGGTCAGCGGCGGCTCCAGCTCCCAGCCGTGCCCGCCCGCCCCGAACACCTCGTCGTCGGCCGCCGGGGCGGCGGCCAGGAGGCCCAGCCTCTGTCGCACGTCGGACCAGTCGTGTCCCGTCACGCCCGAGACCGTACCGACACCCACCGACGCGGCGGGTTGTCGGTGCGGTGAGGTTGACTGTGCGCACCGAGCACGAGGGAGGGCCGCATGGGCGGGACGTCGGCGGGGGTGCGGATCGAGCGGTGGGCCGAGGACGACCTCGGCCTGTTGCGCCAGCTCAACATCCACGAGGTCCGGGAACACACCGGGGGCCCGGAGACCGAGGAACAGGTCGTCGCCCGGCACGCCCGCTACGTGGCCGGCCCCGGCCCCGGCAGCGGGAACATGTTCACCGTCGTGCTGCTGCCCGAGCGGGTCAAGGTCGGCAGCGTCGGCTACTGGGAACGGGTCTGGCACGACGAGCCGGTGTACGAGATGGGCTGGGCGATCCTGCCCGCGTACCAGGGGCGCGGGCTGGCCACCGCGGCGGTGCGCGAGGCGCTGGCCCTGGCCCGCGCCGAGCGGAACCATCGGCACGCCCACGCGTACCCCTCGGTGGGCAACCCACCGTCGAACGCCGTCTGCCGCAAGGCCGGCTTCGCGCTGCTCGGCGAGACCGACTTCGAGTATCCGCCGGGCCGGTGGATGCGCTGCAACGACTGGCGTATCGCGCTCACCGGCTGACCGCCCCCGCCGGCCGGAGCCGCCCCCACGCCGCCGTCCGGTGCCACTACCAGGGCAGGACGCCGTACCCGCCGTCGCCGTTGGCGAGGTGGCCCCAGAGGACGCCGCTCGGGCCGTCCGCCGGCAGCGTCGCCAGGTGCACGCTCACCTCGGCCCCCTCCTGCGGGCTGCGGAACCCGGAATGGCCGTTGAGGTCGGTGGCGCAGTAGCCCGGGTTGGCCGCGTTCACCTTGACCGGGGTGTCCCGCAGCTCCTTGGCGTACATCACGGTCACCATGTTCAGCGCCGCCTTCGAAGACGGGTACGGCACCGAGGTCATCGCGAAGTACGGCCCCGCCGGGTCGGTCATCGTGGCGAGCGAGCCGATCTCGCTGGACACGTTGACGATCCGGGCGGCCGGCGCGCGCAGCAGCAGCGGCAGCAGGGCGTTGGTCACCGCCACCACCCCGAAGACGTTCGTCTCGTACACCCGGCGCAGGATGCCGACGGTGGTGTCGCTGGGCAGCGACCGCTTCCGGTCGCCCAACACGATCCCCGCGTTGTTGACCAGCACGTCCAGCCCGTCGTACCGCTCGGCCACCCACGCGGCGGCGGCGGCCACCGACGCCTCGTCGGTGACGTCCAGCGGCACGGAGGTCGCGTCCACCCCGTCGGCGCGCAGCTTCTGCTCGGCCTCCCGGCCCCGGTCGGCGTCCCGCGCGCCGATCAGCACGGTCATCCCCCGGGCGCCGAGCTGCCGCGCCGTCTCGTACCCGATTCCCTTGTTCGCCCCGGTGATCAGGGCCGTCATCGTCGTCATGCACCGAGCATGCCGCCGTCGGGGGCCGGCCGGGAGAGACGCCTGAGCCTGGGACCGGCGGTACCACCCTCGGCCCGTCGGGCCGGGGCAGACTGGGGCATGACGACGAGCGGACTGCGACGTGACGAGCTGGCGGCGTTCCTGCGCAGCCGGCGGAACCGGCTGCGGCCCGCCGAGGTCGGCCTGCCCGACGGGGTACGCCGCCGCACCCCGGGCCTGCGCCGCCAGGAGGTCGCCCAGCTCGCCGGGATGTCCGTCGACTACTACGTCCGCCTCGAACAGGGGCGCGGCCCGCACCCGTCCCGGCAGGTGCTCGCCGCGCTGGCCCGGGCGCTGCTGCTGACCCGGGACGAGCGGGAGTACCTGTTCCGGGTGGCCGGGGAGAGCCCGCCGCCGTCGCCGGGGCCCAGCCGGGAGGTGTCCGACGGGCTGCGCCACCTGCTCGACAGCATGACGCTGACCCCGGCGTACCTGGTCGACGCGAAGTACGACCTGCTCGCCGTCAACCGGCTGGCCACCTTCTTCGTCGGCGACGGCGCGACCGGGGAGCCGAACATGATCCGCTGGATGTTCCGCCGACCCGACGCGGACGCGTCCTGGGACGACCCGGACGTCCGTCGGTTCGTCCGGACATCGGTGGCCGACCTGCGCGCGGCGTACGGCCGGTACCCGGGCGACCGGGGGCTGGCCGATCTGGTCACCGAGCTGCTCGGCGTCTCGCCGCGGTTCGCCGGGCTCTGGGCCGAGCACGACGTGGCGGAGCGCCGCCCGGTGGTGAAGCGGGTGCCGCACCCCGAGCTGGGGCCGCTGGAGTTCGAGTGCCGGGTGCTGCACGTGCCCGACGCCGACCAACGGCTCATTGTCTACGTGGCCGCTCCGGGCTCGCCGACCGAGACCGCGTTCCACCGGCTCGCCGACCGGGTCGGTTCCTGAGCGGCTGTCCCCACCGGTTCGAACCGTCGGGGCGGAGAGCGCGGCTGGCTCTCCCCGCCGCCGGCCCCCCGTGGCTGTCGCGCCGGCCTGAGGCGAGCGACACGTAGGCCCGGCCGGCTGCGGAAGCGGGCCCCCGCCGGCCGTGGAGGCGGTGACGAGGGCCCCGACGCGTCCGCTCAGTCGGGGAGGTAGTCGAAGGTGTCCGGGTTCGGCCCCTGCCGGCCCGCCTCGCCCCTGTCCAGGCCGCTGATCCGGGCCATCGTCGCGTCGTCCAGCTCGAAGTCGAAGATCCGGAAGTTCTCCTCGATCCGGCTCGGGGTGGTCGACTTGGGGAAGACGATGTCGCCGCGCTGCACGTGCCAGCGCAGCACGACCTGGGCCACGGTCCGGCCGACCTGCCCGGCGATGTCGAGCAGGGTCGGGTCGTCGAGCACCTTGCCCTGCGCGATCGGGGACCACGCCTCGGTGCGGATGTCGTGCGCGCTGCCGTACGCGCGCACCTCCTCGTTGCCGAGGTACGGGTGCACCTCGATCTGGTTGACCGCCGGCACCACGGCCGACTCGGCGGCGAGCCGCTCAAGGTGCGGCACCTGGAAGTTCGACACCCCGATGGAGCGGGCCCGGCCGTCGCGCCGGAACTCCTCCAGGACCTTCCAGGTGGAGACGAAGTCGCCGTCGTAGCGGGTGGGCAGCGGCCAGTGGATCAGGAACAGGTCGATGTGGTCCATCTTCAGCGCCGCGAGCGTGGAGTCGAACGCCCGGCGGGCGTCGTCCGGGCGGTGGAAGCCGTTGTTCAGCTTGCTGGTGACGAAGACCTCGCCCCGGTCCAGGCCGGAGGCGCGGACCGCCTCGCCCACCTCGGCCTCGTTGCCGTACATCTCGGCGGTGTCGATGTGCCGGTAGCCGATCTCCAGGGCCCGGCCGACCGCCTCGGCGGTGTCCTTCGGCTCGATCTGGAACACCCCGAAGCCGAGCTGCGGGATGGTATTGCCGTCGTTGAGCGTGATGTCGGGAATCGTGTTCGCCATTCGGCCGCCTCTTCCATTCGTCCGGGGCCGGCCGGTGCGGGAGCGCTTTCCCGCCCGCCGACCGGTCCGGCCGTGCCACCCGGTTCTCGTACCCCTTCCGGCCGCTTCCTCACGGTCCGGGGCGGGTGATGTGCGACAACCGGGCGGCTCCGGCGGCCCGACGAGCGGGTGGCGCCGGCGGGGGTCACCCCCAGATCGCGGCGGCCCACTCCGGGTGGTCGATGAACGGGTTGCGGTTGCCCTGCCAGCGGTCGTAGATGACCTGGTTGCGGCGCTTCTCGAAGGCGTCCGGCGGGTCGAGCTGGTTCCAGGAGAGCAGCACCGACAGCTTGCCCAGGTACGGGGCGCTGCCGTTGGACACGGAGTTGTTCATCTCCAGGTTCGCCCAGCCGTCGCCGCCCTCGTACCGGATCGCCATGTACATGATCATGCGAGCCACGTCGCCCTTGACGGCGTTGCGCGGCTCGAACGAGTCGGAGTCGGTGTAGCAGCCGGCGGCCTCGGAGACGGCGCTGCCGCCGTTGTCGAAGTCCTTGTTGCCGCGCGTGGAGTTGACCGAGACGTCCTCGGGGCGCAGGTGGTGCACGTCGGTGCCCGGCCCGGTGGCGGTGCCGAAGTTCCCGTGCGACTTGGCCCAGACGTGCTCCCGGTTCCAGTCGTTGACCCCGCCGCCGTTGGTGGTCTTGCTCTGCGACCGGCCGGTGTAGAGCAGCAGCACGTTGTTGGCGTTAGCCGGGTCCTGGTCGGTGTCCTTCAACGCGTCCCACACCTGGTCGTAGCTGAGCTTCGTCTGCGGGCTGATGATGGTGTGCAGCGAGTTGCGCAGCGCGGTGCCCGTCTTGCCGACGGCGTTGACGTAGTACGTCGAGTCGTACGGGCCGGAGCTGCCGGTCGGGCTGGGCGTCGGGGTGGGCGTGGCGGTGGGGGTGGCGGTCGGCGTCGGGGTGGGCGTCGGGCCGGGGGTGTCGCCGCCGAGGCTCATCGCGGTCGGGTTCTTCAGCCCGCCGTGGCTGAAGTACGCGGTCAGCGCCCCGGTGGTGGTGATCTGCCTGCCCCGCAGCCCCGGGTTGGTCAGCAGCCCGAAGCCAGTCCGGTACGCGGCGGTCACCTGGACGTAGAGCATCCTGCTCGTGCTGGTCTCGGCGGCGGTGTCGGCGATGGCGATCGCCGTGTCCGCCGTGTAGCCGGACGTGATCACCGTGGACGTCGCGGTCGGTTGGCCGATGACGTACCCGGTGACGGTGGCCGCGCGGCCGTCCTGGGCGGCCAGCGCCTGAGCGACGGTCAGCGAGGCCGCCGCCGAGGCGGAGGTGCTCGCCACGACGGGTGTCACCAGGGCCACGGCCAGTGCGAACGCCGTGATCAGCCGCCCGGGTAGCGAGCGGGTGACGCTCTTTGTATTCATGGTCAGCGATGTTAGCGGCGGAGGCCTGACCACCGGGAGAGCGCCGGAAAACTTTACGGGGGTGAATTCGCCGATCGGGGTTCGAACAGCACCGGCCAGGGGCGCAAAGCAGGGGTGAGCGGGGCGGTCGGCCGCGTCGGCTCCGCGTCGGCCAGCACCTCGGCGGCCAGCTCCCCGAACACCGGCGCGGCGGGGTGGCCGGCGCGCTGCGGCCAGGCCGCCGAGGTGCGCTTCACCAGCGGCGACCCCGCAACCGGCCGCCAGGCGATGCGCGGCTCCCGGCGGACCGTCGCCGCCGGCTCGACGGCCACCGCCCCGCCGGCCAGCACCAACCCGAACAGGAACTCCGGGTTCCGGGCCGGCCGCACCCGCCGGGGCGTGAAGCCGTGCCGCCGGCACACGTCCAGGACGTGGTCGTGCCACTGGGGCGCCGTCGTCCGGGGCGCGGCGATCAGGTCCAGGCCGGCCAGCGTCGCCAGCTCGACCTCCCGGGGCCGCGCCAGCGGCGACGCGCGGGGCAGCACCACCCCCAGCGGTACGGCCACCGCCGGCCCGAACCGCAGCCCGTCGGCACTGACCGGGTGGTGCACCAGCCCCACGTCCAGCCGCCGCTGCGCGAGCATCCGGACCTGCTCGGCGCTGGTCAGCTCGTGCAGGTCGACGTCCAGGCCGGGGGCCCGCGCGGCGAGCCGGTCCAGCAGCTCACGCAGCGTCACCGCTGGGGTCTCCGGCGGCACCCCGGCCCGCAGTACCCCGAGCGTCCCGGCCCGGACCTGGCGCATCAGGTCGCGCGCCCGCTGCTCGGCGGCGAGCAGCTCATCGGCCTCGCCGAGCAGGAGTTGACCGGCGGTGGTCAGCCGCACCTGCCGGCGGGACCGGTCGAACAGCTCGACCGTCAGCTCCCGCTCCAGCCGCTGGATCGACTGGCTCAGCGGCGGCTGCGCCATGCCCAGCGTCTCGGCCGCCCGGCCGAAGTGCAGCTCGCGGGCGACCACCACGAAGTGCCGCAGGTGCCGGAGCAGGTCCACGGCCGCCGACCCTACGCCAGCGTCCCGACCGGCGGGGCGGGGAACCGGGTGGGCGGACGCCCGGGCCTCGCCCGCCGGTACGGTGCCGGGGTGACGGTGGGGGAGCGGATCGCGGACGTCTTCGGCCGAGCCGGGGTGGCCGCCAGCCTGCACGTGGTCGACGTCGACGACGACCCGGAACGGGCCCTCGTCGACGCAGACCCGGGGCGGGCAGGCGACGCGGACCCGGGGCGGGTGGGCGGCGCGGAACCGAAACGGGTGGGCGGCGACGTGGGCCCGGGGCGGGTGGGCGGACCGGCCCGCGAGGTGGCGGTGCGCGCCGACGAGCAGGTGGTCATCGCGTCGGTCTTCAAGATCCTTCTGGTGCTGGAGTTCGCCCGGCAGGCCAGCGTCGGGCAGCTCGACCCGACCGAGCGGGTGCTGGTCCGGGCGGCGGACCGGCTCGGCGGCTGGGGGGTGGCCGGCTGCGCCGACGACGCCGAGGTGTCGCTGCGCGACCTGGCGTACTTCGCCATGTCGGTCAGCGACAACACGGCCGCCGATCTGCTGCTGCGCCGGGTCGGCCGGGACGTGCTGCCGATGCTCGCCGCCGAGCTGGGGCTGCCGCGCACCCGGATCGTCGGCGGGCCCCGCGAGCTGGTGGAGACGATGCTCGCCGACGTGGGGGCCCGCACCGAGGCGGAGTTCGCCCGGATCTTCCCCACCCTCTCCGACGAGCGGGTCCGGGCCATGCGGGTGCTCGACCCCGCGCACACCACGTCGAGCACCGCCCGGGAGATGACCCGGCTGCTCGGCCTGATCTGGCGCGACGAGGCCGGTCCGGCGCCGGCCTGCGCGACGGTCCGGGAGCTGATGGACCGGCAGCTCTTCTGGACCCGGCTCGCCTCCGGCTTCCCGCCCGGCGTGCGGGTCCGCGCCAAGACCGGCACCCTGCCCGGCCTGCACCTGGAGGCCGGGGTCGCCGAGTACCCCGACGGTCGCCGGTACGCGATGGCGGTGTTCGCCCGCACCGAACGGCTGGCTACCCGCCGCATCGACGTGGACCTGGCCATGGGCGAGGCGGCGCGGATCGCCGTCGAGGCCCTGCGCGACGGCTGATTTCCCGGCCCGTCGCCGCCGGACAGGGGTGCTGGGCTGGGCCGATACCCGATCGCATATCGGCCGTGCGTGCCGTCGATCTTGGACGCGGCCGGGGCCGCGGTGGTGAGGTCGAGGGGTCCCACCCGCACGACCTGACGGGGAGAATCCACCATGCCCGAGAACCACCTCGACCGCCGCCGCCTGCTGCGCGACGCCGCTACCGGAGCCGCCCTGGTCACCGTCGGCGGCCTCGCCGCCACCGGACCGGCAGCCCCGGCCCGGGCCGCCGCGCCCGCCCCGGCCCCCGCCCCCCGCCGCCCCGGAGCCGTCAGCTTCCGCTGGTGGGGCACCTCGGGCTGGCGGATCGACATCGGCGACCGGACGGTGCTGGTCGACCCGTACCTCAGCCGGTACGACACCGGGCTGTTCACCGGGAAGTTCAACCAGGAGACGCCGCTCACCGTCGCCGAGGACGTCCTCGGCCGGTACGTCGACCGGGCCAGCACGATCCTGGTCACCCACACCCACTGGGACCACTTCAACGACGTGCCCCGGATCGCCCAGCGCACCGGCGCCCGGGTGTTCGGCACGCTCACCGCGTACCACCTCGGGCTGGCGTACGGGCTGCCGGTCGGGCAGCTCAGCCCGGTCAAGGGCGGGGAGGTGCTCCAGTTCGGCGACCACACCGTCGAGGTGGTCGGCTCGCTGCACAGCCGCAACGCGTCGTACTCGATGGCCTTTCCCGGGGTGCGGGTGACCCCGCCGGCCCGGCCCGAGACGATCGCCGACCTGCCGGAGGGCGACACCCTCGCCTACCAGGTGCGGATCGCCGGCGGCCCGGCGGTGTTCTTCATGGGTGCCAGCGACTTCGTCGAGCGCGACCTCGCCGGGCTGGCCCCGGACGTGGCGATGGTCGCCCTCCAGTCCAGCACCGCCACCGCCGACTACGTGGCCCGGCTGATGGCCGCCCTCGACCACCCGAAGGTCGTGGTGCCGGTGCACTGGGACAACTTCGAGACGCCGCTGGTCAACCCGCCGACGGTCGCGCCGGCCGACCGCGAACGGCTCGACGCGCTGATCGCGGCGGTGCGCGCCGTGTCCCCCCGTACCAGGGTGCTGGTGCCGGAGTACGGCACGGCGTACCGCTTCTGAGCCCGGTCGCCAGTTGGCCCGGCGGGGGTCGGGGTCCGTGCGGCCCCGGCCCCCGCGCGGGTGCGTGCCGCCGCCCGATGATCGATCGACCGCAGTCGGGCAGTGACCGTCCGGTGTGGAATCCCGCCCCCGCCGACGCGTGAAGCGTGGAAAACTACGGCGGCCGGGATGACGCACTGATGGGACGGCACTATGGAAATGTCACGCCGCGATCTCCTCCGGGCCGCCGGCATCGCCGGCGCCGCCATGACCCCGTTGGTGGGGGCGGGTGAGGCACTGGCCGCCGACCGGGCTGTCGGAGCAGGAGAAGCGGCGGGCCCGGAGTACGACCCGCAGCAGCGCTTCGTCCAGGTGGTCGGCGGGGGCAGCGGGGTGCTGTACGGCATCCGCGCCGACGGCGCCCTGCTCTGGTACCGCCACGTCGACTGGCAGACGGTGGGCACCACCTGGGCCAGCGGCTCGGGACGGATCATCGGCGACGGTTTCCACCAGTTCGTCAGCGTCTTCGGTGGCGTCGACGGCTCGCTGTACTGCCTGCGTGGCGACGGCACGCTGCACCGCTACCGCTACGTCTGCTCGAACCTCGAGACCGGCGCCGGCTCCTGGGCCGCCCCGAACGGGGTGCAGATCGGCAACGGGTTCGACAAGTACCCACGCCTGTTCGGCTTCAACGGCTACGTCTACGGGGTCACCGCGGCCGGCGACGTGTACGCCTACCGGTTCAATCCGACGACCGGCACCTGGATCAACGGCTCCGGCACGCTGATCGGCAACTTCAAGACCTACCAGCTCTACGCCGACGACAGCGGTGTCGTCTACGCGGTCCGGTACGGCTACGTCTACTGGCACCGGTACACCGGCGGGGCCTGGGCCTCCGGTTCCGGGATGCAGATCGGCAGCGGGTTCACCAACCTGATGTACGTGGGGCTGATCGCGGCCGGGCAGGGCGCGCTCTACGGGGTCAACCCGGGCGTCTCCACCCAGTCGTGGCCGGGCAGCCTGGTGGAGTACCGGCTGAACAACTGGACCACGGCCGGCGCGGACCAGTCGGCCTCGTGGGCCAACGGCGGCGCGGGGAAGATCGTCAACGCGGGCTGGACGATCCAGCGGACCGCCGCGCTGCAGGGCTACACCCGGACGAACAGCGTGCGGCCCGGCGAGACCGTCCACATCGCCACGTCGAGCACCTTCGCCACGTTCACCGCGACGATGGTGCGGGTGGCACCGAGCGCCGCCGCCCCGGTGGAGGTCGCCGCGCCCGTGACGGTCGCCGGTGGCGTGCAACCGGTGCCGACGGGTTTCGTGCACACCGGCTGCGGCTGGGCCGACACCCTCTCGGTGCCGATCCCCGCCGACCTGCCCTCCGGGCTGTACGCCATGCGGCTGGAGGGCCCGCACGGGTTGCGGCGTCACCTGCCCTTCATCGTCAAGCCGGTCGTGCCCGCCAACCGCGTCGCCCTCATCTTCCCGACGAACACCTACCACGCCTACAACACGTACGGGAACCACAGCCAGTACTGCTCCGACCTCACCGGCGTACGCACCCTGTCGCTGCGGCGCCCCTCGACGGAGCTGAACGTCGAGGTCACCGGCAACATGGAGCACACGCTCTACTCGGACGTCCTGCTGACCCGCTGGATGACCGAGGAGAACATCGGCTTCGACTCGTACAACGACACCGATCTGCACCTGATCGCCGACTGGTCCCCGTACGACGCCGTCGTGCTGGGCAGCCACCCCGAGTACTGGTCCGAGGCGATGCGGCAGCACATGATCGCCTATGTCGCGGGCGGTGGGCGGCTGATCTACACGGGCGGCAACGGCGTCTACGAGCGGGTGTCGTTCAGCGCCGACCTGGGTCGGGTCAACTTCCGCAAGACCACCGGCGCGCGGGACGTCCTCAGTGGCGTCGGGATGCCCGCCTCCGAGCTCATCGGCGTGAACTACATCGACGACAGTTGGTTCACGTTCGCGCCCTACCGGGTGGTCAACAACCACGCCCTGCTCGCCGGCACCGGGCTCGCCGTGGGTGACCAGTTCGGCCATGCCGGGTACAACGGCGCCGCCAGCGGGTGGGAGGTGGACACCTTCCTCGGGCTCGCCGGTGAGGCGACCGAGGCACAGGTCATCGCGCGGGGCACCAACCCGGGCGGCGGCGCCTCGATGGTCTTCATGGAGAAGCCCAACGGCGGCTTCGTGTTCAGCGCGTCCTCCATCACCTTCAACGGCGCGCTCGCGACGGACGCCGCGGTGTCGACGATCCTGCGCAACGTGTTCACGCTCGCGTTGCCGGGCACGTAGGGCACCGGGGAAATTGCCCTCGCCGGTGGGGTCGGCGGGCGGAGCGCCGCAGGTCGTGCCGTCGGCGGCACCAGCCCGCCCCTCGATCTGTCCGGTGCTAGAGTCTGCGCGGTCCGGCGACGCTTCGGGGAGGATCGGCGATGGCGACGGCCTTCCGCGACGCCCTGTCCCAGTTACTCAAGGCCCGCGTGCCGGTGCTCCAAATCTGCTCGTACGAGGAACAGCGGGTGCTCGCCGAGATCGCCGCGGTCGCCCACGACGCCGCCCGGGTGCGCACTCCGCGCGGGGTCTGGACCTGGTCGGCGACCCGGGGTCTGGTGCCGCCCGACGGCAACCGGCGACAGGGCACCACCGATCCGGTGGCCGCCCTCGACGCGGCCTGGCGGATCGACGAGCCGGCCCTGGTCGTCCTCGCCGACCTGCACCCCGCGCTCGGCGCCGGTGGCCGCCCGGCCGACCCCGGGGTGGTGCGCCGGCTGCGTGAGCTGGCCGTCGCCTACCGCAGCGGCCCCGTGCCGCGCACCCTGCTGCTGTTGTCCCCGGTGTCGGACCTCCCGGTCGAGCTGACCAAGGACGTCACGGCGGTCGATTTCCCGCTGCCCACCGAGCCGGAGATCCGCGCGGTGCTGGAGGGGATCATCGCCGCCAACGCGACGACCGGGCGTATCCGCATCGACCTGGACGAGCGGGGCCGGGAACGGCTGGCCAAGGCGGCCCTCGGGCTGACCCTGCACGAGGCGGAGAACGCGTTCGCCCGCGCCATGGTGGATGACGGCGTGCTCGACGCCCGCGACCTGCGGCTCGTGCACGAGGAGAAGCGGCAGGCCGTCCGGCGCAGCGGGCTGCTGGAGTTCCTCGACGCCCCGGTGCCGCTGGGCGACGTCGGCGGCCTGGAGAACCTCAAGCGCTGGCTGGCCAAGCGGGACGGCTCCTGGCTCGCCGAGGCCGCCGGGTACGGGCTGCCGGCCCCACGCGGCGTCCTGATCACCGGCGTCCCCGGCTGCGGAAAGTCGCTGACCGCGAAGGCGGTCGCCGCCGCCTGGGGGCTGCCGCTGCTGCGGCTGGACATCGGCAAGGTCTTCGCCGGGCTGGTCGGCTCCAGCGAGCAGAACATGCGCGAGGCGATCCGGGTCGCCGAGGCGACCGCGCCCTGCGTGCTCTGGCTGGACGAGATCGAGAAGGGCTTCGCCGGTGGCGCGGGCGGCGACTCGGGCACCTCCGCCCGGGTCTTCGGCTCGTTCCTGACCTGGATGCAGGAGAAGACCCGTCCGGTCTTCGTCATCGCCACCGCCAACGACTTCGCCGCCCTCCCGCCGGAGCTGCTGCGCAAGGGACGCTTCGACGAGATCTTCTTCGTCGACCTGCCGACCCGGGCCGAACGCGCCTCGATCTGGAGCCTGCACATCGCCCGCCGGCTGCGGCACCCGGCCGTGGCCGGGGAGCTGACCGTCGACCCTGGACTGCTGGCCGAGCTGTCCGGGCTCAGCGACGGCTACTCCGGCGCGGAGATCGAGCAGGCCGTCGTCGCCGGGCTCGTCGACGCGTACGCGGAGCGCCGGCCGCTGCGCCGCGACGACCTGTTGCGCGCACTCGTCAACATGGTTCCGTTGAGTGTCACCCAGGCCGAGCGGATCACCGCCGTACGGAACTGGGCGGAACACCGGGCGGTCGCCGCGACCGCCGCCGAGGACTGGGACCTCGAACCCCGTCCGTCGGGTGGCCCGGGGCTGCCGGGCGGCGGGCACGGGGGCCGGGCGGTGGAGTTCTGATGCCGGTCCCCGCCCCCATCATCATCATCACCACCACCACGACGACGACGACAGGAGAGCGCCGGTGAGCATCTCGCTGATACTCGTACCCCTGGCGGTGGCCACCGTGGCCGCCGCGCACGCCGCCACCGCCGACCGCGACGGCGAGGGCCGGGTGGTCTGCCAGGTGCAGACCCGGATGCGTGACGAAACGCTGCTCGCCGCCGCGCTGCGGGACACCGGCGCGGCGGTGACCGCCGCCACCGACGAGATCACCGCCGACTGGGCCGGGGTACGGGCCGGCTTCCGCCGCGGCCCGGACGGCATCTGGACCGCGCACCTCAGCGGCGAGGTCGACGAGGAGCGGGCGGTGGAGATCGTCCGGTCGGTCGACGCCGCGTACGGGCGGCAGGTGCAGGGCGCGGTGCTGGAACGGCTGCGGGCCCAGGCCCCGGCCGCCGGGCTGCGACTGGAGTCGGAGCAGGTCACCGAGGACGCCTCGGTCCGGCTCGTCTTCGCCGTGCAGGAGCGGGACCGGTGACCGGCCAGCCCCGCGTCGTCGTCACCGTCAACCCGGACGGCTCGGTCAGCGCCGAGACCCAGGGCCTGCTCGGCGAGAGCTGCCTCGACTACGTGGCCGTGCTGGAGGACCTGCTCGACGCGCGGACGGTGCGCAGCGCGTACACGGCCGACCGCGACCGGGTGGCCACCGTCGTCGCCGACGAGCAGCACGATGTCGACCGCGCCTGACGGTTGGCCGCCGGGCTGGCCGCCCGCGTCGGGCCCACCGGCGTACCCGCCGCCGCCCGGCCCGCCCGGGTATCCGCCCCCGCCCGCTCCCGGCCCGAAGGGGTACCAGCCGCCGGCCGGTCCGCCCACCTGGGCCGGCGCGCCGCCGGTGCGCTCGCCCGGGGTCAGCGTCTGGTGGCGGCTGCGGCACAGCTGGTGGGTGCTGTTTCCGATCCTCGGGTTCAGCTGCTTCGGCGGGATCGGCTTCCTCTACGTCGGCATCCGGGCCCGGCGCGCGGCGTGGTGGATCTCCGGCATCGTCTACCTGCTCGTCGGCTGGGGCAGCCTCATCGGGCTCGAAGCCGTCGAGAAGGAGAGCGCCGCCAGCGCCTGGTGCGTCGGCCTGTGGCTCGTGGCCTGGATCGTCAGCATCATGCACGCCCTCGTGGTCAACGTGTACTGGTTGCAGTGGCGGGCCGGCCACCGGCCCTGGTACACCCGGCCCGCGCCGGGCTGGCCCGGGTCCGCGTACCCGCCCGGGGCCCTCGCCCCGCCGCCCGGCCCGCAGGTGGGCGGCGGCTTCGGCAGCCCCGTCTCCGGCCCGCTCGCCGTCGGGCAGCAGGGCGGGTACTGGGCCACCGGCGAGGCCGCGACCAAGGTCCCCGTCGACCCGACCGCCGGCCCGCCGCCGTCGACGCCGCTCCCCATGGTCGACCCGACCGCCGCGCCCCTGAGCTTCGGCACGCCGCTGAGCTTCGGGACGCCGGTCTTCGGCCCGCCCCCCACCCCGCCGTCGACCGCGGTGGGAACGCCGGCCGCCGCGCCGTCCCCGGTGGAGGTCAACGCCGCCGGGGCCGGGCAGCTCGCCGCGCTGCCCGGCTTCGACGCCGCCCGCGCCGGGCGGGTGCTCGCCGCCCGGGAGGCCCGCCGGGGGTTCGGCAGCGTCGCCGAGTTCGCCGCCGCCGCCGAGCTGGCCCCGCACGAGTACGCCCGCCTGCGCGACCTGCTCGTCTGCGTGCCGCCCGCCGGCCCGCCCGCCCACCCGGGGACGTCCGGTGGACGCGTACTCGATTTCTGAGACCGGCCCGGTGCGGCGCTCCGCCGCCGGGCCCGGCCGGGTGGCGCTGGCCCGGTTCCTCGCGTCGACCCGGGCCGAGGGGCCCGGCGAGCGGACCGCCCTGTGGGTGCAGGGCTGCGCGATCCGCTGCCCGGGCTGCTTCAACCCCCAGCTCTGGACCTTCCGGGGCGGGGAACTCGTCGCGCCGGCCGACCTGGTCGAGCGGGTCCTCGCCGCCGGCACACAGGGGGTGACCCTGCTCGGCGGCGAACCGTTCGACCAGGCCGGCGCCCTGGCCGAGATGGCCGCCGGGGTGCGCCGGGCCGGCCGGTCGGTGATGACCTTCACCGGCTACACCCGCGACGGCCTGCGCCGCGCCGTCGACAGCGGACGCGAAGACGTGGCAGCCCTGCTGGCCGAGACCGACCTGCTGGTCGCCGGGCCGTTCCGGGCCGACCTGGTGGACACCGACCGGCCCTGGGTGGGCTCCACCAACCAGGAGTTCGCGCTGCTCAACGACCGCTTCCCGGGGCTGCTCGACGAGCTGCCCGAGACACCGGACCGGGTCGAGGTGACCGTCGACGCCACCGGCCGGGTCTCGGTCAACGGCTGGGCCGAGGTCGACGCGCTGGACGAGCTGCTGGCCTCGGTGGGCCGCCCCCAGCGCCGGTCGGCCAACGCCGAGCGCCGGTAGCCGTAGCCCGCTCGGACCAGCGCGCCGAGCAGGCACCACACCGGGGGGACTCTCACTCCGGGGCCGCCCGGCGGGTCAGCCGCCAGTACTGCCGCTTCTCCTCGTCCCGCACCACCACCCCGAGCCGGGCCAACTCCCGCCGCAGGTCGTCGGCGTCCCCGCGCCGGCCCCGGTCCACCGCCCGCTGCCGCGCCCGCAACAGGGCGTCCGCCCCCGCCGGCAGCCCCGGCAGCCCGTCCACCCACCGCCGGTACGCGTCCCGGTGCGGGTCCGCGTCCGCCCACGGCCAGCCGTGCCCCCGGAACGCGGCGGCCAGCCGCCCGGCGCTCACGTCGCCGCGCTCCCGGGCCAGCTCCTCCTCCCCGTCGCCCAGCAGCACCAGGTCCCGCCGGTCGACGAACACCACCCGCACGGCCTGGCGGGAAAACTCCTGGTCCCGTCCGTCGCGGCGCAGCCGGACCCGGTCCGCGTCCACCTCGACCCGCAGCCGCTCCCAGGTGCCGATTCCGGCGACGACGAGCCCGGCCAGCGCGCCGAGCGCCAGCGCCCCGGCCTTGGCCCAGGGCTGGGACAGCCCGGCCAGCAGCTCGAACCAGCCCTGCGCGGGCACCCACGGCAGCCCGGCGACCGGGCCGGCGACGACGGTGAGCAGCCAGCCGGCGCCGGCCCCGACCAGCGGGAAGCCGCCCCACATGACCGCCAGCTCGCCCGCCCCGCCGTCGACCCGCGTCGGCGTGTCCCCGGCTCCCACGGTCAGGACACCTCCCGGCGCAGCGTGCGGACCAGCCCGGCCGCCAGCGGCAGCACCGTCCAGACCAGCACCGACACGGCCATCCGCCCCCACTGACCGGCCGTCACCTCCGGGCCGAAGAGCGGCTCCATGGCGACGCTGGTGTCCAGCCAGCGGGCTGGCTCCCGCAGCGCCGCGACCATGCCGGCCAGCACCGCCCAGACCGTCGGCAGCAGCAGGTAGGTGACCACCGCCAGCGGGGTGTTCAGCAGCAGCAGGCCGAACGCCGTGCCCATCAGCACCCCCAGCACCTGCAGGACCACCGCGTGGAACAGCCGGGCGCCCTCGAACGACCAGTCGCCCGACCCGCCCGTCGCCTTCGCGACCAGCGTGCCGAGCGCGGCGACGGCCAGGGTGACCAGCACCGACGCCAGCGCGGCCAGCACCACCGCGGCGAGCTTCGCGACGACCACCCGCTCCCGGCGGGGCACCAGCGCGTACGTGGTCAGCGCCGTGCGCTGGGACCACTCCCCGGTGATCGACAGGATGCCCAGCACCGGCAGGAGCAGGCCGGCGGGGAGCAGCTGCGGGACGAAGAACGCGGTGAACGTCTGTTCGTCGTCGGCCAGCACCCACAGCTGCACCACGACGATCGCGACGGAGATCAGGCCGATGCTGGCCAGCAGCCACCGTCCGGCCCGGGTGTCGACGAGCTTGCGCAGCTCCACGGCGGTCAGCCGGGTCAGCGACGGTCCGCGTACCCCCGGGTGAGCCGCCGGGGCGACCGCGGGTGCGGTGGGGGCGGTGCTCGCGCTCATGCGGTGGTCTCCTTCGTCGACGTGCCGCCGGTGAGGGTGAGGAAGAGCTGTTCCAGGCCACCGCCGCCGGCCGGGCGCAGCTCGGTGAGGGCGACCCCCGCGTCCGCCGCTGCCTGCCCGACCACGCCGGGCTCGGCTTGGACCAGCAGGCCGCCGCCGGGCGACGCGGCCGGGCCGGCGGCGACCGTCGCGGCGAGACCCGCGTCAGCCAGCGCCCGCCGCAGGGCCTCCCCGTCGCGGGCCCGGACCAGCGTGCCGGCGTCGGCCAGCAGCTCGTCCGTGCCGCCGGAGGCGACCACCCGACCACCCCCGATCACCACCAACTGGTCGGCCACCGCCTCCACCTCCCTCAGCAGGTGGGAGGAGAGCAGCACGGCGCCGCCCCGGTCGGCGAAGTCGCGCAGCAGGCCGCGCATCCAGAAGATGCCCTCCGGGTCCAGGCCGTTCGCCGGCTCGTCCAGGATCAGCACCCGGGGGTCGCCCAGCAGCGCGTGCGCCAGGCCGAGCCGCTGCCGCATCCCCAACGAGTACGCCCCGACGCGCCGCCGCGCGGCACCCGCGCCCAGCCCGACATGGTCGAGCTTCACGTCGACCTCCCGCCGGGGCACGCCCATCGTGGCGGCGGCCAGCGTCAGCACCTCCCGTCCGGTCCGCCCGGAGTGCTGCGCCGAGGCGTCCAGCAGCACCCCGACCACCCGGCCCGGGTTCGCCAGCCGCCGGTACGGCACTCCACAGACGGTGGCGGTGCCCGCGCTCGGCGGGGCCAGCCCGCAGATCATCCGCATCGTGGTGGACTTGCCGGCCCCGTTCGGGCCGAGGAAGCCGGTGACGCTGCCCGGCGCGCAGGTGAAGCTGACGTCGTCGACGGCGGCGCGACCGCCGTACCGCTTGGTCAGATGCTCAACTTCGATCATGGGTCGAGCCTGCCCGCGCCACCCGGCCGGGCGCTGCGGTCACCGGTCGAGAACCACGTCGACCTCCGGCCACGGCCGGCGTCGACTTTGGTAGCTGTCGGCGGGGCCCCGGCCTTCCTAGCATGGGGTGGTGACCAGCGCCGTCGTACCGGATCATCCCTGGCTGCTGCCGGGTGCCCTCGCCGACGTGGCGTCGTCCGGGGCGCGACCCCGACGGACCACCCGCGACTGGCTGGTGGACGCCCTCCTCTTCCTGTTCGCCCTCGGCTGGGCCGTCGCCGCCGCCTGGGACGCCGGCCAGCCCGACCCGGAGCTGGCCGGGCGGCTGCCGTACGAGTGGTTGCAAAGCCTCGACACCGTGCTCGGGCTGCTGGCCTGCGCGGCGCTGTGGTTCCGCCGCCGCTGGCCCCTCGGCCTGGCGGTGGCCACCCTGCCGCTCGGGCTGTTCTCGGCGACCGCCGCGGTGGCCCTCGTGGTCGTCATGTTCACGGTCGTGGTGCACCGCCCGCTGTCGCAGGCCGCGCTGGTGTTCGGCGGCTGCGCGCTGACCAGCGTCAGCTACGCGATGCTCCGCCCCGACCCGGCGATCGGATGGCGGGGCGAGCTGGCCTGGGCGGGCATCTTCACCGGCTCGGTGCTCGCCTGGGGGATGTTCGTCCGGGCCCGGCGGCAGCTCATTCTGTCCCTGCGGGATCGGGCCGACCGGGCCGAGGCGGAGCAGCAGCTCCGGGTGGCGCAGGCCCGGCAGCTGGAGCGCACCCGGATCGCCCGGGAGATGCACGACGTGCTGGCGCATCGGATCTCGCTGCTCAGCCTGCACGCCGGGGCGCTCGAGTTCCGGCCGGACGCGCCGCCGCAGGAGGTCGCCCGGGCGGCCGGCGTGATCCGGGAGAGCGCCCACGCCGCCCTCCAGGACCTGCGCGAGGTCATCGGCGTCCTCCGCGCCGAAGACCCGCCCCCACCCGGGCCGGCGTCGTCGGGCCAGGTGCCTACCGGGTCGGCTCGCTCCGGCTCCGCCCCCACCCCGGCGGCCCGGTCGGCGCCGGAGCCGGCCGCGGTGGAACGGCCGCAGCCGACCCTGGCCGACGTACCCGGGCTGGTCGCGGAGTCCCGGGCCGCCGGCATGCGGGTGGAGGTGGTCGACACCGTCGAGGCGGCCGGGACCGCACCCGCCGCGCTCGGGCGCGGCGCGTACCGGATCGTCCAGGAGGGGCTGACCAACGCCCGCAAGCACGCGCCGGGCGCGGCCGTCACCGTCCGGCTGTCCGGGGCACCCGGCGAGGGGCTGACCGTCGACGTCCGCAACCGCTGGCCGGTGGGGACCGGGTCGTCGCCCGTCATCCCCGGCACCGGCACCGGCCTGGTCGGCGTCGCCGAACGGGTCAGCCTGGCCGGCGGGCGTCTGGAACACGGGCGGGACGGTTCCGGCGACTTCCGGCTGACCGCCTGGCTACCCTGGCCGGCATGACCGGCAGGGAATACGACGACGACGGCGGCCCCGGACAGGGAGGCCCGGGGGAGCCCGTGCGGGTGCTGATCGTCGACGACGACGCCCTGGTCCGGGCCGGCCTGTCGATGATCCTCGGCGGCGTGCCCGACCTCCGGGTGGTCGGCGAGGCCGCCGACGGCGACCAGGTGCCGGCCGCCGTCGCCGCCTGCGCGCCCGACGTGGTGCTGATGGACATCCGGATGCCCCGGGTGGACGGGCTCGCCGCCACCGAGGCGCTGCGCGCCCAGCCCCGCCCGCCCGAGGTCCTCGTCCTGACCACCTTCGACGCCGACGACCAGGTGCTGCGGGCGCTGCGCGCCGGGGCGGCCGGGTTCCTGCTCAAGGACACCCCGCCCGCCGAGATCGTCCGGGCGGTGCGCCGGGTCGCAGCCGGGGAGGCCACCCTCTCACCGACGGTCACTCGGCAACTGATCCGGCACGTCACCGCGTTCGGGCCGGCCGGCTTCGACCCCCGCCGCGAACGGGCGCTGCGGTTGCTGGCCGGGCTCAGCGAGCGGGAACGGGAGGTCGCGGTCGCCCTCGGTCAGGGCCGGACCAACGCCGAGATCTCCGTCGAGCTGTTCATGAGCGTGGCGACGGTCAAGGCCTACGTCTCGCGCCTGCTCACCAAGCTCGACCTGAACAACCGCGTCCAGGTCGCCATCCTGGTGCACGACGCCGGCCTGGCCTGATCCCACCACCGCCCCGCCCCCGCGCTTCCTCGTGGGCCGCCCCTTGATCGTCTACTGGTCACCGGCGCGACACGCCGGGCGGGACGCCGGTACGCGACAGACGATCTCCACGGCTGACCAATCGAGCACCGCCGGCGTCGGCAGCACCCTGGGCGGGATCGGCAGGGTTGGAGGCGGTGACCAGCGCGGCGCGATGGGGCTCCCGTGCGGCGGGACGGGTTGGCCGGTCGCGCGGTGACCACTGGCCGGAGGCCGAGATTCCGGCCAGGGCCCCGGTCTCACCGGCCCTCAGTTATGTCTCCTCTCCCCGTACCTGCCCCGGGAGGTAGGCCCCGTACACCGGGCAGCCGGGCGGCGGCCTGACGAATCCCCCCCACCCGGTCGGGGACCTGCCCTTCAGCCCCTTTGGAGCTGCCCCGTCCACGCTCCCACTCCACCGACAGCACAAACGGGGCAGCTCCAAAGGGACCAACGCAGGGCAGGTCGACCCGGCAGGGGCCGATGGGGTCGGCAGCGCGCGCATCCCATGGGGCCTGCCAAGCCGGAGACCCTGATGACTTTGCCGGGGCCCTGGCTGGGGCCCTGGTGCGTGGAGTTTTCGGCATCATGAAGTCGACGCCGGGAACATGGACGGCCGACCGGTCATTTCCTCGACGAAGACCGAAAGCCCGATCAGTTCCTCGCCGTCGAAGAGCGATCCCCAGGCGACGAGGCCCGATCGTGAGGGAAGGTCGAACATTCCGTCGACCCGGAACCTGTGATGTGGCACGGGGGATGCCGTCAGAGCACTGCCGACTCGACATCCTCGTCGTCGGAGCCCGCATCCGGTGCGATGATTCTGAAGTTCGGCACCCGACGACGTTTTTCGGGTGCGAGCGGCGTCACTCCGGCCGGGACCCGAGTTCGGTGCAGGAAAATTCCGGTCATGCAGGTATCGCACCAGACGAGGGCGGTGCCGGACCCACTGCTGCTTCCGGTGAACGCCAGACGCACCTCACCGTCTCCGTTTGTGGGGCAGACGACGCGCTTGCGGGCTGGGAGTGCCTGGTACAGCTCTTCAAACGCGTCCATCCACGCTTCCCAGAGCGTCAACATGACTCCCTCCAAGGCAAGGCCTACTGATTCGCGGGATGGTTGTCCCACCATCGCCGCTCATGCTCCCGTGCGGGCTCCTCCCAGGGCTCAGTGTCCTCCGCTCTGGCTGGGTAGGGCAGCCCGTCCCGGATCTGCTGCACGTGGAAGCGTTCGTGTTCAAGGGTGCGGGCGAGTTCTTCTTCGCTGCGAAAGGCGGCGCGGTTCAGATACACCGTGCCGTCCGGGCCGGTGATTCCGGCGACTCCGTCACGGCTCTTGTTGATCACCACCTTGACCCCTTGCATGTCGATGCCGTACTTGTCGACCACGGCACGAACGTTGCTCATGTTCATCAGCAGTTTTTGGCCGCTCTTGGCGATACCGCTGTCACGTCGGAGTAGCCCGTCTTCTGGCGTGGTGGGGTCGTGGCGGGCGAGGTGGCGGAGTTGGGCTTCCAGCCGTTCCAGGACGCCGTCCAGCCGGCGCAGGATCGGGGCGACCCGACGGAGGCTGCCGATCAGCCCCGTGAGCAGCCGGGCGATCTTCGCGGCCCACCTCGCGGCCAGCGTGGACACCTGCGCGACCACCCAGGGTGTGCCCACGCCGAGCGTGCCGCCGGCGATGGCGAGCCATTCCCACAGCCGTACGGCGAGCACCGAGACGAAGTCGGCGATCAGATCCCGGACGAGTTCCCGTACCAGGGCGACCACCAGCCCGGTCCCGGTGGTGACGATGGCCATCGCCTCGGCGCCGGCACCCATGGTGGAAAGCGCCTCGCGGTGCCGCCCGGCGTGGGTCCGGTACGCCGTGCCGGCCTCGCCCCACCAGCCGGCCAGTTCGGAGGCGACAGCCGTGTCCAGGTCGGCGGCCGAGGAGCGCAGCGCCGCCGTGATGTTGGACCAGGTGGCGGCGTACGCGGTGAGTTGGTCGGGGTCGCCGGCCAGCCAGTCGAGCGCGTCGGAGAGCGGTTTGAGATGCTCGATGAGCCAGGCCACGCCCCAGGAGACGAGCTGACCCAGCGGGTCGACGACGACGGCGAGGGTGTCCAGGCCGGCGGCGAAGCCGCCGATCGTCCCGTCGATCCAGGAGCCGCTGCGGAACGCCTCGACCAGCAGGTCGACGTCCTCGGCCAGGCCGATGCCCGACCAGCCGGTGGTGCTGTCCACCCGCCCGGCGACCAGCGGGTTCGGCGCGCTCACCCGAGCCGCCCCGCCGTCGGATGGCGGGCCCCGACGGCGGCCCCGGCGGGCGGAACGACAAGCCGGGCCGGGGGCACGGTCACCGGGGCGGGCTGAGGCGTTCGGCGGCGCGCTGGTCGCCGTCCCAGTACCGGGAGGCCGCCGCGCGTACCCCGTGGGCGGTCTCGTCCAGCGCGTCGTGCGACTCGCGGAGCACCCGCTCGGCCAGGTCGTGCAGCGGCTTCAGCATCGCCGGGAAGGCCGCGCACAGCTGCCCGTACGCCTGGCCACCGAGCCGGATGCCACCGGCCGCGCCGATCGCCTGCCGGACCGTCGCGCCGATCCGGTCAAGGTTGGCCGCGTGCGCGGTCAGCGCCTCGGGGGTGACCTCCAGGGCCGTCGGACTGCCCGTGCCGCCGGCCGGGGCGCGGTCACCGGTCACGGCTCGACCCCGGGACGCCGCCGGCCGGGAGGGTCGTCGGGCGGTGGGGCGGGGAAGCGGCGGTCGTACCCGTCGAGGACGGCCCGACCGGTCTCGGTGTCGGCGCCGACGGTGTCGGCGACCGCTTCGGCGACCCGGCCGGTCAGGGCGGCCTGCGCCCGGCGCAGCGCGGTCATGATCTCGCGTTCGAGCCGGGCCGCCGGCCAACCGGTGAGCCGGTCGTCGAGGTGCAGCGCGACCAGGCCGCCGGAGCTGTCGACCCGTGCCTCGACCAGCCCGCCGGCGGCCCCGGCGCTGCCGGTGAGCCCGGCGACACGCGCGGCGAGCCGCTGCGCCCGCTCGGCGCGCTCGGAGATCGAGGCCGACCAGTCGGCCACCCACCGCTCGGCGTCGTCCAGGTCCCGACCGAACACCGCCGCCTCCCGTCGTCCGGAGCCGACCCAGACTAGCGGCGTTCACCGCCCGGCGCGGCCCCGCGCTGCGGCCCGGGTGCGCCGCGCCGGCTGCGGCCGGCTGATCGGTACCGTGCCCGCCCGGTACGCCGACGCGCCGGCCCGGCCGCGGGGCAGTCCTCGCGGTCGGGTCGGCGGATCCCGCCTGGCGGCCCCCGGTCAGTCGCCGCTGGTGCCGATCCCGCAGTTCGGCGCGGACCAGACGGTCGTGTTCGACGTCTGGTCGCTGTTGTTCTCCCGGCGGGAGTCCACGTGGACGTGGTCGTCGTGGTCCGGGTACCCGGGGCCGTAGATGCCGCTGAAGCCGTGGTCGCGGGCCGCGCGGGCGGCGTCGCACAACGACGAGTCGCGGGGGACGAGGTCGGCGGCGGTGCCGTAGAGGTGCTGGCTGTCCGCTGCCCCACCGACCTGCTTGTTGCACTCCTTGCTGCGGAAGCCGCTGGTGACGAGCATCGGCTTGTCCCCGAGGTCGCGCCGCAGCGCCTCCAGCTTCCACATGGTGCGCAGCGCGTTGGCCTTCGTCTTCGTCGCCGACAGCGGACCCCCGCTCCAGCCGCCCCGGCCACAGCCGCCGTCCAACTCCTTGTAGCTGAAGTGACGCGGGGTGCAGTCGTTGTCCTGGAGCGCGTACAGCTTGGCGTACGTCTGCGGCCCGGCGACCCCGTCGGCCTTCAGCCCGTACGCCGACTGGAAGCGCTTGACCGCGGCGGCGGTCTTCGGGCCGTACCGGCCGTCGTTCTCCACGATGTCCCGGGTGCCGGCCCACCCGGCGACCCGGATCTGGAGTTGGCGGACGTCGTCGCCGGAGCGCCCCTGGTACAGGTTTCGTTTCCAGGTGTAGCAGCCGTCGGCGTGGGCCGCCGGGGCGGCCACCACCGTGGCGATCGCGACGCCCGGCAACGCCAGGGCGAACGCGACCACGGCCCGCTTCAAGGTTTCGGCACGCACGGAAGTCCTCCCGTAAGGAGAGCGAGTGGGGTGAGCCGGGTCCGTCGACCGGGACGTCCCGTCCGTTCCACCCTCGCATCGTGGGGGCCTTTCGGAGGCGAATAACCGGAATTGTTCTCGCTTTACCCGTGGTTGGGGATCTGCCGGGGAAAGGGGGGTGAAATGGGGACACCCCATTGCGTCTCGCTGATGCACGGAGGGGCCGAAACGGTACGCGGGGCGCGGCGTGACGGAAACGTGATTCGGATCCGACGGAGGGTGACTGTCGGGGCGCGAGCGGCCGGCGGTAACGTCACCGGGGGCTGGGGGAGGTGGCTGTGGCACGTGGTGGCGTCTTCTGTGTCGAGGGACAGTGGCATCGCGACCTCAACGAGCGCGGATCGGTCCTGCCGACCCTGGAGCTGCTCGAACGGCTCGGCAAGATCCGGTTCATCCACAAGGACGCGGCCACCCGGGACGAGCTCTTCTACTTCCTCGACCGCTGGCTGCTCAAGCAGTACGCCGACTACCGGGTGGGCTTCTTCGCCATGCACGGCGAGCCGAGCCGGCTCTGCCTCACCGACTGGGACTCCGTCGACCTCGCCGACGTGGCCGAGCGGATGGCCGGCCGGTGCGAGGGCCGGCGGCTCTACTTCGGCAGCTGCTCGGTGCTGCGGGCGTCCGACGCCGCGCTGCGCGACTTCCTCGACGCCACCGGCGCCGCGTTGATCTGCGGCTTCACCCGCGAGGTCGACTGGGTGGAGTCGGCCGCGTTCGAGACCGTGCTGCTCGACGTGCTCGCCAACGGGCACCGGCACAACGCCGCCGAGCTGCGGATGGGCTCCGCACACTGGGCGCCCCTGGCGGCGTACCTGGGCTTCCGGGTGATCTACGCCAACGGCCGGGCGTGGCGGCCAACCGTGCGACCCCGGGTGCCGGCCCAGCCCACGGGGCGGACGGCAGCCCGGTCCCGCTCGGCGGGCACCGGTAGAAACGACTGACGGCACGGCACGCGGCATCGCGAGCAGCACCCGCCGGCTCGGGACCCTGCGGCTCAGTATCCGGCGGCTCAGTATCCGGCGGTGAAGCGCATGTTCTCGAAGCGCGGGTGCTCGATCTCGTCCACGACGGCGACGGCCAGGTCCTCGTAGCTCAGCACCGCGCGGCCCCGCTCGTCGGTGACCGGCTCGTCCGTGCCGGTCCGGTAGTGGCCCGTGCGCTCGCCGGGGTGGAACTCCAGCGGCGGTGGGGAGATGTACGTCCAGGTCATCCCGTCGGCCGAAGACCGGTACCAGGCCAGCGCGTCGGCCTGGCCCAGCGCGGAGTCCCGGTACTCCTCGGGGAAGTCCGGCTCCTCAACGAACGGGACGCCCCTCGGGCTGAGCAGGGTCGCCCCGCCGCCGACGTGGATCACCCGGGGCGGGTTCGGCAGGTCCCGCAGCACCGTGATCAGGTTCTCCGCCGCGTCCCGCCACAGCGCACGCTCCCCGCCGCCGACCGCCACCACGATCGCGTCCGCGCCCGGAGCCAGCTCCCGTACGCTGCGCGCCGAGGTGGCGTCACCGGTGACCAGGTCGACCCCGGCCGGCAGGTAGCTGACCGCCTCCGGCCGGCGCACCGCCGCGGTCACCCGGTGGCCCCGGTTCACCGCCTCGGCGGTGATCCGCGAACCCGCCGTGCCGCCGGCCCCGAACACCACGATGTCGCTCATCGCCTGACCGCCTCCCGCGCCGCACCCGTCGTCGTCCGTCCCCAGGCTAGGGAGCCGAGACGCCCCGGCGGTGCCGTTCCGGCGATCCCGGTCGGGAAGGCCGCGACCGGCGGGGCCGACCGGGCTCAGTCGACGAGGGCGGAGTAGACGAGCTGACGCAGCTGCGTTCGCAACGGGTAGGTGCTCGACGGCAGGAGCTGGGTGAACAGCAGCGCGGTGACCTCCTCCACCGGGTCCACCCAGAACGCGGTGCTGGCCATCCCGCCCCAGTAGTACTCGCCGACGCTGCTCGGCACCCGGGCCGGGACCGGATCCTGCACCACGGCGAAGCCGAGGCCGAACCCGACGCCCTCCAGCACCGTCTCGGCGAACCCGGACGGGGAGAACGAGGCCAGGTCCCGACCGCCGGGCAGGTGGTTGCGGGTCATGAAGCGCACCGTGCGGGGCCCGAGCAGGCGCACGCCGTCCAGCTCGCCGCCGCGCAGCAGCATTTGGGTGAAGCGGTGGTAGTCGGCGGCCGTCGAGACCAGCCCGCCGCCGCCGGACAGCCACGTCGGCTCGGTCAGGGCGGCTCGGCCGATCGAGTCGGCCCTGAACACCTGGCCGGTCGCCGGGTTCGGGGCGTACAGGGCGGCCAGCCGCTTGGCGTCCGGCTCGTCGACCCACCAGCGGGTGTCGGTCATGCCCAGCGGGCGTAGGATCCGGTCGGCGAGGAACTGGTCCAGCCGCCGGCCGGAGACGACCTCGACGAGCCGGCCGAGCACGTCGCTGGAGACCCCGTAGTTCCAGCTGCTGCCCGGCTGGAAGAGCAGCGGCAGCCGGGCCAGCGTCCGCGTGGCGGCGGTCAGGTCGGCCCCGGCGGGCACGCTGAGGTCGAAGCCGGCGGCCCGGTACAGGCCGTCGACCACCGAGACCTGGGCGAAGCCGTACGTCAGCCCGGCGGTGTGCGTGAGCAGGTGCCAGATCCGGATCGGCTCGACCGTCGGCACCGTGTGCGGGCTGGTCACCGGGCCCCTGTCGTAGACCCGGGCGTCGGCGAACTCCGGCAGCCAGCGGCTGATCGGGTCGGTCAGCTCGAACCGGCCCTCCTCCCACAGCATCATCGCCGCGACCGAGGTGATCGGCTTGGTCATCGAGTAGATGCGCCAGAGGGTGTCCGGCTCGACCGGGGCGCCCGCCTCCCGGTCCCGCAGGCCGTAGGTCGAGGAGTGGGCGATCTCGCCCCGGCGGGTGACGACGATCTGCCAGCCGGCGAGCCGCCCCTCGTCGACGTACCTGCCGAAGTGTTCGTCGATCCGCGCCAGCCGGGCGGGATCGAAGCCGAGCCGGTCGGGGTCGGTGCTGCGCGCCACACTCACCCGCCGAACCTACTAGCCGTTACGGGCCGTGCGGAAGATGCCGGCTTGCCCAGTAGGCTGACCAGGTGTTGGAGCCGACCGAGGACGTCACCTTCCGCCACGACGACTGGTACGGCGAGGAGCTGGTCGACCGGCACTTCGTGCGCTGCGAGTTCTTCCACGTGGACCTGACCGAGGTAATCAGCCGGGGTGCCGTCTTCACCGGCTGCACCTTCGGCAACGTGGCGTTCAACGCCTCCCGGCACACCGACTCGGCCTTCACCCGCTGCGTCTTCAAAAGGTGCAACTTCTTCGACGCCGAGTTCACCGGCTGCAAGCTGGTCGGCAGCAGCTTCGAGGAGTGCGACCTGCGTCCGCTGCGAATCGACGGCGGGGACTGGTCGTTCGTGGCCCTGCCGGGGGCCGACCTGCGCGGGGCGCGCCTGACCGACGTGCGGATGCGCGAGGTGGACCTGACCGGCGCCGACCTGACCGGCGCCACGGTCACCGGCGTCGACCTGTCCGGGGCCCAGCTGCACGGCTCCCGGCTCTCCCGCGCCGACCTGCGCGGCAGCGACCTGTCCGCGCTCGACCCGACCGTGGTGGAGCGGGCCGACGCGCTGATCGACGTCGATCAGGCGCTGGTGCTGGCCCGGGCGCTCGGCTTCCGGCTCGGCTGACCCCGGCCGGTTCTGAGCCGCCCCGGCGTCCCGGCAGCCGGGCCGCCGCCGGCCGGTCGGGGCGGAGAGGCCCCCGGGGGACAGTTTGTCCGTCGCGCCGCCGCGGAGCGGCCGTACGTTTTCTGCTGTCCCGGTCCGTCCATCCACTGTGGAGGCTTCACCGATGAGCAGCACCGCCACCCGTACCGTCCGTCCCGCGGCTCCCCTCGGCGACGAGGAGTCGGGGGAGACGCTCCGGGAGATCCCGCTGCCGCCGTACATCACGGGGGAGGACGCCCAGTTCGCGGTGCGGGCGGTGGTGGTGCACGCGCCCCGGCGCTGGTCGGGCGGGACGGTCTGCCGCAACGACGCGAGCCCGCACCCGTGCCGGCTGCACCGCTGGGGCCGGCGGGTGCTCACGCTGCGCGGTCTTCGGTCCGCCGAGATCGACGCGCTGATCGAGCGGGGCGACCCCACCGTGACGGTCCGCCCGCCCGACCGCCCCGGTGCCTGAGGATGCGGCGGGCCCGCGTCCCGTCCCGGCGGGCCCGCCGCCACGTCCCGTGGCCTGCGACCCGGGCCCCTTCCTCCGCACCCGGAAGGGGACCGGGTCGGTCAACAGGCGATCGGCTTCACCCAGGAGCACTCCCGGCCCTCGGGGGTCCGCGGCGTGTCGGGCGCAGCAGGCGGCGCCGGCCGCGACGCCCCCGGATCCCGTTCGCTGTACGACGCCAGCGCGATCGCGATCTGGTCCTCCAGCCCCTTGACCGACGAGGCGAGGTAGTTGTTCAGCACGATGGAGAAGGCCAGCAGGTGCCCGTCGGCGTCGGTGACGTAGCCGGAGAGGCCGGACGCGCCGGTCAGGCTGCCGGTCTTGGCGTGCACGTTGTCCGCCGCAGCAGTGCCGCGCATTCGGCTGCGCAGGGTGCCGCCCACGAAACGGTCGGCGTTGCCGGCGACCGGCAGCGCGGCGTACCAGGCGTCGAACCACGGCTCGGCGCGGACCGTGGCGAGCAGGGCGGCGAACTGGGCCGGCGGGATCATGTTCCGCCGGGACAGCCCGGAGCCGTCCCGCTGGCGCAGCGTCCCGGTGTCCATCCCGGTGTCGGCGACGTACTCGCTGATCGCGGTGAGCCCGGCCGGCCAGGTCCCGGAGCCGGTGAGGATGCGGCCGATCTCCTTGGTCAGCACCTCGGCGTGACCGTTGTTGGAAAGCTTGAGGAACGGCACCATCAGTTCGGCCAGGGCCATCGAGTCGTGCCTGGCGATCGGGGTGGCGTCGGCCGGGGTGGCCCGCCCGGGCACCGTCCGGCCGAGCACCCTGACGCCGTGCCGGCGCAGGGCGGCGCGGAACACGTCGGCGGCGTACCCGGTCGGCTCCCAGACGGTCACCCACTCGCTGGCCGGGTCCGCGCCCACGGCGATCTGGCCGGTGACGACGACGGTGTTGCTCCCGTGCGCGCGCTCGAAGGAGAGGGTGGTCTCCCCGGTGGACACGGTCTCGGCGCGGTTGTCGATCCGCAGGTACCCGTTCGGCGGGGTCATGGTGACCGCCGGCTTCCCCCCGGCCGTGGTGGCCGGGGCGGCGTGCACGATCGCGGTGCCCGCGTCGTAGTCCGTGTCCGGCGCGACGGTCAGCGCCGAGACCTGCGCGGCGTAGTAGTAGGGCTCGTCGTCCCAGGTCCAGTCCGAGCCCAGCCGGGTGTCGTCGTAGCGGGTGTCGTCGGCGACCAGGTCCCCGGTCACCACCCGGATGCCGGCTGCGGCGACCTGGGTGGCCAGTTCGTCGTAGTCGGTGGCGAGCATGGTGGGGTCGCCGCCGCCGCGTAGGTAGAGATTCCCGGAGACCAGCCCGCTCCGCCGCCGCCCGTCCGCGCTCACCGTGGTGCTGAACCGGTGGCCCGGGCCGAGCAGCGCCAGCGCCGCCGTCGAGGTCAACAGCTTGGTGTTGGAGGCCGGGACCAGCCGACGGTCACCGTTGCGGTCGTAGCGGGTCTCGCCCGTCGCGGTGTCCACCACGACCACCCCGGCCTGCGCGCCGGCGAGCCGGGAGTCGGCCAGGATCGCGTCGATGGTCGCGGTGAGCCGCGTCCGCGCCGGGGTGGGCGCCTCGGCGGTCGCGGTGGGGGCGCCGGCCGTGGCCGCGACGGCGACCAACGCCGCCAGCGCGAGCGCCCGGGGGAAGAGACGACGATGCATGCGCTGATGCTGCCATGCAGCTTTCTGCCGGGAAACCCCATCAGGTGAAGGTTATTGCCAAACCGGGGAGGTCAGGGGTTCGCGCCGCGCCGTCCGAGAACACCAGCAGCAGGGTGCCGAGGAACTCGGCCGCATACCACCTAGCGTCGTCCATGGGCCCAGCCTAGGGAGTGTCGGGGCAGCTGGGAGGCGGTTTTGCTGTGCGGGATCGGTCGAGCGCGGTCTATTTGACGGATGCCTCGTCAGGAGGCAACGTAGGCAGGGAGGGGCATGCGACCTGCCCCGTTTCGTACGGCGACGGGCCTTTCGTCGCCCAGCTCCCCCGCGTGCTCGTCCGCGGGCTGAGCCCGGCCTGTGCCGATCCGCGACCGGAAGAACCCACGAGGAGCCCACCATGCTGACCATGACCGACAACGCCGTGCTCGTGATCCGCGACCTCGCCGCCCAGGAGGATGTCTCCCCGGACGGCGGCCTGCGCATCGCCGCCGACGCCGACGCCGGCTCGCTCACCATCGAGCTGGTGCCCGAGCCGGCGCAGGGCGACCAGGTGGTGGACACCGAGGGGGCCCGGATCTTCCTCGACTCCGACGCCGCCGAGCTGCTCAGCGACACCTCGGTCGACGCCAGCGTCGACGACGAGGGAATCGTCCAGTTCGGCTTCACCGACAAGGAGTAGTCGCTCCGGCTTCACCCGCGAGGGAGGGGCCGCCACCCGCGAGGAAGGGCCGTCGCGACTCAGTCGGCCCGTCCGGCCTCGCCGCCCCGGTGCGGTCGGCCGGGGCGGCCACGCTCCGGGCCGCCGCGCCACCCGCCGGTCCGGCGCTCGCCACCCGACCACGCGCGGTCCTCCCCGCCGGGCCGCGTCCCGGGTCGCCGGTCGTCCGCCGGCCGCGCCCCCTCCGGTCGGCTGAGGTCGAACAGCACCCGTGCCAGGTGGTGCGAGGTGCTCCAGGCCGCCCAGTTCGTCGTCGACCCGGCCCCGGCCATGCCCCGGGACCGGCGCAGGATCTCGTGGTCGCCCCAGGAGAAGCCGGCCCCGCCCGCCGGCCAGTGTGGTGCCGACACCAGCGTCCGGCACAGGTCCGCCACCCGCTCGTCGCCCCGGCCGCCGCGCCGCGACCAGCGGTACACCCACCACGCCCCGTCGGTCGTGTAGCGGACGGTGGGCAGCCGGTCCCCGGCGACGTCCGCCCCGGGCACCGCGCAGTCGACCCCGTAGTCGCCGTACCCGACGCCGAGGTCGGCCAGCCGCCGCCAGAGCAGCCAGTCCCAGCGGTCCAGGCGTACCGGCTCGTCGGTGGGGAGCCGGGACAACGTCGGCGGCACCCCGCCGGCCGCCACGGTCACCGCCTGCCAGGCGTGCCGCCGCGCCCAGTCCACCAGCCGGCGAACCCGAGGCTCCGCCGACCGGACGTCGGCGGGGCAGCAGACGTCCCCGGCGTCCACGAGGAGTTCGCACTGTTCCGGGGCCAGCCGGGTGAGCCGCCAGATCCGCTCCACCGCGGCCGTCGTCGCGTCCGGGCCCGACCGGTCGAGGCCGGCCCGTAGCCGCACCACCAGCCGGTCGGCGTACGCCCGGGCCGCCAGGCCGTGCGCCGTCAGCCGTGCGTCGCTCTCCGTGAGCCCTGCCACCGGGACCAGCGGTACGCCCCAGCGGACCAGTTCGCCGCCCGCCCCGTCGGGCAGCGCGGTCACGTCGACCGCCGGCAGCAGCCCCGGCGGCAGCCGGGTGAGGCTGTCCGGAAGGGATTGGTCCATCGTGGACACGTCGAGCACCGGGGCGAGCAGGGCGGCCGTGACGCCGTCGAGGTGCCGGAGCGCCTCCAGCGTGCTCCGTCGACCGGTGAGGACGGGGCGGTAGACCGGCTCCGCCGCCCGATCCCTGTGCGCGGGCACCATAGTTCAATGTAGCGACACATCGGCGCTCGTCACAGGGCTTCCGGCAAATGCGGGCGCGCGGGCGCGTCGGTCGCTACCATCCTCGGGTGCCCGGCGCCCCCATTCGCTATCGCTCGTCCGAGGAAGACAGTGCCCGGTGGCGTGGTTTCCCCTTTCGCGACGGCGACATCGTCATCAGCACCCGGTCCAAGAACGGCACCACCTGGATGCAGATGATCTGCGCCCTGCTGGTGTTCGGCACACCCGAGCTGCCGGCGCCGCTGCCGGAGCTGTCGCCCTGGCTGGACTGGCTGGTCGAGCCCCGCGACGAGGTGTACGCCCGGCTCGCCGCCCAGCCGCACCGCCGGTTCGTCAAGACCCACACCCCGCTCGACGGGATCCCGCTGGACGACCGGGCGCACTACGTCGTGGTGGCCCGGCACCCGCTGGACATGGCGGTCTCCCTCTGGCACCAGAGCGGCAACCTCGACCGGGAGCGGCTGGCCGAGCTGACCGGCCAGCCGGCGCCGCAGGGACCGTCCGCCCCGCGTACCCCGTTGGTGGAGGCGCTGGGGCGCTGGGTGGACCGGGAGGCCGACCCGCGCGAGGAGATGGACTCCCTCCAGGGGGTGATGTGGCATCTCGGCGATGCCTGGGCCCGCCGGGACCGGCCCAACGTGACTCTGGTGCACTACGACGACCTGGTGGCCGACCTGGACGGGCAGATGCGCGCGCTGGCCGGCCGGTTCGGCATCGAGGTGCCCGCGCCGCGCTGGCCTGAGCTGGTCGAGGCCGCCACCTTCGACCGGATGTGCCAACGGGCCGACCGGCTCGTTCCCGACCCGGCGGGCGTGCTGAAGGACCGGTCGGCCTTCTTCCGGCGCGGTCGCTCCGGGCAGGGCCGGGAGCTGCTCGACGAGGCGACGCTGGCCCGGTACCGGGCCCGGACCGCCGTCCTCGCCCCGCCGGACCTGCTCGCCTGGCTGCACCGCGACGGCTGACCAGCCCCGGTGGCGGTCGACGACGGGGCCGTACCCGCCGGTCCGCGCCGTCGCTCCGCCAGCGGGCCCGCCGGCCGTTCCGCGCCGCCGGAGCGGCCCGCCTGGTCGTCCGCCCCGGCCGGGGCGGTCAGGACGCCTCGACTAATCCGCAGCTCAGCGGCGTGATCACATAGCTGAGAGTCCATGATTGGACAGCTCCTGCGCTGGCCCTGGATGGGCGGCAGCGATTAGCGTTTGCCTCATAAAGGGTATTGATCAGATTGAACCGGCAAGTGGCATCTGATCGGTATTTATCTCCCTTTCACCCCTCTAGCTCGCCGCCCCTAGCAGGCGGCAGTCAAGGAGCCACCATGTCCACCGCCGCCAAGCAGCCCGCCGATCAGCCCGTCGCGAGCGCCAGCGACCGCACCGAGGCCAGCGCGCAACTCGTTCCCGCGACCTTCGCCGGGATGCCACCCACCGCGCAGCTCTTCTGGGCGGTGATCGAGTCCACCGGGGTGCTGGTCCGCGGCTTCGGGGCCGCCTCCGCCGCCCGGCTCGGCGTCGGCATCTACCAGGTCGTCTTCGCCCACGACGTGTCCCAGTCGGCGTTCGTCGGGACGATCGGCCTGACCGGCAGCATCGGCAACTCGCCCAGCGGCGAGATCGCGGTGGTCGGCCGCGCCGGCGTGCCCAACGGGGTCTTCGTCCAGACCTTCACCTCGGCAGGGGTGCCCGCGGACCGGTCGTTCCACCTGACCGTCGCGTCCTGACCCCGCGAAATCCGGTCCCCGTCACGTCCGGTGGCGGGGACCGGTCGGGTGTCGAGCCCGGACACGGGCGCACGGCGCCGCCGCGACCCGGGGGTCGTAACGTCGCCGCGCTCCGGCCGTCTCCCACCACCGCAGCCGTACGGCGGTACGCCGGCGGGGACCTGGCTCGACCGGCCCGGTTGCGCCGGCTGATGCTCTCGATGCCCGGTCCGGGCGGGCCCAAACCCCGGATCAGTGAGGATTTCCATCATCTGCCGTTCCCGGCGTGACGGGGGCCGCCACCGGGTATGTGCCCGGCATGGAGCATTTCACGATCGCGACCGTCGCCGAGAAGAGCCCAGATTTCCGGCGGGTGCTGTGGACCGGTGAGCACACCCAGCTGGTGATCATGACCATCCCGCCGGGCGGCGAGATCGGCGAGGAGGTCCACGAGGACACCGACCAGATTCTCACCTTCGTCAGCGGCACCGGCGAGGCCCGGGTGGCCGGGGAGAAGAAGGAGGTCGCCCAGGGCGACCTGGTGGTCGTACCGGCCGGGACGAAGCACAACTTCGTCAACACCGGCCCCAACCCGCTGGTCCTCTACACCGTCTACGGCCCGCCCGAGCACGCCGACCAGGCCGTGCACCGGACCAAGGAGGAGGCCGACGCGGCGGAGGCGGCCGGCAAGGACGAGCCGCCGACCTCCTGACCGGTCCGGCCCGGCCGGCGAGGGCCCCCGCGCCCTCGCCGGCCTGATCCAGGCGGGCGCGGGTACCCGGCGCGGGTGGACCAGCCGCCGATCTCCGACTACGGGTTCCTCTCCGACTGCCGCTCCGGCGCGCTGGTCGGCCGGGACGGCTCGGTCGACTGGTGGTGCCCGGACCGGTTCGACGGCGCCTCCGTCTTCGGCCGGCTGCTGGACCCACGGGCCGGGCACTGGCGGCTCGCGCCGCTCGCTCCGGCCCGGGTGGAGCGGGCGTACCGGCCGGACACGCTGGTGCTGCGCACGGTCCACCACACGCCCTCCGGCAGCGTCGCGGTCACCGACGCCCTCTCCGCCCAGATCGGCGCGCGCGGCCACGAGGTGGGGATGGACTCCCCGGCCGTGCTGCTGCGGGTGGTCGAGGGGCTCACCGGCCGGGTCCGGATGGGCCTGGACTTCGTTCCGCGCCCCGAGTGCGGCCTGCTCACCCCGTACCTGCACGAGCAGGACGACGGCGCTGTGCTGGCCGCCGCCGGGCCGGTCACGCTGGTGCTGCGCGGCACCGGACCGGCCCTGCGCGCCGACCAGGACCGGGTCCGGCAGGAGTTCGAGGTCGCCGCCGGGCAGCGCGTCGGCTTCGACCTGGCGTACGCGCCGGCGTACCGCGAGCGGCCGGCCCGGCTGGACCCGGTCGTCGCGCTCGCCGAGACGGTGCGGGCCTGGGAGGGGTTCCGGGAGACGCACCGCTACGACGGCGCGTACGCCCCGCAGGTGCGACACGGCGCGACCGTGCTCACCGGCCTGACGTACGCCCGCAGCGGCGCGGTCGCCGCGGCCCTGACCACGTCGTTGCCGGAACGGATCGGCGGCGACCGCAACTACGACTACCGCTTCTCCTGGCTGCGTGACTTCTCGATGACCATGCGCGCCCTCTGGGTGGCCGCCTGCCCGACCGAGGCCTCCCGGCTCTTCGCCTGGGCGGCCCGCTCGATCGGCCGGGTCGGCGGGACGCCGGTGCCCGTGCTGTTCGGGCTGGAGGGGGAGCGGGACCTCACCGAGCACGACTGCACCCACCTGCGGGGGTACGCCGGCAGCCGGCCGGTCCGGATCGGCAACGACGCGTGGCGGCAGCGCCAGCTCGACGTGCCGGGCGAGGTCATCTCGGCGGTCTGGCGGCTGCACGAGCAACTCGGCGAACCGTTCGCGGAAGAGCTGCGGGAGATGGTGGTGGGGCTCGCCGAGCAGGTCGCCGCGACCTGGCGGCTGCCCGACCGGGGGATGTGGGAGACCCGGGACACCGACCGGCACTACCTGTCGTCCAAGGTGCTCTGCTGGACGGCGCTGGACCGGGCGGTCGTGCTGGCCCCGCAGCTCGGCGACCGCGCCGACCCCCGCCGCTGGGCGGCCATCCGGGACGAGATCCGCGCGACCGTGCTCCGCGAGGGCTGGAACGACCGGGTCGGCGCGTACACCGGGGCCTTCGGCTCGACGGAGCTGGACGCCTCGGCCCTCTTCCTGCCGGTGGTGCACTTCCTGGAGGCGTCCGACCCGCGGATGCGCGCCACCATCGCGGTGGTCGAACGCGAGCTTGGCACCGACGACGGGCTGGTGCGGCGCTGGAACACCGACCCGGCCGGCTTCCTGCTCTGCTCGTTCTGGCTGGTGGAGTGCCTGGTGATGGCCGGTGAGCCGGAGCGGGCCCGGCGGCTGTTCGAGCGGATCCTCGGGCACGCCAACGACGTGGGGCTGTTCGCCGAGCAGGTCGACCCGCGCACGGGGGCCCAGCTGGGCAACTTCCCGCAGGCGCTGTCCCACATCGGGCTGATCAACGCGGCCTGGCGGCTCACCGACCCGGCAGCGGCCTGAGCCCGGTGCCCGGTCCGGCCGTGCGCCGCGACGGTGGCGACCGGGGTCCCGGGGGTCGGCGGTGGCGTCGGGCCGGGCCCGTTCCCGTCGTCGCGGGCTGCAACAGGTCTGCAACCGTCAGGCATTGACGATGCTGTGTGGCCGGTCATAGCCTCAGGCGTGGGAAAGCCCTTTCCCCGAGGTGGTGAACCCACCTTCCCCCTGCGCGGTGACGGGCACTCCGCCAGGGCGCACGGTCCTCGGGCGTGGACCAACCGTCCCAAGCGCGCCACGACGCGCGTCGTCGTGGCCGCAACCACCTCCGAGAGCCGCCACCATCCTGCCAAGGAGGACAGAAGTGCAGATCAGACGCGCCAAAAACCGGCACCCGCTGCTGTGGGCGGTGGGGGCAGGGGCGACCGCGGTCACCCTCGCCGCCGGCATGGGCTCCTCCGCCCTCGCGGCCAGTGTCTTCTCCGACAACTTCAACGACGGCGACGCCTCCGGCTGGTCCAAGTCCGGCGGCACCTGGTCGGTGCTCACCGACGGTTCCGGGGTGTTCAACCAGGCCAGCACCAGCAGCGAGCTGGCCCGGCAGTTCGCCGGCCAGACCAGTTGGACCGACTACCAGGTGCAGGCCCGGGTGAAGCCCACCGGCTTCGGCTCCTCCACCGGGCTGGTCGGCCTCGCCGCCCGCTCCGCCAGCAGCACCAAGATGTACCGGCTGGCGCTGCTCGGCTCCGGCCGGGCCGAACTCCAGGCAGTCAACGGCAGCCAGATCACCGCGATCGGCTCGGCCTCGCTCGGGGTCAGCGCCGGGAACTGGTACACGCTGCGGATCGAAACCAGCGGCAGCACCATCCGCGGCTTCGTCAACGGCACGCAGATCGCCTCCGGCAGCAACAGCCTGGCCGCGTCCGGCCGGGTCGGCCTGGTCACCGCGTACGCCAGCGGCAGCTTCGACGACGTGACGGTCGACTCGGGCGGCGGCGGCACGCCGACCACCCCGCCGTCGACGACCGCCCCGCCGACCAGCGCCCCGCCCACCACCACGCCGCCGACGACGCCCCCGCCGACCACCCCGCCGGCGAGCTGGCCGACGCCCACCAGCAGCCAGAAGGTCGACGCCACCATCCCGGTCTCCGGCACCCTCGACGGCGGCATGAAGCGCTACTACGGCATCGGCGACGGCGGCCAGTCCGAGAGCCAGGACCCGATGTTCGAGCTGGCCGCCGGGGCCACCCTGAAGAACGTGATCATCGGGGCGCCGGCCGGTGACGGCGTGCACTGCGAAGGCAACTGCACCCTGATCAACGTCTGGTGGGAGGACGTGGGCGAGGACGCCGCCACCTTCCGCGGCGGAACCACGTACACGGTCGACGGTGGCGGCGCGCGGTCCGGCACCGACAAGGTGTTCCAGCACAACGGCGCGGGCACCGTCTACATCAGGAACTTCCGGGTGGAGAACTCCGGCAAGCTCTACCGGGCCTGCGGCAACTGCTCGACCTCGTACCAGCGCCACGTGGTGCTGGACAACATCACCGCCACTTCCACGAAGGTGCTGGCCGGCATCAACACCAACTGGGGCGACACCGCCCGGTTCAGCCGGATCACCATCCTCAACGATCCCAACCACAGCACCAAGATCTGCCAGAAGTGGAAGGGCGTACCGAAGGGCAGCGAGCCGACCGAGATCGGCGAGGGCGCCGACGGCGTGAACTGCCTCTACTCCGCCTCCGACATCACCTGGAGGTAGGAAAGCGGCGGCTCGACCCCGGGGGTGGGTCGAGCCGGCGAGGCCCTGCGGACCGTCCGCGTCCGCAGGGCCGCCGGGCCCGTGCCCCGGGCTGGCATGGTCGGGGGGATCGCGGGTAGAACAGCCGTCATGGACAGCCTCGACCAGCCCAGCGTCCTGCTCCCCGGCGACGTGCGGATGCCGCTGCTCGGCTTCGGCACCTGGCAGGCCACGGGCCAGGCCGGGTGCGACGCCGTGCTCGCCGCCCTCGACGCCGGTTACCGGCACCTCGACACCGCCACCATGTACGGCAACGAGGAGGAGGTGGGCCGGGCGGTCCGGGAGAGCGGGCTGCGCCGGGAGGACATCTTCATCACCACCAAGCTGCCGCCGGACCGGGTGGGACGGGAGCGGGAGACGATCGAGGCCAGTCTCCGCGCGCTCGGCACCGACCACGTCGACCTGTGGCTGATCCACTGGCCGCCGTCCGCGCCGGCCGACAGCATCCCGGTCTGGCGGGAGCTGCTCGCCGCCCGGGACGAGAACCTGACCCGGGCGGTCGGGGTGAGCAACTACGGCACCGCGCAGATCGACGAGCTGATCCAGGCCACCGAGGAGAACCCGGCAGTCAACCAGATCCGGTGGAGCCCGTCGCTGTACGACCGGCAGCGGCACCTGGAGCACCGGGACCGGGGCGTGGTGCTGGAGGGGTACAGCCCGTTCAAGTCCAGCGACCTGGCGGACCCGGTGCTGACCCGGATCGCCGCCGCGCACGGGGTGTCGCCGGCCCAGGTGGTGCTGCGCTGGCACATCGACCACGAGATCGTGGTGATCCCGAAGTCGGTCACTCCGGAGCGGATCCGCGCCAACGCCGACATCTGGGGCTTCTCGCTGACCGCCGAGGAGATGCGCGACATCGACGCCCTCGGCCACTGACGACGCCGCCCCCGTCCTCCAGTCGACGGTCTACGCCGCAATGCGGAGAGCCAAAAGCAGCATGCCCCGTAACGGACTCCGACGGCGACTACCGGAGCGCTCGTGTAGATAGCCTGTGGAGGGTATGCCTGACCCGCCAGAGAGTTGGGTGGAGGCAGGCTGGCTGCTGTCCGGCGAAGACCTGTGCGCCTACGACGGCTCCCGACTCGCGGTCCAGGAAGTCCGGTCGTACGCGGGCCAAGCACGCATGTACGACCTGACGTCACGATTGACTCGCTCGTCGAATCGCTCTCACCGATGTCTCAATGCAGAACATGGCAGTCGCAATCTTTTGCATAGGGATCATTTCCATGCATGTTTCTGAATTGCTCTTCCATCTCACGCGCCGTCGGGGGTTGTACTTGCTGAACGACAAGTACGTGACCGCAGTCGCATTCGTCGAGGGATTCGACCAGGCGTTGGACCGGCGGCCCCTGGAGGGGTTTCACGAGTGGGTGTGCCAACGCGTTCTCGGACGCCATACCGGCATGTCGTGGCCGTACGTCGTCGCTTCCGTCGAGGTTCCGGAGGTGTTGTCGGGCGGCTGTGACCTGAATGCCCTCGACTCGGAGACGCAGCGGCGGATGATCGACCGCATGCTCGTTCTCATCGAGGAGTTCACCGGGGCGGTTGAGGTCAAGGTCAGGTAAGGCCGGGAACGACGCAGGGGATGGGACCCGTCGGGTCGTGCCCCAGGGCCCCGGCAAAGTCGTGCGGGTCTCCGGCTTGGCAGGCTCCATGGGATGCGCGCGCTGCCGACATGATCGGCCCCTGCCAGGTCGGCCTCTGCCGGGTCGGCGTGCCCTGCGTTGGTCCCTTTGGAGCTGCCCCGTTTGTGCTGTCGGTGAAGTGGGAGCGTGGACGGGGCAGCTCCAAAGGGGCTGAAGGGCAGGTCCCCCGACCGGGTGGGGGCATTCGTCAGGCCGCCGCCCGACTGCCCGGTGTACGGGGCGGCGTAGCGGCGACCTCCGGGGCAGGCACGGGGAGAGGAGACATAGCTGAGGGCCGGTGAAACCGAGGCCCTGGCCAGGATCTCGGGTCATCTGCAAGGAGCGGAACGGGATTCCCGGAAGGCGGATGAACGTCGGGCGGGATCGGAGGCCCGTCCACGCCTTCTTTCAGAGAGCGCAGAGTGTACGACGACATGGATCACGCGGCGCTCGACTGGTACGACGGCGACGAGCCGTTGCTCGAAGCCGGGACGGCCCGTCTCTACCTGGACTTCGGCGGCGACTTCGCGCGGATGGAGCCCGTCCTCCAGTTGACGACCACCGTTGGGAGCGGCAGAGCCGGTGTTCGGCCAGACCTGGGCCCAGACGATCAGTGACTTCGCGGTGGAGGCGGTGATGAACAGTCGGCTGGCGTTCGAGCCGCTGCTGGCGGACCACCCTGGGATGGGCAGCGGGCTGCTCGACGGCCACGTACAGGTCGAGTTCACGGAGGAGGGGCGACGTCTGGCTGATGAACTCGCCGCCCGCCTCGACCGGAACCAGGAGCCGGAGCGTTGAGAGCGTACGACTTGGAGGCCGCGATGGCTGTGCTGATCCAGTCGCTGTCGCGGATGTCGACGAGGGCGAAGGCGGCGTTGTTCGGGGCCTGTGGTGAAGCGCTGTCGCCGTTGCTGGCCGACGTGGAGAGACTGACCTCGGGCAGATGGACCTTTCCTGATTCTCGGGTCGCTCTCGATGCCGTGGCCCGGTTCGTCGTCGGAGGCGCGGCTCAAGCCGACTACGCCGATCTTCGTGACCGGCTGCTCGCCTCCGGCCCTAACGGCCACGAACTGGACTCGCCGTGGAGCACGTACGCGCAGGACGCCCTTACCTGCATCGACGCGGCCTTGGTCGCGTCGTCGCTCTCGGCTGAGGAGTTCCGCGACGTCTGGATCGAGTTCGCCGTGGAGCCGATGGTCGCGTCGCTCAACGCGCGTGGCTACGACGTTTGGCACGAGCCCGTCCCGGCGGGTGGCAGCTCACTCCAGGTCGAACTCGACAACGTGGTCGAGTTCCTGGCCGAGACTGCCGTCTGGCTGTCCCAGTCCGACGAGGTCACCTCCTCGGACTACACCGAGCTGATCCGGGAGGCGGCGGTGATCCGGCCACCATTCGACCCGTAGCCGGTGTATGGAGGGTGACGGCCGGCCGGCCGCCACCGTCCATGGCGTTACCGGGTCAGAGCCGGGTGCAGGCCGCGCCGTTGAGGGTGAAGCTGGTCGGCGACGAGTACGCGCCGTTCAGCGTCCCCTGGTAGCCAAAGCTGGCGGTGCCGCCCGGGGCGAGCGTGCCGTTGTGGCCGATGTTCCGCGCGGTCACCGCCGACCCGCTCTGGGTCACGGTGGCGTTCCACGAGCCGGTGATCTGCTGCCCGGCCGGCAGGCTGTACGCCAGCGTCCAGCCGTTGACCGTCGACGAACCGGTGTTGGTGATCTGCACGTCGGCGGTGAAGCCGTTGTTCCACGAGTTCGGCGTGTACTTCACCGCGCAGCCGCCCCCGGCCGGGGGAGTGGTCGGCGGGGGCGTGGTCGGCGGCGGTGTGCCGCCGGTGTTCACCGACTGCGAGAACGAGTTGACCGCCAGCCCCGCGCCGCCCTGCCACGGCTCGAAGCCGGCCTGGATGCTGGTGAGGTACCACGAGCTGGTGATCGCGCCCCGGTTGCGCGTGTCGTTGATGAAGTCCAGGACGTCGAAGCTCATGGTGGGGATCGCCGACGGGGCCAGGTACGAGATGACGTTGTTGCCGCCGTTGTTGCCCCGCCAGACCTCCCAGGTGCGGCCGGCGACGGTGGCGCTGCCCACGGGCGAGCCGATCGGCTGGATCGAGCCCTGCCGGTTGAGCCAGATCATGATCTCCATCTGGTTCACCCCGTCCCGCTTCGGCGACGGGTCCAGCCAGATGTCGTACGAGGCGTTGTAGGTGGCCCCGCCGACGTAGTTGTAGCTGATGCTGCTGGGCGCGCTGCTGATCTGGCTCACCTGGACCGGCAGGTTCGTGCCGGGGGAGCAGTTGGTGTAGTGGCAGCCCACGAAGATCGACGGGTACGACACCGGCCCACCGTTGGTCGGGGCGGAGCCCTGCTGGCTGGTGATGCCGAACCCGTTGCCGGTGACGTTGATGCACTGTTGCGCGCTGGTGCCCCAGCGGTTGTTCTGCACGACGTACTTCCCGCCGATGACCGTCGAGCCGTACTGCTCGCAGATCTGGGTGTCGGCGGAGGCGGTGCCGCCGAGGGCGACGGCGACGAGCGAGCCGGCGGCGAGCAGGCCGGCGGTCGCGAGGGCGCGGATTGGACGCTTCATGAATGCTCCTAGGCTTCGGTGTCGGACGGGTCCGGAGGTGCGTCGGGAGCGCTCCCATGCGCTGCGGACACATTCACATGCCTGAAACCTTCGCGCAACCGGGACCGGCTCGTTTTCACCCCGGAGCGCATTCACTGGCGTGAATCACGCCCCGGCGCTCGCCTGGCCGGCTGGCTTTCGGCGATCGACGCCGCCCCGTCGAGGGGCGACCCGGCCGGGACGAACGGCCCTGGCGTGCACCGATCGCACCGAGTAGTGTCTTGCCTCCAACGCGTGCCGAACTCCCCTCCGGAGGCGTACACCACGATGGGTGGCTCCCCCCTGCGCATTCTCGTCGTCGGCGCGGGCATCGCCGGTCTGGCCGTGGCCCGGGGCCTGCGGATGGCGGGTTTCCGGCCCGACGTCACCGAGAAGCTGCCCCCGTCGGAACTCGTCGACACCGGCCTCTACCTGCCCGGCAATGCTGCGCGGGCGCTGCGCCGGCTGGACCTCGACGGCCCGGTGCGCCCGCTCGGGCAGGTCGTGCACCGGCAGTGCTTCCTCGACGCCTCCGGTGCCCCACTGTGCGAGGTCGACCTGGACGCCCTCTGGGCCGACGTCGGCGAGTGCCGGGCGCTGCCCTGGTCCGAGCTGCACCGGGTGCTGCTCACCGGGGCCGGCGGCGAGGTCCGGCACGGGGCCGAGGTGTGCGGGATCGAGCTGCTGCCCGCCGCCGTCGGCGTCACCTTCGCCGACAACACCGCCGCTGAGTACGACCTGGTGGTCGGCGCGGACGGCCCACGCTCGGCGGTGCGTTCCCTGGCCGCGCTGGGCGGGCCGTCCCGACCGGCGGGCCAGGTGGTCTACCGGGCCGTGGTCCGGGGCGGCCCCCGGGTCGAGGAGTGGACCGCGCTGCTCGGCCAGCGGGCCGGCTTCCTCGTCGTGCCGCTCGGTGCCGGGCGGCTCTACTGCTACGCCGACGAGGCGGGCACGGTGCCGCCGGCCGACCCGCCGGCCCGGCTCCGCGAGCTGTTCGGCGGGTACGGCGGGCCGGTGCCGGAGGTGCTGGAGGCGCTGGAACGGGTGCACGTCGGCACCACCGAGGAGGTCGAGCTGGGGCGCTGGTCCCGGGGGCGGGTGCTGCTCGTCGGCGACGCCGCCCACGCCACCGCCCCGACCCTGTCCCAGGGGGCGGCCATGGCGCTGGAGGACGCCGTGGTGCTGGCCGACTCGCTGAAGGGTGCCGACACCGTCGAGGCGGCCCTGACGGCGTACGAGAGTCGCCGCCGTCCGCGTACCCGGTGGGTGCGGGACCGGACCCGGGACCGCAACCGCACCCGAGACGTGTCGCCGGCGCTGCGCGACCCGCTGCTGCGCGGGCGCGGCGGGCGGATCTTCGGCGAGCACTACCGATTGTTGGTCGACCCGCTGTGAGGGTTCGCCCGCGGGGCGGTCATCGTAGCCGCCCACCCCACGCGGCACCCCCACCTGCTGGGGACTATCCTCCCTACGGATGACGGCCCGCAGATAATCACGCGTGCCGAGCGGCACAAACCCAGAACCGGAGGCCACTCGTGACCACCGTCGCACCCAAGCCGGTCGTGACCCGGCCCTGGCCGGTACGAGAGCCGGTCAAGGGGTCGGCATTCTCGCGGCTGCTGCGCACCACGGACGCGAAGCAGATCGGGATCATGTACATGATCACCGCGTTCGTGTTCTTCATGGTCGGCGGCCTGATGGCGCTGATCATGCGGGCCGAGCTGGCTCGCCCCGGGCTGCAGTTCCTGTCGCCGGAGCAGTACAACCAGCTCTTCACGATGCACGGCACGATCATGCTGCTGTTCTTCGCGACGCCGGTCGTGTTCGCCTTCGCGAACTACGTGGTGCCGCTCCAGATCGGTGCCCCGGACGTGTCGTTCCCGCGGCTGAACGCCTTCGCCTACTGGCTCTACCTGTTCGGCGGCCTGCTGGCGACCGGCGGCTTCCTCACCCCGGGCGGCGCGGCGGACTTCGGCTGGACGGCGTACACCCCGCTGAGCACGGTCGAGCACTCGCCGGGCGTCGGCGCCAACATGTGGGTCGTCGGCCTGGCCATCTCCGGTCTGGGCACGATCCTCGGCGCGGTGAACCTGATCACCACGATCCTGACCCTGCGCGCGCCCGGAATGACCATGTTCCGGATGCCGATCTTCACCTGGAACATGCTGGTCACCAGCCTGCTGGCGATCCTGATCTTCCCGCTGCTGGCCGCCGCGCTCTTCGCGCTCGCCGCAGACCGGCTGCTCGGCGCGCACGTGTACGACCCCGCCACCGGCGGGCCGATGCTGTGGCAGCACCTCTTCTGGTTCTTCGGGCACCCCGAGGTCTACATCATCGCGCTGCCGTTCTTCGGCATCATCACCGAGGTCATCCCGGTCTTCTCCCGCAAGCCGATCTTCGGCTACAAGGGTCTGGTCGCCGCGACCATCGCCATCGCCGCCCTGTCGATGAGCGTGTGGGCGCACCACATGTTCTCCACCGGCCAGGTGCTGCTGCCGTTCTTCAGCTTCCTGAGCTACCTGATCGCCGTCCCGACCGGTATGAAGTTCTTCAACTGGATCGGCACCATGTGGCGGGGCCAGATCACCTTCGAGACGCCGATGCTCTTCGCCGTCGGCTTCCTGGTGACCTTCCTCTTCGGTGGCCTGACCGGTGTGCTGCTGGCCAGCCCGCCGCTGGACTTCCACGTGCACGACTCGTACTTCGTGGTGGCGCACTTCCACTACGTGCTCTTCGGCACGATCGTGTTCGCCGTCTTCGCCGGGGTCTACTTCTGGTTCCCGAAGATGTTCGGCCGGATGCTCGACGAGCGGCTGGGCAAGATTCACTTCTGGCTGACGATGATCGGCTTCCACACGACCTTCCTGGTGCAGCATTGGCTCGGCGCCGAGGGCATGCCGCGCCGGTACGCCGACTACGCACCTCAGGACGGCTTCACCACGCTGAACATGATCTCCACGATCGGCGCCTTCATCACCGGCATCTCGACCCTGCCGTTCCTCTGGAACTGCTGGAAGTCGTACAAGACCGGCCCGGTGGTCGAGGTCGACGACCCGTGGGGTCACGGCAACTCGCTGGAGTGGGCGACCAGCTCGCCGCCCCCGCTGCGCAACTTCGACCGGATGCCGCGGATCCGCTCCGAGCGCCCGGCGTTCGACGCGAAGTTCCCGGAGCTGGCCGCCGGCCAGAGCCTGGCCGGCCCGCCCGAGGGCGGCGCGAAGCCGCTGACCAGCGAGTCCAACGGTGGCGCCAGCTACCAGGAGGACACCGCCGGGAACCTCGACCAGCGCTGACCCACACCGCACCGTACGACGGGCGCCGCACCCCCACCGGGGTACGGCGCCCGTCGCCTCTTCCCGTGGCGGGTCGTCACCCCGTGCCGTCCGCCCCGGTGACGCCGTCGCGGCCCTGCCCGTCGCGGCCCCGTCCGACCGGCCCTGGCCCGCCGGCCCGCCGGTGGGGCGTCACGACTTGCCGGATGTCGCGGCTTCCGGGGCGGGGGTGGGTGCGATGTGCGGGACATCAAGTTGTCCAGGCCGGGCCAGCTCGCCGCCGCCCGCCGGGGTCAGGGCGCGGCGGTGGCGCAGCTCGGCGGGGAGCACGGCGGCGGCGATCAGCAGGCCGATCGCGCCGGTCACCACGAACCCCCACCAGGGCGCGGAGGCGTCGATCACCGCACCGGACAGCGGGGCACCCAGCGCGATGCCCACGGTCACCGCGGAGCCGTGCAGGCCCATCGCCTCACCGCGCACGGCGGCCGGGACCAGCCGGCTGACCGCGTCGGCGGTGGCGGCGAGGGTCGGCGCGCAGAGCATGCCGGCCGGGACCAGCGCCAGGCTGAGCAGCCACCAGTGCCCGCCGCCCAGCCCGACCGGGAGGGTGCACAGGCTGAGCGCGGCCACCAGCGCCAGCGGGGACACCTGCCGGCTGACCGCGCCGTACGCGAAGCCGCCGACCAGCGAGGCGACCGCCCACGCCGCGAGCACCGCGCCCGTCCAGCCGACCTCGCCGCCGGCCCGCAGCACGGCGACCACCGCGACGTCGGTGCCGCCCAGCACCAGCGTGGCGGCGAGGCTGGCCACCAACAGGGCGACCAGCCGGGCCGTCAGCCACTCCCGGCGGGGCACCCGGCGGCGCTCGCGGGGCGGCTCGTCGGTGGCGCGGGTGGGCGGGTTCAGCAGCCAGAGGGCGATGCCGGCGGCGACGACGCCGGCGCCGACCGCGTACAGGGTGAACCGGGCGGACACGGCGGTGGACAGCGCCACGGCGAGGGCCGGGCCGACCATGAACGACAGCTCCATCGACATCGAGTCGAGCGCGTACGCCGGGCGACGCCGCTGCGGCGGCACCAGCGCCGCGATCGACTGCCGGATCACCGAGAAGATGGGCAGGGCGAGCAGCCCGGCGACGAACGCGGCCGGCAGCAGCACCGGATAGGGCAGCGCCGGCGCGGTGGACCAGAAGATCGCCTCGGCGACGGTGGTCAGGGCGAGCACCGGGCGCAGGCCGTGCCGGTCCACCAGCCGGCCGAGCAGCGGGGCGCCCAGCGCCGCGCCCACGGTGGTGGCCGCCCCGACCAGGCCGGCCGCCCCGTACCCCCGGCCGAGGTCGAACACCACGTGGAAGGTGATGGTCACCCCGGTGGCGGTGAGCGGGACGCGGGCGAGCACCGACACCAGCAGCAACGACCGGAGACCGGGCAGGGCGAGCACCTGCCGGTAAGGCTTCATGTTCACGACGGTCCGTACCTCCGGCGACATCCTCGTCCCCGGGTACGACACCCGCCAGCGGTTTACCGCCTCAGGCGGCCCGGATCACCGGCTCGCCGTGCATGGCCACTCCGGCACCCTCCATCGCGCGCAGCGCGACGTCCAGCGTCTCCGGTGCCACGGCGGCGGTCAGGTCGAGCAGCACGGTGGTGGCGAACCCCTCCCGTGCGGCGTCCAGCGCGGTGGCCCGTACGCAGTGGTCGGTGGCGATGCCGACCAGGTCGACGCGGTCCACGCCCCGGGCGCGCAGCCAGTCGGCCAGGCACTCGCCGTCGTCGGCGTGCCCCTCGAAGCCGGAGTACGCCGCCGCGCGCTCGCCCTTGTGGAAGATCGCCTCGACCGGGCCGGTGGTCAGCTCCGGGTGGAACTCCGAGCCGGCCGTGCCGACGACGCAGTGCACCGGCCAGGAGTCGATGTAGTCCGGCGGGTCGCCGAAGTGCGCCCCCGGGTCCACGTGGTAGTCCTTCGTCGCCACCACGTGGTCCCAGCGGTCGGGATCGGCGGCGAGCAGCCGGGAGATCCCGGCGGCGACGCCCGCCCCGCCCGTCACCGCGAGGGACCCGCCCTCGCAGAAGTCGTTCTGCACGTCGACGATGATCAGCGCGTTGGCCATGTCAGGGGTGCTCCTTCGCGGTGCGGGTCAGCCGGGCGGATGGCGAGGCGGCGGGGCGGTGGGCGCGGGTCAGCCGGCGGGGACGACGGTCACCGGGATCGCCGGGTCGCCGGCGGAGAGCTTCAGGCCCTCCCACGGGATCGAGATCAGGCACTGCCGCAGGTGCTCCCGCGACTCGTCCAGCGTCGGCAGGTCGACCGGCTCGCCGCCGGCCACGTACGACCGCTGCAGCAGCCGGTCGTGCGACTGCCGGTCCGGCACGCCCTGCGGGACGACGATCTCCTCGGTCGCGGTACCGGTCGGCTTGTGCCGGCGGACGGCCACCTTCCGGCCGCCGATCGTGGCCTTGTGCTCCGAGCGCTTCACCACCGGCCGCCCCGCCACCTCGACCAGCTTGTAGACCAGGCCGGCGGTGGGCGCCCCGGAGCCGGTGACCACGGCCGTGCCCGCGCCGTACATGTCGACCGGCTCGGCGGCGAGCGTGGCGATGGCGTACTCGTCGAGGTCGCCGGAGACGATGATCTTCGTCTCGGTGGCGCCGAGGGAGTCGAGCAACTCGCGGGACTGCTGGGCGATCACCGTCAGGTCGCCGGAGTCGATCCGGATCGCGCGCAGTTCCGGCCCGGCGACCTCGATCGCGTTGCGGATGCCCTGGCTGATGTCGTACGTGTCGACCAGCAGCGTGGTGTCCTTGCCCAGCGTGGCGACCTGGGAGGCGAACGCCGCCCGCTCGTCGCCGTGCAGCAGGGTGAACGCGTGCGCGGCGGTGCCGGCGGTGGGGATGCCGTACCGTTCGCCGGCGGCCAGGTTCGAGGTGAACCGGAACCCGGCCAGGTACGCGGACCGCGCGGCGGCGACCGCCGCCTCCTCGTGGGCCCGCCGGGAGCCCATCTCGATCAGAGTCCGGCCCCGGGCCGCGGTGACCATCCGGGCGGCCGCCGCGGCCACCGCGCAGTCGTGGTTGAGCACCGACAGCGCCAGCGTCTCCAGCACCACGCACTCGGCGAAGCCCCCGGAGACGGTGAGGATGGGGGAGCCGGGGAAGAACAGCTCGCCCTCGGCGTACCCGTCGATGTCGCCGGTGAAGCGGTAACCGGCCAGCCAATCGGCGCCGGCGTCGTCGACCACCCCACCGCGGCGCAGGAAGTCGACCTCGTCGGCCGAGAAGCGGAAGTCGCGGATCATGCCGATCAGCCGGGCGGTGCCGGCGACCACTCCGTACCGGCGACCGGTGGGCAGCCGGCGGCTGAAGACCTCGAAGACACACGGGCGGTCGGCGGTGCCGTCCCGTAGGGCGGCGCTGACCATGGTCAGCTCGTAGTGGTCGGTCAACAGCGCGGGGCGAAGGGTGCTCACCTGACCAGCCTAGAGTTCACTGCGCAGGCTCGCCCTCCTGGCCCGGGTACGACCGCAGTGCGGAACGCAGCTCGGCGCGCCCGGTCACCCCGAGCTTGCTGTAGACGTGTTGCAGGTGGTTGTCCACGGTCCGGCTGGACAGGAAGAGCCGCTCGGCGATCGCGCGGCTGGTCGCGCCCTGCGCGGCGAGCCGGGCGACCTCCCACTCCCGGTCGCTGAGGGCGGGCTGCCCGAGCCGCAGCGCCGGGGTGTCGACCTGGTCGCACCTGCCGAGGAGTTCGCCGAGGCGCGCGTGGGCGGCGGAGGCCGAGCTGGACCGGCGCCGCCGCAGCCGGCGAGCCGCCGCCGCGGTGGCCTCGGCGGCGTACACCCGCAGGTCCAGCCCGGCGAAGCCGTCGGCCACCGCGAGCAGTTCCTCGGCCGAGTTGTCGGCGGCGGCCCGGGCGCACCGGGCCAGCAGCGACGGCAGCGGGCCGTCGACCCGCTCGGACAGCTCGGCCAGCCGCTGGGCCACCGTCCGCCGGCTGCCGTCGCCGCAGGTCGGCCCGACCAGGGCGGTCGCCTGGCCCAACCGGACCAGGTCGTGCAGGACGAGCACCTCGTGCCCGGCGAACCCGTCGTCGCGGAGCCGGTCGGCCAGGGCTGCGAGGTGCTTGGCGGCGCCGGCCGGGTCGCCGGCGGTGGCGAGCACCGCTCCGCGGGCCTGCTCCAGCCAGGGGTAGAGCACCGCCATCCCCGGGGCGTGGGTGCGGTCCGCCTCGGCCATCGCCTCGGCGGCGTGCGCGGCGTCGCCCCGCAGCGCCGCCGCCTGGGCCCGCTCGGCGTGCGCCAGGCCCGCGTACACCCGGCTGGTGGCCAGCACCGCGCACGCGCCGAGGCTCGTCCTCAGTGCCGTGCCGCTCTGGCCGCGCAGCCGCGCCGCGTACGCCTGGAGGATGGCCAGGTAACCGGTGCCGAGCCGGAAGTCGCCCGCGCCGGCGAGGTCGGCGAACTCGTCGGCCACGATCGCGTCGATGCCGGCAAGGTCGCCGGCGAGGGCGAGCCGGGTCCCCCGGGCCAGCTCCAGGGCGAGTTGCAGGTACGGCATGTCGCCGCGCCAACGGGCCATTTCGGCCTGCACCTGGTGGATCGCCGCGCCGCTGAGGGTGAGCTGTCCCTGGGCGGCCTGGAGATGCGCCAGGGTGCACCGGGCGAGCTCGCGGGCGGCCACCCCGGCGGCCGGGCGGTCCAGCACCGCCCGGGCCAGCCGCACCGCCGGGCCGGTGTCCAGCCGATGCAGCCGCATGATCGCCTCGAAGGCGTTCACCCGGGCCTGGTCGGTGGCGTCGGGCAGCTCCCCGGCCCGCGCCGCGATGTCGTCCACCGTGGACTCCTGGCTGAGACCCCAGTAGCTGACCATCCCCCGCACGGTGAGCCACCGGCTGCGCCGCCCTGCCCCCGCCGCGTCGTCGGCGACCGCGTCGAGCATCACGATCGCCTCCTCCGGCCGGTCGGCGAACATCAGGAGGGTGGCCAGCAGTTCCGCGGCGTCGAAGCCCCCGTCGGCGTCCAGCGCCGCCCTGGCCAGCCGGGTCGCCAGCGGCACGTCGTACCGGGCGAACGCCTGGGCGGCCGCTCCCAGCAGCAACGCCGGGTCCTGTGCGGTGCCGGAGTCCAGCCGCCACACCGCCACGCGCAGCAGGTCGTCGCGGCGCCGCGTGCCCACCGCTTCCACCAGCTCGGCCAGTCGGGCCTGTAACCGTCGGGTGCGGCTGACCGGGCAGCGCCGCCGCATCACCTCGCCGTAGAGCGGGTGCGCCAGCCGGACGTCGGTTCGGCGGTCGTTGCGCTCCACCGCGATCAGGCCACGCTCCTCGGCGGTCTCCACGTCGGCCGGCTCCACCGCCTGCCCGAGCAGGTGCAGCCCGAGCGGCTCGCCGAAGGCGACCAGCTCCAGCACCGCCCGGACCCCGGGGGTGAGCTGCCCGATCCGGGTGTCGATCAACTCGGTGAGGGTGGGTGCCAGCGTCAGCCGGCCGGTCCACTGCCACATCCCGTACGTGCGGGTCAGCTCGCCGGGCGGGGCGGCCATGACCAGCTCGCGCAGGAGCAGCGCGTTGCCGCCGGAGAGCCGCCACAGCCGGTCGGCGGAACACGGGTCGACCGGACCCTTGAGGATGGCGGCGAGCAGGTCGGTGGTGTCCGCCAGCCCCAGCGGGGCCAGCTCCACGTGGTCGACCAGGCCGTCGGTCCACAGTGCCCGGATCGGCAGCGGCAACTGCTCGCCGTCACGCAGCGTCCCGACCACGGTGGCGTTCTCCGCGCGGCCGATCAGGTGCACGAGCGCGGCCGACGGCGGGTCGAGCAGGTGCGCGTCGTCGACCGCCAGCACGATGTGCCGCCCGGCGGCCTGCTGCTGCAACTGCTGCACCGCCCAGCGCAGCACGCCCGCCGGTGAGAGCCCCGGCGGCTGTTCGGCCGGGAGCACCTGGACCAGCCCGCCGAACGGCAGCGCCGCCGTGGTGGCGCTGGCCGAGACGGTCCAGACGGCGTACCCGTCGGTGGGGACCCCGGCCAGCGCCTCGCGCAGCAGCCGGCTCTTGCCGACGCCGGCCGACCCGCTGTAGAAGAGCCCGCGCCCGTCGGCGCCGGTCGCCGCGGCCAGCAGGCGGTCGAGTTCATCCCTGCGGCCGACGAACTCCCACCGACTCATCGGGGCAGCATATCGATCGCAGCCGGTACGCGTGTGCGCCGTGACGCTCCGAAGTTGAGTAATCTGTCGATCAGCGCTGAGTATTCGCTTTACGGGGTTCATGTTCGCGCCGGCCGTACTCTTTCCGAATCCGGAGTGTCCCCACCGGACAGACCACGCGGCCGGGTCCGAGCACGGCCGCCCTCACCGGGAGGCAGCCTGATGCAGCCGGGTCCACTCCCCTCGGCCGACGTGTCCGACGAGCCGAGCGGGCCGGCCGGCCCGCTGCGGTGCGGCCCGACGCCCACCCGGCTCGGGGTGACCGAGGCCCGGCCGGACGACCCGCTCGCCGTGGTCGCCGCCGGGCCGGCCGGTGCCGCCCGGCGTGACGTGCTCGCCTCCCTGCTGGGGCTCGCCCCGGGGATGCTCGCCGTCCCGCCCGGGAGTTGGCTGCTGGTCGACCACGCCCGGGTGCCGACCCGGGCCGCCTACGTGCCCGGCTACCGCCAGCCGCACGCGTACGCGCCGGACCGGTCGGCGGCGGGCCCGGCGCTGGCCCGGCCGCCGCGCCGGGTCGAGCTTGCCGTCGCCGAGCCGCTGCTGCGGCACTTCACCGTGGTCGACTCGCCCGACACCGACACGCTGGGCGTCGCCGGCGGGCGGGTGCTGCTCGACGCGGTCGGCCGGGCCGGGGCGTTGCTGTTCGTGATCGCGGCGGACCAGGCGTTCACGGCCGCCGAGCTGCACCTGCTGGCCGAGGCCGCCCACGCCGCGGCCGAGGTCTTCCTCGTGGTGACGCCCGGCGTCTCGGGTTGGGCCCCGCCCCCAACCGGGCGGCCGGCTGCCGGGTCGGATCGACCGGACGGGCCCGGGGCGCGGGGACGGGTGACGAGCAGCCGCCGGGACCCGGCGTGGACGGACGGCACGGGGGCCTCCGTCCCGACGGGTTCCGGCGGCCGGGTCGGCCGGCCGCCGACGCAGTCCGCGCAGCCGGGTGGGCCGGTGGACCGGTCGCCGGCCCGGCTGCCGGTCGAGCCGGACCCGGTCGACGCAACGGACCAGGTGGACGCAACGGACCAGGTGGACGCAACGGACCAGGTGGACGCGGCGGACCCGGTCGAGGTGGTGCTGGCCGCGCACCGTGCGGTGCTGCTCGCCGCCGTGCCGGCCCTGGCCGTGGCCCACTGGTACCCGGCCCGGCCGGACGACGTCGGCGCGCTGCGGCGGGCCCTGGTGGGCTGGGCCGCCGGCGAGGGACTGCGCCGGGCCAGCGCCCGGTCGCCGGTGCTGCCCGGGACGCACGGCCGGGTCCCGGTGTCGCCCGGCGCGGAGGCGACCGGGTGGGCCGAGCGGCTGGACCAGCAGGCCCGCTCCCGCGCCCAGCGCATCCGCCAGCACGTCGCCCTGGAGCTGGCCAAGACCCACCTGCGGGTGGTGCAGGAGATCGTCTTCGGGGTCGGCTGCGCGGGCCTGCCGCAGCTGCTCGACCGCGAACTGGAGGCGCTCTCCCTGCTCGCCACCGCCCAGTGCGACGAGGCGGTGCGGGCCCTGCTCGACGATGCAGCCGGGCGGGTCCTGGGCGCCCCGGTGCCCGAGGGGGTCCGGCGGCGGATCGGCAACGCCGTCCGCTGGGGGCTCGCCGACCACCCGGCCGGCCGGGACCTCGACCGGGTGCTGCTGGTCACCAGCACCGCCGGGGTGGCCGAGGTGGCCGGCGCCGGTGCGGTGGACGCGGTCTCCGGCTACCCGGTCGGGGAACGTGTCGAGGTGCTCCCGCCGGTCGCCGTGGCGCTCTCCGGCGGCTGCTGGCAGCACTGGCGCAGCCCCGGCAACGACGACCCGGGCGGCGCCCGGTCCTGGGCGCAACGGGCGCTGCGCGAGGTCGAGCTGGAGCTGACCCGGGACATCTCCCGACGCTTCGAAGCCGTCCGCCGCTCGCTCGGCGCGGTGCTCTCCGAGGCGGTCGACCACGGCATCCTGCTCGCCTGACGCCGGCCCGGACCGGCCGGTGGGGCCCCGACGGGGTCCTGCCGGGCCGGCCCGCGCGCCGGTCGTCGGGGCGGCTCCGGCTGATGATCCGGACCCGTCCGGCGTTCCGGTTCATCGCTTCCCGGCAACCGGTGGCACGATGGGGGGCATGGCGGCTCCGCAGGTTGCACCGGTCGAGACGCCGGCCACCGAAGAGGTGCCGGCTTCCGACCGGCCGTGGGTGACGATTGTGTGGGACGACCCGGTGAATCTGATGTCGTACGTGACCTGGGTCCTCCAGAAGTTGTTCGGGTACAGCCGGGAGAAGGCGGAGAAGCTCATGCTGGACGTGCACCACAAGGGCCGGGCGGTCGTCTCCAGCGGTGCCCGGGAACGGATGGAGCACGACGCGGCGCAGCTGCACGCGTACGGGCTGTGGGCCACGGTGGAGCGATCGTGAGCATGTTCCGGCGTCGGGGCGACCGGTACGTCGCCACCCTTGCCGTCGACGAGGTCCGGGTCCTGCGCAAGGTGGCCTCCGAGGTGGTGGGGCTGCTCACCGACGGCTTCGACCACTCCGACCCGGTGCTGGGCCGGCTCTTCCCCGAGGTCTACCCGGACGACTCGGCCGGGACGGCGGAGTTCCGCCGGTACACCGAGGGCGACCTGAAGACCGGCAAGATCGACCAGGCCGGGGCGATCCTCGCCGCCCTGCCGGACTCCTCCGGCGGCGAGGTCCAGCTCGACGCCGAGGCGGCCGAGGCGTGGCTGCGGGCGCTCAACGACGCCCGCCTGGCGATGGGCGTCCGGCTGGAGGTCAAGGACGGCACGGACCTCGGTGCGGAGCTGGACGAGGCGGTCGCCGCCGACCCGTCGTCGAGCCGGGTGTTCCAACTGTCGGTCTACGCGTACCTCGGGTATCTACAGGAATCCCTGCTCAACGCCATGATCGACTGAGCGTGACCGTCGCCACCCTCAAGTGGGCAGGTGGAGGGGCTAGGCTGGACGGCGTGCTGAGCCTCGACCAGTCGATCATCGACGCGATCGTCGCCCACGCCCGCCGGGACCACCCGGACGAGGCGTGCGGCGTGGTCGCCGGTCCCGCCGGCAGTGACACCCCGATCCGGCACATCCCCATGGAGAACGCGGCCCGCTCCATGACGTTCTACGAGTTCGACTCGATGGAGCACCTGCGGCTGTGGCGGGAGATGGACGACCGCGACGAGGAACCGATCGTCATCTACCACTCGCACACCGCGACCGAGGCGTACCCGTCGCGTACCGACGTCGCCCTCGCCGGCGAGCCTGGCGCGCACTACCTGCTCGTCTCCACCCGCGAGCCCGACACCGAGGAGATCCGCTCCTACCGGATCGTCGACGGCGTGGTGACGGAGGAGCCGGTCCGGATCGTGGACGCCGCCGTGGACCCGAACGCCGTCCAGTCCTACATGTTCGGGCAGAGCCCGGCGACGGTCGACTACGAGTGTTCCGACCGCTGATTCCAGCGGCATCGCGGCATTCATTCCTTCCCGTCACCGAGCAACCGCACATCCGGACAAGGAGCACGACACCATGGCCATCGAGGTTCGCATCCCCACCATCCTGCGCAGCTACACCGGCGGCGCGAAGGTCGTCGAGGGCACCGGCGACACGCTCACCGACCTGCTCGCCGACCTGGACTCCCGGCACGCCGGCCTGCGCGGCCGGCTGGTGACCGAAGCCGGCGTGCTGCACCGCTTCGTCAACGTCTACGTCAACGACGAGGACGTCCGCTTCCTCGGCGCGCTCGACGCCAAGCTCAACGACGGCGACAGCGTCACCATCCTGCCGGCCGTGGCCGGCGGCGCGTTCGGCTTCGCCGCGGCGGCGGCGATCGCCTCGCACACGGTAGCCACGCGCGCCGCCGCCGTCCGCTGAGGCGGGGCGGCGATGGCGCGGTACGACAGCCTGTTGGACGCCTGCGGCGGCACGCCCCTGGTCGGGCTGCCCCGGCTCTCGCCGACGGTGCCCGAGGGGGCGCCGCCGGTGCGGCTCTGGGCCAAGCTGGAGGACCGGAATCCGACCGGCAGCATCAAGGACCGGGCGGCCCTGTTCATGGTCCGCCGGGCCGAGTCCGACGGCCGGCTCCGCCCGGGCGACACCATCCTGGAGCCGACCAGCGGCAACACCGGCATCTCGCTGGCCATGGTGGCGAAGCTGCGGGGCTACCGGGTGGTCTGCGTGATGCCGGAGAACGTCTCGACCGAGCGGGTCCAACTGCTCCGGATGTACGGCGCGGAGATCATCTTTTCGCCGGCCGCCGGCGGCTCCAACCAGGCGGTCGCCACCGCCAAGCAGATCGCCGCCGAACACCCCGACTGGGTGATGCTCTACCAGTACGGCAACGACGCGAACGCCCGGGCGCACTACGAGACCACGGGCCCGGAGCTGCTCCAGGACCTGCCCACGATCACCCACTTCGTGGCCGGGCTCGGCACCACCGGCACCCTCATGGGCACCGGGCGTTACCTGCGCGAGAAGGTCGAGGGCATCCAGGTCGTGGCCGCCGAGCCCCGCTACGGGGAACTGGTCTACGGGCTGCGCAACATCGATGAGGGGTACGTCCCGGAGCTCTACGACGCCACCGTGCTGTCCCGGCGGTTCTCCGTCGGCACCAGGGACGCCGTGTTGCGTACCCGGCAGCTCGTGGAGGTGGAGGGGATCTTCGCCGGCTTCTCCACCGGGGCCATCCTGCACGCCGCCCTGGCGGTGGCGCACGAGGCGGTCCGGGACGGCCGCCGGGCCGACGTCGCGTTCGTGGTCTGCGACGGCGGCTGGAAGTACCTCAGCACCGGCGCGTACGGCGGCACCCTCGCCGACGCCGAGGAGGCCCTGGAGGGGCAGCTCTGGGCCTGAGGACGAGCCTGACGGCGCCGACGGGCCGTGACCGGGTGACCGGTCCGGCCCGTCCGTCGTCTTCGGCCCGTCCGTCTCCGGCCGGCGGCTGCTGCGGGTGTCACGTTGATGACAACTTCCACTAGATGATTCTTGCCCCGGCGCGCGTCAGCGTAGGCTGCGCAGCGTGTCGTACACGTCGATGAAGATCATGGACGGGACGGCGGCCGACGTGACGACTACGGTTCGTGACAGCGGGACAACCACATGCGACTGACCGTTCTCGGCTGTGCCGGGAGCTTCCCCGGCCCCGACTCCCCGTGCTCGGCCTACCTGGTCGAGGCCGACGGTTTCCGGCTCCTGGTCGACTTCGGCTCCGGCGCGCTGTCCACCCTCCAGCGTTACGCCGGGCTGCACGCCCCGGACGCCATCCTCCTCACCCACCTGCACTGCGACCACATGCTCGACGCGGTGACATACGTGGTGGTGCGCCGGTACGCCCCGGACGGCCCGTGTCCGCCCCTGCCGGTGTACGCACCCTCCGGCGCGCCGGACCGGCTGGCGCTGGCCTACGGGCAGGACGAAAGCACCGTCGAGGACGTCTACCAGTTCTACGGCCTGGAACCGGGCACGTTCCCGATCGGCCCGTTCACCGTCACCGTCGACCGGATGAACCACCCCGTCGAGACGTACGGGGTGCGGCTTGAGCACGACGGCCGGGTGCTCTGCTACTCGTCCGACACCGCGCCGTGCGAGGCGCTGCTGCGGCTGGCCCAGGACGCCGACGTCTTCCTCTGCGAGGCCAGCTACCTCGACGGGGTGGACAACCCGCCGGACCTGCACCTGACCGGCCGGGAGGCCGGCGAGGCGGCCACCAAGGCGGGGGTGGGCCGGCTGCTGCTGACCCACCTGGTCGCCGCGTGGGGCAGCGAGGCGCTCACCATCGAGGGGGCCGGCGCCGCGTACGACGGGCCGCTGGAAGTGGTCCGCTCGGGCGCCTGCTACGACATCTGACCGACCTCGGCCGTCGGCGGACGCGGACAGCGGGACACCCCGGGGCGGTTCGATCACCGCACCGCATAGGGTGCAGGCATGGCGCGACCTGACGGGCGGCGGCCCGACCAACTCCGACCGGTGACCCTGACCCGGGGCTGGAGCACCCACCCGGAGGGCTCCGTGCTCGTCGAGTTCGGCGAGACCCGGGTGCTGTGCACGGCCAGCGTCACCGAGGGGGTGCCCCGGTGGCGCAAGGGATCCGGGCTGGGCTGGGTGACCGCCGAGTACGCGATGCTGCCCCGGGCCACGAACACCCGCTCGGACCGGGAGAGCATCAAGGGGCGCGTCGGCGGGCGGACCCACGAGATCTCCCGGCTGATCGGCCGCAGCCTGCGGGCCGGCATCGACCTCAAGGCGCTCGGCGAGAACTCGATCGTGCTGGACTGCGACGTCCTCCAGGCCGACGGCGGCACCCGCACCGCGGCGATCACCGGCGCTTACGTGGCGCTGCACGACGCGGTGAGCTGGCTGGCCGACCGCAAGTCGCTGGCCGGGAAGCCGGAGAAGGTGATGCACCGTTCCGTCGCCGCGGTGAGCGTCGGCGTGATTGCGGGCGAGGCCCGGCTGGACCTCTGCTATGAAGAGGACGTGGCGGCCGAGGTCGACATGAACGTGGTCTGCACCGGCACCGGCGAGTTCGTCGAGGTGCAGGGGACGGGGGAGTCCGGGGTCTTCGCCCGCGACCAGCTCGACGCCCTGCTCGACCTGGCCGTCGCCGGCTGCGCGGAACTGGCCGAGGCCCAGCGGAAGGCTCTCTCATGAACAAGGTGCTGCTCGCCACCCGTAACCGGAAGAAGCTGATCGAGCTTCAGCGGATCCTCGACGGCGCGCTCGGCGCGCACCGGGTCGCACTGCTCGGCCTCGACGACGTCGAGGACTACCCGGAGCTGCCGGAGACCGGCCTGACCTTCGGCGAGAACGCGCTCATCAAGGCGCGGGAGGGCTGCCGGCGCACCGGCCTGCTCACCATCGCCGACGACTCCGGCCTCGCCGTCGACGCCCTCAACGGGATGCCGGGGGTGTTCAGCGCCCGCTGGGCCGGCCGGCACGGCGACGACCGGGCCAACTTCCAGCTCGTGCTGGACCAGATCGCCGACCTGCCCGACGACAACCGGGGCGCGTCGTTCGTCTGCACGGTGGCGCTGGTGCTGCCCGGCGGCAAGGAGCACCTGGTCGACGGCCGGCAGGCCGGCCGGCTGCTGCGCGCGCCGCGCGGCGAGGGCGGCTTCGGGTACGACCCGATCTTCCTCGGCGACGGCCAGGACCGCACCAACGCGGAGCTGACCCCGCCGGAGAAGGACGCGATCAGCCACCGGGGCAAGGCGCTGCGCGAGCTGGCCAAGCTGATCGCCAAGGTCCTCCCGCCAGCGGCCTGACGGCGGGCGGCGGATCGCCGGGGGTGGGTCGTGCCGGGTGCCCGGCTTCCGCCACCCCCGGCGGTCAGCCGAGTGGGCCGATCTCCCGCTCGATCGCGGCCCGCAGCGCCGGGCCGTGCACGACCTCGCGCGCGGCCTCCATCAGCGGGGCGAGGAAGGCGTCCGGCCCCGGCTCCCCGATCGTCGTACCGAGCGCGGCCAGGGCGGCCCGACCGGCCGGCGACGGCGTCAGCGGGGCGCGTAGCTGGAGCCCGCGTACGGCGGCCAGCAGTTCCACCGCGAGCAGGCTGGCCAGGTTGTCCAGCACGGTGAGCAGCTTCTTCGTCGCCGCCCAGCCCATCGAGACGTGGTCCTCCTGCATCCCGCTGGTGGGCAGCGAGTCCACCGAGGCGGGGGCGGCCAGCCGGCGGTTCTCCGCGACGATCCCGGCGGCCGTGTACTGGGCGATCATCAGCCCGGAGTTGACCCCGGCGTCGGGGGAGAGGAACGCCGGCAGCTCCCGGGACCGGGTCACGTCGAGCAGCCGGTCCACCCGCCGCTCGGAGATCGCCCCCACCTCGGCGGCGGCGATGGCCAGGAAGTCGGCGGCGAAGCCGAGCGGGGCGCCGTGGAAGTTCCCGGTGGACTCGACCCGGCCGTCCGGCAGCACCACCGGGTTGTCCACCACGGACACCAGTTCCCGGTCGGCCACGGTCCGGACGAAGTCCAGGGTGTCCCGGGCCGCGCCGGCGACCTGCGGCGCGCAGCGCATCGAGTACGCGTCCTGCACGGCGTGCGCCAGGTCGTCGCGGTGCGAGTCCATCACCGCCGACTTCTGGAGCAGCCGGTGGATGTTCGCCGCCGACACCGACTGGCCGGGGTGCGGGCGGATCGCGTGCAGCTCCGGCAGGAACGGCCGCTCCGAGCCGAGCATCGCCTCGATGGCCAGGGCGGCCGTCACGTCGGCCATGGCGAACAGGTGCGCCGCGTCGTTGATGGCCAGCAGCAGCATGCCGAGCATGCCGTCGGTGCCGTTGATCAGGGCCAGCCCCTCCTTGGCGGCCAGCTCCACCGGGGTCAGCCCGGCCTCGCGCAGCGCGTCGGCGGCGTCGAGCCGTTCGCCGGCCGGGCCGAGCACCCAGCCCTCGCCGAGCAGCACCAGCGCGCAGTGCGCCAGCGGGGCCAGGTCGCCGGAAGCGCCGAGCGAGCCGTGCTCCGGCACCCAGGGGGTGACGTCGTGGTTGAGCAGGTCGACCAGGGCCTCGGCGACCAGTGGGCGGACCCCGGAGCGGCCCAGCGCCAGCGAGCGGACCCGCAGCAGCATCATCGCCCGGACCACCTCACGCGGCATCGGAGCGCCCACCCCGGCGGCGTGCGAGCGGATCAGCGCGTGTTGCAGCTCCGCTCGCCGTTCCGGCGCGACGAAGGTGTTCGCGAGGGCCCCGAAGCCGGTGGAGACGCCGTACACGGGCCGGCCGGCGGCCTCGATCCGGTCCACGATGGATCGGCTGGCCGCCATCGCGTCCACGGTGGACGGGGCGAGGGCGACCCGGGCGCTGCCTCGGGCCACGGCGAGCACGTCGGCGGGGTAGATCCCGGTGGGCTGGACGGTCACGATCGACATTGCGGCACTCCGTTGTGCAGAACCTGGCGGATCAGGGGGACACCGGGCCGGTAGGCCAGGTGCAGGTGCGACGGCGCGTCGAGGATGGTCAGGTCGGCCCGGGCGCCGGGCCGCAGCACCCCGATGTCGGTGCGGCGCAGCGCCCGCGCTCCCCCGGCGGTCGCGGCCCAGACCGCCTCCGCCGGGGTCATCCGCATCTCGCGTACGGCGAGGGCGACGCAGAACGGCATCGACGAGGTGTACGACGAGCCGGGGTTGCAGTCCGTCGCCAGGGCCACGGTGACGCCGGCGTCGAGCAGCCGGCGCGCGTCCGGGTACGGCGAGCGGGTGGAGAACTCCGCCCCGGGCAGCAGTGTGGCGACGGTGGCCGTCCCCGACCCGTCGGGTGCGGTCGAGTCGGCGAGCGCGGCCACGTCCGCGTCGTCGAGGTGGGTGCAGTGGTCGACGCTGGCCGCCCCCAGCTCCACCCCGAGCCGCACGCCCGGCCCGGGGCCGAGCTGGTTGGCGTGCAGCCGCCCCCCGAGCCCGGCCGCCTGCCCTACGGTGAGGATGGCCCGGGCGTGGTCGGCGTCGAACGCGCCCCGCTCGCAGAACACGTCCACCCAGCGGGCGTACGGGGCGGCGGCGGCGAGCATCGGCCCGCACACCAGTTCCACGTAGTCGTCGGGGCGGTCGGCGTACTCGGCGGGGACGACGTGCGCGCCGAGGAACGTCGTCTCGTCGCTCACCTCGGCGGCGATCCGCAGCGACCGGGCCTCGTCGGCGACGGTCAACCCGTACCCGCTCTTGATCTCGATCGTGGTGGTGCCCTGCCGCATCGCCTCGCCGACCAGCCGGCGCACGGTGGCACGCAGCGTGTCGTCGGAGGCCGCCCGGGTCGCGCCGACCGTGGTCCGGATGCCTCCGCCGGTGTACGGCTGGCCGGCCATCCGGGCGGCGAACTCGACGGACCGGTCCCCGGCGAACACCAGGTGGGCGTGGCTGTCCACGAACCCGGGCAGCGCCGCCGCCCCCTCGGCGTCGATCCGCCGGTCGGCGGCGGGCGCGTACCGGGCCGGGCCGACCCAGGCGACGCTCCCCTCCTCGACCAGCACGGCCGCGTCGCGGCGCAGCCCGAGCGGGCTGCCGTCGCCGGTGCCGGCGACGTTGGTCACCAGCTCACCGATGTTGTCGACCAGCAGGCTGCTCACCGGGTCACCGCCCCGATCGCGGTACGCAGCTCGCGCGGCACGTCCACCCTCAGGTGCCGCCCGTCGGCGACCACCTGCCGGCCGTCCACCACGACCGAGGCGACATCGGCGGCGGTCGCCGCGAAGAACGCCCCCGCCGGCGGCACCCCGGCCGTGCGGGCACTGTCCAGCCGTACGGTGACCAGGTCGGCGCGGTCGCCGACGGCGATCCGGCCGGCGTCGCGCCAGCCGAGCGCGGCGTGCCCGGCGACGGTCGCGGCGGTCAGCAACTCGGCCGGGGTGAAGTGGCCGCGCCGCCGGGTACGCAGCCGCTCGTCCAGCTCCACCGCGCGGGCCTCCTCGAACAGGTCGATTACGGCGTGGCTGTCGCTGCCGAGGCTCAGCGCGACGCCCGCCTCGGCCAGCCGGCGGGCCGGCCCGATCCCGTCGGCGAGGTCCCGCTCGGTGGTGGGGCAGAGGCAGACCCCGGTGCCGGTGTCGCCGAGCAGAGTCACGTCGGCGCTGGTGGGGTGGGTGGCGTGCACGGCGACGGTGCCCGGGCCGAGCACCCCGTGGTCTGCGAGCAACCGGGCCGGCGTGCGGCCGTGCGCGGCCCGGCAGGCGTCGTTCTCGGCGGGCTGCTCGGACAGGTGCAGGTGCAGCGGTGCCCCGCGCCGGTTGGCCCAGCCGGCCACGGTGGCGAGCTGTTCCGCCGGCACGGCGCGGACCGAGTGCACGGCCGCCCCGACCAGCACGCGCCGGGTGTCGCCGCTCCGCCCGGTGTCGCCGCTTCGTTTGGTGTCGCCGGTCCGTTCGACGGTGTCGGCGAGGGCCGAGGCCCGGTCGGCCCAGCGCAGGGCGTCGCCGTCGCCGAACCGCCGCTGCGGCCCGGTCAGCGGCTCGCCGTCCACCGTGGCGGTCAGGTAGCAGGCGTCCAGCAGGGTGAGCCGGATCCCGGCCTGCGTGGCGGCCTCAACCAGGGCGGCCCCCATCGCGTTCGGGTCGGCGTACGGCGTGCCGTCGGGGCCGTGGTGCAGGTAGTGGAACTCGCCGACGCAGGTGATCCCGGCCAGCGCCATCTCGGCGTACGCGGCCCGGGCCAGGGCCAGGTAGCTGTCCGGGTCGAGCCGGGTCGCCACCTCGTACATGACATCCCGCCAGGTCCAGAAGTCGCCCCGGCCGCCGTGGGTGCGTCCGCGCAGCGCCCGGTGGAACGCGTGCGAGTGGGCGTTGGCCAGCCCGGGCAGGGTCAGCCCGGGCAGCCGGGTGGCATCGCCGAGCACCTCCACCCCGGCTGTGGGCGTGCCCGCGCCGCCGAGCGGGGTGACGGCGGTGATCCGGCCGTCCTCGGCCTCGATCAGCACGTCGGCGGTCGGCTCGGCCTGGTCGGGCAGCCAGGCGTACTCGGCGAGCCAGCGGGTCTCGGTCACCTCTTCCACTCCCTTTGGAGCTGCCCCGTCTGCGCTACCGCGCCCAGCGCCCGCGAGGGCGACCACGAGGGCACCAGCACCAGCACCGGCGTCGGCGTCGGCGTCGCTGCCAGGGACGGCGCCAGCGCCAGCGCCAGCGCCGGTGTCGGCGACGGCGACAGGGCCAGCGCCAGCGCCGGCGTCGGCGACGGCGACGGCGACAGGGCCAGCGCCGGCGACGGCGTCGGCGACGGCGACAGGGCCAGCGCCGGTGGTGCCGGCGAGGGGCGAGGGGCCGTACCCGGCCTCTGCCCCGTTTGTGCGGGCAGCTCCATAGGGCCCGGAATGTGCTGGCTGCCCCGGGTGGGGTCCGCGCCGGCCGGCGTGCGTCGGCCCGGCCCCGGGTTCGTGGCCGGCCCGACCGTCGAAAGCCCTGGCCCGGCCGTCGAAAGCCCTGGCCCGGCCGCCGAAAGCTGGATCAGACGCATGTCAGCTCCTTCAGGACCTGGGCCAAAGCGGCGACCCCGGCGGCGCAGTCGGCGTCGGTGGCCGCCTCGGCGGGGGAGTGCGACACCCCGGTCGGGTTGCGCACGAACAGCATGGCGGTGGGCAGGTGCCCGGCGAGCACCCCGGCGTCGTGACCCGCCCCGGTCGGCAGGACCGGCGCGCCCAGCAGCGCCGCCAGCCGCCCGCCGAGGCCGCCGTCGAAGGCGACCAACGGGGTCGCCGACTCCTCGGTGAGGGTGACCTCCGTGCCGTCCCGGCCGGCCCGGTCGGCGGCCTTGGCGCGAACCGCGTCGACCAGGCCGGTCAGCGTGTCCGGCTCGGCCGCGCGGGCGTCCAGCCAGCCGGTCACCTTCGAGGGGATCGCGTTGGTGGCGTTCGGCTCGACCCGGACCCGACCGACCGTGGCGTGCGCGCCGCGCAGCCGGGCCTCCTTGTTCGCCGCGAGCACGGTGAACGCGTACGTGAGCATGGGGTCGCGGCGGTCGGCCATCCGGGTCGTACCGGCGTGGTTGCCCTCGCCGTGGAAGTCGAAGCGCCAGCGGCCGTGCGGCCAGATGGCGCTGGCGACCGCGACCGCCGCGTCGCGCTCGACCAGCGCGCGGCCCTGCTCGACGTGCAGCTCCACGAAGCACGAGAACCCGCCCAGCAGGTCGGGCCGGGCACCTGCGGGCCGGTCGCCCAACGCCTCGGCCAGGCTGACCCCGTCGGCGTCGCGCAGGCCGGCCGCGCGGTCCGGATCGAGTGCGCCGGTGAGCAGCCGCGACCCCAGGCACGGCACGCCGAACCGGGCACCCTCCTCCTCGGCGAACGCGGCCACGACGAGGGGACGGACCGGGGTCGCCCCGGCGGCGCGCAGCTCGTCCACGGCGAGGAACGCGCTGACGATGCCGAGCGGCCCGTCGTACGCGCCGCCGTGCGGCACCGAGTCGAAGTGGCTGCCGGTCAGCACCGCGTCCCCGGCGGCCGGGTCGCCCCAGCGGGCGAAAAGATTGCCGTTGCCGTCGGCGGTGACCGGCATGCCCCGGCCGGCGGCCTGCGCCCGGAACCAGTCGCGCAGCGCCAGCTCCGGCTCCGTGAACGAGTACCGCAGGTAGCCGCCGCTGCCAGGGTCCCGGCCGACCGGGGCGATGGAGTCCCAGAGCACCCGGAACCGGCCGGCCAGGTCCGCGAGGTCCGCCGTCATGCCCGGCCCTCGGCCATCGGCACCCGCACGCCGGTGTGGTCGGCGACCTCGCGGGCGGTGTCGTAGCCGGCGTCGACGTGCCGGATGACGCCCATCGCCGGGTCGTTGGTGAGCACCCGCTCGATCTTCTGCCCGGCCAGCGCGGTGCCGTCTGCGACGCAGACCTGGCCGGCGTGGATGGACCGGCCGATGCCGACCCCGCCGCCGTGGTGGATGGACACCCAGGACGCCCCGCTGGCGGTGTTGACCAGCGCGTTGAGCAGCGGCCAGTCGGCGATCGCGTCGGAGCCGTCGGCCATCGCCTCGGTCTCCCGGTAGGGGCTGGCCACGCTGCCGCAGTCCAGGTGGTCCCGGCCGATGACGACCGGCGCGCTCAGCTCGCCGGAGGCGACCATCTCGTTGAACCGCACTCCGGCCTTGTCCCGCTCGCCGTAACCGAGCCAGCAGATCCGGGCCGGCAGGCCCTGGAAGGCGACCCGTTCGCCGGCCAGTCGCATCCACCGGGCCAGGGACTCGTTCTCCGGGAACAGGTCGAGGATCGCCCGGTCGGTGGCGGCGATGTCGGCCGGGTCGCCGGAGAGCGCCGCCCACCGGAACGGCCCCTTGCCCTCGCAGAACAGCGGCCGGATGTACGCCGGCACGAAACCGGGGAAGTCGAACGCCCGCTCGTACCCGCCGAGTTGCGCCTCGCCCCGGATCGAGTTGCCGTAGTCGAAGACCTCGGCCCCCGCGTCGAGGAAGCCGACCATCGCCTCGACGTGCCTCGCCATCGAGGCCCGCGCGCGGTCGGTGAACTCGGTCGGCTTCGCCCTCGCGTAGTCCCCGGCGTCGGCCGGCTCCACCCCCTCCGGCAGGTACGACAGCGGGTCGTGCGCGCTGGTCTGGTCGGTGACGATGTCGATCTCCACGCCCCGGCGCAGCAGCTCGGGGAAGACGGTGGCGGCGTTGCCCACCACGCCGACGCTGAGCGCGCGGCGGTCCCGCTTCGCGGCGAGCGCCCGCTCCACCGCGTCGTCCAGGGAGTCGGCGACCTCGTCGAGGTAGCGGTCGTGGACCCGGCGGTCCAACCGGGTGCGGTCCACGTCGACGATGAGACACGCGCCGCCGTTCATGGTGACCGCGAGGGGCTGGGCCCCGCCCATCCCGCCGCACCCGGCGGTGAGCGTCAGCGTCCCGGCCAGCGTGCCGGCGAACCTCTTCGCGGCGACGGCGGCGAACGTCTCGTACGTGCCCTGGAGGATGCCCTGGGTGCCGATGTAGATCCATGATCCGGCGGTCATCTGCCCGTACATGGTCAGGCCGAGCTGCTCCAGGCGGCGGAACTCCGGCCAGGTGGCCCAGTCGCCGACCAGGTTGGAGTTGGCCAGCAGCACCCGGGGCGCCCACTCGTGGGTGCGCAGCACCCCGACCGGGCGGCCGGACTGCACCAGCATCGTCTCGTCCTCGCGCAGGTCGGTCAGCGTGCGCACCAGCGCGTGGTACGACGGCCAGTCCCGCGCGGCCTTCCCGGTGCCGCCGTAGACGACCAGGTCGTCGGGGCGCTCGGCCACCTCCGGGTCGAGGTTGTTCATCAGCATCCGCAGGGCGGCCTCCTGCGGCCACCCCCGGGCGGTCAGCGCGGTGCCACGGGCGGCGCGGACGGGCTGGGGCATCTCGGTTCTCCTCTCAGCCGAGGAACAACTGGCGACGGGCGGCGGAGGACTCGAACGCCTCCAGCCGACGCTGGGTCTCGGCGGGCGCGGCGTCGCAGATGGCCTGGAGGACCACCATCGCCAGGGTCATCGGGGCGGTGTGCAGGTCGAACACCAGATCGGTGCCGACGGCGGCGGGGAGCACCACCTCGGCGTGGTCGATGGCCGGGCTGACCGGCGAGTCGGTGATGGCCACCACGGTCAGCCCCGCGGCCCGTGCCTCGCGCAGCGCGTCCAGGGTCTCCCGGGGGTAGCGGGGCAGCACGAACGCCAGCAGGGCGGTCGCCCCGGCGGCGGCGGCCTGTTCGAGGCGGTCGGTGAGCAGGCTGCCGCCGTCGTCGAGCACCCGCACGTCCGGGTGCACCTTGGCGGCGAAGTACGCGAAGTACGCGGCCAGCGGCGCGGCGGCCCGCAGCCCGAGCACCGGCAGCGGGCGGCTCGCGGCGAGCAGCTCGCCCGTCTCGGCGATCCGGTCCAGGTCGGCGAGCTGCCCGGCCAGCCGCTCCAGGTTGCTCACCTCGGCCCGGACGGCGCGTTGCAGCTCGTTGCCGCCGCCGGAGGACCCGCCAGTGGCCGCGCCGGTCAGCTCGCGCAGCCGGCGGCGCAGCGCCGGGTAGCCGTCGTGGCCGAGCGCCACGGCGAACCGGGTCACCGACGGCTGGCTCACCCCGGCCAGCTCGGCCACCTCGGCGGCGGAGAGGTACGCCGCCGTGGCGGCGTGCTGCACCAGGCTGTGCGCGATGCGGCGCTGGGTGGGCGTGAGCCGCACGCCCTGGAAGAGGTCGAGCACCCGGTCGGCGGACGCCGCGACGGTGACTTCCTCATTCATGCGGCGACTCTATGCATGGAAACTTTCACGGGCAACCCCTCTGGGCCGGGAACACCGGCGGAGTGATGCTCCGGGGCTGACACGTCTCTGTACTATCCGCACGGCGGGTGAGCAGAGGAGTGTGGGGCATGCAGCCGGACGGTCCGTACAGGTTCACCGAGGTGATGGGCGTTTGCCAGGTCGGCAGAGCCTGGTGGGCCGTCGACGGGCAGGACCGGCTGGTCACGGTCGCGGTACTCGACCCGCTGGTGGCCGAGTACCCCGAGTGGCGGCGGGCCTTCTCCGGCATGGCCGACGTGCTGGCCGCGCCCGGCGGCGGTGGCCGCCCCTACATCGGCGCCGACTTCGACGCCGCCGCGCCCTGGGCCGCGTACACCGCCGACGGCGGGCCCGGCGCGGAGCACCTCTTCCAGGCGCTCGGCCACCCGATCCGCGCCGAGCAGGCGCGCGACGACAGCACGGTCGCGATGCTCCAGGTGCCCGCCCAGCCGACCACCGGGCCGACGGCGCACCCGACCACCGGGCCGACCACGCACCCGACGTCGGGTGGGCCGACGTCCGGTGGGCCGATCCCCACCCAGCCGACCTCCGGCGGGCCGGTCGCCGCGTGGGCGTTGCAGGGCGACCCGTACCAGCTTCGACCGGTCTCCGGGCAGCCGCACCCGGTCTCGGGGATCCCGCAGCCGGTCTCCGGGCAGCCGCAGCCCGTCTCCGGCATCCCGCAGCCCGTCTCGGGGGTCCCGCAGCCCGTCTCCGGGGCAGCGCCGTCGGTTTCCGGGCCGCCCCGCTCGGTCTCCGGGGTCCCGGGGTTCGCCACCGACCGGCCCGTGTCGGTGTCGCCGCAGCACCAGCCGGTGAGCGTCCCGCCGCACGACCCGTTCGCCTCGCCGGTCCGCCGCATCCAGCCCTCCGCGTCGCCCCGGCGGGGTGGCGTCGGGCCGCTGGCCGCCGTCGCGGCGCTGCTGCTGGTCGCCCTGGCCGTCGGCGGGGTCGGCGTCTGGGGCGTCACGGCCACCGGCCCCGAGGCGCCGGCGCCGACCGCCACGTCCACCGCCTTCCCGAGCGCCACCCCGGTCAGCCCCGGCCTCAAGCCGTGGGCGCAGGCCGCGCTGCGCAGCCCCGAGGAGCGGGCGCTGGCCACCGTCGGGCCGTCCATGGTGTTCATGGAGGTCGTCGTCACCGGGTACGTGCGGAACAAGGCGGACAACGCGCTGCTGCGCAAGGCCCCGGTCATCCTCAACCGGCGGTGCACCGGCTTCGTGGCCCGCCCCGACGGGCACGTCCTGACCAACAGCCAGTGCGTGCAGCCGACCCCGGAGATCCTGCTCTCCAACGCCCTCAGCGCCCTGGGTAACGCGCTCGCCGCCGGGGGCACCCTCGAGCGCTCCGAGGTCGCGGCCTTCGTCAAGGCCCGGCAGCGGACCGCCGTCTTCACCGGTCCCGAGGCCGGTACCCAGCCCGAGGCCCGGCTGTACGGGCAGCTCAACGTGGCCAAGGGCGACGTCACTGACACCCCGGCGATCCCCGGCACCGTCGTGCGCGCCCTCACCCTGGAGGAGGGCAACGTCGCGCTGGTCAAGCTGGCCCAGGAGAACCTCCCCACCGCCGAGCTGAACCCGTCGGCCACCGTCGCCGCAGAGACCCCCCTGCTCGTCCTCGGGTACGGCACCACGGACACCAGCTACCGCTCCGCCACGTACACGGTGTCGTCGAAGCCGGTGACGGTGACCGGGGTGGACGCCCCGTCGCCGGTGAACGCGTACCGGATCAACGAGGACCTGGGGCTCTACTCGCGGGGCGGCATCGCCATCGACGCCGGCGGGCGGGTGGTCGGGATGCTGGACAACGACATCCTGCGCCCCGACAAGGCCAACCGGGTGGTCGTCCCGGTGTCTGCCGTGACCGGCCTGCTCGGCGCGGCCGGCGTCGAGAACAGCCTCGGCGAGGCCGACAAGCGGTACCGCAGCGGCCTGGACGCCTACTTCGCCGGCCGGAACTCCGCCGCGATCAGCGAGCTGGACGGCGTCGTGCGGGACTCGCCGGCGAACCTGCTGGCGCAGGTCTACCGGCAGGCGGCGGTGGACAGCGGCGGCACCGACGGCGGGGCGGACCGGTTGGGCTGGGCGGTGCCGCTGCTCGCCGTGGCCGGGGGCGTGTTCGCCGCCGGGCTCGTCGGCCTGGTGGTGCTGCTGCTGCGGCGGCGCGGCCGGGCGTAACGGCACGCAGGCGGTGCGGCCTGCTGCGGCGGCGCGGCCGGGCGTAACGGCGGGGTGCGGTCAGCGGCCGGGCGCGGTCGTTCCGGTGAGGTACGGGCCGACCCGGGTGCGCAGCACCACCAGGGCGAACGCCCAGGGCAGCACCAGGGCGGTGGCCAGATCGAACCAGCCGCCCTCCGGCGGGGTCCGCAGCACCCACAGGATCGCCGCGTGGCTGAGCACGACGGCGATGCCGCACGCCGCGAGCCAACCGATCGCCCGGGCCGCCCGAGCGCCGACGTGCCCGTCCAGCCCCTCGGCGAGCCGGACCAGGCCGCCGCTGATCAGCACGGCGGTCAGCACGCCCAGCACGGGCCGGCCGAAGTCGCCGGCCTTCACGTCCAACGGGGTGCTCAGGCCGGTGGCCACCAGGGCCACGCCGAGCGCCAGCATCGCCGCCGCCAGGCCCACCGGGACGCGCTCGCGGAAGCGGCGCAGCAGTCGGCCGGCGAGCACGAAGACCAGGCAGGCCGGGACGAGGAAGACCCCGAGCGGGCCGGCGGTGACCGCGCCGGGCGCGAGATGAGCGGCGGCCAGCCCGCCCAGGGCCACCGCCCAGGTGACCGCCGCCGGGAAACGCTCCAGCCAGCGGTACGCGACGGCGATCAGCAGGAGCACCGAGACGAACCAGAACGCCGAGAAGGGCCGGACGGCCGCGGTGCCGCCCCACAGCGCGGCGCGGAACGCGCCCTCGGCCGCCTCCCCGGTGGCGGCGTCGGCGACGGCCAGCCCCGCGAAGAGCAGCACGAACCACGTCACGTACGGCAGGCCGAGGGTGCGCCAGCGCTTGCGCAGCTCGCCGCGCAGCGGGCGTCCGGGCGTCCAGAAGTAGCCGGTGAGCAGGAAGAACAGGGGCACGTGCCAGGTGTAGACGGCGGCCCGGGTGACGTTGTCGCTCCACACGTGACCGACGACCACGGCGGCGATGCCCACGACCCGTAGGAGATCGACTCCGGCGGATCGGGTGCTCACCGGTGCCGTCGTGCTGGTTGCCGCCATGGCGCGCATCATCGCAGACGTGTCTGGCCGGTCCGGTCCACCCCGAGGGCGTACCCGGGGCCGTCGTACGCCGTGCATCGCATAGCCTTGCCCGCGACGAGCAGCCCGACCCGGTGGAGGTGCGAGGGTGTCCGGTGTCCGCGCCCAGGTGCGTCGCCTGCGGTCGGTGCCGCGTCCGGCCTGGGTCGCCGCGGCGGTCGTCGGCCTGCTCCTCGCCTCGGTCGCCGTGGTGGTCTGGCCGGCGTCGAGGTCGGGGGAGCAGCGGGCCGCCTGGTCCGCGGGCGAGGGCGCGCCGCCGGCCCGGCCCGCCGCCCCCGTGGACGCCACGGCCTGCGCGGCCAACGTGGCGACCATGACCGGCTTCGTCCCCGTCTCCGCGCTGGACCTGCCCGCGCGTGCCAACTGGCGGGACCGCCCGCCGGCGTACGCGTTCGACCGGACGGCGGAGGTGGCCCGGGGCTTCGACCGGGTCGGCTACTGCCTGGAGCTGACCGGCCCGGCCGGCCCGAAATGGGTCTGGACGGCGCTGGAGCCGTTCACCGCCGACGCCCGCCGCCTCGGCCCGCCCGGTCGCGACGGCCGGATCGTCCGGCAGCGGGTCAACGACGTGGAGGTCGCCACCAACGTCGCGGGCCTGAGCACCGGCACCGGCCTGCCGGGCTACCTGGAGATGTGGCCCAACTCGTACGGCCCGGGCAGCTCGGGGCAGGTCTCCGGCGCGTCCGGCGCCCGGTACGACGCCGACGACGACGTGTTTCCCGCCGTCGGGTACGGCTCGTTCCAGGTGCACCTGGTCGGCGGCACCCGGCCGTCCCCGGTCGCGCCGCAGACCGTGCTGGCCGTCAACGGGTTCACCTCGAACGCCGCGCCGCTGTCGCTCGGCATCGGCACCGCGCCCGGGGATCGTCCCGACTGGACGTTCGCGGCCAATGCGACCGAGTTCACCCAGCGCCGGCTGACCGTGTACGCCCGGCCGTCGGTGCTCGACGTGCAGCAGCATCCCGCGGACCGCCAGCTCTATCCGCGCGACGCCGGCAACGGCGCGACGGTCGCCGTGTCCGGCAGGGTCACCGACCCCCGGGTCACCGCCGTTCAGCTCAAGGTCAGCAGCGGCGCCGACGGCTGGGAGGAGACCGTGCCGGCCGGAACCGGGCGGACCTTCGCCCTGCGGCACCGGATCACGGCGGGGCTGCGCGAGTACCGGGTGGAGCTGCGGGTGCTCGGCGACGGGGTGGTTCGCCGGGTCGGCCTGTGGGAGGGCGTGGTGGCCGGCGACGTCTACGTCATCCAGGGCCAGTCCAACGCGGTCGCCGGCATGCAGCGGGGCTCGGCGGCGGGGGAGGAGTCCCCCTTCCTGCGCAGCTACGGCTCGCCCGCGGCCGACCGTGCTCTCTCCGCCGCCGACCGGAGCTGGCACTACGCCGTCGGCGACGCGGCCCGGCAGCCGGGCTCGGTCGGGCAGTGGGGCATCCGGGCGGCCCACCGCCTCATGGACACCTACCGGATTCCGGTGGCCGTCCTCAACGGCGCCGAGAACGGCCGGCAGGTCTCCCACTTCCAACGCCACGACGCCGACCCCGACGACCTGGGCAGCAACTACGGCCGGCTGCGACGGCGGCTCAAGGCGGCCGGGGTGATCGGCGACGTGCGTGCCGTCCTGTGGTTCCAGGGCGAGGCCGACAACAACCGGACGGCCGCCCACGTCGCCGGGGTCACGGCGCTGCTGCGGGACTGGCGCGCGGACCTCGGCGCCGACGTGGACCGGGGGACCCGGTACTACGTGTTCCAGGTCCGCACCTCCCCGTGCGGCGACAGCGGCACTCCGGAGCTGCGCGAGGCGCAGCGCCGGATGGGCGACACCCTCGGGGTGACCGTGCTGTCCACCAACGGGCTCTCCGGCCACGCCGGCTGCCACTTCGACTGGGAGCGGGGGTACCGCGAGCTGGGCGACCAGGCGTTCGCCGTGCTGGCCCGGGACCTGCACAAGGGGCCCGGCGCGGGGGTCGCCCCGCCGAACCCGCGCTCCGCCGCCTTCACCGACGCCGCCCGCACCGAGCTGGTCGTCAAGCTCCGCGACGACGCCCCGCTGACCGTCGACCCCGGCGTCGGCGTCGACTTCCGCCTCGCCGGCACCGCCGCCACGGTCGTCGGGGTCGCCTACCAGGCGGGCGGCCGGCTGGTCCTGACCCTCTCCGGCCCGGCCGGTGCCGCCACGGCGGTGAGCTACCTGGGCCGGGCCGGGGCGGGGCCGTGGATCGTCAACCCCACCGGCGTCGGCCTGCTCACCTTCGCCGACCTGCCCATCGCCCCCGGCCCGTGACGGCGGCGGCGTCCACCGGCCCCGTGGCGGGCGGGCGGTGCGCCGGCGTCACCCACGACCGGGTCAGCATCAACGCCAGGAAGATCCAGGACAGGCCGTCGACCGAAAGCGGGTTCCACACCACCTCGGTGAGCGAGTAGACGAGCAGGAGCGCGACCGGGGCCTTCGCGGTGAACGCCCGCCCGTCGTCGACCCGCCCGTGCAGCAGCGCCGTGGCCCACAGCGCCCAGACCGCCAGGGCGACGAATCCGCCGGCGAAGACGACCAGCACGTACCCGGAGTGGAAGAAGTGCGTCGGCGCGTCCCCGGCGTCCTGCAGCCGGTACCACTTCGACACGCCGACCCCGGTGGCCGTCGCGTCGGCGAGGTACTCCCGGGCGACGACCCAGATGTTGCCCCGGTTGCTCAGCGTCGTCCTCGACGCCGTCCACATCAGGTACGTGGCGACGCCGACGGACGCCAGCACCAGCGCCGCGCAACCGGCCAGGTGGATGCGGGCGTACCGGCGGCGGCGCTCCAGCAGGAAGCTGCCGAGCAGCCACGCCCCGGCGGCGGCGAGCGCCAGGTAGCTGGTGCGCGAGCCCGTCGCCACGATGATCAGCAGGCAGAAGACGGTCGTCGCCGCCAGTTCGGCGCGGCGCAGCGCGCAGACGGCGGCGACCAGCGTGAACGACGTGATCAGCGCGATGTAGTTCTCGGAGTCGAAGAAGCTCTTGAACAGCGCCCCCGCGGCCGAGCACTTCTCCAGCTTCCCGGCCGTGCAGGGCCGCCAGGCCGCCGAACCGGTCAGGGCCGTCGGGATCGTCAGCACCGCCAGCACGGCCAGCCCGAGGTACGCCGTGGCCCGCGTGGTCAGCGCCGCCCGGCCGGCGAGCAGCGCCCCGGCGAGCAGCAGCAGCCCCGCCGCCGCGTACGCCACCAGCCGCGACCCGTAGAGCCCCGCCCCGGTGAGGGCGTCCACGGCGACGCACCAGACCAGCAGCACGGCGGCCGCCGCCCAGGCGACCCGCAGCCACCGGTCGTCGGGCCCGCGCAGGCCGAGGCTGTTCCGGCTGCGCAGGTTGACGCCGCCCCGGCTGCGCAGGTCGTGCCGGCCCGACCAGAGCACCCAGGCCAGCAGGCCCGCCACGAGCAGCCCGATGAGCGCGGAACTGCGCTTCCCGGCGAGCACCGGCGCGGCGCTCAGCCCGACCGCGAACCCGACCAGCGCGAGGGCGGTCCGCGCGTCGCCGAACGCCGCGACGACCTTCCCCCGCGTGGCCAGCAGCCACCCGGCCACCGCCAGGCCGCCGACCGTCAGCAGGACTCCGAAGAGGGTGACCAACTCAATCCCTTTCTCTGGTCGACGCCGGGCGCGGCGCGACGGCGGCGGTCGGACGATCGCGGCGGACGACGGCGGCGAGGAGGCCCCAGAGCAGCGCCACGAGGAGCGCGTCGCAGACCAGACTGGACACGACGGCGCCCTGCCAGCCGTACGCCGGGATCAGCCACACGTTCAGCCCCGCGTTGACGACGCCGACGGCGATCTGGCAGACCGTACGCCGCCCCTGCAGGCGGCTGCCCGACAGGGTGTCCGCGGCCAGGTAGTGCAGGGACTTCAGCACCAGCAACGCGCTGAGGCCCTGCAGCGCGGGCGTCGCCGCCGCGTACTCCGCGCCGAAGACCAGCGGCATCGTCGGAGCGAGCGCGACCAGCAGCAGGGCGGCGGGAACGCTGAACCCCAGGTACTTCGGCAGCAGCGAGCGGGTCAGCCGCAGCGCCGCCCGGGGGCCGGCGCGGCCCGCCTCGAAGAAGCGGGGGTACGCGACCGCCGCCATCGACCGCGCCGGCGTGTACGCGAAGTCGACCACCCGGTATGCCGCCGCGTAGACGGCCGCGCCCTCCGGGCTGCCCAGCCGCGCCAGCATCACCTTGTCGAGGTCGTTGTAGACGCTCTGCGCCGACAGCCCGACGGCGAAGAGCATGCCGGTGCGGGCCTGCGCGAACGAGCCGCGCACGTCCACCGGCAGGCGGCCCGGGCCGCGCGCGCCGTACCAGAGCACCGGCAGGCAGATCACGCCGGAGACGACGACGGCCGTCACGGCCCACGCGTGCAGGGTCAGCGGACCCGCCGCGGCCAGCGCCAGGACCACCGCCGCGACCAGCCGGCACACGTGCAGCAGGGCGGGGATCAGCGAGGCCGCGAAGACCCGGCCCCGGGCCTGGACGGAGGCCGCCACGACCTCGACGAGCCGCCAGGCCAGCAGGTCCGCCACGGCCAGCGCGGCGACGTCCACCAGGCGCACCTGCCCGCCCCAGATCGCCACCCCCGCCGCAGTCACCAGGACCGCCGCGCCCGCGCCGAAGGTGGCGGTCAGCACCAGGCCGCGGGCGAGGTGGCGGCGCCACTCGGCCGGCGCGTCGGCGTAGCTCTGGAAGATCAGGCTGGGCACGCCGGCCGACGCGAACGGAGACACCACCGCCACGAGCGCGGTGACGCCGACGAACAGCCCGTACGCCTCGATCGGCATCTCCCGGGCCAACAGCACGAAGAGCACGCCCTGCGCGAGGGTGCGCAGCAGCGTGCCGATCAGGAACGTGCCCGAGCGGCGCAGGAAGCCGTCGCCCCGGCGGCGGTGCGGCGGTGCGGCGGGGCCGCCCGGCCGGTCGGCCTCGGTGCCGGCGACGGTCATCGGGTCAGCTCCTGGACCCACCGGCGGCTCACCACGGCCGGGTCGAGCGCCGCCGACCGGGCCCGCCACGCGCGGGCGAAGTCGTCCGGGCCGGGCCGGCCGTCCCCGGTCAACCGCCGCACCACCTCGGCGAGCGCCGCCGGGCCCGGCTCCGCCGCCAGGGCGCCGGGCACCAGGGCCGGGATCAGCTCGTCCAGCGCGGGCACCGGCAGGGCGGCCACCGGCAGCCCCGCCTCGGCCGCCTCGACGACGCTGAACCCGAACGTCTCCGCCCGCGACGGGTGCACGAGCAGGTCCGCCTCGGCGAGCAGCCCGGCCACCCCCGGCAACCTGCCCAGGAACGTCGCCCGGTGCGCCACGCCCAGCTCCCGCGCCCGGGCCTGCAGCAGCGCCCACTCCTCGCCGTCCCCGGCGAGCGAGAGCCGGTACGTCTCCGGCAGCAGCGCCAGCGCGTCCAGCGCGCAGCCGTGATTCTTGAGCGGCCGGAGCGCGGCCGTGGTGACCAGGTGGATCCGGTCGGGGTCGGCCACCGGCCGGGGCGGGACGTCCGGGGCCACCGGAACGGCATTGGGGATGGTGACGACGGGCTGCCCGGGGGCGAGCCGCCGCACGGTCCGCGCCACGCCGTCGGAGACGGCCACGACGAGCCGGGGACGCAGCGCGGCGGCCCGGCTCGCCCGGGCCAGCGCGCGCACCCGCCGGTCGATGTCCAGCCGGGCCGGCAGCAGCGAGTGCTCCCAGGCGACGAAGTCGCGGCCGGTGCCGGCGAGCGCCGCGCCCACCGGCACCGCCCCCCACAGCCCGCTGGCCACCACCTGCACGTCGGCCGGCAGGGCGCGCAGCCGGCGGCGCAGCGGCGGCACGGCCTCCACCAGCCGGGTGATCCGGGTGCCCAGCCCCAGGTGGTCGACGGCCAGGTCGTCGAGGCCGGCCGGGACGGCCCGGGACAGCACGGTCGCGGTGACCTCGACCCCCTGCGCCCGCAGCCCGCGCATCAGCAGCACGGCCGCCCGCTCCATGCCGTACAGGGGCTCCAGCTGCGGCAGGACGAAGTGCAGGCGCATCAGCGGACCCCGTCGCCCGGTCGCGCGTCGACGGGACGGGACGCGGCGCGGGACCCGCGCAGGGCGAGCCGCTCCAGCGTCGCCCGGGGCACGAGGCCCAGCGCGGCGATGGTCGCGTTGGGCACCGACGGCGGCGAGTTGCGTCGGATGGCGCGCACCAGCTCGCGCGCGCCCGCCCAGTCCCGCGCCTGCAGGGCGTACCGCAGGGTCTGAGCGGCGACGAAGTCGGCGAACGTCTCCGGCGCCCACACCCCCTCCCACCGGCGCGCCCACTGCCACGAGGTGCGCCAGTCGGCGCCCGCCGAGATCGACCCGGGGCTGCCCACGGTGTAGACGGTGGTGGCCTCCGGCACCTGCGCGATCCGCGTGCCGGGGAGGCGGGCGGCCCGGACCAGCCAGTCCCAGTCCTGGTGGCGGGGGAGGGTCTCGTCCCACGGGCAGGCCGTGGCGAGCCGGTGGGTGGTCAGCAGGGTCGAGGTGGCCAGCGACTGGCGGCCGACGCCGAGGCGGCGGCGGCGGAAGAGGTAGTCCTCCGGCCGGACGTCCGCGCCGATCAGCTCGGTGGGCGTCGCCGTCGGCAGCGGCTCGCCGCCGGCCTTGCGTTGCAGGATCCGGGACGACACCACCGGCTGCCAGCCCTCGGCTGCCAGCCGCTCCAGGACGGGAAGCTGGACCGCCAGCTTGGTGGGCAGCCAGGCGTCGTCGTCGTCCAGGAACGCGACGTGGGTGCCGGACGCGGCGTGGGCGACGCCGAGGTTGCGCGCGTACGAGCCCCGCCGGCCGCCACCCGTGCGGACCACCTCGTCGATCTCCCCGCGCAGCGCGTCCACCGTCGCCGGCACCTCGGGCAGGTCGCAGACGACCACGACGTGCACGGACACCCCCCGCTGGGCGCGCGCCGACAGGACCGCCTCGGCGATGCTGGGCCGGCCCGTAGTCGGGATCACGACCGTAACGTCCGTCAACTGAATCTCCACAGAACTCGGGGGAAGGGGTCGCGCGCCGTCCTCGGCGGGCCGTCGGGGCACCGGTCAGCGCCCACCCGCGCGGAACACCTCCGCCACGGTGCGCAGCAGCACCTTGGCGTCCAGCCACAGCGACCAGTTCTCGATGTAGTAGTTGTCGAAGCGTGCCCGGTCGGAGATCGGGGTGTCCCCGCGCAGGCCGCTGACCTGCGCCAGCCCGGTGAGCCCGACCGGGGCCCGATGCCGCATGGAGTAGGTGGGGTACTCGGCGGAGAACTTCTCCACGAAGTACGGGCGCTCCGGGCGCGGCCCGACCACGCTCATGTCGCCGCGCAGGATGTTCCACAGCTGGGGCAGCTCGTCCAGGGACGTGCGGCGCATGAACCGCCCGACGGGGCCCACCCGCCGGTCGTGCGCGATCGACCAGTTCGTCCGCGACTCGTGCTCGTCCACCGGGCGCATCGAACGGAACTTGATGATGCGGAACGTCCGGCCGTGCCGGCCGATGCGCTCCTGGTGGAAGAAGATGTCCCGCCCGCCGTCGAGGAACGTCGCGACCGCGCAGAGCAGCAGCACCGGGCTGAGCAGGAGCAGCGCCAGCGAGGCGAAGACGATGTCCGACGCGCGCTTGAGCGCCCACCGGGGGCCGGAGAGGGTGATGTCGCCGACCTTGACGATCGGGATCGCCCCGATGTGGTCGCCGGAGGATCGGGAGCCCCAGAGCCGGGGCACCGCCCACAGGTCGCAGCCCGCGTTGCCCGGCCGGTGCAGGACCTCCATCAGCACCGGCTCCGGGCAGCCCGGGTCGGCGATGAGCAGCACCTCGCACTCGACCAGCGCCACGAGCTTCTCGAGCTGGTCGAGCGTGCCGATCAGCGGGTGCGCGCTGGGCGCCGGCCGCGCCGCGGCGTCGACGCAGCCGACGAAACGCAGCCCGTACTGGGGGTAGCGGCGCAGCAGGCGGGCCAGCTCCACCGCCGTCGGCCCGCTGCCGATGACGATCGCGTTGTGCTCCACCCACCGGCGCCTGCGGGCGACGAGGGTGAACTCGCGGGTCAGCGCGCGGCCGACGACGACCAGCCCGGCGGCGAGGGCCACCTGCTGGGTGAAGCCGAGCACGTACTCGGCCGACGCGTGGCGCAGGGCGGCGATGATGGCGACGATCGCGCCGCAGGCCAGCAGGCGACCGGAGAGGCTGGGCAGTTCGTCGAGGAAGCTGACGTGCCGGCGGGCCCGGTACAGGCCGCCCGCCGCGAAGAACGCGACGGTCAGCCCGGCCATCACCAGGGTGCCGCGCCAGTGCTGGTGGGTCAGCGCCAGCGGCACCAGCAGCGCGACGACGTCCACCGGGGCGGTCATCATCCAGGCCCGCAGCCACCGGGTCCGCCGGGAGGCGCGCGAACCGGCGTACGGCAGCACCGCCGTCGTGTCCAGGCCGGGCACGCTCACCCGCTCGCCGCCGGCCCGCTCGCCGCCGGCCCGGGGCGCGGGGAACCACGCACCGGGGTCCCGGTTCTGCGCGGTCGCCGGTACGCCCCGCGGCGCGGCGTCGTCGCGCGGCGCGGCAGCGGCGTGGTCTCCCGTCGCTGGTTGGCCTGACATGTCGGTCCTTCCCCCGTGGCCACCACGGACGGCACAGGTCGGTCCGTGGGGGCGCACGAAGGATACGAGTGCCGCGCGCGTCCCGACAGGGCCGACAGTGCAATCCGGCGTCCTACTTCCCGGCGGTGCCCAGAATCTCCGGCACGGCGTCCCGGCGTACGGCGTCGTAGAAGGTCTTCGCCTTGGCGGTGTCCGCGAAGACGACGCTCTCGCTGCCGACCCGGCCCGTGCCCCGCGTCGGGCTGGTGAAGAACACCAGGTTGCGGCCGCGCAGCCCGCGCAGGTCGGCCGCCGTGTCCATCAGGGACAGCTCCTTGTCGACGGAGACCGCGGCCGAGGACGCCTTGACGAAGTCGTTGAGGCGGCCCGGGCTGGTGAGGATGCCACCCGAGGCCGCCTTGTCGAGGATCGCCTTGATGACCTGCTGCTGGTGCCGGATGCGGGCGAAGTCGCCGTCCGGGAACTGCTTGCGCTGCCGCGCGTAGTCCAGGGCGGTCTCCCCGTCCATCGTCTGCATCCCCTGCCGGAACGTGCGGAACGGCGGGTGGATCGAGGTGAAGGTCTTCTCCGCGTAAACGTCGATGCCGCCGAGGGCGTCGATGATCTCCGTGAAGCCGGCGAAGTCGATCACCGCTACGTGGTCGACGCGGACCTGGGTGAACTCCTCGACCGTCTGCACCATCAGCGGGATGCCGCCCCACGCGTACGCAGCGTTGATCTTGGCGTTCCGGCCGCCGTGCCCGGCCCTCGACCGTGGCACGTGCACCCACGTGTCCCGGGGAATCGAGACCAGCTGCGCGCTCTTCCGGTCCTTCGGCAGGTGGGCCAGGATGATCGTGTCGGTCCGCGAGCCCGTGGTGCCGTCCGGGTCCCGGGAGTCGCTGCCCAGCACCATGATGTTCATGGCGTCCCCGGCCACCACCGGCGGCCGGTTCTCCCGCGGCACCTCCGTGAAGGCGTCCACCCGCTCGATGTCCTTCTCCACCGAGCGCAGGTAGAGCGCCGCCGCGCCGACGCCACCGGCCCCGAGCAGGGCGACCACCAGCAGCGTGACGAGCGCGACCCGCCGGCCCCGGCGACGGCGCGCCGGGGGCCGCGGCTCCACGTCGGAGGCGGCGGCCGCGGGGCCGGGCGGCGCGGACCCCGCGAGCTGCTGATGATCTGGCATGGGCGCATGCTACTGACTCCCCGCCCTGCCGGGGGTCCCGGGAACGGTCCGAGCCTGTGACCCCCTCCGGCGGCGAGGGCCCCCGCGCATCGCCCGGACCTGGTACAACCCTCCCGTGGACGTCACGAAGCTCCGACGGGCCATCGCCCGCACCCGGCTCGCCCCGGTCGCCGCCTTTCCCAAGCGGCTCGCCCGGGTGGCCCGGCACGACGCCAAGGTGCTGCGCTCCTCCGCCCGGTGGCTGGTCACCTCCCGGGAGCATCACAACTACACATACGAGCTGACCAAGCTGAGTCGGCAGCACCTGGCCTGGTTCGTCAGCGTCGCGTGTGACGTGCCGGTGGCCCGGGTCCGGGGCTGGTTTGCCGAGATCGAGGGCGACGAGGAACTGCGCGGGCACATCGAACGGGCCACCGCCGAGGCGTCCCGCCGGGGCCTGGCCGACCGGAAGGTCCGCTACGCCCGCCGGATCGGCTGGTACGCCATGGTCCGCGCCACCCGCCCCGCGCACGTTGTGGAGACCGGCGTCGACAAGGGGCTGGGCAGCTGCGTGCTGGCCGCCGCCCTGCTGCGCAACGCCGCCGAGGGGCACCCCGGCCGGGTCACCTCGCTGGACATCAACCCCGAGGCCGGCTACCTGGCCCGCACCGCGCCCTGGTCGGAGGTGGTCGACCTGGTCGTCGGCGACTCCATCGCCTCGATCGAGGCCCTCGACCGTCCCGTCGACCTCTTCCTGCACGACAGCGACCACAGCCGGGCGCACGAGAAGCGCGAGTTCGACGCCGTCGAGCCGAAGCTCGCCCCCGGCGCGCTGCTGCTCACCGACAACGTCACCACCACCAACGTTCTCGCCGAACACGCCGAACGCACCGGCCGTCGCTTCCTCGCGTACCGGGAGACACCGGCCCGACACTGGTACCCGGGCGACGGGGTCGGGGCGGCCTGGTGAGGCTGGCGGCCGTGCACACGTACCCGGTCAAGGGCTGCCACCGGCTGGACCACGACGGCGCCCGGGTGGAACCGTGGGGCTTGGCCGGCGACCGGCGTTGGATGGTGGTCGACGCCGACGGCCTCGGCGTCACCCAGCGGGAGACCACCGCGCTGGTCGGGCTGCGGGCCGCTCCCCGCGACGGCGGCCTGGTGCTGCGGGCCGCCGGCCGCCCCGACTTGGACGTCGCCGAGCCGACCGGGGCGCCGCCGCTGCCCGTGCGGGTGTTCCGCGACCGGCTGCCGGCCCCCGCGCTCCCCGCCGGGCCGGCCGCCGACGACTGGCTCAGCGCCCTGCTCGGCCGCCCGGTCCGCCTGGTCTACCTGGCCCGGCCCACCCGGCACCTGGCGCCCGGCGCCCGCGCCCACGACACCGGCGACCGGGTCAGCTTCGCCGACCAGTACCCCCTGCTGCTGGCCACCACCGGCTCCCTCGACGCGCTCAACGGCTGGCTGGCCGAGGCCGGCGAGGCACCCGTGCCGATCAGCCGGTTCCGGCCCAACCTCGTCGTCGACGGGGCACCCGCCTGGGCCGAGGACGACTGGGCCGGCCGGTGGCTGCGGATCGGCTCCGCGCGCTTCCGCGCCGCCGGCCCGTGCGGCCGCTGCGTGGTCACCACCACCGACCAGGAGACCGGGGTACGCGGCAAGGAGCCGCTGCGCACCCTCGGGCGGCACCGGAACATCGACGGAAAGCTGCCGTTCGGCCTGCACCTCGTCCCCGACGGGCCGGGTGTGGTGCGCGTCGGGGACCCGGTGGGGCCGGCGGACTGACCGGGCACGGACGCCGGCGGCTGACGCGCAGCGATCGGCCGTAGGTCACGGCCGAATGCGCGCCGTGCCCGACAGGAATGCCGCGAGGCGATCGGCTTCCTGGGCGACCGCGGTGCGTTCGGCGCGGGTGAAATCACGCAGCGGTGTGACGGAGATGGTTCCGGCGGTACCGGTCCAGGTGGCGGCCACTCGGCCGTCGACGAGGACAAGGCGCTCCCCGGCCACGGACAGGCCCCGGTGGCTGTCGTCGATGATGCGGCTGCGGTCGTGGTAGCCGAGGATGACGTTGTCGAAGGCTGGTAGGAAACGGACGGGTGCGGGCGTGTCGGGCTCGGGTCTTGGGGCGTCGGGGAGGTCGAGCAGTTCGCGGCCGCGGTGGTCGCGGAAACTGACCAGTTCGTCGCGGACCGCGGTCACGGCGTGGGGCAGACCGGCCAGTCCACACCAGGCGCGTAGGTCGGCGCTGGCGGCGGGGCCGAACGCCCGCAAATATCGGCGCACCAGGTCCTCGCCGGCGGGGTCAGCGCGGCCGGTTGCCAGCGACGCCCCCGGCGTGGCATCGAGCGGGACGGGACGGCCGAGCCAGGTGGACAGGGGCAGGTACAGCGCTCCGGCGGTGCTGCGCCAGGTGCCGCGCGGCGGAAGTTGGACCGTCGGTACGAGCGCGGCGACGACGGCTTCGCCCAGTACGCGAGGTGCTGGCCCTGGCCAGTGCTCGGCCAGGGCGCGTCCGATGTCGCCGAGTGAGCGGGCCTGTCCGTCGGCCATGAGCGCCTGTGCCCGGGCTGCGAGGTCGTCCAGGTTGAGCCCGGTGAGCTCGCGGCGGTAGGTCCCGAGGGTCCGCTGCCGGAGCAGGGCGTGGTGGCGTGGCCGCCAGTTCCATGCGTCGTCCGCGGCAACGAGGTGCACGGTGCGGCGCATGAGGTGCAGCCGTACCAGGATCCGCTGCTCGAGGAGCCGGCTGAGTTCTTCGGGATTGAAGCCGTTCATGCGGGACCAGAGGCCGATGAAGGGTTCCTGTGGTTCTTGGGCCTGCAGTCCGCCCAGCCGGGCGACGGTGCTGAGCACGGTCGCCTCGGTGCGTTCGAGCAGGAATTGGCGTGCCAGGGTCGCTCGATTGAGCGCGCGGGCGTCGAGGCGCGTGGTCACAGCTGCTCCGTCATGGTCAGGTCAGGCGGCCCAAGGGGCGCGTGCGCGTGCACCAGGCGGAGGGTCAGCCGGCGTCGTACTCGACCGCGACGTCGAGAACCCAGGTGACGCCGAAGCGGTCCTTGAGCATGCCGTAGAGCGGGGCCCAGCCGGCGGGGCCGAGGTCCTGGAGGACGATCGCGCCTTCGGACAGACCCTTCCAGTAGGTGGTGATCTCGTCCTCGTCCTGGCTGCGGACGGAGACGAAGACCGCCTTGTCGCCGGGGCCGTAGGACTGGTTGCCGGGCACGTCGTAGGCCATGACGTGGAAGCCGTTGTCGGCCCGGACCTGGCCCCACATGATCTGGTCGGCCTCGGCCGGGGCCGAGACGTTGTGGGCGTCGGAGTAGGTCACCAGGGCGATCTGGCCGCCGAACACGGACTGGTAGAACTCCAGCGCCTGGCGGGCGGCGGCGCGGAAGTTCAGGTGGGTGGTGGTGGTGATGCCCACGATGGCTCCTGTCGAGAGATGGCAAAGGGGTAGATGGCCGGCTTCGCCCGGATCGTCGTGGCCGGCCGGTGTGAGCGAAGACTTGCAGCAGTAGGTGCCAGGGTGTGGCACCTACTGCGGGCAGAATCGAATTCATGCCGAAAACCTCCGCCCGACTGCTGGCCCTGCTGTCGCTGCTGCAGGCCCGGCGGGACTGGCCCGGCACACTGCTGGCCGAACGCCTGGACATCAGCCTGCGCACCGTGCGCCGCGACGTCGACCGGCTACGCGAACTCGGCTACCCCATAGCCGCAGTCAAGGGCCCCGACGGCGGCTACCGGCTCAGCGCCGGCACCGAACTACCCCCGCTGCTGTTCGACGACGAACAGGCAGTCGCCCTCGCCATCGCCCTGCAGATCACCGCCACCACCCCCGGCGACGGCCTCGCAGAAGCCGCCGCACGGGCACTGAACACCATCCGGCAGGTCATGCCCGCTCGGCTACGGCACCGCATCAACGCCCTGCGAGTCACCGCCGTCGAGCCGCCCACCACTCGGCCGGTCGCACCGGTCGACGGCGACGTGCTCCTGGCGGTCAGCGCAGCCGCCCACGCCCACGAGGTGCTGCGCTTCCACTACGGCCCCGAGAGCGCGGACAAGCCCCCGCGCCGCGTCGAGCCCCACCACGTCATCACCTGGGACGGGCGCTGGTACCTCGTCGCGTGGGACCTCGACCGCGACGAGTGGCGCATCTTCCGCGTGGACCGGATCATCCTGCGCACCCCGAACGGGCCCCGGTTCACCCCACGCGCGCTGCCCGGAGAAGACGTCGCCACCTACGTCATCGGCAGGTTCCGCGGCTCCGACGACGCCTCCGGTGGCTGGCCCTGCCGCGGCACGGTGATCCTCGACCTGCCCGCGGCCACCGCAGCCCTCTACACCCGCGACGGCGTCGTCGAGGAGTTCGGCCCCGACCGCTGCCGGCTCACCCTCGGGTCATGGTCATGGCCCAGCCTCGCCGCCGCCGCCGCCCGGTTCGACGCCGACATCGACGTCGTCGGCCCCGACGAACTGACCAACGCCTTCGCACACCTAGCCCGCAGGTTCACCAGAACCGCAGCCGGTGCCGGCACCGCAGCACCGACGCCCCGAGTCGAGGCGAACGGGTGAGCGGGCGAGCACCGAGCCCGGGCGGGGCGACGGCGATCAGGCGGTCGGGGCGGCGTCGGGGCACCCGTCGGCGGTCAGGTCGAGCCACATGAGGATCTCGTCCCGGTCGTCGCCCGGGGCGACCCGCAGCGCGCCCGGCAACCGGCCAATCTCCCGGTAGCCGAGCCGCGCGTAGAACCGCTCCAGCCCCAGTCCACCCCGCACGGTGACGTGCAGCGCCTCCCGGCCCAGCTTGCGGCCGAGCCGCTCCGCCTCGCGCATCAGCGCCAGCCCGTGCCCCCGGCCCTGGGTGTCGGGGTGCACCATCACCCGCTTCAGCACGCACCAGTGCGCCTTGAGATGGAACCGGTTGTCGGCGAGGACCAGCACGGCCACGGGGCGCGCGCCGTCGTACCCGACGAGCAGCCGGTCCGGGCCGTCGACGAGGTCGACGAAGGTCTTCTCGGCCACGGGGCGGACGTCGGCGGCGGTGACCGGCGCCACGAAGCCGACCGCGCCGCCGGCGTTGGTGACGTCCACCCAGAGGCGGACGATCTGCTCGCGCAGCTCGGGGGTCAGCTCGGGGTCGAGGACGAAGCGCAGACTCACGCTGCCATCCTGCCGCCGGGCGGCCCCGGCCGACCTGTGATCGTGATACGCCTGACAGCCGACGGCACGGCGGCCGACCCGTACCGCCGGCTGTCACCTCGTTGGTGCGGGAGAGGGGACTCGAACCCCCACGTCCTCACGGACACAGGAACCTAAATCCTGCGCGGCTGCCAATTACGCCACTCCCGCCGACGCGGAAAGTCTAGAGCGTCGGGCCGCCACCGTGTTGAGCGCCGCCGCCCGCAGGATGGTGGAGACGGTGCCATGGCTGACCGCGCAGCCTCCCTCGGGCAGTTCCCGCAGCAGACACGCGAGCTTCTTCGGCCCGAGCGTGGGGTTGGCCAGCGCGTGGTGGAGCACGGTCTCGCGGACCGCGGCTGCCCGCCACCGTCGCCCACCCTGCCTCCGCGACACCGAGCCCTGCTCCTCCAGACGCTGTCGGAGACGGTGAAGGTAGCCCGGGTGGCAGCCGGCCCGACGTGCCGCTTCCCCCGCGTCCAGTTCCCGGCGGTCGACGAGACGGAACAACTCGACCAGTTCCTCGGTCGTGACCGTCCGAGCCGTGGCGGACCCGTTCGCCTGGTCAGTGGCCGCCGGATCCGAGGGAGCCACCCCGAACCGGCGGCGGTTCCGGCCGGCGTAGGTGGGGGTCTGGCTGTGGCAGTTCGGGCAGAGCAGGCGGAGGTTCTCGCGCCGGCAGTCCCAGAAGCGGCCGTTGCGGTGATCGACCTGGAGCGTGAGGGGGCGGCCGTTCCAGCACGTACCCACGCCGCAGTCGGCGCACAGCAGGGGCGTCCCGGTCGACGCCAGTGCCCGGCGGAGCACGTCCGGATGTGCCCGGCGGCGGCTCGGATCCCGTAACACGAGCAGGTCGTCCGGGGACCGGGAGGACGGCCCCGAGGCTCGCCGGAGGCCGGTGCGCCGAAAATGAGAGGTGTCGATGCCATGTGCGTCGATGCGACGCCGCAGATGCGCGTGGGAGCCACCGTTCTGGGGCAGCCCCAGGTGTCTCAGGACGTCCGCGATGCTGTGCGAGGCCGCGACCAGGTCCCGCAGCAGCGCCTCCGAATACTTGTAACGGGCCACGTGCGAAGGGTAGTGGCCCGGTGTGACGGTCTCAGTCCAGCCCGAGGTCGCGGCGCAGCTTGGCGACGTGGCCGGTGGCCTTGACGTTGTAGAGCGCCCGCTCGATCTTCCCGTCCGGGTCGATGACGAAGGTGGACCGGATCACCCCGGTCACCGTCCGGCCGTACGACTGCTTCTCGCCGTACGCGCCGTACGCGGTGAGCACCGCCTTGTCGGCGTCGCCGACCAGCGGGAAGGTGATGGCGTCCCGGTCGCGGAACTTCGCCAGTTTCTCCGGCTTGTCGGGGGAGATGCCGACCACCTCGTAGCCGGCCGCCTGGAGCGAGGCGAGCGAGTCGCGGAAGTCGCACGCCTGCTTGGTGCAGCCGGGGGTCATCGCGGCGGGGTAGGCGTACAGGATGACCTTCCGGCCGCGCAGGTCGGCCAGGGAGAGGGTCTCGCCGGTGTCGGTCGGCAGGGTGAACTCGGGCGCGGGGTCACCGGGGTTGAGTCGGGCGGGCGCGGTCATGGCGGAAACCCTACCGCCGTCCCGGCGCGGGCCGGCGTGGGCGACGCGCCGGCACTCGTGAGCAACTTCATGGCTTGTTGCAAGCTATTGGCAACAGTGGTTCTCTGGAAATAGGGTTACCTCGTCGGTGCGGGCCCGCCCACCGCGCCCCGGGAGGTCGAGTGGAAACCCTGGCGATGCACATCTCCAACGGGATCGTCAACGGTCCCGTCGCCGCCCTCTTCGCCGCCTTCGCGCTGGCGGTGCTGGCCCTGTGCGTGCTGCGTGGCCGGCGCGACCTGGACGACCGGCTCGCCCCGATGGCCGGCCTGGTCGCCGCGTTCATCTTCGCCGTCCAGATGCTCAACTTCCCGATCTTCACCGCCGGCGTGAGCGGTCACCTGCTCGGCGGCGCGCTCGCCGCGATGCTGGTCGGCCCGTGGGTCGGCGCGCTCTGCGTGGCGGTCGTGCTGGTCGTGCAGGCGCTGGTGTTCGGCGACGGCGGGGTGGCCATGCTCGGCCTGAACATCAGCAACATGGCCGTCCTCGGCACCGCCGCGGCGTACCTGCTGATCACCCTGCTGCTGCGGGTGCTGCCCCGCAACCCGGCCGGCCTCGGCGTGACCGCCTTCGTCTCGGCGCTGGTCAGCGTCGTCGTCGCGTCCCAGGGCTTCGTGCTGCAGTACTGGCTGGGTGGCACCACCGACCTGGGCGGCAACCTGGCCGGCCTGGCCGGCACCATGGCCGGCGCCCACCTGCTGATCGGCATCGGCGAGGGCCTGATCACCGCGACCACCGTGGTCACCGTCGCGAAGGTCCGCCCCGATCTCGTGTACGCGCTGCGCGCCCTGAAGCCGGCCGCGCCGGCTCCCGTCGTCCCGGTCGCCGGAGGTGCCCGATGAGCAAGCGTCCCTGGGCATTCGTCGTCGGTGGCCTGCTGGTCGCCCTGCTGCTGGCCGGTGTGGTCAGCAACTACGCCTCGTCGCACCCGGACGGGTTGGACTCGTCGCTGCTCAAGGGCTGCACGGTCAACGCCGAGGACGAGATCACCGGCGGTAGCTGCCCGGCCCAGCAGACGCGGGACCACGAGCTGGCCGACAGCCCGCTGGCCGACTACGGCATCCGGGGCGTGGACAACGACTTCCTCTCCACCGGCCTCTCCGGCGTCCTCGGGGTGCTGCTCACCTTCGCCGTCGGTGGCGGCGTGTTCTGGTTGCTGCGCCGCCGGGGCTCGGGGCAGGGCGCCGGCCACACCACCGCCGCCGGACCGACCGGCGGGGAGCAGGCCGGGGGCGACCCGGTCGGCGGCGGGCGCGGCGACGACGCCTCGCGCGTGGCGAACAGCCGGTAGGCGGGACGGCGATGGGGGCCGGCCACGCCCACGTGCTCTACCGGGAGTCGTCCTCGCCGGTGCACCGCCTCCCGCCGGAGGTGAAGATCGCCGCGATGGTGCTGTTCACCGTCGCGGTGGTGGCCACCCCGCGCGCGGCGTTCTGGGCCTTCGGCGGGTACGCCCTGCTGGTCGCGGTGGTGGCCGCGCTGGCCCGGGTGGGGCCGGGCTGGCTGCTGCGCCGGGCGGCGATCGAGCTGCCGTTCGTGCTGTTCGCGTTCGCGCTGCCGTTCCTCGGGGCGGGCGAGCGGGTCGACGTGGCGGGGCTGAGTCTCTCCGTCGACGGGCTGCTCGGCGGGTGGAACATCATCGCCAAGGGCACCCTCGGCGTACTGGCGTCGCTGCTGCTCGCGGCGACCACGACGACCCGGGACCTGATCGTCGGCCTGGACCGGCTGCGCTGCCCGCAGATCCTCACCCAGATCGCCACCTTCATGCTGCGCTACCTGGACGTGCTGGTCGGCGAGGCCCGCCGGATGCGGGTGGCCCGGGTCTCCCGGGGGGACGACCCGCGGTTCCTGTGGCAACTGCGCGGTTTCGCCGCCGGGATCGGGGCGCTGTTCCTGCGCGCGTTCGAGCGCGGCGAGCGGGTCTACCTGGCGATGGTGTCGCGCGGCTACTCCGGCCGGATGCCGGCGGTCTGGCAGGGGGCGGGCGCGGCGACCGCCGGGCAGTGGCTGGTCGGGGCGGCGGTGCCGCTGGTCGCGGCCACCATCGCCGGGGCCGCCGTCGTCCTGCAATGATCGGGTACGTGCAGACCCCGGCTCCTGTCTCCCTCGACGTGCGCGGCGTGCGGTTCGCCTATCCGGACGGGCACGTCGCCCTGCACGGGGTGGACCTGACCGTGCCGCGCGGCGAACGGGTGGCGCTGCTCGGCCCCAACGGTGCCGGCAAGACCACCCTGGTGCTGCACCTCAACGGCATCCTCACCGCCACCGAGGGTTCGGTGCGCGTCGGCGGGCTGACCGTCAGCCGGGACCGGGGCACCCTCGCGGAGATCCGCCGCCGGGTGGGCATCGTCTTCCAGGACCCGGACGACCAGCTCTTCCTGCCCACCGTCGCTGAGGACGTGGCGTTCGGGCCGGCCAACCTGGGGCTGCGTGGGGCGGAGCTGACGGCCCGGGTGGACGAGGCCCTGGCGGCGGTGGGGATGGGCGAGCACCGGGACCGCACCCCGCACCACCTGTCGTTCGGGCAGCGCCGCCGGGTGGCGGTGGCCACGGTGCTGGCCATGCGGCCGGAGATCCTGGTGCTCGACGAGCCGTCGTCGAACCTCGACCCGGCGGCCCGTCGGGAGCTGGCCGGGATCCTGCGCGCCCTGCCGGTGACGCTGCTGATGGTCACCCACGACCTGCCGTACGCGCTGGAGCTGTGCGACCGCTCGGTCATCCTCGACGAGGGACGCATCGTCGCCGACGCCCCCACCCGCACCCTCCTGGCGAACCAGGAGTTGCTGTCGACCCACCGCCTGGAACTTCCCTACGGCTTCACCCCTCACCTCTGACCCGGGGCGGTCGGGGCGCCGTGGTGCCGCTGGATGGGGCGTTAGGACGGTTCGTTCCCCAGCGCGAGCCCATGATCGACGCCGGAGGGCGACGGGGCGGGGCGGGCCGCGGCGGCGGCGCGGAGGCGGAGGAGGCCGGCGGCTGTGGCGCCGGCTCCTCCGGCCAGGACCAGGGTGACCAGGAGGCGGGCCAGGCCGCCGGGCCAGGGGGCCGGGGGAACCGAGCGGCTGAGGACGGCGAGGTTGGTGACGCCGACGAACAGGGCCAGGCAGGCCCCGGCCAGCGCCAGCGCGAAGTCGGCGGCGGGGCGGCGGGCCAGCGCGTACCCGCCCGCCGCGAGCGCACCCAGGCCGGTGAGCACCGCCCAGACCTGCCCGGCGAGCAGGCCGGCCAGCACCCCGCCCAGCCCGGACGCGCCGGCGTCCAGCTCCCGGCCGACGGTGAGCACGATCGCGGCCACCCCGCCGACGGTCAGCGCCGCGCCGACCCCGGCCAGCGCCCTGGCCGCCGCCGCGGTGCCGGCGGCCAGCAGCCCGGCGGCGCCCAGCGCGAGGAAGCCGAGGGTCGCCGCCACCCACCAGGGGTACGGGTCCGGCGGCGGCACCCAGTCGAGGGTGCCCCGGACCTCCACGGGCTCGGTGCCGTCGCGCAGTGGCACGGCCCAGTCCAGGACCCGCTGCTCCCGGGTCGGGTCGGCGCGCACCCGCGCGGGCGGGTCGGGCTCCTGCCACCGGATGCGCCGGTCGTGCCAGCGGGCCGCCGGCCCGTCGTCGATCCGCCGCCAGTCCGGGGCGGCGGCCGGGTCGGCCTGGGCGGGCAGGGTGGCGTCCCCCGACAGGGTCCGGTTCAGGTATGTCGCCGGGGAGCGGCTGTTCTCGAACACCCCGTCCGGCCCGACCCGCAGGTACGGCTCCCCGGAGTAGCCGATCACCTCGACCGGCCGCCCGGTGCGGTTGACCAGCTCCAGCCGGGCCCCCGCCTCCACCACCCGGACGGTCAGCCCCGGGCGGGCCGGGGCGACCCCGATCGCCTCGGCCCGGTAGTCGGTGCCGTCCGGGGCCTCCCCGCCGTGCGCGGCGGCCGGCGCGGCGGTGCCGAGGACGGCGACCAGCATGGCGGCGGCGACCAGCCCGCCCCGACGGAGCAGCCCACCCGGGCGCACCGGCCCACCTGGGCGGAGCGGCCTGCCCCGGCGCAGCGGCGCGGGGGTCACTTGCCGGCCGCCGCCACCGCCGCCGTGATGCCCGTGGGGCTGCGGTCGGAGAGTTCCTTGCCGTCGACCTTGATCGTCGGCGTGCCGGTGATCCCGGCCTTGCTCGCGTCCTCGGTGACGTGCTCGGTCCACGCCCGGTACGTGCCGTCGGAGACGCAGGAGGAGAAGTCGTCCCGGTTCAGCCCGACGCCGGCGCCGATCTCGACCAGCTCGTCGTTGCTCAGCCCGGCGCCGCCCTCCGGCGGCTGCCGGTCGAACAGCGCGGCGGTGAACTCCCGGAACTTGCCGCCCTTCGCCGCGCACCCGGAGGCGGCCGAGGACCGGGTGGAGTACTCGGTCGTCGAGAACCGGTTGAGGTAGGCCACCGGGTGGAAGACGACCCGGGCCTTGCCCTCGTTGACCAGCTGCTCGATCGTCGCGCCGCTGCTCTGCTGGAACTGCTTGCAGGCCGGGCAGAGGAAGTCCTCGTACAGGTCGATGGTGGCGGGCCCGTCCCCGTACGCGACTCCGGTGCCGTTCTCGGTCGCGCCGGGCGGGGCGGTGAAGGTGTCGGAGCGCTGGCTGGACCAGACGGCCCAGCCGATCCCGCCGGCGATCACCAGCACGGCGACCGCCGCAACCGAGGTCCAGAGGGTCCGCCGCCGGCGGCGTTCCCGGGCCAGTTGCTGCCGGACCACCCGGGCGGTGTCCCGCTGTCCCTTGCGACTACTCATCCTCGTCCTCCACAGGTGCGTCCGCGAGCCAGCCGTCCATGGAGACGGGGGTTCGGGGCCAGCTCAGCAGGAATCCGGCCAGCGCCAGGAATCCCAGGTCCCGGAGGATCTCCGGGAGGTAGCTCGGGGCCTGTCCGGCGGCGAGCTGCCCGCCGCTGCCGAAGCAGCCGCAGTCGATGGCCAGGCCACGGGCCCAGGCCGAGGCGATGCCGGCGACGAAGACCACCAGGAGCGCGGCCGACACCCCGGCGGCCAGCCGGGTGGCCAGCCCCACCAGCAGCAGCAGCCCCAGGGCCAGCTCGACGAAGGGCAGCGCCGCGCCGATCACCGTCGCGACGTCGTAAGGCAGCACCTGGTACGCGTTGACGGCGCGCCCGGAGGCGGCCAGGTCACCGACCTTGGTCCCGCCGGCGACGAGCCAGACGGCGGCGAGCCCGAGCCGGGCGGCGACGCCCAGCCACGGGCGGACGGCGGGCCAGCGGACGGCCCCGATGCGTCGTGCGGTCATGGTCATTGGTCGCCCCGGCTCCGACGGAAGTTCCCGGTCATCCGGCGAGTGCGTCGCCGACCGCCTCGACCAGGTCGGCGCGGGCCCGGGCCACCCGGGAGCGGATGGTGCCGACGGGCACCCCCTCCACGGCGGCGGCCTCCGCGTACGACAGGCCGAGGAGTTGGGTGAGCACGAAGGCGCCGCGCCGCTCGGCGGGCAGCCGGCGTACCAGATCGGTGGCGCCGAGCTGCCCGGCGGGGTCCGGGTACGGGCGGTCGGCGTGCGCGTGGCCGACCAGCCGCTCGGCGAGCCGCCGCCGACGGACCACGGTGCGCAGGTGGTCGGCGCAGGCCCGGCGGGCGATGCCGAGCAGCCAGGTCCGGGCGCTGGAGCGCCCCTCGAAGCCGGGCAGCGCCCGGAACGCCCGCAGGTAGGTCTCCTGGGTGAGGTCGTCGGCGCTGTCCCGGTCGACCAGCGCGGCGGCGAACCGCCACACCTCGGCCTGGGTGGCCCGGACGAACGCCGCCTGGGCGACCGGGTCACCGCCGCGCGCGGCGAGCGCCCAGTCGGTCGCCCCGCCCCGGGCGGCGTCGCCCGCCGGACCCCGGGCACCGACGCCTGCGGCATCGGGCGGACCGACGGCGGCGGGGTCACGCGGGGCGGGGATCACGTCACATCAGGGTACGCGGCAGAACTGGGCCGGGCAGGGTCCTTCGGCCCTTCCATGGCGTGGCCCACTCGGGGAACTTTCCCGGTCCCCGGCCCGACTACCCGCTCATGACATGCGACGACGTGCGCGCGGCGTTGTCGGCGCGGCTGGACGGCGAGGACCCGCCGGCGGTCGGCACCGGGTCCGGGCCGACGCGGGTGCCGGCCCGGGTCGCCGATCGGCCCCCGCGTCGGCGAGCATGGCCGACATGACTGCTGCCAATCTCCGGCCTCCCCGCCGCCGGCTCGCGCGGGTGGGCGCGCTCGCCGGCCTGCTGGTCACCGTCGTCGCCCTGTTGCTGGCCCCGGCCACCCCCGCAAGCGCCCACGCGGTGCTGGTGAGCAGCAGCCCGGCCGCGTCCGCCGTGGTGCCCGGCGGGCCGGCCGAGGTGGTGCTGACGTTCAGCGAGCCGGTGCGCAAGGTGGCCGGGAAGATCCGGGTGATCGCCCCGGACGGCGCGCGGGCCGACCGGGGGGAGCCGGCCTTCGAGAGCACGGTGGTGACCGTGCCGGTGGACCCGTCCGCCGGGCGGGGCACCTACCTGGTCAGCTACCGGGTCATCTCGGCGGACAGCCACCCGGTGTCCGGCGCGTTCACCTACTCCGTGGGCGCCCCGTCGACGCCGCCGACGGACGCGGGGTCCGACAACCGGGCCGACCCGGTGGTGGAGAACGGGGTCAAGGTCGCCAAGTACCTCGGGTACGCGGGGCTGCTGCTGCTGGTCGGCCCGGCGCTGGTGCTCGGCGCGCTGTGGCCGCGTCGGCTCTCCCGCCGGGGCCCGGCCCGGCTGGCCTGGACGGGGCTGGGCCTGCTGGTGTTCGCCACGCTCGCCGAGCTGTGGTTGCAGGTGCCGTACACCGCCGGGGGCGGGCTGTTCGACGTGACCGGGGCGGGCCTCGGCGACGTGCTGGGCAGCACGTACGGCGCGACGCACCTGGTCCGGCTGGGCCTGCTCGCGGCGGCGGCGTTCCTGCTCCGCCCGCTCTTCGCCGGGCCGGTGGGCCGCACCGACGGGGTGATCCTGGCGGTTCTCGGCGGCGCGGCGCTGCTCACCTGGCCGCTGGCCGGGCACCCGGCGGCCTCGCCCGCCCCGGCCGTGTCGGTGGTGGTCGACGCGGTGCACCTGGGCAGCATGGCGGTCTGGCTGGGCGGGTTGGTGATGCTCGGCGGGTTCCTGCTGCGTCGGGCCGACGAGCGGGAGCTGGGCGCGATCCTGCCGATCTGGTCGCGCTGGGCGGCGCTGGCCGTCGCGGCGCTGCTGCTCGCCGGCACGGTGCAGGCGCTGATCGAGGTGGCCACCCCGACCGCCCTGGTCGACACCACGTACGGGCGGCTGGTGCTGGCCAAGATCGTGCTGTTCGTCCTGGTGCTCGGCGTGGCCGCGTACTCCCGGGCGCTGGTGCGCCGGCGCTCCGCCGCGGGGCGGCCGACGCCGGTGCGGCGGGCGGTGTGGGCGGAGTTGGCGATCACCGCGGTGGTGCTCGCGGTGTCGGCGACCCTGGTGCAGACGCCGCCGGCCCGCACCGCCGGCGCCGACGTGAACGGCACGCAGGCCGGCCTGTTCACCACCACCCTGTCCAGCCCGCTCTACTCCCTCCAGGTCGAGATGGACCCGGCCGAACGGGGCAACAACTCGCTGCACCTGTACGCATACACGAAGGACAATCGACCGCAGCCGGTGGAGGAGTGGAAGGCCACCGCCGCGCTGCCGGCGGCCGGGATCGAGCCGATCGAGATCCTGCTGCTGCCGCTGACCGACAACCACGCGACCGGGGAGCTCAACCTGCCCGCCGCGGGGGAGTGGCAGTTCCGTTTCACCGTCCGGACCTCGGACATCGACCAGGCCACGGTGAGCGCCACCGTGAGCATCCGCTAGAGAGAGGCAGTTCCCCATGCTCCGTCACCGGCGTTCCGCAACCGCCGCCGTCCTGGCCCTCGGCGTCGCCGCCGTGGTGCTCGGCGTGGCCGCGCCCGCCTCGGCGCACGTCTCGGTCAACCCGAAGGAGGCGACCCAGGGCGGCTACGGCCGGTTCGCGTTCCGGGTGCCGAACGAGAGCGACGAGGCCTCCACGACCAAGGTCGAGGTGGTGCTGCCGGAGAACGCCCCGGTCGGTTCGGTGTCCACGATGCCGGTGCCGGGCTGGACGGTGGCGATGGAGAAGCGCAAGGTGGACCCGCCGGTGCAGGTGCACGGCAGCGAGGTCACCGAGGCCGTGTCGAAGATCACCTGGACGGCGACGGGCGACGCGGCGGTCAAGCCGGGCCAGTTCCAGGAGTTCCCGGTCTCGATGGGGCCGCTGCCGGAGGTGGACACGATGGTGTTCAAGGCGCTTCAGACGTACTCGGACGGCAATGTGGTGCGCTGGATCGAGGAGCCGTCCGCCGCCGGGGCCGAGGAGCCGGATAAGCCCGCGCCGGTGCTCACCCTCACCGCGGCGGCCCCGTCGGCGGGGGCGTCGGCGCCGGCCGTGGCAGCCGCCGGCGCGGACGACGACGATGATGACTCCGACGGCGGCGCGGGCACCGCGTTCGGGGTGGCGGGGCTGGTCGCCGGGTTGGCCGGCCTGGCCCTGGGCGGCCTCGCGTTCGCCCGTACCCGGCGGGAGCCGGCCGCGAGGTCCTGAGCCGTCCCGTACCGCCCGCTGGCCCGCCGGTTCGTACCGGCGGGCCAGCGCCTTTTCCGCGTCGCCGTACGCCGTTGCTGGTGATATCGGGTGATTGTGCGATTTGCATCGGTATGGTCGTCCGGGTACCCGGCCACGGAAGGAAACGACACGGATGCGATTCGCTCGCGCGCTCGTCGGCATGCTGCTGCTCACCATCGGAATCCCGGCGCTGCTGGCCGGTGCCGCCCTCGGCGTCGCCACCCGGCGCGTCGACCCCGACGGCGGCGTCACCGCCCGGATCGGCGCGGTGGACCTGCAGGCGGAACTCGCCGCCGGGTGGCTCCCCGTGGCCGTCTGGGCGCTGATCGTCCTGGGTGGCCTGCTGGTGGTGTCCGCCGCGCTCCTGCTGCGACCGGTGCGCCCCCGCGAGGTGGTCTTCGTGGTCGAGCCCGACCAGGTGCCGGTGCTCGCCGGCCGGCTCGGGATGACCTCGCTCGACGCGCTCGGCGCCGGCCCCGCGCCGGCCCCGGCGGTTCCCGCCGAACGACAACTGGTGGCGGTGGGTCCGCCCGCCGGCCGACCCCGCCCGGCGCTGGGGCCGGCCCCGGCCCGCCGCCCGGCCACCCTGGCCGACCTCGCCCCGCCGTCCCCGCCGGCACCGCTGGCCTGGCCGCCGCTGAACCCGGAGACCACGGCCCGGCCGGTGCGCATCGAACCCCGCCGCATCCGCCCGGCAGCGCCCGGCCCGGCCCGCGCCCGCCAACCCTCCTGACCGGTACGCCGCCCGCAGCCTGCGGGGCGGCTGCGCCCCTCCCCGGCGTTGACCGGAGAGTTCGTCACTCGACGGCGGGCGGCCCTCCGCGCTGCCGACGCGGAGGGCCGCCTCACCGGGGGGCCGGTGCCACGGGAGATGCCCGAGGTTGGGGCAAGATTAGCCGGTATCGGCGCTACTCGGGAGTTCTGTCCAGTTGGTGCGATTTCTTATCCCTGGCGGTGGTCGGTCCGGCCCGCCGGGCGACCGGCAGGGTCACCAGCAGCAGCAGGCTCAGCAGCACGTACGTGTTGCGGACCAGGAACTCCCCGGGCGAGTCCGTGCGCACCGGGGCCACCCCCCAGTCGTGGAACGAGACCACCCCGTAGACGATCACCGCGCCGGTGAACACGGCCAGCCCGGTCAACCACCGGCGACGCCGCGCCCCGTCGGGCGTGGCCGGGTTCGTGCCCAGCGCCGCGTCGGCCAGCACCACCACCGCCGGGACGAACCAGTAGATGTGGTGGGTCCAGGTGATCGGGCTGACCAGCGCGCCCACCAGCCCGGTCAGGGTCAGGCCGGTGAGCGCGTCCCCGGCCGAGGCGGCGCGGGCGGCCCGCCACAGCCCGTACCCGGCGACGAGCAGGGCCAGCGCGAGCCACAGCGCCCGGTTCGGCTCGGCCGGCGCGGTGAACCGGCTGAGCAGCCCGAACAACGACTGGTTCCCGGTGTAGTCGGTGCGCCCGACCCGGTTGGTCGCCCACAACTCGTGGGTCCAGAACCGCCACGAGTCCGCCGGGGCCACGGCCGCCACGAGCAGGGTGGCCCCGGCGGCGGTCGCCGACGCCACGGCCGCCTCCCGCCAGCGGCGGGTCGCCAGCAGGTAGACGATGAAGATGCCCGGGTAGAGCTTCAGGGCGGTGGCCAACCCGATGCCGACCCCCGCCCAGCGCCGCCCCTGCGGCACCCCGAAGAGCAGGTCGGCCAGGACCAGCACGACCAGCAGCATGTTGATCTGACCGAAGGTGATCGTCTCCCGGGTGCTCTCCACCGCGAAGACCAGCAGCACCGCGACGGTGAGGGTGAACGTCCGGGGCAGGCCGTGCCGGGCGACGACCGGGGCGAGTAGCCAGCGGGTGGTCACCACCACGGCGAGCGCGGTCAGGATCGTGAAGACCGCGATCGTGAGGCCCAGCGGCAGCAGCGCGAACGGGCGCAGCAGCAGCGCGCTCAGCGGGGGGTAGGTGAAGTACAGCTCGCCCTGGACCCGGTCCGGCTGCGCGTAGTCGTAGAGCGGGTGGCCGGCGGCCCACCAGTCCATCGCCCGCATGTAGATCTTCAGGTCGAAGAAGTTGTGCACCAGCCCGGGCAGGTACAACGCCGGGAGGACGGCAGCCAGGGCCAGCACCGTGACCAGCCGGCGGACCCTGCGGCCGCCCGGCTCGTCGGCGGTGACGGAGGGTGGCGCGATCGGTTCAGCTGGCACGGGGAAACCCTAGCGGTCCATCCGGCCGACAGTGCCGAGGCGCGAGTGCGTGGGCTGCGCGTAGGCTGTGGCCGTGGCTGACCTCCTCGTCTGGATCGACTGTGAGATGACCGGATTGGACCTCGGCAGGGACGCCCTGATCGAGGTCGCCGCGCTCGTCACCGACCCCGACCTCAACGTGCTCGGTGACGGTGTCGACGTGGTGATCCACGCCGACGAGGCGGCGCTGGAGGGGATGCCGGAGATCGTCCGGACCATGCACGGCAAGTCCGGCCTCACCGAGGAGGTCCGGCGTTCGGCCGTGACCCTGGCCGAGGCCGAGGACCTGGTGCTCGACTACGTCACCAGCCACGTCAAGGACCCGCGCACCGCGCCGCTGTGCGGCAACTCCATCGCCACCGACCGGGGCTTCATCGCCCGGGACATGCCGCGCCTGGACGCGCACCTGCACTACCGGATGATCGACGTCTCCTCCATCAAGGAGCTGTGCCGGCGCTGGTACCCGCGGGTGTACTTCGGGCAGCCGCGGAAGGGGCTGGCCCACCGGGCGCTGGCCGACATCCGGGAGAGCATCCGCGAGCTGGAGTACTACCGGCGTACCCTCTTCGTCCCGCTGCCCGGCCCCGATGTGGACACCGCCAAGGCCATCGCCGCCGAGCTCTGAGCCCCGGGCCCCGGCCGCGCGGGTTCAGCGGGCGGTAAGGCCGCGCCGGGTGGAGACGCCGGCCGGCAGCCGGTTCAGCGCCGCCCAGGACAGCGCCGGCTCCGTGCGGCACGCGTTGCGCACCTCGCGGTACGCCCGCTGCGCGGGGAACCGCCCGCCTGCGGCTTCCCGCCAGCGGCGCTCGGCGTCCTGTTGGTACCGGTCATAAGGCAGATTCGGCATGACCATACCGTCCCAGAGAAAGTTGTACATGAATGGAAATGGTTATGACGTTCGATCGATGAGTCCGGTTCCCGTCGACGGCAACCGGACGACGAATCGACAATCATCGGTGATCTTCGGTACGTCTACCCGCCCGTCGGTCGCCTCAATCAGCCTGAGCACGGTGGTGGTTGGCGTACCGTGATCATGTTGGCCTCGGGGTGGGGCGCGTTCTGGCGGTGCGGAGGAGGGTGACCGGTGCTCGACCGGCGGCTGTACCTGCACCTGGCGACCTGGCTCGGGCAGTGGCCGGCCGGACCCGGACTGAACGTGGTCGGCTCGCGCCGGCGTGCCCTGCCCGCCTGGGACGGCCGGCTCCGCCCGGCGATCGCGGTCGGCGACGGCCGCGGCACGGTGCTTTCGGTGGCGCCCCGGCACGTCCCGGCGGTCCGGGCGCTGGCCGGTCAGTCGGAGCGGCGGCTGATTGCCGGTCTGCCGGCCGCCGTGGATTACCCCGGGTGGGTGTGCCACGAGGACGTTTTCCGGTGGACCCTGGCCCCGGCCCCGCTGCCGGACGTGGGGGAGTGGGTCGCGCCGACCGAGCCAGGGCTGCCGCGGTGGCTGCGGCTGTTCGACCGCGAGGTGCTGGTGGTTCGGGGCGCCGACGGACGGTACCTGGCCGGCGCGGCGATCAAGCGGCACGACGCCCACGGGCACGAGTTGGCCGTCGGCACCGCGCCGGAGGCCAGGGGGCGCGGGTTGGCGCGCCGGCTCGTCGCCCGGGCCGCCCGCCGGGTGCTCGACGGGGGTGCGGTGCCGACGTACCGGCACGACCCCGCCAACGTCGCGTCGGCGCGGGTCGCCGAGGCGGCCGGCTTCGCGGACCAGGGCTGGCGGTCGTACGGGGTGTACCCGCCGTGACTCCGGGCCCCGGCGGCCCGTAGCTGCCCGCCGGCCCCGGCCGGTGCCCGTGGCCGCCGGTGTGACGGCGGACACCGGTGGGTAGGGGTGGCCGCATGGCTGACAACCGCGCACCGACACCGGATCCGGAGCCCGAGTACGGGTCCGGGTCGCGCCCCACCGGCCCGTCCGGCCCACAGGGCGGTGGCCCGCCCGCGACCGTCGCCCCCGGCCCGCGCGACGCCGCGCCGGACGCCGTCCCCGGTGCGGACACCGTCGCCAAGCCGTCCCGCCGCAAGGACCGCACCCGCTACCTCTACCTCGCGGTCATCGCCGCCGTCCTCGCGGGCATCGCGGTCGGGCTGCTCTTCCCCGCCTTCGGCAAGTCCCTTGCCCCGCTCGGCACCGGTTTCGTCAACCTGATCAAGATGATGATCGGTCCGGTGATCTTCTGCACCATCGTGCTCGGCGTGGGCTCGGTACGGAAGGCGGCGCAGGTCGGCAAGGTCGGCGGCCTCGCCCTCGGCTACTTCCTGCTGATGTCGACCGTCGCGCTGGCGATCGGCCTGGTGGTCGGCAACCTGATCCACCCGGGCTCGGGGCTGGCCCTCGACGGCGCGCTCGCCGGTGCCGGCCAGAAGGCTGCCGGTGGGGAGTCCGAGGGGACCGTCGACTTCGTTCTCGGCATCATTCCGACCACCCTGTTCTCCGCGCTGACCGAGGGCGACGTGCTTCAGGCGCTCCTCGTCGCGCTGCTGGTCGGGTTCGCGGTGCAGAGCCTCGGCCGGCGTGGCGAGCCGGTGATCAATGCGATCGCCGTACTCCAGCGGGTGGTCTTCAAGGTGCTTGCGATGATCATGTGGCTGGCGCCGATCGGTGCGTTCGGGGCGATCGCCGCCGTGGTCGGCGCGACCGGCGTGGACGCGCTGAAGAGCCTGGCCCAGATCATGCTCGGCTTCTACGCCACCTGCGCGATCTTCGTGTTCCTGGTGCTCGGCGCGCTGCTCTGGTTCGTCGCCCGGATCTCGATCTTCAAGCTGCTGCGCTACCTGGGCCGGGAGTTCCTGCTGATCCTGTCCACCTCGTCGTCGGAGTCGGCGCTGCCCCGGCTGATCGCCAAGATGGAACACGTCGGGGTGAGCAAGCCGGTGGTCGGCATCACCGTCCCCACCGGATACTCGTTCAATCTCGACGGCACCGCGATCTACCTGACCATGGCCGCGCTGTTCATCGCCGAGGCGATGGGCAAGCCGCTGTCGATCGGCGAGCAGATCTCGCTGCTGCTCTTCATGATCATCGCCTCGAAGGGGGCGGCCGGGGTGACCGGTGCCGGCCTGGCCACCCTGGCCGGCGGCCTCCAGTCGCACCGCCCGGACCTGGTCGACGGGGTGGGGCTGATCGTCGGGATCGACCGGTTCATGTCCGAGGCCCGGGCGCTGACCAATTTCGCCGGCAACGCTGTGGCCACCGTGCTGGTCGGCACCTGGACCCAGGGCTTCGACCGGGACCGGGCGAAGCGGGTGCTGCGCGGCGACGACCCGTTCGACGAGGCGACCATGCTCGACGACCCGCACGGAGACGACGTGCCCCGCGACGGGACGGAGGCGGATGTGCGGGCAGCCGACCCGGATCGCCCGGTGCTCGCCCTGCGCTGACGCGCGCCGGCCGGTGCCGCAGGCGGGGCGCGGACCGTGGATCCCGGGCCGGATCCACGGTCCGCAGCCTTCCCCCAGGCCCTCCCGTGGGGCGGCCGGTCGCTCCCACCGGCCGCCGTCCCGCCCATGACGCTACGTATCGATATTGGGTCGGGCAAGGGGTGATCGGCGGGTTGACGGTGTCGTTTAGTGGACTTGACCTGGGGTGAAGTGGGTCAGCCGGTTTCCGGAGCTAGTGACGCAGAGTGCGGATCGGGGTCGGCGTCCGGCGGGTGGAGCCGGAGCGGCTCCGGCGGCTCGGGGTCAACCGGCCAGGCCGAGCGCCTCCGCCGCCGCCCGCCCGTTCGCGTGGCTCGCCCCGTACGTGGTCACGTAGGCGCGAGCGCCCGTCGGCCGCCACCGGCCCGGCCAGCCCATCTCCACCACGGTCACCGGATGCGTGGCGGCCAGCGCGTCGACCAGGTCGGGGCCGCCGGGGAGCCGGTGCAGGTGCCGGCCCACCAGCACGATGGGCCGGGCCCCGGCGAGCCCGCGCAGGGACGCCACGTCGGTCTCGGCGGCCACCACCCGCACCTCCTCCAGCCCGGCCAGGTGCGGGCCGAGCCCCCACGGCACCCGCTCCTCGGCGATCGTGGACGCGGTGTGCAACTGGACCACCAGCGGCCGGCCCAACCCCGTGACGTCGCCCTCGACGCGGACGGCACGCCGCGCGACGGCGTACCCGAGGTCGGTCGGGGCGGGGGGCGGCGTGCCGGCGGGCCGGGTCCAGGCCGCGAGCGCCGCGGTGCGGCCGGCGGCCTCCTCCACCCGGGCCCGGTCCAGCCGACCGTCGCCGAGCGCGTCGACGATCTCGGCGGCCACCCGCTCGACCAGCTCGGCGTCGACCTTGAACCCGATGCAGAGCAGGTCCGCCCCGGCGGCGAGCGCGCGGACCGCGGCCGGGCCGACGCCCCCGGCGGCGAGCACCGCGCCCTGCATCTCCAGCGCGTCGGTGATCACCGTCCCGGTAAAGCCGTACTCGCGGCGCAGCAGGTCGACCAGGACCGCCCGGCTGAAGGTGGCCGGGTCGCCCCCGGTCAGCGCGGGGACCCGGATGTGCGCCGTCATGATCGACCGCACCCCGGCCCCGACGGCGGCGGCGAACGGCGGCAGGTCCCGCTCGCGGAGGACGGCCGGTGACACGTCCACGGTCGGCAGCTCGTGGTGGGAGTCGGCGACCGTCGCGCCGTGGCCGGGGAAGTGCTTCGCGCAGGCGGCCACGCCGGTCGACTGGAGGCCGGCGACGGCGGCGGCCGAGTGGACGGCCACCCGGGCCGGGTCGGCGCCGAACGAGCGGGTGCCGATGACCGGGTTCTCGTCGGCGGTGTTCACGTCCACGGTCGGCGCGAGGTTGACGGTGATCCCGAGGGCGGCCAGCTCGGCCCCGATGGCCGCGTACACCCGCTCGGTCACCGCCGGATCGTCGACCGCGCCGAGCGCGGCGTTGCCCGGGTACGGGCTGCCGGTGGCGCGGGCGAGCCGGGTGACGTCGCCGCCCTCCTCGTCGATGGCGACCAGCACGTCGGGCCGGGCCGCGCGCAGCGCCGCCGTGCTCGCCGCGAGCTGGGCGAAGTCGTGCACGTTCGTGCCGAACAGGGTGTGCCCGGCCAGGCCCTCGCCCACGAGGCCGACGGCCCAGTCCGGCGGGACGGGCCCCGGGTACGCGGCGAGTAGGGTGCCCAGCGCGAGCCGGCGCAGTCCTGGATCGGTCCCCACGAGTCTGTCCCCTTCCGGTGCCCGAGGGCACGAACGTCGTACCGGGTTCGCCGGCGGGACCACGGTCGCTGCCGGGTCGTCCGACCACCCGGTCCCGGGCGGCCGTTACGCTACGGACACCCGTCTGCAGGTCGGTAGTGGTGAGTAGAGTTTACGAATAGCTAGAGGACATGGCATGAGTGCGACCCGGCTGCCCGGCACCCCCCGCCTGTTACGAGCGCTCAACGACCGCGCGACATTGGAGCTGTTACTCGAGCGCGGGCCGCTGACCCGGGCCCGGATCGGCGAGCTGACCGGCCTGTCCAAGGTCACCGCCAGCCAGCTGGTCGAGCGGCTGGAGGAGCGCGGCCTGGTCGCCCGGGTCGGCGAGCAGGCCGGCGGGCGGGGCCCGAACGCCCAGCTCTACGCCGTCCGGCCCAGCAGCGCGTACGTGGTCGGGGTGGAGGTCGGCGCGGACCGGGTGGTCGCGGCCTGCGCCGACATCACGGGCGCGGTGACCGGCCGGGTGGAGCAGTCCACCCGGGACACCGACGACCCGGTCGGCGTGGTGCACAACGCCGTCGTCCAGGCCGCCAGCAGCGCCGGGGCCGAGTTGTCCGGCGTGCGTCGGGTGGTGCTGGGCACGCCCGGCCTGGTCGACCCGGGCACCGGCGACATCACCTTCGCGTTCAACCTGCCGCGCTGGCACCGTGGCCTGCTCGCCGCGTTGCGCGAGGACCTGGACACCCCGGTGGTCTTCGAGAACGACGTCAACCTGGCCGCCGTCGCCGAGGCGCAGTCGGGCGCGGCCCGGGAGTTGGCCGACTTCGTGCTGGTCTGGTTGGGCGCGGGCGTCGGTCTGGCGATCATGCTCGGCGGACGGCTGCACCACGGCAGCAGCGGCGCGGCCGGCGAGATCGGCTACCTGCCGGTGCCCGGGGCGCCGATCCCGCGCGACGTGTCCCGCCGGGCCAAGCCGGCCTTCCAGCAGCTCGCCGGCAGCGACGCGGTGCTGGCGGTGGCCCGGGAGCACGGCATCGTCGCCGACTGCGCCGCCGAGGCGGTACGCGCGGCGGTCGAGGCCGACGCCGCACCGGTGCTCGACGAGCTGGCCCGCCGGCTCGCCCTGGGCGTGGCGAGCACCTGCGTGGTGCTCGACCCACCGCTGGTGGTGCTCGCCGGCGAGGTCGGGCGGGCCGGCGGCGCGGCGCTGGCTGGGCGGGTGCAGCGCGAGGTGGCGGCGATCACCCTGGTCCGCCCCCGGGTGGTGCCGAGCGGGCTGACCGAGGAGCCGGTCCTGCACGGCGCCCTGCGCACTGCTCTGGACGCCGTGCGGGACGAGGTGTTCGGCAGCACCGTGGGCTGACCACGCGTCCGTCACGTAGGAATTCTTCACCATCACCCGGGGCGCTGCAACAAGTTGTCGCGCCCCGGGTGTGCAGGGTCAGATCAGGTCGCGGCGGCGGAACGCGGCGAACGCGGCCACCGTCAGCCCGCCGGTCACCGCCAGCAGCACCGCCAGCCCGAGCCCCCAGCCGAGCTGGTAGGTGCCGTCGCAGTAGCCGGACACGCCCCGGCACCTGGTGGCGTCGGAGAGCCGGGCCTCCCCGGTCAGCCAGGCGTCGAGGTAGGTGGAGAGCATCCAGTCCTCGCCCCGCGGTATGCCCACCACCTCCACCACCACCCGCAGGCCGAGCTCCCACACCACCGTGTACGCCATGACCGCGCCGAGCGCCGCCGCCGTCCGCCGGCCGAGGGTGGCGATGGCGAAACCGGCCGTCGCGGCGAACAGCACCAGCACCACCCCGCGGGCCCAGGTCAGCCACAGCCACGGCCAGAAGCCCTCGTCGGTCGCCCCGGGCATCCCGGCGGTCTGCCCGATCAGCCAGAACGCGCCCCCGTACGCCGTCGACGCCAGCACCGACACCGCCGTCAGCGCGCCGAGCAGCGTGCCCAGCTTCGCGCCGAGCACGGCGAGCCGCCGGGGCCGCCAGATCAGCAGGTTGACCACCCCGCCGGTGGACAGGTCCGCCCCGATGTACGAGGCCCCGACCAGGAACCCGAACAGCACCAGGAAGAGGATCAGGAGGTACAGCAGCGGGCGGGCCTGGTTGGCGAAGTTGAACACCCCCTGGAGGTGGTCGGTGGCCACCGGCAGCCGCTCCCGCTGGGCAGGGTCGAACGCCGAGCAGTCGTCCGGGAAGCTCTCCGCCTCCTCCGGCGGCAGGTTTCCCCGCGCGGCAGCCAGGCACCGCTGGTACGTGGACTCCAGGGCCTGCCGTTCCTCGGCCGCCGCCTGCTGGGCCTCGGCGACCTCGATCGACGACGGCCGGTGCGAGCCGACCAGGGTGGTCACCGCGGTCACCCCGAACGCCAGCACCAGCAGCACCAGCATGAGCTGGACGAAGCGGCGCGCGGCCAGCCGCTCCAGCTCGGCCCGTACCAGGTTCACGCCCTTGCCTCCCTGTCGTCGCCGACGGTCACGTCGAGGTCGATGAGCCGGCCCTCGCCGGGTTCGACGGGTGCCGGCTCGTAGGCCAGCCCGGGCAGCTCGGGACGCTCCGCCCCGTCGTCGGTGAGCTCCAGGAAGACGCTCTCCAGGTCGGGCCGCAGCGGCACCAGCTCGCGGACCCAGAGCCCCTGCTCGCCCAGCAGCCGGCTGATCTCGCCGGCGTCGGGCACCCCGCCGACGACGAGGTGCTCGGCGCGTTCCTCCACCGGCAGCCCCTCCTGGCGCAGCAGCTCCGCAGCCCGCCCCTGCTCGGGCACCCCGACCTGCCACTCGTGCTGGTCGTGGCCGTCCAGCACGCCCTCCACCGGCCCGGCGGCCACCCGCCGCCCCCGGGAGATGATCGTCACGTGGTCGCAGATCAGCTGGATCTCGCCGAGGATGTGGCTGGACAGCAGCACGGTCACCCCGGCGGCGGCCAGCTCCCGCATCAGGTCCCGCATCTCCCGGATGCCCGCCGGGTCCAGCCCGTTCGCCGGCTCGTCCAGGATCAGCAGCTCCGGCTCCTTGAGCAGGGCCGAGGCCACCGCGAGCCGCTGCCGCATGCCCAGCGAGTAGCCCTTGACCTCGTCGGCGCCCCGGCCGCGCAGCCCCACCTGGTCCAGCACCTCGTCCACCCGCCGGGTCGGCACCCCGCCGGCCAGGGCGAGCAGCCGCAGCGTGCGGTGCCCGGTGAAGTTGCCGAAGAACTGCGGCGTCTCCACGATCGCGCCGACCCGCCCGGCCACCGCGGCCGACCGGCGCGGCACGTCCTCGCCGAACAGCCGCATCCGGCCCGCGTCGGCGCGGACCAGCCCGAGCAGGGCGCGCAGCGTGGTGGTCTTGCCCGAGCCATTCGGCCCCAGGAAGCCGTGGATCTCGCCCCGCCCCACCAGCAGGTCGAAGCCGTCGACGGCGACCTGGCGGCTGCGGCGCGGGCCGTGGAAGGTCTTGCGTAGCCCCTCGATCTCGATTACGGCGCTCACCCGAGACGCTCCCTGAATTGGTATGGCATCTGGTTCCTCCCCCGTGCGGTGACCAACGCCACGGCGCCTCACCCTAGGGCGTGGCCACCGCCCGTGGGGGGCGGTGCGGCGGTGCGTGGTTGGATGGACGGGTGACTGGTGACCTGATCCCCGGCGTCGTCGGCGCCGCCCCCGCCACCGCCCCCGTGGACGCGGATCTGGTGGTCAGCCTGGACGGTGTGGGCGTACGCCGGTCCGACACCGCGCTGCTGCACGACGTGGACTGGCGGGTCGAGCTGGACGAGCGCTGGGTCGTGCTGGGGCCCAACGGGGCCGGCAAGACGACGCTGCTGAGCCTGGCCGCCGGCCGGCTGCACCCGACCACGGGCACGGCGCACGTGCTCGGCGAGCGGATCGGCCGGACCGACGTCAACGAGCTGCGGACGCGGATCGGCCTGTCCACCGCCGCCCTCGCCGAGCGGGTGCCCGCCGAGGAGCGGGTGGTCGACGTGGTGGTCACCGCCGCCTGGTCGGTGGTGGGGCGCTGGCGGGAGAGCTACGACCGCACCGACGAGGCCCGGGCCCACGCCCTGCTCGGCCAGTTCGGCATCGGCCACCTCGCCGACCGGGCGTACGGCACCCTGTCCGAAGGGGAGCGCAAGCGGGTGCAGATCGCCCGGGCGCTGATGACCGATCCCGAGCTGCTGCTGCTCGACGAGCCCGCCGCCGGCCTCGACCTGGGCGGGCGCGAGGACTTGGTGGCCCGGCTGGCCGAGCTGGCGTACGACCCGGACGCCCCGGCCCTGGTCCTGGTCACCCACCACGTCGAGGAGATCCCGCCGGGCTTCACCCACGCCCTGCTGCTGCGCGAGGGCGGCGTGATGGCCCAGGGGCTGCTCGCCGACACCCTGACCGCCGACAATCTCTCCAAGACCTTCGGCCTGCCCCTGACGGTCGACCGCGTCGGCGACCGCTGGACGGCCCGCGCCGCCTGAGCCGCGAGGAGTGTCGAGCGTGCAGCAGACCCGGGTGGTCGTGGTGGGCAGCGCCAACATGGACCTGGTGGCCACCGCGCCGGCCCTGCCGCGTCCCGGTGAGACGGTGCTCGGCAGCGCCTTCGTCATGGTCCCCGGCGGCAAGGGCGCCAACCAGGCCGTCGCCGCCGTGCGGGCCGGCGCGTCCTGCGCGTTCCTCGGCGCGATCGGCTCCGACGCGTTCGGGGTCACCCTCAAGGCCCGAATCACCGCGGCCGGTGTCGACACCGGCCAGCTCCGCGTGGTGTACGGGGCGTCCGGCGTCGCCCTGGTCATGGTCGGCGCCGACGGTGAGAACGCGATCATGGTCACCCCGGGGGCGAACGCCGCGTTCACCGATCTCACCGAGGGCGAGCTGGCCGCCGTGCGGGCGGCGGACGTGCTGGTCGCCCAGTTGGAGATCCCGGTCGCGACGGTGACCGAGGCGGCGCTCGCCGCCCGCGCCGCCGGCACCCGGGTGATCCTCAACGCGGCGCCGGCCCAGCGGGTGCCGGACGAACTGCTCGCCGCCGTCGACCTGCTGGTGGTCAACGAGAACGAGGCGCTGGCGCTCACCGGGCGCGGCCGGGACGACCCGGGAGCGCTGCTGGCGCTCGCGCCCCGGGCGGTGCTGACCCTGGGCGGGGACGGCGCCTGGTACGTCGAGCGGGACGCCGAGCCCGCGTACGTCCCGGCGGTGCGGGTCGACGTGGTCGACTCGACGGCAGCCGGGGACGCCTTCACGGCGGCCCTCGCCGTGGCCTGGGGCGAGGGGCGGGACCTGCTTGCCGCCGTGCGGTGGGCGGCGGCGGCCGGTGCGGCCTGCGTACGCCGGCTCGGCGCGTCCGTGGCCCTGCCCCGCCGGGCCGAGATCGACGAGCTCCACGCCCCGTCGGCCTGACGGGCCAGACGCCGTCAGCCGGCTCCGGGTCGGTCAGCCCGGGTCGGTCAGCCCGGGTCGTCGGTCAGCTTCTCGCCCCGGCGACGCAGCATGCCCAGGCCGGGGATGCCGGCGACGGCGAGCCTCAGGTCCCGGGTGACGTCGAGCAGGTCGTGCAGGTCCGGCCCGACCCGGTCCAGGGTGGCCAGGATCGGCAGGATGTCGGCGGTGAGATGCTCCTTGAGCTTGGGCAGCTCGTCGACCAGCCGGATAGCCGCCGTCACCTCCTCGTGGCTGAGTTCCTCGACGAAGCGGGTCGCCATCGGCGCGGCCCGCCGCAGCGCCGGCTCGTACGCGGCGAGCAGCTCGCCGGCGGTGTCGGCCGCCCCGGCGGCGGCGTCCACCGTGGCGGCGGCCCGGCTGGCGACCCCCTCGGCCGAGGCGACCACCACGGCCGCCGCGGTGGCGACCCCGGTGGCGGTGTCGATCGCGGTGGTCGCGGAGGCGCTGATCACGGCCACCTCCCGGACGGCGGCCTCGGCGTCGTCGAGCACCCGGTCCGTCCGGTCCAGCGTCCCCTCGATCCGGTCCACCACCCCGTTGATCCGGGACAGCAGCGCCTCCACCCCGTCCAGCACCGCGAACGCGCGGACCGGGACGGCGGCGAACGAGGCGGCCGAGCCGAGGGCCTGATCGAAGGCGGACCGGGTGAGGCCGAGGACAGCGGTCGGTCGGGGAAGGGGAATCGCCATGCCTCCCAGTGTGCGTCGGGCCGGCCAGTGCCGCCCGGTCAGCGCCCGGCGGCCCGGGCGACGCGCGCTGCCCACCAGATCAGCGGGGCCTGCGCCGGCAGCCGGCCGTAGGCCACCGCCCGGCGGGCGGGACTCCGGTGCCGCCAGTCGCCGGCCATCCGCACGTTCGCCGGTAGCACCGCCACGAAGAGCGCGGCGGCGGCCAGCCCGCCCCTGCGCCGGGTACGCGGGTGGGCCACGGCCGCGGCCACGGCCAGCTCCGCGACCCCGCTGGCGTACGTCCAGAAGCGGGCCGGGCCGGGCAGCGCGCGCGGCACGATCGGGTCGTAGAGGCCGGGCTTCACCAGGTGGGTGACGCCCGCGGCGGCGAGCAGCCCGGCCAGGGCGAGCGCCTCACCACGGCGTTCGGTCATCGGCGCTCCCCCTGCTGTTCGACGGCGCGCTGCACGGCGCGGTAGATCTGCCCGAACCGTAGCGCGTCCGGGGTACGCAGCAGCATCACCTCCTGGCCGTGGTGCTGCACCCACAGCTCGTTCACCCGGTTGCCCCGCTCGTACGAGCGGTCCAGCCAGCCGAGCGGCACCTCCAGGAATGGGACCAGGGCCAGCGCGCCCACGGCACAGGCAGCCAGGATGATCAGGGCCAGCGTCCAGTTGCCCCGGTCCTGCGCAGACCAGGCGAGCGACACCACGCAGACCAGCGCCACCAGCGGTGGCAGCGACAACAGCAGCACCAGCACGCCCCGGCCGACCACCCGCCCGCGTACGGCGAGGGTGGTCCGCCCCCGCGCGTGCCAGACGTACGTGACGTCGGCGATTCCGATGGTGTGGCCGCCCACCCGGATCGACTCGGACGTCACCTGTACCGCGTCGTCCCGGTAATAGAGGGTCATCACTAAGGCTAACCGGCCGTGGCCGCGCCGCGCCTCCGCGTGTGGGGGTCTTTCCGGCGCGTGGCCGGCGTGGTGAGGCGTTGCGCGGTGGGGGTTCCGGGGCCCTTTGGAGCTGCCCCGCCTGTGCGCGGCCCGTCCCCCGGGTCTGCCCCGTCCATGCGGGCAGCCCCATAGGCGGTCGGAAACACCTCCGTCGCATCGCGAGCGGCGAACCTCTCCGCCCCGGCGTACCGTCCGTGGGCGGGACCGGGCGGGACCTCTACGTCCTGTTGCGCGGCCTGGCGATGTTGCCCGACGGGCCTGTGTCCCGCACCCGGAGGGCCGGCGACTGGCTACTCTCCACCGCGCGCTGCACAGCCCGGTAGATCTGCCCGAAGCGCAGCGCGTCGCGGGTGCTCAGCAGTCGCACCGGGTGGCCGCGCCACCGGACCCACAGTTCAAGCTGCCGGCTGCCTCGGGCGTACGAGCGGTCCAGGTGCTCGAAGAGGAAGTCGGCGACCGGTCCGACGGCGAGCCCGACCAGCACCGAGGCCCCCACGATGGCGATCGTGACGGTCAGCGAGCGGTGCAGCCACAGCGCCAGCGCCACGCCCAGCGCGGCGGCGACCAGTGGCCCGGCGAGTGCGGCGCCGATCGCGCCCCGGCCGACGAGCACCCGCCAGGACCGGCTGCCGCGCAGGTGCCAGACCATGCTGATCTCGGCCAGCGGGTACGCCTGGCCGTCCACGTGGATGGCGGCGGAGGTGACCTGCACCGACCTGTCGTCGTAGTACCTGACCATGGCGGACTCCGTGACGCGGGGTGGACACCAGACTACTTACCCCAACGACCCGGGCCGTAAGGTTGGCACGCGACTTCGACGAGGAAGTGAGGGCGGCGTGAGCGAGTTCGTGCGGCTGGAGACCAGGGACGGCATCGGCACCATCCGGTTGGAGCGGCCGCCGATGAACGCGCTCAACAAGCAGGTCCAGGAGGAGTTGCGGGCCGCCGCTGCGGCCGCCACCGCCGACCCCGAGGTCCGCGCCGTCATCGTGTACGGCGGGGAGAAGGTCTTCGCGGCCGGCGCGGACATCAAGGAGATGGCCGACATGTCCTACGTGGACATGGCAGAGCGGGCGGCCGGCCTGTCCAGCGCGCTCGGCGAGTTCGCCCGGATCCCCAAGCCGGTGGTCGCCGCGATCACCGGGTACGCCCTCGGCGGCGGGTGCGAGCTGGCCCTGGCCTGCGACTGGCGGGTGGTGGCCGAGGACGCCAAGCTCGGCCAGCCGGAGATCAAGCTCGGTGTCATCCCCGGCGCGGGCGGCACCCAGCGGCTGGCCCGTCTCGTCGGCCCGGCCCGGGCCAAGGACCTGATCATGTCGGGCCGGATGGTGGACGCCCAGGAGGCGCTGCGGATCGGCCTGGCCGACCGGGTGGTCCCGGCCGCCGAGGTGTACTCCGCCGCCGTCGAGTTGGTGAAGCCGTACCTGAAGGGTCCGGTGCAGGCGCTGCGGGCGGCGAAGCTCGCGGTCGACGGCGGCCTGGACATGGATCTCACCTCCGGCCTGGCCTGGGAGAGTCAGCTCTTCGCGGCGCTGTTCGCCACCGACGACCGGCGCGAGGGGATGGCCGCCTTCGTCGAGAAGCGCAAGCCGGACTTCACCGGGCGCTGACCCGAGGGCGGTTCACATTCCGCCTACCGGCCAGTAGCGTGTGACTCCGGCCACGGACGAGGGGAACGGCGATGACGGAGCGGGTCGAAGGTCACGGCGGGGAACTGGCGCTCGCGGCGCTGCGCGCGCACGGCGTACGGGAGATGTTCACCCTCTCCGGCGGGCACGTCTTCCCGCTCTACGACGCGGCCCACAAGGCCGGATTCCCGCTCTACGACGTCCGGCACGAGCAGTCGGCGGTCTTCGCGGCCGAGGCGGTGGCCAAGCTCAACCGCCGCCCCGGCCTCGCCGTGCTCACCGCCGGCCCCGGCGTCACCAACGGCATCTCCGGGCTGACCAGCGCGTTCTTCAACGCGTCGCCGGTGCTGGTGCTCGGGGGTCGGGCCCCGCAGTTCCGCTGGGGCTCCGGCAGCCTCCAGGAGATGGACCACCTGCCACTGGTCGCCCCGGTCACCAAGCACGCCGAGACGGTGTTCAGCGCCGACGACATCCCGCGCGCGGTCAGCGCCGCGCTGACGACCGCGCTCACCCCGCACCGGGGCCCGGTCTTCCTGGACGTCCCCCTGGAGGCGGTCTTCTCCGTCGGCGACGCCGAACTGCCCGAGGCGGCCCCGCCCGCCCCGGTCGAGGCCGACCCGGAGGAGGTGGCGAGGGCCGCCGCACTGATCGCCGCCGCCCGCCGTCCGGTGATCATCGCCGGCTCCGACGTGTACGCCGGGGGCGCCGTCGACGCACTGCGGGCCGCCGCCGAGGCGTTGCAGGTGCCCGTCTTCACCAACGGCATGGGCCGGGGCGCGCTGCCGCCGACCCACCCGCTCGCCTTCGCGAAGGCCCGCCGGGTCGCCCTGCGCGGCGCCGACGTGGTCGTCGTGGTCGGCACCCCGCTGGACTTCCGGCTCGGCTTCGGCGACTTCGGGGGCGCCCAGGTCGTGCACGTGGTGGACGCCCCCGGCCAGCGCGCCACCCACGTCCAGCCGGCCGCCTCGCCCGCCGGCGACCTGCGGTTGGTCCTCACCGCGTTCGCCGACCACCCCGGCGACCGGGCCGACCACGCCGACTGGATCGCCGAGCTGCGCGTCGCCGAGGACGCCGCGAAGGCCCGCGACGGCGAGGAGATGGCCGCCGAGACCGACCCGATCCGACCGGCCCGGGTCTACGGCGAGCTGCGCCGGGTCCTCGCCCCGGACGCCATCACCATCGGCGACGGGGGCGACTTCGTCTCGTACGCCGGGAAGTACCTGGAGCCCGCCCAGCCCGGCACCTGGCTCGACCCCGGCCCGTACGGCTGCCTCGGCACCGGCATGGGCTACGCCATGGGGGCCCGGGTCAGCCACCCGGACCGGCAGGTCTGCGTGCTGATGGGCGACGGCGCGGCCGGGTTCTCGCTGATGGACGTGGAGTCCCTGGTCCGCCAGCGGCTCCCCGTGGTGATCGTGGTCGGCAACAACGGCATCTGGGGCCTGGAGAAGCACCCGATGCGGGCCATGTACGGCTACGACGTGGCCGCCGACCTCCAGCCCGGGCTGCGCTACGACAAGGTCGTCGAGGCCCTCGGCGGCGCGGGGGAGCTGGTGGAGAAGGCCGCCGACCTCGCCCCGGCCCTGGACCGCGCCTTCGCCTCCGGCGTGCCGTACCTGGTCAACGTCCTGACCGATCCGGCCGATGCGTACCCCCGCTCCTCGAACCTGGCCTGAGGCCGCCGTCGGCCCTCGGCGTGATCCGCCGAGGGCTGAATCACCGGATTGTCTGCGCCCGTCGCCGTAACGTCAGCCGCGCCTCGGCAGTTTGTCAGTGCCGTCGGCCATGTGGCGTGACGAGCGAGACGACGGGAGCTTTCCATGACGTACGCGATCCGGGCGGAGGGTCTGGTGCGGCGCTTCGGCGCCACCACGGCCCTCGCCGGAGTCGACCTCGCGGTCCCCACCGGGACCGTGTTCGGGCTGCTCGGGCCCAACGGGGCCGGCAAGACCACCATCGTGCGGGTGCTCGCCACCCTGCTCGCCGCCGACGAGGGCCACGCCACCGTGGGCGGGTACGACATCCGCCGCGACGCCCACCGGGTCCGCCAGCTCATCGGCCTCACCGGCCAGTACGCCTCGGTCGACGAGGCCCTCACCGGCACCGAGAACCTGCTGCTGATCGGGCGGCTGCTCGGGCTGAGTCGGGCCGACGGCCGGGCCCGGGCGGGTGAGCTGCTCGCCAGGTTCCAGCTGACCGACGCCGCCGACCGGGCGGCGAAGACCTACTCCGGCGGGATGCGCCGCCGTCTGGACCTGGCCGCCAGCCTCGTCGGCCGGCCGCAGGTGCTCTTCCTCGACGAGCCGACCACCGGGCTGGACCCGCGCAGCCGCAACGAGCTGTGGGACACGGTCCGAGAACTGGTCACCGACGGGGTGACCGTGCTGCTGACCACGCAGTACCTGGAGGAGGCCGACCAGCTCGCCGGCGAGATCGCCGTCGTCGACCATGGCCGGGTGATCGCCCAGGGCACGCCGGAGGAGCTGAAGGCCAAGACCGGCGGCCAGGTGCTCACGGTCCGCCCGGTGGACCCGACCGACCTGGCGACCGTGGTGTCCATCGCCGGCGAGGTGGCCGCCGTCACCCCGGAGGTCGCCCACACCACCGTCACCGTCCCGGTGAACGACCCGGCGGTGCTGCCCGCCGTGGTCCGCCGCCTCGACGCCGCCGAGGTTCCGGTGGCTGAGCTGGCCCTGCGCGGCTCCAGCCTCGACGAGGTCTTCCTCTCCCTCACCGGCCACCGCGCCGAGTCCGACGCCCCGGCCGGGGCCGACCTGGAAAGGACGCCGGCATGACCGCCGCCACCGTCACCGCCCCGCTGGCCCCGGCCCGACGGCTCGGCGTGTCCGCCGGGCTGCGGCACACCCTCACCCTGGCCTGGCGCAGCCTGGTGCAGATCAAGCACAACCCGATGGAGCTGCTCGACCTGAGCATCCAGCCGGTGATGTTCGTGCTGCTGTTCACGTACGTCTTCGGCACGGCCATCTCCGGCTCGCCGGGGGAGTACCTGACGTTCGCGCTGCCCGGCATCATCGTGCAGAACGCCCTCTTCGCCACCATGACCACCGGGTTCGGGCTGAACAACGACCTCACCAAGGGCGTGTTCGACCGGCTGCGCGCCCTGCCGATCGCCCGTTGGTCGCCGTTGGCCGGGCGGATCCTCGCCGACACGGTGAAGCAGGCCTGGTCGGTGTCGCTGCTGATCGGCGTCGGCGCGATCCTCGGCTTCCGGCTGGGCAACGGGGTGTTCGGGCTGCTCGGGGCGTTCGTCCTGCTGCTCGGTTTCTCGCTGGCCGCCGCGTGGATCTCGGTGCTGGTCGGGGTGCTGGTCAGCGAGCCCGAGAAGGTGCAGATCTTCGGCTTCATGGTGATCTTCCCGCTCACCTTCACCAGCAACGTCTTCGTCCCGACCGACCGGATGCCGAGCTGGCTCCAGCACTGGGTCGAGGTCAACCCGGTGACCATCCTGGCCGACGCCCTGCGCGGACTGCTGGTCGGTGGCCCGGTGGCCGCCCCGGTCGTCCAGTCGATGCTCTGGGCCGTCGCCCTCGCCGCCGTCTTCGCGCCCCTGGCGGTTCGGGCGCTCAGGCGTCGAGTGTGACCCGCACCAGCTCGCGGACCGGCTCCAGCCGGCAGTCTGACCGGGCTCGCCGCCGCGTCAGGCCCCCGGCCGGTCGTCCTCCCGGGGCGGGTCGCCCTCCTTGCGGCGCAGGTCGTCCTCGCGCCGGCGCAGGTCGTCCTCCCAGCGGCGGAACAGCTCCTGGTCCTGCTCGCGGGAGTGCTCGGCGAGGGAGCTGAGGAACTCCGGGTCGTCGTCCGGGGCGACGGGCCGGCGGCGCTCGGCCGGAGCGCGGCCGAGCGGCCCGGCCGCCCGGGGCCGGCCCGCGGCGGGCTCCCGTCCCGCGACGAACCAGGCGATCGAGCCGACCAGCGGGAAGATCAGGATGACCAGCACCCAGGCGATCCGGGGCAGGCCGCGGACCTGGCCCTCCTCGGCCGAGAGACAGCTGATCAGCGCGCAGACCGCGAGGACGATCTGGATCAGGAAGAGTAGGACGTACAGCCTGGCCATCCCCCTATCATGGCGCACCTTCGCCCGATCACCACAGTCCGCGCACCGTCAGCAGCACACCCACCGCGGCCTGCCCGAGGGCGGCCAGGGCGACCACGGGCATGGTCCGCGATGTGCCGCGCATCGGGCCCGAGCCGACGGCCCGCCCCCAGCAGAGGACCAGCGCCGCCGCCCAGCCGGCGATCGCCACGCCGGCCAGCACCGCCCCGGTCGCGTCCCCGGTGAGGGCCAACCGGACGGTCAGCACGGTGACGACGGTGAGCGCGAGCAGGGTGCGCCGCCAGGCCAGCCGGGTCCGTTCGGGTTGCAGCCCCGGGTCCCCGGTCACTGGCCGCCGACCGCCCGGACGAGCACGGCCACCACCAGCAGCAGCGCGCCCAGCCCCACGGCGAGGGCGAGGACGGCGGGGAAGCGGGACGCCGGTAGCTCCTCGCCGAGCCGGATGGCCCGCTCGGTGCGGGCCCAGTGGTCCACGGCCCGCACCGCCACCGTCCCGCCGAGCAGCAGCAGCGCGACGGCGATCGCCTCGCGCAGGTGCGCCAGCGGCAGCGGCGGCAGGAACTGGGCCGCGGCCAGCCCGCCGGCGACTAGCGCCAGCCCGGTGCGCAGCCAGGCCAGGAACGTCCGCTCGTTGGCCAGGGAGAACCGGTAGTCGGGCGTGCTGCCCACCGACCGCAGCTCCCGCGGGTCGAACCACCGTCGCACCGTCTCCCACACGAAGCCGATTATCCGCTTTGCCCCCGGCATAGCCTGGACCGGTGACCGATCTTGATGCGATGACGCTGCGTGAGGCGTACGACAACCAGCTGAAGGCATGGGTGCCGGACCCGCTCCCGGCCGGGGTGACCGTGGAGCGGGACGGGCCGCTGTCCCGCATTCTCGGCCTGGACCACGCGGGTTTCCTCAGCTACCGGGACCTGGGCGGCCTGACCGGGGCGGCGCTGGACGAGCTGATCGCTCGGCAGGTGGAGTTCTTCCGGGCCCGGGGCGAGCAGGTGGAGTGGAAGCTGCACGGCCACGACGAGCCGGCCGACCTGCCCGACCGGTTGCGGGCCGCCGGGTTCGTCCCGGAGGAGCGGGAGACCGTCGTGATCGGCCCGGTCGCGCCGCTGGCCGCAGCCCTCCCGGTGGTCCCCGAGGGGGTACGCCTGCGTGAGGTGACCGCCCGCGCCGACCTGGACCGGATCGTGGTCATGGAGGAGGAGGTCTGGGGCGACAGCCGGGGTCACCTCGCCGACGGGCTGGAGCGGGAGATCGCCGCCGACCCGCAGTCGATCACGGTGGTGGTCGCCGAGGCGGGGGAGACCGTGGTCAGCGCCGGCTGGGTGCGCTACGTCCCCGGCACCGGCTTCGCGACGTTGTGGGGCGGCTCGACGCTGGAGGGTTGGCGCCGCCGGGGCATCTACCGGGCGTTGGTCGGACACCGGGCGCGGTTGGCCGCCCAGCGCGACCGCACCCTGCTCCAGGTGGACGCCTCCGACGACAGCCGGCCGATCCTGGAGCGGCTCGGCCTCGTCCCGGTCACCACCACCACGCCCTACATCTACACTCCGTGACCATGGGGCAGCGACTGACGGACGACGAGCGGCTCACCCTGAAGACCGGCGCGTTCGGCGCGGTCTTCCTGGTCTCGAACGCCGATCCGGGCGTGCTCGCGCTGCTGCGGGAGAGCTTCGCCGCGTCCGGGGTGTTGGCGCAGGCGGGCGGGCCGGTGAAGGAGGCCCTCACCACCGGGCCGCTGCCGATGCTGCCCCGCGACTCGGCCCTGGAGATCGAGTCGGTGGTGCTGCCGGCGCTCGGCCGGGCGGTGGAGATCCTGCGGGAGAAGTCCCCGGAGGACGTGGCCGGCTACCGGTCGCTGGTGCTCGCCGCCGCCGACCGGGTGGCCCGGGCGCACCGGGGGGTGGTGCCGGCCGAGGCGGCGGCGATCGACAAGATCAGGGCCGCGCTGGCCGAGCCGGCCTGACCCCCGCCGCACGCGACCCGGCCGGGTCGCGTGCGGTGAGCTGTGTCACTCCGGGGCCCCCGGAGGTCGAAGCTACTTGTGGGTAACATTGGGCCGTGGGCAACTGCACAGCAGCCCGCTGTTGACCGGGCGTCAACGGACGCGCGAGGCTGCGCCCGAGACCGGGCGAGCAATCGCAACACCAACAGGAGGGTCGTCGAAGCGCGATGAACATCGTCGTACTCGTCAAGCAGGTGCCCGATTCGGGCGCGGACCGCAGCCTGCGCACTGACGACAACACCGTCGACCGCGGTTCGGCGAACAACGTCATCAACGAGATGGACGAGTACGCCATCGAAGAGGCGTTGAAGATCAAGGAGGCGCACGGCGGCGAGGTCACCATCCTGACCATGGGTCCGGACCGGGCGACCGAGTCGATCCGCAAGGCGCTCTCCATGGGGCCGGACAAGGCCGTGCACGTCGTCGACGACGCCCTGCACGGGTCCTGCGCCGTGGCCACCTCGAAGGTGCTCGCCGCCGCTCTCGGTCAGCTGGGCGCCGACCTGGTGATCTGCGGCGCCGAGTCGACCGACGGCCGGGTCCAGGTCCTGCCGCACATGATCGCCGAGCGCCTCGGCGTCGCCGCGCTGACCGGTGCGCGCAAGCTCACCGTCGACGGTGCCACCCTGACCGTCGAGCGGCAGACCGAGGAGGGCTACGAGGTGGTAACCGCCTCGACCCCGGCCGTCGTCTCCGTCTGGGACACCATCAACGAGCCGCGCTACCCGTCCTTCAAGGGCATCATGGCCGCCAAGAAGAAGCCGGTGCAGACGCTCTCCCTGGGTGACCTCGGCGTTGCCCCGGCCGAGGTGGGCTTCGACGGCGCGACCAGCGCCGTGCTGGGGCACACCAAGCGCCCACCGCGCTCCGGCGGCGCGAAGGTCACCGACGAGGGCTCCGGCGGCGTGCAGCTGGTCGAGTTCCTCGCCACCGAGAAGTTCGTGTGAGGGGTCTGGACATGTCTGAGGTTCTCGTCGTCGTCGAAGCCACCCGGGAGTTCGGCGTCAAGAAGGTCACCCTGGAGATGCTCACCCTCGCCCGCGAGCTGGGCACGCCGAGCGCGGTCGTGCTCGGTGGCCCCGGCGCCGCCGAGGCGCTGAGCGCCAAGCTGGGCGAGTACGGCGCGGAGAAGATCTACGCCGCAGAGGGTGAGGAGATCGACGGCTACCTGGTGGCCCCCAAGGCCACCGTGCTGGCCGAGTTGGTCAAGCGGGTCCAGCCCGCGGCCGTGCTGCTCGCCTCCGCCCAGGAGGGCAAGGAGATCGCCGCCCGGCTGGCCGTCAAGCTGGACAACGGCATCCTGACCGACGTGGTCGGCCTCGCGGCCGACGGCACCGCCACCCAGGTCGCGTTCGCCGGCTCGGCCATCGTGAAGTCCAAGGTCACCAAGGGCCTCCCGCTGGTCACCGTCCGGCCGAACTCGGTCACCCCGGTGCCGGCCGCCGCCACCCCGACCGTCGAGCAGCTCACCGTGTCGGTCACCGACACCGACAAGCTGGCCAAGGTCGTCGACCGGGTCGCCGAGCAGAAGGGCTCGCGCCCCGAGCTGACCGAGGCCGGCGTGGTCGTCTCCGGCGGTCGTGGCGTCGGCAACGCCGACAACTTCAAGCTGGTCGAGGAGCTGGCCGACCTGCTCGGCGGCGCCGTCGGGGCGTCCCGCGCGGCCGTCGACTCCGGCTTCTACCCGCACCAGTTCCAGGTGGGCCAGACCGGCAAGACCGTCTCCCCGCAGCTCTACGTCGCGCTGGGCATCTCCGGGGCGATCCAGCACCGGGCCGGCATGCAGACCTCGAAGACCATCGTCGCCGTGAACAAGGACGGCGAGGCCCCGATCTTCGAGCTGGCCGACTTCGGCGTCGTCGGCGACCTGTTCAAGGTCGTCCCGCAGGCCGCCGAGGAGATCCGCAAGCGCAAGTGAACGAGGCCCCCTGGGGCTGCCCGCAGATACCCGGAAAGAGTGGCCGTCCCACGTGGGACGGCCACTCTTTCCCGTATTTGCCGCGTTCGGAGGGCGGGGGTGGGGGAGGGGGCTGATCGGCGGGTCGGGGAGCTGAGCCGGCCCGCCGACCAGCCCGTCGAGGTGCCCCTCGACCGGCTGTCGCCGGAGTGGGCGGGGTGTCGGGTCGATGCCTGAGACCTTGTAGTACCCCGGAACGGTCGGGGGAATCGCCAGGTGGGGTGCGGGGGTTCTGCTCTCGCCATTCGGCCGCGCCACGGTGGTCTCCCCGGAGGTGGGCGAGGGTGCCCTCCGGCTTCGGGTTGCCGGTGCCCCGGTCAGTAGGCTGAACGGCGATGGCATACCTGGATCACGCCGCGACGACTCCGATGCTCGACGAGGCACTGGAGGCGTACCTGGCCGCTGCCCGCGAGGTCGGCAACGCGTCGTCGCTGCACGCGGCCGGCCGACGCGCCCGGCGCTGGGTGGAGGAGTCCCGCGAGCGGGTGGCCGCCGCGCTGGGCGCCCGCCCGTCCGAGGTCATCTTCACCGGCGGCGGCACGGAGAGCGACAACCTCGCGGTCAAGGGCATCTTCTGGGCCCGCCGGTCCGCGTCCCCGGGCCGGCGGCGGCTGATCTCCAGCGCCGTCGAGCACCACGCCGTGCTCGACGCGGTCGACTGGCTGGTCGACCACGAGGCGGCCGAGGTGGGATGGCTGCCGGTGGACGCCGCCGGTCGGCTCGCCCCGGAGACGCTGCGCGCCGAGTTGGCCGCGCACGGCGACGACGTGGCCCTGGTCACCGCCATGTGGGCCAACAACGAGGTGGGCACCATCCAGCCGGTCGCCGCGCTGGCCGCCGTCGCCGCCGAGCACGGCGTGCCGTTCCACACCGACGCGATCCAGGCCGTCGGCCAGGTGCCGGTCGACTTCGCCGCCAGCGGCGTCTCAGCGCTCACCGTCACCGGGCACAAGCTGGGCGGCCCTGCGGGCGTCGGCGCGCTGGTGCTCGCCCGGGATGTCGCGGCCACCCCGCTGCTGCACGGCGGCGGGCAGGAGCGCGACGTCCGCTCCGGGACGCTGGACACCGCCGGCATCGTCGCCTTCGCGGTCGCGGTGGAGGCGGCCGTGAAGGGCCAGCAGGAGTACGCGGCCCGGGTGGCCGTCCTCCGCGACGACCTGGTGGAGCGGGTCCGGCACGCCGTCCCCGAGGTGGTCTTCAACGGCGACCCCGCCGACCGGCTCCCGGGCAACGCGCACTTCTCCTTCCCGGGCTGCGAGGGCGACGCCCTGCTCCTGCTGCTCGACGCCCAGGGCATCGCCTGTTCCACGGGCTCGGCCTGCTCGGCCGGGGTGGCCCAGCCCTCGCACGTGCTGATCGCGATGGGCGCCGATGACGACCGCGCCCGTTCCTCGCTCCGCTTCACCCTCGGCCACACCAGCACCCAGGCAGAGATCGACGCCCTGGTGACGGCCCTCCCGGCCGCAGTCGACCGCGCCCGCCGCGCCGCCGCCCTCCGCACCCCCCGCTAGCCCTCACCCCCGCCGACCAGATGGACTCGTGGGCCCGGTTCGGTGCCGTGCGCGTTCCGCCCCCGGCACCGTTCCATGATCGACGGGGCGACAGGACGGGGCCGGTACGCTCGGGTGGGGAAGGGAGCGTGACGGGGTGAGGGTTCTTGCGGCCATGTCGGGCGGGGTGGACTCCGCCGTGGCGGCGGCGCGGGCCGTGGAGGCCGGGCACGACGTGACTGGCGTGCACCTGGCGCTCGCCCGCAATCCGCAGACGTACCGCACCGGGGCGCGGGGGTGCTGCACGCTGGAGGACTCCCGGGATGCCCGGCGGGCCGCCGACGTGATCGGCATCCCGTTCTACGTGTGGGACATGGCCGACCGGTTCCACGAAGAGGTGGTAGACGACTTCGTCGCCGAGTACGCGGCCGGTCGTACCCCGAACCCCTGCCTGCGCTGCAACGAGAAGATCAAGTTCGCGGCGGTGCTGGACCGGGCCGTGGCCCTGGGCTTCGACGCCGTCGTCACCGGCCACCACGCCCGGCTCGGCCCGGACGGCCTGCTGCGCCGCAGCGTCGACCTCGCCAAGGACCAGTCGTACGTGCTGGCGGTGCTGACCCGTGCCCAGCTCGACCGGTCGGTCTTCCCGCTCGGCGACTCGACGAAGGCGCAGGTCCGCGAGGAGGCGGCCCGCCGCGGGCTGGCCGTGGCCGACAAGCCCGACTCGCACGACATCTGCTTCATCGCCGATGGCGACACCAGGGGCTTCCTGGCCGGACGACTCGGCGAGGCGTCGGGCGACGTGGTCGACGCGCTCACCGGCGCGGTGGTCGGCAGCCACACCGGCGCCTACGCGTACACGGTGGGGCAGCGGCGCGGCCTGCACCTGGACCGGCCCGCCCCGGACGGACGACCGCGTTACGTGCTCTCGATCACACCGAAGACCAACACCGTCACCGTGGGGCCGGCCGAGGCGCTCGAGGTCTTCTCGGTGCGCGCCGAGCGTCCGGTCTGGACCGGTGGGGGGCGGCCGGCCGGGCCGGTCGGGTGCGAGGTGCAGTTGCGCGCCCACGGTGACGTGGTGCCGGCCACCGTCGAGCTGATCGGGGACACGCTGCGCGCCGAGCTGGGCCGTCCGGTGCGCGGGGTCGCCGCGGGCCAGGCCGTGGTGGCGTACCGGCCGGACCCGGCCGGCGACGTGGTGCTCGGCTCCGCCACCATCACCGCCTGATCCGTATACCCTTCGCCCGTGACAGATCTTGCGTGGCCCTGGCCGGCCGGCGCGGCGACCGGTATCGGCTCGCTGCCCGGCACCGACGTCGCCGAGGCGCAGCGGGTCGTCCTCGGGGAGCTGCCCGCGCTGCCCCACCTGCCCGAGCTGCCCGAGCGCGGCCCGGGCGCGGACCTGATCGGCCGCACCGGAGGCCTGCTGGTCGAGCTGCCGGTCGAGTTGTACGCGGGCCGATGGCGGGTCGCCCCCCGGCCGGGCCGGGACCTGCGCCGGGCCCGGGACCTGATGGAACGCGACCTCGACCAGCTCGCCGAGCAGGCCGAGGCGTACGCGGGGACGGTCAAGGTGCAGGCGGCCGGCCCGTACACCCTGGCCGCCTCGCTCGATCTGCCGATCGGTGGGCGGATGCTGCGCGACCCGGGCGCGGTGCGGGACCTCACCGGGTCGCTCGCCGAAGGGCTGCGCGCGCACGTGGCGGCGGTGGCCCGCCGGCTGCCCCGGGCCACGGTGCTGCTCCAGCTCGACGAGCCGTCCCTGCCTGCCGTCCTGGCTGGGCGGGTGCCCACGGAGAGCGGTCTCGGCACGTACCGCCCGGTGGCGCAGCCCGACGCGGCGGACCTGCTGCGCACGGTGGTCGAGGCGGTCGGGGTCCCGGTCGTGGTGCACTGTTGCGCGCCGGACGTCCCGCTGGAGCTGTTCCGCTCGGCCGGCGCTGCCGCGGTCGCGCTGGACCTGAGCCTGGTGCGGGACCTGGACCCGCTCGGCGAGGCGATCGACGCCGGGCTCGGGCTGCTGGCCGGCGCCGCCCCGGCCACCCCGCCGCCGGCCGGTGGCGCGCCGACCTCCGCTCAGGTCGCCGACCGGGTACGTCAACTCTGGGACCGCCTCGGCTTCCCGCGCCGTCGCCTCGCCGAGCAGGTGGTGGTCACCCCGGCCTGCGGCCTCGCCGGAGCCAGCCCGCAGTACGTCCGGGCGGTGCTCGCGGCGTGCCGGGACGCGGGCCGGCGACTCGCCGAGGACTGAGGTTTCCGGTCGGACCCGGTGGGCAAGATGGCCCCATGGTTGGACAACTGCGTTCCACGGTGATCGACTGCCCGGATCCCCGCGCCCTCGCGGCGTTCTACGCCGAGCTGCTGGGCCTGCCGGTGGCGGAGGAGGACTCCGAGGGCGACGAGTGGGTGGTGCTCGGCGGCCCGGTCGGCCGCCATCCTCGGCTCGCCTTCCAGCAGGCGCCCGACCTGCGCCCGCCGGCCTGGCCGGACCCGGAGCGGCCCCAGCAGTTCCACCTCGATGTCACCGTCTCCGACATCGAGGCCGCCGAGAAGGCGGCGCTGGCCCTGGGCGCGCGGCGGCTGCCCGGCGAGGGCGAGGGTTTCCGGGTCTACGCCGACCCGGCCGGCCACCCGTTCTGCCTGTGTTGGGACTGACCCGCGCTCCCGTGGCGCGGCTTGCTGCCGCCGGGCATGATCACGGGGGTGATTGACACCTCGCTCCGGCGGGCCTCCGGCTCGCTCTTCGGCCTCGCCTACGGTGACGCGCTGGGCCGGCCGACCGAGTTCCTGACCGTCGCCGAGATCCACCGCCGGTACGGCCCGTCCGGCCCTCGCGAGTTGGAGGGCGACCCGGCGCTGGTCACCGACGACACCCAGATGGCGCTCGCGGTGGGCTGGGCGCTGCACGACGCTCCAGCGTTCACCCCGGAGGCGGTCGAGCCGCTGCTGCGGGAGCGCTTCCTGGCCTGGGCGGTCAGCCCGGACAACAACCGCGCCCCGGGGATGACCTGCCTGCGGGCCTGCGCCGAGCTGTCCCGGGGGGTGCGCTGGCAGGAGGCGACCGTCGCCGGCTCGAAGGGCTGCGGCGCCAACATGCGGGTCACCCCCGTCGGGCTGCTCCCCGTCGACCTGGACACCCTGGCCGGCCTCGCCCAGCTCCAGGCCGGGCTGACCCACGGCCACCCCACCGGGCTGGCCGCCAGTGAGCTGACCGCCTACGCGGTCCGGCTGCTGCGCGACGGCGTCGCCCTGGCCGAGTTGCCGGTGCTGCTCGCCGAGCGGGCCCGCGAGCAGCGTCGGGTCTACCGGGCGGACTGGCTCGGCGACCTGTGGCAGCGCCCGGGGGTGGACTCCCCGGAGGAGTTCATCGCCCGCGGCTGGGACGAGTGCCTGGCCGCCCTGGGCCGGCTGACCACGACGCTCACCCGCCCCGACGACGGCGGCGACCCGTGCCGGCGTACCGGTGAGGGGTGGGTGGCCGAGGAGGCGCTGGCGACGGCGTTGCTCTGCGCGCTGTGGCACGCCGACGACCCGGTCGGCGCGCTGGCCCGGGGTGCGACCACCGCCGGCGACTCCGACTCCATCGCGGCCCTGGCCGGCGCCTTCGTCGGCGCCGCCCACGGACTGTCCGCCTGGCCGCGCGACTGGTCCACCCGCATCGAGTACGCCGACCAACTAACCACCCTCGCCACCCCCCACGACTGACCCCCGCCCACCTGACCAGCCCGTTGACCAAGAGGTTTGCGTCACGCCAGGCCACCCCGCCGCCGACGCGAACCTCTTGCTCTCTGGGGTTAGGGGGTGGGGAGGTGGGGGAGGGTGCGGAGCTGGCGCCAGAGGGTGGGGTCGCACCTGCCCGCGTTGTCCCGGAAAACCGAGGTGGCGATCCGGATGGGTTCGCTGATGTCGAGGTAGCTGTCGTGGTCGGCGCCGGGGTCCCAGTCGCGGGTGGGCATGCGGACGTGATCGTCCCGGTCGGACTTGTCCTGGCTGGTGACCTTGAGCACGTCGGCGTCCCGGTCGTCGGCCCGCAGCACCACGCAGGGGCGGACCTTCGAGCCGGTGCCGTCGGCGTACGGGACCTCGGCCCACCAGACCTCGCCGGGTCGGGGCGTACCGGCGGGGGCGGTGCCTCGCTCGGCGGCGCGCGGCCGGGGTGGGGCGGCCGGTCGGCCCGGGGCCCGCGTGCCGGCGCCCCGGCCGGGACGGGTGGCGGTGGATCCGGGGCGCGGCCGGTCCCGCTGCGGTCGGGCCCGGTCCCGCCGGGCGCGCTCGGTCCCGGCGTTGCGTCGGCGCCACTCGCTCCACGCCCAGCCCGCCGCGACGGCCAGCACGATCGCCAGTGCCCAGAGCAGCCAGTCCGTCATCCGTGCCTCCCGCTGTCCGGCGTCGGCCCGGGCCTGCCGACGTGCGGCGATCCTCGCACGTCGGCGGGGTGACGGCCCGCCGGGCGCGGCGGGCGGCCCGGCGGATTGTCACACCCGACCGATACGGTGCGGGGGTAGCTTGATCACGGGAGGTCGCACGACGTGTCCGGTGGCGGCAAGGTGTCGGAAAGCGGCGGGATGTCCGAGAGCGGCAAGGTGTCGGGGAGCGGCGGGATGTCCGAGAGCGGCGGGGCGTCGGGGAGCGGCAGGGCGTCCGGGGACGATCCGGCGTCGGCGGCGGGTCCGGCCGCGCCGGACGGTGCTGAGGGTGCGGTTGCGCAGCAGGTCACCCCGGCGCAGGAGGCGGCGGCCGGGGCCGAGCCGACCCCCGAGGCGCGGGAGCGGCATTCCACTCTCAGCCAGGAGTTGACCGATCACCAGTACCGCTACTACGTCCTGGACTCCCCGATCGTCACCGACGCCGAGTTCGACCGGCAGCTACGCGAGCTGGAGGCGCTGGAGGCCGAGTTCCCGGCCCTGCGCACCCCGGACTCCCCGACCCAGCGGGTCGGCGGCACCTTCTCCACCGACTTCACCCCGGTCGCCCACGCCGAGCGGATGCTCTCCCTGGACAACGCCTTCGCCGACGAGGAGTTGGCGGCCTGGGCCGAGCGGGTCGAGCGGGACGCCGGCGGCACGGTCTCCTACCTGTGCGAGCTCAAAGTCGACGGGCTGGCGATCAACCTGACCTACGAGCAGGGCCGGCTGGTGCGCGCGGCCACCCGGGGCGACGGGCGCACCGGCGAGGACGTCACCGCCAACGTCCGCAGCATCCGGGACGTGCCGGCCCGGCTGACCTCGTCGGCCGAGTTCCCCGAGGTGCCCGAGTTCATCGAGGTGCGCGGCGAGATCTACTTCCCGATCGCCGGCTTCGCCGACCTCAACGCCAGCCTGGTGGAGCAGGGCAAGGCCCCGTTCGCCAACCCGCGCAACGCCGCCGCCGGCAGCCTGCGCCAGAAGGACCCGCGGATCACCGCGTCCCGGCCGCTGCGGCTGGTGGTGCACGGCGTCGGTGCCCGGCGCGGCTTCGCCCCGACCGCCCAGTCCGAGTCGTACGCGGCGCTGCGGGCGTGGGGGCTGCCGACCAGCGACCGCTGGCGGGTGGTGCCCGACCTGGCCGGGGTCGCGGAGTTCATCGCGTACTACGCCGAGCACCGGCACGACGTCGAGCACGAGATCGACGGCGTGGTGGTCAAGGTGGACCCGGTCTCCATCCAGGGCCGGCTCGGCTCCACCAGCCGGGCCCCGCGCTGGGCGATCGCCTTCAAGTACCCGCCGGAGGAGGTCAACACCAAGCTGCTCGACATCGACGTCAACGTCGGCCGCACGGGCCGGGTCACCCCGTTCGCCGTCCTGGCACCGGTCCTGGTGGCCGGCTCGACGGTGGCCCTGGCCACCCTGCACAACGCGCAGGAGGTGGAGCGCAAGGGTGTGCTGATCGGCGACACGGTGGTGATCCGCAAGGCGGGCGACGTGATCCCCGAGGTGCTCGGCCCGGTGGTCGACCTGCGTCCCGCCGACGCCCGGCCGTTCGTCATGCCGACCACCTGTCCGGCCTGCGGCACCCCGCTGCGGCCGGAGAAGGAGGCGGACGTCGACATCCGCTGCCCGAACAGCCGTGGCTGCCCCGCGCAGTTGCGCGAGCGGGTCTTCCACCTGGCCGGCCGGGGCGCGTTCGACATCGAGGTGCTCGGCTACAAGGGCGCGGCGGCGCTGCTGGACGCGCAGGTCATCGCCGACGAGGGTGACCTGTTCTCCCTCGACGCCGAGAAGCTGGCCCGGTCGCCGTTCTTCGTCAACAAGGACGGCAGCCTCGGCAGCAACGCCGTGAAGCTGATCGACAACCTTGCCGTGGCCCGGGAGCGCGACCTGTGGCGGGTGCTGGTGGCGCTCTCGATCCGGCACGTGGGCCCGACGGCGGCACAGGCCCTCGCCCGGCACTTCCGCTCGATGGCGGCCATCGAGGCGGCCGGCGAGGAGGAACTGTCCTCGGTCGACGGCGTCGGCCCGACGATCGCGGCCAGCATCAAGGAGTGGTTCGCCGTCGACTGGCACCGCGAGGTGGTCCGCAAATGGGCCGAGGCGGGCGTACGGATGGCCGAGGAGGCCGTCGACGAGGGGCCACGCCCGCTGGAGGGGCTCACCGTCGTGGTGACCGGCACCCTGGCCGGGTTCTCCCGCGACCAGGCCGCCGAGGCGATCCAGATCCGGGGCGGCAAGGTCACCGGCTCGGTCTCCAAGAAGACCGGCTTCGTCGTGGTCGGGGACAACCCCGGCTCCAAGGCCGACAAGGCGGTCAGCCTGAAGGTGCCGGTGTTGGACGAGGAGGGCTTCCGGGTCCTGCTCGACCAGGGCCCGGACGCGGCCCGTGAGGTGGCCCGCGTCGGCGAGTGACCCGGCCGCCGCCGCCGAGCGCCCCGGCCGTCACCGGCCCGGGTGACCCGGCCGGAGGGCCCGCGGGGGCGGGTCGTGAATCTTGACCCCACCTGGTCGCGTATACCAACTTAATTACGACTACGACCGATTCGTGGCTGTCGTCTCGGAAAAAGCGGCACTCAGGGCGTTTCATGGGGGCACGACGGGCGCAGGGCCCGCCGTGGCCGCTGCCCGGAGGTGCGATGGAGACCGCAGATCCGCGAAACTCCGTCCCGCCGGGACGGGTTACGCCCTTCTACGGCTTCGTCGCCGCCGTCGCGGTGCTGGCGCTGCTGGTCTCGGCCGGGCCACTGATCGAGCTGCCGGGCCGGCTAGCCGGGCTACCGGTGGCGTTCTGGACGATGGCGGCCCTCGCCGTGGTCTGCGACGCGCGGCCGTTCGTGCCCCCGGGGCGCCGGCAGTCCTCGGCGGTATTCCCGTCCACTTGCTTCACCTTCGCCATCCTGCTCGGCTGGGGGCTCGGTCCGGCCGTGGCGGTGCAGACGGTCGCGGTGGTCGTCTCCGGTTGGCGGATGGGGTACGCCGCCTGGCGGTCCGGCTTCAACGCGGCCCAGTACGCCTGCGCGCTGGCCGCCGCTGCGGCGGTCACGGGCCTGGGGCCGGGCGGGATCTTCGAGGGCGGGCACCTGGGCTGGAGCGACGTGCTGGCCGTCGGCGGGGCGGCGGCGGCCTGGTTCGTGGCCAACTACGGTCTGGTCAGCACCGCCATCCGGTGGCGTTTCGGTGGCCGCTGGTGGCCCGGGTTCCGCTCGGGCCTTGGGTACGAGCTGATCTCCACCGGTTCGTTGCTGCTGCTCGCCCCCGTGCTGGTGACGGCAGCCCGGGCCAGCGCCGCGCTGATTCCGTTGGTGCTGGTGCCGCTGTTCGCGGTGTACCGGATGGCCCACCTCGCCGCCGAGCAGGAGCAGCTGGGCGCGCTCGACCCGCTCACCGGCCTGCCCAACCGCAAGGCGCTGCTCGCGGAGGTGGCCGAGCAGGTCCACCTGCACGCCGAGCGCGCCGCCCGGGGCGAGCCGGACGCCCACCTGGCGCTGCTGCTGATCGACCTGGACCGGTTCAAGAACGTCAACGACGCGCTCGGTCACGCCGTGGGCGACCGGCTGCTGGTCGAGGTGAGTGCCCGGCTGGCCGGCGCGGTGGGGGAGCGGGACCTGCTCGCCCGCCTCGGCGGGGACGAGTTCGCCATCGTCAGCACCGGCCTGACCGGCGTGGACGCCGCCCGGGAGACCGCCGAGCGGCTGGTGGGTGCTCTCGCCGAGCCGGTGGCGCTGGACGGGCTGCCGCTGGACGTCGGCGGCTCCATCGGCATCGCGCTCTACCCCGAGCACGGGGAGGACTTCGCCACCCTGATGCGCCACGCCGACGTGGCGATGTACGACGCCAAGCAGCGCAGCGACACCGTCGCCGTGTACGCCGCCGAGTCCGACCACAACTCCGCCGAGCGGCTGGGTCTGCTGGCCGACCTGCGGCGCGTACTCGAAGCGGGGCCGGCGGGCCGGGACGACGGTCGGGGGCCGGCGGGGCGGGACGACGGTCGGGGGCCGGCGGGGCGGGACGACGGTCGGGGGGCGGCCGGGGTGCGCGGCGGGGACGGCGCTGCCCTGCCCGCCGCCCTCGCCCCGGCGGTCGCCGGCCGCGGTGGCGCGGGGCGCTCGACCGGCGGGTCGGCCCGCTGGGGCGTCCGCCGGAACCGGGAGCGCTCGGGGCCGGCCCACCCCGACGAGCTGATCCAGCGGATCGTCACCGCCGCCGACCCCATCCGCCGGCGGGCCGCCGCCACCGGCGCCGGGCTGGAGCAGCCGGGCGACACCGGGCCGGAGCAGCCGGCCGAACCGGGCGGCGGCGGGGCGGCGGAGGCGGATCCCGGGACCGGCCCGGGGGCCGGGGTCGCGTACGCGGAGCCGACCGGCCGGCGGCCGGGGCCCGACGAGCCGGGCAACCCCGGCGAGATCACCATGTACTACCAGCCGCAGGTCGCCATCGCCACCGGCGAGGTGGTGGGCGTGGAGGCGCTGCTGCGCTGGCGGCATCCGCGCCGGGGAATGGTCGACCCGGAGGAGCTGATCCGGGTCGCCGAGCAGAGCGCGGTGATGCGGCTGCTCACCCGCCGGGTGGTCGACGACGTGGTGGAACAGCTGGCGAAGTGGTCGGCGGCCGGGATCAGCCTGCGGGCGGCGCTCAACGTCAGCGTCCGGGACCTGCACACCGGCGAGATCGCCGACCAGATCGCCGACCGGCTGGCCCGCTTCGGCGTCCGGCCGGAGCGGCTGCAACTGGAGATCACCGAGGGCGCGCTGATGGCCGACCCGCGCCGGGTGCTGGCCACCATCTCCCGGTTGCACTCCATCGGGGTGGCCATCGCGCTGGACGACTTCGGCACCGGCTACTCGTCGATGCAGCACCTGCGCCGGTTGCCGCTGTCCGAGGTGAAGGTGGACCGGTCGTTCGTGCTCGGGATGGCCGACGACGCGGACGACGCCGCCATCGTCCGGTCGATGATCGAGCTGGCCGGGGCGCTCGGGCTGCGGGTCGTCGCGGAGGGGGTGGAGGACGAGCGGACCTGGCGGCTGCTGCACGCCGCCGGCTGCGACGTGGCGCAGGGCTGGTTCTACGCCCGGCCGATGCCGGCCGAGGAGTTGGCCGCGTGGCTCGCCCGGTACCGGCCGCTGCGGCCGGCCGCGCGGGAGGCGGAGAGCCGGCCCCCGCGCGCCCGCTGACCCGACGGCGTCTGGGCGCCGCGGGGCCGGAGGGGAAGCCGGGACGTCGGGGGCACCGCATGGCCGGAGGGGGAGTCGGGGACGCCGGGCCGGTGCTGGACAATAGACTCGCTCCGGTCACCGCACGTCATCGTCATCCCGACGTGCGGCGGGCCACCGCCAGAAACCAGCACGACAGCCACGAAGGGGGCACTGATGGCCGCCATCTCCCGCGAGGAGGTCGCGCACCTGGCGCGACTGTCGCGGCTCGCCGTCACGGAGGAGGAGCTCGACACCTTCGCCGGCCAGCTCGACACGATCCTCCAGGCGGTCGCCCAGGTCGGCGAGGTCGCCGCGGCGGACATCCCGCCGACCTCCCACTCCGTACCGCTGACGAACGTGCTGCGCGAGGACGTGGTGGTGCCGGGCCTGACCCCGGCGGAGGCCCTGTCGGGCGCGCCCGACGCGGAGGAACAGCGGTTCCGCGTCCCGCGGATCCTGGACGAGGATGTGGCGTCGTGACTGATCTGACCAAGCTGACCGCCGTCGAGATCGCCGGTCTCGTCGCCGGCGGGGAGACCTCGGCCGTCGAGGTGACCCGGGCCCACCTGGACCGGATCGCCGCCGTCGAGGGCCGGGTGCACGCCTTCCTGCACGTCGACACCGAGGGCGCGCTCGCCGCCGCCCGCGCGGTCGACGAGCGCCGGGCGGCCGGGGAGGAGCTGGGCCCGCTGGCCGGCGTCCCGGTGGCCGTGAAGGACGTGCTCACCACCAAGGGCGTGCCGACCACCGTCGGGTCGAAGATCCTCGAGGGCTGGCGCCCGCCGTACGACGCGACGATCGTGCAGCGGCTGCGGGCGGCCGGCACGGTGATGCTCGGCAAGACGAACATGGACGAGTTCGCCATGGGCTCCTCCACGGAATACTCGGCGTACGGCCCGAGCCACAACCCGTGGGACCTCGGCCGCATCCCGGGCGGCTCCGGTGGCGGCAGCGCCGCCGCCATCGCGGCGTACGAGGCGCCGCTGGCGATCGGCTCGGACACCGGCGGCTCGATCCGCCAGCCGGGCGCGGTCACCGGCACCGTCGGGGCGAAGCCCACCTACGGCGGCACCTCCCGGTACGGCCTGGTGGCGTTCTCCTCCTCGCTGGACACCCCGGGCCCGTGCGCGCGTACGGTGCTGGACGCGGCGCTGCTGCACGCGGCGATCGGCGGCCACGACCCGCGCGACTCCACCTCCATCCCGCAGCCGGTGCCCGACGTGGTGGCCGCCGCGCGGCTCGGCGCGACCGGCGACCTGACCGGCGTGAAGCTGGGCGTGGTCACGGAGTTCACCGGCGAGGGCGCCGAGCCGGGCGTGATGGCGGCGTTCCGCGAGTCGGTCGACGCGCTGGCCAAGCTGGGCGCCGAGATCGTGGAGGTGTCCTGCCCCCACTTCAAGTACGCGCTGCCGGCGTACTACCTGATCGCCCCCAGCGAGTGCTCCTCCAACCTGGCCCGGTTCGACGGCGTCCGGTTCGGCCTGCGGGTCGGCGACGACGGCAACCGGTCGCTGGAGGAGGTCATGTCGCTGACCCGGGAGGCCGGCTTCGGGCCCGAGGTCAAGCGCCGGATCATGCTCGGCACGTACGCCCTCTCTTCGGGCTACTACGACGCCTACTACGGGCAGGCGCAGAAGGTCCGCACCCTGATCACCCGGGACTTCACCGCCGCGTTCGAGCGGGTGGACGCGCTGATCTCGCCGACCACGCCGTTCGTGGCGTTCCCGATCGGCGCGCGCACCGCCGACCCGTACCAGATGTACCTGGCGGACCTGTTCACCATTCCGACGAACCTGTACGGCGGGCCGGGCATCTCGGTGCCGTGCGGCCTCTCGGAGGGGCTGCCGGTCGGTCTTCAGGTGATGGCACCGACGATGGCGGACGACCGGATGTACCGGGTCGCCGCCGCGCTGGAGTCCGCGGTCGGCACGTTCACCCCACCGGCATTGTGAGGCAGGAGCACCGATGACGACCACCTTGCCCGCGTACGACGACGTCGTTGCGCGCTACGAACCGGTGATCGGCCTGGAGACCCACGTCGAGCTGGGCACGAACACCAAGATGTTCTGCGGCTGCCCCACCGACTTCGGCGGCGAGCCGAACACCCGGGTCTGCCCGGTCTGCCTCGGACTGCCCGGCTCGCTGCCGGTGGCGAACAAGGCGGCCATCGAGGCGACGATCCGGATCGGCCTGGCGCTGAACTGCTCGATCGCGCAGTGGTGCCGGTTCGCGCGGAAGAACTACTTCTACCCGGACATGCCGAAGGACTTCCAGATCAGCCAGTACGACGAGCCGCTCTGCGTCGACGGGTACCTGGACGTGGAGGTCAACGGCGAGCTGGTCCGGATCGGCATCGAGCGGGTGCACCTGGAGGAGGACACCGGCAAGTCGCTGCACGTCGGCGGCGCCACCGGCCGCATCCACGGCGCGACCGAGTCGCTGGTCGACTACAACCGGGCCGGCATCCCGCTGGTGGAGATCGTCACCAAGCCGGTCCCGGGTATCGGGGCGCTCGCCCCCGAGGTGGCCCGCGCGTACGTCGCCGAGCTGCGCGACGTGATCCGCTCCCTGGGGGTCTCCGACGTGCGGATGGAGGAGGGCTCGCTGCGCTGCGACGTGAACACCTCCCTCAACCTCCCGGGCGCGGAGTGGGGGACCCGCACCGAGACGAAGAACGTCAACTCGCTGCGTTCGGTGGAGCGGGCGGTCCGCTCGGAGATGCTGCGCCAGGCGTCGGTGCTCGACGCGGGCGGCCGGATCATCCAGGAGACCCGGCACTTCCAGGAGGACACCGGGGGCACCCGGCCGGGCCGGTCGAAGGAGACCGCCACCGACTACCGGTACTTCCCGGAGCCGGACCTGGTGCCGCTCGCCCCGGACACGGCGTGGGTGGCCGAGCTGAAGGCCGCCCTGCCGGAGCTGCCCCGGCTGCACCGCCGCCGGCTCCAGGAGCAGTGGGGCCTGTCCGACGCCGACATGCAGTCGGTGCTCAACGCCGGCGCGGTCGAGCTGATCGAGGCCACCATCGCCGCCGGGGCCACCCCCGCCGCCGCCCGCAAGTGGTGGCTGGGCGAGCTGTCCCGCCGGGCCAACGAGGCCGGCGTGGAGCTGGCCGACATCGGGGCCACCCCGAACCAGGTCGCCGAGCTGCAGGGGCTGGTCGATGCCGGCAAGCTCAACGACAAGCTGGCCCGCACCGTCCTGGAGGGCGTGGTGGCCGGTGAGGGCTCACCCACCCAGATCATGGCCAACCGGGGCCTGGAGGTCGTCTCCGACACCGGCGCGCTCACCGCCGCCGTGGACGAGGCGATCGCCGCGAACCCGGGCATCGCCGAGAAGATCCGCAGCGGCAAGGTCGCGGCGGCCGGCGCGCTGGTCGGCGCGGTCATGAAGACCACCCGGGGCCAGGCCGACGCCAAGACCGTCCGCGAGCTGATCCTGGAGCGCCTCGGCGCCCAGGGCTGAGGCCCCATCGGGAAGGCCGCCGCCGGGATCCGGCGGTGGCCTTCCGCCTCTTTCAGTACGCGGCCCCGCACCCCTCGCGAGGGCGTCAACGGCGACGCCCGGATGGAGCCACCGTGAACCAGCACGACCTCGATGTCCTCGACGAGATCCAGCAGCGGGTGCTCTGGCTCGCCACCCGGATCGTCGACGCCGCCAACCACGACCGGGACACCGGCGACGGGGTGAAGGTCGGCGGCCACCAGGCGTCCAGCGCCTCCCTGGTCACCGCGATGACCGCGCTGTGGTTCGCCCACCTCGACGCCGAGGACCGGGTCGCGGTCAAGCCGCACGCCTCCCCGGTCTTCCACGCCGTCCAGTACCTGCTGGGCAACCTGGACCGGTCGTACCTGCCGAGGCTGCGGGCCCGGGGCGGCCTCCAGTCGTACCCGTCGCGCACCAAGGACCCGGACGGCGTCGACTTCTCCACCGGCTCGGTCGGCCTCGGTGCCGCCGCGCCGCTGTTCGCCGCCGTCACCCGCCGGTACGTCGACGCCCACTTCGGCGAGCGCCCGCACTCCCGGTTCGTGGCGCTGATCGGCGACGCCGAGCTGGACGAGGGCAACATCTGGGAGGCCGTCGCCGACTCCGCCACGACCGGCCTGGGCAACGTGATGTGGCTGGTCGACTTCAACCGCCAGTCGCTGGACCGGGTCGTCCCGGGTATCCGGATCAACCAGTGGCGCGGCCAGTTCGAGGCCGCCGGCTGGCACGTCGTCGAGGTCAAGTACGGTCGCCGGCTCGCCCAGGCGTACGCCCGGCCGGGCGGGGAGGCGCTGCGCGACTGGATCGACGCGATGCCCAACGAGCAGTACCAGTCGCTGTTCGGGCTGGCCGGTCCGGCGTTGCGCACGCAGTTCCTCGACGGGGCGCCCGCCGGGATCGCCGAGCTCATCGCCGACATCGCCGACGACGAGCTGGGCCCGCTGGTCACCGACCTGGGCGGGCACGACCTCGCGGCGATGCTCGACGCCTACGCCCAGTGCGACGCGGTCACCGACCGGCCCAGCGTGGTCTTCGCGTACACGGTGAAGGGGTGGGGGCTGCCGATCGCCGGCAACCCGCGCAACCACTCCGCGCTGCTGTCCACCGGGCAGGTCGACGTCCTGCGCGCCGCGCAGGGCCTGACCGTCGAGACCGAGTGGGACCGCCTCGACCCGGCGACCCCGGCCGGCATCCGGGCCGGCGAGCGCCGCGAGGCGCTGTCCCGCGCGCCCCGCGAGCGGGCCCTGCCGGTCACCGTCCCGGAGACCACCCGGGTACGCGCCAACAAGCCCGTCTCCACCCAGGAGGTCTTCGGCCGGGTGCTGGTGGAGCTGGCCCGGGACGAGCACATCGCCCCGTACCTGGTCACCACCGCCCCGGACGTGGCCACCTCCACCAACCTGGCCGGGTTCATCAACAAGACCGGGGTGTTCGCCCCGACCGCGCAGCGGTCCTGGACGGAGGACCGGATGCTGCGCTGGACGGAGAGCCCGTCGGGCCAGCACATTGAGCTGGGCATCTCGGAGATGAACCTGTTCCTGCTGCTCGGCCAGCTCGGCCTGTCCTGGGACCTGTCCGGGCAGCCGCTGCTGCCGGTCGGCACGGTCTACGACCCGTTCGTGCTGCGCGGGCTGGACGCGTTCCTGTACGGCACGTACTCCGGCTCCCGGTTCGTGGTCGCCGGCACCCCGTCGGGCATCACCCTCGCCCCCGAGGGCGGCGCCCACCAGTCGACGATCACCGCCTCGGTCGGGCTGGAGCTACCCGGGGTCACCTTCGTCGAGCCGGCGTACGCGGCCACCCTCGACTGGCTGCTCTGCGACGCGCTCGGGCAGATCGCCGCCGGTGGCGTGCCGGCCACCACCGCCGCGCCGGCCGAGGACGGGGCGTACTACTTCCGGCTCAGCACCCGCCCGATCGACCAGGCCCCCTTCGAGGCGGCCCGGGCCCGGATCGGCGACGCGGTGCTGCGCCGGCAGGCGGTCGCCGGGGCGTACCGGCTGGTGGACGCGCACGAGGCGTACCCGCACCTGGTCGACGCCCCGGTGGTGCAGCTCGCCGCGTCCGGCGCGGTGCTGCCCGAGGTGCTGGCCGCCGCCGCCGAGCTGGCCGAGGAGGGCGTGGCCGCGCACGTGGTCGACGTGACCAGCCTGGACCGGCTCTACCGGGCCTGGCAGCGCACCCTGCGCCAGGGCGTGCGGACGGCCACCGTGCCGAGCGTGCCCGGGGCGCTGCGGTCGGCGTTCGTCGACCGGGTGCCGGTGGTGACCGTGCACGACGCCGCCTCGCACGCGATGGCGTGGCTCGGCTCGGCCCTCGGCGCGCACGCCGTGCCGCTGGGCGTGGACGAGTTCGGCCAGTCCGGCAGCGTCCGCGAGCTGTACGAGCTGCACGACCTGCTGCCGGGCAGCATCGTCAACGCCGCCCTGGCCGCCCTGGCCCTGCGCTGACCCGCCCCCGCCGTCCCCGGCCCGCCGCGCTCAGCGGGTCGGGGTGGGGGTGACGGGGACCTCGGCGCCGGCCTTCGGGTCCCGCACCACGTGCCGTTCCAGGCTGACCTGCGACTGGCCGGTCCCGCCGACGGTGATGTCGTCGTACGCCTGGAGCAGCTTGTCCTTGTCGAGGTAGAGCACCGTCATCGACAGCGGGGTGGGCTTCTCGCCCTCCAGGCCGCGCAGCCCGGCCCCGCCGGTGGACCCCTCCACCATGAGCTGGGTGGGCATCTGGCCCGGCACCTGCGGCAGCTTGGATACCTGGCGGGCGTGGGTGTGGCCGGCGAGGACCAGCGGGCAGGTGCCCGACAGCGGCCCGGCGGACGCCGGGTCGTGCACCAGGGCGATGTTCACCGGCTTGGGCGAGTTGCGGACGGTGGTGGCGAGCTGGTCGCCGGCCCCGATCACCTGGTCGGCGACCTGCTTGGTCAGGCCGCTGCCGGCGGGCGAGGTCTCCTTGTCCGGGGTGAACCGGGGATCGCCGGTGCCGGCGATGGTCAGCCCGGCGACGGTGGTGGTCGAGTTGTTCAGCACGATCGCGTTCGGCTGCTGGGCCACCGCCGCTGCCGTCTTCCCCGAGTCGTGGTTGCCCCGGATGTACACGTACGGCTTCTTGAGCAGCCCGATCGACCCGACGTAGGACGCCTCCGGCTCGCTGCCCCAGTCGGTGAGGTCGCCGGTGTCGATCACCACGTCGATGCCGAACTGCTCGACCACGGTGCGGATGAGCTGCCAGCCGGTCGGGTTGAGGTGCATGTCGGAGACGTGCAGGACCCGGGTGGTGCCGGGCGCCGGCTCGTACACCGGCAGCGCGGACACGGTGGTGTAGAGCTGGCTGACGTTGCCGACGAGGCGTTGGAGCTGCTCGGCGTACTTGGTGTAGTCGTTGGCGATCTTCCGGGCGTCACCGACGATCGCCGGGGCGTTCACCAGCAACCCCTCGTACCGGGGCTCCTCGATGGCCTGCGGGCGGAGGGTGGACGCGGCCAGGCCGAGGCTGCCGGCGGTGACCGCCAGGGCGAGCCCGCCGGCCCAGGCGGTGCGCCGGGTGTCCCGGAAGACCAGGCCGGCCAGCAGCAGGGTGACCAGCAGCGTCGCGCCGACGGTACGCAGGCCGAGGCGCATCACCCCGGTGCGGACGTCGGTGACGGCGGACTGGCTGGCTCGGCTGATGCTCGCCGGGTCGTCGATCAGCGCCTCGGTGCGTCGCTGGTCCAGTGCCCCCAGCCCCACGGTCAGGTGGGTCGGCCCGTCGTGGCTGTTCAGTTGCAGGGCACCCAGCGGCGGGATGTCGACGGTGGTGCTGCCGGTGAGCGCGGGCGCGAGGGTCAACTCGGCCCGGAAGGGACCGATGTCGGTCTGCACCCGTCCGCCGGCGAAGGTGCCGATCACCACCCCGGCCAGGGCGATCGCCACGACGGCGAGCGCCACGCCCACCCGGCGGGCCAGCACCCGGCCCCGGCCGGACGAGACGTCCCCGCGTCGGCGCGGGAGGGCCCAGCGCCGGCCACGACCGGTCGCCGGGGTGTCGGCGTCCCCGGTGTTTCGCTGTTCGTTCTCCTGGCCGTCCATGCTGAGATTCTGACCTGCCCAGTGAAGGATCTTGGCAAACCCGGGATTCCGCCGCGCCGCGCCGCGCGGGCCGGGGTGCTACGGCCGTTGCCCGTCGCGGCTAGCCACGCCCCGCGCCGCCGTCGGGGAAGACCAGCCGCAGGATGCGGTCGTCCTCGGGGGCCGGCTCGCCCCGCCCGTCGTGGTTGGAGGTGGTGACCCAGATCGACCCGTCGGGCGCGGCGACCGTCGCCCGCAGCCGACCGTATTTTCGGGTGAGCAGCTCCCGGGGCTGGCCGAGCATGGTGCCGGTGTCGGTCAGCTCGGCCAGCCAGATCCGTTCCCCGCGCAGGCAGGAGGTGACCAGCAGCCGGTCGGTCGCCGCCAGGCCCGAGCAGGACGCGTCGGAGGTCTTCCACTGCACCAGCGGGTCGGTGTACCGCCTGTCGCCGGCCTTCCCCTCGACCAGGGGCCAGCCGTAGTTGCCGCCCTTGGTGATCTGGTTGATCTCATCCCAGGTGTTCTGGCCGAACTCGACCGCGTACATCCGCTTGCCGGCGTCCCAGGCGAGGCCCTGCACGTTGCGGTGCCCCAGCGACCAGACCGGGGACCCCGGGTACGGGTTGCCCGGGGCCGGCTTGCCGTCCGGGGTGATCCGCAGGATCTTGCCGCCGAGGCTCTTCCGGTCCTGCGCGGACTCCCGGTTGCCGGCGTCGCCGGCGCTGGCGTACAGGTAGCCATCCGGGCCGAAGGCGAGCCCGCCGCCGTTGTGGGTCCCGGACCGGGGGATGCCCGTCAGGACCGGCGTCGGCCGGCCGCCCAGTTCCAGCTTGACGATCCGGTTGTCCCGCTCGGCGGTGTGGTAGACGAATACCGTCCGGTCCGTCGCGTAGCGGGGGGACACGGCGATGCCGAGCAGGCCGCCCTCCCCGCCGGCCGCGACGTCGGGCACGGTCTGCACGGCGGTGACGGTCAGCCCGTCCCGCCCGGACCCGGGCCCGACCTTGAGGATCCGGCCGCTGTCCCGCTCGGTGACCAGCGCGCCGCCGTCGGGCAGGAACGCGATCCCCCACGGCACCCGCAGGCCCTTGGCCAGCACGGTGGCGACCATCTGCTGGCCGCTGCCGCCGCCGGGGGCGGAGGCGGAGGGGGTCGGCAGGTTCGGCGGCTCGCCGGCCGGGTCGGGGTCCGGCTCGCCGAAGCTGCATCCGGCGGTGGCCAGCAGCAGCGCCGCGCACGACGCCGCAGCCACCGCGCGCGCAGAGGTCTTCCGGGGGTACGGGCGACGGGGGCTCACCCGGCCCAGCCTAGCCGCCCGGACGGTCCTGCGCGGGGGGCCGCGCGGGTGGGGCCGCCCCGGCCCCGCCACCCGGGCGGTCGGCCGGTCACCGCCGCCCGGGCCCCGCCACCGGGTGGTTCGGCCCGCACCAACGGGGGACCGGCGCCGCCGGGCGACTATCGTCGTCGGGCGTGAAGGTATGGATTCCGCACCCGGCCGGTCGCGGCCTGCTCGGCGACGTGCCGCCCGGGGTGACCGTCGAGGTGGTCGAGTCGCCGTCCCGCCTCCCGTCCGACGTCGCCGACGTGCGGTTCTGGGTGCCCCCGTTCCTGTCTGGCGGGGACGCCACCGCCCTGCTCGGCGAGCTGCCCGACCTGCGGGTGGTGCAGCTCCTCTCCGCCGGGGCCGACGCCTGGGTCGGCCGGGTCCCGGTCGGGGTGATGCTCTGCGACGCGCGCGGGGTGCACGACTCCGGCACCGCCGAGTGGGTGGCCACCGCGGTCCTCTCCCAGCTGCGCGGCTTCCCCACCTTCGCCGTCGCCCAGTCCCGCCGCGAGTGGGCGTACGACCGGGTCTGCCCGACCGACGAGCTGGCCGGCAAGCGGGTGCTGATCGTCGGCGCGGGCTCGATCGGGGCGGCGGTGCGCGCCCGGCTGGCGCCGTTCGAGGTGACCTTCACCCTGGTCGCCCGGACGGCCCGCCCCGCCGAGGGGGTGCACGGGGTCGACGAGCTGCCGGCGCTGCTGCCCGAGGCCGACGTGGTGGTGCTGCTGGTGCCGCTCACCGAGGCGACCCGGGGCCTGGTCGACGAGGAGTTCCTCGCCGCGATGCCCGACGGCGCGCTGCTGGTCAACGCCGCACGCGGCCCGGTGGCCAGGACGGACGCGCTGGTCGCCGAGCTGGCTTCCGGCCGGCTACGGGCCGCGCTGGACGTCACCGACCCCGAGCCGTTGCCCGCCGACCACCCGCTGTGGGGGCTGCCCAACGTGCTGCTCACCCCGCACGTCGCCGGCTCGGTGCGCGGGCTGTTGCCCCGGGCGTACCGGCTGGTGGGGGAGCAGGTGCGGCGGTTGGCCGCCGGCCAGCCGCTGATCAACACGGTTTCGGACGGCTACTGACCCGTCCGCCGGCCGACCCGCCGACGTGTCCGGCCCGCCGGTCGGGTGGGCCGGGCCGGCAGGGTCAGGCGGCCGGGCCGGGCACGGTCGGCTGGGTCAGATTGTGCGGCCGGGCAGGCTATGGCCGGTGACGGCGACGAGCCGGGGCAGTTCGGTTCCGGGCACCGCGGGCAGGACCAGCCACTCGCCGTCGTCGAGCCGGGCGACGGCCCGGCCCCGGGCGTCGGCGGTCAGCTCGACGATCCGTTCCCAGCCGATCCGGCGCTGCCCGGTCAGCGCCCGCAGGCGCAGCTCCCGGGCGTCCGCCTCGGTGCCTGAGCGCCAGGCCCAGACGGCGACGGCGAGGGGAAGGAGCAGCACCGGCAGGAAGTACCACCGGGCGGCGGCCAGCGGCAGCGCCCCGATGAAGGCGATCACCGCCGCGACCAGGATCGCCTGGTTGGGGCGGAAGCGGACGGTCTCGGCGCGACTCACCCCCAGATGATCCCACCTGGGCGGGGCCGGCCCCCGGGCGGGCGGGGGCGGGGGTGACCGGCGCCATGGGAGTGACTTGAATCACTCATTTTCATGGCCTGGCAGCCGTTTCCTGCGGTGACGGTGGATCGTTTCATCATGTTGGGCCGGCGAACCAGCCGCGCCCACGCCGCCCGGACCGCCACGCCGGGCGACGCCGCCGACCGCAACCCCCGCACCGTCGTACCGCACCGCCCGTGCCCCCTCACGAAGGCGATCGTCGTGTCCGTCGCGTATCCCTCCGGCACCTCCCGCAGCCTCCCGCGTCCCGCCGACCTCCTGGTGCTGGCGACGGCGGCGCTGCTCGCCCTCGCCGGCCTGGCCGGCGCAATCCCGCCGCTGGCCGCGGTGGCGCTCGCCGGCGCCGCCGGCAGCGTCCTGGCCGGCGTCCGGCTGTCCCTGCTGGCCGTGCCCGTCCGGTACGCCGCCGGCGGCGACCCAGACCGGGCCGGCCGCCGCGCCATCCGTTGCCGCTCGGCCGCCGGGCTGCTCGACGCGGCGGTGGCCACGGTCGGGCTGACCGTCGCGGTGCTCCCCCTGGTCGGCACCGGCCGATGGGTCGCCGTCGGCGCGGCCGGTCTCGGGATCGCCGCCCTGCTGCACACCGGCGGGCTGCTCCTGCTGCCCGGCCGCAGCCGGCTGCCGAACCGGGCCCGGGTCCGCCGCGTGGTCGACATCGTCAGCCTGGGCCTGAGCCTGATCTTCGCCGCCTGGGTGCTGCTGCCGCCGGGGGAGACCCCGCCCGCAGCCCGGGTCGCGGTGGTGGCCGGCGGGTTCGGCCTCGCGGCGATCGGCGTCGCGGCGCTGGCCGACTGGCGGCGCCGGCCGGGCGCGGCGATCTGCCTGCTCGGCGCCGGGGCGGCCCAGTTCGGCCTGCTCGCGCTGATCGTGCTGCTCGCCTACGACGCCCCGGACCGGGCCCTGCTGACCACCGTCGGGCCGCTGGTGGTCGGGGCGCTGCTCACCGCCGACGGGGTCCGCCGGGTGGCCGCCGGAGACCCGCGCCGCCCGGGTGGCCCGACCCCCGTCTGGCCCCGGGTCAGCGCGCCGGCCGCGATCGCCGCCCTGGCCGCCGTCGGGCACCTCTACGCGCACGGCGACTTCACGCCGGGGGCGATCCTGCTCGGGCTGGCGGTGACCCCGCCGCTGGTGGTCCGGGAGCTGATGACCGCCACCGACAACCGCCGGTACGCCACCCGCCTCGCCGCCCAGGAGGCGCACTTCCGGGCCCTGGTCTCGGGCGGCGACGACCTGATCCTGCTGCTGGACGACGCGCTGCGGGTGCGCTGGCAGTCCCCGGCCGCGACCCGGCTGTTCGGGCTGACCGACGCCGACGTCCTCGGCCGACCCTTCGCCGACCTGCTGCACCCCGCTGACCTCCCGCGCGCCGCGCTGCTGCTCGACGAGGTGCGCGCCGGCGTCCGGCCGACGCTGCTGGCCGCCCGGCTGCGCGACGGGCACGGGGTGTGGCGGGAGACCGAGTCCACGATCAGCGACCAGCGCGGGGTGCCCGAGGTGCACGCGCTGGCGCTGTACGTGCGTGACGTCGGCGAGCGTCGCCGGCTGGAGCGCGCGGTGCGCCAGCTCGCCGCGACCGATCAGCTCACCGGGCTGGCCAACCGGCGCGAGCTGCTGCGCGAGCTGGCCGCCCGGCGGGACGGGGCGGGGGCGCTGCTGGTGGTGGACCTGCACGGCCTGGGCGCGATCAACGACGGTCGCGGCCACGCGGTCGGCGACGTGGTGGTGGTGGAGGTGGCCCGCCGGCTGCGCGCCGCGGTCGGCCCGGACGACCTGGTGGCCCGGCTGGTCGGCGACGAGTTCGGCGTGGTCACCACCGCCGGCCCGGTGCTGGCGTACGCACTGGGCACCCGGCTGCTGGAGGTGCTCGGCGAGCCGTACCGGGTGGCGGGCGCCGAGGTCCGGTTGCAGGCCAGCATCGGCCTGGCCGAGATCCCCGGCGCGACCGCCGACGACGCGTTGCGCCAGGCGGACCTGGCCCGCCGGCGGGCCGCCCAGCTCGGCCGGGACCGGATCGAGTGGTACGACGCGTACCTGGAGGAGCAGCTCGTCCGCCGGCTCGATCTGGAGCGGGAGCTGCCCGGCGCGGTGGCCCGGGGCGAGCTGGACCTGGTCTACCAGCCGGTGCTCGGGCTGGCCGACCGGCTGCCGGTGGGCACCGAGGCGCTGCTGCGCTGGCGCAGCCCGGTGCTGGGCACCGTGCTCCCGGCCGAGCTGCTGCCGGTCGCCGAGGACCTGGACCTCGTCGGCGAGGTGGGCCGCTGGGTGCTGGACCGGGCCTGCCGTCAACTGGCCGACTGGTCGGCGGGGGGTTGGCAGCTCTGGATGTCGGTGAACGTCACCCCTCGGGAGTTGGCCGCGCCGGACTTCCTCCAACGCACCGCGGCGGTGCTGGCCACCCACGGGCTGCCGCCGGAGCGGCTGGTGGCCGAGGTGGCCGAGCCGCGCGTCGGCGCGGAGCTGCCGACGATGGTGGCCCGGCTCGCCGGGCTGCGCTCGCTCGGCGTGCGCACCGCGCTGGACGACTTCCGGGCCGCGCACGCCTCGCTGGCCCAGCTCCGCCGGCTCCCCATCGACCTGCTCAAGCTGGCCCCGCACGGGGTCGACGGGACCGACGGCGGGCACAACCAGCTGGTCGACGTGGTGGTCAGCCTCGGCGACCGGCTCGGCCTGGAGATCGTCGCCGCACAGTTGGAGACGCCGGCACAGGCGGACGCCGCCGGCCGGGCGGGCTGCCGCTACGGGCAGGGCTTCGCGCTGGCCCGCCCGGCGACCGCCGAGCGGGTGGAGGCGTACTTCGAGGAGTTCCCGTCCGCGTCCCGGTGAGGGCGTCCGGGACGGTGGGGCGCGGAGTGCTGAACCGGTTCACCTGACCCGGGGCGGCGCGGTGCTGCCCCGGGGCGTGAGGTTGGCGGTCTCGTCCTGGAGCTCGCCGGTCGGCTCGCCGGCGATCACCCGGAGCAGCTGCCGGGCGGCGTGCGCGCCGTACGCGGGGATGTCCCGGCCGAGGGCGGTCAGCGGCGGGTGCACGAGCTGGCACAGCGGGGAGTCGTCCCAGGCGACGATCGACAGGTCGCCGGGGACCTGAAGGCCCATCTCCTGGGCCACGGACAGCCCCGCTATCGCCATCACGTCGTTGTCGTAGATGACGGCGGTGGGGCGGTTCGGCGAGCTGAGCAGCCGCCGGGTGGCCCGGGCCCCCTCCTCGCCGGTGTAGTCCGACCAGACGGTGACCGACTCGTCGAGACCGAGCCGCCCGCACACCTCGGTGAACGCGTCGCTGCGGATCTCGGTGTGCAGCAGCGCGGGCAGGCCGCCGACCCGGGCGATCCGTCGGTGGCCCAGGGCTACCAGGTACTCCACCGTCTCGGCCAGCGCCGCGGCCTCGTCGGACCAGACGCTGGCCAGCGAGCCGGTGTGCCCGGGGCCGCCGATCACCACGGCCGGCAGTTGCAGCTCCTCCAGCGCCGGCACCCGCCGGTCGTCGGTGCGCAGGTCGCAGACGAAGACCCCGTCCACCCGGCGCTCGGCCCACCAGCGGCGGTAGACCGCGATCTCCGCGTCCTGGTCGGCGACCACCTGGAGGGTCAGCGCGAACGACCGGGCCGACAGTTCGGCCTCGACGCCGCTGATCAGCTCCATGAAGAACGGCTCGATGCCGAGGATCCGGGCCGGGCGGCACAAGGCCAGGCCGACGGCCTTGGCGGTGGCGCCGGAGAGCGCCCGCGCGGCGCTGCTCGGGCTGAACCCGATCTCGGCGGCGATGGCCAGGATGCGCTGCCGGGTCGCCTCGGAGACGCCGGGCTGTCCGTTCATCGCGTACGAGACCGCGCCCTTGGACACCCCGGCCCGCCGCGCGACGTCGGCGATGGTCGGCCGCTTCACCGGCGTGTCTCCTCCACTTGCTGGGCCCGCCACGGGCGGGGTGTCACCGCGCCGGGGTGGCCGGCGGCCCTCACGCTACTGCAACCGGCCCCACGGGTGCCCGGGGCCGGGGCCGCCTCGCCGCGCGACCGAACGGATTACTTGCCCGGTTAAGCATACGGGGCGTCGGTCGAGCGCGGCTGACGCTGTCGCCGATCGGGATGCCATAGAGCGGTGAACCACGCATGTTCGCGCTCCCATGCGGCCGGAAGTTACGGAACGGTCCCGGGCTTAACCGTTCGTTGACACCACCGAGACGGGATCGTACGGTGGCTTCACTTATCCGGTTCAGTCAACGACTCTCGATGTCGGGAGCGTTCCCATCTTGCTCGGAGGATGACATGAAACGGTCCTGGACCCACTGGGCCCGCGCGGTCGCCGTGGGCGCGGTCAGCCTGGCCGTGGTGGCCGCGTGCAGCGGCAAGAGCACCAGCGGCGGCGACGAGGCGGGCGGCGGCGCGGTCACCCTGAAAATCAACTTCTGGGGCGACTTCGGGCTCCAGGACCTGAAGACCAAGTACGAGGCCGCACACCCGAACGTCAAGATCCAGCTCAACTCGGGCGAGTACAACGCGCAGCACGAGGACCTGCAGAAGAAGCTGGTCGCCGGCTCGGGCGCGGCGGACATCGCCGCCATCGACGAGGGCTTCATGGTCCAGTTCCGCAGCCAGTCCGACAAGTTCGTCAACCTGCTGGACAAGGGCGCCGGGCAGTACGAGAGCAAGTACCTGCCGTGGAAGTGGAAGCAGTCGCTGTCCGCCGACGGCAAGACCCAGATCGGCCTCGGCACCGACGTCGGCGGCCTCGCCATGTGCTACCGCACCGACCTGTTCAAGGCCGCCGGCCTGCCCACCGAGCGGGACCAGGTCTCCGCGCTCTGGCCCACCTGGGACCGGTTCATCGAGGTCGGTCAGCAGTACACCGCCAAGACCGACAAGAAGTTCCTCGACGCCGGGACCAACCTGTTCAACCCGGTCCTCGGCCAGCAGCAGACCGGCTTCTACAACGAGCAGGAGCAGCTCCAGATGGAGGGCGGCCCGAAGGTCGCCTTCGACTACACGGTCAAGGCCCTCCAAGCCGACATCTCGGCCAACCTGACCAGCTTCCAGGCCGACTGGGACAAGGGCTTCACCAGCGGCGCCTTCGCCGTCCTCGCCTGCCCGGCGTGGATGCTGGGCCACATCAAGGACACCGCCCCCGGCACCAAGGGCAAGTGGGACATCGCGGCGGTGCCCGGCGGCGGCGGCAACTGGGGCGGGTCGTTCCTGACCGTCCCCAAGCAGAGCAAGCACGCCGACGAGGCGTACAAGCTGCTGGAGTGGCTGGTCCAGCCGGAGCAGCAGATCGAGGTCTTCAAGAAGGTCGGCAACCTGCCGTCGCAGCCGGCCCTGTACTCCGACCCGGCCATCGCCGAGTTCAAGAACCCGTTCTTCAACGACGCGCCGGTCGGGCAGATCTTCCCGAAGATGGCGCAGGGCCTCACCCCGCAGTACCTGGGCAAGAAGAACGGTCCGACCCGCGTCGCGGTGGAGAACGTCATCAAGCGGGTGGAGAACAAGACCCTCAAGCCGGACGCCGCCTGGGCGGAGGCGGTCAAGGAGGCCGAGAAGGCCGGCAGGTCCTGACGGTCCGGTGACCGGTGGCGGGGCCGCCCCGCCCCGCCACCGCCCCGGCGTCCCACCCCGGAGACAGTCCACCTCGGCCCAGGAGCGTCCCATGTCCTCCACCCGTGCCGCGCCCGCCCCGCCGGGCCGTCGTACCCCGCGCAAGCGCGGCGCCGACGGCCCCGGGGCCGACGAGCGGCGGCTCACCTGGCGCAACCGGCTGTACCGCTTCGACATGCGCTACATGCCGTACCTGCTGATCGCCCCGTTCTTCCTGATCTTCGGAGTCTTCGGGCTCTTCCCGCTGATCTTCAACGGGGTCGTCTCGCTGCGGAACTACCAGCTCGACGACCCGACCCTGCCGCCCTGGGCTGGCTTCGACAACTTCGCGAGGCTGCTCGGCGACGAGGACTTCTGGAACGCGCTCTACAACACCTTCGGCATCTTCCTGCTCTCCTCGATACCGCAGCTCCTGCTCGCCCTGGTGGTCGCCTCGCTGCTGAACCGCAAGCTGCGCGCGCAGACCTGGTGGCGGGTCGGCATCCTGCTGCCGTACGTCACCCCGCTGGTCGCCTCGACCATGGTGTTCAGCGTCTTCTTCTCCCGCGACTTCGGCATGGCCAACTGGCTGCTCGGCCTCGTGGGCCTGGGCGGCGACGCCCCGGCCGACTGGCGGGCCGACAAGTTCCACTCCTGGATCGCCATCGCCACCATGGTCAACTGGAAGTGGATCGGCTACAACGCGCTGCTCTACCTGGCCGCGATGCAGTCCATCCCGCGCGACGTCTACGAAGCGTCGGCCATCGACGGCGCCGGCCCGTGGCGGCAGCTCTGGCGGATCACCGTGCCGATGATCCAGCCGGTCGTCGTCTTCACCGTGGTGCTCTCCACCATCGGTGGGCTCCAGCTCTTCACCGAGCCGATGCTGTTCGACCTGAACGCGCAGGCGGCCACCGGCGGCCCGAACGGCGAGTGGCAGACCATCGCCCAGCTCATCTACAAGGTCGGCTGGAAGGACCTCGACCTCGGGTACGCCGCCGCGATGTCCTGGGCCCTGTTTTTGATCATCCTCGTCGTCGCCGGCATCAACACGCTGCTGACGAACCGACTCTCCGGAGGCCGCCAGTGAGCGCGAGGAGTGGGCCGCGCGGGCGCAACCGGGCGCGGCTGCTGGGCCGGGCACCGCAGGACACCGCGGCCGGCGTCTGGACGTACCTGCTGCTGGCGACGACGATCCTGCTCTCCGCGTTCCCGCTGTACTGGATGTTCGTCATCGCCACCAGCAACGACGAGGCGCTCGCGAAGATCCCGCCGGCGGTGGTCCCGGGCGACCAGTTCCTGACGAACCTGGACGAGGTCTTCTCCCTTCAGGACGTCTACTTCGCCGCCGGCCTGGTCAACAGCGCCCTCGTCTCCACCGCGGTCACCGCCTCGGTGCTGTTCTTCTGCTCGCTGGCCGGGTTCGCCTTCGCGAAGCTGCGGTTCAAGGGCAGTAGGTGGCTGATGCTCTTCGTGGTGCTCACCCTCACCGTGCCCAACCAGCTCGGCATCGTCGCGCTCTACATCGTGATGGGCAAGCTCGGCTGGAACGGCACCCTGCTCGCGGTCATCGCCCCCGGCCTGGTCACCGCGTTCGGGGTGTTCTACATGCGGCAGTTCATCCTCAACACCGTGCCCGACGAGCTGGTCGAGTCGGCCCGGATGGACGGCGCGACCACGATGCGCGTCTACTGGAACATCGTGCTGCCGGCGATCCGCCCGGCGCTGGCCGTGCTCGGCCTGCTCACCTTCGTCGGCACCTGGAACGACTTCCAGTGGCCGCTGATCACGCTCAGCGGCACCGACTTCCCCACCTCGATGGTGGCCATCTCCGACCTCGCCAGCGGCAACTACGTGATCTACCGGCGGGTGCTCGCGGGGGCGTTCGTCGCCACCGTGCCCCTGCTGATCATGCTGTTCGTCGGTGGCCGCCAGATCGTCCGCGGAATCATGGAAGGTGCGGTGAAGTCGTGACCCGGCATTCGTTGTCCGAGGGGTGGGTGCTGCGGGCCGTTCCCGGCCCGCAGGTGCCGCCGGAGATCGTCGACCGGGCGGTCCCGGCGACCGTGCCCGGCTGCGTGCACACCGATCTGCTCGCCGCCGGTTTCATCCCCGACCCGTACCTGGACGACAACGAGACGGCGCTGGCCTGGATCGGGCGCACCGACTGGGTGTACGAGACCACCTTCGACCGGCCGGCCGGTGACGCCGACCGGGTCGACCTGGCCTGCGCCGGCCTCGACACGGTCGCCACCGTCACCCTCAACGGCGCCGAGGTCGGCCGCACCGAGAACATGCACCGCGGCCACCGCTTCGACGTCACGTCCGCGCTGCGGCCAGGGGCCAACACGCTGACCGTCCGCCTCGACTCGCCGTACCGGTACGCGGAGGCGCACCGGGACCGGCTCGGCGACCGGCCCAACGCGTACCCGGAGCCCTTCAACTTCATCCGGAAGACGGCCTGCAACTTCGGCTGGGACTGGGGGCCGACGGTGGTCACCGCCGGCATCTGGCAGGACATCGCCCTGGACGCCTGGTCCACGGCCCGGCTGGCGACGGTCCGCCCGCTGGTCACCGTCGCCGGCGGCGTCGGCCGGGTCGAGCTGCGCGTCGAGGTCGAGCACGCCGCCGAGGAGCCGGTCACCGTCCGCGCCGAGGTGGCCGGCGTCGCCGCCGAGGCCGTCGTGGCGGCCGGCCAACGCACGGCCGCGCTGACCGTCGAGGTCCGCGACCCCGCGCTGTGGTGGCCCCGGGGGTACGGGGACCAGCCGCTGCACCCCCTCGCGGTGACCCTGCACGCCGCCGACGGGCGGAAGCTGGACGCCTGGTCCCGCCGGATCGGCTTCCGCACGGTCCGCCTGGACACCGCCCCGGACGAGCACGGTTCCGCGTTCGCCCTGCACGTCAACGACGTGCCGGTGTTCGTGCGCGGCGTCAACTGGATCCCCGACGACGCCTTCCCCAACCGGGTGACCCGGCAGCGGCTGGCCGAGCGCTTCGACCAGGCCGCCGGGGCGAACATCAACCTGCTGCGGGTCTGGGGCGGCGGCCGGTACGAGTCGGAGGACTTCTACGAGCTGGCCGACGAGCGGGGGCTGCTGGTCCAGCAGGACTTCCTGTTCGCCTGCGCGGCGTACCCGGAGGAGGAGCCGTTCGGCTCCGAGGTCGAGGCCGAGGCGCGCGAGCAGGTCACCCGGCTGGCCGCCCACCCGTCGCTGGTGCTGTGGACCGGCAACAACGAGAACATCTGGGGCTGGCGCGACTGGGACTGGCAGGAGCCCCTCGCGGGCCGCACCTGGGGCCGGGGCTACTACCTGGACCTGCTGCCCCGGATCGTCGCCGAGCTGGACCCGACCCGCCCGTACTGGCCGGGCAGCCCCTGGTCGGGCTGGTCGGACGGGTCGGGCTGGTCGGACGGGTCGGGCTCCGAGGAGATCCACCCGAACGACCCGGCGCACGGCACCACGCACATCTGGGACGTGTGGAACACCGACGACTACACGAAGTACCGGGAGTACGTCCCCCGGTTCGTCGCCGAGTTCGGCTACCAGGCGCCCCCGGCGTACGCGACCCTGCGCCGGGCGATCTCCGACGACCCCCTCGCCCACGACTCGCCCGGCATGGCCCACCACCAGAAGGCCATCGGCGGCGACGCGAAGCTCCAACGCGGCCTGGACGCCCACCTGCCGCCGCCGGTCGACTTCGACGAGTGGCACTACTTCACGCAGCTCAACCAGGCCCGGGCCATCCAGCTCGGGGTGGAACACTTCCGCTCGCACCGGCCGGTCTGCGCGGGCACCATCGTCTGGCAGCTGAACGACTGCTGGCCGGTGACCTCCTGGTCGGCGATCGACGGCGACGGCCGCCGCAAACCGCTGTGGTACGCGCTGCGCCGGGCGTACGCCGACCGGCTGCTCACGGTCCAGCCCCGCGACGGCGGGCTGGCGCTGGTGGCGGTCAACGAGACCGGCCGGCCGTGGCGGGCCCCCGCCACGGTCACCCGGCTCACCCTGGACGGCGAGGCGCGGGCGAAGACGACGTACGACCTCGACGTGCCCGCGTACGCCTCGGTGACGCTGGAGTTGCCGGCGGACCTGGCGCGGCCCGAGGAGGCCCGGCGGGAGCTGCTGGTGGCCGAGGCGGGCCAGGGCGTCGAGCGGGCGTTCTGGTTCTTCGCCGAGGACAGGGACATTCCCTGGCCGGTGGCCGACCACGAGGCCACGGCCGAATTGTTCGACGGCGGTGTGCGGGTTCGGGTTACCGCCCGCACGATCCTGCGCGACCTGGCCCTGTTCCCGGACCGGCTCGACCCGGCCGCCGAGGTCGACGACGCTCTGATCACCCTGCTGCCGGGCGAGTCGACGACGTTCACGGTCCGCGCACCGCGCCCGTTCGACGTGACCGCCCTGACCATTCGGCCCGTGCTGCGAACGGTCAATTGAAGGGAGGGCCAGCACGACGGTGAGCCTTGCGATGTCCGGGTTGCTCGCGCGCCGCCCCGCCGCGCTCCGCCAAGATCGTGCTCGATCCGGGATGTAGTGGCATCCCGGATTAAACGACACCACTGCATCCACGATTGAGCGTGATCTTGGACAGGCCAGCCTGCGCGGAGAACGGCAAGTGGGCCTGTGGCCGACCGGGCTTTCGGCCGGTCAGGAACAGGCCGGGCGCTACGCCGCCTTGAACACCTCGTCAAGGTGCCATTCCAGGAACTCCTGGTGCGGCCGGTCCCGGACGGCCGCTGGTACGGCGATCTGCGCGGGGTCGAGTTCGGCAACGGGGAGCAGTTCTACTCCCGGGCTGGCGATCGCTTCCCGCTACTGCCGGACGTCGGGTGGATGCACCCTGAGCAGCTCGTGTCCGCCCCCGATGCCCGCCCGGCACCGATCGTCGGCGAGGATCTACCAAGATCGGGTAGGCCGTCGTGCCGGAAGACCGGCCTGTCGACGCCGCACCACCGAGGGGGAGCCATGATCGCGGAGCATGTGCGGGACGCGTCGGCCACAGCAGTCGTGTTCGGCTTCTTCGCGTCGAGCTGGTTCGGCTGGGCCCAGGAGGCGCCGCCCAGGAGTTGGCGTCCGGTACTCGCCGTCGGATCGGTGCTCTCGCTGCTCACCGCCGTCGCCGGCGGGATTCTCACCTGGCGCCGCTGGTCCGACCCGACGGCCTTCGACGCCGACACCAGCCGCACCTTCGGCCTGGTCGTCGGCATCGAGTTCGGCGTCGCGGCACTCGGCGCCGGGCTGCTCGCCCTGCGAGGCCGCCGGGAGCTGATCCCCGTCTGGGTGGCGCTCGTGGTGGGGGTGCACCTGTTCCCGGTCGCGGCGCTGCTCGACTATCCGTTGATCCACGTGGTCGCCGCCCTGGTGACGGCGGCGGCGCTGGCGGCGGTTCCGGTCGCCCGGGCCCGCACCGTGCCGGTGAGCGCGGTGGTCGGAATCGGCGCGGGCGGGGTGCTGCTCGCCGCCGCGGTGTCGTCGCTCGTCATCGCCCTGGTCGGGTACTGAGCGGCGTCGGGGAGGCTTGCCGGACGCGGATACGTGAGCAGCGTCGGGGAGGCCCCTGCCGGGCGCGGGAGCGGCGGCAGGGGCCCCGCGCCTACTCCGGCACCCGGCGGTACGCGCCGTCGCTGGCCGAGGTGGCCATCGAGGCGTACGCGCGCAGCGCCGCCGACACCGGCCGTTCGCGGTCGACCGGGGTGTACGGCCGGGCGCGCTTCTCCTGGGCGATCCGGCGGGCCTCCAGCACGTCGGCGGCGACGTCGAGCGAGATCGACCGGTTCGGGATGTCGATGATGATCTCGTCGCCGGGCTCGACCAGGGCGATCAGGCCGCCGGAGGCCGCCTCGGGGGAGGCGTGCCCGATGGACAGCCCCGAGGTGCCGCCGGAGAACCGGCCGTCGGTGAGCAGCGCGCAGGACTTGCCCAGCCCCCGGCCCTTGAGGAACGAGGTGGGGTAGAGCATCTCCTGCATGCCGGGGCCGCCCTTCGGGCCCTCGTACCGGATCACCACCACGTCCCCGGCGACGATCTCCTTCGCCAGGATCGCCGTCACCGCGTCGTCCTGCGACTCGTACACCTTTGCCGGGCCGCGGAAGGTCAGGCAGTCGTCGGGCACCCCGGCGGTCTTCACCACGCAGCCCTCCGGGGCGAGGTTGCCGTGCAGGATGGCCAGCCCGCCGTCCGCGCTGTAGGCATGGGCGAGGTCCCGCACGCAGCCACCGGCCGCGTCGGTGTCCAGCGTGGACCAGCGGTTGGTGGTGGAGAACGGCTCGGTGGTGCGCACCCCGCCGGGGGCGGCGTGGAAGAGCTCGACCGCCTCGGAGGTGGCCGAGCCGCCCCGCACGTCCCAGTCGGCGAGCCACTGCGCGAGGCTGGGGGAGTGCACGGCGTGCACGTCCCGGTGCAGCAGGCCGGCGCGGTCCAGCTCGCCGAGGATGGCCGGGATGCCGCCGGCCCGGTGCACGTCCTCCATGTGGTACTGCGGCGAGTTCGGGGCGACCTTGGCCAGGCACGGCACCCGGCGGGAGATCGCGTCGATGTCGGCCACCGAGAAGTCCATCTCGGCCTCCCGGGCGGCGGCGAGCAGGTGCAGGATCGTGTTGGTCGACCCGCCCATCGCCACGTCCAGGGCGACCGCATTCTCGAACGCGGCCCGGTTGGCGACCTGCCGGGGCAGCACCGAGGTGTCGTCGCCGTCGTACCAGCGCTTGGCGATCTCCACGACGGTGCGGCCGGCCTCGACGAAGAGCGACCGGCGCGCGGCGTGGGTGGCCAGCGTCGAGCCGTTGCCGGGCAGGGCCAGGCCGATCGCCTCGGCGAGGCAGTTCATCGAGTTCGCGGTGAACATGCCGGAGCAGGATCCGCAGGTCGGGCAGGCCGACCGCTCGATCTCGCCGAGTTGGTCGTCGGTGACCGCGTCGTTGGACGAGGCGACCATGGCGTCGATCAGATCGATCTTGGAGTGCACGATCCCCTCGATCGCCATCGTCTTGCCGGCCTCCATCGGGCCGCCGGAGACGAAGACGGTGGGGATGTTCAGCCGCAGCGCGGCCAGCAGCATGCCGGGGGTGATCTTGTCGCAGTTCGAGATGCAGACCAGGGCGTCCGCGCAGTGCGCGTTGACCATGTACTCCACCGCGTCGGCGATCAGCTCCCGGCTGGGCAGGGAGTAGAGCATCCCGCCGTGGCCCATGGCGATGCCGTCGTCGACCGCGATCGTGTTGAACTCCCGGCCCACCCCGCCGGCCTCGGCCACCGCGTCGGCGACGAGGCCGCCCATGTCCTTGAGATGCACGTGGCCGGGCACGAACTGGGTGAAACTGTTGGCGATGGCGACGATCGGCTTGCCGAAGTCGTCGTCGGTCATCCCGGTGGCCCGCCACAGGGCCCGGGCGCCGGCCATCGTCCGGCCGTGCGTGGAGGTTCTCGACCGCAGCTCAGGCATGCGTACCAGTCTTGCACCGTCGGCCGGGGTGCTCCCAGGGGTGCCGCGCCGTGTCCCAACAGTTGCGCACCCGGCCCCCCATGCCGAGCGGGCATCCGGCACAGTTGAGGACGTGCACTTCCCCCCGGGCATGATTGCTGTGGCGGTGCTGAGCGGCCTCGTGGCCGCCGGCGCCACCGCGCTGCTCGTCGTCCTCGCCCGCCGGGCGGGGCGGGGGCCCGGCCAGGCCGTCGCGCTGGTCGCCGCCGCCGGGGCGTTCGCGCTGTTCAGTCTGCTGATCGGGTGGGCGGTGCCGCTCGTCGGCGGCCCGCACCTGGCCGATCAGCAGGGTCTGCGCGTCGGCTGGGCCACCCTGGTCTCCGTCGGCACCGCGGTGAGCGCGTTCGCCTTCGGCGCGGGCCTGCTCCGGCTGACCGGCGCGGGGCCCACCCGGGCGGCGACGGCCCGGCTGGTGCTCGACGGCCTGATCATGGCGACCGCGCTCTGGTTCGTCGGCTGGGTTCTCCTCTCCGAGCCGACCCGGCTGCTCGCCACCGCCGTCCCGGCGGCCTGCGCGCCGATCCTGCTGGCCAGCGTCAGCGTGGCGCTCATCGCCGGGCTCACCCTGATCGTGCTCATGCGGGCCGCCGCGCCCCGCCGCCGGCTGGCCTGGCTCGGCGCCGGGATCACGGCGGTCACCTGCGGCGGGTTGGGCATCGCCGGCGGGCTCTGCCAGGCCGTGCCCGGCATGCTGCTGGCCGGCACGGTCCTGCTCGCGGCCGGGCTGCTGACCGCCGCGCTGGCCGTGCACCGGGCCGTGCACCGGGCCGCCCCGCCGGGGCAGCTCGACGTCGACCTGATCCGCCGGGATGGCGCGTACGCCTTCGTCCCGATGGTCGCGATGGCCGCCTCCGCGATGTACCACCTGCTCCAGGGCGGCCGGTTCGACGCGCTGGGCATCGTCGCCGGCAGCGTCGAGGGGTTCGCGCTGGTGGCCCGGCAGTACCTCGCCCTGCACGACGTGCGCCGGTACGCGAGCCGGCTCGCCGAGCGCGAGGCGCACTTCCGGGAGCTGGCCCACACCGACCCGCTGACCGGCCTGGCCAACCGGCGGGGGCTGCTGCGCGCCCTGCAGGACAGCACCGGTTCCGGCGTCCCGTGCGTGCTGCTCGGCCTGGACCTGGACGGCTTCAAGAACGTCAACGACATGCGCGGGCACGACGTGGGCGACGAGGTGCTGGCCGAGGTGGGCCGGCGGTTGCGCGGCAACCTGCGCCCCGGCGACCTGGCCGCCCGGCTGGGCGGCGACGAGTTCGCGGTGCTCATGCCCGGCCGCCCGCCCGACGCCGGCCGGGTCGCCGAGCGGCTGCTCGGGCTGCTCGGCCGCCCGTACGAGCAGCCGGGCGGGCCGGTCTTCCTCTCGGTCAGCATCGGGGTGGCCGGGCAGCCCGACGAGCCGGACACCGAGCTGCTGCTGCGCCACGCCGACCTGGCCCTGCGCTACGCCAAGCAGCGCGGCAAGAACCGGATCGAGCACTACGACGTCGCCTACGACGAGCTGCTGCGCCGCCGCACGACGCTGGAGCACGAGCTGCGCGGCGCGATCGAGCGCGACGAGCTGCGGTTGGTGTTCCAGCCGGTGGCGTCGCTGCCGTCGGTGCGCCCGGTGGGCGCGGAGGCGCTGCTGCGTTGGCGCCATCCGGAGCTGGGCAACGTCCGCCCGGACGAGTTCATCCCGCTGGCCGAGGAGTGCGGGATGATCGCCAAGCTCGGGGCGTGGGTGCTGCACCAGGCGTGTCACCAGCTCTCCCGCTGGCTGGCCGACGGGCACGACGTGTGGGTCTCGGTGAACGTCTCCCCCCGGGAGCTGCACGCCCCCGAGTACGTGGTCCAGGTCGCCGAGGCGCTGCGCGCCCACCACGTGCCGCCGCAGCGGCTGGTGCTGGAGGTCACCGAGCACGCCGTCGCGACCGACCTCGACGAACTGGTCCGGCGGCTGACCGCGCTGCGGCGTACCGGCGTCCGGATCGCCCTGGACGACTTCGGCGCCGGGTACTCGTCGCTCGGGCAGCTACGCCGGCTGCCGATCGACATTCTCAAGATCGACCACAGTCTGGTCGCCGAGCACGAGCCGGTTCGCCCCGTGGGCACCGACGGCCCGGCCTTCGCCCCGATGGTCGACATCGTCATGCGGCTGGGCCACCAGCTCGGGATGGAGGTGATCGCCGAGGGGGTGACCACCCCCACCGAGCTGGCCGCGGTGGTCGCCGCCGGTTGCCGGTGGGGCCAGGGCGCGCTCTTCGGCTGGGGGGTGCCGGGCGAGCACCTGGAGGCGATGCTGGAGGCCGCCACGTCCGGTGGCGCGCGTCCCGCCCCCGTGTCGGCGCCGCCCGCCGGGCACCTCGCCGGGCACCCCGCTGCCGTGCCGGCCCCGCCCGCGGCGGCGCGTCCGCGGCGGCTGCCGGCGATGCCCGCCCAACGCCCCGACGGGGGCGCGTCCGCGCAGCTCGGGGCGGTCGGCACCGGTGTGCCGGAGAGCACGTCACCGACGCCCGTTAACCAAAATGTGGGATCAGTTGACTCATCGCGTGAGATGCGGCAGGCTTGACCGCATGCCGTCGACCTCTCTTCGAGTACTTACCTGAGCGCACTCTCCGTCATCGAGAGTGCGCTGGCCCCGTGCATCTGCACGAGGGCCGTTTTTATTGCCGTCGGACCCATCCGGGTGTGCCCCGCCCGCGTTGCACCGCCTGAAGAGCATCAGCCACTCCAGCCGAAGGCCTGAACCGCCATGACGAGACCCACGCCAGAGACCCTCGCCCACTCCGCCCGCCGGACCCGTGCCGGCGCCGAGCCGGCGACCGCCGACCAGGTCGCGCCGTCCGCCCCGGCGGTACGGCAGCCCGCCCCCGCGCAGATCTCCGGAGCCGGGTCGCTCGTACGGTCCCTGGAGGCGCTCGGCGTCGACGTCGTCTTCGGCATCCCGGGCGGGGCGATCCTCCCGGCGTACGACCCGCTCTACGACTCCACCGTCCGGCACATCCTGGTCCGGCACGAGCAGGGCGCCGGACACGCGGCCACCGGGTACGCCCAGGCCACCGGCAAGGTCGGGGTCTGCATGGCCACCTCCGGCCCGGGCGCGACGAACCTGGTCACCCCGATCGCCGACGCGTACATGGACTCGGTGGCCATGGTGGCGATCACCGGTCAGGTGGCCCGGCCGTCGATCGGCACGGACGCCTTCCAGGAGGCCGACATCCAGGGCATCACCCTGCCGATCACCAAGCACAACTTCCTGGTGCAGACGCCGGAGGAGATCCCGCAGGTGCTCGCCGAGGCGTTCCACCTGGCCTCGACCGGCCGCCCCGGCCCGGTGCTGGTGGACATCCCGAAGGACGTCCTCCAGGCGCAGACCACCTTCTCCTGGCCGCCGACGCTGGACCTGCCCGGGTACCGGCCGACCCTGCACCCGCACGGCAAGCAGATCCGGGAGGCCGCCCGGCTGATGACCTCGGCCCGCCGGCCGGTGCTCTACGTCGGCGGCGGGGTGCTCAAGGCCGGCGCCACGGACGGGCTGCGTCGGCTGGCCGAGCTGACCGGCATCCCGGTGGTCACCACGCTGATGGCGCTCGGGGCGTTCCCCGACTCGCACCCGCAGCACCTGGGCATGCCGGGCATGCACGGCACCGTGTCGGCGGTCTACGGCCTGCAGAAGTCGGACCTGATCGTGGCGCTCGGCGCCCGGTTCGACGACCGCGTCACCGGCCAGCTGGACTCGTTCGCCCCGGACGCGACCGTCGTGCACGCCGACATCGACCCGGCCGAGATCGGCAAGAACCGGCACGCGGACGTGCCGATCGTCGGCGACGCCCGGCACGTGATCGACGAGCTGATCGCCGCGGTCACCACCGAGCGGTCCGCCGGCCGTCCGGCCGACCTTGGCGACTGGTGGGCCCAGCTCGACGAGCTGCGCAAGCGGTACCCGCTGGGCTACGAGGAGTCGGCCGACGGCTCCCTCTCCCCGCAGTACGTGATCGAGCGGCTCGGGAAGATCGTCGGGCCGGAGGCCGTCTACGTCGCCGGCGTCGGCCAGCACCAGATGTGGGCGTCGCAGTTCATCTCGTACGAGCGGCCGGGCACCTGGCTCAACTCCGGCGGCCTCGGCACCATGGGCTACGCGGTCCCGGCCGCCATGGGGGCCAAGGTGGGCAGGCCGGACACGGTGGTCTGGGCGGTGGACGGCGACGGCTGCTTCCAGATGACCAACCAGGAGCTGGCCACCTGCGCGCTGGAGGGCATCCCGGTCAAGATCGCCGTGATCAACAACGGCAACCTCGGCATGGTCCGGCAGTGGCAGACGCTGTTCTACAACGAGCGGTACTCGAACACCGAGCTGGGCACCCACAAGCACCGCATCCCGGATTTCGTCAAGCTCGCCGAGGCGCTCGGCTGCGTCGGCCTGCGCTGCGAGAGCGCGGCCGACGTGGACTCCACCATCGAGGCGGCGATGGCGATCAACGACGCCCCCGTCGTGATCGACTTCGTGGTCGGCAAGGACGCGATGGTCTGGCCGATGGTGGCCGCCGGCACCAGCAACGACGAGATCATGTTCGCCCGCGGCGTCCGCCCGACCTTCGACGAGGACGATGTGTAGTCATGACCGAATGCACCGAGCGAAGCGAGGGCCATGAGGGCATGACAAGGAAGGCAGTTCCATGACCGAATGCACCGAGCGAAGCGAGGGCCATGAGGGCATGACGAGGAAGGCACTGTAATGAACCTGCACACGCTTTCGGTGCTCGTGGAGAACAAGCCGGGCGTCCTGGCCCGGGTCTCCGGGCTGTTCTCCCGGCGCGGCTTCAACATCGACAGTCTCGCCGTCGGCGAGACCGAGAACCCGGACGTCTCCCGGATCACCATCGTGGTCAACGCCGAGTCGTCCCCCCTGGAACAGGTCACCAAGCAGCTCAACAAGCTGGTCAACGTGCTCAAGATCGTCGAGCTGGACCCGCAGGTCTCGGTCGCCCGGGAACTGCTGCTGGTCAAGGTCCGCGCCGACCGGGCCATCCGTGGCCAGGTGCTCGAGACGGTCAACCTGTTCCGCGCCCGGGTGGTCGACGTCGCGCCCGACACGCTGACGATCGAGGCCACCGGCACCCCCGACAAGCTGGACGCGCTGCTGCGCGACCTCGAAACGTTCGGGATCAAGGAGATGGTCCAGTCCGGCACGGTGGCGATCGGGCGCGGCTCGCGTTCGATCGCCGCCGGCCCGGCGCTGAGGGCCGCCTGAGTCCCTTGCCCGCCACACCACCCGCACAAGCCACGACGGGCCGCCCGGGCCGCCGTACGAAAGGGAAGTCAATGAGCGTTGAGGTGTACTACGACGACGATGCCGACCTGGGCCTGATCCAGGCCAAGAAGGTGGCGGTGATCGGGTACGGCAGCCAGGGCCACGCCCACGCGCTGTCGCTGCGGGACTCCGGCGTCGACGTGGTGATCGGCCTGCCGGCGGGCTCGAAGAGCCGTCCCAAGGCCGAGGAGCAGGGCCTGCGGGTGCTCACCCCGGCGGAGGCCGCGGCCGAGGCCGACGTGATCATGATCCTGGCCCCGGACACCGCCCAGCGGACCCTCTACACGGAGGCGATCGCGCCGAACCTGGCGCCCGGCAAGGCCATCCTCTTCGGCCACGGCTTCAACATCCGGTACGACCTGATCAAGCCGCCGGCCGACGTGGACGTCGCGATGGTCGCCCCGAAGGGCCCGGGTCACCTGGTCCGCCGCCAGTACGTCGACGGCAAGGGCGTGCCCTGCCTGGTCGCCGTCGAGCAGGACGCCACCGGCACCGCCCTCGCGCTGGCCCTGGCCTACGCGAAGGGGATCGGCGGCACCCGGGCCGGCGTGATCCGGACCACCTTCAAGGAGGAGACGGAGACCGACCTGTTCGGCGAGCAGGCGGTGCTCTGCGGCGGCGCGGCGGCCCTGGTGCAGACCGGGTTCGAGGTGCTCACCGAGGCGGGCTACGCCCCCGAGGTGGCCTACTTCGAGTGCCTGCACGAGCTGAAGCTGATCGTCGACCTGATGTACGAGGGCGGCATCGCGAAGATGCGCTACAGCATCTCCGACACCGCCGAGTACGGCGACCTCTCCCGTGGCCCGCGCGTGATCGACGCCCGGGTCAAAGAGGAGATGCGCAAGATCCTCGGCGAGGTCCAGTCCGGCCAGTTCGCCCGCGAGTGGATCGCCGAGGACGACGCGGGCCGGCCGAACTTCGCCAAGTGGCAGGCCGAGGGCGCGGCGCACCCGATCGAGGAGACCGGCAGCAAGCTGCGAGGCATGATGAGCTGGGTCGACCGGCCGATCACCGAGACCGCCTGAGCCACACCGCACGCGACGACCCGCCCGCCGTCCTCCCCGGCGCCGGGCGGGTCGCCGCTGTCTGCTCGCCTGTCCGTAACCCCGCTGACATGTCGGGTTTGTGAGGGCCCTCACCCCGCAGTCCGGGGCACGCCGGCCAGCCCGCGCCCTACCATCGCGGGTAGGTGCGTAGCCGCCACCTGACGGCCATGGCACGACTCGGCGCAGGGCGCAGCGCGGCGCCCCCACGTCCCGGCCGACCGCCACACGACCTCTACGAGGACCGATGACTCCTGTCGTACTGATCGCCGAAGAACTCGCCCCCGCCGCCATCGAGGTGCTCGCCCACGACTTCGACGTCCGTCACGTCGACGGCACCGACCGTCAGGCCCTGCTCTCCGCGCTCTCCGAGGCCGACGCGGTGATCGTGCGCAGCGCCACGCAGATCGACGCCGAGGCGATCGCCGCCGCCCCGCGGCTGAAGGTGGTGGCCCGGGCCGGCGTGGGTCTGGACAACGTCGAGGTTCCGGCCGCCACCGCGCGGGGCGTCATGGTCGTCAACGCCCCCACCTCCAACATCGTCTCCGCCGCCGAGCAGGCCGTCGCGCTGCTGCTGGCCGTGGCCCGCAACACCGCCAGCGCCAGCGCCGCGCTCAAGGCCGGCGAGTGGAAGCGGTCCAAGTACACCGGCGTCGAGGTGCAGGGCAAGACCGTGGGCGTGGTCGGCCTCGGCCGGATCGGGGTGCTCTTCGCGTCTCGGATCGCCGCCTTCGGCACCCGGCTGATCGCGTACGACCCGTACATCCAGCCGGCCCGCGCGGCGCAGCTCGGGGTGCGCCTGGTCGGGCTGGAGGAGCTGCTGCGGGAGAGCGACTTCATCTCGATCCACCTGCCGAAGACCCCGGAGACCGTGGGCCTGATCGGCGAGAAGGAACTGGCGATCGTCAAGCCGGGGGTGCGGATCGTCAACGCGGCCCGGGGCGGGCTGGTCGACGAGCAGGCCCTCGCCGACGCGATCGCCGAGGGCCGGGTCGGTGGTGCCGGCGTCGACGTGTACAGCAAGGAGCCGTGCACCTCCTCCCCGCTGTTCGCCTTCGACAACGTGGTGGCCACCCCGCACCTGGGCGCCTCCACCGCCGAGGCGCAGGACAAGGCCGGCCTGGCCGTGGCCAGGAGCGTGAAGCTGGCGTTGCAGGGCGAGTTCGTGCCGGACGCGGTCAACGTGCAGGCCGGCGGCGTGGTCGCCGAGGACGTCCGCCCGCTGCTGCCGCTGGCCGAGAAGCTCGGCCGGGCGTTCACCGCCGTGGCCGGCGGGGTGGCCGCCAGCGTCACCGTCGAGGTGCGCGGGGCAGTCGTCAACCACGACGTCTCGGTGCTCAAGCTCGCGGCCACCAAGGGGCTGTTCAGCTCCGTGGTCGAGGAGCAGGTCACCTACGTCAACGCGCCGCACCTGGCCGCCGAGCGTGGCGTCGAGGTCAACCTCGCCAGCCAGGCCGACACCGCCGAGCACCCGACCTTGGTGACCGTCCGCGGCGCGCTGCCGGACGGTCGCACGGTCAGCGTCTCCGGCACGGTCACCCACGCCGGGGCCCGCGACGTCCTCAAGCTCACCGAGGTGGACGGCTTCGACGTGGAGATCGGCGCGGAGGGCATCCTGCTCTTCCTGCGCTACGCGGACCGGCCGGGCGTGGTCGGCACCGTCGGCACCCTGCTCGGCGAGGCCGGCATCAACATCGCGGCGATGCAGGTGGCCCGCCGGGAGGCCGGCGGTGAGACGCTGATGACCCTCACGGTCGACCAGGCGCTCGGCGCGGACCTGCTCACCTCCGCGGCTGACTCGATCGGCGCGACCTCGGCCAGCGCCGCCGACCTGCGCGACGAGTAGGTCCATCCAGGATTCGAGTGACACGGCGTCCACGCAGGACGGATCGGGGGCCCGGCCGAACGGCCGGGCCCCTCGCCGTCAACCGGTCAGCGGCGCGCCGGGGCGGGTGGCGGGTAGACCGAGCCGTCCTGGTAGTCGAACAGCATCAGGTGACACTCGCCGGCCAGCCGCTCGATGTCGAGCAGCACCTGGTCCTCGCAGGCCGGGTTGAGGTTCATCTCGATGTGGTCGTTGGCCGCGTGCAGGGGCGCGACCACCCACGGGGAACCCGGGCCCGCCGGTCGGTCCGGATAGCGGCCGGTGATCGCCCGGTAGAAGGCGACGACCCGTGGGTCCGGATAGCGGTCGTCGTGCTGCCCCTGTCGGCACCGTTGCACCGCTGCCCGCACGTCCATGGGCGTGGCCCTGTCCGGGAGGGCCCACACGCTCAGATCGAAACTCACGGCGGACAGCGTGCCATCCCGGGCCGGGGAAGTCACCGTGACACCGCCGCAGGTCAGTCGCGAAACTTCCGAGCGTCCTTCGGAGACGGTCCGCAGTGGAGACCCTTGCATCGAGTTACGGCGATTCGCTAGCGTACTCGTGCGGTCACTGGTTGAGTTCGGCGTCGGCCCGTCTTCGGGTGACGCGGTTGACGTCCGCCCCGGCCCGGGTCCGCACCCCTCGATTGCGCGAGCCACGCGCACTCGTCGCTGACCGGCTCCCACGGCCGTTGCCGAGACCGTGGGGGCCGATCGCGGGTCACCCACGGCCGGGATGCGAAGACCGGCCGCCGAGGGTGGCCCGGTCGGATCTCAGCGGCGGCGGTGCGCGAACAGCGCCCGGTAGTCCGACCCGTCGCGGAACCAGTCCAGCCCCGCCGGGCCCGCGGCGTAGAGCGCGGTGGCGTAGGCGTCGGCCACCGCCAGGTCCGGCCCGATCACCGTGGCGGCGTCGAGCTGGTCGGCGGGCTCCCCGGTGTGCGGGTCGACCACGTGCCCCCGCCGCCCGGTCACCCCGGAGGTGCCCACCGCGCCGGCCGTCATCTCCAGCACGAGCGGAGGCCGGCGAGAGTCGGTCGGGTGGTGCACGGCCACCCGCCACGGGCCGCCGTGCGCGGCGTGCCCGCGTACCACCAGGTCGGCGCCGGTGAGCACGGCGTAGTCGTGGATGCCGGCGGCGCGCAGCCGGGCTGCGGCCCGCTCCACCGCCCAGCCGCCGAGCAGGCCGCCCGGGTCGAAGCCGCCGGGCACCGCCCACGCGTCGAACCAGCCGTCGGTCGCCGCCCGCATGGCGGCGCACCGGTCCACCAGGTCGGCCAGCGGTGGGTACGACTCGGGGCTGATCTCCCCCCGGCGCAGCCGGGAGACGAGGCTGTCGCGCCGGTTCGGGCCGTAGGTGAGGTCGATGGCCCGCAGTTCGGCGACGGCGTCGGCGAGCGCCTCGCCCACCCCACGCCGGCCCAGCCAGCTCGGGGCGTTGAGCAGCAGGGAGTACTCGGCCGTGCTGGTGCCGACGGTGTGCTGCACGGCGATCCGGTCGGCGGCGGTGCCACCGGCCCGGTCGAGGCGGTGGGTGCGGCTGCCCAGGCGCAGGTCGGGGCGGCGGCTGGCGAATGTCGACTGGTCCACCCACTGCGTGCGGGGCTGCTCGTCGACCCACCGGTGCCGGGGCTGCTCGTCGATCCGCATGGCAGTCGCTCCTTCGCTGACGGCGCCGCAGCGATACGGCGAATCCCGTCCGGGCCCCGTGACCCGTTCGCCATCGACCCTAAGCAGCGAAGTTGACCACACCATGAATCCCACCTGGGAGCCTGCTGTGCGTTCCCTTCCCAAAGTGTGGAAGCATCGTACCGGGAGGCGGGACGGAGTCGTACCGTTGCGGAAGACGACGAGGCGAGGGAGCTCACGACGTGGCACGGATCGCGGTGGTGGCCGGGGACGGGATCGGATCCGAGGTGGTCGCGCAGGCCCTCAAGGTCATCGACGCTGTCCTACCCGGGGTGGAGACCACCGAGTACGACCTCGGTGCGGCCCGTTACCACCGCACCGGCGAGGTGCTGCCGGACTCCGTCCTGACCGAGCTGGCCGGGCACGACGCGATCCTGCTCGGCGCGGTCGGCGACCCGAGCGTCCCGCCGGGCGTGCTGGAGCGCGGCCTGCTGCTCAAGCTCCGGTTCGCCTTCGACCAGTACGTCAACCTGCGCCCGTCGCGGCTGTGGCCCGGCGTGGCCGGCCCGCTGGCCACCGTCAAGCCCGGCGAGGTCGACCTGGTCGTGGTCCGGGAGGGCACCGAGGGGCTCTACGCCGGCGCGGGCGGCTCGCTGCACCGGGACACCCCGGCCGAGGTGGCCACCGAGGAGAGCCTGAACACCCGGCACGGGGTGGAGCGGGTCATCCGCGACGCGTTCGCCCGGGCGTCCCGTCGTGAGCGGCGCAAGGTCACCCTGGTGCACAAGACCAACGTGCTGACCCACGCCGGGTCGCTGTGGGCCCGCGCCTTCGCGGCTGTGGCCGCCGAGCACCCGGACGTGGCCACGGAGTACCAGCACGTCGACGCCGCCGCGATGTTCCTGGTCACCCAGCCCCAGCGGTACGACGTGGTGGTCACCGACAACCTCTTCGGCGACATCCTCACCGACATCGCCGCCGCGGTCACCGGCGGCATCGGGCTGGCCGCCAGCGGCTGCATCAACCCCACCGGGGCGTACCCGTCGATGTTCGAGCCGGTGCACGGCTCCGCGCCGGACATCGCCGGCCAGGGCATCGCCGACCCGGTGGCCGCCGTGCTCTCCGCCGCCCTGCTGCTCGACCAGCTCGGGCACGCCGACGCCGCGGCACGGGTGACCGCCGCCGTCGGCGCGGAGCTGGCCGGCCGCGCCCCGGGCGTACCGCTGCGCACCGCCGAGGTGGGCGACCGCCTCGCCGCGCACGCGGTGGCCTGACCGGCGGCCCGCCCCGCCCCGATGCCCCGACGAAAGGGCGTCTGAACAGCCGGAACGCCCGTTCGGGGTGTCCGTCCCGCCGTTACGCGGCTACCCGCTGAACGACCGTTCGGGGTAAGTTGCTGGCACCAGTGAATCCGGCGTGCGGTCCCGGCCGCCGTCGTCCCAGGGAGGTCCACGCGATGAGCGGTGGTGACATGCTCGACTTCGAGATCCGTCCGAATTCCACGCCGGTATCCGCCGCGGACCGGGCCGCCCTGCTCGCGAACCCGGGCTTCGGCCGGGTCTTCACCGACCACATGGTCACCATCCGGTACGCGGACGGCAAGGGCTGGTACGACGCCCGGATCGAGGCGCGCGCGCCGATCCCGATGGACCCGGCCGCCGCGGTGCTGCACTACGCGCAGGAGATCTTCGAGGGCCTGAAGGCCTACCGCACCGGCGACGGCGCGGTGACCATGTTCCGGCCGGAGGCCAACGCGGCCCGGTTCGCCGAGTCGGCCCGCCGGATGGCGATGCCGCAGCTGCCGCCGGAGACGTTCGTCGAGTCGCTGCGCCGGCTGGTCGAGATCGACCGGGAGTGGATCCCCGACGGCGACGGGAGCAGCCTCTACCTGCGACCGTTCATGTTCGCCAGCGAGGTCTTCCTCGGCGTCCGCCCGGCCAACGAGTACCTGTACGTGGTCATCGCCTCCCCAGCGGGGGCGTACTTCTCCGGCGGGGTCAAGCCGGTGACGGTGTGGGTGTCGCCGGACTACACCCGCGCGGCCCCGGGCGGCACCGGCGCGGCCAAGTGCGGTGGAAACTACGCCGCTTCGCTGGCCGCCCAGGCCGAGGCGATCGAGGCCGGCTGCGACCAGGTGGTCTTCCTCGACGCCGTGGAGCGGCGCTTCGTCGACGAGCTGGGCGGGATGAACGTCTTCTTCGTCTACGACGACGACACCCTGGTCACCCCGCCGCTGACCGGCACCATCCTGCCGGGCATCACCCGCGACGCGATCCTCACCCTGGCCGCCGAGGCCGGCCACCGGGTCGAGGAGCGGCCGGTCAGCTTCGCCGACTGGCAGGCCGACGCGGCCAGCGGTCGGCTGCGCGAGGCCTTCGCCTGCGGCACCGCGGCCGTGGTCACGCCGATCGGCAAGGTCCGCTTCACCGACGGCGAGTTCCTCGTCGGTGGCGGCGAGCCGGGCCGGGTGACCACCGACCTGCACCGACGGCTAATGGACGTCCAGCGCGGCCGGGCCGCCGACCCGCACGGCTGGGTCACCCGGGTCCTCTGAGTATCGACAGGTCCGCTGACCAGCGGCTCCACCGCCCGGGTGCCGGTCACACCCGGGCGGTTCGGTGTCATCCCGCCGGGTGGCTGATCACCGTCAGGGCGCCCGGCCGGTGCCCGCCGTCCCGGCGGGTGGGTCTGGCGTGCCGGGGAGCGGCCCGGACGCGGAGGTCAAGCCAGCAGATGGTCGCGGAGGGCGGTGAGCTGGTCGTCGGTGACGCCGGCATGCCGCAGGTACCCCTCGACGGAGCCGTGTCCCGCGCGCAGCTCGGTCAGGAACAGCGACATCGCCTCGGCCGGGGACGCCAGGAACGGCGCGGGGAGTTCCTCGGCCTCGGGGGTGGTGGCGGCCACCCAGGCGCTGAACCGCGCCGATGCCTCCGTGCTCAGCGCGTAGTCGGCGACGATGTCGGCGTCGCTCACGCCGAGCACCGAGAGGGTCAGCGCGCAGACGATGCCGGTGCGGTCCTTGCCGGCAACGCAGTGCACGACGACCGGGGCGGCGGCGCCGTCGGCGATCAGCCCGACCGCCTCGGCCAGCCCGGCGGCGCCGGTCCCGGCGAGGGCGGCGTACCGGTCGGCGAGGTAACGGGCCAGGCTTGAGCCGGGCTCGTACTGCGACTCCGCCCACGCGGTGTGCTCCGGGTGGATGTGCCGGTAGGTGAGCCCGTCCAGCTCCGGCACCCGGCCGTCCCGGGCCACCTCGTCCGGGCGGCGCAGGTCGATCACGGTGCGGACGCCGAGGGCGACGAAGGCGTCCCGGTCGGCGCCGTCGATCCGGTGCGGTGAGTCCGAGCGGTAGAGCCGTCCCCAGGCGACGGTGCGCCCGTCGCCCGCCGGGTAGCCGCCGACATCACGGAAGTTGAACATCGCGGAGAAGGGAATCCTGCGGGTTACCTCGATCGCGTCCACCCTGACACGGTAACGGCCGGTGGGGGTGAACCCCACCGGCCGTGACGGTGAATTGAGCCCCGCCGGCCGGGCCGGCGGCTTCCGCTCAGCGAGCGGTGCCCGGGGGCAGGTTGCCGTAGCTCTCGTCGTAGTAGCCGCCGAGCTTGTCCCGGTACGCCGGGTCGCTGTGGCTGTTCTCGTCGTACTCGGGCGCGGCCTTGATCTGGTCCTTGTCGCGGTCGACGTGCACCTTGCGCTCGTCGTGGTCGACGTGGTTGACCGTGCCGGCCGGCAGCATGACCTTCTTGCCGAAGATCCACGGGCCGGTGTCGACCACCAGGTAGCTGCTGCCGACCTCGTGACTCGCGCTGTCGATCTTGCCGATGCTGCCGTCGGTGGCCTCGACCTTGTAACCGACCAGGTCGGCGTCGGCCGCCGACGCCCGGTCGCGGTAGCTCCACGGGTCGAACGCACCGGCGGGGGCGCCGCCGGCGATCGAACCCTGCCCGCCGTGGGTCAGGGGCTCCGGCGTGCCGTGTGCGGTGTGCGGGTCGAGCCTGTCCATGGGGTGCTCCTGCCTCGACTGTCGTAGTCGTCTCGGAGAGGGGATGTTCTCGTGTCCGAAATACACCTACCCAGCCCGGTCGGCCCCTACACACGTACCGCCGGAAACGCCGACTCCGCCGGCACCGCGGTAGCGGCGTCGGCGGAGTCGGGGCGGCGGGCTCAGGCCAGCGCGGCCTGCGCGTCGAGCGCCACCGCGGCGGCGTGCACCACGGCGGCGATCCGCAGTCCCTCGTGCACCTGCTCGCGGGTGAAGCCGGCCCCGCGCAGCGTCTTCTCGTGCGACTCCAGGCAGACGCCGCAGCCGGTGATCGCCGAGACGGCGAGGCACCAGAGCTCGAAGTCGCCCTTCTCCACACCCGGTCGGGCGATGATCTGCATCCGCAGTCGGGCCGGCATCGACGCGTACTGGTCGTCGCCGATGAGGTGCTTGGCCCGGTAGTAGACGTTGTTCATGGCCATGATCGTGGCGGCGCCCTTGGCCGCCTCGACCGCCTCGGGGGTGAGGTGGCCGGCGGCCTCGGCGGCGATCTCCCGAAGCACCACCGGGTTGCGCGCCGCGACGGCGCAGGCCAGCGCGGTGCCCCAGGCCTGCTCCGGCTTCAGCGTCGAGGCGCCGACGGTGGAGCCGAGGTTGAGCTTGATGTCCTTGGCGTACTCCGGCAGGGCTGCCTTGACCGCGTCGAGACCCATCGTCAGGCCCCGGCGCCGGCGAGCAGCCTGGTGGCGTCGAGGGTGTCGCCGCCCTTGTTCCAGTTGCACGGGCACAGCTCGTCGGTCTGCAGCGCGTCGAGCACCCGCAGCACCTCGGAGACGTTCCGGCCGACCGAGCCGGCGGTCACCATGGCGAACTGGATCTCGTTGTCCGGGTCGACGATGAAGGTGGCGCGCTGGGCCACGCCGTCCTCGCCCAGCACGCCGCAGTCGGCGGTCAGCTCGCGCTTGATGTCGCTGAGCATGGGGAAGGGCAGCTCGCGCAGGTCCGGGTGGTCCTTGCGCCAGGCGTAGTGGACGAACTCGTTGTCCACCGACACGCCGAGGACCTGGGCGTCCCGGTCGGCGAACTCGCCGTTCAGCCGGCCGAACTCGGCGATCTCCGTCGGGCAGATGAAGGTGAAGTCCTTCGGCCAGAAGAAGACAACCCGCCACTTGCCCTGGTGGGACTTGTGGTTGATCGACTCGAACGCGTTGTCGGCGTCGAGAGACACGCAGGCGGTGAGTTCGTACTCGGGAAAGCGGTCACCGACAGTGAGCACGGGGTCCTCCTTGGCAGCGGCACGAGGCCGGTAACTGGATCTGTTCCAGATACTGCCGGAGCGGCGTTTCGGCTTGATGGCGGCCAGGTGACTTGTGAACCCGATCACCAGCGGCGGGTTCTGCACTGCAGGTGGGGGCGGATGAGGTATCGCAACCCTGCGTCACCGTCCCGCCATGTGGATTGCGCCTCCCAAAACGGTGGGGAGGGTGGCAGAGTGGTGATCGTGACCAGCAACGTCGTCATTATCGGCACCTAGCGCGCCCGGCCCCCCTCCGCCGAGCGCGCAGACCTCCCGCATCCGCGGGAGGTCTTTTTGTTGGTCCCGCCCCGCCCCGCCGCCCCGTCCCGCCCGCGCCCGAGAGGACCTCCATGACGTTCCAGGTCTACGACACGACACTGCGCGACGGCGCCCAGCGAGAGGGGCTCACCTACTCGGTGGTCGACAAGCTGGCCGTCGCCCGGCTGCTCGACGAGTTCGGGGTCGGTTTCATCGAGGGGGGCTGGCCGGGCGCCGTGCCCAAGGACACCGAGTTCTTCCGCCGGGCCCGCACCGAGCTGGACCTGAAGCACGCCCAGCTCGTCGCGTTCGGGGCGACCCGCAAGGCCGGCGTCGCGGTCGCCGACGACCCGCAGGTCCGGGCGCTGCTGGACGCGCAGACCCCGGCCATCGCGCTGGTCGCCAAGGCCGACCTGCGGCACGTCGAGCGGGCGCTGCGCACCACCGCCGCCGAGAACCTGGCGATGATCCGGGACACCGTGACGCACCTCGTCGCCGAGGGGCGGCGGGTCTTCGTCGACGGCGAGCACTTCTTCGACGGCTACCGGCACGACCCGGCGTACGGGGCGGAGGTGGTGCAGACCGCGCTGGCCGCCGGCGCCGAGGTGATGGTGCTCTGCGACACCAACGGCGGGATGCTGCCCTCCCAGGTGGCCGCCGCGATCGCCGACCTGGTGGCGCGGACCGGCGTCGATCCCGGGCGGCTCGGCATGCACGCCCAGAACGACACCGCCTGCGCGGTGGCCAACACCATCGCGGCCGTCGAGGCCGGCGTCCGCCACGTCCAGGGCACCGCCAACGGGTACGGCGAGCGCCCCGGCAACGCCGACATCTTCGCCGTCGTCGCCAACCTCCAGCTCAAGCTCGGGCTGCCGGTCCTACCGGACGGCTGCCTGGAGCAGATGGTGCGGGTCTCCCACGCCATCGCCGAGATCGCCAACATCGCCCCCGACACCCACCAGGCGTACGCCGGGGCCGCCGCCTTCGCCCACAAGGCGGGGCTGCACGCGAGCGCGATCAAGGTGGATCCGCTGCTCTACAACCATGTGGACCCACGTGTGGTGGGCAACGACATGCGGATCCTGATCACCGAGATGGCCGGCCGGGCCAGCGTCGAGCTCAAGAGCCGCGAGCTGGGCCTGGACCTGGCCGGCCATCCGGAGACCCTGTCGAAGGTGACCAGCCGGGTGAAGGAGCTGGAGGCCGGGGGCTGGTCCTTCGAGGCCGCCGACGCCTCCTTCGAGCTGCTGGTCCGCTCCGAGCTGCCCGGCGCCGCGCCGACCCGGCCGTTCGCCCTGGAGTCGTACCGGGTGCTGGTCGAGCACCGCGAGGACGGCGCGGTCGTCTCCGAGGCCACCGTCAAGATCCGGGTGCGCGGCGAGCGGGTGATCGCCACGGCCGAGGGGAACGGCCCGATCAACGCCCTGGACGAGGCGCTGCGGGTCGGCCTGTGCCGGCACTACCCGGAGCTGCGCGACTTCGAGCTGGCCGACTACAAGGTGCGCATCCTGGAGGGCAGCCACGGCACCGGCGCGGTCACCCGGGTGCTGGTGGAGACCGCCGACGGGACGGGCCGGGACTGGACGACCGTCGGCGTGCACCCGAACGTGGTCGAGGCGTCCTGGCGCGCCCTCGTCGACGCGCTCACCTACGGCCTGGACCGCGCCCACGTCTGAGCGGGGGCGCGGTGCCGACGCGCAGGGGCTGCCCGCTCACCCGCCGGCCAGGGGTGGGGCGGGCACCCGCAGCCCCGCCAGGACCGCGCGGTGGTCGCTGCCCGGCAGCGGGTGCACCGCCACCGACCGGACGGCGATCCGCCGGTCCACCAGCACGTGGTCGATCGTCACCGGCGGGATCAGGTCACCGTCGTAGGGGCCCCAGGTGCCGGTGAGCCCGGCGCCGGCTGCGTCGGCCGCGTCGGCGTAACCGGTGGCCAGCAGGGCGCGCAGCGGCGCGTGGTCGAGGGTGGCGTTGAAGTCCCCGGCCAGGATCGACAACCCCGCCGCCGGGGTGGCCGCCGGTTGCGCCTCCAGGTCGGCACGCCAGGCCCCGACCTGGTCGACCGCGTACGGGGCCGCCGGGTGGGCCGACTCGACCCGCACCGGCGGCCCGCCCGGCGGCGTCACCGTGCCGTACGCCTGGCTGAATCCCCAGCCGCCGCGGTTCTGCCGGATCCCGCCCCCGGCGATCGGGAAGCGGGCGTAGAGGCCCGAACCGGTGGTGCCCACCTGCGGGTTGAGCTGCCGGTGGGGCAGCAGGCCGGCCAGGCCCAGCCGGTCCAACTCGGTTGCCGCGCCCGGGGTGAACTCCTGCACGGTCAGCACGTCGACCCGGTGCGCGCGGACCAGGTCCACCACGGTGCGGGCGTCGGCCGCGCCGGCCAGCAGGTTGGCGGTGAGCAGCCGCAGCTCCGGCCCCTGCGCGGCGGGCCGCCCGCCGGGCAGCGCCCGGGGCGCGACTGTCCCGATCAGCGCCACCGCGACCAGGGCCGCGACCGCCGCCGGCCAGCGACGTCGCAGAGCGAGCGCGAGCAGCAGCGGCACGGGCGACCAGGCCGCCACGTACGGGGTGAAGGCGACCGCCTGCACGAGCGGGCCCCGTTCCAGGCCGGTCAGCCGGACCGCCGCCCAGGCCAGCCCGGGCGCCACGGCCAGCCAGCAGAGCCCCGCGCGGACCCGGGCACCTCGGTCGAATCCGGGCGGCGCCTTCTCGGACGTGGTCACGGCGACACGTTAGCCTCCGCCGAGCACCCAGGGCCATTGCGTTGTCGCGGGTGCGGCCCGACTTCGCAATCGCCCTGGCCGAGCACCCGCGGAGCGGTGCCCCGGGCGCCTTTCGCGAATTGTCGAGCGCTCACGTTTCGCAATTTATTTGATCGCCTGAATAAATCCGAAACGCCGTGGCAATCTATTGACCCTGCACTTTTCCCGGTGCTAGTTTCCACCTGGTTCCAGCCCTGGTGCTCTCGGTAGTAAGAGCTGCTCAGAGCTTGTCTGGCGGCCCGTCCTTCCGGCATTGTCAATGTGTCGGCGGCGGCTGTGCCGACGCTTTTACGAAGCACCGATCGGGCTCGGAAGCTATCCGACTCGTTGCCTGACGAGCCGGTCGTTTCGACACGGTCAACAAAAGGGGGACCTGTCATGGCGAGATTCATTTCCGGTAGGGCGGCTGCGGTCGCGTTCGGCGTGTTGGCGCTGACACTGACCGGTGGCGGCATCGCCGTCGCCCAGACGACGACGGCGAAGCCCGCGGCCCAGAGCGGGCAGCCGGGGGCCCGCCCCGCCGCGCGGGTGGGCCAGCCGACGGTGACGCCGGCCGAGGCGGCCCGGGCCAAGGCGGCGCTGCGGGACGTGAGCCCGTCGTTCGTGGCCGGCTCCACCTCCTTCGCGGTGGTCAGCAGCGCCGGCGTGCTGCTCCGGGGGCACGACGCGGTCTCCGCGACCAGGTACGGCCCCGGCCAGTACCAGGTCATCTTCAACCACAGCCTGGTCCGGGGCGCGTACGTGGCCAACATCGGCGACGCCGCCAACTGCTGCATCCCGCCGGCCGGCGAGGTCTCGGTCGCGCCGCGGCTCGGCACGCCGAACGGCGTGTTCGTGCAGACGGTCGACTCGACCGGTGCCCCGTCGGACCGACCCTTCCACCTGGCGGTGTTCACCCCCTGATCCGCGCCACCCGACGACGCCGGCCCTTGGCGGGCCGGCGTCGTCGCGTCCGCTACCGGACCCGGGGCGTACTTCGCGGCGGATGGCGACACTCGCCCCGGTCAGGGGGACAAAGGGGCTCCGAGTGGCGTAATTTCCGACGTTTGCCGGACCGCCGCCCGGGAAGCAAGCACCGTGACGGACATCTCGGACACCCTGGCCAGCCTGCCCAGCCCGGTCGATCCCGATCCGACCGGCGCCGAGCTGCAACAGACGCTCTTCGAGGTCAAACGCGTGATCGTCGGGCAGGATCGGCTCGTCGAACGCCTGCTCACCGCGCTGCTCGCGAACGGCCATTGCCTGCTGGAGGGCGTCCCCGGCGTGGCCAAGACGCTCGCCGCGCACACCCTCGCCACCGTGGTCGGCGGAACCTTCTCCCGGATCCAGTTCACCCCGGACCTGGTGCCCTCCGACATCGTCGGCACCCGCATCTACCGGGCCTCGAAGGAGAGCTTCGACGTCGAGCTCGGCCCGATCATGGCCAACCTGCTGCTCGCCGACGAGATCAACCGCGCCCCGGCCAAGGTGCAGTCCGCGCTGCTCGAGGCGATGGCCGAGCGGCAGGTCTCCATCGGCGGGCGGAGCTGGCCCGTCCCCGACCCGTTCCTGGTGCTCGCCACCCAGAACCCGATCGAGTCCGAAGGCGTGTACCAGCTCCCCGAGGCGCAGCGCGACCGGTTCCTCCTCAAGATCGTCGTGGACTACCCGGGGGACGCCGACGAGCTGGCCATCCTCTACCGGATGAGCGCCGGCCGGCCGAGTCCGCGCCCGGTCCTCGACCCCGGCCGGCTGCGCGCGCTGCAACGCCGGGCCGGCGACGTCTTCGTGCACCACGCCCTCGCCGAGTACGTCGTCCGGCTGATCCTGGCCACCCGGGACCCGGGCCGGTTCGGGCTGCCCGAGATCGCGCCGTTGCTGGCGTACGGGGCCAGCCCCCGGGCCACCCTGGGCCTGGTCGCCGCCGCCCGGGCCCAGGCGCTGCTGCGCGGCCGGGACCACGTGCTGCCCGAGGACGTCCGGGAACTGGCGGTGGACGTCCTCGCCCACCGGCTGGTGCTCTCCTTCGACGCGGTCGCCGACGGGGTCTCCGCCGAGGCGGTGGTGCGTCGGCTGGTCGACGCGGTGCCGCCGCCCCGGATCGCCACCCACCACACCGGGTACGCCACCGACCTGGCGGCGGCGTGAGGGGCCCCGCCGTCCCGCCCGCACGGGACGGGACCACGCGGTCGTCGAACGGGACCCCACCGACGTGGAGCGGGGCCCCGCCGGCCGACCCGACCCTGGCTGACCCGACCCTGGCCGACCTCGCGCCGGGCGGGCGGCTGCGCCGGCTGGAGCTGACCGTCACCCGCCGCCTGGACGGGCTGCTGCACGGCCAGTACCGCGGGCTGCTGCCCGGTCCGGGCAGCGAGGTCGCCGGCAGCCGCGAGTACCGGCCGGGCGAGGACGAGGTGCGCCGAATGGACTGGGCCGTCACCGCCCGGACCACCGTCCCGCACGTCCGCGAGGTCGACGCCGACCGGGAGCTGACCACCTGGCTGCTGGTGGACGCCAGCCCCAGCATGGAGTACGGCACCGCCGAACTGGACAAGCGCGAGCTGGCGGTGGCCGCGGTGGCGGCGGTCGGCTTCCTCACCGCCGGCACCGGCAACCGGCTCGGCGCCCAACTGCTGGCCCCGGACGGGCTGCGCCGGTTCCCCGCCCGCAGCGGCCGGACCCACCTGCTCGGGCTGCTCCGCACGTTGCTGTCCGCGCCGCGCGTCGGCGGGTACGAACTGGACACCGCACCGCTGGCACCCCCGGACCTGACCGACGGGTTGGCCGCGGTGGCACGGGTCGCCACCCGACGGGGCCTGGTCGTGGTGGTCTCCGACTTCCTCGACGGGCTGCCCGACGACCCGGCGGCCCCGCCGCCCTGGGAGGCGCCGCTGCGCCGGCTCGCCGTGCGGCACCAGGTGCTCGCCGTGCAGGTGACCGACCCGCGTGAACTGGAGCTGCCGGACGTCGGCCTGATCACCCTGGTCGACCCGGAGACCGGCCGGCGGCGGGAGGTGTGGACCGGCGACCTCCGGCTGCGCGAGCGGTACGCCGAGGCTGCCGCCGCCCAACGTGACCAGGTCAGCCAGGCGCTGCGCCGGTGCGGGGCGGGCCACCTGCCGCTGCGCACCGACCGGGACTGGTGCGCGGACATCGTCCGGCACGTGCACGCCCAGCGCCGGCTCGCCCTGGCACCGGCGGCGAGCGGAGGCGGCCCGACGCGGAGGCCGGGCGCGGTGCGGGGAGGTGTCGCGTGAACTGGCAGTCACCCGTCCGGCTCTGGTTGCTGCTCGGGGTCGCCGCCCTGGCCGCCGGCTACCTGCTGGCCCAGCGCCGCCGCAGCCGGTACGCCGTCCGCTTCACCAACCTGCGGCTGCTCGACCGGGTCGCCCCGCACCGTCCCACGTGGCGTCGGCACCTGCCGGCCGGCCTCTTCCTGGCCATGCTCGCGCTGCTGGTGGTGGGCTTCGCCCGGCCGCACGACGAGGTACGGGTGCCCCGGGAACGGGCCACCGTCATGGTGGCCGTGGACGTGTCCACCTCGATGCTCGCCTCCGACGTCGAACCGGACCGGCTCAGCGCGGCCAAACAGGCCGCCCGGCGGTTCGTCGACGGACTGCCCGACGAGTTCAACGTGGGGCTGGTCGCGTTCGCCGGCAGCGCCGCGGTGCTGGTGCCGCCCGGCACCGACCGGGAGGCCCTGCACGAGGGGATCGACCGCCTCGCCGAGGGTGCCACCGGCGTGCAGGGCACCGCCATCGGGGAGGCGATCAACACCTCGCTCGGCGCGTTGAAGGGGCTGGACAGTCAGGCGGCCAAGCAGCCACCGCCGGCCCGGATCATCCTGCTCTCCGACGGGGCGAACACCTCCGGCATGGACCCGATGGAGGCCGCCGACGAGGCGGTCGCGGCGAAGGTGCCGGTGCACACCATCTCGTTCGGCACCCCGTCCGGGTTCGTCGACCGGGGCGGGCGGCCCATCCAGGTGCCGGTGGACGGGCAGACCCTCAGGGCGGTGGCCGACTCCACCGGGGGCGGCTTCCACGAGGCGACCAGCAGCGCGGAGCTGCGGGCGGTCTACGACGACATCGGCACCTCGGTCGGCTACCGCCGGGAGCGGCAGGACGTCTCCGCCCGGTTCATCGGGCTCGGGCTGGTCCTGGCGATGGGTGCCGCGGCGGGGTCGATGCGGTGGTTCTCCCGGCTGCCCTGAACCGGTCGGGCGCGGGCCCCGGCGCGTCGGCACGCCGACCCTTCCGGTTACCCGAGACGGACATCCGCGGTGACAAGGACGTGAGGAGCACGCATGGCAGTGCAGACCGGACTGGGCGAGCCGCGCGGACCGTGGTTCGTCTCGCCCGAACTCGACCCGGACGGACGGGGCCGGTGGGACGTACCCGGTCAGGAGGGGGGCGGCCGGCGGCGCGGCTGGCGGGACCGGCTGCTGGCCGCGGCCGGGGTGGTGGCCCTGTCCACCCTGTCCGGCGCGGCGGCCGGCATGTGGGTCGCCGAACAGGCCGGCGCGCCGGGCCCGGCGGCGGCGTCGGCGGCGCCGGTGCCCGCCGAGCTGGTCACCGCCGCCGAGCGGACCGTGCCGGGCGTGGTTTCGGTGCTGGTCGGGGGCGGCTCCGGTGCCGCGGCGACCGGCTCCGGGTTCGCCATCGACGACCAGCAGCACCTGATCACCAACGACCACATCCTGGCCAAGGGCGGCGGAAGAGCGATCACGGTGGAGCTGCCGGACGGCCGGCGGTTCCCCGCCGAGGTGGTCGGCCGGGAGCCGGGCAGCGACCTGGCCGTGCTCCGGGTGCCCCCGGACGCCGGCCTGGCCCCGCTGCCACTGGCCAAGCCGGGCGCCACCCGGGTCGGCGAGCCGGTGCTCGCGGTCGGTTCCCCGCTCGGGCTGGCCGGCACCGTCACCGCGGGCATCGTCAGCGCGCTCGATCGCCAGGTGCGGCTCGGCACCAACCGGCACCGGGCAGTGCAGACCGACGCGTCGATCAACCCGGGCAACTCCGGCGGCCCGCTGGTCAACGCCCGGGGCGAGGTGGTCGGGGTGAACACCGCCATCGCCACCATCGACGGCAGCGGCTCGATCGGCATCGGCTTCGCCATCCCGATCGACCAGGTGCAGCAGACCGCCGACACCATCATCGGCAAGGGCGGCTGAGCAGTCCGGCCCCCGGCTCTCGGCCCTTCGGCGACCCATGCCCGACAACGGGCGCGGGTGGGGCGTTAGCCTCGGGGCGTGGACGACGGACTGCGGGTGAACGACCGGCTGGTGGTGCCGGGAGCCGAGCTGCGCGAACGGTTCTCCCGCTCGTCGGGCCCGGGCGGGCAGGGCGTCAACACCACCGACTCGCGGGTGGAGCTGAGCTTCGACGTGGCCGGTTCGCCGAGCCTGCCGGAGCCACTACGCGCCCGGGCGCTGCAACGCCTGGCCGGCCGGCTCGTCGACGGGGTGCTCACCGTCGCCGCCAGTGAGCACCGGGCCCAGCTCGCCAACCGGGAGGCGGCCCGGGAACGGATGGCGGCGCTGCTGCGCGAGGCGGTGGCCCCGCCACCCCCGCCGCGTCGCCCGACCCGCCCGTCGCGGGGCGCCAAGGAGCGCCGCCTCGCCGACAAGAAGCGTCAGTCCCAGCGCAAGCGCGACCGCCGGGCCGACGGCGACTGACGTCCCGGCGCAGGCCGGCGGCGTCGCGTCGACCGGCGGTGACCGTCCCCGAGCGAAAATCGGGGGCACCGCGGCGGGGTCGGCCGTAGCGTGCCGGGGCGTGAGCACCCCGCCGACGCCCGACTTCTCCGTCAAGCCCACCCTCACCGGAGACCGCGTGGTCCTGCGCCCGTTCGTCGACGACGACGTGGCGGCCCTCCGCGCCGCCATAGCCGATCCCGAGGTCCGCCGGCTGACCGGCAGCCCGCCCGACGAATTCGACGAGCGGCGGCTGCGCGACTGGTACGGCAGCCGCAACGCGCAGACCGACCGGCTCGACCTCGCGGTGGTCGACCGGGCCACCGGCGACTGCGTCGGCGAGGTCGTCCTCAACGACTGGGACGGGTGGAACCGCGCCTGCAACTTCCGCATCCTGTTCGCCGCGTCCGGCCGGAACCGGGGGCTGGGCACCGAGGCGGTGCGGCTGGTCGTCGGGTACGGCTTCGAGCGGCTCGGCGTGCACCGGATCTCGCTGGAGGTGTTCGCCTTCAACCCCCGGGCCCGGCGGGTCTACGAGAAGGTCGGCTTCGTCACCGAGGGGGTGCTGCGCCAGGTGCTGCGCGACGGCGACGACTGGGTGGACGCCACGGTGATGTCGATCCTCGCCCCCGAGTGGGCCGCGCATCGCGGTCACCCCTGACCCGGGCCGCACCCCGGCCCGGGCACCGGGTCGGCGTGGGGCGACCCGGGGCCGGCGGGTGCCGGCATGCGGGAGGACGTTGAGGGAGGGCCATCGATATGGTCAAATGGCTCTGGGAGCAACCGGGTCGTCACCGACCGCACGACGTCACGTGACAGGAGCCCCCTCACCATGTTTCGAAGGCCAATCGTTCCGGCCCTGCTCGCCGCCCTCGTGGCGGTCTCCCTCACCCTGCTGACCGGGTTGATCGCCGCCGCGTCCACCCTCCCCGCGTCCGCCGCGCCCGCCGTCGCCGCACCGGTGCGGGTCATGCCGCTCGGCGACTCGATCACCGGCTCGCCCGGTTGTTGGCGGTCGATCCTCTGGAACCGCCTCCAGTCCACCGGCCACACGAACATCGACTTCGTCGGCACGCTCGGCCCGCAGGGCTGCGGGCAGGCGTACGACGGTGACAACGAGGGCCACGGCGGGTATCTGGTGACGAACGTCGCCAACCAGAACCTGCTTCCCGGCTGGCTCTCCGCCACCCACCCCGACATCGTGCTCATGCACTTCGCCACCAACGACGTCTGGAGCAACATCGCGCCGGCGACCATCCTGGCCGCTCACTCGAAGCTGGTGGACCAGATGCGGGCCAGCAATCCGGCGATGCGGGTGATCGTCGCGAAGATCATTCCGATGGCCCCGGCCACCTGCGCCGAGTGCGGGCAGCGGGTGGTCGCGTTCAACAGCGCGATCGACGGCTGGGCGGCGGGGAAGACCACCGCACAGTCCCCGATCGTGGTCGTCGACCAGTGGACGGGCTTCAGCACCGCCACCGACACGTACGACGGGGTGCATCCCAACGCCGCCGGCGACCAGAAGATGTCGGATCGCTGGTACCCGGCGCTGGCCGCCGCGCTCTCCGGCACCACCCCCACCCCGACCCCGACGAGCACGCCGACGCCCACCGCGGGCCCGACCCCGGGGGCCGGCTGCACGGCCGGCTACCGGATCGTCGGGCAGTGGCAGGGCGGCTTCCAGGGCGAGGTGATCGTCCGCAACACCGGGACCGCCCGGACCGCCGGCTGGACGGTCGGCTTCACCCTCCCCGACGGCCAGCGGATCAGCCAGGCGTGGAACGCCGAGCTGACCCAGACCGGCGGCGCGGTCACCGCCCGCAACGTGAGCTGGAACGGGGCGCTCGCCCCGGGCGCGGAGGCCACCTTCGGCTTCCTCGGCAGCGGCACCGCCGCGCCCACCGTCCCGACCCTGAGCTGCACGGCGAGCTGAGGCCGGGAGAGTTGGGAGGGGCTCCTGCCGCGCCACGGGCGTCGGGAGGGGCCCCTGCGCTCAGCCGAGCGCGGCGAGCAGCCGGGCGCGCAGGACGGCGGCCCGCTCGGCGAAACCGCGCTGCGCGGCGGCGTACTCGGCGCGGCCCTCCGGCGTCTCCACCCGCACCGGCGGGTACCCGAGCGCGGCCAGGTCGTACGGGCTGGCCCGCATGTCCAGCGCGCGGATCTCCCGGGCCAGGGCGAAGCCGTCGGCCACCAGCTCCGAGCAGACCAGCGGGGAGAGCTTGTACGCCCACTTGTAGAGGTCCATGTTGGCGTGCAAACAGCCCGGCTGCTCCAGGTCGTGCTGGCTCTCCCGGGTCGGGGCGAGCAGGTTCAGTGGCCGGGCCGGGGCGGTGAAGAACCGGTACGCGTCGAAGTGGCTGCACCGCACGCCCCGCTCCTCGACCACGGCTGCCGTCTCCGCCGGGCTGAGCCGCAGCGGCCACGCGTTGTGGCGTACCTCCTCCTGGGTCTGCCGGTAGACCATCGCCCACTCGTGCATCCCGAAGCAGCCCAGGTGCGCCGGCCGGCCGGCGGTCGCCGCGAGCAGGGCGCGGATCCAGTCCACCGAGCCGGCCCGCCGGGCGCGTACCCCCTCGGCGTCGAGGGTGAGCCCGGCGGCGGTGGCCCGGTAGTCCGGGCCGAACTCGGCCGGGTCCGCGCCGCGCAGCACCACGCCCGCCCCGGGATGCCAGCGGCGGAGCTGGGTGGGGCGGTGCGAGTAGTAGGTGAAGAGGAAGTCCTCCACCGGGTGCTTCGCGCCGGTGCGGCGGCGGGCCAGGTGCGGGGTCAGCCACCCGTCGACCCGCTCCTCGTGGGCGCGCCGCCGGGCCTGCCAGTCGGTCAGGTGCAGCGGTGCGGCGGGGACGAGGGCGGCGGTCACCGTCCCAGCGTACGACCGCCGCCCGGCCACCCCCTGCGCCCACCCCGGGGCGGTGCCGGGGTGGGCGCAGGGGTCAGGGCACGTCCACCCGGACCCCGGCGGAGAACACCCCGCTGCGCAGCTCGAGCTGCTTCGGCCGGGCCGGGCCGTCGACCGTGAACACCAGCGGCAGCACCAGCCGGCTGCCCGCGGCGAGCGGCTGGGCGAACACGTCCCGCCCCTGGTTGGCCAGCCGGGTCGCCGCCTCGTCGGTGCTGACCCAGGTGCCGCCCGGCAGGTATGCCCGCTGCATCTGACCGTGCCAGGTCTGCTGCTGCGGGCTGACGTTGCGGACCCCGACGGTGGCCTGGCACTGCCCGCCGGCGACCGGCCTGCTCGGGCAGGCGACCCGGTAGACGGTGAACTCCAGCGCCTGCTCGCGCAGCGGCACGCCGACCACTCCCGTCGCGCTGCGCCCCACCCAGGCGCCGCTGGTCGGCTGCTTGGTCGTGTCGATCGCGGCGACCCGCCGGGTGGCGGTCAGCGTGGCCGCGAGGACCACCCCGGCCAGCAGCGCCAGGGCCGCCCCCACCAGCAGCCAGACCGGGGGCCTGCGGCGGCGGGCCGCAGCCGTCGGTGTGGCGGGCCGGGGGTACACGGTCCCCCGGTCGCTCGTCCCCGGCACGGTCGCCCCGGCGGTCCCGGCCGGCGCGGTGGCCCCGGGCTGCCGGGCACGGGAGCGCCCGCGTCGGCGCCGCTGCCACCACCACAGCCCGCCGAGCCCGGCCAGGAGAACCACGGCCAGGGCGGCGAGCAGCACCGGCGGCCGGCGCCACGGTGGGGCCGCGGTGACCTCGGCCGCCGGTACCGTCGCGCCGCTCCAGGTCGCGGTCGCGCAGTCGTACGGCCGGTTGCCGTCGCTCGTGAAGGCGCAGGCCGGTGCGGTGAGCGGTCGGCCCGGCGCGGCGGCGGAGAGCGCGGTGTGCAGCGTGGTGGTGCTGCGGGCGGGCAGGTTGAGCTGCCAGGTCACCTCGGTGCTCGCCGCCGAGCGGGTGGCCCGCCCGCCGGGGGTGATCCAGGTCGCGGACGTCCCGGCCGGCAGCTCCTGGCGCACCGTGGTGGCCAGTGGCCGGCTCCCGGTGTTGCGGACCTGGACCTGGTAGCCCGGCGCGGGTGTGCCGGCCGGCGTGACCGCCACCGTCACCGGTGACGGTGCGCCCTGGGTCGGCACCACCACGGACGGCGAGACCAGCGGCGGCGGCGCGGGAGCCGCCGGCGTCGGCGCCGTCGCCGAGTCGGTTGGTGTCGGGGTCTCCGTCGGCGTGGCGACGGCTGCGACCGGGCGGGCCGCCGCTGCCGGCGTGGCCGCCTCCGGGGCCGCCGTGGGCAGTGCCGGCACGGCGGCGAGGATGCCGAGGCAGTGTACGAACACCGCGAGGGCCCTGTGGTTTCGTGTCGATGCAGGCATACGAACGAACCTCCGGTAGCCGACGCTAGGCGCGACGCCACGTCGTGCGGGTACGAAGTGGCGAACCCGGCCCGAGCCGGCGACGGACCACGTAGGGTGGCCGCCCCGGGCCCTCCCTCCTGGCACCCCGACCGCCGCCTGGGGTGCCGCCCCGTGCGCGTAGCAGGAGGGCACTCGCTGCCCTGGCGTGCCCGTCGGCGCGGCCGGACGTCGTCCCGGGGCTAGATTGGCCTGGTGCGTATCGCTCGTTTCGCTCATGCCAAGGGAATGTCGTTCGGGGCCGTCGAGGGCGAGCCGGAGGCGGGTCCGCAGGGCCTGACCATCGCCGAGATCGAGGGCCACCCGTTCGGGCAGATCCAGTTCAGCGGCGCCCGGTGGGCGCTCTCCGACGTCCGACTGCTCTCCCCGATCCTGCCCAGCAAGGTGGTCTGTGTCGGCCGCAACTACGCCGAGCACGCCGCCGAGCAGGGCAGCGCGGTGCCGAAGGAGCCGCTGCTCTTCCTCAAGCCGTCCACCTCGGTGATCGGCCCGCGCGACGCCATCCGGCTGCCGATCTTCTCCAAGCGGGTCGAGCACGAGGCCGAGCTGGCCGTGGTGATCGGTGCCCCCGGGGCCCGCCGGGCCGACCGGGCCGCCGCCGAGCGGGCCATCTTCGGCTACACCTGCGCCAACGACGTGACCGCCCGGGACCTCCAGCGCTCCGACGGGCAGTGGACCCGCGCCAAGGGCTTCGACTCGTTCTGCCCCATCGGACCCTGGATCACCACGGATCTGGACGTCACCGACCTGGAGATCCGGTGCGAGGTGGGCCGCAACCAGGAGGAAATGGAGGTGCGGCAGCTCGGCCGGACGCGGGACATGGTCTTCGACGTCCCGGCCCTGGTGTCGTACGTCTCGCACGTGATGACGCTGCTCCCCGGCGACGTGGTGCTCACCGGCACCCCCGCGGGGGTTAGCCCGCTCGTGGCGGGGGATACCGTCACCGTTCGTATCGAGGGGATCGGGGAGCTGACCAACCCGGTCGTCCCGGTCGGCTGACTCGTCGGGGCCCGGAACCGCAGCACAGCAGGGGTTTCGGGCCCCCGATTTGGCCCAGCCGGGGCCGGGAGGGTAAAGTTTCTCTCCGGTGCCGCAAGGCACCGAACGGCACCGTGAGGTGCCAATGGGGTATGGGGTAATTGGCAGCCCAACTGATTCTGGTTCAGTTAGTCTAGGTTCGAGTCCTGGTACCCCAGCAACCGGTGGTCGCGAGAGCGCCGGTCGCTGGATCCCGCTGGAGAGCGCTCCGGTCGCCCGCAAGGGGGCTGGAAGAATCTCTGGTAGAGTTCGGCGGCACCGCCCGGCAGGGTGGTGCAGGAGAAGGTTCTGGCCCCGTCGTCTAGTGGCCCAGGACGCCGCCCTCTCAAGGCGGTAGCGCCGGTTCGAATCCGGTCGGGGCTACAGTTCCGATCAGCCCGTCTCACTTCGGTGGGGCGGGCTGTTTCGCATTCCGAGCCCGGTAGTTGAGCCACCGGGGGTAGCTCACGAAGGATCCGCAGCCGGGCCGTGGTGGCGGCGCTGTGCTCGGCCCCGCCACCCACCCCCTGCGCGCTCGCGAGGGGGCCCGCCGCTAGACTACAGCGGCGCCGACCGTCAGGCCGGCGATGCAGGAAAAGTCTTGGCCCCGTCGTCTAGTGGCCCAGGACGCCGCCCTCTCAAGGCGGTAGCGCCGGTTCGAATCCGGTCGGGGCTACAACTCCACTCGGCCCGTCTCACCTAGGTGAGACGGGCCGTTCTCATACCCACCCCACCACCCGGGCGGGGGCGGGGCGGGGGTGGGGTCAGAGGCCGGAGAGGCGTTGGCCGGCTCTTACCACCGCCATGGCGTGGCGTTCGCCGGGGCGGCGGCCGAGGCGCTCGATCGGGCCGGAGATGCTGATCGAGGCGATCACCCGGCCCGTGCGGTCGCGGATCGGGGCCGAGACGCTCGCCACACCCGCCTCCCGCTCGGCGACGCTCTGCGCCCAGCCCCGCCGGCGTACCTCGGCCAGCGTGCGGCCGGTGAACTTCGACCGGGGCAGCAGCGGCATCACCGCCTCCGGCGGCTCCCAGGCCAGCAGGATCTGCGCCGCCGAGCCTGCGGTCATCGGCAGCACCGAGCCCACCGGCACGGTGTCCCGTAGGCCGCTGGCCCGCTCGGCGGCGGCCACGCAGATCCGCTCGTCGGCTCGGCGCAGGTAGAGCTGGGCGCTCTCCCCGGTGGCGTCGCGCAGCGCGGCCAGCAGCGGCTCCGCCGCTGTCAGCAGCACGTCCGGCGCGGCGTTGGCGAGCTCACCGAGTCGGGGGCCGGGGCGCCAGCGGCCCTGGGTGTCCCGGACCAGCATCCGGTGGATCTCCAGCGCCTGCGCCAGCCGGTGCGCGGTGGCCCGGGGCAGCTTGGTGCGTTCAACGAGTTCGGCCAGGCTGGCGCCGTCGACACAGGCGGCCAGGATGACCACCGCCTTGTCGAGAACGCCGACACCGCTCATACTGTGTCCCACAAGCCGAAACTTACCTCCCAGAATTTAGGATGTCCAGATGGTGGGAGTCACTCGATCGAGGACCCTGGCCGAGAAGGTCTGGGACACGCACGTCGTCCGGTCCGCCGAGGGCGAACCGGACCTGCTCTACATCGACCTGCACCTGCTGCACGAGGTCACCAGCCCGCAGGCCTTCGACGGGCTGCGGCTCGCCGGCCGCCGCGTGCGCCGCACCGACCTCACGCTCGCGACCGAGGACCACAACACCCCGACGGGGTACGCGGATCCGGCGTTCCAGCAGCGGCGCGGCGACCTGCTCACGATCGCGGACCCCACCTCCCGCACCCAGATCGAGACGCTGCGCCGCAACTGCGCCGAGTTCGGCGTCCGGCTGCACCCGCTCGGCGACGCCAACCAGGGCATCGTGCACGTCATCGGCCCGCAGCTCGGCGTCACCCAGCCCGGCATGACGATCGTCTGTGGCGATTCACACACCGCCACCCACGGGGCGTTCGGCGCCCTCGCGTTCGGCATCGGCACCAGCGAGGTCGAGCACGTGCTGGCCACCCAGACGCTGCCGCAGGCCCGCCCGAAGACGATGGCCGTGAACGTCACCGGCCAGCTCGGCCCCGGCGTCACCGCCAAGGACCTGGTGCTCGCCCTGATCACCCAGGTCGGCACCGGCGGCGGGCGTGGGCACATCGTGGAGTACCGGGGCGAGGCGATCCGCGCGTTGTCCATGGAGGGGCGGATGACCGTCGCCAACATGTCCATCGAGTGGGGCGCCAAGGCCGGCATGATCGCGCCGGACGAGACCACCTTCGCGTACCTCAAGGGGCGGCCGAACGCGCCGCAGGGAGCCGACTGGGACGCGGCGGTCGACCACTGGCGGACGCTGCCCACCGACGAGGGGGCGACCTTCGACGCCGAGGTGACCCTCGACGCGAGCCGGATCACCCCGTTCGTCACCTGGGGCACCAACCCCGGTCAGGGCGCCCCGCTGGGCGCGGTCGTGCCGGACCCGGAGGAGTTCGGCACCGACTCCGAACGGGCCGCCGCCCGCCGGGCCCTGGAATACATGGACCTCGCGCCGGGCACCCCGCTGCGCGACCTCTCCGTCGACGTGGTCTTCGTCGGCTCCTGCACCAACGGCCGGCTGGAGGACCTGCGCGCCGCCGCCGACGTGCTGCGCGGGCAGAAGGTCGCCGACGGCGTACGGATGCTCGTGGTCCCAGGCTCCGCAGTCGTCCGGGAGGCCGCCGAGGCCGAGGGACTGGACAAGGTGTTCACCGACGCCGGGGCCGAGTGGCGGTTCGCCGGCTGCTCGATGTGCCTGGGCATGAACCCGGACACGCTCTCCCCGGGGGAGCGTTCCGCCTCGACCTCCAACCGCAACTTCGAGGGGCGCCAGGGCCGGGGTGGCCGCACCCACCTGGTGTCGCCGCCGGTCGCCGCCGCCACCGCCGTGGTCGGCCGGCTGGCCGCCCCCGCCGACCTGTAGAAGGGCAGCCGCGACAGATGGACAAGTTCACCGTGCACACCGGCAACGCCGTGCCGCTACGCCGTTCCAACGTGGACACCGATCAGATCATCCCCGCCGTGTACCTCAAGCGGGTGACCCGGACCGGATTCGCCGACGGGCTGTTCAGTGCGTGGCGGGAGGACCCGTCATTCGTGTTGAACGATCCCGCGTATTCGGGCGCGTCGATTCTTGTGGCCGGCCCGGAGTTCGGTACGGGGTCGTCTCGGGAGCACGCCGTCTGGGCGCTGCGGGACTGGGGGTTCCGGGCGGTGATCTCGCCCCGGTTCGGCGACATCTTCCGCGGCAACGCCCTCAAGGAGGGTCTGCTGCCGGTCGAGTTGGAATTGAAAGCCGTAGAGGAGTTGTGGCGCCTCGTCGAGTCCGACCCCACCACCGCCGTCACCGTCGACCTGACCTCCCGCGAAGTCCGGGCGGGGGATGCCGCCTGGTCGTTCCCCCTCGACGACTTCAGCCGCTGGCGGCTGCTGGAGGGGTTGGATGACATTGGACTCACGCTCCGCCACGAGGCCGAAATCACCTCGTACGAGCGCGGTCGGCCGCCGTTCCTGCCTGCCGTGGCATAGCCGTACGCCCGATCCGGCATCGCTTTCCGCCCCCACCGGCCCGCCCGGTGGGGGCGAATCCGTTGCGACACAAGGCCTTTTTTCGACCGAATGTTTGTGTCCAGGCAGCACAGGGCATACCGTGCGCGCAGAATGGCTCGCGTCGAGTCAGTTGCACAATCGGGAGGAAGTCGTGAACAAGGCCGAGCTCATCGAGGCGCTCGCCGTTCGCCTGGGGGACCGGAAGACGGCGACGGCCGCGCTCGACGCGGTCCTCGCTGAGGTCCAGGCGGCGGTCACCAAGGGCGAGAAGGTGGCGATCACCGGATTCGGAGCGTTCGAGAAGCGCGTCCGGGGAGCCCGAACAGCGCGCAACCCGCGGACCGGCGAGGCGGTGAAGGTCAAGAAGACATCCGTCCCGACCTTCCGGCCGGGTGCCGGGTTCAAGGAGATGGTGGCCAGCGGCAAGGTGCCGAAGGCCACGGCGGCGGCGAAGAAGACCGCCACGGCCGCCACCAAGACCACGGCCGCCAAGGCGACCGGGGCCAAGACGACTACCGCGAAGGCCACGACGGCCAAGGCGGCGGGCGCCAAGGCCACCGGTGCCAAGGCGGCCGGTACGAAGGCGGCCGGTACGAAGGCCACGACGGCCAAGGCGGCGGGTACGAAGGCCACCGGCGCCAAGGCCACCGCCGCGACGAAGAAGGCGGCCCCGGCCAAGGCGACCAAGACAACGGCGTCCACGGCCACCACCAAGAAGGCCGCCCCCGCGAAGAAGACCGCGGCGGCGACCAAGTCGACCACGGGGAAGAAGACCACCGCGGCGGCGACCAAGAGCGCGGCGAGCAAGAGCACGGCGGCCAAGAAGGCGCCGGCGAAGAAGTCCTCGGCCAAGAAGGCGGCTACCAAGCGCTGACCGGCCGAACCGTCGAAAGGGGCGCCCACCGGACCGGTGGGCGCCCCTTCCGCTTGTCCGGGTACGGGTTCCGGTTCCGGCCCGTTGACCGACGGCGTGCGGCGCGCGCAGAATCGCCGGACCCCCACCGGTCGGCGAAAGGCAGCCCGTGCGCTACCGCCACCTCCACACCGCCACGCTCGCCCTGGGCATCGTCGTCCTGATCGACGTGCTGCGGGTCTTCCTCCCCTCGGTCATCACCATCTTCGGGCAGGCCGCCACCACCCCCGCCGAACTGCTGGGGGCGTTCGCGCTCGGCTGGTTCGTGCTCGCCCTGGCCTTTCCCGCGCTGCTGCGCCGGTTGGGCGCCCGCCCGGTCACGCTGGTCGCCGCCGTGGCGCTGGCCGGCCTCCGGCTCGCCCTCACCGCCGCCCCGGGCGGCCGGGCGCAACTCTGGCTGGCCACCGCAGGCCTGGTGGCCGGGCTACTCTGGCTGGCCGGCACCGCGGCCGGCACCCATCGGCCGGTGCCCGGGCTGGCGCTGGGGCTGGCCCTCGGCGCGGTCGTGCACGCGGGCCTCGGCACGTACGACCTGGTCTGGCGGGGTGGCTGGGCCGGGTGGGCCGGCAGCGTCGTCCTCGTGGGGCTCTTCCTGGCCGCGACGATCCGCCCCGCGCCGCCGGTGGAACCGGCCCGGTCCGCGCCGCCGGTGGAACCGGACGGCGGTGCCCGCGCGTGGCTGCTCGCCGGCCCGGCGCTGCTGCTGACCGGGATGGTGGCGCTCTCCCCGGCGGTGGCGGAGACCGCGTCCTCCTACCGGCGTGGTCCCGGCGACGGCCTCGCCCGTTCGGCGGCCGGTGACGTGTCCGCCCTGTTCAGCTACGCCGTCGCCGTCTTCCTGTTCGCCGCGCTGGCCCGGCCGCCGCGCGGGTACGCGCGGCTGCTCGGCCCGCTCGCGCTGGTGCTCGGGGCGGTGCTGTTCGCCGCCGGGGAGCCGGGCCGGCTGGGGCCGGCGGTCCTGCTGACCGCCGCCGGCGTCGGCGCGTGCCTGAGCCTCGCCGGGGCCGCTGCCCCGGCCTCCGCCGCTGCCCCGGGCCGGTCCGCCCGGTCTCCGCTCGCGGCGGTGCTGGGCATGCTGCTCTTCGCCGTCGCCGCCGTCGGCTACTACGCCGCCTACGACCTCGGCTATCCGAACGCGGCGGTGCCGGTCGTCGTGGCCGGCCTCGTCGCCGTCGTGGCGCTCGCCCCGGCCCTCCGGGGCGGGACGGCCGCGCCGGCCGGGGCGGCGTCCTGGGCGTGGGCCACACCTTTCGCCGTGGTCTCCGGCCTGGTCGCCCTCCTCGTGACGAACCTGCCGGCCGCCGAGGTGGCCCCGCTCCGGCCCGGCAGCCCGCCCGCCGAGGTGCGGGTGGTGGCGTACAACGTCCGGATGGGGTTCGGGCTGGACGGACGGTTCGACCCGGGCGGGCTGGCCCGGGTGGTCGCCGCCGAGCGGCCGGACGTGGTGGTGCTCGGCGAGGTGGACCGGGGCTGGCTGCTCAACGGCGGCCACGACACCCTCACCCTGCTCGCGGCGCGGCTGCGCATGCCGTACGTGTTCGCGCCCGCCGCCGACCCGGTGTGGGGCGACGCGGTGCTCAGTCGGTTCCCTGTGGAGTCGGCCCGGACCGTGGCGCTGGCGGCGCTCGGCGCGCCCACCGGCGCCCAGGCGCTCGGCGTCACCGTCGACCTCGGCGGCGACGCGCGCCTCGCGGTGGTCGCCACCCACCTGCAACCGCCGCCCGGCCAAGAGCCGGTGGCGCAGGCCCGCGCCGTGGCGCGGTTCGCTCTGGGGTACGCCGCCGGCCGGCCCCTCGTGGTCGCCGGGGACCTGAACACCGAGCCGGGCGCCCCGGCGTACGCGGAGTTCACCCGCGCCGGTCTGGTGGACGCGTTCGCCGCGGCCCGGCCCCTGTTCACCAGCCCGGCCGACGATCCGCGCGAGCAGATCGACCACGTCCTGGTCTCGCCGGGCGTGGTGGCCGGTGGGCCGGTGGCGCCGCGCAGCACCGCCAGCGACCACCTTCCGGTCGCGGTCACCCTCACCCTGCCACCCACCGTCGCCGGCTGACGCCCGGGCCGAACCCCGTCGGCCGCGCCCGTTCGTCAGAGGCGGCCGGCTGACGCCGTCACAGGGGGTCGGCGGCGAGAAGGCGGTCGGCGGCGAAGGCGAGCAGCCAACCGCCGCCCTTCGGTGTGGTGAAGTCGTCGGCGCGGCCGGTGAGGCGTTCCATCGCCCCGGGGATCACCTTGCCCTGGGTGCACACCCCGGCCCTGGCCTCCTCGGCGGCCAGCTCGGTGAGGCAGGCCGCGGCGGCCAGCGCCCGCTCGTCCGGGTCCTGGCCGGGCTGCGGCTCGTCGAGGTCGCCGGCCACCTCGATCGGCAGGTCCAGCAGGGCCGCCGCCGGGTCCAGGGTCTGCACGCAGCGGCGGGCCGAGGCCGACAGCAGCCGGACCGGGCGGACCAGGGCCACCAGGGGCGCCAGGGCGTGCGCCTGCGCCCAGCCGGTGTCGTCGAGCGGTCGGCCGGCGTCCGGGCCTGACCAGGTGCCGCGCCTGCCGGCGTGGGCGTGCCGGACCAGCGCCACCGTCGCGGTGACCGGCGGCAGGGCGGCGAACGCGGCCAGCACCTCGGCGTCGTGCGGGTAGCTGACCAGGCGCGTCGCCTCCCAGGCGGGGAGCCAGCGGATCCCGTCGACCTCGGTGTCGGGCTGGAAGCCCCCGTCGGCGACCGCCCGCATCGACCAGTAGTCGACCGCCTTCGGCCGGCCCTCGCTGCGGTACCGGATGGTGGGCAGCCGGACCTGGGGCACCGCCCGCACGTCGGCCTCCTCGGCGACCTCCCGGACGGCGGCCGACAGCGGATGCTCGCCCGCCTCCAGCTTGCCCTTGGGCAGCGACCAGTCGCCGTACCGGGGACGGTGCACCAGGCAGACCAGCACGCCGTCCTCGTCCGGGCGCCAGACGACCCCGCCCGCCGCCCGGATCATCCGTTCCCCCTCCGACATCCGCCCAGCCTAGGCTCAACCGGGGGTGCCGCCGACGCGGCGCAGCAGCAGGTCCTGCAGATGGGTCAGCGGAGCGTCCGGCGCTCCCGTCCGGCGGGTCCAGGAGCCGTCCCCGGCCAGCTCGAACGCCTCCACGTCGGGGCTGAACGCCGCGGCCAGCACGTGGTCCAACTCGGCCCTGGCCACCGGGTCGCTCACCTGCACCAGTGCCTCCACCCGGCGGTCCAGGTTGCGGTGCATCAGGTCGGCCGAGCCCATCCAGAACTCGGCAGCCCCGTTGTTGCCGAACCGGAAGATCCGGGAGTGCTCCAGGAACCGGCCGAGTATCGACCGGACCCGGATGTTCTCCGACAGCCCCCGCACTCCCGGGCGCAGCGTGCACATGCCCCGGATCAGCAGGTCCACGTGCACCCCGGCCCGGGACGCCCGGTAGAGCGCGTCGGTGACCTTCTCGTCGACCAGCGAGTTCACCTTGAACTGCACCAGCCCCGGCATGCCGAGCCGGACGTGGGTGATCTCCCGCTCGATCCGCTCGATCAGCCCCCGCCGGATCCCCTGCGGGGCCACCATCAGCCGCCGGTACGCGGTCTGCCGGCTGTAGCCGGTGAGCACGTTGAACAGGTCGGTGAGGTCGGCGCCGATCTCCGGGTCGGCGGTCAGCATGCCGAAGTCCTCGTACAGCCGGGCGGTCTTCGGGTGGTAGTTCCCGGTGCCGATGTGGCAGTAGCGGCGGATCTGGGTGCCCTCCTGGCGCACCACCAGGGCGGTCTTGCAGTGCGTCTTGAGGCCGACCAGGCCGTACACCACGTGGCAGCCGGCGCGCTCCAGCGTGCGCGCCCAGCCGATGTTGGCCACCTCGTCGAACCGGGCCTTCAGCTCCACCAGCACCACCACCTGCTTGCCGGCGGCGGCCGCGTCGACCAGCGCGTCGACGATCGGGGAGTCCCCGCTGGTGCGGTAGAGGGTCTGCTTGATGGCCAGCACGTCCGGGTCGGCCGCCGCCTGCTCGACGAAGCGCTGCACGCTCGTCGCGAACGAGTGGTACGGGTGGTGCACCAGCACGTCCCCGTCCCGCAGGGTGGCGAAGACGCTGCGCGGCACCTCGCCCTCGGTGAGCCGGGGGTGGGTGGCCGGCACGAACGGCGGGTCCTTCAGGTCGGGGCGGTCGGCGTCGCCGTAGAGCTGCCACAGCGCGGACAGGTCGAGCAGGCCACGGACCCGCAGCACGTCGTGGCCGTCCATGTCCAGCTCGCGGACCAGCAGCTCCAGCATGTGGTCGGAGATGGAGGCGGCCACCTCCAGCCGTACCGGCGGGCCGAACCGGCGGCGGGCCAGCTCCCGCTCCAGGGCTTGGAGCAGGTCCTCGTCGCGGTCCTCGTCGACCTCCACCTCGGTGTTGCGGGTGACCCGGAACAGGTGGCACTCGACCACCTGCATGCCGGAGAAGAGCTGCTCCAGGTGCACCGAGATCAGCTCCTCGACCGGGAGCACCCGCACCCCGGGGGAGTCCCGGCCGACCCGGACGAACCGGGGCACGTTGTTCGGCACCTTGACCCGGGCGAACAGCTCCGAGCCGCCGTCGGGGTCGCGGACGGCGACGGCCAGGTTCAGCGATCGCCCGGAGATGTACGGGAACGGGTGCGCGGGGTCGACCGCGAGCGGGGTGAGCACCGGGAAGATGTGCTCGCGGAAGTAGGTGCGCAGCCGCTCCCGCTCGGGCGCGTCCAGGTCCGACCAGCTCAGGATTCGGATGTCCTCGGCGGCGAGTTTCGGCAGCACGTCGTCGACGGAACAGGCGGCGTGCCGGCCGACCAGGTCGGCGGTCCGCTCGGTGATCAGCTCAAGCTGGGTGCGCAGCGGCAGCCGGTCCCCGCCGCGCACCGGCAGCCCCGCCGACAGGCGGCGCTTCAGCCCGGCCACCCGCACCATGTAGAACTCGTCGAGGTTGCTGGCGAAGATGGCCAGGAACTTCGCCCGCTCCAGCAGTGGGGTGCGCGGGTCCTCGGCCAGGGCCAGCACCCGGGCGTTGAAGTCGAGCCAGGACAGCTCCCGGTTGAGGAACCGGTCCTCGGGCAGCGGCTCCGGCGGCGTCGGCTCCACGTCGGTGCCGGTGCCGGTGCCGGGGTCGGGGTCGGAGTCGGGCGCGGGCAGGGCCGCCGCCGTCGGCTGCTCGCTGGGCGCGTCGAGCACCTCCTCCAACCCGGCGGATGCCGCCCCGGCGGCCGGGCCGGACGCGGCCAGCTCGTCCTCGGCGGTCTCCCGGGGGCGGAAGCGGCCGTCGACGCCGCGCTGGCGGGACCCGTTGCGGGCGGGCGTGGGGTCGACGGCTTCCCGCCCACCGGTGGGGCGGTCGGCGGCGGGTGGGCGGTCGTCGGTGGACGGGCCGGTGGGTTGCTCGCGAGGGGTGCTCACCCGCTCATAATGTCCCGGAACGGGTTAACGCAAAATGAACTTGGGCGGGTAGCTCACGGCATCGTCGGCAACGTCACCCGGACGATCTCCCCGACGGTGTCGGTCTCGATCCGGACCCGCTGGCCCAGCCGGAGCAGCCGCAGCCCGGAGGCGTCGAACGCCCGGGCCGGGAAGGCCAGCTCGGTGCCGTCGTCGAGGAGCAGCACGCCGCTGCGCGTCGCCGCGTCGTAGGTGGCCACCGTGCCCTGCATGGCAGCACCGTACACCCCGCGCCGGGCCGGTCGGGTCAACCCGGGTGGGCGGCCGGCCGGTCGACGCCGGCCAGGGCGGCGGTGCGTGGCCCGAGCCCCAGCCGGGCGGCGGCGGCCAGGTCGGCGGCCGTGTCGACGTCCCGGCGCAGGGCCGGCCAGTCGCCGGTCAGCGGCAACGCGCCGCCCGCCAAATGAGCCGCCGCCGAGCCGACCCCGAACCGGGGGTCCAGCGGCACGCCGGGCGGCGCGGCGAGCAGCACGGTGCCGCTGCCCGGGGCGTCGGCCACGAACCGGCGTACCCCGGCAAGGCCGGCGGTGACCGCGTCCAGCGCGGCGGCCAGCTCGGCCGGGCGCAGCGCCGGCAGGTCCGCGGTGAGCCCGGCCACCCACGCCCCGCCGCCGGCGGTCGCAACCTCGGCGCCGTGCCGGAAGGCGGCGTTCAGGCCGGCGTCCGGCGCGTCCGGCACGGCCCGCGCGCCCGCCGCGCCGGCCATCGCCGCCACCAGCGGGTCGTCGGTGACCACCACCACGGCGGCCACCGCCGGGCACGCCCGCACCGCGGCGACCGTGTCGGCCGCCAGGGCCAGCGCCAGCTCCTCGTGGGGTACGCCGGGCAGCGCCCCGCGCAGCCGGCTCTTCGCCGCACCGAGACGCTTCACCGGTACCACCACCGTCCAGGTTCGCTGCCGCACGGGGCAATCCTGCCAGTCGGGCGCGGCACCCGCACTGGCCGTACCCGGGGCGAGCAGGCATGATTTCGCTGCGGGCAGCGCGGGCGGGTGCGGCGCGGGTCGGGGCTACGAGGAGGCAGGGTGACACGGCGCAGGCTGGGGTTCTGGCAACGGTTCGCCGTGCTGCTGGTGAAGCCCGTGATGGTGGTCTGGACCCGGCGCACCTGGCGGGGCATGGAGCAGCTGCGCCGCCCCGGCGGAATCATCATCGTGCCGAACCACCTCTCGCACGCCGACCCGCTGGTTTCCGCGCACTTCGTCTACGACGCGGGGCGCTGGCCCCGGTTTCTCGGCAAGGCCAGCGTCTTCCGGGTGCCGGTGGCGGGCTGGATCCTGCACCGGTGCCGGCAGATCCCGGTGGAACGGGGCACGGCGGACGCCGTCAAGTCGCTGGACACCCTGGTCGCCGCGCTCTCCGAGGGGGGCGCGGTGGTGATCTACCCGGAGGGGACCACCACCCGCGAGCCGGAGCTGTGGCCGATGAAGGGCAAGACCGGCGCCGCCCGGCTGGCGCTGGCCACCGGGGCCCCGGTGGTCCCCGTCGCCATGTGGGGCCCGGAGAAGCTCTTCGACCCGCGGACCAACCGGTTCAGCCTGCGGCCCCGCATCCCGGTGACCGTCGTCGCCGGTCCGCCGGTCGACCTGAGCCGGTGGGTCGGCTCGACGCCAACCAAGGCCACCCTGGAAGAGATGACCGAGGCCATCATGCTGCGCCTGCGCGACCAGCTCGCCGAGATCCGCGGCGGGACGCCGCCACCGTTGTGGGAACGGCCGTCCCGGCCCGCCGTCACCCGCTCCCTGCCGGTCGAGGGGGGTGCGGCGTGACCGGCCACGTGGCCGTGCTGGGGGCCGGGTCGTGGGGGACGGCGTTCGCCAAGATCCTCGCCGACGCCGGCCGGGACGTGACGATCTGGGCCCGGCGGCAGCCGGTGGCCGAGGCGATCCGGTCGCGTCGGCACAACCCGGAGTACCTGCCGGACCTGCGGCTGCCGGAACGGGTCACCGGCACCGCCGACGCCGCCGAGGCGATCACCGGCGCGGAGATCGTGGTGCTGGCCGTGCCGTCGCAGACGCTGCGCGGCAACCTCGCCGAGTGGACCGGCCACCTGCACCCGGACTCGACGCTGGTGTCGCTGATGAAGGGCATCGAGCTGGGCACCACCCGGCGGATGAGCGAGGTGATCGTGGAGACCGCCGGGGTCACCCCGGACCGGGTGGTGGTGGTCTCCGGCCCGAATCTCGCCCCCGAGATCGCCGCCGAGCAGCCCGCCGCCACCGTGGTCGCCGGCACCGACGACGACCGTGCCCAGCTCGTCCAGGCGTCGATCCGGACGCCGTACTTCCGGCCTTACACCAACGACGACGTGATCGGCTGCGAGCTGGGCGGGGCCGTGAAGAACGTGATCGCCCTCGCGTACGGCATCGCCACCGCGATGGGGTTCGGCGACAACACCCGGGCGATGCTGATGACCCGGGGGCTGGCCGAGACCGCCCGCCTCGGGGTGGCGCTCGGCGCGGACCCGATCACCTTCGCCGGGCTGGCCGGGATGGGCGACCTCGTGGCGTCCTGCTCGTCGCCGCTGGCCCGCAACCGGACCTTCGGCGAGCACCTGGGCCGGGGGGAGACCCTGGAGCAGGCCCAGTCGGCCACCCGGCAGACCGCCGAGGGCGTGAAGAGCTGCCTGGCCATCCGGGACCTGGCCCGCTCGCACGGGGTGGAGATGCCGATCACCGAGCAGATCGAGCGGATCTGTCACGAGGGGATGGACCCCCGGCTCGCCGTGGACGTGTTGATGAGCCGCACCGCCAAGCCCGAGTCGTACGAGTGAGGCCCGCATGAGCGCACCGACCAGTGACGGCGACGGCACCCGCTGCGTCCGGGCCGGCCTGCCCGAGCCGACCCCGGGGCAGCCGTTCCTGCCCGGGCCGGTCTTCGCCGCGACGTACCACCTCGACCCGTGGCAGGGGCCGGCGGCGACCCCGAACGGGTACGGCCGGCCGGACAACCCGACCCGCCGGCTGCTGGAGGCGGCCATCGGCGAGCTGGAGGGCGGTGACGTCCGGGTCTTCGCCAGCGGGCAGGCGGCCATCACCGGCCTGCTGCTGGCGCTGCTGCGCCCCGGCGACACCGTGCTGCTCCCCGCCGACGGGTACTACCCGATGCGGGCGTTCGCCACCGACACCCTCGCCGGGATCGGCGTGCGGGTGCTGTTCGCGCCGACCGCCGGGCCGTACCCGTCGTTCGACGGGGTCCGGCTGGTGCTGCTGGAGACCCCGGCCAACCCGGGCCTGGACGTCGCCGACATCGCCACGCTGGCCCGGGACGCGCACGCCGCCGGCGCCCTCGTCGCGGTCGACAACACCACCGCCACGCCGCTCGGCCAGCGCCCGCTGGATCTCGGCGCGGACCTGGTGGTCGCCTCCGGCACCAAGGCCCTGACCGGGCACTCCGACCTGCTGCTCGGCTACGTGGCGACCCGTACGCCGGAGCTGCTCGACCCGGTCACCGCCTGGCGCACCGTCACGGGCGCGGTGCCCGGGGCGTTCGACGCGTGGCTGGCGCACCGCTCGCTGGCCACTCTCGACCTGCGGCTGGCCCGGCAGTCCGCCAACGCCGAGGCGCTGGCCCGGCTGCTCGCCGGCCGTCCCGACGTGACGGGCCTGCGTTGGCCGGGCCTGCCCGACGACCCCGCGTACCCGGTGGCGGTGGCGCAGCTGCGCCGGATGCCCGGGATGCTCGCGTTCGACCTGGGCGACGCCGAGCGGGTCGGCCGGTTCGTCGACGCGGCCCGGCTGGTGGACGCGGCCACCTCGTTCGGCGGCCTGCACACCACGGCGGACCGCCGGGCCCAGTGGGGCGATGACACCGCCCCCGGCTTCGTCCGGCTCTCCTGCGGGGTGGAGGACACCGCCGACCTGCTGGCCGACGTCACCGCCGCTCTCGACGCCTGAGTGGAAGGCCGCCGCCTGGGGTCGCCGGGGCGCGGGTGGGGTGTGGTGGTGGCCCACCCGCCGGCCGGCGGTGCGGACCGGGCGGCGGGTGGACCACGACGAGGGGCCGGCGGGTGCCGGCCGGGGTGGGCCGCGCCGGCCGGCCGGGGCGGGACCCCCCGGCCGGCCGGGCGGCGGTCAGCGGCGGGGCGGGGCTGTGGCGAAGGCGGTCCAGGCTGTCGGCGGGAAGATCAGCGCCGGGCCGGCCGGGTCCTTGGAGTCGCGGACCGCGATCGCGTCGGGCACGACCGCCATCTCCACGCAGGCACCTTCGTCGCCGCTGCGGCTGCTCTTGCGCCATCGCGCCGCAGCCAGCGCCGCGCTCGTCGTCGGGGTCATGGTCCTACCGTCCTTTCAGGATGCGGAAGAGCTGTTCCCGGCTGGCCGCGGGGCTGAGCGCGACCGTCCGTAGATGCTCCATGATCTTGGTGCAGGTACGCAGGTCACCGGCCCGGTCCAGGACCATCTGCCCGGCCACCGTCTCCACCGACGCGATGATCGGATCCTCCGGGTCGGGGAACTCCAGGATGTGCAGCGAGCCCCGGGTGCCCCGGTGGTAGCCCGCGGCCAGCGGGATCACCTGGACGGTGATGTTGGGTAGCTCGGACGCCTTGAGCAGGTGGCGTAGTTGCTCCTCCATCACGCTCTCACCGCCCACCGGGCGCAGCAGTGCGCCCTCGTCGATGATCGCGTCGAGGATCGGCGGATTCTCGTCGGTGAGCCGCTGCTGGCGGTCGAGTCGCAGGTGGACCCGCTGCTCCACCTGGTCGTCGCTGAGGGTGTGCGGGCCGCCCCGCATGACCGCCCGGATGTAGTCCGCCGTCTGCAACAGGCCGGGCACCACCGAGGGCTCGAAGTTGGCGATGCCGCTCGCCTCCGCCTCCAGCGCGATGAAGTCGATGGTCCGCCGGTCCAGCAGGTACGAGTAGGACACCCACCAGCCCGGCTTGCGGGCGTCCTTGGCGAGCTGGACGGCTGCGGCGAGTTCGTCGGCGCCCACGCCGTAGAGGGTGAGCAGGGCGCGCACCGTGGCCGGGTTGATCAGCGTCTGGGCGTTCTCGTACCGGGACAGGGTGCTCCGGGTGCTGTTGATCTCGTCGGCGGCGGCCTCGAGGGTGAGGCCGGCCGCCTCCCGGTGGGTGCGCAGCGCGATGCCGAGCCGTCGGGCCCGGGCGGTCTTCGGTGCCATGCATTGATGGTGACACACATCTTCGGGAAGGTGTACATGAGAGAACGCCGATGAGAGTTGCATTCACGCCTATCCACATGTCAATGTGTGACCAGTTCCTCACCGCCGGTTGTCGTGGCGACGGTGGTGGTGAGTGACCGGAGGGGATGGGGCGCGTGGCGATCGGGTTTTCTCCCCCGTACCCGATCGCCACGTGCCGCCACCCGGGACGCACCAGAAGGGAGTCGCATGACGGTGATCGCCTCCTGGCCCAGGGTGTCGCGGTGCCGCTGGTGCGCGCATCCGGTGCTCCGCGACAACGACGACGCGTGGATCCACGCGAGCCTGGCCTACGTGTGCCGGGACCGTTCGGGTGGCCTCGCGGCGACCACGGCGGAGCCCGAACAGGCGTCCGCCCGGCCGGAGTGGGGCGGGACCGGAGGGCGGCCATGACCCGGTTCCTGGTGGTGCTGACCGACGTCCGGCCCGTCGACGGACCCGTCCGGGACGAGCGGCGCGCGCCCGAGCGGCGCCGTCAGGTGGTCGGCGCGAGCAGCCGGGAGGCGGCCGACCGGATCGCCGGCGCGTTCATGGCGCTGGGCATGGTGCGGGCCGGCCGGCAGCGGGTGAAGGTGATCGCGGTCGGTCGCCGCTACGGCATCTGACCGCCGGTCGGCCGCCGACCACCCCGAGCGTCCGAGCTGATGTGATTACGCTGCGTGTAGGCGATGTTGACCGGTTGCGGTGTATTGCCGCCCTCCCCGGGTATCGGCATCCATGCCTCGCCACCCACAGTAAGGTCAACCGGGTGAGCGCCATCAGCCTCGCATCGCGGACGAAAGGGTGACCGAGTGACCACCCCAGGCAAGACCCGTGTGGCCCTCGTCTTCGGCGGCCGAAGCCCCGAACACGGCATCTCCTGCGTCAGCGCCGGCAGCGTGCTCGGCGCGCTCGACCCGGACGAGTTCGAGGTGGTCCCCGTGGGCATCACCCGGGCCGGCAAGTGGGTGCTGACCAGCGGTGACCCTCGCGAGCTGGCGATCAGCGCCCGGCGGCTGCCGGAGATCACCGCCGAGGCCGGCGCCGACATCGTGCTGCGCGCCGACCCGACGGGCAACGGGCTGATGGTGCTCGACCCGACCCAGGGCCCCCAGGTGCTCGCCGACGTCGACGTGGTCTTCCCCGTCCTGCACGGCGCCTACGGCGAGGACGGCACCATCCAGGGCATGCTGGAGATGGCCGGCATCCCGTACGTCGGGGCGAACGTCTTCGCCTCCGCCGCCGCCATGGACAAGGAGTTCACCAAGAAGCTCTGCGCCGCCGAGGGCATCCCGGTCGGGCCGTACGCCGTGCTGCGCAACGGGGTGACCCTCTCCGAGGAGGACAAGCAGCGGCTCGGCCTGCCGGTCTTCGTCAAGCCGTCCCGGGCCGGCTCGTCGTTCGGCATCACCAAGGTCGACGACTGGGCCGACCTGGAGGCCGCCGTCGCCGTCGCCCGGGAGATCGACCCGAAGGTGCTGGTCGAGGGCGCGATCGTCGGCCGGGAGATCGAGTGCGGCGTGCTGGAGGACGAGGCCGGCGGCGGGGCCGAGGCGTCCCTGCTGGCCGAGGTGCGCGCCGGCGGCGAGCACGCCTGGTACGACTTCGAGGCGAAGTACCTCTCCGAGCCCGAGTACGACCTCCCGGCACCCCTGCCCGAGCACGTCACCCGCCAGGTCCAGGAGTACGCCGTCCGGGCGTTCGCCGCGCTGGACTGCGCCGGGCTGGCCCGGGTCGACTTCTTCGTCACCCCCGAGCTGGACGTCTACCTCAACGAGATCAACACCATGCCGGGGTTCACCCCGACGTCGATGTTCCCGCTGATGTGGGCCGCCTCCGGGCTGGAGTACCCGAAGCTGGTAAACCGCCTGATCCGCACCGCCCAGCGGCGCGGCGTAGGCCTGCACTGAACCCCGCACCCGGCCCCCTCCGCGCCGGGCGGGCCCGGCCCGCGCTCAGCCCGTGCAGCCGGCCGGGACGGCGCCGCCGGAGGGCACCGAGGCGACCACCACGTCGGAGATCGGGCTCACCCACTGCAGGGCCGACCCGTGCGCGTGGGGGACGGTGACCCGCACGGCGGTCTCCCGGTCGACGGTGGTGAGCACGGTCGCGTCCGGCCCCTCGACCGGGTACCAGCAGACCTTGTTGACCACCCAGACGTCGTCGGTGCTGCCGGGGGTGGGCTCGTCGCCGCCGCAGGCGACGGTGAGCGCCGGATCGCCGTACGCGGCGTTCTGCTCGGGGCCGGCGGTGACCGGCCGCTGGCCCAGGCCCCGCACGGTCGACGGGAGCTGCGACGTCAGGGCACGGCACACGATCTCGGGCCGGGCGGGCAGCTTCGGGGCGGCCATCTCGACCGGCGCGGTGGACTGCGGCTGGGCGCTGGTCGCCGCCGGGGCCGGCTCGGCGGCCGGGGTGTCCGGGGCGAGCTTGGCGAAGGTGAACCCGGCGACGGCCACGGTCACCGGGACGGCGATCAGCGTGGCCATCAGCGCCGCGCTCCGGTTGGCCCGGTCCCGGCGGGGCGGGACCTGGGCCTGCCCGTCAGCCACGTCGGCACCGGCGGTGTTATCGGTGTTGTCGGTCTTGTCGGGGGAGGAACTGATCTCGTCCACTTACAGGCGCACCACCGAACACGTGAGGGTGCGGGTGATGCCGGGCACCATCTGCACGTTGCTGACGATGAGTTTGCCGAGCTCGTCGACCGTGTTGGCCTCGGTGAGCACGACCACGTCGTACGGGCCGGTGACGGCGTCGACGCGTACCACGCCGGCAAGGTCCGCGATCAGATCGGCCACGTCACGCGCTCGGCCGACCTCGGTCTGGATGAGGATGTACGCCTGTACCACGACTCGACCTCCGTCCGTCGCCGCCCGCAGGCGGCCCGAAGGGTGAAACTACCTTACGGACCAGGTCTGATCCCTATCGGTGGCCAAGGAGAAGCGGTGAGCGAGCGCGACGGGCGCGACAGCGGATGGGGCGCGGGACGGTTCCGGGCCCACGGCGGGTACGGGCGCGACGGGGGACGGGCATGAGTGTGGCCGGGATCGGCGAGTTCGGGTTGATCGACCGGGTCACCGCCCGGCTGCCCCAGGGAGCGGCCTGCCTGCTGGGGCCCGGCGACGACGCGGCGGTGCTGGTCGCGCCGGACGCCCGCGTCGTCGCGTCCACCGACGTGCTGGTCGAGGGGCGGCACTTCCGGCGGGACTGGTCCAGCGCCCGGGACGTGGGGCACCGGGCGGCGGCGGCCAACCTGGCCGACATCGCGGCGATGGGCGGCACCCCGACCGCGCTGCTGGTGGCGTTGTGCATGCCGGCGGACCTGGACCCGGCCTGGACCGAGGAGTTGGCCGACGGGCTGGCCGCCGAGGCGGCCACGGTGGGGGCGAGCGTGGTCGGCGGCGACATGTCCGCCAGCCCGACGCTGACGATCGCGGTCACCGCCCTCGGTGACCTGGGCGGGCTGGCCCCGGTGCTCCGCTCGGGCGCCCGAGCGGGGGACGTGCTGGCCCTGGCCGGCCGCAGCGGGTACGCCGCCGCCGGGTACACCGTGCTGTCCCGGGGCTTCCGCACCCCGAAGCTGCTGGTCGAGGCGTACCGGCGGCCCGAGGTGCCGTACCCGGCCGGCCCGCACGCCGCCCGGCTCGGCGCCACCGCCATGATCGACGTGTCGGACGGGCTGCTGGCCGACCTCGGGCACGTGGCCCGGGCCAGCGGGGTCGGCATCGACGTGCGCCGGGACGCCTTCGAGGTGCCCCGGCAGATGCGCGACGCCGCCCAGGCGCTCGGGGCCGACCCGTACTCGTGGATCCTCGGCGGTGGCGACGACCACGCGCTGGCCGCGACCTTCCCCCCGGCGGTGGCGCTGCCCGCGCCGTGGCGGCCGGTCGGCCGGGTGGTGGAGGGCGGGGGTGTGACCGTCGACGGCGCACCGTACACCGGGCCGACCGGCTGGGACCACTTCCGGTAACGGCTGGTCAGGGACGTACCCTTCACCGGTGAGTGAGATTGAGATCCGCGCGACCCGCTTCGACTCGCCGGAGTCGCAGCGGCTCGTCCGGGCCGCCCTGGCGGACCTGGGTCAGCGGTACGGAGGCAGCGGGGACGACACCCCGGTCGACGCCGTCGAGTTCGAGCCGCCGGGCGGGGCGTTCCTGGTCGCGTACCTGGCCGGGGAGCCGGTGGGGTGCGGCGGCTGGCGCAGCCACGGCGACACCGGGGACACCGCGGAGCTGAAGCGGATGTACACCAGCCCTGCGGCGCGCGGACGAGGCGTGGCGCGGGCGGTGCTCGTGGCCGTCGAGCGGTCGGCGCGCGAGCACGGGCGCAAGCGGCTCATCCTGGAGTGCGGGGACAAGCAGCCCGAGGCGATCGCCATGTACACCTCGGCCGGGTACGAGAACATCCCGAACTTCGGGTACTACCAGGACGCCCCGGGCTGCCTCTCCTTCGGCCGTACCCTCTGACGCCCCCATCCCCGCCGTGCTCCGCCCCGAGGGCGGACACGAAAAGCCGGCGGGCCCTCAGGGGACCCGCCGGATTTCGGCGAAAGATGGGTCGGCGCTACCGCGTCAGGCGCGGGTGACCTTGCCGGCCTTGATGCAGGAGGTGCAGACCTGCAACTTCTTGGTGGTGCCGCCACCGGCCGGGGTGCGCACCGACTGGATGTTCGGGTTCCAGCGGCGGTTGGTCCGCCGGTGCGAGTGGGACACGTTGTGGCCGAAGCCCGGTCCCTTGCCACAGACGTCGCACACGCTAGCCACGGGATACTCCTGGGTGTTTTGAAACGTTCATGAGGTCGCCGCCAAGCGCTGCCCGGGCAACCTGGTCAGGTTACCCGATGCCCCCGTGCCTGGCCAACCGGCCCCTGTCGAGCATGACGGCTGTGCAGGCGCTCACCCGACCAGGCCGAGGGGCCGCGCGGCGGGGACGTCCGTGCGGCGGAGCGGCGAAGTGGGTGGCGGGGTGCGGTTGGGCGGTGGACACGCCGGAACGGGACGGTCGGCCCGGGCGCGTGTCGGTGCGCGCCAGTAGGCTTCTCGCCGTGCTGGACACCCTCGACGCCGCCGCGGTGCGCCGCTGGTGCGCGGGCGGGTTGGCCGCGCTCCGCCGGCACCAGGGGGAGATCGACGACCTCAACGTCTACCCGGTTCCCGACGGCGACACCGGCACCAACCTCGTGCTCACCCTCACCTCGGCCCAGCAGGCCCTGGCGATGGACCTGGCCACCGTAGGCGACGGCGGGTCCACCGAGCACGGGCACGCGCTGCGGCTGATGGCGCGCGGCGCGCTGCTCGGCGCCAGGGGCAACTCCGGGGTGATCCTGTCGCAGATCCTGCGCGGCTTCGCCGACGCCCTGGCCACCGTGCCGGCGGTGCGGGGCCGCCAGCTGGCCGCCGCGCTGCGCGACGCCACCGCGGCGGCGTACGCCGCTGTCGCCCGCCCGGTCGAGGGCACCCTGCTCAGCGTGGTCGCGGCGGCGGCCGGGGCGGCCGAGTCGGCGGACAGCGACGACCTGCGCATCGTCGCCCGGGAGGCGGCCGGGGCGGCGGCCCGGGCCTTGGCGCGCACCCCCGAGCAGTTGCCGGCCCTGGCTCGCGCCGGCGTGGTCGACGCCGGTGGTCGGGGGCTGTGCCTGCTGCTCGACGCGCTGGTCGAGGTGATCACGGGGGAAAGCCCGGCCCGGCCGGCGTTGGCCCCGCGCGAGGCCCGCCCGCCGGCCACCGCCGCCCGGGAGACCGGCTCGGCGGAGTACGCGTACGAGGTGCAGTTCCTGCTCGACGCCGGGCCCGAGGCGGTCACCCGGCTGCGGGAGATCCTGGCCGGGCTCGGCGACTCGCTCGTGGTGGTCGGCGACGGGCCCACCGATGCGGCGTCGACCACCTGGAACGTGCACGTGCACGTCAACGACGTGGGCGCGGCCGTGGAGGCGGGGGTGGAGGCCGGCCGGCCGTACCGGATCTCGGTGACCCGCTTCGCGGACCAGGTGGCCACGCCGACCCCGGCCCACCACGGCCGGGCGGCCGTGGTGGTCGCCTCCGGCGTCGGCATGGCGGAACTGTTCGAGGGCGAGGGGGCGACGGTGGTGCCGGGCAACCCGTCCATCGGTGAGCTGCTCGACGCCGTCCGGGCCACGGCGGCGGCCCGGGTGGTGGTGCTGCCCAATGACCCGAACACCCAGGCCGTGGCGAGCGCCGCCGCGCGGGAGGCGCACGCGCTCGGGGTGAAGGTCAGCGTGGTGCCGACCCGGTCGCCGGTGCAGGCGCTGGCCGCCCTCGCCGTGCGCGACCCGGAGCGCCGCTTCGCCGACGACGTGATCGCGATGGCCGAGGCCGCGGGCGCGTGCCGGTACGCCGAGGTCTGCTGGGCCAGCCGGGAGGCGCTGACCGTCGCCGGCCCGTGCCGCCCCGGTGACGTGCTCGCCCTGGTCGAGGGGGAGGTGCACCTGATCGGCGTCGACCTGGCCGACACCTGCGCCGCCGTGGTCGACCGGATGCTCGGCGGCGGCGGCGAGCTGGTCACCCTGCTCTCCGGCGCGGACGCCCCCGACGGGCTGGCCGAGGCCGTCCGCGAGCACGTCGCGCGGCGCTGGCCGTTCGTGGAGGTCCAGGCGTACCCGGGCGGCCAACCGCACTATCCGCTCCTGGTGGGGGTCGAATGACGACGTCCGAGCCGGCCACGGTCGACACGCCGCTGAAGAAGCTGGTCGGCGACAAGACGGCCAAGGCCCTGGCCGGGCACCTCGACCTGCACACCGCCGGTGACCTGGTCTACCACTTCCCCCGCCGGTACGACGAGCGCGGCGAGCACACCGACATCCGCTCGCTGGACGTCGGCGAGCAGGTCACCGTGCTGGCCCAGGTGCAGAGAACCGCCGTGCGGCCGATGCGCCAGCGCCGGGGCAACCTGCTGGAGGTGACCGTCGGGGACGACTCCGGCGGCGTGCTCACCCTGACCTTCTTCGGCAACCAGGCGTGGCGGGAGCGGGAGCTGCGCCCCGGCCGGTGGGGGCTGTTCGCCGGCAAGGTCACCGAGTTCCGGGGCAAGCGGCAGCTCAACGGCCCGGAGTACGTCATGCTCGGCGACGGCGGCGACGGTGAGGCCGCCGTCGACGAGGGGGTCGAGGAGTTCGCCGGTGCGTTGATCCCGGTGTACCCGGCTGCGGCGGCGGTGCCGACCTGGGTGATCGCCCGCTGCGTGCGGGTGGTGCTGGACACCTTCACCCCGCCGGAGGACCCGCAGCCCGCCACCGTCCGGGTCGACCGCAAACTGGTCGGGATCGACACCGCGCTGCGCGAGATCCACCGGCCGTCCAGCAAGGAGAACCTGTACCGGGCCCGCCGCCGGCTCAAGTGGGACGAGGCGTTCGCCGTGCAGCTCACCCTCGTGCAGCGCAAGCTCCGAGCCGCGGCCTGGCCGGCGAAGGCCCGGCCGCCGCGCGCCGGTGGGCTGCTCGACGCGTTCGACGCCCGGCTGCCGTACGACCTGACCCCCGGCCAGCGGACGGTCGGCGCGGAGATCGCCGCCGACCTGACCGTCGCGCACCCGATGCACCGGCTGCTCCAGGGCGAGGTCGGCTCCGGCAAGACGGTGGTGGCGCTGCGGGCGATGCTCCAGGTGGTCGACGCCGGCGGGCAGGCCGCGCTGCTCGCCCCGACCGAGGTCCTCGCCGCCCAGCACCACCGGGGGATGCTCGACCTGCTCGGCCCGCTCGCCCGGGCCGGCGAGCTGGGTGCGGCCGACGACGCCACCCGGGTCGAGCTGGTCACCGGCTCGCTCGGTGCGGCAGCCCGCCGGCAGGCCCTCGCCGAGGTGGCCGGCGGGCGGGCCGGGATCGTGCTGGGCACCCACGCTCTGCTGTACGAGGGGGTGGACTTCGCCGACCTGGGCCTCGTGGTGGTCGACGAGCAGCACCGGTTCGGCGTGGAGCAGCGCGACGCGTTGCGCTCCAAGGCCGACCAGCCGCCGCACGTGCTGGTGATGACGGCCACCCCGATCCCGCGCACGGTGGCGATGACCGTCTACGGCGACCTGGAGACGTCCACCCTGTCCCAGCTCCCGCAGGGGCGTTCGCCGATCGCCTCGCACGTGGTGCCGGCCGCCGAGAAGCCGGCCTTCCTGGACCGGGCCTGGCGCCGGCTCCGCGAGGAGGTCGCCGCCGGTCACCAGGCGTACGTGGTGTGCCCCCGGATCGGCGAGGGACCGGCGTCGGAGGAGGAGCCGCCCCGCGAGGACGACAACGGTCGACGGCCCCCGCTCGCGGTGACCGAGGTCGCCCCGCTGCTCGCCGAGGGGCCGCTGCACGGGCTGCGGATCGGCGTCCTGCACGGGAAGCTGCCCGCCGACGAGAAGGACGCCGTGATGCGCTCCTTCGCCGCCGGCGACCTGGACGTGCTGGTCGCCACCACGGTCATCGAGGTCGGCGTCGACGTGCCCAACGCCACCGTGATGATCGTGCTGGACGCCGACCGGTTCGGCATGTCCCAGCTGCACCAGCTGCGCGGTCGGGTGGGCCGGGGCTCGGCGGCCGGGCTCTGCCTGCTGGTCAGCGAGGCGGCCGAGGGCTCCTCGGCCCGGGAGCGCCTCGACGCGGTGGCGTCCACCACGGACGGTTTCAAGCTCGCCGAGCTGGACTTGGAGCAGCGCCGCGAGGGCGACGTGCTCGGGGCCACCCAGTCCGGCCGGCGCTCGCACCTGCGGCTCCTGTCGCTGCTACGCGACGCCGACCTGATCCGGGACGCCCGGGCTGAGGCGATCGCCCTGGTCGAGGAGGACCCGGAGCTGGAACGCCACCCGGCGCTGGCCGCCTCGGTGGCCGCCCTGGTCGACGAGGAACGCGCGGAGTACCTGGAGAAGGGCTGATTCCGCCCCGGGCGGGCTGATCGACTCCGGGTGGGGCACCGGGTGGCCCTCGTGGAGGCGCGTCCGCGCCTAGGCTCGACCGATGTCGACCCCGTCTCTCCTTCGTGGCATGGTGCTGCTGGCCCAGGGCGACCGGCGCGCCGTCGAGCAGGCCACCGGCCTAGCCGACGACGCCACCGGTCAGCCCTGCTCCGGCCGGACCCGGTTTCAGATCGCCTCGATCAGCAAGAACATGGCCGCCGCGGCCGTCCTGCTCCTCGCCGAGCGGGAAAGGCTCGACGTGCACGATCCCGTCGACCGGTGGGTGCCGAACTGCCCGCCGGCCTGGCGGCCCATCACCCTGCACCACCTGCTCACCCACACCTCGGGCCTCGGGCACTGGGCGGAGTACCCGCTGCTCGACCTGGCCGGCGCGATCGACCCCGACGAGCTGCTGGCCGCGTTCCGCGCGGTCCCGCCGCTGTTCGACCCCGGTGCGGGCTGGCACTACAGCAGCCCGGGTTACGTCCTGCTCGCCCGCGCCGTCGAGCGGGCCGCCGACCGGCCGTACCGGGACTTCCTGGCGGAGGAGGTCTTCGCGCCGCTGGGCATGACCGGCAGCTTCGCCGGCTCCGGCGCGGGACACGCCGACGTGGCGACGGGCCACTCCGGCGGCCGTCCGGTGCACTCCTGGGACCTGGACACGGTGAGCATGGGCGCAGGTGATGTCTGGTGCACCGCCGACGACCTACTGGCCTGGCTCGACGGGCTGCGGGACGCCCGACTGCTCACCCCCGCCTCGGTCGCGCGGATGATCACCGCGTACGCGCCGACCGGTTCCGGCCCGCAGGCTTACGGGTACGGCTGCTTCGTCGGCCCGCTGGCGGGGGAGCGGTCGGTCGGCCACTCCGGGCACAACCTCGGCTTCAAGGCGTTCGTCGCCTGGCTGCCGGACTCCGACCGCCGGCTGGTCGTGCTGACCAACGACGACGAGGACCCGGTCGCCCACACCCTGACCGACCACCTCCTCACCACCGACTGACCACTCGCACCCGCCGCGTCCCGCGTGAGCGCTCTTTCTCGGATTTGGTGGCCTCCGGCGAGCACGACGCCACCAATTCCGGGAAAGAGCGCGACTCTGCGGGGTGGGGGACGGCCCGGATGGGGCGAGGGCGCGTCGGCCGGGTGGTCGACGCGCCCTCGGGTCGTGCGGTTCGGGGAAACCCGCTCAGGTCAGCGGGTCAGGGTGGGTCGGTGGGTCAGGAGGTGAAGCGGATCCGCCGACGCCGGGCGACGACGAAGAGCACCGCGCCGGCCGCCAGCAGGGCCACAGCGCCTGCGGCGATGCCGCCGGCCGCCGCGCCGGTCACCGGCAGGCCACCGTCCTGGTCGCCGCCACCGGTGCCGCCATCGTCGCAGCCGGAGATCGGAGCGGTCCACTTGATCGGCCCGGCGGACTCCAGGTCGCCGGTGATGACGACGGTCAGGCCCTTGGAGGCCGGGAAGCGCAGGGACTTGTTGGTGCCCGGCTCGATGGTGACGGTCTGCGGCTTGCCGGTGCTCGGGGTGAAGGTCGAGGTCAGGCTGACGCCGTTCTTCGGGTTCTGGATCAGCAGGTACAGATCGTCGCAGGTGGACTCGTAGGAGGTCTCCGGCTCGCCGACCCCGGGCTCCTGGCACTCCGCCGGGGCCTTTTGGGTGCCGGTCCAGAGGCTCTTCCCGTTCGCGGTGACGGTGATCTGGCCGTCCACCGCAGCGGCGTCCAGCTCGACCTTCTCGATGCTGCGCAGGGCGACCGTGACGGCCTTGTTGAAGCCCTTGTCGGTGGCGATCACGAAGTTCGCCGCGGCGTTGCCGTCGCGGTTGATCAGGTTGAACGTGACCTTGCCCTGGCAGTCGGACTCGACGACCACCTCGGGGGCAGCCTCGCAGGTCTCGCCGCCGCCGTTGTACCAGGCATGCGGGCCCTTCGACTGGGAGCCGATGCCCTTGGGGCTGCCGACCTTGCGGTTGCGGTAGAGGTCCTTCTCCGTCAGCGGGTCAATGATCTTGTCGCCGAAGACGAAGTCGACCTGGGTGTAGCAGGTGGGGACCTCGACCTTGAACTTCAGCGTGGACCGGGTGCCCACCTCGTCCTTGGCGACCGAGGTGAACTTGTCGACCGACTTGCTCAGCACGTACTGCGGGAACTCGACCTTCGCCGATGGGGCGACGTATGAGACCAGCGCGAAGGCCTGCTCCTCGCCCTCGCAGAGCGGGCCGTTGACCAGCGTGATGCTGGCCTCGCCGCGCTTGCCGCGGAAGGTGTGCGTGTACCGCGCGTCGGCGGCGCTGACGCAGGTCGGCCCCTCGGGGGCGGGCGGGGCCGGCGACTCGCTTGCGGACGGCGTCGGCGCGGGCGAGGCCGGGGAGGCCGACGGGGACGGGGACGGGCTGGTGGCCAGCGCCGGCGACGACGCCGCGAACGCCGTGGCGAGGCCGGCCAGGGCGGCGGCGGCCACGACGATCGGCCGCCGCGGCGACAGCTTGGGACGGATCACGCGTACTCCCGGGGTGAAGAAAGCATCAGGGGTGCGGCGCGGGGTAGCGGGGGTCATCTGTCGCGGCCGGGTGCGGCGCGCCCGCGACGACGCCTCCCGGCGCCGGTGGGCCGGCGGGACGCGGCCGGCACCCGGCAGACCCTAGCGAGAACGGGCCGGCCGGCACAGCGCACGGAAACCCCCGGAAGCGATGTTATAGATTTGAGATTATTGATGTACGCCCGGTGATCGTGGCGTGACCCTTTAGGCACGCACCGTGGCGCCCCCCGGGGTCGCGTAGCGTCGGGGCATGAGCAGGAGCAGGCGGTGACCCGGATCGTGGCCGGGACGCTCGGCGGCCGGCGGATCGCCGCGCCGCCCGGCGCCGGCACCCGACCCACCTCCGACCGGGTGCGGGAGGCTCTGTTCAGCGCGGTGCAGGCCGACGTCGACCTGGCCGGTGCGCGCTTCGCCGACCTGTACGCCGGGTCCGGCGCGGTCGGGCTGGAGGCGCTGTCCCGGGGCGCGGCACACGTGCTGCTGGTCGAGTCCGATCCCCGGGCCGCCCGCGTGGTCCGGGAGAACATCGCCGCGCTGCGGGCCGCCCCGGCCGCCCGGCTGGTCACCGGCCGGGTCGCCACGGTGCTGGCGGCCGGGCCGGACGGCGGGCCGTACGACGTGGTGTTCGCCGATCCGCCGTACGCCGTGTCCGACGCCGAGGTCACCGAGCTGTTGGCCGCGCTGGTCGACGGCGACTGGCTGGCGGCTGACGCCCTGGTGGTGGTGGAACGGTCCAGCCGGACCGGCCCGGTCGGCTGGGTGCCGGGCGTCGCCGGGGAGCGTAGCCGTCGATACGGCGAGACCACCCTTTGGTACGGTCGCCGCTCATGAGACGTGCGGTGTGTCCCGGCTCGTTCGACCCGGTCACCAATGGACACCTCGACATCATCGGGCGGGCCGCCCGACTCTTCGACGAGGTGATCGTCGGCGTGCTGGTGAACCAGTCGAAGAGCGGCCTGTTCACGGTCGAGGAGCGGATCGACATGCTCCGGGAGGTGACGTCCTCCTACGACAACGTGCGGGTCGCGTCCTTCCGTGGCCTGCTGGTCGACTTCTGCCGGGCGCAGCAGGCCAGTGTGCTGATCAAGGGCCTGCGGGCGGTCAGCGACTTCGACTACGAGCTCCAGATGGCCCAGATGAACATCGGCCTGGCCGGGGTGGAGACGTTGTTCATGCCGACCAACCCGCTCTACTCCTTCCTCTCCTCCAGCCTGGTCAAGGACGTGGCCAAGTGGGGCGGCGACATCTCCTCCCACGTCCCGGACCTGGTCCGGGACGCCCTCCGGTCCCGCCTCACCCCGCACCCCTGACCCGCGCGCCCGATCTCGTGCGTCGGCCAGCGGATCGCCCCGTTGCGGGCGATTCGTCGGGCCTACGCGTGCCCGATCGGCCCCGTCGGGCGCGACACGACGCGCGCCGGACGGGGTGGACCGGCAAGCGGTGGCCCTGGCGCGACATGATGGGTCGAGCGGGAACCCGGCCGTAGCCCGCATCATGTAGGTCGGCCGACGAACGACAGGAGTGAGGTACCGGTGGACCCGCTCGATCGCATCGACGAACTGATCGCCATGGTGGAGCAGGCCCGCTCCGTCCCGATGTCGCGGAACAACTGCATGGTCGACCGGGGCGAGATGATCGCCGTCCTCGACGAGATGCGTGCCGATTTCCCCGCCAACCTGCGCCGGGCCGCCGTCCTGCTGGAGGAGCGGGACAAGATCATGGATGCCGGCAAGCGCGAGGCCGACCGGATCATCAGCGAGGGTGAGGCGGAACACGCCCGCCTGGTGTCGGTGAACGAGATCACCGTCTCGGCCGAGCACGAGGGGGCCCGGATCATCGCCGAGGCCCGGGCCGAGGCGCAACGGCTGCGCGAGGAGGTCGACGACTACGTCGACACCGCGCTGGCGAACTTCGAGCAGTTCCTCACCCGGGCGCTCGCCTCGATAGAGCGCGGCCGGGACAAGATGCACGCGCTACGGGAGATCGGCACCTTCGGTGGGGACGAGGCGGATCGCCCGCTACCCTTCTGAGCGGCACCTCAGCAGCCGACAGGCGGGTCGGGCGCCGCCCCCGGTTCGACGGTCCGGCGGTCGCCCAGGTAACCTGCTTTGTCGGCCTCTCACCGGCCGGAGTCTGACTATGCCCAAACACTCGTCTTCATCACTCAACCCCAAGGCGCCGCTGGTCCTCGACACGAGGGACCTGCCGCGTCGCCCTGGCGCGTTGCGTACGGTCAAGCGGGTCGTCCCGGCACCGGCGGACCTCGGCGGGGAGTTGATCGGCGTACCGGAGGGCACCGACCTCGACCTCGACCTGAGGCTGCAGTCGGTGTCCGAGGGCGTGTTCGTCTCGGGGACCGTCAGCGGTCTCGTCAGGGGCGAGTGCGGCCGGTGCCTGCGCGAGATCAACGACTCGGTGGCCGTGAACGTCCAGGAGCTGTACGCGTACGAGGGCAGCACCACGGACGAAACGACCGACGAGGACGAGGTGGGCCGGATGCAGGACGATCTGATCGACCTGGAGCCGGCGCTGCGGGACGCGGTGGTGCTCGCGCTGCCGACCAACCCGCTCTGCCGGGAGGACTGCCCAGGCTTGTGCCCCGAGTGCGGGGTGCAGTGGGACGATCTGCCGGCCGACCACAGTCACCAGCAGATCGACCCGCGTTGGGCGGGCCTGTCGCAACTGACCCGTACAGAGGAGTAAGAACCGTGGCCGTCCCGAAGCGCAAGATGTCGCGCAGCAACACCCGGTCCCGCCGGGCGAACTGGAAGGCGGCCGTGGTCGCGACCGTGGCCTGCCCGCAGTGCAAGTCGGCGAAGCTGCCGCACACCGCCTGCTCCGTCTGCGGCACGTACAACGGCCGCCAGGTCATCGAGGTCTGACCTGGACGCCGAGTGACGCCCCCGACCCCAGGTCGGGTGGCGCGCGCATCCTGGCGATCGCCCGGTGCCCCGGCTCCCGCCGTCGCCGGCCGGCCCGTTCCGGCCGACGTCCCGGCGGAGCCGGGCACCGTGCGGATCGCCGTTGACCTCCTCGGCGGGGACGATGCTCCCGCCGTCGTGGTTGACGGCGCTCTGCATGCCATGCGCGCCGACCCGCACCTGCACCTCCTGCTCGTCGGCCCCGCCGAGGTCGCCGACGGGCTGATCGGTGCCCTCGACCCGGTGCAGCGCACCCGGGTCACGGTCCGGCCGGTGCGGGCCGCCGTCGGCATGGCCGACCACCCCGTCGCCGCCCGCGGCGACAGCACGGTGCGGGCGGCGGTCACCGCCGTCCGCGACGGGACCGCTGACGCGGTGGTCTCCGCCGGCGCCACCGGCGCCACCGTCACCGCCGCCGCACTGGGTCTCGGCCGCTGGCCACATGTGCGACGGCCGGCGCTGGTGGCCACCCTGCCGGCGGTCGTCGGCCCGGTGGTGCTGCTCGACGTCGGTGGCTCCCTGGAACCCGGTCCCGCCACGCTGGCCCGGCACGCCGTGCTCGGTGCGGCCTATGCGGCCGTCGCGCACGGGGTGGCCGAGCCCCGGGTCGGGTTGCTGTCCGTGGGGACCGAGGCCGGCAAGGGGGACCGGCTGCGGCGCACCGCCGATCCGATGCTCGCCGCCGTGTCGCTGCCCCACGGGGCGCGCTACGTCGGCCTCGTCGAGGGGTACGACATCGCCTCCGGCGCGCGCGCCGACGTGGTGGTGACCGACGGCTTCACCGGCAACGTGCTGCTCAAGGCGATCGAGGGCGCGTACGCGATGGCCGGCGGGCCGCCCGCCAGCGGCGGTGTCCCCCGGGCGGCTGCCCTGCTGGGGGTGGCCGGGACGGTGGTCGTCTGCCACGGCGCGGCCCGGGAGGACGATGTCGCCTCCGGCATCGCCCTCGCCGCCCACCTGTGGCGTCGGCGGGCCACCGAAACGGTCTCCGCGCTGCTCGATCGTGCTCCGCAAACCCCCGCCCAGCCCGGTGACCACGCCGATCGCACCACCGACACCGAGGTGAGCCTGTGACCGCCCGTCCCGTCCCGGCCCGACCGGCCGCGTGCTCCGCGCCGGCCCCGGGGGGCCCGCCGCGCGCGGCCCGCCCGGTCGCGAACGAAGAGGTAACCGCATCATGACCAACGACAAGCGGCGGCGGGCCCCCGTCGGCCACCTGGAGTCCGCCTTCGGGGTCTCGCTGAACCCGGAACTGCTGGAGCGGGCCCTGACCCACCGCTCGTACGCGTACGAGAACGGCGGCCTGCCCACCAACGAGCGGCTGGAGTTCCTCGGCGACTCGGTGCTCGGCGTGGTGATCACCGCCGCGCTCTTCCACAACCACCCCGATCTTCCCGAGGGGCAGCTCGCGAAGCTCCGGGCGAGCGTGGTGAACATGCGCGCGCTCGCCGATGTGGCGCGTGGGCTGGGCCCGGACGGGCTGGGCGCGTACCTGCTGCTGGGCAAGGGCGAGGAGAGCACCGGCGGCCGGGACAAGGCGAGCATCCTCGCCGACACCCTGGAGGCCCTGCTCGGCGCGATCTACCTCCAGTACGGCCTCGACACCGCCGCCATCGTGATCCACCGGCTGTTCGACCCGCTGATGGCCGAGTCGGCCGGTCGGGGCGCCGCGCTGGACTGGAAGACCAGCCTGCAGGAGCTGACCGCCGCGCTGGGGCTGGGCGTCCCGGAGTACCGGATCGAGGGCACCGGCCCCGACCACCTCAAGACGTTCACCGCCTGGGTGGTGGTCGCCGGCAACCGCTACGGCGGGGCGGAGGGGCGCAGCAAGAAGGAGGCCGAGCAGCGTGCCGCCGAGTCCGCCTGGCGGGAGCTGACCGCCCAGGCCGAGCGGGACCAGGCCGAGCGGGACGCCGCCGAGTTGACCGCCCAGGCCGAGCGGGACGCCGCCGAGCGGGCGGCGACCGAAGAGTCGGCGGCCGGCGAGGCCGGGACGCCGGCGGCGGTGGGGGCGATCGCGCCCGGCGGGGCGAACGGGTCCACCGCGAACCCGGCCGGCGGCAGCGCGCTGGACGCCCGGACGGCCGATGAGGCGGGCCGTGCCTGAGCTGCCCGAGGTCGAGACCGTCCGGCAGGGCCTGGCCCAGTGGGTCACCGACCGGCGGATCGCCACCGTCGAAGTGCGCCACCCCCGGGCGGTCCGCCGCCACCTGGCCGGCCCGGCGCACTTCGCCGACGTGCTGGCCGGGCGGACGGTGCACGATGTGCGGCGGCGCGGCAAGTACCTGTGGCTGCCGCTGGACAGCGGTGACGCCATCGTCGGCCACCTCGGCATGTCCGGCCAGCTGCTGTTCCAGCCGGCCACGGCGGCCGACGAGCTGCACCTGCGGGTCCGGTTCCGGTTCGCCGACGATGGCCCCGAGCTGCGCTTCGTCGACCAGCGCACGTTCGGCGGGCTGTCGGTCTCCGAGGGCGGGGCGGAACTGCCGGGGGAGATCGCGCACATCGCCCGGGACCCGATGGACCCGGAGTTCTCCGACGACGCCTTCGTCACCACCCTGCGCCGCCGGCGTACCGAGGTGAAGCGGGCGCTGCTCGACCAGACCCTGATCTCCGGGGTCGGCAACATCTACGCCGACGAGGCGCTGTGGCGGGCCCGGTTGCACGGCGCCCGGCCGACCGACGCGCTGACCGGGCCGACCGCGCTGCGGCTGCTCGGCCACGTCCGCGACGTCCTCAGCGAGGCGATCACCGAGGGCGGCACCAGCTTCGACGCCCTGTACGTCAACGTCAACGGCGAGAGCGGCTACTTCGACCGCGCCCTCAACGCGTACGGCCGAGAGGGTGAGCCGTGCAGGCGGTGCGGGACGCCGATGCGCCGCGAGGCGTTCATGAACCGCTCCTCGTACAGCTGTCCCCGCTGCCAGCCCCGCCCCCGGGGTGCGCTCCGGGGATGACCTCGGGCACCCCGGAGCGGCCGACCGGCCCCGCCGCCCGGGGTGCGTCCCGTCGACGTGCCGGCAGGATTAGCCGCCCGATCCGCGGGGCATCTGGGCCGCCATGGACGTACAGCGCATGCCGGCGGCCGGTCACCGCGCCGATGCCCCGGACGAACCCGAATCCCCGCGGAGCCGGCCATGAGCGCCGACGTGCAGACCGGCACCGTACGGACCAACGTGCCGGCCCGGCTCGACCGGCTCCCGTGGTCCCGCTGGCACTGGATGATCGTCATCGGCCTCGGCACGGTGTGGATCCTCGACGGCCTAGAGGTCACCATCGTCGGTAACCTCTCCGGCAAGCTGGCCGAGCCGGGCAGCGGCCTGAACATCACCCAGAGCCAGGTCACCGGCCTGGCCGCCGCGCTCTACGTGGCCGGCGCCTGCACCGGCGCGCTCTTCTTCGGCTGGCTCACCGACCGGTTCGGCCGGAAGAAACTGTTCCTGCTGACGCTGGGCGTCTACCTGGTCGCCACCGCGATGACCGCGCTCTCCTTCGACACCTGGTGGTTCTTCCTGTTCCGGTTCCTGACCGGCATGGGCATCGGCGGCGAGTACGCGGCGATCAACTCCGCGATCGACGAGCTGATCCCGGCCCGGCACCGGGGCCGGATCGACATCATCATCAACGGCACCTTCTGGCTGGGCGCCGCGCTGGGCGCGCTGCTGACCGTGCCACTGCTCAACGGCCTGCCCACCGGCGTCGGCTGGCGGGTGGCGTTCGGCCTCGGCGCGGTGCTGGGGGTGGTGGTCCTGCTCGTCCGCCGGCACGTGCCCGAGAGCCCACGATGGTTGTTCATCCACGGCCGGGGCGAGGAGGCCGAGCGGCTGGTCGACTCCGTCGAGCGGGAGGTGGAGCGGGAGACCGGCCGGAAACTCGACGCCGCCGACAGCTACCTCGAGATCCGCCAGCGCCGCAGCACCGGCTTCCTGACCATCGCGAAGACCCTCTTCGCCCGGTACCCGAAGCGCGCCGTCCTCGGCTTCTCGCTCTTCGTCGGGCAGGCGTTCCTCTACAACGCCATCACCTTCGGCTTCGCCCAGATCCTGGAGACCTTCTTCGAGGTGCCGCCGGGCAACAGCGGCTACTACTTCGCGGTGATCGCGGTCGGTAACCTGCTCGGCCCGCTGCTGCTGGGCCGGCTCTTCGACACGGTCGGCCGGGTGCCGATGATCGCCGGGTCGTACATCATCTCCGGCCTGCTGTTGCTCGGCACCGCGTGGCTGTTCCACGACGGGGTGCTCAGCGCGACCACGATGACCGCCTGCTGGTGCGCGGTGCTCTTCTTCGCCTCCGCGGGGGCCAGCGCGGCGTACCTGACGGTCAGCGAGATCTTCCCGATGGAGACCCGGGCCATGGCGATCGCGTTCTTCTACGCGATCGGCACCGCCGCCGGCGGCATCACCGGCCCGCTGCTGTTCTCGAAGCTGGTGGGCAGCGGCCAGGTCAGCGACACCGTGCTCGCCTTCGTGATCGGCGCCTCCGTGATGATCGTCGGCGGCATCGTCGAGCTGGTCCTCGGCGTCCAAGCCGAGGGGAAGTCGCTGGAGGAACTGGCAACGCCGTTGAGCGCCGAGGAGGCCGGCGTGCCCCGGCAGCGCGGGGCGGACGACGCCGCGATCCCGGCCGCCACCGGCTGACGCGGCACACCCCGCGACGCCGCTCCCGCCGGCCGGGGGCGGCGTCGCCGTGTCGGGGCCACCCCGGGGGTCAGGGGGCGGCCGGGCACGGTGCCCGCCACGCGTCGAGCCGGCGGTCCTTGCGCATCGAGGCGAAGCCGTACCCGACCGTGGCCACGCAGAACTCGGTGGGGTCGCCGGTGTACTCGACGTGGAACACCGGCTTCCCGGCGTCGGCGAACGGCAGCAGCTTGGCGCACCGGCGCAGCCGGACGCACTCCTCGTCGACCGCGAAGTCGAAGTCCGGCGCCAGCGCGGCCACCTGTGGCACGTCGCCCAGCAGGCCGGGGGAGAGGCTCAGCGTACGGGCCAGCCCGGCGACCCGCCGGTTGAACATCAGCTGGTCGTCGAAGTCCAGGGGGAGGCCGGGGCGGTGGGCGTACCCGTCGGCGTCGGCCAGCGCCACCGCGCCGAAGCCCTTGCCCCGGCAGAGCCGGAACCGGTCGGCGAGGATCGGTTCCAGCACGTCCCACCGCCGGACGTCCACCCAGCGGGTGTCCGGCCGCCGGCCCGCCCCGCCGCGCACCGCCGCCGGGTACCGGTCGGCGTCCGGGTCCGTCCCGGCGTACGAGCCGACGGCGACCTGACAGACCAGCCGGCGGTCCCGGGCGCGCAGCTCCGCGGTCTCGGTGGCGGTGGTAGGCACCGGGTCGAGCAGGAACACGTCCGCGTCGACGGTGGTGTCTAGCGGCCCGGCGAGCTGCCACTGCCACCGCCACTGCCGGGCCGAGTCGGCCGGCCATCGGGTGGGCGCGCCCGGCGGGAGCAGGTCCGCCCGGCAGCCGTACGCCGCCGTGAGCAGCGTCACCGCGACGAGGGACCGCAGCAGCCGGCGTGGCCCACGCCCCACGCCGGGCGAGCGCAGCCGGATCCGCATCGGCAGCTCCCGGGTAGCTGGCGGCTCTCGGCCGCCCGGTCGGGCCCGCCGCCCCCACGTACCGCCTCGGCGGGCCTCACCCGGTGCAACGAGCGGGGCTCCTGCGACGACTCGCCCGGGCCGCAGGGGTCACGACCGCCGCCTCAGCGCGGGGTGCCGAAGTCCTGCGTCCAGTACGGCCCGTTGCTGGTGGCCACGCCGACACCGATCTCGGTGAACGAGCAGTTCAGGATGTTGGCCCGGTGGTCGGAGCTGTTCATCCAGGCGTTCATCACCGCGGCCGGGGTCTGCTGGTTCCAGGCGACGTTCTCGCCGTACGCGCGCCAGGCGTACCCGACCCGGTCGAGCCGCTTGCGGACGTCGCTGCCGTCGCTGCCGTCGTGTGCCATCTCGCGGTGGTCGGCCTGGTCCTGGCTGTGCGCCTGGGCGGCTTTCGTCAGCTTGCTGTTGATCTTCAGCGCGCGGCAGCCGGCCTTGGCCCGTTCGGCGTTGACCAGGTCGACGACCTGCCGGGCCTGGGTGCTGACGCCCGTCCCGGCGACGCTGCGGGACGTCGTCGCCGGGGTGCTGCGCTGGTTGCTCCGCGACGCGGCGGTGGACCGGCTGGGCTCCGGCGTCGGCTTGGCGGTCCGACTCGGCGTGCCCGACGGGCGGGCGGTGGTGGGTGAGGCGCTCGGCGATCCGGCGGCCGAAGCGGACGTCGCGTCGGGGTCGGCCGGCGCGGCGGCGACCGGGCCGTCGGCGGCGGCCGGGTCGGTCCGCGGGTCGTCCCCGCCCGGCAGGGCCAGGGCGCCGACGCCGAGGCTGACGACCAGGGTGGCAGCCGCGGCGGCCCCGCCGATCAGCAGGGGGCGCGGGAACCGGCGGGCCGGCCGGTGCCGCCCCTCGCTGCCGGCCGGGGCGTCCCCGGCCCGGCCTCCCCGGTGCGCCGTGAGGCCCCCCTGCGGCCCGCCGGCCGCCGACGCGACGGGCACGACCCGGGTGCGCTCCGCTTCCTCCGGCCCGCCGACGGGCTGGTCGTGCCACGGTCCGGTCGGGTGGTCGTGCCACTGCCCGGTCGGCTGGTCGCGCCACGGTTCGGTCGGCTGGCTGTGCCACGGCTCGGTGTCGGGTTGCCACGGCTCGCCGTCGGGCCGTCGTGGCTCGCCCGCGGGCTGCCACCGACCGGTGGGCTCCTCCCGATGGGGCTCGCCGCCCGGTCGGTCCCACCGTGCGGTGGGCTGCCGCGCCCACGGCCGGTCGTCGGGCTCCGCCCGGTGCGGATCGGCGGCCCACCGGTCACCCGGCTGGTCCGGCTCGTCCCCGAACAGGTACGCCGACCGCGGCTCGGGCCGGTCGGTCAGCCAGGCGGGCTTGCCGGCCGGGGATTCCTCACGCCGGCGGGTGCCCTCCGGGTCGTTCGGGTCGTTCGAGCCATACACGCCTGTCGCCTCCACGGGTCGGTTGCGGACCGGGCTGAACCTACGGGTGCGGCGCGAGCTGCGGCAACGTGGCTAAGGAAGAGTTAAGCGAATCCGGCTCGCACGGATGGCCACTTCCAGTGATCCGAGGCGTACAGTTAACGCGTCCGGACAGAGCGTGTCCGTGCCTGGTGGCAGCCCCCGACAAGTGGACCGGCAGACGTAGAGATGATCTACGGCCTGCGGGAACTTGACGAATGGCGGTTGTCGGCTCAATATGTAGGTGTCGCCAGTCGCGCCCGGTCATGCCCAGAATCGCTGGGAATGACAGCCGCGAACGAGTGGGCGCGCGTTGGCCGGTCTTTCTGGCAGCGCATATCAAGGAGTCAGTATGGCGAAGGCCCTCTACGGCCACGTAGGTGCAGCGCCCGATCGGCGTCTGCTCGACGAGGTCACCCGACTGCGGTCCAGGGTTCAGGCACTGGAGTTCGAGATCACGCGCCTGCGTGCCGAGAATGATCGGCTCGCGGCGGCTGTGGCGGAGGCGGACGATCTGCTCCGTCTGGCCGAGCCGGCGCTGACCTGATCTTCGGTTGTCGGACAACTGAATCGCACCACGCAAAATCGCGCGCCGACACTTATGTGCCGGCGCGCCGCCATGTCCGGGCCATTCCCCCGGCACCATTTCCTGATCTTGAATAATTGATCAAGCTTCGGTCCGGCGATCCGTCCGATCCGTACCGTGGACGCCCGGTGCCGGTCGCGACGCGCCGGTGGCGAACGGCCTCCCGGGCGGGTCGCGTGTCCGGCCCCCGGTGACGCCGGGTTAGTCTGCGGGTGACCAGGTCCGCGCAGCCCACGACGGTCGGCGACCACCGGACGAGGATCGAGAAGGTGTATCTCAAGAGCCTGACGGTGAAGGGGTTCAAGTCCTTCGCCTCCGCGACGACGCTGAAGCTGGAGCCCGGGATCACCTGCGTGGTGGGCCCGAACGGCTCCGGCAAGTCCAACGTCGTCGACGCCATCGCCTGGGTGCTCGGCGAGCAGGGCGCCAAGGCGCTGCGCGGCGGCAAGATGGAGGACGTCATCTTCGCCGGCACCGCCGGGCGGTCGCCGCTGGGCCGGGCCGAGGTCACCCTCACCATCGACAACACCGACGGCGCGCTGCCGATCGAGTACACCGAGGTCTCCATCACCCGCCGGATGTTCCGCTCCGGCGAGAGCGAGTACGAGATCAACGGCGACTCCTGCCGCCTGCTCGACATCCAGGAGCTGCTGTCGGACTCCGGCATCGGCCGGGAGATGCACATCATCGTCGGGCAGGGCCGGCTCGACGGGATGCTGCACGCCAAGCCGGAGGACCGGCGGGCGTTCATCGAGGAGGCGGCCGGCGTCCTCAAGCACCGCAAGCGCAAGGAGAAGGCGCTGCGGAAGCTGGACGCGATGCAGACCAACCTCAACCGGCTCACCGACCTCACCGCCGAACTGCGCCGCCAGCTCAAGCCGCTGGGCCGGCAGGCCGAGATGGCCCGGCGGGCCGCCGCGATCCAGGCCAACCTGCGCGACGCCCGGCTGCGGCTGCTCGCCGACGACCTGGCCACCCTGCGCGCCACCCTCGACAAGGAGATCGCCGACGAGAGCGCCCTGCGCGAGCGGCGCGAGCAGATCGAGGCGGAGCACGTCGAGGTGCAGGGCCGGCTCGGTGAGCTGGAGGCGGCACTGGCGGAGGACGCCCCGCTGCTGGCTGCCGCCCAGGACACCTGGTACAAGCTCTCCGCGCTGTCCGAGCGGTTCCGCTCCATCGAGCAGCTCGCCCGGGAGCGGCTGCGTCACCTCAGCGCCACCGGCGACGACGAGCGCCCCGGCCGCGACCCCGACCAGCTGGAGGCCGAGGCCGAGCGGGTCCACGAGCAGGAGGAGGAGCTGCGGGCGGCGCTCACAGACGACCAGATCCGGCTCGCCGAGGCCGTCGAGCACCGGCAGGAGCTGGAACGGCAGCTCGCCGCCGCCGAGCGGGAACTGGTCGCGGCGGCCAAGGCCATCGCCGACCGGCGCGAGGGGCTGGCCCGGCTCACCGGCCAGGTGAACTCGGCGCGGGCCCGCACCACCAGCGCCGGTGAGGAGATCGACCGGCTCGCCGCCGCGCACGCCGACGCCCTGGCCCGCGCCGAGCAGGCGCAGGCCGACCTCGACGCGGTGGCCGAACAGTCCACCGAGGCCGACCGGGACAACGCCGACCTCGACGCCCGGCACGCCGAGGCGGTCGCGGTGCAGGAGAAGGCGCAGGCAGCGGTCCGGTCCCTCACCGACGCCGAGCGGGCCGTCGAGAAGGACGCCGCGACGCACAAGGCCCGCGAGGAGGCGCTCGCCACCGGGCTGCGCCGCAAGGACGGCGCAGGCGCACTGCTCGCCCGCGCCGACGAGGTGCCCGGCCTGCTCGGCAGCCTGGCCGGGCTGCTCACCGTCGCCCCCGGCCACTCCGCGGCGCTCGCCGCGGCGCTCGGCGGGCTCGCCGACGCGGTCGCCGTCAGCGGCGTCGACGAGGCGGTCGAGGCGATGCGGCTGCTGAAGATCGCCGACGCCGGCCGGGCCGGCCTGCTGGTCGGCAGCCCCGCCGGGCCGGGCATGACCGGGTCGGCCGACGCGCTGCGCCCGAAGCTGCCCGAGCACGCCCGCTGGGCCCCCGACCTGGTCGAGTGCTCGGCCGAGCTGCGCCCGGCCGTGCACCGGGCGCTGCGCGACGTGGTGCTGGTCGACGACCTTGCCGCCGCGTCCGAGCTGGTCGCCGGGAACCCGGAGCTGCGCGCGGTCACCGGGGACGGCGACGTGGTCGGGGCGTACGCGGCGGCCGGCGGGTCGGCCAAGGCACCCAGCTTCATCGAGGTGCAGGCCGCCGTGGAGGAGGCCCGGACCAACCGGATGGCCGCCGAGCGGGCCGCCGCCGAGCTGCGCGACCAGCTCGGCGAGGCGCGAGCCGAGGTGGCCGCCGCGAAGGAGGTGGTGCAGCATGCCGCCGCCGCGAGGCGGGAGGCCGAGAGCCACCGCAACGCCGCCGCCCGTCGGCTCGCCGAACTGGGTGCCGCCGCCCGGTCGGCGAAGGCGGAGACCGACCGGCTCGGCGACTCCCGGTCCCGTGCCGAGGCGGCCCGGGAACGCGACCTGACCGCCCTGGCTGAGCTGGCGGAACGGCTCCGGCTGGCCGAGGCCACCCCGCTCGACGCCGAGCCGTCCACCGAGGAGCGCGACCAGCTCGCCGCGATGGTGCCGCGGGCCCGGCAGAACGAGATGGAGGTCCGGCTCGCGGTGCGTACCGCCGAGGAGCGGGTCTCCTCGATCGCCGGCCGGGCCGACTCGCTGCGCCGGCAGGCCACCGCCGAGCGGGCCGCGCGGGAGCGCGCGGCGGCCCGTCGGGCCGCCCGGGCCCGGGGCGCGGACATCGCCCGGGCCGTGGCCGGTGGCGCCCGCGAGGCGCTGGCCCGGTTGGCCACCACGATCGCACGGGCCGAGGAGCACCGGGACGCCGTGGCCCGCGAGCGCGCCACCCGGGAGGCCGAGCTGTCCGAGGTACGCGGCGCGGCCAAGCGCCTCGGCGCGGAACTGGAGCGGCTGACCAGCCAGGTGCACCGGGACGAGGTGGCCCGTGCCGAGCAGCGGCTGCGCATCGAGCAGTTGGAGGCGAAGGCCGCCGAGGACTTCGGCCTGGACGTGGAGACCCTGGTCGCCGAGTACGGCCCGCACCAGCCCGTACCGCCGACGCAGGCGGACGTGGCGGCGGCCGAGCGGGACGGGCTGCCGGTGCCCGAGCCGGTCGCCTACGAGCGCCCGGTGCAGGAGAAGCGGGCCGCCAAGGCGGAGCGGGAGCTGGCCCTGCTGGGCAAGGTGAACCCGCTCGCGCTGGAGGAGTTCGCCGCGCTGGAGGAGCGCTTCAAGTTCCTCACCGAGCAACTGGAGGACCTCAAGGCCACCCGCCGGGACCTGCTCACCGTCGTCAAGGACGTCGACGAGCGGATCCTGGAGGTGTTCGCCAGCGCGTTCGCCGACACCGCCCGGGAGTTCGAGCAGGTCTTCACGGTGCTCTTCCCCGGCGGCGAGGGTCGGCTGATCCTCACCGAACCCGACGACCTGCTCGTCACCGGCGTGGAGGTGGAGGCCCGTCCGCCGGGTAAGAGGATCAAGCGGCTCTCCCTGCTCTCCGGCGGCGAGCGGTCGCTGACCGCGGTGGCCATGCTGGTGGCGATCTTCCGGGCCCGGCCCAGTCCGTTCTACATCATGGACGAGGTGGAGGCGGCCCTCGACGACGTCAACCTGGGCCGGTTGATCACGTTGCTGGCACAGTTGCGGGAGAAGAGTCAGCTGATCGTCATCACGCACCAGAAGCGGACGATGGAGATCGCCGACGCCCTGTACGGCGTGACCATGCGCAATGGGGTGACCCAGGTGATCAGCCAACGGCTCAACCGGGCCGACGGGGACGACGAGCGGCGTGGCCGCGGCGAGGAGAACGAGTAGTGGGTCGGGAACGGGCGACGGCGCTCCTGGTGGATTTCGACGGCGTCCTGCGGCGGTGGGACCCGGCGGTGGCCGCCGGGGTGGAGCGGGAGTACGGCCTGTCCGAGGGCGTCCTCACCGAGATCGCCATGCATTGGGGGCGGCTCCAGCCGGTGCTGACCGGCAGGGTCAGCCACGCCGACTGGATGACCAGCGTCTCCGACGCGCTGACCGACTCCGTGGGCGACCCCGAGCGGGCCCGTGCCGCCGTCGAGCAGTGGCAGCGCTACCGCGGCGAGGTGGACCCCGAGGTGCTCGACTTCGTCCGCGAGGCGCGGGCCGGCGGTATCCGGGTCGGGCTCGGCACGAACGCCACCGACCTGCTCGACGCCGACCTCGTCGCGCTCGGCCTGGTCGGTGAGCTCGACGTGGTGGTCAACTCCTCGAAGATCGGGGTGCACAAGCCGGCGAAGGAGTACTTCCAGGCCGCCTGCGAGGCGCTGGAGACCCCGCCGGCCAGGGTGCTCTTCGTCGACGACGAGGACCGGGCGATCCGGGGTGCCCGCGTCGCCGGGCTGTCGGCGCTGCGCTGGAGCGGCCCGGCCGACCTGCGCTACCTACGGGCGGCGCTGGCCTACTGAGGGCGCGAGGCGGCGGCCGGGCCGGTAGCTTCCTGACCGGCGCGACGGAGTGGTTGCGGGGTCACTCGCCGGTGCGGCCGTCGATGCGTTCGCGGATCAGATCGGCGTGGCCGTTGTGTCGGGCGTACTCCTCGATCAGGTGCACGTAGACCCAGCGCAGGTTGAACGTCCGGCGCTTCGGACCGACCTCGGTGAACGTGTCGTCGAGCGCCCGGCCGGCGGCGGCGGCGCGGGCCAGCGCCACCTCCCGGTGGTAGGTGGCGAAGTCGGCCTCGGCGTCGGCGGCGCTGACGTCGTGGTCGGCGTCCGGGTTCTCCGGGGTGTAGTAGGGGTAGTCGACCCGCTCGCCGGCGAAGCTCTCCCGCAACCACCAGGCCTCCACCTCGGCCAGATGCCGGACCAGGCCGAGCAGGGTGAGCCCCGAGGGCTCGACGCTCGGCGTGCGTAGCTGCTCCGCGGTCAGCCCGGCGCACTTGAGCAGCAGGGTCTGCCGGTGGTAGTCCAGCCAGCCCTCCAGCATGGTGCGCTCGTCGCCGACGTAGGGCTCGGGGGTCCGGGTGATCTCCGGTGCTCGCCAGGTCATGCCGTCCATTTTTGTCGAGCACTGTGACAGTTCGCGACCGGGCATCAGGGCGGCTCGCCCGGCGGCTGGCGGTGAGCGGGTGCGTCGGGGTACGGCCGGGGTGCAGCCGTACCCCGACGCGCGTGGGGCGTTCCGGGTGCTGACGTCAGCCCTCGGGCCGCGGGTGCTTCGTCAACGTCTGCCGACGATGGTCACCTGGGCGGAGCCTTCGGGCATTCCGGCGATGCTGACGCGATTTCCGGCGGCCGTGGTGGGGGTGCCCCTGCCGGGGAGCGGTTGGAGTGCGTCCCAGGTGCCGTTGGGGTGGCGGATCTTGTGGTAGATGCCGTTGTCGGCGCCGACGATGAGTATCTGGGCGGAGCCGTCGGGCATCGCGGTGATGGCGACGTCCTTGCCGGCTGCGGGGGCTGACGTGCCGTAGCCGCTGATGGGTTGGAATCCGGTCCAGGTGCCGTTGGGGTTGCGGATCTGGTGGTGGACGATGTTGTTGGCGCCGACGATGAGGACTTGGGCGGAGCCGTCGGGCATGCCGGCGATGCTGACGTTGCTGCCGGCGGCCGTGGTGGGGGTGCCCATGCCGGGGAGCGGTTGGAGTGCGTCCCAGGTGCCGTTGGGGTGGCGGATCTTGTGGTAGATGCCGTTGTCGGCGCCGACGATGAGTATCTGGGCGGAGCCGTCGGGCATCGCGGTGATGGCGACGTCCTTGCCGGCTGCGGGGGCTGACGTGCCGTAGCCGCTGATGGGTTGGAATCCGGTCCAGGTGCCGTTGGGGTTGCGGATCTGGTGGTAGATGTCGTTGTTCGCGCCGACGATGAGGACTTGGGCGGAGCCGTCGGGCATGCCGGCGATGCTGACGCGGCTGCCGGCTGCGGGGGCTGAGGTGCCGTGGCCGGCGAGTGGTGCGAACCCGGTCCAGGTGCCGTTGGGGTTGCGGATCTCGTGGAAGATGCTGCTGTCGGCCCCGACGATGAGCAACTGGGCGGAGCGGTCCGCCATTCCGGTGATCGCCATGTCGCGTGCCTCGCCGGGGGCTGTCGTCTGGTAGCCGGCCAACGGCTGGAACCCCGTCCACGACCTGTCCGGGTACCGCGCCTGGTGGTACATCGGGCCGACGCCCGAGCCGGTGCCCGGGCCGCCGGCCATGGCGGCTGCGACGTCGCGGCGCATCGCGTCGAGGTCGATGAAGGAGGGGTCGATCTTTCCGGTGGTGCTGGTCTCGCGGTGGCCCCGGGCGTAACTGGCGTCGCGGCCCAGCGTGCGGAGCACCGCGGCGGTGGCGGCGACGGACGCGTTGTACTGGGCCTGGGTCATCGACTGGTTGACGCCGTTGTAGTCGATCTCCCACCCGATCAGCATCGTGTTGCCGCTGCCTGCGGGGATGGGTCCGCTGCCCCGGCTGTTGCCGGCGTGGTTGGCGCGGTTGGCGGAGATCAGGTGGAACACGCCGTTGTAGTCGACCAGCGCATGACACAGTGGACCGGGCAGGTCGGACCGGCCGTTGATGCAGACGCCCAGTGCCGGTGCCGGTCTGCTCGGGCTGGATGTGGCGGCGGTGTGATGCCACAGCACACCGATCGGGGCGAACGAGCCGCTGACCCCCCGCGAGCGCCAGTCTCCTTCCTCGACAACCGCGACGCCGGCCGCTCGCAGGACATCGGCAAGCCAGGGAATCCCCATGCAATTCTTCCTTCCACCCAAGGGGTGACCATGCCCTCACACGGCAAGGGCAGAGAGTGTTCTGACGGAACACGGGAAGATCATCGCTGTTGAATGTCTCGTTTTGGTATCAGTCACGGACCTGCTGCGGGTATGGGCAGGTCGACCGCGCCACGGAGTGGAACAGGGCAAAGTCGCGATTCGATGCCTCACCGCACAACTGCCGAATCCCGGCGGTACGGCGGAAGGTCAGCCGCCGGACGTGAGGCGCTGCCGCATCACCTCACGCAGGTGGCCCGCGCTGGTGGTGCCCTCGACGGTCACCTCGGCAGTCCGACCGGCGTGTACCAGGGTGGCGACCGCGTTGCCGAAGTACGGCCCGGCCAGCCGCTTCCATCGCAACGGCGGGCGGCGGACCCCGGCGGTGCGGGCGAGGGCCCGGGTGGCTCCGGCCGGTCCGGGCGACCAGCCCAGCTTCATCAGCGGGCGCAACCCGGCGGGCACCTGGTTGTGGATGGGCGAGCAGGTGAGCTGGTGCACCGGGGTGACCACGTCCGGGTCGTCGAACCGCGCCCGAGCCACGTACGAGTGGTGCACGTCACCGGAGAGCACGCTGATCGACGCCGGTGGCGCGTACGCCGGTCCGGCCCCGACCCGCTCGCCGGGCTCGCCGGGGGTGCCGCTGCCGATGCGGGCGAAGAGGGCGCCGAGCGCGTCGAACGAGCGGCGGAACGCGGCCCAGTGCTCCAGGTCCAGCGCCCGGCGCAGCTTCTCCGACAGCTGGGCGACCCGGTGCCGTCGGGAGTCGGCGAGCTTCTCGTTCCACGCCTCCACGTGGTGGATGCCCGGCGGCAGCAGCCAGGGCAGGGACGCGCCGACCACGAGGTGGTCGTAGACGCCGTGGGCCCGGTCGAGGAACCACGACCACTCGCCCGGGGGCAGCATCGCCCGCTGGTCGGACTCCAGCACCCGGCTGCACCGGTTGTCCAGCATGACCAGCCGGGTCCGGCCCAGGTCCAGCGCGTAGCTCCACTGGTACTGCACGGCCCGCCACCGCTCGGTGTCGTGGGCGAGGTCGGCCTCGGTGTCGACCCGCTGCCCGAACTCGCGCAGCACGCCGGTGGCGTCCGCCGCCGCGCTGACCTTGGCGAAGACCGGGTCAGCGGCGATCTCGTCGGGGGAGAGGTTGCCCAGGTGCTGGTAGACCCAGTACGAGGCGAGGCCGCTGCTGATCCGCTCCGCCCACCAGGGCTGGTCGCGCATGTCGGCCCGCCACTCGGCCGAGGTGTTCCAGTCGTCGATGATCTCGTGGTCGTCGAAGATCATCACGCTCGGGACAGTGGAGAACAGCCAGCGGATCTCCGGGTCCCGCCACGACTCCAGGTAGAGCTTCGTGTACTCGTCGAAGCTGACCACCTGGTCGCCCGGCGCGCCCTTGGGCCGCCGGCGGCGCCGCTTCAGCAGCCGCCGGACCGTGGGGGAGGTCACGTCGGCGTAGACCTGGTCGCCGAGCAGCACCAGCAGGTCGGGCTGGGCGGCGGCCTGGTCCGGCTCGGCCATCAGCCGCCGGGCGTACGCGTCGAGCGCGTCCGGGGGCAGCTTGCGGGCGGTCGAGTGCTGGGTGGTCTCCCGGCAGGAGCCGAACACCAGACGCACCGGCTGGTCCCGGTCGTCGGCGGCCCGGGTGCGGATCACGCTGGGCGGGAAGCTGCCCTGCGGCTCCGGCCAGGCCACCTCGTCGTCGACCAGCACCTCGTACGCCGTCGCGCTGTCCGGGGTGAGCCCCGTCACCACGACGAGCGCGTAGTGGTGGTCGTACGCCGAGAAGGTGACCGCGGTGCCCCCGGCGCCGTCTGCCGTGCGGACCCGGACCGTCGCGGGCGCACTGGTCTCCACCCAGACCGTGGCCCGCGTGCCGACGACCCGGCGCAGCAGCGGGCCGATGAGCAGGCGGGGAGCCGGCATGGGTGACCTCCAGGGTGAGCCGATCTCATCATTTCTACCCGGTCGGCGGCTGCGCCAGCCACGGCTGGGCGAGCGTACCCGCAGCTCGGTCGCCCGCCGGGTGCGGTGGCTGGGACGCCGCCACCGGCATCTGACAGGATTTCGGCATGACGGAATACCTCCTCATCGCGCTCGCCCTGCTCGGAGTGCTGATCCTCGGCGGCCTCGGGCTGGTGGTGCCACGGCTGCGCCGGCGCCCCGAACCGCCGCTGCCGGAGACGGAGGTGGACACCCGGGCCGAGGAGGACCTCGCCGGGCCGCCCGTCGAGGCACCCGAGTCCGAACTCTCCACCGGGATCCTGGTCGAGCCGCCGCCCGTGCTGGAGGCGCCCGCGCCCACCGTCGAGGTGCCCGAGCCGACCGCCGGCCGGCTGGTCCGGCTGCGCTCCCGGCTGTCGCGCTCGCAGAACGCCTTCGGCAAGGGCCTGCTCGGGCTGCTCTCCCGCGACCACCTCGACGAGGACGCCTGGGAGGAGATCGAGGACAGCCTGATCACCGCCGACGTCGGAATCGACGCCACCCGGGACATCGTCGACCGGCTCCGGGAACGGACCCGGGTGCTCGGCACCCGATCCGCCACCGAGCTGCGCGCCCTGCTCGCCGCCGAACTGGTCAACGCCCTCGACCCGAGCCTGGACCGGTCGCTGCGGACCGCCCCGAAGGATGGCGTCCCGGCGGTGCTGCTGGTGGTCGGGGTCAACGGCGCCGGCAAGACCACCACCTGCGGCAAGATCGCCCGGGTGCTGGTCGCCGACGGCCGTACCGTGCTGCTCGGGGCGGCCGACACCTTCCGCGCCGCCGCCGCCGACCAGCTGGAGACCTGGGGCGGCCGGGTCGGCGCGGAGACCGTCCGCGGCCCGGAGGCCGCCGACCCGGCCAGCGTGGCCTTCGACGCGGTCAAGCGGGGCATCGACACCGGCGTGGACACTGTGCTTATCGACACCGCCGGCCGGCTGCAGAACAAGGTCGGCCTGATGGACGAGCTGGGCAAGGTCAAGCGGGTGGTCGAGAAGCACGGCCCGATCGACGAGACCCTGCTCATCCTCGACGCCACCACCGGCCAGAACGGCCTTGAGCAGGCCCGGGTCTTCACCGAGGTGGTCAAGGTGACCGGGGTGGTGCTGACCAAGCTCGACGGCACCGCCAAGGGCGGCATCGTGATCGCCGTGCAGCGCAAGCTCGGCATTCCGGTCAAGCTGGTCGGCCTCGGCGAGGGCAAGGACGACCTGGCCCCGTTCGACCCGGCGCAGTTCGTCGACGCGCTGCTCGGCACCGAGCCGCTCGCCCGGGACGCGTAACCTCGCAGTGACCAGTGACGATCGCGCCCACGCCGGATGGCGCGAGGACCGCCACCCGGCGCCGGGCCTCGGGAGACCGTACGTGACTTCGCAGGAGATCCCGCTGCACGGCGGGAACGTGAGCACCGTGGTCCGGGTGGGCGACACCGTCCGACGCAACGCCGGCCCGTGGACCCCGTCCGTGCACGCCCTGCTGCGCCACCTGGAGTACGTCGGGTTCACCGGTGCTCCCAGGGCACTCGGGATGGACGAGCGCAACCGCGAGGTGCTGTCGTACCTGGAGGGGGAGTGCGGGGAGTACCCCCTGGCCCCGCACTGGGTCACCGACGAGGCGCTGGTCACGGTCGCCACCATGTTGCGGATGTTCCACGACGCCCAGTACGGCTTCGTTCCGCAGCCCGGGGCGGTATGGCGCTCGTTCGGGCCGCCGCCGCCGGACACCGAGGTGATCTGTCACCACGACGCCGCCCCGCACAACGTCATCTGGCGGCCGGACGGCACCCTCGGGCTGATCGACTTCGACCTCGCCTCGCCGGGCGCGCGGATCTACGACGTGGCGTACGCGGCGTGGACCTGGGTGCCGATCTTCTCCGACCGGGACTCGATCACGCTGGGCTGGAACCGCCCGGACCGGCCGCGCCGGCTGCGGCTGTTCGCCGACGCGTACGGGCTGATCCCGCGCGATCGGCACCGGCTGATCCGGACCATCCGCAAGCGCGTCGTCGACCACGTCGAGGGCATCCGCCGGATGGCCGCCGCGGGGGAGCCGGCGTTCGTCCGGATCGTGCACAAGGGTCACCTCCGGCGCCCCATGCGCGACCTACGCCTGCTCGACTACGAACGCCACGCCCTGGAGTACGCCCTCCGCTAACCCCACGCCCATCCCGCCTGTACTCGCATCTTCTGGGAAAGAGTGGTCATTCCGTCGGGATGGCCACTCTTTTCGTGAACGAGGGAGAAGGGTGGGGACGGTGAGGGGTTCTTCACACGTATGAAACACAGCGTCACGGGCTGGAAATCGACCGGTGACGCTGAAGGAAACAGGAGGCGACCAAGCTTCCGCGCAACCGGCGTACGGGCGACGTTGCCTCGGAAGCCGCGAAGGAGGGAACTTCACCTTTAGGAGGCCAGCGTGCCTGAAGCACCGACGATCGACGGCGCCAACACCGTTTGGCTGCTGGTTTCGACCGCGCTCGTGCTGCTCATGACGCCCGGGCTCGCGCTGTTCTACGGCGGGCTCAACCGGGCCAAGGGCGTGCTCAACATGATGATGATGAGCTTCTCCGCCATCGGGCTCATCTCTGTTCTGTGGTGGTTCTACGGCTTCAGCGTCGCCTTCGGGGCCGACGTGAACGGATTCTGGGGCGACCCGGGCGCGTACCTCGGCACCAAGACCTTCCTGGCCGAGACGGACCTGTGGGGCGCCACCGCGGAGAACCCCAGCGGCATCGGGGTCCCGCTCTACGTGTTCATGGCGTTCCAGATGGTCTTCGCGGTGATCACCGTCGCGCTGATCAGTGGCGCCATCTCCGACCGGGCCAAGTTCGGCGGCTGGCTGCTGTTCGCCTTCGGCTGGGCGACGTTGGTCTACTTCCCGGTCGCGCACTGGGTGTGGGGCGGCGGCATCATCGGCGGTGACATCCACGCGTTGGACTTCGCCGGTGGCACCGCGGTGCACATCAACGCCGGTGCGGCGGCCCTGGCCGTGGCGCTGGTGCTCGGCAAGCGGCTCGGCTGGCCCCGCGAGGGCATGAAGCCGCACAACATCCCGCTGGTCGCGCTCGGTGCCGGCCTGCTCTGGTTCGGCTGGTTCGGGTTCAACGCCGGCTCGGAGCTGACCGTCGACTCGGTCGCCGGGCTCGCGTTCATCAACACCCAGCTCGCCACCGCCGCGGCGGTGCTCGGCTGGCTCGCGGTGGAGTGGATCAAGGACAAGCGGCCGACCATGGTCGGCGCGTCCTCCGGCGCCGTCGCCGGCCTGGTCGCCATCACCCCGGCCTGTGGCTTCATCGCCCCCTGGGCCGCGGTCCTGCTCGGCATCGTCGCCGGCGTGGTCTGCGCGCTCGCCATCAGCCTGAAGTACAAGCTCGGCTACGACGACTCCCTCGACGTGGTCGGCGTGCACTTCGTCGGCGGCTGGATCGGGTCGCTGTGGCTCGGCCTGTTCGCCACCAACTCGGTCAACGCCGCGATCAGCGACGTGGTCGGCGCCTCCGACGGACTGTTCTACGGCGGCGGCCTCACCCAACTCGGCCGCCAGGCGCTCGCCGGCCTGATCGTGACCGTCTGGTCGTTCGCGGTCGCCTGGGTGCTCGCCTTCGCGATCGAGAAGACCATCGGCTTCCGGGTCAAGCCCGAGGCCGAGGTCGAGGGAATCGACATCGCCGAGCACGCCGAGAGCGGCTACGACCTCTCCCCGGCCGGTGGCAGCGGCAGCGGCAGCGCGTTCGCGCTCGCCGGGATCGGGACGCCGGCCGGTACCGCCGGCACCAAGCCGGCCTCGGCGGAGCCCGCCGAGCCGGTCAGCGCGAAGGTCGCCGGTTAACGTTCCTGGGATGGAGGGGTTGGACATGAAGCTGGTGACCGCGGTCATCAAGCCGTACCAGTTGGACTCGGTGAAGGAGGCTCTGCACGCCCTCGGGGTGGCCGGGCTGACTGTCAGCGAGGTCCAGGGGTACGGCCGGCAGAAGGGGCACACCGAGGTCTACCGGGGTGCCGAGTACACGGTCGAGTTCCTGCCCAAGATCCGGGTGGAGGTGCTGACCGACGAGATCGACGTCGACAAGATCGTCGACGCCATCGTCGGGGCCGCCCGGACCGGCAAGATCGGCGACGGCAAGGTGTGGGTCACCGGCGTCGAGGAGGTAGTCCGGGTCCGCACGGGCGAACGCGGCCTCGACGCCCTCTAGGGCCGGAATACGGGAGATGACCTCGTTGATCAAGAGGAATACGTCGGAAAGCGCCGGTGACGGTGACGCAAACCTCTTGATCAACGAGGTCGTTGGCGTTGTCGGGGGGATGGGGGAGAGAGCTCGGAGGGCTCGGGCGGGGGCGTTCGAGCGGTGGCTGGCGGGACTGTTGCCCTGGCCGGGCGGGGTGGCGTTGGTGGCCGTGGGCGGGCTGGGGCGGCGGGAGTGTGCGCCGTACGGGGACCTGGACCTGGTGTTGCTGCATGCCGGGGTGGGCGGGATGGACGAGTTGGCGCCGAAGGTCTGGTACCCGATCTGGGATGCGGGGCTGCGGCTGGACCACTCGGTGCGTACCGTCGCCGAGGCGCTCTCGGTGGCCCAGGACGACGTCAAGGTCGCCCTCGGCCTGCTCGACGCCCGGTTCGTCGCCGGGGACCGGGAACTGGCCGACACGCTGGTCCGGACCGCCACCGACCACTGGCGGCGCACCGTTGTCCGCCGCCTCCCGGGCCTGCGGGAGATCACCACCGCCCGCTGGCAGGCCCACGGCGAGTTGGCCTTCCTGCTGGAGGGTGACCTCAAGGAGGCCGCCGGCGGCCTGCGCGACGTGGGCATCCTGCGGGCCATCGCCACCGCCGGCATCACCGACGCGCTGCGCCCCGCTGTCCGGGCCGCCCACCTGCGCCTGCTGGACACCCGCGACGCCCTGCACGAGCAGGCCCGCCGCCGCATCGACCGGCTGGTCGCCCAGGAACGCGACGGGGTCGCAGCCCGGCTCGGGCTGCGGCAGCCCGGCGCGACTGACGCCGCCCAGTGGCCTGAAGCCGTCGGGGGACAGCTCCAGCCCGGACCGGAGCCCGACGACGGCGACGCGCTGCTACGCCGCCAGCCACCCGAGGACCCGGCCCACAAGCGAGAACAGGGGCCCGACGACGGTGACGGCGACGCGCTGCTGCGCCGGGTCGCGGGGGACGCCCGCACGATCAGCCACGCCCTCGACGACGCCTGGCGGGCCGCCGACCGGCTGCGCTCCGGCCGCCGCCGGGGCGTCGATTCCCGGCCGGTGCGCCGCCCGGTCGCCCGGGACGTCGTCGAGCACGACGGGGAGCTGGTGCTGGCCCGCACCGCCATCGGCGCCCGCCCCGACCCGAGCCTGTCGCTGCGGATGGCCGCCGCGGCGGCCACCACCCGGCTGCCGATCGCCCGGGCCACCTGCGAGTGGCTGGCCGCGTACTGTCCGCCGCTGCCGTCGCCGTGGCCCGCCGAGGCGCGCGCCGCGCTGATCACCCTGCTCGGGGCCGGTCCCGGGCTGGTGCCCGCCTGGGAGACCTGCGACCGGTACGGGCTGGTCGACGGCTGGCTGCCCGAGTGGACCCGAATGCGCAGCCTGCCCCAGCACAACCCGGTGCACCGGTACACCCTCGACAGGCACCTCGTGCAGGCCGCGTACGAGGCAGGTCGGCACACCCGCGAGGTGGACCGGCCGGACCTGCTGCTGCTCGGCGCGCTCCTGCACGACATCGGCAAAGGGCTGCCGGGCGTAGGTGCCGCCGGGCGGGCCGGCAGGCATGAGCCCGCCCACGCGGACCACAGCACCGTGGGCGCGCCGCTGGCCGAGGCCGTGGCCGCCCGGATCGGCCTGCCCGGGCCCGAGGTGGCGCTGATCGGCACGCTGGTCCGGCTGCACCTGCTCCTGCCCGACGTGGCCACCCGCCGCGACCTGTCCGACCCGGTGACCATCGCCCGGGTCGCCGAGCAGGTCGGCGACCCGACCACCCTGGATTTGCTGCACGCCCTGGTCCGCGCCGACGCGGCGGCCACCGGCCCGGCCGCCTGGTCGGACTGGAAGGGCCGGCTCGTCGCCGAGCTGGTCACCCGGGTCCGCACGGCGCTGGACACCGGCGTGCTGCCCGCCCCGCCCGCCCCGGACCCGGCGCTGATCGCCGGGCCACTGCCGGTCGTACACCTGACCGGGGACCGGGTGGCGGTGGCCGCGGCCGACCGGCGGGGGCTGCTCGCGACGGTGGCCGGCTGTCTGGCCCTGCACCGGCTGGAGGTGCTCGCCGCGGACGCCGCCACGGTCGACGGCCGGGCCCTGGTCGAGTGCCGGGTGCAACCCCGGTACGGTCTGCCGCCCGACCCGATCGCGCTCGGCGGCGACCTGCGCCGGGCGGTCGCCGGGGACGTCTCGGTCACCCAGCGTCTGCGCGGCCGGGCCCTCGCGGCGCGCGGCGGCGGGGCGGCGCCCCGGGTGGTCTGGCATCGGGAGGCGGCCACCGACGCGGTCCTGCTGGAGCTGCGCGCCGCCGACGCGGCCGGGCTGCTGTACCGGGTGACCTGCGCCCTCGACGAGGCCGGCGCCCAGGTCCGCGCGGCCCGGATCTCCACCCTCGGCGGCGACGTGGTGGACGCCTTCTACCTGGTCGGCGGCTGGCCCTCCGACGACGAGCGGGCCCGCCTGGAGGCCGCGGTCCTGGCCGCCGTGTGAGGGGCCGCCCTGGCCGCAGTGTGCGGCGGGAGCGGCCGTCCCCGCCCTCGGGCCCGCCTCCCGTCGTCGCGATCCCGCCGCTCGGCGGCGGGGCCGAAGCGCGGGCGCGGTCGGCGGGCTACCCTAGCCATGGCCGGACACCTGAGCCCGGCCGCGTTGTGCCCGCCGGAACACTGACAAACGGGATGTTCGCGTGTTTGACACCTTGAGTGACCGCCTCTCCGGGATCTTCACCAAGCTCCGCGGCAAGGGTCGGCTCACCGACGCCGACATCGACGCCACCGCGCGCGAGATCCGCATGGCGCTGCTGGAGGCCGACGTCGCCCTGCCGGTGGTCAAGGGCTTCATCGCGAACGTCAAGGAGCGGGCGCGCGGCGCGGAGGTCTCCCAGGCGCTGAACCCGGCGCAGATGATCGTCAAGATCGTCAACGAGGAGCTGATCAACGTCCTCGGCGGCGAGGGTCGGCGGCTCCAGTTCGCCAAGCAGCCGCCGACCGTGATCATGCTGGCCGGCCTCCAGGGTTCCGGCAAGACCACCCTGGCCGGCAAGCTGGCCCGCTGGCTCAAGGCCCAGGGCCACCAGCCGCTGCTGGTCGCCGCCGACCTCCAGCGCCCCAACGCCGTCGGGCAGCTCCAGGTGCTCGGTGGCCGCGCCGGCGTCGAGGTGTACGCCCCGGAGCCCGGCAACGGCACCGGCGACCCGGTGCAGGTCGCGCGCGCCTCGATCGAGCACGCGAAGCGGTCCGCCCGGGACATCGTCATCGTCGACACCGCCGGCCGGCTCGGCATCGACGCCGAGATGATGCGGCAGGCCGCCGACATCCGCGACGCGGTCAACCCGGACGAGGTCATCTTCGTCATCGACGCGATGGTCGGTCAGGACGCCGTACGCACCGCCGAGGCGTTCCGCGACGGCGTCGGCATCACCGGCGTCGTGCTCTCCAAGCTCGACGGCGACGCCCGGGGCGGCGCCGCGCTCTCGGTCCGCGAGGTGACCGGGCAGCCGATCCTGTTCGCCTCCACCGGCGAGAAGCTGGAGGACTTCGACGTCTTCCACCCCGACCGGATGGCCAGCCGGATCCTCGGCATGGGCGACGTCCTCACTCTGATCGAGCAGGCCGAACAGGCCTTCGACTCCGATCAGAAGGAGAAGATGACCGCCAAGCTGATGGGCGGCGAGCAGTTCACCCTGGAGGACTTCCTCGACCAGCTCATCGCGGTCCGCCGGATGGGCCCGATCGCCAACGTGCTGGCCATGATGCCGGGCATGGGGCAGATGAAGGACCAGCTCGCCGAGCTGGACGACAAGCACTTCGACCGGGTCACCGCGATCATCCGGTCGATGACCCCGGCCGAGCGCACCAACCCGAAGATCATCAACGGCTCCCGTCGGGCCCGGATCGCCGGCGGCTCGGGCGTCACGGTGATGGACGTCAACCAGCTGCTCAACCGCTTCACCGACGCGCAGAAGATGATGAAGCAGATGGGCGGCATGATGGGCCTGCCCGGCGGTGGTCGGCGCAAGGCGACCAAGTCGCCGAAGAACAAGCGCAAGGGCACCAAGGGCGGCAATCGGCCGCGTACGGGGGCGGGCGCCGGGCTGCCGGGCGGCTTCCCGGGCGGCATGCCGCAGCTCCCGCCGGGTCTGGACCCGAACGACCTGGCCGGTGGGCAGGGGCTCCCGCCCGGCTTCAAGCTTCCGAAGATCGACTTCAACAAGCTCGGCAAGGGCGGCGACAACCACCCCCGCTGACGCGTGTCGGTGACGGTGGGTGACACATCTGCGCCTTAGGGTGGTCGTCGCCCCCTGGGAGGAGATGTCATGACCGCAGCGCCGATCCTGCCCGAACGGCACGAGTGGACGGTCGACGACCTCGGTGACCTGCCGAAGGACCTTCCGTACGAACTGATCAACGGAAGGTTGATCCTGCCGTCGCCCACTCTGCTGCACCAGGGCATGTGCGTCGAGCTTCTGCTCGCGCTTCGGATCAACTGCCCGACGGAGTACCAAATCGGGATCGACCTGTCGATGCGGGTCGACCGTCGTAACGAGCCCAGGCCGGACGTCGTCGCGGTCCGCCGGGGCAACGCCGACCGCAGCCCGCTGCCGGTCGAGGAGGCGCTGCTCGCGGTGGAGGTCGTCTCGCCGACGTCCACCTTCCGCGACATGTACGACAAGGCCAAGGTCTACGCACACGCCGGGGTGCGGTCGTACTGGGTCGTGGACCCGCTCCAGGAACGCGTCACGCTGACCGAGTACGTGCTCGGCGCCGGCCGCGAGTACGAGCAGGTCGCCCACACCGATGCCCTGTTCGTCACCGAGCGCCCCTGGAAGGTCTCCGTCAACCTGCCGGCGCTCACCACCCGCCGGGACGGCCTGCTCGCCACCGACGGGGAGTGATCGGGTAGGACTGTGTGCATGGCTCTGCATGTGCGCGGTGTGCTGCTCCCCGACGACGAGGTCCGGGATCTCTGGCTGGTCGGCGACCGGGTCACCTTCGACCCGGTGCCCGGGGCGGAGACGGTGGTCGACGGCGGCTTCATCCTGCCCGGGTTGACCGACGCCCACTGCCACCTCGGCATCGCCCGGGGCGGTGCCCCGATCACCTCCCTGGACCAGGCCCGCGCGCTGGCCCGCGTCGACCGGGACGCCGGGGTCCTCGCGATCCGGGACGCCGGCTCGCCGTACCCGTACCCCGAGCTCGACGACGACCCGGAGTTGCCGCGACTGGCCCGCGCGGGCCGGCACGTCGCCCCGCCGAAGCGCTACCTGCGCGACATCGGCGTGGAGGTCGACGCGGCGGAGGTGGCCGCCACCGTCGCCGCCCAGGCCGCCGCCGGCAACGGCTGGGTCAAACTGGTCGGCGACTGGATCGACCGGGGGGTCGGCGACCTCGCCCCCGCCTGGGACGCCGACACGATGACCGCCGCCGTGGCCGCCGCGCACGACGCCGGGGTGCGGGCGGCGGTGCACACCTTCTCCGAGTCCGCCGTCGAGATCATGGTGCGGGCCGGGGTGGACTCGGTCGAGCACGGCACCGGGCTCAGCCTCGACCTGATCGACCTGATGGCCCGGCAGGGCACCGCCCTCGTCCCCACGATGATCAACATCGCGACGTTCGGCGGGATCGCCGAGCAGGCCCGCGCGAAGTTCCCCGGGTACGCCGACCACATGCTCGCCCTGCGCGACCGGTTCCCCGAGGTGGTCCGGTCCGCGTACGAGGCGGGGGTGCCCATCTACGTCGGCACCGACGCGGGCGGCGGCATCGACCACGGGCTGGCCGCCGAGGAGATGATGCTGCTGCACGAGCAGGCCGGCATGTCGGCGGTGGACGTCCTGGCCGCCGCCTCCTGGAAGGCGCGGGAGTGGCTGGGCTTCCCGGGCCTGGTCGAGGGCGGCCTCGCGGACCTCACGGTCTACCCGAAGGACCCCCGCCGCGACCTGTCCGTGGTCCGCACCCCCACCCGAATCATCCTCCGCGGCCAACCCCTCCGAAGAGGGTGAGGGTCAGGTCGGTCAGGGACCGGGCGGTCCGGTCGACCGGGGAGCGGGGGAGCACGATGTGGCTGACCACCAGGCGGACGATGGTGTCGGCGGCGAACGCCAGGGCGGCCGGGTCGGCCGCCGGGAGGCGGACCGTGGCCCAGTCCAGCAGCGCTCCGGTCGCCTCGGTGAGTACCAGTTCGGCGCGGGTGGTCAGGTACGGCAGCAGCTCGTCCGAGCCGCCCCGGGCGCTGGTCAGGATCGCCTTGAGCAGCGGGTTGTCCGCCGCCGCGGCGAGGGTGTGCGAGATCGCCGCGTACGCCCCGGCCGGGATGTCGTCGCCGTGCGCGTCCAGGTTGGCCCGCACGTCGGTGACGAACCGGTCCACCTCACGCCGGGCGAGGGCCTCGGCCAGCCCCGCCTTGCTGCCGAACTCGTTGTAGACCGTCTGCCGGCTCACCCCGGCGGCGCCGGCCACCTCGCCCATCCGTACGCCGTCCCAGCCGCCGGCCACGGTCTGCGCCCGGGCGGCGTCGACGATACTGTTCCGCAGTCGCTGCCGGGCGGCGTCCCTGAACTCACCCATGGTGGTCGAAGTCTACGGCCGGGGCTGCCCGACCCGCCGCCACGGGCGGCCGGGACCGCCCCTGGTGCATGGCCCGGTAGCGGTACGCGGCGTGCCCATGACGGCCGCCCGGCGGGTGACCCGGGAACGGCATGTCGCGCCCGATGGCGGCCGTCCGGCGGGGGCCGCATAGGATGTGCGGTCATGGCACGCGTGCTCACTCCCCGAGCGGAAGACTTTCCCCGCTGGTACCAGGACCTGATCGCCAAGGCGAAACTGGCCGACAACGGCCCGGTCCGAGGGACCATGGTCATCCGACCGGCCGGCTACGCCATCTGGGAGCGGATGCAGGCCGAGATGGACGCCCGGATCAAGGCGGCCGGCGCGGAGAACGCGTACTTCCCGCTGTTCATCCCGGAGAGCTACCTCAAGCGCGAGGCCGAGCACGTCGAGGGCTTCTCGCCGGAGCTGGCGGTGGTCACCCACGGCGGCGGCAAGCAGCTCGCCGAGCCGGTGGTGGTGCGCCCCACCAGCGAGACGGTGATCGGCGAGTTCATGGCCAAGTGGATCGACTCGTACCGGGACCTGCCGCTGCTGCTCAACCAGTGGGCGAACGTGGTCCGCTGGGAGCTGCGCCCCCGGATCTTCCTGCGCACCAGCGAGTTCCTCTGGCAGGAGGGGCACACCGCCCACGCGACCCGCTCCGATGCCCAGGCGTACGCCCGGAAGATCCTGCACGAGGCGTACGAGGACCTGATGGTCAACGTGCTCGCCATCCCCGTGGTGGTCGGCCTGAAGACCAGCCGTGAGCGCTTCGCCGGGGCCACCGCCACGTTCACGTGCGAGGGCATGATGGGCGACGGCAAGGCCCTCCAGCTCGGCACCAGCCACGAGCTGGGGCAGAACTTCGCCAAGGCGTTCGACATCAGCTACTCCTCCGCCGAGGGCGGCCGGGAGCACGCCTGGACGACCTCCTGGGGCACCTCCACGCGGATGCTGGGCGGCCTGATCATGGCCCACGGCGACGACAACGGGCTGCGGGTGCCGCCGAGGCTGGCGCCGGTCCAGGCGTACGTGATGGTGGTGAAGGCCGGCGAGGGCGTCGGAGAGGCGGCGGCCGAGCTGCTCGACGCGCTGCGCGACGCCGGGGTCCGGGTCGCGCTCGACGACCGCACCGACACCCCGTTCGGCCGCCGGGCCGTCGACGCCGAGCTGCGCGGCTATCCGGTACGCGTCGAGGTCGGCCCCCGCGACCTGGCCGCCGGCAACGCGGTCGTGGTCCGGCGTACGGACGGCTCGAAGTCGCCCACCCCGGTGGCCGAGGTGGTCGGCGCGGTGCTGGCCGCCCTGGAGGCCGACCAGCGGGCGCTGCACGACCAGGCCCTCGCGCACCGCGAGTCCCGAACCGTCGAGGTCGCCACGCTCGCCGAGGCGATCGAGGCCGCGGCCACCGGCTGGGCCCGGGTGCCGTGGTCGGCGGTCGGCGTGGCCGGCGAGGCCGAGGCGAACGGCCAGGGCGTCACCGTGCGCTGCCTGCTGCGCGCCGACGGCTCGGTCCCGGACTCCGAGGACGAGCCCGACCTGGTCGCCATCCTGGCCCGCGCCTACTGACCCACCGCCTGCGAGGGTCAGGTCGGCGGGAGCTCCACGTCGCAGTCCAGCCGGGTGCGAGCCGCCGCGGCCTCGGCCTCCGGGTGGTCCCCGCCGAGGGTGCGCTCGTAGCTCGCCATGGTGTCCCGCAGCAGCTCGCGGGCGCCCTCGTGGTCCTCGTCGGCGCGCCGGTCACCGCTCAGGTTCGAAGCGCAGGCCAGGGTGTAGGGGTGCGCCGCGCCCCGGACCGCGCGCAGGCGTTCCAGCAACTCCTCGCCGAGCCGCCGCGCCGCCCGCACCTCACCGAGCGCCCGCAGGTCGCTGGTTAGGTTGGTGCCGCAGGCAAGGGTGTACGGGTGGTCCGGGGCGAGCGCCGCCGACAGCCCGGCCCGGGTGCGCTCGTTGAGCTGGCGCGCCCTCTCCGGCTCGCCGGTCAGCCGCAGGCAGATCGCGAGGTTCACGGCGGCGCACAGCGCGTACGGATGCTCCTCGCCGGCCGTGTCGCGCAGCCGCTCCAGCGCGTCCTCGGCGCGGGCCCGGGCCCCGGGGGTCTCGCCGAGGCAGCGCAGGTCGTTGGCCAGGTTGCTGGCGGCGGCCAGCGACTCGGCGTAGTCCGGCCCGAACCGGTGCCGGTGCTGGGCCAGGCAGCCGCTGGCCAACTGGTACGCGTCGAGGTAGCGCCCGGCCTTGCGGCGGGTGACCGCTAGGTCCTTCATCGCCCGCAGCGAGTCCGGATGGTCGGGGCCGAGGAGCACCCCGTAGCGCCGGTGGACCTCCTCCTGGAGTTCCCACGCCCGGGCGTACTCCCCGCACTCGCGCAGGTCCCGGGCGACGTTGTTGGCGGAGAACAGCGTCGACCGGGTCTCCTCGCCGCCGAACCGGATCCGGTACCGGCGCAGGGCGTCCTCGTCGAGGGCGAGTGCGGCCCGGAACTCGCCCATCATCCGCCGGGACACCGCGTAGTTGTGCGCGGTGAGCAGCGTGCGCGGGTGGTCGGGGCCCAGCGCCAGCAGCCCGCGCTCGTGGGCCCGGCGGTCCAGCTCGTACGCCGCCTTCCAGTCGCCGAGCCGGCGCAGGTCCGCCGCCAGGCCGTTCGCCGCGCCGAGCGTCTCCGGGTGCCCCTCGCCGAGGTCGGCGCGGGCCCGGGCCAGGTTCGCCTCATCCAGCGACCGGGCCTGCTCGTACTCGCCCCGGCTGCGCAGCGCGTTGGCCAGCGTGACGCTCAGCGCCACCACGTCCGGGTGGCTCCGGGCGATCACCTCCACCCAGGCCGCCCGGGCCCGGGTGCCCAGTCGCTGGCACGCGGTGTACTCGCCCCGGGCGAAGAGGTACCGGCACAGGTTGATCACCAGGCCACGGACCGCCGGGTCGTCCGCGGCGGGGGCCACGTCGGCGGCCTCGGCGTGCACCAGCAGGTCGGCGTACCGGGTGCGGTGGACGATCTGGTCCGGCTCGCCCGGGTCGGCGGCGGCGAGCAGCCGTCGGGCCGTTCCGGCGTACGCGTGGCGCTCGGCATCGGTGAGCTGCTCCCGGAGGAACTGCTGGAAGACCCGGTGCAGCTGGACGGTCTCCCGGCCGTCGCGCTCGCCGATCCGGGCCAGCCCGTACCCGCCGATCTCTTGGAAGATGCCCGCCCGGGACATGGTGTCCCCGATCTCCTCGCCGAGCGGGGTGGGCAGCTCGACCGCCGGCCGGCTGCCGTCGGGCGGGCCGAGCAGCAGGGACATCGGCACCGGGTCCGGCCCCAGGAACGCGCACAGCCGCAGTAGCTGGGCGGCGGACAGCCGGCGCTCCCGGAGCCGGTTCATCGGCAGCACCCAGGCCATCACGACCTGCCGCTCGTACGACGCGACCTGGGCCTGGTTGAGCAGCGCGGTCATCCGCTGCTCGCTCTCGACCAGGTAGTCCCGCACGGGCAGGTGCGAGGTCGACAGGTACCCGGCGCTGGCGTCGAGGGCGAGCGGCAGGTCGCCGAACCGGTCGGCCAGCTGGAAGGCGTCGTGCTCGGTCAGCCGGGGCGCCCGCCGACGCAGGAAGTCGAGGCTCTCCATCCGTCGGTAGACGTCCAACTCCAGCACGTCGGCGCGGGACCGCCAGTCCTCGTCCCGCGAGGTCACCAGCACGTGGCACCGCCCCCGCGGCGCCCGTCCGTTGGGCAGCAGCCGGGCCAGCTCGTGCGGTGCGGGTGCGTTGTCGAAGACCAGCAGCCAGTCGCGGACCGGCTCGCCCCGGCGCAGCGCCTCCAGCACCGTGTCGGCGGTCACCCCGAGGTCGTCGCTGATCCGCAGGCCGATCGAGGCGGCCAGCCCGGCCAGGTCGGCCCGGGCAGTGGAGAGCTGCTCGCTGCGCACGTACCAGACCAGGTCGTAGCAGGCCGCGAAGCGGTACGCGTACTCGACCGCGAGCTGGGTCTTGCCGACCCCGGCCGGGCCCAGCACCGCCGTCGGCATCACCGCCGTCACATCCCCGGTGAGCAGCTCCCGCAGCTCCCGCAGCGCCTCCTCCCGGCCGGTGAAGTTCGGGTTGCGGGGCGGGAAGGGCTGGCGCCAGTACCGGGGCTGGTGCAGCGGCCAGGGCGCGGCTGACGACCCGCGGGGAGCCGGGGCGTCCAGCCCGAACAGGGCGAGGACCTCGGCGCGGGCGTCGGCCTCGTCCAGCACGCCGAGCACCGGGCACTCGCCGGCGGCGAGGAACGTCGGCCGGCGCAGCCCGACCGCCACCGGGCGGAACGCGGCCCCCCGCTCGGCCCGCAGGGCGGCCACCGCCTCCGCCCACTCGGCGACCGAGCGCGTTCCGGCGCGCAGCAGCGCGTCGCTCAGCACCAGCAGCAGCCCGGCGGCGTCTCCGGCCGCGTCCCGTAGCAGCGCGGCGAGGTCGTCGGCGGGCCGGGGATCGAGCTGTCGTGGCTCGGTGCCGGTCCCGCCCTGTTCGAGCTGCTCGCAGAGCCACTCCGCCCACAGCCGGTCGGCCCCGGCATGGGTCAGGACGATCCGCGGCCGGCCTTCGGCGGCGCTGCGCTGAGCACTCATCGAGCCTCCCTGGTCCCGGCCGCCGGACTCCCGAGGCCCGGTTGGGGCGGCCCGACCGAGCTACGAGGATAGCCTTCCGCACCCTCCACCTCACCCTCCGTCCGTCCTATCGGGAACCCGACACCGGCCGACGGGTCAGGCCGCGGCCGGGTCCGGTGCCGTCCGGGCGGGCCGATCGCCGGCCGGCGCCCGGCCCGATGGCGCGGCCGGCGCCGGCGCTCCGGGCACCCCGGCGACCCGCCGGGCCAGGTGATCGATCAGGCGGTACAGGTCAGCGCAGTACACCGACGGGTTGTCGAAGCCGCGCCCGGCGCGGAACCGGTGCGGGTACAGGCCGCCCCCACAGATCCGGTGCACCGGGCAGGCCCGGCACGCCCCGGGCAGCCCGGCCGCGCCGGCCTGGCCGGCCCGCACCGCGGGGTGGGCCAGCGCCGCGTCGAACCGGTCGGAGTGCACGGTCAGCCCCGTCGCCGCGGCCCCCGGGTAGGCCGCCTTCAGGGTGTCCACCAGCTCGATCTCGCCGTCGGTCTCCACCACCACGAACGCCGCCGGGGACAGCCCGACGGACTCGACCCGGCTCGACCCGCCGAGCAGCAGCACCAGGATCTCCTCCAGCATCCGCACGCCGGTCTCCCGGCGGGGCGCCGCGTACCAGCGCTCGAAGACCGCGATCAGCCAGTCGGCGTATGGCGTCGAGGCCGGGTCGGCCGGCCGACCCGGCGGCGGGTCGGTCCAGGTGCCGTGCGGCAGCAGGAAGTCGACCACCGGCGGGTCGAACTCCAGCAGCGCCTCGTAGGCGCGGACGGGGTCGGTGCGGAGGTCCACGGTGGCCAGCAGGCCGGCGAAGAGCGGCCGGTAGCGCGGCCCGGACAGCAGCTCCAGGGCGCGGACGGTGGCCGGGTAGCTGCTGCCGCCGTCGCGGCGGCGGCGGTGCCGGTCGGTCGCGGACCGGTCGCCGTCGAGGCTCACCCCGACCCGCACGTCGTGCCGCCGGAACGTCTCCAGCATGTCCCGGTCGAGCAGGGTCCCGTTGGTCTGCACCACGAAGGACAGTGCGGTCCCCGCCCCGGCGAGCCGGCGCAGCTCGGTCACCACGTGTTCCAGCCGGCGGGCACCGGCGAGCAGCGGCTCGCCGCCGTGCAGGACGACGCTGGCCTCGGCGACCCCGTGCTCGCGCAGGTGCTCGGCGATTCGCTCCCCGGTCCGCCGCACCACCTCGGCGCTCATCACCCGGGGCCGGCGGGCCCAGCTCTGGTCGGCCATCTCGTAGACGTAGCAGTAGTCGCAGGCCAGGTTGCACCGGCTGTGCACCTTCAGCACGAACTCCTGGAACGGCACCGGGGCCGCCGGAGGGCCGGCGTCGGTCACCGGCCCCCCTCGTCCGCCCCGGGCCCGGCCGGGTCGTCCCGGCCCCGGTACGGCGCGGTGGGCACGCCGCCGTTCTGGTTGTTGAACCGGGCCACGACCCGTCCCCCGGCGCTCGCCTCGGCCCGGACCCGCCGGATCACGTGGCGGAGCACGTCGGTGCCGCTCTCCGCCAGATCGTCGAGCATCTCCTCCGGCAGGATCGTCGGTGCGGACCCGAACTCGGCTTCCCTCATGCGCTCGGCCATCCCTCCGCCAAGTGCCGCAGGCCGCGCTCCGACGAGCGGCCCAGCTATGAACGTCGATCCCAAAGGCCGAGGATAACTCGCGGGTGCTCGGTCGAAGGGCCCGTGCGAGCTGCGGCAGTCGGCGACCGCCTGGACGCGGGTGGCGGCGCGAGGGCGGGACGGACCCGTCCCGCCGGTCCGCGGCCGGCCCGCCCAGGCGCGGGGGGCGGGCCCACGGCTGGCCTGGGCCCACTGCCGGCAGTGGGCCCACGCCCGGCCCGGGCCGGGAGCTAACCGTCCCCGGCCAGCCGGTCCAGCAGCCGCCGGGTGGCCGCCGGGTCCGCGTCGTCCGCGCCGAGCGAACGGACCTGCCCGGCCAGCACGTCCCGCAGCTCCCGGCGGGCCCCGCCGAGATTGCCGAGACCGGCCAGCGCCTCGGCCGCCGCGGACCGGGCGGCGAGGGCCCGGCGGTGCCCGGGGCCGAGCCGCTGGGCGAGGATGTCGGCCACCGCCCGCAACTCCTCCCGGGCCTCGGTGAACTGCTCCGCCGCCAGCAGCGCCCGGCCGAAGGCGACCCGCACCTCGACGGTGGGGGCACCGTCCGGGCCGTGGCGGCGGCCGTGCAGCTCCACCGCCCGGCGGTAGCACGCCACCGCGGCGGACCGCTCGCGCAGCGCGAGCAGCGCCTCCGCCAGCAGGCGGACCCGGTCGGCCAGCCGGGGGTCGTCGGCGGGCGTGACGTCGACCGCCCGGGCGAGGGCCTGTCGGGCGGCGTCCAGGTCGGCCCGGGAGCCGAACCGGTCGGCCCGCGCCCGCAGCGCGTCGCCGAGGTCGGCCAGCCGCCTGCCGAGCTGAGCGCCGGAGGCCGGTGACGTCCGCACGGCCTCCTCGTACCGGGCGCACGCCTCCTGGATGTCGCCCGCGTCACCGGCCGCGTCGTACCGCAGCCGCAGGGCGTCGCCCAGCGCGGCGAGGTGGCGGTGCCGGTCCGGGTGGAAGCCGGGCACCGCATCGAGCAGCCGGCGGGCGGCGTTGACCAGCGCGTCGCGGTCGTGGTCCCGACCGTCCCGGTCGACGCGCAGCCGCAGCAGCCGGCCGAGGGTGGCCAGGCACTCGACGTGCGTCACGTCGTCGCGGCCGCCAGCCGCCACGGCGGCCTGTGCCGTCGCCACCGCTGCGTCCAGCTCGGCGGGGTCACCGGTGGCGACGGACAGCTCGCCACGCGCCTCGGCGAGGCCGTGCAGGACCCGGGCGTCGCCGTCCGGCCCGGAACGCTCGGTGGCCTCGGCGTAGAGGGCTGCGGCGCGGCGCAGCAGTTCCGGCTCGCCGGCCTCCCGGGCGGCGCGGCGCAGCAGGTCCGCCAGGCGTACCCGGCGAGTGTGCCGCCCCGGCGTGTCCGCCACGTCGCCGCTCACCGCGTCCGCCCGGGTCAGCGCGGTCCGGTCCCCGGTCAGCGCGTACCGGCGCAGCAGCGCGTCGACAGCCCGCAGCCGCAGGTCGTCCCCGCCCGCCCCGGGGGCCGCCCCGGCCGCCGCAAGGTAGAGCTCGACCGCCTCGTCGAGGTCCGCCACCGCGCCGAGCCGGTCGGCCCGGACCACCAGCGCACGGGCCAGCCCGACGGTGCCGCGCCACCGCCCGGGGCGGGGGCCGTCGGGCACGGCGAGGGCGCTGCGGAACAGGGCCACGGCCTCGTTCAGGTCGGCCGTGGCGCCGCGCTCGGTGCACAGCGACAACCGGACCTCGGCGAGGTCCAGCACCGCCTCGGGGTCGTCCGGCTCCGTGCCGCCGTCGGCCCACCGCCGCACCTGCTCCAGGATGGAAGCCGCCTCGACCAGGTCGGTGACGTCCCCGGTGAGCTGGAACCGGGCCCGCAGCGCGCGGGCGAGGCCGGTCAGGTCGGTGCGGTCCGGGCCGGCGGCCGTCGCCTGCCGCAACACCCGGATGGTCGCGTCGAGCCCGTCGAGGTCCTGCTCGTCCACGGGTGAGCCGGTGACGGACGGGTCTGGCTCCGCCGTCACCAGAGGGCTCGGCTTCGCTGTCACCCGGCGGACCGGGTGGTGGCCGTTGACCGGGGACGGCGGGCCCGGGTCCGGCTCCCGCTGCTCGACGAACTCGATCAGCTCCCGGTGTCGACCGCCGAGCCGGGTCAGCACCGTGGCCGGGAGGCGGCCGAAGGACTCGCCGAGCCCCGCGTCGCCGGCCACCCCGGCCGGAGCGCTCAGCGCCGCCGCGAACTCCCGCATGCTGATGCCCATCTGGTGGGCCAGGAACCGGGCGATCTCGTGCCGTAGGCGCAGCAGGTCGGTGTGCAGCAGCAGGTCCCGCAGCATCGGCCGGATGCCCTGGTGGAAGTCGAACCGCAGGTCTCCCGCCGGGTCGGGCTGCCGGACGAGCAGCCCACCGAGGAGCACCTCCGCCAGGTGCGCGGGGTGGGCCGGCGCCGCCGACGCCTGCTGCACCAGGCGCATGATCGGCAGTGTCACCGGAAGGTCCGCGAGCTGGGTGGCCAGCCGCAGCGCCTCCGGGCTGGCGGTGGCCAGGAACCTGCTCAGCCGCCGGGCCGCCTCGTCCTGCGGGGGGCCGCCGACCGGTTCGACGGGTTCCGGCGGCCCGGGCTGCGGCGGCAGCGTGACCACCGCGTCGATCGTGCCGTCGCCGGTGCCGGTGAGCCGCGCCCAGCCGGCCAGCCAGTCCGGCTGGATCTGCAGCACCGGCACCGGGACGATCCCGCGCAGGCCCGCGCCGGGCCGCCACTGCCGGGGTACGAACCGGAGGCGGCGGTTGGCGCTGTCGCCCCCGGTCGCGGTGAGCCGGCCGCGCACCGGCACCAGGCCGCTGCGCCGCCACATCCGCTGGGGCAGCGGTTGCAGGATCGCCACGGTCTCGTGCCGGGCCCAGGTCTGCAGGGTGTGGAACATCGAGCCGTCGTGCCACTCCGGCCCGGCGCAGTCGCTGACCACGAGGATGAGCTGGCGCCCCCGGGGGTCGAGCAGTTCCCGCGTCGAGTGGCCGGGTACGCCGGGCCCGTCGGTCGGGCCCACGCTGAGTCGCCGCTCAGCCCCGGACGGCAGCCGCACCCGCTGGACGTGGCGGAAGGCCCTCAGCCGGCTCAGCGCCGACTCCAGGTCGGCCACCAGCGGACGCCAGACGGCCATCGACGCCCCGCCGTCCACGGCGAGGGTCAGGTCGAACCACGGCTGGGGCGTCGGGCGCAGGACCGGCACCCACAGTCCCTGCTCCACGACCCGCGCCGCGGTGGCCTCCTCGTCGAGGGCGAGCGTGTTCGGGTCGGGCACTCGGCGGCGCAGCGGACGCAGGCTCCGGGCCAACGCCCGGGTGTCCAGGGCGGGGGGTGCCGGGGCGCGGACCGGCAGGCCCGCGCCGCCGCTTCCCGCCGGCCGTCCGGCCGGCCGGGGCACGTGCAGGCGTACCCAACGCACCGGGTCGGGTGCGTCGGTGCCATCCGCCCGCGTCGGGGTGGGCCGGAGCCTTGTCAGGGGCGTCCGGGGGGTGGGGAGCCGGTTGGGTTCCGCCCCCTCGGGCGTCGGGTCCGCCGGTTCGGCCGGGTCGGTGTCCGCAAGGTCGGCCGGCGTCGGAGACGTTCCCGCTTCGGTCGGCGGACCGCCGCCGGGCAGGAACCGGGCCAGCCAGAGGGCGTCCGCGAGCTCCCGCGGCTGCACGTCGAGACCGCGCAGCGCACCCACCAGCCGGACCGTGCTCATCAGCTGTCCGGCCCCGCGTCGAGCTGCCGCAGCACCAGGTCCGCGAGCCGTTCCCGGTCCGGCCGCCCGCCGTCGGGTGCCTGGACGGTGAGGTAGATGGCGTTGAGGAGCTGGTCGGTGGCGAGGGTGCCGCGCTCCCGCCGGGACAGGAACAGCTCGACCAGGTCGGCCGTCTCGGCCGTCGGCTCGGTTCCGAAGTGCGCGGCGACGATCGCGGCGAGCTGCTCGGCGTCCGGCTGGCCCAGGTCCAGCCGCAGGCACCGGCGGTGGAACGCGGGGGAGAACTCGCGCTCGCCGTTGCTGGTCATGATCACGAGCGGGAACGCGTGGCAGCGCACCACGCCCTGGTGCACCGCCACCTGGTCCGCGCTGCCCTCGACCGGCAGTTCGACCTGTGGCTGGCTGGCGGCGATCCGTTGCAGCTCCGGGACGCGGTACTCGCCGTCCTCGAAGATGTTGAGCAGGTCGTTCGGCAGGTCCACGTCGCTCTTGTCGATCTCGTCGATCAGCAGCACCCGGGGGTGCTCGTACGGCAGCAGGGCCGTGCCGAGCGGCCCCAGGTGCAGGTAGCGGCCGATCGGCAGGTCCCCCGCAGTGCCGAGCTGATGGTGCAGGCTGGCCTCCTGGAGCCGGCCGATCGCGTCGTAGCTGTAGAGCCCCTCGGCGAGGGTGGACCGGCTGGTGATCGGCCAGCGCAGCACCGGCCCCAGGGCCAGCTCGTGCGCCACCGCGTACGCCAGGGTCGACTTGCCCACCCCCGGCTTTCCGGTGACCAACAGCGGGCGCCGCAGGTAGAGGGCGGCGTTGACCAGCTCCAGCTCGTCGGGGCGGGGCTGGTAGCTGACCGCCCGGTGCAGCTCACCGAGCCGTCGGCCGGCCGCGCCGTCCGGGCTCGACGGCGGTGCCGCCAGGGGGGCGCCGTCGAACACCCGCCAGGGCGGGGGAGGTGGCAGCCGGAGTATCCCGGAGTGGGGACTCCCCGTGCCCCGATAGATCCACCAGTCCTGCAACGTATCGTCCCTCCTGTCGGCCGGCCCGCGCCGGTCTCACCACTGCGCGTCGAGCGTCGAGGGGTCCCGGAAGCGCCGGAACGGGTCGTCCCAGAGCAGGACCAGCCGGTGCCCGCAGTGGTCGTCGTCGCGGGCCGCCACCGCGGCGGCGCGCAGCTGGCGGACGTCCAGCGGCAGCGACCCTATCGGCCGGCGGCGCAGCCGGGACTCCAGGTCGGCCAGGAACGCCACCCCCCGGCAGGCGCCGGCGCCGCCCGGGGCGGGGTGCCGGTCGCAGCCCGCCCGGCTCCACAGCGCCACCGGTGCCCCGGCCCGCACCCCGACCTCCAGCAGCGTGCGCTGGGCCGGGTCCGTGGTCGGGCCGGGCAGCAGCACGCCTCCGGGGTTGGTCGTGGTCAGGTGGGCGTAGAACCAGGTCGGATCCGTCTCGGCTCGGCAGTCGACGGTGGCGAAGGACATCCCCTCCGCCGACGCCGACAGCGCCTCCCACCGCTCCTCGGCCTCCGGCCCGGCCGCCCCGCCCTCGCCGTCGTCGGCGATCCGCACCAGCACGGGCCGGACCAACCCGAGCGGGGCGACGTCGTGCGGGGCGAGGACCCACTCGTCGATCGGCAGGTCGAGCAGCTCCGGCGGCAGTGCCAGCTCGACCATCACGGTGCGGCCCCAACCGAGCTGGCGGAGCCCGACGTGCAGCTCGCGGCGCAGGGCGGCCTCCAGCTGGGGCAGGGCCATCGGCTCGTCGTGCTGGGCCAGGCAGCGCACGTCGTCCCGGCTCCGGTAGACGGACACGGACAGCAGGTAGCGCCGCTGGTCGTGGCCGGCGGGGGTGACCTCGACCAGCACCGACGACCGCTCCACCGACGGCACCCGCTGGGCGGGGAGCAGGGCTGGCCGGTGCTGGGCGAGCTGCGCCCGCTGGCCCAGCCGGAACGCCAGGTCGTCGACCCAGTCCTGGAGCCGGCCACGCTCGGTGGCCGGGCAGCGGGGGATCAGCGCGGTGGCGAAGACGAGCAGCGGGTGCAGCTCCCCGCGCCGGGCCTGCGCGACGTCGTCGAGGGCGCGGACGACGTCGCGCCGGTCCAGCAGCGGCTGGGTCGGCGTCGGCGCCCACCGGCCGCACGCCCGCTCGTAGAGCTGGTGCGCGTCGTCGGCTGCCGGCAATCGGGCCAGGATGCCGCGCACCTTCGCCTCCTCGGCGGCCCGCAGCACCGGCAGCTTCGCCCCCGGGTCCAGCAGCTCGGCCACCTCGGGCGCGGTGGCGGCGGCACGCCGGGCCCGCAACCGGTCCACGGCGTGGGCCCAGGAGCCGTCGGCGCCGTGGTGCCGGTCGTGGCCGCGCCACAGCTCGCGCAGCAGGGCCACGGGCAGCCCGCGCAGCTCGCCGAGGGGCACGGCCAGCCCGCCGTACGGGTCGCCGGGGCTGCGGGCGGTCTTCACCACGGCGCACACCTCGCCGCTGGTGAGGTCCACGATCGGGCTGCCGGAACTGCCCTCGGCCAGCTCGTCGTCGCGGACCCGCAGCGCCGTGGCACCCCGGACGCCCTGCCGGCCCGCCGAGTACAGCCAGGCCGAGGTGGGCTCCGGGGTGCCGTACGCCCCGGCGAAGCCGAAGGTGTGCAGCGGTGCGCCGTCGGGCGGCGGTTGCTCGCCGAGCCACACGCAGGGGTGGTCGGCGGGCGCGTCGGCCACCCGGAGCACCGCGAGGTCGGGCAGGGGCCAGATCGAGTGGCCGCCGGTCGAGGCTGGGGCGGCGTGCACGACCCGGGCGCTCAGCGGCCGGCCGCCCCAGCGCACCGGCAGCGTGGCGCCCTCCCGGCCGTTCACGACGTGGGCGCAGGTCAGGGCGTAGCCGGGGGCGACGAAGAAGGCTGTGCCGCCGCGGATGCCGTCGCCCCGGGGCACCTCGATCACGGTGGACCGCAGGGCCCGGCTGATCTCGTCGAATCCGTCGGCGACCAGCGGGGCCCCCATGATGTGCGGCCCCTCAGCCGTTCGTGGCCGTGGGCGCCGGGCGGTCGTCGGCCTGGCCGTTCTGCCAACCGAGGGTGATCTTGAGGTTGGCCTCGGCGCCGGCCTCGGTGAGCACGCTGAGCACCCGGCCGGTCTTCGCCGACATGGTGACCCCGAACTCCACGCTGACCGAGTCGGGGCGGGCCTCGCGCAGCCCGGCGCGGACGCTGCCCGCCACCCCCCGCACCGTCTCCAACAGGCCCTCCAGGCGGTACACCTGGTCCTCCCGCCAGCCCACGTCGGCCGGGCCGGCGGTGCCGGCGACCCGGACCCAGACCGTCTCGCCACTGGGCAACTCGACCCGTACGTCCTCCGACACAGGCCCGTCCTTCCGCTCGGCGACGCGTGTCCATCACACCGTAGCGATTCAGCGACGGGGATCGACAGCCCGAAACGGCCGATCGGGTGTCGGAACAACGGCGCACCGGCCGCCCGGCCGAGCCCCGGTAGGGTCGGTGCCCATGACGCTCTCGCCCGGCCGGTTGATCATGCATCGCAACGTGCGGCACGGCCGGATCGGTTGGGTCCGGGCGGGGCGGGTGGTCAGCGACGACGAGCGCGGGCTGCTCATCTTCGTCGCCCGCAACTCGCCGGCGGCCTCTGAGGTCACCGAGGCCGGCCTCGGGTTGCGGGCGATGCCGTTCGCCGAGTGGGTCACGTCGTCGTACCGGCTGGCGCTCGGGCGGTGGAACGGGCCGTCGGTGCTCAAGTTCCTGCCCGTGGGCGCGGCCCACTCGGTCTGGTGGTTCTCCGACGCCGACGGGCGCTTCGCCAACTGGTACGTCAATCTGGAGGAGCCGGGTGTCCGCTGGGACGACGGCGACGTGGTCGGGGTGGACATCATCGACCAGGACCTCGACGTGGTGATCCGGCCGGACCGCAGCTGGGAGTGGAAGGACGAGGAGGAGTTCGCCGAGCGGCTGGCCCTCCCCGACGACTACTGGGTGGCCGACGAGGCGGCGGTGCGCGCCGAAGGGCTGCGGGTGATCGCCCGCGCCGAGGCTGGCGAGTTCCCGTTCGACGGCACCTGGTGCGACTTCACCCCGCCGCCCGGGTGGGAGGTGCCGGAGAAACTGCCGGACGGCTGGGACCGTCCGCCGGCCTGCTGAGCAGGTGCCGCGAGCGTCCGACCAGTCGGACAAAGGGCGCGAAGGGCCGGAATCCGGCAGTCGGGCGAGTGACCTGGCCCGCCGGTGTGAAGGATCCCGGCCCGATCTGGCAGAATGGGTCGCTGGTATCCGGCGCGCGTTCGGCGCCCTCTAACCCGGGCGCGTCGCCAGTCCACCGAGTAGTCTCCGGCCCAAACCCCACTGTGCCGGTCGGCGCTCACCCGTGCACCGCCCGTGTTGGGTCGGTGAGATCGCAACAGGAGCGAAACAACTGTGGCCGTAAAGATCCGGCTCCTGCGGATGGGCAAGATCCGCAACCCGCAGTACCGCATCGTCATCGCCGACTCGCGTACCAAGCGGGACGGTCGCGCGATCGAGTTCGTCGGCGTGTACCAGCCGAAGGAAGACCCTTCGGTGATCGAGGTCAAGTCGGAGCGGGTCCAGTACTGGCTGTCCGTCGGCGCGCAGCCGAGCGAGGCCGTGCAGCGCCTGCTCGAGCTGACCGGCGACTGGCAGAAGTTCAAGGGCCTGCCGGCCCCGCCGCCGCTGAAGGTCGCCGCCGAGCGCGTCGACCGCAAGGCGGCGTACGAGGCTGAGGCGAAGGCCGCCGCCGGCCTGACCGAGGCTCCGGCGAAGCCGGCCAAGAAGGCCGCCAAGGCTGAGGCACCGAAGGCTGAGGCACCGAAGGCCGAGGCTGAGGCGCCGAAGGCCGAGGCGCAGCCCGCCACGAACGCTGGCGAGCAGGCCTGACATGCCACTGCGTCCGGCGCTCGAGCACCTGGTCAAGGGCATCGTCGATCACCCGGACGACGTCCGGGTCCGGATGGCCGACTCCCGTCGGGGCAAGCGGCTGGAAATCCGCGTGCACCCGGAAGACCTCGGCACGGTGATCGGGCGGTCCGGCCGGACTGCCAAGGCGCTGCGCCAGGTGATCGGCTCCATCGGTGGGCGTGGCGTGCGCGTCGACATCGTCGACTCGTACTGATGCGGCTCATCGTCGGCAGGATCGGTAAGCCGCACGGCCTCCGCGGTGAAGTCACCGTGGAAGTGCGCACCGACGAGCCCGAGGCACGCTTCGCGCCCGGCTCGGTACTCAGTACCGAGCCGGGCGCGGCGCCGCCGGCCAACCCCGCCCCCGGCCCCGGAGTGCCGTTCCGGGTCCCGGCCGAGCTGACCGTGGAGTCCGCCCGCTGGCACCAGGGGCGGATGCTGGTCGCGTTCGAGGGCATCCTCGAGCGCGACGTCGCCGAGGCGCTGCGCGGCACCCTGATCGGGGTGGACAGCGCCGGCGTCGCCTCGCCGGAGGACCCGGAGGAGTTCCACGACCACCAGCTCGTCGGCCTCGCCGTGGTCACCCCGGGCGGCGAGCACCTCGGTGAGGTGACCCGGATCGATCACGCACCCGCGTCCGACCTGCTGGTGTTGCGCCGCCCCGAGGGGCGTACCGCGCTCGTCCCGTTCGTCAAGGCGATCGTCCTCGAGGTGGATGTCGCCGGGGGACGTGTCGTCGTCGATCCGCCAGCCGGTCTGTTCGATCTCTAGACCGCTGGAGCACCCGCGCATGCGCGTCGACGTCGTGTCGATCTTCCCCGAGTACTTCACCCCGCTGGACCTCTCCCTGATCGGTAGGGCCCGGGCCAACGGCGTGCTGCGGCTGGCCGTACACGACCTGCGGAGCTGGACCCACGACGTGCACCGCACCGTCGACGACACCCCCTACGGCGGCGGGCCCGGCATGGTGATGCGGCCCGAGCCGTGGGGGGACGCGCTCGACGCCCTCGCCCCGGCGGAGCTGACCCCCGACGGTCTGACCCCCGACGGCCTGACCCTGCCCCGGCTGCTGGTGCCCTCCCCGGCCGGGGAGCCGTTCACCCAGGCCATGGCGCACGAGCTGGCCGGCGAGTCGCACCTGCTGTTCGCCTGCGGCCGGTACGAGGGCATCGACCAGCGGGTGCTCGACCAGGCCGCCACCCGGATGCGGGTGACCGAGGTGTCGCTCGGCGACTACGTGCTCTTCGGCGGCGAGGTGGCGGTGCTGGTGATCCTGGAGGCGGTCACCCGGCTGCTGCCCGGGGTGCTCGGCAACGCCGGGTCGCTGGACGAGGAGTCGCACGCCCACGGGCTGCTGGAGGCGCCGATGTACACCAAGCCGGCGGCCTGGCGGGGGCACGAGGTGCCGGAGGTGCTCCGCTCCGGCGACCACGGGAAGATCGCCCGCTGGCGGCGCGACGAGGCGCTGGCGCGCACCGCGACCCGCCGGCCCGACATGTTCGCCGCGCTCGACCCGGCGAGCCTGGACAAGCGGGACAGGGCGGCCCTGGACCGGGCCGGATTTCAGGTGCCGCCGGGGAATGTGGCAAAGTAGGGGGGTTGCCGCAACCGTCCGCGCCGTGGGCGGCTGCGAGGATTCCCGACCGGGGCCGCCCGTCGGCCGCCACCCGGGGATCAGAATCACCCATCCGCGCACCGACTGACGGTGCGCCGTGAGCCTCACGAGGACACAGCGATGAATATCCTGGACGCCCTTGACGCCCAGTCGAAGCGGGTCGACATTCCCCAGTTCCGTGCCGGTGACACCGTCAAGGTGCACGCGCGGGTCGTCGAGGGCAACCGGTCCCGTGTCCAGATCTTCCAGGGCGTCGTCATCCGCCGCCAGGGTGACGGCCTGCGCGAGACCTTCTCGGTCCGCAAGGTCAGCTTCGGTGTGGGCGTCGAGCGGACCTACCCGGTGAACAGCCCGGGCATCGACCGGATCGAGATCGTGACCCGCGGTGCCGTCCGTCGCGCCAAGCTCTACTACCTGCGCGAGCTGCGGGGCAAGAAGGCCAAGATCAAGGAGCGCCGCGAGAAGCAGTCGAGCTGACTGCTCGCTAGCCACACCGCCTGAGCTACGCGGATGTCGTACGGGCCAGCCCCGGTTACGCTGTTCGCACGGGCACAGGCGGGCATCGGCGCGTCGCGGCGGCAGCTGCGGCCACAGATCGTCCCACTACCGCCCGTGGGGCCTCGACGAGGCTCCCGGGCGGTAGTGGCATTTCTGCGGACCGGGGAGTGGCCAGGTGCGGACGCTTGACGAGGACGGCGCTGTCGATCCGTGGCGCCGGCGCCCCCGGCGCCCCCGCCGACAGATGCCGCTCTGGCAGGAGCTGCCCCTGCTGCTGATCGTCGCCTTCTGCCTGGCGGTGCTGATCCGCACCTTCCTGCTCCAGGCGTTCTTCATCCCGTCCGGGTCGATGGAGGACACCCTGCTCATCGGCGACCGGGTGCTCGTCAACAAGGTCGTCTACGACGTGCGGGATCCGCAGCGCGGCGAGGTGGTGGTCTTCCGGGGCACCGACAGGTGGGTCGCCCAGCAGGCCCAGGAGCCCGAGCCCGGGATGGCCGGGAAGTTCGCCCGCGCGGTCGGCGACCTGGTCGGGCTCAGCCGCCCCGGCGAGAAGGACTTCATCAAGCGGGTCATCGGCCTCCCCGGCGACCGGGTGGAGTGCTGCGACGCCCAGGGTCGGGTCACCGTCAACGACGTTCCGCTCGACGAGCCGTACGTGATCCGGAACTCCCCGCTGGACCTGCCGCCAAATCCGAGTGAGTGCCGGTCGCGGCGCTTCGCCGAGGTGGTGGTCCCGCCCGGCCAGATCTTCGTGATGGGCGACCACCGGCTGGTCTCCCAGGACGCCCGCTGCCAGGGCCCGGTGCCGATCGACAACGTCGTCGGGCGGGCGTTCGTCGTGGTCTGGCCGTCCTCCCGGTGGGCGTCGCTGTCGGTGCCGGACACCTTCACCGGAGTCACCAGGCCCGTCACGGCTGCCGGCGACCCCCCGGCCCCCGCGCGCCCCACCGGATCGGGCGGTGTGCTGCTGCTCCTCCCGGTCTCGGCCGCGGTGTCCGTCCTCGCGCGTTCCGGGCGGTCCGGGTGGTCGCGGCGACGTAGGCTCCACCCGTGATTGACGAGCAGACCGACAAGAAGAGCGGCTCCTTTTGGAAGGAGCTGCCCATCCTTCTGGGCGTGGCGATCCTGGTCGCGGTGCTGGTGCGGGCCTTCGTGCTGCAGACCTTCTACATCCCGTCGCCGTCCATGGAGAACACCCTCCAGATCGACGATCGGGTGCTGGTCAACAAGCTGGTGTACGACTTCCGGTCGCCGCACCGCGGCGAGGTGATCGTCTTCAAGGCGCCCACCGAGTGGAGCGGCAACCCCGACGGCGAGGACTTCATCAAGCGGGTGATCGGCGTCGGCGGCGACCACGTGGTCTGCTGCGACCCGCAGGAGCGGTTGGTGATCAACGGCAGGCCGCTCGACGAGCCGTACATCTACTCGGCAGCCGGACAGCAGGACAAGCCGGCCGACCAGGAGTTCGACATCACCGTCCCGAAGGGGCGGCTGTGGGTGATGGGTGACCACCGCTCGGCCTCCGGCGACTCGCTGGAGCACTGGCAGCAGTCCGGCCAGAACATCCAGAGCGCCACCATCCCCGAGGACCAGGTGGTCGGCCGCGCCTTCACCGTCTTCTGGCCGGTCGGCCGGGCCACCTGGCTCACCGTCCCGGAGTCGTTCGACGGCATCCCCAACCCCTGATCCACCCACCGACCCCCGGGTGGGCGTGGGCGACGCGGGCCGGGTCTGGCAGGCTGGGAAGGTGACCGTCTACACCCCTCGACGTGCGGCGCGCGTGTTGCTCGTCGACGACGCCGACCGGGTGCTGCTCTTCGCCGGTTGCGACCCGGCGCGGCCCGAGCACCGGTACTGGCTCACCCCCGGTGGCGGACTGGAGCCGGGTGAGTCCCCGGCGACCGGCGCCGCCCGGGAGTTGGCCGAGGAGACGGGCCTGCGGCTAACCCCGGCCGAGCTGGGCGAGCCGGTGTGGCGGGAGACGCTCCGGTTCCCCTTCGACGGCGTGCGGTACCAGCAGGAGCAGGAGTTCTTCCTGGTCCGGGTGCCGTCCTGGGAGGTGGACACCGCCGGCTTCAACGCCGTCGAGCGGGCCAGCGTCTTCGGGCACCGGTGGTGGCCGGCCGACGAACTGGCCGCCACCACCGAGCGGTACTACCCGGCCGACCTGCCGGCCCTGCTGCGCCGGGTGCTGGCCGCGCGGCCCGACGCGCAGACCCCGCCCGCCGGGTCCGCCGGGGCCGTCCCTGCGGCCGGAGGTACGCCGTGCTGACCCCGCCGCGCACAGTGGTCCGCCGGGAGGCCGGGCTGTACGCGCTGGAGCGCGCCCTGCAACGCCGAGGCTTCCGGAACGTGGCGGGCGCCGACGAGGCCGGCCGGGGCGCCTGCGCCGGCCCGCTGGTCGCGGCGGCGGCGGTGCTGCCCGAGGGGCGACGCGGCGAGATCGACGGGCTGGCCGACTCCAAGCTGCTCACCCCGGCCAGCCGGGAGCGCATCTACGAGCAGGTGGTCACCCGCGCCCTGGCGTACGCGGTGGTGGTGATCCCGGCCGACGAGGTGGACACCCGCGGCCTGCACGTGTGCAACCTCGCCGCGATGCGCCGGGCGCTGGCGTCGCTGGACACCCGCCCGGACTACGTGCTGACCGACGGCTTCGGCGTCGACGGGCTGGACGTGCCGGGGCTGGCGGTCTGGAAGGGCGACCGGGTGGCCGCCTGTGTGGCGGCGGCGAGCGTGCTGGCCAAGGTCACCCGGGACCGGATCATGGTCGAGCTGGACGGGACGTTCCCCGACTACGGCTTCGCCGAGCACAAGGGCTACATCACGGCGGAGCACACCGCCGCTCTGCGGGAGCACGGACCGTGCCGGGAACACCGCTTCTCGTACGTGAACGTGGCCGCCGTGTCCGGCCTGGACGGGCTGCCACCCAGGTCCCGTCGACCGGTGGGTGCGCGCCCGGACGAGCCGATGGAGCGCTTCGGGACATCAGGAGGTACCGTCGGCGTGGCGTTGGGCGAGCAGCCCCGACCTCCCGCGCCGGTGGGGGAAGATGTGGTCATGGAAGGCGGAGTGCGATGAGCGCGGAAGATCTCGAGAAGTACGAGACCGAGATGGAGCTCCAGCTCTACCGGGAGTACCGCGACATCGTCCGCCAGTTCTCCTACGTCGTGGAGACGGAGCGCCGCTTCTACCTGGCCAATCAGGTGGACCTGCACGTGCGCAACTCCGACGGCGAGGTCTACTTCGAGGTCGAGATGCACGACGCCTGGGTGTGGGACATGTACCGTCCCGCCCGGTTCGTCAAGAACGTCCGGGTGATGACGTTCAAGGACGTCAACGTCGAGGAGCTGGAGAAGCCCGACATCTCCCTGCCGGCCGACTCCGGCTTCGGCGGCTGACGGTCCTTCCTTCCGGCAGCCCACCCGCGTCGACCGGTCCGGCGCCGGCCGCACGTCCCCACCGCCCGGCCCCGCCGCACTCCGTCGGCACCACCGCGCCGGCCCACGCCCGACGGCACCGCCGTGGTTGCGGGCGGCCACCCGAACTCCTCGAGGCTGATCGCCTCGTCCGGCCCGGCTGATGTTGTCCACAGTGGTCATTACGGGCTGCCCTGGTCCGGGTCAGCGGCTTGCCCGCTGCCGGGCCGGGTGCGGCGGCGACGCACCGGCTCTGCGTGGGCCGGGCCGACCGGTCGGGCCATAGCAGATCATCGGTCCGGGCGAGGACTGTCCACAGCCCGTCCGGCCGTCCACAGGCGAGCGGTCTGCGGTGGCGGCGCGTCCCGGGATTCCGGCACGCTGCCGAGCATGTGGACGAGGACCGGGGCCGGTGGCTCAGGATGGGGCGGGACCGGTGCCGGCGGGCGGCGGGCCCGGGGTGAGGCCGCCCGCAGGCTGGCGCGACCGGCCACGGCGGTGCTGTCCGTAGCGGCGCTCTGCGCGGCGGTCCTCGCCGCCGGGGCCGGTCCCGTGGCTCCGCCGCAATCCGGCGCTGCCAGCGTGGTGATCGTGTCCGCCGTCGGGCCCGGCCCCGTGCCGCCCGGTGTCGGGCCCGGCCCCGTGCCGCCCGGTCCGCCCGGTGTCGGGCCGGCCCTCGTCCCGCCCGGTCCGTCCGGTGTCGGGCCGGCGGCAGCGCCCGACGCGGCGGCCCGGGCGCAAGCTTCCACGCCGGACGCGCGGTTCCGGTGGCCGCTCGACGGCGTCCCTCGACCGGCCCGTCGCTTCGCGCCGCCCCCGCAGCCGTGGCTGCCCGGCCACCGGGGCGTCGACCTGATCGCCGTGCCGGGCGCCGTGGTCCGGGCCGCCGGGTCGGGGGTGGTGCTGTTCGCCGGCCCGGTCGCGGGTCGTCCCGTGGTCACGGTCGGGCATGACGCGGGGCTGCGGACCACGTACGAGCCGGTGCGGCCCGGCGTCCGCGCCGGGGACCGGGTGGCCGCCGGCGCGCCGTTGGGCCGGCTGCTGCCCGGGCACCCGGGCTGCCCCGAGCCGGCCTGCCTGCACTGGGGGCTGCGCCGGGGAGCGGAGTACCTGGACCCGCTGGCCCTGCTCGGGCTCGGCCCCGTCCGGCTCCTGCCCACCTGACCGCCCCCGCCGCCACGGTGCCGCCTTCCCGCAGCCGCCGCCTTTGACCTGCTCGGGGTGGCCCATGCGTGACGTGCTCGGCACGCGGTCTCCGGTGCAGCCGCCGGTGCGGTCGCCGGTCAGCGCCGGGTGAGCATCGCCGGCAGCCGCGCGGCGAGCCGCTCGTACTCGTGCGGCGCGTTGTAGACCTGGCCGCACAGCCGGAGCCAGCCACGGTCGTTCCAGGTCATCACCGCCACCTCGGTGGACAGCTCCTCGGCGATCCGGCCCCGCAGGGCGCGGGCGTCGTCGAACGTGGCGGCCAGCCCGGCCGGCAGCGGGACGATCCGCATCGCCACCGTCGGCCCGCCCGGATCCGGCAGGTCGGCCGGTGCCACCCCCAGCGCGTCCCCCACCACCCGCTGCCCGTACGCGGCCAGCGCGGCGTTGTGCGCCCGCACCCGGTCGACGCCGAGGCTGCGCAGGGTCCAGACGCCGGCCGGCGCGGCCAGCCACGACGTGTAGTCCAGGGTCGCCTGCCACTCGACGTTGCCCGGGAAGCCGGCCCCCTGTTCCCAGGAGACCACCAGCGGTTCCATCCGGTCCCGCCACGACGGGGCAACCACCAGCGCGGCGGTGCCGCGCGGGGCGTACCCCCATTTGTGCAGGTTGCCGACCCAGAAGTCCGCGCCGATGTCCCCGACGGGGGTCGGCAGCATGCCCGGCGCGTGGGCGGCGTCGACGAGCACCGGCACCTCGTGCTCGTGGGCGGCCCCGACGATCGCCGCGGCCGGGAAGAGGCGGGCGGTGGCCGAGGTGAGCTGGTCGACGATGAGCAGCTTCGTCCGTCCGGGCCGCAGCTCCGCCCGGACGAGCTGGACGACCTGCTCGGCCGTCGCGGTCAACGGCACGTGCACGGTGCGGCGGGTCGCCCCGGTGCGCCGGCACTCGCGGTCGACGGATAAGCCGACGGCGCCGTAGCCGTGGTCGGTGGTGAGCACCTCGTCGCCGGGGCGCAGGCCGAGCGACTGAAGGACCACGGCGACGCCGGTGGTGGCGTTGCCGACCAGCGCGGTGCCGTCGGGGTCGGCGCCGAGGAAGGCGGCCAGGTGCCGGCGGGTGTGGGCGATCCGGTCCACCAGGCTCGGCCCGAAGAAGCGCAGCGGGTTGGCCTCCATCTCGTCGCGGAGCCGCTGCTGGGCGCGCTGCACCCCGATCGGCACCGCGCCGAACGAGCCGTGGTTGAGGTGGCTCACCGCCGGGTCGAGGGAGAAGAGCAGCCGGGCGCCGGGGATGGGCTCGGGCGGCTGCGGCGCGCTCATCCCATGATCGTAGCCCGACACCCATCGACGGTGCCCCCCAACGACCACCCGGCTCAGGCGCGCGGGTGCGCCTGCCGGTACGCGGCGCGCAGCCGCTCGACCGAGACGTGGGTGTAGATCTGCGTGCTGGCCAGTGACGAGTGGCCCAGCAGCTCCTGCACCGCCCGCAGGTCCGCGCCGCCCTCCAGCAGGTGGGTGGCGGCCGAGTGACGCAGGCCGTGCGGGCTGGTCCGGGGCAGCCCCGTCGCCTCCGCGTACCCGGCGACGATCCGTCGGGCGGTGGTCGGGTGGAGTCGGCCGCCCCGGGCCCCGAGCAGCAGGGCTTCGCCGGACTCCGGGCCGGCGAGGGCGGTCCGCCCGGCTCGCAGCCACTCGTCCAGTGCCCGTTGCGCCGGGACCCCGTAGGGCACGGACCGCTCCCGGGCGCCCTTGCCGAGCACCCGGACCACCCGGCGGGCGTCGTCCACATCGGCGGTGTCCAAGCCGCACGCCTCGCTGATCCGCACCCCGGTCGCGTAGAGCAGCTCGAGCAGAACCCGGTCCCGCAGCACCACGGCCCGCGCCGCCTCCTCGTCGGCGGGAGCCGACGGTGAGGCGGTGGAAGGATCCGGCTCCGCCAGGAGACGTTCGCCGCCACGCCCTTCCGTCCTGGTGGCGGGGGCCGGGGTCGTCGGGCGGGAGACCGGGGCCTCGATCAGGGCGGTCACCTGGTCGGTGCGGAGCACGGTCGGCAGGTCCCGGTGGGCCCGGGGGCTCGCCAGCGGGGCGGCCACGTCGGTGGGCAGCAGGCCGGCGCGGTGGGCCCACGCGCTGAACGTCCGCGCCGAGGCGGCCCGCCGGGCCATCGTGGTCCGTGCGGCCCCGGTCGTCCGCTGCTTCGCCAGCCAGCTGCGCAGCACGCCGAGGTCGAGGTCGGCCACCGCGATGCAGCCCATCCGAGCGGCGTGGTCGAACAGGGAAACCAGATCGCCGACGTACGCCCGGACGGTGTGCGCCGAGCGGTTGCGCACCCGGGCCAGGTGGTCGGCGAAGTCGTCCACCGCCTCCCGCAGCGCCACCGGAAGGGCCGCGTGCGTTGCCCTCGTGCCGCGCTCGGCGCGGTTCACCGGGCGCCTTCCGGCCTACCCGCCGCGGCCGGCCAACCGGGCCGCGCCCCTCCGTCGCCTCGCACCGGCTCAGCTTACGAGCGCCCCGCTACCCGGGCAGCACGGCGGGCCGACGGGCAGACGGGCGGCGGGCCGCGGGCAGCACGGCGGGCGACGGGCTGACGGCGTGGCGGGCCGACGGGCCCACGGGGCGAGGGGCGGTGTGGCCACCGAGCCGGGCGAGCGCGGGCGGGTCTGAGTGCGGGGTGAGGTGAACGGTGCTGGCTGGCCGGAGGCGAGCGGGGGAGACTTTGACGTGGTAGGCCGTCGGTGCCAGCGCCGTCACCGGGCCGTACCCGGAATCCGCCCGTGCCGACGCGAGGCCGCCGGCCGGGCACCCTCAGGAAGGAGGGGACCGAGCATGGGCCTGGATGTCGTCCTCTACCGGCTGGTCCGTCCCGGCCCCGGCCGCCGTCGCCCGTCGTACGCCAGCGTGCAGGTGGTGGCGGATCCGCGCGACGTGCTGGTGGACCTGTTGGCGCGGGTGTGCGGCGGTGGGTGTACCCCGTTGCTGGATCGGCTCGACCCGGGTGGCGAGCTGGTCGTGGCAGTCGGGCAGGTGCCGCAACTGCTCGCCGAGCTGCGCTGCCTCGGCGAGGCAGCTGGGAATCCGGCGGAGGCGGAACAGGTGCGCCGGCTGGTGGGCCTGGCCCGGCGCTGCCTGCGCGACCACGACGTACAGCTCCGCTTCGAGGGCGACTGAGCGACACGGCTGGCCCTACGTCCGTGATGACGCCGACCGGCCGTGCCGAGCGGGCCACGCGGCGGACCGGTCCCGGCCGGGTCGTCACGGCGGCGGGCCCGCGATGGAACCGGGGGCGCTGGCCGGAGGGGTGCCGGGAGCGCTGGCCGGGCGGGCGACCAGCGCGTACCCGTCGTCGCGGCGGCGCACCATACCCAGCTCCTCCAGCAGGGAGAGCTTGCGCAGGGCGGTCCGGAGATCCACGCCGGCGCGGGCGGCCAGCCGGTCCACGTCGACCGCTCCGCGTCGGGGCATCGACTCCAGCACCAGCGCCGCCTCGTCGTCGAGCAGGTCCCGGGGGTGTTGCGGGGCGCGGGTCGGTGGCGCCAGGTCGGCGCCGATGCGGCCCACCTCCTCCAGCACGTGCGGCACGCCGGTGACCAGCCTCGCCGACGGCTGCTCGCGCAGCAGTTCGTGGGCGCCCACCGACATGGCGGAGGTGACCGGGCCGGGCACCACCATCGGGCGCCGGCCGACCGCGAGGGCCCGGTTGAACGTCTGGGTCGCGCCGCTGCGCGCCGCGGCCTCCACCAGCACCGTGCCCAGCGTCGCCGCCGCGATCACCCGGTTGCGGATGAGGAACCGGGGACGGAACGGCTCGGCGCCCGGCATCCACTCACTGACCAGCAGCCCGGTCTCGGCGATTCGGTCGAACAGGCCCGCGTTGCCCATCGGGTAGGGCCGGTCGATCCCGCAGGCGAGCACCACCACCGTCAGCCCGCCGGCGTTGAGCGCGCCCCGGTGCGCCGCGGCGTCGATGCCGAAGGCGCCTCCGGAGACCACCGTCCAGTCCCGGTCGGCCAGCCCGTAGCCGAGCTCGGTGGCCACGTGCAAGCCGTACCCGGTGGCGGCCCGGGCGCCGACCACCGCGACCGACCGGTCCAGCGCCTCCCGGAGCGGCCAACCGCCGCGCGTCCAGAGGCAGAGCGGGGGAGCGGCCTCCCGGTCCACCCTCCGGTTGGCGCCCGGCAGAACCATCCGGCGCAGGTCCTCCACGCGGGCCGGCCACTCCTCGTCGTCGGGGGTGACGATCCGGGCACCGAGCCGCTGCGTACGGGCCAGGGCGTCGGCCGCCACGGCCCGGGCGTCCCCCTCCCGGGATCGGGCCGCCACGGCGGCACGCAGCCACTCCTCGGGTGCCCCGCCGTCGAGCAGCAGGTCCAGCGCGCCCGCCGGGCCCAGCTCGTCGACCAGCCCGTGCACCGACCGGGTGCCGGGCTCGGCGAGCCAGGTCAACGCCACCCGGGCCAGCAGGTCCTCCTCGGTGTTCACGCCGCGTCCCCCGTCCTGAGCTGGATGGCCTCCCGGACGTCGTCGGAGTGCGGCCGATCCCGCCCGTCGAGGTCGGCGACGGTCCATGCCATCCGGATGATCCGGTCGAAGCCGCGCGCCGACAGCGCGCCGGAGTCGAGCCGGCCGCGCAGCTCGCGGGTGTCCCGGTCGGGCAGCCGCCAGGGTGGACGGCGCAGCCGGGGACCGGGGACCTCCGCGTTGACCCGCCAGCCGGCGTCCGCCCAACGTTCGGCGGCGGCCCGGCGGCCGGCGGCCACCCGGGCCGCGACGGCGGCCGACGGCTCCTCGGTCATCGTCGCCTCCATCAACTCCGCCGCCCGTAACGGCGGCAGGGTGACCTGCACGTCGATCCGGTCCAGGAGCGGGCCGGAGAGCCGGCCGAGATAGCGCCGGCGGGCCAGCGGGGAGCACTCGCAGTAGTTATCCCCGGCTGGCTTCGCGCAGGGGCAAGGGTTGGCGGCGAGCACCAGTTGCGTCCGGGCCGGGTACTCGGTGCCACCCCGGCTGCGGGCGAGCTGCACCCGGCCGTTCTCCAGCGGCTGGCGCAGCGCTTCCAGTGAGCCCTTGCCGAACTCGGGCGCTTCGTCGAGGAAGAGCACCCCGCGGTGGGCGAGCGACACCGCACCGGGGCGGGCCAGCCCTGACCCGCCGCCGACCAGCGAGGCCACCGTCGCGGTGTGGTGCGGTGCCTGGAACGGCGGCCGGCGCAGCAGCCGGCCGCCGGCCGGCAGCAGCCCGGCGATCGAGTGCAGCGCGGTGACCTCCAGCGCCGCCTCGTCGTCCAGCTCGGGCAGGATGGACGGCAGTCGTTCGGCGAGCATGGTCTTGCCGGCCCCGGGCGGCCCGAACAGCGCCAGGTGGTGCCCGCCGGCGGCGGCCACCTCCAGGGCCCGCCGACCGAGCGCCTGCCCGGCCACGTCGGCCAGGTCCGGCCCGTCGGGGCCGGCGGACGGCGTCTGGGCGGGCGGCTCGATCAGCGGCGTGCCGTCCCGGACGAACTCGACCAACCGGTGGAGCGTGTCCACGGCGCGGACCCGGACGCCCGGGACGACCGCCGCCTCGGCCGCGTTGTCGGCCGGGACGATCACCCGCTCCAGGCCGGCCCGCGCTGCGGCGGCCACCATCGGCAGCACCCCACGCACCGGCCGGACGGTGCCGTCGAGGCCCAGTTCGCCGAGGACCACCACCCGATCCAGCGCCAGCAGCGGCAGCTCCCCGGAGCCGCCGAGCAGCGCCACGGCGATCGCCAGGTCGAAGGCCGAGCCGAACTTCGGCATCGTGGCCGGAAGCAGGTTGAGGGTGATCCGCCGGTTCGGCCACCGCTGGCCGGAGTTGACGACCGCGGCGCGGACCCGGTCGCGCGCCTCGTGCAGGGCGGTGTCGGGCAGTCCGGAGATCACCACGGCCGGCAGCCCGGGCGCGAGGTCCGCCTCCACCTCCACCACGTGCCCGGCCACCCCGACCAGGCCGACGCAGAGCACCTTCGCGTAGCTCATGCCTGGCAGCCCATCTCAGAACGCACCCTTGAGGTGCTCGACCCGGGCCGCGCCCGCGTCGGGCAGTTCGACCGACAGCACGTCGAACCGCACCTCGTCAGCGGTGGTGCGGGTCTCCGCGAGCCACCGGGCGGCCAGCCCCCGCAGCCGCCGCGCCTTCGCCGGCACGACCGCCTCGGCCGGCGTGCCGAAGTCGGCGGTGCGTCTCGTCTTCACCTCGCAGAAGGCGAGCACCGCGCCGTCCCAGGCGATGATGTCGATCTCGCCGGCCGGGCAGCGCCAGTTTCGGGCGACCGGGCGTAGCCCCGCCCCGATCAGGTGTCGGACGGCGCAGCGCTCCCCGTACGCGCCGACCGCCTGGTTCCGCTTCGTCATGCGTCGCACCATGCCGGGCCCGGCAGCCCGCCGGGGGGAGCCTGTGGACGACGGGGCTGCTGTGGACGACCGGACGATCATGCCCCCGGCGTGCTATGGACGGCCGTGCCGCCGGTGTCCGCGACGGGGGCGGGCGAGGATGCGGACCGCACGGTCCGGTCCCGTTCGGGAGGAAGCCGGCATCCGGATGGCGCGGGGGTACGACTGTCACATACGGTGCCCGTCGTGAACGCACGACGGAGCTTTCCCGATGATCAGGAGCCGAGCTGGTACCCCGGCGAGCGCGGGTACGGCGAGCCGGACTGGCGCCCGCCGGGCGACGACCGCTATCCAGCGGACGAGTTTCGCGCCTCGGACCAGCGCGGGGACACCGGTGAGCGACGCTATGACGAGCTGACAGACCCGCCCGTCGGCCGGTATGCCGAGGCCGGGCGGCACGGGGCGGACGACGCGTTCGGGCTCACCGACACCGACACCGACAGTTACCGGCCGTCGCGGTCGAGGCGGGCCGACGCCAGCTCGTTCGGGGTGTCGGTGGACGAGCTCGCCGCGGAGCGGGAGGCGCGCCGGGCGGCCCGGGCCGTCGAGACCGGGCTGTCCGCCGGGTCGCGGGGTGCGGACCCCGTCCTGGCGAGCGGCCAGAGCTCGGCCACGTTCCCGCCGCCCGCCGTCGAGCGTGCCGTCGAGTTTCCGCTGACCGTCGGCCAGCGGCCCATGCCGGTCTCCGGCGCCCCGTACGACGCCGCCCCCCGGGACACCCCGCCCCAGTCGGACCCGCTGGGCCTCGACCCGGTCGGGCGCAGGTCGGAAACCGGCCGCCCCGTGCCGCTCGGCAGCTACCCGATCGTCGACCCGAACCGCCCCGCGGAGGCGGACCGCCCGGGCGGGGCGGACCGGGATGCGGGCCCCGGCCCGGTGGCCGAGGCGGGGCGCGGGGCCGAGGCGGGGCGCTCGGCCGAGCCCGTACGCGGGGCCGAGACGGGACCGGCGGCCGGGACGCCGCACCCGCTGGAGATGCCGACCGGACCGATGCCTTCCATGGCCGTCCGACCGGATCTGCCCCCGTCGGGCCTGGACCCGGCGTACGCCCCGGACGGGCTGCGCCGCCCCGGCCCGCCGCAGTCCGACGGCGTCTACCGGACCCGCCGCCCGGCGCTGGCGGTGTTGATCGCGCTGCTGGTGGTGGTCTTCGAGGTCCCGGCCCTGCGGGTGCTACGGCACGGCGTGCTCGGCGATCCGCTCTCCGCCGCCGACGTCGTGGTGGGCATCTTCCTGGTCGCCGGGCTGCCGATCTTCGGCGTCGGGCTCTACGGGCTGCGCACCGGCGGCCTCGCGCTCGCCGAAGGCAGCCGGGGCTGGCTGCGCCCGCCGACGGCATACCTCACGGTCGGCCTGGTGCTTTTCGTCGCCGCGGCCCTCGCCACCCGCTGACCGGAGGGCCGCGCAGAGGCGTACACTGGTCGACTGGCGACCGCCGCACGCGGTCGACCTCGCGCGCCCTCCCCACGCCCCGTCGTGGGGCGGCGGCCTCCCTGGTCCCGATTCCGGTCGGGAACACCATGGCCGACGACCAGGCGCCAGGACGCCCGGCCACCGGCCGGGCGTGACAACCAGGGATCTTGAGGAGTACCCAACCATGGCCGTCGTGACCATGCGTCAGCTGCTGGAGAGCGGTGTCCACTTCGGGCACCAGACCCGGCGCTGGAACCCGAAGATGAAGCGCTTCATCATGACCGAGCGCAACGGCATCTACATCATCGACCTGCGCCAGACCCTCGACTACATCGAGAAGGCGTTCGAGTTCATTCGCAACACCGTCGCCGAGGGCGGCAGCATCCTCTTCGTCGGCACCAAGAAGCAGGCCCAGGAGGCCATCGCGGAGCAGGCGACCCGGGTCGGCCAGCCGTACGTGAACCACCGCTGGCTCGGTGGCATGCTGACCAACTTCCAGACGGTGTACAAGCGGCTGCAGCGGATGAAGGAGCTGGAGGCGCTGGGTGACCTGAGCGGCACCACCGCCGGTTACACCAAGAAGGAGACCCTGCAGCTCTCCCGCGAGAAGATCAAGCTGACCCGCACCCTGGGTGGTCTGCGGGACATGCAGAAGCTTCCGGCCGCAGTCTGGATCGTCGACACGAAGAAGGAGCACATCGCCGTCGACGAGGCCCGCAAGCTGGGCATCCCGGTGATCGCGGTGCTCGACACCAACTGCGACCCGGACGAGGTCGACTTCCCGATCCCGGGCAACGACGACGCGATCCGCTCGGCCGAGCTGCTGACCAGGGTCGTGGCCGCCGCCGTCGCCGACGGCCTGATCGCCCGTTCCGGCCGTCGCCGGGGCGGCGACGAGAAGCCGGAGCCGGGCCAGGTCGGCACCGACGAGCCGCTGGCCGAGTGGGAGCGCGAGCTGCTCGAGGAGCCGAAGAAGGCCGACGAGCAGCGCGCACAGCCGGCGCAGTCGGCTGAGCAGCCCGCCGCGCAGTCGGCTGAGCAGCCGGCGCAGCCCGCCGAGCAGCCCGCACAGCCTGCCGAGCAGCCGGCGGCCGCCGCCGCGGAGTAACCGCACCGCCGTTCCCCGCCGTCCGGGAAACCGGACGGCGGGGACGGCAGGTACGCCGGCGCAGCCGGCCCGGACCCGGGTAACCGGGACCCAGAACATCCCACCCGCTGTCTCAAGACCGAAGAGAGAGTCATGTCCAACTTCACCGCCGCGGACGTCAAGAAGCTCCGCGACCTCACCGGCGCCGGCATGATGGACTCCAAGAAGGCGCTGACCGAGGCCGAGGGCGACTTCGACAAGGCCATCGAGATCCTGCGCGTCAAGGGCGCGAAGGATGTCGGCAAGCGGGCCGGCCGGACGGCCGCCAACGGCCTGATCGCGCACTCGGGCAAGGCGCTGCTGGAGCTCAACTGCGAGACCGACTTCGTCGCCAAGAACGACGCCTTCATCGTGCTGGCCCAGCAGCTCGTCGAGCACGGCGAGGGCAGCGGCGCGAGCACCGCCGAGGAGCTGCTCGCCAGCACGATCGACGGCAAGCCGGTCGCCGACCTGATCCAGGAGCAGTCCGTCAAGATCGGCGAGAAGCTGGTGCTCAACCGCTTCGCCAAGCTGGACGGCACCGTCGCGGTCTACCTGCACCGCAAGAGCCAGGACCTGCCGCCGGCCGTCGGTGTGCTGGTGGAGTACGCCGGCAAGACCGACGAGGCCGGTGACGCCGACGCCCGTGGCGTGGCCATGCAGATCGCGGCGATGCGGCCGAAGTACCTCACCCGCGACGAGGTTCCGGCCGACGTCGTCGAGGCAGAGCGGCGCATCGCCGAGCAGACCGCCCGCGAGGAGAACAAGCCCGAGGCGGCGCTGCCGAAGATCATCGAGGGCCGGGTCAACGCCTTCTTCAAGGACTATGTCCTGGTCGAGCAGTCATCGGTCGCCGACAACAAGAAGAGCGTGAAGCAGTTGCTGGCCGAGGCCGGCATCGAGGTGACCCGCTTCCTGCGGTTCGAGGTCGGCCAGGCCTGAGCCGCTCGTCGGGCGTGACGCGCCCGCGGGCAGGGAACGTCGACGGGGAGGCCGCTGGTGTACGCGACAGGCACCGCGGCCTCCCTGTCGCATAGGGTCAGCGACGGCAGGTACGCGGTAACCGGCGCACGTTTGGTGCGCGTGGGGAGGGACGGGGCGGATGACGCAGGTTGTTGGTGACCGGAGCCTGGAAGCGGATGATCCGACCGCCCCACCGCCCGGACGGGCCCGTCGGGTGGTGCTGAAGCTCTCCGGCGAGGTCTTCGGCGGCGGGGCGATCGGCGTCGACCCGGACGTCGTACAGGCCATCGCCCGGCAGATCGCCACCGTGGTCCGCCGCGGCGTGCAGGTCTCGGTGGTGGTCGGTGGCGGCAACTTCTTCCGCGGCGCGGAGCTGCAGAAGCGCGGTATGGACCGGGCCCGCGCCGACTACATGGGCATGCTGGGCACCGTGATGAACTGCCTCGCCCTCCAGGACTTCCTGGAGAAGGAGGGCATCGAGACCCGGGTGCAGAGCGCGATCACGATGGCCCAGGTCGCCGAGCCGTACATCCCGCTGCGCGCCATCCGGCACCTGGAGAAGGGCCGTGTGGTCATCTTCGGCGCCGGCGCGGGCATGCCGTACTTCTCCACCGACACCGTGGCCGCCCAGCGCGCGTTGGAGATCCGCGCCGATGTGGTCCTGATGAGCAAGAACGGCGTGGACGGCGTCTACTCCGCCGACCCCCGGATCGACCCGACCGCCAGCAAGTTCGACTCGATCACCTTCTCCGAGGTGCTGCGCCGCAACCTGCGGGTGGCCGACGCCGCCGCATTCAGCCTGTGCATGGAGAACGGCCTGCCGATGCTGGTCTTCGGCGCGCAGGGCGAGGACACGATCATCCGTGCGGTGGGTGGCGACAAGATCGGCACCCTGATCACCGCCTGAGCGGCCGGCGGCCGGCGAGCGACGGTCCTCCGGACACGACAGCAAAGCCCACCACGAACACGAGAAGGAGGCGAGGAGACCGGTGATCGACGACACCCTCCTCGAGGCCGAGGAGAAGATGGAGCGTGCGATCGAGCACGCCAAGGAAGAGTTCGGCGCCATCCGCACCGGTCGCGCCAACGCCGCCATGTTCTCCAAGGTCATCATCGACTACTACGGCACCCCGACGCCGCTGCCCCAGATGGCGTCCATCGGGGTCCCCGAGCCACGCATGGTGATCATCAAGCCGTACGACAACTCGCAGATCGGCGCCATGGAAAGGGCGATCCGCGACTCCGACCTCGGCCTCAACCCGAACAACGAGGGCAACCAGCTCCGCATCCTCGTCCCGCAGATGACCGAGGAGCGGCGCCGCGAGATGACCAAGGTCGCCCGGCACAAGGGCGAGGAGGCCAAGGTGGCCATCCGCAACATCCGCCGCAAGGGCAAGGAAGAGCTGGACCGGCTCGTCAAGGACGGCGAGGTCGGCGAGGACGACGGCCGCCGCGCCGAGAAGGACCTCGACGACCTGACCCAGAAGTACGTCGCAAGCGTCGACGAGCTGGTCAAGCACAAGGAGACCGAGCTCCTGGAGGTCTGATCCGCGACCGGCCCGGGCCGGTCGCGTGACCTGCCGTGGCACCGGTGTGCCGTCGCCGTCGGGCGGCGGGACGCCGGTGCCTTCGTCGTCGCGGGCCGCTGCCGCCCCGGTGGGCGGCCACCAGGCCACCACCCGGGCCTTCACCGGGCGGGGAGTCCGCGCACCGTCGCCGGCCGGCGACGGTGGCCCATCGTCCGCCCGGCCCGGGCGGCCGGTGCAGTAGGCTCGGCACGATTCCGACCACCACGCGGTGAACGGTCGGAATCGGCCGGCCGTCAGGCCGGTCAACCGGACAGAACTGTCGTTGTAGGGGATGGTCTTGGTCGTACGTCATGTGGTGAACCCCGTACCGCGTCCGCTCGGTGCGTGATGTCCCACCTCGACCCCTACCGCAGCGCCGAGCCTCGAGGCTGGGACCAGCCGGACGCCCCTGCCGCGCTTCCCTGGCCCGACCGTGACCTCGAACCAGGGCATTGGGCACACAGCGCCGCCACCGACGCGTACCCGCCCTCGGCCCCCGACATGCTCGGTGCCACCGCGACCGACCCGGCCGCGATCGGCACGTCCGAGCCCGAGGTCCGGGCCGAGTCGCGCCGGCTGGGGCCGCTCGACGCGGACACCACCGACCCGTACGGCGCCCGCCCGCTGCCCGGCGGCGACGAGCCGGTCTGGCCCGGCCTCCCCGACGTCGGGAACCAGGATCACCCCGACCGGGACCGCCCGGCCGGCCCCGGTCACCCCGCCTGGCCGGTCGACGAGCCCGTCGCCGGGCGCGAGTCGGCCCCGCCGCCGTACCGGCCGGAGGAGCCTTCCGCGACGGTGGCCGGCGTCGACGCGGAGCCGGGCCGGCCCCCGGGCCGACGGCAGCCCGGGCGCCGGCGGGCCCGCGCGGACCGCCCGCCCACCCAACAGGCCCCGCCCAGCCGCGGGGGACGCAACCTGCCCGCCGCGATCGGGGTGGGCGTCGGTCTCGGCACGGCCGTGCTGGTGCCACTTTTCTTCTACCTGCCCGCCTTCCTGTTCGTGCTCGCCGCCGCCATCGCGATCGGCACCTGGGAGATGGCCCGAGCGGTTCGCCGTGGCGGGGCCCACCCGCCGCTGGTGCCGCTGCTCACCGGCGGCGTGCTCACGGTCGGCCTGGCGTGGTTCGCCGGCCCGGACGCGCTCAGCCTCGGCCTGCTGGTGACCGTGCTGGGCACGATGGTCTGGCGGCTGGGCGACGGCCCGGGCAACTACCAGCGCGACCTGACGGCGGCCACCCTGATCGCGGTCTACGTGCCGTTCCTCGGCGGGTTCGCGGCGATGCTCGCCGCAGCGCCCGGCGACGGGCACCTGCGGGTGCTGGTCACCCTGGTCGCGGTGGTGCTCTCCGACACCGGCGGGTACGCCGCCGGGGTCAACTTCGGCAAGCACCCGATGGCCCCCTCGATCAGTCCGAAGAAGTCCTGGGAGGGCTTCGCCGGGTCGATCACCGCCGCCGCCCTCGGCAGCGCCCTGCTGATCTGGCTGCTGTTCGACGTGGCCCCATGGTGGGGCGCGCTGTTCGGGGTGGCCGTCTCCTGCGCGGCGGTCCTCGGCGACCTGGCGGAGTCCATGATCAAGCGGGACCTCGGCGTGAAGGACATGAGCAACCTGCTGCCTGGCCACGGTGGCCTGATGGACCGCCTTGACTCGATCCTGTTCGCGGTTCCCACCGCGTACCTGCTGCTGGCCGTGTTCGTCCCGGTGGTGGGCTGAGGCATGGATCACGCCGGGCACCCCGTGCCGGCCGCCCGGTCGGGGGCGATTCGGCACCTCCGGCCAGGCGCGTCGTCCGTTCGGCGTGGGAGACTGGGAGCGCCATGACGAGCCTTCCGCTGATTCCTGTCGCCCCGGACGCCCCCGCCGCACGCCGCGCGGCCATGCCGCCCCGCCACCTTGCCGACCTCGATCTGGCCGGTCGGCGGGCGCTGGTCACCGAGCTGGGCGAGCCGGCGTTCCGCGCGAAGCAGATTTCCACCCACTACTTCGGCCGGCTGGTTCGCGACCCCGCCGAGATGACCGATCTGCCCGCCGCCACCCGGGACCGGCTGGCCGGCGCGCTGTTGCCCACTCTGCTCACCCCGGTTCGCGAGCTGGCCTGCGACGACGGGGCCACCCGCAAGGCGCTCTGGCGGCTGCACGACGGCTCGCTGGTGGAGAGCGTGCTGATGGGCTACCCGGACCGGGTCACCGTCTGCATCTCCAGCCAGGCCGGCTGCGGGATGGCCTGCCCGTTCTGCGCGACCGGCCAGGCCGGTCTGACCCGTAACCTCTCCACCGCCGAGATCGTCGACCAGGCGGTCTACCTGGCAGGCGTGGCCGCCTCCGGCGCGGTCGCCGGCTCCCCGTCACGGCTGTCCCACGTGGTGTTCATGGGGATGGGCGAGCCGCTGGCCAACTACTCGCGGGTGATCGCGGCGATCCGCCGGCTGGTCGCCCCCGCCCCGGACGGGCTCGGGTTGTCCCAGCGGCACATCACCGTCTCCACGGTCGGCCTGGTCCCGGCCATCCGCCGCCTGGCCAGCGAAGACCTGTCGGTGACCCTTGCGTTGTCCCTGCACGCGCCCGATGATGAGCTGCGCGACGAGCTCGTGCCGGTCAACCAGCGCTGGAAGGTGGCCGAGGTGCTGGACGCAGCGTGGGACTACGCCGCCCAGACGGGGCGCCGGGTGTCCATCGAGTACGCGATGATCAAGGACGTGAACGACCAGCCGTGGCGGGCCGACCTCCTCGGCCGGTTGCTGGCCGGCAAGCTGACCCACGTCAACCTCATCCCGCTCAACCCGACCCCGGGCAGCCGGTGGGACGCGAGTCCCAAGCCGGTCGAGCGGGAGTTCGTCCGGCGCCTGCGCGCCGCCGGGGTGTCCACGACGGTGCGGGACACCCGGGGGCGCGAGATCGACGGCGCCTGCGGGCAGCTCGCCGCGGCCGAGGACAACGACACCGACGCGCCGCAGGAGGCGACGGCGTGACCGGGCGTAGCGAACGAGACCAGGAGACATAGTGGCGAGTCAGGGTCAGCGTTTCCGGCGTAAGGCGCTCCGTCGGGGCTACAAGGTCGACGAGGTGGACGCCTTCCTGGACCGGGTCGAGGCGACGCTCGCCGGACAGCCGGTCGGCGCGCCCGTGGCTTCCCAGGAGGTCCACGACGTCGTCTTCCGGGTCCGCTTCAACGGCTACGACGAGTGGCAGGTCGACCTGCACCTCGACCGGGTCGAGCGGCAGCTGGCCGAGCTGGAGGAGCGCGGCGGCGTGGTCAGCCGTGGCACCGACTCCGGGATGTCCGACCGACTCGGCTCGTCGAACCGGATGGGCCCGCCGATGCGTGATGACCGTGGCCCGGTTCCGATGCGTGATGACCGTGGCCCGGTTCCGATGCGTGATGACCGTGGCCCGGTTCCGATGCGTGATGACCGTGGCCCGGTTCCGATGCGTGATGACCGTGGCCCGGTTCCGATGCGTGATGACCGTGGCCCGGTTCCGATGCGTGATGACCGTGGGCCCGTCCCGATGCGTGATGACCGTGGCCCGGTCCCGATGCGTGATGACCGTGGCCTGGTTCCGATGCGCGATGACCGTGGCCCCGGGCCCGTGCCGCCCCGACCGATGCCCGCGCAGGCCGGTCCGCCCGCCGACCGGTACGGCCGCTACGACGAGCCGAGTGGCGCCTTCGCTGCCGGTGGCTACGACGAGCCGAGCGGCGCCTTCGCCGCCGGTGGCTACGACGCCCCGCGCGGCGGGTACGACACCCCACGGGGTCCGGGTGGCCCTGGCCCTGGTCCCGGCGTGGGCCCTGGCCCCGGCGTGGGCCACGGCCACGGCGGCCCCCCGCCGCGAGGGCTGCCCGCCGGGACGGGTGGCTACGGCCCAGACGGCCGGTTCGACGGCTTCGAGGCGGGCCGGCACGGTCGGGCCGACATGACCGCCGAGATCCGGATGCCCGAGCGGGACCTGCGTGAGCTGCGCGGTCGCGGCCCGGCCGGGCCGCCGCCCCTGCCGCAGCAGCCGCTCGGTGGCCCGCCGATGGGCGGGCCGTCCCCGGTCGCCGGGCCGCCGGTGGGTGGCCCGCCGCCGATGGCCGGCCCGCCGATGGCCGGCCCGCCGGTGGGTGGCCCGCCGCCGATGGCCGGTCCGCCGATGGCCGGCCCCCCCGGCGGCGACCTCCACCGCGTGGACCAGATCCGCCGCGGCTTCCAGGTGCGCCGCTTCGGCAGCGGGTACGACCCGGAGCAGGTCGACCGGCTCTTCGACGGCATCCTCGGCGGCATGACCGGCCGCGGCCCGATGCCGGTCAACCCGAAGGACCTGGACACCCTGCGATTCGGCCTGGTTCCTGGCGGCTACTTCGAGGCGGAGGTCGACGCGGCGCTGAAGGATGTCCAGGACATTCTCTTCGGCCGCTGACCGGCGGCAGGCGGGTTCCGACGCCGACGTACGACGAGGGCCCGTCCCCTGCTCAGCAGGGTGACGGGCCCTCGGTGCCTGACGTGGTCGGTGGGCCGCCGGTCGTGGGCAGGAGCGCAGGCCTCGTGGTCAGGAGCGCAGGCCGTTGCGCCGCAGCACCGCGTCACCGATGACGACGGCCAGCAGCAGCACGGCCAGGCCGACCAGCCAGATGTCCTCGACCCTGCCCTCGTGGTTGCCGCACAGCATCGCCAGCAACGCCAGGGCGGAGAGCACCGCGCCGATCCGCCCCGCCTTCCGGTGCCCGGGCTTGTGCTGATCTGGCGACGTCACCGGCTCGCTTCCTGCCACTGTCGGTCCTTCCCTCGCGATTCGGATCTCCGGTTAGTCTGGCACGCCCCGCGCCTGTCCTCGTCCGGTGGGGGTTTCCCGGTGCGCGTCCGCTGTCGGGTGCCAGCCGTCGTCGGGTGCCGTCCGGCCCGGAGCGCCCGGGTCGGACGGCACTACCGGCGTCGCGGGTTGCCGACGACACTGCCTCCGGTAGCGTTCTGACGTACACCTTGATTGCCTGTTTGAGGGGGACTGCGGTGCGAGTGACCGGTACGGGACATGCCAGCATGCGGATCGACACGGCCGCGGGCAGCATCCTGTGCGACCCGTGGGTCAATCCCGCCTACTTCGCGTCCTGGTTCCCGTTCCCCGACAACTCCCTGCTCGACTGGGAGGCCCTCGGTCAGGTCGACTACCTGTACGTGTCGCACCTGCACCGGGACCACTTCGACGCGGCGCACCTCAAGCGGTACGTGTCGAAGGACGCGACCGTCCTGCTGCCCGAGTTCCCCACCTCGGAGATGGAGGACGAACTGCGGGAGCTGGGCTTCACGAAGTTCCTCCGGGCGCCGAACGAGCAGGTCGTCGAGCTCGACGGCGGTCTCAAGATCATGATTCAGGCGTTGACCAGCCCCACCGACGGCCCGATCGGCGATTCCTCCCTCTGGGTCGAGTACGACGGGGTCCGGCTGCTCAACCAGAACGACGCCCGTCCGACGGACCTGAGTGTCTTCACCGAGCTGGGCCACGTGCACGCGCACATGCTCCAGTTCTCGGGTGCGATCTGGTACCCGATGGTCTACGAGCTGCCGCAGTCGGCGAAGACCGCGTTCGGCAAGCAGAAGCGGGAGCGGCAGTTCGACCGCACCTGGCGCTACATCGGCGACCTGAAGGCCGACCACGTCTTCCCGATCGCCGGCCCGCCGTGCTTCCTCGACGACGCGTTGTGGCAGTTCAACGACATCCACGGCGACGAGGGCAACATCTTCCCCGACCAGTCGGTGTTCCTGTCCGAGTACGCCAAGGTCGGCGGCACCAACGGCATCGTGCTGCTGCCCGGCAGCGTCGCCGAGGTCACCACCGAAGGCGCGACGACCACCCACCCGGTGCCGATCGAGGAGTTCTTCGCGAACAAGGTCGCCCACCTGGAGGAGATGCGGGAGCGCAAGCGCGGCGTCATCGAGGCGGAGAAGGCGTCCTGGCGGCACCCCGAGGTCGACGTGCTGGCCGGGATGAAGCGCCGGATCGAGCCGCTGCTGGAGGAGTCGATCTACCTGGCCAAGGGGGTCGGCGGTCCGGTCCGTTTCGATCTGGTCGGCTACGACGGGGAGAGCGTCGAGTCGATCGTGGTGGACTTCCCGGGCAAGGAGGTGCGCCCGTACGCCGAGGAGAAGGTCCGCTACCGGTTCCGCACCGATCGGGCGCTGGTCGAGCACCTGCTGCACATCGACGAGGTGGACTGGGTCAACTCGCTCTTCCTGTCCTGCCGGTTCTCCGCCGCCCGGATCGGCCAGTACAACGAGTTCGTGTACGCCTTCTTCAAGTGCCTGTCCACCGAGCGCCTCCAGTACGCCGAGGGCTGGTACGACGAGCACGAGCGGAGCACCGACGCCGAGGACGTCACCCTCGGCGACTGGGTGGTGCAGCGCCGCTGCCCGCACCTGAAGGCGGACCTGACCCGGTTCGGCATCGTCGAGGGCGACCAGCTCACCTGCCAGCTGCACGGCTGGAAGTTCGACCTGCCCAGCGGCCGCTGCCTGACCAGCGTCGGTCACAAGGTCCGCGCCCACCGCGCCACCGCCGAGACCCCGACCTCCTGACCCGCCACCACCCCACCGCCCCACCCGTTCACGATCGACGGGGTGGGTGGGCGGTGGGGTGGACGGGTCAGCGACCCAGGTCTGTGAGGATGCGGCGGGCGGCGTTGTGGCCGGCGGCGCCGATGACGCTGCCGGCCGGGTGGCAGCCGGCGCTGCCCGCGTACACGCCGTCGACGCCGGTGGCGTAGGGCATCCGGTCGGTGAAGGAGACCGTGTTGTCGACGTGGTGGATGTGGCCGCCGGTGATGCCGAAGTGGGCCTCGATGCCGGGCGGGGGGAGCGGGACGGCGTCGGCGATCAGGTCGGCGGTGCCGGGGGCGTACCGCTCGCAGATCTCCACCAGCCGCGACACGTACCCGGGCAGGGCCTCGTCCCAGGTGGTGCCGGCCAGCTCGTAGGGGACCGACTGGACGAACAGCGCCGAGGAGTGGTGGCCGGCGGCGTCGGACAGCGACGGGTCGACGGTGGTGTGCAGGTACCACTCGATGGTCGGCTCGTCGGGCAGCCGGCCGGCCTGGACGTCCGCCCACATCGCCCGCAGCGCCGCCATCGGCGGCTCGCCCCCGCCGCCGACCAGGGACGCCGAGCCGGGCAGCAGGTGGATGGTGGAGCCGAACGGGCTCGGCGCGCCCTCGGGCAGGCAGGAGAAGCGGGGCAGCCCGGTCAGCGCCAGGTTGAGCTTGAGGGTGGTGCCGGGGCGGCGGACCGCCGCCATCCGCTGGGTCAGCGGCGCCGGCAGCGCGCCGTCGGGCAGCAGGTCGATCAGCCGGTACGGGTCGCAGGCCCCGAGCACCACCCGGGCGGCCACGTGCCGGCCGTCGGCCAGGGTCACCCCGCCGGCCGCGCCGCCGTCGAGGGTGATCGCGGCGACCGGCGTCCCGGTGAGGATGCGGGCCCCGGCGGCGCGGGCCGCGTCGGCGAAGGTGCGCGAGACCGTGCCCATCCCGCCCTCGGCGATCATCCAGGTGCCGTCGGAGCCGGGCAGTCGGCACATGTTGTGCGCGAGGAAGTTGTGCCCGGTGCCCGGGTCGTCCGGGCCGGCGTTCAGCCCGGACAGGCCGTCGGTGACCGCGTACATGCTGACCAGCAGCTCGGAACGGAAGTCGAAGCGGGCCAGGTGGTCGGCGACCGAGCCGCGTACCAGGTCGACGAAGACCTGCCGCAGCGCGGGCCGGACGTGCCGTTCGGCGGTCTCCTCGACTGGCAGCGGCTCGGCCAGCCAGGCCGGTGCCAGGTCGTCGCGCAGCGCCGCCAGCTCGGCCTGCATGGCGTCGTCGGCGGCCACGTCGGCGGGGGAGAAGAACTCCGTGAGCTGCCGCCGGGTCGCCGCGTGGTCGCTGCCCATCAGCAGGTACGGCGATCCGGCGCCGCCCGGGGTGGGCAGGAAGTAGTGCGGGTCGCGGCGCAGCACCGGGATGCGCACGTCGAGCGTGGCGAGCAGCTCCGGCGGCATCAGCCCGAGCAGGTACGACCCGGTGGAGTGGCGCAGCCCCGGCACCTTCGGGAACGGGTTCTCGGTGCGGGTCGCCCCGCCGATCACGTCGGCGGCCTCCAGCACCAGCACGTCCAGCCCGGCACGGGCCAGCAGGATCGCCGAGACCAGCCCGTTGTGCCCGGACCCGACGATCACCACGTCGGCCCGGGTCGGCAGCTCGCCTGCCCCGCTCATGCGGCCATCACCACGGCACTCGCCCCGCTCGTACGGCCATCACCGCTGCGCTCGCTCATGCTCGGGCAGCCTAGTGCCGCGCCGCCCCCGGCGGGAGGCCGTCGCCGGTCCCGTTCGGACCGGGAGCCCTCCGGAGAGCCGTCACCTGGTCGGGCCGGGAGCTCCCCGGAGAACCGTCACCCGGGCGGGGCGCGGCGGATGCGCCAGCGGGACAGGGCGAGGGTGGCGGAGTAGCCGGCCAGCACGATCACGTGGAAGAGGTAGAGCCAGAGCAGGACCGCCACCCCCGCGCCGATCTCGTCGAAGCCGCCGAACGGCACGCCCAGGTCGATCGGGAGCGAGGCGAAGAGGACGAAGCCGTGCAGGAATCCGGAGAGGTTGGCGGCGGTGAACGACCCGATGCCCAGCGCGGAGAGCCAGTCCGGCGAGGCCGGACCGACCACCCGGAACAGCCAGAGCAGCACCGGGGTGAGCACCAGCCAGACCGCCAGGAACGACAGCACCACCCCCAGCGCGCCGCTCCATCCGCCCTGTCGGACCAGCCTGGTGGTCGTCGGCAGCGCGAGCAGGATCGACAGCAGCAGGGCCGGGGCCGGCGCCAGCAGGGGGAGCAGTAGCAGCCGGCCCCGCCAGCCGACCAGCGACTCGTCGCTGCGCGGCATGGCGACCGAGACGAACGCGCGGCGCAGCCCCTCGCCGTAGAGCGACGCCGGCAGCAGCGACGCCAACGCCGGCAGCGGGGTCAACCCCACCCCCGCCTCCACCAGCGCCTGCACCGCGTGGGGCGCGCCGATCGCGTCCGGCAGCGTCTCCACGGCGTACGAGGTGAGCCGGCGCACCCGGTCGGCTCCCGCCAGCAGCGAGGTGAGCCAGATCGCCAGCAGGGCCACCGGCACCACGGCGATCGCCCCGTAGAAGGTGATGGCGGCGGCGTGCAGGGACAGGTCCCGGCCCCGCAGCGGGCGGAACGCCGCACTGGTGATCCGCTTCGCCCGTTGCCATCCGCTGCCCATCGCGGCTTCTTTCCCCGTACCGCCCCGCGTCACTCACGACAGCGCAGGCCGCGCAGGTCACCGTCCGGGCCGTCCGCCGCTCACTAGGATCGCCGCCATGGGAATCCTCGCCACGGAACGCCTGGTCCTGCGGGACTGGACCGCCGACCCGGCCGACCTGACCCGGATCTTCGACATCTACTCCCGGCCCGAGGTCGCCCGCTGGCTGGCAGCGCCCGGCCTGCCGCTCACCGACCCGGCGCAGGCGGCCGACCGGCTCGCGATGTGGCGGGATCGGCACGCGGAGCACGGCGACCGGTACGGCACCTGGGCGATCGAGGTCCGCGACACCGGCGTGGTGGTCGGCACGGCGCTGCTCAAGCCGCTGCCCGGCCGGGACGAGAGCGTGTTGACCAGCGACATCGAGGTCGGCTGGCACCTGCACCCGGACTCGTGGGGCCACGGGTACGCCACCGAGGCGGCCCGGTCGCTGGTGGCCCGGGAGTTGGCGACCGGCACCCCGCAGGTCTGGGCGGTGGTGTCGCCGGGCAACGCCGCGTCGATGGCGGTGGCCCTCCGGCTCGGCATGACCCACGTGGGCCGCCGCACCGACTGGTACGGCGGCGAGGAGGTGGAGGCCTTCGTGCTCCGCGCCGCTGCTTGATCGCGCCGCCGCCTGCCAACACCGACGGCGGGGCAGGCAGGGGCCCTTCGCGGCCCTACGGAGCTGCCCCGTCTATGCGCCCGCCTAGGCGCTCTTCCCCGCGTCCCTCCCTGCACCCTTCCTGCCCTCCCTGCACCCCTCCCTGCCCTCCCTCCACCCCTCCCTGCCCTCCCTCCACCCCTCCCTGCACCCTCCCTGCGCCCGCCTCCGTGCGCCCGCCGGTCCCCGGCGGAACCCGTGCGGAATCTTGGACACTTATTGGCTCCTGGGAACGGGAAGTGTCCAAGGTCTGCGGGGATCGGGTCGGCGTCGACGGCCGGGGATGGTGAGCGGGGCGACCAGGGGCGGGACCAGCCGATGAAGGGGCGAAGTAGACCGTCAGGGCGACCTGGTTCGGGTGGGTGCGCAGCCGGTCCGCGATCGCGTCGTGCATCAGCAGGCAGAGGTAGACCGCCAGCGCGACCCGGTCCCGGGCGTGCTCGGTGCGCAGGCCCAGCTTCGCCGGCTGGCACGGCCACGGTGCGGCGCAGACCCGGCACTGCCACGTCGGGCGGGCCGCGACGTGCTGGCGCAGCTCGGCCAGCGGCACCCCGTACCCGGTCACCGCCGTCGCCCGACCCGGCGCAGGGGCCCGGCGGCCCGGTGGGTCGGCGTCGCCAGGGCCGCCGCGTCGACGCGGGCGATGTCCGCGGGCCCGGCCCACCGGTGCGTGCGGCCCGTCCGCCGGTTCGGCGGGGTAGTCGGGGCGAGGGCCGGCTTCGTCCGGGGACCCGGCCGGGAGCCCTCAACCACCCGTAGCGGATGGCTTTGCGGTGCCTGCCTCGTGCGGGCACCGAAATCAGGCCGTCAGCCGACCGGCAGCCCGCGCTGCCGGTCGAACGACCTGCCATCCGACCCCCGCGACGAGATCTTGGAAGAATTCGGCCCCTAGAGGGGCCGTTTCCTTCCAAGATCTGCCCAACGCCCGGCCAGAGAACAGCATCAAACGGTCAGGAAGCCGTGTTGATCTTGGTGTAGGTCCGTGATCCTCGTGGACGAGTGTGTTATGCCACCTCGACGAAGTCGAGTTCCGCCCAGCGGCTCAGGTAGGTGAACCGCAGCGTGTTGTAGCCCGCGTTGAGCGTCACGTCGACGCCCACCTGCCGCCAGACGTCCCAGCCTGTGTTGGGATAGGTGACGACCTTCGGGTTCGCGCCGTTGACCGTCAACGTGTGTTGGGCGTCGCCGTAGCCGGCGGCGTAGGCGACGTGGGCGCGGTAGCCGCCGGCCCGGGGCGCGAAGACCGTCACCTCGACCCAGCTGTCCGCGTAGTCCATGTACGCCACGACCTGGCCCTGCGACGTGTTCGGGGCGGCGCGGACCGCGCAGTGGTTGAGCGTGCCGCGCTCGGTCTCGTACCGCACGCGGCTGCCCCGCACCACGGGGTACCCGCCGGACCAGCCCAGTGCCGCCACGTACATGCCGCGGGCGGAGTAGTTGTTGATCCAGCCGTGGAAGACGATGTGGTCGCCGCTCGCCTCGCGTACAACGTCCGCGCCGCCCGGCCCGCGCACCGCCGAGTCCAGCGACGCGGTGGTCATCAGCGAGCGGTACGCCTTCGTGTACGGCCCGGTGAGCGAGGTCGACGTGGCGTAGCTGGTCTGGTAGCCGTCGCCGCCGTAACCGCCGAGCGAGTAGAACAGCACGTACTGCGCGCCCACCTTCGTCAGCACGGGCGCCTCGATGATGCCGCCCTCCTCGGCGCGACCGCTGCGCAGCAGCTCGACCCGGCCACCCTGGAGAGCGACGCCGTCGGCGGCGACCTGTTGCAGCCAAAGGCTGGTGGGCTGGCCGATGGCGTTGCCGTCGTCCTTGTAGAGCAGGTAGCGAAGCCCGGTGCTGTCGGTGAAACTCGCCGCGTCGATGTCCCCGCCCTCGCCGGCGTTGCAGACCAGCGGCTGGGTGCCGACCGCGCTGAACGGCCCGAGCGGCGACGTGGCCAGCGCCGCGCCGAGGCACTGCCGGCCGGTGGCCCGGCTGCGGGCGGTGTAGTAGAGCAGGTACCGCCCGTCGGCCCGCTGGGACACGTCGGGCGCCCAGGTCAGCCCCCCGTTCGCCCAGGCGCCGAGCGTCGGCATCGCGTCGGGCCGCCGGGTCCACGGGCCGGTCAGCGAAGCGGCCGTGGCGACCGGAACGTTGCCGTTGCCGTTGTTCGTGGAATACGCGTAGTAGGTGCCGCCGAACTTGACGACGTCGGGGTCCGGGAAGTCGCTGGCGATGACCAGCGACGGCGCGGCGGTGGCGGCCCGGGCCACTCCCGGGCTGACGAGCAGTGGTGCGGCGACCAGTGTGGCCGCCAGCCAGACGAGAGCTTTCCGCATGGCAGAATTCAACCACAATCATCGATGTGTCGAAAGATTCCTGCGGGCGGCACCTGCCCGCATCGAACGCCGTGTCGGACAGGTTGTGCGATGCGCTGCCGCGAGGGCTGCGGCGGCTAGGCTGACCTGAGCAGAATGTCCCGCTGAGGGGGTGAGCCCGATGGCCCAGGCGGCCTTCGCGCCCGAGCCGGCGCCCGATCATGCCGAGCCGGCGCAGCAGCCCACCGAGCCGTCGTTCGACGTGCTGCGGTGGCACGACGAGCCGTGGACCGCCCAGCTCGCCCTCGACCTGTTGCCGGAGACCAACGGCCCCAAGGTTGAGGTCCTGAGCGGAAGCGTGATCGTGACACCACATGCCGGAGTCGACCATCAGTCGGTCGAGCGAGAGTTGCCGTACCTGCTGCACCGCGCCGCGCGGCGGGTCGGACTGTGGGCCTACCCCGAGATCAATATCCTTTCGGGCGAGGACCTGTTCATTCCGGACATCGCTGTGTTGACCAGTCCCGGTGGCGGCCGGACGACGATGAAGATCAGCGACGCGGTGCTCCTCGGGGAGATCGTGTCGCCGGGCAACCGGCGCAAGGACGTGATCGATCGGCCCCGGGAGTACGCCGCCGCCGGGGTGCCCTTCTTCCTCCGCGTCGACCTGCGCAACCGGGTGCCCACGCTGGCGCTGTTCGAGCTGGTCGAGGGGGAGTACCGGCCGCTGGCCGCCGCTGCGGCGGGCACCACTTTCGTGATGACACGCCCCTTCGAGTTCTCCGTCGACCCGGCCGACCTCCTCGACGACGAGGCCCCCTGAACGGCGGACCGGGGAACGCGTGAGGCTCCCAGCGGGCGCTCAGCGACGCTGGGGAAGAATAGGCGGGTGACAACTCCCCGCGCTCTCGTCCTGCTCGGGTCGACCGGTTCGGTCGGCACCCAGGCCGTCGACATCGTCCGGCGCAACCCTGACCGGTTCCGGGTGGTGGCGCTCGGTGCCGGGGGCGGCAACGTCGAGCTGCTCGCCGCCCAGGCCCTCGAACTGCGCGTCGAAGCGGTCGGGGTGGCGAAGGCGTCCGCCGCGCAGGACCTCCAGCTCGCCTTCTACGCCGAGGCGAGCCGGCGCGGCTGGTCCAGCGGCGACTTCAAGCTGCCCAAGATCGTGGCCGGCCCGGACGCGATGACCGAGCTGGCCCAGTGGCCCTGTGACGTGGTGCTCAACGGCGTGGTCGGCTCGCTCGGGCTCGCGCCGACCCTCGCGGCGCTGCGCGCCGGCCGTACCCTCGCGCTGGCCAACAAGGAGTCCCTCGTCGCCGGCGGCCCGCTCGTGAGGGCCGCCATGACGCGGCCCGGGCAGCTCGTCCCGGTGGACTCCGAGCACACCGCGCTCGCCCAGTGCCTGCGCTCCGGCGCCCGTGGCGAGGTGCGGCGGCTGATCGTCACCGCCAGCGGCGGCCCGTTCCGGGGCAGGCGGCGCGACGAGTTGACGCACGTCACGCCCGAACAGGCGCTCGCACACCCCACCTGGAACATGGGACCCGTCATCACGATCAACTCGGCGACGATGGTCAACAAGGCACTGGAGGTGATCGAGGCGCACGAGCTGTTCGACGTGCCGTACGCCGATATCACCGTGACGGTGCACCCGACCTCGGTAATCCACTCGATGGTCGAGTTCTTCGACGGCTCCACCATCGCCCAGGCCAGCCCGCCGGACATGCGGCTGCCGATCGCGGTGGCCCTCGGCTGGCCCGACCGGGTGCCCGACGCCGCCGCTGCCGTGGACTGGACCAAGGCCCACACCTGGGAGTTCGCCCCGCTGGACGACGAGGCGTTCCCGGCGGTGGCGCTGGCCAAGGCTGCCGGGGAGGCCGGGCGTTGCCGCCCGGCGGTCTACAACGCGGCCAACGAGGAGTGCGTGGCGGCGTTCATCGCCGGCCGGTTGCCGTTCCTCGGCATCGTGGACACCCTCCGGCGCGTGCTGGAGGACACTCCCGATTTCGCCGAACCAGGTACCGTCGAGGACGTGCTCGCCGCCGAGTCGTGGGCACGCGCGCACGCGCAGGAGATCATCGTGGCGTCAGTGGAAGGATCTTGATGGCGTACCTGCTCGGGGTGGTGCTCTTCGCCCTGGCCATCCTCGTCTCGGTCAGCCTGCACGAGGCGGGGCACATGCTCACCGCCAAGGCGTTCGGGATGAAGGTCACCAAGTACTTCGTCGGCTTCGGCCCGACCCTCTGGTCGGTCAAGCGGGGCGAGACCGAGTACGGCATCAAGGGCATCCCGCTCGGCGGCTTCTGCAAGATCGTCGGCATGACGCCGCAGGACGACGACGTCGACCCGGCCGACCAGCCCCGGGCGATGTGGCGCTACCCGGTCTGGAAGCGGACCATCGTGATGTCCGCCGGCTCGATCACCCACTTCGCGCTCGCCCTGGTGGCGACCTGGATCGTCGCGATGTCCGCCGGCCTGCCCAACCCCGACTTCCCGACCACCGACGCCGAGGTCTACCAGGAGCCGGCGGTGATCGCGCTGGCCGACTGCGTGGTGCCGGACAGCGTCAACCGGGCGTGCGCGGCCGGCGACCCGGCCAGCCCCGCCGCTGCGGCCAACCTGCGCGACGGCGACCGGATCACCTCGATCAACGGCACCCCGGTCAACAACTACGGCGACATGCTGGTCGCGCTGCGGGCCACCAAGCCCGGCGACAAGGCCGAGATCGGGTACGTCCGTGATGGCCAGCCGGGCACCACGAGCACCGTGCTCGGCCAGACCCAGCGCCCGCCGCTGGACGACCCGAAGGGCCAGGTCGGCCCGGTGTCCGCGCTCGGCATCGGCCTCCGGTACAGCACCCCCACCCGGGTCGAGTACGGGCCGGTGTCCGCGTTCGGCGGCACCGCCCGGTTCACCGGCGACATGGCCGTCGGCACGTACGAGGCGATGAAGCGCATCCCGCAGAAGGTGCCGGCCCTGTGGACGGCGATCACCGGCGGCGAGCGGGACATGGACACCCCGATCAGCGTGGTCGGCGCGAGCCGGCTCGGCGGCGAGGCGGTGGAGAACAACGCCTGGCTGATCTTCTTCATGCTGTTCATCTCGCTGAACTTCTTCATCGGCGTGTTCAACCTGCTGCCGCTGCTCCCGCTCGACGGCGGACACATCGCGATCGCCTGGTTCGAGCGGGCCCGGTCGTGGCTGTTCGCCCGCTTCGGCAAGCCGGACCCGGGCCGCGTCGACTACCTCAAACTCATGCCCATCACGTACGTGGTGATCCTGATCGGTGGCGTGTTCACGCTGCTGACCATCACCGCGGACGTCGTCAACCCCATCACGCTCTTCTCAAGGTGAGTGCCTGAAGTGACCGCAGTCAGTCTCGGTATGCCCGCCGCGCCGCCCCCCGCGCTCGCCCCCCGGCGGCTCAGCCGCCAGATCATGGTCGGCTCCGTGCCGGTCGGTGGGGGTGCGCCCGTGTCGGTGCAGTCGATGACCACCACCCTCACCTCCGACGTCAACGCCACCCTCCAGCAGATCGCCGAGCTGACCGCGTCCGGGTGCCAGATCGTCCGGGTGGCCGTGCCGAGCCAGGACGACGTCGAGGCGCTGCCGGCGATCGCCCGCAAGTCGCAGATCCCGGTCATCGCCGACATCCACTTCCAGCCCAAGTACGTCTTCGCCGCGATCGACGCCGGCTGCGCCGCCGTGCGGGTGAACCCGGGCAACATCCGGCAGTTCGACGACAAGGTGAAGGAGATCGCCAAGGCGGCCGGCGCCGCCGGGGTGCCGATCCGGATCGGGGTGAACGCCGGCTCGCTGGACAAGCGGCTGCTCGCCAAGTACGGCAGGGCCACCGCCGAGGCGCTGGTCGAGTCGGCGCTGTGGGAGTGCTCGTTGTTCGAGGAGCACGGCTTCCGGGACATCAAGATCTCGGTGAAGCACAACGACCCGGTGGTGATGATCCGGGCGTACCGGCAGCTCGCCGAGAAGTGCGACTACCCGCTGCACCTCGGCGTGACCGAGGCCGGGCCGGCGTTCCAGGGAACCATCAAGTCGGCGGTCGCCTTCGGCGCGCTGCTGGCCGAGGGGATCGGCGACACGATCCGGGTCTCGCTGTCGGCCCCGCCGGTGGAGGAGATCAAGGTCGGCAACCAGATCCTGGAGTCGCTGGGGCTGCGCGAGCGGGGCCTGGAGATCGTTTCCTGCCCGTCCTGCGGCCGGGCGCAGGTCGACGTCTACAAGCTGGCCGAGGAGGTCACGGCCGGTCTTGAGGGACTGCCGGTGCCACTGCGGGTGGCCGTGATGGGCTGCGTCGTCAACGGCCCGGGCGAGGCCCGCGAGGCCGACCTCGGCGTCGCCTCCGGTAACGGCAAGGGGCAGATCTTCGTCAAGGGCAAGGTCGTCAAGACCGTCCCGGAGGCGCAGATCGTGGAGACCCTGATCTTCGAGGCGCTCCGAATCGCCGACGAGATGGGCGCGGAACTTCCCGAAGAGCTCCGGGGCCTGGTCCCCGGCCCCACGGTCACGGTCCACTGACCCACCCACCCGGGCGCGACGTGCCCGGGTGGACACGCCCCTGCCCGGGCGGCAAATTCAAAGAAGAGTGGCCATTCCGCAGGGAATGGCCACTCTTTCCTTGAATGTGTGCGGGAGGCGGGCGTGGGAGGTGGGAGCAGGCGGGGGCGGGGTGGGTCAGTCGGATTCGGCGAGGATGGCGTAGAGCTTGCGGCGGGTCTCGGCGAGCACCTGGGCGGCCCGTTCCCGCTGGTCGTCGGTGCCGGTCGTCATCACCTGGCGTAGCGCCTGCATCGCCTGGTTGCCGGCGTCGCGGATGTCGTGCCAGCTGTTGACCGTGTCCTCGGCGAACTCGCCCCACGGCGGGGCCTGTGCCGCCCCGTCGGCCTCGGCGCGGCCCGCCTCGGTGACCGTGAACCGCTTCCGGCCGCCGCCGGCCTCCTCGGTCGCGACGGTGACGACGCCCTCGTCCTCCAGGAGTTGGAGCGTCGGGTAGATCGACCCGGGGCTGGGCCGCCAGGCCCCGCCGGTGCGGGAGTCGATCTCCTGGATCATCTCGTATCCGTGCATCGGCCGCTCGGTGAGCAGGGCCAGCACGGCGGCCCGCACGTTGGGCCGGCGTCCCCGGCCGCGCCCCCGGTGACCGCCCCGGCCGCCGCCATGCCCGTGCGGCCCGTGTGGGCCGGGTGGGAACGGCGGCCCGGGGGGACCGGGCGGGAGCGGCGGGAAGCCGAAGCCGCGCATCCGGGCCTCGTGCTCGTGTACGTGCATCCGGTGGTGGAAACCCATCAGGGTTCTCCCTTCCATGTTCTGTCGCTGATGCATCAACGATATATCGCCAACGTGTCGGCGACAAGGCTGCGTGCTGTCGGCCGTGCGTCGGGGTCGCCCGGCTCGACGTCCGGCGTACCCGTCCCGGTGGGCTCGGCACTCGGCCGGCGAGGCGGCGGGGTGATCTGGCAGGCTGGTAACCGTGCTGACGGTGCCGGTACGGCAATTGGGGGAGTCGGAGCGCCGCGCGGTCGAGCGGCTGCTCGACCTCGACCCGTTCGCGGGAGCGCAGGTCGCCGAGCGAATCGCCGCGCGGGGGCTGGCCTGGTGGCGGGCCGAGGGGCGGATCCTGGGGTACGGCGCACGCCGCAGCCTGGAGTCGATCTGCTGGCTCGGCGGCAACCTCACACCGGTGCTCGCCTCGGAGCCCGCCGTCGCCGCCTACGCCGAACTGCTCGCCGCCGAGGATCGGCTCTGCTCGTCGATCGTCGGCCGGGCGGACGCGGTGCTCGGGCTGTGGGACCGGCTCTGCGGGCACTGGGGGCCGGCCCGGGACGTCCGACCCAACCAGCCGCTGCTGGCCGCCGACGCGCTGCCGTCGGTGGTCGTCGACCCCGAGGTGCGACTGGTACGCGCCAACGAGATCGACCGGCTCTTCCCGGCGGCCGTTGCCATGTACACCGAGGAGGTGGGCGTCTCGCCGTTGGCCGAGGACGGCGGGCACGGCTACCGGCGGCGGGTCACCGACCTGGTCCGGGCCGGTCGGGCGTACGCCCGGTTCGTCGACGGCCAGGTGGTGTTCAAGGCCGAACTGGCGGTGGTGACCCGGCGTACCGCGCAGGTCCAGGGGGTCTGGGTGTCGCCGGAGTGGCGCGGCCGGGGGCTCGCCACGGCGGCGATGGCGGCGGTGACCCGGGACGCGCTGCTGCGGGTCGCCCCGACGGTCAGCCTGTACGTCAACGACTTCAACCTGCCCGCCCGCCGCGTCTACGAGCGGTGTGGCTTCCGCCCGGTCGGCACCCTCGCCACCGTGCTGTTCTGAGTGTGCGGGCAAGCTCCCCGCTGACACCCGCCTGACCAGCGCCCTCCGGCGGTCCCTAGCCGTCCGGCGGTCCTGGCGTCCCGGGCATGGCCCCCGGGGGCGTACCCCGATGGGGTAAATGCGTTGAACGGCCCGGCCGGATCACGCAAGGTGGGGGTACCGCCGCCCCGGAGTCCGGAGGGACCGACATGCGCCTTTTCCGTGACCTGTGGGCCACCTCGGCTCGCCGGATGACGGTCGTCGCCGTGCTGATCGTCCTCGGCGCCGCCGGCCAGGCCGCTGCGGCGGCGCTCGCCGGCCCGGTGCTGGTGCACCGCTCGGGGGTGCTGTTCGCCGTCCTCGCGGTGGCGCTCTGCGCCGCGGTCGTCACCGACCTCACCATCGGGCTGGTGATGGCCGGGCTGACCGCGGACTGGTCCGCCGACGTCCGGCGGCGGCTGTGCCGGGTGGCGTTCGGGCAGGATCTGCCCACCCTGGAGGGAACCCCGGTCGGGGAACTGCTGGACCGGATCGACGGGGACGTCTACCAGGTGGCCTCCGAGGTGCGCGGGCACGGCGTACGGATCGCCCAGATGTCCGCCACGGGCCTGCTCTCCACCGTCGTCGCACTGGTGGTCTGGTGGCCGGCCGGGGTGAGCATGCTCACGTTGACGGCGTTGCTCGTGGTCGTGCTGCGCCGGCCGACCCGGCGGATCGCCCCGGCCCGGATGGCCGAGGAGGAGGCCTGGACGGACCTCGCCGCCGTGATGGAGGAGGCCGTCCACGGCCAGGACGACGTGCGCACGAGCCTGGCCCGGCCGTACGTGCTGCGGCTCTACGCCCGGCGGGCGGCCGAGGTGCTGACCCGGGGGCGGCTGGTGTGGCGGATGTCGGCGGAGGTCACCGCCGTCGGCGCCGGGATCATCCGGGTCGGCATCGTCGGGGTGGTCCTCGGCGGGGCCTGGGCGCTGGCCTCCGGCCGGATCGACGCGGCCCGGCTGACCGCCGTCTGGCTGCTGGTGCTCGCCTTCGGCGCGACCGTCGAGCACATCAGCCGGATGGTGCCCGAGTTGCAGTACGCGCTCGGCGCCTGGGGGCGGGTGCAGCTTCTCCAGGACTCCCGGCAGGAACCGACCGGTGGCCGGGAGCCCGTCGAGGGCGACCTGGTCGTGCGGAACCTCACCTTCCGCTACCCGGAGGGTGGGGCGGAGGGCGACCGAGCGCCGGCGCTGCGCGACGTCTCGCTGACCTTCGTCCGGGGCCGGTCGTACGCCCTGGTCGGGCGGACCGGGTCCGGCAAGTCCACCCTGGCCAAGGTGCTCACCCGGGCGGTGGACCTGCCGCGCGGCACCGTGCTGCTCGGCGGGGCGGACCTGCTCGACCTGGACGTCGAGCGGCTGCGCCGGTGGGTGGCCGTGGTGCCGCAGCGCACCGAGATCCTGGCCGGCACGCTCGCCGAGAACGTCGCCCTGTTCGACCCGGCCCTGCTCGACGACGCCGCCCGGGCGCTGCGCGAGCTGGGCCTGGCCGGTTGGGTCGCCGAGTTGCCCGACGGCCTGGACACCCGGCTCGGTGAGGGCGGGCACGTGCTGTCCGCCGGGCAGGAGCAGCTCGTCGCGTTCGCCCGGATCCTGGTCCGCGACCCGCACGTGGTGATCCTCGACGAGGCCACCGCCCGGCTGGACCCGGTCACCGAGACGCTGGTGCAGCGGGCCACCGAGCGGCTGCTCACCGACCGGATCGGCATCGTCATCGCCCACCGGCTCTCCTCGGTGCGCGGCTGCGACGAGGTGGTGGTGCTGGCCGACGGGGCCGTGGTCGAGGCCGGCCCGTTGCGCTCCTCGGAGCGGTTCGCCGAGCTGCTGGCCGTCAGCCACGCTTCCGCGTACGCCGAGGCGGGGGCGGCCGGGCGGAGCGGCGGCACGGCGCTGCTGACCGATCCTCCGCCGGCCCCGGCCCCGGCCCCGGGTGCCGGTCCCGGCGGGGCGAGCACGTCGGGTGCCGGCCCCGCCGGGGCGGGCGTGCCGGGTGCCGGTCCCGGTGGGGCGAGCGTGCCGGTCGGCGCGGCCCGGACGAAGGTCGAGCCGCCCCCGCTGCCGTCGACGCCGCCCGCCCGGACGATGCGGGAGATCCTGCGCCTGACCACCAACGACCCCCGGTACGGCCTGACCGCGATCGCGCTGTTCGGGTTCGGGGGGCTGCTCGGCCTGGACGGCTCGGTGCTGCCCTGGCTCTGGGCCGACCTGGTGGACGGCTCCGGCGGGCCGTGGTGGCCGGCGGTCGGGATCGTGACCGCGCTGTTGGTGACCGCGCCGGTGCCCTACTTCACCAGCTTCTGGTTCCCCAACTGGTGGGTCCGCCAGATGCTGCGGATCAGCCTGCGGCTGGTGCACGGGCAGACCGGCCCGCGCCGGATCAGCGGGCACACCCCGGCCGAGGTGGTCGCCCAGGGCGGCGACACCGAACGGGTGGTGATCCTCGCCGACAACCTGCTCGACCAGGCCATCGCGGTGCTCATCGTGGTCGCCATGACGCTGGTCTCCGGCAGCCTGGTGCCGGCCGCGTTCTTCGCCGGGACGGTGGTCGTCTCCGGGCTGGCGGCGACGCTGTTCGGGCCGCGCCTGGAACGGTCCGCCCGGGCCACCGTCGCGGCCCGGGCGGCGTTCGCCACCTCGCTGGTGTCGTCCCTGTCGGCCGCCCGCACGGTGAAGCTCGCCGGCGCCACCCGGCCGGTGCTGGGCCACCTCGCCGACCTCGACGCCACCCGCAGCGAGCGGCAGCGCCGGGAGATCTCCGTGCAGGTCTGGTCCCGTTCCACGCCAGCCCTGGTCAGCGGCCTGCTGCCGATCGGCGCCTGGGCGCTCTACCTCGGTGGGGGGCTGTCCGCCGGGGCCACCCTGGTCGTGGTGTCCACCCTCGGCGCGGCCCGCTGGTTCGCGTGGACCACGGCGTCCCTGGTCTCGCAGCTCCCGTCGGCCCGGGTGTGGACGCGCCGGACGGTGGCGATGGCCGGGGTGGGGACGTACTCGGCGCCGGTGGACGGGGTGGACCTGGCCGCCGGGACCGCGTCCGCGCCCGAGCCCCCGCCCCGGCACCCGCTGCGCCGGCTGGACCTGGTCGGCTTCGGCGCGCTGCACACCGACGGGACGCTCGCCGTCCGGGACGTCGACCTGACCGTCGAACGCGGCCAGCTCGTGCTCGTCGTCGGGCCGGTCGGCTCCGGCAAGTCCTCGCTGCTGCGCGCGCTGGCCGGGATCGTGCACCACACCGGCGCGCTGCGCTGGAACTCGGAGCCGGTCACCTCACCGGAGCTGTTCCTGCGCCCCCAGCAGGTCGGCTACGTGGGCCAGCTCCCCCGGGTGCTCTCCGGCACGGTCTGCGACAACGTCGCGCTCGGCCACGACGTGGACGCGGCCGGCGCGGTGTCGACCGCCCAACTCGACCACGACCTGGCCGCCGCCGGGGGCGGGCTCGGGCTGCTCATCGGGCACAAGGGGACCCGGCTCTCCGGCGGGCAGCTGCAGCGGCTGGCGCTGGCCCGGGCGTTGGCCCCGCGTACCGAGCTGCTGGTCGCAGACGACGTGTCGTCGGCGCTGGACGTCACCACGGAGCTGGAGCTGTGGGCGGCGCTGCGGGAGAACGGGGTGACGGTGGTCGGCTCGACGTCGAAGCGGGCGGCGCTGGTCCGGGCGGACCAGGTGGTGGTGCTGATCGGCGGGACGGTGGCGGCCAAGGGCCCGTGGCGGGACCTGGAGGACGACTGGGGCCACCTGGCGGGCTGACCGACCCTTCCCCGCGCCCCGCCGAACCTTGGACAGTTGCCGTCGCGTGCGAACGGCAACTGTCCAAGGTTTCTGATGTCAGAAGGCTCGGGCGTACTGGGTCGGCCAGGACGGGGCGGCGGCGAGCTTGGCCGCCGCCCGGCGGGGCCAGTACGGGTCGCGCAGCAGCTCCCGGCCTAGCAGGATGAGGTCCGCCTCCCCGTCGGCGACGATCTGCTCGGCCTGCTCGGGCTCGACGATCAGGCCGACCGCGCCGGTCGGCACCCCGGCCTCCCGGCGGATCCGCGCGGCCAGCGGCACCTGGTAGCCGGGGCCGACCGGGATGGTGGCTCGGGCGGAGGCGCCGCCGGAGGAGGCATCCACCAGGTCGACGCCGGCCGCCGCCAGCTCCTTGGCGAGCACCACGCTGTCCTCGACGGTCCAGCCGTCCTCGGTCCAGTCGGTGGCGGAGATCCGGGCCAGCACCGGCACGTTCTCGCCGATCGCCGCGCGGACCGCGCGGGCCACCGCCAGGGTCAGCCGCATCCGGCCGGCCCGGTCGCCGCCCCAGCCGTCGGCGCGGTGGTTGGTCAGCGGGGACAGGAACTCGTGCAGCAGGTAGCCGTGCGCGGCGTGGATCTCCACGGCGGCGAACCCGGCGTCCACCGCCCTCCCGGCGGCGGTGGCGAACGCCTCGATCACGCCCGCGATCCCGGCCTCGTCGAGCGCGGTCGGCACCCGGTACTCGGGCACGAACGGCTCCGCGCCGGGGCCGACCGGGGTCCAGCCGCCCTCGGCGTCCGGCACCCCGCCGCGCTGTGCCGCCCACGGCCGGTACGTCGACGCCTTGAATCCGGCGTGCGCGAGCTGGACGGCCGGCACCGCGCCCTGTGCGGCGATGAACTCCGTGACCGGCCGCCAGGCGTCGACGTGGGCGTCGGACCAGAGGCCGGTGTCCTGAGGGCTGATCCGGCCCTCGGGCACCACGGCGGTCGCCTCGGTGATCACCAGGCCGACGCCGCCGACCGCGCGGGCGCCCAGGTGCACCCGGTGCCAGTCGGTGGGCAGGCCGTCCGGGCCGGCGCTGTACTGGCACATCGGGGCCAGGGCGACCCGGTTGGGCAGGGTGACGGCCCGTAGGGCCAGGGGGGTGAACAGACTGCTCATGTACGGATCCTCTCCGGCCCAGGCGCAGGCGCGGGCTTCAGGGACGCGTGATCAAGAGGTGCACGTCAGGACCGATCTCCGCAGTGCCGCAAACCTCTTGATCAACACGGGGGTCAGGCGGGGACGGGGCTCAGGTCGTCGGTGCGGACGGGAGCGTCCGGTTCGGTCAGGTCCCGCCGCCCGGCCGAGTCGTACGCGGCCCGGTCGAGGGTGCCCTCCCGGGCGGCGACGATGGTCGGGACGACGGCCTGACCGGCCACGTTGGTGGCGGTGCGGATCATGTCCAGGATCGGGTCGATGGCCAGCAGCAGGCCGGCGCCGGCCAGCGGCAGGCCCAACGTGCTCAGGGTCAGCGTGAGCATCACGATCGCGCCGGTCAGGCCGGCGGTGGCCGCCGAGCCGACCACGGAGACGAACGCGATCAGCAGGTAGTCGCCGACGCCGAGGTCCACCCCGAAGACCTGCGCCACGAAGATCGCCGCGAGGGCCGGGTAGATCGCCGCGCAGCCGTCCATCTTCGTGGTGGCGCCGAAGGGCACCGCGAACGAGGCGTACTCGCGGGGGACGCCGAGGCGCTCGACGGAACGCTGGGTCACCGGCATCGTCCCGACCGAGGAGCGGGAGACGAAGGCCAACTCGATGGCCGGCCAGGCGCCGGCGAAGAAGCGCAGCGGGTTGAGCCGGCCGGCGACGGCCAGCAGCAGCGGGTAGACCACGAACAGCACGATCGCGCAGCCGACGTACACGGCGGTGGTGAACTTCGCCAGCGGGGCCAGCAGGTCCCAGCCGTACGAGGCGATGGCGTGGCCGATCAGGCCGAGGGTGCCGATCGGGGCGAGCCGGATCACCCACCACAGCGCCTTCTGCACGATGGCCAGCAGTGACCGGTTGAGCGCCACGAACGGCTCGGCAGCCTCGCCGACCAGCAGCGCGGCGGCGCCCACCACCAGGGCCAGGAAGACGATCTGGAGCACGTTGCCCTCGACGAACGCGCCGACGGGGTTGGTCGGCACGATGCCGGTGAGGAAGTCCGTCCACGAGCCGGTGGCCTTCGGCGGGGCGGCCCCGCCGACGTCCAGGGTGACGCCCCGGCCCGGGTCGGTGAGCAGGCCGATGCCGATGCCGATGCCCACCGCGATCAGGGCGGTGACGCCGAACCAGAGCAGCGTCTTGAGCGCCAGCCGGGCGGCGTTGGCCACGCCGCGCAGGCTGACCACGCTGACCACGATGGCGGTGAAGACCAGCGGCGGCACGGCCAGCTTGAGCAGCTGGACGAAGAGGCTGCCGACGGTGTCGAGGGTGCTGGCCAGCCAGCTCAGGTCGTTGGCGCGGGCGAGGAAGCCCAGCGCCACGCCGAGGACGAGGCCGAGCAGGATCTGCAGGGAGAAGGGGAACTTGCGCAGGGCGGAAGCCATGAGGATGTGTCCAGGGGTCTGGGGGCGGTCGGTCGGGCGGGCGTCAGGAGACGGGCCGCGCCGGACAGATGCCGCTGGCCTGCCGTCGGAGGTCGACGTACAGGCGCACGGTGAGGTGCCAGACGTTGGTCATCGCCTGCCGACGGTACGCCGCCCCCGCCGCAGGTGGAAGGAGCGCTGGTGGTGAGGCTCCTTACAGGTGGCGGTGGCGGAGCCCGGCGTCGACCGGCGGTGCGGGGCGGTGGCGACGGCCGGTGTCGACCGGAGGTGCCGGGCGGTGGTCAGGCCCGGAGGCCCCCTCAGCGGCTGCGTCGGGCGAGGGTGGCTGCGGTGGCCAGGCCCCAGGCGGCGCAGACCGCGAGCAGCACCCGTTCCAGCACGCCGACCAGGGTGCCCCGGCCGACGACGAGCATCGCCAGCCCCACCGCCCCGGCCAGCGGCAGCGACACCGCCGCGCCGCAGGCGGCGAACCGCCGCAGCCGGGGTGCCGCGGCCGGGTTGAACAGCACCGCCAGCATCGCGAACACCACGGCCGCCGTCGCCGCGATGCTCGCCCCGCCGTGCACCAGGTCGGCTACGGTGGCCGGCTCGAACGGCGGCAGCGGGCAGCCGGCGCTGCACGTCACCGCGCCGGAGAGCGCCGTGCACACGCCGCCGGCGGCGAGCAGGCCGGCCGCGATCCGCAGCGCCGCCGGCAGCGCCACGGCGAGCAGCAGCAGCGCGCCGGCCAGGGCGAACACCCCGATCCGGTACGTCGGGGCGTACCCGCTGTCGGCGACGCCGGCCTCGCTGACGTACCCGGTCAGGCCGGGGCCAGGACCGGCGATCACGGCGACGGTCGCCGCGACCGCGCCCGCCAGGAGGCAGCCGGCAGCCGACGCGGCGGCGACCCGGGACGCGGGCGACGCCGGGGCGGTCCGGCCGGGTCGGGGCTCGGCGTCGGACGGCCCGGTCGGTGTCGGCCGGCGCCGGTCAGCCACGCCCGTGCGGCGTGGTCCAGCCGGAGGTGTCCGGACCCAGCGGCACGATCCCGGTGGGGTTGATCGCCGGGTGGGTGCCGTAGTAGTGCCGCTTGATGTGGTCGAAGTCGACCGTGTCGCCGAAACCGGGGGTCTGGAACAGGTCCCGGGCGTACGCCCACAGCACCGGCAGTTCGGTCAGCTTGTGCCGGTTGCACTTGAAGTGCCCGTGGTACGCCGCGTCGAACCGGACCAGCGTGGTGAACAGCCGCACGTCGGCCTCGGTGATTGCGTCACCCAGCAGGTAGCGCCGGCCCACCAGCCGCTCCGACAGCGCGTCGAGCCGGCCGAACAGCGCGGTGAACGCCTCGTCGTACGCGGCCTGGGAGGTGGCGAAGCCGCACCGGTAGACGCCGTTGTTGACGTCGCGGTGGATCTCGACCATCAACGCGTCCAGCTCGTCGCGCAGCCCGGCCGGGTAGAGGTCCGGCGCGCCGGGGCGGTGCAGGCTCCGCCACTGCGTGGACAGGTCCAGGGTGAGCTGCGGGTAGTCGTTGCTGACCACCCGCCCGGTGAGCGTGTCGACGAGGGCCGGCACGGTCACCCGGCCGGTGTATCCCGGGTCGGTCGCCAGGTACGCCTCCGACAGGTACGAGATGCCGAGCGCCGGGTCCCGCCCGCCGGGGTCGAGGGTGAACCGCCAGCCCCGCTCGTCGCGGATCGGGTCGACTGTGGCGAGCGAGATCGCGTCGTCCAGGCCGAGCAGTCCCCAGACGATCCGGGCCCGGTGCGCCCACGGGCAGGCCCGGCACCAGACGAGGCGGTACCGGCCGGCTTCGAGCGGCCACCGGCCGTGGGCGTCCGGCCCGCCGCCGGGCGGCGAGTCGGAGTCGGGGGTGACCCGCCCGGTGAACCGGTTGGGTTGGCGGACGAACTCCCCGCTGCCGGAGGTCTCTGCGCTGAACTGGGCCCGGGCCATGCGGACAACCTATCGGCTCTCCGCGCGGATATCCTGGCCCGCGTCGCCGTGACCCGGCGGCCCTGTGACCCGGCGGCTCCGTGCCGGCCTTCCCACCCCGAAGGACTACGTCGATGACCGTGGCATATCTCGTGGCCGGTGTCCGCACCCCGATCGGCCGGTACGCCGGCGCGCTGTCCGGGGTACGCCCCGACGACCTCGCCGCGCACGTGATCCGCGAGCTGGTCGCCCGGCACCCGTCGGTCGACTGGGCCCGGGTCGACGACGTGGTGCTCGGCTGCGCCAACCAGGCCGGCGAGGACAACCGCAACGTGGCCCGGATGGCCGCGCTGCTGGCCGGGTTGCCCGGCGAGGTGCCCGGCAGCACCGTGAACCGGCTCTGCGGCTCCGGCCTGGACGCGCTGGCCATCGCCGCCCGGCAGATCATCGCCGGGGAGGCGGAGCTGGTGGTGGCCGGCGGGGTGGAGAGCATGAGCCGCGCGCCGTTCGTCATGCCGAAGGCCACCTCGGCGTTCTCCCGGTCCCCCGAGGTGTACGACACCACGATCGGCTGGCGGCTGGTCAACCCGCTGATGGAGAAGGAGTGGGGCATCGACTCGATGCCCGAGACCGCCGAGAACGTGGCCGCCGAGTACGGCGTCGACCGCGCCGCGCAGGACGCGTTCGCGTACCGGTCGCAGCAGCGGGCCGCCAGGGCGCAGGCCGGCGGCCGGTTCGCCGAGGAGATCGTGCCGGTGACCGTGCCGGCCGGTCGGCGCGAGACGCGGCTGGTCGAGGTCGACGAGCACCCCCGGGAGACGTCGCTGGAGAAGCTGGCCGCGCTGCCCACCCCGTTCCGGTCCGGCGGCACGGTGACCGCCGGCAACTCCTCCGGCGTCAACGACGGCGCGGTCGCCCTGCTGGTGGCGAGCGAGGCGGCGGTGGCCCGGTACGGGCTGACCCCGCTGGCCCGGGTCACCGGCGCAGCCGCCGCCGGGGTGCCGCCCCGGGTGATGGGGATCGGGCCGGTGCCGGCCACCCGCCGGCTGCTCGACCGGCTCGGCGTCGGCCTCGACCGGGTCGACGTGATCGAGCTGAACGAGGCGTTCGCCGCCCAGTCAGTGGCGGTGCTGCGCGAGCTGGGCCTGCCCGAGGACGCCGAGCACGTCAACCCCAACGGCGGCGCGATCGCCCTGGGGCACCCGCTGGGGGCCAGCGGGGCCCGGCTGGCGCTCACCGCCGCGCTGGAGCTGCGCCGCCGGGGTGGCCGGCGGGCGCTCGCCACCATGTGCGTCGGGGTGGGGCAGGGCATCTCGCTGATGCTGGAGTCAGTCGGCTGATCGGTACCGGGCGGCCGAATCGGATCTCGCCTACCGTGGAGTCTGCGGCTTAGAGTGTGGACCACCACAGACCTGCGGGTCGGCCGGCCACCGTCCGGGTGCGACGCACCCGGCGGCCGGCGCGGCCCGTGGCGCGGCGACGATTGGCGGGAGCGACACATGCCGGACGGACTTCCCACCGAGATCGACCTGAGCCGGCCGAGCGCGGCCCGGGTCTACGACTACTTCCTCGGCGGCGCGCACAACTTCGAGATCGACCGGAGGCTGGCCGAGCAGATCGCCGGCATGACGCCGAACCTGCCCGCCACGATGCGCGCCGGCCGGGAGTTCCTGCGCCGCGCGGTGCGGGTGCTGCTCGACGCCGGCATCGACCAGTTTCTCGACATCGGCTCGGGGATTCCCACCGTGGGCAATGTCCACGAGGTGGCCCAGGGCGCGAACCCGAAGGCCCGGGTGGTCTACGTCGACATCGACCCGGTGGCCGTGGCGCACAGCCGGGAGCTGCTGGCCGGCAACGACCTGACCGGCGTCATCCATGCCGACCTGCGGGAGCCGGAGCGCATCCTCGCCGAGTGCCGGGCCTCGGGCCTGCTCGACTTCGGCCGCCCGGTCGGCATCCTGCTCGCCGGGGTGGTGCACTTCGTCCCGGACGCCGACCGCCCCGCCGACGTCCTGGCCACCCTGCGGGCCGCCGCCGTCCCCGGCAGCTTCCTGGTCGTCTCACACTCCACGTTCGAGGACCAGCCGCAGGAGATGCTGGACGCGCAGCGGCTGTCGGCGCGCACCGACACCGAGATCACCCTGCGCTCCCGGGCCGAGGTCACCGGGTTCTTCGGCGACTGGACGATCCTGGAGCCGGGCGTGGTGCACATGCCGCTGTGGCGACCCGACTCACCGTCCGACGTGGACGACCATCCCGAGCGGTTCGGCGCGTTCGGCGGCGTCGCCCGGTACGACCAGCCAGCCGGCTAGGCGGACATGACAGCCGTGCCGGAGCCCGGGGGCGAGCAGCTCAGCCGGGCCGGCGCCCAGGCGTACGCCGCCGGGTGGACCCGCGCGGCACGCCGTGTCGGGTTCGTGCCGCTGAGCGCCGACGAGACTGAGCGGCTCCTGTTGGTGCACACGGTGCGGCTGGCCCAGGCGCTGCTCGCCGAGGCGTTCTCCGCCCAGCCCGCCGAGGACGTCGGCCGGGCTCTGGTCGAGGCGCACCTGATCGGGCCCGGGCTCCTGGACTGGTCGGTCACCGCGCTCGGGGAACGGTTCGCGGCCCAGGTGCTGCCGGGCCACGAGGCCCGGCCCGGCACGGCCGACCGGGTCGCCGCCCTCCAGGGCGCTCTCGCCGGCGGGTTCGCCCGGGCGCTGCGCGACCGCACCTTCGCCCAGCAGGAACGCATCGCCCGCAGCGCGTGGCAGGCCCGGGACGAAGTCGAACAGGCCCTGCGGGACAGCGAGGCGCGGTTCCGGGCGCTCTTCACCGGGGCGGCGATCGGGATCGGCATCGCCGGCACGGACGGGCAGATCATCGAGGTCAACCAGTCCTTCGCCGACATGCTCGGCTACTCCGCCGAGGAACTGCGGCACACCAACGTGGCGGGGCTGTTCCACGCCGACGACGCGGCCGGGATGTGGGAGCTGTACCAGGAGCTGATCGGGGGCAAGCACGACTCGGCCCGGGTGAAGAAGCGCTACCACCGCAAGGACGGCAGTGTGGTGTGGACGGACCTGGCCGTTTCGCTGATCCGGTACGACGACGGACGGCCACGCTTCACCGTGGCGATGATCGAGGACATCACCGAGCGGTACGAGCTGGAGCAGCGGCTGCGCTTCCAGGCGCTGCACGACCCGCTCACCGGCCTACCCAACCGGACGCTGTTCTTCGAGACCCTCGGCGAGGTGCTCGGCGACGCCGGCCCGGACCACCGGATCGGGGTCTGCTTCCTCGACCTGGACGGTTTCAAGGCGGTCAACGACAGCCTCGGGCACGACCTCGGCGACCGGCTGCTGGTCGTGATCGCCCGCCGGCTGGCCGAGTGCGTCGCCGGGCACGGCCACCTGGTCGCCCGGATGGGCGGCGACGAGTTCGTCATCCTCGTCGACGGCGGCGACGGCATCGACGACGCGGTGGGCGTCGCGGAGATGGCCCTCGCGGCGGTCTCCGCCCCGGTGCACGTCGGTGACCAGCAGCTCGCGGTGTCGGCCAGCATCGGCATCGTGGACTGTCTGTGCGCCGAGACCAGCGCGTCGGAGCTGATGAAGGCCGCCGACACCACCCTGTACTGGGCGAAGGCGGAGGGGCGCGGCCGGTGGGCGGTCTACGACCCCGAGCGCAGCGCCCAGGACATCGCCCGTTCGGCGCTCGTCGCCGGCCTGCCCGCGGCGCTGGACCGGGGCGAGTTCGTCGTCCACTACCAGCCGATCGTGTCGCTGCGGAAGTCCTCGATGGTGGCCGTCGAGGCGCTGGTCCGCTGGCAGCACCCGGAGTTGGGGCTGGTCGGGCCGGACCGGTTCATCGGGTTGGCCGAGGAGACCGGCCTGATCGTCCGGCTCGGCGAGTGGGTGCTCCGGCAGGCGTGCCGCGACGCCGAGGCGTGGCACCGGGAATTTCCGGAGGCGAAGCTGGTGGTCAGCGTCAACCTGGCCGCGCGGCAGGCCGACGACCCGGGCATCGTGGACACGGTGGCGAGCGCGCTGAGCCGCACCGGGCTGCCCGCCGGCCTGCTCCAGTTGGAGCTGACCGAGAGCGCCGTGATGGGCACCCCGGGGGAGCCGCTGCGGTCGCTGCGCCAGCTCGCCGACCTCGGCGTACGGCTGGCGATCGACGACTTCGGCACCGGATACTCGAACCTGGCTTACCTGCGGCGGCTGCCCATCCACTGCCTCAAGCTGGCCGGGCCGTTCGTGGAGGGAATCCGGGCGGACGACCCGTTGGACCCGGCCGACCACCGCGACGAGCGGATCGTGGACGCGCTGGTCCGGCTGGCACACGCCCTGGAGCTGTGGGTCACCGCCGAGGCGGTGGAGACCCAGGCGCAGGCCGAGCGGCTGCGCGCGCTGCACTGCGACACCGGGCAGGGGTGCTGGTTCGGTGCCCCGGCCCCGGCCGATGTGATCACCGCCCGGCTGCGCGGCGACGATCCCCCAGAGGGAGTGGCATGAGCCTGACGGACTCGCAAACGATCGTCTCGGTGGTGGCCGCGCTGGCCATCGTGGCCGGGCTGGCCGGGGTGGTGGTGCCGGGGCTGCCCGCACTGCCGCTGTGCTGGGGCGGGGTGCTGGTGTGGGCGCTGTTCGGCGAGGCCGGGTCGGGTCGCTGGCTGGTGCTGGCCGCCGCCACCGTGGTCGCCGTCGGCGGTGCCGTGGTCAAGTACCTGTGGCCGGGGCGCAACCTGAAGAGCGCCGGGGTGCCGACGTCGTCCCTGCTGGCCGGGGGCGTGCTCGGGCTGGTGGGGTTCTTCGTGATCCCGGTGGTGGGGCTGGTGGTCGGCTTCGTCGGCGGGGTGTGGGGTGCCGAGCGGCTGCGGCTGGGCAGCAACCAGCTCGCCTGGCCGTCGACGGTGCAGGCGCTCAAGGCCGCCGGCCTGTCCATGCTGGTGGAGTTCCTCGCCGGCCTGGTGATCGGCGTGCTCTGGGTCGCCGGCCTGCTGTTCGCGTGAGCGTGGTGCGGCGGCGGGGGCGGATCGCCGTACGGTGAGAGAGAGGTGAACGCCCCGCGCCGCCGCGTGCCGGGCGTTGCCGAGCGCCCGGCGGGGCCCGTCCGGATCGGGCCTGGTCACAGGCCCAAGGATGCGCCGGAGCACCGCTGCAGGCAAGGCAATTTGGGTACGCCTCGCGCGTGAGCGCCGTGGGCCCCAATCCCGCATTAGGCTGTCTTCGTCTTGGCGCTCGCCCGGGGGAGCCGCCGCCCAGGAGGTGATCTTGTTCAGCAAAGTGAACAAAAACGGGGTGGTTGATCTCTAGCGCCCCAGGTCAAGAAGTCTGCTCCCCGCACACGCGGGGGTGATCCCACCTATGACCTGGGCAGGGTCGCCGAGAGCCTCTGCTCCCCGCACACGCGGGGGTGATCCGTCGTTCCAGTCGGACCCCTCGACCCGCGTCCCCTGCTCCCCGCACACGCGGGGGTGATCCCCGAGTCGCATGCCGCCGAGCCACCGGCCGCGCCTGCTCCCCGCACACGCGGGGGTGATCCCGCCGCATGGTGGGGAAAGCCGTCTGGGGATGCCTGCTCCCCGCACACGCGGGGGTGATCCCTCGTCGCACCTCTGGCACACCCACTTCAGCTTCTGCTCCCCGCACACGCGGGGGTGATCCCGCCGCATGGTGGGGAAAGCCGTCTGGGGATGCCTGCTCCCCGCACACGCGGGGGTGATCCCACCGATTCCGGTGGCGAGGGTCCGGCCGGTCGCTGCTCCCCGCACACGCGGGGGTGATCCCGAAGCGGCGGACATGCTCGAAGAGGGAGACGTCTGCTCCCCGCACACGCGGGGGTGATCCTTTTCACGGGCACCAGGAGCACCGGCACAGCCGCTGCTCCCCGCACACGCGGGGGTGATCCGAAGAACTGGCGGGAGCAGCCCACCAACATGCTCTGCTCCCCGCACACGCGGGGGTGATCCCGAAGCCCTCAGCCGGCAGTACCCGGGCGTCGACTGCTCCCCGCACACGCGGGGGTGATCCGGCCCGGAGGCTCCTGTGCCGGTTGGCGGCGGTCTGCTCCCCGCACACGCGGGGGTGATCCCCGTGGCGGTTCGAGGTACGTCGCGATGATGGCCTGCTCCCCGCACACGCGGGGGTGATCCCTCAAAGCCCACCCCAAAGCGCGGGGTTTCTACCTGCTCCCCGCACACGCGGGGGTGATCCCACGGTGGCCGCTCAGGAGCTGACGCGGCTGTTCTGCTCCCCGCCCACGCGGGGGTGATCCACGCCCGAGCGGCAATTCTCAACGAGCCGATCTCTGCTCCCCGCACACGTGGGGGTGATCTCGACCTCGACCACGATCCTCTCCGAGTTCCGGAGGCCGGCCGCGAAACGGCAGGCTGCCAAGAGAAGTGCGCAGCCGACGGGATCACCCCCTGTCAGCGGCCGGTCGAGCTTCCCGGGGACGGCCAGTCGCAAGATCAGGAAAGCGCGACCGTGGGGTCACTGCGCAGCTGCACGAAGTCGACGATCTCGTCGAGGCCGGGTCGGTAGCCGTCGCTGGTGTCCACCTCGAACTCGGGTACGTCGAGTCGGACGCGATCGAAGCTGTCGTGGCCGACCGCGTGCACCCGCTGCTCGATGAGGGACACGTCGGCGTGTGCGCGCCGGGTGGGGTTCTCGTTCTGCCGCTGCCGGATTCGGTCCCAGGCGATCTCGGCCGCGAGCTGGCAATGCACGACCCGGATGTCGGCAAGGCCGGCCAGGGGCCGCAGGTGGGGACGCCAGAGCCGGTCCTGGAAGGCCGCCTCGGCCACCGTGGTGACACCCGACGTCAGGAGCAGTTCCAGCACCTGGAAGAACGTCGGCAGCGTACGCAGGGTCAGCGCGTCGCTCGGCGCGGCGATGAAGTCACCGGCCGCGTGGACCATGCCCTCCTTGATCTCGTCCCGGCAGATCGCCGGACAGCCGATCCTGCGGGCGAGCCGATGGGCGAGCGTGGTCTTGCCCGCGCCGGGCGGACCGCTGACGACGACAAGAGTCGGTCTACTCCGCGCCAGGTCGCTCATGGTCGCGCTCGCGGCGGGACGGGGCGTGGTACGCCGGTCACGCTCGACGCTCGGTAGCAGTGCACGGCCAGATCGCTCCCCGCTGAGTGGCGTGAGGTGGGCGGGCGCGAAGAAAGGCCCCCAGCGTCGCGCCGGGGCCCCTTCGACACTTCCGGGTCAGGCGACGGGGCCGATCTGCTTGGCCAGGTCGATGAACGACTGCCAGGTCCGGGGGTTGAGGTGGAGGGTGCCGCCCTCGCGGTCCTTGGTGTCGCGCACCAGCACGACGCCCGGCATGTTGTCGGCCACCTCGACGCAGGACCCGCCGTTGCCGCCGGACCTGGTCGACTTCCGCCAGTGTGGGGTCATCGATTCCATGACTTCGCCACCTCTTTGATCAGCTCGATGGACTGCCGGCGGGAAAGCGCCTCGTTCCGCACGAACTCCCACGTCTTCGCCAGCCTAGCAACGTCGGCGGGCGCATCGACGATCTGCGCGCTGAGCTGGTTGTCCGCGTGGGCCACCCGGGTGCCGTCGGGCAACTCGGCGATGATGAACTGACCGGCCAGCCCCAGGTACATCCCGGCGTCCACGGGCACGACGTGCACCTGGATGTGCTCCCGCAGCGCCTGCGCGGCGAGGTGGTCGAGCTGTTCCGCCATGAGCCCCGGCTGGTCGAGCACCGGCCGGCGCAGCACGCTCTCGTCGACGACGGCGATGAACTGCGGCGGGCGGTCGCGCTCCAGGACCTCCTGCCGTCCCAGCCTCGACGCGACGTTCCGCTCGACCTCGTCGGCAGTGAACCGACCCCCGGCCAGCGTCGCCCGCGCGTACCGCTCGGTCTGGAGCAGGCCGGGGAGGTAGGACAGCTCGTACCAGCGCAGCGTGGTCGCCTCGCGCTCGAACTCGATCCATTCGCGCAGCCAGACCGGGTCGGCGTCCAGCTTGGCCAGCTCGCGGAGCATCCGGCCGAACCGGTCATCGAGGTGGTAGTGGCCGTCGAGCGCCTTCATGTACTCCTTCGTCGGCGGGCGACCGCCCGTCTCGACCGAGCTGACATGGGAGCCGGAGTAGCCGATGGCCCGGCCGAGTTCGTCCTGACTGGCCCCGAGTGACGCTCGGAACAGTCGCAGTTCACTGAGCACGTAATTTGTGGCCGTACCCATCGATCCCCCAATTTTGGCTCAGCCTCGTCGGTGTGTCTCGCGTGGTCGCCCGACCAGCCCTCTGACCTGCGCGGACCGGGCGAGCGCGTATGGAGAGTAGCGGCGTCCTCACCAGACTGTCACTACGCGGACCCGCTTTCGGCCCTACGGCGGGGGCGGGTTCTGCGCCGGGGGGTCGCCCGGTCCTGCCAAGAGCTGGCGACCCCCACCTGTGCGGCGAGGAGGGGGAAAGAGTGGACAGACACCATGGAGGCTGGGCTGGTGGTGCCGCCACCGCTCTCCCCGATGATCGGCGGGGGCCGGGAGTGAACCCGCTGGTCGCCACGGGGGACGTGCTGACCCTTCAGCCATGCGACTACTGCATCGGGCAGACGGTCCTGTGGTTGAAGGTCACGTACGTCCCCCGGTACGCGAACTTCCTGGCGTCCCGGTGGGTGCGGTTGGAGGGGCTGGAGCTGCGTCCCGACGGCACGCCGTGGCGGGAGCGCATCGTCATGGTCCGGGTGCAGGCGATCCGCGACGACCCGCCGGCCCGGCTGGAACCGCAGGCGCGGGAGCGGTGACGGGCCGCCACCCACCGAGGTACGCCGGCGGACCGTGTCTCACCTGCGGCAGGCCGTGGCCGTGCTTCGAACGTCAGTTGGCGAGTCTCGTCGAGTTCGCCGGCCGGGGGGATCTGCTCGTGGCGTACCTGGGTGACTGGTACCGCCTGGGGGTCGACGAGCGGGAGCGGCGCGGCCTGTCGCCCGACCCGGACATGGAACTGCGGCACCTCGGGTGGCTCGACATGGTCCTGCCGGCGCAGGGGGAGCAGCGCAGCGGCGATGCCTGAGGCCGGGCCGCCCAGGAAGCCGCAGTGCGGGGATCTCCTGCACGTCACCCGGGCCGCCAGCGTCCAGTTCGTCCGGCCCATCGTCTTCCGCGTCATCCGCGTCCACGACGACTGGCACACCTACCATGGGTGGCTGTGGCTGGACGGCTACGAGGTCGACGCCAAGGGCGATGCCGTGGCCCGCCGCTCGATCTACGTCCAGCCGGCGGGGCTGCGGTGGCTGACCTCCGTACCGGGCCCACCGGCAGCGCGTACGGGCGCTCCCGGTGCCGCCCGGCGGCCCAGCGTGACCGGCAGGCGTTGAGCCTCTTTGTCAGCCGCCGGGGCGTGGTCAGCGGCGCGCCAGGTCGCCCCCCAGGGCGTGCCGTCGTGCCCACCGGGTGATCGCGGAGGCGATGGCGTCGGGCCGGTCCTCGGGCGCGTGGTGGCCGGCCGGGCCGCAGTGCTCCGTCTCCAGGGCCGCCAGGTGCGCCGCGCACCAGTCGGCCTGTTCGGGGCCGATCAGCAGGGTGGGCGAGGAGTCGAAGGTGAGCAGCAGCTTCGGTACGTCGCTCGTGGCCAGCCAGTCCCCGTACGCGGCCACCCGCTCGGCGACGTCGGCCGGCTCGCCGTCGAGTGGCAGTGAGCGGGCCCACTCCAGCAGCGGGCGGCGGCTCTCCCGGGTCGGGTAGGGCGCTCGGTAGGCGTTCAGGTCCGCCTCGGTCAGCGGGTGCAGCACCCCGCCCGTGTAGGCCGAGTCCAGGAAGAAGTCGCTGTCGAGCACCAGGGCCTCGCCCTGTGGCCCGCGCATGGCCTCGGCGCGCGCCCGGGGCCCCTCGCCCAGCTCGGCCCAGGACATCGGCCGCAGGATCGTCTCCAGGAAGGCCACGCCGCGCACCCGGTCGGGGTGCCGGGCGGCCCGGTCGAAGGCGAGCGCGCCGCCCCAGTCGTGGCCGACGAGCACCGCATCGTCCAGGCCCAGCCGGTCGAACCAGGCGTCGAGGTAGCGGGCGTGGTCGGCGAAGCGGTACGGCAGGTCGGGCTTGCCGGAGCGGCCCATGCCGATCAGGTCGGGGGCGAGCAGCCGGGCGGGCAGGTCGAGCGCCGGCAGCACGTTGCGCCACAGCCGGGACGAGCCGGGGTTGCCGTGCAGGAACACGAAGGCCGGGCCGCTGCCGGTCTCCTCGTGGTACATCGTCGAGTCCAGGACGGTCGTCACCGGCATGGCGGGGCCCCTCAATCGTTTGTCTCACTAACGGTTCTGCTCGCCGAAGCTAATTCGTTAGTCTGACTAACGCAAGGGGTACGCTCGTGGCATGAGTGACAGTGGGCCCGAGCCGACGCGCGCCGCCGACCGGCGGGTCGCCCCCGCGCGGCTGCGCAACCTGCCGACCCGGCTGCTGTCCCTGGCGGCCATCCACTCGGACCGTCGGGTGAACGAGGAACTGGCCCGCGCCGATGCCCGCAAGTGGCACTACGCGGTGCTCGCGGCCCTGGACGAAGCCGGCCCCGCGAGCCAGGCGGAGCTGAGCAGCCACACCGGCATCTACCGCAGCGACCTGGTCGCGGTGCTCAACGAGTTGGCCGACCGGGGACTGGTGGAACGCGCGCCCGATCCCGCCGACCGCCGCCGCAACGTCGTCACCCTCACCGCGCCGGGCCGCCGTCAGCTCCGCCGCCTGGACGGGTTGCTCGCCGACGTGGAGGACGAGGTTCTCGCACCCCTGACCCCGCCGGAACGCGAGCAACTCACCCGGTTGCTCGCCGCCCTGGTGTACGGCCGGGACCGCAACGGGTGAACAGCCGCGGTGTTTGCCGGCGCAACGCGGCGGGGCATTGACGGTGATCCGGTCAGGCAGTAGACCTTGGTGATGGAGGCCCGCGCATGAGCAAAGCACCCCTGTCCCTCGAAGAGTTACGGGCCGCCGTCGCCGCCGGCAAGCTCGACACGGTGGTGCTGGCGCTGGTCGACATGCAGGGGCGGTTGCAGGGCAAGCGGTTCCACGCGCCGTTCTTCCTCGACCAGGTGGTCGAGAACGGCAGCGAGGGTTGCGACTACCTGCTCGCCGTGGACGTCGACATGAACACCGTCGACGGGTACGCGATGTCGAGCTGGGAGCGCGGCTACGGCGACCTCGCCATGGTGCCCGACATGGATACGCTGCGCCGGGTGCCGTGGCAACCGGGGACGGCGATGCTGCTGGCCGACCTGGCGTGGCCGGACGGGTCCGGGCCGGTGGTCGCCTCGCCCCGGCAGATCCTGCGCCGCCAGCTCGACCGGCTCGCCGCACACGGGCTGACCGCGTACGCCGGCACCGAGCTGGAGTTCGTCCTCTACCGCGACTCGTACGAGGACGCCTGGCGGCGCGGCTACCGCGAGCTGACCCCGGCGAACCAGTACAACGTGGACTACTCGCTCCTCGGCACCGCCCGGGTCGAGCCGCTGCTGCGCCGCATCCGCACCGAGATGGCCGGCGCGGGCCTGACCCCGGAGAGCGCCAAGGGCGAGTGCAACCTCGGCCAGCACGAGATCGCCTTCCGCTATGACGAGGCGGTGGCCTGCGCCGACCATCACGTGATCTACAAGAACGGGGCGAAGGAGATCGCCGCCCAGGAGGGCATGTCGATCACCTTCATGGCCAAGCCGAACGCCCGGGAGGGCAACTCCTGCCACATCCACTTCTCGCTGCGCGACGCCGACGGCCGCTCCGCCATGCTCGGCGAGGGCCCGGCGCACCTCAGCGTCACCGGGCAGCGGGTGCTGGCCGGGCTGCTGGACACCATGCGCGAGTTCAGCCTGCTGTTCGCCCCGAACATCAACTCGTACAAGCGGTACCAGCCCGGCTCGTTCGCCCCGACCGCGCTGCGCTGGGGCACCGACAACCGCACCTGCGCGCTGCGGCTGGTCGGCCACGGCGAGGGGATGCGGGTGGAGAACCGGGTGCCCGGCGCGGACGTCAACCCGTACCTGGCGATCGCCGCGCTGGTGGCCGGCGCGGTGCACGGCATCGAACGTGAGCTGGAGTTGGGCGCGGAGTGCACCGGCAACGCGTACGACGACCCGGCCGCCGAGCGGGTGCCGGCCACCCTGCGCGACGCCCTGTCCCTGTGGGAGTCCTCGACGATCGCGAGAGCCGTCTTCGGCGACGAGGTCCACGCCCACTACGCCAACCAGGCGCGCGTGGAGCTGACCGCCTTCGACGCCGCGGTAACGGACTGGGAACTGACCCGTGGCTTCGAACGCCTCTAACCCCGCGATCTTGCACTCCGGGCCTTACCCCCACCCCCACCCCCACCGCGATCTTGCACTTCGGGCCCTCGCCCCCGTCCCTTCCGCGATCTTGCACTTTGGGCCCTTGATATCGGGCTTATGTGGCATTCGTCGGGGCCGGAAGTCCATGATCGCGGGCGGCGGGCGGCGGGCGGCGGGCGGCGGGCGGCGGGGAGCGGGCGGCGGGGAACGGGGAACGGGCGAGGGGGCGGCGGGCGAGGGAAGTGGGGCGAGGACGCGGGCCCGGAGCGCGGGGCGCGGGCGAGGACGGGGGCGCGGGGAGCGGGAGTGGGGAGTGGGGAGCAGGGAGTGGCGGGGGAGTGGGGAGCAGGGAGTGGCGGGGGAGTGGGAGTGGGAAGAAACGGGAGAGGGAGGGTGGTGGGGGCGTGACGCAGGTGGTTAATCCCGCTAGCGGGGTTGTGGTGGGGGAGGCGGCGGCCACCTCGCTGGCGGAGGTCGACGCGGCCGTGGGGCGGGCGCAGCGGGCGTTCGAGGGGTGGCGGAAGGTGGCGCCGGGGGACCGGGCGCGGGTGTTGCGTCGGTTCGCCGGGCTGGTGGACGCGCACCTGGAGGAGTTGGCCTCGCTGGAGGTGCGCAACTCCGGGCACACCATCGGCAACGCGCGGTGGGAGGCGGGCAACGTCCGGGACGTGCTCGACTACTACGCGGGCGCGCCCGAGCGGCTGACCGGCCAACAGATTCCCGTGCCGGGCGGGTTGGACGTCACCTTCCACGAGCCGCTGGGCGTGGTCGGGGTGATCGTGCCGTGGAACTTCCCGATGCCGATCGCCGCGTGGGGCTTCGCCCCGGCGCTCGCCGCCGGCAACACGGTGCTGCTCAAGCCGGCCGAGCTGACCCCGCTGACCGCGCTGCGCCTGGCCGAGCTGGGCCGCGAGGCCGGGCTGCCCGACGACGTGTTCACCGTGTTGCCCGGCGAAGGGCCGGTGGTGGGGGAGCGGTTCGTCACCCACCCGGCCGTACGCAAGGTGTGCTTCACCGGCTCCACCGAGGTCGGCACCCGGATCATGGCCGGCTGCGCCGCCCAGGTGAAACGGGTGACCCTGGAGCTGGGCGGCAAGAGCGCGAACGTGGTCTTCGCCGACGCCGACCTGGCCAAGGCTGCGGCCACCGCGCCGTACGCGGTCTTCGACAACGCCGGCCAGGACTGCTGCGCCCGGTCCCGGATCCTGGTCGAGCGCCCGGTGTACGACCGGTTCCTGGAGCTGCTGGAGCCGGCGGTGCGGGGCTTCCGGGTGGAGGATCCGGCGCTCGACACCGCCGAGATGGGCCCGCTGATCTCCGCCGGCCAGCGCGACCGGGTCGCCGGGTACGTCGACGGGGCGAAGGTCGCGTTCACCGGCTCCTGCCCGGAGGGCCCCGGCTTCTGGTACGCCCCGACGGTGCTGCTCGCCGACTCGCCGGCCGACCGGCACTGGCGGGAGGAGGTCTTCGGCCCGGTGGTGTCGGTGCTTCCGTTCGACGACGAGGCGGACGCGGTCCGGCTGGCCAACGACACCGAGTACGGCCTGTCCGGCTCGGTCTGGACCCGGGACGTGGGCCGGGCGATCCGGGTGGCCCGGGCGGTGGAGGCGGGCAACCTGAGCGTCAACTCGCACTCGTCGGTGCGGTACTGGACCCCGTTCGGTGGGATGAAGCGCTCCGGGCTCGGCCGCGAGTTGGGCCCGGACGCGTTGCACGCCTTCACCGACGTCAAGAACGTCTTCATCGCCACGGAGGAGTGACAAGGTGCAGGGTCGGTTGGAGGGGCGCGTCGCGGTGGTCACCGGGGCGGGCAGCGGGATCGGGTTGGCCACGGTGCGGCGGTTCGCCGCCGAGGGGGCGCGGGTGGTCTGCGTCGACATCGACGCGGCGGCGGGCGGGAGGGCCGCCGAGGAGGTCGGCGGGGAGTTCGTCGCCTGCGACGTGGCCGACGATACGGCGGTGCGGGAGCTGTTCGACGGGGTGGCCGACCGGCACGGCCGGGTGGACGTGGCGTTCAACAACGCCGGCATCTCCCCGCCGGAGGACGACTCGATCCTGGAGACCGGCCTGGACGCCTGGGAGCGGGTGCTGCGGGTCAACACGACCAGCGTCTACCTGTGCTGCAAGTACGTCATCCCGCACATGCGCCGGCAGGGCAAGGGGTCGATCATCAACACGGCGTCGTTCGTGGCGCTGATGGGGGCGGCCACCTCGCAGATCGCGTACACGGCGAGCAAGGGCGGGGTGCTGGCGATGACCCGGGAGTTGGGCGTGCAGTTCGCCCGGGAGGGCATCCGGGTCAACGCGCTGTGCCCCGGCCCGGTGGCCACCCCACTGCTGTTGGAGCTGTTCGCCGCCGACCCGGAGCGGGCGGCCCGCAGGCTGGTGCACGTGCCGATGGGGCGGTTCGGCCAGCCGGAGGAGATCGCCGCAGCGGTGGCCTTCCTGGCCAGCGACGACTCGTCGTTCATGACCGCCGCGCAGTTCGTCGTCGACGGGGGGATCACCGGCGCGTACGTCACCCCGCTGTGACCCGGCCGCTGATCGGGGTCGGGTGACCACCCTGGTCCGGGCGTTCCGACTGGCGGGAGGGCCATCCCACTTTTCGGTAGGTGGTGCGAGGATGGCGGCATGGGGAAGGTCTATCCGGCCATCGACGGGCGGCTGCGCGACTTCATCGAGGAGCAGGCCGTCTTCTTCGTGGCCACCGCGCCCTCCGGCGTCGACGGGCACGTCAACCTCTCGCCGAAGGGGATGCGCGGCACCTTCGTCATCCTCGGCCCGCACCGGGTGGCCTGGCTCGACTTCCACGGCAGCGGCGCGGAGACCATCGCCCACCTGCGGCAGAACGGCCGGATAACGCTGATGTTCTGCGCCTTCACGGGCCCGCCGAACATCGTCCGGCTGCACGGGCGGGGCACGGCGGTGACGGTGGAGGACGCCGGCTTCGCCGACCGGCTCGGCGACTTCCCCGACCCGCCGGATCTGCACTCCGCCCGCGCGGTGATCACGGTCGACGTCGACCGGGTCAGCGACTCCTGCGGGTACGCGGTGCCCCTGATGGACTATCAGGGTGACCGGGACCTGTTAGTCAGGTCACACTCTCGGCGCACCACCGATGACCTGGTCACCTACCGGGCCACGAAGAACGCCGCGAGCATCGACGGCCTCCCGGTCTTCTGACGCAGTCCGCCATACGCAGGCCGTTCCCGCTGTTCCGCCGGCCGGCGGTGGCTGCCCTCCGCACCGATTCCCGCCGGCGGCCGGCGGTGACGTGTGGTGAGACCCGGGTTACCAGCGTCGCGCCGGGCGGATGCGTTACGTTGCTGGTCCGTCTGGGTAGAAGTCGGGGCACGGCGGCGATCATGTGGTCGGCAGGGGACGATCATGCGGTCCTCGGGGGGAACAGCCGTTGCGGGAGGGTGTATGAGCTCGGCCCAGGGGGGCGAGGACGGGCTGCGCCCGTCCGTCGGGAACGTCGATGAGGCGATCCCGCCGCTGCTCACGGCCGCGTTCGCCGCCGGCGGCGAGATGGGGGAGCGGCTGGGCGGGTTCGACTGGACGACCAGTCCGCTCGGCTCCCCGGCCGGCTGGCCGGCGGCGATGTGCCACGCGGTCGCCACGATGCTCTCCTCCCGGGCGCAGATCGTGATGTTCTGGGGGCCGGAGCACCGCGCCTTCTACAACGACGCCTACCTGCCGACCATCGGCGCCAAGCACCCGCACGCGATCGGCCAGCCCGCCCGGGAGCACTGGCTGGAGACCTGGGACGTGCTCGGGCCGCTGCTCGCGTCGGTCCGGGAGACCGGCGAGCCCTACCGGGGCGAGAACCATCCCTTCGTGCTCGACCGGCACGGCTTCCTGGAAGACGTCTACTTCGACGTCTCCTACGACCCGATCCGGGACGCGGACGGCGGCATCAGCGGGGTCTTCTGCATCGTGAGCGAAACCACCGGCCGGGTGCTCGGCGAGCGCCGGCTGCGGGCCCTGGCCGAGCTGGGCGCCGGCCTGGCCGAGGCGGAGCAGTCCGGCGAACTGGCGACGGCCGCCGCCCGGGTGCTGGACCAGTACCGGGCCGACGTCCCGTTCGGCCTGGTCTATCTGCGTGACGACGCTGGCCCGCTCACCCTCGCCGGGCGCAGCGGCCCCGGCGGCTCCTCGGCGGTCGCCGCGCCGCCGCTCGGCGGGACCGCCACGGCCGTGCTGAGCCGGGTCGCCGACGGCGGGGTCGCCGCCACGGTCGACGTCGCCGACCTGCTCGCGGAGGTGCCCGACGGGGTAGCCGGGCAAGCGCTGGTGCTGCCGCTCACCGCCACCAACGAGCCCGCGGGGGCCCTCGTGGTGGGGGTGTCCGCCCGGCTGCCGCTCACCGACGAGTACCGCACGTTCTTCGACCTGATCGCCGCCCAGCTCTCCCGCACGGTGGGCCGGCAGCGGGCGTACGAGCAGGAACAGGCCCGGGCCGCCGAGCTGGCCGCGCTGGACCGGGCCAAGACCAGCTTCTTCGCCAACATCAGCCACGAGTTCCGCACCCCGCTGACCCTGGTGCTGGGGCCCCTGGAGGACCTGCTCGCCGACCCGGCGCTGCCGGTGCCCTACACCGACCAGCTCACCATGATGCACCGCAACGCGCTGCGCCTGCTCAAGCTGGTCAACACGGTGCTGGACTTCTCCCGGCTGGAGTCCGGCCGGCTCGCCGCACACTACGAGCCCACCGACCTGGCCGACTACACCTCCCGGCTGGCCAGCACCTTCCGCTCGGCCGCCGAACGCGTCGGCCTGCGCCTGGCGGTCGACTGTCCGCCGCTGCCCGGTCCGGTCTTCGTCGACCGGGACATGTGGGAGAAGATCGTCCTCAACCTGGTCGCCAACGCGGTGAAGTTCACCTTCTACGGCGAGGTCCGGGTCCGGATCCGGGCGGTCGACGGCGCGGCCCGGCTGGAGGTCACCGACACCGGCGTCGGGATTCCCCCCGAGGAACTCTCGCGTGTCTTCGAGCGGTTCCACCGGGTTCCCGGCGTCCGCTCCCGCACCCACGAGGGCACCGGGATCGGGCTCGCCCTGGTCCGCGAGCTGGTGGAGATGCATGGCGGGCGGGTGGAGGCACACAGCCGGGTCGGTGCGGGCAGCACCTTCGCCGTGACCCTCCCGTTCGGCTCCGCCCACCTGCCCGCCGACCGGGTCCCGACCGGCGTCCCGGCGGCCCCTTCCGCCCCTGCCGAGCTGGCGCAGGCCCGGCTCTTCGCCGCCGAGAACGCGCTGTGGGCCGATGCGGCCCCGGTCACCTCGTCGGCCGTGCCCGCCGGCCGGGTGCCGGCCGGCCGCATCCTGTTCGCCGACGACAACGCCGACCTGCGCGAGCACGTCGCCCGGCTGCTCTCCCCGTCCTGGGAGGTGGTGGCCGTGCCGGACGGCGTCGAGGCGCTGCGCCAGGCCGTGCAGTCCCCGTTCGACCTGGTGCTGACCGACGTGATGATGCCCCGGCTGGACGGGTTCGGCCTGGTCACCGCGCTGCGCGCGGAACCGCGTACCCGGCATGTGCCGATCGTGTTGCTCTCCGCCCGGGCCGGCTCGGCCGAGGCGGTCGCCGGCCTGTCGGTCGGCGCGGACGACTACCTGACCAAGCCGTTCTCCAGCGAGGAGCTGATCGCCCGGGTCCGGGCGAACGTCGAGCTGGGCCAGCTTCGCGGGCAGATCATCCGGCGGCTGCGCGCGCTGGCCGACGCCGCCGTAGCGGTGAACACCGCCCGCACCACCGCCGAGGTGCTCCAGGTGGCCGCCCGGCACGCGCTCGGCCTCGCCGAGGCCGCCCGGGTGGTGGTCACCGCTACCGGGGCCCGCTCCGAGGCCGACGGCGGCGGCACGGCCGCCGCCGAACCGTCCATCGTGCTGCCGCTGACCGGCACCGCCGGGGAGCAGCTCGGCGAGCTGCGGGTCTGGGGGCGCGGGGAGGACGCCACCGACACCGCCCAGGCCGCGTTGACCCAGCTCGCCCGGCTGATCGGCGTACGGCTGGAGAACGCCCAGCTCTACGAGGCCGAGCATCGCATCGCCACCACCCTCCAGCACAGCCTGCTGCCCCGTACCCTGCCCCGGCTGCCCGGCGCGGTGATGGCCAGCTGCTACCTGCCCGGCAGCGCCGACGTGGAGGTCGGCGGCGACTGGTACGACGTCGTCGAGCTCGACGACGACGAACTCGTCCTGGTCATCGGCGACGTGGTCGGCAAGGGCGTCCGGGCCGCCGCCGCGATGGGCCAGCTCCGCAACGCGCTGCGGGCGTACGTCCTGGAGGGCTACGACCCGGGCAAGTCGCTGACCCGGCTCAACCGGCTGGTCGGCTCGACCGAGCAGTCCTCCTTCGCGACGGTGGTCTGCCTCCAGTTCTCCCCCCGCACCGGGCGGCTGCGCTACGCCAGCGCCGGGCATCCGTCCCCCCTGCTGATCCAGGGCGACGACGTGGGATTCCTGCACGACCGCGCGCTCGGGCCACCGGTCGGCGCCATTCCCGCCGCGTCGTACCTCACGGTGGAGGACGAGTTGGCCCCCGGGGCCCGGCTGCTGCTCTACACCGACGGCCTGATCGAGGACCGTCAGCTCGGCATCGACGCCGCCCTCGGGCGGTTGCGCGACGACGCCACCGGGCACGTCGGGCACGTCGCCGACCTGGTCGACGCGGTCGTCGAGCGGGTGGCCTCCCAGCCGCGCCGCGACGACGTCGCGGTTCTCGCGCTGGAGGTGACCGAGCCGAACCGGTTCGCGCTGCGGCTGCCGGCCGACCCGATCCGACTCAGCGTGCTGCGTCGGCGGCTGGAGGACTTCCTCGTCGCCCACCGGGTCGATGAGATCGACCTGTTCGACCTGACAGTGGCGGTCTCGGAGGCCGCCGCCAACGCCATCGAGCACCCGGTCGAGCCGGCCGAGCCGACCATCGGCGTGGAGGTGACGATCGCCGACCGCACCGTGGTGGCCACCATCCTGGACAGCGGGCAGTGGCGGGAGTCGACCGGCGCGGGCTTCCGTGGCCGGGGTCTGGAGCTGATCAAGGCGCTGGGCGAGCTGACGGTGCGCCGGACACCCGAGGGGACCGAGGTGACGCTGCGCCGGCGGCTCAAGGACTGATCGCCCCGGCCCGTAGGGCGGGGCGGGCTGGCTCGTAGGGTGAGGCGGGCTGGCTTGTCGGCTCAGGCCGGCGCGACCCAGGCCTGGTCGGCCAGGCCGGAGATCTCCAGCACCCGCCGGACCTGACGGGACGGCAGCACGGTCAGCGCGTCCGGGTACCGCTGGGAGAGCTGGACCGCGGCGTGGATCGCGGCGGAGTCGAAGAAGGTGACCGCCCGCAGGTCGAGGGTGACCCGCCCGGCCGGCTCACGCAGGACGGTCTGGAGCATCGTGTCGGCCGTGGCCATGTCCACCTCGCCGGAGACCACCACGCGGACGTGGTCGCCGTCGGTCTCCGCCCAGGCGGCGAAGACGGGCGGCGCTCCCTCTTGATCCACGCAGAACACGATGGCACAGCGGAAGTTGCCCGGCAACAACCATCCGGTCGGCGCCGTGGTGGAGGTCACCGCCGCCGCCGGGCACCGCGCCGACGGGCCGCGAGTCGGGCCGGCGATAGGCTTGCGCCATGACCGTCCGTGCGCCGCTGACCCCCGGCACTCTCTCCCCGATGCGACCGGTGCCGGGTCACATCGTCCGACCTGAGTACGTGGGCAAGAAGCGCCCCCAGGAGTGGCGCGGCTCGCACGTGCAGACCCCGGAGACCATCGAGAAGATGCGGGTCGCCAGCCGGCTCGCCGCCCAGGCCACCCAGCTCGCCGGGGAGCACTGCAAGCCCGGCGTCACCACCGACGAGATCGACCGGGTGGTGCACGAGTTCCTCTGCGACCACGGGGCCTACCCGTCGACGCTCGGCTACAAGGGCTTCCCGAAGTCCTGCTGCACCAGCCTCAACGAGGTGATCTGCCACGGCATCCCGGACTCGACGATCCTGGCCGACGGCGACATCATCAACGTCGACGTCACCGCGTACCTCGACGGGGTGCACGGCGACACCGACGCGACCTTCTGCGTGGGGGAGGTCAGCGAGGAGGCCCGGCTGCTGGTCGAGCGGACCCACGAGGCGATGATGCGGGGGATCAAGGCGGTCGTCCCGGGCCGGCAGATCAACGTGATCGGCCGGGTCATCGAGTCGTACGCCAAGCGGTTCGGCTACGGCGTGGTCCGCGACTTCACCGGCCACGGCATCGGCGAGTCCTTCCACAGCGGGCTCTACGTGCCGCACTACGACAGCCCCCGCCCCACGGACGTGATGGAGCCGGGGATGACCTTCACCATCGAGCCGATGATCACCCTCGGCACCTACCAGTACGACATGTGGGACGACGGCTGGACGGTGGTCACCAAGGACCGCAGGTGGACGGCCCAGTTCGAGCACACCATCCTCGTGACGGAGGACGGTCACGAGATCCTGACCCTGCCGTGACCGAGACCCCCGCGGCGCTGCGCGAGGCGCACCACGCGGACGTGTCCGGCGGCTGGCTGCGGCCGGCCGTCTTCGGCGCGATGGACGGCCTGGTCACCAACATCGCCCTGATCGCGGGCGTCGGCGGTGGCGGGGTGTCGCCGCGCAGCATCGTGCTCACCGGCGCGGCCGGCCTGGTCGCCGGTGCCATCTCGATGGGCCTCGGCGAGTACACCAGCGTCCGGTCGGCCAACGAGCAGGTGGCGGCCGAGGTGGCCAAGGAACGCCGGGAGCTGGAGCGGCACCCGGAGGCGGAGGCCCGCGAGCTGGCCGACGCGTGGGTGGCCCGGGGCCTGTCCCGCGACCTGGCCACGCAGGTCGCCGAGGCGGTGCGGCGCAACCCGGAGGAGGCGCTGCGGGTGCACGTCCGGGAGGAGTTGGGCGTCGACCCGGACGAACAGCCGAGCCCGTGGACGGCGGCGATCTCGTCGTTCCTGTTCTTCTCGGTCGGGGCGCTGGTCCCGCTGCTGACGTACCTGTTCGGCGCGACCAGCCTGTGGTTGGCGCTGGCCGTCGGCGGGCTCGGGCTGTTCGTGGCCGGGGCGGTCGTGGCCCGGTTCACCAGGCGCCCCTGGTGGTCCAGCGGCCTGCGGCAGCTCCTGCTCGGCGCGGCGGCGGCCGGCGCGACGTACTTCATCGGCACCCTGATCGGCATCCAGGGCGGCCTGTAGGCCGCTCCCACCCGCGCGGGCGGCCCGAGGGCGCGGGTCAGCCGGCGAACAGGTCGTCGATGGTGCCGTCGACGGGCTGGCCCCGGGCGGTCAGCTCCTCGGCCTGCCGGGCCAGCATCGCGCCGACCTCGGTCATGTCCGCCCCGGCCAGGCCGGTACGCCGGATCGCGTCCCCCGGGTCGCGGAAGTAGGTGCGGCTGAGCAGCCCGTTCACGGTGGCCGCGGCCAGCCGGGCCTCGCCGAGCATCAGCAGCGCCTGGTCCGTCTCGTACCACCCGGCGAGCCGGGCGGCCCGGGAGTGCGCGGCGCAGCCCCGGTACCACGCCTGCCGGGCGGGTTCGGTGAACTCCGCCGGCCTGGCCCGGGCCAGCCGGGCCAGGTGCTCGTCGCGCAGTGCCGGCAGCCAGCCGGTCGGGTCGTGCACCGGCCGGGTGGTGACGTACCGGTCCGCGGTGAGCGGCCACAGCGCGGTGATCGCCCGAGCCCGGCGGAGATGCTCGTCGGCGGCGGCGACGCTCAGGTCGACCAGCACGCCGTCCACCCGGCGGGTCGCCGGGGCCGGGCCCACGCCGGCCCGGTACGTGGCGATCAGCAGCCCGACCTCGCCGTCCCCACCGCCGTCGTCGTCACCGTGGGCCAGCGGGCCGTGCACCGCGACCGCGAGGACGTCGGCCGGGAAGCGCCGCCTCGCCGCGTCCGCGACCCGTTCCGCCACCGACCATCGGGGATCGTCCTGGTACGGGTCCACGAACCACCTCTGCCTCGCCGACTGCCCGCCGGACCGGCCGCCGGGAGGGCCGCCGGGACGCCGGCTCCACCCTAGTCACCGGTCGCCGACGCCGCCCGGACCGCCGCGCCCGGCCGGCACCAGCCGGAAGATGCGGATCTCCCGCCCGCCGGCCCGCTCGACGTACGTCTGGTACGCCGGCCACTCGGTGACCAGCAGCGTCCAGAGCCGGTCGCGTTCCGCGCCACTGGCCGCCTCGGCCCGGACCGCCACCCGCCGGCCCTTGACGTCCACCTCCGCCTCGGGGTGCGTGAGCAGGTTCATCGCCCAGCCGGGCTGGTGCTGCTGCCCCCAGTTGGAGCCGATCACCACGTAGGCGTCGCCGTCGGGGACGTACAGCAGGGGGTTGCTGCGCGGCAGGCCGGAGCGGCGGCCGGTGGTGGTGATGACGAGCGAGGGGATCAGGCCGAGCGCGACCACCCGGCCCCGGGTGAGCCGGCCGATCACCCGGTCGGCGGGGACGAGCAGCCGGGCCGCCGTGCCGAACCAGCGGTGGTGGCCGAAGCGACGGGTGAGGGTTCCGAGAGCGGACACGCGACCAGTCTGCCGCCCCCGGCCCGGGGCGGCACCCCCAGGCCCGAGCTGGGCGCGGGAACGTCCCGGCCGTCAGTCCGAACGCCGTCCCGGCCGTCAGTCGAGGCGGCGCTCGACGGCCAGCCGGGACCGGGTGAACAGGCCCGCGCCGAGCATCGCCACCAGCGGCACCACCACCAGCACCCCCAGGGTGAGCCAGGGCACCACGACCGGGTACGGCTCCTCCACCGGCCAGGCGTCGGCGTACCGGCGGTTCGTGGCGGCCAGGATGATCACGGCGGTGCCCAGCCCGGCCGCGATGCCCAGGGCCGAGCCGAGCCCGGCGATCACCCCTGCCTGGCAGAGCGACAGCACCCGGCGTACCCGGGGGCTGGCGCCCACTGCCGCCAGGGTGGACAGGTCGGCCCGTCCCTCGGCCGCGGCGAGGCCGGTGGCGACGGCCGCCGCGCCGACGGTGATCAGGCCGGAGACGATGGCCAGCAGCAGCAGGATCGGCCGCTGGTCGGTGTCGGGGCGTCCGCGCTCGACAACCACCCGCAGCGGGGCGAGGTGCCGCAGCTCGGCGTCGAAGCGGTCCTGCTGGTCGGGGGTCGGCACCGCGTCGGTGGCCAGGACATAGCCGACCTGGTGCGCGGCGAGCCCGACCCGGGCGGCGGCGGCGTGGGACAGCACGAGCTGGTCCACCCCGGTCTCGCCGCGCAGCACGTACCCGGGCACGGTGGCCCGGATGGTCTCCGTCGACTGCGGTTCGTCGCGTGTCCGCGTCGCAGTCAGGGTGACCCGGCCGTCGAGGACGTAGCGCGGGTCGGTCACCACTGCGCCGCCGGCCCGCAGCACCCGGCGGGCGGCGGTGATCTCCTGCGGGGCGGCGCCGGTGAGCGCGGCCAACGCGTCGCCATCGTCCACCACCGACGACAGCGAGTAGCCGTTGTATCCGCCCGAGAACCACTCGACGCAGCGTGGGTCGGCCCGGAGGCGCAGCCGTTCGGCGGCGTCCTGGAGCTGCCCCGTCTCGTACGGGCAGATCTGTCCGGGTGGCAGCTCCGCCTGGACCTCGCACCAGTCCTCCACGGTGGTGGTGGCGGGGGTGGCGGGCGCGGTGCAGGCCGGGGTGTCGATCCGGGTCACCCCGCTGGGCGGCAGCTCGGCGGCCGCTACCTCGGCGACCCGGGCCACCGGCGGCAGCGGCCCGGTCGCGGCGTCGGAGCCGACGACCAGGACGTGGCCGTACGGCAGGCCCGGCCGGTAGGTGGCCGTCGTCCGCGCGTCGTCGCTGGCCACGTACACGCCGAGGGCGACGCTGCCGGCGACCGCGGCCATCACCGCCGAGATGGCCGGGGCGGCCGAGGCGCGGTTGCGGCTCGCGTCCCGCAGCGCGACGCGGGGGGCCAGTGGCAGCCACCGGCCGGCCCGGGCGAGCAACCCGACCAGCGTCGGGGTGGCGAAGACCAGCCCCAGCTCGCCGAGGACCAGGCCGGCGAAGAGCACCGGCGTGACGCTGCGGGCGGCGCCCAGCGCGGCCACCGCCGCGCCGCCGACGGTCAGCGCCGCCCCGAGCAGCGGCCAGCGCCGCCGGTGCGGGGGCGAGGTGCGCCGGCCCGCCAGCCCGGCCACCACGTCCTGGCGGGCGGCGGTCCAGGCCGGCGCCAGCGCCGCGAGCACCCCGGCCAGCACCGCGACCGTGGCGATCGCCGCCAGCGCGGCCGGAAAGATCCGGTACGCCCCGAAGCGCTCCTGGAAGAGGTACTCCTCCGTCAGGGGCCGGGCGGCGATCGCGGCGACGACGCCCAGCGCCAGCCCGGCGGCGGCCCCGGCGCAGCCCAGCACCACCCCGTCGGCCAGCACGATGCGGCGCAGGTGGGCGGCGTCCCCGCCGGCCACGGCGACCAGGGCGAGATCCCGGCGCCGGCGGCGCACCCCGACGGCGAACGCCGGCCCCACCAGGAGCACGACCTCCAGCAGGCCGAGGCCGCCGATCAGCACCGCGTTGCTGGCGTCCTCGGCGCTCACCGAAGCGGTGAGCATCCCGGCGTCGACGCCGGGATGGGGCGCCGGGGTACGGGCGACCACCGTGATCCCGCGCGCGTTGAGCCGGTCGGTCAGGCCGGGGTCGACGCCGTCCGGCAGGTCGGCGAGCCACCTCGTCTCGCCCTGCGACTCGACCGGCGTGGGGGCCGTCGGTGGCAGGGTCACCATGGGGCCCAGGCTGTCGGGGAACTCCACCACCCCGACCACGGTCCGGTCGCCCGAGCCGTCGGCCGGGGTGACCCTGTCGCCGGGCCGGACGTGCAGCCGGCGCAGCGCCGCCCGGTTCAGCCCGATCTCGTCGGCGGCCGTCGGCGGGCGGCCGGCGAGCTGTCGGGCCTGCCCGCGCAGCAGCGGGTCGGTGAGGTCGAGCTGCCGGCCGTCGAACGGCTCGCGCCGGTTGCCGACGCGCGCCTCGAACGTCACCCACCACTGCACCTCGCGGACCCGGCTGCCGGCCGGGAGCTGGGCGGTCAGTTCGGCGGCGGTGACCGGCCGGCTCCGGTGCCGGATGCCCTCGCGAGGATGGCTGGTGTCGCCCCAGGCGTCCTGCACCAGCGGGCCGTCCGCCAGCCAGTGCAGCTCCGCGTCGGCGGTGCCGAGCTGACGGTCGATCCGCTCGGCCCGGGTCAGCTGGGACATGTCGTAGCTGACGGCGGCGAAGGTCAGCGCCAGCACGGGCAGGGTGATCATCGCGAGCACCAGCGCGGTGCGACCCCGGGCCCGCCCGGCCTCCCGCCGCGCGATGCGCAGCGCAGTCCGCCAGGAGCGCAGCGCCGCCACGATCCGCCGCTGCCGGGGACCGCCGTCGATCTCGCCCGCCGGGGCCGGCGGCGGCACGTCGGCCGGGCGTCGGTCCCGCCGCGACGGGACGATGGTTGCCCGCTTCGGGCTCACCGACCGCTGCCGGCCAGGAGCTGCTCGACGCCGCCCAGCGGCGCCGTCGAGTCCACCATGACCCCGTCGCGCAGGAACACCACCCGGTCGGCCCAGGCGGCGTGCCGGGCCTCGTGGGTGACCAGCACGGCGGCGGCACCCGCGTCGACCCGGCGGCGCAGCAGGCGCAGCACCGCCTCGCCGGTCTGCGAGTCGAGCGCGCCGGTCGGCTCGTCGGCGAGGACGAGCCGACGCTCGCCGACCAGGGCCCGGGCGATGGCCACCCGCTGCTGCTGCCCGCCGGACAACTGGTCCGGGAAGCGCCCGCCCAGCTCGGTCAGCCCCACCTCGTCGAGCGCGACCCGGGCAGCCCGCCGCGCCTGGCGTACGCCGACGCCGTCCAGTTCGAGGGGGAGCGCGACGTTCTCGGCGGCGGTGAGGCTGCCCAGCAGGTTGAGGTTCTGGAAGATGTAGCCGATCCGCCGGCGGCGCACCCGGGCCAGCGCGCGGCGGTCGAGCGCGCCCAACGGCTGCCCCTCGACGAGGATCTCGCCCGCGGTCGGCCCGTCGAGCCCGCCGGCCAGGGCGAGCAGGGTGGACTTGCCGGAGCCGGAGGGCCCCATCACCGCGACCAACTCGCCGGTGCCGACGGTGAGGTTGACCCCGCGTAGGGCGTGCACGGTGGCCTCGCCGCTGCCGTGGGTGCGGTGGACGTCGCGCAGGTCGAGCACCGCCGCTCCGGGCGCGGTGGGGCCGGTCCCCGGCGCGTCGTCCGGTCCGCTCACCGCCGTGCCTCCTCGCCGTCCCGACCAGCCGCGTCCGTCGGCCGACCGACCTCCCCCGCCCGGCCGTCGGGCCGCGGTGCCGGCCGGTACCGCACGAGGCTCGTCTCGCAGTGGTCCAGCCAGCGGACCTCCGCCTCGGCCTGGAACACCATCGCGTCCAGCACCAGCCGCCAGGGCAGGTCCTCGGGGCGGTCGCTGGCGTACTTCAACCGGGTCAACTCCTGCAGGGTCCGCATGGTGGCGGTGCGTTGGGTCTGCACCACCGATCGCACGTCCACGCCCGGGGTGGTCAGCGCGAGGGCCAGCTTGATGGCCAGTTCGTCGCGGGGGCGGTCGGTCCGGCTGAGCGGGGTCGCGAACCACAGCGCCAGGTCCGCCCGCCCGGCGTCGGTGATCTCGTACGGCCGCTGCCCGCCCTCGTGCTCCGGCAGCGGGCGCACCAGCCCGTCCCGTTCCAGCCGGGACAGGGTGGTGTAGACCTGCCCGATGTTCAGCGGCCACGTCGAGCCGGTCGACTCCTCGAACGCGGCCCGGAGCTGGTAGCCGTACATCTGGCCGCGTTCGAGCAGCGCGAGCAGGCCGTGACGGATGGACATGGTCCGGAGTATGCATACCTGGTATGCCACCCGCAACCGGGGGCGGCGGGCGGCGGCTGCCCGGCGAGCGGCGAACCGCTCCGGGGCCGGTCAGTCGGGCCGACCGGGGAACGCGACGGTGACCGGAGTCACCCCTGCGGTGCGTCGCCAGCGGGTGGCCCGCACCGCGCAGTCGGTCAGCGCCGCGAGGGCCCGATTGCGGTCCGCGCCGGTGGTGTGCGGCAGCGCCGCCCGCCAGAACGCGGCGGTGCGCTCCTCCACCTCGACCGCCAGCCGCAGCGCGCTGGCCGCGTCGGTGACCGGGAAGGGCAGCGCGTACCCGGCCTTGTCGGCGGGGACCGGGTCGCCGGCCGCGCTGAGCTGGAGCACCAGCGCGTCGCGCCGGGCCCGGTGCGCCCCCTCGGCCTTGCGGGCGGCCGTGCGGGCGGCGTCGGTGAGCCGGACCCCGATCGGCGCGTACGCGTAGACCGCGGCGTACTCGGCGGCGAGCGCGTCGGCCAGCGCCTGGGCCGGCCCGGACGGTGTCTGTCGACGGATCACTTCAGCGCCTCCACGTGGGTGGCCCGGGCGGCGGCGATCGAGCCGAGCAGCGCGGCCCGCTCGGCCGGCGCCCCGGCGCAGAGCTTCGCGGCCGACTCGCGCCCGTTCTGCTCCGCCTGACGCAGGCCGGCGAGCGTGGCCGTCCGGTCGCCGCCGGCGCTGGCCCCGGCCGACGGCGCGCCCGGGGACGCGGACGCCGGGCGGCCGAACAGCTTCGCCAGTTCGGCGGCGTGTGCCTCGTGTGCCTCGGCGATCGGGGTGAGCCTCTTGGCCAGGCCGGGGTCGGCGGCCAGCGCGGCGCGGTGCCGGGCGGCCAGCTCGCGCGCCTCGGCGGCGAGGGGTTCGAGCGGGTCGGGGGCCGGGTCCGGCTCGTCGCCGTCGAAAAGATCACAGCCGGTCAGCGGTGCGACGGCACCACCGAGTGTCAGCAGCGCGCCGACCCGCAGCAGCTTTCGCCGGGAATGTCCCTGTGCCGGGTCGTGCCGTGTCGTTCTGCCCTTCGCCACCGGGCAAGTCAACACCATTCGAGCACGGACGTGGGCGACCGGCGTCGGTGCGCCGCCCGGCCCGCCGCGCGGTGGGCGCGTTACGCTCTGCGCACCACCGGCGCTTCGCTCCGGTGGTGCGCCGGCATGGTGCCCGACCGGGCACCGTCGATCACGAGAGGGTGCGCCAGATGACGCAGCGTGGCCGTGCCACCAGGTCGACGGGACCGACGGGGAGACCCCGGCGCGCCGACGGCCCCCGGAGCGGTGACCGCGTCGGCAGCCCTCCCCGGGGCGACCTCGCGGCCCGGCGAGCCCGGTTGCGCGCGGTGATCGAGCCGGTCGTCAACGAGGTCGGGTGCGACCTGGAGGACCTCTCCGTCTCCCCGGCCGGCCGCCGGCACGTGGTGCGGGTGATCGTGGACGCCGACGGCGGGATCAGCCTGGACGCGGTGGCGGACGTCTCCCGGGCCGTCTCCGCCGCGCTCGACGCGGCCGAGGAGGCCGGCGGCGACATCCTGGCCGGCGAGTACCAGCTGGAGGTCAGCTCCCCCGGGGTGGACCGCCCGCTCACCCTGCCCCGGCACTGGCGGCGTAACGTCGGCCGGCTGGTGAAGGTGACCGCCCGGGGCACGCTGCCCGAGCAGTCCGGCGGCGACCGCCAGGTCACCGGCCGGGTGGTCGAGGCCGACGACGAGCGCGTGGTGCTGGAGACCGATTCGGGCCGCGCGGAGTTCCGCCATGCCGAGCTCGGCCCCGGCCGGGTTCAGGTCGAGTTCAACCGCCTCGACGAGGTGGGCGACGACGAGCTCGGCGACAACGAGGACATTGACGACATCGACGACGAAGATGATGTGGAGGACGAGGAGAGGTGAACATCGACCTCGCGGCGCTGCGCGCACTCGAGCGCGAGCGGGAGATCCCGTTCGACACGATCCTCGCGGCGATCGAGACCGCGCTGCTGACCGCCTACCGGCACACCGACGGGGCCGAATCGCACGCCCGGGTGGAGATCGACCGGAAGTCCGGCGGGGCCCTGGTCTACGCCCAGGAGACGGACGAGGACGGCAGTGTGGTGCGGGAGTGGGACGACACCCCGCACGACTTCGGCCGGATCGCGGCCATGACCGCCAAGCAGGTGATCCTCCAGCGGTTGCGGGAGGCCACCGACGAGGTGCACTTCGGCGAGTACGTCGGCCGCGACGGTGACCTGGTCACCGGCGTGGTGCAGGCGCACGAGGCGCGGTCCGAGAAGGGCATCGTCAGCGTCGACCTCGGCAAGCTGGAGGGCGTGCTGCCGCAGTCCGAGCAGGTCCCCGGCGAGCGGTACACGCACGGCGAGCGGATCCGCTGCGTCGTGGTGCACGTCGCCAAGGGGATGCGCGGCCCGCAGATCACCCTCTCCCGGTCCCACCCGGCGCTGGTGAAGAAGCTGTTCGCGCTGGAGGTCCCGGAGATCGCCGACGGCACCGTGGAGATCGGCGCCATCGCCCGCGAGGCCGGCTACCGCACGAAGATCGCGGTGCGTTCCACCACGCCGGGCGTGAACGCCAAGGGCGCCTGCATCGGCCCGATGGGCCAGCGCGTCCGCGCGGTGATGAGCGAGCTGCACGGTGAGAAGATCGACATCATCGACTGGTCGGACGACCCGGCCACCTTCGTCGGCAACGCGCTGTCGCCGGCCAAGGCGCTGCGGGTCGAGGTGGTCGACCTGGCCACCCGCACGGCCCGGGTGACCGTGCCGGACTTCCAGCTCTCGCTGGCGATCGGCCGGGAGGGGCAGAACGCCCGTCTTGCTGCCCGGATGACCGGTTGGCGAATCGACATCCGGTCGGATGCGGAGCAGGCCAGCACGTCCGCGCGGGGCGGGGCTGATCACGTCAGGGAGCCGGGCGGAGCGATCTCGGGCAGCTAGGGGTAGACTTCTTCCGGTGGTACGACATGCGCTGCCGGAGCGCACCTGTGTGGGTTGCCGGCGACGTGCGCCGGCCAACGAATTGCTGCGAATGGTCGCGGTCGGCAACGAGGCTGGTCACAGCCTCCGTCCCGATCCGGCTCGCAGGCTGCCGGGTCGGGGAGCGAACATGCACCCGGATCCGGCCTGCTTCGCGCTGGCGGTGCGGCGGCGTGCCTTCGGGCGTGCGCTGCGGGTCACCGGGGTCGTCGATCACGGTGAGCTGGCCGAGCATCTCGATGCGCCAACCACTACGTCAGGTCATCCCGACCGGGCGAGGGTCGCTAGCAAGGTAGGACGACCGACATGAGCACACGATGAAGTCCCTGAAATGACCAGGCTTCAAGTGCACGAGTGAGGTTGCTGCGGGTGCTGCCCGCACGACCTCGGAGTGAGGAGTGCAGTGGCAGGTAAGGCCCGCGTACACGAGCTTGCTAAGGAGCTCGGGGTCGAAAGCAAGACCGTTCTCGCCAAGTTGAAGGAAATGGGCGAGTTCGTGAAGTCCGCGTCCAGCACCGTCGAGGCGCCCGTCGCCCGGCGGCTGCGTAACGCATTTGTCGCCTCCGCCGGTTCGCCGGCGCCGTCCGCCCCTCCGGCGGCTGCCCCGAGTGCGACGTCGACCCCGACTCCGTCCCCGTCCCCATCCCCGTCCCCGGGTGCCCCCCGGGTCGCGGCGAAGCCGATGCCGCCGCGGCGGCCCGGTCCGCCGACCCCCGGCCCGAAGCCCAAGGGGCCAGTTCCCGGCCTGTCGCAGCCGGTGGCCCCGGTCGCCAAGCCGGCGAGTGCCCACGACATCGAGGTGGCGGCCGCCGAGGCGCGTGCCGCCGCGCTGAAGGCCGAGCAGGAGGCCGCGGTCAAGGCCGCCCAGGCCGCCCGGCAGCAGCAGCGAGAGAACGTCCGTCGGGAGCCACCCACCGAGGGTGGTCCCCGTCCCGGCCCGCGCCCGAACACGGGTCCGGGTGCGGGTCCGAACACGGGTCCGGGTGCGATGCCGCCCCGGCCGGGTTCCCCGGCCGCCGGTCGCCCCGGTGCGCCGGCCCCGGGCCCGGGTGCCCGTCCGGGCGGTCGTCCGCCGGCGCGCAGCGCCGGTAACAACCCGTTCGGTATCCAGGGCGGTCAGCAGCGGCCCCCGGCCGCCGGTGGTGGCGGTCCCCGCCCGAGCCCGGCGGGGATGCCGCCCCGGCCGAGTCCGGCCTCCATGCCGCCCCGGCCCAGCCCGGCCTCCATGCCGAGCCAGCGCCCCGGTCGTCCAGGTGGCGGCCCCGGCGCGGGTCGTCCCGGTGGCGGCGGTGGCGCGGGTCGTCCCGGCGGCGGTGCCGGTGGCGGTGGCTTCCGCGGCGGTCCCGGTGGCGGCGGCGGTGGCGGTGGCTTCCGCGGCGGTCCCGGTGGCGGCGGTGCCGGTGCCGGTGGCGGTGGCTACCGTGGCGGTCCCGGTGGTGGCGGCGGTGCTCCCGGCGGCGGTTTCCGCCCGGGTGCACCGGCCGGTGGCGGCGGTCGTCCGGGTGGTGGCGGCCGTGGCCGTGGCGGCGGTGCCGCGGGTGCCTTCGGGCGTCCGGGCGGCAGGCCGACCCGTGGCCGCAAGTCCAAGAAGCAGCGCAGACAGGAGTTCGACAACCTGTCGGCCCCGACCATGAGCTCGGGTGCTCCCCGGGGTCAGGGTCAGGCCGTCAGGCTCTCCCGTGGCGCCTCGCTGTCGGACTTCGCCGACAGGATCAACGCCAACCCGGGTTCGCTGGTCCAGGAGATGTTCAACCTGGGCGAGATGGTCACGGCGACCCAGTCGTGCTCCGACGAGACCCTGCTGCTGCTGGGTGAGCACCTCGGCTTCGACGTGCAGATCGTCAGCCCGGAGGACGAGGACCGCGAGCTGCTCGCGCAGTTCAACATCGACCTCGACGCCGAGGTCGCGGAGGACCGCCTGGTCAGCCGTGCGCCGGTCGTGACCGTCATGGGCCACGTCGACCACGGTAAGACCAAGCTGCTCGACGCGATCCGCAAGGCGAACGTCGTGGCCGGCGAGGCGGGTGGCATCACCCAGCACATCGGTGCCTACCAGGTGCACGTCCCGCACGAGGGCGTGGACCGGGCGGTGACCTTCATCGACACCCCGGGCCACGAGGCGTTCACCGCCATGCGTGCCCGTGGTGCCCAGGTCACCGACATCGTGGTGCTGGTGGTCGCGGCCGACGACGGCGTGATGCCGCAGACGATCGAGGCGTTGAACCACGCCAAGGCGGCGGACGTGCCGATCGTGGTCGCGGTCAACAAGATCGACAAGCCGGACGCCAACCCGGACAAGGTCCGCCAGCAGCTGACCGAGTACGGCCTGGTCGCCGAGGAGTACGGCGGCGAGACGATGTTCGTCAACGTGGCCGCGAAGCCGGGCATCGGCATCGAGGAGCTCCTCGAGGCCGTCCTGCTCACCGCCGACGCGTCGCTGGAGCTGACCGCTCCGATCGACGGGCCGGCGCAGGGTGTGGCCATCGAGGCGCACCTGGACAAGGGCCGCGGTGCGGTGGCGACGGTGCTGGTGCAGAAGGGCACCCTGCGGGCGGGCGACTCCATCGTCGCCGGCGGGGCGCACGGCCGGGTCCGGGCGATGCTCGACGAGAACGGCAACCAGGTCGCCGAGGCGGGTCCGGCCCGTCCGGTGCTGGTGCTCGGTCTCACCGCGGTCCCCGGGGCGGGCGACACCTTCCTCGCCGCGGCGGACGACCGCACGGTGCGTCAGATCGCCGAGCAGCGGCAGGCGCGGCGGCGGGCGGCGTCCTTCGCCAACTCCCGTGGCCGGGCCACTCTCGAGACGCTCATGGAGCAGCTCAAGGAGGGCGAGAAGACCTCGCTCAACCTGGTGCTCAAGGGCGACGTCTCCGGTTCCGTGGAGGCCCTCGAGGACGCCCTGTTCAACCTGGACATCCCGGAGGAGGTCCAGCTCAGGATCATCCACCGGGGCGTGGGTGCGATCACCGAGAGCGACGTCATGCTCGCGAGCGCCTCGTCCGAGGCGGTCACGATCATCGGCTTCAACGTGCGGGCCGCCAACAAGGTCCGCGAGATCGCCGACCGCGAGGGCGTGGAGATCCGGTACTACACGGTCATCTACCAGGCCATCGAGGAGATCGACGCCGCGCTCAAGGGGCTGCTCAAGCCGGAGTACGAGGAGGTCGAGCTGGGCAGCGCGGAGATCCGCGACGTCTTCCGCTCGTCCAAGGTCGGCAACATCTCCGGCTGTATCGTCCGGTCCGGAATCCTGCGCCGCAACGCCAAGGCGCGGCTGCTTCGGGACGGGCAGGTGGTGGCGGACAGCCTCACCATCAGCTCGCTCAAGCGGTTCAAGGATGACGCGACGGAGGTCCGCGAGGGCTTCGAGTGTGGTCTGACCCTGGCCGGGTACAACAACGTCCAGGTCGGCGACATCATCGAGACCTTCGAGATGCGGGAGAAGCCGCGCCCCTGACCCGTTCGACATAGTGATCAAGGGGTTTACGCCCGCAACGGCGTAAACCCCTTGATCATGTGGGGGCCACTGCGGGTATCGTCCGGGGCGATGTTCACCGGAACCGCGGTCTTCGACCTGCTGCTGCCGGGCGACTCCCGGTCGCTCAAAGCCAAGAGATCATATGTACGGCCGATCGTGGCGGCGCTGCGCCGCTTCGAGGTGTCGGCCGCCGAGGTGGGAGCGCTCGACCTGCACGGTCGGGCGGAGATTGCCGTGGCCGTGGTGGCCGCGGAGGGCGCGCACGTGCGCGAGGTGCTCGACTCGTGCGAGCGCCTCGTCGCGGGCCGTCCCGAGGTCGAGCTGCTGTCGGTGCGTCGCCACCTGCACGGCGACGGCGACGACTGACCGGCGTCGGGCGGTGCTGCCCGTGCCCGGCGGTCGACCCGACGGCGAAGGTAGTGTTCGAATTGTTGGCTGGTCGGATTCCGGCGGCGTACCGCGCCCCCGGACCGACCGGGAGCGGGACGCCGTGGAGGTGGGCAAGATGACGGATCCGGCCAAGGTACGCCGGCACGCGGAGCGGGTTCGCGAACTGGTCGCGTCGGTGGTGCGGAGCCAGATCAAGGACCCCCGGCTCGGCATGATCACTATCACAGACGCCCGGATCACCGCCGACCTGCGCGAAGCGACGGTCTTCTACACCGTCCTCGGCGACACGGCGGAGCAGTCCAGCACGGCGGCGGCGCTGGAGAGCGCCAAGGGGATGCTGCGCAGCACGGTCGGCAAGGCTCTCGGGCTGCGCCACTCGCCGTCGCTGACCTTCGTCCTCGACGACGTGCAGGACCAGGTCAAGCAGATCGACGACCTGCTGGTCCAGGCCCGCACCGCCGACGCCGAGGTGCAGCGCCTCGCCGCCGGCGCCCGGTACGCGGGCGAGGCCCAGCCGTACCGGGTGGACGAGGAGGACGAGGACGGGGACTCCGCCGACGAGGGGGCCGACGACGAGCACACCCCCCGCAGCGCGGACCGGCCGTGACAGGGCCCACCGTCGGGCCCGCCGGGCCTGGCCCGGCCGAGGCCGACTGGGCCGCCGCCGTCGCGGCGGTGCGTCGCCTGCCGGACGACGCCCGGGTCCTGCTGATCTGCCACGTCAACCCCGACGGGGACGCGCTGGGCAGCATGCTCGGCTTCGGGCTGGGGTTGCGTCAGCTCGGCGTACGCCGGTTGCAGGCGACCTTCCCCGGCCCGCCGGAGGTGCCCGAGCCGTTCCGTGCCCTGCCGGGGCTGGATCTGCTGGTCCCGGAGGTCGACGCGGACCCGGCGCCGGAGCTGGTCGTCTGCTTCGACGCGGCGAGCGAGTCGCGGCTCGGCGGCCTGGTCGACCGGCTGGAGACCGCCGGGGCCGCGCTGGTGCTCGACCACCACGCCTCCAACACCCGGTTCGGCGGGATCAACCTGGTCGACCCCCGGGCGGCGGCCACCTCGGTGGTGGCCGAGGAACTGCTGAACCGGCTCGGGGCGACCCTGGACGCCGCGATCGCCGAATGCCTCTACGTCGCGCTGACCACCGACACCGGGTCGTTCCGGTTCGAGGCGACCACGCCGGCGGTGCACGAGCTGGCGGCCCGGTTGCTGGCCACCGGCATCCGGCCCGGCGACATCTCCCGCCGGGTCTTCGACACCCGACCCTTCGGTGCGGTGCGGCTGTTCGGCGAGGTGCTCTGCCGGGCCCGCCTGGAGCCGGCGGCGGCCGGTGGCCACGGCCTCGTCTGGACGTACGCCACGCTCGACGACCTGGCCCGGCACGACCAGCGACCGTATGTGCTGGAGGCGCTGATCGACTCGGTGCGGTGCACCGCCGAGGCCGACGTGAGCTGCGTGGTCAAGCAGGTCCGCGCGGCGGAGTGGGCGGTGTCGATGCGCAGCAAGGGCGCGGTGGACGTGAGCCACGTCGCGGTCGCCCTCGGCGGCGGCGGCCACCGGCTCGCGGCCGGCTTCACCGGTCGCGGCACCGCCGAGGACGTGATGGCCGGCATCCGCACCGAGCTGGACAAGGCGTTGATCGAGGCGTAGATCAGGGACGACTCCGGGGGGTGTTGGTCTTCCCGCGCTCCGCCAGGACGGGGAGAATTGCGGGATGGATCACCCGCGCGAGCTCATCGTCACGGAGCCCCGGGTCTGGGACCGCCCCGTGGTCTCCGTGCCGGTGCTGATCTGCCTCTCCCTCGTCGGCGGGCAACTGCCCTCGTTCTCCGCCTCGGCGAACCTCTACACGCTCGGCACCGGGGGCGCGTTGATCTGGCTGGGCCTGGGTGCCCGGGTGTCCCGGCGGCCGGCGCCCCGCCGGCTCGGCATGGGCACGGTCTGGTGGCTGCTCCCGGTGGCCGTGTTCGGCGTCTTCGAGGGCGTCACCTTCGTCCTGCACGCCGGTGACGAGTTTCCCACCTTCTCCCGGCTGGCCGACCCGTTGCTGGAGGACGAACTGGTCCGCTCGGCGGCCTGGTTCGCCTGGCTCGCCGCGTTCTGGGGGCTGGTGCGGCGATGATGCGGGCCCTCGCCATCGGCGGCTTCGTCACCGCCCTGGTGCTCTTCGCCGCGGTCGAGTGGGCCGCCCGCCGCCCGGGCTCCCGGATCCCGTCGCTGGCCGACGTCTGCGCCTACGTGATGCGCTACGAGGTGGGCCCGGTGCCGGTCGGCCGGATCGGCCTGTTCGGTTTCTGGTGGTGGCTCGGCTGGCACTTCCTGGCCCGCTGAGGGGACGCCAACCACGGTCCGCGACCCACCGGCGGGATCTCACCCTGTCCAGATGGCGGGAAGAGTGGGCAGCATGTGGACCTGAACGATAACTTGGGAATCGACCGGTGCCGTGTCCCGCGGTGCTGGCCAACGGTGGTGACGCCACACCCGGCATCGCCTCCCTCCAGGGTCAGACCGACCCGGGCGCACGCCCAGACCGGCCGTTCTGGTGATCCCGGACCGCCCGTCGGGCGCCAGCACGACCGGCCGCAGGGCCACCACGTCGCCGTGGCCCGCACCCTGGAAGGACCGAATCATGTCGAGCAAGCCCAAGACCGAGAACACCGACGAGGCGCGCGAGCAGGCCCGCCGCGCTCTGCAGACGTCGATGGACACCCGCCAGTGACCCACCCCACCCGGCCCTGATGCCTCACCCCCATTCCCAGGTCGTCGGCTGTGGGAGCTGAGCGGCACCCGTGAGGGTTGGGCGGCGGGTGGTGTCGTCGCCAGCGACGGGTAAGGAATAGCACTTCTTGTGCTCCTTACCCTCGCCGTGCCAGGATCGGCGGCGATGAGTCAGCCCGCCACCGCCCCGTCCGCCGTCGCGTCGCCGCGACGCATCGCCACCCTGGCCCTGCCGGCCCTCGTGGTGCTCGCCGCTGAGCCGCTCTACGTCCTGGTCGACACGGCCGTGGTCGGTCACCTCGGCCGGCTGCCGCTCGCCGCGCTGGCCGTCGCCGGCACCGTGATGACCCTGATCGCCTGGCTGGGCACCGTGCTGGCGTACGGGATCACCGGACGGGCCGCCCGCCGGTTCGGCTCCGGCGACCGGGCCGCCGCCGTGGCCGAGGGCGTCCAGGCGTCCTGGCTGGCCCTCGGGGCCGGGGTGCTGGTCGCGCTCGTCATGCAGCTCGGCGCAGGCCCGCTGGTCGACGCGCTCGCCGGGCCCGGTGAGGTCGCCGACGCGGCCGGGCGGTGGCTGCGGGTCGCGGCGCTCGGCGCCCCCGGGCTGCTGCTCGCCGCAGCAGGCAACGGCTGGCTGCGTGGCGTGCAGGACACCCGTCGGCCGCTGTGGTTCGTGCTCGGGCCCAACCTGCTCTCCGCGCTGCTCTGCCCGCTGCTGGTCTACCCCGTCGGGTGGGGGCTCACCGGCTCGGCGGTGGCCAACGTGGTGGCCCAGACCATCTCCGGCGGGCTGTTCGCCGCCGCGCTGGTGAGCGAGCGGGTGGCGCTGCGCCCTCGACCGGGGGTGATCCGCCAGCAGCTCGTGCTCAGCCGGGACCTGCTGATCCGGGGCGTCGCCTTCCAGGCCAGCTTCCTGTCCGCCACCGCCGTCGCCGCCCGGTTCGGTGCGGCGGCGGTCGGCGCCCACCAGATCGCCGTACAACTGTGGTTCCTCACCGTCCTGGTGCTCGACGCCCTCGCGATCGCCGCGCAGGCGTTGATCGGCGCGGCGCTCGGCGCCGGCGACGATGCCGGCGCCCGCGCCCTGGCCCGGCGGGTCGCCCTGCTCGGTGCCGGCTGCGGCGTGGCGTTCGCGGCCCTCATCGCCGTCGGGGCCGGCGTCGTGCCGGGGCTGTTCAGCTCCGACGAGCAGGTACGCGAACAGGCCATGGTCGCCTGGCCCTGGCTGGTGGCGTTGCAGCCGATCGGCGGCGTGGTGTTCGCCCTCGACGGGGTGCTGATCGGCGCGGGTGACGTCCGCTACCTGCGCAACCTCACGATCGTCGCGGCGTTCGGCGGTTTCCTGCCGGCGATCTGGCTGGCGTACGCGTTCGACCTGGGCCTCGGCGGCATTTGGGCCGGCCTGTTCCTGTTCGTGCTGCTCCGGTTGGCGGCCCTGCTGCTGCGGCTGCGCTCCGGCGGCTGGGTCGTGGTCGGCGCCGTCCGCTGAGCGGAACGGACGGGCACGCGGCGGGCCAGGGTCAGCAGGATCCGGGGACGCGGGCGGCCCGTTCAGGGTCGAAGACCTCCGTCAGGGGCACCCCGCGGGCCGGCCCGACCTGGCGGCCGTTGGACACCCAGGGCTTCACGTCGAGGAAACCCTCCTGCCTCAGCAGGTCGCACTCGGCGTTCCAGATGACGGCCTCGGCGGAGTCCAGCCAGAGGCCACGCTCCGAGGGTGAGGCGTGGTCGGGGTGGGGCAGGTGCCAGACCACGGCGTCCCGGACGACCACCAGGTCGGCCTCGGGCGGGGCCTGCCCGGCCAGCCGCTCGAAGGCGTACACCCAGGAGAACCGGGTGGTCACCGCCAGCACGGGGATCCCGTTGGTGTTCTCGGTGGCCTCGTAGCTGATCTTTCCGGAGACCCTGATCTCCTTCTTCGAGCGGAAGCTCTTGTCCATCCGGGTGGCGAAGTACCAGAAGCGTGCGTCGGTGAAGTATGGCGAGAGTTCCTCGCGGGCGTCCTCCGCCAGCACGGCGAGGAAGGGCTTGTAGCTGCCGTGCAGCATGGTGGCGCCCAGGCGGCTCTCGATCAGCGCCCGCCGGGTCGTGTCGAGCGCCGTGCGCACCTGCGCCGCGCTGAACGGGCCCGTGGGCCGGGCCGGGGGCAGTTGGATTCCCCGCTCTCCGACGGCGAACCCGGCGGCGGGGGTGCCGGCGAAGTAGTCCCGGGGCTCACCGGCGGCGAAGCTGTCCGCGCCCGGCGACGGCGTCGACGGCGTGGCGCTGCGGACGCCGTCGACGACGGTGCGGACGACGGTCACCGTCGCGCCGAGCAGGGCCACCGCGCCCAGCGCGACCGCGCCGACGAGCAGCTTCCCGCGATGCCGCCCCCAGGCCAGCCGCCGCCGCTCCGCCCGGTCCAGCTGTTGTTCCGTGCCCACCTGGCGCATCCAGTCCGGCAGCCGGACCTCCTCCTCGCCGTGGGCGACGGCGTACCGACCCGGTCCGGCCGCTGGGGCCGCTTCGCTGGCCGCGGTCGGTTCGCCGGCCTGGATCCGCTCGCTGGTTGGAGCCGTTTCGCTGGCTGCGGTCGGTTCGCCGGCCGGGATTCGTTCGCTGGCCGGGGCCGGTTCGCTGGCCGGGATTCGTTTGCTGGCCGGGTCGGAAGTGGATGCAGGAACGGGTGGCTGCTGCTCGGTCATCGCGCGGGTCCTGATCAACGGCGTGGCAAAGGCGCATGATCCTCGCACCCGGCGCCGCGACCGCGCAGCCCGGTTTCGCGGCGTCCTGCGCCGGACTTACAGGCGGTCGCCGAGCTGCATTCTCGCGAACACGTAGGCGGTGCCCGCGACGAGAATCGTTGCCACCGTCGCGACGACCACGAACGACACGATCGCCGAGACGACCGGGTGCCGCTCGCTGAACCGGCTCCGTTCCTGCCAGCGCCACAGTGTCCGCCGAGCCTCCCGCAGGCCCGGTGTGGCGTCCACCAGGTCGGACAGGCGTCGGCCGAGGGTCCGCCGGGGCGGCTCGGGGTTGCGCATCCACTCGGGCAGATCGACTCGGGCGTGGCGCTCGTGCGGGGGCGGGGTGCTCATGGGGCTCCGGGGGAGGTCGAGGAGGGGCGTCGCCGCATTGTGCCGTGCGGTGGCGGGCGGCACGACCCCGTCTGGCAGGCTTGGCGGTCGTGAGCGCAGACGGTCTGATCGTGGTCGACAAGCCCGGCGGCATGACGTCGCACGACGTGGTGGCGCGGATCCGCCGGTTGGCCCGGACCCGCCGGGTCGGGCACGGCGGCACGCTCGACCCGATGGCCACCGGCGTGCTGGTGATCGGGGTCGGCCGGGCCACCCGGCTGCTGACGTACGTCATCGGCGCCGGCAAGAGCTATGCGGCCACCGTCCGGCTCGGGCAGGCCACCGTCACCGACGACGCCGAGGGCGACGTGCTGGCCACCACCCCGGCCGGGACGGTCACCGACGAGGCGATCCGGTCGACGTTCGCGGCGCTGACCGGCGAGATCGACCAGGTGCCGAGCGCGGTCAGCGCCATCAAGATCGACGGCCAGCGGGCGTACAAGCGGGTACGCGAGGGGGAGAGCGTCGAGCTACCCGCCCGCCGGGTCACCGTGAGCCGCCTCGACGTGCTGGCCATCCGCCGGGACACCCCCGACGTGGTGGACGTGGACGTCGACGTGACCTGCTCGTCCGGGACGTACATCCGGGCGCTGGCCCGGGACGCGGGCCTGGCGCTCTCGGTCGGCGGCCACCTCACCGCGCTGCGCCGTACCGCGGTCGGCGGCTTCGCCCTGGCCGAGGCGGCGACCCTCGCCGAGCTGGAGCAGCGCGCGCCCGAGGTGGTGAACCTGCCGCTCGACGCCGCGGCCGACCGGTTCTTCCCGCGCCGGGTGGCCACCGCCGACGAGGCGAAGGTGCTCTCCCACGGCGGCCCGCTCGACCCGGTCGGCCTCGCCGGGCCGTACGCCGTCTTCGGCCCCGACGGCGGCCTGATCGCTATCGTCAGCGAGCGGGACGGCCGGGCCCGCGCGGAGATCGTGCTCGCCCCGGCCTGACGGTGGGCGGGGTACGGCCCGCCGGCGCGGCCGGTCGCGGAAGGCAGGGGAGGATCGTGATGCAGCGGTGGCGGGGGTACGACGCGGTGCCCGGTGGCTGGGGCCGTTCGGTCGTCACCATCGGCGTCTTCGACGGCGTGCACAAGGGGCACCAGGCGACCATCGGGCACGCCGTGGCCCGGGCGCGGGAGCTGGGCGTGCAGTCGGTGGTGGTGACCTTCGACCCGCATCCGGCCGAGGTGGTGCGCCCTGGTTCCCACCCGGCGGTGCTCACCGAGCCCGCCCGCAAGGCCGAGCTGATCGAGGCGCTCGGCGTCGACGCGCTCTGCGTGGTGCCGTTCACCCCGGAGTTCTCCCGGGTGCCGGCCGAGGCGTTCGTGCACGACATCCTGGTCCAGCACCTGCACGCCGCCCTGGTGGTGGTGGGGGAGAACTTCCGGTTCGGGCACAAGGCGGCCGGCGACGTGGCGCTGCTGGAGCGCCTCGGCCGGACCTTCGGTTTCTCGGTCGAGGGAGCGCCGCTGGTCGCCGAGGACAGCACCGTGTTCTCCTCGACCTACATCCGGGCCTGCGTCGACGCCGGTGACGTCGCCGCGGCGGCCGCCGCGCTGGGCCGTCCGCACCGGGTCGAGGGGGTGGTGGTCCGGGGCGACCAGCGCGGCCGGGAGCTGGGCTTCCCCACCGCCAACCTGCTCTGCCACCGGTACGTGGCGGTGCCCGCCGACGGCGTCTACGCCGCCCGGCTGGTCCGCCGGGGGCACCGGAAGTGGCTGGCCGCAGCCGTCTCGGTCGGCACCAACCCGACGTTCTCCGGCCTGGAGCGGCGGGTCGAGGCGTACGCGCTGGACTTCTCCGGGGACCTGTACGGCGAGCGGCTGGCCCTGGACTTCGTCACCCACCTGCGCGGTCAGGTGCGCTACGACGCGGTCGAGCCGCTGATCGCCCAGATCGCCGAGGACGTCGAGCGCACCCGCCGCGCCCTCGGCTGAGCCGGCCGCCGCGCCCTTGGCTGAGCCGGCCCGCCACGTCGAGCCGCCACGTCGGACGCCCTTGACGGGCGGTTCCGCCGGGGGCTGGTAGTCTGGCCGGGACGTCGACTGACCGACGTGGGGCCTCGCGTGCCTGCACGACGCCGCGGGTGCGAGGTGCCGGTCCGTCTCCGGTCCACCGACCGACACGACGGACACCAGTGATCAACCCATCGAAACAGGGAGAACATGGCGCTCGACCAGGAAGCCAAGGCCAAGATCCGCGCGGAGTACGCGACCGCCGAGGGTGACACCGGTTCGCCGGAGGTGCAGGTCGCGGTCCTCACGAAGCGGATCGCCGAGCTCACCGAGCACCTGAAGGTGCACAAGCACGACCACCACAGCCGTCGTGGGCTGCTGCTGCTGGTCGGCCGTCGCCGTCGGTTGCTCAACTACGTCCAGAAGAAGGACATCAGCCGTTACCGCTCGCTCATCGAGCGGCTCGGCCTGCGCCGTTGACGTGACGGGGGAGCGACCCAGCGGGTCGCTCCCCCGATCGGCGTCCACCACCTGACGAAAACAGGGGCCGCGCGACCACCCGACAGGGAGCCGGTCAGCGTACCGGTCTCCGGTAGTGGCCCCCGGGAGCCCCGGCAGCTCGCCGGCACCCCGGGCGCTTCGATCGAAGACCGGACGTCTGAGCAGCTCCCCGCGTCGTGGGCCCCCCGATGCGAAGGAGCACCACCGAACCATGACCGGGCAGAACCTCGGCACCGAATCCCGCACCGCCGTGATCGACAACGGGTCCTTCGGCACCCGTGAGATCACCTTCTCCACCGGTCGGCTGGCCCGCCAGGCCGCCGGCTCCGTCGTCGCCCAGCTCGGCGAGACGGTCGTCCTGTCCGCCACCACCGCCGGTAAGCACCCGAAGGAGCAGTTCGACTTCTTCCCGCTGACCGTCGACGTCGAGGAGCGGATGTACGCCGCGGGCCGGATCCCCGGCTCGTTCTTCCGTCGCGAGGGCCGCCCCAGCGAGGACGCGATCCTCACCTGCCGGCTGATCGACCGGCCGCTGCGCCCGTCGTTCGTCAAGGGCCTGCGCAACGAGGTCCAGGTCGTCGAGACCATCCTCGCGCTCGACCCGCAGCACCCGTACGACGTGGTGGCGATCAACGCCGCGTCGATGTCGACCAAGCTCTCCGGCCTGCCGTTCTCCGGCCCGATCGGGGCGACCCGGGTCGCGCACATCGACGGCCAGTGGGTCGCCTTCCCGACCCTGGAGGAGCTGGCCCGGGCCACCTTCGACATGGTCGTGGCCGGCCGCACCCTCGACGACGGTGACGTCGCGATCATGATGGTCGAGGCCGAGGCCACCCCGAACGCCGTGGCCCTGATCGCGGGCGGCGCCACCGCCCCGACCGAGGAGATCGTCGCCAGCGGCCTGGAGGCCGCCAAGCCGGCCATCCGCGAGCTGTGCCGCGCCCAGAGCGAGCTGGCCGAGGTGGCCGCCAAGCCGGTCACCGAGTTCCCGGTCTTCCTGGACTACCAGGCCGACGTGTACGACGCGGTGGCCGACCTGGGCCGCGCCGAGGTCGCCGAGGCCCTGAAGATCGCCGGCAAGGCCGACCGCGAGGAGGCCCTGGACCGGGTCAAGGCCAAGGTCGCCGAGGAGTTGGGCGGTCGCTTCGAGGGCCGGGAGAAGGAGCTGTCCGCCGCCTTCCGGTCGCTGACCAAGTCCGAGGTGCGCAACCGGGTGCTCCGCGAGCAGGTCCGCATCGACGGCCGCGGCCCGCGCGACATCCGCTCGCTGACCGCCGAGGTCGGCGTGCTGCCCCGGGTCCACGGCTCGGCGCTGTTCGAGCGGGGCGAGACCCAGATCCTGGGCGTGACCACCCTGAACATGCTGCGCATGGAGCAGATGGTGGACACCCTCTCGCCGGAGAACCGCAAGCGCTACATGCACAACTACAACTTCCCGCCGTACTCGACCGGTGAGACCGGCCGGGTCGGCTCGCCGAAGCGGCGCGAGATCGGCCACGGCGCGCTCGCCGAGCGGGCCCTGATCCCGGTGCTGCCGTCGCGCGAGGAGTTCCCCTACGCCATCCGGCAGGTCTCCGAGGCGCTCAGCTCCAACGGCTCCACCTCGATGGGCTCGGTCTGCGCCTCGACGCTGGGCCTGCTGTCGGCCGGTGTGCCGCTGAAGGCGCCGGTCGCCGGCATCGCCATGGGTCTCATCTCGGACGAGGTGGACGGCAAGACCCGGTACGTGACGCTGACCGACATCCTCGGTGCCGAGGACGCGTTCGGCGACATGGACTTCAAGGTCGCCGGTACGCCGGAGTTCGTCACCGCGCTCCAGCTCGACACCAAGCTCAACGGCATCCCGTCGGACGTGCTGGCCGCCGCGCTCCAGCAGGCGAACGAGGCCCGGCAGACCATCCTCGGCGTGATGCAGCGGGCCATCGAGGGGCCGGCCGAGATGTCGGAGTACGCTCCGCGGGTCACCACCGTGAAGATCCCGGTCGACAAGATCGGCATGGTGATCGGCCCGAAGGGCCAGACCATCAACGCGATCCAGGACGAGACCGGCGCCGAGATCTCCATCGAGGACGACGGCACCATCTACGTCGGCGCGACCAACGGCCCGTCGGCCCAGGCGGCGGTGGACCGGATCAACGGCATCGCCAACCCGACCCTGCCGAAGGCGGGGGAGCGGTTCCTCGGCACGGTGGTCAAGACCGCCGCGTTCGGCGCGTTCGTTTCGCTGCTGCCGGGCCGCGACGGCCTGCTGCACATCTCCAAGGTGGGCGACGGCAAGCGGGTCGAGCGGGTCGAGGACTTCCTCAACGTCGGCGACAGGGTCGAGGTGGAGATCGCGGACATCGACGCCCGCGGCAAGATCTACCTCGACAAGGTCCGCCCGGAGGGCGCCGAGGCGCCGGCCGCCACCGGCGAGGTCGCCGGCGGCGAGCGTCCGGCCAGCCGCGGCGGCGACCGGGGCCCGCGTGACCGCGGTGACCGCGAGCGCGGCGGCGACCGGGGCGGTCGTGGCCCGGGCGGCGGCGAGCGCGCCCCGGGCGGCAGCGAGGGCGGCGAAGGCGGCGGCGAGGGTGGCGAGGGCGGCGAGCGTCCGCGCCGCCGGACCCGGCACAGCTGATCATGGTCCGGCCGGGTGGCGACGACGTCGCCACCCGGCCGGTTTTGTCACACCGCACCACCCACCCCTCGTCGAACTGAGAGCAGGTTTCCGTGAGTCGGGCCCAGCGCGCGTCTTTTCCTGCGGGTCGACGGGGGGTGGCGCCGTCCGGGGCCGTCCGGCACGCCACCGGGGCACAGCCCGGGCGGGCCGGCGGGTCGACCCGGGCGGTCACCCGCACGCTGAGTGACGATCCGCTGGGCGGCACGGTACGCCGTACCGTGCTGCCCAGCGGGCTTCGCGTGCTCACCGAGGCGATCCCGGCGATGCGCAGCGTCTCGTTCGGCATCTGGGTCTCCGTCGGCTCCCGGGACGAGACCGGCCCGCAGGCCGGTGCCGCGCACTTCCTGGAGCACCTGCTCTTCAAGGGCACCCACAAGCGCACCGCTCTGGACATCTCCTCCGGGATCGAGGCGGTGGGCGGCGAGACGAACGCCTTCACCACGAAGGAATACACCTGCTACTACGCCCGCGTGCTGGACGAGGACCTGCCGCTGGCCATCGACGTGATGTGCGACGCGGTCGCCGACTCGCTGCTGGAGCCGGCCGACGTGGAGATCGAGCGCGGCGTCATCCTCGAAGAGATCGCCATGCACGACGACGAGCCCGGCGACGAGGTGCACGACCTGTTCGCCCGCGCCGTCTACGGCGACCACCCCCTCGGCCGGCTGATCTCCGGCACCGAGGAGACGGTCACCCCGATGACCCGCCGGCAGATCCACGGCTTCTACCGCCGCCACTACACCCCGGCGCAGATCGTCGTCGCCGCCGCCGGCAACCTCGACCACGCCGCCGTGGTCAAGCTGGTCTGCCAGGCGCTGGCCGGGACCCCGCTGGACACCGACCCGGCCACGCCGGCCCCGCACCGTCCGGCCACCCCGGCGGTACGCGTGGAGCCGGCCACCACCCTGGTCGAGCAGAAGGAGACCGAGCAGGCGCACGTCATCATCGGCTGCCCCGGCATCGACCGCGTCGACGAGCGGCGCTTCGCCCTCGGGGTGCTCAACAACGTGCTCGGCGGCGGCATGTCCAGCCGGCTGTTCCAGGAGATCCGGGAGCGGCGCGGCCTGGCCTACTCGGTCTACTCCTACGCCAGCCAGTACGCCGACAGCGGCCTGTTCGCCGTCTACGCCGGCTGCGCGCCCGGGAAGGTGGACGAGGTGCTGAAGCTGACCCGCGCCGAGTTGGCCCGGGTGGCCGCCGACGGGCTGACCGAGGCCGAGGTGGCCCGGGGCAAGGGGATGAGCAAGGGCTCGTTCGTGCTCGGCCTGGAGGACACCGGCTCCCGGATGAGCCGGCTCGCCAAGGGGGAGCTGCTCTACGGCGATCTGATGCCGGTCGACGAGCTGCTGGCCCGGGTCGACGCGGTGACCGTGGACGACGTGAACACCCTCGCCGCCGAGGTGCTCGCCCGGCCGATGTCCCTCGCGGTCGTCGGCCCGTTCGGCGATCGGGACTTCACCTCCTGACCGCCGTGCCGCCCCGTCGGCGGCGGCACGTGGGACGGTCGGCGGTCGGCCCGGTGTGGGCGGCCCGGCTGGGATAGGTTGTGCCCCGTGACTGACGAGCTGGGGAAGAGCCCCGAGGAGCTGATCCGGGTCGGCGTGCTGGGTGCCCGGGGCCGGATGGGCATCGAGGTGTGCAAGGCGGTCGACGGGGCGTCCGACCTGGAACTGGTGGCGAGGATCGACCAGGGCGAGGACCTGCGCGCCGCATCCGACGCCGGTGCCGAGGTGGTTGTCGACTTCACCACCCCCGACGTCGTCATGGACAATCTGCGCTGGTGCATCGACCAGGGCATCAACGCGGTCGTCGGCACCACCGGCTTCACCGAGCAGCGGCTCGAGCGGGTGCGCGGCTGGCTGGCCGACAAGCCCGGCGTCGGCGTGGTGATCGCCCCCAACTTCGGCATCGGCGCGGTGCTGATGATGCAGTTCGCGGCGCGGGCGGCCCGGCACTTCGAGTCCGTCGAGATCATCGAGCAGCACCACCCGCGCAAGCTCGACGCACCCAGCGGCACCGCCACGCACACCGCCCGGCAGATCGCGCGGGCCCGCGCCGAGGCCGGCCTCGGCCCGGTTCCGGACGCCACGAAGGACGAGGTGGCGGGTGCCCGGGGGGCCGACATCGACGGGGTACGCGTGCACGCCGTGCGCGCCACCGGCCTGGTCGCCCACCAGGAGGTGCTGTTCGGCACCCTGGGTGAGACGCTGACCATCCGGCACGACTCGTACGACCGGGTGTCGTTCATGCCCGGCGTGCTGCTGGCCGTCCGCGCGGTGCGCAACCGCCCCGGCCTCACCATCGGCCTGGACCCGCTGCTCGACTGACCCGGCCCGCGCCGCGCGGCCGGCCCGCAGGCAGCCCCGTCGGCGGCCGGCGCCCACAGCCGGCCGGCGGCCCGGAAGGACGCGGAAAACGATCGCCGGACGGGTGGACCGGCCCTAGGCTCGCCGGATGATCGACTCGAACCTCCGCGACCGCGCCAGGCGGCACGTCACCCTGCGCCCGGTCGACGACGACAACTGGCGCACCGTCGCCGACGTGGTGCCCCGCGACGACCAGCGGGCCTGGGTGTACCCGATGGCGGCCCGCTACCTGCTGATCAGCGCCCGAGGCGACGTCTGGACCTCCCTGGCGGTGTACGCCGACGAGGCCGTCGTCGGGCACGTCATGTGGGGCGTCGACGACGACGGTTCGCGGTGGATCGGCGGCATGGTCGTCGACGCCGCCGAGCAGGGCCGGGGGGTGGGCGCTGCCACCGTGACCACCCTGGCCACCTGGCTGCTCGCCCAGCCGGGCTGCCCGGCCGTCCGCCTGTCGTACCACCCGGAGAACCTGGCCGCCGTCGCCCTCTACCCCCGCCTGGGCTTCACCCCGACGGGCGCGGTGGAGGACGACGAACTGGTCGCCGAACTCACCGACCCGCCCCGACGGCAGTGACACCGTCGCCCGCCGCCCCGACGTGGTGAGCCGGGAGCCGGTCAGTCGGCGGGGGCCGGATCGTCGGCGGAGACCGCGACGTGCAGCCGGAGCTGGTTGACCAGCATGTCGTCCACGTCGAGGGCCCGGGCCGCCCCGTCGGGCTCCCAGCCGGCGGTGGTGAGGAACTTCCGGGTCGCCGGGTCGGCGTCGAACGCCCACGCCACCGCGCGGCCGAAACCGTCCTCCCGCCACAGGTCCACGCTCGCGGCGAGCAGCCGGCTGCCGTGCCCGCGTCGGCCCCAGCGCGGCTCGACCAGCAGGTCCGTCACCGCCACCACGTCGGGCCCGAGCGCCTCGGCCGGTTCGTTCGGGGCGAGTGACTCGGCGTCGGCCGGACCCGAGGCGACGAACCCCACCAGATACGATTGCTCGGCCTGTTCGACGGCGACCAGCACCCGGTGCGCGCCCGAGGGCGGCTCCTGCACGGCCGCACTCCACCGCCGGGCGAGGTACGCCTCGTCCAGGTTGTCGAGCACGTGCCGGGGCAGGATCCGGCGGTAGGCGACCCGCCAGGTCGCGAGCTGGATGTGTGCGATCTCGCCGGCGTCTTCCGGACGCGCCGGGCGGACGTACCCGAGAGCCATGGGACGTGAGCCTACGCAGGGCGGGGGAGACGATGGTGGCGCAGGGTGCCGAACGGAGGACCGGGCAGGTCATTGTCGTCGGCTGCCTCGCCGTCGTGGTGGCCCTGTTTCTGTCGATGGCGGCCGTGCGGCACGGCTTCTTCGACCTGAAGGTCTACTACGGCGCGCTGAACTTCTGGGTGCACGACGGCGGGGAGATCTACGACTTCCTCAAGCCCGGCACCCAGTACGGCTTCACCTACCCGCCGTTCGCCGCCCTGGCGATGCTGCCGATGGCGGTGCTGCCCTGGACGGCGGCGATCGTGGTGAGCGTGGCCGCGTCCGTGGTGGTCAGCGCCGTGCTGATCTGGTGGCTGGTCGACCCGATCGCCCGCCGCGCCGGCTGGACCCGCTGGTACGCCCTCGCCGTGGCGCTCCTGCTGGCCGCCGCGTTCGAGCCGATGCGCGAGACGGTCAACTTCGGCCAGGTCAACATGCTGCTGCTGTTCCTGGTCGCGGTGGACCTGCTGCGGCTGCTGCCGGCCGGCAACCGGTGGGCCGGGGTGGGCATCGGCGTGGCCACCGCGATCAAGCTGACTCCGGGGATCTTCCTCGTCTACCTGCTGGTCACCGGGCGCTGGCGGGCCGCGCTGACCGCCGTCGGCGCCGCCGCCACGGCCAGCCTGGTCGCCGCCGCGCTCTTCCCCGACGCGTCCCGGGAGTTCTGGACCTCGGCGCTGTGGAACACCGGCCGGGTCGGCGAGCTGGCGTTCGTGTCCAACCAGTCGCTGCGCGGCGTGGTGGCCCGGCTGAACCCCGAGCACCCCAGCAGCCTGGCCTGGGCGGTGCTGGTGCTGGCCACCCTCGCGGTCTGGGCGTGGCGGTCCCGGGCCGCCGCGGCGGCCGGCGACGAGGCCACCGGCCTGGCCCTGACCGGCGCGGTGATGTGCCTGGTCAGCCCCGTGACCTGGGTGCACCACCTGGTGTGGCTGCTGCCGGGGCTGATCCTGCTGGTCGACAACGGCATGGCAGCCCCCGCCCGCAGCCGTCGGCGCGGCGTCCTGCTGGCCGCCGCCGCGATCGGGTACGGCTTCCTGATCAGCCGGATCGTCTGGGCCTGGGAGAAGGACTTCACCGGCGTCGACGGCTTCCTCGGCAGCAACACCTACGTCTGGATCAGCCTGGCCCTGCTGCTGTTCCTGCCGGTCCGCAGGTGGGCCGCGCCGGTCGGGCTCGGGTCGGCCGGGGGCCGCCGCCGGCCGGGTCAACCGTCGAGGCGCCCGGCGTAGCGCAGCTCGACCAGACCGAGCGGGGGCGTTCCGCCGGCCAGCGGCACGCGGTAGGTCGTCCGCTCGCCGTCCGGTGACAGCCCGGCCCGCTCGTAGAAGCGGCGGGCCCGCCGGTTGTCCCGGAGCACCCAGAGCCGGTACGCGCTCCAGCCCTGCCGGGCCAGCCGCTCCTTCGCCGCCGCCAGCAGCCGCCCGCTCGTTCCGTCCCCCCAGTACGCCTTCTCGACGTACATGGTCAGCACCTCGCCGAGGGTGTGATCCAGGTCGGCCCGGTCCTGGTTGTTCCGGTACGGCCCGAACGTGGTGAACCCGACGACCGCACCGTCCCGCTCGGCCAGCAGGGTGGTGAACGGGTGCTCCGGGTCGGCCGTGCCGGTGTCCCGCCGCCGCTGCGCCCAGGCGGTCACGTTGAGCCGGTCCAGCACCTCGTCCGGCATGAACCCGACGTAGCCGTCCTGCCAGCCGTGCACGTGCACCCGGGCGACCGCCTCGGCGTCGTCCGGCTCCTCGGGGCGGATGATCAGCATGCGTCCGTTCTATGCCCCGGCGGGCGCGTCGTCCAGCGAGCCGCACCGGTGTCGTACGCCTGGATTAGGGTGCCCCCGATGGTCACACCGGAATCGCTCTCGCTCGCCCAGGCCCGGCGGGTGGCGCTGGCCGCCCAGGGTTTCGCCGACCCGGCCCCCGCCGGGGCGCTCACCCGACGGCACCTGCGCCGGGTGCTCGACCGGGTCGGGCTGATCCAGATGGACTCGGTCAACGTGCTGCAACGCGCGCACTACCTACCGCTCTACAGCCGGCTCGGGCCGTATCCGACGGCGCTGCTCGACGCGGCGGCCTACCGCAGCCCCCGGGAGTTGTTCGAATACTGGGGGCACGAGGCGTCGCTGGTCCCGGTCGAGCTGCACCCGACGCTGCGCTGGCGGATGGCCCGGGCGCACGACGACGCCTGGGGCGCAATGCGCCGCATCGCCCGGGAGCAGCCTGGCCTGGTCGCCTGGGTGCGCGACGAGGTGACCGCCCGGGGGCCGCTGACCGCCGCCGAGATCGAGCACGACGCCCCCCGGGAGACCGGCAACTGGGGGTGGAACTGGTCGGCCGTGAAGAAGGCCCTGGAGTTCCTGTTCTGGGCCGGCGAGGTGGCCGCCGCCGACCGCACCACGTCCTTCGCCCGCCGCTACGACCTGGCGGAGCGGGTGCTGCCCCCGGCCGTGCTGGCCGCGCCCACCCCGACCGACGCGGAGGCGTACCGGGCGCTGGTCGGGATCGCTGCCCGGTCGCTCGGGGTGGCCGCCGAGCCGGAGCTGCGCGACTATTTCCGCCTCCCGGCGGCCGGTGCCCGGCGGGCGATCGCCGAGCTGGCCGAGGCCGGCGAGCTGACCCCGGTGACGGTGCGCGGCTGGCGACACCCGGCCTGGCTGCACGCCACCGCCCGGCTGCCCCGCTGGGCGCGGAGCAACACGCTGGTCAGCCCGTTCGACCCGCTGGTCTGGGAGCGTGGCCGCACCGAGCGGCTGTTCGGCCTCAGCTACCGCATCGAGATCTACGTGCCGGCCCCGCAGCGGGTGTACGGCTACTACGTGCTGCCGTTCCTCCAGGGTGAGCGGTTCACCGCCCGGGTCGACCTGAAGGCCGATCGGAGGGCGCGCGTGCTGCTGGTCCCGGCCGCCTGGGCGGAGCCGGGCGTCGACCCGGGGGAGACGGCGATCGCCCTGGCCGCCGAGCTGTACCGGCTGGCCGGCTGGCTCGGGCTGGACGCGGTCGCCCCGCCGGCAGCCGGCGACCTCGCCGTCCCGCTGGCCGCCGCGCTGAGGGGCGGGCCCGGTGTACCGTGAGCGGCGTGACGAGCGTTGACGGCCCGGCCGCTCGGCCGGACGCCCAGGCCGGGGGCGCACCCGCCCCACAGTCCGCACCGGCCGGCGCCCCGGTCGCGTGGCCAACGGGCCAGCAGCACGGCCCGGCCTGGGCAACGGGCCAGCAGCCCGATGCCGCCTGCCCAACGGGACAGCAGCCCGATTCCGCGTGGCCGGCGGGTCAGCAGCCCGATTCCGCGTGGCCGCCGCCGGGGGCGTACCCGATGGCCGAGCCGGACCGGTTGACCCGCTTCGTCATGCGGGTCTACGACCGCTCGCCCCGCTGGGCGGTGCCCCTGGCCGCGCTCGGCTGCGTCGGCCTCGGCGTGGCGTACGCGCTGCTCAGCGACCCGACCCGGGCCGCGCCCGACGCCGCCCCGAGCTGCCTGCTGAAGCTCACCACCGGGCTGGACTGCCCGGGCTGCGGCGGCACCCGCGCGCTCTGGTACGTGCTGCACGGCGACGTGCCGGCCGCCGCCCGGCACCACTTCCTCTTCGTCTTCGCGCTGCCCTTCCTGACGTACCTCTTCGTGGCCTGGGCCGGGAAGCAGGCGTTCGGCTGGCGGCTGCCGGAGCCGCAGATCAGCTCGAAGCTGATCGGCGGGTTCCTGGCCCTCTGGCTGGTCTTCTCGGTGGCCCGCAACCTCCCCTGGGCACCCTTCACCTCCCTCTACGTCTGACAGGCCCCGTCCCCGTCCCGGCACGCTCCCGGCCTCGGTCGGGGCCTCGGTCGCGGCGGCGCATCGGATAGCTGCCGTTCGCGGACACCAGAACCTCGCCGGCGGTGGGGATGGCTCCCGTGGTGCCTGTGGAGCTGCCCCGTCTGTGCGCCCGGCCTGGGTTCGTCGCGCGCCTGACCGTTGTGCGCCCGGCCCGGGTTTTCGCGCTCCTGACCGTGGCGGGGGTGGCTCCCGTGGTGCCTGTGGAGCTGCCCCGTTTGTGCGCCCGCCTGCCGTACCGTCCGCCTGTCTGGCCCGTCTGCCACGCATGCTTCTCCGGCCGTCCGGCCGTCCGGCGCGTGTGCCCTGCGCGTGCGTAGACGTCCGGCCTGAAGGGAGGAGCGAAGCCGCGTGCCCCGTTTGTGCGGGCAGCTCCATAGGCGTCGGGCAAGGGGCAGTCCGCCCAAGCCGGGGCACCGCATCCGCAGCCTCAGCCCACCCCGCTGCCGCCCGGCCCGCCCGCCCCGGCCCGCCCGCCCCGGCCCGCCCGCCCCGCCCCGGCCTGCCCGCCCCGGCCGACCCAGCCCGCCTGTTTCGCTCGTCCGTCGACCGATCGCGAGGTCTTGACCGGTCCGGCCGCGAGACTTTGGCCACCCCCGGCTGCCGGTGGGCGGGGGAAACGCACTGGGATCCGCAGCTCGGGCCGAGGAACCGCAGGTGAGGGTGGGCGAGCCCGACTTGGGCCGCCGGCGACGGGGCCACTAAAGTCGCAGGAATGCCGGAGATGGTGCAGCCCCAGGTCAAGCTGATCGCGTGGACCCAGTTCCAGGCCCCGGACGACGTGCCGTGGTCGACCGACGCCGACGGCGGCCAGGCGCTCGCCGAGTTCGCCGGCCGGGCCTGCTACCAGAGCTGGAAGAAGCCGAACCCGGCCACCGCCACCAACGCCGGCTACCTGGCGCACATTCTTGAGGTCGGGCACCTGTCGGTGCTGGAGCACGGCTCGGTGAGTTTCTACTTCACCGGGGTGTCCCGCTCCTTCACCCACGAGCTGATCCGGCACCGGCACTTCTCGTACTCCCAGCTCTCCCAGCGGTACGTCCCGGAGCGGGACGCCGCCATGGTCGAGCCCCGGGCGATCGCCGAGGACCCGGAGCTGCACAAGCGGTTCGTCGAGGCCGCCGAGGCCAGCGTGCGGGCGTACACGGAACTGCTGGAGGGCCTCGAAGAGCGGTTCGCCGACGAGCCCAACCCGACGCTGCGTCGCAAGCAGGCCCGGCAGGCTGCCCGCGCGGTGCTGCCCAACGCCACCGAGACCCGGATCGTGGTCACTGGCAACTACCGGGCCTGGCGGCACTTCATCGCGATGCGGGCCACCGAGCAGGCCGACGTGGAGATCCGGGAGTTGGCGGTGGAATGCCTGCGCCAGCTGCAGGGGGTCGCCCCGAGCGTCTTCGCCGACTTCGTCGTCACCACCCTGCCCGACGGCACGCAGGTCGCGGTCAGCCCGCACGGCGAGTGAGTCCTGAGCCCTTCCCCGCCGACCCTCCGGTGGTCGTCCGCTAGGTTGTGAACATGACGCACGACCACCCAGTTGCCGCCGAGCGGGCGGTGTCCCGCCCGTTCGGTCGACTGCTCACGGCCATGGTGACCCCGTTCAACGCTGACGGCTCCCTCGACCTCGACGGCGCCGTACGGCTCGCGAACCACCTCGTCGACGAGCAGGGCAACGACGCGCTCGTGCTCAACGGCACCACCGGCGAATCGCCCACCACCACCGACGTGGAGAAGGAACGTCTGATCCGTGCCGTGGCGGAGGCGATCGGCGACCGGGCCAGGGTGGTCGCCGGGGTCGGCACCAACGACACCCGGCACACCATCGAGCTGGCCGCGGCGGCCGAGAAGGCCGGCGCGCACGGCCTGCTCGTGGTGACCCCGTACTACAACAAGCCGCCGCAGAGCGGGCTGGTCCGGCACTTCACCGCGGTCGCGGACGCCACCGGACTGCCGATCATGCTCTACGACATCCCGCACCGCGCCGGGGTGCCGATCGCCACCGAGACCATCGTGCGCCTCGCCGAGCACGGCCGCATCGTCGCGGTCAAGGACGCCAAGAGCGACCTCACCGCCACCTCGTGGGTGACCAGCCGCACCGAACTGGCGTACTACAGCGGCGAGGACTCGCTCACCCTGCCCGCCCTGGCGGTCGGCTGCGTGGGCGTGGTCGGCACGTCGACCCACTTCACCGGCGTGCTGACGAAGCGGATGATCGAGGCGTACGACGCGGGCGACACCGGCACCGCGTTGGCGCTGCACCGGCGGCTGCTGCCCCTGTTCACCGGCATCTTCCGTACCCAGGGCACCATCCTGGTCAAGGCGGGCCTGGCAGCCAAGGGCCTGCCGGCCGGCCCCGTACGACTCCCGCTGGTGGACGCCACCGACGACGAGATCGCCCAGCTGCGCGCAGACTGCGCGGCGGCGGGTCTGGAGCTCCCCGAATGATCGAACGACACGACGGACGCCGGGTTGCGGCGTCGCAGAATGAGGTGGACGCGTGACCGAGGCGCACAACGAGGGGGAACTGCCCCCGCCGCTGCCGGAGGGTGGCCTGCGGATCATCCCGCTCGGCGGGCTCGGTGCCATCGGTCGGAACATGACCGTCTTCGAGTACGACGGCAAGCTGCTGATCGTCGACTGCGGGGTGCTCTTCCCCGACGTCGAGCAGCCGGGCGTGGACCTGATCCTGCCCGACTTCGGGCCGATCCTGGACCGGCTCGCCGACGTGCAGGCGATCGTGCTCACCCATGGCCACGAGGACCACATCGGCGCGGTGCCGTACCTGCTCGCCCACAAGCCTGACATTCCGCTCGTCGGCTCCCAGTTCACCCTCGCCCTGGTCGAGGCGAAGCTGGCCGAGCGGCGGATCCAGCCGTACACGCTGACCGTGCGGGAGGGCGGGCGGGAACGGCTCGGGCCGTTCGAGTGCGAGTTCTTCGCGGTCAACCACTCGATCCCGGACGCCCTCGCGGTGGCCATCCGCACCCCGGCCGGCCTGGTGCTGCACACCGGCGACTTCAAGATGGACCAGCTCCCGCTGGACGGCCGGATCACCGACCTGGCCGGCTTCGCCCGGCTCGGCGCCGAGGGCGTCGACCTGCTGCTGTCGGACTCCACCAACGCGGAGATCCCCGGCTTCGTCACCCCGGAGCGGGAGATCGGGCCGGTGCTCGACTCGATCTTCGCGAAGGCGAAGGGGCGGATCATCGTCGCCTCGTTCGCCTCGCACGTGCACCGGGTGCAGCAGGTCTTCGACTCGGCCGCCGAACACGGCCGCAAGGTCGCGCTGATCGGCCGCTCGATGGTCCGCAACATGGGCATCGCCCGGGACCTCGGCCTGCTCAACATCCCGGCGGGCCTCGTGGTCGGCATCGAGGAGGCGACCACGCTGCCGCCCGAGCAGCTGCTGCTGATGTCCACCGGCTCGCAGGGCGAGCCGATGAGCGCGCTGGGCCGGATGGCCAGCGGCGACCACCGGCACATCACCATCGCCCCCGGCGACACGGTGGTGCTGGCGTCCTCGCTGGTGCCCGGCAACGAGACCTCGGTGTACCGGGTGATCAACCGGCTGGCCCGGGCCGGCGCGGTGGTGGTGCACAAGGACGTCGCGAAGGTGCACGTCTCCGGCCACGCCCCCGCCGGCGAGCTGCTCTACCTGCTCAACGTGGTCCGCCCGAGCAACCTGATGCCGGTGCACGGCGAGTGGCGGCACCTGCGGGCGCACGCCCGGCTGGGCATCGAGTCCGGGGTCGCCCCGGACCGGGTGGTGCTCTGCGAGGACGGCGACGTCGTCGACCTGGTCGAGGGCCGCGCCAGCCTGGTCGGCCACGTGAAGAGCCGGTACGTCTACGTCGACGGCCTGGCCGTCGGAGACGTCAGCGAGTCGCTGCTCACCGAGCGGCGCATCCTCGGCGACGGCGGCTTCATCGCCACCACCGTGGTGGTCGACTCGGTCACCGGCAAGGTGGTGGCCGGGCCGACCCTCTCGGCGAAGGGCTTCTCCGAGGACCCGGAGGCGTTCAATCCGGTTATTCCGCTGGTCACCGAGGCGCTGAACCGGGCCGCGGCGGACGGCATCACCGACCCGCACCAGCTCCAGCAGATCGTCCGGCGCACCGTCGGGCGCTGGGTCAACGACAAGTACCGGCGTCGGCCGATGATCGTCCCGACGGTCGTCGAGGTCTGACGGCCCACACTTCACCGCGCGTCCCGACGCCGGCCCACCCCTCGGGGTGGGCCGGCGTCGGCCCGTTGGCCCTGGGTCAGGGGAGCGCGGCGACCGCCTCCGCGTACGTCACGCCCGTGGCGACCGCCGCGGTGACCAGCACGTCGAGTTGCGCCGGGGCCACCCCGTGGGCCAGGTCCGTGGTGACGTCGCCGGCCAGCACCAGCTCCCCGCCGTCGTCGTGCGCGTACGCCTTGGGCAGCAGCCGGTCGTGGTTCCAGGCGTTGCAGAACGCGTACGCCTCGGCGCGTCGGTCCGCCGGCAGGCGCCGGGTGGCCAGCACCCGTATGTGCAGGATCTCGCCCCGCTCCCCGGCCTGCCGGAACTCGATCACCGCCGGGTCCCACCGCCCGACCACGGCCCCGCCGGTCCGCAGCGTCCAGGTGTCTCCTCGCCGGTCCAGGGCGGCCGTGATCAGGGCGACGGTCAGCGCCCCCGGCTCGTCGTCGGCCAGCCCGTCGTATCCGTCGTCGGTGCCGTCGCCGTCCGTGCCGCTGTCGCCGGTGCCGCCGGTGCCGGTGCCGTCGCCGTCCACCTCGTCGGCGGGCAGCGGGACCGGGTCGGCGATCGGCCGTTCGGCCAGTCGGGCGGCGATCCGGCCGGACTGGTGACCCGTGCCGTTGCGGGCGTCGAAGCTGCCCGCGAGCCCGGTCGCCAGCTCGGCCAGCAGCCCGCCGAGCCGGGCCACGTCGATGTCCCCGCCCGCCCGGTCGGCGGGGCGCGGTTCGGGCATCCGCCGGTCGCCCCGCCCGGCCTCGGTGGCGAGGGCGCACAGCAGCGCCCCGGCGGCGGCGAACTCCATCGTCGCCATGTCGTCGGCCGGCTGGCCCAGCCGGGGCACCTGCTCGGCAAGGATGTCCAGGCCCCGGTCCAGGTGCCCGCCCAGCGCACAGAACCGCAGGTGCGCGGCGAGGTACGGGAAGGCCGCCCGTTCCCGCCGGTGCCGCCGGTACGCCTCGACGTGCGCCCGGGCGGCCCGCTCCGGCTCACCGGCGCGCAGCAGCGGCAGCAGCGCCCCGGCCAGCGCCCGCTCGGGCTGGTCGGTGCAGTACGCCGAGCCCCGCGCCGGCTCGTCGAACAGCGGGCGCAGCTCGGCCAGGGCCGCCGCCCAGTCGCCCCAGCCGGTGAGCAGTTCGGCTCGGCGGGACGGGGCGCAGCCCGGACAGCCGGCGGCCGGGTCGACGGGGGCGGTGCGCCAGCGGTCGTACCAGCGGCGGGCCGCCGGCTCGTCGCCGAGGTGGTCGGCGAGCCGGCAGCGCAGCTCGGCCACCAGGTCGCCCGGCGTGTCGTCCGCGTCGCCCGGCCCGCCGGGGGAGCGGGCGAGGTCGTCCAGCTCGGCCCGGGCCTGGTCCAGCCCGATGCGGGGGGTGGCGAACACCGCCTCCACCGCGAAGCGCTGGTAGCGGCGTGGCTCGACGCCCCGCTCGCCGGGCGGCCCGGGCACCCGGTCGAGGAGCTCCCGGCAGCGCCGGACCGGCTCGAACAGCCGCCACCGCTCACCCTGCCGCAGATACGCGTCGATCAGCGCGAACCGGGCGTCCAGGCCGGTGCGCAGGTCGCCGGCCGCCTCGGCGGTGGCGGCGACCCGTTCCAGCTCGGCGGCGCGCGGCTCGGAGTCGGGCAGGTCCCGGGCGGCGGCCAGCGCCTCGGCCGGGCTTCGGTCGCCGCTCGCCGGCCCCCGGGACCGGCCCTCCCCGCGGCCCCCGAGCCGGCCGTCCCACGGGCGCGGCTGCCCGGCCGTCCCGGTCACTGCCGTGCCCCGCTTGCCAGCTGCCCGACGGCGGCGGCGAGCTGGCAGCCGGTCGAGATGCCGCAGTCGAGCAGCTGGTCGAGCTGGTGCGGGGTCACCCCGCGTTCCAGGTCGGTGATCACCTCGCCGCAGACCAGGGCGCGCCCGTCGTCGTCGACGTGTACGAAGGCCTTGGGCCAGTAGCGGTCGTGGTTCCAGGAGTTGCAGAAGGCGTGCAGGGTCGGCACGTACTCGATGGGGAAGGTCGGCCCGGCGACGGTGCGCACCTGGAGGATCTCACCGGCGGCGCCCATCCGTAGGAACCAGATGAGACTGTCGTCCCAGCGGCCGAGCAGCCGGCCCTGCGGGTCCCCCGAGACCGCGTACCCCCGGGCGTGCAGCACGGCGGCGATCAGCTCGCCGGTCAACGGGCGCAGCGTTCGGCCAGGCCCGGCCAGGGGGCCGTCCGGGCCGTCCTCGAAATCCGACGACGCCATCGGGCATCCCTTCTGAGGCGAATAACACAACAGGCGGCGCCGTCAGTGCTGCGACGCGCGGACACGACCCGGAAAAGCGGCGATCCGCCGGGTCCCGCCGTTACGGTGACTCTATGGCGGGCCGTACCTCTCAGGCGAGCCGGCGACGCGGCGCGTCGCCGCGTGGCACCACGAACAGTCGTGCCCGTCAGCCGGCGAAGAAGACCACCAAGGCGGCGCCCCGGCGGCGCACCGCCGCAGCGCGGCCCGGCCGGGCGCACCACGTGGGCCGCGCGGTCGGCACGGTGTGGATGGGGCTGGCGCACGGCGTCGGCTGGGCGGTGCGGGCTGCCGGCCGGCAGGCCGCCTCGGCCCGCGACCTCGACCCGGAGCACCGGCGCGACGGCGGCGGCCTGCTGCTGCTCGGCCTCGCCCTGCTCAGCGCGGTGGCCATCTGGTTCTCCGGGGCCGGCCCGCTGGGCGCCCGGCTCGCGGACACGGTCCGGCTCTTCCTCGGGGCGATCTCGGTCGTAGTGCCCGTGCTGCTGTCGATCGGCGCGTGGCGGCTGATGCGCACGCCGGCCGACCCGGAGCACCGCGGCCGGGGCCTGGTCGGCTGGGGGTCCATGCTGGTCGCCACGGCGGCGATGCTGCACATCGGACAGAACCCGGTGGACTCGGTCCAGCGCGACTACGCCGGCGGCCTGATCGGCGCGGGCGTCGGCGACCTGCTGGAGAGCGCCGTAACGGCCTGGGTGGCCGTGCCGCTGCTGCTCCTGCTGCTGGTCTTCGGCCTGCTGGTGGTCACGGCCACCCCGATCAACAAGATCCCGGAGCGGCTCGGGATGCTCGCCGGGGCGGTGGCCGGCACGCCGCCGGCCGTCGACGAGGTCGAGGTCGAGGTGGTGGAGGTGGTCGAGAAGAAGCCGGCCCGCCGCCGCCCGGCCAAGCGCGCCGCGCCGCCGCTGCCCGACCCGGACGACTTCGAGGAGGGGTACGAGGGGGTCGACCTCCAGGAGACGGTGGTGCTGCCCCGCAAGCCCCCGGCGAAGGTGCCCGCCACCCGCAAGCCGGTCGAGCCGCCGGAGCACTCGCCCGCGCCCACCCGGGCCGAGCAGCTCGCGCTCAGCGGCCTGTCCGGCGACTACACGCTGCCGCCGGCCAACATCCTCAGCGGTGGCGCCGCGCCGAAGACCCGGAGCAAGGCCAACGACGAGATCATCGCGGCGCTGACCGGCGTGTTCGACCAGTTCGGGGTGGACGCCGAGGTGACCGGCTTCACCCGGGGCCCGACGGTCACCCGGTACGAGGTCGAGCTGGGGCCGGGCGTCAAGGTCGAGCGGATCACCCAGCTCTCCCGCAACATCGCGTACGCGGTGAAGTCGCCGGACGTGCGGATCCTCAGCCCGATCCCGGGCAAGAGCGCGGTCGGCGTGGAGATCCCGAACACCGACCCGGAGAACGTGGCCCTCGGCGACGTACTGCGCTCCCGGGTGGCCACCAGCGACCACCACCCGATGGTGGTCGCCCTCGGCAAGGACATCGAGGGCGGCTTCGTGGTGGCCAACCTCGCGAAGATGCCGCACATCCTGATCGCGGGCGCCACCGGCGCCGGGAAGTCGTCCTGCCTCAACACCCTGCTGGTGTCCATCCTCACCCGGGCCACTCCGGACGAGGTGCGGCTGCTGCTGATCGACCCGAAACGGGTCGAGATGACCGGCTACGAGGGCATCCCGCACCTGGTCACCCCGATCGTGACCAACGCGAAGAAGGCGGCCGACTCGCTGGACTGGGTCGTCCGCGAGATGGACATGCGCTACGACGACCTCGCCGCGAACGGGGTCCGGCACATCGACGACTTCAACCGCAAGGTGCGCAGTGGGGAGATCACAGCCCCGCCGGGCAGCGAGCGGGAGATGCGGCCGTACCCGTACCTGTTGGTGATCGTCGACGAGCTGGCGGACCTGATGATGGTCGCCCCCCGCGACGTGGAGGACTCGGTCGTCCGGATCACCCAGCTCGCCCGCGCGGCCGGCATCCACCTGGTGCTGGCCACCCAGCGCCCCTCGGTCGACGTGGTGACCGGCCTGATCAAGGCCAACGTGCCGTCCCGGCTGGCGTTCGCCACCTCGTCGCTGGCCGACTCGCGGGTCATCCTGGACCAGCCGGGCGCGGAGAAGCTGCTCGGCCGGGGCGACGGGCTGTTCCTGCCGATGGGCGCGTCGAAGCCGGTCCGGATCCAGGGCGCCTGGGTCACCGAGCGCGAGATCGCCGACGTGGTGAAGTTCTGCAAGGACCAGCGCGAGCCGGAGTTCCGCCCGGACGTGCTGGCCCCGGCGCAGGACACCAGGAAGAAGGTCGACGAGGAGATCGGCGACGACCTCGACCTGCTGGTGCAGGCGGTCGAGCTGGTGGTCACCTCGCAGTTCGGCTCGACCTCGATGCTCCAGCGCAAGCTGCGGGTCGGCTTCGCCAAGGCGGGCCGGTTGATGGACCTGATGGAGACCCGGGGCGTGGTCGGCCCGTCGGAGGGTTCCAAGGCCCGCGACGTGCTGGTCAAGCCGGACGAGCTGGATGAGGTCCTGGCCGGCCTGGGCGGCGCGGGGGACTGAACACCGCCCACGACGACGAGGGCCCGCCGGATCACCGGCGGGCCCGTCGCGCGTCGGGGGTCAGGCGTTGAGGATCACGGCGGCCAGCACCATGCCGAGGACGGCGCCGGCCACGCTCGCGGCGGCGGCGTACCAGCCGAGCGGCTTGTCGCCCTGGACGGCGCCGACGATGCCCAGGACGACGCCGACCAGGCCGAAGATCGGAGGCATCAGGAACACCGCGACGACGGCGAAGACGAAGCCGAGGATCGTGCAGATCCGGGCGGCGTTGCTGCGCGGGCGGGCGGTGCTGTGCATGTCGGTCATGACGTCCTCCTGGTGAGAGCCTCCTGGTGCGGTCGGCGGCTCTCTACCCACTGTGGCCGTTCGTCACGCCTCGCGGCGGGTCGAGGGCGTGCGGTCAGTGGAAGACCTTGAGACCGACGACCCCGGCGACGATCAGCAGCAGGCAGGCGATCCGGGCCACGGTCGCCGGCTCGTGCAGCGCCACCATGCCGACCAAGGCGGTGCCCACCGCGCCGATGCCGACCCAGACCACGTACCCGGTACCGACCGGGATCTGCCGCAGCGCGTACCCGAGCCCGGCCATGCTCAGCACCAGGGCGACGGCGAAGACGGCCGTGGGCAGGGGGCGACGGAAGCCGGCGCTGCGGTCGAGGGCGATCGCCCACGCGGTTTCGAGGAATCCGGAGAGAACCAGAACGAGCCAGGCCATGTGACATCACCTTCGAGGGCTGCCCGGGCCACCGGGGCCGGGACGAGTGGAAAAGACCTCGCAGGCGTCTTGGCCTCACCGGGTACGCCCACCCTCGTCCGGGGCGGCCCGCAACCACCGGGCCGCCGAGTCGAACCTAACACCCGGTTGACCAGGGGAGAGGTGAAACGAGCCACGTTCGGGTTGACCTGAAGTTGACTTCAGGTCGCAGTATTGCCGGCATGACTCTGCTCGTCTCCGACCGGGAGGTCGCCGCCGTCCTCGACGCGTCCACCACCGTGGCCGCGATGCGGGACGCCCTGCTCGCCGCCCACGCCGGCCGGCTGGTCGCGCCGCCCCGGGCGTCCGCCCCGCTGAGCGGCGGCCGGATGGTCCTCACCGCCGGGCAGCTCACCGACGAGTGGTACGGCTACCGCACGTACGACACGTTCGGCCACCCGCAGGGCGAGCAGATCGTCGTGCTGCACGACGGGCGGACCGGGGCGGTGCGGGCGATCGCCGTCGGCGAGGAGCTGGGCTCCCGGCGCACCGGAGGGCTGGGCGGGGTGGCGGTCGACGCGCTGGCCCGGCCGGACGCGGCCACCCTCGGCGTGATCGGCTCGGGCGGGCAGGCGTGGACGCAGGTCTGGGCCACCGCCGCCGTGCGCCCGCTGCGCGAGGTGACCGTGCACAGCCGCTCGGCGGCCCGCCGGGAGTCGTTCGCCGCCCGGGTCCGCGCCGAGCTGGGCGTCCCGGCCCGCGCCGTGGCCACGGCCCGGGCCGCCGTGACCGGCCGGGACGTCGTGGTGATCGCCACCACCAGCCACACGCCGGTGCTGGACGCCGCCGACCTCGCCCCGGGGGCACACGTCAACGCGGTCGGCTTCAAGCAGCGCGGCCGGGCCGAGTTCGGCACCGATCTGCTGGACGCCGCCGACGTCCTGGTCACGGACTCGCCGGCCCAGGCGATGGCGTACGACCCGCCGATGCTCGCCGCGCTGCCCCCGTACGCGGGGCGGCTGGCCGACCTGGGCGCGGTGCTGGCCGGGGCGGTCCCGGGGCGGACCGGGGCGGACCAGGTGTCGGTGTTCTGCTCCACCGGCCTGGCCGGCACGGAGGTCTTCCTGCTCGACCGCCTGGTCCAGGTCGGGGTGGCCCGGCTCTGACGGCGGGCCGGCACCCGACCCCCGGCTGTCGGCGCGGAGGGTGGCGACCGCCGTTGCCAGGTGGCCTCCGCGCGCCCGGTACCCTCGGATGGTGTCTGCCACCTCCTCTTCCGACATCTCCAGCTCGGCACGTCCGGCGCCGCGCCGCGACCTGGAGCCGTCGTCCGACAGCTCCAGCTCGGCGCGTCCGGCGCCGGGGCGCGACCTGGAGCCGTCGTCCGCCGCTACCGGCCGCCGCGTTGCCCTGCTGACGCTGGGCTGCGCCCGTAACGAGGTCGACTCGGAGGAGTTGGCCGCCCGGCTGCACGCCGACGGCTGGCAGGTGACTACCGACGGCGAGGGTGCCGACGTGGTGGTCGTCAACACCTGCGGCTTCGTGGAGAAGGCCAAGCAGGACTCGATCCAGACGCTGCTGGCCGCCGCCGACACCGGCGCGAAGGTGGTCGCCGCCGGCTGCATGGCCGAGCGGTACGGCCGGGAGTTGGCCAACAGCCTGCCCGAGGCGCAGGCGGTGCTGAGCTTCGACGACTACCCGGACATCGCCGCCCGGCTCGACGCGGTCGTGGCCGGGGAGTCGATCGACGCGCACACCCCGCGCGACCGGCGTGAGCTGCTGCCGCTGACCCCGGTCGCCCGGCGCGACAGCGCGGTCTCGCTGCCCGGCCACGGCACCTCGCGGGCGGCCGTGCAGACCGACGAGCACACCCCGGCCCACCTGCGCCAGGTGCTGCGGCACCGGCTCGACACCGGCCCGGTGGCGTCGCTGAAGCTGGCCAGCGGCTGCGATCGGCGTTGCGCGTTCTGCGCCATTCCGGCCTTCCGGGGGGCGTTCGTCTCGCGTACGCCCGACGAGCTGCTCGCCGAGGCGGAGTGGCTGGCCCGCAGCGGCGTCCGGGAGCTGGTGCTGGTCAGCGAGAATTCGACGTCGTACGGCAAGGACCTGGGCGACCCCCGGGCGCTGGAGAAGCTGCTGCCGCAGCTCGCCGCCGTGTCCGGCATCGTCCGGGTCCGGGTGAGCTACCTCCAGCCCGCCGAGACCCGGCCCGGGCTGGTCGAGGCGATCGCCGGCACGCCGGGCGTCGCGCCCTACTTCGACCTGTCGTTCCAGCACTCCAGCGAGCCGGTGTTGCGCCGGATGCGCCGTTTCGGCTCCACCGACCGGTTCCTGGAGCTGCTGGCCTCCGCCCGCGCCCTGGCCCCGCAGGCCGGTGCGCGGAGCAACTTCATCGTCGGCTTCCCCGGCGAGACCCGCGCCGACATCGCCGAGCTGGTCCGCTTCTTCACCGAGGCCCGGCTCGACGCGATCGGCATGTTCGACTACAGCGACGAGGACGGCACCGAGGCCGCCGGCCTGCCCGGCAAGGTCTCCGCCGCCACCATCAAGCGCCGGTACGACAGGCTCAGCGCGCTCGCCGACGAGCTGTGCTCGCAGCGCGCCGAGGAGCGGCTCGGCTCCACGGTCGAGGTGCTGGTCGACTCGGTCGACGACGGCGTGGTCGAGGGCCGGGCGGCGCACCAGGCCCCCGAGGTCGACGGCTCGACCACCCTGGTCGCCCCGGTCGAGGGCGGTGTGGACCTGGCCGCGCTGCGCCCCGGCGACCTGGTGCGGGCGACGGTCACCGCCACCGAAGGGGTGGACCTGGTCGCGGTCCCGGATGAGATGATCTCGGCGGCGCCCGGCGCGGCACGGTGACGGCGGGCCCTGAGAGAGCGGGGGAGCCACGTGGTGCGGCGCCAGGTACGCCACGGCGGCCCGATCGGGGCACGCCGATGACTCCGGCGGCGGGGTCGACGCCGTCGCCGGTGGTCGCCCGGGTGCCGGTGCTCAACGCGGCCAACGCGCTGACCCTGCTGCGGCTGGTGCTGGTGCCGGTCTTCGGGGCGACGGTCGTGATGTCGGCGATGAGCCACTCCGGGTGGCGGATCGTGGCCTGCCTGATCTTCGTCTTCGCCTCGGCCACCGACCTGGTGGACGGCTGGATCGCCCGCCGCTTCGGCCTGGTCACCTCCGTGGGTCAGGTCGCCGACCCGATCGCCGACAAGGCGCTCACCGGCGCGGCCCTGGTGCTGTTGTCCTGGTACGACCTGCTGCCCTGGTGGGTGACCGCGCTGATCCTGGCCCGCGAGCTGGGCATCACGGCGCTGCGGTTCTGGGTGATCCGGCACGGCGTCATCGCGGCCAGCCGGGGCGGCAAGATCAAGACTGCGCTCCAGATCCTCGCGATCACCTGGTACCTGTGGCCGATGCCGGCCGGTCTCGCCGACGTCGGCCCCTGGATCATGGCCGCCGCGGTGGTCGTCACGGTGGTCACCGGCTTCGACTACATCGCCCAGGCCCTCCGGCTCCGTCGGCCCCGCCCCTGACCGACCCCACCCAGCAGGCCCCGGCCTCCCCGGTGGTCCTGGGGCGGTCGGCGGCCCGCCCGGCGACCACCACCTGACCGCCAGTGGTGGGCGGGAGGATGCGTGGGCAGGGTGGCGTAGGGCGGCAGCGGTGGGGAAAGGAACGTGGGCATGGAGACGGATGCGAACGGGCGGCGGCCGGTCGGGAACCCGGCGGCCGGGGTGGTGCACCGCCTCGCGCAGCGGCACGAGACGCTGGCGACCGTGGAGTCGCTCACCGGTGGGCTGCTCTCCGCCTCGCTCGTGGAGATCGCCGGGGTGAGCGGCGTCTACCGGGGCGGGCTGGTTGTGTACGCCACCGAGCTGAAGGCGTGGCTGGCCGGCGTACCGGAGGACCTGCTGGCCGACCGCGGACCCGTCGACCCGGACGTGGCCCTCGCCCTGGCCGAGGGCGGCCGGCGGCGCTGCGGGGCCGACTGGGGGTTGGCCACCACCGGCGTGGCCGGGCCGCAGCCGCAGGACGGCAAGCCGGTCGGGCTGGTCTACATCGCCGTCGCCGGGCCGGGCGGCGCCGAGGTCACCCGGCTCGACCTGGACGGCGGCCGGGACCACATCCGCTCCGCCACGGTGATCGAGGCGTTGCGGCTGCTCGCCCAGCGGATCCACGCGGCGGAGGTGGCGACTGCTTCGGGCCTGCCGGCCGCCGCCGACGGGGATCCCGCGACCGCCGCGACGGGCGGGCGTTGAGCGGCCACCGCCAGATGGTGGGGCAGGGTGGGATGTCACTGGGGCCGGCAGCGGGTACGGTTGCGGGAAGGCTCCGACGCGTGTCGTCGGCACCGGGGCGGTACACCGCGCCGGGAACGACCGCCGTCGGAGGGGTGAGACCAGTCAGGGGAGGTGCGATGGTCCTGCTACGCCGGGTGATCGGTGACGCACTGCGGGCGCGCCGGCAGGGGCAGCAGCGCACCCTGCGCGAGGTCTCCTCCGCGGCGAACGTGAGCCTGGGCTACCTGTCCGAGATCGAGCGCGGCCAGAAGGAGCCCTCCAGCGAGCTGCTGGCCGCCATCTGCGACGCCCTCGGTGCCCGCCTCTCCGAGCTGCTCCGCGAGGTCAGCGACACGGTGGCGCTCGCCGAGCAGCTCCCGGGGGTGCTGATGCCGGTGCAGGACGAGCCCGTCGAGCCGGCGCCGGTGGGCCGCGCCTCCGTCCGCAACGCCGCAGGCCGTGGGGTGCGTCAGGTCTCCACGGGTGGCTCGGTGTCGGTGGCCGTGCACCAGGACTCGCCGCTGAAGGCCACCCTGCGCAGCACGAGGGTGCGCCCCGCCGACCGCGACCGCGACGTCGTCTGCGCCGCCTGAACCAGCCCGCCGCCTGATCCAGCCCGCCGGGCGGCCCACCCCGGCCGCCGACACGCCCCGGGGCGCCTCGTCGGCGGGAGCCCCGACGCCGCCCGCCGGCCCGACCGCGCGGCAGGTGCGACCCCGGCCACCCGACGACGTGGCCGGGCTTTCCCGCGCCGCGTACTGTTGATCAGACGGCGGCGCGTGCCGCTCGTGGACGTACGGATGCCGGGCTGGCGCCCGGCTGGGACCATGGCTTCACTGCCGCGTGCGACCGCCGGCCGGACCGCCCGGCACGGTCGGGGCGGCGCGACTCTACTGAGGGGATACCGCGGAGATGGCGAACCCGTTCGTCAAGGGCTGGAAATACCTGATGGCGCTCTTCGGTGCCCGGATCGACGAGCACGCCGACCCCAAGGTGCAGATCCAGCAGGCCGTCGAGGAGGCGCAGCGCCAGCACCAGGCGCTGGTCCAGCAGGCGGCGGCCGTGATCGGCAACCAGCGTCAGCTGGAGCTGAAGCTGTCCCGGCAGATGTCCGAGGTCGAGCGGCTGCAGGGCAACGCCCGGCAGGCCCTGGTCCTCGCCGACCAGGCCCGGGCCCGCGGCGACGAGGCGGAGGCCGGCAAGTACGAGCAGTCCGCCCAGATGCTGGCCACCCAGCTCGTCTCGGCCGAACAGGCCACGGAAGACCTGAAGACCCTGCACGATCAGGCGCTCGGCGCCGCCGCGCAGGCCCGCCGGGCGGTGGAGAACAACTCCATGATCCTCCAGCAGAAGCTGGCCGAGCGCACCAAGCTGCTCAGCCAGCTGGAGCAGGCCAAGATGCAGGAGAGCGTGGCCCGCTCGCTGGAGTCGATGTCCTCCCTGACGGCCTCCGGCAGCACCCCCTCGCTGGACGAGGTGCGGGACCGCATCGAGCAGCGCTACGCCACCGCGATGGGCCGCGCCGAGCTGGCCGGCAACTCCGTCGAGGGCCGGATGCTGGAGATCCAGAAGGCGTCCCTGGACTCGGCCGGCTCGTCCCGGCTGGAGCAGATCCGTTCCAGCATGGCCGGCGAGCAGCTAGCCGGCCGGCAGGACCGCGCGGCGGGGCAGGGACAGGCCGCTCCGACCGCCGACCCGGTCGCCGCGGCCCGGCTCGACCAGATCCGGGCCAGCATGGGCCAGGAGCGCGGCAGCGGGGACACCACCGCCGCCGGCTGAGCGGCACCAGCGCCGCTGGTCGGGCGGCACCAGGGCCGGACTGGTCGGGCGGCGTCAGCGCCGTCGGTCGGGCGGCCGGAATGAGGAGGCACGCATGGCAGACGAGCGGGCACGGTACTTCCGCGATCTGCGCCGGCTGCGGCGGGCCGCCCGCCGGTGGAGCGTCCTGGGCGGTGGCCTGACCGGGGCGGCGGCCGTGCTGACCCCGTACGCCGGGCTCGGGCTCCCCGACGCGGCCTGGGCCGGCGCCGCGGGCAGCGCGGTGGCCCTGGCCGCCTGGCGCTGGCTCGACCTGCGGGCCCACGCGTCGCGGCCGGCGCCCCCGGCGCTCGACCCGGCCGAGGCCGCCGCCCGGTCCCGGGCCCGGCTGGTCGCCGCCGTGGAACGACTCCCGGCCGGGCAGGGGGTGCTGGCCGAGGTGCGCCGGGCCCGGTCCCGGCTGGCCCTGCGCGGCACCAGCGTGGCCGAGCCGTGGGCCCGGCTGGACCGGGCCGCGCTGACCCTCGGCGGGATGACCGGCCAGCTGACCGGGTTGGCCGAGCCGGCCGTGCTGGAGGCCGCCGCCGCCGACCGTTCGCTGCGCGAGCTGGCCGGGCGGGTGGCCAGCGTCGAGCGGGCCCTGCGGCTCGCCCCGGCCGACGCCCGGGCCCCGCTCGCCGGCGCCCACCGGGAGCTGTCCGGGCAGCTGGAAAGCGGGGTGTCCGCGTACGAGCGACTGGTGGTGGCCGCCGCCGGCTACCTGGCCGAGGACGCCCGCCCCAGCAGCGAGCACGCCGCCGCGTCCCGGCTCGCCGAGGCGACCGACCTGCTGCACGGGGTGGCCTCGGCGCTGGCCGAGCTGCGTACCGTCGGCGAACCCCTGCGCGCCCCCACCCGCTGACCGCTCAGCCGGGGGTGCTCACCGCCACCGGCGGGGTGAACGGCGAGCTGCCGACCACGTTGAACGACCGCACCCGGTAGTGGTACGTCACACCCCGGGCCAGGCCGGTGTTGGTGAACCCCCGCCCGTGCACCGTGAACGCGACGACCTCCCGCTCGAACGCCGGGTCGAGGGCCCGCTGCACCACGAAGCCGGCCCCCGGCCCGCCCGGCGGCCCGGCCGCCCAGGTCAGCGCCACTGCCGCCGTGTCGGGCGCGGGGGCGCTCGCGGCGCCGGCCAGCGCCGTGGGCGGTGCGGGCCGAGGCGGGGTGGTGACGGTGGCGACGGTCGACCACGGCGACGCCGCCCCCAGGTAGGTGGTCCGCACCCGGTAGTAGTAGGTGGTCTCCGCAGCGACCACGGCGTCCACGTGCTGCCCGCCCACCCCGATCGCGGTGGTCACCGGCCCGCTGGTGAACGTCGGGTTGGTGGCCCGCTGCACGTCCACGCCGGTGGCGAAGGAGCGGTTCGCCCAGCGCAGCGCCACCCGGGGCGGCGCGGCCGGCGGGATCGCCGCGACCAGCCCGGCCGGGGCGGCGAGCCGGACCGCCGCCGGCACCCCGTTGGACCAGGCCGAGCAGCTCACCTCGTTCTCCGCCCGGATCCGGTAGTGGTACGTCACCCCCGGGGTGACCGTCGCGTCGGTGTACCGGTTGGCGGCGGCGGCCACCGTGATCGCGATGACCCCCTCGGTGAACGCGATGTCGGTGGCCCGCTGGAGCAGGTGGCTGCGGGCCTGCGGGTGGCTGCCGTTGCCGGTCCAGGTCAGCGCGATCGCCGGCAGCACGGTCGCCGACCCGGCCATCGGTGTGGCCGTCAGCCCGGTCGGGCCCTTCGGGGCGACCCGCAGCACCAGCGGGCGGCTCATGCCCTGGTCCCGGTGGCCGCCGAGCTGGCTGTGCCAGCGGTACTCCCAGCCCATGTTGACCAGCTGGTTCACCACCGCCGCCGGCCGGCCGTCGAGCGGGCTGACCGGGGTCGAGCCGATCCGGGCGCCGGCCGGGCGCGTCGGGTCGAGCAGCCGGACGCTGTCGCCGAGCTTGAACGGCAGGACGGGCGCGACGGGGCGCAGCGCCACGACCACGTCCTCCCGGGGGTTCACCCGGACCGTCTCCTTCCAGCCCAGCTCGTTGGCCTCCGGCAGGCGGATCGTGCCGTCCCGGCCGACGCGGTTGACGAGTTGCACGTCGCAGCCGCCGACGTGCACGGGGTGGGTCTGCCCGGCGTCCCCGGTGATCCGCCAGAGCTGGGTGCCGTCGGCGGGCGCGCCGACCGGGACCGTCGGGTCGGCGATCACCAGGGTCTCGGTGGCCGGGTCGACGGGCCCGAGCGGCAGGGTCACCGGGCCGAGCGGGCCGGCGTTCGGGTGGGCGACCCCGAGCCGGCCGGCGACCCGCCCGTACGCCGGCTCGAACACCTGCCCCACCGCCTTCACCGCCAGCGGCAGGGTCACCGGTACGGCGGCCCCGGCCGGCGTGAAGCTGACCGAGGTGGCGTACGCCGTGACCACGGTGTCCCCGGCCGTGCGGGTGCCGAACGCGGCGTCGTACGCCGGCTGGGGCACGATCGGCGGGCGCTGGCTGGCCGCATACGCGGCGGGCAGCCGGTCGGCGAGCCGGGCCAGGTCGAACGGCTCGGCGGGCTCGCCGGCCACCTGGAACTGGAGCAGGGTGCGGGTGTTCGGCCCGTACCCGGGGCGGGTGCCGGCGATCCCGCCCACGGCGGTGCGGTCCGGCGCGTCGGTGTGGTGGTCGTAGCGGGGGTCGAACCGGGGCAGCGGGGCCGGGCAGTCGTTGTACAGGATCACCGTGGCACCGGGCGGGACGGCGGAGAAGTCGACCACCACGTCGGCCCGTTCCCCGGGGGCGAGCAGCAGGGTGTGCCCGTCGACGTTCAGCACGGTCGGGTCCTGCCGGTCGTACCGGTAGCCCACCGGGCGGTTGGGCAGCACCACCGGGGCGGGCAGCAGCCCGCACTCGTTGCCGACCTGGACGAACTCCGGCCCGGCCCCGGCGGGGTCCGGCACCCCGCCGTCGCGGCCGTCCGTGGGCCAGTGCGCCGGGCGGCCGGGGGAGCGGACCGCCTCCACCATCGGCACCTCGCCCGCGTCGGCGTCGTGCAGCTCGCCGTCCGGGCCCCACATCGGGCCGTCCGAGCGGGCCCGGTAGAGCTGGAGGTTGAGGCCGCGGTCCGCGCAGGCGTTGAGGATCCGGAACCGGTACGCCCTCGGCGCCACCGTCAGGTACGGGTAGGCGACCCCGTTGACCAGCGGGGTGTCGCCGTACGCCTCCGGCACCGCCGACGGGTGCGGCACGCCCGGGGCCAGCGGCGGCTCGTCGGGGGCGGCGACCGGATCGTGGTGCGGGTTCGGCGCCGGCCCGGCCGGGCGGCCGTCGGTCTCCGGGTCCGGCCCCGGTCGGGCGACCGCCTCCCGGCCTGGCGGGGGGCCCGTCCACGGGCCGTAGTCCCAGCGGCCGGTCGGGTTGCCGCCCGAGGCCCGGTACGGGTTCTGCCGGGGCTGGTAGACGTGTGGGTGCCACAGGCTGCCCCGGGCCCCCCAGCGGTCCCGGTCCCAGGTCGGGTCCTGGGCGGCGAGCTGGGTGTCGTCCGGCACGAAGGTGCGGTCCTGGATCACCAGCGGCAGCTGCTCGGCGGGCAGCACGCCGTCGGCGACGAGGTGCTCCTCGGCCGGGTCGGCGAGCAGGTAGAGCGCGAGCTGCCCGGAGTGGACGGTGAGCCGGGACAGGCCGAGCGTGTTGTCGTGCAGCCACATCAGCCGGCCGCTCTGCTCGTTCGGGTAGTACAGGGTCGTCGCCCCGGGGCCGGGCGGCGGCATGTCCGGTACGTGGGTCAGCCCCACCCCCGTCGGGTACGGGGTGATCTCGCCGGCCGGGGTGACCCACTGCCACGGGTTGCCGGCGCTGATCCAGCCGGTCTGCCCGCCGTACAGGTGCGGCACGGCCCGGTTCTGCGGGTACGGCGCCGGCCCGTCCAGCGGCCCAACCCCGGCCCCGTCGAGCGTCGGGTCGACGGGCAGGAACAGGTCACCGGCCCGCCCGGTGGGGAGCTGGTTGATGAACTTGATCCGTACCGGCCGGCCCCGCCGGGCCACGATCACCGGCCCGAGCAGGTACGGCCGGTCGGGCGGGGCGACCGTGTTGTGCCCGGAGCCGTCGGTGCCCAGGTTGAGCTGCCGGTAGCCGCGCAGTCGGGTGGCGGGCAGGTCGCGGTGCAGGCGCTGGGCGTACTCCTGGAGACCGATCTCGTAGTAGTCGCAGCCCGGCCAGGTGAGGGTGTCGGGGACGGCCACCGGCAGGTACCCGCCCAGCTCGGTGCGGCCCTCCTCGCCCGGGCCCGGCAGCGCGTCGACGAACTTGCGCAGGCCGGTGCCGGGGACCGTCCCGCCCCGCCCGTCGGGGACCGGCAGCGGGCTGGTGGCGAAGTTGGGCACCGGCCCGAAGCTGCGCGGGACCGCGGCCGGGTCGAGGCTGGCCGGGACGGGGGCCGCGTCCTCGGCGACCCGGGCCGCCGGCACGGTCGGCCCGACCTCCCGGCCGGTGCGGGCGGCCCGGTCGGCGAGGTTGGTGCGCAGTCTGCGGAACAGCACGATGGCTCTCCCCGGGATCGAGGCGCACCGGCCGCCACCCCCTTGGGGCGACCGGCGTGCCCGTTGACGATCGGTGAGCACTCAACCGCAGCATGCGACGCCGGACCCCTGGTTAGGAACTACCCAATCGTCCGTATCTGCGGGCGGCCCGGACCCGGACCGGCGTGTCGGGGCAGGTCAGGGTGTCGACCGGCCCGGTCGCCGGGGTCAGGAGGGCGTCGGGGCGTCAGGAGGGGCGCCGGGGTCAGGAGAGCGCCGGGTTAGGAGGGCGCCGGTCGGGGCGGGGCGGTGCCCGGCGGGCCGGGCTGGCAGGCCGGGCACCAGTAGGTGACCCGTTCGCCCAGCTCTTCCTTGCGGATCGCGGTGCCGCACCGGCGACAGGGCTGCGCACGCCGGCCGTACACGTAGCTGGTTTGCCCCCGGTGCAGCGAGCCGGTGGTGCTCTGGGTCCACCGCCCCCGGTTGGCCGCCAGCAGCTTCTGCGCGAGCGTCACCGTGCCGGCCAGGTCGGGCACCGCGCCGACCCGGGTCCACGGCGAGATCCCGCGCAGGAACAGCACCTCGCACTTGTACAGGTTGCCCACGCCGGCCAGGTTGCGCTGGTCGAGCAGCGCCTCCCCGATCGCCGCCTCCGGTCGCGCGGCGAGCCGGCGGACCGCCTCGGCCGGGTCCCAGTCGGCACCGAGTAGGTCCGGGCCGAGGTGCCCCACCAGCGTGTCCTCCTCGGCCGTCGGCACCAACGCCAGCTCGTGCAGGTGGTACCCGACGGCCACCGAGTCGGGGCCGCGCAGGACCGCCCGGATCAGGTGCGCGGGCCGGGCCGTCCAGCGTTCGCCCGGCGCGTACGCCCGCCAGGCCCCGTCCATCCGCAGGTGCGAGTGCAGCGTCCAGCGGGTCGCCCGATCGTCACCGGCGGCCGGGGCGGTGACCGGCTCCGGGGCGGTGAGCCGGAGCAGCAGGTGCTTGCCCCGGCTGGCCGACTCGCGCACCGTCCAGCCGGTCAGGTCAACGGTGGCCAACTGCGGCACCCGAAAATCGCAGCCGGTGAGCCGGACCCCGCCGAGGGCGCGGTGCAGGACGCGGGCGGTGTTCCAGACGGTGTCACCTTCGGGCACCCCGCCATTCTCCCTCCCCGAACGGGATTCGCGTGTATCGCCATTTGTACGGAGGTTCCCATCGATCGAGCGAAAGGCAACGATCAGGGTGTTCTGAGGAGGAACAACGTGAATTGTCCACGTACTCCCGTCCGTAGCCTCGTCCTCTCCCCGCTGCTCGCCGTCGCACTCCTATACCTGGCCGCCGTCCCCGTACCGCCCGCCTCCGCCCTGCTGCCGGCGGCCTTCGCCGGACCCGCCGCCGCGTCTCCCCGCGTCGCCGACGCGGTCGCGCCGACCGAGCGGTGGGACGCCGACCTCTCCCGCGCCGGCGGCCTCAACGCCCGCTGGGCCGGCGGCGGGCTCCGGCTGTCCGACCGGACGCCGCACGCCGTCACCACCGCCGCCCTGGACCGGCACACGCCGGTCGCCGAGGGCGCGTACCTGAGCCCGGAGCACGCCCTGACCCGACCCGCCACCCGGGTCCGCGCCGAGGTGGACGCGGACGCCGGACCGGACGCCGCGGTGGAGGTCCAGGTGCGCGGCCGGCACGCCGCCGGCTGGACCGAGTGGCGCACGGCCGGCCCGGCCGCCGTCTTCGACCAGCCGGTCACCCGGGTCCAGGCCCGGGTGCTGCTCACCGCCCGCACCGCCGGGGCCACCCTGGCGGTACGCGCCGTCCGGCTCACCGCCGACCGGGCGGCCGTCGCCGCCGCGTCCACCCCCGGCCGGGTCTACCGGGTCTACGCCACCCGGATCGGGCTGGTCGGCGGGACCACCGCCAACGGGCACGTCGTCACGTCCCGTGACCACTTCGCGGCGCTGCCGTCCCGGCGCTCGCTCTCCCCGCGCGGCACCGGCGACTACACCCTCCGGGTCTGCACCACCAGCGGCAGCCGCTGCGAGTACGCCCCGGTCTGGGACGTCGGGCCGTGGAACACCCGGGACGACTACTGGAACCCCGCCGCCGTCCGGGAGAACTGGAAGGACCTCCCGCAGGGCAGGCCCGAGGCGCAGGCCGCGTACCAGGACGGCTACCACGGCGGGCGGGACCAGTTCGGCCGGACCGTGCTGAACCCGGGCGGCGTCGACCTCGCCGACGGCACCTTCTGGGACGGCCTCCAACTCACCGACAACGCCTGGGTGGACGTCGCGTACCTGTGGACCGGCACCGGCCCGCACGGCGTGATCGGCTCCGGCCCGCTCAACCTCCGCACCGGCCCCGGCACCGGGTACGCCGTCCGTGGCCTCGCCGCCACGTACGCCCACGTGCCGATCCAGTGCTACGTCACCGGCCAGACCGTCAGCGGCACCTACCGGACCACGAACCGGTGGAACCGCCTCGCCAGCGGGCAGTACGTCAGCCACGCGTACATCTCCGCCGTGTACGGCGGCGCAGCGCCGCGCTGCTGACCGCCGCCGGCCGGGGCCGGGGCGCTCGCGTCCCGGCCCCGCGCGTCCTGGCTCCTCGCCCGGTCCCGCGTCGGCGCGGCGTCCGGCGTCGCCCCGGCCCGTCCCCGCAACTGGGGGCGGGTCAGGGGCGTTCCTCCGGGCGGGCCGGGCGCACGATTTCCTGGTAGCGGGGATGGCTGGCGCCGTAGATCGCGAAGTTGAGCCGCGCGAGGGACAAACTCAGGTCGCCGTTCGGGCCGCCCCGGACCACGTCGGCGTCGGCGTCACCCTGGCCGTCGTCGGTCCAGAAGCAGACCGGGCAGGTGCCGCCCCCGGTTTTCGATGCGCAGCAGGGGCATGCCGACGGAACCCATTGTTCACCCACCGGAAGAGCATTCCACAAGCGGCCATCGGGCATCAGTCCGGCGGTGGTCCGATTTCGTCACCCACCGAACGGCCGTTCCCGACCGTTCCCCCGACCGCCTCCGGCCTCGTGTCGTGCTCAGGCGGCGGCGGTGACGGCCACCAGGTCACCCGGCCCGACCGCGAGCACGTCGACGGCCCGGCCGCCGTTTACCGCCACCGCGACCCGGCCGGCCGAGTCCACGTGGATCACCAACTCGCCGGGCGGGGCGTCGCCGAAGGTCCGCCCGTGCACCGCCGCTCGCCCGGCCACCCACAGCCGGGCCGGCAGCGCGGCCAGCAGGTCGCCCGGCGCGGCGAGCTGCACGTTGCCGAAGTGGTCCACGGTCAGCACCTCGGCGGTGAAGCCGTCGGGGCCGGGCCGCACCACCGGCTCGGGGAGCCGGACCAGGTCGGCGGGGTCGACCGCCGGGCCGGCGTCGGAAAGCGACGCGCCGAGCGCCAGCCGGGCCGCGACCGGGGCGAAGACGTCCCGGCCGTGGAAGGTGCGGGACACCTCGGGGGCCAGCCACTGTGGATTGGTCAGCTCGACTGCCGCCGTGACGCCACCGAGCGCGGTGGCGGCGTCCAGCAGCAGCCCGTTGTCCGGGCCGACCAGCAGCCCGCCCGGGGTGGCCAGGCCGATCCCGCGCCGGGCGGTGCCCACCCCCGGATCTACCACCGCCACGTGCACCCCGACCGGCAGGTACGGCACCGTCTGGGCGAGCACGGCCGCGCCCCGGCGCACGTCGGCCGGCGGCACCAGGTGGGTCACGTCGATCACCCTGGCGGCCGGGGCGAGCCGCCCGATCACCCCGTGGCAGGCGGCCACGAACCCGTCGGCGAGGCCGTAGTCGGTGGTCAGCGAGATCCACACCATGGGCATCCTCCTCGTACTCGGGTGTCTCCCATGCCGCCCGCAGCGCGGGGCGGCGCGGCTGCCGGTTCGACGCTAACCTCTCGGCCGTGACCCGTGTGCTGCTGGTGCCCGGCCGGAACGAGCCGCTGCCCGGCCACTGGCAGGAGTGGCTGCGCGGCCGAGACGCGGTTCGCCGCTGGGTCCGCCACGCGAGGCGCGGCCGGTACGTGGCCGAGGACCGGGTGGCCGCGCTCGCCGCCGCGCTGGACGAGACAACCGAGCCGACCGTGCTGGTGGCGCACAGCGCCGGTTGCCTCACCGTGGCGCTCTGGGCGCTCGGCGGCCCCGGCCCGGTGCGGGGGGCGCTGCTGGTCGCCCCGCCCGACATCGACGAGCCGTGGACGGACGGGGAGTCCTCGATGCCGGCGCTGCCCGACGACCCGCTGCCGTTCCCGTCGATCCTGGCCGCGAGTCGCGACGACCCGATGATGGCGTACGAGCGGGCGGCGCACTACGCCGGGCGGTGGGGTGCCGAGCTGGTCGACCTCGGCGACGCCGGGCACGTCACGACCGCCGACGGCTACGGCCCTTGGCCGCTTGCGGAGGACCTGATCGCTCAATTGACGAGCCGCTGACCCCTGGTTGCGTAACAGTGGAGCGATGTGGTGAGGGTGGCTGAGCGGATCGGCGTACAGCGCGGCGACGACGTCCTCACGCTGGAGCATCGCCGCGCACCACGCGTAGTGGCCGTCCTTGCCCGTCGGGTCGTAGGCGTTGCTGGTGAGCACGGCGTAGACCGCGCGATAGAGCAGGAGCCGGGTCATCGGATATCCGGCCTGGTCGTGCAGGCGGTGGAGTAGCTCTTCGTCGAGCGTCCGGTGCTCGCTGCCGTACATGTCGAAGATGGCGGCGGTGACGCTCGCCTCGAAGGCGGGATCGGCTTCGGTGGTGAGGAATCCCCAGTCGAGCACTGCGGCGGGGGCGCCGTCTGCGGTGACCAGGACATTGGCCGGGACGAGGTCGCCGTGCAGGATGGTGCCGGGCGCGGCGGGCAGGTGTTCGATCAGCAGCCGGATCCGTTTCATCAGCTCGTCGAAGCCGTCAACGGATGCGGCGAGCTGTTCGCCGTAGCGTTCCACCCGGCGGTCGAGCAGGGCGGACAGGGCGGAGTGCCAGGTGTCGTGCCCCTGCCATACCGGGATGTCCTCGTCGATGACCGTCAGCGCCCGGCAGCTGACGCCGGCTGCGGTGGCGCGCAGCTCAGCCAGGATGGCGAGCATGCAGTGCTGAGCCTGCTCCACGGTCACCTGCCCGGACCGCAGGGCGTCACGCAGCGGCATGCCCCTGAGTTCCCGTTCGACCGTGACGGTGTGTCCGGCTATCTCGTGGATGTCGAGGATCTCGGGAGTCCGGAAGGAGAGGCGCTGGTCGCTCAGGTGGGTGTAGAAGGCGCGCAGGGGTTCCAGCTCGGCATGCTGCCGCCGGAACCAGACCTTGCCGACGAGTCCGTCGCCGAGGCTGTAGACCTCGCCCTCCATACCGCGTCCGATGATCTCCGCCCGAGCGAACCCGAGGCCGCTGAACCGTGCCGACCAGTCCACGCTGTCATGACCGACCATCGTGCTGTCCTTTCTGCCGCTGCTCCGCGCGGAACCGTGCGGCCATCCGGTACGAGTCCTCGTCGCGCTGCACGAGAAGCAGCGGCCGGTAGCCCGAGGGCATCACGGCGTCGAACCCGAACCAAATCGGCACGCCGCTCGATGTCACCGTCTCCGGGCTGGCCGTCGAGGCATTCTTCCCCGCTGACCCCGCGACCACCGAGGCGCTCCATGCCCTCGCCAAGCCGGGAGCCGGCATGGGCAGTTGACCCTTTGCGCAGGCGCTGATGCCCGCCGAGGCGGATGCGATCTGCGGCACGGCAACCGGCTCGCCCTGACGGTCCGGACGGTCCTGCGCCAGCATCGGCCCGACCGGGACGGATGCTGCCCGGTGTGCCGGGTCCCGCACTGCCCGGCGGCGACCACCGCACGGAACCTCCTCGCGGCCATCCGGTGGACCAGCGACGGAGCTGCGGTACGGCGGCAGCGAGGTGCGACGGCCGGGCCGGTTGCCCGCGACCGGAACGAACCGTAGTCGTCGCGGTTGAAGGGCCAACCGGCCCCGTGGCCGAACGGGTACTGGCACGGCCAGAGGCAACAAGCAATCATGCTTCCATGGATCCTGCTCCGGCGTCCGTCGCTGTCGATCCGCTACGGCCCCGCCGGGTCTGGTACGTCGTCGCGGCGCTGATCGCCGCCGGCGGCGTGCTGGCCGCCGCCGCGATGCTGTTCCTGATTCCCTTCGGGGGTGACCTCGGGCAGCGCGTCACGTCCGGGCAGCCGCTCACCGTGCATATGCCTGAGGCCGGGAAGATGGTGTGGGTCAAGGGCGAGCAGTCTCTCCCAGCCTGCCAATACTCGGAGGCCGACACCCAGAAGCTCGAAGAGTCGGTTCGGATTTCGATGCTCGCCGACGATCTCACCTTGGAGGTGGACGGCGAGCGTTGGCGCGGCCTACAGATGATGCGCGTCAAACCGGTCGGCACGTACACGCTGACCTGCACGGTCCCGGAACACGCCACCTCGTCCTTCTCGATCGGTGATCCTCCCCGGTTCCACGACCCGCGTTCGAAGGCCCTGGCGGCGCTGGCCGGCTCGGCCTTGGCATCCCTGTGCGTGCTGGTCGGTGCCGTGTTGACGGTGGTCATCGCGGTCCGGCGCCATCGGCGCGGAAAGCGTCTCGCCGAGCGGCACCCAACGGTCGGATAGCGCCGGTCCGGCGCCCTGCGGCCCACGATCGCCCGTCCACGCCTGTTGCGGGTGCTGGTCCGCCTCTGTCCAACCGACATGTCGTGCCGCTGATCGAGTGCCTCTCGGACCTCGCTCTGAGCGGCCAGCTCACAGTCTGATGACGCGGTCGTCCGTCACCCAGCTGACGTCCGGATTGTGGCGGACCACGTCAAGTTGGGCATCAGTCATGTTCGCGCCGAACCCGAGGAGAGCAGCTGTGAAGATCGCGATGGGAGCGACACCGACCTCCCGGGCGACGGCCTCCGGGTCCGCACCGGGCCGCACTTCGACGAGGTACGACCCTGGGATGCGCTCCGTTGAGGTACTACGGCGGTACGGGGCCGGCCGGGTGGGCACGTCGGCCTCGATATCCCACACCAGGGCCTCGGCGCGGAGCGCGTCGAGCTGGGCGGTGGTGAGCCGGGCCCCGAATCCGGCGTCCCAGGTCCGGTACACGTCGTGCGGACGGATCCCGATCCGGGACCACAACTCGTCGAAGAAGGCCATCTGTCCCGGCTCAGGTTCGGAGTCGACCCAGATCAGGTGGTCCAACGGTTCGTCCATGCGCACCCTTCAGACGTCGGTCGGCCGCTCGGACGCCCCATCAGGACGTGGCCCTTGTCCTATGTGTCATGTGGCCTGAAGTTGTTCAAAAGGATGCCGACCTGAGGTGCCGGCCCGACCGGGCCGGCACCTCAGGGTCGCATCCGTCGAGCTGGTCGGCCTACCTGTCGGCCTTCTGCTGCCGGTCGGGATCGGCCTCCGCCGGACCCGTGTCGGTGTGGCGGCCGGAACCCCGGCGTGGCCCCGGGGCGCTGCCGGCGACCGTCGCCACGCGGGGACGGCGCAGCGTCATGAGGAGACCGACGATCACCAGCGCCAGGCCGATGACCGCGAGCGCGAGCGGACCCCACAGCTTGACCATCTGGAGCAGCTGCCGGTTGGAGCCCGCCTTGTCGGCGCTGCTTGCGATCGTGTCGTCGGTGTAGGTGAAGACCGCGTCGAGGATGACGGTCTCCTGCCCGTTGTCGCCGACGAGCTTCTTGCTCTGCTTCTCCTGCACCTTGATGAACTGGCCGGTGGCCGGCTCCACCCACACGGTGCGGGTGTTGCTGTAGCTGATCCGGCCGGTGGTGGCACCGGGCACCAACTGGCCCACCAGGAGCTTCAGGCGGTCGGCCGGCAACTCCTGCGTCCCGTCGCGGATCTCCTGGGTGAACTGGTACGTCTCCAGCCCGTTGATCTGCTCGGTCTTGATGAAGCGTGCCGGCTGGGTGGTGCTGATGTCCCGGTCGAAGATCTCGTAGGTCTTCTTCTCGGTGCCGAACGGGAACTTGTAGATCTGGCCCGAGTAGTTGACGCGCTGCCGGTCGCTGCCGGTGTCGAGCCACTGCTTGTCCCACTGCTGGGCGGCGCCGGTCTTGCGGTCGAGCGCCAGCGACGTGCTGTAGGCGCTGATCAGGGCCTTGGTGTCGGTACGGATGACCTCCTGCCCGACCAGCCACACGACGGCGTCGCCGTCGAGCGGGCCGTCCAGCTTGGCGGTCTCTCCGGTGTCCGGCGTTACGGTGATGGTCGAGCGCAGGGTGCCCTGGTTCACCTCCGCCTTGCCGTTGGTGATCTGCATGAAGCGGGCGTTGGGTGCCTCGGCGACGGACTGGGTACGCTCCAGGTCGTACGGCAGACGTTCCGCCTGGGGTGCCACGACGAACGCGAGACCGCCGGCGAAGACCAACGCGAGGACACCGACGCCGAACAGCGCGGCGCCGATGACGCGAGACCTCATAGTGCCTCCACGTATTGAGGGACGGGTAGTTCGGCAGGCGGACTGCTTGCCGGCTGCCAGAGGTTACTACCGAGTTACATCCCGAAGCGACCCCTGCGCGGCATCTTCTACGCTCGATCGCCGGGTTCCGCCGCTTTCCGGAGCACCATTGTGAAGTTCCACGTGAGCGTCTCCCGCAGCGCCGGGACCCGGGCGACCCACCGCGCCCACCCCGGGTGGTACCGGGGCAGCACGTCGACGATGTCGATGGCGCCGGCGCGCCGGGCCGCCCTGGCCCACCGCATCGCCCGCCCGGCGCTGACCGGGAACAGGGTGTGCCCGACCCGGTTCTTCGGCTCCCGGCCGTTGCGGCGCAGGTAGCGCAGCCGGGCCCGCTCGCCGCCCAGGAAGTGCCACGGCGAGGTCTCGTGGCCGCCCCACGGGGACAGCCACGGGGTGAACGACACGAACACGGTGCCGCCGGCGCGGGTCACCCGGACCATCTCGTCCAGCATCGCCTCGGGATCGGCGACGTGTTCGAGCACATTGGACGAGTAGCAGACCTCCACCCCGCCGGTCCGTACGGGCAGTGCGGTCCCGCTGCCCCGCAGCATGCCCGACACCGCCGCACCGGCCGCGGCGAAGTCACCGACGGCCGGGTCCAGACCGATGTACGCCGCGCCGGCCTCCCGGAACTCGGTGGCGAAGTAGCCGGGGCCGCCACCCACGTCGAGGACCCGCGCACCGGCGAGGTCCACGTAGGACCGCAGTTGGCGTACGGAGTCCTTGGCGAGCAGCGAGTAGAACCGGTCGGGGTCGGACTGTTCGTGCAGGAAGCCGCGGAACAGCGCGACCGACCGGCCGAGCGTCGCCCGGTACCGATTCTCGTCGGGTGGCGCGGAAGAGGGCTCCGGCGACGGCTCGGTGTCGGCCTCGGGCGGGCGACCGGCGGCCGGCACCACGGCCGCCGCGACGGCGCACACCGCCGCGAGCATCGCCGCCTGCACGACGGCCCCGTACACCCATTCCTGCCCGTGCCCCAGCAGTCGGCCCAGGACGGCCACCGAGATGCCGCCGGCACCGGCGGCGAAGGCGATCCCCGGCAGCGCACCCGGCCGCAGCAGGCGCACCAGCATGGCGGCGAGCAGCAGCGCGGCCGCGGCCACGCCGCCGAGGGCGACCGCGAGCGCCATCAGCGGCACCACGACCCACCATTCGCCGCCGGTACGGGACGGCCGGTCCGTCGCCGGGCCCTGGACCGGTCGGCGGCGTCGAGCCGGCACGAGCGCGGCGAGTCCGACGAGGAACACGGCCGCAGCACCCGCCACCAGCCCGGCCCGATAGGGCCGGTCCGGGGCGAAACTGAGCGTCACGGTGCCGCCGCTGCCGGCCGGCACCTCGAACGCCTGCTGCCATCCGTCGACCCGCTCGGCCCGCAGCCGCCGGCCGTCCAGCGTCGCGGTCCAGCCGGCGTTGAAGTTCTCCGTCACGACGAGCAGCGCCGCCTCGCCCGCGCCGATCGTGACCGTCCGGTCGGTGGCGGCCCACCGGCCGACCTGCACGTCGCGCGACCGCGTCGGCGCCGCCCGGTCGGTCCCGTCCGGCACGAGCGCTGCCGAGTCCACGACGAACGCGGCCGAGGGCACCGTGCGCAGGCGGTGTTCGCCCGCGGGGAGCTGCACCCCCTCGCTCGCGAAGTCGTCGCACACGGTCACCGCCAGCGACCGGCCGGCGCGCAGGTCCGCCAGGGTGCCGGAGACCGAGGTCGGGTATCCGACGCCGTCGAGCGACACCGTCGGCCCGCCGCCGCACGGCACCGCCACCGGCGTGTCGGCACCGGTCGGCCGCAGGAGGCCGGCGAGCGCGGGAACCTCGACCTCGGCGATGCCGACCGGTGCCGGCCACGCGTTGCCGCGCGGGTCGGCCACCGCGCCGTCGAACGCGGTCACCGCGATGTCCAGTCGGTCGGTGGTCAGCGCCGGGAAGCGGATCCAGCCGTCCGCGTCGACCGGCGCGGCGGTCGAACCGGACCCGGTGCGCAGCACGACCTGCCGCGGCCGGGCGGAGACCGGCGCCGTCGGCGCGACCAGTCGCACCCGGTCGATCTTCCGACGCTGCTCCCACCGCAGGCGCAGTGTCGGACGGTCGTCGACCGGTTCCGCGAGCCATGCCGTGGCCGGATCGCCGTCCACCGCCGCGTCGGCGGCGACCGTGACGTCCCCGGCGAGCACCGACGACGCCGAGGCGGTCACCGGGCGGTCCACCGGCATCGACCCGCCCGTGCGCGGTCGCGCGGTCAGGCGCAGGTGGTACGTCGCGTCCACCGGCGTCGCGAAGAACCGGTCCACGCCCAGCGGCTCCTCGCCCGTACGGGCCAGGAACTGGTCGCAGCGGAGCCCGTCCGGGCCGGTGAAGCAGGCGCTGCGGTCCTGCGGGGCGCGGCTGAACGCGTACGCCGGTGCCGGCCCCCCGCTCAGGTCCGCCGGCGCGCGCAGCCCACGCTGGGCCGCCAGCCCCGCGACGCCGAGCTCGCGCAGCGCCACCGCGCCGCCGCTGTAGCCCTCGCGGAGGGCGAGCACCGTCACCCGTACGGTCGTGGTCAGGCCGGGGAGCGTCTCGAGCCGGTGCGGTCCGGGAGTGTCGGGCACCGCTCGGTCGACCGCACCCTGGTCGGTGCTGACCCGCACCAGCCCGACCGGGAGCGCCACCCGCAGGTCGTCGGAGAAGTCGACGGTCACCTCGGTGACCCGGCGCGGCGTGTCGAGGGTGAACTCCAGCCATTGGCCCGAAGCCGGTTGGAACGGGTCGGAGCGCCAGGCGGTGGCCGGGTCCCCGTCGAGCGCGGCGAACGGGAGGTGGGACGGCTCGGTGCCGCTGCCGGAGTCGGCGAAGCTGGCGCTGCTGGACGCGTCCACCGACCGGATGCCCTGGTACACGGCGACGGTCTGGTGCCCATCGGCGGCGAACGGGAGCAGGTCGGTGCGGATCCGTCCCTGCCGGGTCGCCTCGTCGGCGGTCAGGGTGTGGCTGACGTTGTCGCGCATCCGGCCCACGTTCAGCTCGCGCCGACGCAGCCCGTCGGTGACGATCCGGGGACCGGCCGCGTCGGCCGGTTCCGCGTCGCCGGTCAGCAGGACCGGCTGCCGCGGGTCGAGCAGGCCCTGCTCGAGCACCCCGAGCAGCGACTCCGGTCCGCCGCTGACCACCGGCACGTCGGCGCGGGCCGACGCCGACACGGTGGGCACCGCGCGGTCGACCGCGAAGATCTCGATCGCCGGTACGGACTCCGCCGCGTCGACCGGGCTGCGCTGCGGATCGTCGACGCTCACCTTGGGGCCGAACGAGGCGGCCGGCCGCAGCCCCGGGGAGCCCGCGATCGCCTGCCGGATGACCGCGACCGGCGGGGCGCCGCTGGCCGTCCGGTCGATGTCGTGGCGGACCAGCAGGTAGCGGTAGCCGGAGCGGGCGAGGAAGTCGGCGAGCGCCGGTGAGCCACGGCCCTGCGCCAGGACCGTCTCGACGGTGTCCATCACCCGGATGTTGCCCTCGGAGCCGAGCGGGATCTGGTGCCGGGTCGCCCAGGGGGCGCCGGTCAGCGGCTGAAGCGGCTCGTCCACCGTCCGGCCCCAGGTGTGCTGCGCGAACCCGGATCCGGGGACGACCAGCGTGCGGGCCTGCGGATCCTGCGCGGCGAGCCAGCCGGCTGCCTGTCGCCAGTGTGCGGGCAGGTCCGTCCAGCCAGGACCCGGCCGCAGCATGAGCATCCACGCGGGCGCGGACGCGACGAGCAGCAGGACCGCCACGACCGGCGCCGCAGGGATCCGCACCCGGCGGCGGGCGACCAGGTGGCTGGCCGCGTGGGCGAGGCCGAGCAGGAGCGGCAGCCGCAGCACCGGCTCGAACTTGTGCACGTTGCGCAGCGGCGCGAGCGGCCCGTCGAGCAGGTCGCGGACGAACGGGGCGAGCGGGCTGTCCAGCGTGCCGAGGTAGCCGGTGGTCAGCAGGGTCAGCCCGGTCAGCACGCCGAGTACGAGAAAGCGGCGCTCGGGCAGGCCGCGCAGCGCGAGCCCCACCAGGCCGACCAGGGCGACCAGCGCGGTCGCGGCCATCAGTACGGGGTTGTCGATGAGCACCCAGCCGGCCGGCCACCAGGGTTCGCCCTGGACGACGTAGCCGACCCACTGGTTGGTGCCGCGTATGGCCTGGAAGAGCGAGGTCACCGCGGTGGTCGTCGCCGAGGACTCGATGTAGTCCAGGAACGGCAGGCTGTACTGCCCGAAGAGCAGCAGCGGCGCGACCCACCAGAGGGTCGCGCCCGCCACGAAGACGCACCACCAGGCGGTGAGCACGGCCAGTTGCCGGTCCCAGCGCCGGGTCGCCAGCCAGAGTGCGGGAAGCACCAGCGCCATTACGGTGGCGGCGGCGTTGATCCCGCCCATGAAGAGCACGGCGAGCCCGGAGAGGGCCGCCGCGCGTCGGGCCGAGCCGATGCGGCGCACCGCCGCCAACGGCAGCAGCACCCACGGCAGCACGACCACCGGCAGCATCTCCGCGGAGAGCGGGCCGATCTCGGTCAGCATCCGGGGCGCGAGCGCGTAGGCCAGCCCGGCCAGCAGCCGCCCGGGCTCGGCGCCGATCCGCAGCGCCCGGGCGAGCAGCACCACGCCGAGGTACCCGGCGCAGAGCAGGAGTGCGCTCCAGGCTCGCTGGGTCACCCACGGGGGCAGGCCGAGCAGGTCACCGACGGCGAAGAACGGCCCCATCGGGAACAGGTAGCCGTACGCCTGCTGCTGCAGTTCCCCCGAGGCCGCCTCCGGGTTCCACAGGTGCAGCGCCCGGGCCATGAACCCGATCGGATCGACGGCCAGGTCCAGCTTGGTGTCGAAGGTGGTCCGGCCGGGGCGCTGCAGCACGGCGACCATCACGAGGAGGAGCGCGCCCGCCCAGGTGGCGAGACGCCGCCGGCGACGGTCCACCGCATCGGGGCCGACGGCCGCGCCCACCGGCCGGGCGGCGGTCGGCCCGGAAACACGGTCCCGCGTGGTGGCCGTCATCGGCGGCACTTCGGCGGCAGGCAGCTGAACTCGGCCAGCGCGGAGAAGAAGATCTGCTGGATGCCGGACGGTCGCGGGGTCAGCGCGACCCGTCCGCCCGTGGCACGGGCGATCTGTCTGAGCTCGTCCGGATCGATCTCCGGGCCGACGCCGATGAACAGGATCGGCACCGGGCGGCGCTTGTCGCGCAGCCCGGCCAGCTCGTCCAGGAGCTTGGCACGGCTGATCCCGCTGGCGTTGTCGTCTTTGCCGTCGGTCAGGACGAGCACCATGTTGATCCGCCCAACGGTCCAGTTCCGGGTCGCGTCGCGGTACGCGGCGAGCGTGGTGTCGTAGAGCCCGGTCGCGCCGTTCGGCTTGACCCGTACCCGGTCGAGCGCGTCCACGATCTCCGCACGGCGCGGGCCGACCGGACCCACCGGTACGACCTCGCGGTAGTCACGCTCGCCGTCCAGGTCGGTGGAGAACTCCCAGACGCCGAGCTCGGTGGTGCCCAGGAGCAGTTCCGCGCCGCCCTGCGCGGCCTTGATCGTGGCGGAGAGCCGGGTCTGCGTCGATCCCGGCAGCCGCGCGGCCATCGATCCGGAGATGTCCAGGACCGCGAGCATCCGGGCGCTGATGTGCACCCCGCCCCACGCGTTGAGCAGCGTGGTCGCGTCCGCCTCGGCGGGTATGGGCGCGGGCGGGTACGCGCCGGTGCGGATCCCGCTGCCGGCGGGGATGCCGGCGGGCGACCCGCCGCTGGGGGTGCGCAGGCCGTGGCCGGTCAACGCCGCCGCGCCCTCGGTGGCGAGCATCCCGCGCAGGAAGGCGGCGGCACCGTCGCGGCGCGCATCGGAGGCGAGGATCGCGTACGGGTAGTCCGGGCCGGGTACGGGCGTCGGCGGGTAGACGGCGACCTGGCGGGTACCGCCGCCGGCGGCCAGGAGGATCTCCTGCTCGGTGCTGACGACCGCGGATTCGGTCGCACCGGGGCCGGTGGGTGTGGGGGCCGCGCCGGGGAACGGCACCGTGCGGGCCGCCAGTCGGCGCATGATCGCCGCCGCGCCGGCCGCACCCGCCGCCGGTTGGGCGGAGTCGGCGAGCGCCCGGATGCCCACCAGCGCGCCGAAGCCGAGCGGGCTGGCCGTCGGGTCGGGCAGCACGACGGGCAGCGGTGGTCGTTCGGCGGCGACCAGGCTGGTCCAATTGAGGTCGCGGTCGCGCCTCAGCCGCGCGGCCGACCGCTCGTCGAGCGACAGCACGACCGGGGTGCTCGCCACGGAGACGCCCTCCGCCGGCACCTGGAAGGCGCCGGCGGCGTGGGCCCGGCGCAGCCACAGCGTCGACTCCGGCAACCAGGCGTCGGGGGGAGTCGAGGTCTCGGCCGTGCCTGCGGGCGGCGGACCCGTCGCCGTGCCGGTCCCCGCACCGCCGGCCGCCGGACGGGTGAGGTCGCGCAGCACGTCCGCGGACTCGCGCGCCTGCACCGTCACGTCGAGGCAGCGTTCCCGGGCGGCCAGGTCGCGCGCGACCTGTCGGGCGGGCGCTTCGACGCTCGGCGCCACCGCGATCCGCAGCGCGGTCCGTTGTGTACAAGGCGGTTCACGCCGGGTCCGATCGAGGTAGCTGGTCGCACCCCAACCGCCGAGCACCGCGACCAGCGCACCGCTCAGCAGCAGGACCGGCCAGAACTCCGGCCGGGTCCGCAGGCCGCCGTTCGCCACACTTCCTCCTCTGTGACGTCACCGTTGCGGAAACTCTGCAGAGCGCCCTAGTGTGACGCAACCGCGAACCGTACTCGCAAGTAGGGGTGGATGAGTAGGTCATGACCCAAACCTCTGGTCCGCATGTCCTCTTCCTCAGTTGGCGGGACACACGGCATCCGGAGGGCGGCGGTTCGGAGGTCTTCCTCGAACGGGTCGCAGCCGAGTTGGTCGCACGCGGTTACCGGGTGACCCTGTTCTGCCAGGCACACGCCGACGGCCCCGCCCTGGAGACGATGCCCGACGGGTTCCGCATCCTGCGCCGCGGCGGCCGTCACACGGTCTACCTGTACGCGGCCCTGGTCTACCTGGCGGGCGTCTTCGGCATCGGTCCGCTCGCCCGTCGGCGGCTCGGCCGGCCGGACGTGATCGTCGACGTGTGCAACGGCATGCCGTTCCTCAGCCGGGTCTACGCCCGCCGCCCGGTCATCGCGCTGGTCCACCACGTGCACCGTGAGCAGTGGCCGGTGGTCTTCGGCCCGTGGATGGCCCGGATCGGCTGGTGGATCGAGTCGCGGCTGGCGATCCGGGTCTACCGGACCTGCCAGTACGTCACGGTGTCCGAGTCGACGCGCAGCGAGCTCGCCGGGCTCGGCGTCGACCCGGGCCGCATCGCGGTCATCCACAACGGAACGCCGGCCGTCGTCGGCCCGCCGGTGCCGCGCACCGCCCACCCGAGCCTGGTGGTGCTCGGCCGGCTCGTCCCGCACAAGCGGGTGGAGTTGGCGCTGCGAGCCAGTGCGCTGCTCGCCACGGAGCTGCCGGAGCTCGAGCTGGTGGTGGCCGGCCAGGGCTGGTGGGACGAGCCGCTGCGGCAGCTCGCCGCCGACCTCGACATCGTCGACCGCGTCCGGTTCACCGGGTTCGTGCCGGAGGAGCGCAAGCACGAGTTGCTGTGCCGCTCGTGGGTGTCGTTGGTGCCGTCGCTCAAGGAGGGCTGGGGGCTGACCATCGTGGAGGCCGGTGCCCGGGGCACCCCGTCCGTCGCGTTCCGCGCCGCCGGTGGGGTCGCCGAGGCGATGGCCGACGGGCAGACCGGCATGCTGGTCGACGACGAGTTCCAGTTCTTCCAGGCGGTCCGGGCATTGCTGATGGACGCGGACCGGCGCGCGGGGATGGGCACGGCTGCCACGGCCTATGCGCGGCGTTTCACCTGGTCGGTGTCGGGGGCGGCATTCGCTGACGTGGTCGCCGGGCAGTTGCCGGCGACCACGTCGCAGCTAGCGGATCAGCGGTTGCCGTAGACCTTGGTGACAGCGGTGTCGGTGCTTTCCTCGGCGACGTGGTCGGCGGACGGGCTCACCGCTCCGACCGTCGCGACGAGGCCGATGACGCCCAGCGCCGCGCCGAGGACAGCAGCGACGGCGAACGTGGCCAGCTTGGCCATAGCTCTACCTCCCCGGGTTCGTGAGTGCGCGGAATATACCACGATCTTTGTCGTCTGAGCAGCAGAGCCAGGAGGGCGAGAACCACGATCGCCGCGGCGACCAGGTGCGCGGCGGCCGCGGGCCACCGCCGGCCGGCGGGTGGCGGCGGTACGGCGGCCGGGTTCTCCCACAGCTCAAGGTGCGGACCGGCGAAGACCGGACGCAGTCCGGCGAGGGCCGTCGCGGGCGGCTCGCCGCCGGGCTCGCGCCGGACCAGCACCCACCGGACCCCCAGCTCGGCGAGCGGGCCGTCCGCGTCGAGAACGGCACGGACCCGCGCCGCCCGTGGGTTCTCGCCGTCGACCGTCACGTCGCCGACCCGCAGCGCGTCGTTCATCAGCACCGGCGCGTCCAGGTAGCGCGGCGCGGGGTCACGCACCACAGTGTCCTGGGCCCAGCCGTAACGCTGATAGCCCTCGAACGGCAGCGAGAGCACCTCGCCGGGCGTGCCGGCGACCCGCGCCGCCACCGCGTCCCAGTCGGCCGGGTAGCGCACCGGCCGGAGCTGCCCGGCGGCGCCGAAGGCCAGGTCGGGCAGGATCGCCACCGGCAGCAGCGCGGCCGCGACCAGCACGACCCGGCCCGCCCCGGCGTCGAGGCGGCGAGCCAACCTGCCGGCGAGCACCTCGGCGCCGAGGGCCACCCCCAGCGCCAGCAGGACCGCGTACGGGATCAGGAACTTCTGGCCGTCGCGCAGCAGCCCGGCGCCCGGAACCGTGCCGATGAGCCGTTCCAGGACCGGCGCACCGGGCCCGGTGCCCGCTGCGGCGAGCAGGAACGCACCGGCCGCGAGCAGCCCCAGCCGCCCGGCCCCGCCCGGCCACCGCCGGCGCAGTTCCCGCACACCCACCACGGCCACCGCGAGCAGCACCAGCGTCGCGACCGGAACCAGCGGCGAGGATCGGCTGTCGGGAACGGTCTGGGCGTTCCAGATGCCGCCGGTGCCGGCCAGCGCGGTCCACGCGCCGGCCCAGTTCTCGGCCCGCGCGGCGAACGCGGCGACGCCCTCCGGGTCCGACCGGCCGTCGGCGGCACTCGTCGCGGCTGCGACCAGCCAGGGCGCGTTGATCGCGGTGACCGCGCCGAGTGCGGCGGCGGTCGCCCGGCGCCAGCCCGCGAAGCCACCGGGCAGCAGCACGGCCACGGTGCACAGCGCGATCACGCCGCCGGTCGGGGTCACCGCGGCCGGCGCCGCCGCCAGCACCAGGCGGGCCAGCCCGCCGGGCCGGCCGGTGCGCACGTCCCGCACCGCGGCGACCAGCCAGGGCAGGGCCGCGTACGCCAGCAGGAGGCCCCACTGCCCGAGCAGCAGCCGCTCGGCGAGGTACGGCGTCCAGGCGTAGGCGAACGCGCCGGCCACCCGGGTGAGCGTCCGCCCGGTCGGCATCAGCCGGGCCATGCCGAGCGCCGCCAGGTAGACGATCGCGACCAGCGCGATCCGCTGCACCAACCAGCCCGGCGCGACGAGGTTGGCGACCGACACCAGCGCGTCCAGCGGCACGGCGCGGGGCAGCGCGTCGGCCGGCGCGACCATCTCCCAGTTCAGCGGCTGACGGGGCACGAAGACCATGTCGTAGCGCAGCACGTAACCGGGCAGGACCAGCGGGGCGAGCACCACGGCGGTGATCGCCGCCGCGACGGCGTGCGGCGCGGCGTACGGGATCAGCCGGTGGCGCACCGGCTACCCGACCGGCTGTGGCACCAGCGCGCCGATCTCGATCTCGTCGGTGCAGAGGGTGGCCGCCGGTTCGTCCACCGCGAGCTGGACCTCGTCGCCGCCACCAGGCACGAGCAGGAACATCGCGTTGAGCCCGCGGTGCACGTCGAACGGCACCACCTCGCCGTCGCCGAGCCGGAACGTGGCGGTGGTGTCCCGGTCGCTGATGTACCCGATCCGTACCACCTGCCAGTAGTCGACGACCGTCCCCCGCAGCGGGATCCGCGCCGTCCGGCCACCCGCGACCTTGTGGCCGCAGCCCGGCGCCGGCCCGGGCGCCGCCTTGACGCCCTTGACCCAGGCCGGGCGGACGTTGCCGGAGGCGTCGAAGACCCACAGCTTGCGGGCCCTGGTCACGAAGGTCGGTCCGTCGTCGAGCGGCGCGAAGAATCGCGACTGCATGTTCCACGGGTGGGACAACCCCGGGACCACGATCTCGGGCACCGGCTGGTCCATGAACACCGTTCCCGGCTCGGCGGTGGCCAGGCCGGCGCGGGCAGTGTTCAGGTAGTCGCGACTGGCCTTGGACCGCCAGTCGGTGCCGAAGTCGACGCCGCTGTAGACGCTGCTGGCGATCAGCAGGACCAGGCCGACGGCGAGCGCGGTGGCGAACGGCTGGGGGTGGTTGCGGATCAGCGCCGGCTCGGCGGGCTCGGCGGTGCTGGCCGGTTCGGCGGCGCCGGCGGGCTCCGTGGCGTCGGCGAGTTCGGCCCGGCGCAGGCCGCAGAGCGCCACGCCGGCGCAGAGGGCCGCGACGAGCAGCACGTCGCCGAAGTAGCGCGGCACCAGGCCGGCCACGCCGCTGAACCCGGACCCGAGCCGGGTTGCGCCGATCAGCCCGGCCGCCAGCCCGGAGTAGAGCGCCAGCAGGATCCACGCCCGGACCGCCACCGTGCGGCGCAGCCACACCGTGCCGGCGACGAACGCCGCCACGATCGCCCACGAGACCCACTGTGCAGCCTGGACCGGGGCGGCGACGGCGGGGCCGTCCGAGGCGTCGAGCCAGGTCCACGGGCCGCCCACCATGCCGGCGGGGAGAGACTGCCCGTAGAACTGCTGGAGGAAGGCGCCGACCTCGCCCGCCGAGATCGGCGCGCGGAGCGCGGACGTCGACATCGACAGGTACCCGGCCAGGTACACCACGGAGATCCCGGTGAGCACCAGCCAGGCGGGCCACCAGCGGCGGATCGTGGTCAGCACCGCCCGCAGCGGCCCGCCCGGCGCGTAGAGGCAGAGGGTCAGCAGGAAGACCGCCGCGACCACCAGCAGCGCCTTCTCGAAGAAGAGCAGGGCGACGACGACCGACGCGCCGAGCGCGACCAGGTGGCGGCGCCGGCGGGTACGGATGTACCGCACCTGGGCCCCGATGGCCACGATCATGGCCAACTGCATCGGCAGCAGGTTGATCCCCACCGCCCACCACGCGCTGACCTCCAGCGTCAGCGGGTTGAACACGAACAGGCACAGCGGCACCAGCAACGCCCAGCCCGCCGGGAGCAGGAGGCGCAGCAGGCGGTAGAAGGCGACGCTGACGGCCACCTGACCGAGCACCATGAGCGCGGCGTACGGCCAGTACTCGTACTCGGTCAGCCGGTGGGTGACCCAGGTGAGCAGCCGGGCGGCCGGCATGAGGTGGTTGTTGTAGAGCGCGAACAGGTGCCCCGGCGCCAGGCCGCCGGCGTCGGCCTGGGCGATGATCGGGAAGTCGTCGGCGGTGAGGAACCCGCGGGTGGTGATCGATGCCCGCCAGAACACGCTCGCGGTGATCAGCACGACGGCGGCGATGTGGATCGGGTCGACGCGCCGGGCGGCCGTGGTGGCGGGCGCGGTCGTGGTGTCGGGCGTGGCCGTGGTCGTGGTGTCGGGCGTGGCCGTGGCCGCCGGCTCGGTCATCGGGGCGGCTCCTCGCGACGGAACAGGACCATGTTGACGTAACGCGGCCGCGGGTGGACGACCCGTCGGGCGAAGCTCTGCGCCACCCGGCCGACCGCCGCCCGCTGGTGCGCGAGCAGGTCGAAGCCGCCCAGCGGCACCCAGCGGTCGTCCGGCATGACGTGCGGCCGGTAGCCCCACCCGTCGAGCAGCGCGAGCACCGGGTCGATCGGCTGGATCCGCTCTTCGAGCTCGATGAGCAGAAGCGGGCCGTCCCGCCGGATGGTGCGCTCGGCACCGCGTAGCGCCGGCAGTTCGTGGCCCTCGACGTCGAGCTTGACGAACCGCACGTCGGTGAGCCCGAGACCGTCCACTGTGATCCGGTCGACGGTGACCGACGGGCCGTCACCATGCTCCACGGACGAGGTGCCGATACCGGGACCACCGGCGGGAACGAACAGCTCCGCCTTACCCGGCCGGTCGGAGGCCACCGCCTCGACGACCCGCACGTCCGGGTAGGCGGCGGCCACACACCGCGCCAGCTCGGCGGCCGGCTCCACCGCCACGACCCGGTCGGCCAGCCGCCGCAGGCCGCGGGTCCACGGCCCGTACCAGGCACCGATGTCCACAGCGGTGCCGCCGCGCGGCGCGTAGGAGGGCAGCCGGGCGAGTTCCGGTTCGACCCGCGGATAGGCGAGCCGAACGGCGGCCCCGACGGCGCGGGCCGGCAGCCTGGCGGCGAACCGCGAGCTCAGTTCCGTGGACAGCGTGCTGGCCATGGTGTGGAACCTTAGTCCCTTACCTACGGATGGGTAGACCCGAGGTTTCCTCGCCAGTAACCTGCACTGGCCGGCGGGCGATTTCCGTGCCGGGCCGGCGGAAGGATGCGGCGATGACACAGGCGGACGGTGCGGCGACGGTCGATGTCTGCGTCGTGGGCGGCTGCGGCCGGGTCGGCCTGCCGCTGGGCATCGCGCTGGCCTCCCGCGGCCTGCGCGTCGTGCTGTACGACATCGACGCCGCCGCGGTCGACCGGGTCAACTCCGGTTCGTTGCCCTTCGCCGAGGAGGGCGCCGCGGAGCCGCTGACCGAAGCGCTGGCCGCCGGCCGGCTGCGCGCGAGCACCGAGGCGACGAGCGTCGGTCTGGCCGACACCCTGGTCGTGGTCGTGGGCACCCCCGTCGACGAGCACCTCAACCCCGACCTCAGCGCGGTGCCCCGGGCGCTGGAACGCTGCGCCGAGCACCTGCACGACGGGCAGCTGGTAATCCTGCGCAGCACGGTCTACCCGGGCGTGACGGCGCTGACCGAGAAGCTGCTGGCGAGCAGGGGCCTCACGGTCGACGTGGCGTTCTGCCCGGAGCGGATCGCCGAGGGCCGGGCGATGACCGAGCTGTTCACCCTGCCGCAGATCGTCGCGGCCCGGACGCCACGGGCCATGGAACGGGCGGAGCTGCTCTTCCGCCGGCTCACCGACTCGATCGTCCCGTTGGAGCCGGAGGAGGCCGAGCTCGCGAAGCTGTTCACCAACACCTGGCGGTACGTGAAGTTCGCGACCGCCAACCAGTTCTGGATGATGGCCAACGACTTCGGCCTCGACTTCGCCCGCATCCGGCACGCCGTCTCGTTCGACTACCCGCGCGCGGCTGACCTGCCGATGCCCGGGTTCGCCGCCGGGCCGTGCCTGCTCAAGGACACCATGCAGCTGGCCGCGTTCAACCGGAACAACTTCGTGCTCGGCCACTCGGCGATGTTGATCAATGAGGGCCTGCCGCTGTACCTGGTCTCCCGGCTGGAGGACCGGTTCGACCTCGCCACGATGACCGTCGGCATCCTGGGCATGGCGTTCAAGGGCGGCAGCGACGACTCCCGCAGCAGCCTGGCGTACAAACTGCGCAAGATCCTCAGGCTCAAGGCGGGGGAGACCCTGTGCACCGACCCGTACGTGGCCGACGACCGGATCCTCCCGCTCGACGAGGTGCTCAGGCGGGCCGACCTGCTGGTGATCGCCGCACCACATGCCGACTACGCCGACCTCGACACCGACCAGCCGCTGATCGACATGTGGGGCCTGACCGGACGGGGCGTGCGGGTATGACGCCCCGGGTCACGGTGGTCATCCCGGTCTACAACGAGGGCGCGGACGTCGTCCGCTGCCTCGACCGCATCCTGTGCGAGGTGCTGCTGCCGGCCGAGGTGCTCATCGTGCACGACATGCCGGAGGACACCACCGTCCCGTACGCCTGGGAGGTCGCCCGCCGCGACCCGCGGGTCCGCCCGGTGCTCAACACGTACGGGCCGGGGCCGGCAAACGCGATCCGGTTCGGCATCGACGCGGCGCGGGCGCCGGTCGCCGTGGTGACGATGGCCGACGGCTGTGACGACCCACGGCAGATCGACGACCTGGCCCGGCTCGTCGACCGTGGTGTGGTGGTCGCCGCCGCGTCCCGCTACATGCCCGGTGGGCAGCAGGTCGGCGGGCCGCGTTTCAAGCGGATGGCCTCCCGGTGGGCCGGGCGCACCCTGTGGCTGCTGGCGAGGGTCGGCACCCGCGACGCGACCAACAGCTTCAAGGCGTACGACACCGACTTCGTCCGCGAGGTCGGCATCGAGTCCCGGACCGGGTTCGAGATCGGCATCGAGCTGACCGCGAAGGCGACCCGGCTGCGCCGCCCGGTCGCCGAGATCCCGACGATCTGGCTGGATCGGCAGCTCGGCGAGTCGCACTTCGACGTGGGGCGGTTCCTGCCCAGCTATCTGCGCTGGTACTTTTTCGCGTTCGGCCGGCGGCTGACCGCGCAGCAACTCGCGGCGCGGTGGGAGGCGCGGCGCCCGGCGCCGGCCACGCCCGCGCCGGACGTGGCGACCGACGCCGACGTGGCGCGGTAGAGGAGGTACGGATGGCGACGGTGTTGGTCACCGGCTCGGCGGGGTTCATCGGCGGCTACCTGGTGGAGGAGCTGCTCAACCGCGGGCACGAGGTGGTCGGGCTCGACAACCACTCGAAGTACGGCCCGGTGGCGCACAGCTACGACGACCATCCCCGCTACCGGTTCGTCGAGGGCGACGCACGCGACGCCGCGCTCCTCGCCGACCTGCTCGCCGGCTGCGACCACTTCGTCGCCGGCGCCGCGATGATCGGCGGGATCTCCTACTTCCACGCGTACGCGTACGACCTCCTCGCCACCAACGAGCGGATCATGGCGGCGTCCTGCGACGCGGCGATCGCGGCGCACCGGGCCGGCCGGCTGCGAAAGGTCACCTACATCTCGTCGTCGATGGTGTACGAGTCGACCGACCGCTGGCCGAGCCGGGAGGGCGACGAGCGGCGGATCCCGCCGCCGCTGTCCTCGTACGGCTTCCAGAAGCTGGCGGTCGAGTACTACGCGCGGGCGGCCTGGGACCAGTACCGGTTGCCGTACACGATCGTGCGGCCGTTCAACTGTGTCGGGGTCGGCGAGGGGCGTGCGCTCGGCGAGGCGGAGGTGCTGTCCGGCAACGTCAAGCTGGCGATGTCGCATGTGGTCCCCGACCTGGTGCAGAAGATCGTCAAGGGGCAGGACCCGCTGCGCATCCTCGGCACCGGCGAGCAGGTGCGGCACTACACCTACGGTGGCGACCTGGCGCGCGGGATCGCGGTGGCGATGGAGCACGAGGCGGCGCGCAACGAGGACTTCAACCTCTCGACCGCCGACTCGACCACGGTGCTGGAGCTGGCCGAGCTGATCTGGCGCAAGATCAAGGGCCCGGACGTGCCGTTCCGCCACGTCAGCGACGAGCCGTTCGAGCACGACGTGACCAAGCGGGTGCCGGACGTCGCCAAGGCCCGCGAGGTGCTCGGCTTCACCGCGACGACCGGCCTCGACGCGATGCTCGACGAGGTGATCCCGTGGGTGACCCGGGCCGTGCACGACGGCCGCCTCTGACCCGCGCCGTGCCCGGTTGGCACCGCGACCCACCTCCCAGGCGGCTGGTGCCGTGACCATGACGACGTCCGCCCGGCGGCGGATCGGCATGTCCGGGGCGGCGGTGGCCGTGGCGGGAGCGCTGACCAACGGGCTCGGCTACCTCGTGCCCGTCCTCGGCGCCCGCCAGCTCGGCCCCGGCGACCTGGGCGCGCTGGCCACCGTCCTCGCGATCGCGGCGATCGCCGGCGTTCCCGGGGTGGGGCTGCAGATCGCGGTCGCGATCCACCGGGCCCGCAACCGCAGCGCGGCGAGCGGCCGGATCGGGTGGCTGACCGCGGCCGTCTGTGCCGGCGCCGTGGTTGTCCTGACGCCGGTCCTGAGCGCGCTGCTGGATCTTCCGCCGGCCGTGACGCTGCTGCTCGCGGTCTACACCGGCGCCGTGGTGGCGGCCGGCAGGTGGTTGGGCGAGTTGCAGGGTGACGAGCGCTTCCTGCGCCTGGCACTCGGCATGGCGGTGCTGGCCGTCGGCCGGTACGCCGGCCTGATCGCCGGCCTGCTGCTCGGCGCCGGCCTGACCGGGTCGGTCCTGGCGGGTACGGCCGTCACGCTGCTGATCCCGCCGGTCCTGGCCCACCTGGCCCGTTCGCGGGTCGACGCGTCGGGCGGCCACGGCATCACCGCCCGTCAGGTCCTCACCGCCTGCTCGGCGACGCTCGCGATGCTCGTCGTCTCGTACGCCGACCTGATCCTGGCCCGCCACCTGCTGCCCGCGGACGCCTCGGGCGGGTACGCGGTCGGGACCGTGCTCACCAAGGGGGCGCTGTGGGCGCCGCAGGTGGTCACGGTGCTGGCGCTCCCGCGCCTGGCGCAGGGCAACCGGCGGGCGCTCATGATCGCCCTCGGGCTGGTGGCCGGCTGCGGCGCGTCGCTGGTGGCGGCGTCGGCGCTCGCCGGTGGGCTCGCGTTCCGCCTGGCGGGCGGCGCCGACTACGTCGGCCTCGGCCGCTACGCGCCGGTCTTCGCCGCCACCGGCGCCCTGTACGCGCTGGTGTTCGTGCTGGTCAACGCCCAGGTGGCGGCGGGCGCGCGGTGGCCATCGGCGCCACTGTGGGCGGCGACGGTCGGCCTGATCGTGGTTGCCGAGTGGATGGTGCCGCACACCTTCACGGCGATCCTGTGGTGCGCGGTCGGCACGGCCGCGGTGGCGCTCGCGCTCACCGCGCTCGCGACCCGCCGGGGAGGCGCGCAGCCGGTGCCGTGACCGGTGCCCTCCGCACCGACGAGGCCCCGGCACGAGGCCAGGGTGTCGACCGGTGCCCGCCGCCGAGCCGATGCCAGCCACGGCGGCCGGTCGCTTCACCATGGGCGAGTCGGCAGCCCTGGGGCGGACCGTATTATGGGGCCGGACCCATCCCAGGCCCTGGATCTGGACCTGGTTGTGGCTGTCGACGCTGCTGCGACGATTCTCGTGCTCGGCGATGGCAGCCGGGTCTCGTAGGCTTTGACAGTGGAAAGCAGCCGGGGGCGGATCATGGCCCATATGTTGGATGCGGCGGAGAACGCCTCGCCGGTCGAGGCGGTCGAGGCGGTCACCCGGGAACTCGGTGTGGCGCTGCGGGCACGTAGCGTCGCGTTCCTGATCGCGGATCTCAGTGGTCGGGCGCTGGTCCGGTTGGCCCACGTACCACTCGACGGTGCCGATGTGGGCCGCCGGGACGGCGCTGAGGGCGCCACGGTGATGCCGTTCGACGGCGGCCCCGCCGAGCAGGCGCTACGCACCCAGACGGCGCAGGTTGTCGCGCGGCCTGACAGGTGGACGGTGTTGACGCCGGTCACCGACCGCGGTGAGGCGATCGGCCTGCTCGAGATGATCCTGCCGGACGAGCCCGCTCCACGGGCGCTGGAGGAGATCGCCCGCACGGCGCACGTGCTGGCCTACGTGGTGATTGCCAACCGGCGGTACACCGACCTTTTCGAGTGGGGGCAACGCACGACCCCCTTCACCCTGTCCGGGGAGATCCAGCGCCGCCTGCTGCCCGGCTCGTTCACGTGTGAGGGCAGTGCGTTCACCCTGTCCGGCTGGCTCGAACCCGCCGCCAGCATCGGCGGGGACACCTTCGACTACAGCCTTTCCCGGGACGAACTGCACTTCAGCGTCACCGACGCGATGGGCCACGGGGTGGCCAGCGCGCTGACGGCCACCCTGGGCGTGGGCAGCCTGCGCAACAGCCGCCGGCGCGGGGAGGGTCTGGTGGAGCAGGCCGCCGCCGCGAATGCCGACGTGGCCGAACACACCGCTGTGCCCGGCAGTTACCTCACCGCGGTCCTCGGCCGTCTCGACCTGCGCACCGGGGTGTGCGCGCTGCTCAACGCAGGGCACGTGCCGCCGCTGCTGGTACGAGACGGGGACACCCGGGCGCTGCCGCTACCGGCCAACTTCCCCCTGGGCATGTTCGCCGAGGCCGACTACCGAGCCGGCGAGATCACGCTGCGACCCGGTGATCGTCTGGTAGTGGTAACCGATGGCATGCGGGAGCGCAACGCCGCCAGCCTGGACCTACCGGCCATGTTGCGGTCGATCACCGGCCTGCACCCGCGCGAGGCCGTCCGGGCGCTGGCCGATGCCGTGCTCAAGGTCAGCGGACCGGCACTGGCCGATGATGCCACCCTGTTCATCCTCGACTGGCACAGCGGGCACAGCGAGGAACGGCGTACCAGCTCCGGCGCCGACCAGGCGCGTGCCAGCACCGCGCTGCCCGACTGACTAACGGCCTGTCGCGTCGTCCGTGGACGGCACATCGGCCTCAGCCGCCTGCACGCTGTCGTAGACACGGATGGCTCGATCCACCGATGTGACCGCCAGGACGCTGTGCACGGCGGGCTGCACCGCGGCGAGGCACAACCGACCGCCGACGTCACGCAACGCCTTGAACATCATCACCAGCGCGCCGAGCCCGCTGGAGTCCATGAACCCCACCCCGGCCAGATCCACCACCACCTGGCGGTCACCGGCGTCGACCAACCGTTGCAGACCCTCGCGCAACTGCGGGGACGTCGCCATGTCCAGCTCGCCGCCCACTTCGAGCACGGTGCAACCCCGGCCCGGCCGGACCGACAACAGCAACCCCACAACGACCTCCCCACGCCGGTGATCCCGGCTTACCCTAACTGCCAGCGGGCGAACCGCCGCCGGGCCGGCGTACGTCGAGCCGACATCCTGACCGTTTCACCTCAGCAACCCCGGGTAGTGCTGAGCACAGCCGGAGCATCCCGCCTTAGGGTGTGACGCAGTAGTCCGGCGGGTCACGCACGGGCCGGGGGAGGAGCCACACAATGCGGTTGAGTATGACGCTGTCACTCCCGCGTCAACCGTCCTCGGTGACCCGGGCCCGCCATGTACTCGCCACCCTGCTGAGCCTCACCGACGCCGCCGAGGACTCTCGTGGCCACCTCGCCGTGCTGATCACCGAGGCATGCGCCAACGCGGTGATACACGCCGATCTCGACAGCGTCGTCGACCTCGCCATCGTCATCGACGACGAGGTGTGCCTGCTCAAGGTCGGCAACCGCGGCAGTACCCCCGATGGCGCGGGACTCGATGCTGAGCTCCCCGCCCCGCTCACCGTCGGCGGCCGTGGACTGCCCCTGATCGCCGCACTGTCCGACACGGCCGCCTTCGTCGCCGGGCCACCGGACCAGGTGCTGCTACACATCACCAAAAACCTCGATTGACGTACGAAAGCCGCGTCACCACCCTCAGTAGGTTCCTCCTTCCGAGACGCGGCGGGTGTCTCTGGGCGGATCCCGTGGCGGGGCGACCGCCACGGGGAGTAGCGGCTGAAGGGCGTCCAGCAGCGGACCGGGGTGGATCGGGGCGCCATTGGGGTCTTGTCCGGCCTCGAACTCGCCGATCTCCAGCCCGACGACGTCGAACTCGCTCATGGCGAGCGCGGCGGATCTGAGATCGCTGAGCGTGAGGCCGCCCGGCACGAGGTAGTCGGTGGGCACGATGCCGGGCTCGAGGACGTCGCAATCGATGTGTACGTAGACCGGACGGCCGGCGATCGCGGCCCGCAACCTTTCCGCCAGGTCTGGGCCTACCTCGACCAGCGTGATCACGCCGTCATCGATCAAGGACTGTTCGGCCGGGTCGATGTCGCGTACCCCACAGAGGATCGCGTTTTCTGGTTTCAGCCCCTGTCCCAGCCCGGAGTCCCACATGCCGAGCGGGCCACTGAGGGCGAGGCCTCCGAGGTAACCAGTGGTGGTGCTCTGGGGTGTGTTGAGATCCGCATGCGCGTCGAACCAGACGACCACCGCATCTGGGCGGTGCCTGGCGACGACCGGGAGCGTGGCCAGGGCGACCGCGCAGCGGCTCAGCGCTGTGACGGGAAGAGCGCCGTCGCGGAACAGCTCGTCGAAGTGCTCCGACATGGCGTGGAGCGCCGGTCGGGCCAGGGCCAGTTCCTCGTCCCAGTTCGTGCACAGTGCGGGCTGGGGCGACCCGATGACGACCGGCGCTGACCCCAGGCGAGCTGCGAGTTCGGCTGCGATCATGCCCGATCCCCGCATGGCGTGGTCATTGTGGTCGCCGGCGCGGGCCGCGAAGTGGGTGATCACCGGTTCCGGGGTGTTGGAGGCGGACACGGGTTCTCGCTTTCACCAGAGCTGGCAGTGACGACCTGACCGTAGGAGCCGTCGAAGTAGTGACACAATGAGCAAGTAGTGCGCAATCTGCTGCATCTTCCAGCAGATTGCACAGAGGAAGGGGGCGATCTGCGTGCTGGATGATCTCGATCACCGACTGATCTCAGAGTTGCGTCACGACAGCCGCGCCCCGGTCGCCGTCCTGGCCCGGGTCCTCGGTGTGAACCGATCGACGGTGACCACGAGAATCGAGCGGCTCCGCGACTCCGGGGTGATCGAGGCGTTCACGGTTCGGCTGAGCAACGACGTCGACCGGGACGCCATCCGGGGCGTCACGATGGTCAGGATCGAACCGAACCGTGGCCAGGACGTAGTGCGGGCGGTGCGGGGCTACCCCGAGGTCGAGACTCTGTTCTCCACGATCGGGGCCTGGGATCTGGTCCTACAGCTGCGCGCCGCCTCACTGTCGGAGTTCGATCTCGCACTGGAGAGAATCCGTGGACTCGCGGGGGTCCTGGACACGCAGACGAGCCTGCTGTTCAACTCGCTGACGGGTGACCGCCCAGCCGTTGGAGCAGACCGCCCGGCGGGGACCACCGCGGGCGTGGTCAGCCGCGCAGGCGTAGGCCGCGGGGAGTCGCCCGGAAGCCGGCGGCGGTGAGCGCGTCGCGCAGCGGGGACGCGGAGATCGCCTCCCCGTCGGCCCGCTCCACCGAGATCGCCCCGAGCGCGCCGGAGTGCACCGCGTCGGCCAGCGCCTTGCCGGCCGCCGCGAGGGCGTCGGGGTCGTCGGCGAAGGAGAGGATCGTCCGGCCGCCGCGCTCGACGTAGAGCAGCAGGTCGCCGCCGACCAGCACGACCAGCGCGCCCGCCTTGCGGCCGGCCCGGTGCCCGGTGGCCGGGGCCGCCCCGTCGCCGGAGTCGACCACGCGCTCGGGCCAGGGCAGCGCCGCGCCGTACGGGTTGGCGGGGTCGGTGGCGGCCAGCACCAGGGCCGCCCCGCCCCGGCCCCGGCCAGGCCCGGCCGGGTCGGCGAGGGCGCGGATCCGCTCCACCGCCCCCGGCACCGCGAACTGGGCCGCGCCCAGCCCCTCCACGAAGTACCCCCGGCGGGCCGCGCCGCGCTCCTCCAGCGCCGACAGCACCGGGTACACGGCCGCGAAGCCGCCGGTGACCTGTTCGGCGACGACCGCGCCCCGGGTCACCACGCCGTGCCGCTCCAGCAGCACGTCGGCCAGGGCGGCGGCCCGCCGGGTGGGATCCAGGTCCCGTTCCGGCAGGCGGGACCAGCGGCCGGCGACGGTGGGCGGGCCGGTGCGGCTGGGCAGCGCGACCCGGCCGGGGCGGCGGTACCGGGTGCGCGGCGCGGTCGGCCGGGACCGGTGCGCCCCGCCGCCGCCGAGCGCCGCCCGCAGCGGGGCGAGGGTGTCGTTGGTGAGGTGCCCGGCCCACACCAGGTCCCAGAGCGCGGCGGTCAGCGCGGCGTCGTCGGTGGACTCCACCCGGTCGGACAGCGACCGGAAGAACAGCGCCTGCCCGTCGGCGAGCGCGTCCAGCACGGCGTCGTGCAGCGGGGTACGGGTCAACGCGTCGTCGGGCGGCGGGAGCAGCAGCGGCGCGGAGTCGGCGTACGCCAGGGTGACCCAGCCGTCGCCGCCGGAGATCGCCCCGGCCCCGGCCCAGACCACCTCGCCGCTGGCGCACAGCTCGTCGAGCTGGGCGGGGGAGTAGTCGGCGACCCGGCCGGGCAGCACCAGGCGTTCCAGCGCGGACGCCGGCACCGCCGCGCCCTGCAACTGCTCGACGGCGGCGGCCAGCGCCTCCACCCCCCGCGCCGACGCCCCGACCTGCTGCCAGCGGGGCAGGAACGCGGCGAGGGCCCGGGGCGGCACCGGCTCGATCTCCCGGCGCAGCGCGGCCAGGGACCGGCGGCGCAGCATCCGCAGCACCTCGGCGTCGCACCACTGGGTGCCCACGCTGTCGGGGGCGAACTCGCCGGACACCACCCGCCCGGTCGCGGCGAGCCGGCGCAGCGCCTGCTCCACCACGAACACCCCGAGCCCGAACCGGGCCGCGCAGGTGGCGGCGGCGAACGGGCCGTGGGTGCGGGCGTACCGGGCGACGAGATCGCCGAGCGGGTCGGCCACCGGGGCGAGGTACGCCTCGGCCACCCCGACCGGCAGCGCCACGCCCAGCGCGTCGCGCAGCCGGGCGGCGTCCTCGACGATCACCCAGCGGTCCTCGCCGGCGATCCGTACCCGCAGCACCCGGCGGGCCGCCGCCAGCCCGGTGAGCCAGTCGAGGGGGGCGCCGCGTTCGGCCAGTTCCGCCTCGGACAGGTCGCCGAGGGTGCGCAGCAGCTCGACGGCGTCCTCGGCGTCGCGGGGGCGGCGCTGCTCGGTGCGCCAGCGCAGCTGCCGCTCGGTCTCGGCGAGCACCGCCGGGTCGAGCAGCTCGCGCAGGTCGACCCGGCCGAGCAGCTCGCCGAGCAGCGCCGAGTCCAGCGCCAGGGCGGCGGCCCGCCGCTCGGCGAGGGGGGCGTCGCCCTCGTAGAGGAACGCGCCGACGTACCCGAAAAGAAGCGATCGGGCGAACGGCGACGGCTGGGTCGTCTCCACCTCCACCAGGCGGACCTTGCGGGTGGCCAGGTCGCGCATCAGCCCGGCCAGCGCCGGCTGGTCGAAGACGTCCTGGAGGCACTCCCGGGCGGCCTCCAGGGTGACCGGGAAGTCGGCGTACTCGCGGGCCACGTCGAGGAGTTGGGCGGCGCGTTGGCGCTGCTGCCACAGCGGCTGCCGGCGGCGCGGGTCGCGGCGGGGCAGCAGCAGCGACCGGGCCGCGCACTCCCGGAACCGGGACGCGAACAGCGCGGACGTGCCGACCGACTCCTCGACGAGCTGAGTGATCTCGTCGGGCTCGAAGACCACCACGTCGGCCCCGGGCGGCTCCTCGGCGGTGTCCGGCAGCCGCACCACGATCCCGTCGTCCGACGGCATGACCTGGGCGTCGACGCCGTACCGTTCGGCCAGCCGGCGGCCGATCGCCAGCGCCCAGGGGCCGTTGACCCGGGCCCCGAGCACCGAGTGCACGGCGAGCCGCCAGTCGCCCAGCTCGTCGCGGAACCGCTCGACCAGCACCGTCCGGTCGTCCGGCAGGGACCGGGTGGCGGCCTGCTGCTCCCGCAGGTACGCCATCAGGTTTCCGGCGGCCCAGTCGTCCAGCCCTCCGGCGCGCAGCGCGGCCACCGCCGCCTCGTCGCCGTGGCGCACCAGGGCGCGCACCCGGGCACCGATGGCCCGGCCCAGCTCCACGGGGCGGCCGAGCTGGTCGCCCTTCCAGAACGGCATCCGCGCGGCCTGGCCGGGGGCGGGCGACACCAGCACCCGGTCGGGGGTGATCTCCTCGATCCGCCACGAGGACGAGCCGAGCAGGAACACGTCGCCGATGCGCGACTCGTAGACCATCTCCTCGTCCAGCTCGCCCACCCGGGCGGCCCGCTCCGCGCCGGCGAGGAAGACCCCGAACAGGCCCCGGTCGGGGATGGTGCCGCCGCTGGTGACGGCGAGGCGCTGCGCGCCGGGCCGGCCGGTGAGCACGTCGGCGGCCCGGTCCCAGACCAGCCGGGGCCGCAGCTCCGCGAACGCGGTCGACGGGTACCGGCCGGAGAGCATGTCCAGCACGGCGTGCAGCGCGGAGTCGGGCAGCTCGGCGAAGGGCGCGGCCCGGCGGACCAGGACGGCCAGGTCGCCGACCCGCCACGGCTCCAGCGCGACCATCGCGACGATCTGCTGGGCCAGCACGTCGAGGGGGTTGCGCGGGTGGTGCAGCTCCTCGATCGCGCCCTCGGCCATCCGCCCGGCGACCACCGCGCAGGACAGCAGGTCGCCCCGGTGCTTCGGGAAGACCACGCCCCGGGAGACCGCGCCGACCTGGTGCCCGGCCCGGCCGACGCGTTGCAGGCCGGCGGCGACGCTGGGCGGGGCCTCGATCTGCACCACCAGGTCGACCGCGCCCATGTCGATGCCCAGCTCCAGGCTGGAGGTGGCCACCACGGCGGGGAGCTGCCCGGACTTGAGCGCCTCCTCGATGTGCTTGCGCTCTTCCCTGGAGACGCTGCCGTGGTGGGCGCGGGCGATCACCGGGGCCGCCCCGGCCGCTGCGCCGGACTGGGCCATCACCTCGGCTGGCGGCCGGCCGCCGGAACCGCTGGCGCCGGAACCGCCGACGCCGGAATCTCTGGTATCGGAATCTCTGGTGTCGGAACCGGCGGTGTCGGAACCGCCGGCGGCGGCCAGCTCCTCGGCGGCCAGTTCGTTGAGCCGGGCACAGAGCCGTTCGGCGCTGCGCCGTGAGTTGGTGAAGACGATCGTCGAGCGGTGCGCCCGGACGAGGGAGAAGACCCGTTCCTCCACGGCCGGCCAGATCGAGGCCCGGCGCGGGCCGGGGCCACCGAGGTCGTCGGCGGGCTGTTCCCGCTCGTCGAGGCGGGTCATGTCCTCCACCGGGACCTGGACGCTCACCTCGATGGTCTTGGCGCTGGGCGGCTGCACCACATCGACCGGGCGGGCTCCGCCGAGGAACCGGGCGCAGGCGTCGACCGGCCGGACGGTGGCGGACAGGCCGATCCGCTGGGCGGGGGCGGGCAGCAGATCGTCGAGGCGCTCCAGGGAGAGCGCGAGGTGTGCGCCGCGCTTGGTCCCGGCGACCGCGTGCACCTCGTCGACGATGACCGTCTGCACGCCGCGCAGCGAGTCCCGCGCGGCGGAGGTGAGCAGCAGGAACAGCGACTCGGGGGTGGTGATGAGGATGTCCGGCGGGGTGCGGGCGAAGGCCCGCCGCTCGTCGGCGGGGGTGTCCCCGGTGCGCATCCCCACGGTGATCTCCGGCGGGGCCACGCCCAGCCGGGTGGCGGCCTGCCGGATGCCCGCGAGGGGGGCGCGCAGGTTGCGTTCGACGTCGACGGCGAGCGCCTTGAGCGGGCTGACGTAGAGCACCCGGCAGCGCTGCCGGGCCTCGGCCGGCGGCGGTGACCCGGCGAGCCGGTCCAGCGACCAGAGGAACGCCGCGAGGGTCTTGCCGGAGCCGGTGGGCGCGACGACCAGGGCGTTTCGGCCCGCCGCCACGGAACGCCAGGCGCCGACCTGGGCGGCGGTGGGCGCGGCGAAGGCCGCGGCGAACCATTCCCGGGTCGCCGCCCCGAACCCCGCCAGCACCCGCGCCGCGTCCGCCGCGCCCGGCCCGGCCGTCACCTCCGCCATGCCCCCATCCTGCCCCGGAGGTGGGACATCCAGGCCGGCCAGGAGAGGCGGCCCACGCCCGACCAGTACGGATGGCTGTTCGACTGCGGCGAAATGCGCCCAGAAAGCGCCTTTTCTTCCGTTAAGTCTTACTTAACTGCTTGCTCGTGCGCCGCAACCTAAAGTAACTTCACTCACAACGCTAGGGGTGAGGAGAGCGGATGGCTGTCGAGGAACGAGGTGCCGGGTTCGGTGCCGACGTGCTCATTCGCAAGGTCGACAGCCATCTTGCCGCACTGCGCGCCAGCCTGCACAGCCCTGAGCTGGAGCTGGCCGAGCAGCTCGCGAGCTGCCTGCGGGAGCTGGTCCGGCAGACCGCCCAGTCCAGCGCGGCCGACCGGGGGCAGGTCCGCGTCGCCGTGCACTACTTCGTCCTGCGCCGGGAGAGCCGTGGACGGTTGCTTCCCGTGCGGTCCCTCGCCGCCGCCCAGCGCGTGGTCAACAAGGTCGTGCTCCAGCTCGGCCGCCCCGACCTGCTGGTGGAGACCCGCCGCGACCCGCTGCTGGAGGACCGCCCCCGCCTGCGGTTCGAGACCCGCCCCGAGCCCCGGCCGCACGATTGTGTGAACCGGTGAACGTGGGCGGACCCAGCGATTCCTCGCCCTGGAAGAAGCGGTAGGCGTCCTCGAACTCGCGGTACATCTTCTCGTCGTCGAACCATGCCGAGGTGCTCCGGCAGAGCTCGTCGTGGTCGCGCTCCGATCGCCCAGCAGCCAGCCACACGCCGAAGCCCAAGGGCCGGCCGTACGCCGGGCTTGATCGCGCTCGAACACGGAAATAGTGGCCTCCGCCGCGGCGGGAGAGCACTATTCCCCGGATCAAGCGCGACCTTGCGGGCGGGACCCCAAGCGGGACCCCGGGCGGACCCCCGGGCTGACCCCCGGGCGGGACCCCGGACGGGGCCCGGGCGGGACCCCGGGCGGATCCCGGGCGAATCCCGGGCGGGATCCGGGGCGGGACCCCGGGCGGGATCCGGGGCGGGACCCCGGCGGGGGTCAGGCTCCGCCACGGAACAGGCCCCCGGCGTATGCCGAGGGCCTGCGGGCCGAACGGGGTCAGCCGACGTTCTTGGCCAGGTCGACGAGACCGCGCCAGGCATCCGGGGAGAAGGCCAGCGTTCCGCCGTCACGGTCCTTCGTGTCACGGACGAGGACGACGCCGGGCAGGTTGTCGGCGACCTCGACGCAGTCGCCGCCGTTGCCGCCGCTCTTGGTGCTCTTGCGCCACTGCGCGCCGGTCATGTCCATGCTGCTGCCGCTTCCCTCAGGAGGTCCAGGGACTGCGACCGGGACAGGGCCTCGCCCCGGATGCGTTCCCACCGTCGTTCGAGCGTAGCAAGCTGGGACGCCTGATCGATGATGTGCGCCTGGGCCTGGCTGTCCACGTGTGCCACCCGCGTCCCGCCGGGAAGCTCGGCGATCGTGAAGGGGCCGTCGAGCCCCGGATAGGTCGGGGCGTCGCGGGGAACGATGTGCAGTTGGACGGTCGGAAGCTCCGCGCAGGTCACCAGGTGGGCGAGCTGGTCCGTCATGGTCGCCCGCCCTCCGGCCGCCGCCCGGTGGATCACCTGCTCGTCGATGACAACGACGGTCAGCGGCGCTTCGTCGCAGGTGAGGATCGCCTGCCGGTTGATCCGGGCCGCGACCAGGTCGTCGACCTCGGCCGGCGATAATGGCTGCCCATGGAACGTGGCGCGCGCGTACGCCTCGGTCTGTAACAGGCCCGGAATCCATGCGAACTGGAAGGCCCGCAGCGCGACCGCCGCGCGCTCGATGTCGACCCACGGCCGGAACCACACCGGTTCCCGGCGCAGAGCATCCGGCCACAGGTCGGCGACGTCCTTTCCGAGGATCTTCGCGATTTCGGCACGGTGCCGGGTCTGCGGAATGCGACCCGGGTTGGCCCAGCGGGCGACGGTCTTCGGGTGAATCCCTATGCGACCTGCGAGGCTTTCGGAGGTCTCGCACGCCTCGGCGAGGGCTGCGACGAACGCGTGGTTCATGCCTGAGTCCCTTCAAGAGCAAACAGAACGTCCGAAAGAAATCATCTAACGCTGTGTGATTGCTCCGCAACCCTCGGCAGGCTGTCATCGGGACGGCGTGGGTTGGCAGGCGAGGAGTGCGCCCCGGCCCGCGTTCGTCGAGGGGGCCGCCCGGTCCTTCCCGCGCACCCGAGCGGGTGGCCCCCTCTCCAATCTCCACGGACAGGGGGATCACCGTGCCGAAGCGAGAGCCGCCCCGGAGGGCGGCGGTGACCGCCCGACCGATCCACCCGGGCGACGTACTGCACCTGACCCGTGCCGCGAGCCCGCAGTTCGTCAAGCCGATCACCGTACGGGTCATTCGCGAGATGAAGAACCAGCACACGTACCACGGCTGGACGTGGATCGAGGCGTACGAGCTGAACGCCGCAGGCGACGCCGTCGCGAAGCGCGAGCTGTTCGTGCTGCGCGAGGGGCTGCACCGGCTCGCCGCGGCCCCACGGCAAGCCGCGCCTGTCCGGAGTGCCAATCCCACCCGGGTGTCCTGATGCCCCGCCCACACCTGCCGATGCGTCCCGCCTGGCTGTGCCGGGTCTGCGCCGCACAGTGGCCCTGCCCGCCGGCGCAGCTCGACCTGCCCACCGAGTTCCACGGCCACACCGTCGCGCTCGTCTTCTACCTGGCCGCCATGATGCACGACGCCATGGACGACATGTACCGACTCGGCGGTCGCCCCGACAGAACTGCGATGCACGCCCGGTTCCTCGGCTGGCTGTCCCTGACCCGCCGCCACCCCGCACCGAACGGCGCTGACCGCCCGCCGCCGCGCCCTGAATTCCGGCAAAACCGCCCATAGGGCCGCGAACTGGCGTCTGATCGCTCATAGGCGCTTCCCTTGGCGCGCACGGCTGCCACCTCGACCGGGAGCGCGGGTGCTCGTACTGCTGATCCTCCACCTCGTGGCGGCGCTCGTCGCGCCGCTGCTGGTCCGGTGGTGGGGACCGCGGGCCTGCTATCCGCTGGCGCTCGCGCCGGCCGCCGCGTTCGGCTGGGCGCTGGCCCGCACGCCCGCGGTGCGCGACGGCGGCGCGGTGGTCGAGACGTACCCCTGGGTGCCGCAGCTACGGCTGGAGCTGGCGTTCCGGATGACCACCCTGTCCTGGCTGATGACCCTGCTGGTCGGCGGCGTGGGGGCGCTGGTGCTGGTCTACTGCGCCCGGTACTTCTCCGCCGGGTCGCGGGGGCTGGCCCGGTTCGCCGCCGTGCTGGTGGCCTTCGCCGGCGCGATGCTCGGCCTGGTGCTCTCCGACGACCTGCTGCTGCTCTACGTCTGCTGGGAGCTGACCACGATCTTCTCGTACCTGCTGATCGGGCACAGCAGCGAGCGGCGGTCCAGCCGCTGGGCCGCCGGCCAGGCGCTCATGGTGACCACCCTCGGCGGGCTGGCCATGCTGGTCGGGTTCCTGATGCTCGGCCGGCACGCCGACGGGTACCGCTTGTCCGCCCTCGCGGCGGCAGACCTGCCGCACGGTGGCTACCTGGCCACGGCCGTGCTGCTGGTGCTGGCCGGGGCGCTGAGCAAGTCGGCGGTGCTGCCGTTCAGCTCCTGGCTGCCGGCGGCGATGGCCGCGCCCACGCCGGTCAGCGCGTACCTGCACGCGGCGGCGATGGTGAAGGCCGGCATCTACCTGCTCGGGCTGCTCGCCCCGGTGCTCGCGGCGGCCGGCCCGTGGCGGCCCGTGGTGGTCACCGCCGGGCTGCTCACCATGCTGGCCGGCGGGTGGGCGGCGCTGCGCCAGACCGACCTGAAGCTGCTGCTGGCGTACGGCACGGTCAGCCAGCTCGGACTGCTCACCGTGGTCCTCGGGGCGGGCACCCCGCAGGCCGCGCTGGCCGGCACCGCGATGCTGCTCGCCCACGCCCTGTTCAAGGCGGCGCTCTTCCTCGTCGTCGGCGCGATCGACCACACCACCGGCACCCGGGACCTGCGGGAGCTGTCCGGGCTCCGCCGGCACGCCCCGCTGCTGGCCACGGTCGGGACGCTCGCCGCGGCCTCGATGGCCGGGGTGCCCCCGCTGGTCGGCTTCGTCGCCAAGGAGGCGGTTCTCGCCGCGTTCACCGACCATCCGCTGGTCCTCGCCGGACTGGTCGCCGGGACCGTGCTGACCGTCGCCTACAGCGCCCGCTTCGTCTGGGGCGCGTTCGCCGACCGGCCGCCCGTCGCGCCCGTCGAGCCGGACCCGGTCCCCGTCGCCATGCTGGGGCCGCCGGCCCTGCTGGCCGTCGCCGGGCTCGTCGTCGGGCTGCTCGCCGGCCCGCTGGGCCGCCTGCTGCGCCCGTACGCCGAGCTGCTCGGCCCGGTCGACGAGGGCCTCGCGCTGTGGCACGGGCCGACCGCCGCGCTCGGCCTCTCCGCCCTGGCACTCGGCGGCGGCGCGGTGCTGTTCGCGCTGCGCGGCCCGCTCGCCCCCGTGGTGGCGCGGGTCCGCGTGCCGGTGGACGGCGCCCGGGGGTACGAGTGGCTGACCCACCAGTTCGACCGGCTCGCCATCGAGGTCACCAGCGTCACCCAGCGCGGGTCCCTGCCCCAGTACCTCGGCACCATCCTGATCGTCCTGGTGGTCGTGCCCGGCGGGGCGATGCTGGCCGCGCGCCCCTGGCGGCAGGGGATCGTCTTCTGGGACAACCCGTTGCAACTGGTGGTGGGGCTGGTCATCGCGGTGGCTGCGTTGGTGGCCGTCGGCGCCCGCCGCCGGCTCACCGCGATGTTGCTGGTCGGGGTCACCGGCTATGGCATCGCGATGCTGTTCGTCCTGCACGGCGCGCCGGACCTGGCGCTGACCCAGTTCCTGGTGGAGAGCTCCACCATCGCGGTCTTCGTGCTGGTGCTGCGCCGGCTGCCCGAGCGGTTCTCCGCCCGTCCGCTGCGCCGCAGTCGCTGGGTACGCCGCTCGATCGGCGTGGCCGTCGGCGTGGTGCTAGGCGGGTTCTCCCTGGTCGCGGCCGGGGCCCGGACCGCGACGCCGATCTCGCTGGCCTTCCCGGACCTGGCGGTCGCCGCCGGGTACGGGCGCAACGTCGTCAACGTGACCCTGGTCGACATCCGGGCCTGGGACACCATGGGCGAGATCTCGGTGCTGGTGGTGGCCGCGACCGGGGTGGCCAGCCTGATCTTCGAGCGCTCCCGGACCGGTCCCCGCCCGCGCCGCCCCCGCCGCCCCGAGGCGCCCCGCCATCCGGGGCCGCAGCGGCCGGTCTGGCTGCGCGGCGGGCCGACCCTGCGGGAGCACCGCCGATCGATCGTCTTCGAGGTGGTCACCCGGCTGCTCTTCCACACCATCGTGCTGTTCTCCCTGTTCCTGCTCTTCGCCGGTCACAACGCGCCGGGCGGCGGCTTCTCCGGCGGCCTGGTGGCCAGCCTCGCCCTGGTCGTGCGCTACCTGGCCGGCGGCCGGTACGAGCTGGCCGAGGCGGCCCCGGTCTCCGCAGGCACGATCCTCGGCGCGGGCCTGGCGGTGTCGGTCGGCACCGGCGTGGCCGCCCTCGTCGCCGGCCGGTCCGTGCTGGAGAGCGTGAAGATCGACCTCGCGCTGCCCGGCGTCGGAGACCTCCACGTCGTCTCGTCGCTCCTCTTCGACGTCGGCGTCTATCTGATCGTGGTCGGCCTGATGCTGGACATCCTGCGCAGCCTCGGCGCGGAGATCGACCGGCACATCGAGGCGGCCGGCCAGCGCGGGCGCGGGCTGGTCGTCGACCCGAAGGGGAAGCTGCGGTGAACGGAACCGGGACGACCATGGTGCTGGTCGTGGTCGTCGGCGTGCTCGCCGGCACCGGCGTCACCCTGCTGCTGGAGCGCAGCCTGACCCGCATCCTGCTCGGCGTCATCCTGCTCGGCAACGGGGTGAACCTGCTGGTCCTGATCGGTGGCCGGTCCGGTGGGGCCCCGGTGGTCGGCACTGGCCCGGTCGACCGGATGAGCGACCCGCTGACGCAGGCGATGGTGCTCACCGCCATCGTGATCACCTTCGGGCTCACCGCGTTCCTGCTCGCCGTCGCGTACCGCAGCTGGTACCTGCAGGGCAACGACGAGGTGCAGGACGACCTGGAGGACCGCCAGGTCGCCGAGTTGGCCGCTCGCAACGAGCTGCCCGCGCCCGACCTCGGCGGCGAGGGACCGGACAGTGACCCGGAGCAGGTCGCCCCGGAGCCGCACCTGCGCCGCCTGCGGCGGACGGAGGAGCCGTGACCGGTCACCAGGCGCTCGTACCCCTGCCGGTGGTGGTGCCCCTGCTGGGCGCCGCGCTCACCCTGCTGCTGGCCAACCGGCCCCGGCTGCAACGCGACGTCAGCGTGGTCGGGTTGAGCACCAGCCTGGTGGTCGCCGTGGTGCTGCTGGTCGAGGCGTACCGGCACGGGCCGGTGGTGGTGCGGATCGGTGGGTGGCCCCCGCCGGTGGGGATCGTGCTGGTGGCCGACCAGCTCGCCGCGCTGATGGTGGTGGTCTCCTCGGCGGTGACGCTGTGCGTGCTGCTCTACTCGATCGGCCAGGGGCAGGGGGAGACCGGCGAGTCGGCCCCGCTGACCATCTACCACCCCACCTACCTGGTGCTCACCGCCGGCGTGACCAACGCCTTCCTCGCCGGCGACCTGTTCAACCTCTTCGTCGGCTTCGAGATCCTGCTGGCCGCGAGCTTCGTGCTGATCACGCTCGGCGGCACGGAGGTCCGGATTCGGACCGGGTCGATGTACGTGGTGGTCAGCATCCTGTCCTCGATGATCTTCCTGGCCGGGGTGGGCCTGGTGTACGCGGCCACCGGCACCCTCAACATGGCCCAGCTCGCCCAGCGGCTCGACGCGCTGCCGGACAACGTACGGCTCTGCCTCCAGCTCATGCTGCTGCTGGCGTTCGGGATCAAGGCGGCGGTGTTCCCGTTGTCGGCCTGGCTGCCGGACAGCTACCCGACCGCGCCCGCGCCGGTCACCGCGGTCTTCGCCGGCCTGCTCACCAAGGTCGGCGTGTACGCGATCATCCGCACCGAGACCCTGCTCTTCCCCGGCGGCCAGGTCTCCGGGCTGCTGATGGTGGTGGCCGGGCTGACCATGGTGGTCGGCATCCTCGGCGCGGTCGCCCAGTCGGACATCAAGCGGATCTTCTCGTTCACGCTGGTCAGCCACATCGGCTACATGATCTTCGGGGTGGCGCTGAGCACCGTCGCCGGGCTGGCCGGGGCGATCTTCTACGTGGCGCACCACATCACCATCCAGACCACCCTGTTCCTGGTCGCCGGGCTGGTCGAGGAGCGGGCCGGCAGCACCGACCTGCGCCGGCTCGGCGGGCTGGCCCGGGTCGCCCCGCTGCTCGCGGTGCTCTTCTTCGTGCCCGCGATGAACCTCGCCGGTATCCCGCCGTTCTCCGGGTTCCTCGGCAAGCTGGGCCTGCTCCAGGCCGGGGTGGCGGTCGGCGGCCCGCTGTCCTGGGCGCTGGTCGCCGCCGGCACCGCCACCAGCCTGGTCACCCTCTACGCCGCGTCCCGGGTCTGGAGCATCGCGTTCTGGCGGGAGCCCCAGCTGGCCACCACCGAGCCGACGGTCCGGCTGCCCGCCCTGATGATCGGCGCCACCGCCGCCCTGGTGGTGCTGGGGCTGGTGTTCACCGTCGCCGCCGGTCCGCTGTTCGAGGTCAGCACCGACGCGGCCACCGACCTGCGGGCCCGCACCCCGTACGTGCGGGCCGTGCTTCCCGGCGGCGTGCCGTGACCGGGGCCCGCCGCCCGGCCGCCCCCGGCGACCCGCAGCCCGCGAAGGGGCGGGACGGCCCGGTCGGCCCAGACGGCCCGGTCGGCCCAGACGGCCCGGACGGGCCGGCGGCCCGGGGCCAAAGCCGGGCCGTGCGGTGGCGGGACCGGCTGACGGCCCTCGCCTGGATGGTCGGGGTCTGGAACCTGCTCTGGGGCCGGCCCTCCTGGGGCAACCTGCTGGGCGGGCTGCTGGTCGGCGTGGCCGTGCTGGTGTTCTTCCCGCTGCCGCCGGTCACCTTCGGCGGCCGGCTGCGCCCCTGGGCGCTGCTCGTGCTGGCGGGCCGGTTCGTCACGGAACTGGTCGGCGCCAGCATCCACGTGGCCCGGGTCGCCGTGCAGCCCGGCTATCTGCCCCGGGGCGCCATCATCGCGGTACGCCTGCGGGTGCGCACCGACCTGAACCTGGCGCTGACCGCCGAGGCGATCTCGCTGGTCCCCGGCACCCTGATCATCGAGGTCGACCGGGAACGCGGCCTGCTCTACGTGCACGTGCTCGACGTACGCGGCCCGGCGGACCTGACCGACAGCCGGGACCGGGTCCTCGCCACCGAGGCCAGGATCGTCCGCGCGATCGGTTCCGCCGCCGAACTCCGCCTGCTGGACACCCCTGCCCCGGACGTGCCCGCCCCGGCCGTCGCAGATCCCGACCGTCCCACTGACAGGGGGCCAGACCAGTGACCTTGCTGCTCGCCGCCGTGCTCACCGTGCTCTTCTCGGTGACCGCGCTGCTCGCGCTGACCCGGCTGTACCGCGGCCCCTCGCTGCTGGACCGCGTGGTCGCGGCCGACGTGCTGCTCAACACGATGGCCGGCGCGGTCGGGGCGGAGGCGGCGGTCAACCGGCACGCCACCACCCTGCCGGTGCTCGTGGTGCTGTCCCTGCTCGGCTTCGTCGGTGCGGTGGCCGTGGTCCGCTTCGCCGTCCGGGAGGAGTCGTGAGCGCGGGCGCGGTCGCCGACTGGCTGGGCGCGGCCTGCCTGGTCGCCGGCGGACTGCTCAGCCTCGCCGCCGGGATCGGCGTGCTGCGCTTCCCGGACGTGCTCGACCGGATGCACGCGGCCACCAAGCCACAGGTGCTCGGCGTGCTGCTGCTGCTCGTCGGGGTGGCGTTGCGGCTGCGCACGACGTCCGACATCGGCATGATCTTCCTGGTCGCGGTCTTCCAGTTGGCCACCGCGCCGGTCGCCGCCCAGATGGTCGGCCGGGCCGCGTACCGCTCGGGCCGGGTCGACCGCTCCCTGCTCGACGTCGACGAACTCGCCGAGGAGCGGTGAGGGCGTCCCTCAGCGGGCACTCAGCCGACGCCGATAAAATGGGCCACATGATCGACTCTTCTGCCCAGGAGGGCAGCAGTAGCCAGCCGGGTCGCGCCCGGCATCTTCCCGTCCCGACGGCCCCGGGAGCCCTGAGCAACCCGTGTTGATCGTCGTAGGACTCGCCCTCATCATCGTTCTCACCGCCGCCACGGGTTACTTCGTGGCCCAGGAGTTCGGCTACGTCGCCGTGGACCGGGGGCGGCTCAAGCAGCTCGCCGACGAAGGCGACCAGGCCGCCGCCCGGGCCCTCGAAGTGACCGGCCGGCTCTCCTTCATGCTCTCCGGCGCACAGCTCGGCATCACGGTGACCGCCCTGCTGGTCGGTTACGCCGCCGAGCCCTACCTGGGCGCGGGGCTGGCCGAGCTGCTCGACGTGGCCGGGGTGTCCACCGCCGTCGCCCTGCCGCTGTCCGTCGCGCTGGCCCTGCTCATCGCAACCGTCGTGCAGATGGTCCTCGGCGAGCTGGCCCCGAAGAACCTGGCCATCGCCCGAGCCGAGCAACTGGCCCGGGCGTTGAGCCGGTCCACCCTGATGTACCTGAAGGTCGCCGGGCCGGTGATCACGCTCTTCGACAAGGCCGCCGTCCGGCTGCTCCGTCGGATCGGCATCGAGCCGATCGAGGAGCTGCCCAGCGGCGCCACCCCGAAGGACCTGGAACAGATCATCGCCGAGTCCCGGGAGGAGGGGCACCTGAACGCCGAGATGTCCGACCTGCTCGACCGTGGGCTCGACTTCCGGACGCTGACCGCCGGGGAGGCCATGGTGCCCCGGGTCGACGTGCACACCGTCCGGGCACACGAGCCGCTGAGCCGGGTGGTGGAGCTGCTCGACACCGGGCACTCCCGGTTCCCCGTCCGGGGCACCGAGGGCGTCGACGACCTGGTCGGCGTCGTCGGCATCGCCGACGTGCTGGCCGTGCCCCCGGCCGAGCGCGCGACCACCCCGGTCAGCGCGGTGGCCGGGCCCCCGCTGCTGGTGCCGGAGACGCTGCCGCTGCCGACGGTGCTGGACCGCCTCCGGGTCGGGCACCGGCAGCTCGCCTGCGTGGTCGACGAGTACGGCGGCTTCGCCGGCGTGATCACGCTCGAGGACATCGCCGAGGAGCTGGTCGGCCCGATCCGGGACGAGGACGATCCGCCGGATCGGGCCCCCGCCCGGCAGGACGACGGCTCCTGGGTGGTGCCGGCCCGCTGGCGGATCGACGAGGTCGCCGACAGCACCGGCATCGCCCTGCCCGAGGCCCCCGAGTACGACACCCTCTCCGGGCTCGTCATGCGCGAGCTGGGCCGGGTGCCCGAGGTGGGCGACCGGCTGGAGATCGCCCTGGTGGCCGACGGTGACGCCCAGACCGAGCGGCGCGCCCTGGTCGAGGTGCTCGCGGTGGACCGGCACGTCGCCGACTCGGTGCGGCTCCGGCTCACCGGGGCCACCGCGGGCGAGGGGGAGACGGCATGAGCCCGGGAGTGGCGCTCCTCGTCTCCGTGGTGCTGCTGGCGCTGAACGCGTTCTTCGTGGCCGCCGAGTTCGCGCTGGTGGCCAGCAAGCGGTATCGACTGGAACAGGCCGTCGCCGAGGGCGGCGGCCGGGGGGCCCGTGCGGCCCTGGACGGCGTACGCGAGCTGTCCCTGATGCTGGCCGGCGCGCAGCTCGGCATCACGCTGTGCACGCTGGGCCTGGGCGCGTTGGCCGAGCCGGCGATCGAGGGCCTGCTCAGCCCGCTGCTGCACGCCGTGGGCCTGCCGACGGCGGCCAGTCACATCGTCGCGCTGGTGTTCGCCCTGACCCTGGTCACCTTCCTGCACCTGGTGGTCGGCGAGATGGCCCCGAAGTCCTGGGCGATCACCGACGCGGAGCGCTCGGCGACCCTGCTGGCGCTGCCGTTCCGGGCCTTCGCCCGGGTGGCCCGGCCGGTGCTGTCGCTGCTCAACGCCCTGGCCAACGCGATCCTGCGGCTGGTCCGGGTGAACCCGCAGGACCAGCTCGCCCAGGTGCACGGCCCGGCCGAGCTGCGCATCCTGCTGGAACAGTCCCGCGAGCACGGGCTGCTCGGCGCCGAGCAGCACCAGTTGCTCACCAGCATGCTGGAGCTCCAGGGCACCACGGTCGCCCAGGTGATGGAGCCGTTCGACCAGATCGTCACGGTCCGCCGGGACGATCCGGCGGAGCGGATCGAGGAGGTCTCCCGGGACAGCGGCCGGTCCCGGCTGGCGGTGCTGGACTCCGGCGGCGAGGTGTGCGGCCTGGTGCACGTCCGGGAGGCCGTGCGGGCCACCACCACCGGCCGGACGGCCACCGCCGGCGAGCTGATGAGCGCCGCGTTCACGCTGCCGGGGACGGCGTCGGTGACGGAGGCGGTGACCGCGATGCAGGGCCAGCAGGCCCAGCTCGCCCTGGTCCGCAACGGCGGCGGACCGACCCGCCCGATCGGCTTCGTGGCGCTGGAGGACCTGCTGGAGGAGGTCATCGGCGAGTTCGACGACGAGACCGACCCGGTGCCCCGGGGCCGCCGGCTGCGCTGAGGCCGTCGGGGGCCGCCGGCTGCACTTGAGGACTGTCCGGGGCCGGTCCGGCGACCAGCCGGGCCGGCCCCTGGCGTCCGCGCCGGTCCGGCAGGACTGTCCGGCCGCCGACCGGGAAAGCCGTGCCACCACCGAGGGGGTACGGAGGGGGCGGCGTGCGGCTGACCGGGGTGTCGCCGGAGTCCGGCCGGACCGGGCTCGCGGTGCACACCACGCTGGCGAATCCGAGCACCCGCCCCGGGTTGCGGCTGCCCGGGCGGGTGACGCTGCACGCCGGTCGCGACGATGTCCCCGTCCGGCGGCTCCGGCTCGGCCTGGTCACCCAGGTCGAGCCGGACGACCCGGGCGCCCCCCGCCGGCTCGTGCAGTTCCACCAGGTGTCGATCGCCGGGGCGTTCGTGGTGCCGGCCGGGCGGCGGCGGGCGGTCGACTTCGCGCTGCCGCTGCCCTGGGAGACCCCGGTCACGATCTTCGGTGGAGTGCCGCTGATGAGCCTGCGGATGGGCCTGCGCACCGAGGCGTCGGTCGACGTCGACCTGGAGCAGGGCGCGATGGTCCCGCTCTTCGTGCACCCCCTGCCGACCCAGCAGCACGTCCTCGCCGCCCTGGACGCGCTCGGGTTCAGCCTGCGCCAGGCCGGCCTGGTCGCCGCCCGGCTGCCCGGGGTGGAGCAGGCGCTGCCGCTGCACCAGCGGCTCGGCTGGTGGGTCGCGCCGCTCTACGCCGGCCCGATCACCGAGCTGGAGGTGATCTTCGTGGCCAACTCCGCCGGCCTGGAGGTGATCCTCTGGGCCGACCGCAGGCTCTCCCTGGCCGGGATCACCCACCAGAGCATCAGCCGGTTCCGGGTCTGGCATGCCGGCGCGGACCGGGCCGACTGGGTCGCCGTGGTGGACGGCTGGCTGCGACACGCGATCAACCGGCACGCCGCGGCGGCGGCGCACGGTCACTGGTCGGCCCGGATCAGCGAGTCGGCGCACGTGAGCCGCCGGCCGGACCAGCCGGTCCGGCCGGGCTACGGGCTGGGCGGCACCGCCGGCGGCGCGGGCATCGGCGGGGGCGGGGGCGGCGGCGACGGCACCTGAGCCGTACGCCGCCGCCCCCGGGGGTCGTGCCCTCTTACACCGAGGCGGTGGCGAGCTTGACGCTGAAGCCGAGGAAGAGCGCGGCCACCCCGGTGGTCGCCCCGGCGGCCAGCCGGCGGCGCTGGCGGAACTGGGCGGCCAGGTACGTCCCCGCGAAGATCAGCATCGTCAGGTACAGCACGCTGGTCGCCTGGGCGATCAGCCCGAGCAGCAGGAACGACAGTGCCGGCCAGGCGTACCCGGGGTCGACGAACTGGATGAAGAACGAGATGAAGAACAGGATCGCCTTCGGGTTGAGCAGGCTGATCACCAGCGCCCGCCGGAACGGGCTGCGCAGCTCCGCCGGCTCGGCGGCGTCGATCAGCCGCGGCGCGGCCGGGTCGTTGCGGTCCCGCCAGCGCCGCAACGCGCCGCGCAGCATCGCCAGCCCGACCCAGCCCAGGTATGCCGCGCCGACGTACTTCACCACCAGGAACAGCGGCGGGTACGCCTGGAGCAGCGACGCCACCCCGGCGGCGGAGAGGACCATCAGCACCGAGTCGCCGAGGAACACCCCGGCGGCGGCCCGGTAGCCGGTCCGTACCCCGCGTTTGGCGGCGGTGGAGAGCACGAAGAGTGAGTTGGGGCCGGGGAGCAGCACGATCGCCACGGTCCCCAGCACGTACGTCCAGATGTCGGTGATGCCCAGCACGCCCGACATCATTGCGCCGGGGCCGGCGCGGCGGAAACCCATTCCCGCAGCATGGCCTGTGCGTTCGGCCACTCGTCGGCGATCATCGAATACTGGACGGAGTCCCGCCAGGAGCCGTCGTGCCGGATGCGGTGCCGGCGCAGCACCCCCTCCCGGGTGGCGCCCAGCCGCTCGATGGCCCGCTGCGAGCGCTCGTTGCGCACGTCGGTGTGCCACACCACCCGCTCCGCGCCCAGTTCCTCGAAGGCGCGGGTGAGCAGCAGCAGCTTCGCCTCGGTGTTGATCCCCGTCCGCCACCAGGGCCGACCCAGGTACGTGTACCCGATGGCCACCGTCCGCAGCGCCGGGTCGACCTCGTAGAAGGAGGTGGTGCCGACCACCGCCCCGGTGACCGCGCACCGCTGGACCCAGGGCACCCGCTCGCCCCGGTGGTGGGCCGCGAGCGCCGTCCGGATCAGCTCGGCCGTCCCGGCCGGATCGGCCGGCTGCGGCCAGCCCAGGTGCCGCCACACCTCCGGATCGGCGGTGGCGGCGTGCAGCTCGTCGGCGTGCGCGAGGTCCAGCGGTTCGAGCACGACGTGCGCGCCCCGCAGGGTGGCCGGCTCCAGCCACGGCGACCGCTCGGCCCGCAGGTACGCCGGCAGCGGCGCGGCCACCCCGGCGGCCGGCTCGGCCGGCCCGGCGGTCAGCCGCAGTGGCAGCACCCCGGCCCAGTGCGGCAGGTCCAGGTCGGTCTCGTCCTCGCGTACCCCGCCGGCGCGGGACCGGACGGACACCTCGCGCAGCGGCAGCGCCAGCACGGCCGTCTCGGCGAGTTCCCGGCGGCTCGGCGGCCGGCTGTCCGCGCTGCGCCCGGCGGCGGCCTTCTCCACCAGCGCGGTCATCGCGGCGGCCTTCTCCCCGGCGTCGGTGACCAGGTGCGCGGTGCCGTGCGCGACCACCGACCGGTAGTTGGCGCTGTGGTGGAACTGCGAGCGGGCGTAGACCAGAGCGTCGAGCAGGGTCACCGCGACGCAGACCGGCAGGCCGTCGCCCCGGGCGGCGAGCAGCGGCCGGCTGCCGGTCGAGCCGTGCAGGTAGAGGGTGTCGCCGATCCGGACGTGCAGGGTGGGTAGCAGCCGGGGCTCGCCGTCCACGGTGAACCCGAGCACGCAGTGGTACGCCTCGTCGAGCACGGCGTGCGCGGCGGCCCGGTCGTAGCTCATCCGTTCGCGGGTGCGGGTGGCGGTGGTCCGGGGCGTGGGTGGGTACATGCGACAGCCCGCCTTTGTGCTAGTACAATGCCGAAATTGTGTCAGCACATTATCAGGTGAGCGGCGGGACGGCCGCCGAGATCTCGGTCAGCGTGGAATCGGGCATCCGATCCGGCGAACTGCCGGCCGGGGCGGCGCTGCCGCCGGTGCGGGCCCTCGCCGCCGAGCTGGCGGTCAGCCCGGCCACGGTCGCCCGCGCGTACCAGGAGTTGCGCCAGCGCGGCCTGCTCGCCACCGCTGGCCGGCACGGCACCCGGGTGCGCCCCCGGCCGCCGGTGGCCACCCGCCGGGCGTTGCGGCCGAGCCCCGCCCTCGGTGCCCGCGACCTGTCCCGCGGTGAGCCCGACACCCGGCTGCTCCCGCCGCTCAGCCCGCACCTGGCCGCCCTCGCCGCCGAGTTCACCGTCCCCGTCGGGTACGCCTCGGTCGGCGTCCTGCCCGAGCTGGCCGACGCGGCCCGGGAGCGGCTCGCCGCCGACGGGGTGCCCGCCGGCGACGTCACCGTGACCGGGGGCGCGCTCGACGGCATCGAACGGCTGCTCGCCGCCCACCTGCGCCCCGGCGACGCGGTCGCCGTGGAGGACCCGGGCTGGGCCCACCTGCTGGACCTGGTCGCCGCGCTCGGGCTGCGCGCGATCGGCGTCCCGGTGGACGACGACGGGCCGGTCGAGGCCGGGGTGCGGGCCGCCCTGGCCGCCGGGGCGCGGGCCCTGGTGGTGACCAGCCGGGCGCAGAACCCGACCGGGGCGGCCGTCTCCGCCGACCGGGCCGCCGCGCTGCGCGCCCTGCTCGCCGGCCGCGACGGCCTGCTGCTGATCGAGGACGACCACGCAGCCGAGCTGGCCCGGGTGCCGCTGCACCCGCTCGCCGGGGCCACCCCGGCGTGGGCCTTCATCCGGTCGGTCAGCAAGCCGTACGGCCCCGACCTGCGGCTCGCGGTGCTGGCCGGCGACGAGGCCACAGTGGCCCGGGTCGTCGGCCGGGCCCGGGTCGGCGCCGGCTGGGTCTCCACCGTGCTGCAACGCCTCGTGCTGGCGCTCTGGCGCGATCCGGCCACCGCCGCGCTGGTGGACCGGGCCGGCGAGAGCTACGAACGCCGCCGGGGCGACCTGCTCGCCGCCCTGGCCGCCCGAGGCCTGACCGGCTACGGCCGTACCGGAATCAACGTATGGCTCCCCGTGCCGGACGAGACCAGCGCCGTCACCGCGCTGCGCGACGCGGGCTGGGCGGTCGCCCCGGGCGGGCTGTTCCGGATCGCCGCCGAGCCCGGGCTGCGGATCACGGTCAGCTCGCTCGCCGCCGCCGACTCGCTCGCCGCCACCGACATCCCGGCGCTGGCCGACGCGCTGGCAGCCGCCGCCCACCCCGCCCCCCCACCCGGCTTCACCGCCTAACCGCGCCGGGTGGGGGTAGGGACACGCCGGGCCGGGGTGTTCGCTTGAGCGGGTGGGGGCCGGGTAGGAAGATCGTCATGTCCGAGACCGAGACCCCGCCCGGGGCGCAGCGGTTCATCCCGCCGCAGGCCGACACCATCGACGAGCTGCGCCTCGCCGCGAGCGGCTGCCGGGGCTGCGAGCTGTACCGGGACGCCACCCAGACCGTTTTCGGCCGCGGCGGCGAGGGCGCCCGGGTGGTGCTGGTCGGCGAGCAGCCCGGCGACCTGGAGGACCAGAAGGGGCTGCCGTTCGTCGGGCCGGCTGGCCGGCTGCTGCGCCGGGCGGTCGACGACGCCGGGCTCGACCCGAGCCAGCTCTACCTGACGAACTCCGTCAAGCACTTCCGCTTCGAGCTACGCGGCAGGCGGCGCATCCACCAGACCCCGGACCAGGTGCACGTCACCGCCTGCCGGCCCTGGCTGGTGGCCGAGTTCGCCCGGCTGAGCCCGGACGTCGTGGTGGTGCTCGGCGCGACCGCCGCGAAGGCGCTGCTCGGCCCCGCGTTCCGGGTCACCCGGCAGCGGGGCGCGCTGATGCCGTGGCCGGCCTCGGCCCAGCACCCGGAGGACTTCGCCCGGGTGCCGGTCGACTCCGCCGGGAAGGTGGCCGACGCCCCGGCGGCCCGGCTGCTGGCCACCATCCACCCGTCGGCCGTGCTGCGCGCCGACGACCAGGACATCGCGTACGCCGGCCTGGTCGCCGACCTCACCATCGCCGCCGGCGCCCTCTCCGCCTGATCAACAACCCGCCCGCCCACCCAGGCGGCTCTCCCGGGTCGATCCTGGACAGTTGTCGTCCTCGGGGGCCGGTAACTGTCCAAGATCGGGCCTGCTGTCCATCCGGGCCCGCCGGCTGACGCGGCGGCTGGTGGCCGCTGGGGCGTGAGCGGTGCCGGCCCGTACGCCGCCGCCCAGCGTGAGCGGTGCCGGCCGGCTTCTGCCCCGGCTACCTGGTGACGGCGATCGGAAGTTCGGCCTGTGGCAGACCCGGGTGCCGGTGGGGGCCGGGCTGCGCAAGGATGGGGCAGCCCACCGCCCCTTACCCGGGAGCCCACCGCCCTTCCCGAGGAGTCCCGATGGCCACCGACCTCACCGCGCCGGCCCCGAGCCGGATCGACGTCGCCCCGATCCAGCGCCGGACGGTGCGGCTGCTCTTCGTGACCCAGATCATCGGGGGCGTCGGCGTCACCATCGGCGTCACGGTCGGGGCACTGCTCGCCGCCCGGATCGCCGGCACGGCGGTCGCCGGCCTGGCGCAGAGCGCCGGGGTGGTGGGCGGCGCGCTGCTCGCCGTCCCGGTCACCCGGATCATGACGGGATACGGCCGCAGACCCGGCCTGGTCACCGCGTACCTGGTCGGGGCCGCCGGGGGCGTGCTGGTGGTGCTCGCCGCGGTGACCCGCCAGGTGCCCCTGCTCTTCCTCGGCATGCTGCTGTTCGGCGGCGGCACGGCCGCCAACCTCCAGGCCCGCTACACGGCCGTCGATCTCGCCGAGCCGGCCCGCCGGGGCCGCCAGCTCTCCGTGGTCGTCTGGGCCACCACGGTCGGGGCGGTGGCCGCGCCGAACTTCGCCGCGTTGGCCGACCGGACCACCCGGGGCTGGGGCCTGCCGCCGCTGGCCGGCCCGTTCGCGTTCAGCGCCGTGGCGTTCACGCTCGCCGCCGGCGTACTGCTGGTGCTGTTGCGGCCGGATCCGCTGCTCACCGCGCGCCGGCTCGCGGCGGCCGAGGCCCCCGAGGCGGCCGGGGATCCGGCGGCGACCGGCCGGCGCGGGGCGGGCATGCGGGTGGCCTGGCGGGTGGTCCGCGCGCGGCCGGCGGCCCGGCTGGGCATCGCCGCCGTCGCGGTCGGCCACCTGGTGATGGTCGCGGTGATGTCGATGACCCCGGTACGCCTCGGCGAGTACCACTCCGACGCCGCCGTGCTCGGGGTGGTCGGGGTCGTGCTCAGCCTGCACATCGCCGGCATGTACGCGCTGTCCCCGGTGGTCGGCTGGCTCACCGACCGGCTCGGCCGACGCCCGGTGATCCTCGGCGGCCTGGCGGTGCTGCTGGCGGCCTGCGCGGTGGCGGGCGTCTCCGGGCACCACACGGCGGGGCTCTCGGTCGGCCTGGTCCTGCTCGGGCTGGGCTGGTCCGGGACGATGGTAGCCGGCTCCACCCTGCTGTCGGAATCGGTGCCCACTGCCGTGCGGCCCAGCGTGCAGGGGCTCTCCGACCTGACGATGGGCCTGGCCGGGGCCGCCGCCGGCGCGCTGAGCGGGTTCGTCATGCAGGTGGCCGGCTATCCGACGCTCACCCTGCTGGCGGCGATCGCGACGGTGCCCCTGCTGGCGCTAGCGTTGCGTCCGGCGTCCGTACCGGCGCCGGACGAGGAGGACCGACAGTGCGGCTGACCGACTTCTGGACCCGGCTGGAGGAGGTGTTCGGGCGGGGCTACGCGGCCAGCATCGCCTCGGACCAGGTGCTGTCCCAGCTCGGCGGGCGGACCATCGAGCAGGCGCTGAGATCGGGTGAGCAGACCCACGTGGTGTGGCGGGCGGTGGTCGCCGCGTACCCCGACCGGGTGCCTGCGCGGCTACGCTGAGCAGCCATTTCTTCCGCTCTGCGTGTCGCTTGCCGAGTCGTACACCTGTTCGGCTATTGTCCACAGCGGGGTGCTCGTCCACAGCTCACGGCCGGTCGGCTGGTGTTCTGTCGGACCCAGCGCCTAGCGTGTCCGCGTGACGAGAAGCTCAGCAGCAAAGACGCCGGCGAAGGCAGGGGTGGCAAACATGGCGGCAGGGCCCGACCGGGAGAAGGCGCTCGACCTTGCTCTCGCCCAGATCGACAAGCAGTTCGGCAAGGGCTCGGTGATGCGGCTGGGGGAGCGGCCGGTTGTCCAGACCTCGGTCATCCCAACCGGTTCCATCGCGCTCGACGTGGCGCTCGGCGTGGGCGGCCTGCCCCGCGGCCGGGTCGTCGAGATCTACGGCCCGGAATCCAGCGGTAAGACGACGGTGGCCCTGCACGCGGTGGCCAACGCCCAGCGGGCCGGCGGCATCGCCGCCTTCGTCGACGCCGAGCACGCGCTCGACCCGGACTACGCGAAGGCCCTCGGCGTCGACACCGATTCCCTGCTGGTCTCCCAGCCGGACACCGGTGAGCAGGCGCTGGAGATCGTGGACATGCTGGTCCGCTCCGGCGCGATCGACATCATCGTGATCGACTCGGTGGCGGCCCTGGTGCCGCGCGCCGAGATCGAGGGCGAGATGGGCGACAGCCACGTGGGCCTCCAGGCCCGGCTGATGAGCCAGGCGCTGCGGAAGATCACCGGCGTGCTCAACAACACCGGCACCACGGCGATCTTCATCAACCAGCTCCGCGAGAAGATCGGCGTGATGTTCGGCAGCCCGGAGACCACCACCGGCGGCCGGGCGCTGAAGTTCTACGCCTCGGTCCGGCTCGACGTACGCCGCATCGAGAGCCTCAAGGACGGCACCGACGTGGTCGGTAACCGCACCCGGTGCAAGGTCGTGAAGAACAAGGTCGCCGCGCCGTTCAAGCAGGCCGAGTTCGACATCATGTACGGCAAGGGCATCTCCCGCGAGGGCTCGCTCATCGACGTGGGCGTGGAGCAGGCGATCATCCGCAAGTCCGGCGCCTGGTACACGTACGACGGCGACCAGCTCGGCCAGGGCAAGGAGAAGGCCCGGGAGTTCCTCAAGGAAAATCCGGACGTGGCGGCCGAGATCGAGAAGAAGATCCTGGAGAAGCTCGGCGTCGGGGTCGGCGCGGGCGACGCCGCCGGCGGCCCGGAGCTGCCGCCGGTCGACTTCTGACCGGTAGCTGACCAGTGGCAGGACGACGCGCCCGGGCGGGGCGGGGCTGGGATGCCAGCCCGTCCCGGTCGGGCGACGCCGACACTCCGCCCCGTCCCCGGCGTGGCCGCCCCGATCCGGCGACCGACCCGGAGGCCGGCGGACAGGCCCCGCCCCGGGACGAGGCCGAGGTGGCGCGGGAGATCTGCCTGCGCCAGCTCGCCCTGCGCCCGCGCACCCGCGCCGAGCTGGCCGCCGCGCTCGCCAAGCGGGGGATCTCCGAGGAGGTTTCCGCCGGAGTGCTCGACCGGTACGACGAGGTCGGCATCATCGACGACGCGGCCTTCGCCCGGGCCTGGGTGTCCAGCCGGCACGCCGGCCGGGGGCTGGCCCGCCGGGCGCTCGCCAACGAGCTGCGCCGGCGCGGCGTGGACGGCGAGGTGGCCACCGAGGCGCTCGGCGAGCTGGACGAGGAGACCGAGGCCGAGACGGCCCGGGTGCTGGTCGAACGGAAGCTGCGCACGGCCCGGGGCGAGCCGGACGCGGTGTTCCGCCGGCTCGTCGGCATGCTCGCCCGCAAGGGCTACCCGCCCGGCGTGGCGATCCGGGCGGTGAAGGACGCGCTCGCCGCGCAGAGCGCCGAGGCGGCCGAGTTCGCCGACCGGATCGACGCCGACGCGCTCGCCGACGCGGAGGGCGACGTCGACCGGGACAGCCGCAGCCTCGACTGACCGGCACGGCCGGCCGTGTGGGATGTCCGGTGGAGGCGGCGGGTGTCCCTGCGGGGTTCGTCAAGCCGTGATCGGCGGGGTGTGGCGGGAAGGCGGCGGTGGCCCGCCGGTGCTGTTGCACGCCGAGGGCCCGGCGGTGTGGCCGATGCTCGCCGAGGCTGTCGGTCGCGGGCTCGACACCAGGATCGGGCTGGAGGACACCTTCGTGCTGCCGGGCGGCGCGCCGGCCGCCGACAATGCCGCGCTGGTCGACGCGGCCCTCGCGGGAGGAGTCCGCTGAGCCGAGCAGCGCCGATGCCCCGACGGCGGGCGCGCCACGCCACCTTTGTCCGGCGGTGTCCGGCGTCGGATTGGCGTTCGGTGACCCCTTAACTTCGCTCCGTTCGAGGGGTTTGATCATGAGTCCTTGACCAGACGGCCCCCGGAGACCTAGCCTCGCCATACAGGCTCACATTGCCCGACCAGCGCAGGCTAAGCGCACAACATAGATCGCGTAACAGAACAGCATCACTTTGGCCGGCTCGCCGGCCTGCGGTGCCAGCTCCGACAGGCCGGACCAGAGCTGGTGCGACAACTGCACCCGGCTGCCGACGATGCCCACGGGCACCGCCGGTGGTGAGAGCTACCCATGGCCAGCCGCTCAGGTCGGGCGTCTCAGAGCCGCAGCGCGCGTGCCCAGTGGCACGAGCACTGCGGCGCCGACGTTCAGGGGAGGCGGCCATGGCGGGGTGGCACAGGTACACCGGTGGTCCCGACAGGACGGCCGTCGGTCGCGACGCACCGACGGCCGGCGGTGGCCAGGCCCGTCGGCTCGTTTCGGCCCGCGTCGACGTGGCGGTGTGGTCGTGAACGCCTTCGATGCCCTCATCCTCGCCGTGGTGCTGGTGCTGGCCGTCGTGGTCGTCGGCGCGGTGCTGGTGGGGCTGCGCACGATGCGCCGGATCAGCACCGCCCCCCGCCCCGAGGACCCGGCCTTCGTCGCCGAGAAGGACCGCCAGGAACAGTCCCTGGCCGCGCTACGCACCGCCGCCGACGAGGTGAACAGCACCATCGACGTGGCCAAGTCCGCAGCCGCGGCGGCGCGCGCCGAGGCCGCCGCCGCGAAGGCCGAGGCGAAGGCGGCCCGCTCCGAGGCCGGGCGGGTGCTCGACGGCGCCCGCGCGGAGGCGGACACCGTCCTGGAGCGGGCCCACAAGCAGGCCGAGGCGGACGCCGAGCAACTGCGCACGGCGGCCCGGCGCAGCGGCGAACGCGAGGTGGCGGTGCTCGCCTCGACCACCCGGGAACAGGCCGCCGAGGTGGAGCGGCGGGCCGCCCGGATGGACGAGCGGGAGCGGTTGCACACCGAGGAGGTGGAGCGGTTCGCCGGCCGGGAGCGGCAGCTCACCGCCGCCAGCGCAGCCCTGGCCGTCCGGGAGTCCGCGCTGGTCGAGCGGGAACGGGCCCTGACCGAGGCGGAGGAGCAGGCCCGGCGGGAGCTGGAGCGCGTCGCCGGGCTGACCGTCGACGCCGCCCGCACGGAGCTGATCGAGGCGATCGAGACGCAGGCCAAGCGGGAGGCCGCGCTGCTGGTTCGGGACATCGAGTCGGACGCCCGCAGCACGGCCGATCAGCGCGCCCGGCACATCGTCGTGGACGCCATCCAGCGGATCGCCAGCGAACAGACCGCGGAGAGCGTGGTCAGCGTCCTGCACCTGCCCGGGGACGAGATGAAGGGGCGGATCATCGGCCGGGAGGGGCGCAACATCCGCGCCTTCGAGTCGGTCACCGGGGTCAACCTGATCATCGACGACACCCCTGAGGCGGTGCTGCTCTCCTGCTTCGACCCGGTGCGGCGCGAGGTCGGCCGGGTCACCCTGGAGAAGCTGGTCCTCGACGGCCGGATCCACCCGCACCGGATCGAGGAGGTCTACGACCTGGCCCGGCAGGAGGTCGAGCAGCTCTGCCGCCGCGCCGCCGAGGACGCCCTCGTCGAGGTCGGCATCACCGAGATCCACGACGAGATGGTCACCCTGCTCGGCCGGCTGCGCTACCGAACCTCGTACGGGCAGAACGTGCTCAAGCACCTGGTGGAGACCGCGCACATCGCCGGGATCATGGCTGCCGAGCTGCGGCTGGACGTGCCGACGATCAAGCGGTCGGCGTTCCTGCACGACATCGGCAAGGCGCTCACCCACGAGGTGGAGGGCAGCCACGCCATCATCGGCGCCGACCTGGCCCGCAAGTACGGCGAGAGCGAGGACGTCGTCCACGCCATCGAGGCGCACCACAACGAGGTGCCGCCGCAGACCATCGAGGCCGTCCTCACCCAGGCTTCCGACGCCTGCTCCGGTGGCCGGCCGGGGGCGCGGCGGGAGAGCCTGGAGGCGTACGTCAAGCGGCTGGAGCGGATCGAAGAGATCGCGGCCGGGAAGATCGGCGTGGAGAAGGTCTTCGCCATGCAGGCGGGCCGGGAGATCCGGGTGATGGTCAAGCCCGACGACGTCGACGACATCGGCGCGGCGGTGCTGGCCCGGGACGTGGCCAAGCAGATCGAGGAGGAGCTGACCTACCCGGGTCAGATCCGGGTGACCGTGGTGCGCGAGTCCCGGGTCACCGAGATCGCCCGCTGACCCGACGCAACGCGAAGGGCCGGCCCGATTCGTCGGGCCGGCCCTTCATCGTCCGCGGGATCAGGCGCCGCCGGCGCCCTCGGACTGCGAAGCGAGCGCCGCCGGTGGCGGGTTCTGGGCCGGGATGCCGGCGGTCTTGCGGCCCCGGGAGAGCCGCCGCTGGACGTACTGGGCCAGCTTCGACAGCGAGTAGTTCACCAGGATGAACAGCACCGCGATCACGACGTAGACCTGGATCGGGTTCTCCAGCACGCCGATGATCTGCTTGCCGATGTTCAGGGTCTCCTCGTAGCTGATGATGAAGCCGAGCGAGGTGTCCTTGAGCACCACGACGAGCTGGCTGATCAGCGCCGGCAGCATGATCCGGAACGCCTGCGGCAGCAGGATCATCCGGGTGGTCTGCGACGGGGAGAGGCCGATCGCGGAGGCGGCCTCTGCCTGCCCGCCGGGCAGGCCCTCCATGCCGGAGCGGAGGATCTCGGCGATCACCACCGAGTTGTAGATGGCCAGGCCGATGACCAGGTACCACAGCGCGTCGAACGAGACGCCGAACTCGGGGAAGCCGCGGGCCACGAAGAAGATCGTGATGACCACGGGCAGGCCCCGGAACACCTCGACGCAGACCCGGGTGACCGCCGACAGCAGCACGCTCAGCCCGCGCAGCAGGTACGCCAGCGGCGCGGCGAGGCCGGTGAACCGGCGGCGGGTCAGGCTCTTGAGCTGGATCCGCAGCACCGCGAGCAGGGTGCCGACCACCAGTGAGGCGACGATCGCCAGGGCGGCGGCGGTCAGCGTGTTCTTGAAGCCGAGGCCGATCCGGTCCCACACCAGCGAGAAGTTCTCGTTGGAGGGGTCGATCAGCGGCCCCCACAGTTCCATCGAGAACTGGCCCTTGGCGTCCAGCGGCTTGTAGACCAGGAAGTACGCGCCGACGAGCAGCAGCACCGTCGCCAGCACGCTGCCGACCAGGGTCATCCGGCGCTGCCGGGGGCCGGGGATGTCGTAGAGCACGCTCTGTTGGCTCATCGGGCCACCGCCTGCCGCTTCTCGATCCGGTCGAGGAGCGCGCCGAGGGGGATCGTCATGATCAGATATCCGATCGAGATGCCGATGGCGACAGGGACGAAGGCGTAACCCTCGGCCGAGGTCAGTTGATCGGCGGTCTGCGACAGATCACCGACCACGCCGAAGAAGCCGATCAGGGCCGAGTTCTTGATCATCGCGATGATCACTGAGCCGAGTGGCACCACGGAGGCCTTCCAGGACTGCGGCAGCACCACGTACCGCAGGTTCTGGCCGAAGGTGAGGCCCAGTGACCGGGCGGCCTCCGCCTGGCCGGCGGAGACGGCGTTTACCCCGGAGCGCAGTGCCTCGCAGACGAACGCCGCGGTGTAGAGCACCAGCGCGATCAGCGCGAAGCGGAAGTACGGTAGGTCCGTGTCGAGCCGGCTGAACAGCATGTCCACGCCGGGGATGCGCAGGAAGTCCGCGTTGGAGCCGAGCGCAGGCAGGGCGAACGCGGCGAAGAACATCACCACGGTCAGCGGCATGTTCCGGAAAACGTTGACGTAGCCGGTGCCGAGCGCCCGCAGCGGCGGCACCGGGGAGATCCGCAGTACCGCTACGACGGCGCCCAGGATCAGGGCGCCGATCGCGGCGAGTACGCAGATCTGGAGGGTGAGCCAGAAACCACCCGCGAAGACGTCGAACTTGTCGATGAGCACATTCACGGGTCGGTCTTCCTCCCCACCCTCCAGATCAACGAATCAGTTCAGTAGCGGTTGACGGTCGGGGCGGAGCCCAGCTCGGCACCGAACTTGCCGGCGGTGCCGTCCCAGGCCTTCTTCCAGCTGCCGTCGGCGAACGCCTTCTCCAGCGTGTCGTTGACGAAGTTGCGGAAGGCGGTGTCCTCCTTCTTCACCCCGAGGCCGTAGGGCTCCTTGGTGAAGTTGTCCCCGGCCAGCTTGAACGAGGCCTCGTCCTTGGCGATGTAGCCGAGCAGGATCACGTTGTCCGTGGTGACGGCGTCGACCTGGCCGCCCTTGAGGGCGTCGCGGCACTTGTCGTAGGTGTCGAAGAGCACCAGCTGGGTGGCGACGTCCTTGACGTGCTTCTTGATCTCCTCGGCCGGGGTGGAGCCGGTGACCGAGCAGACCTTCTTGGCGCCGTCCTTGAACGAGTCCGGGCCGGTGATCGCGGCGTCGTCCTTCTTCACCATGATGTTCTGGCCGGCCTCGTAGTACGGCCCGGCGAACGCGATGCGCTCCTTGCGCTTGTCGTTGATGGTGTAAGTCGCGGCGACCAGGTCGACCGTGCCGTTCACGATCACATCCTCGCGGACCTTCGAGGGGGCCTCAACCCACTCGATCTTGTCCTCGGGGATGCCCAGCTCCTTGACGATGATCTTCGCAACCTCGACGTCGAAGCCTTCCGGCTTGCCCGACAGGCCCTTCTGGCCGAAGCCGGGCTGGTCGAACTTCGTGCCGATCTTGATGGACTGGGCCTTGTTGAGGCGCTCCATCGTGCTGCCGGCGGCGAAGGACTTGCTGCCGGATCCGGCGCTCTCCTCGGCGTCGTTGTCACCGCAGGCGGTGATGCCGAGTGCCAGGGTGGCGGCCGCCGCGAGCGCCGCTACGCGCGTGATACGCATGTGTTTCTCCTTCTCGATCGGAACCCGCCGGGCGGCGGCGCGCTCCAGGTACGGACGCCTAGTGGGTGAGAATCTTGGAGAGGAAGTCCCTGGCCCGCTCGCTGCGCGGGTTGGCGAAGAACTCGGCCGGGGGCGCGTCCTCCACGAGTTGGCCGTCGGCCATGAAGATGACCCGGTTGGCCGCGTGCCGGGCGAAGCCCATCTCGTGGGTGACCACGACCATGGTCATGCCCTCGCGGGCCAGCGAGGTCATCACGTCCAGCACCTCGCCCACCATCTCCGGGTCCAGTGCGCTGGTCGGCTCGTCGAAGAGCATCGCCTTGGGCTGCATGGCCAGCGCTCGGGCGATCGCCACCCGCTGCTGTTGGCCGCCGGAGAGCTGGGCGGGGAACTTGTCGGCCTGGTTGGCGATGCCCACCCGGTCCAGCAGGGCCAGCCCGCGCTCGCGTGCGCTCGCCGCCTTCTCCTTGCGAACCTTGACGGGACCCAGGGTGACGTTCTCCAGGATGGTCTTGTGCGCGAAGAGGTTGAACGACTGGAACACCATGCCGACCTCGCTGCGCAGCTTCGCCAGCGCCTTCCCTTCGGCCGGCAACGGCTGGCCGTCGAAGGTGATGGTGCCGGAGCTGATCGGCTCCAGCCGGTTGATCGTGCGGCAGAGGGTCGACTTCCCGGAGCCGGACGGGCCGATCACCACGACCACCTCGCCCTTGCCGACGGAGAGCGAGACGTCGTCCAGCACGTGCAGCGGCCCGAACCACTTGTTGACCGAGTCGAGCACGATGAGCGGTTCGCCCGTCGTCACGTCGTCCACCGTCCCTGTCGTCGTGTACGCCAGGGAGTCGGATGACCCCCGGTCCGGCCACTGTAGGCGGGCCGAGATGGCGGAACGCAACTCGTCTGGTCACGGTGCGGTAACACCGGTAACGATCCGCTCCGGGAGTCCGAATTCCGGGGCCGGACGGCCGGCCGGGTGGCGAGGTCCACCCCCACTCGGAGACCATGAGGGGATGACCGAACCGGTACGCCTGACCGAATACGCCCGCGGTGGTGGGTGCGCGTGCAAGATCCCGCCCGGCGAGCTGGAGACGCTGGTCGCCGGCCTCGGCCCCGCCAGCGGTACGGCCGAGCTGCTGGTCGGCCTCGACCACGGCGACGACGCCGCGGTGGTCCGCCTCGACGAGCGCACCGGCCTGGTCACCACGGCCGACTTCTTCACCCCGGTCGTCGACGACGCCTACGACTGGGGCCGCATCGCCGCCGCGAACGCGCTTTCCGACGTGTACGCCATGGGCGGCACGCCGCTCGTCGCGCTCAACCTGCTCTGCTGGCCCCGGGAGCGGCTGCCGATCGAGCTGGCCGGGGAGGTGCTGCGCGGCGGCCAGGACGTGGCCCGGAAGGCCGGCTGTCACCTGTCCGGCGGGCACAGCGTCGACGACGACGGCCCGAAGTACGGCCTCGCGGTCACCGGTGTGGTCCGGCCGGAGGAGCTGATCACGCTGGACGCCGGGCGGGCCGGGCTGCCGTTGTCGCTGACCAAGCCGCTCGGCGTGGGGGTGCTCAACACCCGGCACAAGGCCACCGGGGAGTGGTTCGCCGAGGCGGTCGCCTCGATGGCGGCGCTGAACCGGGACGCCGCCCGCGCGGCGGTCGCCGCCGGGGTCCGCTGCGGCACCGACGTGACCGGGTTCGGGCTGCTCGGGCACGCCTCGAAGCTGGCCCGGGCCAGCCGGCTCACGGTGGCGATCGACGCGGCCCGGGTGCCGTACCTGCCGGGCGCGCGGGAGGCCGTCCGCGACGGGTACGTCAGCGGCGGCACCCGCCGCAACCTGGACTGGGTCACCTCGTGGACCGACTTCGGCGCGGCCGGCGAGGCGGAGCGGCTGCTGCTGGCCGACGCCCAGACCTCGGGTGGGCTGCTGGTCGCCGGTGAGATCCCGGGGGCCACGGTGGTCGGCGAGCTGCTGCCGCGCGGCGAGCACCTCGTCGTGGTGCGCTAAGTGGGGCTGTAGCGCCGGGCCGCGCAGAGCCGGGCCGCGCAGAGCCGGGCCGTGGTCGTTGACCCGGGGCGGGTGTCGGGTGTCGGACAGCCACCATACCCGATAAACTGTCATCTTCCCGCCACTCTCCGCAACGGCAGGTCAGGAAATTTTGCCCGGAATGGTCACAGACCGGTAACTTGCGCCCGGCTGAGGTCATATGCCCCCCACCATCGTCATTAAGGCCCGATCCGGAGGCCGGTGGGACGAACGCAGCGAGGAGGCGGCATGACCGAGCTGTGGAACTGGAGAATCGACGGGGTACCCCCGGTGGAGGTCTACCCGGCGTTGGCCGAGGCCCTGGGGCGGGTGGTGATGCCGCTCGCGGTGGCCGACCCCGCCCGGCTGCCCACGTACGCGGTGATCTGCGACGTCTGGCAGGCGCCAGGGGAGTTCGGCACGATCGTGGACTGTTACGGGGTGCCCGAGAACCTGCCCGAGCTTCCCGGCATCGCCGCGCTGGCCCGGCTGCTCGGCCGTAACTGCCTGCTGCGCGACGACACCCTCGACGCCGGCCGGCACCTGCTGGTCGCGCCCGACGGCACGATCCGCCCGGTGCACTTCGACGTCGCCGAGACCGACGACGGCGAGGTGCTGGGCAACCAGCGCCTCTGCACGCTGGCCAACCCCGGCTGCCGGGGCTGGTCCCGGTGCCACCGCTCCAGGTGGGCCCCGGACTCGGTCGTCCCGGCCCTGGCCGCCGCCTGACCGGGGTGGCCCGGCGCCGACGGCCGGGAGACCGGCATCGCAGCCGGCCCCGGCCCTCGGCGTCAGCGCCGGCCGGACGGCCGGGAGACCGGCATCGCAGCCGGCCCCCGGCCCCCGGCGACGGCGCGGCGTGGTCCGCCCAGGGCGGGACCAGGCCGGCTCAGCCCCCGGCGGCCGGCTGCTGGCTCCCGCCGCGGACCACCAGCTGGTCCAGCAGGGTCGCGGTGGCCTCGGCGACGGCGGCCACCGCCGCGTCGAACGCCGCCGCGTTGTGCGCGGCCGGCGCCCGGAACCCGGAGATCTTCCGGACGTACTGCAACGCCGCCGCCTCGACGTCGGCCCGGGTCACCTCCGGCACGTACGGCTCACGCAAGGTCTTGATGCTTCGGCACACGGCTCCTCCTCGTTCGAGTTGATCGGCTCGCCCGGATACGCTGTCCGGGTCATGACTACCGCAGCGGCGGGCAGCCCGCGCACCTACCAGGTGCGCACGTACGGCTGCCAGATGAACGTGCACGACTCCGAGCGCATCTCCGGCCTGCTGGAACAGGCCGGTTACCTGCGTGCCGCCGAGGCCGACGACAACCCGGACGTGGTGGTGTTCAACACCTGCGCCGTCCGGGAGAACGCCGACAACCGGCTCTACGGCAACCTGGGTCATCTGCGCCCCGTGAAGGACAAGCATCCGGGAATGCAGATCGCCGTCGGCGGCTGCCTCGCCCAGAAGGACCGCGGCGACATCGTCCGCAAGGCCCCCTGGGTGGACGTGGTGTTCGGCACGCACAACATCGGCTCGCTGCCGGTGCTGCTGGAGCGGGCCCGGCACAACGCCACCGCCGAGGTGGAGATCCTCGAATCCCTCGACGTCTTCCCCTCGACGCTGCCGACACGGCGCGAGTCGACGTACGCCGGCTGGGTGTCGATCTCGGTGGGCTGCAACAACACGTGCACGTTCTGCATCGTGCCCTCCCTGCGCGGCAAGGAGAAGGACCGTCGCCCCGGCGACATCCTCTCCGAGGTCCGCGCCCTGGTCGACGAGGGCGTGCTGGAGGTGACCCTGCTCGGGCAGAACGTCAACTCCTACGGCGTCGCGTTCGGCGACGCCGGCGAGCCGAACTGGAAGCGCGGCGGCGGCCAGTCGGCTTTTGCCGAGCTGCTGCGGGCCTGCGGGGACATCGACGGGCTGGAGCGGGTCCGGTTCACCAGCCCGCACCCGAAGGACTTCACCGACGACGTGATCGCCGCGATGGCCGAGACCCCGAACGTCTGCCCCTCGCTGCACATGCCGTTGCAGTCCGGCTCTGACGACGTGCTGAAGGCGATGCGGCGGTCGTACCGGTCGGAGAAGTACCTGGGGATCATCTCCAAGGTCCGGGCGGCGATGCCGCACGCGGCGATCACCACCGACATCATCGTCGGCTTCCCCGGCGAGACCGAGGCGGACTTCCAGCGCACCCTGGACGTGGTCCGCGAGTCCCGGTTCTCCTCGGCGTTCACCTTCCAGTACTCCAAGCGCCCCGGCACCCCGGCCGCGACGATGGACGGCCAGATCCCCAAGCAGGTGGTCCAGGAGCGGTACGAACGGCTGATCGCCACGGTCGAGGAGATCACCTGGGCGGAGAACAAGCGGCTGGTCGGGGAGACCCTCGAGGTGCTGGTCGCCGTCGGCGAGGGACGCAAGGACGAGCGCACCGGCCGGATGTCCGGCCGGGCCCGCGACGGCCGCCTCGTGCACTTCGCGACGGGCGTGGCCGGAGCGAACGGCCAGCTCGGTGCGACGGGTGCAGCCGGAGCGAACGGCCAGCCGGGCGGCGCGGGGGCCCTCGCCGGGCGGATCCGTCCCGGGGACATCGTGCACACCACGGTCACGTACGCCGCCCCGCACCACCTCAACGCGGACGGCGAGCCGCTGTCGCACCGCCGCACCCGGGCCGGCGACGCCGCCGAGGCGGGCCGCTCCCCGCGTACCCCCGGGGTGTTGCTCGGCCTGCCCACGATCGGCGCGCCGGCCGCGGCCCCCGCGCCGACGACCGGCTGCGCCGCCCACTGACGCGATCGGGGCCCGCCGCACGGGCGGGCCCCGACCAGCCTTCCGACGGTCAGACCGAGATCTTGCCGGCCCCCGCGCCGCCCGTCACGATCGACTTGACGCTGCTCGCGCTGTCGAGGGTGTACGAGTACGGGATGCTCTTCACGCTGCCGCCGGTCTGGCCGCTGCCGGAGCCCGCGAGGTGGTTGTTCCGGGCGACCAGGGTGCCCGGCCCGGAGCTGCCCGGAAGGGTCGCCGGGCGTCGGGCCCGGGGCGGCGAGGGCGCGGACAGACGGGAGCCCTCGGTCCCGTGGTGGGACCGGGGGCTCCCGGAGTTGCTGGGCTCAGCCGGCCTGCTCGGCGAGCTGGAGGAACTGGCGCTTCGAGGCGAGCGCCTGCTCGGCATCCTTGACCCGCCGGGCGTCCCCGGCGGCCTGGGCCCGGGCCAACCGCTCCTCGGCCTCGGCGACCTGCACCCGCATCTGGGTCAGCAGCGGGTTGTCCTCCTTGGTGGTCCGCCGCCACGCGGAGTCCATCACCTCGCGGACCTTGTCGTCGATCGCGCGCAGCCGGCGCTCCAGCCCGGCAGCCGCCTCCCGAGGAACCCGGCCGGCCTCGTGCCACTGCGCCTGGATGTCCCGCAGCTTGGCCTGGGCGCCCTTCGGGTCGCTGTCGATGTTCAGCGCCTCCGCCTCGGCGATCAGCGCCTGCTTGCGCTCCAGGTTGCCCCGCTGCTCGTCGTCCCGGGCCGAGAAGACCTCGCTGCGCCGGGTGAAGAAGGCGTCCTGGGCCGCCCGGAACCGTTCCCAGAGCTTCTGCTCGGCCTCCTTGGAGGCGCGCGGGGCCGCCTTCCACTGGGTCATCAGGTCCTTGAGCTGGTTGGCCGTGGCCGCCCAGTCGGTGGACTCCTTCAGCTTGTCCGCCTCGGCGACCAGCTCCTCCTTGACCTGCTGCGCCTGCTTGCGCTCAGCGTCCAGGGTGGCGAAGTGGGCGCCCCGGCGGCGGGTGAAGGCGTCCCGCGCGGCGGCGAAGCGCTTCCACAGCTCACCGTCGGCCTTCTTGTCGACCCCGCGGACGGTCTTCCACTCGTCGAGGATCTCCTTGAGCCGGTCGCCGGCGGTCTTCCAGCCGGTCGACTCGGCGGCCAGCTTCTCCGCCTCCTCCACCAGAGCGGTCTTGCGGGCCAACGCCTCGACCCGGGCCGCGTCCTTGGCGGCGCGGGCCTCGCCGGCCTTCTCCTCGGCGACGACGGCGAGCTTGTCCAGCCGTGCGACCAGCGCGTCGATGTCGCCGACGACATGCGCCTCGGCGAGCGAGGCGCGGATCCGCCGGATGGTGGCCAGCGATCCGCCGGCGTCAGCCGCGCCCGAGTTGAGCCGTGCCTCGGTCAGGTTCACCTCGGTGACCAGGTCCGCGAAGCGGCGGGCGAAATGGGCCAGCCCCTCCTCAGGGGCTCCCGCCTGCCAGGATCCGACCACCCGCTCGCCCTCGGCGGTCTTGACGTACACGGTGCCGTCCGCGTCCACCCGTCCGAAGGCCGTCCAGTCGCTCATGTGCCCATCCTCGATCTCCCGGCGTCGACGGGACGAGCCCGCGATCGCCGCCACGGCGCAGCAAGTTACTCCCGGCATTGTCACAGGTCCGCCCCCGTCCGCGTCGAGCGCCTGTCGTCGACCGTGACCATACGGTGTCCTAGCGCCGGATGACCGGATCGGCGCGGGGACGCACCGGAGGGTCCGGCTACGGTGAACGGGTGCCTCTGGTCGCCGCCGCCGTCTGCCCCCATCCGCCTCTGCTCGTGCCGGAAGTGGCCGGCGCCGCTGCCGGCGAGCTGGACGAACTCCGCGCCGCCTGCGCCGCGTCCGTGGCCCGGCTGCTCGCCGCCGGGCCGGACGCGATCGTGCTGGTCGGCGCCGGTCCGGCGACCCTGTCGTTCCGGTCCGCCGACTACGGCTCGCTGCGGGCGTACGGGGTGGACAGGCAGGTGCGGCTGTGGCGGGTCAACTGCGCGGGGGGTGAGCGCCTCCCGCTGAGCCTGACGATCGGCGCGTGGCTCCTCGGCCGCTCCGGCACCGGGCTGCCCCGGTTCGCGCACGCGATCGCCGCCGACGCGCCCCCGCAGGAGTGCGTCCGGGTCGGCGCCGAACTGGTCGGGGCGGCGGCGGACCACCGGGTGGCGCTGCTGGTGCTGGGGGACGGATCGGCGTGCCGCGGGACGAAGGCGCCCGGCTACGACGACCCGCGCGCGCAGGCGTACGACGACGGGGTGGCCCGGGCCCTGGCCGACGCCGACGCCGAGGCCCTGCTCGGCCTCGACCCGGCGCTGTCGGCGGAGCTGAGCGCCGCCGGCCGGGCCCCCTGGCAGGTGCTGGCCGGCGCGGTCCGCGCGGCGGGCGGTGACTGGCGCGGCGAACTGGGCCACCACGAGGCGCCTTACGGCGTCGCCTACCTCGTGGCCAACTGGGAGCCGGCGTGAGCGCGGGCGGCGTCCCGCCCGGCACTGTGGTGGCGGTGGTCGGGCCGACCGCCGCCGGGAAGTCCGCGCTGAGCATCGCCCTCGCGCAGGCCCTGGGCGGCGAGGTGGTCAACGCCGACTCGATGCAGCTCTACCGGGGCATGGACATCGGCACCGCGAAGCTCACCCCGGCCGAGCGGGAGGGCGTGCCGCACCACCTGCTCGACATCTGGGAGGTGACCGAGCCGGCCAGCGCCGCCGAGTACCAGCGGCTGGCCCGCGCGGCGGTCGACGACGTCCTGGCCCGGGGCCGGGTGCCGCTGCTGGTCGGCGGCTCCGGCCTGTACGTGCGGGCGGTGCTGGAGCGGTTCGAGTTCCCCGGCACCGACCCGGTCGTGCGGGAGCGGCTGGAGGCGGAGCTGGTCGAGGCCGGCCCGGCCCCCCTGTACGCGCGGCTGCGCGCGGCGGACCCGGCCGCGGCCGGGGGCATCCTGCCCGGCAACGGCCGGCGGATCGTCCGCGCCCTGGAGGTGATCGAGCTGACCGGGGCGCCGTTCACCGCGGCCCTGCCCGAACCCACCCCGTACTACCCGTCTGTGCAGCTCGGGGTGGACCTGGACACCACGGCGCTGGACGAGCGGATAGCCCTGCGGGTGGACCGGATGTGGGCCGACGGTCTGGTCGCCGAGACCCGGGCCCTGGTCGGGTGCGGCCTGCGCGAGGGCCGCACGGCCAGCCGGGCGCTCGGCTACCAGCAGGTGCTGCGGCTGCTCGCCGGGGAGCTGACCGAGAGCGGGGCGCACGACGAGACGGTTCGGGCCACCCGCCGGTTCGTCCGCCGACAGCGCTCCTGGTTCCGCCGCGATCCCCGGATCCACTGGCTGGACTCCGCAGCGCCGGGCCTGGTTGCCGACGCCCTGCGTCTCGTCCCCGCCGCTGCGCGATGATGGGGGTGTGGAGTTCACCAAGGGGCACGGCACCGGCAACGACTTCGTCATCCTTCCCGACCCGGACGGCGCGCTCGACCTGACCCCGGGGATGGTCGCCGCGCTGTGCGACCGGCGGCGGGGCCTCGGCGCGGACGGCGTCCTGCGGGTGGTGCGGGCCGCCAAGCACCCCGAGGGCGCGGCCCTGGCCGGCGACGCCGAGTGGTTCATGGACTACCGCAACGCCGACGGGTCGGTCGCCGAGATGTGCGGCAACGGCGCCCGGGTCTTCGTCCGCTACCTGCTGGAGACCGGGCTGGCCACGCCGTCCGGCGCGGCGCTGCCGGTGGCCACCCGGGCCGGCGTCGTGCGCGCGCTGGTCGAGGGCGACACGGTCTCGGTCGAGATGCGCCGCCCCCGGCTGTACGACGTGGCGACCGCCGCCCTGGGCGGGCTGACCCTGCCGGGCACCGCTGTGGACGTCGGCAACCCGCACCTGGTCTGCGTCCTCCCCGGCGGCCTGGACCTGGCCGGTCTGGACCTGACCCGGGCGCCGGTGTTCGACGCCGGGGTCTTCCCCTCCGGGGTGAACGTCGAGTTCACCGCGCCGGGCGACCCCGTCGGCGGCACCGACGTCCACGTGCTCATGCGGGTCTACGAGCGGGGATCCGCCGAGACGCTGTCCTGCGGCACCGGCGCGTGCGCGGTCGCCGCGGTCGCCCTGCGCGACGCCGGCCGGGACACCGGCACGGCGACGGTCGACGTCCCCGGCGGCCGCCTCACGGTCACGGTGACGGACGACTCCTGTTGGCTCGCCGGCCCAGCCCTCCTGATCGCCACCGGCACAGTCACCCTCCCCGGATAGAAGCCCGGGCCGATCAAGAGGTTCGGGTCAGATCCGGCAACCCGGCTGACGCAAACCTCCTGATCGAACCGGGTCAGGGGGTGGCGCTGGCGGTGGCGGCGATCTCCGGGAGGTCGGCGGGGCCCGGGTCGGCGGCGGGAGGCGGGGCCGGGGACTGGGCGGCGGCGCGGACGGCGGCGGCAACCGCCGGGGCGACCCGGGAGTCGAAGACGCTGGGGACGATGACCGTCGGGTTGATCTTCTCCTCACCGACCACGTCCGCGATCGCCCGGGCGGCGGCGATCGCCATCTCCTCGGTGAACTCCTCGGCGTGCGCGTCCAGCATGCCCCGGAACACGCCCGGGAAGGCGAGCACGTTGTTGATCTGGTTCGGCTGGTCGGAGCGGCCGGTGGCCACCACGGCGGCGTGTTTGCGCGCCTCCCGGGGGTCGACCTCAGGGTCCGGGTTGGCCAGCGCGAAGACGATCGAGTCCTTGGCCATGGTGGCGATGTCGTCGCCGGTGAGCAGGTTCGGCGCGCTGACGCCGATGAACACGTCCGCGCCGCGCACCGCCCCGGGCAGGTCGCCGGAGTAGTTCTCCTTGTTGGTGTTCTCGGCCAGCCACTGCCAGGCCGGGTTGAGCCCGCTCAGGCCGGGGTGCAGGGCGCCCTGCCGGTCGCACGCGATGATGTCGCCGACGCCCTGGCGGAGCAGCAGCTTCATGATCGCGGTGCCGGCCGCGCCGGCGCCGGAGACGACCACCCGGACGTCCGCGAGCTGCTTGCCCACCACGCGCAGCGCGTTGGTCAGCGCGGCCAGCACGCAGATCGCGGTGCCGTGCTGGTCGTCGTGGAAGACCGGGATGTCGAGCAGCTCGCGCAGCCGGGCCTCGATCTCGAAGCAGCGCGGCGCGGCGATGTCCTCCAGGTTGATCCCGCCGTACGCGGGCGCGATCGCCTTGACGATCGCCACGATCTCGTCGGTGTCCTGGGTGTCCAGCACCACCGGCCAGGCGTCCACCCCGCCGAAGCGCTTGAACAGCGCCGCCTTGCCCTCCATCACGGGCAGCGACGCGGCCGGCCCGAGATTGCCCAGGCCGAGCACGGCCGAGCCGTCGCTGACCACCGCGACCGTGTTGCGCTTGATGGTCAACCGGCGGGCGTCCGCCGGGTTCTCGGCGATCGCCATGCAGACCCGGGCCACCCCCGGGGTGTACGCCCGGGACAGCTCGTCACGGTTGCGCAGCGCCACCTTCGAGCTGACCTCGATCTTGCCGCCGAGGTGCAACAGGAACGTGCGGTCGGAGACCTTGCGGACGTCCACCCCGTCGAGCGCGGTGAGCGCGTCGACCACCTGGTCGGCGTGGCCGGCGTCGGCGGTGTCGCAGGTCAGGTCGACGAGCACGTGGGTCGGGTCGGAGTCGACCACGTCCAGCGCGGTGACGATCGCCCCGGCCTCGCCGACGGAGGTGGTCAGCCGGCCGATCGAGGAGGCGTCCGCGGGCACGGCGATCCGGATGGTGATCGAGAACCCGGCACTCGGAAGTCGGGTGATGGCCACGGGAATGCCTCCGTCAACGCTGATCGGCCGGTCGTATGTCGCCCCGCATTTCTACTCGCCCGCACCGGTCGCGTCGCATTCGCCCCCACTTTTGGTGGTCCATGCAACGGGCATATAGCAGGTGCGTTCGACGTTGTCACATGTCAGGATTGCTCGTACGCGACGGAAAGCCGTCGCTTCGCTACAGAACGGACAGGGAGGCGCACTTGCGCGACCAGGAGACCTACGTACCCCTCTCAGACGACGAAATCGACGCCACCACCGGGGGGTTCGAGCTGTCGGAGCGGCAGGCGCTGCGGCGGGTCCCTGGCCTCTCCACCGAGCTCACCGACGTCACCGAGGTCGAGTACCGCCAGCTCCGGCTGGAGCGGGTCGTCCTCGTCGGAGTATGGACCGAGGGCAGCCAGACCGATGCCGAGAACTCCCTCACCGAGCTGGCGGCGCTGGCCGAGACGGCCGGCTCGCAGGTGCTGGAGGGGCTGATCCAGCGCCGCAACCGCCCCGACCCGGCGACGTACATCGGCCGGGGCAAGGTCGACGACCTCGGGTCGATGGTGCTTTCCTCCGGCGCCGACACGGTGATCTGCGACGGTGAGCTGTCCCCGTCCCAGCTCCGCAACCTGGAGCAACGCACCAAGGTCAAGGTGGTCGACCGCACCGCGCTGATCCTGGACATCTTCGCCCAGCACGCCAAGAGCAAGGAGGGCCGGGCGCAGGTCGAGCTGGCCCAGCTCGAATACCTGCTGCCTCGGCTGCGCGGTTGGGGCGAGACGCTGTCCCGGCAGACCGGTGGCTCCGGTCGCGGCGGCGGCGCGGGCGGCGGCGTGGGTGTGCGCGGTCCCGGTGAGACCAAGCTGGAAACCGACCGGCGTCGCATCCGGCACCGCATCTCCCGGCTGCGCCGGGAAATCAAGGCCATGAAGACGGTACGCCAGACCAAGCGCTCCCGCCGCTCCCGCAACGCCGTACCGGCCGTGGCGATCGCCGGCTACACCAACGCCGGCAAGTCAAGCCTGCTCAACCGGCTGACGGGGGCCGGAGTGCTGGTGGAGAACGCGCTGTTCGCCACCCTGGACCCGACCACCCGCAAGACCACCGCCCCCGACGGCCGGATCTACACCCTCTCCGACACCGTCGGCTTCGTCCGGCACCTGCCGCACCAGATCGTCGAGGCGTTCCGCTCGACCCTGGAGGAGGTCGCCGAGTCCGACCTGGTGGTGCACGTCGTCGACGGCGCCCACCCGGACCCGGAGGAGCAGGTCCGGGCGGTCCGCGAGGTGCTCGCCGAGGTGGGTGCCGACCGGCTGCCCGAGCTGCTGGTGATCAACAAGACCGACGCGGCCGACGAGGACACCCTGCTGCGGCTCAAGCGGCTCTGGCCGGACGCCGTCTTCGCCTCGGCCCGCTCGGGGCGGGGGATCGACGAGGTTCGGGCGGCCATCGAGGAACGGCTGCCCAGCCCGGCGGTGGAGGTCCGCGCGGTGCTCCCGTACGACCGGGGTGACCTGGTGGCCCGGGTGCACCGGCAGGGCGAGGTGCTCAGCGCCGCCCACCTGCCCGAGGGCACGCTGCTGCACGTGCGGGTCGGTGAGGCGCTCGCCGCCGAGCTCACCCCGTACGCCGCAGTGGAGGCACCCGTCGCCGTCCCCACCCGCTGAGTGACCCCGGGGCCGGTACGCCGGCCCCGGGGATCGCGGCGCCTCCGTCGGGGCGACGTCCCCCGCCGGCGTGCGGGATCGGCGTCGGCCGGGTGGTGCCTGCTGGCACGGGTCCGTACCGCCCGGTCGTGAGGGGCGACTCAACGTCGGCGTCCCGGCGTGACTCCGGTATTCACGCGGCATGCGACACTGAACCTCATGCGCCGCGCTGTTTCCTCGGTCACGGTTGCCCTCGGCCTGCTCGGGGCGACCGTGGCGCTCTCCGGAGCCGCCCTGGCCGCGCCCGCCGCCCCGGCGGCCGCCGCACCCGAGCCGACTCCCGGCAAGAAGCGCTGCACGGTCGTCGACGAGCGCCTGCGGGAGCTCTCCGGCCTGGTGGCCACGAAGAGCGGATACGTGGTGGTCAACGACGGCACCGACGTCGAGAGCCACAAGCGGGTGTTCTTCCTCGACACCAAGTGCAAGCTGGCGAGGGAGCCGGTGCGCTACTCGGGCAAGGGTCCGCTCGACACCGAGGACCTCGCGCTCTCGCCGGACGGCGAGAAGCTGTGGATCGCCGACATCGGCGACAACATCGGCGCCCAGCGGCGCGAGCGGGTGGCGGTGTGGAGCATGCCGGCCGACGGGTCGGCCAAGCCGGTGCTGCACCGGCTCTCCTACCCCGAGGGCAAGCCGCACGACGCCGAGGCGCTGCTGATCGGCGACGACGGCAAGCCGCTGATCATCACCAAGGTGGCCAGCGGCAAGGCCCAGATCTTCACCCCGTCGGGCAAGCTCAGGACCGGCGAAACCGAACCGGTGCCGATGACCAGGGTCGGCGAGGTGTCGCTGCCGAAGACGACCACCCCGAACGTGCTGAACATTTTCGGCCGGGTCGCCGTCACCGGCGCCGCCCGCTCGCCCGACGGCACGAAGGTGGTGCTGCGCACGTACGCGGACGCCTTCGAGTACGACGTGTCGAACGGCGACATCGTCGGGGCGCTGACCGGCGGCAAGCCCCGGGTGACCCCGCTGACGGACCCGTTCGGCGAGGCGATCTCCTACACCCCGGACGGCAAGTCGTTCGTCACGGTCTCCGACGGCGGTGAGCTGGCCCCGGACGACCCGATCGACATCCTGGGCTACGCCCCCTCCACCACCGGCGCCGAGGCGCTGACCGGTGGCGACGCCGGCCCGCCCAAGTCCGCGGCGGGGCAGTCCTGGATGGAGGGGCTGAGCCTCGACCAGATCACGTACCTGATCGCCGCGGTCGGCGTGGTCGGCGCGCTGATGGTCGGCGCGGGCATCCTCGGCATCGTGCGGGCGCGGAAGCGCCCCGCGCCGGCCGGCGGTCCGAAGGCCCGCCAGGACGTGCCGGAGCGGGACGAGTTCCCGCTGGACGACAGCCCGGACGAGTCCGGCTACGGCCGCCCGGCCGACGGCCCGCCGCCGCCGGGCGGGGACCGTTCGCGCGGCGGGGTCTACGGCGGCGCGCCGGCCGCTGTGTACGGCGAGGGCCCGGCTGCCGGCGGCCCGGCCCAGGGCCCCTCCCGCGGGGTCTACGGCGGCGGTGGTGGCCGTCCCGCAGGCGGTGGTGGCCGCCCCGGTGGCGGCGGTGGCCGGCCTGTAGGCGGCGGCCGGCCTCAGGGCGGCGGGGTCTACGGCGGCGGTGGCCGACCTGGCGGTGGTGGCGTCTACGGCGGGGACCAGCCCGCCGGCGGGCAGCCCCCGGGCGGGGGCCAGCCCGGCCGGGACAGCCGGCCGGTGCGCGGCGGGGTGTACGGCGGCGGAGGGCGTGCCGAGCCGCCCCGGCGGGGGCGGGACCCCCGGGACCCGCGCGACTCCCGCGCGGGTCGGCGCGGCGAGGGCGGGCACGACGACGGGCGGGGCGGCTACGGCGGCCAGGCGCCCGGCAGCGGTCGCGGGCACCGTGGCGACCGCTACTGACCGATTCACCTATCGATCGGCGCCGACGCGGACACCGGTCGCCGGCGGCATGATCGACGATGCCTCGCTGAGGCTTCGCCGGGGCGATGGCCGTCGGGGCAACGGCCTTCAGGGCAACGGCCGCCGTGGCGACCGCTGCCCGTCAGCGGTCAGATCCGACGCAGGACGGCGACGACCCGGCCCATGATGGTGGCGTCGTCGCCGGGGATCGGGTCGAAGGCCGGGTTCTGCGGCATCAGCCAGACGTGGCCGTCCCGGTGGCGGTAGGTCTTCACCGTCGCCTCCCCGTCGAGCATCGCCGCGACGATCTCGCCGGAGTCGGCGGTCGGCTGCTGCCGGACCACCACCCAGTCCCCGTCGCAGATGGCGGCGTCGAGCATCGAGTCGCCCTTGACCTGGAGCATGAAGACCTCGCCCTCGCCGACCAGCTCGCGGGGGAGGGGGAAGATGTCCTCCACCGCCTGCTCGGCGAGGATCGGCCCACCGGCGGCGATCCGGCCCAGCATCGGCACGTACGCCGGGGTGGGCCGCTGCGAGCGGGACGCCTCGTCGTCGATCATGTCGCTGGGGGCCCGGACGTCCACCGCGCGCGGCCGGTTCGGGTCGCGGCGCAGGAAGCCCTTCTTCTCCAGCTCCTTGAGCTGGTAGGCGACGCTGGACGGGGAGACGAGCCCGACGGCCTCGCCGATCTCCCGCACGCTCGGCGGGTACCCGTGCCGATCGACCCAGGTGCGAATGAACTCCAGGATGCGGCGCTGCCGGGCGGTGAGGTCGACCGTGGCCGGGTCGGGGAAGCTGCTGACCACCGGGGTGACCGCTCGCACGGCCGGCTGCCCGGTCCGGCTGCGCGCGGCGCGGGGGCGCCGAGTGGCCGGCGGACCCGCCTCGGCGATCTGCTGCGGGTTCTTCGGCCGGCTGGCCCGGTCCTCGGTCACGTCCGTCCTCCCTGGTCGGCGCTGGGTGCCTCGGCGGCTCGTGGTGCGTGCGGGGTGTGGCGACCGGGCGGGGCGGAACCCGCCGCGTCCGGTTGTTCTTGACCGTATAGGTGGGATCGGTCATTTTCAAACATCTGTACGACCTTCGTCGGCGTGTCGGAGCGGGAAACCGGGAAATCCGAACGCCTGTTCTGGTAAACGGTACGCGGCTCTCGAACATCAGTTCGAGCTCCGGCGTGCCCTGCCTGCGGTTTTCCGCCCTCGGTGGGTCGGCCGTGACCAGGGGGAGCGGTCCCGCGTTGGGGCTTTCGGCGATCCGGTGAGGGGGAGTGCGGGACGTGATCCTGATGACGCGCCGGGCGGGTCGGCGAACTTGATTTCGGTCCGCCGGACGCATACGGTCGACCCCTAGATGTAGTAGTCACATGGGCGTAAGTCGCCTACAGGTTGGGTTCAACTACCGACCGCACTCCCTGCTGCCGCACCCGGTGGCGGCCCCACGCGGGGCCGGCGCCGCGGTTCCGTGCGTCCGGGGGTGCCCGGTGTGCCCGCCAACGACGAAGGAGGTCAGGCGATGCGGTGCCCGTACTGCAGGCACGCCGACTCCCGGGTCGTCGACTCGCGGGAGGCCGACGACGGCCAGTTGATCCGCCGGCGGCGGTCCTGCCCGGAGTGCGGCAAGCGGTTCACCACCGTCGAGGAGGCGGTGCTCGCGGTGGTCAAGCGCAGCGGGGTGACCGAGCCGTTCAGCCGTACCAAGATCGGCGGTGGGGTGCGCAAGGCGTGCCAGGGGCGGCCGGTCGACGAGGACTCCATCGCCCTGCTCGCCCAGAAGGTCGAGGAGACCATCCGGGCCAGGGGGGCCGCCGAGATCCCCAGCCACGACGTGGGGCTGGCGATCCTCGGCCCACTGCGGGACCTGGATGAGGTGGCGTACCTCCGCTTCGCCAGCGTCTACCGCTCGTTCGACTCGCTGACCGACTTCGAGCGCGAGATCGAGACGCTGCGAGCCGCCGCCCGCGCCCGCGAGGGCGCCGGGGCGGACGGCGACGCCGGGGCGGCGGCGGGGGCCGCCGACCGTACCGTTTGAACTTTTCCTGAATTGCTGACAGTGCGACGCGCGGCGGGTGACCGCGCAGACGAGGGGGCGGATGAGATGGCGGGGGACGGCGTGACAGCCAGCCGGACGCGGACGAAGGCCGGCGCGGGCCTCAAAATCGAGCGGGTGTGGACGACCGACGGGGTCCACCCGTACGACGAGGTGACGTGGGAGCGTCGCGACGTCGTGATGACGAACTGGCGGGACGGCTCGATCAACTTCGAGCAGCGCGGGGTCGAGTTCCCCGAGTCCTGGAGCGTCAACGCGGCCAACATCGTGACCACCAAGTACTTCCGGGGCGCGGTGGGCACCCCGGATCGGGAGTGGTCGCTGCGGCAGCTCATCGACCGGGTGGTCAGCACCTACCGCAAGGCGGGCGAGGAGTACGGCTACTTCGCGGCCCCGGCCGACGCCGAGGTGTTCGCCCACGAGCTGACCTGGATGCTGCTGCACCAGGTGTTCAGCTTCAACTCGCCGGTCTGGTTCAACGTCGGCACGCCGTCGCCCCAACAGGTCTCTGCGTGCCTGCCGTACGATTCGCTGGTCAGCACGCCCGGAGGGTTGGTGCCGATCGGCAAGCTGGTCGAAGAGAACGCCGTCGGGACCAAGGTGTACGACGGCAACGGCCTGACCAAGATCGTCGCCGTCAAGGCCAACGGGGTGCGCGATGTCATCCGGCTGCACACCAAGGCGGGTTACCAGCTCGACGTCACGCCGGACCACGTGGTGTGGAAGAGCACGGGCCACGGGTCGGGCCGCTGGGTCGAGGCCGGCACGCTGACGCCCGGCGACCAACTCGAGTGGCACCGCACGTACGCCTATGGCGAGAGCGAGATCGACCTGCGGGAGATCCGCGAAGCCGCCCTCGCCGGCTGGTTGCAGTCCGACGGGTTTGTGGGTCAGTACGACGAGGGCACGAACCGGTCGTTGACGATCGAGGCGATTACGGTCAACGACGACGAGTTGGACTGGGTCACCGGCACCCTCGACGAGGTCTTCTGCGGCGCTCACCGGCACGAGCGCCCGGTGGAGACGCAGAGCGACGAGCTGGACTGCCGGCGTACCCGCCTCTACGGCGAGCACCTGCGTCCGTTCGTGGACAAGTGGGACCTGCTCACGCGCGGCGTCGGGATGGAGGTGCCGGCGAGGCTCCTCACCGCGCCGCTGCCGGTCGTGGCGGCGTACCTGCGCAGCATCTTCCAGGCCGAGGGCTACGTCTCGGCGCGCGAGCAGTCGACGCTCGTCGCGGTGGACATGATCTCGGAGAAGCTGATCCGTGGTGTGCAGAGCCTGTTGCTGCGCTTCGGGATCTTTTCCCGCGTCGCGTACAAGCCGGACCCGCGTCCGGACCGCAAGGGCTGCTGGTCGGTTCGGATCCAGAACGACGGCGACCGAGACCTCTTCGCCACGCACATCGGGTTCGTCGGCGCGGAGAAGATGGCCAAGCTCGAACAGAGCTTCGGCAAGCCGGGTCGGCCGGCCAACGACGTCAAGCGGCTGGAGATCGACCACGTCGAGGCGCTCGGCACGATGGAGGTCTACGACATCCAGACGGATAGCGGCGAGTTCCTCGCCGGTAACCTCCGGGTGCACAACTGTTTCATCCTGGCCGTCGACGACTCGATGGACTCGATCCTCGACTGGTACAAGGAGGAGGGGCTGATCTTCAAGGGCGGCTCCGGCTCCGGGGTCAACCTGTCCCGGATCCGCTCCTCCCGGGAGCTGCTCTCCTCCGGTGGCACCGCCTCCGGCCCGGTCAGCTTCATGCGCGGCGCGGACGCGAGCGCGGGGACCATAAAGTCCGGCGGCGCCACCCGGCGCGCGGCCAAGATGGTCATCCTCGACGTCGACCACCCGGACATCGAGGAGTTCGTGATCACCAAGGCGCGCGAGGAGGACAAGATCCGCGCGCTGCGGGACGCCGGCTTCGACATGGACCTCGGCGGCAACGACATCGTCAGCGTGCAGTACCAGAACGCCAACAACTCGGTCCGGGTCTCCGACGAGTTCATGTCGGCGGTGGAGAACGGCGGCGGCTTCGACCTGCGCGGCCGGCTCGACGGGCAGACCATCGAGACCATCGACGCCAAGAAGCTGTTCCGCACCATCTCCCAGGCCGCCTGGGAGTGCGCCGACCCCGGCCTGCAGTACGACGACACCATCAACGACTGGCACACCTGCCCGGAGACCGGCCGGATCACCGCGTCTAATCCCTGCTCAGAGTACTTGCACCTGGACAACTCCTCGTGCAACCTGGCCTCGCTCAACCTGATGAAGTTCCTCCGCGCAGACGGTGGCTTCGAGGTGGAGAAGTTCGTCAGGTCCGTCGAGTTCGTCATCACCGCGATGGACATCTCGATCTGCTTCGCCGACTTCCCGACCGAGAAGATCGGCGAGACCACCCGCGCCTACCGGCAGCTCGGCATCGGGTACGCCAACCTCGGCGCGCTGCTGATGGCCTCGGGCCTGCCGTACGACTCGGAGCAGGGCCGCTCGGTCGCCGCCTCGATCACCTCCCTGATGACCGGCACCGCGTACCGCCGCTCGGCCGAGCTGGCCGGCATCGTCGGCCCGTACGACGGCTACGCCCGCAACGCCGAGCCGCACAAGCGGGTCATGCGCAAGCACGCCGCCGCCAACGACGAGATCAAGCCGACGGGCACCGTGGCCACCGCGATCGGCCGCGAGGCGACCAAGCAGTGGACCCAGGGCAACAAGATCGGTGACAAGTTCGGCTGGCGCAACTCGCAGGCCGCAGTACTGGCTCCGACCGGCACCATTGGCCTCATGATGGACTGCGACACCACCGGCGTCGAGCCGGACCTGGCGCTGGTCAAGTTCAAGAAGCTGGTCGGCGGCGGCTCGATGCAGATCGTCAACCAGACCGTCCCGCGCGCCCTGCGCAGCATCGGCTACCCCGAGGAGCAGGTCGAGGCGATCGTCGAGCACATCGCCGACCACGGCCACGTGGTGGACGCCCCCGGCCTCAAGCCGGAGCACTACCCGGTCTTCGACTGCGCCATGGGCGAGCGGACCATCGCGCCGATGGGGCACGTGCGGATGATGGCGGCCGTCCAGCCGTTCATCTCCGGTGCCATCTCCAAGACGGTCAACATGCCGGAGCAGGCCACCGTCGCCGACGTCGAGAAGATCTACTTCGAGGGCTGGAAGCTCGGCCTCAAGGCGCTGGCCATCTACCGGGACAACTGCAAGGTCGGCCAGCCGCTGTCCGTGGCCAAGCCGAACAAGACGATCGCGCCCGCCGTGGTTCCGGTCGCGGTGGAGAAGACGGTCGAGAAGGTCGTCGAGTACCGCCCGGTGCGTAAGCGGCTGCCGAAGAAGCGCCCGTCGCAGACGGTCAGCTTCTCCGTCGGCGGTGCCGAGGGGTACCTCACCGCGTCGTCGTACCCCGATGACGGCCTCGGCGAGGTCTTCCTCAAGATGTCGAAGCAGGGCTCGACCCTGGCCGGGGTGATGGACGCCTTCTCGGTGGCCATCTCCATCGGTCTCCAGTACGGCGTCCCGCTGGAGACGTACGTCAGCAAGTTCACCAACATGCGCTTCGAGCCGGCCGGCATGACCGACGACCCGGACGTGCGGATGGCCGCCTCGGTGATGGACTACATCTTCCGTCGCCTGGCCCTGGACTTCCTGCCGTACGAGGGCCGCGCCGAGCTGGGCATCTTCACCGCCAAGGAGCGGGCCGCGCAGCTGCGGGCCGAGGCGGAGGCGGAGAGCGCGTCGGTCAGCGGTGCGGAGCTGACCGCGATGGCCTCCTCCGCCCCGGTCGAGGCACCGGAGACGAAGACCGGCCCGATCGCCCAGCCGGCGCAGGAACTGGCCGACGTCGCCGCCGCCAAGCCGGCCCCGTCGGTCGGCTCCAGCACCGAACTGCTGGAGGCCGTGATCGGCAAGGCCGCCGACGCGCCGCTCTGCTTCACCTGCGGCACGAAGATGCGCCCGGCCGGCAGCTGCTACGTCTGCGAGGGCTGCGGCTCCACCAGCGGTTGCAGCTGACAGAAGGCAACGAGCCCCGGGCGTTGACGCGCCCGGGGCTCGTGAGCCGGGGCCAGGCGGCAGGCAACGGAAGCGTCAAGTCGATGTCACCGTGCCTCCCTACACTGTCCCGGTGATCCACGAAGCTCTATCGATCGCCGCCAGCTACGCCGGGTTCGCCGCCCGCGAGGCGCGCGGCGTGTCGCCCGCGTACGAGCGCCTGGCCCTGGCGGTCTCCCGCGACGCCGAGGTGCTCGCGCGGCTCGGCACGCTCCCGCCGGCCAGGCGGCAGCCCAACCTGCTCTTCGGCGTCGTACGGTTCCTCGGCGGCCCGGTCGAGGACCCGGCCGCGTTTCGCGACTTCGCGGTGGCGCACTGGCCGGCGATCGAGGCGGAGCTGCGCATCCGAGCCACCCAGACCAACGAGGCCGGGCGGTGCGCCGTGCTGCTGCCGGTGCTCGCCGCGCTGCCGCAGCCGCTCGCGCTGCTGGAGGTCGGCGCGTCCGCCGGGCTCTGCCTCTACCCCGACCGGTACGCCTACCGCTACGGCGGCCACCTGCTCGGCGCGGGCGAGCCGGTCCTCGACTGCGCGCTCACCGGGACGGCCCCACCCGACGGCCGGCCCGAGGTGGTGTGGCGGGCCGGCCTGGACCTGAACCCGCTCGACGTCACCGACCCGGCCGACGTCGCCTGGCTGGACGCGCTCATCTGGCCCGAGCACACTCACCGCCGGGCCCGGCTGCGAGCCGCCGCAGCCGTCGCCGCGACCGATCCGCCGCTGTTGGTCCGCGGCGACCTGGTGGACGACCTGCCGGCCCTGGCCGCGCGGGCCCCGGCCGGCGCGACGCTGGTGGTGTTCCACACCTCCGTGCTCTACCAGGTGCCGCCGCCGCGCCGGGAGGCGTTCGTCGAGGTGGTGCGCGGCCTACCCGGGCACTGGGTTGCCAACGAGGACCCGGGCGTACTGGGGCACGACGCGCTGCCGGAGCCGCCGGACGAGGCGCTGTACAACGTGCTCGCGCTGGACGGCGAGCCGCTGGCCTGGACCCGCCCCCACGGGCAGGCGATCACCTGGTTCGCCCAGGCTGGGCGGTCCCGCCCGTTCGTCGAGCTGACGGCGCGCGTACCCACCGAAACGGAGGGCCCGGATGTCCCACGATGAGGAGCGCACGGCGCTGCTGGCGGCGCTTCACGCGCAGCGCCACCACGTGCTCGGCATCCTGGACGGGCTGCCCGAGGAGGCCCTGCGCCGGCCGGTGCTGCCGTCCGGCTGGTCCTGTCTGGGGCTGGTCCGCCACCTCGCCCTCGACGTCGAGCGGTTCTGGTTCCGGGCCGTCGTCGCCGGTGAGCGCGTCGGCCTGGAGTCCGGGGCCGACGCCTGGCGGGTCGACGCGGAGACGCCGGCCGCGGCGGTGTTCGACCTGTACCGGCGGGAGGCGGAGCTGGCCGACGCGGTGATCGCCGGCACCGACCTGGCCGCCGCCCCGGCCTGGTGGCCGGAGGAGGTCTTCCCGGGCCTGCCGCCGCACGCCCTGCGCCGGACGGTCCTGCACGTGATCACCGAGACCGCCTGCCACGCCGGGCACCTCGACGCCGCCCGGGAACTGATCGACGGCCGGACGTGGCTGGTGCTGACGGACTGACCGCGCCGGCGTCCCCACGGCGGCTCCGGCGGCGACTAGGGTGGCCGGTCATGGGGGAACCGGACTGGCTGCGGGAGACCCGCGCCGCGTACGACACGGTGGCGGTCGACTACGCCCGACTGGTGCACGGCGAGCTGGCGGGCAAGCCGCTGGAACGGGCGATGCTGGCCACCTTCGCCGAGCTGGTCGGCGACGCGGGGCCGGTCGTCGAGGTCGGCTGCGGCACCGGCCGGATCACCGCCCACCTGCGCGACCTGGGGCTGGACGTCGCGGGGCTCGACCTGTCCCCGGGGATGGTCGCGGTGGCCCGGGACGCCTGGCCGGGGCTGCGCTTCGCCGTCGGCTCGATGACCGACCTGCCGCTGCCCGACGGCGGGCTCGCCGGCCTCGTCGCCTGGTATTCGATCATCCACCTGCCGCCGGAGGTGCTGCCCGGGGTCTTCGCCGGGTTCCACCGGGTGCTCGCCCCGGGCGGTGAGCTGCTGCTCGCGTTCAAGGCCGGCGACGAGCGTTTCCGCCTCGAGCAGGCGTACGGCCACACCGTCTCCTACGACGTGCACTGGCTGCCGCCGGACCGGGTCGCCGCGCAGCTCGCCGGGGCCGGTTTCGCCGTACACGCCCGCCTGCTCCGGGAGCCCGAGGGGTACGAGCGCGGCCCGCAGGCGTACCTGCTGGCCCGCCGGCCCGGCGGGGAGGCCGGGCGGTGACCGTCGTCCTGTTCACCCTCGGCGGGACCATCGCGATGGCCGGGTCCGCCGGGGGCGGGGTGGTCGCCCGGCTCACCGGGGCCGACCTGGTCGCGGCCGTGCCGGGCCTCGCCGACCTCGGCCACCCGATCGACGTACGCGACACGCGGGCGGTGCCCAGCGCGGACCTCACGTACCGGCAGATCCTGGACCTGGTCGCCGCGGCGTCGTCGGCGGTGGCCGGCGGCGCGGCCGGCGTGGTGGTGACCCAGGGCACCGACACGCTGGAGGAGACGGTGTTCCTGGCCGACCTGCTCTGGCCACACCCGGAGCCGCTCGTCTTCACCGGTGCGATGCGCAACCCCACCCTCGCCGGTGCGGACGGCCCGGCGAATCTGCTCGCGGCGGCCCGGGTGGCCGCCGCCCCGGCCGCCCGCGATCTGGGGGCACTGGTCGTGTGTAACGACGAGGTGCACGCCGCCCGCTGGGTCCGCAAGACGCACAGCACCAGCACCGGTGCCTTCGTCTCACCCAACGTCGGGCCGCTCGGGCACGTGGTGGAGGGGGAGGTGCGGGTGCTGACCCGACCGCATCGGCTGCCCCCGGTGCCCGGGGTGGACGCCGACCGGCTCGACGCGGTCCGGGTGGCCCTGCACACCGTCACCCTCGACGAGGACACCGACCTCGTCACCGGCCTGTCCCGGGGCCGGGACGGGGTGGTCGTGGCCGGGTTCGGCGTCGGGCACGTCCCGCCCGCGCTCGCCCCGGTGCTCGGAGAACTGGCGGAGCGGGTGCCGGTGGTACTCACCTCGCGCATCGGGGCCGGGGCGGTGCTGCGGCACACGTACGGGGCGGTGGGGTCGGAGACCGACCTTCAGCGGCGTGGGCTGGTCAACGGTGGGCTGCTCGACCCGTACAAGGCGAAGGTGCTGCTGAGGGTGCTGCTCGCGGCGGGCGCGGACCGGGCGGACATCGCCGCCGCGTTCGCCCGGCGCGGCTGAACCCGGACCGGCGGCTGCCGACACTGCCCGTACGTGACCTGACTGAGGGCTTCCGTCCGACGCGGACAGCCCGTACGGTGTCCGACGACAACCGGCGGGAGCCCGCCGGGGACGGCGGAGGTGGGGCGTGCGCGGCCGGATCTGTCTCGCGGGCGTTGCGGTGCTGGTCGTGTCGGGGTGCGCCGCCCAGGACCCCGAGCCGGTGGCGGTGCCCCGGGCCGAGCCGGTCGTGCTCGACGTGCCGGCGGCCTCCTCGGGCGGCGCGTGCCGGCTGCTCGACTTCGCGGTGATCGAGGAGCACACCGGGAAACGGTTCGACGTGGCGGCGTCCAGCTCGCGCGGTGACACGCACACCTGCGTGGTCCGCGCGGAGCAGGCGCTGCTGCCCGAACTGGCGCTCACCGTCAGCGCCACCTCGATCGACGTGGCGGGCTTCACCGCCGACGTGCGGCCGGGCGGGGCCCGAGCGGTCAGCAAGTTGGGCCGGGCCGGCTACCGGCGGACCGCCTCCGCCGCCGACGGCCACGGGCCGGTCGCCGAGGTCGGCTGGCTGGCAGCCGAGGACCGGCTCGCCACGTTGCGTTGGACGTTGCCGAAGGGCACCACCCGCGCCGCCGCCGAGGAGCTCACGGAACGGCTCGTCGGCCTGGCGCAGACGGTCGACACCCGGGCACTGTGAGCCCCGGCCCGATCGGGCCGGCATCGCCGGGCCGATCGGGCGCGCCAGGGCAGGGGTGTCAGTGGGCGGCGACGAACACCCGGGAGGCGACCTCGCGGGGCAGCCGGATCCGGTCGCCGGAGCGGTCGATGAAGACGCCGTCGCGCTCCTGGGCCACGGTCACCGTGGCGCCCGGGTCGACCCCGGCGGCGTGCAGCTGGCGCAGCACGTCGGCGTCGGTCTGCACGCTCTCGCAGATGCGCCGCACCACCACCGGGCCGGACAGCCCGGGGAACGCCAGGTTGCGCTCACCCGCGTCCTCGGTGCCGTCGGCCGGCGCCTCCAGGGTGCCCAGCTCCTCCAGGCCCGGGATGGGGTTGCCGTACGGCGAGCGGGTCGGGCGGTTGAGCAGGTCGTAGACCCGCTTCTCCACCGCGTCGCTCATCACGTGCTCCCACCGGCAGGCCTCCTCGTGGGCCTCCTCGTAGGGCATTCCGATGACGTTGACCAGCAGCAGCTCGGCGAGCCGGTGCTTGCGCATCACGGACACGGCGGCGCTGCGGCCCAGCCCGGTCAGCATCAGGTGCCGGTCGCCCTCGACGGTGAGCAGCCCGTCGCGCTCCATCCGGGCGACGGTCTGGCTGACGGTGGGGCCGCTCTGGCTCAACCGTTCGGCGATGCGGGCACGCAGCGGCGGCACGCCCTCCTCTTCCAGCTCGAGGATGGTGCGTAGGTACATCTCGGTCGTGTCGACCAGGTCATTCACGTCAGCGACCTCCCAGAGGTCGATGCTACCCCGGACGCCGGACAAGGCTCTCCGGCGAAACGCGAGGTCGCTGCCCGGATGGTGTTGACTGGACACCATGTCCGGTACCGAGGAACCGCTGGTCGAGGCCGACCGGCTCGCCGCCGAGCTCGATCACGCCGACCCGCCCACCCTGCTCGACGTCCGCTGGCGGCTCGTCGGCCCGCCCGGCCGCGACGACTACGCCGCCGGCCATCTCCCCGGCGCGGTCTTCGTCGACCTCGACACCGAGCTGTGCGGGCCGCCCGGCGCCGCCGGCCGGCACCCGCTGCCCGACCCCGCCGCCCTCCAGTCCGCGCTGCGGGCCGCCGGCGTCCGCGCCGGTCACCCCGTCGTCGTGTACGACGGCGGCGACGGGTTGGCCGCCGCCCGCGCCTGGTGGACGCTGCGCTGGGCCGGGCACCGGTCGGTGCGGCTGCTGCACGGCGGCTACCCGGCCTGGGTGGCCGCCGGCCTGCCCGTGTCCACCGAGGTCCCCGCCCCGGTGCCCGGCGACGTGTCGGTCCGGCCGGGGGAGCTGCCGGTGCTGGACACCGGTGCCGCCGCCGCGCTCGCCGCCGCCGGCTCCGGGGTGCTGCTCGACGTGCGGGCCGGGGCGCGCTACCGGGGCGAGACCGAGCCGATCGACCCCGTCGCCGGGCACGTGCCGGGCGCGGTGAACCTGCCCGCCGGCGGGTACGTCGACCCGGACGGGCGGTTCCCCGCCGCAGCCGTGCTGCGGGACCGGTTCGCCGCCGCCGGGGTCACCGACGCCGCGCCGGTCGGGGCGTACTGCGGCTCCGGGGTGACCGCCGCGCAGGCCGTGCTCGCCCTGCACCTCGCCGGCCGCCCGGACGCCGCGCTCTACGTCGGGTCGTGGAGCAACTGGGTCGCCGACCCGTCCCGCCCCGTCGCCACCGGCGGCTGACCGCAGGTTCCGCGGCCGACACCGGCCGCGGAGCCAGCGCGTGTGACGGGCCGCCGTCGGTGCTCGTGCGACGATGGGCCCATGTCCGAGGACACTGTGGTGGTGTGGGACGAGGCCTTGCTCGCCTACGACATGGGTGACCATCCGCTCGACCCGGTCCGGGTGGAGCTGACCGTCGCGCTCGCCCGCGAGCTGGGCGTTCTCGACCGGCCCGGGGTCCGTCTGGTCGCTCCGGCGCCGGCCGACGACGCCCTGCTCACCCGGGTGCACGACCCGCGCTACCTGAACGCGGTGCGGATCGCCCCCCGGGACCCGCTCTTCGCCGGCTACGGGCTGGGCACCTCCGACAACCCGGTCTTCGACGGGATGCACGAGTCCAGCGCGCTGATCGCCGGGGCCACCGTGGCCGCCGCCGAGGCGGTCTGGCGGGGCGAGGCACGGCGCGCGGTCAACGTGGCCGGGGGACTGCACCACGCCATGCCGGACCGGGCCGCCGGCTTCTGCGTCTACAACGATCCCGCGGTCGCCATCGCCCGGCTGCTCGACCTCGGCGCGCAGCGGGTCGCGTACGTGGACGTGGACGTGCACCACGGCGACGGCGTGCAGGAGATCTTCTACCACGACCCCCGGGTGCTCACGGTCAGCCTGCACGAGACCCCGCTGGCCCTGTTCCCCGGCACCGGCTTCCCCGACGAGACCGGCGGCCCCGGCGCGGAGGGCAGCGCCGTCAACGTGCCGCTGCCGCCCGGCGTCGACGACACCGGCTGGCAGCGGGCGTTCCACGCGATCGTGCCGTCGGTGCTGCGCGCGTTCCGGCCGCAGATCCTCGTGACCCAGTGCGGCGCCGACGGGCACCGGATCGACCCCCTCGCCGACCTGCACCTCTCCGTCGACGGGCAGCGGGCCACCTACGTCGCCCTGCGGGCGCTCGCCGACGAGCTGTGCGAGGGCCGCTGGGTGGCCACCGGCGGCGGCGGGTACGCCCTGGTCGAGGTGGTGCCACGGGCGTGGACCCACCTGCTGGCGGTGGCCACCGGCGACCCGGTCGACCCGGCCACGCCCACCCCGCCGGGTTGGCGGCGGCTGGCCGCCGAGCGCCGCCCCGGCCGGGAGGTGCCCCTGCGGATGACCGACGACGTCGACCCGGCGTACGAGCCGTGGCAGCCGACGGGCGAGCCGAACGCGGTGGACCGGGCCGTGGCGGCCACCCGCAAGGCGGTGTTCCCGCTGCTCGGGCTCGACCCGCACGACCCGCGTGACTGAGTCGGCGTACCCGGGGAGGGGACCGAAGGCGTGACCACTGTCGACCAGCCGGTGGACGTGCTGCTCAGCGACGGCACGACCGTCGGGCTGCGGCCGATCCGTCCGGACGACGCGCCGGGCATCGTGGCGCTGCACTCGCGGTTCTCCGAGCGCACCCGCTACCTGCGCTACTTCTCGCCGTACCCGCGGATCCCGGAGCGGGACCTGCGGCGGTTCGTGGTGGTCGACCACCGGGACCGGGAGGCGTTCGTGGTGCTGGCCGCCGACCGGATCGTCGCCGTCGGCCGGTACGAGCGGCTCGGCCCGCAGGCCCCCGAGGCCGAGGTCGCGTTCGTGGTGGAGGACGCCTACCAGGGCCGGGGGATCGGTTCGGTGCTGCTGGAGCACCTGGCCGACGCCGCCCGGCGGGCCGGGATCGTGCGCTTCGTCGCCGAGGTGCTCCCGGCCAACGGGGCGATGCTGCGGGTCTTCGCCGACTTCGGCTACCAGGTCCAGCGCCAGTACGCCGACGGCGTGGTGCACCTCAGCTTCCCGATCGCTCCCACCGAGCAGACGCTGGAGGTGCAGCGCGGCCGGGAGCACCGCACCGAGGCGCGTTCCATCGCCCGGCTGCTCGCCCCCCGGGGCGTCGCCGTGTACGGGGCCAGCGCCACCGGTCAGGGCGTCGGCGCGGCGCTGCTCGGGCACCTGCGCGACGGCGGGTTCACCGGGGCGGTGGTGCCCGTGCACCCGAGCGCGGCGACGGTGGCGGGGCTGCCCGCGTACCCCTCGGCGGTCGACGCCGGCCGGGCGATCGACCTGGCGGTGGTCGCGGTGGCCCCGGAGGCGGTCGGCGCGGTGGTGGCCGACGCGGCGGCGGCCGGCGCGCACGGCCTGGTGGTGATCTCCGCCGGCTTCGCCGAGGCCGGCCCGGCGGGCGCGGCGGCCCAGCGGGCCCTGGTCCGCGCGGCGCACGCCGCCGGCATGCGGGTCGTCGGCCCGAACTGCCTCGGCGTGGCCAACACCGACGAGGCGGTGCGCCTCAACGCGACCCTCGCCCCGGCGCTGCCGGCACCCGGCCGGGTGGGCATCTTCAGCCAGTCCGGGGCGTTCGGGGTGGCCCTGCTCGCCGAGGCGCACCGGCGGGGCCTGGGCGTGTCGAGCTTCGTCTCGGCCGGCAACCGGGCCGACGTCTCCGGCAACGACCTGCTCCAGTACTGGCAGGACGACCCCGGCACCGACGTGATCATGTTGTACCTGGAGACGTTCGGCAACCCACGCAAGTTCGCCCGGCTGGCCCGGCGGATCGGCCGGGACAAGCCGGTGGTGGCGCTGGCCTCCCCGGCCCGCCCGCCCGGGCTGAACGCCGACGCCCCCGGCCCGGACGCGGTCGCGGTCAGCGCCCTGTTCGCGCAGTCCGGGGTGATCCGGGTGGACACCGTCGCCGAGTTGCTCGACGTCGGCGTGCTGCTGGCCCACCAGCCGCTGCCGGCCGGCCGGCGGGTCGGCGTGGTGGGCAACTCCTCGGCGCTGACCGGGCTGGCCGCCACGGCCTGCGCCGCGCAGGGGCTGACCGTGGCCGCCGGGTACCCGTCCGACGTGGGGCCCCAGGCCGGGGCGGCCGAGTTCGCCGCCGCGCTCGGCGTCGCCGCCGCCGACGACGGCGTGGACGCCCTCGTCGCGGTCTTCGCTCCGCCGCTGCCCGGGCAGCTCACCGACCCCGAGGCCGACTTCGCCGCCGCTCTGCCCGGTGCGTTCGGCGCCGGTCGGCCGGTGGTGGCCACGTTCCTCGCCGGGCGGCCCCCGGCCGGGGTGCCGGCCTACCCGAGCGTGGAGGAGGCGGTGCGCGCCCTGGCTCGGGTCGCCACGTACGCCGACTGGCTGCGTCGCCCACCCGGCGTGCTGCCCGAGCTGCCCCGGATCGACCCCGCCGCCGCCCAGGCCGCGCTGCGGGCCGACGGCGCCGATCCGGCCGGGCTGCTCGGCGCGTACGGGATCGACGTGGCGCCCTCCGTGCCGGCGCGCTCGGCCGACGAGGCGGTGGCCGCCGCCGGGGCGCTCGGCTGGCCGGTGGCGCTGAAGGCCGCCGCAGCCGGGCTACGGCACCGCCTCGACCTCGGCGCGGTCCGCCTCGACCTGGCAGACGAGCCGGCCGTCCGCCGGGCGTACGCGGAAATGGCGGCGGCCTTCGGCGCGGACGTCCTGGTGCAGGCGATGGTTCCGCCCGGAGTGCCCTGCGTGGTGGAGCTGGTGGAGGACCCGGCGTTCGGGCCGGTGGTCGGGTTCGGGCTCGGCGGCGTCGCCACCGAACTGCTCGGCGACCGGGCCTGGCGGGCGGTGCCGCTGACCGACTCCGACGCCGGCGAGCTGGTCGACACGCCCCGGGCCGCGCCGCTGCTGCGCGGGCACCGCGGGGCCGCCCCGGTGGACCGGGCGGCTCTGGTGGAGCTGCTGCTGCGGGTCGGGCGGCTCGCCGACGAGCAGCCCCGGGTCCGCTCGCTCACCCTCAACCCGGTGCTGGCCCGCCCGGACGGAGTCTCCGTGCTGCACGCCACCGTCCGCACCGGCGCCGCCGGTGCCCGCCCCGATACCGGCCCCCGCCGGCTGTGAGGGGCGCCGCCACGCGCGAGGGGCCCCGGCGAACCGCCGGGGCCCCTCCTTGCGACACGACCGCTCAGCAGGCGAACGCCTCCAGGCGCTGTGCCCGCTCCGGGTCGCGCAGCTTCAGCAGCGTCACCTTCTCGATCTGCCGGATCCGCTCCCGCGACAGGCCGAACTCCCTGCCCACCTCGTCCAGGGTGCGCTGCCGGCCGTCGTCCAGGCCGAACCGGAGCCGGATCACGGCCTGCTCCCGCTGGGACAGGGTGGCCAGCACGATCCGCACCTCGTTGCGCAGCTCGCCGTCGGCGGCGGCCTCGCCCGGCCCGGCGGACGGGTCCACGGCGGCGACGAAGTCGCCGAGGACGCTCTCGCCGTCCTCGCCGACGGCCTGGTCCAGGCTGACCGGCTCCCGGTCGTACGAGATCAGCTCGATGACCTGGAACTCGGGGACGCCCATGGCCCTGGCGACCTCGGCGACGATGGGCTCGCGACCCAGCGTGACGGCCAACTCGCGGCGGGCCCGGACCATCCGGTTGACCTGCTCGACCATGTGCACCGGGATGCGGATGGTGCGGGCCTGGTCGGCCATCGCCCGGGTGATCGCCTGCCGGATCCACCAGGTGGCGTACGTGGAGAACTTGAAGCCCTTGGTGTAGTCGAACTTCTCCACCGCCCGGATCAGGCCCAGGTTGCCCTCCTGGATCAGGTCCAGGAACGCCATCCCCCGGCCGGTGTACCGCTTGGCGATGCTGACGACGAGGCGCAGGTTCGCCTCGAGCAGGTGGTCCTTGGCCGCGCGGCCCTCGGCGACGATCAGCTCCAGGTCGGACCGCAGCTGCGTGGACACCGGGGTGCAGGTCGCCAGCTTCTCCTCGGCGAAGAGCCCGGCCTCGATCCGGCGGGACAGCTCGACCTCCTGCGCGGCGGTGAGCAGCTTGGTGCGCCCGATGCCGTTGAGGTAGGCCCGGACCAGGTCCGTGGAGATGCCGCGCTCGTCGGTGGCGTCCAGGTCGGTGAGGGTGTCGGTGCCGAGCTCGGCGTCGATGGTGACGGCCGGGCCGATCTGGTTCTCGGTCATCTGCAGGACCATCTCTGTTCTCCCCGTGTCCACGTCGGTGCCGTCTCACCGGCCCAGTGGCGCCGGTGACACACACTCTGGCAAGTCGGGCGTGAAACGGGAGTGAGGCGATCGGGGAACCGACACGGATAATAGGGGGTGCCCGTGCGTCCGTGGCTTGCCGACCCCGGTTACCGTGCCAGCGGTCGGCCGTTTTGGCCGGTCACACGGTCGGTCGCTGCGGCGACCGACCACCGAGAGACTGGAGCGTGTCGTGGTCTTCAAGCGGCTCATGCAGGCGATGGGCGTGGGCGGCCCGTCGGTGGAGACGATCCTGGCGAACCCGAACTGCCGCCCCGGCGGGCAGTTGGAGGGCACCGTCCACGTGGCTGGCGGCGAGCACCCGGTGGACGTCGAGTATGTCGCGCTGGGCCTGGTCACCCGGGTCGAGGTGGAGAGCGGTGACAACGACTACGAGACCACCCAGGAGTTCCAGCGCCGCCAGCTGACGGGGGCGTTCCGGCTGGAGCCGGGGCAGCGCTACGACGTGCCCTTCCGCTTCGACGTGCCGTGGGAGACGCCGCTGACCGAGCTGTACGGGCAGCACCTGCACGGGATGACGATGGGGCTGCGCACCGAGCTGGAGGTGGCCCGCGCGGTGGACAAGGGCGACCTGGACGCGGTGGCGGTGCACCCGCTGCCGGCCCAGGAGGCGCTGCTGGAGGCGTTGCTGCGGCTGGGCTTCCGGTTCGCCCGCGCCGACAACGAGCGGGGCCACATCTACGGGGTACGGCAGACCCTGCCGTTCTACCAGGAGATCGAGTTCTACCCGGCGCCCCAGTACGCCCGGGCGATCAACCAGCTGGAGGTCACCTTCGTCACCGACCCGCAGCAGGTGCAGGTGGTGCTGGAGATCGACAAGCGGGGCGGCGTCCTCACCGAGGGTCGGGACGCGTTCGGTCGCTTCACCGTCCCCCACGCCACGGCACACAACACGGACTGGGCCGCCCAGCTCGACGGCTGGATCCGCCAGTCCGTCCAACGCCGTGGCCTGTTCTTCTGACCCTCCCCCTGCGGACGGCCCGGCCCGTCACGGGCACAGTTGATCAAGAGGTTTGCGTCCGGGGCCCGGCTCCGGGCGCAAACCTCTTGATCAACGGGGCGGGGTCAGAGGTCCAGGAGGAGGGTGCGGGGGCCTACGTTGACGCTTTCCACCAGCATGTGGGTGCGGAAGCGGCCCGTCGCTACCGGGGCGCCGCGCTCGCGCAGCGCCTCGACGACCGTCGTTACCAGGGGTTCCGCCATCTCTGCCGGGGCGGCGGCGGTCCAGCTCGGCCGGCGGCCCCGGCGGGCGTCGCCGTAGAGGGTGAACTGGCTGACCACCAGGATGCCGGCGCCGGTGTCCGCCGCGCTGCGCTCGTCGTCCAGGATGCGCAGCTCGTGGACCTTCCGGGCCATGGTCCGTGCGGTCTCCGGGGTGTCGGTGTGGGTCACCCCGAGCAGCACCAGCAGCCCGTCGGTGACCTCGCCGACGACCTCGCCGTCGACCGTGACGCTGGCCCGGCCGACCGTCTGCACCACCGCCCGCATCAGGCGGTGACCGGCTCGATGATGCCGCGCTCCACCAGGTGCGCCACGATCGGGCCGGCCGAGTCGGCCAGTTCCTCCGGCGCCACGTCGTGCGCGGCGGCGAGCAGCGCGAGCTGGTCACGCAGCGGCAGCCGACCGTCCGCGCCGCCGACCAGGGCCAGCACCAGCGGGTCGACCTCCTCGGTCCAGCGCAGCCCGTGCGGCATGGCGAGGACCTGCCGGTCCACGGCCCAGCCATCGTCGCCCATAGTGGCCTCCTGGCGGAGCTGGAGCCCGTCGGCGGCCCGGTAGCGCTCGGCGAGCAGCCCCTCGGTGTCACGTGCTCGCAGCCAGTCCTGGCGGTCGAACCAGGCGGCGATCCGGTCGCCCATCGGCGGCTCCACCCGCTGCCGCAGGTCCTCCACCCGGACCGCCGGGTCGGCGTGCCCGGCGCGGCGCAGCGAGACGATGCCGAAGCCGACCGCCTCCACCTTGTGCGCGTCGAACCAGTCCAGCCAGGCAGCCATCCGGTGCGGGTCGGCGGCCTCGCCGACGTCGGTCAGCCACAGGTTGACGTACGCCATCGGGTCGGCGACCTCGCGCTGGATCACCCAGGCGTCCAGGCCGGTGCCGGCGAACCAGCCGGCCACCCGCTCGCCCCAGTCCTCGCCCGTCACGTGCACCCAGTTGGCGAGGTACTGCATGGTGCCGCCCTCGGTGAGCAGGCCCGGGGCGGCGGCGGCCAGTTCGGACCCGATCGCGTCGCCCGCCCGGCCGGAGTCCCGATAGACGTGGGTGGTGGTGCCGGGGCCCACCACGAACGGCGGGTTGCTGACCACCAGGTCGAACCGGCGCCCGGCGACCGGGGCGACCATGTCGCCGCGTAGCAGCTCCCAGTCCTGGCCGTTGAGCGCGGCGGTGGTGGCGGCGAAACGCAGCGCCCGCCGCGAGAGGTCGGTGGCGGTGACCCGGCGGGCGTGCTCCGACAGGTGCAGCGCCTGCACCCCGGAGCCGGTGCCCAGGTCCAGCGCGGTCTCCACCGGCCGGCGCACGGCCGCCCCGATCAGCGTCTGGGTCGCCCCGCCGATGCCGAGCACGTGCTCGGAGTGCAGCGGCCGGCCCGGCCGGGAACTGGCCGGCAGGTCGGCGAGGACCCACCAGTCGTCCCCGTACGGCTCCAGGTCCACGCCGGCGCGCAGGCCGTCGCCGTGCCGCTCGACCAGGCCCCCGGCCAGCGCCTCATCCACGGTCAGCGGGGCGAGCGCGGCGGCCACCGCGGCCTCCGGCTCGGTCTGATCGCAGATGAACACCCGGATCAGCGTGCCGAGCGGGTCACGGTCCTCGGTGGCCCGCAGCGCGGCCCGGAAGTCGTTGCGGGCCGCCCCGCCGGTGGCCTGTGGGCCGAGCCGGTCGGCGATCCCGTTCGAGGTGTACGCGGCGCGGGTCAGCGCCGTCCGGAGCGCGTCGACGCCGGCGGGGGAGAGCAGCATGTCGTGTTCGTCCACGTTGCCATCCTGCCCTCCGTGCCCGGGCGACCCGTCACCGCCGCCCGCAAATCCGCCCGCCGGGGAGCGGGAGCGGCTCGGCGCGGGCCCCGGGGAGTCGCCGTCGGCCCCGGGCCGGTGGCGGGGAGGATGGACGGCATGACGGTTTCGCTCCCCATCGACCCCGAGGCCAACCGGCTGCTGGAGCGCAGCCCGCTGGCGCTGCTGCTCGGCATGGTGCTCGACCAACAGATTGTCCAACCAGGGAAAACGGCGTTCTAGGTCTTCGCCGAGCGGCTTCAGGGGCGCGGGTCGTGGACAGGCTCGGCGTCGTCCCGCCAGTTCGATGTGAAGATCCAGTCGAGGCCATCCTCCCCGTCCGTATCGAGATGGGGAGCGCGACGCAGGCCGGTGCGTGCGGCGACCTTCAGCGACGCTGCGTTGTCGGGTCGGACTCTCGCGATGATCGGATAGTCGGGCAGGTGCGCTGTTGCCCAGTTGACCACGGTGGTGGCGGCTTCGGTGGCTACTCCGTTGCCCCAGGCCAGCGGGTCAAGCCGGTAGAAGAGGTTCAAGATGGTGCGGCCATGCAGCTGCATCAGCTTGATGCCGCAGAAGCCGAGTGGCTGACAGGTCCGCAGCTGGCTGTGGACGGTCCAGTAGCCGAAGCCGTGCTGGTTCCAGTGCTCGTTCCAGCGTTGGTACCGCTCCTCGGCTTCCGTACGGGTGGCAAGCGCGTCAGCCGGGTTGTGGGCGTACGCCCTTGGATCGCTGTGGATCCGATAGATGGTGTCGATATCAACGTGGATCGGGCGGCGTAGCGACAGCCGAGGAGTGCGCAGTTCTTCGTTGTCGATCACATCGGCGCGGCCCATGTTGAGATCTTCCCCTTCCGGGGCCATCGGGTCGAGGTTCGACCTGGTGGCGGCTTCGACACGCCAGGTAATCGTCGCCAGCGGGTTCTGGTGAGGGACCATGATTGCCATGACGCTGTCCTTGCCTATCGATCCAGCGGCGAACGAACTTCTCAATCGGAATGCGCTGGCCCTTGTCCTCGGGCTCGTCCTCGACCAGCAGATCCCCATGGAGAAGGCGTTCTCCTCGCCGTACGTGCTGGCGCAGCGGCTCGGGCACGAGCCGGACGCCCGCGAACTGGCCGGGTACGACCCGGACGAGTTGGTGGCGGTCTTCGCCCGGCCACCGGCCCTGCACCGGTTCCCAAAGGCGATGGCGGCCCGGGTGCAGGAGGTGTGCCGAACCCTGGTGGACAGGTACGACGGGGACGCCGCCCGGCTCTGGGCCGACGCCGCCGACGGGCGGGAACTGCTGGCCCGGATCGCCGGGCTGCCCGGGTTCGGCCGGCAGAAGGCGCAGATCTTCCTCGCCCTACTCGGCAAGCGGTTCGGCGTCACCCCGGACGGCTGGCGCGAGGCGGCCGGCGGGTACGGCGACGCCGACGCGTACCGGTCGGTCGCCGACGTCACCGACCAGGAGTCGCTGCGCCGGGTGCGGGAGCACAAGCAGCGGATGAAGGCGGAGGCGAAGGCCGCGAAGGGCTGACGCGACCCGCCCGCCGGGCTCGTCGCCCGTACGGCGGGGGCGACGGTGGACGGGCGGGGTCGGGCGTGGGTCTCGTCCCGTCGGTGGCTACCCGTAGGGCCGTTGACGTGGCATTCTGCAACCAGAGCAGCGGGTATCGGGCGACGCCCATCCCGCCGCAACGGCGCAGCGGGTGGTCGTCCGGCGCGCGACGGCACGGGCCTGCCGATCGGGTGCGTCCACCGGGAGTGGTGGGCGGCCCGCGGCTGATCCCGATCGCCTGGGCTCAGGCCCGCAGCCGCCCCCGGAGGGCATCATGGCCAATCCCGTCATCCGGTCGATCACCGCGACCCCCAGCACGCTCCAGCCCGGCCAGACCGCCCAGGTGGTGATCGACGCCTACGACCCGGACGCCCGCACGGTCACCGTGACCGGGAAGGTCACCGACGTGGCCGGGCACGTGGCGACCGCCACCACCACGCTGACCGTCGGCGACCCGCTGAAGTTCGAGTTGACCACGACCGATCCGGCCGTGACGATCGTCGCCGACCCGGCGGCGTCCGGTCGCTTCTCGGTCCGGGTCTGATGTTCACCCGTACGGTCACCCTGACCGCGCGGGTGGCGGACGCGGGGGGCAACACCACCACCGTCAGCACGGCGGTCAGGGTGGCGGCGCCGACAGCCCTGGGCTGGACACCTCCGGGGAGTTCGGTCGCCGCGATCCAGGCGATGCTCGCCCGGTACCCGCACCCGGGGACGGTGCGGCTCTACTCCGGCCCCGGCGCCGGCCTGGAGCCCTGGTCGGGGCTTCTCGCCCAGGTGCCCGCCGACTGCCCGCTGCACTACAGCTTCAAGGACTGGACCGCCGGCACCTCGGCGGCGGCCGTGCGCGACTGGCTCTCGGCCCGGCCCGCCAGCCGCCGGCGGGTGGTGGACCTGGTGACGCTCGACCACGAACCGGAGCAGCAGTCCGGGGCCGACCCGGCCCCGGCGGCGTTCCGGCAGCAGTGGCAGGAACTGGTCGCCGCGCTCGCCGGGCACCCCCGCCGTCGCGAGGTCTGGCTGGTGCCGGTGTTCACCGAGTACGCCGCCCGACGGCAGGCGTCCTGGTGGGCCGAGTTCGGGGTGGTCGCCAGCTACCCCGGGGTGGACGCGGTGGGGTTCGACATCTACGACACCGGCTACGAGCGGTACCGCACCCCGGTCGAGCGCAACGAGTTCGCGCTCGCCCAGGCGAGGCGGGTCGGCAGGCCGCTGGTGGTCCCGGAGTGGGGGATCAGGCGCAAGCCCACCCTCGACGACGGGACGCCGTACGACCCGGACGGGGCCGTCTGCGCGCAGGCCATGCGGGACAACATGGCCCACCTGCGGGCGCAGCCCGACGTGCCGTACGTCGAGTGGTTCTACCGGGGCGACTGTGACCTGCACGCCACGCTGACGTACCCGTCCGGGCGGACGTACGTGCGCGACGCGGAGCGTGCCGCGTTCGGGCAGCTCATGGGCTGAGGCGCGGCGACGGACGACTCAGGCGGCGGTGGGCCGGGAGAGCGCGGCGAGGGCGCGCCGGACGTCGGCCAGCGAGACCGTCGCCGAGTCGTCCAGCTCGGTCAGGCCGGCCTCGATCCACTGCCGCATCAGGGTGGTCACCCCGATGCCGCGGGCGTCGGCGGCGGCCCGCACCCGCTCGTACGTCTCCAGCGGCAGCCGCACCGAGCGGCTGACCATCGGCACGTCGGTGTCGGGGGCGGGCAACTCCACCGGCTGGCTGGAGTCGATCAGCTCGGCGAGCCGGTCGTCGCCGCCGTGGAACTGCTTGGTCGCGTCGTTACGGTTCATCGCCACGCCTCCTCATCGACGGGATCTGCGAACGGCCTCGTCGTAGCGCTTGGCCTCGACGTCGCTCAGCTCCCGGGCGGACAGGACGTCCCAGTCGTTGTCGGCGCCGTCGGCCTCGGCGAGCAGCACCGCCAGCCGCCGTCCGTGGCGGGCCGCGGCGTAGACCACCATCACGTCGTCGCCGAGGTGCCGGATGACCCGGCGCGGGCTGTGCAGCGCCTCCCAGACCTCGCCGGGCGTGACGCCGTAGACGCGCAGGTTGGCCAGCGCCTCGTCGGTGAAGCTGAACCGGCTGCCCACGAGGCGGAGCGTACCACGCGCGTAACACGCGCCGGAAAGAACCGATTTTCGCTGATCATCGGTCGGGAGTGACAGGATGGGGGCAGTCCCTCTTGGAGGTCCGTGGTGAAGCGTCAGGCGTACGAACCGATCCTGATCACCGACGCGGCCCGCAGCCAGGGCGATCAGCTCAACAGCCGGCAGCGGCGCTACATCGTGATGATGGCCATCCGGGTGGCGTGCGTGATCGCCGGCGCGATCCTGGTCGGCGCGCAGGCCCCCATGCTCTGGCTCTGGCTGCCGCTGTGCGGCCTCGGGATGGTGCTCATCCCGTGGCTGGCGGTGCTGCTGGCCAACGACCGGCCGCCGAAGGAGCAGCACCGGCTGGCCAACCGGTTCCAACCCCGCAACCGGGACGAGACCCCGCCGATGAGCCTGACCGCCGACGAGCGCCCGTACAAGGTCATCGACGCCGAGCCCTGACCGGCCCGGCCGGGACCCGGCGCGTCCGGGGTCAGGAGGCGGGTCGGGCCCCGACCGTGGAGACGGCCAGCGCGCCGAGGTCGCCGGCCCGGTCCAGCGCCTCCCTGGGGTTGGCCCCGGCCAGCCAGGCGGACAGCAGCCCAGCGGCGAAGGCATCCCCGGCCCCGGTGACGTCGGCCACGGCCACCCGCCGCGCCGGGGCGACACTGACCGTCGCCGTCCGGTCGGCCCAGACCGCCCCGGCCGCGCCCCGCTTGACCACCACCCGCCTCGCCGTCGCCGACAGTGCCCTGGCCTGCGCCGCCGGGTCCAGCCCGCCGGCCAGCACGGCCGCCTCGTCGGCGTTGACCAGCAGCAGGTCGACGCCGCGTACCCAGGCCAGGAAGGACGCCGCGCCGACCCGTCGCAGCGGCGCCGCAGACGCCGCGTCGACGCTGATGCTGAGCCCGCGCTCGCGCGCCGCGGCCAGCGCGCGCAACCCGGCCCCGCGCGATCCGTCGTCGAGCAGGGTGTACGCGGACAGGTGCAGATGCCGCGCGTCCGGCGCCCCGGCCAGGGCCCGCTCCACGTGCCCGGCGGTGAGCCACAGGTTCGCGCCCCGCTCGGTGACCATCGTGCGCTCCCCGTCGCCGGTGAGCACGATGACGGTGCCGGTGGCGCGGCCCGGGTGCCGCTCTACCGCGCAGTCCACGCCGGCGCGCTCCAGCTCGCCCACCCGGTCGCGTCCCGCGTCGTCGTCCCCGACCGCGCCGACCATGGTCACCGGGACGTCCTGGGCGGCGAGCCAGGCGGCGGTGTTGGCCGCCTGCCCGCCGCCGCCGACCCGGATGGCGGCCGGGGTGTCCGAGCCGGTCGCCAGCGGCCCGCCGAGCACCGCGACCACGTCGGTGATCAGGTCGCCGACGACGACGACGCGGGACGGAGCGGTCATGCGGCGGAGTCCCCGCGGTGCGCCGCGGCGACCGCGATCCGGGCGGCGAGGTCGGCGTTGCGCAGGATGATCCGCACGTTCACCGTGAGGCTGGCGCCGGCGGTGGCGGAGTGGAAGTGGGCCAGCAGGTACGGCGTCACGGCCTTGCCGGTCACCCCGTCGCGCTCCAGCAGGGCCAGGCCCTCGGTGAGCGTCCGGTCGTGCAGGGCCGGGTCGAGCTGCTCGTCGACCGGGAGCGGGTTGGCCACGAGCAGGCCGCCGGAGTGCACGCCGTGCCCGACCCGGGCTGCCAGCACGTCGGCGACCTGCTCCGGGGAGTCGACCGACCAGTCCAGGTCGAACCCGGCGTCGGTGAGGTAGAAGCCGGGGAATCGCCGGGTGCGGTAGCCGACGACGGCGACGCCGAGGGTCTCCAGCCGCTCCAGGGTGGCCCCCACGTCGAGGATCGACTTGACCCCGGCGCAGACCACCGCGATCGGCGTCCGGGCCAGGGTGCCCAGGTCGGCGGACTCGTCGAAGGTGTGCGCGGCCTCCCGGTGCACCCCGCCCAGCCCGCCGGTGGCGAAGACCCCGATTCCCGCGGCGGCGGCCACCGCGCTGGTGGCGGCTACCGTGGTGGCTCCGTCCGCCCCGGTCGCGGCGGCCACCGCCAGGTCGCGGACGGAGAGCTTGCTCACCCCGTCGACGGTGGCGAGCCGGGTCAGCTCCGCGTCGTCCAGCCCCACCACCAGCTGGCCGGCGACCATGCCGATGGTCGCCGGGACAGCGCCGGCGTCGCGTACCGTCTGCTCGATCTCGCGGGCCACCCGCAAGTTGTCCGGCCGGGGAAGGCCGTGCGACACAATGGTGCTCTCCAGGGCGACGACCGGGCGGTGCTCGCGCAGGGCGGTTGCCACCTCGGCGCCGAGACGAACGTGGAAGTTATTCACATCTACTACGTTACGGGCTCGCGCGCGGGTGGCCTGCGGTGGACCCGGTCAGGCCGACCTGTCAAACTGGAAAGTTGGAGGTGCAGTCGTGAGCACAGAGGTTCTTGAGCGTCCGGAACTGAAGGACGCCGACACCGGTCCCGAGATGTTCCACTACGTCCGCAAGGAGAAGATCGCCGAAAGTGCCGTCATGGGCACCTTCGTCGTCGCACTGTGCGGGGAGAAGTTTCCGGTGACCAAGGCGGCCAAACCGGGCTCGCCGGTCTGCCCGAAGTGCAAGGAGATCTACGAATCCTGGCGCGAGTGACCGTGGGCGGCCGGAACGGCCGCCCACGTAACCTTCGTCGGTGACCACCTCCACCGCCCTGCTCCTCGCCGACCTGACTGGAGTGGCGGTCTTCGCCGCCTCCGGCGCCTCCGCAGCGGTGGTCAAACGGCTCGACCTGTTCGGCGTCGCCTTCGTCGGCTTCGTCGCCGCGCTCGGCGGCGGGATCTTCCGCGACCTGGTCATCGGCGAGGCGCCCCCGCTGGCCTTCGCCGACTGGCGGTACGCCGCCACCGCCGCGGTCACCGCCGCCGCCGTGTTCTGGCTGCACCCCCAGTTCGCCCGGCTGCGCACCACCGTGCTGGTCCTCGACGCCGCCGGCCTCGGGCTGTTCACCGTCACCGGCACCCTCAAGGCGCTCGACGCCCAGGTCCCGCCGGTCGGGGCCTGCCTCATCGGCATGCTCACCGCCATCGGCGGCGGGCTCGCCCGGGACCTGCTCACCGGCGAGATCCCCGTGGTGCTGCGCCGGGAGATCTACGCGGTGGCGGCTCTCGCCGGCTCGATCGCAGTGGCGGCGCTCCACGCGTCCGGGCACGCCGGCGCTGCCGGGCTGACCGCCGCGGCGGTGTTCGTCTTCGCGCTGCGCCTGATGGCGCTGCGGCGGCGTTGGTCCGCCCCGGTGGCCACACTCCGCCCGCCCCGCACCGGTACCCGCGACCCACACCTCTGACTCAGGGTGATGACGGGGATGCCCTCGGTGGGGTGTCGAGCGGTGCGGATGTGACCAGCGTGGCGTCGCCTGGGCCGACCGGCGCGCGCTGGTTATGCTGACTCGGCCTTCGCGGCAACCGATGCGCGAGGGCCTTTTTCATGGGCGGCGGTACCCGTGGCCCTCGGCCGGGGTCCGCCGTCGTGGCGGTCGGAGAGGAGCCTGACGCGTGGCAGCCCGGACGCCGGCGCTCGAGACGTTTCCACCACTGCGCGCCTGGCAGCGCAAGGCGCTCGTGGAGTACCTGCGACGACGTAGCGAGGACTTCACGGCGGTCGCCACCCCCGGGGCCGGCAAGACCACCTTCGCCCTGCGGATCGCCGCTGAGCTGCTCGCCGACGGCACCGTCGAGGCGGTCACCGTGGTCGCTCCCACCGAGCACCTGAAGAGCCAGTGGGCCGAGGCCGCGGCCCGGATCGGCATCCAGCTCGACTCGGCGTTCCGCAACGCCGATCTGCACTCCTCCGCCGACTTCCACGGAGCCGTCGTCACGTATGCGCAGGTCGGCATGGCGCCCCAGGTGCACCGGCGGCGCACCATGACCCGCCGCACCCTGGTCATCCTGGACGAGATCCACCACGCCGGCGACTCCCGGACCTGGGGCGACGGCGTGAAGGCGTCGTTCGAGCCCGCCGTGCGCCGGCTGATGCTGACCGGCACGCCGTTCCGCTCCGACGACAACCCGATCCCCTTCGTCACCTACGAGCGGGGCGGTGACGGTCTGCTCCGCTCCCGCGCCGACGTCGTGTACGGCTACTCCGACGCGCTGCGCGACAACGTGGTCCGGCCGGTGCTCTTCCTGGCGTACTCGGGGGAGACCCGGTGGCGGACCAACGCGGGGGACGAGCTGTCCGCCCGGCTGGGCGAGCCGATGACCCAGGACCTGATCGCGCAGGCCTGGCGCACCGCCCTGGACCCGGCCGGCGACTGGATGCCGCAGGTGCTGCGGGCCGCCGACGCCCGGCTGACCGTGCTGCGCAACGCCGGGATGACCGACGCCGGCGGGCTGATCATCGCCAGCGACCAGCAGACCGCCCGCTCGTACGCGCGCCTCATCGAGCAGACGACCGGCGAGAAGGCCACGGTGGTGCTCTCCGACGACCAGGGCGCGTCCGCCCGGATCGCGACGTTCGCGGAGTCCGGGCAGCGGTGGATGGTCGCGGTCCGGATGGTCTCCGAGGGCGTCGACATCCCCCGGCTGGCGGTTGGTGTCTACGCCACCAGCGCCAGCACGCCGCTCTACTTCGCGCAGGCCATCGGGCGGTTCGTCCGGGCCCGCCGCCCGGGGGAGACCGCATCGGTCTTCCTGCCCAGCGTGCCGCATCTGCTCGGGCTGGCCAGCGAGATGGAGGCCGAGCGGGACCACGTGCTCGGCAAGCCGAAGGACCGCGAGGGCTTCGACGACGACCTGCTGGAGCGCGCGCAGCGTGACGACCAGGCCAGCGGGGAGCTGGAGAAGCGGTTCGCCGCCCTGTCCGCCACGGCCGAGCTGGACCAGGTGATCTTCGACGGCGCGTCCTTCGGCACCGCCGCCCAGGCCGGCACCCCCGAGGAGGAGGAGTACCTGGGCCTGCCCGGGCTGCTCACCGCCGACCAGGTCTCCCTGCTGCTCACCAAGCGGCAGGCCGAGCAGTTGGCGGCCCAGCGCCGCCGGGCCGTCGACCGGGCCGCTGAGCAGGCCCCGGTGGCCACGGTGGCGCCCCCGCCGCCGATGAGCGCGGCCCAGCGTCGGGTGGCGCTACGGCGGCAGCTGAACGCCCTGGTGGCCTCCCGGCACCACCGCACGGGCCTGCCGCACGGCAAGATCCACGCCGAGCTGCGCCGCCTCTGCGGCGGCCCTCCGAGCGCCCAGGCCACCATCGAGCAGCTGGAGGAACGCATAGCCACGGTCCAGACCCTCTGACCGACCCCGGCCCCTGCAGAGGGCTCCGCCGGTGCCGATGGGGGCCGTGGGCGGGTTGGGCGGAAGTGGTGCCCGAAGTGCCGAAAAGCCGGCCGGAGGGCCCCTGTGGGGCACCTCCGGCCGGCAATGTCGGTGTGGGGTCTACGCGGTCTCAGTTCGCCATAAGATCGGCGCCACGCCAGCTGAACTCGGGGTCCGTCGCGTACCGCACGGTGATCTTCACGAGATCCTCCGCGTACTTGTTCGCGTGGTGCCCACAGAACACCAGCTCGCTCCCGCCCGCCAGAGTGATACGGAGCTTGCCGGCAGCGTTGCAGCGGTCGCACCGTTCATCGGCGGCTGGGGGAGCCACCGTCTCGTGCGGCGGCGTGAGGGTCGGGGTCATCGCCTTCCTCCTCTGGTCGTCACCGATGAACAATCTCTTCGGTCGTTGCTCACCTATCGTGCAACACCCAACTCGGGCCCTGCCTTCCCTGTGTGCCCGCGGGGGACCGAGGTCACACATGGCAGCAACAGTGTGCCGTGCACCAAGGGTGCCACGTCAACGATCACAATCGTGCAACCGGCCGATCACCATCGGGTGTTGTACGTCTGGTGATCAAACCGACACGGCTGGTTGACGCGGCGGGCTCAGTCCAGGTAGTCACGGAGTACCTGTGAACGGGACGGGTGACGCAGCTTCGACATCGTCTTGGACTCGATCTGCCGGATCCGCTCCCGGGTCACCCCGTAGACCTGGCCGATCTCGTCCAGCGTGCGCGGCTGGCCGTCGGTCAGGCCGAAGCGGAGCCGGACCACGCCCGCCTCCCGTTCGGAGAGGGTCTGGAGCACCTGCTGGAGCTGGTCCTGCAACAGCGAGAAGGAGACGGCGTCGACCGCGACGACGGCCTCCGAGTCCTCGATGAAGTCGCCGAGCTGGCTGTCGCCCTCGTCACCGATGGTCTGGTCGAGCGAAATGGGCTCCCGGGCGTACTGCTGGATCTCCAGCACCTTTTCCGGTGTGATGTCCATCTCCTTGGCCAGCTCCTCCGGGGTGGGCTCGCGGCCCAGGTCCTGGAGCAGCTCGCGCTGGATGCGGCCGAGCTTGTTGATGACCTCGACCATGTGCACCGGGATGCGGATGGTGCGGGCCTGGTCGGCCATCGCCCGGGTGATCGCCTGCCGGATCCACCAGGTGGCGTACGTGGAGAACTTGTAGCCCTTGGTGTAGTCGAACTTCTCCACCGCCCGGATCAGGCCCAGGTTGCCCTCCTGGATCAGGTCCAGGAACGCCATCCCGCGGCCCGTGTAGCGCTTGGCCAGCGACACCACCAGCCGGAGGTTGGCCTCCAGTAGGTGGTTCTTCGCCCGCTCGCCGTCCCGGGTGATCCAGCCAAGGTCGCGGACCATGTCGCGGACGAGCTTCTCCTCGCCCTCCTCGGCGGCACGCAGCCGCTCGGCGGCATAGAGGCCCGCCTCGATCCGCTTGGCGAGCTCCACCTCCTGCTCGGCGTTTAGCAGGGGCACCTTGCCGATCTGCTTGAGGTACGCCCGGACGGAGTCGGCGGAGGCGGTCAGCTCGGCGTCGCGGCGCGCCTGCTTGAGCGCCTCGGACTCCTCGTCGTCCCACTCGAAGTCGTTGTCGGTGGCGGAACTCGCGGCGTCGGACGCGGCGGCCCGGGCCAGCTCGGCCGGCTCCTCGACCACCACGTCCTCAATCTCGGCGGCGAGTTCCTCCGGGTCGATCTCGCCCTCGCCCTTGGCCTTGCCGGCGGGCTTGCCGGCGGCCGCGGCGACGGTCGCCTTGGTGGCCCGGGTGGACTTCGTGGCCTTCGCCGGGACGGCCGCCTTGGCGACCGCCTCGGTGGTGGCCTTGCGCGCGGCGACCTTGCGGGGCTCCGGGGTGGCCTCGTCGGCGGCGGAGGCCTGTTTCTGGGCCGGCGCGGCGGCCTTCTTGGTGGTCTTGGCGGTGGTGGCACGGGACGCCGGGGTGGCCGACCGGGCGGCGGCGACTCGGCGGCGGGGGCCGACCGAGCCGTCCACGACCACGGTCACCCCCGCTTCCGCGAGCGCCCGCAGGATCTTCTTGGCCTGGGCCGGAGTCACCTCGGCGGACTCGACGGTGCGCGCGAGCTGGGCCGACGTGAGCTGGCCACCGGCGCTCTGCGCGTGGGCGATCAGGGTGTCGGTGAGCGAGCGAACGTCGGCGCCGGTCTGGCGGGGTTCTGTCACGAATGACCTTCCGGAGGCGAAAAGCGAGCACGGCCGGGTTGTCCGGCGCAGCGCGGGACACGGTGCCGGACGATTTGGTTGAGGGACCCCCGTGTCCCGGGCCGGCCGGTCGTCGGCGGTCCGTGGCGCGTGGGCAGGGGTGAATTGTAACGCCGTCTGCGGGGATCATCCTGCGCCGCACTGCGTACCGGCGGTTGGGACCGCTGATTCGGCGTAGATGTGGACTTCGTAAGGATGATACCGGCGTGCCAAGCGGGGGATCCCGCCTGCCGAGGCCGGCGGTGAGCCGGCTGCGCCCGAACTGCCGGTCGGCGCGACGCTCGCGGGTCGACCGCAGTGGCGGAGGCGGCGGCGGGCGCGGACGCCACGGCCGGGGAGTTAGGCACTTAGCGGACAATACCAACTACAACCGGACGTGCCGGTCAAACTCTGCCCTCAAGGTGCGAGGTGGGCGACAGCGCGGCAACTGGCCCCGTTCCCAGGATCCGGGCGCCGTCCGCGACCCGGTCCCTGACCGTGGAGGAGCTGCGCCGGACCTGGTGGCGGTTCGGGTTGCTGGCATCTGAGGCAGCGGGCACAGTTCCTCCAGGACGTCACACGGTGTCGGCAACCGTTGATCTTCGTGGCCTCTGCCCGTACTTCATCCATCCGCCCGGGCCGGCGTGCGGGAAGGGAGCGAACCATGACCAGTTCGACGCCGACGCCGGGGGAACTTCTCAAAATCGCGATCGACGTGGCTCGGGATGCGGCGGACACCGCGTACCGGATGCGCGCCGAGGGGGTCTTCGTCGCCGCGACCAAGTCCACCGTCACCGACGTGGTCACCGCCGCCGACCGGGCGGTCGAGCGGCAGGTCCTCGACGCGCTGGCCACGCTCCGCCCCGACGACTCGGTGCTCGGCGAGGAGTACGGCGGGGGCGCGGCCGGCGAGGCGAGCAGCGGGGTGCGATGGATCGTCGACCCGATCGACGGCACCGTCAACTACCTGTACGGGCTGCCGTACTGCGCGGTCTCGCTGGCCGCCGAGGTCGACGGCGAGGTGGTCGCCGGGGTGGTGCGAAACGTGTTCACGGGCGAGGAGTGGACGGCCACCGTCGGCGGCGGCGCCTGGCGTGCGGGGGAGCGGCTGCGCTGCTCGACCGAGACCGACCTCGGCCAGGCGCTGGTCGCCACCGGGTTCGGCTACGACCCGAGGCGGCGGTCGCACCAGGCCCGGGTGCTCGCCGAGCTGATCCCGCACGTGCGGGACATCCGCCGGCAGGGCGCCGCCGCGCTGGACCTCTGCCTGGCCGCCGAGGGCCGGGTGGACGCGTACTACGAGAAGGGGTTGGCCGCCTGGGACCAGGCGGCCGGGGCGCTGGTCGCTGCCGAGGCCGGGCTTCGGGTCGGCGGGCTGGGTGGCCGACCGGCCGGGCCCGACCTGGTGATCGCCGCACCGTCGGCGCTGTTCGTGCCGCTGCACGACCGGCTGGCCGACCTGGACGCCTCGGGCGGGCCCTGACCGCCGGGTCACTTCTTGACGGGCATCGGGCACGAGCCGAGCGGCGCGACCGGGGCGCCCAGGTCGCCGAGGGCCTGGTTCACCTCGGTGGTGGTGGCCAACTGCTGGAAGCCGTTGCCCAGCACCACGTCGACGGTGTCGTCCTTGCGCTTGGCGTCGTACCCGTCCTCGGCGTTGTTGAGGAAGTACGCGCGCAGCAGGTGCGCGGAGCCGACGCCCTTCGGGCCGTACCGCAGCACCGCGACGTCGTCGATCTGCTTCTTCTCGTTGCTGAACTTCTTGACCTGGAACTGACGGTTGCTGAACTCGTCGGCGACCTGGGAGGCGAGGCCGGGCCGGTCTGTGCCGTTGAGTACGTTGATCTTCACGTCCTTGCGCTCGCGCAGGTTGATGTCCGCCAGCGGGGCGCCCTCGGGGCAGCCGCCGGCCAGTCCGGCCTCGCCCTGGGTGTCGCGAACCAGGGCGACGACCACGAAGACCAGGGCGACGACCGCCAGCAGACCGACGACAACGAGTGCTCGCACTCGCGCAAAACTCATCTGGGCGCTCCCCGGACGATGGGTGGGTGGCGGCGGCCGTCGGCGGTCAGGCCGCCCCGCCGGCCGTCGAGTACGCCGCTGAGGTTAACGGTTGTCCGGCCGTCGCGTGGAAACAGTCCGACATGCCGGCGCGCCAACCGGGAAGCGGGTACTACTACCCCTATCTTCGTGTCGCCTGAGTCACATTGGGAACAACTTCGACGGCTGGGGCGTACATCTGAGCCACGAGGGCGGTATACATGCCTCGCCAGAGGGGGGTAAGGTACCGCGCTCGCCGGGGTGCTTCTCTGGCTGCCCTGACCTGACCGGCCGTCGGGTCGGGTGACCGACACAAAATGGTGGCCGGCCAACGGAACCGAAACAGCGTCGCCCGGCGTTACAACCGGAAGCGACCATATCGATATGGGAGAGTGAGACCGATGGCCACCGACTACGACGCCCCGCGTCGCGACGAGGTCGACCTCGGCGAGGACAGCCTGGAAGAGCTCAAAGCCCGACGCGTCGACTCACAGTCGGGCGCCGTGGACGTCGACGAGGCCGAGGTCGCCGAGAGCTTCGAGCTGCCCGGCGCTGACCTGGCCGACGAGGAACTCACGGTCAAGGTGCTACCGATGCAGCAGGACGAGTTCCGCTGCGCCCGCTGCTTCCTCGTCCACCACCGTAGCCAGCTGGCGGTCGAGCGCAATGGCGAGCTGATCTGCCGAGAGTGCGTCTGACCCTGACTCGGGACACCGGCGGCGGCCTCCCAGACGAGGCCGCCGCTTCGGGAGTTGACACTTCCCGCCCGCCTGCCGGCGCTGACCCCGCCGGAGCCTCACCGACCGGTGTCGCCGCCGTGCGCCGGTGGCGGGAAGCTGCTTGACTCGTCACAGCAGCTTCCACCCACACCCATCGGGGAGGTCGGCGCATGGGCGAGCGCAGCGACGACGGCACGGGCGGAGGCCCGGTCACCGGCGGTCCGATCATGCCCGGTCCGACCATGCCCGACGCCGCTGAACGCGACGGGGGCGGGTCGGTCGGGGCCGAGCACGTCGCGGTCAGGCCGGACGCGGCGGCACCGGGTGCCGACCGGCGCGACGGGACCGGGCGCGACGTGCCGGACGACGGCCGGACCGAGATCGGCGCCACCGTGGCCGCGCTGACCGCCGACGACATCGAGCCGGCCCGGCGGCGGCAGCTGTTGACCCGGCTCGTCGGGCAGGTGCGCGTCCGAGGGCTCGCCGACCTGTTCAAGCCGACGGCCGCCGTGCGGTGGATGACCGACGCCGTCGCCGAGGTCGCCCCCCACGTGCCCGTTCGTGACCTGGCCACCCTGCGTCGGCACTTCCCGGGCCTGGACGACGAGGCGCTGGCCGACCGGCTGATCCGCAACGCCGCCCGGACGACCGCCGGGATCGGCGCGGCCGGCGGCGGGATCGCAGCCGTGGAGTGGACGGTCGCCCCCACGCTCCTGTCCGCGCCGGTGCTGCTGGCCGCCGAGACGGTGGCGGTCGTGGCCGTAGAGCTGAAGATGATCGGCGAGCTGCACGAGGTGTACGGCGCCCCGCTGCCCACCGGCGGCAGCCAGCGGACGGTGGCCGTGGTCCAGTCCTGGGCCGGCCAGCGCGGGATCAACCCGATGCTGCCCGGAGTGGGCGTCGGCGCGGTCCTCGGCACGGCGGCGCGTAAGGAACTGCGGGACACCCTGCTCAAGCGCTTCGGCCGAAACCTGACCACCCTCGGCCCGTTCCTGACCGGGGCGGCGGTGGCCAGCTACCTCAACCGGCGGGCCACCCGGTCCCTCGCCGACCAGCTCCGTGCCGACCTGCGCAGGCAGCGCCGGACGTTGCCCGGCGGCGGCAACACGCCCGCGCTGCCCTGAGCCGGCCCCGGCGGGATCAGGCGGCGGCGTCCTCCGGCAGGATCAGGCGGCGGCGTCGCGGGCGGCGAGGAGCGCCGCGGCGAGGCGTACCGGGTCGCGGGTGCTGACCACCCAGAACGGGGTGGGGTCGGCGGGGTCGTCGAGCACCACCTGCACCGCCCCGGAGATCCACGGGCGCTGGACCACGAAGGCGAGTGGGTCGGCCCCGACGCCGAGCACCTCGCGGCGGCCCGTGGCGTCCAGCGGGACGGCGTCGGCCACGAACCGCACCGGCAGCCGGGCGTCGTCGACCCGTAGCTCCCCGTCGGCCACCGCGACCCGGATCCGTCCCAGCCACCACAGGGCGGCCACCGCCGCCGGCAGCAGCACCACGAACGGCAGCCAGCCGCGCGCCCCGTCGGCGCCCAACCACAGCTCCAGGGCGAAGAAGCCGCCGAGCGCCAGACCGGCCAGCCAGGCCCACCAGGGCAGGCTGAGACGTTCCGCATAGGCGGTGGTCACGGCGGTGGCAGGGGGCGAGGACGGCGATCGGCTCACTCCTGCAAGGGTACGGCGCACGACCGGTGGTCGACCCGGCAGGATGGCAGGGTCACCCCGTGAACCGGACGGAAGAGGAAGACCGTGACCGACGACGTACCCGTGCCCGTACGGCTGCTCGATCCGGGGCTGCCGCTGCCGGCGTACGCCCATCCCGGCGACGCCGGGGCCGACCTGATGGCCGCCGCGGACGTGGAGCTGCCCCCCGGCGGGCGGGCCCTGGTCCCCACCGGCGTGGCGATCGCCCTCCCGGAGGGGTACGTCGGCCTGGTGCACCCCCGGTCGGGCCTGGCGGCCAGGCTCGGCGTGACGGTGCTCAACGCGCCCGGTACGGTCGACGCCGGCTACCGGGGTGAGATCCTCGTCAACCTGATCAACCATGATCGGAAGGAACCGGCGAAGATCTCCCGTGGCGATCGGATCGCGCAGCTCGTTGTCCAGCGGGTGGAGCGGGTCGATTTCCGGCCGGTGGCCGAGCTGCCGCCGTCCCGGCGGGGCGCCGGTGGGCACGGCTCGACCGGTGGACACGCCGGGCTCGTCCCGCCGTCGGCGGACCGGGCCAGCGGCCAGTCGGAAGAGGTGGCAGGGTGAGTGCGAACAGCGGAGGGTGGGCGCAGTGATCTTCTCCCGAAAGCGGGCCGGTGGCGGTCGGCAGGGCCGTGACGAGCGGGCCGCCGAGGTCCTGGACGGGCACGACGCCGAGGCGTCGGGGCCGGAGCGCGGCCCGTACGACGTCGCCGAGGCCCCGGACGGGGTGCAGCGGCTCGACCTGGGCAGCCTCCAGATCCCGGCGGTGGCCGACGTCGAGGTCCGCGTGCAGGCCGACCCGGAGGGCGTGATCCAGCAGGTCGTCCTCGTGCACGGCGAGAGCGCGTTGCAGCTCGGCGTCTTCGCCGCGCCCCGCTCCGACGGCATCTGGGACGAGGTGCGCGAGGAGATCCGCCAGTCCCTGTTCAACGACGGCGCTGCCGCCCAGGAGGTGCAGGGCGAGTACGGCCCCGAGCTGCGCGCCCGGGTCCGTACCCCGGACGGCCTGACCGACCTGCGGTTCGTCGGCGTCGACGGCCCCCGTTGGATGGTCCGCGGCGTCTTCCAGGGCGCCGCCGCCACCGACCCGGCCGCCGCCGGCCCGCTGGCCGAGTGCCTGGACGGGCTGGTCGTCGACCGCGGCCAGGAGGCCAAGCCGGTGCGCGAGCCGCTGCCGCTGCGGCTGCCCCGCGAGGTCGCCGAGCAGGCCGGCGAGCAGGCCGGCGAGGGCGGCCCCGGGGCCCCGGGCCCGATCGAGGCCTGACCCGACGTCCGCCCGTGCCCGGGCCGGCCCGTCGGCGCTTTGCCGGCGGCCCGTCCCGGGCGGCCGGGTGGTCTGCCCTGGCCGCCGCTCGGCGTACGCTGGCGGGACGGTCCGGCAGGCGCGGGGCCGCCCGGCGGAGGAGAGGGTGACGCGGAGGTCATGACGACCGACGAGGGCAGCAGGGTCTCGCTGCGGCGGCTCCTGCACCGGCTCACCGCGAGCGAGGCCGAGATCGAGGCGCAGGAGCTGCGCCGGGAGAGCGCGCAGTCCGGCGGCACGCCGGCCCGGCAGTGCACGCGCGGTCAGGTGGTCTCGGTCACCGGCAGGTTGCGTACCGTGGTCTACACTCCTCGGACCAACCTGCCCACCCTGGAGGCCGACCTGTACGACGGCAGCGACGTGGTGACCCTGGTGTGGCTCGGCCGGCGGCACATCGCCGGCATCGAGCCGGGGCGCCACCTGACCGCCCGAGGACGGGTGGCGGTGCGGGACGACCGCAAGGTCATCTACAACCCGTACTACGAGCTGGAGTCGCCGAAGTGACGGCGCGGACGCCGGGAACGGGAGAGACGCGATGACCACCGGACAGCACCGGACGACCGAACCGGGGACCGGCCCGGAGGACTCCGAGCGGCTGCCGAGCCTCGCCGAGCAGATGGCCGACCAGCTCGGCGGCTGGCGTGGGCTGGTCGAGTCCAGCATCCCGGTGGTCGTGTTCGTGATCGCCAACATCCTCGGCGAGCTGCGACCCGCGGTGATCGCCTCGGTGGCCGTGGGCCTGCTCATCGCCGGGCTGCGGCTGGCCCAGCGCCGGCCGGTGCGGCACGCGGTCAACGGCCTGTTCGGCATCGGCATCGGCGCGGCGATCGCCTGGCGCACCGGCGACGAACGCGACTTCTACCTACCGGGCATCCTCTACGGCATCGGGTACGGGCTGGCCCTGCTCGTGTCGGCGGCGATCCGGCAGCCCCTGGTGGGCTGGATCTGGTCGGTGCTGGTGGCCAAGGGACGCTCGGAGTGGCGGGACGACCCGCGCCTGGTGCGCACCTTCACCCAGCTGACCGTGCTCTGGGGCGTGGTGTGGCTGGCCAAGGTCGGCGTGCAGGCCGGGCTCTACCTCGCCCACCAGGACACCGCCCTCGGCATCGCCCGGCTGGCCCTGGGCTACCCGCCGTACGCGCTGCTGCTGCTGATCACGGTGTGGACGGTGCGCCGGGTGACCCGCGAGGCCGCCGCACCGGAGCCGCTGCCCGGGGCCTGAGCCGCGACCGGCCGCTCAGCGCGCGCCGCGGGTCCGCTCGACGCTGTCCGGGCCGAGGATCACAGAGCGGACCTCGTCCTCCACCTCGGCGGTGCAGACGAAGACCAACTCGTCGCCGGCCTCGATCGGGTCGTCCGGGCTGGGCACCAGCACCCGCTTGCCGCGCAGGATCGCCACCAGGGCGGCGTCCCGGGGGATCGGCACCGCGTGGATCGGCTGCCCCACGTACGGGGCGGTCGGTGGCAGGGTGATCTCCACCAGGTTCGCCTCGCCCTGACGGAACGTCATCAGCCGCACCAGATCGCCGACGGTGACCGCCTCCTCGACCAGTGCCGCCATCACCCGCGGCTTGCTCACCGAGACGTCGACGCCCCACTGCTCGGTGAACAGCCACTCGTTCTCGGCCCGGTTGACCCGGGCCACCACCCGGGGCACCGCGAACTCGGTCTTGGCCAACAGCGACACCACCAGGTTGACCTTGTCGTCCCCGGTCGCCGCGACCACCACGTCGCAGCCGGCGATGTTGGCCTCCTCCAGGCTGGCCAGCTCGCACGCGTCGGCGAGCACCCAGTCGGCGTCGGGCACCCGGTCCGGCCGCAGCATCCGGGGCTGACGCTCGATCAGCATCACCTGGTGGCCGTTGTCGATCAGTTCCTGGGCGATCGAGCGGCCCACGTTGCCGGCGCCGGCGATGGCGATCCGCATCTTCAGTGCGCTCCTTCCGGCGGGCTCCCCGCCGCCGACGTGACCGACGTCATGATGTCGTCGGTGACCAGCATGAAGACCTGGTCGCCCTCCTGCACGACGGTGGACCCGGTGGGCAACGTGCCGATGCCGAAGCGGGACAGGTACGCCACCCGGGCGCCGGCCGCCGCCTCGACGGCCCGCAGCGGCCGGCCGATCCAGTCCTTGTGCACCGGCACCTCGATGATCGACACGGTGCTGGTCGGGTCCCGGAAGATCTCCACGTTGCCCTCGGGGATCAGGTGTCGCAGCATCCGGTCGGCCGTCCACCGGACGGTGGCCACGGTGGGGATGCCCAGCCGCTCGTAGACCTGCGCCCGGCGCGGGTCGTAGATCCGGGCGGCCACCCGGGAGACGCCGAAGGTCTCGCGGGCCAGCCGGGCCGAGATGATGTTCGAGTTGTCGCCGCTGGAGACCGCGGCGAAGGCGTCCGCCCGCTCGATGCCGGCCTGCCGCAGGACCTCGCCGTCGAAGCCGGCGCCGGTGACGGTGGCGCCGGCGAAGCTCGGGCTGAGCCGGCGGAACGCGTCGGCGTCCTGGTCGATGACCGCCACCGAGTGCCCCCGGGACTCCAGGCTCTGGGCCAGGGTCGACCCGACCCGGCCGCAGCCCATGATCACGACATGCACGGTGTCCCTCCCAAGGTGCGCGCACCCGCCCGGCCTCGCCGGTGACCTGTTCGACTGCGAGCCTGCCACGTCCTGGTCGCAGGCGGGGGACGACGGTACCGCGCCCTCCCACGACCCCGCGCTCCGCCACCCCCGGCGACCGCCGGCCGGTGGTCGTACCCTTAGCGCTTGTGGCCAGTCCCACCTCGCTGCTGAAGCGGCTGCTCGTCGGTCGACCGTTCCGGTCCGACCGGCTTCAGCACACCCTCCTGCCGAAGCGCATCGCGCTGCCCGTCTTCGCCTCCGACGCGTTGTCCAGCGTCGCGTACGCCCCGGACGAGATCCTGCTGACGCTGTCCATCGCGGGCGCGTCGGCGTTCATCTTCTCGCCGTGGATCGCGCTCGCGGTGGTCGTGGTGATGCTGACGGTGGTGGCCAGCTACCGGCAGAACGTGCACGCCTACCCCTCGGGCGGCGGCGACTACGAGGTGGCCACGGTCAACCTCGGTCCCCGGGCCGGTCTCGCGGTGGCCAGCGCCCTACTGGTCGACTACGTGCTCACCGTCGCCGTGTCGGTCTCCTCGGGGGTGGCCAACCTGGGCTCGGTGGTGCCGTTCGTGGCCACCCACAAGGTGCTCATCGCGGTCAGCGCGGTGGTGGTGCTCACCGCGATGAACCTGCGCGGCCTGCGCGAGTCCGGCACCGCCTTCGCCATCCCGACGTACGGCTTCGTGATCGTGATCGGCGGGATGATCCTCACCGGCCTGGTCCGGGTGTTCATCCTCGGCGACGACCTACGCGCCCCGAGCGCCGGCCTGGAGATCCAGGCCGAGCACAGCGTCACCGGGTTCGCCCTGATCTTCCTGCTGCTGCGCACCTTCTCCTCCGGCTGTGCCGCGCTCACCGGCGTGGAGGCGATCTCCAACGGGGTGCCGGCGTTCAAGAAGCCGAAGAGCCGCAACGCCGCCACCACCCTGCTGCTGCTCGGCACCATCTCGGTGAGCATGCTGGTCGGCATCATCTGGCTGGCCCGGCTGACCGGGCTCCAGTTCGTCGAGGACCCGGCGCGGCAGATCCTCTCCGGCCCGGACGGGTACGTGCAGAAGACCGTCACCGCCCAACTCGGCGAGACGGTGTTCGGCTCCGGGTCGATCCTGCTGTACGTGGTCGCCGGGGTGACCGCGCTGATCCTCTTCCTGGCCGCGAACACCGCGTTCAACGGCTTCCCGGTGCTCGGCTCGATCCTCGCCCAGGACCGCTACCTGCCCCGGCAGCTGCACACCCGGGGCGACCGGCTGGCGTTCTCCAACGGCATCGTCTTCCTGTCCGTCTGCGCGGTGGTGCTGATCGTCGGCTTCCAGGCCGAGGTGACGAAGCTGATCCAGCTCTACATCGTCGGCGTCTTCGTCTCGTTCACGCTCTCCCAGGCCGGCATGATCCGGCACTGGAACCGGCGCCTGCGCACCGAGCGGGACGTCCAGGCCCGTCGCCGGATGATCCGGTCCCGGGCGATCAACACCTTCGGCATGGCGATGACGGGCGCGGTGCTGGTCGTCGTGCTGATCACCAAGTTCCTGCTCGGCGCGTGGATCGCCATCGTCGCGATGGCGCTGCTCTACGTGCTGATGCAGGCCATCCGCCGGCACTACGACCGGATCGCCGCCGAGTTGGAGCCGACCGAGGCCCGGGGCGTGCTGCCCGCCCGCAACCACGCCATCGTGCTGGTCAGCAAGCTGCACCAGCCGACCCTGCGGGCCATCGCGTACGCCCGGGCCACCCGGCCGGACACGTTGACGGCGGTGACGGTCAACGTCGACGAGAAGGACACCCGGCTCCTCCAGGCCGACTGGGAGCGCAGGGAGCTGCCGGTGCCGCTGACCGTGGTCGACTCGCCGTACCGGGAGATCACCCGGCCGATCCTCGACTTCGTGGCCAACACCCGCCGGGAGTCGCCGCGCGACGTGGTCACCGTCTTCATCCCCGAGTACGTCGTCGGGCGCTGGTGGGAGAACCTGTTGCACAACCAGAGCGCGCTGCGGCTGAAGGGGCGGCTGCTGTTCGAGCCGGGCGTGATGGTGACCAGCGTGCCGTGGCAGCTCGCCTCGACCGCCGGCAAGAACCTCGACCGATTGGACGCGACGCTGAGCCGGGGCCCCGCCCGCGGCCCCCGGGTCGCCCCACGCAGCACCCTGCCGCCGCCGGCGCCGCCGGTGGCCTCCGCCCCGCCCGGCGAGAGCACCCCGATCGAGGGAGACCAACGATGACCGCAGTGGACGTGGGCGACGGCGACCGGCACGGCCCGCTGGACACCGGGCTGCCGGACACCGGGCCGGGCGACACCGGGCCGGGCGACGGCGGGCCGGGCGACGGCGACCGGCGCGGGCTGGAGGAGGCCGAGCGGGTCGAGCTGACCGTCGACGCGGTCGCCCCCGGGGGGCACTGCGTGGCCCGGGTGAACGGCCAGGTGCTCTTCGTCCGGCACGCGCTGCCCGGCGAGCGGGTGGTGGCCGAGGTCACCGAGGTGCACCGCGGGTTCGTCCGGGCCGACGCGGTGACGGTGCTCGACGCCGCCCCGGAGCGGGTCGAGCCGCCCTGCCCGTACGCGGGGCCCGGCCGCTGCGGCGGCTGCGACCTCCAGCACGTCGCGCCCCAGGCCCAGCTCGACTGGAAGACGTCGGTGGTGCGCGAGCAGCTCAGCCGCCTCGCCGGACTCACCGACTCCGAGATCGACCGGCTCGGCGTCCGGGTCGAGGCGCTGCCCGGCGGGCCGCTGGGCTGGCGCTCCCGGGTCCGCTACGCGGTCGACGCCGCCGGCCGGGCCGGGCTGCTCAAGCACCGCTCGCACGAGGTGGTGCCGATCGACCGCTGCCTGATCGCCCACCCGGCGATCCAGGAGCTGCCGGTGCTCGCCCCGAGCGGGGCCCGCTGGCCCGAGGCGGACGCGGTGGAGACGGTGGCCTCCACCGGCGGCGACGTCACCGTCACGGCCCTGGCCGACGGGGTGCCCACCCCGGTCGACGGGCCGCCGGTGGTCCGCGAGGTGGCCGTCGGCCGGGACTGGACGCTGCCCGCGTCCGGCTTCTGGCAGGTGCACCCGGCCGCGGCGGACACCCTGGTCGACGCCGTGCTCGACCTGCTCGCCCCGAAGCCGGGCGAGTCGGCCTGGGACCTCTACGGCGGGGCGGGGCTGTTCGCCGCCGCGCTCGTCGGGCGGGTCGGCCCGGACACCCGGGTCACCGTCGTCGAGTCCGCCACGCCGAGCGTCGCCGCCGCCCGGGAGAACCTGCGGGACCTGCCCCGGGTCGAGGTCGTGGCGGCCCGGGTGGAGACCGCGCTGGCCCGCCGCCGGATCATCGGGCCGGTGGACCTGGTGGTGCTGGACCCGCCGCGCACCGGGGCGGGCGCGCAGGTGGTGCGGGACGTGCTGACCGCCTCCCCGCGCGCCGTGGCGTACGTGTCCTGCGACCCGGCCGCCTTCGCCCGGGACGTGCGGACGTTCGCCGAGGCGGGCTGGCGGCTGGCGGAGCTGCGCGGCTTCGACCTGTTCCCGATGACCCAGCACGTCGAGGTGGTCGGGCTGCTGCTGCCGCCGATCGCCGGAAAGTAGCCGGTCGTGCGGATCGTCGGGCTGATGTCGGGGACGTCCTACGACGGGGTGGACGTGGCCGCGGCGGAGTTCACGGCCGACGGGGACACCCTGCGGCTGCGTCCGTTGGGGTTCGCCAGCCTGGACCTCGACGACGGGCTGCGGGCGGAGATCGGGGCGCTGCTGCCGCCGAACCCGACCACGATCGAGGCAGTCTGCCGGCTGGACAACCGGCTCGGCGAGGTGTTCGCCGAGGCGGCGGCGCGCGGGGTGGAGCTGGCCGGCGGGCGGGTCGACGCGGTCGTCTCGCCCGGGCAGACCGTGTTCCACTGGGTCGATGGCGGCCGGGCGCGGGGCACCCTCCAGCTCGGCACGCCGGCCCGGGTGGCCGCGCGGGTGGGCGTACCGGTGCTGTCGGACCTGCGGTCGGCGGACGTCGCGGCCGGCGGGCAGGGCGCGCCCCTGGTGCCGGCCTTCGACGCGCTGCTGCTGGGCGGCCCGGCCGGGCCGCCCCGGGCCGCGCTCAACCTGGGCGGCATCGCCAACCTCACCGTGGTCGCGCCGGGCGCCCCGGTCCTCGGGTACGACGTGGGCCCGGCCAACGCGCTGCTCGACGCGGCGGCCCGGCGCTTCCTCGGCCGCCCCTGCGACCTCGACGGGGCCCGGGCGGCGGTCGGTCGGGTGCACGCCGGGCTGCTGGAGCTGCTGCTCGCCGAGCCGTACTACGCCGCCCCTCCGCCGAAGTCCACCGGCAAGGAGCTGTTCCACGCCGGCTACCTGGACCACCGGCTCGCCGCGCTCGGGGGGCCGGTGGCCGCCGACGACGTGCTGGCCACGCTGACCGAGCTGACCGCCCGGACGGTCGCCGCCGAGTGCGACCGGCACGGGGTGGCCGAGGTGGTGGCCGCCGGGGGCGGGGTGTGCAATCCCACACTCCGGGGTCGGCTGGCCGCGCTCGGCGAAGGCCGGTGGCGGCTGCGCGCCAGCGACGAGCTGGGGGTGCCGACCCAGGCCAAGGAGGCGTACGCGTTCGCCCTGCTCGGTTGGCTCTCCTGGCACGGCCTGCCAGGGGCGATCCCGTCGGTCACCGGGGCCCGGGAGGCGGCCGTGCTGGGCTCCTGGACGCCGTCCGGGCCGGCCCGCTCCGCGCCGCCGGTCACTCCGCCCCGACGGCTGGTGATCACGGCCTGACTGTCGTTCCGGTCAGGCGGCTGGTTGCCGGCCGGACTGCGGACTACCGGACGGCCGATAGACTCTTCGCTCATGAGCGTTGAAGAGGACACGGCCAACCACGGCCGGCTGCTGGGCACGGTGCGGGGTCCGCAGGACGTGAAGCGGATGACGGCCGAGCAGCTGGACATCCTCGCCGCCGAGATCCGCGACTTCCTGATCGCCAAGGTCTCCCGCACCGGTGGGCACGTCGGGCCCAACCTGGGCGTGGTGGAGCTGACCCTGGCGATGCACCGGGTCTTCGACTCCCCCCGGGACCGGCTCCTGTTCGACACCGGCCACCAGTCGTACGTGCACAAGATCCTCACCGGCCGGCAGGACGGCTTCGACAAGCTGCGCCAGCGCGGCGGCCTCTCCGGCTACCCGAGCCAGGCCGAGAGCGAGCACGACCTGGTCGAGAACTCGCACGCCTCCACCGCCCTGTCCTACGCCGACGGCCTGGCCAAGGCGTACGCGCTGCGCGGCGAGCAGCGCAGCGTGGTCGCCGTGGTCGGCGACGGCGCGTTGACCGGCGGCATGTGCTGGGAGGCGCTGAACAACATCGCCACCGCCGGCAACTCGCTGGTGATCGTGGTCAACGACAACGGCCGCTCCTACTCGCCGACGATCGGCGGCCTGGCCGACCACCTCTCCGCGCTGCGGCTCAACCCCGGCTACGAGAGGATCCTCGACACCGTCAAGGACGCCCTCGGCTCGACCCCGCTGGTCGGCCGGCCGATGTACGAGGTGCTGCACGCGGTCAAGAAGGGCATCAAGGACGCGGTCGCCCCCCAGGCGATGTTCGAGGACCTGGGCATCAAGTACGTCGGCCCGGTCGACGGCCACGACCGCGAGGCCGTCGAGTCGGCGCTGCGGGCGGCGAAGAACTTCGGCGGCCCGGTGATCGTGCACGCCGTCACCCGCAAGGGCTACGGCTACCGCCCGGCCGAGGAGGACGAGGCGGACTGCTTCCACGGCCCCGGCGCGTTCGACGTGGAGACCGGCAAGCTGGTCGCCGCCCCCTCGGTGAAGTGGACCCACGTCTTCGCCGACGAGCTGGTCGCGATCGCCGACTCCCGCCCCGACGTGGTGGGCATCACCGCCGCGATGGCCGAGCCCACCGGCATCGCCAAGCTGGCCCGCAAGCACCCCGGCCGGGTCTACGACGTCGGCATCGCCGAGCAGCACGCCGTCACCTCGGCCGCCGGGCTGGCCCTGGGCGGGCTGCACCCGGTGGTGGCGGTCTACGCGACCTTCCTCAACCGGGCCTTCGACCAGGTCCTGCTCGACGTGGCGATGCACAAGCTGCCGGTGACGTTCGTGCTGGACCGGGCCGGGATCACCGGCCCGGACGGGCCGAGCCACTACGGCATGTGGGACATGTCCGTCTTCGGGGTGGTGCCGGGCCTGCGCATCGCCGCGCCCCGGGACGCCGCGACCCTGCGCGAGGAGCTGCGCGAGGCGGTCGCCGTGGACGACGGCCCGACCATCGTCCGGTTCCCGACCGGCACCGTCGCCGCCGACCTGCCGGCCGTGCGCCGGGTCGGGACGGTCGACGTGCTGGCCGAGTCGGCGCGTACGGACGTGCTGCTGGTCGCGATCGGCTCGTTCGGGCAGCTCGGCATGGAGGTCGCCACCCGGGTCGCCGAGCAGGGCTACGGGGTGACCGTGGTCGACCCGCGCTGGGTCCGGCCCGTCCCCGCCGAGCTGGTCGAGTTGGCCGCCGCCCACCGCCTCGTCGTCACCGTCGAGGACGGGGTCCGCGTCGGCGGGGTCGGCGACGCCCTCGCCCAGGCGATGCGGGACGCCGACGTCCGGGTGCCGCTGCGCGACCTGGGCGTGCCGGCCGAGTGGCACCCGCACGGCACCCGCGCGCAGATCCTCGCCGACCTGGGCCTCACCGCCCAGGACATCGCCCGGGACGTCACCGGGTGGATCTCCCGCCTGGACGACCAGTCGATCGAGCAGGTCGGCCTGCCGACCGGCCGCGGAACCGCCGCGCAGAACTGAAAGAAAGGGGCACCTTCTTCACGCCGCCTGGCGTGAGAAGGTGCCCCTTCCTCATCGCGCCTGCAGGCCCGAAGCTCGCCGGGCGGGGTCCGGTGCCGGGCCGGGGGTCAGCGGCCGCCGACCGAGCGGTAGTAGGTCTTCTCCGCGCCGGCCAGGCTGAAGGTGGCCTTGCTCACCGGCTGTGGCACCACCACCAGCCCGGGGCGGTTGACCAGCCGGGGGGTGCCCGGCGGCACCGACAGCGAGCTGTACCGGCTGGACCGCCAGCTCAGCACCACCAACGGCTGGCCCGGCACGGGCAGCACGTACGCCTGCAGGGTGTTGGCCCGGTCGGCCGGCGAGACCACCGGGTCGCCGCCGTCGGCCGGCCGGTACACCACGGCGGTCATGGTGCCCGCGTCGGTCTCCCAGCTCAGCTGCTCCAGGTCGGCCGGGTCGCCGCCGCCCAGCGCCACCTCGCCCAGGGCGCGGACGCTCACCTTCGCCATCGGCCAGGACTCCGGCACCGAGCGGGGTGCGTCCCGGTCGCCGATCCGGCGGGGGACGCTGCCGAACGGGCCCTGCTCGTCGGCGAGCACGCAGGTGTCCAGGCCGTCCAGCGCCCGCCGGCCCGAGCCGGTCTCGTCCCGGACCAGGGGATACCGCGGGTCCGTGGTGGCCGTACCGAGGTCGAGCAGGCGGTCGGCGGCCCGACCACGCGGCAGCGACCGGGTGGCCCGCAGCGTCGCGGTCAGCGCCACGGCCCGGCAGGCCGGCACGTCCACCGGGTCGGTCAGCCCGTCCCGGCTGGAAAGCGCCCGGCCCTTGGGGCTGAGCAGTCGCTCCACCCGGCCGGAGAGCAGGTAGCGACGCCCGCTGCCGGTCTGCACGGGCAGCACGTCGGAGTAGGCGAGGTAGCCGGGCTCGGTGTACTCGCTGGCCCGGTCGACCACGTACCGGTCGCCGTCGCCGGTCAGTTGGAGCAGCCAGGAGGCACTCTCGCCGGGAACGTCGGCGGCCACCAGGGCCAGGGGGGCGCCGTCCACCTCACCGGACCACAGGATCCCGGACGAGGGCAGGTGCGCGCGGTCGTCGGCGGGCGTCCGCCAGGCCCGGACCGCCTCGGTGATCGCCGCCGTCGCGGCGCTGTCGCCGGCCAGCCGCCCCCGCGCGGGCCACACCCGCAGCGTCCCGTCCAGGCTGTCGTAGCCGACGGGAAGGGCGTCCGGCTTCCGGTCGGCCACCGGCCCGCAGGCCGTGCCGGCCAGCAGCAGGGTGAGCAGTGTGGTGGCCGTCATGCCGCGCCGGCGGGCTGAAGCCACCTGTACGCCCCCGATCGCGTCGCCCGGTCGTGTTCGCGCCCCACATGGTACGAGACGCCCGGACCGCGCGGACCGGCACCTCGCGCCGTCCCGTGAGCTGCGGCGGGACCGACCACATAGGACCGGCCGGCGATTTCAGGGCCTTCGTCGGCTCCGGTAGACTCCGCCGACTGTGACCCCTGCCGAGCCCCGTGGAGACTTCCCCCCGGTTCCCGACGCTCCCGTGGGGTCCGCCGCCCGGACAACGGCGGCGACCGCCGAGCCGCCGGCCGACGCGGGGCCCGTGGCCACCGAGCAGCCGGCCCCCGCCGCCGCTCCGGCCCCCGCCGCCGCTCCGGCCGACGCCGACGCTGTGCCCGAGGAGGCGGCCCGGGCCGCGGCGGAGCCGGGCGGGGCCCGCAAACGGCGCCTGCGGTGGACGACCCGGCGGCGGGACCTCGCCGTGTACGGCCTGTTCCTGCTCGCCGCGCTCTGGGTGACCAGCCGGATCTGGGTCGACCCGGCGGGCCGGGTCGCGTCGCTGTACAGCAGCGACCCGGCGCAGGTGCAGTTCTTCCTCGCACACAGCGTGCGGGTGGTGCTGCACGGGGAGTTCCCGTTCTACACCGACCAGTTCAACTTCCCCGACGGGGTCAACCTGATGGCCAACACGGCCATCCTGGCGCTCGGCATCCCGATGGTGCCGGTGACCCTGCTCTTCGGGCCGGCCGTGTCCTTCGTGGTGCTGGTCACCCTCGGCCTCGCCGGCACCGCCGCCGCCTGGTACCGGGTGCTCTCCCGGCATGTGGTGCGCACCCCGCTGGCCGCCGCCGTCGGCGGCTGGTTCTGCGGCTTCTCCCCGGCGATGCTCTCGCACGCCAGTTGGCACCCGAACATCATCAGCCAGTTCCTGCTGCCGTTCATCGTCTGGCGGGTGCTGGTGATCACCCGGTCGCGCCGGCCGGTACGGGACGGGGCGCTGCTGGCACTGCTCGTGGTCGTGCAGGCGTTCATCAACGAGGAGATCCTGCTCTTCACCGCGATGGCGTGCGGGGTGTTCCTGATCGCCGTCCTGGTGCAGCGGCCCGCGCTGTGGTCGGCGGCGTGGCGGCCGTTGGGCGTCGCGGTGGCGGTGTGCACCGTGCTGGCCGGGGCGCTGCTGGCGTACCCGCTCTACGTGCAGTTCGCCGGGCCGATGGCGTACCACGGGCTCAGCGACGCGGTCCGGGACTACGGCAACGACATCGCCGCCTTCTTCGCCCCGGGCTCGCCCACCCTCGGCGGCAACGAGCGGGCCAACGTCAACCTGGCCCCGAACTACTCCGAGGAGAACGCCTTCTTCGGCTGGAGCCTCGCCCTGCTGTCCGTCGGCATCGTGTTCTGGCTGCGCCGCGAGCCGTTGGTCCGGGCGCTCGCCGCGACCGGGGCGTTCTTCGCGGTGCTCTCGCTCGGCGAGCGGGTCTCCTGGTGGGACCGGGAGCTGTTCACCGGCCCGTGGGAGCTGCTGGTGCGGGTGCCGCTGCTGGACGCGGTGGTGCCGACCCGGTTCGGGATGATCACCACGGCGGTGATCGGCGTGCTGCTGGCGCTCGCCGTCGAGCGGATCTGGTCGCTGCGGCCGGCCGAGGCCCGTACCGTGCGCACCCTCGGCGTCGGCGCGCTGGCACTGGCGCTGCTGCCGATCATGCCGATGCCGCTGAAGGTCACCTCGCGCCCGCCGGTGCCGAAGTTCATCACCGCCGACCGGTGGCGCCAGTACGTCGGGGCGGACCAGACCCTGGTGCCGATCCCGGTGCCCAGCATGGGCAACACCCACGGGATGCGCTGGGCCGCGTCCACCAACCTCGACTTCAAGATCCCCGGCGGCTACTTCCTCGCCCCGCGCAACGGCAACACGGGCGACCCGGGACGCTTCGGCGGCCGGCCCAGCGGGGTCGGCCGGCTGCTGGAGGAGGTGGCCACCACCGGCCGGACGCCGGAACTGGACGACCGGCAGCGCCGCCGCTCCCTCGACGAGCTGCGGCACTGGCGGGCCGCCGTCCTGGTGCTCCCCGTGGGCCAGCACAACGCGGAGCCGCTGCGGCGTACCGTCGAGGAGCTGGTCGGCCCCGGGCGCCGTGAGCTGGACGTGTGGGTCTGGGACGTCCGGACGCTGACCGCCCCGACGGCCTGATGGCGGCCCCGGCCGCGCCCGCCGCCGCTGACCCGGAGGAGACGGGCGGGCGCGCGTCGGCCGGTCGCCGTCCCCGGCGGGTGCGGGGCTTCGACGTCGCGGTGGTCGCCGGCTACCTCGGCCTGGCGGTGCTGCTCACCGGCGGCCAGTGGGGGCGCCCCGATCGGCTGTTCCACCAGGACAACGACCAGATGCTGTTCGAGTGGATGCTGGCCCGGGCGGCCCGCGCCGTCACCGGGCTGGAGAACCCGCTGCACAGCGCGGCCCTGAACTCGCCGGACGGGGTCAACCTGATGGCCAACACCTCGGTGCTCGGGCTGGGCGTGCCGCTGACCCCGGTGACGCTGCTGCTCGGCACCCAGCCGGCGTTCCTGGTGGCGGTGGTCGTCTGCCTCGCCGGCACCGCCACCGCCTGGTACGTCCTGCTGGCCCGCCGGCTCGTCGGCTCCCGGGTCGCCGCCGCAGTCGGCGGCCTGGTCTGCGGCTTCGCCCCCGGCATGGTCGCCCAGGCCGGGGCGCACCCGCACATGGCCGCCCAGTTCCTGGTGCCGCCGATCCTGGGGCTGGTGTTCCGGCCGGAGCCCGGCCGGGTCGGCCGGCGCGGGGTGGCGCTCGGGCTGCTGGTGGCGTACCAGGTCTTCCTCGGCGAGGAGGTGCTGGTGTTCCTGGCGCTCGCCGCCGGCGTGCTGGCCGTCGCGTACGGTCTCGCCGACCGGGCGGCGGCCCGCCGGCTGGCGCCCGCGTTCCTTGGCCGGATCGGGGTGGGCGCGCTGGTGGCGGGGGCGCTGCTGGCGTACCCGCTGTGGTTCCAGTTCGCCGGGCCGGGCCACTACCGGGGGATGCCGTTCGACGCGCCGGGGTTCCGGCTCGACGCCGCCTCGTTCACCGCCTCGGCCCGGCAGACGGTGTTCGGCGACGACCACCTGCCCGGCCTGCTGGCCCCGAACCCGACCGAGGAGAACTCGTTCTTCGGGCCGGGCCTGCTGGTGCTCGCCGTGGTGATCGTGATCTGGCTGTGGCGTCGTCCGCTGGTCCGGGCGCTGGCGGTGGTCGGGGCCGGGGCCGCCCTGTTCTCCCTCGGCACGGTCGTCCGGGTGGACGGGGTGTCGACCGGGCTGCCCGGGCCGTACCGGCTCGTCGCCGGGGTGCCGCTGCTCGACCTGGTGGTGCCGGCCCGGTTCGCGCTGGTCTGCGTACCGGTGCTGGGGGTGCTGGTCGCCCTGTCCCTGGACCGGATCCGGTCGGCCGCCGCCGCCCCCGGTGACGGCCCGGCCGGCGGGCCGGCGGCGCCGGTGCGACTGCTCTGGGGCGGCGCGGTGGCCGCCGCGCTGCTCCCGCTCGCGCCCACCCCGATCCGCACCGTGCCGGCGTGGCCGGTGCCGGCCTTCGTGGCCGACGGCGGCTGGCGGGCGTACGTGCCGGCCGGCCGGACGCTGGTGCCCGTGCCGCCGGTGACCGGGGCCGGGGTCAGCCCGGCGACGTTCTGGTCGGCCCGGACCCGGCTGGCGTTCACCGCCCCGGGCGGCTACTTCATCGGCCCCCGCGCCGCCGACGACCCGACCGCCCGCTGGGGTGCCCCGGACCGACCGACGGCCCTGCTGCTGCGCTGGGTGGCCGAGACCGGCCAGGTGCCGGTGCTGACCGACGCGGACCGCCGGCAGGCGGCGGTGGACCTGCGGCACTGGCGGGCCGCCGTGCTGGTGCAGGGCGGCCTGGACCGGGGCGACCCGGTCCGCCGTACCGTCGACCAGCTCGTCGGCCCCGGCCGCGAGATCGACGGCGCCTGGGTGTGGGACGTGCGCGGCCTGGTGGGCTGACGCCCCGGGCGGGGCCGCCTCCCGGGGCGTGGGGGGAGGAAAAGGTGGCCCTTTCGCCACCTGTCAGCGCGACCCGGCACCTGGTTACCTGGCGGACGACGATGATCCACCAGAGAAAGCAGGACGCCATGGCTATCCTCCGCCGAGCCCTCGCCGTCTCCGCCGCGATCGCCGCCGCGGGCGCCGGGGTGCTGGTCAACGCGTCGCCGGCGCTGGCCAGCACCCCGGCCAGCTGCTCCAGCGTCCGCCAGATCGGCACCACCCGGGTGCTGACGGTGGGCGGCATGGAGGCTGCGTCGGTCAAGCAGTACTACGGGTGCGGCTACAACTACGCCTACATCTACGTGTGGGAGCAGTACCGCAACACCCACTCGAACTGGGACCTGTACGTCCACGTGATCGACCACACGGACAGCGGCTCGGACTACGGGGTGGGCGAGCTCAACAACACCACCCGGGCGGAGCTGTGGGGCAAGGCGGCCAACACCGCCGCGCACTGCACGCACGTGACCGGCTACCTCAACTCCACGGGCGGCTCGACCAGCAAGGTCTGCTGACGTCGTCCCCGGCCGGGGCGTGCCCGACCGCGCCCCGGCCCGCCCCCGCATCCTGATTTGACGAGAGGACCCCATGAGCGTCACCCACAAGCTGGCGAGCGTCGGCACAGTCGCCGCGCTGGCCGCCACCGCGGTCGCCGTCACCGGCGCCCCGGCCCAGGCCGCCGCCTACAACGGCGCCTGCGGCAGCGGCTACACCGTGATCGACAAGATGGACGCCGGCGGCGGCCGGGGAACCATCTTCCTGACGTACAACAGCGGCTGGAACTGCGTCGTCACCGTCACCAACACCCCGGGCACCAAGCAGTTCATGTCGGCGATGGTGCAGCGTTCCGGCACGAACTGGGTCCGGGACGAGGGCACCTACAGCCAGTACGCCGGCCCGGTCTACGCGTACGCACCGAACGACTGCGTCGACTGGGGCGGCATCGTCGGCGACAAGTACATCCGCATGATCGAGTGGGACGACCACTGCGGCTGAGCCCACGCGTCACCCGGCCGGCGGTCGGTCCCCACCCGCCGGCCGTCCGCTGGGCGGCTCAGCCGACCAGCGGGCGGACGTCCCACAGCCAGACGTCGTCGACCCGTTGCGCCGGGCCGAGCAGGGCGGTCATCAAATCGCGCAGGACCGCCTCGCGGGGGTGCGCGCCGAGGACGACCACCGACGCCTTCCAGTAGCGCAGGTCGTCGACCGCTTGGCGGCGGTCTTCGTCGGTCAGCGGCGGCAGCGTGCCGGAGTCCATCGTGGCGTAGACCAGGGTGCTGGTCGGCCGGTTCGGGGCGCCGAAGACGCCCTCGCCGTCGGCGTTCGGGCCGATGAAGTAGCCGCCGGGAATCGGGAACCCGTGCCCGGTCAGCGCGCTCCAACGCAGGGTGGGCAGGCCGTGCACGTTGCTGGGGATCGGCACCGGCACCAGGGTCCGGCCCGCCGGCACGTAGGGCCGCCAGCCGCCGGCCGTGATGAAGCGCGGCGGCGGGTCGATCTGCTGGGCCGGCAGCGGCCGGGGCACCAGCGGCAGCACGGCGAGCGCGACGGCGGCGTACCCGACAGGGCGGGTCCAGCGGCGCGCTCGGGCCGGCCCGGCGGTGGGGCCGGTCGGTGCCCCGGCGGCCCGCGCCGGGGCCTTCGGGCCGGTGGTGCCGGCGGGCGAACGGGGGGCCGGCACCACCGGCGCGGGGGCCTGCGCGGTGCGCGCCAGGGCGTCCCAGGCCAGGGCGAGCAGCACGCCGAGGGCGGCGGCCACCACCAGGGCCAGCCGGGTGGGCATCATCATCTCCACCAGCGGCAGGTCGTCCGAGATGTACGACCAGGGGCCGTCGATCGTGGTCTCCGCGCCGTCGAAGCGCACCACCGGGCCGATCGAGGCGACGGTGAAGACCACCACCAGCACGGCGACGATCCGGGCCGCCAGCGACCGGCGGACCAGCAGCACCAGGGCGGCCAGCGCCACCAGCACCAGCGGCCAGCCGAACCAGGTGTTCTGTTCGGTCAGGCCGATGGTCTTCTCCACCGCCTCGTCCCCGGCGACGGTGTCCCGGGCGAACGTCACGAAGGCCACCAGGTCCTCGCCCCAGTTGTGGAACACCCCGCCCTGCAGGCCCCGGTAGGACTGCGGGCCGTTGAACTGGAACCAGATCGGGTACGCCGTGAGCAGCAGCGTCAGCCCGCCGCCGAGGCCGAGCGCGGCCAGGAAACCGCCGACCCGCTGCCGCGCCGCCCGGGGGCGCTGCACCGCGTACGCGGCCACCACCACCAGGCAGCCCAGCGCGGTCAGCAGCAACATCTCCTCGTTGATGAAGATCTGGTACGCCACCAGCAGGCCGAGCACCACCCCGTCGCGCCGCCAGCTCCGCCCCGGCTCACCGAGCCGCAGCACCCGGGCCACGATCACCGGCAGCAGGTAGTTCGAGACGAAGTTCGGCTGCCCGTTGGCGTGGTGCACGATGCCGGGCGCGAAGCCGAGGAACGCGCCGCCGACGAACGCCGCCGCGCGCGAGCGCACCAGGTGCCGCGACAGCATCCAGTACGACGTGCCGGCCGTCGCCGCGAGCGCCCCGCCGAGGTAGAGGGCGTACGTCACCTGCGGCCCGAACAGCCACGTCACCGGGGCCAGCGGCAGGGTGGCACCGAGCAGCGACGTGTTCGCCATCATGTTCACCCCGTCCGGGGCGTTCTGCCGCATGGAGAACAGCGGGTTCTCCAGGTGGCGCAGCGAGTACGCGCCGTGCGAGAAGAGCCACTCGAACCAGCTGTGGTCGGTCGGCAGGTGCGACGACACCCGGTGCTGGACGTCCCCCCAGTAGTTCAGGCACACGAGAACGCCGAGCAGCACATAGGCTCCGATGGCCAGCGCGTCGGCTCGGGTCGGTCGCCGCCGGGGCCGACGCGGCGTGCCTGTGCCCGCCCCGTCGGGTCCGGTCGGAGCGGCCTGCGCCGCGACGGGTGCGGATTCGGAGTTCAGCGAGGGGTCTACCACCGGCACAGCCACGACGGGCCATCGTACAGAGGTCGCCGCGTGGCAGCGCCCGGCCGGTGCGCCCCGGTGCCGACCGTCGGCCGGCAGCCAGCTCGGGGAGGAACACCAGTGACCGTCATCGACCTTGGTGAGCTGCGCGGCGACGTCGAGCCGGACCCGCCGCCCCGCCCGCCCCGGGCGGTGGGCCGGCCGCTGCGGGCGGCCCTGGCCGGGGCCGTCGCCCTGCTCACCCTGGCCACGTCCGCGCCGGTCGCGCGAACCGCCTCGGCGGTCGTCCCCGGCGGGCTCGGCCGCGAGGTCCGCGTCGTCGGCGGCCGGCTGTACGTGGTGGACCCGGAGACGCCGGGCGCTGGCGGGACACGGGGGGTGACCGTCTACGCGACGCCGGCCGCCGCGGGTGGCGCCCTGCGACCGCTGTGGCGCACCTCGGTGCCCGGCGGGGAAAGGCAGTTCCAGGTGCAGGAGCACGGCGGGCTCGTGCTGATCACCGGGGGCGGGGGCCAGGACGGCCGGGTGGTCGAGACGGTCGCGCTGGACGCGGCGACCGGGCGGGAACGGTGGCGGCTTCCCGGCTTACCGGCTCCCACCGTCGGCGACGGGCTGCTCCTTGTCGGGGGCGGCGACGAGACGACGGACCCGCTGCGCGTGGTCGACCTGTCGTCGGGGCAGCCCCGGTGGTCGGCGCCGGTGGACCGGGGCAGGACGGCCTACCACTACCGGGGCGCGGAGATCGACGAGATCGTGCTGATTCCCGAGTCCGGGCGGATCGAGGTGCGGGACGCCGGTTCCGGGGCGGTCCTCCGCGCTGGCGATCCACGTCCGGGCGGGTCACCGGAAGACCAGAGCGCCGGTTTTGCCGGGGACCTGCTGCTGATGACGGCCCACGACAGGGTCAGTAACGGCAGCCGGGTCACCGCGTACGGGCTGGACGCGCTGGACCGGCGCTGGGAACTCGACCTGTCCCCGGCCGCGTACCTCACGGAGTGCGGCGACCTGCTCTGCGTCGGAAGTCCGGAAGCCGGGCTGTCGGCGCTCGACCCGGCGACGCGCCGGCCCAGGTGGGTCAACCCGCGCTGGCAGTGGCTCGTCGCGGTCCGGGGCGACCGGCTTCTCGTGGCCGCCGACGACCGCCTGGCGGCCGTGGAGTTCGCCGTGCTGGACGCCGCCACCGGACGGACGATCGCCGAGCTGGGGCGTTGGGAGCGCGTGCCCAACCAGGAACCGGACGGGCCGCTGTTCGGCACCCGGCGCACCCGGGAGGGCGGGCTGCTCGTCGCCGAGCTGGACCCGGCGCGGGCGGGGGCCCGGTGGCTCGACGTGCTGCCCGGCTCGGTGGAGAGTTGCTACTCCAGCGGCCGGGACCTGCTCTGCCGCCACCTGAGCGGGACGTTCGGCTGGTGGCGGCTGCCCCGGTGACGCCCTCGGAGCGGAGTCACCAGTTGGGCTGGGCGGGCGGCGGGGGCAGCGGCACGTCGGGCGGCCGGATGACGTAGACGATCCCGCCGCTGCCGCCCAGCCAGGCGGCCTCGAACCGGTCCCGGCCCACCGTGCGGCGCACGCCGACGTCGTCCGGGGCGTACGGGTCGTTGAGCACCGGGTCGCCGTCGGCGGTGAACCCGACCAGCACCACCAGGTGCCCCCTGGTGTCGTAGTCCAGCCCCGGCACCTCGCCCCGGCGGAACGCGGCGGAGAGCACCAGCGGCACCCCGGCCGCCACGAACGCCCCGGCCTCGGCCAGCGACCGCAGCCGGGTGACGAACGCGTCCACCCCGTGTTCGCCGGCGTACGCCGTGTTGAACGACCAGTTACCCGCCCCGTCGAAGGCCGGGTCGTAGCAGTGCCGGGCGGCGTGCACCACCACCGGCCGGGGGCCGGGCGGCGTGATCCAGGCGTACCGGTCGGGGGCCGGACCGGCGCCCCAGTGGTCCAGCACCATCGAGACGCTGGTCGGGCTGCACCAGGAGTCCCCGCCGCCACCCCAGCGCCCCTCCTGCCCGCCGAGCAGCCGCTGCGAGTACCGGGGCACGTCCAGCGTCCGGCCCCAGCCGGCCCGGTCGCCCTCGGTGGCCCGGTGCGTGCCGATCGGGGTGGCCGGCTGGGCGCCGGAGGCGACCGCGCCGAGCGCGCGCAGCACCGGGGTGGCGGTGCCGCCGGCCGGCCGCAGCAGCGTCACCCGGGCCTGCCAGCCGGTGACCGTCGCGCCGGTGACGACCAGGGTGTCCGTGTCCACCCGGGCGTCGGCGTCCTGCTGGCCGGGCACGGAGGTGCGGCCGAAGGGCTCGTCGTCGGCGGCCCAGCGGGCCAGCTGGTACCAGCCGGTGGCCGGGGCGTCGGCGTGCCAGCCGCGCAGCTCGACGAGGATGCCGCAGCCGTCGGGGGTGTCGGCGGCCCAGGAGGGGACCACCTCGGCGACGGCGAACCCGGTGGACACCGGCGGCGAGGTCCAGCTCGCCGTGTCGTACCGGCGGGTGGGGTCGTCGGGGTGGGCGAGCCGGCCGGTCGGGGCGGCGAGGACCGCGCCGGCGGCGTCCGCGCGGACCCCGTCGCCGGCCCCGGCGGCCAGGTCGGCCGGGAGCCGGAAGCGCCGGTGGACGACGTCCCGCCGGGTGGTTAGGTCCGGTCCGGTCATCGCCGCTCCCTCCGCCGCAGATCAGCGCCGGGAAGCATCCCGTACCTGAAGGTTTTTTGCAACGCCCGCGGCGGGATTGCCGGCGGCGCGGGCGGCGCGACGCCGGTTTGGTGGCCGGCACTAGGTTTGTCGGCAGGTCAGCCGGGAGGTCGGGTATGCGGGTACTGGTGGTCGAGGACGAGCGCAACCTCGCCGACGCGATCGCGCGTGGGCTGCGTAAGCGCGGCATGGCGGTCGACGTCGCCTACGACGGGAACTCGGGCCACGAGATGGCCTTCGTCACCCGGTACGACGTGGTGGTGCTGGACCGGGACCTGCCCGGCATGCACGGCGACCAGATCTGCGCCGAGCTGGCCGCCTCCGGCACCCTGACCCGGGTGCTCATGCTCACCGCCAGCGGCACGGTCGCCGACCGGGTCGAGGGGTTGCAGCTCGGCGCGGACGACTACCTGCCCAAGCCGTTCGCCTTCGACGAGCTGGTGGCCCGGGTGCAGGCGCTCGGCCGGCGGGCCACCCCGGCGGCCCCGCCGGTGCTCGCCGTCGCCGACCTGGTGCTCGACCCGGCCCGCCGGCTGGTGACCCGGGGCGGCGTGCCGGTCGACCTGACGAACAAGGAGTTCGGGGTGCTGGCCGAGCTGCTCAAGGCGCGCGGGGCGGTGGTATCCAGCGAGGAACTGCTGGAACGGGTCTGGGACGCCAACACCGACCCGTTCACCACCATCGTCCGGGTCACCGTGATGACCCTGCGCAAGAAGCTGGGCGACCCGCCGCTGATCGAGACGGTCGTCGGCGCCGGCTACCGCACCGCCGAGGGATCGGCGTGAGCGCCCCGCCCCGCCCCGCCGCCCGCCGTCGCACCCTGCCCTGGCCGGCGCTGCGCCGCCCGGCCGTCCGGCTGCGACCCACCCTGCGGCTGCGGCTCACCCTGCTCAACGGGGTGCTGCTGGTGGGCGCCGGGGCGATCCTGGTGCTGCTGGCCTGGCTGCTGGTCCGCGACGCGCTGCGCCCCACCGACGAGCTGGTCCCCGGCACCACCGTGCTGCTGGCCGACGGTCGGCTGCTCGACGCCGGGCAGTGGCAGCAGCAGCTCGTCGACGCGGCGTCGAACGAGCTGCTGGCCAAGGGCCTGGTGGCGCTGCTGGCGATCAGCGTGGTCGGGGTGGCCGGCGCGTACGCGGTGGCGGGGCGGGCGCTGCGCCCGCTGCACCAGGTCACCGCGACCGCCCAGCGGCTCGGCGAGGCCACCCTCGACCAGCGGATCGGCTGGTCCGGGGCGGACGACGAGGTGGCCGAGCTGGCCAAGACGTTCGACGCCATGCTGGACCGGATCGCCGCCGCGTTCGAGGCGCAGAGGCGCTTCGTGGCCAACGCCTCGCACGAACTGCGCACCCCGCTGGCGGTGATGCGGACCGAGATCGACGTGACGCTCAGCGACGACGAGGCGGACGCCGCCGAGTACCGCCGGATGGCCACCGTGGTCCGGGACGCCTCCGAGCGGGCCAACGGGCTGGTCGACGCGCTGCTGGTGCTCGCCCGCAGCGAGGCCCAGGCCGGCCGGCGGCTGGGCCGACGCACCGAGTGGGACCTGGCCACCGGCACCGTCAACGCGCTCTCGGCCATGCGCCGGGAGATGGAGCGGATCGGGCTGCGGGTGCAGACGTCCCTGGAGCCGGCCCCGGTCGTCGGCGACCCCGGGCTGCTGGACCGGCTGGCCGGCAACCTGATCGAGAACGCGGTCCGCTACAACCACCTGCACGGCCTGATCCGGGTGCGCACCGGCACGGACGGCCGCTCGTCCTGGCTGGTCGTCGCCAACACCGGGTTCGAGGTCAGCCAGGCCGACGTGCCGGGGCTGTTCGAGCCGTTCCGCCGGGGCGGGCAGGAACGCACCGGGGCCCGGGGTTCCGGGCTGGGCCTGTCCATCGTCCGGGCGGTCTGCGACGCGCACGGCGGGACCGTGCGGGTCGTCGCCCAGCCGGGCGGCGGCCTTGAGGTCACGGTGACCCTGCCCGCCGCCGACGCCACGCCGGTGCTGACCGGCCCGGCCCACGGCGGTGGGCGGCTCACGACCGACCGGTGACGGCCCCGTCCCGCAGGTGCGGGCGGCACGTCGGCGGGCGGCCGGGGTCGCACCACGCCCCGCCGGCCCGGCGGCACGTCGGCGGGCGGCCAGGGCCGCACCACGCCCCGCCGGCCCGGCGGCACGTCGCTCGGGCCCACCCGGCGCTCAGCTTTTCGTGTGCCCGGCCCGGCTGACCAGGCACGGCGGGTGCCGGGTGGGCGGGCCGGGCGGGGTCAGGTGGCCGGGCCGCGCCGGGCAGTCGGCCGGCGGGGCCGCGCGGTCGGGCAGAGCCGCCGGGCGGTCGGGCACAATGCGCCACCCGTGCTGGACGACCGCCGGCCGATAGGCCAAGGTGTGGTGGCGCCATGTCCCACGCGGTGCGCCCAGGACCGGCCGCGCCTCAGGCCGTCCGGCGCCCGCGGCCACCCCCCGTCCGACGCGCTTCGGGAGTTGCCCGTGACCCACCCCTCGGCCCTGGCCCGCCGAACCCTGGCGACGCTCGCCGCCGCCGCGCTGACCGTCGCCGGCCTCGCCGTCGCCGACCCGGCGAACGCCGCGCCCGGCCACCCCACCGTGGTCTCCACCGTCCCGTCGGCCGCGTCGCCGAACATCCAGGACGGCACGGTGTTCGCCATCCACGACGCCGGTACGAAGATCATTGCGGCGGGATCGTTCAGCAAGGTGCGCAACCGCAACTCCGACGTGGACATCACCCGTGACTACGTGCTCGCCTTCGACAAGGCCACCGGAGCGGTCGACACCGCGTTCGCGCCGACCGTCGACAACGAGGTGAACGCGGTGACGGCCGGCCCGACCGCAGGCACCGTCTACCTGGCCGGCAAGTTCAACACGGTCAACGGCGTCACCCGGCGCAAGGTGGCCCTGGTCGACGTCGCCACCGGGGCCACGGTCACCAGCTTCGCCGGGCCGGCGTTCAACGGCCTGATCGACGACGTCGCCCTGGCCGGCAACCGGCTGCTCGTCGGCGGCATCTTCACCACCGCCGGGAACGCCAACCCGCGCGGCGGGCTCGCCTCGCTCAACGCCACCACCGGCGCACTGGACGGCTACCTCACCACCACCCTCACCGAGAACCACAACTACGACGGGGTGAGCGGGGCCAAGGCCGGCGTCGGCGCGGAGAAGCTCGCGCTCTCCCCGGACGGCACCCAGCTCGTGGTGATCGGCAACTTCAAGAAGGCCGACGGGGTGCTGCACGACCAGATCGTGAAGCTGGACCTCGGCGCCACCGCCGCCACCGTCGCCGACTGGAACACCAGCCGGTACACCCCGCGCTGCTCGTACTGGGCGTTCGACTCGTACATGCGGGACGTGGCCTTCGCCCCCGACGGCAGCTACTTCGTGGTGGTCACCACCGGCGGGGCGCACGCCGGATCGCTGTGCGACAGCGCCGCCCGCTGGGAGGCCGCCGCGACCGGCGACGCCCAGCAGCCCACCTGGGCCAACTACTCCGGCGGCGACACCTTCCTCTCCGTCGGAATCAGCGAGCAGGCCGTCTACGTCGGCGGGCACCTGCGCTGGCTGAACAACAGCCTCGGCGGCGACTCCGCGCAGGCCGGCGCCATCGGCCGGGCCAGCATCGCCGCCCTCGACCCGGGCAACGGGCTGCCGCTGTCCTGGAACCCCGGCCGGCACCCGCGCGGCTACGGCGTGGCCGAACTGCTGGTCACCCCGCAGGGCATCTGGCTCGGCTCCGACCAGTCCTGGATCGGCAACTTCACCTACCGCCGGGAGCGGATCGCGTTCTTCCCGCTGACCGGCGGCAACGCCCCGCACCCGACCACCACCGCCGGCCTGCCCGGCAGCGTGTACCAGGCCGGGGTTCCGGTGCCCACCCACGTGCTGCACCGGGTGAACGCCGGCGGCCCCGCCGTCGCGTCCACCACCGGCGGTCCGGACTGGAGCGCCGACGACTCCGGCAACCCGAGCGCCTACCACAACGCCGGCAGCAGCACCGCGGGCTACGCCGCCGTCGGCAGCCTGGACGCCACCGTCCCGGCCGGCACCCCGGCCGGGCTGTTCGACACCGAGCGGTACGACGCCGCGGCCGCCCCGGAGATGCAGTGGGACCTTCCGGTGCCGGCCGGCACCGAGGTGGAGGTCCGTCTCTACCTCGCCAACCGGTACGCCGGCACCTCGACCCCCGGCAAGCGGGTCTTCGACGTGACCCTCGACGGCACCCTCGTCCTGGACAACCTCGACCTGGCGGTCACGCCCGGGCACAACGTCGGCACCATGCGGTCGTTCACGATCGTCAGCGACGGCAGCGTCGACATCGACTTCGGGCACGTGGTGGAGAACCCGCTCGTCAACGCCATCGAGATCGTCAAGACCGGCCCGCCGCCCACCGGCACGGGCAACGAGGTGCAGTCCCGCGCGTACGACGGGGCGGCCACGGTCGGTGCCGCGACCCCGGTGGCCAACCCGGACAACACCGCGTGGTCCACGGCCAGGGGCGCGTTCTGGGTGGGCGGCACTCTGTTCTACGCGACGAACGGCGCGCTCCAGCGGCGCACCTTCGACGGGACCACCTTCGGCACGCCCAGCCTCGTCGACCCGTACCACGACGCGTACTGGGACACGGTGGAGACCGACTCCGGGCCGGAGGGTCAGACCTACGTCGGGGTGAACAGCAACTTCTACCCCGAGATCGCGAACGTCACCGGCATGTTCTACACCGCCGGCCGGCTCTACTACACCCTCGCCGGCCAGGGTGGACTGTACTGGCGCTGGTTCACCCCGGACAGCGGCGCGGTCGGCGCCGACAAGTTCACCGTCGCGGGGGTGACCGGATTCGCCGACACCGGCTCGGTCCTCCTGGCCGGCGGCACCCTGTACCAGGTCAGCCGCTCGACCGGCGCGCTCGCCTCGACCGCGTGGGCCGGCGGCGTGCCCACCGGCGCGTTCACCACCGTCAGCGGCCCCGCCGTGGACGGGGTCGACTGGCGCGCCAAGGCCGTCTTCGTCGGCCCGTAGACCCCCGTCGCACCACGGGGGCGTCCCGGCCCGGTCCCGCGTCCGCGCGGGGCCGGGCCGGGCCCTTTCCCGGGTACGCCGGAAAGGCGTTGCCCGGACCGGTGGAGGCTGGCAGGATCGGCCGCGTCAGCCCGACGGCCGGAGGGAGGTGCGGTTGATGTCCACGACCAGTCCCGCGCCCCGCCTCACCCGCCGCTGACCTTCTGCCGATCACGCGGGGCGCCCCACTCCTTCATGGAGGAAAACCGTGAGCGCACGGATCAGGAACATCAGCTTCGACTGCCACGACACCTACGCGCTGGCCGGCTTCTGGGCGGAGGTGTTCGGCTCCGAACGGCAGCCCGACGACTTCCCCGGTGACCCGGAGGCGATGGTGCTCACCCCGGACGGATCGACCGTGCTCTTCATTCAGGTGCCGGAGGACAAGACGGTGAAGAACCGGGTCCACCTGTGCCTGGAGCCCGCCGACCGGCCCCGGGATGCCGAGGTCGAGCGGCTGGTCGACCTCGGCGCCACCCAGGTGGACGACCGGCGGCAGCCGGACGGCGCCGGCTGGGTGGTGCTCGCCGACCCGGAGGGCAACGAGTTCTGCGTGCTGCGCAGCGCCGCCGAGCGGGCTGCGACGGCCTGACGCCCGGAGCGGGCGGGCCGCGACGGCGTGACCCGCCCGACGGGACGGGCCCCCTTCGCCGCGACGGCGGAGGGGGCCCGTGTCACGCGTGGCTCAGGAGCGCTGCTCGATCTGGCCGCGCATGGTGACGAACTCGGCCTTCGCCTGGGCGCCGGTCTTGAAGTACATCACGATCATGCCGACGCTGCCCTTGTCGGCCCAGGCGCAGATGCCCAGCTTGATGCCCTCGCTCTCGCTGTCGCCGCAGCGCGCCTCGCCGCCCAGCGGGCCCGGGTCCACCGCGGCGACGTTGCTCATGGTCAGGTCGGGGCCGCTGAACGCTTCGTCCAGTTCCTTCTTCGGGTCGGTCACCAGGCCGGACGCCGCGGCGATCATCACCAGGTCCTTCTTGGCCGGGTCGCCGTAGACCGCCCCGGCGGTGCTGGTCTCGTTCTGCACTGTGGACTTCATCTCGGCGATCATCCCGTCCACCACCGCCTGGAGCTCGGGCTCGGTGGCCTTCGGTCGGCCGGCGAGGGTGGCCGGGGCGGTCACCCGGGTGTTGGTGGCCTCGACCGCGTCGCTCACGTCGTCCTTGACGGCGAACCAGGTGATCGCCCCGCCGCCGCAGCAGAGCACCAGCACCACGGCCAGGACGATCAGCACGATCTTGCCGGTCTTGGACTTCTTCGGCGCTGGCGGCAGCGGCGCGCCGTACGGCTGGCCGGCCGGCGGGTAGCCGCCCTGCTGCGGGGCGGGCTGTTCGCCGTACGGCTGCTGCGGCTGGTTCGGGTAGGGGTCGCCCGGTTGGGACATGTTCAGTCAGCTCCAAACAGTGGATCAGGAGCGGTGATCGTAGCCAGCCGGTCCGACAGCCGTTGCCCCGTCCGCCGGCTGAAACGACGACCGCGGTGGCCGGAGCGCCCCGGGGGACGCCCGTGCCACCGCGGTCGCGGGGGAGCGGGATCGGTCAGGCGGGCAGGCTGGCCGCCCCGAGCGGCAGGAACCGCCGGCCGGTGACCCGCTCGCTGGTGCCGGTCCGGTCCAGGTACGGCGTGACGCCGCCCAGGTGGAACGGCCAGCCGGCGCCGAGGATCATGCACAGGTCGATGTCCTGCGCCTCCGCGACGACGCCCTCGTCGAGCATCAGCCGGATCTCCTGCGCCAGCGCGTCCAGCGCGTTCTGCCGCACCTGCTCGGCGGTCAGCGGCGCGTCGCCGACCACCAGCAGCTTGGCCACCTCGTCGTTGATCTGGTCGTCGACCACGATCGGCTGGCCCGCCTCGGCGATCCGCTTCAGGTTCTCGCTGACGGCGAACCGGTCCGGGAACGCCGTGTGCAGCGTGCCGCCCACGTGGTACGCCACGGCCGGGCCGACGAGCTGGAGCAGGGCGAGCGGGCGCATCGGCAGGCCCAGCGGGTCCAGCGCGGCGTTCGCCACGTCCAGCGGGGTGCCCGCGTCCACGGCGGCGAAGACGGTGCCGAGGAAGCGGGTGAGCAGCCGGTTCACCACGAACGCCGGGGCGTCGGAGACCAGCACCGACGACTTCTTCAACTGCTTGCCGACCGCGAACGCGGTGGCCAGGGTGGCGTCGTCGGTGCGCTCGCCCCGGACGATCTCCAGCAGCGGCAGCACGGCGACCGGGTTGAAGAAGTGGAAGCCGACCACCCGCTCCGGGTGCTCCAGTTCCTCGGCCATAGCGGTGATCGACAGCGACGAGGTGTTGGTGGCGAGCACCGCCTCCGGGGAGACGATCTTCTCCAGCTCGGCCCAGACCTGCTTCTTGACGTTCAGGTCCTCGAACACGGCCTCGATGACGAAGTCGGCGTCCGCGAACGTGGCCTTGTCGACCGAGCCGCCGACCAGGCCGTACAGCTTGGCGGCCGTGCCCTTGTCCATCCGGCCCTTGCTGACGGCCTTCTCGATCTGGGTGTGCACGTAGGCCACGCCCTTGTCGACCCGGGCCTGGTCCAGGTCGGTCATGACGACCGGGACCTGGAGGCGGCGGGCGAACAGCAGCGCGAGCTGGCTGGCCATCAGGCCGGCGCCGACGATGCCGACCTTGGTGACCGGGCGGGCCAGGCCCTTGTCCGGCGCGCCGGCCGGCCGCTTGGCCCGCCGCTGTACCAGGTCGAACGCGTACAGCCCGCTGCGTAGCTCCTCGGAGAAGACCAGGTCCGCCAGCGCCTCGTCCTCGGCGGCGGTGCCGGTCGCGAAGTCCGCGTCCTTCGCCGTCTCCAGCAGGTCCAGCGCCCGGTACGCGGCCGGCACCGCGCCGTGCAGCCGCTGGTCCAGCGTCTGCCGGGCGAAGTACAGCACGCCGGCCCACATGTCCTTGTCGACCTCGGGCCGGGTCACGGTGACCTCGCCGCGGACCACGCCGGCGGCCCACTCCAGGGACCGCTCCAGGAAGTCCGCCGGCTCTAGCAGTACGTCGGCGATGCCCAGCTCGGCGGCCTGCTTCGGCCTGAGCATCTTGTTCTGCATCAGCGGGTTCTGCAGGATCACCTGGGTCGCGGCCGGAATGCCGATCAGGTTCGGCAGGAGCTGGGTGCCGCCCCAGCCGGGGACCAGCCCGAGGGAGACCTCGGGCAGCGCGAGCGCGGAGGCCCCGCCGGACAGGGTCCGGTAGTGGCAGTGCAGGGCCAGCTCCAGGCCGCCGCCCATCGCCGCGCCGTTGACGAAGGCGAACGTCGGGACCTGGCTGTCCTTCAGCCGGGCGAAGACCCGGTGGCCGAGCCGGCCGATCTCCAGGGCCTGCTCCCGGTCGGCGAGCTGCGGCAGGCTGGTGAGGTCCGCCCCGACGCAGAAGATGTACGGCTTCCCGGTGACCGCGACGAACGCCGGGTCGGCGGCGAGGGCGGCGGTGATCGCCTCGTCCAGGCTGGTCAGCCCGCCCGGGCCGAAGCTGTTCGGCTTGGTGTGGTCGAAGCCGTTGTCCAGGGTGATCAGGGCGGCCGGCCGGTCCAGCCCCGGCACGTTCACCTGGCGCAGCAGCGCCCTGGTGACCACCTCGTTCGGTGCGGCGAGCGCGCTCACTTGTTGCCCTCCTGTGCAGCCTCGGCGGCGGAACCGGTCCAGTTCGGGTTCTCCCAGATGACCGTGCCGCCCATGCCGATGCCGATGCACATGGCGGTGAGGCCGTAGCGGACCTCGGGATGCTCGGCGAACTGCCGGGCGAGCTGGGTCATCAGCCGCACGCCCGAGGAGGCGAGCGGGTGGCCGACGGCGATCGCGCCGCCCCACGGGTTGACCCGGGGGTCGTCGTCGGCGATGCCGAAGTGGTCGAGGAAGGCGAGCACCTGCACGGCGAACGCCTCGTTCAGCTCGAACAGTCCGATGTCGTCGATGCTCAGGCCGGCGATGCGTAGCGCCTTCTCGGTCGACGGGATCGGGCCGACGCCCATCACCTCGGGCTCGACGCCGACGAAGCCGTACGACACCAGCCGCATGGCGATCGGCAGGCCCAGCTCGCGGGCGGTGTCCTCGGCGGCGATCAGGCTCGCGGTGGCACCGTCGTTCAGGCCGGCGGCGTTGCCCGCGGTGACCTTGCCGTGCGGGCGGAACGGGGTCTTGAGGGTGGCGAGCTTCTCCAGCGAGGTATCCCGGGGCGCCTCGTCGACTCCTGCCAGCCCCCAGCCGCCGTCGGCGTCGCGGATCGCCATCGGCACCAGGTCGCCCTGGAGCTTGTCGTTGGCGTACGCCTTCGCCGTCTTCTGCTGCGAGGCGAGCGCGAACGCGTCGGCGCGGTCCTTGGTGACCTGCGGGACCCGGTCGTGCAGGTTCTCCGCGGTGGCGCCCATGACCAGCGCGGACGGGTCGACCAGCTTCTCCGCGACGATTCGCGGGTTGGGGTCGACGCCCTCGCCCATCGGGTGCCGGCCCATGTGCTCGACGCCGCCGGCGATCGCGATGTCGTACGCGCCCATGGCGATGCCGCCGGCCACGGTGGTGACGGCGGTCATCGCCCCGGCGCACATCCGGTCGATGGCGAAGCCGGGGACGGTCTTGGGCAGCCCGGCCAGCAGGGCCGCGGTGCGGCCGATGGTGAGGCCCTGGTCGCCGATCTGGGTGGTGGCGGCGATGGCGACCTCCTCGACCCGCTCCGGCGGAAGCTGCGGGTTGCGGCGCAGCAGCTCGCGGATGCAGCGGATCACCAGGTCGTCGGCGCGGGTGTTGGCGTACATGCCACCCGCCTTGCCGAACGGGGTGCGGACGCCGTCGACGAAGACGACATCCCGGACTTCACGGGGCACTTGAGCCTCCTTATCGACCAAAATCCGGCCTCCGCGCCGACAGGCGGCACTACGGACCGGATGAAGGTCGCCGGCACGGGCGTGGTCCCTCGGATGCTACTCGCCAGTAACCACGCCCGGCACCCACCCCGCTGTGTCCCACCCCACACCCACCCCTGCGGGCGTCCCACCCCCGCCCCGCCCCGCCCCGTTGATCAAGAGGTTTGCGTCAGGGGCGGCTACTCCAATGACGCAAACCTCTTGATCAACGGGAAAAGCGGGTCAGGGGGTCGGGGGCGCCAGGGCTGGGGTCAGGTCGTTGGTCAGGAGGGTGATCTGCCATTCGCGGGCGCCGAAGCCGCGCAGCGTCTCGGCCACCGTGTCCTCGGTGACCTCGTCCGGCGGGGTCCAGGCGAGGCGGCGGACGGAGTCCGGGGTGATCAGGTTCTCCGGCGGCAGGGTGTGCGCGCCGGCGATCCGGACCACCACCTCCCGGCACCGGGCCAGCCGGCCGGCGGCCACCGGGTCCCGCTCAGCCCACCGGTGCGGCGGGGGCGGCCCCTCCACCGCCGGGGTGACCGGCAGCGCGTCCTCCGGCAACTGCCGGGCGTCGTCGAGGGCCGCCAGCCAGGTGCGGGCCAGCCGGCGCACCGACCGGCCGCCGAACCCGGGCAGGGTGAGCAGGGTCTTCTCGTCCACAGGGTCCAGCTCCGCGGCGGCCACGATCGCCGAGTCCGGCAGCACCCGGCCAGGCGCGGCGTCCCGGCGGGAGGCGATCTGGTCCCGGGCGTACCAGAGGGAACGGACCCGGGCCTGGGCACGGGCGCCGCGCACCCGATGGATGCCCGAGGTGCGCCGCCACGGCTCCGCGCGGACCCGGGGCGGGCGGGCGCCGTTTCGCACCAGGGCGGCGAACTCCTCCGCCGCCCAGGCCGACTTGCCCTGCCGGGCCAGCTCCGCGTCGAGGGAGTCGCGCAGGTCGGTGAGCATCTCCACGTCCAGGGCGGCGTAGGTGAGCCACGACTCCGGCAGCGGCCGGCTCGACCAGTCCGCAGCCGAGTGGTGCTTCTCCAGGGTGAAGCCGAGCAGCTGCTCGGTCAGCGCGGCCAGGCCGACCCGCTCGAATCCGGCCAGCCGAGCGGCCAGTTCCGTGTCGAACAGTCGCCGCGGGCGCAGCCCCAACTCGGCCAGGCAGGGCAGGTCCTGGCTGGCGGCATGCAGCACCCACTCGACGTCGGCGATCGCCGCGTCCAGGGTGCTCAGGTCGGGCAGCGGCAGTGGGTCGATCAGCGCCGTGCCCGCACCGGCCCGCCGTAGCTGGACGAGATAGGCGCGCTGGCTGTAGCGGTACCCCGAGGCGCGCTCGGCGTCCAGGGCCACCGGGCCGGTGCCGGCCGCGAACCGGGCCACCACCTCGGCGAGCTCGGCCTCGGTGGCCACCGGCAGGGGGGTGCCGTCGCGGGGGGCGGTCAGTGGCACGGGCTCGCTGCCGGTCGGTTCGGGCCCCGCGTCCACCGGCTCCGGCGCGGCCGACGGCGGGTGGCGCGGCGCGTCTCCGGTACGGCTTTCGGCGGCCCGACGGCGCAGGGGTGGTTCGTCGGTCACCTGACAACCCTAGTGCGCCGGGGGATCCGGCGCGCGCAGCCGGGTAGGGCGTGTGTCGGCGCCGGCGACTTGACCCGACATGGCAGGGTCGGACACCGGGGGAGACAAAGCGCGACAGCGCAGGTACGGTCTTCGGGCCGCCGACCGGTGACGAACCCGCGTCGGCGGGGGCAACGGGGGCGTCTACGGGGAGGTCGTGGCGATGACGACGGCTGGGTACGGTCCGACAGGCGCGGGACAGGGACCCGACGACGGTTCCGGAGGCGGTTGGTCGGACCCGGCCCGTACCGCCGAGGCATGGGACGGCCCGGCCCGGCCCGGCCCGCTGCCGCCACGGATCGTCCCGCCCCGAGGCACCGCCGCCCCCTACCCGCCGCCCGCAATCCCCGGTCAGGCCCCCGTTCCCGGTCAGGCCCCTGTCCCTGGTCAGGCCCCCGTTCCCGGTCAGGCCCCCGTCCCTGGTCAGGCCGCTTGGGCTCCGCCGCCGAACGCCGGCCAGTGGGGTGGGCCGGCGCCGGTTCCCGGGCAGTACCCACCGGTGCACGGGCAGCAGCCGGCCCCGCCCGCCGGCCCGGTTGCGCCGCCCTCGGTCCCCGGCCCGGCGTACCCGCCGCAGGGCGCGTCGGCCCCCGGCTGGCCCGCCCCGACCCCGCCCGCCCGGCCCGCCCGGGGCCGCGCGCTGACCCTGGTCACGCTGGGGTTGGCCGTGGTGCTGGCCCTGGTGGCGGGCGTGCAGGCGTACCAGATCCACCGGCTCTCCGACCGGCTCTCCGGGACCGACCAGCGGCAGGCCGCCGCGCAGCAGGGCGACGGCACCCGACTCGACGACCTCGACCAGCGGACCCAGACCCTGGAGAGGCAGGCCGGGGCCCAGTTCAACCCCGAGGCGGTGGCCAGCGCCGTGCTGCCCAGCGTGTTCCGGGTCCGGGCCGGGCAGTTCACCGGCACCGCGTTCGCGGTCGGCAAGCCGGCCAGCGGCGGCGGGACGAACCTGTTCACCAACTTCCACGTGGTGGAGTCGGTCTGGGAGAGCGGCGGCCGGGAGGTCTTCCTGGAACGCACCGATCAGCGCTATCCGGCCACGATCGTCAAGGTCGACGAGGCCAACGACGTCGCCCACCTACGCACCACGAGCAAGTTCACCGGCCTGGTCACGGCGTCCGCGGCGGTCAAGTCCGGCCAGCAGATCGTCGTGGTCGGCGCCCCGCTCGGTCTCCAGGACAGCGTCACCACCGGCGTGGTCAGCGCCTTCCGCGAGGCCAAGCAGGGCTCGGGTCCGGTCATCCAGTTCGATGCCCCGATCAACCCCGGCAACTCGGGTGGTCCCGTGATCAACGGCCAGAAGCAGGTCGTCGGGATCGCCACCGCCAAGGCCCGCGATGCCGAGGGCATCGGCCTCGCCGTACCCATCAAGGTCGCCTGCGACGGCTTCCGGATCTGCTGAACCGGCCGTCGTTGCCTCGTACCAGCCCGGTCCGTCGCCGTCGTCCGGCCGCGGGCCAGTCACCTGGAGGATGAGATATGTCCCAGCCACCGAGCGGGTCCGGGGGCCAGCCGCCCTACCCGCCGCCGGCCGGCCCCGGCCAGCCCGTGCCCCAGCAGTACGGCCCGACCGGCCATCCGGCCGAGTCGACCCGGCAGTTCACCCCCGGCCAGTACGGCAGCCCGCAGCCCCCGGCGGAGCCGACGCAGCAGTTCGGCCAGTACGGCGCCCCGCAGCCCTCGGCGGAGCCGCCGCAGCAGCCGGGCCAGTACGGCGCCCAGCAGCCGGGCCAGTACGGGGCCCCGCAGCCGGGCCAGTACGGCGCCCCGCAGTCCGCCCCGCCCGCGCCGGCCTACGGTCAGCAGCCGCCGCAGTCGGCCCCGCCCGCGCCGGCCTACGGCCAGCAGGCGCCGCAGTCCGCCCCGCCGTTCGGGCAGCAGGTCTCCACCCCGGGGTACGCCCAGCCGATGTCGGTGCCCCCGGCCTCCGGTCCGGGCTTCGGCCCCCCGATGTCCGGCCCACCCGGCGTGCCGCCGTACGGCCCGGCGGCGCCCTCCCCGGGCAAGGGCCGACGCAGCGTGCTGGTGCTGGCCCTGGTGGCCGGGCTGCTCTTCGTCCTCGGCGGCGTGATGACCGGCCTCTACGTGACCAAAGGCAACGAGCTGGACCGCACGGAGCAGCGGCTGACCGCTCAGGTCAGCGAGCGGGACGGGACGATCACGGCGAACAAGACCGAGATCGACAAGCTCAAGAAGGACCTGCAGGGCGTGCGGGACAAGCTCTCGAACACCGAGCAGGACCTCACCGGCACCCGCAACGACCGTGACGAGCAGGCCCGGCAGAAGAAGGTCATCGCCACCTGCCTGGACAAGCTCACCACCGCGCTGACCGCGGCGGCGGCGAACAACAAGGCCGCGTACGACAAGGCCACCCAGGGGATGAACAAGGTCTGCGACGAGGCCGAGGACTACCTCTGACTCTGACAGGTGCGCCCGCCCGGGCCGCGCCCACCGGACCCCGGTCCGGTGGGCGCGGCCCGCGTCGTCTCCGTTCCCGTCCCCGCCGCCCGGCGGGCTCGCCGTGCCGGGCCCGGTGGGTCAGGCGGCGCCGGCCGGGCGGCGCTCCGGGAGGGCGGTCACCCCGGGCGGCGGCAGGCCCGCCGTCGAGGCGAGCAGCGCGCACCAGGCCAGCAGGTGCGGGGTCAGGTCCTCGCCGAGCGGCGTCCAGGAGGCCCGGATCTCGATGTCGGCGACGGTCGGCGGCCCGGCCAGGTCACCGAACCGGGTCGACATCGTCTGGGTGATCGTGCCCCCGATCGCCCGGTGCGGGGCGTCGTGGACGTCCAGCGCGTCGGTCAGCCAGGTCCAGCCCACCCCGGGCAGCAACGGGTCGGTGGCCAGGTCGGCCTCCAGCTCCGCCGTGACGTAGGTGACCAGCCGCAGGGTGCCCTGCCAGGCCTCGTGCCCGGCCGGGTCGTGCAGCAGGATCAACCGCCCGGTGGCGACCTCGTCGTCGTCGCGCAGCACCGTCGCGGAGAGCGCGAACGCGTACGGCGCGAGCCGCTGCGGTGCGCCGACCTCCTCCAGGGCGATCTCCGACCGGGGCGCGGCCGACCGCAGCCCGGCGACCGCGCGGGCGAAGGTCTCCGGAAGCGCGATCGGGGGGGCCATGCGGGCAGCCTATGCCGCCTGCTGCCCGGCTGCCGGAAACGGCACGCCGACAGCCAGCCCCGCCGGACGGGAGTGGGTCACAAAAGGTGGCGGGGGTGGGGGACGGGCATCGGCGGCGTGGCACGATTGCCGCGATGACCACCGACACCACGGGCACTGCCGCCCGAGACGGAGAACCCCGCCGCGGCGGACCGGCCGACTCCCCGTTCGTCCGGGCCTGCCGGCGCGAGGACGGCCCGCGCACCCCGGTCTGGTTCATGCGCCAGGCCGGCCGGTCGCTGCCGGAGTACCGCGAGATCCGCAAGAACGTGGGGATGCTGGAGTCCTGTCGCCGCCCCGACCTGGTCGCCGAGATCACCCTCCAGCCGGTGCGCCGACACCGGGTCGACGCGGCGATCCTGTTCAGCGACATCGTGGTCCCGGTCGCCGCCGCCGGGGTGGACCTGGACATCGTCCCGGGCACCGGGCCGGTGGTGGCCGAGCCGGTGCGCACGGCCGCCGACGTCGAGCGGATCCGGCCGATCACCCGCGACGACGTCTCCTACGTGGACTCCGCGGTCCGGCTGCTCGTCGCCGAGCTGGGCGACACCCCGCTGATCGGCTTCGCCGGCGCCCCGTTCACCCTGGCCAGCTACCTGGTCGAGGGCGGCCCGTCGCGCAACCACGCGAAGACCAAGGCCCTCATGTACGGCGAGCCGGAGCTGTGGCACGCGCTCTGCGCCCGGCTGGCCGACGTGACAGGCGCGTTCCTGCGGGTGCAGGTCGACGCCGGGGTGTCCGCGGTGCAGCTGTTCGACTCGTGGGCCGGCGCGCTGTCCGAGGCCGACTACCGGCGGTACGTGCTGCCGCACTCGACGAAGGTGCTGTCCGGGCTGGCCGACGCCGGGGTGCCCCGGATCCACTTCGGGGTGGGCACCGCCGAGCTGCTCGGCGCGATGGGCGAGGCCGGGGCCGACGTGGTCGGGGTGGACTGGCGTACCCCGCTGGACGTGGCGACCCGCCGGATCGGCGCCGACCGGGCCGTGCAGGGCAACCTGGACCCGGCGGTGCTGCTCGCCCCGTGGCCGGTGGTGGAGGCCGAGGTGCGGCGGATCCTCGCCGAGGGCCGGGCCACCCCCGGCCACGTGTTCAACCTCGGTCACGGCGTGCTGCCGGAGACCGATCCGGACGTGTTGACCAGGGTGGTCGCGCTGGTGCACGAGGTGTCCGCGCGTCCGGCGGAGTGAGGGAGTGACCGTGCGGCAACCGTGGCGGGTGGCGATCGTCGGGGGCGGGATCACCGGGCTGGCCGCCGCCGTGCGGCTGCGGGACCGCGCGCCCGCCGGCACCGAGATCACCGTGTACGAGCAGTCCGGCGCGCTCGGCGGCAAGCTGCGCACCGGCGAGCTGGCCGGGCAGCCGGTCGAGTTCGGCGCCGAGTCGTTCCTGATGCGCGACCCGGCCGGCGGGGAGTCCGCCGCCGTCGCCCTGGCCCGCAGGCTCGGGCTGGCCGACGAGATCGTGCACCCCACCGTCGGGCAGGCCGCCCTCGCGGTCGACGGCGGGCTGCGCCCGATCCCGGGCGGGACGCTGGTGGGCGTACCCGGGGATCTGGCGCAGGTGACGACGGTCGCACAGCCGGACGCGGACGCCGACCGCGACACCGGCCGCCCGCTGCTGGCCCCCGGCGCGGACGTCTCCGTCGGGGCGCTGGTCCGCTCCCGGCTCGGCGACCAGGTGGTGGACCGGTTGGTGGACCCGATGCTCGGTGGCGTCTACGCCGGCCGGGCCGACGACCTGTCCCTGGTCACCACGATGCCGGCGCTGGCCCACTCGGCCCGCACGGAGCACACCCTGGTCGGCGCGGTCCGGGCCGCGCAGGCCGCCGCGCCGCGCGCCCCCGGCACCCCGGTCTTCGGCACCCTGGCCGGCGGGCTGAGCCGGCTGGTCGAGGCCGCCGCCACGGCCGGCGGGGCGACGATCCGCCGGGACGCGGCGGTACGCGAACTGACCCCGACGGCGACCGGCTGGCAGCTGACCGTCGGCCCGACCCGCGACCCGGAGTCGGTGGAGGTGGACGCCGTGGTGCTGGCCGTGCCGGCCCGCCCCGCCGCCCGGCTGCTGGCCGGGATCGCGCCGGAGACCGCCGCGACCGTCGGCGCGCTGGACTACGCCAGCGTCGCGCTGGTCACCCTGGCCCTGCCCGAGCCGGCGCTGCCGGCGCTGTCCGGGTTCCTGGTGCCGGCCACCGAGGGGCTGTTGATCAAGGCGTCGACGTTCTTCACCACCAAGTGGGGGCACCTCGCCCGACCGGACGGGCTGGCCCTGGTGCGCGCCTCGGTCGGCCGGTACGGCGAGGAGGCGTCCCTCCAGGTCACCGACGCCGACCTGGTGGCGGCGGTGCACCGGGAGCTGTCGACGGTGCTGGCCGCGCCGCTGCCCGCGCCGGTGGCCAGCCACGTGCAGCGGTGGGGCGGGGCGCTGCCGCAGTACACCCCGGGACACCCCGACCGGGTGGCCGCCGCCCGGGCGGCGCTGCGCGGCGCGCACCCGACGCTGGCCCTGGCCGGCGCCGGCTACGACGGCGTCGGCATCCCGGTCTGCGTCCGCTCCGGCGCGACGGCGGCCGAAGAGATCATTACAGCACTGGGAGGATCGGTAGCATGACCGAGCAGACCAACGCGAACCGGCTGCGGGAGCTGAACGACAGCATCCGTTACACGATGTGGTCGGTGTACCGGGCCACCAGCCCGCTGCCGTCACTACGCGAGAACGTCACCGGCGAGGTCGAGGCCCTCTTCGAGGAGCTGGCCGGCAAGGACGTGACGGTCCGCGGCACGTACGACGTGGCCGGGCTGCGCGCCGACGCCGACCTGATGATCTGGTGGCACTCGTCGTCCAGCGACGCGCTCCAGGACGCGTACCTGCGGTTCCGCCGGACCACGCTCGGCCGGGCGATGACCCCGGTGTGGTCGCAGATGGCGCTGCACCGGCCGGCGGAGTTCAACAAGAGCCACATTCCGGCGTTCCTGGCCGGCGAGGAGGCCCGGGCGTACACGTGCGTCTACCCGTTCGTCCGCTCGTACGAGTGGTATCTGCTGCCGGACGCCGAGCGGCGCGAGTTGCTGGCCGAGCACGGCAAGATGGCCCGGGGCTACCCGGACGTGCGGGCCAACACGGTCGCCTCGTTCGCCCTCGGCGACTACGAGTGGATGCTCGCCTTCGAGGCCGACGAACTACACCGGATCGTCGACCTGATGCGCGACCTGCGGGCTTCCCGGGCCCGCCGGCACGTCCGGGAGGAGATCCCCTTCTACACCGGCCGACGCCGCCCGATCGCCGACATCGTCTCCTGCCTGGTCTGAGCGCCACCCCCGCCCCCGCCACGACACCTGACGCCGCCCGCCCAGCCCGCCCGCCCCGCGCCGCCTGGCACGCGCCGCCCGCCCCGCGCCGGCCCGTCCCCGCGCCGCCTGCGCCGCGCCGGCCCGTCCCCGCGCCGCCTGCGCCGCGCCGCCTGCGCCGCGCCGCCTGCGCCGCGCCGCCTGCGCCGCGCCGCCTGCGCCGCGCCGCCTGCGCCGCGCCGCCTGCGCCGCGCCGGCCCGTCCCCGCTAAAACACGGAACTAGTGGCCACCCGGCCAAGGGGTGGCCACTAGTTCCGTGTTCAGGCGCGATCTTGCCCGTGCGGGGTGTGGTCCTGTCGGTCCGGGTGGGTCGTGTTCGGCTGGTCGGTGGGGGAGGGGGTCAGGTGGTTGCCGTGCAGGTGGGCGTCGGCGCGGTGTTGGTGCCGGTCGAGGAGCCGATGAAGCCGAAGGCGGTCTTCGCCCCGGCGGCCAGCGCCCCGTTGTACGCGACGTTGCGGGCGGTCACCGTGGACCCGCTGCTGGTCACGGTGGCGTTCCACGACGAGCTGACCTGCTGGCCGTTGGCGTACGTCCAGGTCACCGTCCAGCTCTTGATCGCCGACGCGCCGGCGGTCACCTCGACCTCGCCCTGGAACCCGCCGGTCCAGGAGTTGGTGACCCGGTAGGTCGCGTTGCAGCGACCCGTCGCCGGGGGCGTGGTGGGCGGGGTCGTCGTCGGCGGGGTGGTCGTCGGCGGCGTGGTGGGCGGGGTGGTGGTCGGCGGGGTGGTCGGGCCGCCGCCGCCGAAGTCCACGTCGCTGCACAGGTAGTACGACTGGTCCAGGTGGCTGGCCTGCCAGATGGTGTAGACGATGTGCCGGCCGGTGCGGCCCGGCGCGTTCGCCGGCACCTGGATCGACACGCCCTGCGCCTCCGGCGTCCACTGCGACGCCGGGGTGTTGCCGATCTGGCCGGCCAGTTCCAGGTCGCCCCAGGCCAGTGGCTTGGTGAGCGCGTTGAAGCCCTGCTTCGTCACGTACACCCGGATGTAGTCGGCGCCGTGGCTGGCCTGGTCGTAGAACTTGATGCGGAAGTTGTTCGTCACCGGCGCGGTCTTCCACGCGCCGACGGTGTCGAGCGCGTTGTACCGGCCGCTGGAGGAGCGACCGGCGCTGCACAGTTGGCCGTCCGGGATGGCGGCCTGGTGGTTGCCGGCGACGCCCTCGCGGAACAGGCCGTTCCAGTTCCACATGGCGTTCGGGTCGGCCTGCCAGGCCTGCCAGCACATCGGGTCCAGGGTGGCCATGTTCGGGTTCTGGAAGTCGCTGCCCCAGCGCTGCCAGCAGCCGTAGTTGCGGGACGCGGGGTCGACGACCGAGCCGTGGGCGGACGCGGGGTTCGCCAGGGCGGTGGTGAGCAGCAGCGCGACGGCCGCGCCGGCGGCGAGCAGCCAGGCTGCCAGGCGCGGCGTGGAACGCCTGCGGACGGGGGTGGACATGGGAGCCTCCGGGTGAGAGGTCGGACTGCGACGACGCCCGGACGGCGGGAGTTGCCCCTCCCGTGCCGGCTCGTGCTGATCCCGCGGCGGCTCCTGCCTGCGCAGATTTCCACAGCAATTCACTTATGTCAATGGATGGCGCTTTCCCGGCGCATCGGGGTGTGCGGGATGCCGTCCTCGACGTACTCGGGCCCGCTGGCGGCGAAGCCGTGCCGGGCGTAGAAGCCGGTCAGGTGGGACTGCGCCTCCAGCACGCACGGCCGGTCGCCCACCACGGCCAGGGCCTCGGCCATCAGTCGGCCGGCGTACCCGCCGCGCCGGGCGTCCGGCGCCACCACCACGCGGCCGATCCGCGCAACACCGTCGGGGTCGGCCAGAATTCGCAGGTACGCCAGGACGGCGCCGTCGCGGGCCAGCCAGAGATGCCGGGTGCCCGGCTCGACGTCGCGGCCGTCCAGTTCCGGGTACGGGCACGCCTGCTCCACCACGAACACGTCGATGCGGAGTCGGAGCAGGTCATGGAAGGTGCGGGCGTCCAGCTCGGCGAAGGAGGCGAGTCGGGCCTCGACGGTCTGCGGCGGCATCCGGCGATGGTAGGTGCCCGCGCCAGCCGGGAGGCGGTGGCCCCTTCCCGGCGGCCGGTTGGGGTGGCCTCCGGTGTCGGCGGGCGCGGACGCGCACCGTCACCGGTCAGCGGGCACGGGCGGTCGCCGTGCCCGCTCAGCGGGGGCGGGCGGTTGCTGTGCCCGCTCAGCGGGGGCGGGCGGCGGCGGGCGCGGGCGGTCGCTGTCCCCGGTCAGCGGGGGCGGGCGCCGACGGCGTCGCGGATCTCCGCGCCCCGGTCGCCCTCCTCCTGCCGGGCGCAGTGGGCGCAACAGAAGAAGCGGCCCGAGACCTCGACCCCATGGCCGACGATCTTGACCTGGCAGTGCTCGCAGATCGGCGCCAGCCGGTGCGCCGCGCACTCGAAGCAGTCGAAGGTGTGCACGTCGCCGCTGACCGTGCGTACCTCGAACGCCATCCAGTAGTCGTTGCCGCAGACCTCGCACGTCGCCATGGCCGAACCCCCCGAGAAGAGAACATGTGGCCCCCAGCGTGCGGCAGCGGCCCGATCCGGGCGGCCGGAACGGCCGAAGCCGGCCGTTCCGGCGGCGTGTCGGGCCGGCGTGTCGGGCGTTGTGCCTGGTGGAAGCCTCGAACCTCGGAGGACGACGTGATCAGGCGCGCTGCGCTGACCCGTCCCGCCCGGACGGCGGGCGTCCGCGGCTCAGGCCTGCGGCTCCAGCCGGACGGAGACCGAGTTCACGCAGTGCCGGGTGTCCTTCGGGGTGAACCCCTCGCCGCGGAAGACGTGGCCGAGGTGACTGTCGCAGCGCGCGCAGCGGATCTCCGTACGCCGCATGCCGTGGCTGTTGTCCTCGATCTCCCGCACCGCGCCCGGGATCGCGTCGTCGAAGCTCGGCCAGCCGCAGTGCGAGTCAAACTTCGTGTCACTGGGGTACAGCTGTGCCCCGCAGGCACGGCAGTGGTAGACGCCGGGCGTCTTCGTGTCCACGTACTCGCCGGTCCATGCGGGCTCGGTGCCGGCCTCGCGCAGCACCCGGAACTCCTCCGGGCTCAGCCGGACCCGCCACTCGTCCTCGGTCCTGGGCAGTTCGTTCTCGTCAAGACTCACCCGACAACGGTACGTCGGGTGTCGGTGCCGTGGCATATGGTCTCGGGATGGGCAGCACCACGAAGGCAACGGCCACGGAGATCGAGGTGGCCGGTCACATGGTTCGGCTGACCAGCCCGGACCGGGTGATCTTCCCGGAGCGGGGCTTCACCAAGGCGCATGTCTTCAGCTACTACGTCGCGGTGGGCGAGAGCATCCTGCGCGCCCTGCGGGACCGACCGACCACGCTGCAACGCTTCCCCGACGGCATCGCCGGTGAGATGTTCTTCCAGAAGCGGGTGCCCAGCCGGGGCGTGCCGCCGTGGGTGCGCACCGCCCGGATCAGCTTCCCCAGCGGCCGGACGGCCGACGAGCTCTGCCCGGCCGACCTCGCCCACGTGGCCTGGGCCGCCCAGATGGGCACCGTCGTGTTCCACCCGTGGCCGGTGCGCGCCGGCCACGTCGACCACCCCGACGAGCTGCGGATCGACCTCGACCCGCAGCCGGGCACCGACTTCGTCGACGCGGCGGCCGCCGCCGCCGAGGTGCGAGCCCTGCTGGACGAGCTGGGCGCGACCGGCTGGCCGAAGACCTCCGGCGGCCGGGGCGTGCACGTCTACCTGCGGATCGCGCCCCGGTGGACGTTCACCGAGGTGCGGCGGGCCACCATCGCGTTGGCCCGGGAGTTGGAGCGCCGCCGCCCCGACCTGGTCACCACCGCCTGGTGGAAGGAGCAGCGGGGCGAGCGGGTCTTCGTCGACTACAACCAGATGGCCCGGGACCGCACGATCGCCTGCGCGTACTCGCTGCGGGCCACCTCCCGGGCCACCGTGTCCACCCCGGTCACCTGGGACGAGCTGCCCGACGTGGACCCGGACGAGTTCCACCTGGGCAGCGTCCCGGCCCGCCTGGCCGAGCGGGGCGACCCGCACGCGGGCATCGACGACGCCCCGTGGGACATCACCCCGCTGCTGGAGTGGGCCGACCGGGACGCCGCCGCGGGCCAGGGTGACATGCCGTACCCGCCGGACCACCCCAAGATGCCGGGCGAGCCGAAGCGGGTCCAGCCCTCGAAGGACCGCGACCGCCCGCGCTGACCGCCCGCGCTGACAAGCCGGGTCGCTCACGTCGCCGGCAGCCCGGCGCTTGCGTCGCCCGGCCGGCTGACGCACCCGGCTCAGCGGAGCGGGCCCATCATCGCCTCCACGGCCTCCTTGGCCGTCCGCAGGTCCACGCCCGTCGCTTCCCGGTACGCCTTGATCGCCTTGAGCTTCTCGCCCCGGGCCAGGTGCTCGCGGACCCCGGGCGGCCCCGGCCGCTCGTCCACCACCCCGAGGTGGTCCATGACCAGTTGCAGGCGCCGCTCGATCTCGGCCAGCCGTCGTGGCGTGCTCTGGTCCTGCCGGGTCCCGGCGAACTGGGCGGCAAACAGCAGCACGACAGCGATGATCAGCATGGTGAGGGCGATCTCCATGACAGCCATCCAAGCAGATCGACGCCGGGGCCGGCGGCCACGGGTGGGGCGGGACGGGCCACCGCGCTGCGGGTCCGCCATAACGGTCGGATAACGGGCGCGAACCTTTCCGGACCCGCAGCGAGTCATTGTGATCGTCGGCCCGCTGGGCCCAGGAAGGCGGCGCGATGGCGATGGTGTGGAGGCGGGCCCGGGCGGCCCGGGGGCTGCTGCTCGCCGCGGTGGTGGCGGCCCTGGTGGCGATCGCCCTCGTCACCGGGTTGGCCGACTACAACCGGCGGGCCGTCGACGCGGGGCAGCGGGCGGTGTTCGCCGCGTCTCCCGCGCAGGAGCGCAGCCTGCTGGTCAGTGGCTCCGGTGGCGCGGACCGGGCCGCCTACGCCGACCGGGACAGGGCAGTCCGGGCCCGTTTCGCCGACGGGCTCGGCGGGGCGTCCGTGGCGGTGCGTGGGGCCCGCTACGGCACCGGCCGCGAGCTGACCGGCGACCTCGGGGTGGCCCGCACCGGCACCGATCCGGTCTTCGCCGAGCTGACCACCCTGGAGGACCTGAACGGCCACGCCGACCTGGTCGCCGGGCGGCAGCCCGAACGTGGTGCCGAGCCGATGCAGGCGCTGCTGCCGGAACGGGTCGCCGGCCTGCTCGGCCTGACCGTCGGCGAGCGGGTGCCACTGCGGGACCGGGCCAGCGAACGGACCAGCCAGGTGGAGGTGGTCGGGCTCTTCCGGCCCCGGGACCCGGCCGGGTCGTACTGGCGGCTCGCGCCGGGCGCCGTCGCCGCCGGCTCCGCCACGTCGTACGGGCCGTTCCTGCTCGATCCGGCCGACTTCGACCGGACCTTCCCCGCCACCACGTCGGCGTCCTGGCTGGTCGAACCCGATCTGGCCGCCGTCGAGCCGAGCCGGCTGGGGGCCGTCAAGCGGGCCGTCGCCACCGAGGTCGCGGAGCTGCCCGAGGCGACCGGTCTCGGCTCGTCCGCCCGGAGCGTCACCACGATGGACCGGCTGATCGACCGGCTCGGGCGCGCCGACCTGGTGGGCCGTTCCTCGCTGCTCACCCCGCTGCTGCTCATCCTGGTTCTCGGCGGCTACGCGCTGGTGCTGGTGGCCGCCCTGCTCAACGAGGATCGCCGCGCGCAGACGGCGCTGCTGCGCGCCCGGGGCGCGGCCCGGCGACAGATCGCCGGCCTGGCCGCCAGGGAGGCGGCCCTGGTGGTCCTCCCGGCCGCGCTGCTCGGGCCGCCGCTCGCCGCCGAGGCCCTGCGCCACGTCGGCCAGGACCAGACGTGGTCCGACCCGTCGGCCGCGGGGAGCACGCTCACCTGGGCGGTCGCCGCCGCCACTGCCGCCGGCTGTCTGGTGGCCATGGTGCTGCCGGCGATGCGCCGGGCCGGCACGTACGTCGCCGACCTGGCGGCCCGGTCCCGGCCGAGCCGGGCCGCCACGGCCCAGCGGGCCGGCGCCGACCTGGCCCTGGTCGGCCTGGCCGTGCTCGCCTGGGTCCAGCTGCGGCAGTACTCCTCACCGCTGGCCGGTGCGGGCGGCCGGCTCGGCATCGACCCGCTGCTGGTGGCGGCGCCGACGCTGGGCGTGCTGGCCGGCGCCGTGCTCGCGCTGCGCCTGCTGCCGCCGGCCACCCGGTTCGCCGAGCGGTTCGTGGACGCCCGGCCCTGGACCGCCACGATGCTGGGCATGTGGCAGGCCGGCCGGCGTCCGCATGCCGGCCCGGTGCTGCTGCTCGCGCTCGCCGTGGGCGGTAGCACCCTGGCCTGGTCGCTGGTCACCACCGGGGAACGGTCGCACGTCGACCAGGCCGACCACAGCGTCGGCGCCGACCTGCGGCTGGTCGAGCGCTCCGGGGCCGCGCCGGCTGACCGGGCGGGCCGGCTGGCCGGAGCACCCGGCGTCGACCGGACGCTGCCCGCCTGGCGCGACGACATCCGGGTGGGACGCGAGGACCTGCCGGTCAGCGTGCTGAGCATCGACGCGGCGGCGGCGCCGGGCGTGGTCCGGCTCAACGACCGGATCCTCGACGAGCCGGCCCGGGCCCTGTTCGACCGTCAGGTACGGGGCCGGGTCGCGCCCGCCGGCGTCGAGCTGCCCGCCGACACCCGACGGCTCACCGGCACCGTCCGCACCCCGGTCACCGGGGCCATGCGCCCGCACCCGGTCGCGGTGTCCGTGCTGCTCACCACGGCTGACGGCGGTTCCTGGCGGGTACCGCTGGCCACCGGGGGCAGCGACGGTCGGCCGGTCCCGGCGGCGGTGGACCTGCCCGACACCGGTGGCCGGGCCTACCGGCTGGCCGGCTTCGAGGCCACCGGGGGCCCGGCGCTGGGCTCCAACTACGGGCTGGAGGTGACCGGGCTGCGCACGGTGGATGCCGCCGGGACGACGAGCCCGGTGCGGCTCACCGGCGACTGGGTGACCCTGGTGGACGAGCCGAAGCAGGCGGAGCCGGTCCGGCTCGACGACGACGGCGGCGGGCTGCGCACCGGCCGGTGGGTCGCGGTCGTCGAGGGCGGCCGGTTCGCGTCGCAGCCGTCCAGCCGCTTCGCCGTCGTGCCGGTCGGGGACAGCCCGCCGGTGCCGGCGTTGATCACCCCGCAGGTGGCCCGGGCGCTGAGCGTCGGCCAGGGCGACACGATGCAGGTCAGCCTCTCCGGGGCCACCCTGTCGGTCCAGGTGGTGGGCGAGGTCGAGGCGGTGCCGGCCACCGGATCGGCGGCCGGCATGCTGCTGGACCTGCCCGCCGCGGTCGACTGGCTGATCCGCGCCAAGGGGGCGGTCCGGCCGGTCTCGGAGTGGTGGGTGCGCACCGACCCCGGCGGGTATCCGGAGGCGGCGCGGGCGGTCGCCGACCTGCCCGGGGTCACCGTGCTGGACCGGCGGGCGACGGCGGCGGAGGCCGACCGTGACCCGTACTGGCTCGGCACCCGAACCGGTCTGCTCGCGGCGGCGCTGGGCTCTCTCCTGCTCGCCCTGGTCGGGCTGGGCGTGGACGTCTGGGCCACCGCGCGCCGACGGATCGGGGAGCTGACCGTCCTGCACACGCTGGGCGCCACGCCACGGCTGCTGGCCCGCGCGCTGCTCGCCGAACAGGCATTCCTGGCCGGGATCGGCGTCGGCGTCGGGCTGCTGGTCGGCGCCGGGGTGGGTGCCACCATGGCCCCGCTCGTGGTGCTCACCCGGGCGGCGGACCGACCGGTGCCGGAGGCGGCCTTCGCGCTGCCCTGGCTGCCGGTCGTCGGTACCGCCCTCGGCCTGCTGCTGGCGGCGCTCGCGTTCAGCACGGCGATCGCCACGGGAATCCGCCAGCGGCTGGCGGCGGCGCAACTGCGGTTCGGCGGTGACCAGTGAGGAGCGTCGGCGTGGTCGCGGTTCGGCCCGGGCCGGTGGAGAGCGTCGGCGTGGTCGCGGTCCGGGCCTGGCCGGTGGAGGGCGTCGGCGTGGTCGCCGGCCGGCGTGGATCAGTCAACGGCGTCGGCGCGGTCGCGGTCCGACGCGGGCCGGTGGGTCGCGGCGGCGCGGCCACGGATCGGGGGAGAGCAGTGAGTGCAGTGACCGTGCGTACCGGGGCGGGCAGCCGATGACCGGGGCCGCCCGCCGGGTGCGGGCCTTCGGCGGGCAGTTCCTGCTGCTGGGGGTGCTGGCCCTGGTGGCCGTGCTGCTGGTCACCGGGATCCCCCGCGTCGCCGACCGGCTCGTGCAGCAGGGCCTTCGGGAGTACGTGGCCGGCCGCCCGGTCGCCGAGCGGGACCTGACCCGGAGCGCCGAGGAGGTATCGGTCGAGGGGGGCCAGGGGCCGGTCAGTGCGGCGCGGGGCCGTGAGCTCGACGCGTTCGAGGCGAGCATGCCGCCCCCGGTCCGGGCCGCAGTGCAGAGCCGCTGGTATGTCGCGGAGACCGCGTTCGGCAGGCTGACCGGGCCGGACCTGGCGGCGAAGAACCTCCTCGTCGTCTCCCGGCTGCGCGTGCTGCCCGGCGTCGCGGAGGCGGCCACCCTGGTCGAGGGGCGCTGGCCGACCGAGGCGACCGGGCCGGACCGGCCGGTCGAGGTAGCGCTGGCCACCGACACGGCGCGGAAGCTGAACCTGCGGGCAGGCAGCCGCTTGCGCTGGGCCGCGGGGAAGGGGGCCGGACCGCTGTGGCTGCTCGTGGTCGGGGTCTTCGAGCCGAACCGACCGGCGGACGGGATCTGGGACACGCTGCCGCTGGTCCAGCGGGTGACCGAACCGGCCGGCGACGGGGAGCCGTACGAGATGGTGGCGGTGACCGGCGACGCCGGCCTGGACGCGGTGGCCGCCGCCGGCGGCGCGGTCCGGTTCTCCTGGCGGTACCGGCTGGGCGCCGCCGGCTTGGACGTGGCCGACGTGCCCGCCGTGATCGACGGCGTGCGGCGGCTGGTCCGTGAGTCCCCGCCGGGGCTGAAGGTCACCCAGGCGGTGGACGTCCCGTTGCAGCAGTTCCTCGACGCTGTCTCCGCCGCGCGGACGCTGCTCGCGGTGATCGCCGCGGGGGTGATCGCCACCCTGGCCGGGTTGATCGGGCTCGCCGCCCGGCTCGCGGCCCGCCGCCGGGAGACCGAGTTCGCCCTGCTGGTCGCCCGGGGCGGCGCACCGGCCAGCGGTGCGCTGCGCAGCCTCGCCGAGTCGCTGCTGGTCGTCCCGCCGGCCGCGGCGCTGGGGTGGTTGCTCGGCCGGCTGCTGCCCGGCTCCGGCGGCTGGGCTGACTGGCTGGCCCTGGCCACGGCGGTCCTGGCCACCCTGGCCCTGCCGCTGGCCACGCTGGCCGTCTCGGCCGTCCCGGGCGGCCGGCGCGACCTGGTGACCGCCCGCCCCGGTGGCCGCCGGCTGACCGTGGAACTGCTGGTCGTGGCGCTGGCCGTGTTGGCCGTCGTGCTGCTGCGGCGCCGGGGCCTGACCCCGGGGTCGGTCGATCCGCTGCTGATCTCGGTGCCGGTGCTGCTGGCCGTCGCTGCGGCGGTGCTCGCGCAGCGGCTCTATCCCTGGCCGCTGCGGCTGCTGAGCCGCGTCGCCGCCCGGCTGCGGGGCAGCGTGACGTTCCTCGGTGCCGCCCGGGCGAGCCGGTCGGCCGCCACCGCGCCGGTGATCGTCGTGGTGGTGGCGATCGCGACGGCGGCGTTCTGCGCCGTCGTGGCCACCGGCATCGAGGCCGGTCGGGACCGGACGGCGACGCTCGCCGTGCCGGCGTCCGCGCTGGTCGACGGCGAGCGGCTCGCCCCCGACACCGGTGCCGCCCTCCGGGCGCTGCCCGGCGTCCGGCGGGCCACCCCGGTCGTGCGGGACACCGCGCTGCGGATCTCCCACCCGCGCGGCGCCGACGCGGGGCTCGCCGCCGTCACCGTGCTGCTGGTCGACGGGCCCGGGTTCGCCGAGGCGGCCCGGGACGCCGGGCTGGCGGTGTCGGTGCCCCCGCAACTGCGGGGCGAACCCGCCCAGGGGCCGGCCCCCGCGCTGGTCTCCCCGGCGCTGGCCGCCGACCTGGCCCGCAAGGGCCTCGACGGCTCGGCCCTGGTGTCCGTGCAGGGACGCGACTACCTGTTCCGGATGGCCGGCACGGCGGACGGCTTCCCACTCGTCCCGGCCGCCACCGACCGGTTCGTGGTGCTGCCCTGGCAGGCGTTGCCCGCCTCGGGCCCGACCGGCCCGGTGCCGACGGCCTTCCTGATCTCCGGCGACGGATTCGACGTGGAGGCGCTGCGGCAGGCGGGCGACGAGGGGCAGCACCGCTACCAGAGCGGCGGCACCATCGTCGCGGGGGAGCGACCGCGCGGCGCCGAGGTGACCACCTGGCGGGGCGCCCGGGACTCCCTCGGCGAGGGCGGCGCGAACGGCCTGCTGGTCTTCGGTTTCGCCGCCGGGGCGGGCGGCGGGGCCGCCCTCGGCCTGCTGGCGATCGCCTTCGCGGTGCTCGCCGGGGCGCGGGCCCGGGGGCAGGTGCTGTCCCGGCTGCGCACCCTCGGCCTGTCCCGTCGCCAGTGGCGCGCGCTGCTGCTGGTCGAGCTGACGCCGCTGGTCGCCGTCGCGCTGCTCACCGGCGCGGTGACGGGCGCGCTGCTGCCCCTGCTGCTGACCCCGGTGCTCGGGCTGACCGCGTTCACCGGGGGCACACCGGTCCGGGTCGCGTTCTCGCCCGGGTTGGTCGGCGCCGTGCTCGTGGTCGGCGCGGTGGCGCTGGCCCTCGCGGTGACCGTGGAGACGCTGAACAACCGCCGGCTGCGCCTCGGTGAGGTGCTGCGGCTCGGAGAGGAGAGCTGAGATGACAGCCACCGTGGAGGCGTCCGCCGTACCGGACCTGGCCACCCTGCAGGAGCGGGCCGCGCAACGCGCGGCCGAGCGGGCCGGCGGGCAGGACCGGCTGCGCGGACACATCGTCTGCGACGGCCTGGTGCGGATCTTCAAGTCCGACGGCATCGAGGTGGTCGCGTTGCAGGGCCTCGACCTGGTCATCGACCGGGGTGAGCTGGTCGCGATCGTCGGGGCGTCCGGGTCGGGCAAGTCGACCCTGCTGAACATCCTGTCCGGGCTGGACACCCCGACCGCCGGCATCGCCCGGGTCGCCGAGTACGACCTGCTCACCCTCTCCGCCCGGCGCAGGCTCAGCTACCGGCGGGAGATGGCCGGCTTCGTCTGGCAGCAGACCGGGCGCAACCTGCTGCCGTACCTGACCGCCCTGGAGAACGTCGAGCTGCCGATGAAGCTGGCCGGGCGGCGCGGGCGGCGGGTCCGCCGGGATCGAGCCCGGGAGCTGCTCGAACTGGTCGGCGTGGGCCACCTCGCCGACCGGCGGCCGGGACAGCTCAGCGGCGGGGAGCAGCAGCGCTGCGCGATCTCCGTGGCGGTGGCCAACGACCCGGAGGTGCTCTTCGCCGATGAGCCGACCGGCGAGCTGGACGAGGCCACCGGCGCCGAGGTCTTCGCCGCGCTGCGGCAGATCAACGCGGAGCTGGGGGTGACGGTGGTGGTGGTGACCCACGACTCCGCCGTGTCCACCCAGGTCCGCCGGACCGTCGCGATCCGCGACGGCCGGACCTCCTCCGAGGTACGCCGCACCGCCCGGATCGGCGCGGACGGCGCCACCGAGCTGGTCAGCGAGGAGTACGCGGTGCTCGACCGCGCCGGCCGGATGCAGCTCCCGGCGTCCTTCGTGGACACGCTGGCCCTGCGCGACCGGGTCCGACTCAACCTGGAACCCGACCACGTCGAGGTGCGGCCGGGTGACCGGGCCGACGCCGAACGGAGTGACGCATGACCGAGCAGCCGTTCTCACGCCCGGCGGCCACCGCCACCACCATCGAGGAGGTGGTGCGGGTGACCGGGTTGAGCCGTACCTTCGGCCGGGGTGAGCGTGCCGTGCACGCCGTCCGGGACGTCTCGTTCACCGCAGGCAAGGGCGAGCTGGTCGCCCTGCAGGGGCGGTCGGGCGCCGGCAAGACCACCCTGCTGAACCTGGTCGGCGGCCTGGACCGGCCGGACTCCGGGCAGGTCCGGGTGGCCGGGCACGACCTCGGCACGGCCGGCGAGCGGGAGCTGCTGCGGTTGCGCCGGGGCACCGTCGGCTTCGTCTTCCAGACCTTCGGACTGATCCCGATCCTCTCCGCCGCCGAGAACGTCGGGGTGCCACTGCGGCTGGCGAAGGTGCCCGCCGTCGAGCGGGAGGAGCGGGTGTCGGTGCTGCTGGAGCTGGTCGGGCTGGGCGGGCACGCCGCGCAGCGGCCGTACGAGCTCTCCGGCGGGCAGCAGCAGCGGGTGGCGCTGGCCCGGGCCCTGGCCAACGAGCCGGACCTGCTGATCGCCGACGAGCCCACCGGCCAGCTCGACTCGGAGACCGGCCGGTCGATCATGGACCTGCTCCGGGCGGTGGTGCACGCGCGCGGGATGACCGCGCTGGTCGCCACGCACGACCCGGCCCTCATCGAGCTGGCCGACCGCACCCTGACCCTCCGCGACGGCCAACTCCTCCCCACCCTCCCCGCCTGACCCCACCCCCCAGCCCTCCGCGATCTTGCACTTGCGGCCCTCAGTATGGGCGTTTCACCTGGTATGGCCGGGCCGCAACTGCAAGATCGCGGGGAGGGGTGGGGTGGGGAGGGAGGGTGGGGTGGGGTGGGTTCAGAGGGGGAGCTTCATGCCCTCGTGGGTGGCGACGAAGCCGAGGTGGCGGTAGAAGCGGTGGGCGTCCGCGCGGGTCTTGTCCGTGGTGAGCTGCACCAGCGCGCAGCCGCGCCGCCTGGCCTGGTCGATCGCCCAGCGCATCATCTCCCGCCCCAGCCCCTGCCCGCGGCGGTCCGAGCGCACCCGCACCGCCTCGATGAGCGACCGCTCGGCCCCGTGCCGGCCGAGCCCGGGGATGTAGGTGATCTGCATGCAGCCCACCAGCACCCCGTCCTCGTCGGCCACCACGAGGTGGTTGCGGGGGTCGGCGGAGATGTCCGCGAACGCCCTCTCGTACGCCTCGTCGACCTCGGTGAAATCGCGGGCCTTGCCCAGCATGTCGTCGGCCAGCAGGGCGATGACGGCCGGCAGGTCGGCCCGGACCGCCTCCCGGAAGATCACGGTGCGCATGGCATCAGCCTGGCACAGCGACCCGGGGCGATGCCCCGGCGACCTGGTTGCCGGCAGGGGGCAGCATGATGCGACATGGACGTCCTGCTGCTGCCGTTCCGCTGGGTCTACCGGGGGCTGGTCTGGTTCGCCAACTCGCCCCGGACGCTGATCGCGTCGTACCTGTTGATGATCATTGTGGCCGGGGTCATCTACAGCCACGTGGAGCACAAGAGCGCCACCGATTCGGTGTGGTGGGCGGTGGTGACCGCCTCCACCGTCGGGTACGGCGACATCTCGCCGACCACCGGCGCGGGGCGCACCCTCGCGGCCCTGCTCATCTCGACCATGGTGCTGCTGGTCATCCCGCTGATCACCGCGCACTTCGCCAGCCAGTTGATCGTGGACGACGACGCCTTCGAGCACGCCGAGCAGGAGGAGTTGAAGGCCGACGTGCGGCGGATGCGGGCACTGCTGGAGGAGTTGGCGGCCCGGCACGGGATCGTCCTGCCGGCCGAGCCGGCCCCCTCGCCCGCCCCGCCGCGGGCGACCAGAAGGCGGGGCCGGGGCCGCCGCCGGGGGTGAGCCGTCAGCGGGCCGGGCAGCGCAGCCCCTCCCGGGGCACCGTCAACGAGACCAGGTAGGCGTCCACCGCGTTCGTCACGCAGTTCGTCTGCGGGTACGCCGTGTGCCCCTCGCCCTCCCAGGTCAGCACCCGGCCCACGCCCAGCATCGAGGCCAGCTTCGGGGTCTGCTCGTACGGGGTCGCCGGGTCGCCGGTCGTGCCCACCACCACGATGGGCGGCGCGCCGACGGCCTTGCCGGTCGGATACGGGTCCCGCCCACCCGGCCACTCGACGCAGCCGAGCATGCCCACGGCCAACGCCGGGCCGAACAGCGGGTACTTCTCCCGCCACTGCGACTGGAGCTGGCGAACCCGCTGCAGGGTCGGCTTCTCCGACTCGTCGGTGCAGTTGACCGCGAGGTTGGCGTCGAACAGGTTCGAGTACCGCCCGTCGTCCTCCCGGCCCGCGTACGAGTCGGCCAGCCGGAACACCTCAGCCGGATCGCCGCCGTCGAGCCGGTCGATCGCCTGGGCCAGCTCCTGCCAGCCCGACTCCGTGTAGAGCGAGGAGATGACCGCGTAGAAGACCCAGCCCGCGGTGGCCTCCCGGCCGTCCGCCGCCTTCACCGGGGAGACCCTGGCCTTGTCGATCGCCGAGGTCACCGCGGCCCGGGCGTCCGGGGCGAGCGGGCAGCGCCCGGTGTTGGCCGCGCACCACCGGGCGAAGTTGTCGAACGCCCGCTCGAAGCCCTTCGCCTGACTCTCCGAGCCGGCCACCAGGTCCTGCGTCGGGTCCACCGCGCCGTCGAGCACCAGGGCCCGGACCCGCTGCGGGTAGAGCTGGGCGTACGTCGCCCCGAGCAGGGTGCCGTAGGAGTAGCCGAGGTAGGTCAGCTTCTCGTCGCCGACCGCCGCGCGCACCGCGTCCATGTCCCGGGCGGCCTGCTCGGTGCCGTAGAGCGAGAGCTGGTTGCCGTACTTGTCGCCGCAGCCCCGCCCGATCCGCTGGTTGAGCGCGACGAACCCGTCGAAGGATGCCTGGGACTCCGGGTCCGGGTCGTAGCCGAAGCTGGCGTCCAGGTCGGTGTCGGGGATGCACTTCACCGGGCTGGACCGGGCCACCCCGCGCGGGTCGAACCCGACGATGTCGAACCGCTCGGTGACCGACGGGGGCAGCCCTCCGAACGCCGGGCCGAAGGAGAGGTAGACGGCCGTGTCCACCCCGGAGCTGCCGGGGCCGCCCGGGTTGATCACGAGTGAGCCGATCCGGTTCCGCTGCTTCGTGGACCGGGCCCGCAGCAGGGCGATCTCGAAGGTCTCCCCGCTGCCCGGGCCGGCCGTGGCGCCGGTGCCGGAGCCCCAGTTGCGCGGCACGGCGATCCGCGTGCACTCGTACCGCATGTCCGGCGCGCCCCGGCCCACCAGCTCGTCGGCCACCTCCGGGCAGGCCCGCCAGGTCGGCGCGGCACCCGTCGGCGCGGCCTCGCCCTCGGTCTCCGTGCGCGGGGCGAACGCGGGCATCGTGCAGCCGGTGGCGACCACCGCCGCCGCGACGAGCCCGGCGATGGTCAGCCGGACCCGGCGGATCCGGTCGGGAAAGCGGGTCACCGGCACGCCTCTCGTGGTCGGGTCGACGGCTCAGGCTACGCCCGTCCCGGGACGGCCTCGGCGGTCGCCGCCGGATCGCCGCGCAGGACCTGGTCGACGTCGTACCTGATCGGGCGGTCGAGCTGGTCGTAGCCGCAGGACCGGGGATCGCGGTCGGGCCGCCAGCGGACGAACCGGGCGGTGTGCCGGAGCCGGTCGCCCTCCATCGCGTCGTAGCCCACCTCGGCCACCAACTCCGGGCGCAGCGGCTCCCACTCGAGGTTCTTCGTCCCCGTCCACCGGCTCACCCCGCCGGGGATGCGCTGGCCGCGCTCGTGGTCGCCGTGCACCCAGGGGTGCTCGTCGCCGACGTCCCGGTAGGGGGCCAGCTCGTCCAGCAGCTCCTCGCGCCGGGCCGCCGTGAACGAGGAGCTGACCCCGATGTGGTGCAGGATGCCGGCCTCGTCGTAGAGGCCGAGCAGCAGCGAGCCGACCACCGGCCCGGTCTTGTGCCAGCGGAAGCCGGCCACCACCACGTCGGCCGTGCGGGCGTGCTTGACCTTGAACATCAGCCGCTTGCCCGGCTCGTACGGCAGGTCGGCCGGCTTGACGATGAGCCCGTCGAGCCCCGCGCCCTCGAACACGTCGAACCAGCGGCGGGCCTTTTCCGGGTCCGTGGTGACCTGGGTGACGTGCACCGGCGGGCGGACCCCGGCCAGGGCCTGCTCCAGCCGGGCCCGGCGCTGCGGGTACGGCTGGTCGGTCAGCAGCTCGTCGTCGAGGGCGAGCAGGTCGAAGGCGACGAAGTCGGCCGGGGTGGTCTCGGCCAGCAGCTTCACCCGGGACGCGGCGGGATGGATGCGCTGGGCGAGCAGCTCGAAGTCGAGCCGGGGCTGGCCGTCCGGGCCGTCGCGCCGGATCACGATCAGCTCGCCGTCGACGGCGCAGCGCTCGGGGAGCTGCCGCAGCGCCTGCTCGACCACCTCGGGGAAGTAGCGGGTCATCGTCTTGCCGCCCCGGCTGGCCAGCTCCACCTCGTCGCCGTCGCGGAACACGATGCAGCGGAAGCCGTCCCACTTCGGCTCGTACGTCATACCGGGGTCGGTGGGCAGTCGCGACACGGCCTTGGCCAGCATCGGCTCGACCGGCGGGTTGATCGGCAGGTCCACGGCGACAGTCAACCAGACACCACCGACAGTCGTGAGGCGGATCACCGGGGGTGAGGGGGTGACCTGTCCCGGTCCATCCCGTTCGTTCCCCCGGGACCGGATGGCGTTTCCGCAGCTCGGAGCTAGTTTCGCCGGATGCGGGAGTGGATCTGCGGGTGCTGCGGGCGCTGGGGGGTCAGCGTCGAGCTGATCCGCGGCCGGTACCGCTACCGCCTGGTGCGCCGCTACCCGGCCCGCTTCGGCGGCGGCAAGGACGTGCTCGGCGAGGTCGGCACCGTCGCCGAACTGGACGACCTGCTGCGCCGCCGTACCCCGCTCACCCTCGCCGACCTCCACGAGACCGAGGCGGCCTGACCCGTCCCGGACAGGGGCGAGCGGTGCTGAGGTTCCCGGCGTAGCCGGGCCGGGTCGTCAGTGTGATCGTGAAGGCCGTCGGTGTTGAGGCGTTCCCGGCGGTTGAGTGGGCGTCGTCGGGTTACTCGCGGACCTGAGCGTTGACTGTGGGCTGCGCGTCACCGCTGTCCGCGCCCAGGCCCGCGAGCAGGCGCAGCCCGTCCTCGGCGGGGCTGCCGGGGGGCGCGGACAGCACCAGCAGCTCCCTGCCTGATTCGTCCGGTAATGCAAAGTTCTCCTGGTGCAGCTCCAGCAGTCCGACCAGCGGGTGCCGGAACGCCTTGCGTCCATGTGTGCGGGCGCGTACGTCCGCGCGGGCCCAGAGGCGGCGGAAGCGCTCGCTGCCCATCGCCAGCTCGCCGATGAGCGAGGCCAGGCGGGGGTCCTCGGGGTATTTGCCGGCGGCCAGGCGCAGGTGCCCGACCACGTCGAGGGTGCAATTCTCCCAGTCCGCGTAAAGGCCGCGCTCGGCCTCCTCAAGGAAGAGGTGCCGGGCGGTGTTCAGGCCCGGCATCGGCCGGCTGTAGAGGAGCCCGGCGAGGCGGTTCCCGGCGAGCACGTCCAGGCGGTGGTCCATGATCAGCGTGGGTGCGTCGACGACCAGGTCGAGGATGCGCAGCAGCTCCGGCCGGACCCGCCCGCCCGGCGCCCTCGCGCGGCGACGGCGCTGCCGGGCGAGCCGGTAGAGGTGCCCGCGTTCGGTCTCGTCGAGGCCGAGGACGCGGGCGAGCGCGTCGAGGACCTGCTCGGAGGGCTGGGTCGCGCGGCCCTGCTCCAGGCGTACGTAGTAGTCGACGCTGACTCCGGACAGGTGCGCGACCTCTTCGCGGCGCAGCCCTTCGACCCGGCGGCGGCTGTCGGTGGGGATGCCGACGGCCGCCGGGTCGACCCGGGAACGCCGGGTCCGCAGGAACCCCGCGAGATCATCCATGCCCCCAGTATCGCCTCGGTGGTGCCCACGAAGGTGGTCCTCCCGTTACCAGGAAGTCCCGTCCGATGGAAGAGGCGCCCCTGAACGCCGGGCGACGCGGCGCCCAGAATCGAAGGCACCCGATCCGAAGGAGTTTCCATGAAGACGCTGATCGTCTACGCCCACCCAGAGCCGAAGTCGCTCAACAGTTCGCTGAAGGACCTCGCGGTGTCCACATTGGAAGCCGCCGGGCACGAGGTGCGGGTGAGCGATCTGTACGCGATGAACTGGAAGGCGGTCGTGGACGCCGCGGACTACGGCCCCGACGCCTCAAGTCCGCTGAGGGTCGCCCTGGACTCGGGCCGGGCCTTCGACGCCAGGACGCTCACCCCGGACGTCCTCGCCGAGCAGGAGAAGCTGCTGTGGGCCGACACGATCATCTTCCAGTTCCCGCTGTGGTGGTACACGATGCCCGCGATCCTCAAAGGCTGGGTGGACCGGGTGTTCACCTACCACTTCGCGTACGGCGTCGGCGAGCACAGCGACACCAGGTACGGCGAGCGCTTCGGCGAAGGCACCCTCGCGGGCCGGAAGGCTCTGCTGTCGGTGACCGCCGGCGGCCCGGAGTCGCATTACGCCGCTCGCGGGATCAACGGCCCCATCGACGATCTGCTGTTCCCGATCCACCACGGCATCCTCTATTACCCGGGCATCGAGGTGCTGCCGCCGTTCGTGCTGTACGGCGCCGACCGGATGACCGGCGAGGACTACCCGGACGTCGCCAAGGCATGGGAACAGCGCCTGCTCACCCTGGACTCGACCGAGCCGATCGCGTTCCGGCGGCAGAACTTCGGTGACTACGAGATCCCCTCGTTGCAGCTGAAGGAGGGACTGGAACCCGCGGGCCGTACGGGATTCGGGCTGCACCTGCGTGGCTGACCGCCGGCGATGGACAGGACGAGCTGGGGCGCGAACCCGAGGAGCAGCCAGGGGGCCGAGGCGGCGGTGAGGGTGAGCGCAACGGCCAGGGTGACCTTCGCGAACAGTCCGGCGAGCCCCGTGCGGAGCGGAAACTGCCCAAGGCTGTGCGGCGCGTCGGTGGCCGAAGGGACGGAGGCCAGTCGTCGTGGTGCGGGCTGCCGGCGAGGATCGTCGAGCGGTAGGTTTCGACGACAGGGGAGGGGCCATGCGCTTCGAGGCAGTGACGGAGATCGACGCCGACGCCGAGCAGGTCTGGAGGGTGCAGTCCGACATCGACCGGTGGCCGGAGTGGACCGCCTCGGTGTCCCGCGCCCGGCGGCTGGAACCGGGGCCGTTGACGGTCGGCTCGACCGCGCGGCTGGAGCAGCCGCGGCTGCGCCCCGCGGTGTGGCGGGTCGTCGAGGTCGAGGCGCCGTACCGCTTCGTCTGGGTGTCGAACGCCCCGGGCGTACGTAGCCGGGGCGACCACCGGATCGTCCCGCTGCCCGACGGCCGGGTCCGGGTCGAGCTGACGTTGGAACAGTCGGGCCCGCTCGCCGCCCTCGTGGGCCGGCTCTACGGCGGGCTGACCCGCCGGTACCTCCGGCTGGAGGCTGACGGCCTCAGGCGTTGCGTTGAGCGGCCTTGACCAGCCGCTTCTCCAGCACGGCGAGGGAAATGCCGTTGGCGTCCGGCCGGTTGCCGACGATCTCGTAGCCGTGCCGCCCGTACAGCCGCAGGTTCCGTTCGCTGGCGGCCCCGGTGAACAGCACGAAGCGGGACACCCGGTCGGCGCAGGCCGCCTCCACCGCCCGCAGCAGCAGGGCCCCGACCCCCTGGCCCTGCTGGTCCGGGGCCACGGCCAGCCGGCCGACGTGGGCGGTGTCGTCGGCGACCCGCGCCCGGACCGAGCCGACCAGCCGGTGCCCGGCCCGGGCGACCAGCACCGTCTCCGGGCCGGCCAGCGCGGCCAGGACCTCTTCGAGCGTCTCGGTGAGCGGCGGGAGCAACGGGTCGGCGTAGTGCTGGGCCTCGGTCACGTAGGCGGCCCGCTGCACGGTGAGGATCTCACCGGCGTCGGCGGGGGTGGCTGGAGTGATCAGTGGTGGCGTGGTCACGACCCCAGCTCACCACACCGCCGGCGCGCGGCTCGCAGGGCCGTACCCTGGCGGTTTCGCGGACCCCAGGAAAGGCGGCGATGGTGCCCGAGCTGACCTATCCGCACGTCGGAGCCACCGACGTCGGCGAGCTGCCCGCGGGCTGGCGGCACGTCCGGCACCGGGTGCGGCTGCCGGACGGCTGCTTCGCCACGGCCGGCGCGGCGGTGCTCGACTGGCGGCTGCACCGGGCCGCCGGGATCCGGATCGACGCCGACGCGCCCCGGGCCGAGCCCGGGGTCACCGTCGTCTCCCGGTTGGGCGTCGGCCCGCTGCGGCTGGCCGCGCCGTGCGCGGTGGTCTGGGCCGCCGACGACGCCCGCCGGGCCGGCTTCGGGTACGGCACGCTGCCCGGCCATCCGGCCCGGGGCGAGGAGGCGTTCGTGGTGAGTCGGGACGACACCGGTGCCGTCTGGTTCGAGGTGCGCGCGTTCAGCCGACCGGACCGCTGGTTCATGCGCGCGGCCGGGCCGGCGGGCCGGGCCTTCCAACGCGGGTACGCCTGGTGGCTCGGCCGGACCCTGCGCCGGCTCTGCGCCCGGCCCTGACCGGTACGCCGGCCACGCAGCGCGCGGCGACCGGGGCCGCGGGAGGCATCAGTACCGGGCGAAGGAGCGGATCGGCATTCTCGGCCCGTACCTCGGGGCGTGCACGCCCTCGGCGGCGAGCAGCAGGCAGACCCGGCCGCGGTGGCCCCGGAACGGCTCCAGCAGTGCGAGCATCCGGGCGTCGTCGCCGCGTGGCTCCCCGGCCAGGGCCCAGGCCACCGTGTTCGGCACGTGGTAGTCGCCGACGCTGACCGCGTCCGGGTCCCCGAACGCGATCCGGGCCACCTCGGCGGCGGTCCACGGGCCGATCCCCCGGATCGCGGTGAGCCGGCGGGTGGCCTCGGCGGAGTCGGCGCAGCGTTCCAGCCGGTCGGCCTCGGCGGCGGCCCGGCGCAGCGTGTCGGCCCGTTTCTGCTCCACCCCGAACGGGTGGAAGGCCCAGTACGGCGTGGCGGCCACCGCCGCCGGCTCGGGCGGCAGCAGCAGCGGCTGCAACGGCCCCGGCGCCGGCTCGCCGAAGTGGCGCACGGTCGCCGAGTACGCCCGGTACGCCTCCGTGCCGGTGACCTTCTGCTCCAGGATCGCCCGCAGCACGCGCGGGAAGAGCTGGCCGGTGGCCGGCATCCGCAGCCCGGCGTGCCGCGCGGCCAGCCGGGCCACCAGCGGGTGCGCGCCGGCCAGCTCGGCGAAGCCGGTGAGGTCGTCGCGCAGCCCGGCGACCGCCTCGGCCTGCTGGACCGCCCAGTCGGCGCCGGGACCGTACCCCTCGGCGAGCAGGTCCCCGTCGCCGGCCGGGCGCAGCGCGAGGGTGGCCGGGCCAGCGGGGGTGCGGGTGGCCCACCAGAACGTGCCGGCGGCGATCCGGGCGCACGGGTCGTACGTGCTGAACGTGAGCGACCGGACGGAGGCGGCCAGCCGGTAGCCGGCCGGTGGGCGCAGCGTCCGGCGGGCGGCGGGTTCGGTCACCCCTGACACTCTGCCACGACCCCCGGCCGGGACGGACGGCCCCGCATGCACGCAGACCCCCGGGCGTCCGACGACGTCAGCCCGGCCCCCAATGGCCCGGTCGCCCGGTGGTGCGGAGCCACCGGGTCAACGGGTCACCGGCGGACGGAGAAGATTCCCGGTGGCGGCGGGGTGGAGTCGGTGGCGTCGGCGTCGCGCACGACGGCGGCCCCGCCGACGAACCGGTCGAGCTCGTCGCCGGCCACCACCCGACCGGGGAACCAGTCCCCGGCCGCCCGGCGGGTCAGCTCCGGCACCGGCGGCTCGACCCGGCCCGCGACCAGCACCAGGTTGCCGTAGCGCCGGCCGCGCAGCACCGCCGCGTCGCCGATCAGGCAGGCCCGGGGCAGCACCGCGCGGACCGTGGCGACCTGGGCGCGGGCGTGCCGCAGCGGCGGGCCGTCGGCGACGTTGGCCAGGTACCAGCCGCCGCCGTGGAGCACCCGGGCCACCTCCGCCGCGTACTCCACGCTGGTCAGGTGGGCCGGGGTGCGGGCACCGGAGAAGACGTCCGCGACCACCACGTCGTAGCTGCCGTCCCTGGTGGACCCCAGGGTGGCCCGGGCGTCGGCGACGCGCACCTTCAGCCGGGGGTCGGCCGGCCAGGGCAGCTCCCGGCGGACCAGGTCGACCAGGGCGGCGTCCACCTCGGCCACCCGCTGGGTCGAGCCGGGGCGGGTGGCCTGCACGTACCGGGGCAGGGTCAGCGCGCCGCCGCCCAGGTGCAGCACCCGCAGCGGCGCGCCCGCCGGGGCGACCAGGTCGAGCGCGGCGGCCAGCCGCCGGACGTACTCGAACTCCAGGTGGGTGGGGTCGGCGAGGTCCACGTGTGACTGCGGGGCGCCGTCGAGCAGCAGGGTGAACGAGCGCGGCCGGTCCGCGTCCGGGACCAGCTCGGCCTCGCCGGTGTCCACCCGCGCCACGATGCGGTCCGTACCCCGGCGGCGCCCCATCAGCGACGCCCCGTCCGGACGACGACCCGGCGGCGGCTCCGTGGCCGGGCGGGGAGGCGGCCCATCAGCGGTGCTGCCCGCGGCCCCGGGCCGCGGCGGTCAGCGCCCGGTGCAGCAGGCGGGCGTCGCCGAGCAGCGCCCGCAGGCGGCGCTCCAGGCCGGCGATCGGGATCAGGTTCTGCGGGGCCCGCGGGTCCTTGTACGGGGTGGACGCGAACCGGGGGAGGGTGACCAGCGACAGGTCGGCCAGCGCGATCGCCTCGGACTCGGCCAGCTCGGCCGAGCACTCGACCCGCACGATGCCGGCCCACGGCGCACCGCCGCCGCCCGGCAGCCGCAGGTACCAGGAGTACCCGCCCCAGGCGGTGACGAGCCGGAACACCGGGGACCGCTGGCCCGCCCGCAGCCCGGTCACCACGGCGGTCAGCCGGGCGTCGAGGTACTGGCTGTGCTGGGTCTTGACGTAGCCGAGGGTGCGGGGGAGCTGCCGGCGGCTGCGCAGCGGGCCGTCGACCACCAGCAGGTCCCCGTCGACCCGGGCCGCCCCGGAGACCTCCACCTCCAGCGCGGTCAGCGGACCCTGCACGGCGGCTTGGAGCTTGTTCAGCTCACCGGTGCCGCTGACCCGGTGCACCGGGTAGCGCACCGTCCCGGCCCGAACCTCCCGGGCCGACGGGCTGGCCGTGAACAGCCCTCGCCGCACCTGCGTTCCGGCGAGCCGGGCCGCGCCCCGCTCCAGGTCGCAGCGGACCACCCCGGCCGCGTACGAGGCGGCCACCCCGGGGAACGACGCGCCGTCGGCCTCGGCCGTCCAGACGCTGGCGTCGATCCGGCGCACCCCGTCGACCAGCAGCACCACGTCCGGCGCCCGCACCCCGGCCCGGACGTCGATGGCCCGCCAGTCCACCGCCGGCAGCTCCACCTCGGCGTCGACCTGCTGCCTGCTCGGCGTGGCCGGCCCGCCGGGGACCGCCTCGAAGGACGCCCCGTAGCCCGGGCCCCAGGCGTCGACGAACAGCTCCGGGGCCGCCACGCCCGGCGGCCCCGTCCCGGCAGTGCCGGTCGGCCCGGCAGTGCCGGTCGGCCCCGTCACAGGCCGGTCCGTTCCACGCGGGCGGAGCGGGCGTCCTTGCGGACCTCGTACCGGACCGGGATGCGCTCGGCGAGGGCCGGCACATGGGTGACCACCCCGACCATCCGGTCGCCCCGGGCGGCCAGGCTCTCCAGGGTGGCCGCCACCGTGTCCAGCGTGGCCGCGTCCAGGGTGCCGAACCCCTCGTCCAGGACGATCGACTCCAGGCTCGCCGCCGTGGTGGACATCCCGGCGAGCTGCTCCGACAGCGCCAGCGCCAGGGCCAGCGACGCCTGGAACGTCTCCCCGCCGGACAGCGTGCGCACCCCGCGCCGCAGCCCCGCGTCGTGGTGGTCGACCACGAAGAACTCGCCCTTGTCGTGCACCAGGTCGTACTGGCCGCCGGACAGCTCACGCAGGATCCCCGACGCGCCGTCGACCAGCAGGTCCAGCGCCTCGGCCAGCAGCCAGCGCTCGAAGTTGTTGGCCCGCAGGTGCCCCGCGAGGGCCCGGGCCACCCGGGCCTGCTGCTCGTGGCCGGCCCGCTGCCCGTGCAGCTCGGCGGCCTGCTCGCGGCGCTCCACCAGCCGCCGGTGGGCCGCCTCGGCGCGCTCCACCGCGACGGTGGCCGCCCGCACCGGGTCGTCCCCGGCGGCCAGCCCGGCGGCGGCGAAGACCCCGCCGATCCGCTCCTCCACGGCCGCGGCGGCGGCCTCCGCCGCGGCGACCGCCTCGGCCAGCCCCACCCGGTCCGCCCGCCGCCGCCGCGCCTGCGCGTCGGCCCATTCGGTCAGCGTCGTCCAGGCCGCGGCCACGTCGTCGCGGTCGGCGGCCGGCGGGCCGAACCGGGCCAGCCCGTCCCGGGTCGCGTCGAAGTCCCACCACGCGGCGCGCAGCCGCTCCTCGGCGGCCTCCAGCGCGGCCCGGGCCCGCCGGGCGGCGTCCCGGCCGGCCCGCACCCCGCCCGCAGCCTCGTCCAGCTCCCGGCGCAGCCGGGTGTGCTCGGCCAGGTCGTGTCGCAGCGCCTCGGGGGCGGCGGCCCCGGCGAGCTGGTCGTCCAGCTCGGCCAGCCGGCCCCGGAGCTGGTCGTGCTGGGCCCGGGCGCGTAGCAGCACCCGCTCCAGGTCCCGGGCCGCCGCGTCGCGCTCCTGCACCGCCTGCTGCGCCTGCTGGGTCGCCGCCCGGGCCGCCTTCCCGGCGGCGGTGGCCCTGGCCACCGCCGATCCGGCCGGCACCGCCGGCACCCGGGGCACCACCTGCTCGCAGACCGGGCAGGCCGCCCCGTCGACCAGGTGCGCCCGCAGCGCCACCGCCTGGTCGGTGGCCTTCGCCTCCTCGTGCGCCCGGAACGCGGCGTCCAGCTCGACCTCGGCCCGCCCGGCCGCCGACCGCGCCGCCGCCAGCGCGGCCACCGCCGCGTCGTGCTCGCGCTGCGCCGCAGTCACCGCCGTGGCCACCGACCCGACCTCGCCGGCCAGCCGGTCCCGGTCGGCGTGCGCCTTGAGCAGCAGCCGCAGCGTGCTCTCGTCGCCCGCGCCGGCCAGCTCCCCGCGCAGCTTCTCCTCGCGCTCCTCGGCCAGCGCCACCCCGGCCGCCGCCTCGTCGGCGCCGGACCGCGCGGCGGCCACCGCCCGGGCCACCTCGGCCACCCCGTCGGGCGGCCGCACCGCGCCGAGCCCGGCCAGCTCGGCGTCGAGGGCGGCCAGCGCCGCGTGCGCGTCCCGCGCCGCCGCCCGGGCCCGCTCCCGTTCCGGTACGGCCGCCGCGACCGCCTCGGCCAGCTCGTGCGCCCGGCCGACCTGGGTCTGCGCGTCGGCCAGCGCCGCGTCGTCGACGTCGGCGAGCCCGCCGAGCATCCGGTCGACCGCCTCCAGCTTCGCGTCGGCCTGACCCGCCCGCTCGGTGGCCCGCTTCTGCACGGTCTCGTAGACGCCGAGGCCGAGCAGGTTGACCAGGATCTGCTGCCGGGTCGCCGGCCGGGCGTGCAGGAAGTCGGCGAACTGCCCCTGCGGCAGCACCACGCAGCTGGTGAACTGCTCGTACGGCAGCCCGACCGCCTCCAGCACGGCCCGCTCCATCTCGGCCGGCGTGCCGGCCACCACCTCGCCCAGGTCCTCCGGGCTGAGCCCGGTGTCCAGCTTGGTCACGTCGAACCCGGGCGGCATGAGCTGCAACCCGGCGTTGGCCGTCTTGACGTTGCCCCGGCCGTCCCGGCGGACCACCCGGGTCGCCACGTAGCGGTCACCGGCCGACTCGAAGACCAGCCGGACCCGGGCCTCGGTGGCCGACGGGGCGAGCGCGTTGGCCAGCCCTCGCGTCCCGCCCCACCGGGGCACCGTGCCGTAGAGGGCGAAGCAGATCGCGTCCAGCACCGTCGACTTGCCCGAGCCGGTCGGGCCGACCAGGGCGAAGAAGTCGGCGTCGGTGAAGTCCACGGTCGTCTCGTCGCGGAAGACGGTGAAGCCCGCCATGTCCAGCCGCATCGGGCGCATCAGCGATCCGCCTCCTCGAACAGCTCGTCGAACAGTTCCCGGACCTCGGAGTCGGCGTGCCCCTTGCTGTCCAGGTAGTCGGCGAACAGGTCACGGGGTGACCGGCCGGCCCGCTGGGCGGTGCGCGTCCCGCTGCCGGGGGCCGGCACCAGCTCCGGGTCGATCCGGATCTCCAGGGCCCGGGGGAGCAGCTCCTGCACCTGCTCGCGCAGCCCGGCCCGGGGCTGCTCCCGGACGAACACCCGCAGCCAACCCTCCGGCGGGGCGACCTCGGCGAGCTGGGCCAGGGTGCCGCGTACCGTGCGCAGCGGCACGGCCGCCGGGACCGGCACCTCGCGGATGCGCGCCGCGCTCGTCGCCGTCACCTCGACCATGGTGACCGACGGGATGTTCTCCTGCTCGCCGAAGTCCACCGCGAGGGGGCTGCCGCTGTACCGGATCGGGCAGGGGCCGGATACCCGCTGCGACCGGTGCAGGTGGCCCAGCGCCACGTAGTGCGCGGTGCCCGGGAACACCGTCGCCGGGACGGCGTACCCGAGGACGGTGTGCGCGTCCCGCTCGCCGCCGCCGGTGGTCGCCCCGACCACGGTGAGGTGGGCGGTGACCAGATGCACCCGGTCCGGCTCGGTGAAGCCCTCGGTCAGCCGGCCGAGCACCCGGCCGAGGTGGTCGGCGTACGTCTGGGTGGCCTCGGCGGCGGTCAGCTCGTACATCTCCACGGCGCGGACGGCGTACCGCTGGGACAGGAACGGCAGCGCGGCCACCCGCCACCGCTCGCCGCTCGCGGTGACCCCGTCGATCACGTGCTCGTCCGGGTTCTCCCGGACCCCGCCGCGCAGGGTGATGCCGGCCGCCTCGGCCCACGGCCGCAGCGCGTCGAGGGCCTGGCCGTTGTCGTGGTTGCCGCCGATGGCCAGCACGTCCGCGCCGGTGCGGCGCAGCGCGGTCAGCGCCCGGGTGACCAGCCGGGTCGCCTCCGGGGTGGGGGCGGCCGTGTCGTACAGGTCGCCGGCGACGATCACCAGGTCCGGCTGCTCCTGCCGGGCCACGTCGATCACCCCGGCGAGGACCTGCTTGTGCTCCTCGGCCCGGGACTGCCCCTTGAGCACCTTGCCGACGTGCCAGTCCGAGGTGTGCAGGATCTTCACCGTGTGGGCCCTTCGTTCGCGACTGCGGGGCTTCCTCGCTTCGCTCGGGCGTTCCTCGCGCTCACGGGTCTTTCGCCCCCTAGAACGGGATGTCGTCGTCGGCGCCGCCGCCCGAGCCGACCACCGCGAACGGGTCGGCCGCCCCGGTGATCGACCGTAGCGTCTCCGAGGGCGCCCGGCCGGCCTCGGAGACGCGGGTGGCCCACGCCGGGAACGGGAACTCCAGGCAGAGCGGGACCGGGATGTCCGGCTGGTTGACGAACATCGTGCCCGGCTTGGCCAGGAGCGCCCGCTGCCGCTGGGCGGGTGGGAGGAAGCCGTACTCCGGGCGGGACGCCTCGGCCGGGTCGAGCCGGCCGACCACCCGGATCGCCGAGTTGGTGACGATCCGCCGCTCCACCTCGCTCGCCGTCTGCTGCGCCCCGATCAGGATCACCCCGAGCGAGCGGCCCCGCTCGGCGATGTCCAGCAGCACCTCCTTGATCGGAGAGGAGCCCTCCCGGGGGGCGTACTTGTTCAGCTCGTCGAGGACGACGAAGAGCAGCGGCTTGGCCGTGCCGGACTTCTCCTTGCGCTCGAACTCGCTCTTGAGCGTCACGCCGACCACGAAGCGCTGCGCCCGGTCGGGCAGGTTGTGCAGGTCGACGACGGTGACCTGGGCGCTCTCGGCGGTGTTGATCGAGTGCGGGCGGCGGGTGGCCAGGTCGCCCCGGATCAGCCGGCCCAGGTCCTTCTTGCTGCCGATCAGCCGCCGGGCGAACGCGTTGACCGTGCCCAGGCCGACCGCGCTGCCCGCCCAGTCGCTTCGGGTCTCGTCGTCGTTGAGCTGCTCGACGATGTGGTCGACCAGGTCGGTGTACGAGCCGAGCCGGACCCCGTCGACGCTCACCCCGCCGTCGGCGGGCTGGGCGTAGCGGGCCAGGTGGGCGGCGACCGAGTGGACGACCATCGTGTACTGCTGGCGCTCGTCGTCGGCGTCGGCGAAGACGTACGGCAGGAGGCGGTCGGCGCAGAACTCGCTCAGCGTCCAGTAGAAGCTGTCCACCCCGGTCAGCCGGCTGCTCACGTCCGGCGTGCCGGAGGAGTCGCCGGCCCGGGGCGGGGCGTAGACCCGCACGTCGGGGAAGGCGCCGGCGTCCAGCCCGAGCTTCGCGTAGCCGGCCCGGGTGGCGTCGTCGAGGCGGGTGTTGGGGTGGTCGAGGAACAGCAGGTCCTCGCCCTTGACGTTGAAGATCAGCGCCTTGGCGTTGACGGCGTCCCCGCCGAGCACGCCGGAGCGGAAGACCGAGTAGAGCAGGAAGGTGGCGAAGCTGGTCTTGGTGGCCACCCCGGAGATGCCGGAGATGGAGACGTGCGCGCCCCGACTGCCGTCGAGGAAGTCGGCGTTGAGGTAGACCGGCACCCCGTCGCGGCCCATCCCCATCGGGATCCGCCGCTCCATCCGGTCGAAGTGCAGCGCCCGGGCCCGCGCGTCGCCCTCGGCCCGGTGCACCACGGCCCCCGGCGTCGGCGGGACGTAGACCTCGGGGTCGACCCGGGTGGTGGTGATCTCGGCCGCCTCCTGCACCATCGCCGGCAGGGTGCCGTCGGCGATGGCGAAGACGTCGGAGTCGAACTGGGCGCCCTCGTGCCGCGCCCGCACCTGGGTCACCACCCCGGCGATGGTCACCGGCTCCCGGTCGGGCATCTCGCGCCGGGTCACCACCACGTCGTCGAGCTGGAGATAGCTGCCGGGGGCCACGGCCGTCCAGAACGTCAGCGGGGTGGCGTCGGCGGTGCCGAGCACCCGGCCGACCCCCTCGCCGGGGCCGTCGAACTCGTCGTCGGTCATCCACGCGCTCCGGTCGGCTGGTCGTCTCGGTGAAGGCCCACGGGGTGCATCCTGCCCGAGGGATGCGACAGGTTGCCACGCGACGCGGCGGACGCCACCCGCCGCGCCCGACATCATGGCGCAGCGCGCCCGTCCAGGCACGGACGGTGGCGAGCGAGCCGTCCGCCGCCGGGCTGGCCGCGGTACCTGCCGCTGCCAGTTGCGCTGTCCACGCGTCCACGCGTCGACTGTAGGGAGCAGGCAGGTGGGCCAGGGCCCCGTAGCGACATCCACCGTTATGGGAGTAAGCGTGGTAGCCGCGGCTTGATCGATGGATTGCGGCGAAACCCTGATCATGTTGTATGCCCTGGCCGTCGTGTTTGGGCGGGTGAGGTGGGGCAGCGGGCCGGCCGTCCGAGCGGCTGGGGTGTCGGGCGGGTAGTGCCACCTCGCCCCTTTGCTCTGCTGCCGTCACCGCAACACCAGCACTGCCGTGCAGCACCAGCGCCAGCGTTGCGCAGCCGTTTCGGGTCGGGTGCCGGCACTAGAGGTCGGCAGCATCGTCACGCTTCGCGAGCGTTGCGCCGGGGGCAGCAGAGCAAAGGGGGCGCTGCGGGGTTGCCCGCCGGACGGCGACGACGACGTCAGCGTCGGCGCTTCCGCCCCTTGGGGTGGGACTTCACGATCGTCTGCTGATTTTGGAGAACCCGGCCGGCGTGTCGTCTCACAAATCAGCAGACGATCACGCCACGACAGGCTGCCGTGCACCCCGACGCCACCGCGCACATCCTCGCCACCCAAGGGCGGCTGTGCCGATGACTTCGACACGGCCCTAGCCTGACCGGTTCATCGGAGGACTGAGAAGGGCCGCCCCCGATGGTGGGGGCCGCGTCGTCCGCGGGGCCGCTCGTCAGCCCTGTTCCTCTTCGTCCGCTGGCGGCCGGGGTGGATTTGGATAGAGGGGTACGAGTTGGATGCCAGGGGCGATGCGGTCGTCCGGCGGGAACTGTTCGTTCTCAAGGAGGGCATCCGGAAGATGAACTGCCCGACCGGGCCCACCCCCGCCCAGGGTGGCCGCCGACCCGTCAACCAGCGTCCCGGCTGAGGCATCACCCCTGCCGACACTGCGGACACCGCCGGGGCTACGCGCCGGGCTACGGGGCCGGGGCGGGCGCCCCGTCCCGGGCGTACCGGAGCATCAGCGTGCCGTCGGCGGCGGCCAGCACGTGCCGCAGCGGCAGTTCCCGGTGCGGGCCGGGGTCCCCGGCGGTGATCCGGCCCGGACCCGCCCCGGCGAGCAGCGGCGCGACGGTGAGGCAGACCTCGTCGACCAGGTCGGCTGCGGTGAGCGCCCCGAACAGGTGCGGCCCGCCCTCGCAGAGGAGTTGGCCGAGGCCCCGCTGGCGCAGCTCGGCGAGACCGGCAACCAGGTCCACCCGGTCGGTCCCGCAGCGCACCAGCTCGGCCACCTCGGCCAGGCCGGGGGGCGCCTCGGCGGCGGCATGGGTGAGCACGACCGGCCGCACCGGCGCGTCGGCGAACGCGGCCTGCGCCGGGTCCAGGTCCAGTGAGCCGGAGACCACGACCAGCGTCGGGTACTCGGCCAGCCCCTGCGCGCGACGCCAGGCCCGGCGCGGCCCGCTGAGCCGTACCGCGCCGTAGCCCTCGTGCCGCAGGGTGCCGGCGGCCACCAGCAGGCCGTCGCAGAGCATCCGCAGCAGGCCGAACACCCGCTTGTCCGGCTCGCCGGAGAGCCCGGCGGAGTAGCCGTCCACGGTGACCGCGCCGTCGACGCTGGTCACGAAGTTCACCCGCAGGCGGGGACCGGCGGCCCGGCCGTAGAGGGCGGTCAGCTCCGCGTCGTCGAGCGGCGACGGCGACGGGGCCGGCCACAGCCGGGAGATCGGGCTTGCGACGCTCATTCGCCGGGCGGACCGGTGACCGGAGGGGTGGGCTCGGGGGTGCGGTGCTGACAGTCGCACCATTTTCGGCCCGGACAGTCGTCGTGCCGCCGCTCCCGGCAGGCTCGGCAGATCATGCCGGCAGCCTATGCCGGGGAAGAGCGGGGCGGCGCAGGGCCCGGCAGGATCCGCCAACTGGCGGCCCGGCGTGGTGGGGGCGAAACACGGCGGTAACGATATGGGAACGCTCCCATAGACTCATTGACACCTCTCGGACTCGCCGGCAATCTCATGGGAGCGCTCCCGTCGTGTGTCGCGGATCTCTTTCGAGCACGCCGGGTGTCCTCCGCAGGCTCCGTCCTCGGCGGCGCGCGACTGCACAGCACCCCCACCACACGACACAGCCTCACCACTGAAAGAGGGGTCTCGGATGAGCGTCCCAATCCGTCGTCGGCGGCTCGCGGCCATCGCGCTCGCGTCCGTCGCGGTGATCGCCACCGTCTCCGCCTGCGGCGACGACTCGTCGGAAACGAGCAGCGGCGACGGCCCCGTCACCCTGGTCGTCGACGTCTTCGGCGACCAGGGCTTCGGCTACGACGAGCTCTACAAGCAGTACGAAGCGGAGCACCCGAACGTCAAGATCCAGGAGCGCGGCAAGGGCCTCGGCCTCGGTGACTACAACACCCGGCTGACCCAGCAGATCACCGCGGGCTCCGGCGCCGGCGACGTGGTCGCGCTCGAAGAGGGCACGATCGTGCAGTTCTACGCCCAGTCCGACAAGTTCGTGAACCTGGCCGACCACGGCGCGAACGACATCAAGGGCAACTTCCTGCCGTGGAAGTGGGAGCAGGGCACCACCCCGGACGGCAAGGTCCTCGGCCTCGGCACCGACGTCGGCTCGATGGCGCTGTGCTACCGCAGCGACCTGTTCAAGGCCGCCGGCCTGCCGACCGACCGCGAGCAGGTCGGCGCCCTCTGGCCGACCTGGGACGAGTTCATCGCCACCGGCCAGAAGTTCGCCGCCGCCGACAAGAAGCACAAGTTCGTCGACTCGGCGACCAACTTCTACAACGTCGTGCTGATGCAGACCGCCGGCTCCGGCTCCGGCTACACCTACTACGACAAGAGCAACAAGCTGGTCATCGGCGAGAACGCGGACGTCAGGACCGCGTACGACCTGACCACCAAGATGATCTCCGCCGGCCTGTCGAACAACCTTCAGTCGTTCTCGAACGAGTGGAACGCCGGCTTCAAGAACGGCACCTTCGCCACCATCGCCTGCCCCGCCTGGATGACCGGTGTCATCAAGGGCCAGGCCGGTGACGCGGCGGCCGGCAAGTGGGACGTCGCCAAGGCCCCGGGCAGCGGCGGCAACTGGGGCGGCTCCTTCCTGGCCGTGCCGAAGGCCAGCAAGCACGCCAAGGAGGCCGCCGCGCTGGCGAAGTTCCTGACCAGCGCCAAGGGCCAGACCGAGGCGTTCAAGAAGGTCGGCAACCTGCCCTCGTCGCCGCAGGCCCTGACCGACCCGGCCGTGGCCGACTCGACCAACGAGTACTTCAGCAAGGCCCCGGTCGGCAAGATCTTCGCCGCCGGTGCGACCGACCTGAAGCCGGTCTACCTCGGCCCGAAGAACAACGCGGTCCGCACGGCCGTGGAGAACACCCTGCGCGCCGTCGAGCAGGGCAAGTCCGCCGGCGAGCAGTGGGAGTCGGCGCTGAAGAACGGCGCGGCCGCCGGTAAGTGACCGGCTGAACCGACCGTGGGTGGCGTCGACAGTGCGACTGTCGGCGCCGCCCGCGGTGCCCGGTAAGCCCCGGCGCCGCCCGCGCGGCCGGCCGGTAAGCCCCCGGCGTCGCCCGCGCGACGGGTCGCGCCGACCGACGAGAAGGACCGTCGATGAGCCTGGACCTCCACACCGCAGCGCCCCCCGGCGGGGGTGGTGACCCCGCCCGCCGGGCCCGTGCCGCGCGCCGCCGCCTGGCCTCCCTCACCCGGCTGGACCTGAAGTACTCCCCGTACCTGTACGTCCTGCCGTTCTTCGCGATCTTCGTCGTCTTCAGCGCGTACCCGATCGGTTACACCGTCTGGATCGCGCTCACCGACCGGTCGCCGCTGAACGCCACGATCAGCTTCGTCGGCCTGGACAACTTCGTCGAGCTGTTGACCGAGGACCCGCAGTTCTGGAACGCGGTGGTCAACACGTTCGGCATGTTCGCGCTCTCCACCGTGCCGCAGCTGCTGCTGGCGCTGGTGCTGGCCAACGCGTTGAACCGGAAGCTGCGCGCGCAGACCTTCTTCCGGATGGCCATCGCGATGCCGATCATCACCTCCACCGCCGTGGTCGCGCTGATCTTCTCGATGCTCTACGCGAAGGAGTTCGGCCTGATCAACTGGCTGCTCGACCTGGTCGGCCTCGGCCCGATCGACTGGCGGGCGAACCGCCTCGCCTCCTGGTTCGCCATCTCGACCATGGTCGACTGGCGCTGGGTCGGCTACAACGCCCTGATCTACCTGGCCGCCATGCAGTCGATCAGCAAGGACATGTACGAGGCGGCGTCGCTGGACGGGGCGTCCCGCCGCCGGCAGTTCTGGTCGATCACCATTCCGCAGCTCCGCCCGACGATCATCTTCACGCTGATCATCTCGACCATCGGCGGGTTGCAGCTCTTCACCGAGCCGCTGCTGTTCACCAGTGGCTCCGGGGGCATCTCCGGCGGATCCGAGGGGCAGTTCCAGACCATCACCATGTACCTGCTCGACGTGATGAACACCCGGTTCCGCTGGGGGTACGCCGGCGCCGTGGCGCTCGTGCTGTTCCTGCTCATCGCGCTGGTGTCGCTGGTGAACTACCTGCTCGCCCGTCGCATCAGTTCCGACAAGTGAGGGTTGCGCCAGATGACGACCACGACGCTCCGCCCACCCGTACGCCCGACCCCGAAGGCGCCGCGCGACGCCCACAAGGCCGACCGGCTCTGGAAGGCCACCCCGCTGACCTGGGTCGGGCTGGTCCTCGGCGTGATCCTCTCCCTGTTCCCGTTCTACTGGATGATCGTCATCGCGTCCCGGACGAACGACGCGGCCAACTCCTGGCCGCCGCCGTTCCTGCCCGGCGGCAAGCTCGGCGAGAACATCCAGCGGGTGCTGGAGAACGGTGACGCCAACATCGTCAAGGGGCTGATGAACTCGTTCCTGGTCTCCGGGACGATCACCGTCGCCACGGTCTTCTTCGGCTCCCTGGCCGGCTTCGCGTTCGCCAAGCTGCGCTTCCGCGGCAAGAACGCGATGCTGCTGGTCATCCTCGCCTCGATGATGGTGCCGATCCAGCTCGGCGTGCTGCCGCTGTACATCCTGATGGCCAAGCTCGACTGGCTGAACACCATGCCGTCGGTCACCGTGCCGTTCCTCATCGGCGGCTTCGGCATCTTCATGATGCGCCAGTACGCCGAGCAGGCCGTTCCGAACGAGCTTATCGAGGCGGCCCGGGTGGACGGCTGCTCCACCTGGCGGGTCTACTGGCACGTCGTCGTCCCCGCGCTGCGGCCGGCGGCGGCCGTGCTCGGCCTGCTCACCTTCATGGAGCAGTGGAACCAGTTCTTCTGGCCGTTCGTGGTGCTCGCCGACCCGGCCAACCCGACCGTGCAGATCTCGCTGCGCAGCCTCAACACGGCGTACTTCGCCGACAACTCGCAGATCTTCGCAGGCACGTTGATCGCCACGCTCCCGCTGTTCATCGTGTTCGTCCTGTTCGGCCGCCAGATCATCGGCGGGATCATGGAAGGTGCCGTCAAGTCGTGAACGATCCGACCCGCCCGCCCGCCGTCGGCGTCCTCGACCACGGCCCGGCACCGTCCTTCCCGCCCGGTTTCCTGTGGGGCGCCGCGACCGCCGCGTACCAGATCGAGGGCGCGGCCACCGAGGGCGGACGCGCCCCGTCGATCTGGGACACGTTCAGCCACACCCAGGGGCGGACCGTCGGCGGCGACACCGGCGACGTGGCCTGCGACCACTACCACCGGATGCCCGACGACGTGCGCCTGATGGCCGAGCTGGGCCTGAAGTCGTACCGGTTCTCGGTGTCCTGGCCTCGGGTGCAGCCCGGCGGCTCGGGGGCGGCCAACCCCGAGGGGCTCGACTTCTACCGGCGGCTGGTCGACGAGCTGCTGGGCCACGGCATCGAGCCCTGGCTGACCCTCTACCACTGGGACCTGCCCCAGCCGCTGGAGGACGCCGGCGGCTGGCCGGCCCGGGACACCGCGGCCCGGTTCGCCGACTACGCGCGGCTCGTCGCGGACGCGCTCGGCGACCGGGTGCGCTACTGGACCACGCTCAACGAGCCGTGGTGCTCGGCGTTCCTCGGGTACGGCTCGGGCGTGCACGCGCCCGGGCGCACCGACGGGGCGGACGCGGTCCGGGCCGGGCACCACCTGATGCTCGGCCACGGCCTGGCCGTCCAGGCGCTGCGGGCGGCCCGCCCGGACGCCCAGCTCGGCATCACGGTGAACCTCTACCCGGTCGATCCCGCCAGCACCGCGCCCGCCGACGTGGACGCGGCCCGGCGGATCGACGGGCTGGCCAACCGGTTCTTCCTCGACCCGGTGCTGCGCGGTGCGTACCCCGAAGACCTCCGGGCGGACCTGGCGGCGGTCACCGACTTCGGGCACGTGCGCGACGGCGACCTGGAGACCATCTCGACCCCGCTCGACCTGGTCGGGATCAACTACTACAGCCGCCACGTGGTCGCCGCCGCCCCGGCCGAGGGGGAGCGGTCGCGGGACCACCCGCGGGCGCCGAGCTGCTGGCCGGGCAGCGAGGACGTCCGGTTCGTCACCCGGGGGTTCCCGGTTACCGACATGGACTGGGAGATCGACGCCCCCGGGCTGGTGGAGACCCTGGAGCGGGTGCACCGCGAGTACACCGGCCTGCCGCTCTACGTGACCGAGAACGGGTCGGCGTTCGTCGACGCGGTCATCGACGGTCAGGTGGACGACGTCGACCGATTGGCCTACTTCGACTCCCACCTGCGGGCGGCACACGCCGCGATCGACTCCGGGGTGCCCCTACGGGGCTACTTCGCCTGGTCGCTGTTGGATAATTTCGAGTGGGCCTGGGGGTACACCAAGCGCTTCGGCATGGTGTACGTGGACTACCGCAGCCAGACCCGCATCCCCAAGTCCAGCGCCAGGTGGTACGCCGAGGTGATCCGACGCAACGGTCTGGCCGCACAATAGGCGGGGGCCAGCCAGTGACGGGCGGACCCGGCGCACCCCCGACGGCGGGGCGCGCCGGGCCGCCCGATGTCGGAGGAGCAGAAATGACAACGCAGCGCACGCGGTCGCTCGGGCGTCCGACCCTGGACGCGGTCGCCGCCCGCGCCGGCGTCGGGCGCGGCACGGTCTCCCGGGTGGTGAACGGCTCTCCCCAGGTGAGCCCCGAGGCCCGGGCCGCGGTGCAGCAGGCCATCGCGGAGCTGGGGTACGTGCCCAACCGGGCGGCCCGGGCACTGGTCACCCAGCGGACCGACTCGGTGGCGCTGGTCGTCTCCGAGTCCGGTGACCGGGTCTTCACCGAGCCCTTCTTCGCCGGAATCGTCCGGGGGGTCAGCTCCGGCCTGCTGGAGACGCCCCTGCAGCTCTGGCTGGCCATGGTGCAGTCCCCGATCGAGCGGGAGCGGGTCGAGCACCACCTGACCAACCAGCACGTCGACGGCGTACTGCTGCTCTCCCTGCACGACGCCGACCCGCTGCCCACCCTGCTGGAGGAGCGCGACCTGCCGACCGTGCTCGGCGGTCGGCCGGCCCGGATGCTGCAACCGGGCGCGCAGCCGGCGTACTACGTCGACGTGGACAACGTCGGCGGCGCCCGGCACGCCGTGGAGTACCTCTTCGCCCGTGGGCGGCGGCGGATCGCCACCATCGCCGGCACCCAGGACATGGGCGCCGGCGTGGCCCGCCTGACCGGTTACCGGGAGGCGGTCCAGGCCACCGGGGCCGGGCTCAACCCCGACCTGATCTCGTACGGCGACTTCAGCGAGGGCAGCGGGGCGGCCTGCATGCGCCGCCTGCTGGAGGTCTGCCCCGACCTCGACGCGGTCTTCGTCGCCTCCGACCTGATGGCCTTCGGCGCGCTGCGGACGCTGCGCGAGGCCGGCCGGCGGGTGCCGGAGGACGTGGCGGTGATCGGCTTCGACGACGCACCGGTGGCCCGGCAGGCCGACCCGCCGCTGACCACGGTCTTCCAGCCGGTCGAGGAGATGGGCCGGCAGATGGCCCGCCTGCTGGTGGCCCGCATCCGCGGCGACGACCTGCCGGCCAACCACATCCTCCTCGACACCCACATGGTCCGCCGCGCCTCGGCCTGACCCCGCGCCCCGCCGCCCGCCGCCCCGGGCGTCGGGGTGTGCGGGTTCAGAGCCAGCGGCGAAGTTCGCGCTTGGCCAGGGACGAGCGGTGGACCTCGTCGGGGCCGTCGGCCAGGCGCAGGGTGCGAGCCTGGGCCCAGAGGGCGGCGAGCGGGGTGTCCTGGCTGACGCCCGCGCCGCCGTACCCCTGGATGGCCTTGTCGATAACCCACTCCGCCATCGCCGGGGTGGCGATCTTGATGGCCTGGATCTCGGTGTGCGCGCCCTTGTTGCCGACGGTGTCCATCAGCCAGGCGGTCTTGAGCACCAGCAGCCGGGCCTGCTCGATGCGAACCCGGGACTCGGCGATCCACTCCCGGACCACGCCCTGCTCGGCCAGCGGCCGGCCGAACGCGATCCGCTGGTTGGCCCGGCGGCACAGCAGCTCCAGAGCCCGCTCGGCCATGCCGATCAGCCGCATGCAGTGGTGGATGCGGCCGGGGCCGAGCCGGGCCTGGGCGATGGCGAAGCCGGTGCCCTCGGCCCCGACCAGGTTCTCCGCCGGCACCCGGACGCCCGTGAAGTCGATCTCCGCGTGCCCGCCGTGCGAGGCGTCGCTGTAGCCGAACACGGTCATCCCGCGCCGCACGGTCACCCCCGGGGTGTCCCGGGGCACCAGGATCATGCTCTGCTGGCGGTGCCGGTCGGCGTCGGGATCGGTCTTGCCCATCACGATGAAGATCTCGCAGCGCGGGTCCATCGCCCCGGACGACCACCACTTGCGGCCGTCGACCACGTACTCCTCGCCGTCACGGGTGATCCGGGTGGCGATGTTGGTGGCGTCGGAGGAGGCCACCTCCGGCTCGGTCATGCAGAACGCCGAGCGGATCTCGCCGTCGAGCAACGGCTTCAGCCAGCGCTCCCGCTGCGCCTCACAGCCGAACTCCGCCAGCAGCTCCATGTTGCCGGTGTCCGGGGCGGCGCAGTTGACCGCCTCCGGGGCCAGGTGCGGGCTGCGCCCGGTCAGCTCCGCCAGCGGCGCGTACTGGAGGTTGGTCAGCCCGGCGCCGTAGCGCGGGTCGGGGAGGAAGAGGTTCCACAGGTCGCGCCGGCGCGCCTCGGCCTTCAGCTCCTCCAGCACGGGCGACCGCGACCACGGGTCGCCGGCCGCCGCGACCTGCTCGGCGTGCACCGCCTCGGCCGGGTACACGCACTCGTCGAGGAACGCGGTCAGCCGCGCGCGCAGCTTCTCGGTGCGGGCGTCGAACTGGAAGTCCATCACTTCTCCCTGACTGCGCGCAGCCCGTGCTCGACCAGCGGCGCCACCAACTCGCCGATCCGGTCGAAGCCCCCGCCGAGCGTCTGCCCGAGGGTGTGCCGGTAGTGGATGCCCTCGCAGATCACCGCGAGCTTGAAGCAGCCCAGGGCGACGTGCCAGTGCAGCGGGCCGACGTCGACGTCGCTGCGGCCGGCGTACCGGTCGATCAGCTCGGCCCCCGAGGGGAAGCCGGCGCGCGGGCCGAGCCCGTCGGCGACCGGGTTGTCGACGGCCGCGTCGCTGTCGCCGAGCACGGTCCAGTACGTCAGCAGGAGCCCGAGGTCGGCCAGCGGGTCGCCGAGGGTGGCCATCTCCCAGTCCAGCACGGCCCGCACCGACACCGGGGCCCCGAGGGTGCCGTGCGCCTCCTCGGCGGAGTCGGTGCCGGTCGCGGCCCCGGAGGCGGCCGGGGCGGGTGCGTTCGCGCCGGTGCCGACGGTGGCGAGGAGGTTGTCCAACCGGTAGTCGCCGTGCACGATCCGGCCCGCGTTCGCGCCCTCGGGGACGGAGCCGGCGAGCGCGTCGCGCAGCTCGTCGACGCCCGGCAGCGGACGGCTGCGGGACTGGTCGAGCTGGCCGGCCCAGCGCCGGACCTGCCGACCCAGGAAGCCCTCGGGGCGGCCGAAGTCGGCCAGCCCGACCGCGGCGGGCTCGACCGTGTGCAGGGCGGCCAGGGTGTCCATCATCGCCGTGGCCAGGTCGCGCCGCTGCCCGTCGGTCAGCGGGTCGGTCTGCGACCGGCTGCGGAACACCTCCCCGTCGACCTTCTCCATCAGGTAGAAGGGCGCGCCGATCACGTCGGTGTCGGGGCAGAACAGCAGCGCCTCGGGGACCGGCACGGCGGTCGGGGCGAGCGCGGAGATGATCCGGTGTTCCCGGGCCATGTCGTGCGCGGTGGCCAGCACGTGCCCGAGCGGGGGCCGGCGCAGCACCACCTCGTGCCCGCCGGAGCGGAGCAGGTAGGTCAGGTTGGACTTGCCACCGGCGATCAGGTGGGCCCGCAACGGCGCGGCGGCCAGCTCGGGGCGACGCGCGCCCAAATACGCGGTGAGCCGGTCGAGGTCCAGCCCTCTCGGAGCACCCGCGCCGGCCCCGCTGCCCACGTGGGCGACGGCCGGATCAGTCATCCGAATAGTTGATGGCACCTCAGCCGTCCTGTCAAGGCGGGTTTTTCCCCGGGGACATGCCGCGGCAACAGGGGCGAAATGGTCAACCGGCAGGCTGGTTCCCAGCCTGCCGGCCGTCAGATGCCGGCCCGTCCAGCGGAGGGACGACCATGTTGCTGAGAGTTCGGGTGACCCTGCCGGACCGTCCCGGCACCCTCGGTCAGGTGGCCCGCACACTCGGGGTCTCCGGTGCCGACATCGTCCAGGTCGTCGTCCTGGAACGGCTCGGCGGGCGGGCGGTCGACGACTTCACCGTGGTCTGGCCGGGGGCGGCCCGGGTGGAGCGGCTGCTGGCCGGCCTCGCTGCCATCCCCGGGGTCCGGGTCGACGGCGTCTGGCGGGCGATCGGCGCGCCGACCACCACCGGGCAGGACGCCGAGCTGCTGGCCCAGGTCGCCGGCAACCCGGCCGACGGGCTGGCCACCCTGGTCGACGCCGTGCCCGGGCTGCTCGCGGCGGACTGGGCGGTGGCGGCGGTGGTCCCGCTGGACTGGGCGTCGCGCACGGGCGCGGCCGGCGGCGACGCCACCGTGGCGCACGCGAGCTGGCGGGCGCCCGTCCCGCCCGTGCTGCCCGAGGTCACCCCGCTGCGGGCCCGCGCGTTGACCAGCACCGACGGCACCCACTACGCGATCGCGCCGTTCGGCCGGGCCGGCCTGGTGCTCGTGGTGGCCCGGGACCAGACCGGGATGCTGACCCCCGCCGCGTTCCACTCCACCGAGGTGGACCGCCTCACCCAACTGGTCCGGGCCAGCGCGGTGATCCTCGGCGACCGGCTGGACCTGGTGGGTGCCCCGCCGGTGGTGGCCGGCGGTTGAGCGACCGGGCCCCGGTGCGGGGCCCTGGGTCATGCGGCGGTTCCCGGGTCTTCACCGCCGGGCAACGGAGCGGCAACAGCGGCCCGGCATCGTCGTGGACGGGGAAGGGAGACAATCATGGCGCTGTGGCGGATTCGAGCCACCGTGGACGACCGACCGGGTTACCTGTCGGTGCTCACGGCGAGCCTCGCGTTGCGCGGGGTCAACATCCTCACCGTGCAGGTGCACACCACCGAGGTGGGAGCGGTCGACGACTTCCTCGTCGACGCACCCGACTCGCTCGACGAGGCGGAGCTGGTCGCCGCCGTGGAACGGGGCCGGGGGCGGGACTGCTGGGTGGCGCGCAGTGAGGCGCGCGGCCTGGCCGACCAGCCCACCCGGGTGCTCGGCCTGGCCACCCGACTGGTCCGGGACCCGGACGCGACGGGGGAGGTGCTGCGCACCCTGCTCGGCGCCGACGAGGTCACCTGGCGACCCACCCCGGTCGGCGGCGGCATCACCGGCACCACGATGGCGCTGCCCGACCCGACCGGTGGGTCGTACGAGCTGAGCCGGGTCGCGCCGACCTTCACCCCGGCCGAGTACGCCCGGGCCCAGGCGCTCGCCGAACTCGCGGCGACCGCGGCCCGCCGGGCCGCCGACCGGGTCACCCTGGTCCTGCCCGACGGCGCCGAGCTGGTCGTCCGTCCGGCCGGCGCCGACGACCTGGCCGGCGTGCTGGAGCTGCACCGGCGCTGCTCGGCGCGGACCCGGCAGCGCCGGTACCTCGGCGGGGCGGCACTTCCCGCGCCGGCCCGGCTGCGCCGGCTGCTGGAGCCGACCCAGGGCCTGACCCTCGTCGCGACCACGACCGGCTCCGGCGGGGCGGCGGAGTCGGTCGTCGCGATGGCGAACCTGCTCGCCGAGGGGGACGAGGCCGAGGTGGCGCTGCTGGTCAGCGACGAGTGGCAGCGGCGGGGGCTCGGCACGGCCCTGCTGCGCCGGCTGGTGGGCCACGCCGAGCGGGCCGGTCTCGCGGCCCTGCACCTGCACGTCCAGGCGGAGAACGCGCCGATGCTGCGCACGCTGACCCGGCTCGCCCGCCCGACGGCAACGGAGCGGGACGGCTCGTTGGTCACCGTCACGGTGCCGCTCGTCGCCGCCAGGGTGCCCGGGGCGGTGCCGGCCCAGGGCCGGTAGGCGGGGCGCCCGTTGCGCCGGCAACGGCCGGGCCGTCCGGCTACGCCGAGCGGGGCCGGCCCGAGACGCAGAAGCGGTTGCCCTCGGTGTCGGCGAGCACGACGTACGGCGAGGCTCCCGGTTCGAGCTGCGTCGGGTAGTGCGGCCAGTCGACCCGCCGGGCGCCGAGCCCGACGAGGCGTTCCACCTCGCCGTCGAGATCCCGGCCGCCAGCGGTCAGGTCCAGGTGGACGCGCGGGAACTCCTCGACCCGGCTCTCGCTGAGGTCCATCGCGAGCGCCGGGCCGGGAACGCCGGGCGGCGGCGCGAGCACGATCCACTCGTCGCCCGGATAGCGCGGCGGTCGCCGCGCGTAGCCCAGGGCGGCGGCCCAGAACCGGGCCGCCCGCTCACAGTCGGACACTCCTACCGAGACCTGCGAGATCATCGCCATCGGGCGATGGTATCGGCGGCGCGGCGGCGGGAGGGGCCCGCCGACGGGCGGCGGGCCCCTGCGCGCCCCGCCCGTCACGCTGGCGCTCGTCGCCGCCACGGGTCCGCCAGTGGTGTCGGCCCGGGGCCGGTAGCCCGTGACCGGCCCGACGGGCGGCCGTGACCGTGCTCAGGGGGCGGGGTAGCTGCGGTACTCGCGCGAGCGCGGCCGGTTGAGGCCTGCTCCGCTGTGGAGTGCATGGGGTGTTCGTCGGCGTGGGGTCTATCCGTCATGCGGGCGAAGGGCCGGGTGTCGGCGCATGATGACCCGCCACTTGTTCGATGGCAGGTCGTCACGGAACGAGGCGAGCCCGGTGCAGTACTTGGATATCCGGCAGGGGCGATGCCCGAGGGCCCACAGTTGGCGGTCGGCTACTGCGGCGGAGCCTGCGGCTTTGGTCTCGATGATCGAAACCCCCGTGAGATTCAGTCGCGTGTCGTCGCGCAGCGCCCATGTCACGTCGGTGTCGACGGTGATCCGGCTGTTCGAGTCGGGCAGATAGAGCGTGCTGCGGCGATAGCTGGTCCTGAGGGTCGGGCAGAACGCGTCGTAGCGCGCGTCTTTGATGCCCGCCTTGCGCAGCACCTCAGCGACGAAGGAGCGGTCCTCGCCTGTCAGCTCGTCCGAGACGGTGGCACCGTACGGCAGTCGTTGCTTCACCGTGTTGCCACGGATGCCGCAGGTCTTCACCTCGAGGTAGGAGACGCCGGAGTCCAGGTAGACGCGTCGTCGGACCTTGAACCGTCTCCGTCGTCCTTGCGTAGCCAGAAGATAGGTGGTCAGCTCCGGGGTGTCGTAGTAGAGCGACTCGTACCCGAAGCAGCGTTGCTTGTCGATTTCAAGGATGCGAGCCGTACGAGCCAGCCCGGCAAGGAACACCCCGGCCGATGCCAGGGGTAGCACGTACTTGCGGTCGACCCGCGTCTGCAGCGTCGCTCGGCAGAGGAGTTCTTCGAGGTCGATCGGGTGGAGCGTGGCAAGCGCAGGGAACGCGGTGGCTGCGTCGATGCCGCTCACGGTCGAGCACCACGCAGCGCGCCGGGCATGGTGGCAGCCACCTTGTCGTGGTCGCCAATCGCGGCCCGCTGGCCCTTGGCCACCGTGAACCGTACGTCGACCAGGGTGGTGTCGTTGACGAGGTCGACGCGTTGGACGGTTACTTTTCGCACGGTAGCGCCGAGCAGGCTTTCGAGGTGCCGAATGAGTGTCGGTTCATCGGTGAACGCCGAGTCGAGCATCATCGTCTGCTGGCGGTGGCGACGGAGCAGCTTCGGGTGCCCGGCAAGGTACATGACGGCGATGACCAGGCCCATAAGCACGAAGGCCAACGTGCCGACCTCCGCACCCAGTCCGCCGAGCAGACCCAGCGCCAACGCGGAGAAGTAGTAGGCCACCTCCTCCTGGTCCAGTTCGGCAGAGCGAAGCCGGATGATGGACAGCACGCCAAAGAGTCCCAGCCCCAGGCCGGCACCTACGGTGCTGGTCGCCAGCGAGGCGGCGACAGCGAGCACTCCGACGTTGACCCCCAGGTACGCGACTACCAGGTCGCGACGACGGTGCCGGGGAAGGTAGACGCCGAAGGTCAGTAGCCCAATCGCTATGAGGTCAGCTGCGTAGAACAGAACTGGCGGCATGGGGATCCTCTTAGGGGTCTGACCGGCATGCGTCTGATGTCAGGCTGGGGTGCACGTATGGTCATGTTTTGCTCTCTCTGCGTGCATAGCATGGGGTCTGCTGTGCCTACTTGTCCACGGCCTGCGGCCCGAGGGTCGGAAATGAGGCTGTTGGAGCAGATCAGCGTCCCGCGACCAGGGGCGGATTCCGGATGCCGTGCCCGGTCAACGTCCAGAGACGAGGCACTAGGCGTTCGGCGGTAGTGCCGTCCAGTCGGGGAAGTTGCCGTAGAGGCGGTTCTCGCCGCCGACCGTGACGGCCTGCACCAACAGGTCGCCGCCGACGAAGGCGCCCTTCCAGGAGGCGCCCCGGCCGCCGAACGGCTCGTCCCGGTCGCCGCGCGAGCGCGGCCTGTTGATGCCGACCTTGAACGCCTGGAGGTCGAGCGCGAGCTTGCCGGCCAGCTCCTCGTCGTCGCAGGCGAGGCTGGCGACCAGCGCGCCGTTGGAGGCGTTCATCGCGGCCAGCAACTCGTCGGTGGTGTCCACCACCACGATCGTGTCGACCGGCCCGAACGGCTCGGCGTGCATCAGCCGGGACCGGCCGGGCGGGGCGAGCAGCACCGACGGGGCCACGTACGCCGAGGTGTCCTGGCCGTCGAGGAGCGGAGCCCCGGTCAGCTTGCCCCGGTGCAGCGGGACCGCGCCGCCGCGGACCGCCTCGTCGACCTTGCGCCGCAGCTCGTCGGCCTTGGCCCCGCTGATCAGCGGGCCGAAGTCCAGCTCGGGCAGCGGGTCGCCGGCCCGCCAGTTCTCGTCCACCGCGAGTGGATGGCCGAATCGGATCGAGCGAACCACCGGCAGGTACATGTCGAGGAACTCGTCGACCAGGTCGCGCTGGACCACGAACCGGGGGTACGCGGTGCACCGCTGCTTGCCGTACTCGAAGCCCTTCCTCAGGTGCCCGGCGAGCAGGTCCCACTGGGAGAAGCCCCAGATGCCCCAGGCGTTGAGGCCCTCCTGCTCGATGAAGTGCCGCTTGTCGGAGTCGAGCAGCGCGGCAGCGACCTTTCCGCCGTTGGACCGCCCGCCGACGAATGCGACGGCGCCGATCTCCGGGGCGCGCACCAGCACCTCGGACAGCTCCTCGCCGCCGCCGGAGAGCAGGGTGGCGGGGAGCCCGGCGCGGTGCATCAGCGCGTGCGCGACGGTGAGGCAGACGGCGCCGCCCTGGGACGGGGTCTTCGCGATCACCGCGTTCCCGGCGAGCAGCTGCACCAGCTCGGCGTGCACCAGCACGCTCATCGGGTAGTTCCAGCTCGCGATGTTGCTGACCGGGCCGGGCAGCGGCTCCCGACCGTCGGCCAGCATCCGGTCGATCTCACCGACGTACCAGCGGACGCCGTCGAGGGCCCGGTCCACGTCGGCGCAGGCCAGCCGCCACGGCTTGCCGATCTCCCAGACCAGCAGCAGGGCGAGCAGGTCGCGGTGGGCGGTGAGGGCGTCCAGGGCCTCGGAGACCCGGGCCTTCCGCTCGGCGAGGGGGGTCCGCGCCCAGTCGCGGTGTGCGTGGGCGGCGAAGGCGACCGCGGCGTGGGCGGCGTCGGCGTCCAGCCGGGGCAGGTTGACCAGGACCGTGTTGTCGACCGGGGTGCGCACGGGGTGTGGTACGCCGCCAGCCCGCCAGTCGCCCTCGACGAGGTTGCGCAGGGTGGTCGCGCCGTCCGCCTCGGGCCCGAAGGCCTCGGGTGTGGCGGCCACCGCGCGGGCGAGGGTCTCGGCCCAGGCGGTGCCGTCGGCGAGTCGTAGAGCCATCGGATCTCCTCAGGGTTAACCGGGGAGCGGCGGCATCGATGGCACCGCTGGTGGCCGTACTGTCCCGTGTCGATGCGCGGACGGCAACAGTACGTTCGTATCCCAGGACGCGAGTCGACCGCGCGATCGCCCGCCTCACGTCCTTCGGGCCGGGTCGGTGGTGGCGGCGGGTCTTCCCAATGACGCGATCCGCTCGATACATTGTCGGATATCCATGGGAGCGCTCCCGTGCCCCCTTGGCCCCCACCACACCCGCCGCCGGTGGCGACGCCGACCCGAGCCCGACGCCCGTCCCGCGTCCGGTCGGCGCCGCCGGGGCGCCGTCCGTCAGGAGCCCGCACATGCGCCACCCGATCCGGCCCTCCCGGCCGCCGTCGCCCGCCGGGGACCCGCCGCGGCCCGCCCGCCGCAGTCGACCCTGGCTGCGGCGCCTGCTCGCCGCCGGTGCCGCCCTGGCCGCCGGCCTCGCCGCGGGCGTCGCCGCGCCGCAGGCCGCCCCCGTCGCCGCCGCGCCCGCCTTCAACTACGCCGAGGCGTTGCAGAAGTCGCTGTTCTTCTACGAGGCCCAGCAGTCCGGGAGGAAGCCGGCCTGGAACCGGGTCTCCTGGCGCGGCGACTCCGCGCTCACCGACGGCTCCGACGTCGGCGTGGACCTCACCGGCGGCTGGTACGACGCCGGCGACCACGTGAAGTTCGGCTTCCCGATGGCGTTCAGCGCGACGATGCTGGCCTGGGGCGCGGTCGAGTACCGCGCCGGGTACACCGCGTCCGGGCAGCTCACCCAGCTGCTGAACAACCTGCGCTTCGTCAACGACTACTTCGTCAAGGCGCACCCCGCACCGAACGTCCTCTACGGGCAGGTCGGCAAGGGCGACGACGACCACAAGTGGTGGGGACCGGCCGAGGTGATGCCGATGGCGCGGCCCGCGTACAAGATCGATGCGAGCTGCGGCGGCGCGGACCTGGCGGGGGAGACGGCAGCCGCGATGGCCGCGTCGTCGATGGTGTTCCGGCCCACCGACGCCGCCTACGCCGACAAGCTGCTCGGGCACGCGAGGCAGCTCTACACGTTCGCCGACACGGTGCGCAAGAACTACCACGAGTGCATCACCGACGCGACCAGCTTCTACCGCTCGTGGAGCGGGTACCAGGACGAGCTGGTCTGGGGCGCGATCTGGCTGCACCGGGCCACCGGCGAGGCCGGCTACCTGGCCAAGGCCGAGAGCGAGTACGACAAGCTCGGCACCGAGAACCAGACCACCACCCGGTCCTACAAGTGGACCATCGCCTGGGACAACAAGCAGTTCGGGGCGTACGTGCTGCTGGCCAACCTGACCGGCAAGCAGAAGTACGTCGACGACGCCAACCGCTGGCTGGACTGGTGGACCGTCGGGGTGAACGGGTCCAAGGTCAACTACTCGCCCGGCGGGATGGCGGTCCTCGACTCCTGGGGCGCGCTGCGGTACGCCGCGAACACCTCGTTCGCCGCGCTGGTCTACAGCGACCGGACCACCGACGCCACCCGCAAGGCGCGCTACCACGACTTCGCCGTACGGCAGATCAACTACGCGCTCGGCGACAACCCGCGCAGCTCCAGCTACGTGATCGGGTTCGGGGCCAACTCGCCGCGCAATCCGCACCACCGCACCGCCCACGGCTCCTGGTGGGACAGCCAGACCGTGCCCACCGAGACCCGGCACGTGCTCCACGGCGCGCTGGTCGGCGGCCCTTCGGCGGCCAACGACGCGTACACCGACAGCCGGTCCGACTACGTGATGAACGAGGTCGCCACCGACTACAACGCCGGCTTCACCTCCGCGCTCGCCCGGCTCTCCTCCGAGTACGGCGGCACCCCGCTCGCCGGCTTCCCGGGCACCTCGGCCCCGGACCTCGACGAGCTGACCGTGGAGACCACGGTGATGCAGGCCGAGCCCCGCGCCACCGGGCTGAAGGCGATCATCTACAACAAGTCGGCGTTCCCGGCGCGGGCGCTGACCAACGGCAAGTTCCGCTACTACTTCCGCCCCGACGGCACCGGCCCGGTGCAGGTCACCCCCGGCTACACCCAGGGCTGCCCGTCGCCGGCCACGGCCAAGCAGTACAGCGGCGACATCTGGTACGTCGAGGTGGACTGCACCGGACACACCATCGCCCCCGCCGGTCAGTCGCAACACCGGATGGAGGTCCAGTTCAAGGTCGGCGTGCCGGAGGGCGGCACCTGGGACCCGACCAACGACCCGTCGTACCAGGTGATTGCCGGGCCGAACCGCAAGGTGCCGCTGTACGCCGGGACCACCCGGGTCTGGGGCGAGGAGCCGACCTCGACGCCCACGGACACCACCCCGCCCAGCGCGCCCGGCGCCCCCGTCGCGTCCGCGCTCACCCCCACCTCGGTCACGCTGACCTGGCCCGCGTCCACCGACACCGGGGGCAGCGGCCTGGCCGGCTACGAGATCACCCAGGAGACGGTCGGCAGCGACGCGCTGGTGCTGCACCGCAGCGGCACCAACAGCCTGACCGTCTCGTCGCTCGCCCCGGCCCGGAACTACCGGTTCTGGGTGAACGCCCGCGACGGCGCCGGCAACCGCTCGACGTCCTCGCCGACGGTCCCGGTGGTCACCCCCGCCGGGGGCGGCCCGGACACCACCCCGCCGACCGCGCCCGGCACCCCGACCGCGTCGGCCGTCGGCCCGACCGGGCTCACCCTCGGCTGGGGGCCGTCCACCGACGACGTCGGCGTCACCGGCTACCGGGTCTACCGCAAGACGTGGCCGGTGGACACCGCGATCGCCACGGTCACCGGCACCAGCCACCCGGTCACCGGGCTGACCCCCGCCACCGCGTACGCGTTCTACGTCGTCGCGCTGGACGCCGCCGGCAACCCGTCGATCCCGTCGCCCACCGTCACGGTGACCACCACCGGGACGCCCACCCCCACGCCGACCCCGACCACGCCCACCGGGTCCTGCCGGGTCGGCTACGCGACCAGCGACTGGAGCACCGGGTTCACCGCCAACATCACGATCACCAACACCGGCACGACGGCGCTCACCGGCTGGACCCTGGCGTTCGCCTTCCCCAACGCCGGGCAGCAGGCGGGCCAGGCGTGGTCGGCGAACGTCACCCAGACCGGCACCGCCGTGACCGCCTCGAACCTCTCCTACAACGGGGCGCTCGCACCGGGGGCGTCCACGAGCTTCGGCTTCAACGGCACCCACACCGGCACCAACCCGAAGCCCACCGCGTTCACCCTGAACGGCTCCCCCTGCACGATCGCCTGACCCCGCGTTGTTGAAATCTTGGACGGTTCCCGCCCCCACGGGACTATTCAGTCCCACGGGACGGGAACCGTCCAAGATTCATGTTCCGGGGTGCCAGCCCGCCGCCAGCAGGGCGCGGTGGAGGGTGTCCGCGACCTTGTCGGGGCGGGCGCGGACGAGCCAGGCGGGGAAGCGCAGGATCCGGTCGCCCGCCGTCCACGTGCACCCCCCACTCCCGCCAGTACGCGTCCAGCCAGCGGGTTCGCCCGCCCGCGTCGGTGCGCCGGTGTTGGAGATCCGGCCGGGGCAGGCCGTGTCGCCGGCACAGCCGCAGGAAGTCGATCTCCGACAGTGCCTCCGCGCCCCCCGGCGATGTCGTCGACGGCCCGGTGGACGAGGTGACGCCGGTGGGCCCGGGGGAGTGCGTCGACCACCGCCCGGATCTCCTCCGGTGTCACCCGCCGCTGCTGACAGCCGGCGGCCAGCACCGCTTGGGCCTCGTCGACGGTGCGCGCCCAGCCGGCGGCGTCGACCAGGGCGCGGGCCGTCGTCGTCCGGGGCGGCCGGGCGATCTGGAGATGCGCCCGCGGCAGCACCGACGTGCGGTGCACCACCACCGCCACCATGTCGACCGGCAGCCGCCGCAGCACCGTCCGGCCGGCCCGGCGGGTCGCCGGCACCAGGACGTGCAGCGGCTCCCGTCGCAGCCCCCGCACACCGGCTTCGGCCGCCGCGGTGGCCCCGGCCAGCACCGCGCGGGGGCCGGTGGCGAGCACCGCCACCCACAGTTGCTGGTCCCGGGTCAGCCGGCCGTTGCCGGTGAGCAGGACACCCCGGCAGACCGAGCGCCACCGGCCGGATCGCACCCGTCCCCGGACGACGCCGGGACCGAGCAGGCACGTCGCCTGGGCGGTGGTGAGGACGCCGGACTGTGCGAACGCCAGCCAGCCGAGCGGGTCCTCGCGGTCGTCGGAAAACGTGGACACCATCCCATGACCCTGCCCACCCAGCGCTCACCCGTCTGCCCCGTCCGGCCGTGCGGGGTGTACCCGTCCGGACCTTGGACACCTACCGTCGCCGGGGAACAGCAGGTGTCCAAGATTCGGCGTGTTTCCGGGGCGTCCGGGATCAGTCGGCCAGGTCGCCGGCGAGGAGGTCCATCAGCAGGCCGTCGTGCCAGCGGCCGTCCTCGCCGCGCTCGTAGCGGCGCAGCACCCCGACCGGGCGGAAGCCCACCTTCGCGTACGCGCGGATCGCGGGGGTGTTGGCCGCCGCCGGGTCGATGGTGAGCCGGTGGTGGCCGTGGTCGTCGATCAAATGCCGGGCCAGGGTGCGGACGGCGTCCCCGCCCAGCCCGCTGCCGCGTACCTCCGGGTCGAGGAAGAGGTCGAGGCTGGCGTGCCGGTAGTCGGGGTCGCTCTCGGCGTACCACTGGATGGCGCCGACGACCCGGCCGTCGTGCTCGATCGCGTACACGGTCAGCACGTCGTCGGCCAGGTCGGCGCGCACGGCCCCGGTCAGGTCGTCGCCGCCGCGCCACCAGCGCCGCACCTCGGGCGTGGACCGGATCGCCGCGAGGACCGGCACGTCGGCGTCCGTCGCCGGTCGAAGCGTGACCGCCCTGCCCCTCAGCGTCGGCATCGCGCTCAGCCCCGCAGCTCGCCGTGCTCGACGCAGACCGCCGCCCAACCCACCGGCAGCACCTGCACCTTCATCCGCCGTCGGCAGTGCGCGCAGAACCGGGGCGGCTCCAGCTCGCGCGCCGCCCGGCACGCCGGGTGACCCCCGGCGTCCGCCGGCTCCCCGCACCGGTCGCACCACACCCGCGTCGTGGTCATCGGCGTCGGCATCACAGCGTCGCGGAGAGGGCCTTGACCGGCATCTTCAGGTCGTCCAGCAGCGCCAGGTCGTCGGTCGCCGGCCGGCCCAGTGTGGTCAGGTAGTTGCCGACGATGACCGCGTTGATGCCGCCGAGCAGGCCTTCCCGGGTGCCCAGGTCGCCGAGGGTGAGCTCCCGGCCGCCCGCGTACCGCAGGATGGTGCGCGGCATGGCCAGCCGGAACGCGGCGATGGCGCGCAGCGCGTCCTTGCCCTCGACCACCGGACGGTCGCCCAGCGGGGTGCCCGGGCGCGGGTTGAGGAAGTTCAGCGGGACCTCGTGCGGGTCCAGCGCGGCGAGCTGCGCGGCGAACTCCGCGCGCTGCTCCACCGTCTCGCCGAGGCCGAGGATGCCGCCGCAGCAGACCTCCATGCCGGACTCGCGGACCATCCTCAGCGTCTCCCACCGCTCCTCCCAGGAGTGGGTGGTGACGACGTTCGGGAAGTAGGAGCGGCAGGTCTCCAGGTTGTGGTTGTAGCGGTGCACGCCCATGTCGACCAGCTCGTCGACCTGCTCCTGGCTCAGCATGCCGAGCGACGCGGCGACCTGGATGTCGACCTCGGCCCTGATCGCGGCGACGCCCTCGCGCAGCTGCTTCATCAGCCGGGCGTCGGGGCCACGAACGGCGGCCACGATGCAGAACTCGGTCGCCCCGGTCGCCGCGGTCTGCTTCGCCGCCTTCACCAGGGAGGGGATGTCCAGCAGGACCGAGCGGACCGGCGAGGTGAACAGGCCGGACTGCGAGCAGAAGTGGCAGTCCTCCGGGCAGCCGCCGGTCTTCAGCGAGACGATGCCCTCGACCTCGACCTCCGGCCCGCACCAGCGCATCCGCACCTCGTGCGCGAGCTGGAGGGCGGCGGGGAGGTGCTCGTCGGGCAGGTTCAGCACGGCGAGGACACCGGCCTCGTCGAGGCCGACGCCGTTCTCCAGCACCTGCTCTCGGGCCTGGTCGAGGATCTCTGGCATGGCTCGTACCCTACAAGGCCACCCCGACCCGGAGAAGCGCCGAGCACGCCCAGGTGGCCCCCGGCCACCCCCTGCCCGCTTCCGTACGTCCCCCGCTCGGGACCACTGGCGGTCCCGCGTGCCGGGGCCGCGCCACGCCGGGCCGAGGGCCGCGGGTGGTAGCTTCGCCCGGGCGTAGGCGGCCGTGGCGGACGGCCGGGATCGGCGGACGTGGGGAGCGTGGCGTGGCGGACTGGCTGGCGGTGCTGCACCGCCGTGCCGAGCTGCGGGCGAAGGCGGGACTGACCCGCCGGCTGCGCCCCCGGGCCGCCGGCGACGCCGTGGTCGACCTCGCCGGCAACGACTACCTCGGCCTGGCCACCCACCCCGAGGTCACCGCCGCGGCCGGGCGGGCCCTCGCGGCGTACGGGCTGGGCGCGACCGGCTCCCGGCTGGTACGCGGGTCCACCGACGTCCACCACGGGCTGGAGGCCGCCCTCGCGGACTGGCTCGGCACCGACGGCAGCCTGGTCTTCTCCTCCGGTTACCTGGCCAACCTCGGCGCGGTCCGGGCGCTGGCGCAGCCGCGTACCCTGCTCGTCTCGGACGCCCACAACCACGCCTCGCTGATCGACGGCTGCCGGATCTCCGGCGCGGAGACCGTGGTCACCCCGCACGCCGACCCGGCGGCGGTGGCCGCCGCGCTGGTCGCCGCGCCCGGCCGCCCGGCCGTGGTGGTCACCGAGTCGGTCTTCTCCGTCGACGGCGACCTCGCCCCGCTGGCGGAGCTGCATGCCGTGGCCCGCCGGCACGGCGCCCTGCTGCTGGTCGACGACGCGCACGCGCTCGGCGTCACGGGCCCGGCCGGCGCGGGCGGGGTGGCCGCCGCCGGGCTGGCCGGCGAGCCGGACGTGGTGGTCACCGCGACCCTGTCCAAGGCGCTGGGCGGCGCGGGGGGCGTGGTCGCCGGGCCGGCCGAGTTCGTCCGGCACCTGGTGGAGACCGGCCGGACCTTCATCTTCGACACCGCCCTGCCGCCGGCCGTGGCCGCCGGGGTCCGTGCCGCGCTGGACCTGGCCCGCGCCGGCGACGACCTGCGCGCCGAGCTGGCCGAGCGGGCCGCGGAGGCCGTACGCCGGCTGCGCGCCGCCGGGCTGACCGTCTCCGCCCCGGACGCCGCCGTGGTGTCGGTGACCGCCCCGGGCCCGGAGGCGGCGACCGCCTGGGCCGCCGACTGCGCCGCCCGGGGGGTGGCCGTCGGCTGCTTCCGCCCGCCGTCCACCCCGGACAGCCGGTCCCGGCTGCGGCTGACGATCAGCGCCGGGGTGCCCCGGGCGGACTTCGAGCGGGCCCTCGACGTGATCGTGGAGTGCGCTCCGTGACTGGTGGAGGTGACGTCGTGAGCGGGGCGTGGACCGGGCCGGTGCTGGTCACCGGCACCGACACCGGGGTCGGCAAGACGGTGGTGACCGCGGCGGTGACGGCCGCCGCGCAGGCCGCCGGCCTGCGGGTCGCCGTGGTCAAGCCCGGTCAGACGGGTACGGCCACCGGCGAACCGGGCGACGTCGACTCGGTGACCCGGCTGGCCGCCCCGCTCACCGGCCGGACCCTGGCCAGCTACCCCGACCCGCTCGCCCCGCTCGCCGCCGCCCGGGTGGCGCGGCTGGAGCCGCTGGAGCTGTACGACGTCGTCGACGCCGTCCGTGAGGAGGCCGACAAGCACGACCTGGTGCTGATCGAGGGGGCCGGCGGGCTGCTCGTACCGATGGGGCTGCGTCCCTCGGGGGAGCCCTGGACGGTGGCCGACCTGGCGGTGGCGCTCGACGCCCCCGCCGTGGTGGTTGCCCGCGCCGGGCTGGGCACCCTCAACCACACCGCGCTGACCCTCGAGGCGCTCCAGCGGCGCGCGGTGCCGGCCGGAGTGGTGGTCGGCGCCTGGCCGGCGACGCCGGAGCTGGTGCACTGGGCGAACCTGACCGATCTGGTGCCCAACCTGTTCGGCGCGCTTCCTGCGGGCGCCGGGGCGATGGACCCGGGGGTGTTCCGCCGGTCCGCCCCGGGCTGGCTCACCCCGGCGCTGTACGGGGTGCTCGACGACTGGCGCGCCTGGGCCGAGGACAGCGGCTGAGCACCGGCCCGGCCGGCGTCCGTCGGGCGGCCACGAGCCGTCGGGCGGCCCTCTGACTTTCGTCGGTGTCCGGGCCCGACCAGCGTCGGTAGCCTGGCCGCCATGCGGTGGGGGCGGTGGGAGCGGTGGCGTGGCGGCGTCCGGGGCGGGCGGCGCGGGTTCCTGCGGGACGGGTTGCTCTGGGCGGTGGTCGCGGCGCCGATCGGCTTCGCCCGGCTCACGCCGCCGTACGACAGGCACACCGTCCCGCTCGGGCTCGGCGCCCTGCTGCTGCTCGCCGTCGCCGTCCGGCTGGGCCACCGCCGGCCGCTGCCCGCGCTGGTGCTGGTCGTGCTCGGTTCCCTGCTCGACGGCAACTTCGTCTTCGCCATCCCGGTGTTCAGCTACCTGGCCGGACGGCGCAGCACCGGCACGGCCCCCGCCGCGGCGGTGTTCGGGGTGATCGCCGCCGGCGGCACCATCCTGAACGTGGGACTGCTCGGCACCGGTGCCGCCACCTGGTTCCTGCTCGCCTCGGTGCTGCTCTTCGCCGGGGTGTTCCCGTGGCTGGTCGGCCGGTACCGGCGGCAGCAGCGGGAGCTGGTGGTGGCGGGGGACCGGCACGTCGAGGCGGTGGCCCGGGAGCGGCGCGGCGCGGCCGAGCGGATCCGGCTGCGGGAGCGGGCCCGGATCGCCCAGGAGATGCACGACTCCCTCGGCCACGAGCTGAGCCTGATCGCGCTGCGCGCCGCCGCCCTCGAACTCGCCGACGACCTGCCGGCCCGGCACCGGACGGCGGCCGGGGAGCTGCGTGCCAGCGTCGCCGGGGCCACCGAGCGGCTGCACGAGATCATCGGGGTGCTCCGGGAGGAGGGCGGTGGCCCGGCGTCCACCCTGCCGGCCGGGGAGAGCGTCGCGGAGCTGGTCGGCCGGGCCCGGGAGGCGGGGATGGCGGTGCGGCTGGACGGCGACCCCCTCGACCTGCCCGCGATGGCCGGGCACGCGGCGCACCGGGTGGTCCGGGAGGCGCTGACCAACGCCGCCCGGTACGCCCCCGGCGCGCCGGTCACCGTCACCCTGGCCCGCCTCGGCGGCCGGGTCGAGGTGGGCGTGGCCAACGCCCCGCCGCCGGCCGGCCCGCTGCCCGGCCCGCCGTCCAGCGGCTCGGGCCTGCTCGCCCTTCGGGAGCGGGTCCGCCTGGCCGGCGGCACGCTGACCGCAGGCCCGGGGGCGGCGGGCGGCTTCACGGTGCTGGCCCGCCTCCCGCTCGCGCCCACCCCGCCGCTCGACCCCCCACCGCCACAGCCGGTCGAGAGCCGGCCGGTGGAAGGGCGGTCGGCGGATGGACGGTCGGTCGAAGGGCGGTCGGCGGAGGCGGCGCGGCGGCTGCGCGAGGCCCGTCGCCGGGTCCGGCGGAGCCTGGTCGCGGCGCTCGGCGCCCCGGTGGTGCTCGGGCTGGTGCTGACCCTGGTCTACTACCCGTTCGCCACGGCGGGCGCGGTCCTCGACGCCGCGACCTTCGACCGGCTGCCGCTGGGCGCCGCCCGGCAGGAGCTGACCGGCCTGCCACGCCGCCAGGCGGAGCCGCCGGCCGGGGCGGGCCCCGGCTGCGAGTACTACACCGACGGCAACTTCCCGCTCGCGCAGGCCACCTGGCGGCTCTGCTTCTCGGACGGGCGACTCGTGGGCAAGGAGCGGATCGACCGATGACGGACCGATGGGACGACGTGCCGGGCGAAGCCCGGCCGGTGCGGGTGGTGCTCGCCGACGACGAGGCGATGATCCGGGCCGGGGTCCGGGCGATCCTCGGCGCGGACCTCGGCATCGAGGTGGTCGGCGAGGCCGGCGACGGCGCGGCGGCCGTCGAGCTGGTCCGGGCCCACCGGCCGGACGTGGCGCTGCTGGACATCCGGATGCCCCGCCTGGACGGGCTGGCCGCCGCCGCCGAGATCCGCCGGCTGGCGCCGGGCACGGCCACGGTCATGCTCACCACGTTCGGCGAGGACGACCACGTGGCCCGGGCGCTCGGGCACGGCGCGAGCGGTTTCCTGCTCAAGGCCGGCGACCCGCGGGAGCTGCTCGCCGGGGTGCGGGCGGTGGCTGGCGGCGGGGCGTACCTGTCGCCGCGGATCGCCCGTCGGGTGATCGAACTGAACGGGGCCCGGATGGCCCGCCGCCCGGCGGCCCGGGACCGCACCGCCGGGCTGACCGACCGGGAGCGGGAGGTGCTCGCCCTGGTCGGCGCGGGCCTGTCCAACGCCGAGATCGCCCGCCGCCTGCACCTCGTCGAGGGCACCGTGAAGAGCTATCTGACCAGCATCTTCACCCGCCTGGAGGTGCGCAACCGGGTGCAGGCGGCGATCCTCGCCCACGAGGCAGGCCTCGTCGAGACGTGATCCTCAGGCGTCGCGGTGGCGCAGGGCGGCCCGGCCGGCGGCCAGCGCGGCGGCGGCCCAGCCGGCGAGCAGCAGCAGCCCCACCACCGGCGGGTACGGGTCGGCGTCCCCGGCGAGGAAGTGGCCCCCGGCGACGCCCGGGAAGCCGTCGGCGATCCGGGTCAGCACGGCGATGCCCGGCTCCTGGAGCGACAGCGGCACGATCATCAGCACCGCGATCAGGACGATCACCGTCAGCACCGCGCTGCGCAGCACCGCGCCGAGGCCGAGCGCCAGCACCCCGACCAGCGCCAGGTAGGCCGCCGACGCCAGCACGTCGCGGACCGTGCCGCCGAGCGGGGCGTCGCCCCACTCGCCGAGCACCGCGCCGGCGACCAGCGCGCCGACCCCGCCGAGCAGCAGCCCCGCCCCGAAGGTCACCGCCCCGGTCACCGCGGCCTTCGCCAGCAGTACGCGACCGCGCGACGGCGTGCAGCGCAGGGTGGTCCGCAGCGTGCCGGCGCCGAACTCGGCGGTGATCGCGAGCAGACCGATGGCCAGCACGGCGTACTGGGTGAGTTCCAGGGAGCCGATGACGACGCTGCCGACGGTGACGATCCCCCGGTCGTCGGCCGGGTCGTCGTTGGTGTTGGCGTTGGCGGCGTAGATGGCGAGCTGGCCGGCGGCGGCGGCCGTCAGCAGGACCGCCGACAACAGCGTCCACCAGGTGGACCGCACCGACCACAGCTTGGTCCACTCGGCGGCGACCGCCCCGGCGAACGGGCCGACAGTCGGAGCGGTACGGGTGGCGGGCTGCGCGTTCATCGGGCCTCGATCCGGTGGTGGGTGGTGGGGGAGTCGGCCGGGGTGGCGGCGTACTCGACGCTGCCGTCGGTGAGCGCCATGAACGCCTGCTCCAGCGACGCGGCCACCGGGGTCAGCTCGTGCAGGGCCACCCCCAGCTCGTACGCGAGGTCGCCGACCCGGTCGGCGGTCAGCCCGGTGACGGTCAGCCCGTGCGGTCCGTCGGCCTCGACGACGCCTCCGTCGCCGGCCAGCCGCCCGGCCAGCGCCGCCAGGCCGGCCGGCTGCGGGCCGCGTACCCGCACCGAGGCGGCGGCGGAGCCGCCCGCGATCACCTCGGCGGTGGGCGCGTCGGCGATGAGCCGGCCCCGGCCGATCACCACGAGGTGGTCGGCGGTCTGCTGCATCTCGCTCATCAGGTGGCTGGAGACCAGCACCGTCCGGCCCTGCGCGGCGAGCGAGCGGGTGAGCTGCCGGATCCAGCGCACCCCGTCCGGGTCGAGGCCGTTGACCGGCTCGTCGAACAGCAGGACGGGCGGGTCGCCGAGCAGCGCCCCGGCGATGCCGAGCCGCTGGCCCATGCCGAGGGAGAGGGTCCTGCCGGGCTTCGCGGCGGCCCGGTCGTCCAGGCCGACCAGGGCCAGCACCTCGTCGACCCGGCGGCGGCCGATGCCGTTGCTGCGCGCGGTGGCCAGCAGGTGGGCACGCCCGGGCCGGGCGGGGTGGATCGCCCCGGCGTCCAGCAGCGCGCCGACGGTGTGCAGCGGGTGCCGCAGCTCCCGGTACGGCCGGCCGTCGATCAGGGCGCGGCCGGCGGTGGGCCGGTCCAGGCCGAGGATCATCCGCATGGTGGTGGACTTGCCCGCGCCGTTCGGGCCGAGGAACCCGGTGACCCGGCCGGGTGCGATGTCGACGGTCAGGTCGTCGACGGCGGTCGTGGGGCCGAACCGCTTCGTCAGGCCACGTAGTGTGATCATGGATCGACGGTAGGGATCCGGGCGGCCCGCCCGCTGCTGTCGATCGGCGACGACCCACCCCCACCTTCGTCAGGTCCGCCGCGCCGGCTTCCGGTCGTCCGCCGGCCAGCCCGGTGCGCCGGTGAGGCGGCTCGCGAGGGCGGTCAGGGGCGGGCGACCACGAAGGCGTCCGGCATTCGGAAGGTCAGGTTGTCCGGGTACCAGGGCGGGCGGACGACGCGTACCCCGTCGAGCAGCGGCGCGGCCTCGGCGACCACCACGGCGGCCTCCAGCCGGGCCAACTGGGCGCCGACGCAGCGGTGCGCCCCCGCCCCGAACGCCAGGTGCCGGCGGGAGCCGCGCTGCCCCGGGCGGAACTCGTCCGGGGCCGCCACCACGTCGGGGTCCCGGCCGGCGCGGGCCAGCCAGAGCACCACGCCGGTCCCCGCCGGCACCGCCGTCCCGCCCAGCGTGGCGTCCACGGCCGCCACCCGCCGCCAGGTGACGATGGGCGGCTCCAGCCGCAGGCCCTCCTCGACCACGTCGGCGACCGCGAGGCTGCCGTCGCGCAGCCCGGCGCGCACCGTCGGCTCGCCGGTCAGCCGGTGCAGCAGCAGGGTGAGGAACTGCGAGGTGGTCTCCTGGCCGGCGACCAGCAGGAAGAACAACGCCCCGACGACCACGTCGGGCGAGTGCCCGGCGGCCCGCAGCCGGGCGGCGAGGCCACCCCCGGTGGCGGCGAACCCCCGCAGCACGGTGTGGAAGCGGCCCACCTCGGCGGCGAGCGCCCGCTGCCGCGCCTCGTCGAGCGGGGCCCAGAACAGCTCCAGCGCCGCGCGGGCGAACTCCTTCACCGCGCCGACCGGGGCGTCCGGCAGCTCGACCAGCCGGGCCAGCACCAGCAGCGGCAGGTCCGCGGCGAGGTCGGCGTACAGGTCGACCGGTACGCCCGCGTCGAGCGTCGCGCGCAGCCGGGCCACCCGCTCGCGGACCAGGCCGGTCAGCCAGGGCCGCTGCGCGGCGACCCGGGTCGGGTGCAGCGCGTCGGCGACGATGCCGCGGATCTCCGGGTGGCTCGCCCCGCCGTTGTTCGCCAGGGTCGGCGGCAGCCTGAACTGGTGCCCGGCGAGCACCCGAAGGGCGGCCACCGGCAGCGGGGTGACCGCGTCCAGGGCGTTGTCGGGCCGGAAGGTCACCGGGTCGGCGAGCACCTGGCGGACCAGCGCGTGCCGGGTCACCACCAGGTGTCCGACGCCGACGTGGTCGACGACCGTCGCCACGTCCGGCCACCGCCCGCCGACGGCGTCCCCCCACCCCCGGAACAGCACGACGTCAACCTAGCGGGCGGCTCCCGGGGGCGCCGGGTCCAGCTCCCACACGGTGGTGCGCTTCACCCGTACGCTCTCCAGCGCCTCCGGCACCGGCACGTCGTAGACGGCCAGCTCGCGGAACCGCTCCCGGGGCAGGAACGCCCGGCCCGGGTCGCCGACCAGCACCAGGGCGCCGGCCCGGGCGGCCCGGAGCAGGAAGCGCAGCATCCGCCGGGCCATCGCCTCGCTGTAGAAGACGTCCCCGGCGAGCACCACCTCGGCGTCGGCGGCGTCGCCGTCGAGGATGTCGCCCAGCTCGGCGTCGACGCGTACCCCGTTGGCCTTGGCGTTGAGGGCGACTGCGGCCACTGCGCGCTCGTCGACCTCGACGGCGCGCACGGCCGCCGCGCCGGCCCGGGCGGCGGCGATGGCGACCAGGCCGGAGCCGGACGCGAGGTCGAGCACCCGGCGGCCGGCGACCAGCTCGGGGTGGTCGGTGACGTACCGGGCGAGTCCCTGCCCGCCGGCCCAGGCGAACGCCCAGAACGGCGGCGGCTGGGAGCTGCGGAACTCGCCCTCGGTGAGCTCCCACAGCCCGATCGGCTCGTCGGCCTGGTGCAGGCGGACCTCGGGGACGAAGGTCACCGGGGCGAGCCGCGCGTGCAGCTTCACGAAGGCTGTGGAGAGTTCGGACACGCGCCGATTCTCCCGGCCGGCCCGGCCGCCCGTCGACGTGGGGCCGCGATCGACCAATATAACTACAGGCATCGACTTTACAAAAACTCCTCCCTTGTAAAACGCGGTGACCCGTGCCACAGTCGGGGCGTACCCGGGAGATCGGAGGTCGGCGATGGCCGCGCGTGCCGAATCGACAGTCCCGTCCGAAGCACCAGCCCTTTCCGGCACCTGGCGCGACCCGCGCAGGCCGCTCTGGCCGCTCGCGCTGGTGGTGCCGGCGCTGCCTTTCCTGGCCTGGCTGACCTGGCGAGGCGGGGCGGGGTCGTGGGCCTGGTGGCTCACCCCGGTGGCGGTCTTCGGCGTGATCCCCGTGGTCGACCTGCTGATCGGCGACGACCGGCGCAACCCGCCGGAGGAGGCGGTGCCGAACCTGGCGCGGGACGGCTACTACCGTTGGCTCACCTACCTCTACCTTCCCGCCCAGTACGGCGGACTGGTTCTCGGCTGCGCGCTCTGGGCCTCGGGCGACCTGCACCCGCTCGGCGCGGCCGGGCTGGTCGCCACCCTTGGCGTGGTCGACGGCATCGCCATCAACACCGCCCACGAGTTGGGTCACAAGCGGGAGCGGCTGGAGCGCTGGCTGTCCAAGGTGGCCCTCGCCCCGACCGGGTACGGGCACTTCCACGTCGAGCACAACCGGGGCCACCACGTCCGGGTCGCCACCCCGCCGGACCCGGCCAGCTCCCGGCTCGGGGAGAGCTTCTACGCGTTCTGGCCGCGTACCGTCTGGGGCGGCCTGCGGTCGGCCTGGCGGCTGGAGACGGCCCGGTTCCGCATCCGGGGCCGCAGCCCGTGGACGTACCGCAACGACATCCTCAACGCCTGGGCGATGACCGTCGTCCTGTTCGCCGTCCTGGTCGCCGCGTTCGGGCCGGGCGTGCTGCCCTTCCTGCTGCTTCAGGGCGTCTTCGGGTTCTCCCTGCTGGAGGTGGTCAACTATCTGGAGCACTACGGCCTGGCTCGGCGGCACACCCGGGCCGGCCGGTACGAGAAGGTCGACCCCCGGCACAGCTGGAACAGCGACCGTACGGTCACCAACGTCTTCCTCTTCCAGCTCCAGCGGCACAGCGACCACCACGCCAACCCGCTGCGCCGCTACCAGACGCTGCGCAGCTTCAGCTCTTCGCCGCAGCTTCCCGCCGGGTACGCCACCATGATCGTCGCCGCCCTGCTGCCGCCCGTGTGGCGGCGGGTGATGGACCGCCGGGTGCTCGCCCACTACGGCGGCGAACTGGACCTGGCCAACGTCCACCCGCCGGCCCGGGCCCGGCTGCGGAAACGCCTGGGCCAGCCGGCACCCGGCACCCCCGCGCAGACTTCCGGCTGACCCCCGTGTCGCGCTGCGCAGGCGGTGGCTTCGGTGGGCGGGAGGCGGTCTGGTGCGGTCAGCCCACGCCGTCGGGCTGTGGTTGGGGCTGCTCGGCCCGGCGGGAACGCTCCTGTGCCGGGGCGGACCAGTCGAGCTGGGCCGGATCCAGCCCCAGCTCGCGGGAGGTCGCCAGCCGGATCCACTCGGCGAACTGGCGGCGGGAGATCACCCGTTCGTGGACCGCGAACTGAACGGCGAGGCCGTCCATCACCGCGTTGATCCGCCAGGCCGCGCCGGCCGGGTCGGCGCACTCGAAGATGCCCTCGCGCACCCCGTCGCTGATCACCGCTGCGAGATCCTCCCGCCAGCGCAGGTCCAGCCGGCGGGAGAGCTTCTCCAGCTCCGGGGTACGCAGGGACTCCGACCAACCGTCGATCCACATCGGCCAGGAGGTCGACCGGCCGGTCGGGGTGTAGAGCTTGAGCATCCTGCGGAGCTTGACCAGGGGGGAGCCGGACGACCGGACCACGGCGTCGAGCCGGGCGAGGTCCTGTTCCACCGCGTACTCGAAGGCCTGGGCGAGGAGCCGTTCCTTGGTGGCGAAGTGGTAGAAAACCAGTGCCTGGCTGACCCCGGCGGCCTGCGCCACGTCGGCCGTGCGGGTGTTGGCCAGCCCTCGTTCCGTGATCACGTCACAGGCCGTGCGCAACAGGGCATCCAGGCGGATCTCGGCGGCACGTCTCGTCACGCCGCTACCGTAACCTATCCGTTCGTGCACAAACAGTTACCGCTGCGGCTGATTCACACCAAGAGAGTCGGAAGACGGACAGTTTTTCCCTCTTGCCAGGCATGCCCCGAGTGCTCCTATCCAGGTTCCTAGGAAGCTTGCGCACCGAGTTCCTCACCTCACCACCCGCACGCTGTCCCCTCGAGCTGGGGTGAGCGCAGTTTCTGGGATTTAGTGGCCTCGGCGAGCTGCGAGGCCACTAAATCCCAGAAACTGCGTCGGGGGTGGCGCGGGTGGCGCGGGGGCGCTGGGGGTGGCTCGGTGAGGGCGGGGCGCGCCGGGGCTGGCCCCGAGTTGGCAACCGTTCCCGGACTCGGCTAAAGTTCTCATCCGTCACCGGTTAACGCCGGAGACAAGCGGACGTAGCGCAGCTGGTAGCGCATCACCTTGCCAAGGTGAGGGTCGCGGGTTCGAATCCCGTCGTCCGCTCGGAGCTGCCACCATGCATGTCGGAGGCACCTCGGTGGAGTGGCCGAGAGGCGAGGCAACGGCCTGCAAAGCCGTGTACACGGGTTCAAATCCCGTCTCCACCTCGGCAAGTTGCGAGGGCGATTGGCGCAGTGGGAGCGCGCTTCCTTGACACGGAAGAGGTCACTGGTTCAAACCCAGTATCGCCCACCAGTAGTTGACAGGCTGTACGACCCGTTACCGGAGTTCCGGTAACGGGTCGTTTGCTGTCCGGCCCCGTGTGCCGCTGTCAGTGCCGCAAGATCCTCGACGCTTCGCGAAGCCGGTGGGCGCCGCACCCGCCGTGCCGGTCGACCGGCCGCGTGGGGACGACCACCCCGGGACCGGGTGGCGGGGCTGTTCAGCCGGATACCGGCAGCGGTTGAACGGCCGCTGCGGATAACGGTTCCATATAGCTGGCGATGTGCCGCAGTGCGCCGCGATATCCAACTGACGGCATCGCAAGGCCGCGATGCGGGGTAGCAACTCGCGCGTCACGGAGGTCTGCGATGCATGACGGCAACATGAGCGCGTCAGGTGGGCGGACCGTGGATCTGCTCCGTGCGCGCCCGCCACTACGTCGAACACTGGTCAGCGCGCTGGCCGCGACGATGGCGATCGTCGTCCTGGTGAGCGGGACCGGGGATCTGCCGCAGCCGGTCGATGCCCCGAAAGCGGCGTCGCGCACGGGAGCCGAGTCGGCCGGTGGCGCCGCGACGGACGCCGCCGCACCGGGGCAGCGGTGGGATGGTCCGGCGAAGGCCAGCGCTGCTGCGCAGCAGCAGGTGAACCGGAAGATCCCCGCCTCCCAACGATCGCGCTATCCGCAGCACTCGCTGCCGCAGCAGCCGACCGCCCCGGCCAACACCGTCTCGCTGCGGCAGCCGTCGAAGACGCCGGTGCGTGGCTACCAGCCGACCAGCAGCCGGGAGTTGGCGCAGCAGCGCGATGCGTACCAGCAGGTCTACGCCAACGCCGACGGCACCCAGACCACCGCGTTCTCCACCGCGCCGATCAACTACCGGACCCCCGGCGGCGGTTGGGCGCCGATCGACCCGAAGCTGACCGCCGACACCGCTTCGGGCTGGCGCAACGCGGCCGACGCGGTGGGGATCCGGCTTGCCGCACGGGCCAACGCTCCGGCCCTGGCCCGCTTCGCCACCGCCGACGGCAAGGCCGTGTCGTACGGGTTGGCCGGTGCCGCGCCGGTGTCCGGACGGGCCGACGGGGCGCTGGTCACCTACCGTGGCGTACTGCCCGGGGTGGACCTGGAACTGGAGTCGCGCCCCGGGGCGCTGAAGGAGACCCTGGTACTGCGCTCCGCGGACGCGCCGAGGGTGTACGACTTCCCGCTGCGCCTCGAAGGGCTCACCGCGGCGGTACACGACGGCGCGGTGCGGCTCTCCGACGCCGCCGGCACGGTGCGGGCCGTCTTCCCGCCGGGCTACGTCATCGACGCCGCACCCGTTCCGGCGACCTCGACGGCCGTCAGGTACCAGCTGCTCGGCGTCGGCGGCAGGCCGACGCTGCGGGTCTCCGTGGACGACGGGTGGCTGCGCGACCAGGCCCGGGTCTACCCGGTGCGGCTGGACCCGACGGTGGAACTGCCGGTCGCGGAGGTCAACGCCGACTCGGCCATGTACGTGCACGGCTCCAGCTCCGCCGCGGGCGGCACCGAGCTGCGGGTCGGTACGGTGAGCGGCGCCAACGCCGCGTCGTACGTCAGGTTCGGCAGCCTGGTGGACCGGCTGCGCTACCACACCATCTTCGGCGCGCAGCTACAGGTGGTCAACTACGACTCCGACTCCTGCCAGGCGCGGGAGGTGACCGTGCACCCGGTGACGGCCGGGTGGTCGGCCGGCGCCGGCTACTCCTATCCCGGCCCGGCTGTCGGCCCGGCGTTGGCCGGCGAGTCGTTCGCGCACGGCTACGTCGCATTCGGCCAGGATCACTCGGCCTGCCCGGCCGAGGCCGAGGCGTTCGACCTGGGCGGTGCCGGGGCCGACCTGGTGCAGCGTTGGGTCAACGGGGAACAGGGCAACAACGGCCTGTCGCTGCGGGCCTCGGCCGACCCGCTCAGCGGGAAGCGGTTCACCGGCACCGGAACGGCGAACCCGCCGAAGCTGTTCGTGACGCACAGTCCGTACAACGCCTCGTACCAGATCCCGAAGCCGGTGCCCAACCCGCCGGTGTTGCAGAACCAGGACGGCCGGGTCGCCGTGACGGTGACCAACCTCAGCGCCGAGGCCTGGGCGGTGGGCAACTACTACCTGGCCTACCGTGCCTACGACGCGGAGACCGGCGCGGCGGTCTCCCAGCAGCGCGCGGCCAACCTGACCGCCCCGGTGGCCCGCGGCGCCCAGGTGACCCTCGACGCGACCATCAAGGCCATGCCGCCGGGCAGGTACTTCCTCGACTTCACCATGGTGCGCACCGGCGGCGTCGTCTTCACGGACCACCAGGTGCCGCCCGCCCGGATGGTGCTCGAGGTCATCGACATCCCCCCGGTCGTGCAGGAGCTCTACCCGCCGAACGGCTACCCCGCACCGACCCTGTCCCCGCAGCTGTGGGCGCGCGCGGTGGACATCGACGCGCCGCCGGGATTGTCGCTGACCTACAAGTTCGAGGTGTGCGAGCAGACGGCGGCCGGCGGCACCACCGGCTGCTTCGACTCCGGCTTCCAGGACAAGACCGCCTGGACCGTGCCGGCCGGCCGGCTGTACTGGAGCAAGGCCTACCAGTGGCGGGTGATCGTCAAGGACGCCGGTAACGAGGTGTCGTCGCCGTATTCGACGCTGCTCACCTCCGTGCCGCAGCCGGAGATCACCTCGCGGATCGCGGGCGCGACGACTGCGGCGCGCGACCGCGAGTTCGACGCGCAGACCGGCAACGTCTCCACCACCGCGATGGACGCCACGGTCACCACGGTCGGTCCCGAGCTGAATCTGGTCCGCACCTACAACAGCCTCGACCCGCGGCGCGACGGCGCGTTCGGGGCCGGCTGGTCGACCCGGTACGACATGCGTCTCGTCGCCGACGCGGACGGCTCCGGCAACGTGCTGGTCACCTACCCGGACGGGCAGCAGGTGCGCTTCGGCAGGAACCCGGACGGCACCTTCGCCGCACCGTCCGGCCGTACCGCGTCGCTGACCTGGAACGGCACCATCTGGACGCTGGTGGACAAGGCGAAGATGGCCTACCAGTTCTCCGCCGCCGGCCGGCTGACGAAGATCACCGATGCCGCCCTGCGGTCGATCGTGCTGACCTACAACGCCACCGACGGGAAGCTGGCCCGGGCCCGGGTCTCGAACAGCCAGACCAACACCGCCGGCCGGTCGCTGACCTTCACCTGGTCCGGCGCGCACGTGAGCAGCGTCGCCGCGGACCCGGTCAACGGCACCGCGCCCACGTGGGCCTACACCTACAGCGGTGACCTGCTCACCTCGGTCTGCGCCCCGGGCAACGTCTGCACCCAGTACGGCCACGGCACCGGCTCGCACTACCGCACCGGGGTGCTCGACGCGAAGCCGGAGTCGTACTGGCGCCTGGGCGAGGCGCAGGGCACCGCCGCCGGCAGCGAGGTCGCGGTCAACCTCGGCAAGGACGCCGGCACCCACGCGAGCGTCACCCTCGGCGCGGCCGGCGCGCTGACCGGCACCGGCAACACCGCGACCAGCTTCAACGGCACCTCCTCGATGGTCGAGCTGCCCAAGGGCGCGGTGAAGAAGCCCCGCGACGCCGCGGTCGAGCTCTGGTTCAAGAACAGCGTCACCGGCAGTGGCGGCCCGTTGCTGGGCTACCAGGACAAGGCGCTCGGCGCCGAGTCCACCACCGGGGTGCCGGTGCTGTACGTGGGCACCGACGGCAGGCTTCGCGGCCAGTTCGGTGGCCCCACGATCGCGCCGCTGACCTCGACCGCCGCCGTCAACGACGGGCGCTGGCACCACGTCGTGCTGTCGGCCATGGGCGGCGTGCAGACGCTCTACCTCGACGGCGCCAAGGTGGCCGAGCGCACCGGCGCCACGGTCGAGCACTCGCTGCTCACCTTCAACCAGCTCGGCGCGGCGTACGCGACCTCGCCGGCCTCCTGGCCGGCCTGGGGGGCGACGGCGCGACGGCACTACACCGGCGCGATCGACGAGGTGGCCATCTACTCCCACCCGCTGGGCCAGGCGGCGGTCACCGCGCACTACCGGTACGCCGCAGGCGCCGACCAGTTGACCACGGTGACCCTGCCCAGCGGCAAGGTCGCGGCGCGGTTCACGTACGACACAACGGCCGACCGGGTCAGCAAGCACACCGATCGGCAAGGCGGCACCTGGAGCATCGGCGCGCCGCTGGTGTACGGCGGCGACACCGACCTGCGCCGCAGCGTGCAGGTGCTGGACCCGGCCAACCGGCCGCACCTGTACGAGTACGACGCGCTCACCGGGCAACTGCTGCGCTCGGGCACCCCGCTCGGCCTGGAGACCCGCGAGGAGGACCGGCCCGGCTCGCCCACACCGACACCGTCACCGCCGCCGACGAAGGTGTGCTCCACCCCCGACCCGGGCGACCCGGCGTTCTGCACGATCATCCCGGGTGACGCGGGCGGGCCGGTGTTCGTGCGGCACCCGCTGGACGGGATGGCGATCCGCACGTTCGAGTACGACGATCGCGGCAACCAGAGCGTGGTCACGAACGAGAACGGCGACGCCGTACGGATGACCTACGACGAGCGCGGCAATGTCACGTCCAAGCGGACCTGCCGCACCGCCAGCGTCTGCCAGACCACCTACACGACCTACCCGGCGACCGTGACGGACCCGCTCGACCCGCGTAACGACCGGCCGACGGAGTCGCGGGACGGACGTTCGGCCAACGCCACCGACAACACCTACCGCACCACCTACACCTACACCTCGGCCGGTGAGCTGGCGACGCAGGTCAACCCGGACGGCAGCACGGTCAGCCACACGTACACCACCGGCGGCGAGGCCGCGTACGGCGGCGGCAACGTGCCGGCCGGTCTGCTGCTGAGCACCACCGACGCGCGCGGCAAGGTCACTCGCTACGCCTACTACCAGAACGGCGACCTGTACCGGGCCACGCAGCCGTCGGGTGCGAGCACCAGCTACACCTACGACGCGCTCGGTCGCTCGCTCACCACCACGGAGACCTCGAACGCCTACCCGGCCGGGGTGGTCAGCAGCTCCACCTACGACGCGCTGTCGCGGCTGGTCGGCACCACCGGGCCGGCCACGACCGACAAAGTGACCGGCCAGGTGCACCAGAAGCGCTCCACGACCGGCTACGACGTGGACGGCAACGTGACCCGCGTCGACGTCGACGACGTGCGCGGCGACGACGAGACCCGCACCACCACGTGGGAGTACAACCAGTACAACCAGCCGATCAAGGTCACGGATGCGGAGGGCAACGAGACCGTCAAGAACTTCGACCGGTTCGGCAACGAGACCTCAGTCGTGGACGCCAACGGCAACCGGTACGACTACGCCTACACCGCGCGCAACGCGTTGGCCGAGGTCCGGCTGCGGGCGTACGCCGGTGACGGGGGCCCCAGCACCGGCGACTACCTGGTGCTGCACACCTACTCGTACGACTACGCGGGGCGGATGGTCAGCGACACCGACGCGATGGGTCGGCGGTTGGAGTACCAGTACCAGGGCGACGACCAGCTCCACCGCATCGTGCTGAAGAACTTCCGCAACCCCGACGGCACCACGCGTGACTACGTGGTGGAGGAGAACACCTACGACGGCGCCGGCAATCTCACCCGGCAGGCCGCGGCCAACGGCACCTCGGTCACCCAGCAGACGTTCACGCGGGTGGGCAACGTCGCCAGCGTCGTGGTCAACCCCGGTGGTGCCGCGCTGACCACGTCGTACACGTACGACGCGATGGGCAACGCCACCCGGGTGATGCGCACCGGCCGGGCGTCCAACGTGCCGTGGACCATGTCCACCGCCCCGGAGCAGGTCGACTACGCCTACGACGACAGCGGCAACCCGATCCGCCAGACGGTCACCGCCGGCTCGGTCACCCGGGTCACCACCAGCGCCTACGACCAGCGCGGCCTGCTGACCGCCAGCACCGACCCGGCCGGGCGGACCACCAGCTACGCCTACGACGAGCTGGGCCGCCAGGTCAGGGCGACCGTTCCGACGGTGGCCGCCGAGGAGAACGGCGGCGCGTCGACCACGGTCACGCCGACCACGGTCACCGGCTACAACACCTTCGACGAGACGGTGCACCTGGCCGACGCCCGGGGCAACGTCAGCAGCTACACCTACAACCGGGTGGGCCGCCAGGTCGGCCGCGCCGCCCCGACGTACTGGCCGCCCGCGGGGGTGGGCTCGCTGCAACCGACCACCACGACCCGCTACGACGCCGCGGGCAACGTGGTCGAGACCGTCGACGCCCGGGGCAACGCCACCCGATACCAGTACGACCAGCTCGGACGGCTGGTCAGCCAGGACGAGCCGACCGGCGTCACGGATCGGGCCGTGACCCGGTACAGCTACACCCGCACCGGCCAGATGCTGTCGGCGACCGGCCCCACCGGCGACCGGACCGAGGCGACCTACGACGACCTCGACCGGCAGCTCACCACGACGGTGTTGGAGCGGTACCCCACCGCCCGCACCCTCACCACGCGGTACCGCTACGACGACGCCGGCAACATCACGTCGATGGCGTCGCCCGGCGGCGCCACCACCTCCAACGTGTACGACACGCTCGGTCAGGTCACCCGCGTGGTCGACCCCGCCGGGGTGTCCACCAGCTACGGGTACGACTACGCCGGCCGGCAGGTGCGCACCAGCGACGGGTTGGGCCGCACCGAGCGGGTCGACTACGACCCACTGGGGCTGATCACCGCCGAGTCGGACGTGGCGCCGGACGGATCGGTCCTGCGTACCCAGACCTACGGCTACGACGCCACGGGCAACATGATCTCGGCGACCAGCCCGGGCGGCGTGACCACGAGGTACGAGTACGACGCGCTCGACCGCCCGACCCGGCAGGTGGAGCCCGTCACCGCCACCACCTCGATCACCACCAGCTTCGGTTACGACGCGGCCGGCAACCGCACCCGCTACACCGACGGGCGCGGCAACCGCACCATCTCCACCTACAACAGTTGGGGGCTACTGGAGTCACAGATCGAGCCGGCCACCACCGCGCACCCCAACGCGACCGACCGCACCTGGACGGTGGCGTACAACATCGCCGGGCAGCCGACCAAGCTGACCTCGCCCGGCGGGGTGGCCCGGATTCGCAGCTACGACGCGGCGGGCCGGCTGACCGGTGAGACCGGCAGCGGCGCCGGCGCACCGGAGCGCACCCTCGGCTACGACCTGACCGGCCGGCTGACCCGGGCCTCCGCGCCGGCCGGCACCGACACGTTCAGCTACGACGACCGCGGCAACCTGCTGAAGTCCACCGGCCGGGCCGGCACCGCCAGCTTCGGCTACGACGCCGACGGCCAGCTGACCAGCCGGGACGACGCCTCCGGGACGTCCGCCTACACCTACAACCGGGGCCAGCTCACCGCGATCCGCGACGGCATCGCCAACGTCACCCAGAGCTACACCTACGACGCCGCCGGGCAGGTGACCGGCATCGACTACGGCTCCGGCCGCATCCGCGCCTTCGCCTACGACAACCTGGCGCGCGTCACCAGCGACGTCACCCGAAACTCGGCCGGGCAGTCGGTCAGCTCGATCGGCTACACCTACAACGTCGAGGACAAGCTGGTCGGCAAGAAGACGACCGGAACGGTCGGGGCGGGTGACAACACCTACGCCTACGACCTGGCCGGGCGCCTGGTCTCGTGGACCGGCCCGCAGGGCGCCGTGGCATACGCCTGGGATGCCTCCGGCAACCGGACCCGGGCCGGCGCGAAGACCGCCACGTACGACGAGCGCAACCGCCTGATGTCCGACTCGGACTACACGTACGCCTACACCGCGCGTGGCACCCTCGCCTCGCGGACCAGCTCCGGCCTGACCGAGGCGTACGCCTTCGACGCGTTCGACCGGCTCACCGCCGCCGGCACGGTGGGCTACACGTACGACGCGCTGGACCGGGTGGCGACTCGCGGCGGGGTCTCGTTCGGCTACGCGGGCACGGCGGACGACGTCGTCACCGACGGCGCCGGCCGCTACTCCCGCGGGCCGGCCGGCGAGGTCGTCGCCGTCGGAACCGGTGACGAGGAGCTGCTGGCCGTCACCGACGGACACGGCGACGTGGTGGCCGGCATCGACCCGGCCGACACCGCCCTGACCGACGTCACCGACTCGAAGGCGTACGACCCCTTCGGCGAGGTCGTCGCCACCGAGGGCGACACGGGTGACCTGGGCTTCCAGGGCGACTGGACCGACCCGGCCACCGGCCAGGTCGACATGGGGGCGCGCTGGTACGAGCCGGGCGCCGGGGCGTTCGTCTCCCGCGACACGGTCGGATACCGCAGCGGCGACGCGATCCTGGCCAACCGGTACACCTACGCGGCGGGCGACCCGCTGGCGCACACCGACCCGGACGGGCACTGGCCGTCCTGCGGTTGGTGCAAGTCGGTGGTCAACAAGGTCAAGAAGGCCGCTTCCAAAGTCTGGTCCGGGGTGAAGAAGGTGGCCAGCGCCGCCTGGTCCGGGGTGAAGAAGGTGGCCAGCGCCGTCTGGTCCGGGGTGAAGTCCGTTGCCAGTTGGGTCGGGTCGGCGATCAAGAGTGTGGCCAGGGCGATCTCCAGCGCGGCGAAGGCCATCTACAACAAGGCCCGCTCGGTCGTCAGATGGGTCAGCGGGAAGATCAAATCCGCGGCCACCTGGGTGTCCGGCAAGGTGTCCCGCGCGATCAAGGCGGTGAGCAAGGCCACCGCCGGGGCGGTGAACTGGGCCAAGCAGAAGGCCGCGCAGGCGCGGCAGGCGATCTACGTGGCGAAGCAGAGGATCACCGAGACCGCGCGACGGGCCATCGAGTACGCGGTCCAGCACAACCCGATCAGGGCCGTCGCCGCCGCGCTCAAGCCGGTGATTTCCACCATCAAGGCGGTGGTGTCGGTCGCGGCGCACATCCCGGCCGCGGTGGTCGCCACCGTCCGGGACGTCGTTGCCGACACGGTCCAGGCAGCCAAGGTCATCTACGAGACGGCCGTCCAGGCGGCCGGCGTGGTCGTCGAGGCGGTGTCCAAGGCGGCCGAGGCGGTGGTGGACTTCGCCCAGGCGGCGGCGCCGTACGTGCAGAGTGCGCTGAAGATCGCGGCCGACGCCATCGGCGTCACCGACCTGGTCAGCTGCGTGACCAAGGGTGACCTCGAGGCGTGTGCCTGGACCGCGGCGACGATCGCCGGCTACGCCCTCGGTGGCGCCGGCGGCGGCGCGGTGCGCGCGGCGCGGTTGGGGAGCCTCGCCGTCAAGCACGCCGACGAGATCGCCGACGTGGCCCGGGGCGGATCGAAGCTGGTCAAGGACGCCAAGCACAGCATGGACAACGTCGCCGACGTGGCGTCCTGCGCCACCGGCAACAGCTTCAGCGGCGAGACCCTGGTCCGGATGGCCGATGGCTCGACCAAGCCGATCAGCAAGGTCAAGGTGGGGGAGAAGGTGCTCGCCGCCGACCCCACCACCGGCCGCACCGGCGCCTTCACGGTCAACGCCGTCATCGTCGGCGAGGGCCAGAAGGAGCTCGTCGAGGTCGAAGTGGACACCGACGGCGCGGCGGGCACGGCGAGCGACACGGTCACCGCGACGCAGGGCCACCCGTTCTGGTCGCCGGAGGGCCGGCGCTGGGTCCAGGCCGGCGACCTGGCCCCCGGCGACCAGCTGCAGACGTCCACCGGCGGCACGGCGACCGCGCTGGCCACCAGGGAGTGGACCGAGCGGAAGCGGGTGTACAACCTCTCCGTCGACACGTTGCACACGTTCTTCGTGATCGTCGGCGGCCTGGACATGTTGGTGCACAACACCGACCCCGCCTGCCCGGTCCACGGCCCGACCAACCTGTCCGGCCTGCTCGACAAGTCACCCAGCCCGTGCACCTGCCCGGGGGGCAGGGGCGACATCGTGAACGACGGCACCGACATCATCGGCGGCACCCTGGAGCGTCGGGAGCGGTTCAACAACGCGGTCGACACGGTGGAGTCGGCTCAGGGCGTCGGCGACAACTTCATACCCGGCGAGACGGTCCTCGACCCGCTCCTCTCCGTGACCCTGAGCGTCGGCGCACTCGGCCACACCGGACGCCTGGTCGTCAAGACGCTCGCCAAGAGGAGGCTTCGGTGAGGTCGCGCATCGCACTTAAACCGACAAGGAGTCAAATGTCGACAAAATATAGTCCCAGATCGCTCGGGGTGCGGCTGTTGGCGGTGCTGGGGCTGCTGCTGGCGGCGTCCGCGGTGGCGGTCGTCCGGCCGGCGCCGGTGTCCGCGGACGCGGCCGGGCTGGGCGGCGACTACGTTCCGCTGCCCAGCAATGCCGCGCTGCTCGACACCCGTTACGGCATCGGCGGGCACACCGACGTCGTCGGGAGCGGCGGCGTGGTGACGTTCCCGGTCCTGGGTGTCGAGGGCATCCCCGACTCCGGGGTCAGCGCGGTGCTGATCCGGCTGCTGGCTCCGGGCGGCACCGGCAACACCTACCTGCAGGCATATCCCGACGGCACCACCCCGAACGGGATCTCGATGGTCAACATTGCCCCGGGGGAGCAGATCTCCAACACCGCGGTCGTCCGTCCGGGCAGCAACGGCCGGATCGCCGTGCGCAACTTTGCCGGTAACACGCACGTCATCGCCACTGCGCAGGGCTACTTCCGCTCCACCGTCGGCGGTGGCGGTGGTGGGTTCGTCCCCGTCGCGCAGGACAAGTTGGTCGACACCCGGGACGGCACGGGAACGGCCCTGGCGAAGATCCCCGCGCAGGGCACCCGCACGGCGACGTTGACCGGCGCCGTGATCCCGAGCACCGCGACCGCGGTGCTGGCCGACGTCGTCGCGGTCAACGTGACCGTGTCCGGCTGGCTCGGTGTGACGCCGGCCGGCGGCGGCGGGCCGGGGCACTCGGCGCTCAACTTCGAGGCGACCGGAAACCACTCGCACGTCGTCTCGCTGCCGCTCTCCGCAGCCGGTCAGGTCACCTTCACCAACAGGAGCGGCGGCGCGATCGACCTGATCGTCGTGCCGTACGGCTACATCACCGGCAGCGCCGGCGAGGGGGCCGGCTTCCGCTACCTTCCGGCGACCCGGCTCTACGACAGCGGAACCGCGATCGCGGCCGGCGGCGTGGTCGACGTGCAGGTGGCCGGCAGGCTCGGGCTGCCGACCCGGGGGGTGGCCGGCGTGGTGCTCAGTGTGATCGCCTCCGGTCCGACCGCCGGCGGCGGCGTCAAGGTGTGGCCGACCGGCGGCGCCGAGCCCAGCGTCAGCCAGGTGCACGCACGCGCCTCCCGCGACACGGCCGCCCTGGTGATCGTCCGGCCCGGCAGCAACGGCCACGTCCGGCTCAAGAACAACACGGGCGGAACCACCCGCCTCGTCGTGGACATCCAGGGGTTCTTCACCGATCCGATTCCGTCGGCGTCGGTGGAGCCCTTCGCGGCGTCAGTGGGTGTGCAGGCCGGCCCGGCGGCGGGTGCGTCGCTGGGGATGGTGGAGTACGCGTACACGGACAACATCGGCCGGGTGCTGATCGGCCACCAGCCCGATGTGGACAACTTCGGCACGGTGCAGTGGACCGTGGTGTCGGGTAGCGAGGCGTTCTCGGGTCGACCGTCGCTGGGTGTGTCGGGCGACGGCCGGGTGCAGGTGGCGACCCGTTACTCGGACTCGGACGTGTGGGCGCGCACGCAGACCGCGGTGGGTTCGGCGACGTGGGCCCCCTGGGCTGACTTCGGCGGTTCGATGGCCGCGGCCCCGGCGCTGGCGCTGCTGCCGTCCGGGACGATGGCGGTCTTCGCCGTGGACGCCGACGGCAAGCTGTGGGTCTACCAGCAGACCGGCGCCGTTCCGGGCTGGCAGGCTCTGATCGACCGGAACTTCGTCGGCACCCCGGTCGTCGCGCAGACCCGCACCGGTGTGCGGTTGTTCCTCCGTACCGTGTCCGGCACGGTGGAGACGGCCGAGTACGTCGAGGGCACCCTGTCCGGGTGGACGAACCTGGGTGGCACCGGCACCGGCGTGCCGGCGGTGGTGGTGTACCCGGGGTACCGGACGCGGGTGTTCGTGCGGTCCCTGGACGGGACGATCGCGACGAAGTACCAGGACGCGACGGGGACGTTCCCGGCGGCCTGGACGTCGCTGGGGTCGTACGTGTCGGCGGGTGCGCCGGCGGCGGTGCTGGATCCCGTGCTGGGTCGTACGGCGGTGGTCACGCGTAGCCCGTCGGGCGCGGTGATGCTGTCGTGGGAGACGACGCAGGGTTCGGGGGCGTTCGGCGGATGGTCGGCGGCGATTCCGGATCTGTTCGAGTCGACGGCGACGGATCCGACGATCGTGCCGGTGAACAACAGCGCGGGACAGACCTGGCTGATCCTGTTCCGCAACGCGAACAACGCGAGCCGGGTCTACGAGCGGCAGCCGGTGGCGGGCCTGGCCGCGGCGACCGGTCGGGACCGGGCGACCTCGGCGGGGATCGCGGGTCTCGGCGGCGCGTCGGTCGCGCGGGGCGTCTTCGCCGCGCGTACCCTTCCGGCCCCGCCGGCGTAGCGCACCCTCCGGGTGGGCGCGGCGTCGTCGCGCCCACCCGGTCGGCGCGGGCCGGAGTACGGGCCCGAGTACGGGCCCGAGTACGGGATGTGCGGCGTCGCCGACGTCCCACCGGTACTGGTTAGCGTCACCCCGACGCCGTGACACGGCGGCACGGAAGGGGCGCACATGCGATTCACAGCGGGCTCCGGAGTCCCACGATCGTTGGTCGGCTGCGGCATCGGTGGCAGGAAGTGGGATCTGCTCGCCGTCAGCGAGGCCAGCACCGCCAACCCCTCATATTGAACAGTCGACCATCTATCGGTTCGTCGACGGCACCGTCCACCTGTGATGGGCGACGACCCGCATCGTTGGCATGATCGAAAGGATTGCCATGAATCCGTCACGATGGCGTGCCCGGCTGGCCGCCGCGCAGGTCGCGGCGTTGGCCGCGACCCTGCTGGCGATGGCCCAGCCGGCACCCGCGCGGGCCGCCGACACCGTGAGCTGTGTCGCCCAGACGTCGGTCTTCGGCGCGGACGCCGGCGGCACGATCTGGCGCTACCCCCTCAACGCGCCCGGCAGCGCGAACTCCGCCTTCTCGGCCCGCATGTCCGGCGGTACGGGCTGGGAGACCTTCGGCCGGGTCATCGGCGGCCCGGGTGGCCGGGTCTACGGCATCAACGCCAACGGCCTGTACCGCTACCGCTGGACCAGCAGCGGCTGGGAGATGACCAACGGCGCCGGCGGTCAGCGGATCAGCACGGGCTTCACCCAGTACGCCACCGCCGGGTTCCGGGACAAGATCACCGTCGACGAGCGGGGCGACTTCTACCTCGTCGACGGCGAGGGAAGGCTGCGCGTCCACCGGTACGACGAGGCGGCGGGCAAGTGGCTCCTCTCGAACCGGCTGCTCGACACCGGCTGGGGTCGTTTCGACCTTATCGTCGCCGCAGGCCCGGGTGTGTTGTACGCCCGGGACGCCACCGACGGCCGGCTCTTCCGCTACCGCTACGAGCCGGACAGCCAGCGTTGGCTCGAGTACCAGGAGGCCGTCGGCGCCGGCTGGAACGTGTTCGGCAGGGGCATCTTCTCGGCCGGCGGCGACACCCTGTTCGGCATCGACAACGGCGGGATCCTGTCGCAGTACCGCTTCCGCGAGGACAACCGCACCTGGGCGATCCACCGGTGGACCATCGGCACCGGCTGGAACATCTTCAGCAGCGTGGCCTTTGTCACCGACGCCTGCACGCTGACCGCGTCGCACGTGCCGGCCCGGCCGGCGGTGCAGGTGGTCCAGAACGCGCCCGCGGCCGTGACGCAGGCCGCCTCCAACAGCATCGAACTCGCCCACTCCGACAACATCGGCCGGCTGTTGCACGGGCGGATGAACCCGGACAACTTCAGCTCGTTGCAGCTCACCGCAGTCTCCGGCAGCGAGGGGTTCAGCGGGGTGCCGGCGCTGTCCGAGACCACGCAGAACCTGGTGCGGATCACGGCTCGCAACATCAACAGCAACGTCTGGACCCGCACCCAGTCCGTCGCCGGCAGCCCCGGCTGGGGCGGCTGGACCGACCTGGGTGGCCGGATGGCCTCCGGTCCCGCCGTGGTACGACTGTCCGACGAGCGTGAGGTGGTGTTCGCGGTGGACGCGGCCGGCGCCCTGTGGGCCCGCTGGCAGGACCCCGCGCACCCGGACCTGCTGGCCTGGCGCAAGCTCGGCGGCACCGGCCTGACCGGCACCCCGCTGGCGGTGCCGCTGGACGACGAGAGCGCTCTGGTCATCGTCGCGGACAGCACCGGCACGCTGCGGGCGGCCCGGTACGCGGGCGGAACGCTGCAGGCGTGGACCAGCCTCGGCGGCAGCGGCTTCACCGGCACCCCGGCCGTGGTGGTGCTGCCCGGCTACCGGATGCGGATCTTCGCCCGGAACGGCGCGGGCCGGATCATGGCCACGGAACGCCGCGCCGACGGCACCTTCACCGGGGCGTGGACGCCGGTCGGCGGCTCCGGCACCGTAGCGGCGGGAGCGCCGAGCGCGGTGCTGAGCCCGGCCACCGGCCAGATCGGGGTCTTCGTGCGCGGCTCCGACGGCTACATCCACTACGCAGCCGAGACGACGCAGGGCAGCGGCGAGTGGGGCGACTGGATCCCGGCCCAGGACGCCTTCGAGACCTACGCCGCCGATCCGACGGCATTCAGCTTCACCAACGCCAACGGTCCGAACATGGCCTACCTGACCCGGACCGCCGGCGGCAGGCTGCGGCTGTACACCGTCCAGGAGTCGCTCGCCCGGGTGGGCGGGGCCGATCGGGCCCGTGGGGCCACCGGTTCCGCCCCGCGTCCGGTCTTCCTCCGGCACGTACTTCCCGATCCGCCTGCCCCCCGCTGATCCGCCGCCGGAGAGGGGGCCAACGGGCTCCCTCTCCGGCGCACGGCGGTCATCGACCGAAGAAGCTCTCGTACATCGGCGAGCGGTAACCCGGCAGCCGTCGCGGGTCCGCCGCCGCCTCGGTGTCCGGCCGGTGTCCGGCCGGCGGTTCCCCCTCGGCCGTGGTGGCCGCCACCATCGCGCGGGCGGCGACCGCGCGTAGATAGCGGTCGCCGATCCGGCTGGCGAGGTCGCGGGCGGAGACGGCGTCGTCGAGCGCCCGCCGGGGCCGCCCACCGGCCAGCCGCGCGGCGCACCGAGCCAGTGCGGCCTCGCACTGGGTGGGCAGGTCGCCGGTGGCGGCGGTGCGGGCCATGGCCTCGGTCAGCGTCCGCTCGGCTGCGTCAAGGTCGCCGGCCCGGCACTCGAGCTGGCCCAACATGGCCAGCGCGGCGCCCTCCAGGCCGGTGGCACCGATGCGGCGGGCGATGCGCAGCGCCTCGTGCGCGCCGGTGAGCGCCTGCTCCGGCTGCCCGGCATCGAACTGCGCGTCGGCCATGTTGCTCAGGCTGCCGCCGACGTGAAGCGGTGTCCCGTGCTGCCGCCGCAGCGCCAGGGCCTGTTCGTGGCGGCGCAGCGACCGGACCGGATCGCCGGTGAGGTAGTGCAGGTTGCCCAGCGCGTCGAGGCAGGCTGACAGGAGCAGGTGATCCGGGAGACCCTCGGCCACCTTCGCGCCGGCGAGCAGATCCGCCTCGGCGCCGGCCGGGTCGCCGTCGGCCTGGCGCAGCTTCGCCCGGTAGTAGAGGGTCACCGCGTACTCGGTGTGCAGCCCGAGCGTGGCGGTCAGGGCCAGGCCACGATCGATCAACGCGAGTGCCTCGACGGGGTAGCCGCTGCGCCAGAACAGCGCGTAGCTCAGCCAGGCCAGGCGCACCGCCAGGCGGGCCGGCTCGCCCCCGGTCTCGCTGGCCCGGGCCACCGCCGCCGCGATGTTGGGATGCTCGGTGTCCAACCAGCCGCTGACCTGCACCACGGTCTCCGGCCAGGTCTGCCACGGCCCGACGGGGTCGGGCAGCGGGTCGGTGGGGGTCCAACCGGCGTTGGCCAGGGCGGTGGCCCGCTCGGCCGCCACGATGTAGGTCTCGACCAGCCGCCGTAGCGCGGCGGCGCGGTCGGCCCCGCTCTCGTGCGCCTGCGCCTGTTCGTACGCGAGGAGACGCAGCAGGTCGTGCATCTCGTACCGACCGGGTTGCCGCGGCTCCAGCAACCGTTGGTCGGCGAGGGTCTCCACCACCGCGTGCGCCTCCTCGGGCCCCCGGCCGAGCAGGGCCGCGACCGCGCCGACGCTGATCACGGCCAGCGGCACCGCGCCGATGAGCCGGAAAGCGCGGGCACACAGCCGCTCGTGTGCGTCGCCCTCGGACAGCGCCGCGTACGCCAGGTGCAGGGTGCGCCGGACGCCGAGGTCGTCGTAGGACAACTCGTCGAGGCGCCGGGCGGGGTCGGCGAGCCGGTCGGCGAACGCCGCCAGCGGCCAGCCGGGCCGGCTCGCCAACCGGGCCGCGGCGACCCGCAGCGCCAGCGGCAGATTGCCGCACAGCAGGGCCAGGCGGTGCGCGGAGGCGGGATCGGCAGCGATCCGTTCGTCCGCACCGGCTCGGCCCAGCAGATCGACCGCGTCGGGGACGGGCAGCACGTCGACCGGCAGGTGCCGCCCGCGGGGCAGGGTGGCCAGGTGGCGGCGGCTGGTGATGATGGCGGCACTGGGCGGCCCCGCCGGCAGCAGCGCCGCGACCTGGGCCGCGGTGTGCGCGTTGTCGAGGATCACCAGGATCCGCCGGCCGGCGACGTACCGGCGGTAGACGGCGGTCGCCTCGGCCTCGTCGACGGGCGCCGCGCCACTGGGTACGCCGAGCGCGCGCAGCAGGCGGCCGAGGGCGTCGATCGGGGGCGCGGCGGGTTCCGCGCCGCGCAGGTCCAGGTAGAGCACGCCATCGGGGAAGTGCTCGGCGCACAGGTGGGCCAGGTGCACCGCGAGCGCGGACTTGCCGACCCCGCCCGGACCGTGCAGCGCGATGACCGCCCCGGTGCCGGCCTCCAGCTCCGCCCGGCCGGCCGCGATCTCGGTCGCGCGCCCGACGAAGGGCTCCACCGCCGGCGGCAGGTCGTGGACGGTCGAGCTGGTCGCCCGGGGCGGGGCCACCACCGGGCCGCTGGGATCTCGGTTGTGCAGGATGTCCTCGTGCAGCCGCCGCAACCGCGGCCCCGGGTCCAGCCCGGTCTGCTCGGCCAGCATCCGCCGGGCAGCGCGGAACGCGTCCAGGGCGCCGGTGACGTCGCCGAGGCGATACAGGCCCAGCATCAGCTGCTCCCAGGCCCGCTGGCGCTGTGGATGACGCTCGAGCAGGGCGCGTAGCCGCCGTACCGTCTCGCCCGGGGTGCCGAGCTGCAACGTCGCCTCCGCCAGGTCCTCCTCGGCCAGCAGGTATCGCTCGGTCAGCGCGGCGACCCGACCCGCCGTCAGCGGGGACAGCGGCACGTCGGCCAGCGGGTCACCGCGCCACATGTCGACCGCCACGGTCAGCTCGGCCTGCGCCATCGCGGCGTCTCCGACGGCCAGGCAGGCCCGTCCCCGCGAGGCGGCGGCATCGAACCGATCCACGTCGCGCTCCTGCTGGCGCACCCGCAGCAGGTAACCGCCCGCGTCGGCGACGATCCGTGGTGGCGTGTCGGGGGCGTCCAGGAGGCGGCGTAGGCCGAGCACGTAGGTGCGTAGGTTGGCCAGGGCCGAGGCCGGCGGCTCGTCACCCCACAGTGCCGCGATCAGCTGTGCCGCGCCGACGACCTCGTTGGGCGTCAGCAGCAGGGTGGCCAGCAGCTGCCGCTGTTTCCTGGAGCCGAGCGGCACCGCCCGGCCGGCGGCGCTCTCGACCGTCAACGGGCCGAGCAGGTTGAACCGCATGTGACACGATCACCTTTCGCGCCGGTGGCCGCTGCGCCGGTCAGGGGCGCAGCGGTCTCGGCGACGTGCGCGGCGTACCGTCCGCTGCCCGGATCACCGTACCGCCATCTCGCTGCCCACGCGCTGCTGCCAGTGCATCCTCAGTCGACGGTCGGGCATGCCAGCGGTGAACCGTATCGGCGGGAGCGGCGGCCCCTCCGTACCACCGGAGGTGCCGCAGCGGCCGGGTATGGGGACGGCCAGATTGAAGTACCGTTTGCACTGTGTTCGTTGAAACGCTCCATCCGGCCCGGCACAGACGCTGATTCGGTGTCCGAGATGGCGGGTCACGGTGCCGGCGACGCGTCCGTGTCGGCGCAGCTGCGCCGGCTCCGCGAGCAACTCGGCCTCACCCAGCGGGACCTGGCGGTTTCCGCGAACGTCAGCCTCGCGGCGATCCGTGACCTGGAGCAGGGGCGCACCCGGGTGCCCCGCACCGCCACCCTGCACGCGCTCGCCCACTACCTCGGTGCGGCGGGGGCGGACACCACCGCCCTGCTGAGCCAGGTGGCGCCGGCGGCGCGGTCGCGCCGGGCGCAGCCCCCACCACCGGCCGGTGCCGGGCCCCTGACCGTGGCGGTGCTCGGCCCGCTGCTCCTTCGGCGCGGCGGCACCGAGCTGCGGCTCGGCTCGGCGAAACACCGCTGTCTGCTGGCCCGGCTGGCACTGGCCGGGGGCGAGGTGGTGGGGCGCGAGGAGCTGATGGGCCTGCTGTGGGGTGAGGATCGCCCGCCGTCCGCGCTGAACCTGCTGCACAGCTACGTCGGCCGGCTTCGCCGCCTGTGGGGGGCGGAGGGGGCAGGCGTTCTGGTTGCCGCTGGCAGCGGATATCGGCTGGCGCTCGACGCCGACCAACTTGACCTGCTGCGCTTCCGTGAGCTGGTCGCGGCCGGTCACACCGCCGACGACTCCGGGCGGGCGCTGGGGCAGCTGCTCGCGGCGGCCCGGTTGTGGCGTGGCGAGACCGACGTGGAGCAGTTGCGTGGCACCCCGCTGGTCGCCGCCCTGTTCGAGCAGTACGCGACGCTGCTGTGCCAGGCCGCCGCGCTCGGCCGCCAACTGGGCGAGCAGGAGCAGGTGTTGCCGCTGCTGCGAGAGCTGGCGGAGCGGCTCGAGCTGCACGAGCCGCTGCACGCCGAACTGATCATGACGGCGGTGGCGTCCGGACGGCAGGCCGAGGCGTTGGCCGCGTACGACCGGGTCCGCCGGGCACTGATCGAACAGCTTGGCGTCGATCCGGGTCCGCAGCTCCGCTACGCCCACGAGGCGGTGCTCCGGCAGCAGTGGCCGGCGGCCGTCGCCCCGTCGCCCCGGACTGCCTCGATCCGGCAGGTGCCGGCGGGGCCGTCCGATTTCGTCGGCCGCGACCGGGAGCTGGAGCGGATCGGCGTGGAGCTGGCCCGCTCCGCCCCGACGTCGATGCGGGTGGTGCTGATCAGCGGCTCGGCCGGGGTCGGCAAGACAGCGCTGGCCCTGACCCTGGCGCATCGGCTGCGCGACGAGTATCCGGACGGTCAGCTGTACGCCGACCTGCGCAGCGGTACCAGCGGTCCGGCGACGCCGATGGGGGTGCTGGGACGTTTCCTGCGCGCGCTCGGGGTGCCGGCCGGCCGGATAGGGCCGGACGAGGAGGAGGCGTCGGCGCTGCTGCGCAGCGCCCTGGCCGACCGCCGGATGCTGCTGGTGTTGGACAACGCCCGCGATGCGGCGCAGGTGCGGGTGCTCCTGCCGGGCCCGGGCGGCAGCGACGCGCTGGTGACGAGCCGGCGCAGGCTGCCCGACCTGTCGCCCTGGCTGATCGTCGACCTGGCGACCCTGTCCACTCCGGACGCCGTCCGGCTGATGGACTCGACCGTGGGCGCGGGCCGGGTGTCGGCCGATCCGGAGTCCGCCCGCGAGCTGGCGGTCGCCTGCGGGCAGTTGCCGCTGGCGCTGCGCATCGCCGCCGGAAGGCTGGCCAGCCGACCGGCCTGGACCACGTCGGAGCTGGCCCACCGGCTGCGCGACGAGAACCACCGGCTGACCCAGCTGAGCGCGGGCGACACCAGCGTGCTGGCCAGCTTCCAGCTCAGCTACCAGGACCTGAGCGAGCCGGTCCGCCGGGCGTTCCGGCTGTGTGCGCTGCATCCCGGGGACGACTTCGGCGTCGAAGCCACCGCGGAGCTGCTCGGTGTGGGCCAGGTGGAGGCTGACCTGGTGCTGGGCGAGCTGCTGGACGCCAACATGCTGCTGCAGTACACCGCCGAGCGATTCCGCTTCCACGACCTGCTCGGGCTGTACGCGGCGCGGCTGGTGGGCGAGGAGGACCCGGCCGACGCCGACGCCGCCCGGGAACGGCTGCACTCCTGGTCGCTGCGGACGGCCACGGAGGCGGTCGAACTGCTCAACCCGGGCATGGTGCGGCTGGTCGCCAGTTCCGGCGGCGGGCCCTTCGCCGACCAGGAGGCGGCGCTGCGCTGGTTGGATGCGGAGGCCGGGGCGCTGCTGGCGCTGGTCGAGCGGGTGGCGGACAGCGCTCGGCCGCGGCTGAGCTGGCTGCTGGCCGACCAGCTACGCGGGTACTTCCTGATCCGCCGACACGTCGACCGCTGGCTGCGTACCGCCGAAGCCGGGCTGCGGGCCGCCACGGCGGCGGCCGACCGGGCCGGCCGGGCCGCGATGCTGCTCAGCCGCGGGCAGGCGATGTGGGCGCTGGGCCGGCACGCGCAGGCGCTGGCCGACTACCGGGCCGGCGAGCGGCTGGCCCAGGGCTCGGACTGGCCGGCCGCTGCCCCGTACCTGTGGCACAACATCGGCGTGGTGCGGGCCGAGCAGGGCCGCCTGGACGAGGCGGAACGCGGGTACCGGGAGGCGCTGCGGCTGTGCGGCGACCGCGCCGAGCTGGCGGCGGTGCGGGGGCTGGCGCTCAACGGGCTCGGCGCCATGTACGCCGATCAGGGCCAGCTGGCGGAAGCGGCGGAGTGCCTGCGCGACGCCCTGCGGAGCAACGCGGCAGCCGGTCGGACGGCGTCGGTGCTGTCCACCCGGGGCAACCTGGGCATGGTGTTGCGCCAGCTCGGTCAGGAACGCGCGGCCGAGAATCACCTGACTGCCGCGCTGGCCGGCTACCGGCGCCGGTCCAACATGCACGGGGAGCTGTCCACCCTGGACGAGTTGAGCCAGCTCTACGCGCAGCGCGGTGACGCGGCCCGGGCACTGAGCGCCGCCCAACAGGGGTACGACCTCGCGGTGATCGTCCGGGACCAGCGGGCGCAGGCTGCGTTGTTGTGCACGATGGGGGAGGCGCGTCGGGCCGGCGGCGACCCCGCCGGGGCGCTGCGCTGCCTGCGGCAGGCGCTGGACATGGCACGCCAGAACGGCTATCCCTACTTCGCCGCGCGCGCACAGGTAGGGCTGGCCGTCGTGAACCTGGGCCTGGGAGCGTACGGGCTCGCCCGGGGCTGCGCGGCGGAGGCCCGTGAGCTGGCGACGGCGCACGACTTCCGGATGGTCGAGGCGGATGCGCTGGCGGCGCTCGCCCGCTGCCTGGCCGCCACCGACGCCGACGAGGCGCCGGCGACGATCGCGGCGGCCGTCGCCGCGTACCGCGCGGTCGGCGCGCAGGTGCTGGCCGATCGCCTCCGGGATCTGCTGACGGCGGGCCGCTGACCGTCGTGCCCGGCCCGCCGGATCGGCGGAACGTCCTCTCGGCGGTGCAGCCGAGGGCGGCACCGGCCGGGCCTGTGAGGGGCCTGTACCGAACTTGTACGGAGGCTGTATCCACCTGCGCCGATGTCGCGATAGCTTCTGCCTGCCCACCTGAGCCTGGGCGGTTGTTCGGGGTAGCTGTCGTCCGATGGGGAGCAGAAGCGATGGATCCTGCACCGGTGGCTACGACCGACGCAGTGGCGCAGCACACCGTGCTGGCGCAGCGGCGGATCGAGGACGTCCTCGAGCGTGTCCGCAGCGAGATCGAATGGGTGGACGTCACCCTGCTGCGGGAGGGTCTCTCTCCCCGGCTCGGAGGGATCGACGGCATGTACGTCCGGCACCTGGCCGGGCTGACGGAGGAACTGCCGCCGCTGGTGGTGCACCGGGACACGATGCGCGTGATGGACGGGTTGCACCGGCTGGCCGCGGCGCGCGGCCGAGGTCAGCGGCAGGTGCCCGTGGTGTACTTCGAGGGAACCGGCGACGAGGCCTTCGTCGTCGCGGTGCGGCTCAACGCGGCCCACGGCAAGACGCTGCGCGCGGGGGACCGTGCGGCGGCGGCGCGGCGCATCCTCGGCACGTATCCCCACTGTTCAGACCGCTGGATCGCCTCGGTGTGCGGGGTCGCGCCGCGCACCGTCGCCGCGTTGCGGCAGGAGTCGGCCGACGGCCGCCAGCGGCCGGAGACCCGGATCGGCCGCGACGGCCGGCGTCACCCGATCTCCGCCCAGGAGGGTCGCCGCGTGGCCGAGCAGATCATGCGCGAGGAGCCGGGGGCGAGCCTGCGGGTGGTGGCCCGCCGCGCCGGCGTGTCCGTCGGCACCGCGCTGGACGTGCAGCGGCGCCTGCTGGCCGCAGGCCCCGAGGGGATCCGGCGCACCGACGGCGCGGCGCGGCAGTGGGCCGCGGCGGACGCCGGGCAGCCCGCCGTGCTCAGGATTCGCGAGCAGTTGGAATGGTTGACCCGGGAGCCGACACTGCGCTACACGGATCAGGGCCGGGCGCTGCTGCGAATGGTGTCAGCCACGCTGGCCTTCCTCGACCGCTCCGGCCCGACGGCGGACGTGCTGCCGGACCACTGTCGGCGCTCGCTGGACGCGGTGGCGCGCGCCTGCGCCGGCGGCTGGCTCGACTTCGCCGATCAGCTCGGCGACGAGGAGGCCCCGCCGCGGGCGGCCTGAACGCCGCAACCGCGCCGCGATGATCCGTCGGAGGGCGGGCCCGGCCGCCACCTACAGCGGCGGGGTGACGTCCCGGCGCTCCTCGACCCGGCGGTACTCCACCGGCTCGGTGGTGGTGACCACCTCGCGGCGACGGCCCCAGACCAGCGTGGTCATGACGAGGCCGAGCACGCCGGCGGCCATCAGGATCCAGCCGACGACGTCCAGGTTGACGCCGCCGAGGTTGGCGTCGAGCGCGAACGTGAGGATCGCGCCGACCGCGATCAGGAAGATGCTTGTGCCGATACCCACGACAGCCTCCTTCGGGGGATGCAGTGTGCTGTCGATGGAAGGAAGTACCCCGTGGGTGAACCGCGTAATCGGCCGACCCGGGAGGTGGTCCGAGTGGTTCTCCCCGGCGGTACCTTCCGGTGGCGGTCGGACGCCGGTGGGCCGGTGCCGTCGGCGATCTTGTCGTCGGGTACAGTTCACCCCGTCACCGAGAGCATCGGCGACACGCGGACGTAGCGCAGCTGGTAGCGCATCACCTTGCCAAGGTGAGGGTCGCGGGTTCGAATCCCGTCGTCCGCTCGCGATCCGCCCCGTCGGGGCCGACCGCCGCTGGCCCCGACATGTTCGGGCCGGGTGCCCGCGGGCGATTGGCGCAGTGGGAGCGCGCTTCCTTGACACGGAAGAGGTCACTGGTTCAAACCCAGTATCGCCCACCAGAAACGCACGGTCCTTCCTCCTACCTCCCGGCCCCCCGTCGTGGGGGCGGCCACGTCCAGTTCGGCGGGCGGGTCGGCGTGGGGCGGGACGGTGTCGGGGAGTACTCGTAGACTCGCCCGATGACTTCCCCCAGCGACACGCTCACCGAGACTCCGCTGGGCGTGCTCCGCCGGGTCTTCGGCTACGACGCCTTCCGCGGCGAGCAGCAGGAGATCATCGACCACGTGGTCGGCGGCGGCGACGCCCTGGTCCTGATGCCGACGGGCGGCGGCAAGTCGCTGTGCTATCAGATCCCCGCGCTGGTGCGCGACGGCGTCGCGGTGGTCGTCTCCCCGCTGATCGCCCTCATGCAGGACCAGGTCGACGCGCTCACCGCCGTCGGGGTGCGGGCCGGCTTCCTCAACTCCACCCTCGATTTCGACGCCCGGCGGCGGGTCGAGGCGGCGTTCCTCGCCGGGGAACTGGACCTGCTCTACCTCGCCCCGGAGGCGCTGGGCAGCCGCGCCACCGTCGGGCTGCTGGAGCGCGGCCGAATCGGGCTGTTCGCCATCGACGAGGCGCACTGCGTGGCGCAGTGGGGCCACGACTTCCGCCCCGACTACCTGGCGCTGTCGATGCTGCACGAGCGCTGGCCCGCGGTGCCCCGGATCGCGCTGACCGCCACGGCCACCGCTGCGACCGCCACCGAGATCGCCACCCGGCTCGGCCTCACCGGGGCCCGGCACTTCGTGGCCAGCTTCGACCGGCCCAACATCCAGTACCGGATCGCCCCCAAGCGCGAGCCCCGCAAGCAACTGCTCGACCTGATCCGCACCGAGCACCCCGGCGACGCCGGCATCGTCTACTGCCTGTCCCGGGCATCGGTCGACAAGACGGCCGAGCTCCTGGTCGCCAACGGCGTCTCCGCGCTGCCGTACCACGCGGGCCTGGACGCGGCCACCCGCGCCGCGAACCAGAAGCGGTTCCTGCGCGAGGACGGCCTCGTCATGGTCGCCACCATCGCCTTCGGGATGGGCATCGACAAGCCGGACGTGCGGTTCGTCGCCCACCTCGACCTGCCCCGCTCGGTGGAGGGCTACTACCAGGAGACCGGCCGCGCCGGCCGGGACGGCCTGCCGTCGACCGCCTGGCTGGCGTACGGGCTCCAGGACGTCGTGCAGCAGCGCAAGATGATCGAATCCTCGGAGGGCGACCTCGCCCACCGGCGGGTGCTCGCCGCCCACCTCGACGCGATGCTGGCCCTCTGCGAGACCGTGGAGTGCCGCCGGGTGCGGCTGCTGAGCTACTTCGGCCAGGACAGCGGGCCGTGCGGCAACTGCGACACCTGCCTGGAGCCGCCCGAGTCCTGGGACGGCACGGTCGCCGCGCAGAAGCTGCTGTCGACGGTGCTGCGGCTGCACCGGGAACGCAACCAGAAGTTCGGCGCGGGGCAGTGCATCGACATCCTGCTCGGCCGGCGCACCGAGAAGGTGACCCAGCACCGCCACGACGCGCTGACCGTGTTCGGCATCGGCGAGGAGCTGAGCGAGGCCGAGTGGCGGGGCGTGGTCCGGCAACTGCTCGCCCAGGGCCTGCTCGCCGTCGAGGGCGACTACGGCACCCTGGTCCTCACCGACACCAGCGCCGAGGTGCTGGGCCGGCGTCGGCCGGTGCCGATGCGCCGCGAGGCGGCCCGGCCGGCGCGGACCCGGTCGGCGAGGACCCGCCCCGGCGCGACTGCGGCCGTCGAGCTGTCCCCGGCGGCCGAGCCGGTGTTCGAGCGGCTGCGCGCCTGGCGGGCGGCCACCGCCAAGGAGCAGGGGGTGCCCGCGTACGTGGTGTTCCACGACGCGACGCTGCGTCAGATCGCCGTCGACCCGCCGTCGACGCTCGACGACCTGGCCCGCGTCAACGGGGTGGGGGAGGCCAAGCTCGCCCGGTACGGCGAGCAGATCCTCGTGGCCCTCGCCGGCTGACCTCCGCGAGCGGGCCGGTCGGGCGGTTCTGCCGTCGGCAGATCCGCTGCCGGTGAACACCGTTGTCGCCCCGGCCCGGGGGCCGGCACTGTGGGCGGATGAGACTTCTGGTGCTGGGCGGCACGGGCTTCGTGGGCGGGGCGACGGTCGGCGAGGCGGTGCGCCGAGGCTGGTCGGTGACGGTGTTCAACCGAGGGCTGCGCGACGCGCCGCCGGCGGGCGTACACGTGTTGCGGGGTGACCGGACGACGCCCGGCGGCCTGGCCGCGCTGGCCGGCGGCGAGTGGGACCTGGTGGTCGACACCTGGGCCGGCGCGCCGCGCGCGGTGCGGGACGCGGCCCGGGCGCTGCACGGCTCGGCGGGGTGGTACGGCTACGTATCCAGCGGCTCCGTCTACGCGCTGCCGTTCCCGCTCGGCGCGGCCGAGGACGCGCCCGTCGTGACCGCCGAGGCGGACGCCACCGACGGCGGGTACCCGGAGCTGAAGGCCGGCGGGGAGCGGGCCGCCGTGGAGGTGTTCGGCGACCGGGCGCTGCTGGCCCGGGCCGGGTTGATCATCGGGCCGGGTGAGGACATTGGGCGGCTGCCCTGGTGGCTGACCCGGATCGCCCGGGGCGGCGACGTGCTCGCCCCCGGCCCCACGGACCTGCCGGTGCAGTACGTCGACGTCCGCGACCTGGCGAGCTGGCTGCTGGACCGGGGCGCGGCGGGGTCCGGCGGGGCGTACAACGTGGTGTCGCGGACCGGGCACGCGACGATGGGCGAGCTGCTCGACGCCTGCGTCGTGGCCACCGGCTCGGCGGCCCGGCTGCGCTGGACCGCGCCGGAGTCGATCCTCGCCGCCGGCGTGGAGCCCTGGAACGACCTGCCGATCTGGGTCCCCGTCGGGCACGAGTACCGCTGGCTGCACGAGCGGGACGTCGAGCGGGCGTACGCGACGGGGCTGGCCTGCCGGCCGGCGGCCGAGACCGTCGCCGACACCTGGGCCTGGCTGCGCGAGGTGGGGACGGCGCCGCCGAGCGCCGGCCGCCCGCCCCGGGCACCGGTGGGCCTGGCCCCACAGCGGGAGGCGGCACTGCTCGCCGCCGCCCGCTGACCCCGCCGCCCGGCGTCGGGCGGCTCAGGCCCGGGCTACCGGCAGGTCGAGCACCTCGTCGATGCTGCGGCGGGGGGTCGGGGAGCCCGGCTGGCCGTACCCGATGCGCATCACCATCTGCGGGGTGCCGAACCGGCCCAGGGACAACCGCAGCGCCTCCCGTGCCCCCGGTACCTCGATCGGCTGGGAGAGCATCGACACGCCCAGCCCGGCGTCGGTGGCGGTGAGCAGCACCCGTTGCAGGGCCTGGCCGGCGATCACCTGGTCGGTGGTGGTGTTGCCCGTCGCGCCGAGCACGGCGACCAGCGGCTCCGGCTCGAAGTCCCGCCCCGGGGCCCGGTCGCGCCCGCCGAAGCCGCGACTGGGCAGCAGGTCCTGCGGTTCGCCCAGCGGGCCGCCGGCGGCGGCCGGGATCCCGTCGGGGGCGGGCGCGGTGCGGACCCAGTCGGCCAGTTCGGCGCGGTAGGCGGGGTCGCGCTCCAGGACCCGGTTGGCGCTGCGGGCGATCTCGGCGAACGCGTTCACGGCGCTCACCCCGATCACCAGTTCCAGCCAGCCCTGCTCGGCCCGGGCCGCCTCGCCGAGCCGCCAGCGGACGTCGGCGGGCACCGGGTCGGGCCAGAACGGGGTGCGGTTGCTGAACCGGTGCGGGATGGCCGCGTACAGGCCCTGCTCGGCCGGGGTGGGGCGGCGTGGCACGTCGGGGGTGAGCCGGGCGAGCACGTCGGTCTCCGTCGGGTACGGGCGCAGCCGGACCTTCGCCGGGGTGCCCGCCACCGCCAGGGACAGCCGCAGGTTGAACAGGGCCGCCCCGCAGGCGATCCGGGCGCCCCAGCCGCTCGGGTCGGTCGCCGGCAGCCGACGCTCCCGGTCCAGCATCACCTCGATCCCGCCGTCGCGCAGGCGGAACCGCCACGGCTGGGTGTTGAGCAGTGAGGGCGCCCGAACGGCGTCCGTCGCGGCGGCCCTGAGCTGCTCGACGGTGAAGTCGGTCTCCATGGTGGTGCTCCTTCCCGTGGCTGTTCCTGCCGTCCCGTTCGGTCCACCCCCACAGTGCGTGATCGGGGTGGGGCGCGGGCAGGGCCGGATGTCCCCTCTGTCCCGGGACCCCCTGCCCGGGCGGCCCACGGTCGGCGTCGGGACCTTCGGCCCGTGCGGGCGGCGGCGCGAGGGGGTAGAAATGAGGGATGATCAGGGTGTTCCTTCTCGACGACCACGAGGTCGTCCGTCGTGGCCTTGCCGACCTGCTCACCAGCAGCGGCGGCATCGAGGTGGTGGGTGAGTCGGGCTCCGCCCAGGAGGCGGCCCGCCGCATCCCCGCGCTGCGGCCCGACGTGGCGATCCTCGACGCCCGGCTGCCCGACGGCAACGGCATCGACGTGTGCCGGGACGTCCGCGCCGTGGACTCGTCGATCAAGGGCCTGATCCTCACCTCGTACGAGGACGACGAGGCGCTGTTCGCGGCGATCATGGCCGGCGCGGCCGGCTATGTGCTCAAGCAGATCCGCGGCACCGACCTGGTCGACGCGGTGCACCGGGTGGCCGCCGGGCAGTCGCTGCTCGATCCGGCGATCACCACCCGGGTGCTGGAGCGCATCCGCAGCGGCGTGGAGCAGCCCAATGAGCTGAAGGCCCTCACCGAGCAGGAGCGCCGCATCCTGGAGTACGTCGCCGAAGGGCTGACCAACCGGGAGATCGCCGGCAAGATGTTCCTCGCCGAGAAGACGGTGAAGAACTACGTCTCCAGCGTGCTGGCCAAGCTGGGCCTGGAGCGTCGCACCCAGGCCGCCGTCCTGGCCACCCGCCTCCTGGGCCCCCGCCACTAGCTAGGGGCCCGTAGCGGCATCCACCGTCATGGGGGTAAGTGCGGTAGCTGCTTGGTCGATGGATCTCGGCGAATCCCTGATCATGTTGTGGGCCTTGGCCGTGGGTGCCGGGCGGGTAGTGCCACCTTGCCTCCTTTGCTCTGCTGCCGCCACCGCAACGCCAGCACCGCCGTGCAGCACCAGCACCAGCTTCGCGTAGCCGCTTCGCGTCGGGTGCCGGCACGAGAGGTCGGCAGAACCGTCACGCTCACGCTCCGCACGCGTTGCGCCGGGGGCAGCAGAGCAAAGGAGGCGCTGCGGGGTTGGCCGCCGTCGGCGAGGACGTCAGCGTCGACGTTCCCGCCCCGTCCGTGGGGTGGGGCGGGGTTCACGATCGTCTGTTGATTTTGGAGAACCCGCCCGGCGTGTCGTCTCACAAATCAGCAGACGATCACGCCACGACAGGCTGTCCTGCACCCTGACGCCGCCAAAGGTGGCTACTTCGACGCATGCCTGGCGCGCCCGGAGTGAGTGTCGTTACGTCAGGGTCAGCGGCCGTAGCCGGTCAGGGATCGGGCGACGGGCTGGCCGGTGGCCCGGCGGTGCCGGATGACGACGGTCATCGCGGCGAGGCGCTCCGTCACGCACTGGCAAGGAAGGCGTGTGCCAGTGTGTGGCCGAGCAGTTGGCCGGCTTCCTCGGCGTTTCTGCGCCCGACGAGGACTTCCTCGTTGGCGGCGCGGCCGAGCCCGTGGATCATCGCGTACACCCACTCGGGCGGGAGGTCGGCGCGGAGTTCGCCCCGGTCGGCGGCGTCGGTCAACCACACCAGTAGCGGCTCGTCGGCCGCGGGGCGGCGCAGCGGCGCGTCGGTGGCCGCGCCGGGACGGTTGTCGAGGAAACGGTAGCGTTCGCCGACTTGGATGATCCCGTGGCCAAGACGGTGGAAGACCGTCGCGGCCGTGGCCCCTGGTGTGATCGCGGTCGTGACGACGGCCCGCTCCACGTCGACGACAAGGTCGATGAGCGCCTGAATCAGGTGCTCTCGCGTAGGAAAGTGCCGGTAGACGGTGATTCGTGCCACGCCGGAGGCCTCGGCGATCTGCCGCATGCTCGCCTCGGGGTTGGCCGCGAGCATGCGGATGGCCGCGGCGATCACGGCGTCCCGGTTGCGTCGCGCGTCCTGCCGCATCCCATGGTCGACCACGTTGAGCTCAGTAGCGTCACCCACCCGGTAAATGATACAACCTGTCGCAACTGATACAGCGTGTTTCATTTGGAGGGTTGCGTGGACATGATCGAGACAGTCGACCCGGGCCTGTCGAGGCGGAAGCGGCGGTTGACTCTGGTATCGGTGGCGTTGGGCGTGGTGATGGTCAGCCTGGACGGAACCGTCGTGCACATAGCCAACCCGACGATCGCCCGCGACCTCGGCTCGTCGATGACCGATCTGCAGTGGGTGACCAACGGCTATCTTCTCGCCCTGGCGGTGACGTTGATCGTCGGCGGCAGGCTCGGCGACAGGTTCGGCCGGCGCCGGATCTTCGTGATCGGAGTCGCCGGTTTCGCCCTCGCCTCTCTCGGGTGCGGTCTGTCGCTGTCGACCCCGGCACTGATTGCCTTCCGGGTGTTCCAGGGATTCGCCGGGGCGTTGTTGGTGCCGAACACCCTTGCGATCCTGAGGTCGGCCTTCCCGCCGGCCGAGCTGAGCCGTGCCATCGGGACGTGGGGCGCGGCATCGGCGTTCGCCGCCGCCGCCGGGCCGATCGTCGGCGGGCTGCTGGTGGAGTACCTGTCCTGGCCGGCGATCTTCCTGCTGAACGTGCCGATCGGACTGGTCGCTGCCGTGCTCGCCGTTCGGTGGATCGACGAGAGCCGTGCTCCGGGCGGCGCTGGGCGGTTCGACATCGCCGGTGCCGGCGCGCTGGCTGCGGCGTTGTTCGTACTGGTCTGGGCGCTGACCGGCGCGCTCGGCCGAGGGTGGGGGTACGGGGCTGCGAGCGCGGCCACGGCCCTGATTCTTCTGGTGGGGTTCGTGGCTCGGCAGCGCAGTGCTCCCGCTCCGATTCTTCCGCTGTCGCTGTTTCGGTCCCGCGCCCTGTCGGTCGGTGTCGTCCTGCTCGTGACGGGCAACCTCGCGCTGTACGGGGTGCTGTTCTCCATCGGCCTGTACATGCAGAACGTGCACGGCTACCCGCCGTTGGAGACCGGTGTTCGCCTGCTGCCGCTGATGGCGGTGTTCACGGTCAGCTCGCCGCTGGCTGGACGCCTGACTGAGAAGTTCGGCGCGCGCTGGCCGTTGGCGCTCGGGATGGCGCTGCTCGCGGCCAGCTTCTTCGGGCTGGCTGGCCTGTCGGCGGACTCCCCCTACGGCCAGCAGTGGCCATGGTTGATCCTGCTGGGGTTCGGCATGGGAATCGTCGTGGTCGCCGGGACCGAGACCATCATCGGGGCGGCACCTGCCCGGCACAGCGGGGTGGCGGGCGGTCTGCAGACCACCGCGAACCAGCTCGGTGGGGTGCTGGGCACCACGGTCTTCGGGACGGTGATCGCAACGATCGTGGCACGGACACTACCGTCAGAACTGCGCCGCGCGGATGTCCCGGACGCGATCGCGGAACAGGCCCTCGCACACACCGGCCTGGCGGAGCAGGGGATCGCCCCACTCGCCGCGCAGACGAACGAGCTGGCCGTGGCGGCGATCACGACGGCAACCGAACGTGCGTTCATGTCCGGCATGCACGCGGTCATGTGGGTCGGCGGCGGTATCGCGCTCCTCAGCGCGCTGCTGGCGCTGCTGATCCCAGCACGCCGCTCCGGAACCGCGGCGCCCGAGCCGACCGAGGTCGACTGGCGGGGACGGGGCCAACGAGCCGGCGACTCCCCGTCACCACGCCCACCTGCCCCGACTGCCTGAGCACGGCGGGGCGACCGCCAAGCGCCCGGGGACGGTGGCGGTCGCCCCGCCCGACGACGGCTGTTGGTCGACCCGGGCCGTGGGGCGGAGGGGCGGCAGCGTACGACCGACGAGGCGCGCCGGTGCTGGCGCGCTGGCCCGGCCGGGGCGATCACCCGTTCGGCACCCGCAACCGCGTGTGCACCGCCGGACGTCAGTCGACGACCGCGCCGTGGGCCTCGGCCAGTACGACCGCGCCCGCCAGGTCCAGCTTGGTACTGCGCAGCCTCGCCGCCCCCAGGTCGACGCCCGCCAGGTTCGCGCCCCGGAGGTCCGCCTCGTGGAGGTTGGCGTTTCGCAGGGTCGCGCCCGAGAGGTCGCAACCCCGCAGGCAGGCGCGGCGCAGGTCCGCTTCCGACAGGTCAGCGTCCTGCAACGGCACGCCGGTGAGGTCCTGCCCGGCGAGTTCGACACCGCGCATGACGACCCCTCGCCACTGGCCGCCGGTCACCGAGATCGGGCGCAGCTTGCATTCGACGAAGATGCTGCCGGTGAGCTTGCAGCCGGTGAGGGTGGCGGTGAAGAGCGAGGTGCGCCGGAACTCGCAGGTCACGAAGGCCGACGCGGTGTGGGTGGAGGCGTTCAGCCGGCAGTTGGCGAACACGCACGACTCGAACTGCGCCCCGGTGCTGAGCGACTCGGTTAGGTCGACCTCGCGGAAGACGCACCTGCGGTAGGTCTCCCCCGACAGGTCGCGGCCGTACCAGTCCAGGCCGACGAACTCTTCCTCAGTCCACGTCTCCGCATGGCGCATCTGTGGCTCCTTCACTGGCAGCGGCCCGGCTAAATGATACGGACCGTATCATTTGCTGTTCGGCGGTTCCAGTTTCGGCCGGCCCTCGGTCGCCGGAACGCACCCTTGCCTTTCGATGACCAACTCCCTACTGTTCCGATAGGAAAGGCAGACTTTTTTGGGAGGGCTCATGGCACCATCGGACGGCCAGACCAGGCGTCAGGTCATCGGCGGCATCGCGGGGGTCGCCGGGGCGGTCGCCGCGTCGGCGCTCACGCCCGAACAGGCGCTCGCGGGCGGGCCCGACGAGCGGCCCTTCCGCGCCGACACCTCCGGCCAGCGCCCCACGGCGCGGCCGAACGTGCTGGTCATCCTCGGCGACGACCTGGGCTGGGCCGACCTGGGCAGCTACGGATCGCCCGACATCCGCACGCCCCACCTGGACCGACTCGCCCGCGACGGGGTCCGCTTCACCAACGGCTACTCCGCCGCCGCCGTCTGCTCCCCGACCCGCTTCGCCCTCTACACCGGCCGCTACCCCGGGCGGCTGCCCGGCGGGCTGCCCGAGCCCATCGGCCGGGCCCACGAACTGGAGGGCCTGCCCCCGGGGCACCCCACGCTGGCCTCCCTGCTCAAGGGCGCGGGCTACACCACCGCCATGTACGGCAAGTGGCACTGCGGGTTCCTGCCCTGGTTCAGCCCGCTGCGGTCGGGCTGGGACGAGTTCTTCGGCAACTTCTCCGGCGGCCTCGACTACTACTCCAAGGTCAGCCACCTGGGCCAGCACGACCTGTACGAGGGTGAGGTGCCGGTGGAGTCCCTGGACTACTACACCGACACGGTCGCCGACCGCGCCGCCGCGTTCGTCCGGCGCTCGCACCGCCGCCCCTGGCTGTTGAACCTGAACTTCACCAGCCCGCACTGGCCCTGGGAGGCCCCGGGCGACCGGGCGGTCAGCGCGGAGTTGACCGCGCGCATCCGGGCGGGCGAGAGCGGCGTGCTGTTCCACCGCGACGGCGGCTCCCTCGACACGTACCGCAGGATGGTGGAGAACCTCGACCGCGCCGTCGGGCAGGTGCTGACCGCGCTGCGGCAGACCGGCCAGGAGCGGGACACCGTCGTCCTCTTCGCCAGCGACAACGGGGGCGAACGGTTCTCCCACCAGTGGCCGCTGACCGGCGGCAAGGGCGGCCTCGCGGAGGGCGGCATCCGGGTGCCCACCGTCCTGCGGTGGCCCGCCCGCGTCCGGCCGGGCCAGGTCAGCCACGAGCCGGTGGTGACCCAGGACTGGACGGCGACCCTGGTCGAGATCGCCGGGGCACGGCCGGATCCGGGGCACCCCTTCGACGGCGCGAGCCTCGCCGGCTACCTGCTGCGGGGGGAGCCGGCCCCGGAGCGGGACCTGTTCTGGCGTACCCGGGGGGACCGCGCGCTGCGCCAGGGGCGCTGGAAGTACTTCCGTAGCGTCGGCGGGCCGGACACCCTGTACGACCTCGTCGCCGACCCGCGCGAGCAGGCCAACCGGGCCCGCCAGCGGCCGGACCTGGTCGGGGCGCTACGTGGCCGCTGGGAGGCGATCGACGCCACCCTGCTGTGCTACCCCTGAACCGGCCGCCCCGGCCACTCTCGGCGGCGCGGGCGCTGCGGGACCGGGGTCACGCCGTGGCCGCCGCGTCCACCGCCATGGAGAGCCTCGGGCCGGGCCCGGGTTCAGTCGCGGAGCGGGACCGACCAGCGCAGTTCGGTGCCGTGCGGGATCGCCGGGCGTACCTCGAAGTCGCCGGAGTGGCGCTCGGCGCGCTCGCGGAGGTTGACCAGGCCGCCCCGGGCGGCGGCCGGGGCGCAGCCCCGGCCGTCGTCGGTGACGGTGACCGTGACCCAGCCGCCGTCGACGGCCACCGCCACCGCGACCCGGCTGGCCTCGGCGTGGCGGACCGCGTTGGACAGCGCCTCGCGCAGCACGGCGGTCAGGTCGGGGCGGATCGGCTCCGGAACGGCGCTGTCGATCGGCCCGGTCAGCTCCAGCGTCGGCCGGAAGCCCAGCGACCCGGCGGCCACGTCGACCGCCTCGCGGATCTCGGTGCGCAGCGCCGCGCTCATCGGGGTACGCAGCTCGAAGATGGTCCGCCGGATGTCCCGGATGGTTTCGTCCAGGGCGTCGACGGCCCCGTTGATCCGCTTGGCCACCTCGGGGCGGGTGTTCATCGCGCCGCTCTGCAACTGCAGGCCGATGGCGAACAGCCGCTGGATCACCACGTCGTGCAGGTCCCGGGCGATGCGCTCGCGGTCCTCCAGGACCACCAGCAGCTCCCGCTCCTCCTGCCCCCGGGCCCGCTCCATGGCCAGCGCGGCCTGCCCGGCGAAGCTGCCCAGCAGCGCCACGTCGTCGTCGGTGGCCCCGCCCCGGTCCGGCCCGTACGCGATCACCAGGACGCCGTGCAGGGCGTCGGCGGCGGCCAGCGGGGACACCACCGCCGGCCCGGTGGTCACCGGGGCCGGCCAGGGCGCCGCCTCGGCCAGGTTCTCCACCAGCTCGTGCCCCCGGCCGGTGACCGACCCGGCAAAGGCGGTCTCGGCGGCTGGCAGCACCGCGCCGACCAGCTCCCGGGCCCGCCCGTCGGCACCGTCGACCACCTCCACGGTGAACTCGCCGGCGTCCTCGTCGTAGAGCAGCACCACGGCCAGCTCCGCCTCGGCGACCTCCCGGGCGCGGCGGGCCACCAGCGTCAGCGCGTCGGTGCGCCGCACCTCGCCGAGCAGCACCGAGGTGATCTCGGCGGCGGCGGCCAGCCAGCGTTCCCGGCGGTGGGCCAGCGCGTACAGCCGGGCGTTCTCGATCGCCACGCCGGCCGCGGCGGCCAGGGCCACCACGATCTCCTCGTCGTCCTCGGTGAACTCGGCGGCACCCTGCTTCTCGGCCAGGTAGAGGTTGCCGAACACCTGGTCGCGGATGCGCACCGGCACGCCGAGGAAACTGTGCATCGGCGGGTGGTTCGGTGGGAAGCCGTACGACTGCGGGTGCTTGGTGATGTCCGGCATCCGCACCGGCTGCGGGTCGTCGATGAGCAGCCCGAGCACGCCCCGGCCGTGCGGCAGCTCACCGATGCTCGCGTGCAGCTCGGCGTCGATGCCGTGCACGATGAAGTCGTGCAGCAGCCGGTCGGAGCCGATCACCCCGAGCGCGCCGTACCGGGCGCCGGCCAGCTCGCAGGCGGACTGCACGATCCGTTGCAGGGTGCTGCGCAGGTCCAGGTCGGTGCCGATGCCGACCACCGCGTCGAGCAGGGCGCGCAGCCGTTCCCGGCTGGTGACCACCTCACCCACCCGGTCCAGCATCTCCTGGAGCAGCTCGTCGAGCCGGACCCGCGACAGCGGGCTCAGCCCCAGCGACGGGGTGACGTGTTCGTGCATCGGGTTCGGTGTGCTGCTGGCCACCGGCCGATGCTATCGCCCGTGGCCTCGCGGGTCATGGCCCCGGTGGCCGGCCGGAGCCTGGGGTTCACGCTTCCGTGGAGCGCACCGCGGTGGTGTCCACGACCTGCTCGGTGGGCAGCCGCGGGGTGTGCGGCGGGCCGGCGTGCTCCGGGTCCGCGATCCCCATCCGCAGCACCAGGTACGGGTATCCCATCCCGGCGAGCACCTGGCGCAGGGCCTGCCGGGTTCCCTCCACCTCCACCACGCCGGACAGCGGCACCATCGACACACCCAGCCGGGTGGCGGTCAGCCACGCCGCGGAGAGCGCCTCGCCGGCCCGCAGCCAGCTGTCCCGCTCGTCCTCGTCGCCGAAGAGCAGCCCGTACACCGCCGTCCGGTCGTGGCCCTCGCCGACCGGCAGGATGCCGGGGCGGCCGAAGTCCCGGCCCGGCACGGTGGTCTGCGGCGCCTGCTCGGGCAGCACCTCGGGCGGCAGGCCGATGCCGGCGCCCGTGCGGCTCGTCCAGTAGGCCAACTCCTCGCGCAGCTGCGGGTCCTCCGCCTCGACCGACCCGGCGTGCGATGCCGCGGCGGCCAGGTCCATCACCTGGTCGGCGTTGAGGATCTGCAACCGGGTGCCCTCGGCAGCGACCGCCTTCGTGATGTCGTCGACGGCCGGGGTCGGCACGGGCTCGTCGCTGACCGGCCGCCGGTCGGTGTGCCGGACCTGCATGCACTGCACCGTGTGCATGGCGTCCGGATCCGCCTCGGCGCGCTTGAGGCCGGTGAGCCGGGCCAGCAGCTCCGGATCGCTCGGGTCGGAGATCCGCTCGACCACGAAGTCCCAGCCCTCGGCAGCCAGTGCCACCCGGGCGTGGTGCAGGGCCGCGCCGCAGCTCAGCGCGACCAGCCGGCCCTCCGGGTCGGCGGCGGACAGCTGCCGTTCCCGCACGACGTGCAGCTCCAGGGCGTCGGGCAGGACCCGCCAGCGCCACGGCTGCGTGTTGTGCACCGAGGGGGCGTGACCGGCCATCGCGGCGGCCTCCGCGAGGGCGGTGGTCAGGGAGCGGTCCGGCGTCTCGTGGCTCATCGTCACGACCTTTCGTCTCTGCCCATCGTGCCCCTCCGGGCGGTGCCCCGGGCGGGGTTGCCGCTTCAACGTGCGGCACGGGCTGCCCGGTCGCACGGGTCCGTGGGTCCCGTCCCGTCCGGACACTTGCCTCCGCCGATCATGACAGGCGCGGCGGACGATTCGTTCGTTGGCATCCTCGCCGCGCCCTGCGCGGCGACCGCGTCCCTCCAGGAGGCACCGGAGTGATGGTGATCCACGGCACGGCGAGGGTTGCTTCCACCTGCGCGACTGAAGGGCAGGGAAGGACCCCTTGTCACCGTCTGTACGACAGGGGGTCCTTCCCTGCCCGCGCGGCCTCAGCGCTCGCGGACCACCGCGACCGGGCAGTGGGCGTGCTGGATGAGCTGTTGGCCGACCGAGCCGAGCAGCATGCCGCGCAGCCCGCCTCGGCCGCGGGTGCCGACCACCACGAGCTGGGCGTCCCGGCTCGCCTCGATGAGCGTGCGGGCCGGGCGGCCGGTCACCACGTCGACGGTCACCTCGACCTCGGGGAACGTCTCCCGCCACCTCGCCAGTGGCTCCACCAGCGCCGCCCGCTCCGCCGCCACCGCGTCGGCGGGGGCGGGGCCGCCGTCCGTCGCCGGCTCCCAGGCCCGCACCACGTGCAGCGGTACGTGCCGCTGGGCCGCCCGCTCGACGGCGAACCCGAGGGCCAGCAGCGATGTCGGCGACCCGTCGACCCCGACCACCACCCGCCCGGCGCGGCCGGCGGCGGCGTCGTCACGGACCACCACCACCGGGCAGTGGGCGTGTGCGGTCACCGACACGGCGGTGGAGCCGACGAGTAGCCCGCCGAACCCGCCGTGACCTCGGCTGCCGAGCACCAACAGGCCGGCCCCGGCGGAGCGTTCCTCCAGCAGCAGCGCCGGCGGCCCGTCGAACACCTCGCCGTGCACGGTCAGCCCGGGCCGCGCAGCGGCGGCGTCGGAGGCGGCCGTGCCGACCAGCTCCTCCACCTGCCGCCGGGCGGTCTCGTCGGGCCAGATGCCGGGGGCCACCCCGGGGCCGATCCACCCGGCCACGGTCACCCACTCGAAGACGTACGCCAGGCGGACCGGCCGTCCCGTGCGCTCCGCCTCGTCCAACGCCCAGTTCAGCGCGACGTTGGCGTCGGCGGAACCGTCGTAGCCGACCAGGATCTCATCACTCATCGGGTCCGCCTTTCGGTGCCTCGGGGGCCGTCTCCCGGATCCAGCGCCACTCGGCCACCCGCGGGTCGTCCTCGCCGAAGCGGCGGGTGTGGTCGCGGCAGGCCTGCCGGGCGTCCACCATCTCCTGGCGCAGGCGCGCGGCCCGGGAGGCCAGGCCCGGCGTCCGGTCGATCACGTCGATCACCAGGTGGAACCGGTCCAGGTCGTTGAGCATCACCATGTCGAACGGCGTGGTGGTGGTGCCCTCCTCCTTGTACCCGCGCACGTGCAGGTTGTCGTGGTTGGTCCGGCGGTAGGTGAGCCGGTGGATCAGCCACGGGTAGCCGTGGTACGCGAAGACGATCGGCTTGTCGCGGGTGAAGATGGTGTCGAACTCGCTGTCGGGCAGGCCGTGCGGGTGCTCCGACGGCGGCTGCAGGCGCATCAGGTCGACCACGTTGACCACCCGCACCTTCAGGTTGGGCAGGTGCTGGCGGAGCAGTTCGGCGGCGGCCAGGGTCTCCAGCGTCGGCACGTCCCCGGCGCAGCCGAGCACCACGTCCGGCTCGTCGCCGTCGTCGGTGCTGGCCCAGTCCCAGATGCCCAGGCCGCGCCGGCAGTGCTGGATCGCCTCGTCCATGGTCAGCCAGTTCGGCGCGGCCTGCTTGCCGGCCACCACCACGTTGATGTAGTGCCGGCTGCGCAGGCAGTGGTCCATCGTGGACAGCAGGGTGTTGCCGTCCGGCGGCAGGTAGACCCGGACCACCTCGGCCTTCTTGTTCATCACGTGGTCGATGAAGCCCGGGTCCTGGTGGGAGAAGCCGTTGTGGTCCTGCCGCCAGACATGGCTGGAGAGCAGGTAGTTCAGCGAGGCCACCGGCTGCCGCCACGGGATGGCCCGGGTCACCTTCAACCACTTGGCATGCTGGTTGACCATCGAGTCGACGATGTGGATGAACGCCTCGTAGCTGGTGAAGATGCCGTGCCGACCGGTCAGCAGGTACCCCTCCAGCCAGCCCTGGCACAGGTGCTCGGAGAGCACCTCCATCACCCGGCCGTCGGGGGAGAGGTGGTCGTCGCCGGCCGTGGTCTCGGCGACGAACGCCCGGTCGGTGACCTCGAAGGCCGCGCCGAGCCGGTTGGAGGCCACCTCGTCGGGGCCGAACAGGCGGAACGTCTGCGGGTTGGCGGTGATCACGTCGCGGACCCACTTGCCGAGCACGCCGGTGGCCCCGGCCGTCGGCTCGCCGGGCCGCTCGACGTCGACCCCGTATTCCCGGAAGTCGGGCAGGGTCAGGTCGCGCAGCACCGTACCGCCGTTGGTGACCGGGTTGGCGCTCATCCGCAGGTCGCCCTTCGGCGGGAGCGCGGCCAGCTCGGCGACCGGTGCGCCGGTGGCGTCGAACAGCTCCTCCGGCCGGTAGCTGCGCAGCCAGCGCTCCAGCTCGGCCAGGTGCTCCGGGTTGTCGCGCACCTCGGCGATCGGCACCTGGTGGGCGCGGAACGTCCCCTGCACCTGCTTGCCGTCGACCGTGTCCGGGCCGGTCCAGCCCTTCGGCGTACGCAGGATGATCATCGGCCAGCGGGGGCGCTCGACCGTGCCGCCGGAGCGGGCCCGGCGCTGGATGTCGGCGATCTCGTCGACCGCCCGGTCCAGGGTGGCGGCGAGGAGGTGGTGCACGGTCGCCGGGTCGTCACCGGCGACGACGTACGGCTGGTAGCCGAAGCCGCGCATCATGTCCAGCAGGTCGTCGGTGGGGATCCGGTCCAGCACCGCCGGGTTGGCGATCTTGTAGCCGTTCAGGTGCAGGATGGGCAGCACCGCCCCGTCCCGGGCCGGGTTGAGAAAGACGTTGGACAGCCAGCTCCCCGCGAGCGGGCCGGTCTCCGCCTCGCCGTCGCCGATCACGCAGGCGACCAGCAGGTCCGGGTTGTCGAACGCGGCGCCGTACGCGTGGCTCAGCGCGTACCCCAGCTCGCCGCCCTCGTGGATCGAACCCGGCACCTCCGGGGCGACGTGGCTCGGGATGCCGCCGGGGAAGGAGAACTGGCGGAACAGCCGCTGCATGCCCGTCTCGTCGCGGCTTACGGAGTGGTACAGCTCGCTGTAGGTGCCCTCCAGCCAGGTGTTCGCCACCAGGGCGGGGCCGCCGTGCCCGGGGCCGGTGATGAAGATCGTCGGTAGCTTCCGGTCGACGATGATCCGGTTGAGGTGGGCGTAGAGCAGGTTCAAGCCGGGGCTGGTGCCCCAGTGGCCGAGCAGCCGCGGCTTGACGTGCTCGGGTCGTAACGGCTCCCGCAGCAGCGGGTTGTCCAGCAGGTAGATCTGCCCGACGGTCAGGTAGTTGGCCGCCCGCCAGTACGCGTCCAGTTGGCGCAGCTCGTCTTCGGTCAAGGGGCTGTGCAGGTCTACAGCGGTGTCCATGCTGCGTTACCCTCTCGCGGATCGGGGACTTTCGCATCCCGGTGTCCCGGCCTTCCCGGCGCGTCCAGCCTCGTCGCCCACCCGGGGATCGAGCAGGGCCGTTGGTCCCGGGACGCGAGGGCGTCTGGTCCCGGGACGCGTGGCGTCATGCCCCGTCCGGCGCGGTGGAGACGAGTCCACGGACGACGATGACCGGGGCGGGGGAGTGGTAGAGCAGCGACTGGCTGACCGCGCCGAGCATCCCGCGCAGCGGCTCGTCCCCCCGGCCGGCGACGATCGCGAGCTGCGCCGAGCGGGACCGGTCGACCAGGACGTCACCGGGGTCGCCGACGACGCTGTGGCACTCGGCCCGCACCGAGGGGTGCCGCCGTCCGTACCGGGCCACCGCCTCGGCCAGCTCGACGCCGGCGTCCTCGGCGGACCCGGCCGCGCCGCCGCCCTCGACCGATCGCGCCGGCTCGGTGATCCGGACGGCGAGCAGCGGGGCCGACCGGCGGGCGGCGTAGTCGAAGGCGAACCCCAGCGCCGTCCGGGAGCTCACCGACCCGTCGACGCCGACCAGCACCGGACCCTGCGGCGGCGGCCCGGGGCGCACCACCAGCACCGGGCAGCCGGCCTGGGCGGCGAGCTGCACCGCCAGGGCGTCGGCGGGGATGCAGTCCTCGCAGCGGGACATCCCGCCGTCCCCGACGGCGACCAGGAACGCCGACTCGGAGCGGCGGATCAGCGCGGCCAGCGGGGAGCCCTCGACGATCTCCCCGTACACGGGCAGCGCCGGCTCCACCTCGCCGGCCACGGCGGTGGCCCGCTCGATGAGGTCCTCGGCCTCGGCGCGCGGGCCGGCGGCCGAGGGGGCCTCCAGGGCCGCCGCCCAGTTGAACGCGTGCAGCAGGCTGAGCGGGCGGCCGTGGCTCGCGGCGTCGCGGGCGGCCAGCCGGACGACCTGGAGGGCGTCGTCGTCCGACGAACCGATCGCGGCCACCACCGGCGCGTCGGCGGTTGCGGCCATCCGGCCTCACCTCCCCGCGCCACGATGCCCCTGTGGCCGAGCGTAGTGGCGCGGATGAGCGCGCGGGGCCGGATCGGTGGGGTCACCGGGGGCGCGAGCTGGGCGGGACGGAAGACCCAGCCCCGACGCGGGATGCCAACGCCGCTACGGCCAACTGAACAGGCTGAAGCCGCCGCCTCCCGTATGGAGGGCGTTGGTCAGCCCGGGGTGTCCTCGTCCGCTGGCGGCTGGGGCTGGCGGTACTTCTTGATCCACGCCTCGATGTCCTCGGCCAACCAGACCTTCATGCCGCGCAGTTCCCGGTACGGCTTGGGGAAGGTGGGCCGGTTCACGATCTGCTGAAACCGGGACCGGGAGACGCCCAAACGTTGGGCGATCTCGTAAGGGCCCATCAGGTCGCCCGGTCCAGCAGCCATGGTCTGAACGTATGCACGGTCTCATCTCCCCGAACGGCGATCCCCGATTGGGGGTCCCCAATTTGACACCCAGGCAACTGGCGGTGTGTGATCGGTGGCGCGGTACCTCCGCCCTGGTTGAGCTGGGCTCGGCGGGGCGGGGTGCCGCAGAAACCGAACCCCGTGGGAGGTATCGATGGCGCTGCAGGACGCCCGACACCTGGCTCTCGTGAGGCCACGCCAGGGCTTTCGATGGGACTCCTGCGTCTCTTGGATCTGGAGGGGCAGGGACGACCGGCTTGACCTCACCCGGGCGGCAGGCACGTCCGGTGCGGCCGGATCGGTCGTACGCCGGGCCAGGACACGGTGACTGCGCGTCGGCTGCCTCTGTTGATCCTGGATGCCTGGCGTGCCCTCGACTGGCATAAGCGCCGGCGGTGTGCCGCTTGTCGGCCGAGCGGCGGGTGCCCCCTGGTTGAGGTGGCCAAGGCCCGGATCAGGGCATGGCGACGCTACGGCCCTCGCCGATGATCGAACTCAAGGCCGGTGACGTCCTTCACGTAACCGCCGCGTGCAGCGTGCAGTTCACCAAGCCGATGATGTTTCGCCTGATCAAGGTTCGGCACGACCTGGTCACCTACGACCACTGGATCTGGCTCGCCGGCTACCAGCTCGACGCCAAAGGCGAGGCCATGGCCCGCCGGGAGATCTTCGTTCAACCGGCGGGTCTGATCGTGCAACGACGAACCGCCCCGGCGCCCGCCATCGCCAAACACGACAGTGGTCAACCAGGGCGGTCCGGATCGAACGTGCGGGCCTAAGCCGTATCGGCGGGTATCCCCGCATGGGTCGGGCCGCCGATCGAGCGTCAACTTTCGTTGACAGGCGGGCTCTGTCAATGTAAGTTGACGCCATGAGTCAGGCGACGGAACTAGCGGCGGCAGCCGGCAGCACCGATCCCCGGGTCGGTCTGCGCGCCGTGCGCGCCCTGCGCCGGCTCCTCGAACGGCTGGAGGTGGTCCAGGTGGACAACGCCCGACGACAGGGCTGGTCCTGGCAGGAGATCGCCGACGCCCTCGAGGTCAGCCGGCAGGCGGTCCACAAGAAGCACGCCGGGCGACCGGCGGCCCCGAACTCCTGGGAGGCGTGATGTTCGAACGGTTCACCGACCGAGCCCGCGAAGTGGTCCGCCGAGCCCGCGACGAGGCGCGGGCCGCCGGCCGGCGGCCGATCGACACCGAGCACCTGCTGCTCGCGATCCTCGCCGACGCCGACAGCCTCGCGGCACGGGTGCTGCGCGACGCCGACGTCCGCGCCGACGACCTGCGCGCCGCCGTCGCCCGGCACACCGCCGACGGCGGGGCGGGACTCGCCGAGGCCGACATCGACGCGCTGCGCGAGATCGGCATCGACCTCTCCGCCGTCGTCGCCCGGGTCGAGGAGTCCTTCGGCCCCGACGCGCTGCGCGCCGCGGCCCCGGGCCCCCGCCGCCGCTGGGGTCGCCGGCAGCACCCCGGCGGCCCGTTCACCCCCCGGGCGAAGAAGGTGCTGGAGCTGGCGCTGCGGGAGGCGCTCGGGCTGAGACACCGGCACATCGGCACCGAGCACATCCTGCTCGGCCTGCTCCGCGAGGCCGGAGGGACGGCCGCCCTGGTGCTCACCGAGGCTGGGCTCGACCTGGCCGACCTGCGTCGCCGGGTGGAGGCCGCCCTGCGGACGGCGGCCTAGAAGGGGAGGGAGGGGCCCTTCCCAGCCTCCGGTGGGCGGAAACGGCACCTCCCTCCCGGCAAACCTGTTTTCGGTGCGCGCAACCTCACCGGTCGCCGGGTCGCCGCCCGGTCGGAGTTGCTGCACACTGGCGCCGTGGATGCTGAGCAGGACACGCGTTCGACCGCCGCCGTCGGCGGGTTGCGCTCCGCGGTGGTGGTCAACCCGGTGAAGGTGACCGATCTCGACGAACTGCGCGAGACCGTCGATGCCGCCCTCACCGCCGCCGGCTGGCCCCAGCCGCTGTGGTTCGAGACCACCCCCGACGACCCGGGGCGAGGTCAGACCGAGGAGGCCGTCAAGGCGGGCGTCGACGTGGTCTTCGCCTGCGGCGGGGACGGCACCGTGATGTCCTGCGTCAGCGGCCTGGTCGGCACCGACGTGGCCCTGGCCGTCCTGCCCCAGGGCACCGGCAACCTGCTCGCCGCCAACCTCGGCCTTTCCACCGACCTGGCCGCCGGGCTGGAGGTGGCCGTCGAGCGGGGGCGCCGACAGCTCGACGTCGGCGCGGTCGAGGACAGCTACTTCGCCGTCATGGCCGGGATGGGCTTCGACGCCCAGATGCTCGACGCCACCTCCGAGACCACCAAGGCCCGCATCGGCTGGCCCGCGTACGTCGTGGGGGCCGCCCGGCACCTGCGGGACCGGCCGATGAAGGTCTCCATCCGCATCGACGACCGGCCGCCGCTGCGCCGCCGGGCCCGCTCGGTGCTGGTCGCCAACGTCGGACGCCTCCAGGGCGGGGTCACCCTGCTCCCCGACGCCGAACCGGACGACGGCTGGCTCGACGTCGCGGTGCTCACCCCGCGTGCGCTGCGGCACTGGCTGGCCATGGGCTGGGCGCTGGTCCGGCGCCGGGGCAGCGTGCCCCGGATGGAGGTCTTCCGCGCCCGCAAGGTGGAGATCACCAGCAACCGGGCCCAGCCGCGCGAGCTGGACGGCGACCTCATCTCCCCCGGGCGACGGCTCGTGGCGGAGATCCGCCCCCGCGCCCTGTGGCTCTGCGTGCCGCAGCCCGAGGAGACGCCCGACCTGTCCGTCGACGCGTCCGCAGCCAAGGAGCGGGGCGAGGAGCTGGTCGAGGAGGCGCGCCGTGAGTAGCACCAAGATGGTGCCGGAGACCCGGCTGATGTCCGACCAGGAGCTGTCGGCCGACGACGCCTGGCACACGCTGCGCCGGCAGGGCGGCTGGTGCCTGCTGCGGGACGCGTTCGTCCGGTTCCGCTACGGCGACGGGTTCAGCCACGCCCGGGCGTTCGCGTTGCAGCTCTGCCTCGCCGTGGTGCCGTTCATGATCGCCCTCACCGGCCTGATCACCGACCTCGGCGCCGACGCGGGCGGCGAGGTGGTCGCCGACACCGTCCTCGCCCTGACCCCCGGGCAGAGCGAGGCGATGGTGCAGGACCTGCTGGTCGACAGCGAGCGCACCGAGGACGCCGGCGAGCTGGCGCTGACCCTCGGCCTGCTCACCGGCCTCTTCGCGCTCACCACCACCATGGCGCAGATCGAGCGGGGCGCGAACCGGATCTACGGCGTCGAGCGGGACCGTCCGGCGCTGTGGAAGTACCTGCGCGCGGCCGTGCTCGCGGTCGTCGCGGGCGTCCCGGCGCTGACCGGCTTCCTGATCCTCGTCGGCGGCGGGGCGTTGGGCGACTCGGTGCGGCGGCACTACAAGTGGGGCGAGTTCGCCCACGGCGCGTGGGACGTGGTCCGCTGGCCGCTGAGCCTCGGGCTGACCGTGCTCGCCGTGGCCCTGCTGTTCCGGCACGCTCCCCGGCGCAACCAGCCCGGCCTGTCCTGGCTGTTCTTCGGCGCCGGCATCGCCACCGCGCTGTGGTGGTTGGCCAGCCTGCTGCTCGCCGCCTACGTTCAGGTCAGCGACGGGTTCGGCCAGACGTACGGGGCGCTGACCGGGATGATGGCGCTGCTGCTCTGGGCCAACCTCACCGGGATGGCGCTGTTCGGCGGGCTGGCCTTCGCCGCCCAGCTCGAGGCGATGCGGATCGGCGTGCAGGAGCCGGCCCAGCCGGACCGGTGGCAGCCCGAGGCCGAGCGCGAGGAGCTCCACGACACCGGCGAAATGACCTCACTCTGACCCGTCGCGGTGTACGCGCGGCCCGAACCGGGTAAACCGCCTCGCCAGGACAGACAAGGGAGGTGCGGGATGACCGCGGTCAAAGACGTGGTGCGGCGACCACTCGGCCATTTCGCTGAGCGGAGCATCGCCGGGCTGGTGGCCGTCGGCGGCGCGGGGGTCGCCTTCGGCCTGCTGCTGATGCTCGTACGCTTCCGCTGGAGCCCGCTGAACGACGCCGACCACGAGGTCGCGGAGTGGTTCAACGGGCTCGTCGCGCCGCACGGCCCCCTGGTGACCGTGCTTCAGGCGATCACCGATCTCGGCGGGCGGCCGGTGCTGATCTGGCTGGTCAGCGTCGCCGTGATCGGGCTGCTGATCCGGCGTCAGGCCCGGCTGGCCGTCTACCTGATCATCACCGGGGTCGGCGGGCTGATCCTCGACCCGTCGCTGAAGGCCCTGGTCGGTCGGCTCCGCCCGGTGGTGGACGTGCCGATCGCCAGCGCCCCCGGCAACAGCTTCCCCAGTGGGCACGCCCTCGGCTCGTTCGTCGCGTACGGGGCGCTGCTGCTGGTGTTCCTGCCCGCCATGGCACCCCGCTGGCGCAAGCCGGCGATCGCGATCGCCGCCGCGCTGGTGGCGCTGATCGGGCTGACCCGGATCGCGCTGGGCGTGCACTACGTCTCGGACGTGCTCGGCGGCTGGCTGCTCGGCGCGGCCTGGTTGGGCATCACCGCGTACGCCTTCCGGCTGTGGCGGCGCGAGCGCGGCCGGCCGGTGCCGCCGCTGACCGAGGGCCTGGAGCCCGAGGCGGGGCACGACATCGCCCCCGCCCCGGCCGAGGAGCACGTGCTGGATCACCCCCGCTCCACCGTCGCCGAGCTGCTGGTCGGCTGGGTGCTGGTGTTCGGCGCCCTGTACGCCTTCGGCACGTTCGTCAGCTACCACGCCAAGGACACCTTCTTCGGCACCCTGGACACCGAGGTCCCGCGCTGGTTCGCCGAGCGGCACACCGACACGCTCACCGACGTGAGCTGGTGGTGGAGCAAGCTCGGCGACACCCACGCGATCCTGATCGTCTCGCTGGTGTTCTGCCCGCTGGTGCTCGCCGTGTGGCGGCGCTGGCGGCCGGTGCTCTTCGTGGCGCTGGCGATGTTCGGCGAGCTGACCCTCTTCCTCGCCTCCGCCCACGTCGTCGACCGGCCCCGCCCGCCGGTGGAGAACCTGGACGGGCAGATGCCCACCTCGTCGTTCCCGTCCGGGCACATCGCCGCCACCATCTGCATCTGGCTGGCCATCGCGGTCATCGTGTTCCCCCGTACCGACCGTTGGTGGCGGTGGATCTTCGTGGCCCTGGCAGTGATCATGCCGGTCGGCGTGGCCACCTCCCGGATGTACCGGGGCATGCACCACCCCACCGACTTCATGGGCGCGATCCTGCTCAGCGCCCTGTGGATCGGCCTGCTCTACTGGGCGATCCGCCCCAACGCCGACCTGGCCGAGGGCAACCAGCCGGCCATTTCCTCGGAGCAGGTCGACGAGCTGGACGACGAGCTGGCCAAGGCCGGCCGGCCGGACTGACCCGCGCCATGCTGCGGGTGATGACCTGGAACATCAGGACGGGCGGCCGGGACCGGACAGGTCCCGGCCGGCTGGACCGGGTGGCCCGGGTCGTCGCCGCGCAGCGGCCGGACCTGCTGGCCGTCCAGGAACTGCGGGGCTTCGACTCGGGCGACGTGCTGGCCGGGTTCGCCGCCGAGGTGGGCATGCGGCCGTACCTGGCCCGTTCCTGCCTCGGCCAGCCGGTGGCGGTGCTGGTCCGCGCGCCGCTGCGGGTGCTCGCGGCGGGCCCGGTCCGCCGCCCGTTCCACCACGCCGCCGTACGGGTCACCGTGGCCACCGACGCCGGTCCGTTCACCGTGTTCGCCGCCCACCTCGACCCGTACACCGGGCTGCGGCGGCGCATCGAGGCCGGCTGGCTGGCCGCCGCCGTCCGCCGGGCCCCCGGCGAGCTGGCGCTGCTGGCCGGGGACCTGAACACCCTCGACCCGGGCACCGACCACACCGCCCGGGTCGCCCGGCTGCCGCCCGCGTACCGCCGCCGTCACCTGCGCCGGGACGGCCGGACGGTGGAGACCCGGGCGGTGGCCCGACTCGCCGCCGCCGGGCTGGTCGACCTGTACGCCGCGTGCGGGCCCGGCGACGAGGGGCTGACGGCGCCCACCCGGCACGGCGGCGGCGCCGAGTTCTCCGGCATGCGGCTGGACTACCTCTTCGGCACCCGCGCACTGGCCCGGCTGGTCCGGTCCTGCGAGGTGCGGCGCGGCGGCGACACCGAGTACGCCTCCGACCACTACCCGGTGCTCGCCGAGCTCGACCTGACCCCAACCTGACCGGCGCGCCCCGCGCCCCGGCCACCCCGAGCCCCGGCCACCCCGAGCCCCGTCGATCTTGCACTTCGGGCCCCGACTAAAGGGGCAGAAGCCTCATCGCGGGGGCCGTAAGTGCAAGATCGCGGGGTGTGGGGTGCGGGTGGGGGGTGGGGTTAGAGGAGGAGGTTGAGGAGGACGGTCAGGGCGATCGAGGCCAGGACCGAGAAGAGGATCATCAGGAGACAGCCGAGGCCACCGCCGAGCGGGCGGATCTCCGTGTTGCCGATGCGCATGGCGGTCCTTGTCCTAGTGCGGGGCGAGCAGGGCGCGTACCGCCGCGGCGACCTCGGCCGGGGCGGTGGTGGCGACATTGTGGGCGGCGCCCGGGACGACAGCCGTGCGGGCGTTCGGCACCAGGCGGGTGAGCTGGTCCCGCCAGGCGGCCGGTGCCACCGGGTCGCGGGAGCCAGCGATCACCAGGGTGGGCGCGGCGACCCGGGCGGCGTCCGCCTCGATCGCGTTGCGCACCGAGTGCGAGAGGGTGGCGTACACCCGGGGAGGGCGGGCGTCCCAGACGTCGCGGAGCAGGAGCGGGGTCTGCAACGGCGCCTCGCGCAGGGTGTCGACCAGCCAGCGGCCGAACAGTCCCCGCCGGGTGCGGGCGGCCGGGTCACTGGTCGGCCCGGCCAGCACGAGCGCCCGGACCCGCCCGGGGTGGCGGGCGGCCAGCGCGGCGGCCACCTCCGCGCCGAACGAGTGTCCCAGCACGCACGCGGGCGGCAGCGCGTACGCGGTCAGCCACGCCGCCAGGTGCTCGGCGTGCCGGGTGACGTCGTACGCGCCGGACGGGTGGGCGCTGAGGCCGAAGCCGGGCAGGTCTGGCACGTACACCGGGTGGGTGGACGCCAGCGCCAGGGCCAGCGGGGTGAGGTAGCGGTGCGACACCGCCAGCCCGTGCACCAGCACCACGGGCGGGGCCCCGGTGCGCGGGTCGGCAGTGCGGCGGGTGTGTGTACGCAGGCCGTCGACCAGCCGCCACTCGCTGGTCAGCCCGGCGGCGGGCCGGGGGGCGGCCAGGGCGAGCCGCAGTTGCGCCGGGGAGAACCCCACAGGCGAGGTCGCAGCGGACGGGCGCCTCGGCCGGATCGTCGCCGTCACAGCTCGCGGAGTCGGGGGAGTAGTTCCTCCCGGGCCCAGTCCAGGAACATCGGCTGGGTGTCGCCGCCGATCTGGACGAGCGCGACGTGGGTGAAGCCGGCGTCGACGAACTTCTTGAACGCCTCCACGTGCCGCTCGGTGTCCGGGCCGCAGGAGATCCCCTCGGCGACGTCCTCCTCGCGGACGAACTGGGTCGCGGCGGCGAACGCGTCGGGGTCGGGCAGGTCGGCGTTGACCTTCCAGCCCATCCCGAACCAGCGGAACTGGTCGTGCACGATCTTGCGGCACTCCGCCTCGTCCGGGCCGTAGCAGATCGCCACCTGGCCGTACCGGGGTCGGCCCGCGCCGCCCGCCTCGTCGTACATCTGGATGATGTGCGGGTCCGGCTCGGTGGCGACGATCCCGTCCGCGTAGTCGGCGGCCAGCGTCGCCGACTGCCGGCCGGACGCGGCGACGGCCATCGGCACCGGGCGGCCGGGCCGGTCCCAGACGTACGCGTCGGGGACGTCGTAGTGGTTGCCGGAGAAGGTCAGCGTCTCGCCGTTGAGCAGCGGCCGGATGATCTGCAACGCCTCCTCGAACATCTCGTGCCGCTGCTGCACGTGCGGCCAGCCGCCGACGATGTGCTCGTTGAGGTTCTCCCCGGCGCCCAGGCCGAGGGTGAACCGGCCGTCTGAGAGCACCCCGATCGTGCTGGCCTTCTGCGCCACGACGGCGGGGTGGTAGCGGCGGATCGGGCAGGTCACGAAGGACATCAGCTCGGCCCGGCTGGTGGCGTGGGCGACCGCGCCGAGCACCGACCAGGCGTACGGGGCGTGGCCCTGGGAGTCCAGCCAGGGGTAGTAGTGGTCGGAGATCACGAGCTGGTCGAAGCCGGCAGCCTCGGCACGTACCGCGTGGTCCACCAACTCCTTGGGGCCGGCCTGCTCGCACATCAGGGTGTATCCGACGTTGACCATCGCGACATCTCCTTCGCTCCTCCGATCATCCCCGGATACCCCGACCGCCCGTCGTCAACCCTCGGATCCGCTTCGCCCCAGCCCCACCCAGCCCTCGCCCGCCTCGCGCGCCCGCTTCGCCTCGCCGGCCCCGTCCGCGCCCGCCCGTCCGCGCCCGCCCCACCTGCGCCCGCAGTTTCCGGGAAAGAGTGGTCATTCCGGCGCGGTTGGCCACTCTTTCCTTGAACGAGTGGGGTGGAGACACGCACCTTAACCGGTTCAGGGCTGCCCAGCCGTGGGGATGATCGGTGGGTCGCGATGGGATCAGGTTGTCGCGGTAGGCGTAGCCGATCGCCCAGCAGAGCGCGTGCGGGTGCCGCAGGCGCGCGGCCCAGCCACGGGTCCCGATGTCCGTCGACCACTCACTGAACCGGTTGCTCCGGACGGGATATCGGCTTACGCTGATCCCTGCGCCGTCGGGAGCCGGACGGGCGGCTGACGGGCCAGTCGCCTTCTACGTCACCACCACCGCACCCCCGCCTGGGCACGGGGGGACCCCTCCCTGAGGAAGGCCATGAGAAAACGTCTCTCCGTCGCGGGCGTCGCCCTGCTGACGGTTCTCGCCGCCGTGTTCGCCTTCGGGCAGCCGGCGCACGCCGCCGCCGGCTTCTCCGTCGCCAACGGCAAGCTGTACGACGCCAACGGCACCGAGTTCGTCATGCGGGGCGTCAACCACGCCCACACCTGGTACGCGCAGCAGACCAGCTCCTTCGCCAACGTCAAGGCGCTCGGCGCGAACACCGTACGGGTGGTGCTGGCCAGCGGCGACCGCTGGGCCAAGAACGACACCGCCGACGTCGCCAACGTCATCTCGCTGTGCAAGGCCAACAAGCTGATCTGCGTGCTGGAGGTGCACGACACCACCGGCTACGGCGAGCAGAGCGGCGCGATCACCCTCGACCGGGCGGTCGACTACTGGCTTAGCATCTCCAGCGCCCTCGCCGGCCAGGAGAAGTACGTCATCGTCAACATCGGCAACGAGCCGTACGGCAACCAGGGCTACGGCACCTGGGCCACCGACTCGGCCAACGCGATCAAGCGGCTGCGTACCGCCGGCCTGACGCACACCATCATGGTCGACGCCCCGAACTGGGGCCAGGACTGGTCGTTCACCATGCGCGACAACGCCGCGTCCGTCTTCGCGGCCGACCCGCAGAAGAACACCGTCTTCTCCATCCACATGTACGGCGTCTTCGACACCGCCGCGGAGATCACCGACTACCTCGGCCGGTTCCGCGCCGCCAAGCTGCCGATCGTGGTCGGCGAGTTCGGCTTCGACCACTCCGACGGCAACCCCGACGAGGACACCATCCTGTCGTACAGCCAGGCCAACGGGATCGGGTACCTGGGCTGGTCGTGGAGCGGCAACGGCGGCGGCGTCGAGTACCTCGACATGGCCACCAACTTCAACCCGGCGGCCCTGACCACCTGGGGTCAGCGGATCTTCAACGGCGCCAACGGCATCAGGGCGACGTCGAGGGAAGCGTCGGTGTACGGCGGCGTCACCCCGACGACTCCGCCGCCCACCACGCCCCCGCCGACGACGCCCCCGCCCACCACTCCGCCGCCCACCACGCCCCCGCCCACGACTCCGCCGCCGACCGGCGGCTGCACGGCGACGTACACGATCGTCAACCAGTGGCAGGGCGGCTTCCAGGGCGAGGTAAAGGTGACCGCCGGCTCCGCCGCGATCAACGGCTGGACGGCGAGGTGGACGTACGCCAACGGCCAGGCCGTCACCCAGTCCTGGAACGCCACGGTGACCAGCAGTGGGTCGGCCGTGACCGCCCGCAACGTGGCCTACAACGGCAAACTCGGCGCGGGGGCCAGCACCAGCTTCGGCTTCATCGGCAGCTCGGGCGGCACCAACGCCGTCCCCGCCGTCACCTGCACCGCGTCCTGACACCCTGCGGTGGCCGGGTCCGCACGGACCCGGCCACCCCAACTTCCCTGTCCGTGGCGAGGGGCCGGCGTCCCGACCGGCCCGGACCGGACGACCCGAGCGGCCCCACCCGCCGCGGAAGATCGCGCCCTTCGGCCCCACCCGCCCGGGGCTTTCGGCCCTGCGGGTCGCAGCCTCTCCTGACAGCATGGAAGGAGAGGTCTCCCGTACGGGACATGGACAGACGAGCCCGCCGCGGGGGCCGGGGAAATGGGGAATGATCATGAGCGAGCAGCGTTTCGCCGGACGGGTCGCGGTCGTGACCGGAGCCGGATCGGGTATCGGGCAGGCGGTCGCCCAGCAGCTTGCGGCGGAGGGAGCCACGGTCATCGGCTGTGACGTCGATGCCGAGGGTCTCGCCACGACCACCAAGCTCATGGAGGAGGACGGCCACCCCGGGACGATGATCGTCGCCGACATCACGGCGCAGGCCGACATCGACCGGATCGTCGCCGCGCTGCCGGACCAACGCGTCGACCTGTTGGCCAACGTGGCGGGGGTCATGGACCACTTCATCCCCGTCACGGAACTGGACGACGCCACCTGGGACCGTGTCCTGGCGGTGAACCTCACTGGTCCCATGCGGCTGTGCCGGGCCATGCTGCCGCTGATGACGGCGCGGGGCGGGGGTGCGATCGTCAACGTCGCCTCCATCGGCGGCCTCACCGGAGCGGTCGCCGGCAGCGCGTACGTCTCCTCGAAGCACGGGCTGGTCGGCCTGACCCGCTCGATCGCCAACCTGTACGCCGAGGACGGCGTTCGGGCCAACGCGGTCTGCCCCGGTGGCGTCCAGACCAACATCGGCCGCAGCGCCGCGCCGAAGGTTCCGTGGGCGTACCAGCGTCTGGAGCGGTCGTTCGGCCGGGTCACCCGGACGGCCACGCCCGCCGAGGTCTCCACGCTGGTCTGCTGGCTGGGCTCCGACGAGGCGATCAACGTCAACGGGGCCGTCGTCGCCTCCGACGGAGGTTGGACCTCCTGAGTCGGCGTGGCACCGCCCCCGAGTGCCAGGAAGGGCACCCCCTCGACAGCGGTGCGGCGGCGGGCCTCAGCCGATCGCGTCGACCTCCAGCAGCAGGGTCTGCTCGGGGTGCAGGGCGGGAAGCTGGAGACCGACCGCCGCCAGCACCGCGCCGGGCAGGGTGACCCCGTCGGGCAGCCAGCCGGGCTCGGCGAGTTGCAACACGGCCGGCTCCGGCACGCCGGCCACCGGCCGCACCGCGTACCGGCGGGACCGGTCCAGCCCCGGCAGCCGCACCGGGCCCGGAATCTGGGCGACCGAGGTGGCCAGCCGCGCCACGGCGTACACCGCCCGGGAACCGTCGGCGGCGACGACGCCGTGGGCCCAGACGGCCGGGTCCGGGTGGTCGACCCGGACCACCCGCCCGGAGTGCAGCAGCGGGCGCAGCCGCTTGTACAACGCCACCCAGGCGGCCAGCTCGGTCCGCTCCACGTAGCCGACCGCGCCGATGTCCCACTCGATGCCGAAGTGGCCGAAGAGCGCGGTGGCGGCCCGGAACCCCAGCTCGTGCACCCGGCCCGTGGTGTGCGAGCGCTCCGGCCCGACGTGGCTGCCGACCAGCTCCGGCGGGAGCAGCAGCCCGGTCCAGCGCTGGATGGCCAGCCGCTCCAGGGCGTCGTTGCAGTCGCTGGCCCAGACCCGGTCGGTGCGGCGCAGGATCTCCAGATCCACCCGCGCGCCGCCGGACGAGCAGCTCTCGATCTCCACCCCCGGGTGGCGGCGGCGCAGCTCGTCGAGCAGCTGGTAGACGGCGAGGGTCTGCGCGTGCACCCCCGGCCGCCCGTCGTGGCCGGCCTCGGTGAGGTCCCGGTTGTGGTCCCACTTCAGGTACGCGATGCCGTCGTGCCCGGTGAGCAGCGCGTCGAGCAGCCCGAGCAGGTGGTCGTACGCGTCGGCGCGGGCCAGGTCGAGGACCTGCTGGTGTCGCCACTCGGGCGGCAGCCGGCCGGACGCGGACAGCACCCAGTCCGGGTGGGCGCGAAACAGGTCGGAGTCCGGGTTGACCATCTCCGGTTCGACCCAGAGGCCGAACTGCATGCCGTGGCCCCGCACGTGGTCGATCAGCGGTTGCAGCCCGTGCGGCCAGACGGTCTCGTCGACGTGCCAGTCACCGAGCCCGGCCCAGTCGTGCCGGCGACCCCGGAACCACCCGTCGTCGAGCACGAAACGTTCCACTCCGACCCGCGCCGCGTGGTCGGCGAGGGCCCGCAACCGGTCCAGGTCGTGGTCGAAGTAGACCGCCTCCCACACGTTGAGGGTCACCGGACGCGGGGAACGGGGATGCCCCGGCCGGGCCCGCAGGTGGGTGTGCAGCACGTCGCTGAGCCCGTCCAGCCCGGCACTGGACCAGGCCGCGTAGAGCAGGGGAGTGGTGTACGTCCCGCCGGGGGCGAGCAGCACCTCGCCCGGGGCGAGCAACTCCCCGCCGCCGAGCGTCGACTCACCGGTGGGCCGCCGCTCGGCGACGGTGACGTGGTCGCCGCTCCACGCGGTGTGCACCGCCCACACCTCGCCGTGTCGGAACCCGAACCCGGCCGTCCCGGCGGCCAGCAGCAGCGTCGCGTCGTGCCCGGTCCGGCCGTGCCGGCCCTCCCGGACCCACGCGCCCATCGGCCACGGGTGCCGCTGCGGGCTGCGTTCCCGGCACCACCGGCCGGTCAGGTCGAGCAGTTCGACCGCGACCGCCGGCACCGGCAGCACCGGGGTCAGTTCCCGCAGCTCGTACGGGGAGTCGCCGTCGTTGCGCAGCGCGTGCCGCAGCAGCACCAGCCCGGAGGGGTCCAGCTCGACGGTGACGGTCAGCGCCAGCGCGGCGGCCGGGTCCGTCGCCGCCACGGTGACCTGGGCGGAGCCGGTCGGGTCGTCGTCGGTCACGTCGAGGGCGTCGAGCCGGAACGCGGTGGACCAGGCGTCGCCGTCGCGGTGCCCGGCCAGCCCCGGCCGACCGCTCCAGCCGGCGCTGGTCTCGGGCAGCAGGGACAGCACGGTCGGCGCGTCGAAGCTGCTCGGCACCACCGGCGCGACGCCCGCGTCGACCAGCGCGGACAGGTCGTCGGCGGCGAGTGGGCCGAGTTCGGCGCCCCAGTGCGCGATCCGGGGCAGCCCTGGCCCGCGCGCGTCGAGCACCAGGCTGGTCCGCGCCCGGCGTAGGTGGACGATCGTCATCCCTTGGACGCTCCCAGCGTGAGGTCCCGGACGAACTGCTTCCGCAACAGGAAGAAAGATCACCAGGTGGGGATCGCGACCAGCCCGGAGCCGGCCGAGTCGAGGCGATAGGCGCAAGAATCGACTGAGATGAAATTCTATAGGCGGCAGGGCCGGCCCGCCGGGTCGCACGGGCCCGTCGTGGTCGGCCCGGCGGGCGCAGCGCCGGCGGTCCGGCCTGATCCCGGTCGCAGAACCCCAGTGTCGTACGTGCTGGGCGTCCTCGGCGGAGACGGTGGTGCCGCCCGCCTCGACCTGCGGCAGCGACGACAGCGAACGGGTCAACGTGTACGCGAAGCGGAGCGCCTCGGCCAGGTCGGCGACCGCCACCGGCAGATGGATCACGTGACGGGGCGCGGGATCGTCCGCCCCGGTGAACGCCTCGACGGCGGCCCGGGGCAGCGCCGCGAAGACGCCGCCGGGCGCGGGTGCCGATTCCGGGTTCACGACTGGCACCGCCGGGCCTGGGTGCCCTGCCAGTCGCGCAGCGCCCGCCGAAGCCGGCGGCGGGGAACTGGCGGTCGCGGACATGTCTCGGGTGCAGCCGCAGCGGGGGTGTGCCGCCGTAGACGGTTCCTCGGGTCATCGGTCACCTTCTGGTTGGTGGATGGGGCGGCCCTGGCGGAGGGGGAGTTCCGGGCAGGGCCGCCCCGCCCGGCGACCGCAGCCTCAATCGGCGAGTACGGCTCACCGGGCTGCCGGTGGGTGGTGCTGATTCCGGGCGGGTCAGGGTCGCGAAGGCGCACCTGACCGTGATAGGTATTCATCAAGTCGGTCGGAGCCGGAATGCGCGCGGAACGCGGCTCCATGTTGAGACCCGACGAGAACCGGTATGCGTCTGCCACACGCGAGGCCGTCTCTCGTCACCTTCTCGGCTGTTGGCACAGCCGCGGTTGCCGTGCTTGCACCGGGCGTCCCCGGGGGTCGGCGATCACCCTCACCCGAAGGCCACATTTCCAGTGGGCTCGAACTGGAGCAATGGTTCCTTCGCGGGCCTCGCCAACTTATTCGAGAGGTGGATCATGCCGCACAAACCGTTCATCCGGACGCTGCGCGCGCAGTGGCTCGGCCAGCAGCTACGGGCCCTGCGGGAGGAGCGGGGGATGACCCTGAAGCTCGTCTCCGAGCACCTGCAACGGGACATGTCGGCGCTCGGTCGCTACGAGCGGGCGGACTGGCCCATTCGCAAGGGCGACGTCACCGCACTGCTCGACCTGTACGGCTTTCACCACGCGGCCGAGCGAGCCCGGCTGCTGTCCCTCGCCGAGGAGGTGTGGCGCACCGACCGCTGGGACGAGGACTACGGGGACGTGGTCGACTCGTCGTTCATCGAGTACCCCTGGCTGGAGGGCCGCGCCGAGCGCATCTGCTCCTACAACGCCCTTTTGCTACCGGGTCTGCTCCAGACTCCCGCCTATGCGGAGGCTGTCATCCGCAACGCGGCAGAGCCGGGAGTCCCCGAACTGACCCTGGAACGGTGGGTGAAACTCCGAATGGAGCGGCAGCGGGTGCTCGACGGACCTACTCGGATCGGAGTGGTGCTTGAGGAGGGTGTCCTGCGTCGTCCCGTCGGTGGGAGATCGACGATGGCGGACCAGCTTCGCCATCTCACCCAACTCTCCCAGCGCAGGAAAATCGCAGTGCGGGTACTTCCCTCCAATGTGGCTTTGCATGCCGGTATGGATGGAACATTCACTCTGTTCACGCTCCCCGCTCCATATCCGGAGGTTGCCTACCTGGAGAACCTGGGCGGGCGGCTCTACCTGGAAGCACCGAAGTCCCAGCGCTTCATCGACGCGTACGATCGGCTCGTGAATGCCGCACTCGGCGAAGCCGAGTCGGCAGAGCTGATCGTCATGATCTCGGAGGACATGTCATGAGCGAGACTCTGCCGCCGGTCGCGTGGCACATCAGCACCAGGAGTAACGACAACGGCGGGAGCTGTGTGGAGGCGGGGCCGGTGCTGGACGGGTCCGGGCGGGTTGCCGTCCGGCACAGCAAGGCACCCGACGTCGCAACGATCGTCTACACGGCCGAGGAGTGGGCGGCCTTCGTGGGCGGGGTCAAGGACGGCGAGTTCGACTTCACCGACGGCTGAGCCACAATCCGTCGTACCGCGCAACCAGGGCCCCGGCAGAGTCGTGAGGGTCTCCGGCCTGGCAGGGCCCCAGGGGATGCGCGCGCTGCCGACGCCATCGGTGCCTTGGCCGGGTCGGCCTGCCCTGTGTTGGCCCCTGTGGAGCTGCCCCGTCCACGCTACCGCTCCATCGGTAGCACAAACGGGGCAGCTCCACAGGGGCCAACGGGCAGGTCCCCGGCCGGGAGCATTCGTCAGGCCGCCGCCCGACCGCCCGACGTACGGGGCGGCGTAGCGGCGACCTCCCGGGGCATCTGCGGGAGAGGAGACCCAGCTGAGGACCGGCGAGATTGAGGACCTGGACGCCCGGCACCAAAGCCGTCCCCGGCCCCGGAAGTTGACCGGCCAGGTGGCCGGGCCCGAACGGGTCCGGCCACCTCACCGTCGGAGCTACACCGCGACGACGTCGGCGACGACGCAGGCGATGTTGTCCGGCGCTCCGCCGTCGTGGGCCAACTCGACCAGCCGTTCCACGACCCGGGCGGGTTCGTCGCCCGCCCTGAGCGCGGCGTGCAGCGCCCCGGGGTTGACGACCGTGGACAGCCCGTCGGAGCAGAGCAGGTAGCGGTCGCCCTCGACGGCGGTTCGCAGCGCCAGGTCCGCCTCTACCTGCGTCCCGCCCGCGCCGAGGGCCCGCACCAGCAGGGACCGTTGCGGGTGCGCGGGGACCTCCGCCGGGTCGAGCCGGCCCTGGTCGACCAGCGACTGCACGTACGTGTGGTCGCGGGTGAGCGGAAACAGTTCGCCCGCGCGCAGCAGGTACGCCCGGGTGTCGCCGACGTGCACCAGCGCCAACTGGGCGCCGGAGCGCAGCAGCGCGGTCAGGGTGGTGACCGGTTGGTGGTCGGCCACGGCCATCGCGCGCACGGCGCGGTCGGCGTCGGCGACTGCGCCGGCCAGCAGCGTGATCAGCTCGCCGGCCGGCGCGTCGGCCGACTCCACCAGCCTGAGGGCGTCGATGGCGGCGGCGCTCGCGGCGGCACCACCCGGGCCGCGCATGCCGTCGGCGACGGCCAGCAACCGCTCGCCGGCGTATGCGGCGTCCTCGTTGCTGTCCCGTATGGCCCCGATGTCGCAGCGGGTGGCGTGGCGGAGGCCGAGGGCAGGGATCGGGTCGGACATGGTGGTACCCCTGTCTGTCAGGACGTCGACGAGGCGGGTGGCGAGTCGACCGCGGGCCGCCGTGTCGGCGCTGATCCGCCGCCAGTACGCCTCGACCGCCCCGGCCGCCGCCGCGGGCCTCAGCCCGCAGACGGTGCGGATCTCGGCCAGCGGCATGCCGATGCGCCGGAGCGCGGCGATCAGCCGGGCCTGTTCCACCTGCTCCGGGGCGTAGAGCCGGTACCCCGACTCGGCATCGACGGCGGCCGGGCGCAACAGCCCCAGCTCGTCGTACAGCCGCAACGCCTTCGGCGTGAGGCGCACCGCCCTGGCGAACGCCCCGATGGTCAGCAGCCCCACGTCGACATCCTCCTCGCGCCGGTCGCGGCGACCGGCACGGACCAGGCTGGGACCTCCCCGAAGGTCAAGGTCAAGCCAGTCCGTGAGGAGGGCGACGCGCCGGGTCTGCTCACAGCCATCTCACAGCGCTCGCGACTAGGGTCGGGCGGTGAGCGGCGGCGCTCCAGGGTGGAGCCCGCGCCCGTCTACGGGAGTGGCGATGGTCTTCAAGAAGATGTTGAGCGCGTTCGGTGTCGGCGGTCCCACCGTGGACACCGTCCTTGCCAACCCGAACACCCGGCCGGGGCTCGCCCTCGAGGGCAAGGTCAACCTGGTCGGCGGCGACGCGTCGGCGGCCATCGAGCAGATCGTCGTCGGCCTGGTCACCCGGGTCGAGATGGAGAGCGGCGACAGTGAGTACGCCGGTGTGATGGAGTTCCACCGGCTGCCGGTCGCCGGGGCGTTCGAGTTGGCCCCGAAGCAGCAGCTCTCGATTCCGTTCCAGCTTCCGATGCCGTGGGAAACCCCGATCACCGACGTGTACGGCCAGCGCCTGCACGGCATGACGATGGGGCTGCGCACCGAGGTGGCGGTGGCCCGAGCGGTCGACAAGAGCGACCTCGACCAGGTCAACGTCCACCCGCTGCCGGTGCAGGAGCGCATCCTGGACGCCTTCGCCCGGCTCGGCTTCCGGTTCAAGGGCGCCGACCTGGAGCGCGGCCACATCCGTGGCACGCAGCAGACGCTGCCGTTCTACCAGGAGATCGAGTTCTACGCCGCGTCGCAGTACGCGCAGGTCATCAACGAGGTCGAGCTGACCTTCGTGACCAGCCCCCAGGGCATCGACGTGGTGCTGGAGTGTGACAAGCGGGGCGGCTTCCTCAGCGCCGGCCACGACGTGTTCGGCCGGTACAGCGTCGCGCACACGGATGCCGACCGGGTCGACTGGGCGCAGGTCGTCGACGGCTGGCTCCAGGAGACCACGTCCCGCTACGGCGGCCTGCGCGCGCAGGGCTTCGGCGCACCGCAGGGCTTCGGTACGCCCCCCGGCTACGGGGCCTCGCACGGCTACCCGATGCAGCACGGGCACGGCGGCCACGGGCACGGCGGCCACGGCCGGGGCGGCGGCATGGGCGGCATCGTCGCGGGCGCGGCGCTCGGCGCCGTCGGCGGGATGGTCGCCGGCGAGATGATCGAGGACGCGGTCGAGGGCGACTTTGCCGAGGACTGGGGCTCCGGCGGCGACGAGGAGTGACGCACGTATCACGGTGGCCCTCCGGGAGATTCCCGGAGGGCCACCGTGCTGATCCGTGCGGTCAGTGCCTGCTCTTGCGCTCCGTGTCGCTGCGGTAGTTGCTGCCGGCCTTGGCCAGACCCCGGCTACCGAGGTAGCCGATGGACAGCAGCGTGATGAAGAACCAGGCCTGCGGGGCGCGGAAGATGTCCACGCCGACCGAGTTCTTGCCGACCAGGTACGACGCGGCCAGCACGCCGATCACCGACGCGACGTAGACCCAGAACTCCGTCGTCATGAAGGCCTGCTTGGTCTCCGTGCCCGGCGCCTGCATCGGCTCGCGATGCCCGTCGTGCATCATCGGCATCTGCCTGGTGGGCGCCTCGTTCATCGCGCGGTTCGGCATGTCGTTCATCGCGCGGTTCGGCGCTTCCTGGGTCCGGTTCGTCGACCTGGTGGATGCAGCCTGCGTGCTCATCTTGTCCTCCTCAGGATGCGATGAGTCCTACCTGCGCTCCCTCGCCCCGCTACCGCGTTTCGGCCACGGCACGGTTGGCGTTCTCGGCGGGGGCACCCCCCGACTACCCCGGCGTCCGCCGAGTTAACACCCGCCGGCCCACCGAATGGCGGCGTCGGCGCGGGCCTGGCGTGGGGTTTGGTCGGCCGGCACCCGGGCACGCAGCGCGATCCGACAGATCTGCGAGGTGATGGACGTGCGTGAGGACGACATGATGCGGGAGTCCGCCCGCAAGGCCGAGCAACGGATCGCCGGTGGGGTGTACGGCCCGGGGGCCCTCGACGAGGTCACCGTGCCGCAGACCGACGAGACGCGGGTCCTCCAGGAGGAGGACCCGGGCGACCCGGCGGACGTCCCGATCGACCCGGAGGTGTTGCGCGACGGCGGCCCGACCCGGGGCCAGGGCGCGCTGACCACGACCGGCGGCACTGCCGGCCCGGCGAGCGTGCGGCGGGTGGCCCGGCAGCCGGAGCGGCACCCGGGGAAGGTCGCACCGACCACCACCGGCGACGCCACCACGGGCGGCCTGAGCACCCCGGCGGGCGGCTCGACGAGTGACCAGTCGAGCAGCGCCAGCCAGGTCGGCGACTTCACCGACGACTGACCGCCCCCGCCCGCCCCGCCCCCGCCCGCCCCGGGCGCGGAACTTGGACAGTTGTCGTTCCGAGTGGACGGTAACTGTCCAAGATCCACCTCGGGCGCGTGGGGGGTGGGGGGTCAGGCGGGGCGGAGGATGCCCAGGCGTTGGGTGGCGCGGGTCAGGGCGACGTAGAGGTCGCTGTGCCCGCGCGGGGACTCGGCCACGATCCGTTCCGGATCGACCACCAGGACGGAGTCGAACTCCAGCCCCTTGGCCTGCCCGACGGTCAGCACGACCACCCGGCTCTCCAGCTCCGGGTGCTCGCCGACGGCCGCCTCCGGCAGCGCCGCGACCAGGGCGGTGCCCAGCTCGTCGACCCGGCCGGCGGGGACGATCACCCCGAGCCGCCCGTCGGCCAGCCCGGCCGCCTCGGCGACCGCCGCCTCGGTCAGCTCGCGGGGCAGCGCGTCCTCGGCGACCCGACGGTCCCACGGCGGCACCCCGCTCTCCCGTACGGAGCGCGGCGGGAGCAGGTGCGGGTCGATCTTCGTCAGCACCTCGGCGGCCACCGCCATGATCTCGGCGGGCGTGCGGTAGCTGACGGTCAGCTCCTCCAGCCGCCACCGCTGCGCCACGTACGGCTCCAGCGCGTCGGCCCATGAGGGGGTGCCGGCGAGCGCCCCGGTCTGCGCCACGTCCCCGACGATCGTCATCGACCGGCTCGGGCAGCGGCGCATCAGCAGCCGCCAGGCCATCGGCGACAGCTCCTGCGCCTCGTCGACGATCACGTGCCCGAACGCCCAACCCCGGTCGGCGGCGGCGCGCTGGGCGGCGGTCAGCCCGTCGGACTCCTCCTGGCGCTCCAGCAACTGGTCGGCGTCCAGCAGGTCGGTGACGCCGAGGATCTCGCCGCCCTCGGCCTCGTCCTCCACGTCGATGGAGCGGGAGCCCCGGGCGATCTCCAGCACGCCCTCGGCGTACTCGCGTTGGGAAGCCCGGATGCGCTGCCGGCGGGCCGCAGCGGTGCGGTCGTCCTCGCCGAGCAGCTCGGCGGCCTCGTCGAGCAGCGGCACGTCGGCCGGCGTCCAGCCGCCCGGCCGGCGGTGCAGCAGGGCCCGCTCGGCGTCGGTCAGCTCGGGTGCGGCGGCGGCGATCCGGTCGGGGTCGGCGTACAGGTCGGTGAGCAGGCGCTGCGGGGTGAGCACCGGCCAGAGTCGGTCCAGCGCGGCCCGCACCTCGGGCTCCTCGCGCAGCTCGCGGCGGATCTCCGCGACGTCGGCCTCGTCGAGCAGGTTCTCCCCGCCCAGCGGGTCCGCGCCGATCCGGTCGGCCACCTGGTCGGCCAGGGCGTGCACGATCTCGACGTCGAAGACCGCGCGCGCCAGGTTGTGCGGCCGACCGGTGCGGCGGGCGCGGTCCCGGGCCGCCCGGACGGTCTCCGGGTCCAGCCGCAGCACCTCCCGCTCGACTTCGATCTCCAGCGGTTCGTCGGGAACCCACTGCCGGTCCCGCACCGCCTCGGTGAGCACCTGCACCATCTCGGCACGGCCCTTGACCGCCGCGGCCTCCGCCGGCTCCGTCCGGCGGGCGCTGACCCCGGGAAAAAGGTCCCCGGGGGTACGCAGCAGCACGCCCGTCTCGGCCAGCGCCGGGAGCACCTGCGAGATGTAGCGCAGGAACGTCTCGTTCGGGCCGACCAGCAGCACGCCCCGGCTGGAGAGCACATTGCGGTGGGTGTAGAGCAGGTACGCCGCGCGGTGCAGGGCGACGGCGGTCTTGCCGGTGCCCGGGCCGCCCTGGACCACCAGCGTGCCGGGCAGGTCGGCGCGGATGATCCGGTCCTGCTCGGCCTGGATGGTCTCGACGATGTCGCGCATCCGGCCGGTCCGGCCGGCGGTGAGCGCGGCGAGCAGCGACGCCTCCCCGGTCAGCTCCTCGTGCGCGGTGGGGGAGGCGGCGGCCAGGTCGAGCACCTCGTCGTTGAGGGCCGTCACCTTGCGCTGCCGGGTCCGCAGGTGCCGTCGCCGCCGTACCCCCTGCGGGTTGGCGGCGGTGGCCAGGTAGAAGGCCCGGGCGGCGGGGGCCCGCCAGTCCATCAGCAGCGGGTCGTAGTCGCCGCTGGTGTCGAAGATGCCGATCCGGCCGATGTAGTGGCGCGCGCCGTCGTCGGCGTCCAGCCGGCCGAAGCAGAGCCCGTTCTCCACGGCGGAGAACTGCTCGACCTGTTCGGCGTACATCTGCACGGAGCTGTCCCGCTGGGACCGGGCCTGGAGGGTGCCGCCGGTGGTGTGTAGTTCCTCGGCGAGCCGCCGGGCGGCCTGTTCCCGCATGCCGTCCAGCCGGCCGTAGAGCATGGAGACGTACTCCTGCTCGGGGCCGATCTCGTCGTCGTGCCGTAGCTCGTCGGGACCCGCGGAGTGCCTTGACAAGCCGTCTCCCTAGTGATTAGGATTGCATTCGGAACGGCATTTATCGCCGTTCCTTTTTTGTGCCTGAACTGCAAAAGATACCGTGCGGCGACCTCTCCCACCAAGCGATCGGTCGGGAGCCACCGCCGCCGGGGACGGAGTCGTGCGGGATGTTGCTGGGTGCCGGTCAGCGTGTCGTCTTCATCGGGGACAGCATCACCGACTGCGGCCGGCGTGACGCCGCCGCCCCCTACGGCGTCGGGTACCCGAGTCTGGTCCGCGCGTTCGTCGACGCCCGGCACCCGGAGCGCGAGCTGACCTGGGTCAACCGGGGGATCAGCGGCAACACCGTCCGGGACCTGGCGGCCCGCTGGGACGCCGACGCGATCGGCGAGCGCCCCGACTGGCTCTCCGTGATGATCGGGATCAACGACATCTGGCGCGCGTTCGTCCCCGGCCGGGAGGCCGAGGCGGTGCCGATCGACGAGTACGAGCGCACCCTGCGCGCGCTGCTGCGGCGGGCCGTGGACGCCACGGGGTGCCGACTGCTCCTCGCCGACCCGTTCTTCATCGAGGCCGATGTCGACGAGCCGCAGCGCGCCGAGACCGACCGGTACGCCGCCGTGGTAGCCGCCCTCGCCAAGGACTTCGACGCGGTGCACGTGGCCACCCAGGCGGCCTTCGACCGGGTGCTGCGGCACAGCCCGTCGAGCCGCTGGGCCGACGACCGGGTGCACCCGGAGCTGCCCGGCCATGCGGTCATCGCGGACGCCTTCCTGACCGCCCTGGCCGCCTGAGGTCGGTCAGCGGCGGTTGGTGCAGACCTGGCTGCTCCGGCCGACCGTCTCCACGGACCACACCACCGCGACCGTGAAGCAATAGTCGTCGGCCCGGTCCAGGCCGTAGACCAGCAAGCTCGTGCTGCCCGGCGGGAGGGTCTCGAACGCGCGGGGCTCCTGCCCGGACTGGCCCTTGGCGAGCACCACCGGCCCGGTCGCACCCGCCGGGTACGTCCAGCGCAGCGCGATGTTGTCCCGGTTGTCCCGGACGGTGAACCCGCCCGGCGGGGTGCCGGGTGAGGCGGCGGCCCGGGGACTGGCCGACGCGCCGCCGGACGGTGCGCCGCCGGACGGGCCGCCGGAGCTTGGCGGGGCGGTGACCGAGGGTGCCGGGCCGGGTGCCGGACGGTCGACCCGGGCGACCCCGGCGATCACCGCCGCCGTGCCGAGCACCACCACGGTCACCCCGCCGAGCACCACGAGCGGGGTGAGCCGGCGCGGCGGGGGCGCGGGCGGGCGGGGGACCAGCACCGGGAGCAGCCGGGACCGGTCCTCCCGGGTCACGGGCGGGTGCACGGCCCGCACCCCGGCCGGCTCGTCGGCGGCACCGGCCAGGCCGACGACCGTCGGGGGCAGCGAGCTCGCGGCCGGCCGTCCCGGCTCGTCCGGCCACCGGTCGTCGTCCTCCGGGTACGGCCGGACGCCCCGCTCGCCGCCGTCCCGGGGCCACCGGTCGTCGTCCTCCGGGTACGGCTGGACGCCCCGCTCGTCGCCGTCCCGGGGCCAGTGATCGTCGTCGACGGCGCGGGCCGGGGCACCGCGCGCGGCGTGTTGCGTGACCCACGGATCGTCCCCGGCGGGGTACGCGGGGGCGTGGTGGGCCATCCCGTCCGGGGGCGTCCGGGGGGCGGGCACGGCCGGCGGGTACGGGTCGTCCTCCGGCGGCCACGCCGTCTGGTACGTCGGTGGCCCCTCGGCGGCTGGCGGGACGCGGGCTGCCGGGACCACGGGTGCCTCCGCCGGCTCCTCCCGGTCGGCCGGGGGCGTCCGCGCGCAGACGTGGTCGGGGTTTGCGGCGGCCCGGGCCAGGCCCGCCACCTGCACGGCGAGCGGGTCGTCCATGGCGAGGTGCTGCCGGCACAGCTCCCGGGCCAGGGCCAGGTGGTCGTGCGCCTCGGCGAACTCCCCGCAGTCGCGCTGCATCGCCCCGAGCCGGGCCAGCATCTTGATGCCGCCGGGGTGGCCGTCCCCGTACACCTCCCGGTGCAGCTCCCAGGCGTCCTGCAACCGCTCCCGGGCCACCTCGCACTGGCCGCGGGCGTACTCGACGGTGGCCAGGTCGGCGTGGGCGGCCAGCACCCGCAGCGACTCCGGCCCGTCGGAGGCGGTCAGCTCGATGATGACGTCGGAGTAGAGCCGGGCGGCGCGGGCGTAGCTGCCGACCCGGTGCAGCACCGCGGCGAGGGTCGCCGCCGCCGAGACCGTACGCGGGTCGGAGGGGCTGTACAGCCGGCTCGTGGCCGCGTACGCGAAAGCAGCCCACCCCCGCGCCGAGTGAGGCTCGCCCAGCGCGACCAGCACACGGGCCTGGAGGCCGGCGGCGTCGGCCAGCTCGGGGGAGGCGTGGTCGGGGCGCGGATCGGCGTCGCTCAGCGCGTCGGAGAGCAGCTGTTGCGCGCCGGCCAGGTCGCCAGCGGACACCAGGTGGTGCGCCTGGACGGTCAAATCACCGAAGGCGGAGGACACGCCTCATCGTGGCCGTCCCGCGACAATATGTACAACCCCCCGATTATCGCGATTCGGTCATCATCCGGTCAGGTGGTCGGCGAGCGTCTCGCTGATCCGGCGGAGCTGGTCCACCTGGGCGGGGCTGAGCGCGTCGAAGAGGTGCCGGCGCACCCCCTCGACGTGGCCGGGCGCGGCGGCGGCGAGTGCGGCGTGCCCGGCGTCGGTGAGCGCGGCGACCTGCCCGCGCCGGTCGGTCGGGCAGTCCTCCCGCCGGATCCAGCCGGACGCCTCCAGCCTCGCGGCGGCGTGTGAGAGCCGGCTGCGCGAGGAGCCGGTCGCGTCGGCCAGGTCGCCCATCCGCAGCCGCCGGTCGGGCGCCTCCGAGAGCCGGACCAGGATCTCGTAGTACGCGTGCGGCATGCCCGCGTCGCGTTGCAGCTCGCGGTCGAGCGTGTCCATCAGCGCCCGGGAGGCGGCGAGGTACGCCCGCCAGGTGCGTTGCTCGTCAGGGTCCAGCCAGCGGGTCATGGACCCAGCATAACGAACTCGTTGAACGCTCAACCAAATCGCGCTAGCCTGGACGGCATGGGAATCCACCGCCTCAACCACGCCGTCCTCTACGTCTCCGACCTGGCCCGCAGCGTCGCCTTCTACCGTGACGTGCTGGGCTTCCGGGTCATCCCGATGACCCCCGACGGATTCCGGGGCGCGGCCTTCCTCCAGGCCGCCGGCTCCACCAACGACCACGACCTCGGCCTGTTCGAGCTCGGCGGGGCCGCCAGCCGCTCCACCGCAGGCCGAGCCACCGTCGGCCTCTACCACCTGGCCTGGGAGGTCGACACCCTCGACGAGCTCGCCGGCACCGCCGAGCGACTGACCGCCGCCGGCGCCCTGGTCGGCAGCTCCGACCACGGCACCACCAAGAGCCTCTACGGGCAGGACCCGGACGGGCTCGAGTTCGAGATCGTCTGGCTGATCCCGGCCGACCGGCTCGACGACGACGCCCTGGCCGCCCGCAAGCGGATCGGCCGCCTCGACCTGGACCGCGAGCGGCAGCGCTACGGCGGTCAGACGCGCGGCGGGGTGGGCATCTCCGTCCCGGCCTGACCACCGGGGTGGGGAGCCGCGTCCCGGGCCGGTGGGGTAGAACGACAGCATGCCGACCGACACCGTCCTGCACGAGCTGCTCGCCCGACAGCTCGAAGCCTGGTTGCCCGCAGCGCTGCACCGCGCCCGGCGGGCCACCCTCGCCCTGGCGTACGCCGGGACCGACGCGGGGGGCGCGGACGCCGCGCTGCGGGCGGTGGCGGGCCTCGCCGACCGGCTGCGCGGGTTCCGGCTGACCATCCTGGTGCTGGCCGACGGCGACCAGGCGCTGCCGGCCCGGTTGGGCGCGATCGAGGCGACCCTGCCCGCCGAGGTGACCGTGCACGTCATGCCCGGCGACCCGGCGCGGCTGCCGGTGGCGCTCAAGGCGGCCGGGGCGGTGGGCGCGCCGCTGCTGACCGTGGCCCACGGCGCGGACCCGACGCCGGCCCTGCTGGCCGCCGCGCGGGCCGGCCGCCCGGCCGACCTGCTGCTGGTCACCGGCCCCGGAGCGCCCCTGCGGCCGGCGCTGGACGCGGCCGGCTTCCCGCTGGTCACCGAGGCCCACCTGGTCGCGGCGACCGCCCCGGCGGCGCCACCGGCCGGCGGGCCCGACGGGTGGCACGTGGCGTTCGCGACCTCGTCGGACCGCAGCCTCCAGGCGTTCAAGGACGCGCTCTGGGCGGTCGCCTCCGGGATGCGCCTGCTCGACCCGGCCGACGCGCGGGGGCGGCCCTTCGACGTCGTCGCGGAGCCGGATCCGGGGCCGCTGGCCCGGGAGCTGCTCGCCGAGCTCGACCGCCACGGCCCGGGTACGGTCACCGAGCTGCGCCGACACGCCCTCACCGCGACGCCCTACCGGGCTGCCGACGCGACCCGGGCGGTGACCGGCCTGCTCGACTCGGGGGCGGTGACCCGTGACCCGGAGCACGGCCGGCTCGGCGGGGACGTGGTGATCACCGCAGCCCCGGGGTGACCGTCCGTCCGGAACGCTGCCGGCCGAAATGCGACCGGGACGTCGAGCGGGGCACCGACGTCAACGTCGGCGCCCCGCTCGAATCCGGGAGGTCAGGCCCGGGACTTGTCCTGCTTCCACGACAGCGGACCGGGCAGGTCGACGCGGTGCGCCTTGGCCCGCGAGTTCCAGGACCATCGGCCGATCTTGATGCTCCACGAGGAGAAGCCGTTCTCGGTGAAGTTCAGGATGATCGGGCCGTACTTCTTGCGCTTACGGAACATGAGGCCCATCGCGGGGCTCCCTTCGTCACCAATCGTCTGCCGTGTCGAGATTGAACATGCCCGAAACGACGATTCGCGAAACCTCTCCGGGTCCCCACTGGACTGTGTCGCCGCGCGGCCCGACAATCTCTATCCACCGGATGGGTGTTACGGGGTGATCAGTACTGGTGGAAGCGATGGACAACGGGTCGGGAGATGCTGATCTCAACTTGTGGAAGGGCGTTGACCGGCCGCGCGGGGCGACGGCACGATGAGCACATGTCGCAGCGGGACGAGCCTCTCCTCACCGCCCGCGTGCACGTCGACCTGGTCCGGCACGCGAGCGCGCTCTGTTGAGCTGACCGGTCAACCGGCTCGGCCCCCGTCACCGCGTCCCGTCCGCCCGTCCGCTCACGGCGGAGGGCGTGCCACCGCGTCCCGCCTGCCGGGGCGCGCTCCACCGATCGTGGACCCACCTCCTCCGTGGACAGAGCAGGAGACAGTCGTGCCCCCATCCCCGCGTCCGCTGCAGCAGCCCACCCCCGTCGCGCCCGCCTCACCCACCGTGGACCGGCCCGGGGCCGGCACCGTCGAGCTGTGCCCGGTCGACCTCAATCTGCTCCGCGCCCTGCTGCGCCGGCAGGCGGCCACGGTCACCGTGGTCACCGCGCCGGGGCCCTCCGCCGGCCGGGGACGCCCGCCGCTGCCGCCGGCCGGGTTCACCGCCACCTCGTTCACCTCGGTGTCGCTGGAGCCGCCGCTGGTGTCGTTCTGCCTCGCCCGGGCGTCGTCGAGCTGGCCGGCCATCGAACGCGCGGAGCACGTGGCCGTGCATCTGCTCGCGGCCGGGCAGCAGCAGGTGGCCCGCACCTTCGCCACCAGCGGCATCGACCGCTTTGCCGCGCACCGGGGCTGGACGGCCGGCCCGTTCGGGGTGCCACTGGTCGACGGGGCGCTCGCGGTGCTGCTCTGCCGGGTGGTGCACCGGGTGGCCGCAGGCGACCACACGATCGTCATCGCCGAGCCGCTGGCTCTCGGGTCGGGGGAGGACGGCAACCCGCTGGTGCACCACCGGGCCGGCTTCACCACCACCGTCGACCCGTGGGAGGTCCCCGGCTGAGCGCGCCGGCCCGTACCGAGGGGTCAGGCGCCGGGGTCGACCCGCCGCCGGCCCGGTCCGCGCCGCCACTGCCCGCAGGCGGCGGTCAGCGGGGTTCCCAGGCGTCGGGCGGGGCGATCAGCCGCCGCACGTGGCCCGGCAGCCGGCCGCTGGTCAGCTCGGACAGGCTCACCTCGTCGACCACCTGACGGACCGCCGCCCGGACGGCGACCCAGAGCCGGGGCAGGTTCTCCGCCGCCCCCTCGTAGCTGGTCTCTTCGGGGCGCATTCCGCGCACCCCGGCCAGTGGGCCGTCGACGGCGCGCAGGATCGCCCCGATGGTGACCTCCTTCGGCGGCCGGGCCAGCGTGTAGCCGCCCTCGGCGCCCCGCTGGGCCCGGACCAGCCCGGCCCGGCGCAGGTCGGCCAGGACCGCCTCCAGGAACTTGCGCGGCATGTCCTGCTCCGCCGCGATGGCCTGGGTGGACAGCAGGGAGGGGTACGCGGTGGCGAGGCTCAGCGCCGCCCGTACCGCGTAGTCACCGCGCGCGGAGATCTGCACCCCCTCATCATGCCCGCCCCGCCCTGCCGGTCGGGTCGGTGGGCGGCCGGGGCCGGACGATCCGGCTCGCCGCCGCCCCGTCCCGCCCGCCGCCGTGGCCCGCCGGACGCTCCCACCCGCCCGTCGCCGCGTGCTCCCGGCTGTTGCGCGACGACCCGCCCGCTCCACCCGCTCCGCCCGGCGCGTCCGGCTGCCTCCCGCCGCCCGCGCGTGTGGTTGGCGGCTGCTCCAGCCCGTTGTGGTACGACGCCTGCTCCCGCTCTCGGTGGGGCGGCACCGGCTCGCGGTCTCGGTGAGGCGGTGCCGGCTCGCGGCCCTCGCGGTCCCGCTGCGGCGGCCCGATGGGCGTCGGCCGGCCCCGGGCAGCCCGGAACACGCCGGGGCTCACCCCCGCCTCGCGGGTGAAGAAGCGGCCGAAGTTGGTCGGCTCCGGGAAGCCCAGCCGGCGACCGATCCGGGCGATCGGCTCGTCGGTGGCGGCGAGCAGCCGGCTGGCCTGCAGGGCCACCCGCTCGTCGATCACCTGCTTCGCGCTGCGCCCGGTCACCGCCAGGCAGGCCCGGGTCAGGGTACGCACCGAGCAGCCGATCCGGGTCGCGTAGTCCTCCACCCGGCGGGTGTGCTGGTAGCCGCGCTCGACCTCCTGGCGGAGCCGCCGGAACGTGGTGCTCTCGGCGCGCCGCTCGGCCTGCGCCGGGGCCGCCGCGTCGGCGTCCAGCAGCGTGAGCCGCAGCAGCAGCACGGCGAGCTGGTGACGGAGCAGGGCGCGGGCGGCGGGCACGTCCGGTTGCCGTCGCAGGTCCACCACGAGCTGGGTGACCTCGTTGAGCACCGCGTCCCCGTCCTCGCCGGCGAGCTGCCGGTGTGTCGGCACACCGCCGCCGTCGAGGCCCGGGTCCCGCAGCAGGGCCGTGGGCGTCCAGCGCAGCACCACGGCGTCGAGCCGCCCCCCGGCGTGGCGCAGCGCCTGACCGGGGCGTACCCGCAGCAGGGTTCCGGGGCGGCAGGGCAGCGGCCGGAAGTCCAGCTCGGCGGTGCCGTGGCCGCCGGTGATCAGGACCACGAGGTCCGCGTCGAGCAGGACGGGGCGTCGCCACTCGGGGTCCGGGGCGAGGTCGCCGAGGGTGAGGGCGGCGATGCCGGCGGACCGGGCGGCGGCGTCGGCGCTGGGCGCGGGGCGGGCCGTCGCCAGGTCGGGGCGGGTCGACGCCTGGTCGGTGGGGGGTGCCGGGGAGGGCTGACCGGAGGGGACCATCGCTGCGACGGTAACCCGCGCCCGAGTGGGCCGCATCCCGACGCGGCCCGGGTCGCCCCGTCCCGCGCCGGCCCGGCGGCTTGTCGCGGCCCCCCGGGGCAACCCGTTCCACGCCGGCCCGGCGGCTTGTCGGGGCACGCCGACCCGGCTAGGTTACCGAGCGGTAGCGCCGGGTCCGGCGGACCACCGGCGGCCCCCGAACGGCGATGGGATGGGCATGACGGATCTGTTCTCGGTCGAAGGCAAGAAGGTCCTGGTCACGGGCGGCTCACGGGGCATCGGGCTGATGATCGCCCGGGGCTTCGTGCGGGCCGGCGCGGACGTGATCATCTCTTCCCGCAAGGCGGACGTCTGCGAGGCGGTGGCCGAGGAACTGTCCGCCGAGGGGCGCTGCGCGGCGATCCCCGCCGACCTGGGCCACGACGCGGGGGCCGAGGGCCTGGCCGCGGCCGTCCAGGAGCGGGTGGACCGGCTCGACGTGCTGGTCAACAACGCCGGGGCCACCTGGGGAGCGCCGTTGGAGTCGTACCCGGAGAGCGCGTTCGACAAGCTCTGGGCGGTCAACGTCAAGGCCGTCTTCCGGCTCACCACCGCCCTGTTGCCGGCGCTTCGCGCGGCGGCCACCGACGACGACCCGGCCCGGGTGATCAACATCGGCTCGATCGACGGCATCCGGGTGCCGTCCATGGAGGTGTACGCGTACTCGGCCACCAAGGCGGCCGTGCACATGCTCACCCGTGGCCTCGCCCACCAGCTCGCCGGCGAGCGGATCACCGTGAACGCGATCGCGCCGGGGCCGTTCGAGAGCAAGATGATGGCCTTCGCGCTGCAGGACCCGGCGGCCCGGGCGGCGATCGAGCAGCAGGTCCCGCTCGGCCGGATCGGGCGCCCCGAGGACATGGCCGGCACCGCGATCTACCTGTCGTCGCGGGCGGGGGCGTACCTGACCGGCGCGGTCATCCCCGTCGACGGCGGGATCACGACGCACGGCTGAGCGCGTACCCACAGCAGCGGCCGGGGCCGCGCGGACTCGGCAGATCCGCGCGGCCCCGGCCGGCGTCGTGTCAGCGACCGGCGAGGAGCCGGTTCACCGCCGTGTCGACGTCCAGGTGCTCGGCCTCCCGGCCGCGCGGGACGACGACGTAGGTCCGCCGCAGGAAGCGCACCAGGACGCTGCGCGGCACCTCGAACAGGGCGTTGCCGTCCGGTGACGACAGGGCCAGCGCGACGAAGTCGCCGCGCGGGGTGGCCCACGGCCAGACCCGCACGTCGCCGATGCCGGCCGGCTCGTCCAGGCCGGTGACCAGCAGTTCGCGGGCGAACGACCAGCTCACCGCCTCGCCGCCGGCGGATTCGGCATGGAACAGGACATGGACCGCATACGGATCAGCAGGGTCGTAACGCAGGCTGGCACGCACCGGCAATGCGGTGGCGTCAGGCGCGACGAGCCTTAGCGACGTCTCGACCTCTACGGTCGTCGGTCGGATGACACTCATGGACGTTCTCCCCCCGGCACCGCTGCGGAACGCGCGTGTCCCGCTTTTCCCATACTCAGGTGCTACTCCTGGCTACGCTCCGCCATACGCTGACTTCACCCAGTGGTGGGAAGGGGGTCGGAAACGCCGCTAGAATGTGAAAATTCTTGTACGATATCCGGTTCTGCCCAGTACGTGATCCCGCCCGGCATCGGGGTGGTTCAGACGTCGACTTACTCCGGTAACGTCCAGTGGTCCGATGGAGTGACGGGCCGGAGCGACACTGGAGGGCGAAATGGCAACGAACCGATCCTCAGTGGATGTGCCGGCCTGGTCCGGCCCCCCGAAAGGAGGGGCCCGAGCAGCCGAAAGGCGGGGGTACGCAGTGCCGAAGGACCAGCGCGGCCGGGGTGGCCCCGACGGCCCGGTAGTCGGGGGCGGGACGGCGGTCGCCGAGCGGCGCAGCGGGCGTTTCCGGCAGCGGGTGGCCACCACCCTCGACCTGATCCGCGCCAACCCCACCGGCCGGGTCGCCCTCAAGATCTTCATCTCCATCGCCGGCGCCCTCGTCGTCACCATCGGTATCGCACTGATCCCGCTGCCTGGCCCCGGCTGGCTGCTGGTGATCGCCGGGCTGGGCATCTGGGCCGTGGAGTTCCACTGGGCCCGCCGGCTGCTCAACTTCACCCGCCGGCACGTGCAGGGCTGGACCCGGTGGGTCACCAGCCGGTCCCTGGCGGTGCGGTTCGTGCTCGGGTCCGTGGGCCTCGTCTTCGTCGCCGTGGTGGTCTGGCTCTCGCTCAAGTACAGCCTCGGCATCGACCTGCTGGCCCGGCTGCTGCACTACCTCGCGACGCACTGACCCCCGGATTCGCGGTCCGGTCCCTCGATCGGGTAGAGTCATCGGCGCTGAGGGCGATTAGCTCAGTGGGAGAGCGCTTCGTTCACACCGAAGAGGTCGCTGGTTCGATACCAGCATCGCCCACCAGGAAAGAGGGCACATCCGATCGATGGATGTGCCCTCTTTCGCGTCCTGAGTATCTAACTGAGTGACTATCCCTCCGGGGTCAGCGCGAAGATGCGATCCATAGCGACCGCGCCGCTGAGTAGCACCGGCCGGAGTTGGTGCCGGTAGACCTTCTCCGTGACCGTGGTGCCGGAGTGCCCGCACAGGTCGGCGATGTCCTCCAAGCTCACGCCGCTACTGGACAGCACGGAGACGAAGCTGTGTCGCAGTTCCCGGGGCGTCCAGTCGGTGGCGGTCAGTCCGGCCTTGGCGGCGACCCGGCGAAACGCTCGCCGGACGTTCGCGGCGTCCAGGGCGCTGCCGGTCGAACTGGCGAACACGAGGTTCCCGGGCTGCCAGTCCTTGCCCGCCTTCTCTCGGTCCCGGTGCTGTAGCGCCCGGTGCCGCCGCAGTGCGACCACACATCGCAGCGGCAGTGCGAGAGTGCGTCGTGACTTCCTGGTCTTGGTGTCGCCGCCGGCCCGGACCGAATGCCATACCGCGATGGACGGTGGATGCGGCGGATCATCGGCGGGCCGGCCGTCCAGGTCGACGTGATCCCACGTGAGGGCCCGTAGTTCCTCGGTGCGCGCGCCGGTCAGCAGGGACAGCACCACGTAAGCGATGTCTCGTAACGCGACGGCGTTCCGGTGCGGACTGTGGGTGATCTTCAATGGCATGGGCATGGGCTCGCACAGCAGGCAACCAGGCGCACGCGTGTCGGCGGTCGCCCAAGCCCCCGGGCAGCGCAGCCTCAAGCCGAATTTCCAGCTGTCAGGCGGTTCAGGATGGTCCGGGCCAGCGCGGCGAGCCGGGTTTGCAGGTCGTCGTCGGCCCGCCCGCCGAGGTCGTCTTCGAGATGCGCGGCCAGGGCGGCGACCGTTGGGAGCAGGTCGTCCAGCGGGCTGCCCTCGTGTCCCACCACGTAAAGACAATGGGTTCCCACCTCGGCGGGGATGCTGTGGTCGAGGATCCGCTCGCAGGTGTCGGCCGCGATCAGCGCCACCGCCGTCGGTAGCTCCGGCTCCGGGAGTCCGAGTTCGGCGGTGACCGCCCCCAGGCGCCGATTCGCGTCATGCGCCGGCAGTGTCCGAGCTGACTCTGCCGCGAGCGCCACCACGGCGTCGCCGTCGACGCCGGCCACCAGCAGGTCGCAGCCCAGCATCACCGCGTGGTGCGGGTCGGCGTCGTAGAGCAGTGCCCGGGCCTGTTCGGTCCGGAGCCGGCGAAGAAGTTCGTCATCCACGCGCCGAGGCTAAGGGCCGCCACGTAACCCCGGCCGTCTGTCTGGTCAGGATGGTCGAGCAGGATGCCTGGGGTAGCAGGTGATTACCGCGGCCAGGTCTGAGTGGATCTTCCCGTTCACGGGGCTGCAGCCCGCCCAGTTCCGGAAGCTGGTCCGGCTGGTCGCCGAGCGTGGCGGCGATGGCATCGCCGACGGCCGGCCGGGCTGGCAATGGGCCCTTGACCTCGCCAACCGGTGCTGCTGGTGGCCACCTATGGCGTACGAACCTGACGATGCGGCAGATCGGCCCGCTGTTCGGGGTGTCGCACTCCGTGGCCCACTGGGTCATCGACACCCTCGCACCGCTGCTGGCCCTGGCGTCGGTGCGGAAGCGACCGGTCGAGCAGATCGCGATCGTCGACGGCACCCTGATCCCCACACGCGACCACCGCTTGGCCGCCCGCAGCAAGAACTACCGGGACTCGACGAACTTGCAGGTCGCCATCGACGCAAGCACCCGCCTGGTCATCGCCGTCGGGGACCCGCAGCCCGGCAACCGCAACGACACGGTCGTCTACCGCGCCTCGGGCATCGACCAGAAGCTGACCGGGCGGCCAGTGATGGCCGACGGCGGCTACCGGGGCAACCCGCAGGTGATCATGCCGTGCCGCAAGCCCGCCGACGGCACCGACCTCCAGCCCGGAAGCAAGCCCTCAACGTCGAACACAGAACCGTCCGAGCAGGGGTCGAACACGCCCTGGCCAGGATGAAGTGCTTCAAGATCCTGCGTGACTACCGTCGTGCCGCCCACACATTGACCGACGGCGCTTCCGGCATCGCTAACCTCCACACCATTATCCTCAGCCGGCTGACCACCGGCCCGATGCTGGGTAACGCCTTCACCCAGTTACGAGACGTCCCTTAGGTTGAGAGTTGCCCTGCCGATCACCGTAGACGGATTGCCGATGTCCGCGGAAACTTCCCCTTGACACGACGTGGACATACTGAGGGGCACCAGCCAGTTCGCAGATAGCTGCTGGCCTTCGTGGTGACTCAACGGTTGGAGGCACGAGATGAGATGGCTCATGGTCCTGATCGCAGTATTGGTGGTCATCTCGGCAGTCTGGCTGTGGCGCCGATCCCGCAACATGCCACCGGACGCCGACAGTCGAATCCGTAATCTGCGGGCATCGACTGACGCCCGGACGCGGCTCGATGAGCACCGCAATCCCTCCCAGGGCAGCGCCGGCAGCGGCAGCGGTGGCGTGGGTGGCGTCATCGGTTGACGTCACCCTGCAGCCGGCAGGACACCCATCTGGCCATAGATGTTGGGCACTCACCCGGGCGACCAGGCATGGACAATGATCAGGTAACGCCAGCCGATGGGGGCGATCCGAACCAACCGGCCGTTCAGAGCGCGGCGCGCGGCCAGATTTGCGGCTACAAGATCGGCATGATACGCCCTAGACGCCGCCGCACGTCGGAGCTTGGCGCGCGCTCAGCAGTGACTAGGGCGGATGTAGACACCGCACCAGGCCGGAGCCTCGACGGTCCAGACCTGCCACCCGCCGTAGTCTTTTCGAACCTCGAAGGGCCAAGTGTGCCGGCTGCCCACCAGCGACACCCGATCTTGCCACCAGACCGCGTGAACCTCGGTGACCACCAGGGCGACACCCTCTCGGGTCCGCTACTCAGCCGCAGCACGTACACGGCTACCGCCGCGTCCGGGGCTGGCTCTCCCCGTTCCGCCTCGACCTGGGCTCGCACCGCCCACGCCGCAGGAACGGCCAGCGTGCCTGTGCACGCCGGGACGACGAGGGACAGGAGAACTCAGGGCCAGTGCTTCGAGGGGCTTCCCGCTTTACGCCAGGCACTCTAGCGATCTTGAGCTAGCTTGATCGAGATGATAAAGGCCAATGTGTTTGGATGATCATCCGGCACAGATCCGGCACAGCCGAGCCCGAAAACGGGTGGCAAACGTCGTGAAGCGCTGAGGACCTCCCCGCTGGTCAGAGGCCGGATATGCCCGATTGCGGGTGATCTCTGCTCGGCTTCCGGCATTAGGGGTTCTAGGCTCCTCCCTCGGTCCGAACCACGGCGAGCGGCTGCAACCGCACGACCTGGGTCGTCCAGCAGTCAGACGATTCGGTCGCGAGCTCTGCTCCGCAGTTGCACACCAAGTTGGGGCCGTCTCGACCGGCGGGGCCGCAGCAGCCGCTACGGCGTTTGTCGTCGGGGTGCAGGCGGTGCACGAGCAGGTCGTCTGGGCTGATCAGGACAGTGTTTCGCGGTCCTGCGGAGACCAGAAGTCCCTCGTCCTCGCTCCATACGTAGGGCGGCCCGAACGGGTCGACGGCGACCGCGAACTTCCCGCTTGGCACCCATGCTGGACAGGGTGCGCCAGGTTGTAGATCAGACGGCGCGACCGGCTCCGGCAACTCCGCGAACTGCACCTCGTCCAGGTCATTGGTAACAAAGGTTCTGCAGCGGATACAGGAGAAGACCGTCATGCAGAGATCATCGTGTAGCCGCCGGTTCTGCGGAAGTCGCTCCGGCTGACTGTCCATTCTGCCGATGTCGGGCGCTAGGTGTAGTGACCATGAGCGTTGTTGACGGCGGTACAGCAACGGCGTCAGCGGCCAAGTGAGTCGCCGAGGCACGTCGTGTCTCCTGGCACCGCCGAGGGGGCGGCTGACGCCAGAGGTCGGATAGCTGCTGATGCCACTTCTCGCCGATGGGTGGTGGTCCTGTCGCGCTGATGGACTGGTGATGGGCCGGCACGGGTGGGAGCCTGGTTATCGGCATCCGGTGGGTTGCCGCAGGCTGCCCACCCGTGGTGATGAGCGAATCCGGGCCATCGTGGACGGCGGAAAGGCCGTGCGGGGCCGCTCAACGGATCCGGGAGACCGGCACAGCGGCCGGTGCGGTCGAGAGCCGGCGGGACGTGACCCGCATCAGCGGCAGGAAGGCCGCTCAACATCTCCGACATCGAGTCCAGCAATCCGACAGGAAAGCCGCGCTGGCGTGCTCAACGAGCGCCAGAGTAGCACCGGGTACCGACACGTCAACCCGCCGTGAATCCGGCATCGAGCCGATCCGACCGGCTGCCGGCCGGTGTGGGAGGACTTTCTGTACGTCTATCAAGGGGGCCCTTGACGGGCCGCACGCGCCGCCGCCAGGGCGCGCGCCGGCCGCTGTCGCTCTGCGGCCGTCACGCCTGATGCCCGGCGGCGGTCGCGGAGTTACGGTTACTGCGCCTCCGGCGGGGGCGCTCCGGCTCCAGGATGGCCGGGGCTCCGTCGGCGGGTCGCGGTCCGTGGGTGGTTGCGGTAGGCCATCCCGCCCGCCATCGACCCGGGCAAGCTGAGCAGACCACCGCCCGACCCGCCAGCGTCCGAACCCGCCGTCAAGGCCGTCTTGACGTGGCGGGCCGGGCGGCGGCCCGTTCCCCAGCAGGGTGGGTCGATGGCAGACGGGATGGCAAGCTGGTCGCTCCAGGATGGACAAGCGTGAGGTGCTGCTCAGGACCAAAGGAGTTCATCGCCGTGTCGAAGACCGCCGCCTGCGCCCCCTCTTGATCAGCGCACCAAACACGCCGGCGCACACAACCGAACAGACGCCCATGATTACCGCCGCGAACGGATCACTTTTCGGGCCTGACAGAAGGCTCACCGATGTAATTCCGAACCCGATGGCAAAAATTGGCAATATCATGCGTGCCGCACGGCGGTGATGACGCCGATTGTGCGCGGCGTTAATCCGACGTTCTTCGGGACCGAGCTCTTTCACCCACGGGGTGTTGAAGGGCCAGTTGGCAGCCCAGATTATTGCAGCCAACCCTACAATAGTCACCAGCACCACAATGATGGCTTTGAAGAACATGCTCTACCTCCAGAAGCCGTCAGTCCACCAGAACCGAAGGGTAGGGCCGAGCGTAGGGCCGCCGGTTAGGTGCGCCAAGCAGTCGGGCACCACCTCGTGCCCGATACGTGCCCGATCCAGCGGTCAACACGGGTTAGCAGCGGCACATCGACAGCCTCAACCTGAACGGTCCGTGACCGTGGACCGGCCGGCATGGCTACTCATGGTGTAGATCAATCCGATTCCCAAGCTGACAGTGCTCGATCGTCCCCGCCGGGGAAGTGTTCCGGCGGGTGGTAGAACGGGGCATGGAGATCGCGCAGCTCAGCCAGGCGTTGGATGACATCTTCGACGGCGCGATCGTGCATCACGGGTACACCGACTACATCCGCGATTACGAAGTCATCGTCTACGTCACCGCAGACCCGCGTACCGGCATCCCACCCGTCCACCTCCGCTACCTCTTCAAGTACTGCGTCGCAGCCGAGGTGCAGACGGCGGTGAGTCCCGATACCTGGCGTTGCTCGCTCGACGAGCGACTGACCGACCGGGAGATCGGTCCAGACCTGGACGGCTTCGTGTGGGCAGTGCGCTGGCAGCCGCTCTACCCAGGTGCGGAGGTGGTGGCAGACTCCGAGCGTGCCCGGTCGTGGGCTGACAAGATCGGCATTCCCTTTCACGAGGTCCGCTTCAAGATGAATGCTCACGCCATCACTCTCATTTTCAGCGACCTTGACGTGACGGAGATGAGGGAGGGCTACGCGCCCTTCACAGTCACCGAGGACGACTGATGCAAGGATCTTGCAACTCGCCCGGGGGCGACTAACTGGGCGACGATCGGGACGGACGCCAGCGGACGAGCAGGGATACTGATGGACGGTTCCAGCAGTTCAACGCCCGTGAAGCGGCAGGCCAAAGCCCCGTGTTGGTTGCCTGGGGGTCAAGCAGTCACCGAGGGGCGAACCAGCGGCCCTGTTGCTGTCGACAGCCACGGTGACAGCAACCGGGCCGGACGTCAGGGGCCGGCGATGGAGCGCTATGGATCAGCGCCGGACGTCAGCAACGTACGCGGACGTGCCCGGACGGAGCGCCCAGAAACTCACAAGCGAGAGGTCGGTGCATCCGGAGGGCGGGGGGCTGGATGGTCTGACCTGGCGACATGCGTGCGGTGTTGGGCTGGCCGCGAAGTGTGACCACCCGTACCGTCCGTTGTGCAGGCTCTACGCCGGAAGTCGTCGACCTCATGCAGGAGGAGTCATGGCTGACTGATGCCGAATGACACTGGTCGACGTACCGCTCAATCGCGATGCTCGATCAAGCTAGTAGACGTCAATCGATGCCTGTGGGGCACCGCGACAGCGCCGCTTGTTCTACCGTATGCCTGCGGTCATGCAGACGTGAACCGCGCTCAGGCCGGGAAAGCCCGCCACATGGGACGGACGGTAGATGAACAGACGAGCCTTCGCGGCGGTCGCCGCGACCCTCCTCGCCATCACGATGGCACCAGCCGCTCAGGCCGCGCCACCGACAGACGACACGTCAAAGAACGGCACGCCGCCCATCGTAGGGATCGAAATACTGTCGCCCGCCGACCGAGCCGACCAGCTGGCGCAAGAACCGATCCTCACGCTCAGCCAGCGTGTCCACGAGCTGACCGCAGACGTGTATGACGCACACATCGCCGGCTCGAAGGTTGACACGCCGAACCGCACCCTGGTGCTCTACTGGGCGGGCCAGGTTCCAAACGAGCTGAGCCACCTGCGCTCACAGGCCGCCATCAGCGGCGTCAAACTGGTGATCAAGTCGGCCCGATACTCCCGTCAGCAGCTCATGCGGGCGGCAGACGAAGTCATGCCGACCTCAGAGCTCTACGGCGAGCCGGTCACCGTGAAGCTAGCGACCGACGGATCCGGGCTGACAGTCATCGTCGATGACCTGCCAGCCGTCGCGCGCGGCGCAAAAGCTGCCAAGGCCGGCGAATTGGCTCTCCTGCAGCGCATCTCCGCCACCCGTAGCCGGACCGGCATTCCCATCACGGTGTCCGCTGGACGTGCCAACAATCCGGAATTCCAAACTCGCGCTGCCGACACCAGCCCCTACTGGGGTGGAGCGATGCTATCGATCAACGGCGGCGCCTGCACGAGCGGTTTCAGCATGTACGCCTCCGGGGACCCGTCGAGGCGCTTCACCCTGAGTGCCGCACACTGCTTTGATTTCCTGGACGGCGTCCCGGTCTCTAACGGCGTCGGCTCGGCCATGGGTACCAGTGACTTCGTTCACGAGTTGTACGACAGGACTGCGGCCTACGACCTGGGTGTTGTCCGGCTCGGCACCAGCAAGAGCAACCAGCCGTACATCTACATCGGCAACAACCCCACCGACGGTGTGATCACCGTCTCCGGCTACAGAGCCGATGGGGTGCCAGAGGGTGGCAACTACTGCGTGCACGGAATCACAGCAGTCAATTGCAACCTGATCTCCGACGGGCAAAACAAGGATTGTTCGGGATGGCCCCCGGAGGGACGGTGTGTTTACACCATCGCGTACCATCCCAAGACCCCTGGTACCGTCACGGCATGCCATGGCGACAGCGGCGGTCCAATCTACAACTGGACGAACGGTGGGAGCTCGGTCCTGGCCGCAGGAATCGTCAGCTGGGGTGAAAACACCCTGGGTAGCTTTTTCGCCCCAGTGATCTCCGAAGCCCGGGGTTATAACTACTACGTCCCGTGCCAATCCGGCGGCGGCATGTCCGTGGTCGCCAGTGCGGTCAACAATATTTCAGGCCTGCGGGTCGCCACACCCTCCACGCCCTAGCACCACGTAAGCCAGCGGCAGCCCGCCGTCACGCGGCCCGGCGCCGGCTTGCTAGTGCGGGCGGTGCTCTTGCACGGCGCGGTCGCCATGGAACCGCGTTTCGACGCTGATCGATAGCCACTCAGTTAGACCCCCAGCCGCGACCAGAGGGCGCATCTATCGATTGGATGCGCCCTCTGAGAGGCCGTCCGGCCACCCAATGACGCGCTCGGTGGTGACGCCTCGAAGGTTGGCCCCATCCCACCGGGCCCCGGTGACGTCCGTGCGTCCGTACTCCGGATCGTGAGTCCTAACGTAGCTGAACTGCGCGTAGGACAGATCCGCGTCGCGCAGGTCGGCATCCCGCAGATCGCAGCCAGCAAAGCTGGAACCCCGGAGAGACGCACCCCGGAGGTCGGCACCACGGAAATCACAAAACTTGAAGGAGTGCCTATCGAGGGTGCGATGCCGAAGATCGCGACCCACGAACGACTGCCTCGTCGCGCCGGGCAGGATACTCATCCGCGAACCGTAGCCCGATCGCCCGTTGCCGGAACACCGGCTTTCTACGCGCTCACATGCGACGCATCATGCGGCGCAGGGCAGCCGGCCGCCGGCCTGTGTGGAGGACTTTCTAGTACGTCTATCAAGGCGGCCCCGAATGGCCCGCACGCGCCACCGCCCGGGCGCGCGCCGGCCACTGTCGTTCCACGGCCGTCACGCCTGATGCCCGGCGGCTGGCGCGGAGAGCGGGGCCCCTGGGGTCGCCGCAGACGGGATAGCGGGGAGTGGTGGAGGTTCGTCGCCGGCAGCCGGGCGCGCCGCGCCTGAGCAGCGCGGCGCAGGGAAGGGCACAACAGCGGGCGGTGTGTGGGCGTGCCCGATGCGCGCTGACAAGCCTGGTAGGGAGCTGCGCCGTCTCTAGCGTCCTTTGGACGTGACAAGCCGATGGGCTCCGAGTGCCGGCGCGAGCGCCCACCGGCGTGCCAGTAGAGTGGCCGCGCTCAACGCGCCAGCGACGATCGCAACCTCGAAGAACACGACGGGCAACGCCGTGCTGTAGCCGGTTGCCCAGGCGAAGCTCATCGTCACTGGAGTGATCAGGATGCCGGCGATGGGCAGTAGCAAAGCCATAGTCCAAACGGTTCGGCCGATTGCCGCGATGTCACTCATCCGGATCTTTACGGTGAGGAGCGCGCCGACGAATGCGACTACCGCGCCTACGTATGGCGCGTTTGGCAGCCACCACAGGAACACCCACGCGAGAGCCAGGCCCGGCGTCGCTCCGGCGAGTGCGGTGAGTAGGAGCCGCTTGGTGTCGTACGGTAGCCGGCTCGTGCCAGCCTCGGTGGCGATGTTTCGGGCGAATGCTCGAATGTCGGAGTCTCCCAGCAGCTGCTCGGGTGTGACCCCGTCGGCGACTGCTGCCTCCAGTTCCTCACGTAGGTCATTGGCTAGAGCCGTGCGATCCCGCTGCGCGATGCCCATGGATCGCCACTCGTGTTCTGCGACGGCGATGACGTCGTCCACGTTCTGCATGCCTACCTCCTGTCGGTTGACGCGGAGGGCTCCACGTCGGCGATCGTGGCGTTGATCGTGTCGGTGAACCTTGTCCACTGCCGCGTCCACGCGGTCAGCCTGCCCTGACCCTCTTGGGTGATTGCGTACACCTTTCGTGGTGGACCGGTGGGGCTGTCCTCGACCTTGTCGACGACGAGTCCGAGCCGGCGCATGCGGGTGAGCAGGGGGTAGACCGTGCCGTATCCGACCGCTTCCAGTCCAGCGGCGTTGAGTCGGCGTACCAACTCGTAGCCATGGGCCGGTTCCTTCGCCAGCAACGCGAGCATGCACATGTCGAGGGCGCCACGCAGCAGTTGAGTTTGGCGGTCAGCCTCCGAGCCCGCTGCCTCGTCGGGAGGTATCATGCGTCGCATAGTAGTGCCAGGTAGTAGGTGTGGTCAAATAGCGCGCTGGGGTTTCGCGATTCTATGGACTAGCTGGTGATGCGGGAGTTGTGGCGAGACGTGATCGGGCCAGTGCAGCACGGCCAGCGTGATTAGCTGCTGACAGCAGCGGGCCGAGACGAAGGCGACCAAGGTCGGCCTCGCATGGATGGTCGGCCAAGACCGGCGAGGACGCGGGACTCACGCGGACGAGGCGCGCAGTTCTTACAAGCGAGGGGTCGGGCAGCGAGGTAGCAAGAAGGCAGCGCGAACATCGGCATGGGTCGACCTCGAACGTGAAACAACCACGTCCGGCACTTTGCTTCTCGACGGGAACCGTCACCAGTTGACAGCGGCCGACAGCTTCGGACCGCATACTCCCCGGCGGGATTCCAATCCTCGTCGGAGGATGTTCCCTGCTAGGTCCGGCAGGCAGTGGCGGTCGTTACGTTCTATCGACGCTCGATGTACCGTCGGTAGTGGTTGTCCGCTGGCGAGAGCTGGGGCGGGTTCGTCCTTCCTGCGCTGGGAGCGTTGTTGTGTCGCATGTCGATCCGCGGTTCGGGGCTCAGTTGCGGGTTCTGCGTGCCGGCCGGGGTTTGTCTCTGCGGGCGCTCGGGCAGCTCGCGCATCGGGGGAAGAGTCACCTGCATGATCTGGAGACGGGTGCGAAGGCTCCGACGCCCGAGACGGCTCGGCATCTTGATGGGGTTCTTCAGGCTGGAGGTGTGCTCGCGCGGCTCGTTGGTCGGCCTGTCGATCATGACGCTGAAGCCGATGATCTGCTTGCGCGGGTGCGTGCCAGTGATGTGAGCGCCGAGACGCTGACCCGGATCGAGGCGAGCGTCGACGATCTGGCCAGCGCGTACGCGACCACCCGGCCGGTGGATCTGCTTCCGATGGTGCGGAAGCACTTGGCGTATGTGGGCCGGCTGCTGGATGGTCGGGGGACTCTGGCGCAGCGGCGGCGTCTGGTCGTTGCGGGCGGCTGGTTGTCCGTGCTGCGTGCGACGGTGCACGTCGATCTTCAGCAGCGTTCCGCCGCCGGCGCGCACCTGGTCGCCGCTGCCACGCTTGCCGATCATGCCGAGCATTCGGAGATCCGGGCGTGGTGCCTGGAGACCCGGGCGTGGGATCGACTCACCCAGGGTGAGCACCGGCAGGCGATCGGTCTGTCTCAGCAGGCCCAGCGGGTGGCACCTCGGGGAAGCTCGGCGCACATTCAGGCGACGGCTCAGGAGGCGCGGGGGTGGGCGCGGGTGGGTGACGTGCGGCGGACCCGTGGCGCGCTGGACCGCCTGGAGCGGTTGACCGCGAACCTGCCCGTGCCGGAGCGGGCTGAGCACCATTACCGGTACGACCCGACGAAGGCGCTGGCGTACACGGCGACGACGCTGTCGTGGGCGGGTGACCCGGCCGCCGAGCAGGTGGCCCGGGTGGCGTTGGCGGAGTTGGACCCGCGCGGTGATGGGGGTGACCGGCCACGGCGGTCCGCTTCTGCCCGCCTGGATCTGGCGTTGGCGTTGGTGGCCGCCGGCCAGCCTGACGAGGCTGGCGCGGTCGCCGCTGAGGCGATCCGTTCCGGGCGGGTGGCGTCGTCGAACTGGTGGCGGGCGCGCGAGGTGCTCCGGCGGGTTGAGCAGACCGACGCGGCAGGGGCGTCGGTGCTGCGCGAGGTGTACCAGGCGTACCGGCCCGTCGGCTGACAGCGGACAGCCGACCCGACCAGCGGACACCCAACACCTTTGAGTAACCGCCCGATCGCTCAATGCTGTGCTCGAGGGCGGGATTGGCGCGAACACACCAGATGGCCGCGACCCGCTCATAGCCGGGCGCGGCGGTGTCGGTCCTTCCAAGAGCACGCCGCCGCGCCCCTACCAGCGGAGGTGGGATGAGCGACAGCGGTTCGGTCGAGGGCAGAGGCGAGCAGATCCAGCAGGCGGAACGGGAAGCCGCCAAACGACGGATCCTGGCGCTGGCCGAGAAGGAACGGATACCGGCCGAGGAGACGACCAGGGCGGTGCCGGACCGGCGGTGGCGTCGTGGACAGCAGTAACCTGTTGCCGGTCGGTCGGCGGGTCGCGTACTGGCGGGGACGGCGCAAGCTCTCCCAGCAGGTGTTCGCCGACCGGCTCGGCAAGTCCAAGAGCTGGGTCGACAAGGTCGAGCGGGGTGTCCGGTCGCTGGACAAGATGTCGATCCTCCAGGACATCGCCGCCGTGCTGCGCATCGACACGGCGGTGCTGCTCGGTCGGGACACCCGGCCCGCCGACGTGACCGGGCGGGTCGAGGGCGTCGAGCGTGTCCGGGAGGCCCTGTCGACGTACGACATCGCGGTGGGCCGGTCGGCGGCGCGCTGTCAGGTGTTGCCGGCGGATCGGCTGGCGCGGGAAGTCACGCATGCGTGGATCACCTTCCAGCACGCCCGGTACCCGCAGGTGACCGCGATGATCCCGGAACTGTTGGCCGGCGCGCAACGCGCCCACGCCGACGAGCCGGGATCGGGCCGCTCGGTGCTGGTCGAGGCGTACCGGGTGACCGCGTCGCTGCTGGTGAAGCTCGGCGAGGCCGAGCTGGCCTGGCTGGCCGCCGACCGGGCCATGGCCACCGCGACCGGTGAGCCGGTGCTGGTGGCCACCGCCACCGTGCAACTTTGCCAGGTGCTCCGGGTGACGGGGCGAGCGCGGGCCGCCTTGTCGACGGCGCTGGCCGCCGCGTACCGGATCGCCCCGGCTGACCCCGACGACGCGGAAGTACCGGAGCTGTCGCTGTGTGGGACGCTGCTCGTTCAGGCCGCCCTGGCGGCGGCCCGCCACGGCGACGACCACACCACCGCTGATCTCATCGACGAGGCTGCCGCCATGGCCGCCCGCGTCGGTGACGGCCACGACCACCACCACACCGCGTTCGGGCCGACAACCGTCGACCTGGCCCGGGTCGCCGCAGCCCTCGACCTGGGCAACGCCGGCGACGCGGTTGCCTGGCACGAGAAGACCACCAACCGGGACGGATGGCGGTGGCTGCCCGCCGAACACCGCGCCGCGCACCTGCTCGACGCCGCCTGCGCCTATCTCCAGGCCGGGGACCCGACCAGCGCCGGTCGGGTCATGGTCGAGGCCGACCGTACGGCACCGGCCGAGGTACGCCAGCGCCCCGCCGCCCGATCGGTGCTCGCCCAGGTAGCCCGTGACCCGCACGCCCCGGCCACGATCATCCAACTCGCCGCCGCGCTCGGGGTGACCTGACCATGACCGCACCGTTCCTGTCCCTGGCCCAGATCCGCAACCGGCTGACCCTCACCGCCCGCTGGGTCCTCCGCGACCATCAACCCCGACCCGACGGCCGCTGTCCGATCTGCCGGGCAGCAGACTGCTCGGTGGCCACCGCGGCCCGTGACGTGCTCCGCGCAGCCAAGGAAGTACAGCTGTGGAGTACAGCAACCGAGCCGACCGCACCCGACCGGGACGACCCCCAGCAGGACGGATGATCTCGGACGACACCCGATCCGACCGTCTTGCCGAGAGTTCACACCGAAGGCGCGGCGTCCCCGCTACGCCGCGAGCTGCATGCACAGGTCACTCACCGCGCCGGTCAGCTCGGCGAGCCGCTCCACGATCTCGCGCCGCTCAGTGCTGCGCACCCTGCGGCGGACGTTCCAGCCGCAGCCGCAGCCGCAGCCGCAGCCGCCGATGACGATGCGCGCCGCGAGGATCCCGAACCCGCTGCCCACGAGGCCAGACGTCGCCAGCTACGCGGTTGGGCGGGGCGTTCCGGGCCGGCCGCTAACGGTCACGAACCCGGCCCGCCCTGCCAGACAGATGGCATCAGGGCTAGACCAGTATGAACAACCCGGCGGCTAGCCCGACATGATGCCTCTGATCAGCGAAAATCGGGTGATGCGCGAGGTTCCCGCCAGGTCCGAGATGTTGCCTCGGCGGCCTCAACCTGGCCGGTTGGGTCTTGACGTAGCCAGGGGCAGCATGGATTCTCGTTACTGGCATAGACCAATCCACAGACCCCGACCCGGGCTCCGGCCCCGACGGCCCGATCGGCTCCCATGCTGACCCGACGGCCGGCGGATCTTGTGCCGGTCAGCCCCTGCATGCCACACCATCGCGCTCCGAGCCGGCGCGCGCCGGCAACAGCTACCGACCCTGAACCAACAAAGTGGAGGTCGCGTGTTCCTTCTACGCTCATCTCGCGGTTGTCGCCGCGCTGTCGCATTAGCCGCATCGGTCACGCTTTCCGTGGGCGTGCTGGCCCCCCTGCCTGCCAGCGCCGGGCGACCGGAGGCCAGCCATACGGCTCGAATCCTGCCGGTGCCGCAGCAGATCGACTCGCGTCCGGGATCCGTGGCGCTGCCCGACAACATCGATGTTGTCGCGGGCGAGGCTGCCGACCCGGCAGCGCAGACAACGCTCGTGGAGTTGCTCTCCGCACACGGCGTCACCGCCCGGATCGTGCGCCAGAGTGACCTGGCGACACGCGCACCGATGATCATCCTGGGCGGGCCGCGCGAGACGCTGGCGAGCACCGATGCGCTACGCGCCCTCAACGTCGTGGGTCCGGAGTCGCTGCCCGGTCAGGGGTACGTGTTGGCGGCTGGTCACGATAACCGTGGTCGGTCGCGGATCGTGCTCTCCGGTGTGGACGGCACCGGCACCTTCTACGCGGTCCAGTCGCTGCGCCAACTGCTCGCAAAGAAGGGCTCCCGGGTAACCGTCGACGGCGTGCAGGTCCGCGACTGGCCGGGGTACCAGGTCCGTGGCGGTATGGAGTCCTTCTACGGACCGGTCTGGTCGCAGGAGGACCGGCGCTCGCAGATCGAGTTCCTGGCGCGGCACAAGATGAACCAGTTCTTCTACGGACCGGCCGACGACCTGCGCACCGGTTCCAACTGGAGCTCGTTGTACGAGGCGGCGGAACTGGCCCGGCTGAAGGAGATCGCCGACCTGGCGAAGGCGCGCCATGTCGACTTCGTGTACCGGATCTCGCCGGAGGCGCCGATGGCGCCCAGCAAGGGGATCTGTCACGTGCGCGAAGCCGATCGGGCCAAGCTGCTGGCACGCTTCGAGCAGATGTGGGAGATCGGTGTCCGAAGCTACGTCATCGCCTGGGACGACGTGTCGGGCAACTTCGCCTGCCAGGAGGACCGGGACGCCTACCGTGGAGACCGGTCACCGCTCGCGGTAGCCCAGGCCGAGGTCACCAACTTCATGCAGAAGGAGTTCATCGAGAAGCACCCCGGCGCCAGCCGCATGGTGGCCGTGCCGACGGAGTACTGGGGCATGACGAAGACCCCGTACACGGAGCGCTTCGACGAGCTGCTGAGCACCGAGGTCGACCTGTACTGGACGGGGCCGGCGGTGGTCTCGCCGAGTATCACCGAGGCGGACCTCCAGGCTGCCCAGGGCGTGTGGTCGCGGCACCGGATCATGCTCTGGGACAACTACCCGGTCAACGACTACGCCACCAACCGGCTGCTGCTGGGCCCGCTGAAGAACCGCGACGCCGGCATGGCGGACAAGACGATCGGCATCTCGTTCAACGAGCTCGTCGGTTTCCAGGACGCCTCGCAGATCGCCCTCGGCACCCAGGCCGACTACGCCTGGAACCCGGTGGCCTACGATGCGGAACGCTCCTGGACACACACCCTGCAGATTCTTGGCGGTGACGCGTACGAGGAGCTGAGGCTCTTCGCCGAGAACAACCGGGCAAGCGTCCTGGACGCCACCACCCGGCCGGAGTTTGCGGCGCTCATCACCCGTCTCATCGCCGACTACCGGGCCGGCCGACCCGTGAACGCCCAGCTCGACCGGGTCGACCGTGAGCTGCGCCGCCTCGAGGAACTCCCGACCACGCTACGGGCGAAGCTCGACAACCCGGTTCTGCTCAAGCAGATCGCGCCCTGGCTGGACCGGGTCGGCGTGACCGGCCAGGCAGGTCGGGCGGCCCTGCGTATTCTCAAGGCCCAGGACAAGGGCGCCAGCGAAGCCGCCTGGGTGGCCCGACGGGACCAGTCGAGCGCCCGCCTCATTCTCGACCGCACCTGGCACCAGATCAGCCCCGGTCCGGTCGACGAGCTGTTGAGCTTCGCGGCGTCCCAGAGCGACGCCTACATCGGTGACCGCTGGTACGGGGACCTTGGGGCACCCTCCGGCGCACCGGCCGCCGCATCGGGTTCATCGTTGGGCAGTCTGACCGACCGGCGTGACGACACGCTCTACGTCGCCGCCAGCGTGCCGCAGGCCGGGGACGCGATCACGGTCCCGATCACCAAGCCCCACAAGCTGTCGGCGGTGACCGTGGTGCAGGACGCGACCGCTCCCGCGGACGGCATGATCCAGGCGCTCGTCGACGGCACCTGGGTGGACCTCGGGCAGCTCGCCGACGGATTCACCAAGGTGCGGGCCTCGGACATCGCGGCCAGCGCGGTACGGATCCAGTGGGCTGCCGGTAGCGTCGCGCCGCGCGTCTACGAGATCGTTCCGCACTACTCCGACGTGCTCCGCGGTCGGGTCTCGGTCGAACCGTCGGGTGCGATCGTCGCACCCGGGGCGACCAAGCGGTTCCAGGTCGCTCTCGAGGCGTTCGACGAGGGCAAGGTGAAGGGGAGCGTCACCGCCAGCGGCCCGGCCGGCTGGACCGTCACCCCGGCGACGCAGGTTCTCCAGGCGCGGCCGGACGGTCGGACCATCGTCACGAGGGTGCCGGTTGCCGTTACCGTCCCGTCCGACGCTGCCCGGGGCCGGCACCAGGTGACAGTTACGTTCCAGAAGGACGGCGTCGCGCCGGTGAACCTGCCGCTGACGATCATCGTGGGGGAGGGCAGCTACCCGGACTTCGTGACCGGGGCCAACCCGTCCGGTTACTGGAGGCTGGGCGACGCGGCCGGTTCCAGGACCGCCGTCGACAGCTCCACCAGCGGGCAGAACGGGACCTACCAGAGCGCTGAGCCGGGTGCCGAGGGCGTGCTTGCCGGCAACGGCGCGGCCGACCTCTCGAACGGCTACATCGAGGCGCCGCGCGCCCCGCGTACCAACCTGGCCGGGCCGTTCACGGTGGAAGCCTGGGTCAAGCTCGACACGCTCGTCGCGGCGCCCGGACAGGCGATCATCGAGAGCTACACCGGGCCGGCCGTCAACGGGTTCGCGTTGAGGGCGAGCAACGGTGTCCTGCAGGCGTGGTCGCTCGGCGCTCCGGGGAAGGGACACGGCGTCGTGTCCGGCCGCACCCAGCTGACGCCGAACAAGTGGCACCATACCGCTGCCGTGTTCGACGGATCGCGGCTGACCGTGTACCTCGACGGCGTCGCGGACAGCAGCGTCGCGACGACGGTGGCCCCGGGCAGCGGCACGGCGAGCATCAAGCTCGGTGGTCGCGGGGACGACACGTCCCAGCGGCTGCAGGGTGACCTCGACGAGGCGGCGATCTATGACCGCGCGCTGACGGCGACCGAGATCCAGGAGCACTACTTCGCCGGAATCGGGTAGCCAGACCTTCCGGATGCGCGTCAGCCGCCCTGCGGCGGTGGGCTGACGCGCATCCGGATGGCGTACCGGTCCCCGCGGTAGAGCGACCGCCCGAACTCCACGACCTTGCCCATGTTGTCGACGGAGATGCGCTCTATCAGGAACGCCGGGTCGTCCTCGGCGACTTCGAGTCGCTTCGCCTCGGTGGCGGTCAGCCGCGCGATGGTCACGGTCTGCCGTGCCGATTCGAGTCGTACGCCGAAGGCGCGACCCAGGATGTCGTAGAGCGAGTCGTCGCGCCCCAACACGTCGAGCAGGGTGGGGAACCGCGCAGTGGCGAGGTTGGTCCGTTCCAGTGCCATCGGGATCCCGTCGGCGGTACGGATCCGCTCGATGTAGTGGGTCGGCTCGCCCGGAGCGATGTCGAGGTTGGTGGCGACGGTGCGGGTGGCCGGGCGGGTGCGGGCGCGGTAGCTCTTGGCGCCCGGCGTCATACCGCGCATTCGCATGTCCTCGCTGAACGAGCGGAATATCTCCGAGTGCGTCAGGGTCGGATGCTGCACAAAGGTGCCGCGTCCAGGGACCCGCCGGACCATTCCCTTCGTCTCCAGCGCGTCGATGGAGCCCCGGACGGTCATCCGGGCCACTCCGAACCGCTCGGCGAGCACCCGCTCGGAGGGGAGCAGGGCGCCATCTCGTGAGCTCAGGACCAGGGCGGTGAGCACGTCGGTGATGTGCCTGCCCTTGCCACGGTTCTGCTCCGCCAACAACGACTCAAGCGCTCCGTCGCTCGGCTCATGTCGGGTCCTCGGCACGAGTTTGTCTCCTTCTGCTCGATCGACGTCATCGTACGTGGCAGGGCCGCGCTTCTCGGTGACGTCGGCCTACCCGTTGACCAGCGGTCTATACCAGTATTACAGTCGGGCTCTCCGCCGGTGGGGTGGGGTGGCGACAACAACGATCGGAGAACTGGATGCCCAGGAAGTACGGCGTGTTGGGAGCAGCTGCGATGCTCACCGTCACGCTCGCCGCATGCGCGCCAGGCAGCGGTGACGACGGCGGCGACGGCGGTGACGCCGTCAACCTGAAGGTCTGGGGATGGCGGCAGGAGGATGTCGCGGCGTACAACAAGATCTTCAAGATCTATGAGGACGCCAACCCCGGTGTCACCGTGGAGTACGTCCCCTACAAGAACACCGAATACGACACGATCCTCAAGACAGGGCTCACCGACGCCAACGGCCCGGACGTGGCACAACTCCGTTCCTACGGCCTGCTTCAGCCGCTGGTCGCCGCCGGCGGTCTGGTGCCCCTCGATGATCAGATCAAAGAGTTGGCAGCCTTCTCGAAGCCGGTCCTCGACGGTGCCCGGGGCGAAAGCGACGGAAAGGTCTACGGAGTGCCGTTCGCGCTCCAGACCCTGCACGTGATCTACAACGAGAAGCTCTTCGCCGCTCACGGCATCAAGGCCCCCACCACCTGGGCGGAGATGATCGCGGCGTTCGACAAGCTCAAGGGCGCCGACGTCATCCCGCTGGCCAGCACGGTCACCGACACCTGGATGCTGCCGATCCAGCACGAGATCTTCGGGGCCACGACCTACGGCGGCACCGACTACCTGAACAAGATGATGACCGGCGGGGCGAAGTTCACCGACGGCCCCTGGGTGAAGTCGCTCGAGACCTGGAAGGGCACCAACAAGTACTGGGCACCGCAGTCGTCCGGGGTGAGCTACGCCGACGCGCAGGCGCTCTTCACCTCCGGCCGCGCCGCGATGTTCCCGGGCGGGATCTGGGAACTCGGCGTGTTCGAGAAGGCCAACCCCGACCTGAAGATGGGCATCTTCAACGTGCCGCCCGCGCCTGGCGCGGCGGTCGACAAGACGCTCGTTCCCGGCTACGTCGACGGTTCGTTCGGGGTCTCGGCGAAGTCCCCCAAGCAGAAGGCCGCGCTGGACCTGGTGCGGTGGATGGCGTCGGAGGAGTTCGGCCGGGCGTACTCCAACGAGTTGCGTCAGATCTCCGCGGTCCCCAAGGTCCAGCCCCAGGACGAACTCCTGGCCCAGGCCCTGCGGGCGTACCAGGAGAACCCGAGCCCGTACGTCACCTACGCGTACTTCTCCGGTGGGTCACCCACGGCCTGGGATCTCGCCTCGGCGGCCTTCTCCGACTATCTGCTCGGGCGACGTGCCGCCGCTGATGCGGCCGGACACGTCCAGCGAGGGGTCGATCAGTGGTTCCGGCCCAAGAACTGAATGTCCGTCCTGCCCGGCGGCGACGCCGCCAGGCAGGACGGACCTCACTGGGGTGGATCGCGGCATTCTGCCTACCGGCGTTCGCTCTCTACGGCCTCTTCGTCGTGGTACCTCTGGTCACCGCCTTCTACTACGGGCTGTTCCGCTGGGAGGGCACCCGCCAGGCGGACTTCGTCGGGATCGGCAACTACCGGGAGATCTTCACCCGCTATCCGTTGAGCGATGAGATCGCCGCCGCGCTGGGGCACAACGTGCTCTTCTTCGTCGGCACCATGGCGATCCAGAACACCATCGGGCTGGGCCTGGCCGTACTCCTGCATCGAAACCCATGGGGAAAGCGGTTGTTCCAGACGCTCTTCTCGCTTCCCTACCTGATCAGTCCGCTGATCGTCGGCTACATCTGGTCGCTCCTGCTGAGCCCCACCTTCGGCCCGATCAACCACGTGCTCAGAGGTGTCGGCCTGGACTCGTGGGCACGCCCGTGGCTCGGTGAGCCGGACATCGCGCTGCCGGTACTGATCCTGGTCAACGCCTGGCAATGGATCGGTGGGCCCATGCTCATCTTCGGCGCCGCCCTGGCCGGTGTCCCACGCGAGTTGGAGGAGGCGGCCGCCATCGACGGCGCCTCAGCCGCCCGGGCCTTCTGGAAGGTCAGGTTCCCCCTCCTGATGCCGGCCGTCGGGGTGATCACCGTCCTGACGTTCATCGGGTGCTTCAACATCTTCGACCTCGTCTACGCGCTGGGCGGATCCGACGGCGGCCCCGGAGGTGCCATGGACGTGCTGGGCCTGCTCTACTACCGGACCGCCTTCCAGGGCGGCAGCAACGCGATCGGAGAGTCCTCGGCGTTGGCCATGCTCATCTTCGTGTTCATCTTCGGGATCGCCGTCGTCCTGGAGCGGGTGCTGCGCCGCCGGGAGGTGACGTAGATGAACACCCTGACGACCACCCCTCGTACGACGCCGGAAACCACCGGCGGGTCGGCGCGCCCGGACGGTACCCGCCGGCGTGTGCTCACCCGCGGCATCGGCATCCAGGTCGTTCTGTGGGCGTACGCCGGCATCGCCTTCGGCCCGCTGCTGCTGGTGCTGATCGGCTCGTTCCGTTCCAACGCGGAGATCCTTCGCGCACCGGTCGGGCTGCCCAGTTCGTTCGACGTGAGCAACTACGTCCGCGCCTGGGAGACCGCGTCGATCTCGACGTACCTGCTCAACTCGCTGGCCGTGACGGGCGCCTCGGTGGTGCTGTGCGTCGGCGTGTCGGCGCTGGCCGCCTACGCCCTGGCCAGGTGGCGATTCCGGGGACGCGCTCTGCTGGCGGCGTTCTTCCTGTCGGGTCTGATGATTCCCGCGAAGCTCGGCCTGCTGCCGGTGTTCTACATGTTCCAGTCGATGGGTCTGATCGACAGCCGGATCGGGCTGGTGCTGCTGTACGCGGCGGGCGGCATTCCGTTCTCCGTGTTCGTGATCATGGGGTTCATGCGGGGGTTGCCCGGGGAACTGGAGGAGGCCGCGAGGATCGACGGAGCACACGAGGGACGCCTGTTCGTCTCTATCGTGCTGCCACTGATGCGTCCGGCACTCGCGGTGGTCACGGTCTTCCAGTTCGCGCCGACCTGGAACGACTTCTTCTATCCGCTGGTCCTGATGCGCAGCGGCGACAAATACACCATCCCCGTCGGGCTGACCCGGTTCTTCGGTGAGTTCGCCGCCGATCGCGGCACCCTGTTCGCCGGGCTCGTGATCGCCCTGGTCCCGCTGGCAGTGGTGTTCGCACTGGCGACCAAGCAGATCGTCGCCGGCCTGACCGCTGGGATGTCACGATGACAGCTACCGTGACCATCGACGGCGGGAAATCGCAGCTCCGGATGCTGCTGAGCACCCCAGCCGGTCGCCAGCTCGGGATCGGGCCCGGCTTCGTCTACCAGCCAGGCGAGGACGGCGTCGCCCGGATCCTGGACGCCATCCGCGGCGCTGCGGACACCATCTCGCTGCCCACCCAGGTGGCAGGTGTGCTTGCCGGTCTGACCGGCGTACCGGGTGACCACGCCGCGCGTCGACGCCTCGCCCTCGCCATCACGAGGCTCCTCGGCGGTCCCGCCGCGGTCGTGGAGGACAGCGTCCTCGCCCACGCCGGCGCCCTCGACGGTGCCGGCGTGGTCCTGTGCGTCGGAACCGGGACAACGGTTCTGGCGGTGGCCGCAGACGGCAACTACGCCCGGCTCGACGGGTGGGGCCCACACCTCGGCGACCGCGGCAGCGCGTTCGCCGTCGGGCTGGCCGGGATGCGCGCCGCGACGGCGTCGTACGACCGGGTCGGGCCGGAAACCACGCTGGCCGACCGCCTCGGCGCGGCGCTCGGGGGCACCGACCTGGCGGCGCTCCAGCGGTACTACCGGGACCCCGCCATGATCCCCCGCACGGCGGCCTTCGCTCTCGACGTCCTCGACGCGGCCGCCCACGCCGACCCGGTGGCGGGCCGCATCTGTGCCACGGCCGCCACCGATCTCGCTGACGCGGCGGAGGCGGCGACCACCCGACTCCGCCTGAGCGAAGCGGAACGCCGGGTGTCGTACAGCGGACGGCTACTGGCCCAGGGGAACGTCCTGCATCGGGCACTGTCCGCAGAACTCGACGCCAGAGGGCTGCCGCTGGTCAGCCCCAAGGCCGAGCCGCTCGAGGGCGGCCCCGCGCTACTGCGCGGCACCGGTCCCTACGCCCGCCTGCTGGCGGACCAGAACCCGGGCGGGGACGCGTGAGGGTCGGACACGGGACGGCCCGCTTCGCGGTCGTGCCCGGAGAACCCATGGGTGGATACGTCGACCGATCCCAGGGCGTACAGGGCGTGCTCGACCCGATCGAGGTCCACGTGGTGACCTTCGCCGACGACGGCCACCGGTTCGCGCTGGTGGTCGCGGACCTGGTCTGCGTGAACGTCGACGTCGTCGATCGGATCCGGACCGCCATGCGGGGCATCGGGGTGTCCTCCTGCTGGGTTGCCGCCACGCACACGCACGCGAGCCCCGAGTCGGGCTGTTTCCCCGGCGGTGGGGTCACGCCACGGCCCGTCGGCGAGCGGCTCGTGGCCGCGTCACTCGCGGCCGCGCGCCACGCCATGGCAGCCGAGCGGGCAGCCCGGCTCGGCGCCACCCGCACCCTGGTTTCCGGGCTCGCGGGTCGCCGTAACCTCGCGGACCCGCCGGCGATGGACATCCCCGTCGACACCATCGCGGTCACCGCGGGCACCGACGTGGTCGGCCTGATAGTGATCTCCCCGGTCCACCCGACCGTCCTTCCCGCCGACAACAACCAGGTGAGCGCGGACCTCAGTGGCGGCATTCGCCGAGCACTGTCCGCACCTGACCGATGGGTGGTCGTCGCCACCGGCGCCGCCGGCGACATCAGTACCCGGCACACCCGCCAGGGATCCGGGCGACCCGAAGTGGACCGGCTCGGCACCCTGGTAGCCGGCCGCGTGGAGCCGTCGCCACCTGTCGGCCACCACCCAGCGGCACCGGTACGGCCACCGGTCTCGCGGAACGTCCGACTACGGCCCAAACAGCCGGCGGAGCTCGACGCGTCCGCCCGCCCGACCCCGCAGGTCGGAGACGGTCGGATCCGTCTGGTCCTGCAACAGGGGCTGCGGATCGCGCAGGAGCAGGCCGCCCGCCGGCGCACCGAACCATATGTGGCCGAGATCGCGGCGGTACACCTCGACGGGGTCACGATCGTCGGCGTGCCCGGCGAGATGTTCCTGGAACTGGGCGAAGCGATCCGCTCCGGGGCAGGGGACCAGGTTTCCGACGTCGTCATCCTCGGCTACACGAACGGCTACCTCGGCTACCTGCCCGCCCGCGACACACCACCCTGCTACGAAACCTATGCCAGCCCGGTCAGCGCCGGCAGCGGCGAGATCCTCGTCGAAGCTGCCGTCGAGGCCGCCGTAGAGGCCGCCCGCGACCGTGACCGTTCCAGGAGGAACAGTGCCTGAACCCGCCTACGCCAACATCGCCCGGGGCGCACTCGAACAGATCCTCGCCACCCAACTCGGTGCGATCGAGTCGGCGGCCACGATCGTTGCCGACGCGATCGCCGCCGGTGGTGTCCTGCAGACGTTCGGGACCGGCCATTCGCGGATCGTCACCCTCGAACTCGCGGCGCGCGCCGGTGGTCTCGTCCCCGTCGGCATGCTGGCGGTCAAGGATCTCGTGATGTTCGGCGGCGCCGACCCGGGACCGATCCTCGACCCGACGTACGAGCGCGAGTCCGGCCTGGCCGAGCGGATCTACGAGCTCGCCAAGCCCGCCCCGCAGGACGTCTTCCTGATCGTTTCCAACTCCGGCATCAACGCCGCCGTGACCGAGATGGCGGCGCTGGCCCGTGAGCGCGCGCATCCGATCATCGCCGTCACCTCACTCGCACACACCCGCTCCGCCGGGGCACGTACGACCCAGGGAGCGCATCTCGCCGACCTGGCCGATGTGGTGATCGACAACCATGCCCCGGCCGGGGACGCGGCACTGGAGATCACCCCCGAGGTTCGGATCGGGGCGATCTCGTCGTTCACCGGGGTGCTCATCGCACAGCTCCTCACCGAACTGGTCTGCCGCCGCCTGCTGGAGCGCGGCATCAACCCGCCGGTATACACATCCGCGAATCTCGCCTCGGGCGACGCGCGCAACGCCGACCTCCTGGAGCGGTACCACGGTCGGGTCCGCCCCATCGAACCCTGACTGCGCGGAGGTCAACGAGATCGCGTAGGTGGCCGTGGTGTGGTGCGGAATGTCGTTCGCGACGCCGCACCCATCGCGGCAACCATGGACGCCGCCCGGCGTCCGGCGCCCGAACAGGAACCCACCGCTGCCCAGGCCGGGTCCGGCGAACAACCAGGTTGATCGCGACAGGTCGCGTCGGGTAGGAACACGGCATGCTACGTGGCGACAAGATCGGGCTGCGGGCCCGACACGAAACCGACGTTCCCGTCCTGCAGTCCGAGCTCTACGACGACGTCGCGACCCGGTCGAAGGCCGACTCCCGACCATGGCGTCCGATCGCACCCGGCTCAGCCGCGTCGCCATACACGGTCTCCGACCCCACCGACGATGCCGCGTGCTTCTCGGTGGTGCAGCTCGCCGATGACGAACTGGCAGGCGAGGCGCTGTTGTGGGGCATCGACCTGCACAACAGGATGGCGCACATCGGAATCTCGCTGAGGCCGGCCTTCCGCGGCCGTGGGCTGGGCACCGACGTCATCCGGGTGCTGTGCCACTACGGTCTCGTGGTGCGCGGCCTGCATCGGTTGCAGATCGAGACGCTGGCCGACAACGCCGCGATGATACGAGCAGCCACCCAGGCAGGGTTCGTGGCCGAAGGCACCCTGCGCCGTGCGGCTTGGGTGAATGGGGACTTCGCCGATCAGGTCATTCTCGGGTTGCTCGCCACCGAGGGCGCTGGGGTTACGAGCACGGTCCGACTACCCTCACCGCCGTGAAGGCAATGGAGATCGAAGCACCCATCGTCGGTGTCACCGTCTACCCGGACCGGGCCCGGGTCACCCGCCGGGGCAGCACCCGGCTGGCCGCCGGTGAGCACCGGGTACGTATCGCACCGTTGCCGCTGGGCCTGCGGCGGGACTCGCTACGGGTCGGTGGCCGGGGCGCGGCCACCGTGCTCGGTGTGGACGTGACGACGTGGCGGCAGGCGCGCAGCGTCGACGGGCAGGTCCGCGAACTGGAGCAGCGGCGCCGGGAACTGGCCGACGAGCTGGCCGAGGCCAACGACACGTACGAGATCGAGGAGCAGCGGGGGCAGTTCCTCGCCCGGCTGGCCGAGCGGGCCGGCGGCACGTACGCCCGCGCGCTGGCCTCCGGCGACGCCGGCCCCACCGACGTGGCCACCTTCGCCGACTCGATGGCCGGCCAGCTCGCCGACTCCCAGGGCCGCCGGCGCGGGCTGGCCCGGCGGCGTACCGACCTGACCGAGGAACTGGCGGCCGTCGAGCGGCAGTTGAACGCCGCGAACGGCAAGCGGAAGCCGGACCGGCTGGCCGCCGAGGTGACCGTGTCGGTGGACGCCGACGACGCCGAGCTGGACCTGGAGCTGACCTACCTGGTCGACGGGGCCCGGTGGCAGCCCTCCTACGACCTGCGGCTGGTCGACGACACCATGAACGTCACCTGGTTCGGCCTGGTCAGCCAGGACACCGGCGAGGACTGGCCGGAGTGCGTACTCCAGCTCTCGACCGCCCGCCCGGCGGCGGCGGCCGGCGTACCCGAACTGTCGCCCTGGTATCTCGACCGGGTCCGGCCGGTGCCGCCGCAGATGCCCAAGCCTGCGGCGAGCTACGGCGCGCCGCCGGCACCCCCGCCGCCCGGCGGTCCGCCGCCCACCATGGGCGGTGCGGCCCGGTCCGGCCCGTCGCGCCCCAAGGTGCAGGAGAGCGTCGCCGTGGTCGAGCAGGGGGTCACCGCAGCCACCTACCGGCCGGCCCGCCCGGTCGCGGTGCCGGCGGACGGCAGCGCCTACCGGGCCACCATCGCCGTACTGGACCTGCCGGCCCGGCTGGACCATGTGACCGTGCCGGTCCGCGCGGCCGAGGCGCACCTGCGTGCGACGGTACGCAACACCTCGACACACACGCTGCTCCCCGGCGCGGCAGCGGTCTTCCATGGTGCCGACTTCGTCGCGGCCACCCGGCTGCCGATGTGGGCGCCCGGTGAGGAGACCGAACTCGCGCTCGGGGTGGACGACCGGGTACGGGTGGAACGGAAACTGGGCCGGCGTGCCGACACCCGGGCCACGCTCGGGTCGACCCGGCGGCGGGACGTGGAGTACCGGATCAGCGTGGCCAACCACACGCCCCGGCCGGCGAGCGTGGAGGTGCGCGACCAGCTGCCGGTGTCCCGCGACGAGGCCGTTGTCGTGCGGGAACCCACCCTCACCCCGCCGCCGGCCGAGCGTACCGAGCTGGGCGAGCTGACCTGGCGGCTGCGGCTCGCGCCGGGGGAGAGCGGCGAGATCACCATGGGCTTCCGGGTCGAACTCGCCAAGGGGGTCGAACTGGCCGGCTGGCGGGAGTGACCGGGTAGGAAAGGGGCCCTTCTCGTCGGCTGCTCATCGGAGGGCTGCTCATCGGGGGGCGGCGAGCGCGCGGAGGGCCGTCAGGTCGAGGACCGCGATCCGGCGGTACCCGGTGCGGATCAGTCTCTTCGCCCGCAGGGTCCGCAACGCGCGCTGGGTCGTGTCCGTCGCCGCTCCGACCAGGGTCGCGAGTTCGGTGTGGCTCAGCTCGACCCCGATGACGAGTTCGTCGTCGTCGGTCCGTCCGCAGTGCGCCGCGATGTCGGCGAGCACCCGGGCGAGCCTGACGTGCACCGGGTAGGCGGCGAAGTCCACCCGGCGGGTGTTCGCCCACCGCAGCCGCTCGCCCACGGTGGCCGTGACCTGGGCGGCCACCGTGGGGTGGCCGCCCAGGTAGGCGAGGAAGTCCGCCTGCCTGATGACAGTGGACACCACGTCGCCGCACGCGGTCGCGGTCGCGGTGCGGCCATGCCCGGTGATGGCCGCCAACTCGCCGACGAGGTCGCCGGGCAGGCGGATCGCCAGCAGCCGCTCCGTCCCGTCCACGGCTGCGGTGACCTTGACGAAGCCGCGCCGGATCACCTCGACGTGGGTGTCCCGCGCCCCCTCGGTCAGCAGGCGCCGGCCGGCGGACACCGTGCGGGTGATGCCGAGGGCCAGCAGTTCCCGGCGCGTGGCGGAGGCGACCTGGTCCATGAACGACCCGGCGGACCAGGCGGCGTCGTCGTCCGGCGGTGCGGCAGACATGCGATGTCCTCCTGAGGCATGGCGGGAGAGATCCCGTCCTTTCCCGGAATACCGCTCGCCGGACAGGGATGCAATACCCGCATCGGACAGTCCGGCACGTCGAGGGGAGGGGACGTGGAGTCACACCTAGGGCAGTCCTGCCGCTGACAGCCTGTCGCACGTCAGCCCGCCGGTCCCGGGACAGCCCGAGGACCGGCGGGCCGGCTGTCTGCGCCCGTGCGCCCGGCCGTCCGTCAGATGAGGGCGGGTGACGACGCGGGCTGGTGTGGCACGGATCGGAGGAGCAGTGGCGAAGACCGTCCGACCGCCCGGCCGAGCGGCCGGACCGGGGCACGACGGCCGGCGGGCGGCGGGCCGGGGTCACCGGCCGGCGGGCGGCGAGGCGGTGAGCCCCGACGATTCGGCGGGCCACGAACCTGCCCCGGCGCCGGGGGAGCTCTCGCCCGGGCACCGGGAGAGCCTCCGGCGGCTCCTGGAGCGCGAGCTCACCGAGGCGTGGCGCGCAGCGAGGGCGGCGGGGGTGCCCCCGGCCGCCCTCGCGGCCCTGGTGACCGACCGGGCCCGGGCGCTCTGGCTACTGGGGGGCCTCACCGATGACGCGCAGCACCTCGTCGACGACGCGTCGGACGGCATCGGCGTCGTCGAGCAGGGCTGAGACCCACTCGTCGGGGCGCGGTGCGCCGTCGGGCGTCCGGTCGATCTCGTCGCTCCCGGTGCCCGTGCCGAAGACGGTGCCGAGGACCCCCACCACCGTGGCCGCCGGGTCCGCTCCGGAGCGCAGCCCTCGGGTGATCGCCGACACGGCGGCGGACGCGAGGTCGGCCAGTTGGGCCTCGGCGCGCTCCGGCGGGCCGACGGGCAGCAGCGGGCGGGGGTCCGCCACCCCGTCGCCCGGCGCGGCGAGGACCGGGGGGCGCTTGCTGCCGAGCGGACGCTCCACGTAGTCGGCGTACCAGCGCGGTCGCCTCCGCATGGCGGCCAGCACCCGGTCGACCTCCCGGGACACCGTCGGGCCGTCGCCGCCCGTCAGGTCGCCGGTCACCGACTCCCGCCGCTGCGCCCAACTGTCCAACGGCCAGAGCTGGGTGCCGGCGGTGGCGCTCACGCCGACCCAGGTGAGGATCTGCACGGCGAGGTCGGTCAGCCAGGGGTCCTCGCCGAGCTCGGCGGCGAGCCAGCCCGGCACCCGGGGGCGTTGCAGCGCACCGCGGCGGCCACGCCGGCGGCGGTGACCGTCGACGGTGGCGGCGGTGAGCCGGGCGGACACCCAGCGCTCCACGTCGATGATCGGCACTTTGGCGTTGGCGATCAGGTCGGTGACGACGGCCTCCACGTCGTCGTGGTGGCGGTCGAGGCAGTCGTCGGCGAGCATCTGGACCGCGGTCGCGCAGGCCCAGTGGCCCCGCCGGCGTTCGACCGGTCGGGTCACCCGCTGGAAGACGATCGGCCAGACGATGTCGTACGCGGCGCTGACGAGCCGGGCGCGGGCCGCGGGTGACGTGGACGCCGCGCGGGACGCCAGGTCACCCCGGCGGGCCAGGTCGCGCAGCTCCCTCACCGCGGACCGGGGGCGGGGCAGCAGCGCCCTGCCCATCGTCGGCGTATCGGTGGCGGCGCGCGGGGACGGCAGCGAGGCCGTGTCATTCGCGTTCGTCATGACGCTCCTCCCGGAACAGGCACCGAGCTACGGGGGTTGTCATCTGCAATTTGCAGATGGAAAGAGGTTTGTCGGTGATCGATACCAATGTGTCGGATGTGCGCGCCGCGCGTTGTCCCCGGCCGGCGAAGCGGCGGCTCGTGGCCCCGCCAATACTCGTGTCAATTCCCGATCGGCACTGGCCAGACGATTGCCAATCTGCTGGTCAGATAATGGTCGTGAAGTGGACAGCCGGAGCCGGACGGGCCGCGCCGCCGGCTGCGGACCGGTAGCCTCCCCACCGTCCTGACGGACCACCGCAGAGAGGAGACGACCCTGCGCCCCGGGAGCGAACCCCGCCCCTCGTACGAGGACGGGCTTCGGCAGGAACTGCTGGAGCTGCGTCGGGGGCCCGGTCTGCAGAGCAGCCCCCTGCTCCGTCGCCTGGGGCCGCGACTGGCCGACCTGTGCGGCATCTCGCCGGCGGAGCCCGACCCGGTGGTACGCGCGAAGGTGCGGGCCACCCTGCTGGCCCTCTCCGCCGACATGCCCACCGACCTGCGTCGTGCCCTCGTGCTGGCGTACGCGCTCGATCCCGAGCATTCCTACCTGCGGCTGGACCGGCGGACGGACCAACTCGCGCGCGAGCTGTCGTGCCAGCAGCGCACGGCGCGCCGCCGGATCGACGAGGCGGTGGCCCGGCTGGTGGGCGCCGCCGTCGCGGACGCCCCGTCCGACACGGGCCCGTCCTGGCACCTGCACGGCATGCACGCGCTGCTGCGGCTCGACACGCCGTCACCCGAGCTCTACGAGACGCGGGACGTCGTGGCGATCCGGCCCGTCGGGGAGATCACCGTGCAGTTCAGCCTGCCCCGGCGACCGGGCGACGACCGCCCGGAGCACGACGTCGCCGTCGACGTCCTCTACGGGGCGCGGATCCGGGAGGTGACCCGGCACAACGACGGGCAGTTCTTCCGGCTCGTCCTCACCCTGCCCCGGATCCTGGCACCCGGGGAGCGGCACGAGCTGTGCCTGCACTACCGCGTCCCGGCGGGCCAGCCGATCCGGGAGCACTACGTCTTCCAGCCGCTCGCGCCGTGCGCCCGCTGCACCGTACGGCTGCGGTTCCCGCCGGGAGGCGGCCCCGCGCTGGTCTGGCGCCTGGACGGCGTGCCGCCGCGTTCCGTGGACGACCGCGCGCCGGGCGGGGACCGGCTCAGCCCGGACGGCATCGGCGAGGTGTCGTCCGCCTTCGACGGCCTGCAACAGGGCTACGCGTACGGCCTGGCCTGGGCCGCCGCCGGCCCGGACGGCTGACGCGGCGGCCGGGCGGCGACGACGTGCGGGCGGGACGGCGGCGCGGTCCGTCAGATAGGGACGTGGAGAGTTTCCCCACCCGGTCGCGGGCAGACGGGTCCCGTACCCGCAACGTGGTCCGACGGCCCCCGGCGACGCCCGTGGACCCGGCCGAGGGGGCGACCCCCCGGTGAACCCCTTCGCGCTGTTCGAGGACGACACGGACGAGCCGGACGAGGTCGAGTTCGTCACCGACACGCACCGGCGCCGGTTCGTGGCCCTGCTGATCGACACCTCACGCTCGATGGCCGCCACCCAGAGCAACGGGGTGGTGGCCATCGACGCGCTCAACCGGGAGCTGGCCCGCTGGCTGCCGACACTGCGCGCCGAGGGCCGCGGGCCGCTCCGGGACGTCGAGTTCGTGGTCGTCACCTTCGGCGCGGGCGGGGTGAGCGTGGTGTCCGGCGACGGCACGCCGTCGGCCGAGGACGGCGGGGCCTTCGTACCCGCGTCGCGGCTGGAGCTGGCCCCTCTGGTGGCGGGAGGCGCGACGCCCATGGTGGAGGCGGTGGAGTTGGCGCTGACCCTCGTGGAGCAACGGCGGCGGCACGTGCAGACGGTCCACGCCCAGCAGACCGGCGGCCCACGGCTGATCCTGGTCAGCGACGGCGCGCCGACCGACGCCGAGGGCAACCCGACGGACGACTGGAAACCGCTCGCCCGACGGCTGGAACAGTGGCGCTCGACCGGGCGGATGCGGCTGTTCGCGTTCGGCGTGCCGGGCGTCGACGACGAGGTGATGCGGGCACTCGCCACCCCCAGCGGCTACTTCCCCCTGGCGGACCTCGACCTGAGGAAGCTGCTCGACCTGATCCTCGTGGCCACGTCCGAACACGTCGACTTCGAGCAGGTGCGCAGCCAGGTGTACGGGGACGAGCTCTGGTGACGGCACGGTGGTCGGTCCTGGCCGGCAGCGTCGCGGGCGGGGCGCACGCCCGCGCCGGGGTGAGCGGCCAGGACGCGTACGCGGTCCGGGAGGTCGACGGCGTGCTGCTGCTCGTCGTCGCCGACGGAGCCGGCGGGCGGCGCTGCGCCGCAGCCGGCGCGTCGTTGGTCGTCGCGCTGGCGACGCAGGTGCTCGTCGCTCTCGTCCGGGACCGGCCACCGGGGACCGCCGTCGCCTGGTCCGCCCTGCTGGACGCCGCACGGGACCAGCTCCTGCGGCGGTTCCGGCGGGCGGCGCGGGCCCTGGCGCGGGCCGCCGGCGGGTTCCGCCCCGAGGACCTCGCCACGACGGTGACCGTGGTGGTCGCCCACCCGCCGTGGGTCGGCGTGCTCGCCGTCGGTGACGGTGTGGTCGTGGTCCGCACCGGCGGTGGCGACCTCGCCCTGCTGGCCGCCCCGCCGGACGCCGCCGGTCGGCCACCCGGCGCGACGGCGCTGCTGCCGACGGCCCGGGCCGTGGCGGATACCCGCCGGCTGGTCGCGCGGCTGCCCGACCTGACCGGGCTCGCCGTGTGCACCGACGGCCTGGACAGCCTCCTCGTCGAGTACGACGGGACGCGGCCCAACCGGCCGGCTGCCGCCGCGTTCGGGCAGCTCTTCGCGCTGGTCGAGGCGGCCGACCCGGACCCGACGGCGCTGACCCGGCTGCTCTGCGGCCGGCAGGTCGGCGCGCTCACCGACGACGACCGCACCCTCGTGCTGGTGGTGCCCCGATGAGCCTCGACGTGTGGCTGACCGCCCCGGACGGCCGCCGGTCGGCCGCCAGCCTGGGCGACCCGGTCGGGTCGGCCGGCTCCCAGGGGCGGGTCTTCGGGCTGCGGGACCGGCCGGACACGGTGGTGAAGGTGCTGCACCGCGCGGACCGGGTGCACCTGGCCGACCGGCTGCGGGTCATGCTCGCCGACCCGGCCGGATGGGTCGGGGGGGCCGGGCAGCCGTTGGTGGCCTGGCCGAGCGCCGCGGTGCACCGGCGCGACGACGGCCGGCTGCTCGGCTACGCCGCGCCCCGGCTCGCCCACCCGCGCTTCGCCCCGCTGCCGGCCCTGTTCAACCCGGCCGTCCGGGCCCGGATGCTGCCCGGCGCGACGTGGTCCTGGTGGCTGACCGTGGCGGAGGAGCTGGCACGTGTCGTCCACGTCGTGCACCAGCGCGGGCACGTGGTCGGTGACCTCGCGCCGGCGAATGTCTTCGTCTCCGCGTCCGGGGGCGTCTGCCTCATCGACGCGGACGGCTGGCAGCTGGGCGACCCGGCGACCGGGGTGGACCTGACGTGCCCGTTCTCCCGGCCCGAGTACACGGCGCCCGAGCACCTGGACGAGCCGCCGCGCAGGCGGGAACCGGCCAGCGACCACTGGGCCCTGGCCGTGCTGGTGGGTCAGCTCACCTGCCTCGGCTTCCACCCCTTCGGGGGCGTACCCCGCGAGGCCGCCGGGCCGGTCGAGGAGGTCGACAACGTCCGGCTCCGCCGGTGCCGGCTGCTCGGCGCCGACGTCCGGGCACCCGCCGCCGCCGTCCCGCCGGAGGCCCTGCCTGCGGTGCTGCGCCGCCGGCTCGGCGATGCCCTCGACGCCGGGCACGCCGCGCCCGCCGCCCGCCCCGGCCCGCAGTCCTGGGCGGCGGCCCTCGCGTACGCCAGGGACGGCCTGACGCCCTGCCCAGCCGTGGCGACCCACGTGTACCCGCGCGAGGCCCGGCACTGCCCCTGGTGCCGGATGGTCGAGGCCGGAGCGCCCGATCCGTTCCCCGGGGGCGGACGATGAAGACGATCGGGATCAGCCGGGTCGCCGACCGTACCGCCGTGCTCGGTCCCGGCCTGCGCGCGGTCGTCTGGGTCCGGGGTTGCCCGCTGCGGTGCGCGGGTTGCGTCGCGCCCGAGGACCTGCCCTTCACCGGCGGGACCACCCGCACCGTCGACGACCTGGCCGGCTGGCTCGGCGGCCTGCCGCCGGAGATCACCGGCGTGACGTTCTCCGGCGGCGAGCCGATGGCGCAGGCGGCGGGGCTCAGCGCGCTGGTGGACCGGATCCGGGCCGGCCGCGACTGGTCGGTGATGTCGTTCAGCGGATACCCGATCGAGCACCTGCGCCGGCACGGCGACTCGGACCAGCGGCGGCTGCTGGGGCAGCTCGACATCCTCGTGGACGGTCCCTACGTGGCGGCCCGCCACGCCGACCTCAGGTGGCGCGGCTCCGCGAACCAGCGGCTGCACCTCCTCACCGATCGGCACGCGCCGCCGGACCGGGACGTCTCGGCGGGGATCGAGCTGCACCTGACCGGCGACGGCGTCGAGTGGATCGGTGTACCGCCGGTGGCCGACTTCCGCGCCGGGTTCGAGGCCGCCATGGCGGCCCGGGGAGTCGTGCTCGCGCCGCCCGACGGTGCCGCGCCACCGCCCGACCATCCCGCGCCGACCGACGAGAGAGGCCGATGATGTCCGGAAGCCCGAAGTACACGACCGTCGCGCTCGACGCCGCCCGCCGGGCCCAGGTGGAGGCCGCCCGGCGGCGACGCGAGGAGGAACGCCGACGACGCCGGGAGGAGGCCCGCCGGCGGCGGCTCGACGCCGGCATCGCAGCCGCGACCGCGCGCCGGGACGCCCTGACGGCGCGGCTACGCCACCTCGCCGACACGTCCCGGGCGCTGCCCCAGGGCATCGAGGTGACCGCGGAGGCCGCCCGGGTCGCCGCGCTGCCCCGGCCCGCCGACGAGGCCGGGCTCGCCCGGACCGGCACGGAGCTGCGCGGTGCGGAACGCCGTGCGGACGCGTTGACCGCCGCCGTGGCGGGGGAGCTGACCCGCCGGGAGCACGGCCGCGCCCTGGACCTCATCCTCGAACCGCTGCGCGAGCTGGTCGACGGCGAACGCCTCGACCCGGCCGGGCACCGGTCCGTCGCGGCGCTGCGGGCCGAGGCGCAGGACCGCACCGGGGACGCCCGGAGATTCGCCGAGACCCACCGGCGGCTCGGCGGGGCCGTCGGGGCGCACCTGGAGACGGTCCGCGACCGGCAGGGCCAGCTGCTGCGGCTGGCCACGGAGACCGACGAGCTCGCCGGCCGGTTGGCCGTCGTGCTCACCGACGCCGAGGCGGCGGGGGTCGCGGTGACCGAGGCGGCCGAGCTGCGCGCCGAGGTGGCCGACCTGCGCGGGGAACGGGACGCCGGGAACCTGAGCCGCTGGGAGCACCGGGTGGACGGGCTGCGCCGCCGCGTCGAGGCCGTGACGGCCGACGTCGACGCCCGCCTCGACCAGCTGGAGCGGATGGCGGTCATCGTGGAGGCGGCCAGCGCCGCGCTGCCCGCCGCCGGCCTGCGGGTGGTGCCGGGCAGCCTGACGGAGCGGGACGCGACGGTGGTCTTCGTCGCCCAGCGCGCCGACGGGTCGGCCATCGAGCTCACCGTGCACGCCGATGACGGCCAGGGCAACCGGCTGGAGTACCGCAGCGACGGGGTCGACACGGTCGTGGAGACCTCGCCGGACGGCGAGAACGCCCGCTGCGACCTGACCGAGGAACTGCTCGAACGCTTCCACGCCCAGCTCGACCGGCAGGGCGTGGCCGCCGACGGCCTGCACTGGGAGGGCAAACCCGGCAGGCCCAGGCCACCCGCCCGGCAGGCCCAGGAGCGCGCCGGCCACGACGACCGGAACCGGCAGTGAGCGACGGCTCGCCGGGTCGGCCCACGGCCCGACCGGCCGCGCCCTGGCTGGAGCGGGTCACCGCGGAGATCGCCCGGGGCCGGCACGTGATCATCCACGGCAACGTCCGTGACCTGGTCCGGTGGGACCGGTCGTTCCAGCCGTTGCGCCATGCGGTCACCGGGCTGCTGTCGGTCTTCGGTTACCAGCTCACCGGCTACTACGACCTGATCGACGGGTTGAGCTTCGCGGGCCCGGACGACGAGCGGGAGTTCCAGCGGCTGACCGCCGTGGGCGGCGACCGGTCCGCCGAGCCCGAGCCGCCGGCGTCGACCGGCCGCGCCGGCGCGGTCCGGAACCGGTTCGCCGCAGCGCTGCGTGACGCCCCGGCACCGACGTTGAGCAATCCGTACGACGCGCTGGCCGCGATCCGCACGGTGCTGCGGCAGGGCGCCACCTCGTCGGCGTTCATCGTCGACATGGTCGATCTGATGCTCGCCCCGCCCGACCGGGGTGGGGACGCCGAGCGCCGCCTGTTGGGCACCATGGCCAAGGCGATGACCGAGGCGGCCCAGACCGGCGCGGTGCGCAACCTGCTCGTGCTGGTCGCCGACGACCTGGGCACCCTGCCGGCCTGGCTCTACCGGGACCGGCCGTACGTCCAGGTGGTCGAGGCGGCGCTGCCCACCTTCGACGAGCGGCACGTGTACCTGCACCAGCAGGCCCGCCACTTCCACCAGGCGGCCGACGCCCAGCGGGCCTCCGACGACCTGAGGGTGCTGGCCAACCTCAGCGAGGGCATGGCGGTCACCGAACTGGACGGCCTGTGGCGGATGAGCAAGCTCCAGCGCATCCCGCTGGACGAGCCCCGGACGCTGATGAAGCGCACCCTCTTCGGCCCCCGTCGGGACCCCTGGCGACAGGTCCGGGACCGGCTCACCCGGTTCGTCCCCGCAGTCGAGGACCGAGTCGTCGGCCAGCCCGTCGCGGTCGAACGGGTCCGCCGGGCGCTGACGGCCGCCACCGTCGGCATCGACTTCGTGGCCGACCCGCACAGCTCCGAGTCACGCCCCAAGGGGATCTTCTTCTTCGTCGGGCCCACCGGCGTCGGCAAGACGGAGCTCGCCCGGGCGCTGAGCGAGTTCGTCTTCGACGACGAGACCGCGCTGGCCCGGTTCGACATGTCGACGTTCGCCGAGTCGCACTCCGCGGAGCGGCTGACCGGAGCGCCACCCGGGTACGTCGGCCACGAACGCGGCGGGGAGCTGACGAACCGGGTGAGCCAGCGCCCGTTCAGCGTGCTGCTCTTCGACGAGATCGAGAAGGCGCACGCCTCGGTGTTCGACAAGTTCCTCCAGGTGCTCGACGACGGTCGGCTCACGGACGCGTTGGGCAACACCGCCTACTTCTCCGAGACGATCATCATCTTCACGTCGAACCTGGGGGCCGCCGAGACGTACGGCTGGCTCGACGGCGGTGAACTGCCCGACTACGACACGGTCACCACGCACTTCGAACGGGCCGTACGGGAGCACTTCACCACCGGGCTCGGGCGGCCCGAGCTGCTCGGCCGGCTGGGCGGCGGCATCACCGTCTTCGACATCCTGCGACCGGAGTTCGTCGATCGCATCGTCCGCAAACTGCTGGCGCAGCTCACCGCCAGCGCGGGCCGCCAGGGCGTGCGACTGACCGTCGACGAGGAGGCCGTCGTGCTGCGGGTGCAGGAGGTGATGCGTCGGCCGGAGGCGCTGCGGCTCGGGGTGCGCAGCATCCGCGACGTCCTGGACCGCCTGGTGCGCGACCCTCTGGTGGGGCACGTCTTCGACCATCCCGGGCAGGTCTCCCTGCACCTGTCGGTCGGGCCGCACGGCACGGTGATCCGCGACGCCTGACCTCACCGGGTCAGTGGTGCCCAGAGCTGGGCGATGACGCTCGCGCCGCGCTGGCAGGCCGCACCGACGACGCCGGTCAGGTCGTCCGCGAGCAGGCCGGCGACCAGCGCGCCGGCCAGGGCGACGAGGATCGCCAGCCGCGCGGCACGGTGGGCCGGTGGGAGCTGCTGTCGTCCGCCGTCAGTCAAGGCCGCCCCAATCCCGTGCCAGGATCCAACTCGCCGGCCCGAAACCGCCCTCCCGGCCCGGGTCTCGACCGGAGACCAGGAAGAAGCGCACCTCGCCGAAGTCGCGCTCGGCCGCCAGGACGAGGTTGTGCAACCCGTTGTCCACCAGCCACGCCCGCACCCCGTCCGGTTCCGCCGGGCCGGCCGACAGCTTCCCGAGCAGGTCCGCCTTGGACACGACGAATGCCAGCCGCCGGCTGCGCGTGCGGACGCCGTAGTCCTGCAACCGCTGCACGGTGGCGTTGTACGCGTCCTCCGGGTCGTGCGTCGCCGGGTTCGCCGCGGCGAAGACGTCCGGCGCGCCCTCGGCGTACTCGTCGCGCACCCGCCGCACCGAGAACGGATCGAGGACATAGATCAGCGAGCGGGCGTGGTCGAGGTAGGACAGCCGGGCGTTCTGCTCCCGGTCGACGAGGTTCTCGCCCGCCGCGTCGAAGAGGTGCACCAGCACGACCCGCGATCGGAGGGCCAGCCGGAGCGTGACGGCGACGGGCGGCCCGCCGGCGTCCGTCTTCGCCGGTGACCCGCCGTCCCGCAGGAGCCGGGCGTACGTCTCGTGCCGCTGCCGGTCGCGCTCGTCGGGGAGGGACACGTCGGCGCCGGCCTCCTCCCCGCCGTGGTGCAGCCCCACCAGCGCCGACATGATCAGCTGGGTCTTGCCGGCCGACGCGGGGCCGAACACGGGCATCCGGACGTCGGTGACCACCCCGGCACCGGGCAGCAGGGCCTCCCCGCAGCTCGGGCAGTACGCCTCCAGTCGGCGGCTGGAGGCGGCCCGCAGGACGGTGGTCGGCAGCCGCCAGCCGCAACCGCAGCGCCGCCACAGCACGCCGAGCCGGCCAGGCCGCAGGTCCCGGTGCAGGTCGTCGCCCGCCAGCCGGTCCTCCGTCGGGTGCGGCCCGAGGCACCGGTACGCGGGCACGGCCGCCAGCTCGTAGCAGTGCCGGCAACTGGCCCGGGAGTGCCGCACCGCCTGCCAGCCCGCGTCCGCCCCGCGCAGCAGCTGGACCGCGGCCCCGCCGACCAGCCAGGCCGCCGCCGTGACACCCGCCGTGACCAGCGCGACGCCCAGGACCCCGGCGGCGACGCCCAGCGACACGCTGAGCTGGACGGCGACGACCGGTACGTACAGCGGCCACCAGGCCTGGTGGGCCCGCGCCCACGGCAGCGGCCGGGTCCAGACCCGACCGGTGATCGTGAGGGCCCGGTCCGCCACGGCGCGGACGTCGAGCAGCACCTGGGCGGCGAAGTACTGTGGCCAGGCCCGGTCGCGGCGGACGAAGGCCGGCGCCACCCGCCCCGGCAGGGCGCCCCGGCGGACCTGCTCGGGGGTGCGCACCCGGGCCCAGGACGCCCGGCCGAGCAGGACGACGCCGGCGAGCCCGAGCACCAGGGCCAGGCCGCCGACCAGTCCGGCGCCCACTCCGACGATGGCCAGCGGCGCGGAGACGAAGACCAGGCACGCCACGCAGGCCGCCACATAGATGAAGAGCCAGATGTACGGCATCGGTCACCGACGCCCGAACGGGTGGGTCAGCCGATAGCCCCGGCGCCGATGGCGGTACGCGTCGACGTGTCGCTGCCAGCCGTCACGCCAGGCGCTGTCGAGTTGGCCGAAGTACCGGCTGGCGCGTTCGATCTGCTCGTCCTGGGCCCGGGTCAGCCAGTGCCCGAGGGCTTGTTCGAGCGGCGTCGCCTGCGGGGTAGCGGGCCCGCCCGCGAGCAGGTAGTAGGACAGGACGGCGGGCGCCACGGCGTCCTCGTGGCGCAGCGCGTCGGTCAGCCGGGAGACGAGGGGCGCCAGCAGGGCCGGGTGCCGGTCGAGCACCGCGTCCAGGGCCCGGAAGGCGACCACCCGCGCCAGCACCGACGCGACGTCGGCCTGCCGCATCTCCACGAGGCGGGGCGAGCACCCGCGCAGGTGCCGCAGCAGCGTCGCGGTGCGCTCACCGTCCGGGCCCCGGCGCAACTCGGCGACGATGGCGGTCAGGGTGCCGTCGTCCTCCAGTTCCCCACGCACCTGCGGGTTGGCCGTCATCAGCCCACCGGCGAGCAGCGCCCGGCAGAGGTCGAGCAGCCGTGGGCTCGGCACCGCGCTGCCGGTGACCTGCGCGACGAGCTGGCGGTACACCCACGCGGGCGGCCGGGAGCCCGCCGGAGCGAGGTCCCGCAGCAGTTCCAGCTCGGCGGTCGTGGGCGGGGCCTGGCTCCACAACGCCCCCGCCGTCCAGGAGAACCACCCGGGATCGTGCCGAACCTCGCGGAGGTGGCGCTCGACGACGGCGGAACGGTTCTCGCCGTGTCGTACCGTCGCGCCCAGCACCGCCTCCGCCAGTTGCGGCCGCAACGTGCTGACGCGGGGAAGCAGCGACTCCCGCCAGGTGTCACCGATCTTGGCCTGGGCCGTCTCGCCGAGCAGGGCGCGTTCGCCCAGCACAGCGATGAGCCGATCGTGCAGCACGGCCTCGCACGGCCAGCCGCGAGGACGGATCTCCCGGGGATGATCCGCCCAGTACCCGACAAACGGCTCGGCGGCGTCCTGGATGTCGTCCCACCGCACACCGACGCGGAACCGGGCGGCCACCCGCAGCAGGACGGCGAACCGCGGCGGCGGCACCCCCGAGGTGAGGGCCTCGGTGAGGATCTGCCGAGCCTGCTCGTCGTGGTCCGCGTCCCACTCGCCGGCCGGCAGCGCGGGCAGCGGCCGATCCGTCAGCACGCCCCGGGTTCGGGCGGCCTCGACCTCGCTGATCATGAGAGCGAGCCGGACCTCGGCGGCCCGGCCGGGCACGAGGCCGTCGCAGCCGACCTCGTCGAGCAGCACCAGCACCTCCTGCGGCCACCGCTCGGGGGTCTCGGCGAACAGGTCGGCGACGTCGATGCCGTACGCGCGGCGCATCCCCGCCGGCCCGGTGCGCAACCAGCCCACGATGGCCTCGGCGTGCCGGGGGTCCGGTCTGCGGTGCAGGATGGCGGCCAGCCCGAGTGCGGCGGCGGCCTCGTCCGACCGCCCGCCCGCGACGGTGATCCCGGACTCGGTCGCCACGCGCAGGGCGTCCACCACGTCCCGGGGGTCCTCCGTGAGGAACAGGTCCACCCAGCGGCGGGCGGCGGCGGTCGGCGCCACCGGGGTGTGCGCGTGCCGGCACAGGTCGAACACCGCGTAGCCGAGTTCGTTGTCGACCCGGGCGGCCGGGCCGGCGAACTCCGGCAGCACCGCGACGATCGGCAGCGCGGAACGCGCCGGATCGGTCGAGAACACCTTGAACCCCAACTCCAGTGCCCGCTCACGCGGCACGAGGAGGGTGCCCGCGACGATCCACGACACGACCGACGCCGTGTCGTCGCCCACGAAGAGCACCCGCCGCCGGCCGGGCCGCCCGGCCTCGGCGAGGGCGGAGACCAGGGCGAGCAGCGTCACCGGGCCGTCCGGCTGGGCGAGCACGAAGTCCCGCGCGTGGGCGGGGGAGAGGGCGGCACCCACCCCGTCGGTGAGCGCCACCGGTGCGCTGCGGGTCGTCGGCGCCGGCTCGGCCGACCAGAACGCCGCGCGGAACAGCTGCGCCGGCCGCAGGTCGTCGTAGCTGGCGGGGTCGGTGGTGACGACGGCGTGGGTGAGCTGGTTGCCCTCCCGGGTGCCGTTGGCCTCGCGACCCAGGTAGACCCCCGACGCCGTGGCCAGGAGGCCGCCGGACCGGATGTGCGCGAACGAGGGCGGGTACTGCGCGACGGGCCTCCGGTCGGCCATCCACGACGACGGCGGCTCGTAGAGCAGGTTGTTCCTGACCAGGTCCTCCCCGGCAGCGGCCTCGTCGGAGGACCGGGCCTGGAACTGCAACCCCGCGCCGCCCTTGAGCCCCTGCCCGGGGCGGCAGTCGGTGTAGACCAACGTCTCGAACCGACCGGTCATCGGGCGGCCCTGGTGCGCGGCACCACGTTGAACTCGCTGAGCAGCCACAGCAGCGGCTCGTCCACCCGGAACGGCTGGACCCCGCGCGCGTCGACCTTGTTCTCGTCGTAGTCCGGCTCGGCCCCGAGCGCCGAGACGGTGAAGTAGCGGAAGTGGCGGTAGTTGAGGGTGAGGTGGGTGTCGATGTCGTCCGCCCCCCATTCGTGCAGCAACGCGCGGACGTGCTCGTGGGTGACCCGCCCGGCCTGCTCGTCGTAGGAGGGACCGGGCACCGGCCGGCGGACCAGCGGATGGTCCGGGCCCAACACGTCGAAGAACGCGTCGATCTTCGCGAACGCCACCGCCACCGGGATCGTGATGTTCCGGCGGCCACCGAGCCGGTGGCTGATCCGCAGGTTCTCGGTCACCCGGCTGACCACGTCGATGGTGCTGGCGTGCGTGTCGACCGCCGACGCGGGCAGCCGGATCCGGTCCCGCGCCTGCGGGATCATGAACGGGTCGAGCAGCAGGATGAGGGCGTCGGCCGCGCCGAGGTAGCGCAGGTTGTCGACCGTCTCCTGGTCGATCAGATCCTCCCCGGCGGTGTCGAAGAAGGACAGGAAGGTGGTCTCGTGGCCGGTGATCCCCCGGTTCTGCCGCCAGGCGAACACGATCGGCTCGCGCCGGCCGAACTCCGCCTGGCCGGTGCGCTGGTAGAGCCCGCCGTCGGGGAAGAGCGCGCCGGCCGGGTCGAGGAAGTCCCGGCCGCCGCCGGTCTCGGCCCGGAACTGGCTGTCGCCGACCAGCCGGACGTCGGCGCCGAAGCGCTGCCCCATGCCGTGTCGCAACTGGTGCGACAGCACCTTGAGGTACACGCTCTTGCCGGTGTGCCGCGCGCCCGCCATGGCGATGAGCGGGCTGCGCCCCTCGCCGAACGTCGCCGGCAGCCGGCTGTGGCAGGTCGGGCAGACCTTGACCGCGGACTCGGTGCCGCAGTGCGGACACGCCGAGGCAGTCACCGCCCGCAGGGCGCGACGGGTCCCCGGGAACGACGGCAGCACCAGCTCCTTGATGCCGATCTCCCGGTCCCTGGCCTCGTCCCACTGGGGCTTGCACGGGTCCTTGCCCGGCGACCGACGCCCCGTGCACCGGAACCACGGCGCTCGCAGGTCGATCTTGGCGTAGCAGTACGGGCAGGAGGGCGTGGGCATGTCAGGACACCTTCATCTCGTGGATCGGGTCGGTGACCCGGGCCCCGGTCGGCTGGATCACGAAACAACGCAGCCAGTACGGCCTGGCCAGGCCGGAGGGCATCGTGAAGGGCAGCTGCCACGGCGTGTCCGGCCGCAGGGAGAGGCCGGTCACCCGGGCCAGCTCGGTGCCCTGCTCCGGGCGTACCGGCATGGCCAGGCCCGGCGCGGCCACGAGGAGCAGCTCCACCCCCTCGCACGGCCGGTCGACGTCGACGCTCAGCAGCCGCTTGCGGCTGAAAGGCCCGCCGGCGCGTTGGAGGTGGTACCCGACCGCCACGGGGACGCGGTCGACCGGCACGGACTCGGGGACGGAGAACGTCTCCCCGGCCGGGCCGCGCTCGACCGTCCGGACGGAGACCCGGCCGCCGCCGGAGGAGACCGGGATGCGGCAGCCCGACTCGGTGAACTGCCCACGGGTCAGCCGCCGGACCACCGGCGGGCCGTGCGGCGGCGTGAACGTGACCTCCGCCAGGTGTACCGAGGACGGCCACACCCAGGCGACGTTGACCTCGTCCCCGGTGCGGCGGGCGACGAGCTGCCCGACCGGTTCGGTCACCCCGAGCAGGACCGGCTCGCCCACCACGGCGGTCCCGGTCGCCGCGTCGACGGTGAACGGCACGTACACGAGCCGCCCGCTCGGCACGGTCACCTCCAGCAGGGTCTCCGCCCCCTGCTCCAGCCGGTCGCTGACCAGCGCCTCGCCGTACCCCTCCATCTCGTCGCGGCGGATCCGCTCTCCTACCGTCCACGACGGGGTCAGCTCGGACCTGCGGATCGACACCGTGCCGCCGGTGGGGGTGAGCCAGGCGAGGTGGGCTGTCGCGGTCTGCGCGTCGACCGCGGTGACGTGGGCCCGCAGCCGCTCCACGTGTGGCGGGGCCGCGTCGCGCAGCGCCGCGTGGGCCACCACGAGCGGCGAGGTGACCTCCTCGCCCTGTTCGTCGCGGTAGACCGTGACGATGCCGTAGTACCGGTCGGTCCTGCCGTCGCCGGTGTCGTCCGAGAGCCCGGTGTGGCCTGCGGTCACCGGCTCCCCGTCCTGCGGGGAGACCGGTGGCCGGCCGAGGGTGCGCCGCACCCGCACGCCCTCCGCAGCCGGGTGCGCCCGCCAGGCGCAGGAAATCCCGTCGGGGCGCACCCACACCCGCACGGCCAGCACGGGCGGCACCACCAGGATCCGCACCGTCGCCGGTCGTGACCAGTCGCCGCCGACGCTGGCGAAGACGCCGTAGTGCAGGGGCCGGGCGGGCGGCGGGGCCCCGTCCGTCGCTTCCGTCAGGGAGCCCTCCACGACCACCTCGCCGTCGGCCGACGAGCGGACAATCCGGTCGGCGCGGACCACCCGGTAGCGCACCTCCGCCGCCGGGGTGGGCGGCGCCGTCCAGGTCAGGCGGACACCGGTGTCCACCGCCCGCGCCGACAGGTCGCGCGGGGGCGACGGCGCGAGCGCGCCCAGCCGGTCGGCGAGACCGTCGTCGTCACCGGCGATGCGCAGGGCCGAGCGCAGCAGCCGGGCCGCCTCCTCCTCGCGCTCCGTCCGGGCCGCCTCGTCGGCCGCCCGCCGCAGCGACTCGACCTCGCCCAGCAGGGCCTCGACCTGACTACGCAGTTCGTCGCGGTGCGGATCGTCGGCCGGCAGCACCGCCAGGGCCTGCCGGGCCGCGAGGAGCTGCCCGTCGGCGACCAGGTCACGGATCCTGTCCGCCGGGCCGACCTCGGGTTCCGCGTCGACCGGCAGGCTGGCGACCACCGACTGGGCGTCGCCCTGCGCCAGCCCGGCGTCGGTGGCGATCGGCACCAGCATGCCGTCCGCGATTCCCCTGGCCCGCCCGGCGCGGAGCCGCTCGACGACCTGGAACACCGCGAGCGCCCGCAGGTCCACGCCGTCGCTCACGGCCCGCTCCAGCAGACCCAGGGCCTCCTTGCGGGTCCGGACCGCGGTGGCGTCGGCCAACCGGTTCGCCTCCTGCGCGCGGGCGCGCACCGTGGCCGCGTCGAGCGCCACCGCCTCCGGGCCGAGCAGCCGGAACGGCGCACCGTCGGGGTGCACCACCTGGACGACGGTGGGCACGCCGAGCAGATCCTGGAGCCGAACCAGCGCGCGGTACGCCGTGCGTTCCATGCCGGAGCCGGTGGGCAGCTCGACCGGATCCACCACCGCCAGGCCGGCGCGCCGGACCGCCTCGTCGATCTGGCCCGTGTCCAGGCCCGGCCAGTGCCCGGCGATCTCCTTGAGCTGGCCCCGGGTGATCCGGCCCAGCGCGCCGTACGCCCGGGCGAGGTCCCGGGCGAACCGCTCGGACTCGGCGCGGGACCCGCGGTCGTGCTCCTCGGCCCGGTCCCGCCACCAGCGTGGCTCGAACATGTCCGCGCCGTGCTCGGCGCGCAGTTGCTCGTCCCGGCTGAACAGCTGCGCGCAGACCCGGGCCCCCGCGTCGACGCCGCCCGAGCGCTGGTTCCACAGCCGCCGGATCGCCGTCAGGTGCTCTCGGAGCTGGGCCGCGGACATGTCCGGGGTGACCGCGTAGTGCCGGGCCAGGTCCGTGGGCGCCAGCCCGCCGGGCTGGTCCCGCAGCGGCATGATCACGTCCCGCAGGTACGCGCGCTGGTCGAACGCCATCAGCTCAGCCCCGTACCGTGAGTGCCGCGACGACCTCCCGGGCCTGGTGCACCTCGTCCTCGCTGAGCACGCTGACCTGGACCTCGATGGTGAGTTCCTGCCCGGAGCCCGGCTCGACCGCGTGCAGCCTCAGCTCTCCCCCCACACTCACGCCCATGCTGATGGCGACGGGCGAGTGCCTCGGCAGCGGCGGCAGGCCGCCGATGACCCCCGCGCCCCGGTCCACCGGCTTGTTCGCCGCCAGGTCGGGGCTCTCGGCGGCGCCAGCCTGCTCGTAGATCTCGATCTGCACGGCGGTCTGGCCGTCCTCGATGGTCCGGGCGTCCAGCTCGCGGCCCTCGATGGGCAGCGCCTCGTTCGCGTGGACCAGGTGCTCGACGTACATCTTCTCCGGCTGCGACCGCCAGTCGGGCGCCGAGGTGTCCTGCAGCTTCACGCCGAAGGACTTCGGCAGGACGGTGACGATCCGCCTGTTGGCGCTGGCGGTCAGCGACTCCTCGTCCATTCCGAGCGCCAGCGCCAGCGCCGACGCCCGCTGCTGCTTCTCCTCGGCGGTCGGCGCCGCGCCCTGCCCGTCCCACGCCCACAGCGCCCGGCTGAGCGCGAAGCGGGCCGCGCCCTTGGCCACCGCCAGGTCGGGGTCGTGCAGGCGTGGCGTCCAGCCCCACCTCTCGGCCAGCCGCCGGGCCACGGCCGGCATCTTGCTGGAGCCACCGACCAGCAGCACCTCGTCGATGGCCGCCGCCGGATCGGCGATCCCCAGCTTGTCGCCCAGGGTGTTCAGGGTGCGCTCGGTGTACTCGACGGTCCGGTCGAGCAGGTCCCGCGTGATGTCCTCGAACGTCTCCCGGTTGACCTCCACCGACGTGGACGCCCCCGCGTAGCGCATCGGCACCCGGCGCGACGTGACGGTCGACAACTGCTGCTTGACCTCCTCCGCGGTCAGCGCGAGATCCTGCATGAACTCCTCGTCCAGGGTCGGATCGTCGGCCGGCCCGGCGTGGCCCACGAACTCGTCGACCAGGTACTGGACCAGGCGCGCGTCCCAGTCGGCGCCGCCGAGCTGCTGGTCGCCGTCGGTGCAGAGCACCTCGACGGCGCTCGCGTCGATCCGGATGACCGTGGTGTCGAAGGTGCCGCCGCCCAGGTCGTACACCAGGACCGTCCGGGTGGTCTCGCCGTTGAGGTCGTACTGCAGGGCGGCGGCGACCGGCTCGGGCACGACCTCGACGACGTCCAGGCCGGCGATCCTGCCGGCGTTGCGGGTGGCGTCCCGCTCCAACAGGCCGAAGTACGCCGGCACCGTGATCACCACCTGGTTCACCGGGCGCTTCGTGTAGTACTCGGCGTCCTGGGCCAGCTGCTTGAGGATCAGCGCGGAGATCGACTCAGGGGTGTACGTGGTGTCGTCGAACTCCCACTGGGCCTCCCTGCCCATGCTCCGCTTGACCCGTTCGACCACCCGGGACGGGTAGAGCCGGGACACCCGCTTGGCGGCCTCGCCCACCACCACCTCGCCGGTGCCCTCCTCGAAGTAGACGACCGACGGGGTGGTCTCGTCGTTCGTGATGACGTTGCGGACGACGGCGGGCCGACCGGTCTCGTCGATGTACGAAACGACCGAGTACGTCGTACCCAGGTCGATGCCGAAGAAGGTCAGGCTCTCGTCCGACATGGTGCTCCTGTCCGCTGGTCCGCTTATTCACTGAGCTGTCACGGGTTGGGCGTGGGCTGGGTGGCGCTCGAGGGCTCCGGCCCGGTCCCGGCCGGGGCGGGATCCGGGTCGGGGAGCCAGCGGTGGACCCTGACCGCGGCGGGCACGACCGTGCGCCCGGCCTCGACGTCGTGGTAGCCGTCCAGGACGACTTCGGCGACGGTTCCCTCCTGGCCGGGGTCGACGGCCGGCACCGTCCCGGTGGCCCGCTGCGTCGACGGATCGAACGCGGCACCGGGCACCGGGACCAGCACGGTGACACCGGCCCGTTCGAGGGTCAGCTCCACGCTGGCGGCATAGCTGCGCAGCAGGTCCGCCGCCGCTGCGGCGGTGAACCCGGCGGGCAGTCCCGTGGCGGTGCGCAGCAGGTCGTGGCGCAGCCGCTGGAGGTCGGTCAGCAGCGGGCGGAGCAGAATCAGCCGCTCGCCGGCGCGCAGCCGCTGGTTCTCCTCGTGCAGCCGGTCGATGACCTGCTCGCGGGCCGCCGCGCGATGGTGTTCGCGGGCGACCTCGGCCCGGAGCCCGGCCAGTTCGTCGCCCAGCCGCTGCGCCAGTTCGTCGAGCCGGTCCGGGCCCGTGGCGGGTTCCGGGGCGACCGCCGGTTCCTGCGGACCCGCCCCGACGGCGGGTTCCTCCTCGGCGGGACCCTGCGCTTCCTCGTGCACCCCGTGCTCCCTCCGTGGTCCCTTCCGCTGCCGCGGCGGGCGTCTCGGTCATGTCTGACGGACCGCGTCGCCGGCGTCGGGCGGTCCCGTCCGTCAGGCACAGTCGACGGACGGCACGGGCGGAGGACGATCAGGTGGGCAGTGTTCGACGTACGGCCGCGGGTTTCCTGGCGGCGCTGGCGGCACTGACCGCCGTGGTCCTGCCCGGCGGCCCGGCGATGGCGGCCCCGGCGACCGGTGACGAGGTGTACGCGGCGCTCGGCGTCAACCGGGTGGCGGGCGACTACGTGGTGCTGGTGGACGTGTCCCGTTCGATGCGCGAGGGCGGGCGGTACGAGCGGGTGAAGGCGTCGCTGCGGTCGTTCCTCGCCGCGCTCGCGCCGGACGACCGGATCGCGTTGGTGACCTTCGCGGACTCGGCGAGGGTGGTCCACGACGGCCCGGCCGGTCGTTCCCCCGACCAGGTCGTCGGCAAGCTGCCGCGCACCGCCGACGGGCGGCACACCGACATCGGCGCGGCGATCGAGACGAGCCTGCGGCTGCTGAACCGCCAGGGCTCGCCGCAGATCGCCACGGTCGTCATGCTCACCGACGGGCGGCACGACCCGCCGGCCGGCAGCGCCTACCCGTTCGAGCAGGGGTATGCGTGGAACCAGCTGGCCGGGGCCGGCCGGTCGTTGCGGAAGACCTCCCTGAACGCCTACGCCGTGCCCCTGGCGGGGTCGACCGGCGCGCCGCTGCTGGCCAGGGTCTACCCGGGTGCCCGGATTCTCGCGCCCGCGTCGATCGACCGGCTGGGCGAGCAGCTGGAACAGCCCAAGTCCGCAGCCCGGGCGGCGAAGGCCCGCAGCGTGCTCGGCGACGACGCTGCCCACGGCATCCAGGTGAACTGGCCCGCCGCCGCCGGCCGGATCGCCGCCGGCCGGACCCGGCTGGAGGTCCGGCTCCGGTCGACCGCCACGAGAATCCCGTTGGTGGTCGATCACCTCGCCGTGCGCAGTGACCGGCCGGACGTCCGGGTCACGGTGCCGGCCGGCCCGGTCGAGCTGCCCGTCGGCGGCACCGCGACCGTGCCGGTGACCGTCGAGTGGGACGCCGGACCCCGCCGGGTGGCGCCGCTGTCCCAGGTCACGGCGAGCACGACGCTGACCCTCAGTGGCGACGTGGGTTCACCGTGGGCGGACGTGCTGACCGGTGACCTCGGGCTGACCTTCGCGCCGCGACTGGACGGCGGGGCGACCCGGGTGTCCCTCTCCGCCGAGCGCGGCAGCCTCGGGTGGTGGGCCGCCGGGGGCGTCCTGCTGCTGGTCCTGGCCGGGGTCGGATGGTGGGTGCGCCGGCGGCGGCTGGCCCCGCCCCTCGCCGGGACGCTGCTGGTACGCGCGCCCGACGGGGAGGATCGCGAGCTGCCGCTGGCGGGCCGGCGGGCCGCGCTCACCGCCGGATCGGCGGGACTGCCCGGGTACGGCGAGGTGACCGCGTCCCGTGCCTCCGCCGCGTCCGCCGAGATCCGCCTGGTGATCCGCTACTCCCCGGACGGCTCGGCCGTCGGCCGGCAGGCCGGCACCTGCGGCCCGGGCGAGACCGTGGAACTGGGCGGTGCGGCGTTCACCTGGCGGCATGCCGCGCCCGTGCGACGCGGCGGGGTGGCGAGCATCCCGGGGGTGGCCCGGTGACCGGCGCGGACGACCGGCGCGAGGGCGCGGTCGACGAGTTACGGGAAGCCGACCTGCTCGCCCACGGCGAACTGGTCCCGACCGGGGACCGGGCCCCGGACGGGGGGTCGGCCACCGCCCCGATCCCGGTGCGCTGCGGGCGGCCCCTGCTGTACCCCGTGCCCGTTCGAGACCTGCCGGTGTACCTGCGCCGCCGGGCCGAGGCGACGGGCGGGTCGTACGTCGGGGCGCTGTTCGCCTTCGACCTCGACGCCCTGCCGAGGGGGCAGCGGTACACGGCCGCGTACTTCGAGGTGACACTGGCCGACGAGCGGGCGCTGGCCGCGCGGCTGGACGGCGACGGCGGCGCGCTCGGCCTGACCTACCCGGCCGACGACGCCGAGCCGGCGTCGGCGACCGCGGCACACGTCGTGGCGGCGGCCCGGACCCGTCCGGGCTGGCTGCGCCGGCTGGCGAGCCGGGCGGCAACGTCCCGCGCCCACGTCTTCGGTATCCACCGCCACGAGTTCGGCTGGACGTACGAGGACCCGCGCGGCGAGCTGCTGGTGCCCCGTGCCCACGGCATGCACGCGCTGCTGGAGCTACCGGCCGGGACGACGCGGGTCGCCGGAACCCTCGACGTCCGGGTGCGGGTCGCCGGCGGCCGGGAGCGGTACAGCGCCGGCCTGCGCGAGTCGGTGCGGTTCGACGAGACGCTCTCCCCGGGCTGCCCCGTGGACGGCGCGGCGGTCCGGCTGTGCATGGCCGCCGACGTGTCCGGCTACAGCAGACGCAGCACCGCCGCCGCCGAGGAGGTCCAGCGGGACCTGGTCGCGCTGCTGTCCCTGGCGCGGCGGGCGGCCGGTGTGGCGGACTCCGACGTCACCCCCCAACCGCAGGGCGACGGCCAGTTCACCGTGTTGCCGGTCGGCATCGACGAGGCCGTGGTGATCTCCCGCCTGGTGCGCGGCCTGGAGCGGCACCTGCGGGAGCTGAACACCGGCCGGGCACCGGCGGACCGGCTGCGGCTGCGGGTCGCGCTGCACCGGGGACTGGTCAAGGCGGCGGCCAACGGCTGGGTCGGCGTGGCGGCCGTCGCGGTGCACCGCATCCTCGACAGCCCGCCCCTACGGGACGCGTTGGCCGCCCGACCGGCGGTCGACTTCGTCCTCGGGTTGCCCGACGTGCTGTTCCAGGACGTCATCGCGCACGCGACCCAACCGCCCCTGCCGGCCGACTTCGCCCCGGTCACGGTGGACCTGCCGGCCAAGGACTTCGTCGAACACGGCTGGCTGTACGTCGGCCCGGGAGAGGCCGGATGAGCACCCTGTACGCCCTGCTGGTCGGCATCGACAGATATCGCTCACCGGCGGTGCCCGACCTGCGCGGGTGCCGGACCGACATCGACGACGCCCTGGCCTACCTGCAGACCCGCACAGCACCCGGCGTCGACCTCGACGCGCTCGTGCTGTCCGACGGGCAGGCCACCCGGGCGGCGGTGATCGGGGCGCTGCGGTCCCATCTCGGCCGGGCCCGCTCCGTGGACACCGCCCTGTTCTGGTTCAGCGGCCACGGGTCGCAGGCTCCCGCCCCGCAGTGGTGGTACGCCGAACCGTCCCACCTGGTGCAGACCCTGGTCTGCGCGGACAGTCGCCACGGCGGGGTGCCCGACCTGCTGGACAAGGAGCTGTCGATCCTGCTCGACGGCGTCGCCCGCCGGGCGGGACACGTTGCCGTGGTGCTCGACAGCTGCCACTCCGCGGGCGCCACCCGGGAACTTGAGGGTCGGGAACCGGGCGCGCGGGCCCGCGCGGTGGAGCCGATGCCGGCGTCGCCGGGGCGGGAGCTGCTGCTGCCGGAGCTGGCGGGCGACGAGCCCCCGTCACCGCCCGCGCCGGACCACGTCCTCCTGGCCGCCAGCCGGTCACACGAGGCGGCCCAGGAGATGGACCTGGGTGGCCGGCGGCGGGGGCTGTTCAGCTGGGCGCTGCTGCGCGCCCTCGGCCGGCTCGGCCCGACGGCGACGTACCGGGACCTGCTGGTCGCCGCGCAGGCCGAGGTGGAGCAGAACGCGTACCAGCAGGTGCCGCAGCTCGTTCCGCCCGGTCGCGGCATCGCCGACCGGCCCTTTCTCGGCGGACGCCTCGCGCCGCCGTCGTCGGGCCTGGTGTTGCGGTACGCCCGCGACGGGTGGGAGGTGAACGCCGGAAGCTGTCACGGTCTGTTCCCGCCGCCCGACGCCACGGCGGGCGCGGCCCGCGTCGCCGTCGTCGGCGGGTCGCCGGCGCGGGAGGCCGAGGTCGTCCAGGTGCTCGCCGAACGGAGCCTGGTGGAGCCGGTGGGATGGCGGCCCGAGCCGGACAGGCAGTACCGGGTGGTGCTCAGCCGGGTCCCGCTGCCGGCCACCACCGTGGCGGTGGGCGGCGTGGACCAGGACCGCGCCACCGCTGCCGCCGTGCTCGCCGCGCTCGGCACGGCCGGGCCGGGCGGTGGGCCGTCGGCGCACCTGCGTCCGGTCGATCCGGCGGGCACCGACACGGTCCCGGAACTGCGGGTACGGACGCCGAGCCCGGGCGTGGCCAGGGTGGAGGACCGGCACGGCGTCCGGTTGACCGGGGACCTGACCGGCGTCGGCGGCGGCGGGGCGGGGCGGGCCGTCCGGGCGCTGGAACACATCGCCCGGTGGCGGCAGCTGCGCGACCTCGCCAACCCGGTGACCGGGTTGGCGGGCGCGGTGGCCGTCGAGGTGGTCGCGGCGCGACCGGGGGAGTCGATCGCGCCGCTCACCCGTCCGCCCGTCGAGGCGGACGGGGACGGCGTGATCAAGCTCCGCTACGAGCCCGGCCCGGCCGGGTGGGTGCCGCCCACCGTCTTCGTCCGGCTGCACAACCGCAGCGACCGGCGGCTGTTCTGCGTCCTGCTGAACCTGACCGAGCGATTCCGGGTCCACGCCGACCTGTTTCCGGGCGACCACGTCGTTCCGGGTGGGCGTGCGGCGGCCCTGCGGGGACGCCGGGTGGTGGTGACCCTGCCGGCCGGCTCCGTGGTCGAACCGGGGAGGCGGGCGCGGGACTGGCTGAAGCTGGTGGTGGCGGAGGAGCAGTTCAGCCCGGAGCCGTTCGAGATGCTGGCGCTGGACGACCCGCGCGGCGTCGCCCGGGGGCCGCTCGCCGTCCAGGGCTTCCTCGACCGGATCGGTCGCGCCGTCGCGCACCGCGACCTGGTGGCGTCCGCCGAGGACGGCGCGTACGACTGGGCGACCGTCACCGTCCCCTTGGTGATCGAGGTTCCCGGGCCCGGGAACTGAGCCGGCGGCGTCGGTCGGCTCGGATCCCGGGAACACCATGCCCGCTCAGATCCCGTGGTACACCATGGCGCTGCGGTACGCCGGGTCCGCGAGGGCCGGGCCGGTGACGTCCATGGGGGCCGGTGCCAGCCCGGCCGGCGTCGTGCGGTCCGGAGATGCCAGCCACCGGCGCACCGCGCGGACGGCGGCGGCCGGCCGCAGCCCGCCGCGGACCAACCCGGTGTGCAGGACGGCCAGCATCAGCGTGGCGACCGGGCGGGGCACCGGCCGGGCCCAGCCCACCACCCCGGTGAAGCCGGCCGCCAGGAACGCCTCGGCGAGCGGCGCGGACCCGTCGCCGGTGGGCGGCAGGACGACCAGGCCGCCCTCGGTCGCGGTGCGCGTCGTCCGCCCGGTGATCGCGGCGGGGCCCAGGTCGGCCGGCCCGGCCAGCTCCAGCGCCCCGGCGGCGCTGACGCCGCAGGTCAGGTGCAGCATCGACGCGTCGAGGCGGCGGCGTACCTCCTCCGGCGTGCCGGGGCCGTCGCTGCCGCCGTCGGCGCGGCCCAGGACGACCGCCCGGGGGTAGAGGCGGCGGCACAGGCGCACCAGGCTCGCCTCGTCGTGGCCGCCCCGGGGGTCCACCACGAGCACCGGGGCCTCGGTGACCCGGAGCGGGACCCGCCCTGCCAACTCGCCCGCCTGCCGGGCGGAGGTGACGTGGGAGATGACCGCGTCGTCGTCGGGCAGGGGCTCGGCGCCGACGACCACGACCCGGGGCGGTAGGGCACCGTCGGGGCGGCCGTCGCGGAACCTGCCGTCGTCCGTGTGCAGCAGCAGGCGCGTCCCGTCCGGCCGGGGCCAGGCCAGCGCCTGGACCCGGACGCCGCGCAGCGCCTGCGCCACCGGGACGAACCGGTCGTGGAGGGCGTCGCCGACCCGCCCCTCGGGGTTGCGCCCGTCGAGGAGCCTCGCCAGGTCGACGGCGAGCGGAACGACGCCGGACGGGTCGGCGGGCAGGGCGTCCGCGGCGGCCGACAACGCCACGGCGGCGGCCCGGACGTCGTCGTCGGCGTCCCCCCACCCGTCGTCGGCGTCGTCGCGACCGCGCAGGTACAGCGCCACGGCCAGCACGATCCGGTCGGCGGCGGTGGCGGTGGCGCCCGCCGCGTGGGTGACGGAGGTGGCCAGTCCCACCAGGTCGTCGACCAGCCCGGCCGGTGGCGGCGGCGCGTCCGGTCGCAGCAGGGCTGCGAGGGCGGCGTACGGGTCGCCGTCGCCCGCCACCCGTTCCCGCAGGGCGCGCCGCAGCGCCGCCAGGTCGACGGGGGCCGCCGACCGCCTGGCGCGGTCGCCGTCGCCGGGCCCGGGCTCCGGCCCGCGCAGGACCGTGACGGGAAAGTCCAGCGGGTCCACGGTGGTCGTCGCCCGCCCGCCGAGGAGGTTCGGCAGCCGCGGCATCGTGCCGGCTTCCATTCCGTCCGAAATCCGGCGCTGCACGTCCTGCAGCGTCGCCATCGTCCGCATCATCGGCCCGAAGTCGATGTCGATGCCGATGCCGGTGCCGGCGCCGGCCTCGATCCCGACGAACAGGTCCCGTACCGCCTCGGCACACGCCAGCATGGCCTTCGCCCCCTCGGTCACCTCCGCGCCGAGCAGGTCATCGGCCAGCACCTGCTGAAAACAGTCGATGGCCCGTTCGACCTCCGTGAGGGCGGGCCCGTGGTCCCCTCCCGCCAGCAGGGTCGGCACGTCGAGCGACTGCAACCCGCGGATCGCCGCGGTCAGGTAGAGCTGGCCCAGGGTCATCCGCGCGATGCACGTGAACATGGGTGGCAGGTTGGTCGCCGCGAGTGCTTCCTCCAGCAGCCCGGCCGCCCGCTGCCGGTCGCTCTCCGGCCCGCCGTGCGCCATCTGCCGCGCGCCGAGGAACCACCCCAGCTGGCTGGCGACCTGTGCCCGCATCGGGTCGCCGGGCCGGAGATGGCCGTACGCCTCGGTCAGGCAGTCGACCGCCTCGTCGAGCGCGGGCAGGGCGGCCGGCCGCCCGGGTCCGGCACGCCAGTACCGGTCGGCGAGGATCTGGAAGAGCTCGAGCAGCGGGCGCGTGCGGGCGGCTCCGGTCAGCCGGGCCAGCCGGGCCCTCAGCTCCTTCTCGGTGTCCTCTGCCACGGTCTCCCTCTCCTGCCCGGGGCCACCATCCGGCGGCTCACCATCCCCAATGGACGAAACCGGCCCAGGCGGCGACGTGGGCGAGTTCCTCGTGGTGCAACTGCTGGTGTAGCCGCGCAGGCATGCGGTCCGGGAGCGACCGCTCGGGGTCGAGCATCCAGATCTGCGCCCGCCGCAGCGCCTCCCACGCGGGCAGCCCCTCGGCCATCACGTGGTGGTGGAACATGTACATCAGCACCGAGGTGGCCCGGTCGGGGATAGCCCACTGGGTCGAGAGCACCGACCGGACCCCGCCGGCGAGGAACGCGGTGCCCAGGCTGTACGCCTCGTCGTACCCGTTGATCGCCAGACCGGTGCGGCAGGCGGCGAGCACGATCAGGCCGATGTCGCGGTCCGGCGACCGTGCCGTCAGCTCGATCAGCTCCTCGGCGGTCAACCGCCCGCCGCCGTCGAGCAGGAGGTAGGAGGTGGCGGACTCCGGGTCGGTGTTGATGACGCCGTGGCAGGCGAGGTGCAGCATGGCGCCGGAGCCCGGGCTGGTGCTGGTCAGCCAGTCCCGGACCTCGTCGACGCTGCCGGGCCCGGACCTGCTCGGCGAGCCGTCCACCCGCCGGCCGACGTACCTCCCGCCGGGGTAGAAGGACCGATGGATGGCGTAAGCCTCGGCCCGGGCCGCAGCCAGGTCCGGCGCCACGTCACCGGTGTCCGGGTCCCCCACCACCAGGCCGACCGGTGTGGGCGGCACGGGGGCTAGGGCGGCCGAGTGGCACAGCATGCGCGCCGAGGCGGCCTGCGAGAACGCGACCAGTTGCACCGCGTAGGTGCCGTCCGACCGGCGGGCCGCCTGCCACGGGAACCGGGCGAGTTCCCCCATCGGCACCAGGACCACCCGTGGCGGCCGGTCGGCGTCGGGACGGGCGAGCGTGGGCAGGTATCGCTCCACCAGCGGGCCGATCGCCGCCCGCCAGGCCCAGTCGCACATCGAGTCGAGGCTGGCGGCGAAGTCGGTCGGATCGTCGAGGGCGGTCAGGTCCCGGCCCGGGTCCGCGACGGCCGCGTCCCGCCGGGCCAGGGCCCTGAGGTACCGCTCGACGTCGAGGTCGTTGCGAACGTGCAGGTTGGGCAGGGGGATGTAGCCGGTCGGTCCCCGCTGCGGTGCGATGACCGCGAAACCCGGCACCGGCCCGTCCCCCGGCACCAGGTAGGCGAGCGCGTCGGCGTCGAGGGCGGCCAGGGCGGTGCGGATCTCGTCGAGGCCCGGCGCGTCGAGCATTGCCCCGCCGCCATCCGGGGCGGCGAGCACGGTCAGCACCTCGTGGCGCAGGTCGGTCGGGAGGCTCTCCGCCGAGCCGGCCGCCGCGGCCTCCCGCCAGCGGCGCGCGAGGTCGGGCCGGCCGGCGTCGTCGAGGCGACGGGGGATGTTGCGGACCTCGGTGGCCGCGTGGAGGGCGAGTCCCCGGCCGGCGTCGAGGGCCCGGATAGCGGCGTCCGGATCGTTGAACACAAGGCACTGCCGGGCGACGTCGACCGCGTCCCGGGCCGCCCGGCGCGCGGCGCGGTTCGCGGCCGGCAGGTCGGACTGGAGCAACACCTTCCAGGCGTGTTCCTGGAGTCCCTCCAGGGCCGCCTTGTGCGGGTCCGGCACGGCTCCGCGCCGCCGCCGGGTGTACGACAGCATCTCGTTGATGCCCGCCCACATCGGGTGCGCCGGACCACCGGCCAGCGTCCGCGCCTGCTCGAGCAGCCCGTCCGCCTCCTCGACGTCCCGGGTGGAGCCGGTGAGGTCGCCGCGGTGGTACAGGGCGACCGCGAGCCCCAGCAGGTGGACTGGGCGCTTGGGGCTGTCGGGGCCGGCGAGGGCAACCGCCGTGCGGAGATGCTCGATGCCCTGCTCGACGCGGGCCGGGTCGGCCCCCCAGCCGGAGTAGACGGCCACGCTGCCGATGCTCCCGTGGTACGACGCCCGGCCCTCCGCGCCGAGTTCCGGCCGCAGCGTCAGGTTTGTCATGGCGGCGAGTTGCTCGTCGGTGAGGGCTGTCGCCGGGGTGTCCGGGCTGTCGTCGTACATTCCGGACAACGGACCGGCGAAGGTCGCCATCTCCTCGAAGGCGCTCCGCAGCGGGTCGTCCGGTGGCAGGTGCTCGACGGTCTGCCCGAGCTGGTCGATGGACGGCCGCAGGTCCTCGTTTCGATGGTGCGCCCCGAGGACGTCCACGAGGCCGGCGAAGGTGTCCGCGAGGTGCGCCATGGCGGGGTTGCCGGCCAGCCGGTTCCGGATCCGGCGCGCCTCGTCCGGGAAGCGCCGCAGCGCGGCCTCGTCGCCGCTCTCGAGAGCCTGCAGGTACGTGAGCATGGCCCGGACCGAACCGACCAGCGGCGCGGTCGCCGGGTTGTCGTCACCGCCGACCTGGTCGAGGAGAGAGTCCAGCTCCGTGAGCATCGCCCGCTCGTCCGCCACCTCCCCGTCGGCACCGGCCCGCAGCAGCGCTATGGTGCGGGCCGCCGCGCGCACCTGTGGCCACTCCGCCGTGTCGGGCGGGTGTCGTTCGGCGATCTCCAGCAGGTCGGCGATCTGCCGCGTCCGGTTCCGGTCCCCAGGCGGGACGGAGCGCAGGAGCGCGGGCAGCAGATCGGCCGCCAGGACGCCCCGGACGGCCAACCCGGCGGGGAGCCGGTGCAGGTCGGCGACCGCCGCGTCCAGGTCGCCCCGCCCGAAGGCCGCCCGGCTGATGGCGACACACCGTTCGGTGATGCCGGCCGCCTCGTCCACGCGTTCCCCCTCGCCATGTTCAGCCCGACGACTGGACCTGACGGACGGCGGGCGCCGGACGGGCTCCCGGACGGAGTCGAATCCGTCCGGGAGCCCTCGGCGACTTATCGGTGGTGGTGCGAATTCAGCGGTTGCCGACCGGCCGGCTGCCGGTCAGGAGAACTTGATCGAACCCGCCCGGTTGCCCCACCCGTCACCGATGTTTCCGAGCACGGGCGCCTGGTCGATCCAGGTCGACGACGCGCCGGTGAAATTGATCCCGTCGAAGAGCTTCACGTCGCACTGGTGGTAGGTGTGCACCGAGCTGATCTTGTTGTTCAGGTCGCCCGCCGCGGTGCTGCGCAGGTCGTCCCACTGCAACTCGGCGTCGTAGGCCGGCGTGCACTCCTGGCCCTGGACCCAGGCCAGCACCGTGCCGGTGTAGTTCGCCCCGGTGTAGGTGCGGGCGATGACCAGACTGGCCTGGGCGCCGACCGCGCGCAGGGCCCGGTCCTCGCTGCTCGCGCAGGTTACCGCCCCGGTGTCGAGGTTGACCGCGCAGTTGCGCTGCGGCGCTGCGGCGGCCGGTGCGGCGAACACACCGAGCAGGCTCAGGGTGCCGAGGGCTGTGCCGGTCATGGTTACCATTCGTGCCTTCATCGTTCTCTCCTTCGTCTCGTGAACCGGTGCGGACCGTCGATGACGTCCCGGGTCCATTGCTAGTCGCCGGCCCGCTTGATCGGGAGGCCCACGGGCCTGGATCAATCAACTCCGGACAATGTGTGTTCACCAGCGGCAACGCCACAGCCGCCCGGCCCGGCTGGACAGCGTCGGTAACGATGAATCGGATTTGCTCCGAGTTCTGGGTGAAAGGGAGCTGAGTGGCTCGTCAGGAGAGACCCGTCGATCCGACCGCCGGCCCGGTACAGGCCCTCGCCTACGAACTGCGCAAGCTCCGCGCCGAGGCGGGCAACCCCACCTACCGTCAGCTCGCCAGATCCGCCGGCTACGGCGCGACGACCCTGTCGGAGGCGGCCGGCGGAGCCCGCCTGCCGACGCTGGAGGTGCTGCTGGCCTACGTCGGCGCGTGTGGGGGCGACCCCGACGAGTGGCGGCGGCGCTGGCACGAGACGGCGGAGCGGGTGCGCCCGGCGGAGCCCGTTCGGCAGGTCGCGGGGGAGCGGGACGGCGACCCGGAGGAGGTCGGCGCTGCGGGCACGGAGGGCGGCGGGGCGAGCCCGGAGGGCGACGGCGCGGGTGCGGAGGGCCCCGAACTGTCGGCGGTTGCGCCGTCCGGGGTGCGGCGCCCCGGGAACGGGCCGCCCCGGTCGCCGCGCCCGCGGTGGGTCGTACCCGTCGTCGCAGTCGCCGCCGCGATCGTCGCCGTCGTCACGGTGGTCGAGCTGCCGGACGACGGCCCGACGGCCCCCGGTACGGCGCGCTGTCCCGCCGTGCCGGACGGGGCCGCCTTCACCGGGGTGACCTACGGGGGCGGCGCCCACGTGCGCGACGGGGCGGCCCGGGACGAATCCGTGCTGACCACCATCCCGCCGGACTGCACGGTCGGCTTCACCGGCTTCTGCGTCGGCGAGAAGGTCTACGACAACACCGGCGGCATGCCGGACGTGCGCTGGTTCAAGGTGGCCGGCGGCGGGGTCGTCTCCTCCGCGGTCGTGCACGGCAACCCGCCGCGTGACCTGCGGGCGTCGGACTGTCGCAACGGCCGTCCGACCTCGACCAGCCTCGAACTGTCCGTCGTCGCCGGGGCGGGCCGATCCGAGATCGTGACGTTGCGGGCCACCGGCAAGGACCTGTACGTCGTGGGCTTCGCCACCTCCGCCGGGGACCCGGGGGCGTCCGGCGAGCGAATCTGGCGGCAGGTCAGGCTGGTCGACGTGCGGGATCCGACCGTCGGGGCGAGCGTCCGGCTCGACGCGCTGCCGGGCCCCTCGGCTCGTGGGCCGGTCGTCCTGGTCGCTGCGGCCTGCCTCGGCGGCGACAGCCCGACCGGTCTGGTGCGGGCCCGTCAGGTTCGGCCGGAGGATCCGCGCGGGGCGGTGCCGGTGACGCTCGACCAGCGGCAGCTGGCCGAGGCGGTTGGGTCCGCCTGCCGCTATCCCAGCCGGGGGTGAGGGGCGGGCCGGCCGGGCCCGGGTTTCTCGCAATCCCCCGGCGTGCGGCGGCCGGGCCGGGCGGGCGTCAACGGGCTGTCACCGGTGGCCCACAGTTTCTGGCGCACCGTGACGCTGGGGTGACGCCCGCCCCCGCAGACTCCATTCGCACAGGGCCGGCGAAGGAGACCTCATGATCGGAATGCGGCGGGTGCCCGGAGGCACGGGATGACGGGCGTGCGCACGGTGCTCGCGATGCGCACCAGGGAGGGCTGTGAGCAGCGGTTCGAGGCCGAGTGGCTCTCGGCCGCCGAACAGATCCGCACCCTCGACGGGTGCCTGCGTCAGGACCTGGTCCGCGACGCCGAGGACCCGCGCAGCTACCTGATCATCAGCGACTGGGCGGACCGGGAGCGGTTGGACGCCTTCGGCCGAAGCGAGCAACGGGACCGGCTGCTGCGCGTGGTCCGTGAGCTTCGCGAGTCTGCGCAACGGCACACGTACCAGGTCCTGCACGTCCTGCGGAGCGAGCCCGAGGAGTCGCGATGACCGAGCACCCCGTCCCCGCGTCGGAGCTGTACACCGACGCGTTCGCCGCCGACCCGTACCCCAGCTACGCCCAGCTGCGGGCCGACCGGCCCGTCTGCCCGGTCAGCTCGCCGCGGTTCGACTCGTACCTGATCAGCAGGTTCGACGACGCCCGGACGGCGCTGACCGACCCGAGACTGTCCAAGGACCTCTACGGGCCAGGACAGCACTACCTGCGGATCTTCGGGCCGAACTCGGAGGGGTTGAACAAGAACATGCTCAACTCGGATCCGCCGGAGCACACCAGGCTGCGTCGGATCGTGTCGCAGGCGTTCGCGCCGCGCCGGATCGAGGCGCTGCGCCCCCGCGTGGCGGAGATCGTGGACACGCTGCTCGACCGGATCGTCCCGCGGGGCGGGTGCGACCTGATGCGCGACTTCGCCATCCCGCTGCCGATGCTGGTGATCAGCGACCTGCTCGGGCTTCCGGAGTCCGACCACGAGCGGGTCCTCGACTGGACGCAGGTGATCAGGACGTCCGGCTCCGCCAACCGCAGCCCCGAGAAGGACCGGGCCGCCGTGCAGGAGGCCCAGCTACGCCTGCATCACTACCTCATCGACCTGGTGCAGGCCAAGCGCGCGCACCCCGCCGACGACATGATCGGCGCGCTGGTCGACGCCTGCGACCGCGACGGGGAGCTGACCGAGCAGGAACTGGTCACCACCACCTTCCTGCTGCTGTTCGCCGGGCACCAGACCACCGCGGACTTCATCGGCAACGCGACGGTGGCCCTGCTCACCCACCCCGACCAGCTCGAACTGCTGCGGGCCAGGCCGGAGCTGCTGCCGTCGGCGATCGAGGAGCTGCTGCGGTTCGACGGCCCGTTGCCGGTGGCCAGCCCGAGGATCGCCACCGAGGACGTCGAGTACCAGGGCGTGTGCATCCCGCGCGGGTCGGTCGTCGGTGTGGCGATCAACTCGGCGAACCACGACCCGGAGCACTTCGCCGACCCGGACCGGCTGGACGTCCGCCGCGAGCGCGCCCCGCACATCGGGTTCGGCTACGGCGTGCACTACTGCCTGGGCGTCTCGCTGGCCCGGATGGAGGCGCAGATCGGCATGGGGACGCTGCTGCGCCGGCTACCCGGGCTGCGGCTCGAGGTGCCGGTCACCGAGCTGCGCCGGCTGCCGGCAGCGTCGCCGTTCCGTGGCCTGCTGGAGCTGCCGGTCCGGTTCGCCGCCTGACGCGCCCGGTGGCCCCGCCCGCCCGGCCCCGCCCGCCCGGCCCCGCCCCATGTCCGCCCGATCCATGGCCGCCCGGCTCGCGTCCGCCCGATCCATGTCCACCGGTCGATGCCGCCCGGTTCACGTCCATCCACCTGAGGAGCAGCCATGATCTACCGGTCCGTGATCGTCTGCCACATCGTCCCCGGCAGCGAGGGCACCGTCGGCGACGTCTTCGGCTACTACGACAAGACGACCCGACCGCAGGATCTCGGCGTGATCGGCCGGACCCTGCTGTCACTGGACGACCTGTACATCCACGTGATCGAGCGCAACATGGACCCGAAGGCGTCGCTGGGCAAGGCCCGGGGACTGCCCGCGTTCCAGCAGATCGCCGAGGCCATCGCCCCGTACGTGACGCCGTATCCGAAGAACTGGCAGAACCCGTCCGACTCCGTCGCCAAGGAGTTCTACAGCTGGGTTCCGACCGGGGGATCGGTGCCCGCCTCGGACTCGGACGACGGGAACATGACCGTCATCGTCGCCCGGATCAAGCCCGGGGCGGAGCCCAACGTCGCGCGGGTGTTCGCCGAGTCCGACGCGGGATCGCTGCCGGTCGAGCTGGGCGTCACCGGGCGCTGGCTGTACTCCATCGACGACGTCTACCTGCACCTGCTGGAGCGCACCGACGCGGCGTTCGCCCAGGCCATGCGGGAAAGCCACGCCAAGCCGGCCTTCGCCAAGATCATGGAGGACCTGAACACGTTCATCACCCCGTACAACCCGGAGACCTGGCGCGGCCCGGAGGACGCGGTGGCCAAGGAGTTCTACCGCTGGCGCGCCGAGGACTGAGGCTCCCGACGCCGGGGATCGCCGACCCGACAGCTTTCGCGCCCTCGTCCACCTACGCTCAGCCGACCACCGTCGACAGCGGAGCGGATGGTGAAGCGTGGTGGGACAGCCCTCTTCCGCCGCCACCGGGGCCGAACCCGGTCTGCGCTGGCTGCACCTACTGGTGCTGCTCGCCCTCGTGGCCGTGGGGGTGGGCGTCGGCGACGTGGTGTTCGTCGTCCACAACCTCGGGCACTGGGGCGAGGTGCAGGCGTGCGCCGCCCTGCACGACCTGCCGCCCGACGGCGGGCAGGTCGCCCGCCTGGTGGGCCGCAGTGCCGAGTACGACCGCTGCGCCGCCGGGTTCGAGGCCACCCGCCAGGCGGCGCAGCTCACCGGTGGGACGGCGATGCTGGTGCTGGCGGGGCTGGTCGTGTTCCTCGACGGCCTGTCGGTGCGGCTGGGGCTGTCCCGCCGGGGCCGGCGCCGGCCCCCCGACGGGGACGCGGCGGCGCGGATCAGGCAGCGGTTCGAATTCTGGTGCGACGAGTTGGGGCTGCGCGGCCGGGGGCGCCCCAGGGTGGTCGTCGCGCCTGTCGGGGCAGCCGACGCGCAGGCGTACACGACCGCCGTCCCGTACGGCCGGGCCGTCGTCGTGGTGCCCGTCGCCCACGCGTACGGCCGCCGGGACGTCCTCGACCTGGTGGTGCTGCACGAGCTGGCCCACGTCCGGGCCAGGGAGGTGTCGTGGGCTGCGGCGACGTGGTGGGCGGGGTGGCTTGTCGTGCCGGCGCTCCTCTCGGCCATGGCCCCGGTGCTGGTCGCGCCCGCCGCCGTGACCGGGTCGTACGCCGTCTCGCTGTCGATCGCGGCCGGGGCGGCGACCGCGATGCTGATCCTGCGCGCCGCCGTGCTGCGCCGCCGCGAGCACGCCGCCGACCGGTTCGCCGTCGCCCGGGGGGACCTGCGGGACGCGCTGGTCGCCGCCGCCGACGACGGGGAGGCCACCGGCAGCCCGGCGCGGTGGAGGCCGGGCCGGCTGTTCGTCACCCATCCGGACCCGTCCGGCCGGGTCGCGGCGCTGGGGCACGACGACCGGTGGGAGGGCGGCTTCGCCGTCGCGGCCGTCATCGGGCTGGCGGCGATGTCCGCCCTGCAGAGCACCCGCCGCGTGCTGCTGCACACCCCCGACACGCCCCTTCCGCTCGGCGTGGACAAGGAGGACCTCGCGGTGGCGGTCGCCGCGCTCGTCTGGGCGGCGGCGACCATCCCGATCTGGATCCGCCATCCCGCGCCCACCCGGCGTCGCTGGTGGGCGCGGGTGCTCGGCGCCGCCGTCGGTCTGGCGGCCGGGTGCGCCCTGCCCAGTGTCGGGACGACCGCGTCGATCTACGCCACCTTTACGGCCGGGTTCGGGCCGGCCGCACTCGCCTGGCTGGTGCCGGCGCTCGTCGGCGTCGCCGCGCTCGCCGCCGGCTGGCCGAGGCGGCGGCGGCCCTGCCCGGCGGCGCCCGACGCGTCGTGGCGGCGCTCCTGTCGGTGCTCGGCGCGGCGGTGCTGCTGACCGCGGTCGCGCTCACCGCCACGCTGCTGCTGTACGGCCACTGGGCGTGGCACAGCGTGGCCATCGACCGGGTCCTGTGGAGCACGCCGGGTCGCCTCCAGAGCTGGGCCGCCGTGGCGCTGGTGGCGGCCTGCGTCCTGCCGGTCCTCGCGAGGGCGAGTGGCCGAGGTGGCCGGTGGTCGGTGCGCCGGCTCGCCCTGCTGGTGGCGGTCGCCGGCATCGCGGCGGGGCTCGTCGGCGCGGTTGCCGCCGCGCCGCTCGCCGACCGGCTCGTCGGCGACGACGCCGCGTTCTTCCCGCTGTCCACCGGCTGGTGGGCGTGCGCGGCGGCGGGCTGGGGGGTGGCGCTGGCGCTCCTGCTGTCGCTGGGGGCGCGCGGCCCCGACGGCGGGGTGGCCGTGGCCTGGCTGGCCGGCGCGGGTGTCACGGCCGTGAGCGGCACCGTCCGGTACGCCGGGGAGGTGCTCGCCGGCCGAGGCCCGGCCCACCCGCTCACCTTCGTGCAACGGCCGTGGTGGCTGCTGACGGCCCTGGTGCTCTTCTCCACCCCGGCAGCGGTGCTGGTCCGGGACGTCGTGGCGGCGCGGCGGGAGCGGGTCGGCCGCCCGCCGGTGCCTCGCCGGGCCTGGCCGGTACCCGTGGCGACCCTCGCCGGAGCCGTGGCGGTGACCTGCGTCGTGGCGCTCGGCTGGACCGTGCCGGTCACCGGCCGGCAGGGCGACCTGGCCCGGTTCCTGGCGGCGCGCGTGGATCCCGCTGCGGCGGACGGCGGCCGGGGCCGTCCCGCGGGCACCGCCCCCGGCCGGCCGCTCACCCGGCAGGGGGCGGACGCCGTGCTGGCCGGGGCGCGACGCGGCCTGCCGTCGGACTGGCCGCCGACCCGCACGGTGGCGTGGACCGGCACGGACGACCCGGCGACCGTGCGGCCGAAATCGTGTGCGGACCGGTTCGCCGCCGTCCGGCAGGCCGAGGCGCTGCGCGCGGCGGTGACCACCCGCGAGGTCAGGCTGGAGGTGCCGGCCGGCGTCCTGCCACCGCTGGGGGCCACGCTGCACCTGCGGCTGACGTCGTACCCGTCCGCCGACGCGGGGGAGCAGGTCGTCGCCGCGGCCGGGGACACCGTGGCGGCCTGCCCCCGCTGGTCTGTGCCGGCGCCGCTCGCCGACGACGGGGTGTCGCGCCGGTGGGCCGTCGCCATGCCGGCGCCGGACCTGCCGTACGACAGCTGCCGGACCAGGATCACCGAGTCCTCGTCCGTCGGCGGTCTTCCCGCGGTGACCGGCGGGGCGATGGTCGTGGTGGGGATCGGCCACAACGTGGCGGTGGCGGAGATCGCGTACGGGCGGCCCTTCCGGGACCAGTTGGAGCCGAAGGAGCAGGGCCTGCTCGACGACCTCGCGGTCGTGGCGGCCCGGCTGATCGTGAACGCCCTCGACTCCTGAGGGCATTCGGGTGCGTACGGACGGCCACCCGCCCCGACCGCTCGACCGATCCCGGTCAGCGGGCTGTGACTGTTCTGCTACACAGGTTCGAGGTACCCCGACGGCTTCCCGCTCCACAGCGGACGAACGGATCGGTGATGCGCCATGGTGGATTCGACGCCCAGGTCCGAGTCGGGCCTGCTGCACCTCAGCGATCTCGCCCGGGAGGTGATCGAGGCCGCCGCGCCGGAGGAGGCCGGCCTGCTGCCCGAGGTGACCGCAGCCTGGCTCGCCGGTGACCTCGCTGCCCGGCCCGGCCGGCGGGGGCGTCGGCGGGGTGCCGCGATCGGCCTCGGCCTGGACGCGCCGCTGCTGGTCACGGTCGTCTACCCGGTGCTGGCAGCGGCACTCACCCCGCTCGCCGTCCCGGCCGCCGGGCGGGGCTGGCGGCGGCTGTCCGACCGGTGGCGACGCCGCCGGCGGCGCACCGACGTCGTGATCCCCCGCGAACTCGTCGAGCAGGCCGAGACGGTCCGCGACGCGATCCTGGCCAGCGCGCCGGGCGTGGGGGTGTCCCGCCGCCGGGCCGCCGTGCTCGCCGAGGCCGCGTACGCCGCGCTGATCCGGCGGCAGTTCGGCGGTGACCGGTGACCGGGCGTCCCGCCGGCCGGCCGCTGAGCAGGCGCCACGCCCTCCGGCTGGCCGGTGCCGGCCTGACCGGGATGCTCGTCGGATGCGGCGACGACGCCGGGCGGCCCGCCGGGGACCCGACCCTGCCGACCGCCGGGTCCGGCCCGTCGCCGGGCACCGCCGGTGTCCTTGCCGACCGGCTCGCCGGCTACCGCAGCGCGTTCCGCTTCATCCGGACCAACACCATGGCGTACGACGACGAGGCGGCGTCGGCCAGGGACACCGTCGCGATGCGGGTCGAGATCGCCGCGTTCCTCGCCTGGGCCCGGGACCACGGCCACCCCGACATCCGCCCGGCCCTGCCCCGGGTCCCCGCCGGCGAGGAGTACCTGCTGGATCCGCTGATGGGCAACGACGAGAGCCTCGACACCGTGCCGCTGGCCGGCGCCCGACAGCCCTTCGGCCGGCTGATCCCCGACGCCGAGACGGTCAAGAGCTACCCCTCCACCCGGCAGGCCGGGTTCGCGCTCACCGTGCTGAAGACGGTGCTGTCCCGGGCCGAGTACGCCCGGCTCGTCACCGAGTCCCCGTTGGTGCGGACGGCCGGCGGCAAGAGCATCATCACCATCTACCCGTTCTCCGCGCCGGAGCCGAAGGGCGGCGACTCCTACCTGGTCCTGCTTCCCGGCGTCCGGGACGCCTTCCGGGTGGACCCGGCGCTGCGCTGGCTGGTCGCCAACCCCGGTCAGGCCATGTCCGGGGAGAACCAGCGCCGGCTGGTCGGGGGCGGCGGGACGCTGTACACGGCGGAGGGGTACCGGGTCGTGTACATCGACAGCGCCCGGGCCGGGGACGTGCCCGCCGTGGTCGCCGGCGCGCTGTACGAGGCGCTGTGGACGGTCCGGGACGGCTGACCCGGCCCCCTCGGCGGAGTGCGCGTCGGCCGGCGCGGCGCCGGCCCGGCTCGATGCCGTGCCGGCGGCCCGGTCGGCGTAGCCGCCAGCTCGATCACGTTACCTGCCAAGGGAGTGGTTGATTACTCGCTTACTGCCAGGGTGACCGCGCGACGGTCGGCTGGGCCGTCGCGCCGGTCGGTGCCCGCGGGCCCGTCGACAAGCGTCCTGGCCCACGGGGCGTCGACCTGCTCGGCGCCCATGGTCACCACCACGCTGCACATCGCACCCTTGGCGAAGAACTCCCGCACCTGCGCCTCGCTGCCGCCGGAGACGCTGCGGGTGTACTCGACCAGGCGGGCGTAACCCTGCTGGACGGCCCGCCGGATCTCCGGCACCGAGACCGCCGCGCACTGGGCGTGCAGCTGCACCAACAGCAGGTCCTGGTCCCGGATCAGCAGGGTGTAGGCGCCGGCCATGGCGGACAGGACCGCCTCGGGCGAGCTGCCCGGGGCCGCCGCCGCACCCTCGCTGAGGCTCTCCCGGAACCGCTCGAAGCAGCGCTCGGTGACCGCGGCGAACAGCGACTCCTTGTCCGGGAAGAGCCGGTACAGGTACGCCTGGGAGATGCCGGCGCGCTTGGCGACCTCGACGGTGGTGGTGCCGAAGTAGCCCCGGGCCGCGAACGCCCCGATGGCCGTGGACAGGACGTCCTCCCGCCGCTCCTCGGCGGTGGAGAGCGTCCTGGTGCGGGTGGTCGGAGACATGTGAGTAGGCAACCACACCCGTCAATTGGTGGCAAGCGGTTGCCGGGGAACGCGCGGGGTCCCGGCGTGGCACGTCCCAGCAGGTGGCCGGTTCCCTGCCGAAATCCGACCGAGGTGTCCGATCACGGGCAGCTACCAGGGTGTATTGATGACTACCATCAGTGGTGTCGCTCGTCCCGGGCCGGCTCGACGGCCGTCTACCTCGGGGAGGTGTGCGCGATGCCGACGGAACCCGCCCGTAGCCCTTCGCTGAGCCTCACGCGGTCGAGGCTGATCGCCGCGCTGGACGTCCGGCCCCGATCCCTCGGCCTGGTCGTCGCCCCCGCCGGGTCCGGCAAGACCACCCTGCTCGCCCAGTACGCGGCCACCGGTCGCGGGCCCGTGGGCTGGCTGCGCGTCGTGCCGTCCGACGCGGACCCGGCGCGGGCGCTGGAGCGTGTGGAGGCGACGCTGCCCGACGCCGGTGCCGGCCCGCTCGTCGTCGACGACCTGCACCTGGTCGAGGGAACGCCCGGGGAGTCCGTGCTGCTGGACCGAGCCCTCACCCTGGTCCGCACGGGCGTCCGGGTGCTGGTCGGCACCCGCCGCATGCCGCCGCTGATCCTGACCCGGCACGAGTTCTCCGACAGCGTCGTCATCGACGCCGAGCAACTACGTTTCCGTACCTGGGAGGTCGAACGGCTGCTGCGCGACATCTACCGGGAGCCGCTGCCGGCCGACGACGTGGCGGCCCTGGCCCGGCGGCTCGGCGGCTGGGCGGCCGGCCTGAAGCTCTACCACCTCTCCACCCGGGGCCAACCGCTGGCCGACCGGCGGCGGGCGGTCGCCTCGTTGGGCGCACGCTCCGCGCTGTCCCGGGACTACCTCACCCGCACGGTGCTCGCGGAGCTCGCCCCCGACCTGCGTCAGTTCCTCGTCCGGACCTGTGTGTTCGAGGTCCTCACCGCCGAGCGCTGCGACGGGCTGCTCGACGGCGACGCCCAGGCCGCGCTGGAGGAGCTGGAGCGCCGGCAGGCGTTCACCGTCTCACACGACGGCGGCCGGTCCTTCGCGTACCACGAGGTGTTGCGCGCCCACCTGATCGCGGCGCTCACCGAGGAGCTGGGGGAGACCGCGGCCCGCGCCTGGCACGCCCGCGCCGGCCGGCTGCTCGCCGCGGAGGGGGCGGCGCTGGAGGCGGCCCGGTGCTTCGCCCGCGCCCAGCAGTGGTCCGACGTGCACCGGTTGCTCGACACCGCCGGTAGCGACGTCGCCGTGCGGGGCCTCGACCCCTGGTCGGACCTGCTGCCCACGTGGTTCATCGCCGAGGACCCGTGGCTCGTGCTCGCCGACGCCCGGCACCGCATCAACGAGGGTCAACTGGCGGCGGCGGTGCCGCTGCTGCGCCGGGCCGAGGAGATGTTCGGCAGCGAGCCGGCCCGGTCGCGTTGCCGCTCCCTGCGCGCCGACGTGACGGCCTGGCTGCCGGACGGCCCGCACTGGCGCGGGCACTGGTCCGGCTGGCTGCGGGCCGCCACCCGCCGGCACCCGATGGTGGTCGTCGGCGAGGCGGAGCGGCTGACCGGGGCGGCCGACGTCCTGGTCCGGGCCGGCGCGTTGCTGCTGGCCGGGCACGCCGCCGAGGCGGCGCGCGTCCTGGACCGGCCGACCCCATCCGAGGCCGGCCTCGTCGGGCTGGCCTGCCGGCTGCTGCGCGCCGCCGTCGCGTCGGCCGGCGGGGACCCGCAGGCACCCGCCGTGGCCGTCGCAGTCGGGCTGGACGCCGACCGGGCCGGCCTGCCCTGGCTGGCTCGGCTCGCCCGGGCCGTGCCCGCGCTGGCCGGCGCGGAAGCCGACCTCAAGGAGGCCGCCGCCGTCGTCGAGGAGTGCGACCGGCTGGAGGACCGGTGGGGGGCCCTGCTCGCGGCAGGCTGCGCCGCGCTGGCGCGCTCCCTGCACGGTGGCCCGGAGGTGGAGGAGGCCAGCCGGCTGCTCGACCGGGCCCGGGACGTGGACAGCGGAGTGCTCGCCGCCTGGGTGCAGTCCCTGCTCGCGCTGGCCGCCGTGCGCGCCCGGCTGCCCGACGCCGAGGTCGAGGTGCGCCGGGCGGAGAGCACCGCCCGCGCCGCCGGTGTGCCGGGGGCACGGGTGCTCGCCCTCGCCGCGGGCGTGCCCGCCGGGCCCGGCCGGGCGGTGGGCCTGTCCGCCGTGCACGCCGCCGCCGAGCAGGCCGGGCTGCCCCGGCCGGCAGTCACCGCCTGGGTCACCCCGGAGCGGGGCCCGGCACCGGCCGCGCCGGACACGGCGCCGCTGACCGTACGCTGCTTCGGCGGCTTCCGGATCTGCCTGGACGGCGAGCCGCTGAACTGGTCGCCGCTGCGCCCCCGGGCCCGGGCCGTGGCCCGGATCCTCGCCATGCACGCGGGCCGGGCCGTGCACCGCGACCGGCTCCTGGAGGCGCTCTGGCCGGACACCGATCCGGCCACCGCCACCCGCACCCTGCACGTCGCCCTGTCCAGCCTGCGCCGGTTCCTCGACCCCCACCTGCCCGCCGGCGAGGGGGAGAGCCTGCTGCACCGCGACGGCGACGCGTACCTGCTGGCGCTGCCCCCGGGTAGCTGGTGCGACGTCACCGAGTTCCGGCTCGCGCTGGAACGGGCGTCCCGCGCCGGGGCGAGCCGCGACCCGCGCGCGCTCGACGACCTGCGGGTGGCCGTGGCCGCGTACACCGGCGAGCTGCTGCCGGAGGACGGCCCGGCGGAATGGGTGGTGGCCGAGCGGGAGACGCTGCGGCGGCAGGCCGCGGACGCGGCGGCGCAGCTCGCCGAGGCGGCCCTGGGCGGCGCCGACGCCGATCCGGCGGTCGCGACGGCCGCCCGCTGCGTCGAGATCGACCCGTGCCACGACGCCGGCTGGCGGCTGCTGATCGCGGCGCACGACCGGGCCGGCAACGCCGCCGCGGCCGAGCACGCCCGCCGCCGGTACGCAGACGTGCTCGTCTCCCTCGGCCTCGACCCGGCACCCGCGGAGACCACGCCACCGGGGGCCACGGTCAACGTCGACCGAAGAATTCCGCCTCCCCGATCGCCACGGCCGGATCCAAGCCGGGCCCGTACGTCGAGCGGACCACCAGCCTGATCCGCACCACGTTCGACGCCTCGACGGGGAAATGCTGCTCCCCGGGCTCGTCGCGCAGCTCGATGTCGGTCTTCTTCTCCTTCCCGCCGGCGTCGACGGTGACCACGGTCAGCCCGCGCGGCCGACCGGCTTCGAGGAACGCCTGCCGCCGCTCGCCGACGCCCGGGGTGATGATGACGGTGAGCAGCCGCACGGGCTCGGTGAAGCGGCCCTCCACCCAGGCACCGGCGGCCGTGCCGGTCGGCGCCCAGTAGCGGTTGCTCGCCCCGTCGGTGAGCCGGGCCGCGCCGGCACCCAGCTTCTCCGACGACGCGCTCATTGCCGCCGGGACGAGCGACGCCGGGTCCTCGGTGCGGTCGCGCACCGCCTCCACGGCCCATCGCGCCAGGGGCGGCCCGGCCACCGCCAGCACGCCGACGAGGCAGAGCCCGAGCACGAGCAGCAGCAACCGGCGGGCCGCCCCGGCGGCCCGGCGGTCCTTCGGGGCGGAGCGGCGGGGCCCCCGGCGGCGCACCCGGTCCCACAACCGCCGCCACCGGTCCCGCAGCCGCTCCCACCAGGTGGCGCGCTCCGGCTCCGGTGCGACCGGCGCGGTCAGAGTTTTCCCGCAGAACCGGCAGATCCGGCGGCCGGGCGGGTTGATCCGGCCGCAGTGGGGGCAGGTCGGTTCCGGTGGCCGGGGCGCCGGAACGACCGGGTCGACCGGCCTCGGGGCCTCCCGGGTGGTGCTCGGTGGCCCGGGCTGCAGTGCTTGGGGTGTGCCGTCGCCCGCGCGGACTGGTTCGTCCCCGGTTAGCTTGGCCCCGCCCGGCTTGTCCCCGCCCGGCTTGGCCCCGCCCGGCTTGGCCACGGTCGGGGCGGGCTCGGCCGGGGCGGGCTCGGCCGGGTCGGGTGGCCGCCCGACAGGCGGCGGTCCGACGGGTGGCCGCCCGACGGGCGGCTTCCCGCCGACGGTGGAAGGCCCGGGGCCCGGCGGAGCCGGGACGACCGGATCCGTCGGCGCGTCGGTGGCCCGGTCGGTCTCCGGCCGGCCCCGGGTGACGGCGGGCCCGGAGGCGGGCCGCGCGGTGCCCTCGTCCCACAGGTACTCGCCGCAGGCGGCGCAGAACTGCCTGCCGTCGGCGTTGGACGCGCCGCAGTTCGCACAGGTGATCATGACTCGATCTCCAGCGTCAGCCGGACGTGGGCCGGCACGGCGGACGCGACGACCCGGCGCACCAGCGCCTCGTCGGCCGCCCCGACGACCCGGACCCGGACCTCCGGAACCTCGTCCGGCGGCGGCCCGCCCGTCGGCGTCGCCGAACACGTCACCCCGCCGTTGTCGGTGACCTCCACCTGTGCCCCGGTGGCCACCCGCACCGCCAGCTCGACGCCCCGGGCCGTCCCGCGCCACCGGTGCGCCTCCACCGCGTGCCGGACCACCTCCCGGCGCACGTCCGGCGCCCGGTCCCCGTCGACCGGCGCGGCCACCCAGCCGGCCAGCCAGTCCAGGAAGTCCGGCGGGGCCAGGTCCAGGTCGAAGTACGCGTCCAGGCAGTCGAGCGTCAGCAGGACCGGCGCCAGCACCTCGTCCAGCCCGGCGGTGAACCGCTGCGCGAAGTCGTCCTCCAGGTACACCGCGGGCAGCTCCTGCCCGATCGGGTGAGGGCTCGCCAGCCCTGGCACCGCACCCCGCATCATCCCCTCCTGACCTCGACGACGCGCCCGCTCACCCGGTGACCCGCACCTGGTGGGCGTACGAGAAAGCGATGGCGCTGACGTCCAGCTCGATGCGCTGCACCGCCTCGCCGCGTTCCCCGGTGGTCGGATCGGCCCCGAACAACCGGACCTCCTCCACCAGGTCCACCCCGTCGACCCGCTGCAACACGGCGTGCAGCTCGCCCGACTGGATCGGCCGACCGAACGGCCACCCGTCACCGTCGGGCCCGCCCCGCACCGGGTCGAGGTAGTCGTACAGGGCCCGCAGCGCCCGGCGGCGCAACTCGGCGGCGGACGTGCTCACCCGCGGCCGGGCGCGGACCCGGGCGACCACCGTCACCCCCTGGTAGAACGGCGGCTCCACCAGCACCCGGGCGCCCACGCAGCGGCGCGCGTCGAGGAACGCCTTGATCCGGTCCAGTACCTCGTCGCGGGGTCGCAGCGCGGCGAACCGGGCCGCGTCGTCCTCGGCGTCGCCGTGCTCACCCAGCGCCGGCACCACCAGCACCCGCACCGCCGCCGAGCCGTCGCCGGCCGGCACGCACTTCACCCGCAGCATCTCCGGCGCCGCCTCCCGGGCCAACTGCTCGTAGTCCTCGGCGGTGACCGCCCGTTCCCGGGTACGCAGGCTCAGCGGCCCCCGCACCGACGTCTCGGCCAGCGACTCGCCGTCGACGCCGCCGGTGGCCGCCGCCCGGTTGGTCACCGTGGACACGAACGGCACCGGGTCCCGCAGCACACTCAGCGTGCGGGCGGCCACGTTGCCCTGCCGCCCCCCGCCCGTGCGGTAGGCCGGGATCCGGACCACCGCGCCCTTCGGCGGCACCGCCCCGTACCGGCGTACCGTGCCGTCGGCCTGCCGGACGGCCGGGCCGAAGCCGATCTCCCCGGTGGACCGGTCGACGCACACGTGCCGGTCCTCGGGCCCGGAGCTGGCGAAGCTCGCCACCTCCCGCCAGGTCTGCCAGCCCTCGGCGGCGCCCACCTCGATCCCGATTGCGCCGTCGGCGGCCACGATCGGCGCCCGCTGCACCGTGAACCGCTGCCCCGGCACCCCCTCGGACGCGCCCAGGGTCTCCCCGCCGATCAGCTCGGAGTGGCAGGCGCTCACCGTGCCGCCGATGGTGACCGCCTCCGCCCGCCCCAGCCGGGGCGGGGCATGGAAGAACGGCTGCCCGGCGACGGGCTCGCGCAGCCGGCAGCGCAGCCAGCCGGCGCGGTGGCGGGCCTCCACCGACGCCGCGTGCCGCGCCGGGACGTGCAGCACCACCTCGCCGGCCCGGTTCAGCGCGCCCGTGGTGTCCCGCTCCACCGGGCACTCCTCCCAGCCGCCCTCGGTCCACGCCTCCCACACCAGCGGCGGATTCGTCGGGTCCACCCCGCGCCCGGCGACCACCCAGTCCATGGTGAGCAGCACGGCGCTGCCCGGAACCGCCCCGTCCAGGCCGAACAGCACCGCGTCGCCGGCCACCGGCGGGTCCGCGAACGCCGGGATCCGGTCCGCACCGCCCAGGTCCCCGGTCCGGTCCGTCGCCCGCCCCCCGGCCGGCACGGTCAGCACCCGGACCAGCCGGCACGGCGGCACGGCCAGCTCGTGCAGCGTCTCGAAGGTCACCGGCTCCGTGCTCTCCGCGCGCACGGTCGCCACGTGCGTGCCGGCCGGGACGACGACCGGGGCGTCCCTGGGCGCGGACAACCAGAACGTCACGTCCGTCGACGCCACCGCCGGCGGGAACGGGACGATGCCGAGCAGGTCCAGGAACTTCACGTAGTGCCGGTCCGGCACCCGGTTGAGCCGGTACAGCAGCTGGTCCACCATGTACGCGAACGTCTCGATCAGGGTCACCCCCGGGTCGGACACGTTGTGGTCGGTCCACTCCGGGCAGCGCCGCTGCACCAGGCGCTTCGCGTCGTCCACCAGGTCCTGGAAGCGGCGGTCGTCGAGGTGGGGGGCGGGCAGGGCCATCACTCGGCTCCCGGGTCGTGCGCGGGGATGACGTAGAACGGGAAGACCAGGTTGCGCGGGTCGTTGTCCTGGCGCAGCCGGTACCGGATGTCGATGTAGAGGGTGCCCCGGGCCGCGTCGGCGAAGTCGACCAGCACGTCGTCCAGCTCGACGCGCGGCTCCCACCGCTCCAGCGCCAGCCGCACCTGGTACGCCACCTGACCGGCCGTGGACGGGTCGGCCGGGGCGAACGCCAGCTCGTGGATCGCGCAGCCGAACTCGGGGCGGCCCGGCCGCTCGCCCGGGGCCGTGCCGAGGATCAGCCGGATGCTCTCCACCACCTCCCGGTCCCCCCGGACCAGGGCGATCCCGCCGGTGGGATCGGTGCGCAGCGGGAACGCCCAACCGGCGCCGACGAAATCGGTGGCCATCGGCGTCACCCGCCGATCAGCACGGTCGGGCAACCGGCGAGGATCGGCGCCCCGCAGCCGGTCAGGTCGCCGAGACGGGCGGCGGGCCGGCCGCCGATGAGCACCGTCGGGCAGCCGGGCGGCAGCAGTGGCGACGGGGGGTGCGGCGGGATGCCCGGGAAGGAACAGGCGTGCATCGTGCCCACCGTGGCGGCGGGCTGCCCGCCGATGAGGACGGTGGGCGCCCCGGGGCCGCCGACCACGCCCGGATGCGCGGTGGGGTCACCGACGCGAGCTGCTGGTGGCACGGCGCTCTCCCTTCACTCACGTACCGTCAGTTGATCCGGACGACGCCGCCGCGGACGGTGACCGGGCCGCTCGCGGTCAGCTCCGCGCCGCCCTGCCCGGCGACCTTCACCGTCGCGCCCTCCACGGACGCGCCGGCCGCGCCCTTCACCCGCACCTGCCCCTGACCCTCGATGCCGACGTCGCCCTTCGAGGTGACGGTGACCCGCTGCCCGGCCAGCTCCAGCGGCCCGGAGCCGGCGTCCAGGCTGATCCCGTCCTTGGCGCGCACGCTGACCTTGCCGTCGCTGACGATTTCGACCTGCCGGCCGGTGCGGTCCAGCCGCAGGGTGAACTTCCGGTCCCCGGTGGCCAGCAGGATCCCGTCCGGGCCGCTGCCGGCCTCCAACAGCTCCAACCGGTGGCCGGTGCGGGAGACCAGGGCCCGCGCCGCGATCCGGCCGCTGCTGCCGTCCACCGGATCGGTGTCCAGCTTCGGCGGCGCGTCGGTGCCGTTGTGCAGCCCGCCGAGGACGTACGCGGCGTCGAGGTTGCCGCCGGTGAACCCGACCAGCACCTCGTCGCCCACCTCCGGCAGCAGCACCGCCCCCCGGCCGGCGCCCGCGCCGGGCTGCACCACCCGCGCCCAGCCGGTGGTGTACCTCTCGTCCAGCCACGGCAGGGTGAGCCGGACCCGGCCCAGCTTCTTCGGGTCCTTCACGTCGCTGACCACCGCCGGGACCAGTCCGTCGCCGGCCCGGTCGGCCGCCGCCGCGCCGGCGGTCAACCCGTACAGCGAGCGGTCGGAGCGGCCGGAGACGGTGAACGCGGTGGTGTAGCCGGCCTGCTCACTGAACACGTGCCGGGTGCTGGTCAGCACGTACTTTCCCTGGAACGGCTCGCCGATGTTGGCCAGCGCCACCGCCGCGCCCGCGCGCAGCCGGGCGTTGCCCTTCGCCACCCCCTCGATCTCCGCGCAGCCGCCGCCGAGGTCGCCGGCGAGCGCGCCGGCCACCGCCCGGACCGCCGCGTCCGAGCCCAGGGTCGGGTCGGCGACCAGGTACGGCGGGCTGCCCACCTTCTTTCCCAGCTCGGCCGGGTCGACGCCGATGCCGTCGGCGCCCGGAACCTTCGGGGTGGCGGTCGCGCTGACCGCCCGTTTCGTCGCCGGGTCCCAGCCCCGGGCGGCCACCTCGGGCACCTGCGCGGTGGCGGTCACCCCGGCGCGCAGGGCGATCAGGTTCCGGTTGACCTCCAGGACCAGCGGGTCCTGGGTGGCCCGCGCGGACGGGTCCGGTGCGCCCGCCGGAGGCTCGGGCATCCGCAGGTGCAGCGCGCCGTCGAGCACCATCACCTGCGCGCCCACCAGTGCCGCGAGCCGGTGCAGGAAAACCCAGTCGCTGACGTTGTCCTGGCTGAGCTGCGCCTCCGGCTCCCCGCCGATGCCGGTCACCGGGTCGATCCGGCCCGCCTTGAGCCCGGCCCGCTGCGCCACCTGCCGCACGATGTCCGGCACGCTCATCCCCGGGTACGCGGCCACCCGCCGGCCGCGCAGCAGCCGGTGGGCCAGGTCCAGGCCGCGGACCTCGGTGAACGTGCCGGTGGCGTCCAGCTCGCACTCCACGGCGGTGACCTCGCCGGCGAGCAGCGGCGCGGGGCCGCCCGGATCGGAGGTCTGCACGGTCAACTTCACCGGGGCGCCGATGGTGAAGCCGCCCTTGGCCAGCACCGTCCGGCCCGGGTCCCGGTACCGCAGCACGAACCGGTCGGGCAGGTTGCGGCTGTCGTCGACCGCCGCGTACGTCAGCAGCGCGGCGATCTCCGCGGGCAGCGGGCTGCCGCCCACCTCGACGAGGAGCGCGTTGGCGAACTGCTCATTGGCCACGGGCACCGTCCGGCAGCTCCTCGAGGGCGGGCACCAGCAGTACGGTGCCGGGCCGCAGCCGCATCGGGTCGTCGATGTCGTTGGCCTCGGCGATCTGCCGCCACAGCCCCGCCCGCCCGTACGCGTGCTGAGCCACCGAGTGCAGGGTGTCCCCGGCGACCACCACGTGGACGTCCCGGGCCGCGAGCGCCCCCGACGTCGGGTTCTGACCGGGCTGCTCCCCGGAGATCTCCTCCAGGGTGACCGTGCACAGCGCCCGCACCGGGGTGCCGCCGGGGGTGAACAGGGTGTACTTCGCGTTGACGCTGGCCACGAACGCCGGGAAGCCCACCATTCCGCCCCAGTGGAACACCACCCACGGCGGGGAGCCCTTCTTCTGCTGCCGGCTCGCGTCGGTCGGCACGCAGCAGGCGAACAGCTCCTCCACCCGCTTCACCACCGAGCTGTCCATGGTGCCGGTGGCGTCGAAGAACATCTCCAGGGTCAGCTTGGCCGGGTCCGATCCGGTGAACTCCGGCACGCCGCTCTTCTTCGCGTTGCGCTGCGCGTCCCGCTTCCACTTGGCGGTCTTCGTCAGCGCCAGCTCCTTCGGGTTGAACTGGAACGGGATCCGGTTCAGCGTCGGGCCCGGGGCGGCGGTGCCGCCGTTGCGGGGCGGCTCGTGCAGTTGCAGGTAGGCGTGGGTGAGCTGTGGCGGCGCGCCGCCACCCCGCCCGGCGGGGCTGCCGGCGGCGGTGAAGGTGACCGGAGAGGCGCTCACGGGTCACCCCCCGGTCCCGGGGCCGAAGAAGCCGTGGTGTGCCAGTTCGAGGGTCTCGACGGCCACCTTCGGGCTGTCCGGGCTGAGCTGCGGCCCCGTCCACTTGACGGGGATGACGTCGAGCAGCCCCCACCGGGCGATCACCGTGCCCTCCAGGGTGCGGGCCTCGATGGTGGCGGTCTTGCGGGTGATCCCGTTCGCCATGCCCGAGAACCAGCGCATCAGCTTCGTGCTGTCGGCGGTGACCGGGCGGGACAGCTTGACGTTGGAGAACTTCATCCGGGTCGGTAGCTGCCACACGTGCCCGTTGTTGCCGCCCTCCTCGCGCTGCTCGACGACGACTTCGCAGCCCAGCCCGTCGCAGGTGTTGAACGCGCCGAGATCCTGGTCGTCGATCCTGACGACGAAGGCGATCGCGACGGCGACCTCATCCTTGGCCATTCGTCCCTCCTGGTCCTGCGCGTGTGTCCCCTGGTCCCTGGCGTGGCTCCCGGTCCCCGTCAGCCCGGCCCGCCGAGCGCCCCGTGCCGCTCCCGGTCGAGGCGCAGCTCGGTCTTGAGCCGGCGCAGCAGCGGGTCGTACAGCTTCTTCAGCAGTTCCTCCGGTTCGGCCCCGCCGGCCGGCGGGACGCCCGGCGCCGCCGGCCCACCGGCCGCCGCCCCGCCACCACCGGGCGGCGGGGCGGCGGCCGGCGCCGCGGGCGCGTCGACCGGGGGCGGCGGGGTGGCCTCGTCGGCCGGCTCGGCCCGCTGCACGACCGGACCCGACAGCTCACCCATGGAGTACGCGGACAGCGGCGGCCCGGGCGACGCGGTGTCCCGCCCCCGGGGCCGGCCGGCCGACGGCGTGCCGGGAAGCGCGCCCACCCACCGCTGGACGGGCGGGAGCCCGCCGCCGGCCTCCGCGCCGGTCGAGCCGGCCGCGTCGGTCGATGCCGCCGCGCCCGGCGCGGTGCTCAGGTACGCGGCGGCCGGGGTCGCGTACAGGTCCACGGGGACGGCCCGCTCCGGGTCGGGTGCGGCGGCCCGCCCGCCGCCGGCCGGTGGCTCGTCCCGCTGCCAGGTCACCCGCTGCACGGCCGGCCGGTCGGGCGGCGGGGCTACCGGCCCGGCCCCGGTCAGCAGCGGGGGCGGGCGGTCACCGACGAGCCGGGCCACGACCAGGGGCAGGGGAGGGGGTGCGCTCCCGCCCGCGTCCACCCCTGCGGGGCCGGCCGGCCCGGCCGCGTCGCCGGTGGGGTCCGCCGTGCCGCCGTCTCCGCCGACGAGGCCGGCGACGTCCGGTCCGCCGTCGTTCTCCCCGCCGGCCGCGACGCCGCCGACCGGGTTCGTGTCGCCGTCGGTGACGGCCTCCCAGCCGGCCGGGGCGCCACCGACCGAGCTCGGTCCGCCGTCGTACGGGGCGACGGTGCCGGTCGGCGACTCGGTGTGGGGGACCGGTCCGGCGGCGGTCGACGGCTCCCCGGCGTGGGGGCCGGTCGGGGTGGCCGACGTCGCCAGGCGCGCCACCACCGGCAGGTCGGGGCCGCCGGAGCCTGCCTGTCCCGCCCCCGGACCGCCGGCCGGTTCCACCACCCGAGCGCCGGCCGCCGGCCCGTCCGCTGAGGAGGAGGTGCCGCCCGGGGTCGTCGACGTGGGCGGCCCGCCCAGCAGCGGGGCCACGCCCACCCCCGCCGGCCCGTCCCCACCGGCCGTCGTCCCCCCGTCGGGCGGTGTCTCCCCACCGACCGTCGTCAACCCGCCTGGCGGTGTCTCTCCGGCGGGCGGTACGAACGTCTGGACGGGTGCCGGTTCGCCCGTACCCGGGTCTGCCGCGCCGCCGGCCCAACGGGCGGGCGGGGCGTCGCCGCGCGGCGGACCGGCGAGCGGCAGACCCTCGGCGGGCGGTGGGGGACCGCCGACGGGGTTCTGGTCCCCGTCGGCGGTCCCCGCCTCGGCCTGCGGCCCCACGGGGGAGGGGCCGAGACCGGTGGGGAAAGCTTCCGTGCCGAGCCGGGAGACGGTGACGGCCCCGGAGCCCACGAGCGTGGTCGAGTCGCCCGCCGGTGCCGCGCCTCCGGTGTCGGCCGGTCGGCCGGTGGCCCCGGGCTCGGTGACCGGCCCGCTCCCGCCGGCTGGCGACCGCTGGATGAGCGGCGCGGCGGCCCTCGGCTGCGGGCCGCCCGCCCGGCCCTCTCCGGCGGCGGAGCGTCGTACCTGCTCGGGATCCTGCCCGGGCGCGGAGCGTTGCACCGCCGGGGGAGCGGCGTCGCCGGTCGGCCGGGGCGCCGGGGGGAGCACGGGGGACACGATCGGCTCGCCCAGCCCGAGCCGCCGGGGTTGCCTCGGGCCGTCCCCGACGAGTCGCTGCACGGGCAGGTCCGGTGCGGACGGCCCGGCGCCGCCCGACGTGCGGGACCCGGCGGCAGCCGCCGCCGACCACGCGTCCGACGCCGGACCCGGGACGTCACCGCCGAGGGGACCGGCGGGGGCCGTCGCGTCACCCGTCGCCGGGTCGTCCCGTCCGAGGGTGGGTGCCTCGGGCGAGGCGGCGTCGGGGCGGGGAGCCTCCGGCGGCGGGTCGGCCGGGCGGTCGGCGACCGGCAGGAGCAGCTCCTCCGGCGGCGGGGGCGCGGTCAGCAGCCGGCTGACCGGCACCGGCTCCACGGGCACCGCCCGGCCCCGGGCCGGCACGGCCAGCGGATGTTCCGGCACCGGTGTGGTTCCCGGCGGGCCGGCGGCCTGTCGTTGCAGGGACGGTGCCGGCGGGCGGTGGTCCGCCGACGGCGCCGCGAGCGGCAGCGGCCCGGGGCCGTCGCCGTGCGTCCGGCCGACGGGTTCCGGGACCGAGCGGGGCGACTCGCTCACCGGCACGGCCGTCTCGTGCAGCACCCCGGCCGGCTCGGCGGCACCGACGAGGTGACCGAGGGGCGCCAGATACGACGGGTCGCGCCACGCGGCCAGCGATCCGGTGAACGTGTCGGGCAGGTTCAGCCGTGGCTCGTCCGGGATGACCCGCTGGAGCGGTGGGAGGCTCTGCCACGCCGGCGGCCCGCTCCGGGTGGGGGCCGGTGAGCCGTCTCCGGGTGGCGCGTCCACGATGGACCGCTGCACGGTCCCCCGCGATCGCCGGCGCCACGGCCACATCGGGTCACCGTCCCTGACTGATGCGGGTGTTGATGCTGGCGATCTCCGTCACGTAGCGCAGCCGCTCGCCGTGTTCGAGGTCGAGGATCTCGTCCAGCGACCAGTGGAAGTGGTAGGCGACGTACGCGACCTCGGAGTAGATGCGGTCGGCCGCGTACGTCACGATTCCCCCAGGCGCCCACCGGCGAGGTCGACGGCGAAGCGGTGCCGGCACTCCGGGCACACCACGCTCGCCCGGGTGTGCCCCTCGCTGTTGATCCGCCGGTACATGTCCTGGAGGAACGCCAGGTCCGAGGCGAACAGGTCCTCCACCACGCCCGGGTGCACGTCCAGCACCGTGCCGATCCTGGTGACCACCCGGCTGAGCAGCACCACCGTGAGGTACGGCGGGTTCTCCCGGACCCGGTCGTCGCGCAGCGGCACCAGCTCGTCGCGAGCCGTCGCCAGCCGCATCACCCCGTCCCGGTGCACCGTGCCCGAGCCGTCGACGTAGCCGCGCGGCAGCTCGAACGGGAACTCCGTGCGCAGCGTCTCGCGGCGCGGGGCGACGGCGGGCGACTCGGCCGGCTCCGGGCCGGGCGGCGGGACCAAGGACGACGTGCGGCGCATGGGGCTACTCGACCTCCATCGACTCGTACGTCACCACGAGCTTCTCGGTGAGCACGCTGGTGTCGCCGGCCTTGAGCGAGCTGATCTCCAGGCTCTTCGCCCACGCGTTGGTGAGCTTGTACCGCTTGATCGGTATGCCCTCGTAGTCGAAGACGATGATCGCGCCGCCCTTGCGGGCGGAGCCCATCTTCCCGAAGCGGCAGTCCTTGACCCACCGCTCGAAGCTGTTGTCCGCCGTCAGGCCCCGGGTCAGCGTGACCTCGCCGGCCTTCGGCGCGCCGGGCGCCTTGCGTACGGCGAACTTGCCGTCGGCGGTGTTCGACTTGTACTCGATGACGTCCTGCTCCATCTTGAGGCCGGAGACCTCGGTGATCTGGCGGATGATGATGCTGTCCACCTCAAGGCCGAACGAGTGGCCGACGGCGGAGTCGAAATCGGGGAGCGGCACGACTGCCTCCTGACGCTTTGGGGACTACTCGTTGACCAGGCTGGTGCCGCCGGACATCTGCGCCAGCTGGAAGATGACGAACTCGGCGGGCTTCACCGGGGCCACGCCGATCTGGCAGATCACCTGGCCGGCGTCGATGCTCTCGGCGGAGTTGGTCTCCTCGTTGCACTTGACGTAGAACGCCTCGTCGGGGGTGAGCCCGAACAGCGCGCCCCGCCGCCACTCGTTGACCAGGAAGGCGCTGATGGTGCGGCGGATGCGGGCCCAGAGCATGTGGTCGTTGGGCTCGAACACCACCCACTGGGTGCCGTTGAGGATCGACTCCTCCAGATAGTTGAAGAGCCGCCGCACGTTCAGGTACCGCCACGCCGGGTCGGACGACAGGGTGCGCGCGCCCCACACGAGGATGCCCCGGCCCGGGAACGAGCGGATGCAGTTGACGCCGATCGGGTTGAGCAGTTCCTGCTCCGCGCGGGTCAGCTGCGTCTCCAGGGCGATCGCACCCCGGATCGTCTCGTTCGCGGGGGCCTTGTGCACGCCCCGGTTGGCGTCGTTGCGGGCCCACACCCCGGCCAGATGACCCGACGGCGGCATGAACCGGTTGGTGCCGGTCACCGGGTCGAACACCTTGATCCACGGGTAGTAGAGCGTGGCGTACTTCGAGTCGTAGCCGGCCTGGTCGGTGCGCCACTCCTTGACCTGCTGCGGCGACAGCCCCGGCGGCGGGTCCAGGATGGCCATCCGGTCGCCCATCAGCTCACAGTGGGCGATCATCGCGGACTGCACGGTCTTCACCGACTCCAGGTCGATCGCGCCACGCTGGTAGGCCCCCATCAGGTCGGGCACCGCGACCATGGTCACCTCGTCGACCGCCTCCAGGCCGCCGAACCCGGTACGCTCCGCCGCGTCGCCCACGTACTCGTCGGCGGAGACGGTCTCGGGCGCGGCGGTCGGCCCCGGGCCGATCAGCTCCACCTCGCCGCCGGTGGGCCGGGCGAGCTGGCCGGTGGGCGCGGCCTCCTCGATCGTGATCAGCTTGGACTTCTCGCGGACGACGGTCACCACGTTGTCCTTGCTGCGCTTGGTGGTCACCGACTCGAACGTCTCGACCACCTGACCGCCGCGCTTGACGACGAGGTTGAACCGGTCCTCGCCCGCGCCCTCCGGCGGGTCGGCGACCTCGACCGAGAGGTCGTCCGGGACGCCCTCGGGCAGGGCGCGGGCCACCACCCGGTACGTGCCGAGGATCGCGGTCGGCTCGGGCGCCGACGGCAGGGCCTCGTCGCTGGCCCGGTCGCCACCGACCCGCACGATGTACGCGGCCCCGCCGCCCTGCATGAAGTACCCGTACACGGCGTGGCCGAGGTAGCAGTCCGGGGCGAACTCGCCGAAGACCTGCGAGTACTGGCTCCAGTTCGTCACCAGGGTCGGGGTGTTGAACGGCCCCTGCGCGGCGAAGCCGACGAACGCGGCGACCGCCGTGCCGACGCCCTCGATCGGGCGCGAGCCGGCCACCTCCTCGACGTACACGCCCGGTGCCAGGTAGTTGGGCATCCCGCCTCCTCGTCCCTCGGTCGGGTCGAGCGTCCCGCGTACGTGCGGGGCTTCACACGTCCGGCGGGCCGATTGATCGGGAAGGAGTTGATGTCCTTTCAGGCAACCGTCCGGTTGTGGTGAGGCACGGGCCGCGCTGTCGGGGCGGTCCGGTCCGTCCGGTCGGCGACCCGACGCGGTCTACCCGCTGATCAGCTCGTCGCGCCACTGTACGAAGCGCTGGCGCAAGGGCGCGATCTGATCCGGACGCGTGCCGTAGTCCGCGAACGCGGTGTCGGTGACCTGCGCCAGCGCCCCGATGGCCTGGGCGAACATGGACCGGTCGAATCCTGGGTCCGCGGCTTCGGCGAGCTGCAACAACTGCTCTCGTGAGTAGCGACCGGACTCGATGGTGGAATCGACTGACGTCTACCCGGTCATCAGTAGTGGTCCACCTTCTATGCCATCGGTTGACTGTCGTTGTCACGACCATCCGACTGGTACTCAATTGCCTGCGTCGAACTTGGCCATCGACCTTCGACGTAGAGCTGGATCAACCCTGCATGGGATAAGGGTCGGGTTAGGTCATCCACGTTGGAGTTGGTGTTGTAGTCGAGCAGCACTACCAGCCGTTGGTCGCTCAGGCGGGCGAGCTTGTCGATCAGTTCTGCGGCCTTGTTCTCGAGCATCCAGCGGTAGCACGGAAGGTAAATCCGGTGGCGAGCCACCCCGTAAGGGAGAAGAGTGCCGCCCTGTAAGCCGTACCGGTGACCGAGCACCTGTCCGTACTGCCGACTCGTCCGCTTGATTCCCCTCATTGAATCGATGGCGAGCCTGCGTGGATCGACATCGCACGTCTCGAATACCTTCAACGCCTGCCAGATGCCCTCTACCGACTGGCCGACGGCGCCGGGAGAGCCGGGCACAGGGATGTCGCCGTGCGGATAGAATGGGCTGAGGCGCACCCAGGGCTGTGGTCCACGCGAGGTGACGTCCGCGACTGACGCGTCCGGGTACGCGACAGCCAGGGAGGCGGGCGAGCGTCGTCGGCTTGCCACCTCAATCGCCATCGCGGTCACTTTCGAAGCAGGGGAGTGCGGGTAGTCGGGGATAAAGCTCCCCCGGAAAACCGTTGGCCAGACCGGGTTCCAGGTAACGAATAACCTCGCGGGCCATGCTGACCGGCGACCACCCGTAGCGCCGCGCGAGTGCGGCGGCTGCACAGGGCTCAGGGTCGAAGTCCGGCGCGCTGCGGGGATGGTAGAACTCCCAGTCGCCTTCCGACTCGGCGATCCAGAACTCCGCGATATTGCCGAGTGCTTGATCGATTGCGGTCCGCTCGCCGGATGGTATGGCCGTGAGCAGTGTCCGCCAGGATTGATCAACTATGTCGCTGTCGGGCAGGTCGTCTGTGGCAGTTGCGTTGATCGCCAGCCGCCAAAGGGCGATGGCCGAGGGGGGACCGGATTCCGGCGTGAGCGGCGACATCGACTCCAGTAGACACCATTCGCCCCCGAGTATCGCATAGGGACACGCTGCGAGAATTTGATCATTGATCGCATGGCCGAATGCAGTGAGTGCCGCCCAACGTCGCCAGCACCTGTGCTCTGCGCCGGCGGCGTACAAATAGGAAGCCGTCTCACGTGCGAGGTCCGTGGCGAATGACAGCTTCCCAGCTTCTTTTCCGAAGCTGAGTTCGGCTGCGGCCGCGTGCAGGTCACGGCGGACAAGATCGAGCGCGGAAGGCATGTGGTCGACTACGCCGAGTCGCCGGGTCGGTCCTGGGGGTGCGGCGACCGCGTCCAACTCGGCGGCGAGCAGGTCGACATAACGTTCGACTGTCAGGAAGTCCATTCGCGAATCCCCCCTTCCGCTGCTCCATGCGAATCCGCTGCCGCTCGTGCCTTGTCCGCGACACCGCTCACGCTGTCCGCTTCACCTGCGTCTACCTCGGCCACTCGGTTTTCCCCGGGGATGTGGCCGGTGAAGGTCACCTCGCCCTCATGGATGATTCGAGGCCCGATCTTGACCTTTCCGCCGTTCTGTAGCTCCTGGACATTGGCTGGATCCTGCTGCTGCAACTGTCGCAGCGAGAATACGTATACGAACACCCTGCCCACCACGCCAACCGTCCTCTTGTCCTTGTCGTCGATAAACTTCTCCCCCTTGGCGTATGCCGCGGAGTGTTCGGCCTTCTTCGACGTGGACATGAAAGGAATGGTGGTGAACCCCATTCCGCCAGGCTTCGTGCTGGGGTCCTTCAACTCTTTCTCAAACGCGTTGTACGTGTTGATGTACCGCTGAAGCAGTGCGAGATAGAGGTTGTCGAACTGCTGTTTGCGGCTCCCCCACCATTGCCGGACGGCCTGGGGGTCTTTCGTTTTCTTCACGGTCTCCTGAACCAGTTCGGCCGCTGCTGTCAGATCTTTCTCCGGAACGTCGGAGCCGTCCGGCGTGCGACTTCCCGCGATCTCTCGGGCGGCTGCGCTGAACTCAGGCTTCCCTACCAATTTCTGCTGCAACGTTCTGTCGTACGTGTCCGGATCCCACGTGCGCTTGAAGTGGATTCCGCGATACGCGGCGACAGCTCCTCGCACCTCGCTGCCGGTGAGGGCCTCCGTGGGCTTGGTTTGCTCCGGATTGATCTTTCCGGTGACGGACCAATGTTCGCCAGTCTTCTCCGCATGGAGGGATGACAACCCGTAGCGAAGTCGGATTGCCGAGAGTAGTGGCTTTATCAAGGAGCTCTTTACCGGTTTGCCGGCGTATTTGTTGACAGCACGAACGCCGGCGGCCATGCCTTGGTCGAGCAAGTGGCGCTTCTGCTCGGGGGTCTTGTTTCGGCTGAGCCGGCCCTTCAGCTTCTGGCCCTTTGCCTTGAGCTTGGCCCAGATTTTCTTGCCCAGGGCGGCGATCTTGTCGACGACCCAGTGCACGGCCTTTCTGACCGGCGCGCTCAGCGACTTGAAGAACTTCTGGACCTTCTGCGCGATCCCGCCGACGCCGAGGACGGCGGCCAGCACCCCGATGAGCACCGGCACCGACCGCGCCAGGGCCTTCTCGATCAGCGCCGGCACCCCACCCGTCCCGCCGCCGGCGATCGCGATGATCGCGTCGAGGACCGAGTTGACGAACTCCAGGATCTGCGCACCCTGGGTCACGATGAACGTGACGAAGTCGATGATCATCTTGACCGCGCGGACGAACGCTGAGGCGGGGTTGAGCAGCGAGATGATCCAGGTGATGCCGGCCATCAGCACGGTCGGGATCAGGTACTCGCTGATCTTCGAGAACAGGTTGGCCTTGAGGTCGCCGACCTTGTCCTGGATCTCCTCCCACAGGCCGCCGAGGCCCTGCGCCTGCACCTTCTGCACCAGCGGGACGGACTTCTCGACCGCACCCATCGCCGGCTCGGGCACCCCGCGCTGGATGATCAGGCCCCGGATGGACGCCCAGGTCAGCCCGAGCAGGGAGCCGACCATCATGACGATGCCGCGCAGGTCGAACTTCGCCGGCAGTTCCAGCCCCGCCCCGGCCATCGCCCCGGTGAGCCAGCCGACGAGTCCCTTCTTCAGGTGCTCGCCGATGTTGGCCAGGAACCCGCGCAGCCCGGCCCCGACCGCGCTGACCAGGTTGCCGAGGAACCCGATCGGGTCCTTGATGATCGCCATGACCGCCTGGGCGGCCTTGGCCAGGACACCCATCAGCATGTCCTTGAGCTGCATGATCGTCTTGATGACCCCGGCGACGGCGTCGACGGCCTTGGCCACGAGGCCCTTGTTCTTCTCCTTCTCGGCCGCGATCTCCTCGTCGACCGACTTGAGCGCCTCGTTGTACTTCGACGCGAGGGTCTGCACCAGCTCGGTGCCCTTGTTGTTCACCGACTCGGTCAGCTCGTCGAACTTCCCGGCGAACTCGCCGGCCGCTTCCTTGCCGATGGCCTGCAACTCCGGCGCGAGACCCTTCACCGCCGCCTGCAACTCGGTGCGGCCGGTGGCGATGCGTTGCTTGGCCCGGGTCAGCTCCGCGCCGATCACGTCGGCCACGCCGGAGATGACCTGCTGCATCCGGTCGACGTAGCCCTTGCGGGCGGTGGCGAAGATCTGGTTGGCCTCCTCGGGCAGCCCGGCGAACTTGTCCTTGATCCACCGGCCCTTGCCGAGCAGCCCCGAGTACCGCTTGTCCTTGTAGGCGTCCATCAGCCGGGTGTGCTCGGCGGTGAACGCGTCCCGGGCCGCCTTCTCGCCCGCGCTGAACTTCTCGTCGACCTTCTTGTCCAGGCTGGACAGGATCTCCTCGACGTCTTTCTTCGTGGCGTCGAAGACCTTCTGCAACGTCGCGGTGACCTGCGCCCGCTTGACCTCGTCGGCGGACTTGGCCTGCTCCTTGCCCGCCCCGACCGCCTGCCCCGCCTGCTTGCGGTCCCCGGTGAGGGCGGTCATCGCCGTCGCCCCGGCAGCCCCGGCCGCCGCCTTCGCCCCGGTCAGGGTCTGCGCCTCGGCCGCCCGCATCTGACCCGGGGCCGTGGCCGCGTGCTGCTCGACGGCGTCCTTCTCCTTCAGCGCCCCGGTGAACTCCGGCTCGTTGGACTTCGCGAGCTGCTCCTCGGTGACCTGCGCGTCGGCCATCTGCTGGTCGACCTGCTTCGGCCCGCCGGAGAGGTCCGTCGCAGCCGGCGGCGCCTTGTCCGGTACGGCCTTCGCCGGGTCCGGCATCCCCGGAGTAGCGGGGGGCTTGTCCGCCACCAGGGGCGTGACGGGTTTGTCGACCGCCTGGGACGTGTCCGGCGGAGCCTTGGTCGTGGTCTCGATCGTGTTGGCCGAGGCCTTCTTGCCGTCGGTGACCTGGCCCTGCACCTGCCCCTTGACCGCGTCGGCCTTGCCCGAGTCGCCGAACTTGTCGGCCTCGTCGAGGTTCTTCGGCGCCTGCGCCGCGATCGCCTCGTTGACCGAGCGCACGAACGCGGCCTTGTCGAACTCGCCGGGCTTGGCGGCGTTCATCTTCTCCGCGTTCGCCGCCTTGCCCTGGGCCTCCTTGTCGTCCTGCGGCGCCTTCGCCGCGCCCTGCGCCTTCGACGCCTCCGACGTTGCCGGCGGGTGTGCGCCGAGGACCTGCTGCTTGCCCCGCACGTCCGCCTTCAGCGCGGCGAACTTCGGGTCGGCTTGCGGCCCGGGGCGGTGGACGGGACCGGCGTCGGTCGCCAGCCGCTGCACCGGTACGTGAACCGACGGGTCGACAACCTCCGGACCGGCACCACCGGTCGCTGGTGCCGTCGTCGGCTGGACCGTTGCCGAGGAGCAGGACGATGTCGAACCCGTCTTCGATGCCCTGCCGCCGAAAGTCGATCGGGCGGTGGTCGGCGATCGCCGCGCGGCCGATCCAGCCGCCCTGCGCTGCGCCACCAGGGCGGACACCGCCCGGTTGCCGGCTGTTGCCTGCAACCGTTGGGCGACGGCCGGGCTCAAGGGACGCGCCCCAGGGCCTCGGTGTGCTGCGGTCGTGGCGTCGGAGTCATCAGCCGCCCGGGCCGGTGCAGGCGCTGCCGGGCGTACCGGAGCGCGTTCCGCACCTCGTTCCTCGGCCGGCGCCTTCACGCTGTACCTCCCGGGCCGGGCACGCCATCGTCAGTTCACCGTGGAAACGAGCGTCCGACACTCGGAGTCACTGGTCACTGACCGTGCGGCCTCTTGGGAGTGCCGCGAAAGTTGCCCGATGGGGCAGCGCTCGCGTGGTCGGACCCTCGACTGTCCGCTCCACCAGGAAACCCAGGAGGCAGATTCGCGAGATGCCGGCCGACGGCTAAAGGCGTGGACGACGCAACCAGAGATCCATACGATCGTCGATGCGCTGCGTCATTTCGGGTTCGCAGGCATACGGGGAAAGGTTGTCTCCTTGAGATCGTCAGTTTTGGGCCGGAGGTTGGCTGCTGCCCTGGTCGCGGTGGTCGGTGCCGGCGGGCTCGCCGTCGTGTCGGCCGCAGGAGCGGCCTCCGCGGCTCCCCACCACGAGAGTCAGATACCGATGCACATCGGCTACACCGACTCCGCCGACGCACAGGTCGCCCACGAGTGGGAGGGCGACACCAACGCCCCGCTGGGCACCTGGCAGGACGGGGCGAGTCAGCTCCACACGTCCCGGGTCTACGCCACCTTCGACCTGACCGGCTTCACCGCGCGGCAGGTCATCGGCGGCAAGCTGTACCTCCGCGAGCAGAGCGCGGCGCAGTGCCCGAAGCGGGACATCGAGGTCTGGCGTACCGCAGCGGTAACGCAGACGCCGACCTGGGCGGGTGCCCCGGCGGGGATCGAGAAGCTGGACGAGGCGGGCGACTCGGCGTACTGCCCGACGGATCTGGCGTTCGACGTCTCGGCGGCGGCCCTCGACGACGCCCGCGAGGACGACGGGCGGATCACCATCGAGCTGCGGGTGTCGGCGCAGCACGAGAGCGACCTCAGCTATGGCCGCCAGCTCAACTGGTACAAGCGGTTGCAGCTGACCGTCACCTACAACTCGTTGCCGGCGCTTGACGGCGGTCGCCTCTACAACGGCGGCTTCCCGTGCCGGGAGCAGGCCCCCTACCCGATGCTGCCGGCCCAGCGCGCGACCCTCCAGGCCGTTGGCAACGACGCCGACGGCTCGGACAGTCTGCGGCTCGACGTCGGTGTCTGGCCGGTCGGCGACCCGGCGGCACGGGTTGAACTGAACCAGGAGCACGGCCGGTCCGGCCGGATCAGCACGGTCCAGGTGCCGGACACCGCGCTGGTCGACGGCACGACGTACGCCTGGCAGGCCCGGACCTCCGACGGCCTGGACACCTCCGCCTGGTCCCGGACCTGCTACTTCACCGTCGACCGCACGGCGCCGCCGGCCGTTCAGGTGGCCTCGGCCAACTATCCGACCTCGGACACCGGCCCGACCCCGCTCGGCGAGCCGGGGGTGTTCACCCTCTCCGGTGGCGGCAACCCCGACGTGGTCGGCTTCGCGTACGGCTGGGAGTCGATCCCCGTGTCCGGGTGCGGCTACGGCGACCTCGGTCAACTCGTCTGCCCGGATCCGGTGACCGTGCCGGGCACCGTGCAGACCGACATCCCGGGCGGCTCGGCGACGCTGACGCTGAACCCGCCCCGGGACTTCCTCAACACGCTGGTGGTGCGTGCCCTCGACCGGGCGGGCAACCGGTCGGCCGAGACCCGCTACGAGATCCGGGTGCCGGACACCGACCCGACCGTGACGGTGGTGGGCGACCAGCCCGACTGGGGTGACGAGGTGACCGTCCGGATCACGCCGCACGCCGGGGTCGCTGCGGTCACCGAGTACGAGTATCTGCTGACCGGGGGTACGAAGCAGACCGTCCCGGCCGGCCCGGACGGCAGCGCCACGGTCACCTTCACCGCCGACGAGCCGACGGGTTACCAGCTCACGGTACGCAGCCGCAGCACGAACGGCTGGGTCTCCTCGGAGGGGTCGTGGTCGTTGCGCTTCAACCACCAGCCGCCGGGCGTCTCCTCCACGGTCTACCCCGCCGGCGGGCCGGCCTCCGGTGGCATCGGTGTGCCGGGGACGTTCGTCTTCTCGCCGCCGTCCAACTGGGACGAGGTGAGCGAGTACCGGTACAAGTTCACCGGTGACTCGGTGTATCAGACGGTCGTGGCGGGCCCGGACGGCACCGCCTCGGTCACCTGGACCCCGCCGTCACGCGGGTTCAAGACCGTGAGTGTGTACGCCGTCCGCCCCGACGGGAAGCAGAGCTACTTCGCGAAGTCGTACGCCTTCCGGGTCGCCTGACGGGCCCGCGCACGACCGGGACGGCCGGCGAGGTCAGGAGGTCGACTCCGCTTCCTCCTCCTCGCCGGTCTCCTCCCGCTGCACGTACGTCTGCGCCGACTCGTCCTCCTCGGACATCTCCTCGGCGCGCTGCACCTCGGGGTGGTCGTGCCCCTCGTGCTCGACCGCCCGCTGGACGGGGGCGGCGGCAGCCGGGGCGGGAGTGGCCGGGGTGCTCATCAGCCGGTCGGCGTTGGCGACGGCTTCCCGCTCAAAACGGTCGGACGGGTCGCTGACCTTCACCCCGCCGCCCTGTTCGGTGCCGTCGACGGGGCCGCTGCGCTGCTGCACGACGTGGGTCAGCTCGTGGGCGAGCATGTGCTGCCCCGCCGACGACGCCGGGTCGTAGCTGTCGCGCTGGAAGACGATGTTCGACCCGACGGTGTACGCCTGAGCGTTGACCGACCTCGCCGACTCGTGCGCCGCCCCGTCGGTGTGCACCCGGACGTCGCCGAAGTCCTGCCCGCCGAACCGGGTCTCCATGTCGGCCCGCAGGTCGGGGGCGAGCGGCGTACCGCCGCCGGAGTTGACCACGTTGTGCACCGGGGAGCGTTCCGGCTCCAGCAGCTCCCCGACGGCCTGGTTGCCGATCGCCCGTTGCAGGCCGAGCAGCCCGGACGCGCCGAGCACGTCGGGGCGGCCGGCGCCGGCGGCGGCGTACATGAGGTGGTCGGTGTCGCGCTCGGGGCCGGACGGCCGGTCACCGGCGGGGCGTGCCGCCGCCTCAGAGTCGAACTCGCGATGTCCGCGCATGCCGGGCCTCCTCGCCGGGCCGACCCGACGCGATCACGGCAGGGTCTCCCGTCTCGACCGTCCCGTGTCGGGCCGCCCCGGCACAGGGCGAGCCGGGCCAGCCGTAGAGGCAGCCCGAAGTGCCCACCCAGGCAGTCCGCCGCGCCCTGGCGGCCCACGGCGGCGCACTCGCGGACACCGATCGCGGCAGACGGTCCCGATTTGGTCGCGGGGCCGGCCGTGCCTTGCCGGACGGACCTAACATCGGCGGTCCGGGCAACTGTCTATGTTGGACGGGAGAGCTCATGATCCTGCGTCGATCGGGGCGTCGCGTGCCGTCGCGGCGACCGCGCTCGGGCGCCCGCGAACCGGGCCGCCGGTCCTGGATGCAGGGCTGGGGGCTCAAGGCGGCCGTCATCTCGGCGGTCGTCCCGCTCGTCGTCGCCGCCCTGTGGGCGAAGGGCACCGGACTGGTGGATCGCTGGGTCGGTCCGACCCCGAGCGCCTCCGGGTCCGTGACGCCCGTGGCGGTCGCCGGTGGTCAGGCCCCGGGACCGTCGGTCAGCCCGTCATCGGTCAGCCCGGCACCGGTCAACCCGTCATCGGTCGGCCCGGCACCGGACGGCTCGCCGTCGGACGGCCCGCCGCTTCCTCCCGAGCCGATCTGGGACCCGACCGGGCCCCCGTCCGACGGGCCCACGTCGAGGCCCGACCCGACGTCGAAGCCGAAACCGCCCCCGCCGAGCAACGAGGCGGCTGTCTCCGCGCGGGTGCGGCGGAGCGGAACGCTGGTCATGGCCGACTACACGGCGTACGACCTGGACTCGACGGCCGCCGACTGGAACCCGACCAAGGACGACTGGGGCTCCAACCGCGACGTCGGGTACGCCTCATGGTGGCCCGACGCCAGCAACGACGCCGTCGTCAGCCGTGCGGACCCGAGGTACGCGGCGTCGCTGCCGGGCACCGGCCCGTGGCAGCGCGCCGACTGTGTCCGGGCGGGGTACGGGCAGCCGTCCGCCCGCCCGGTCGGGGATCGGCTGCTGGAGCGCCGGGGAATTTGCGTGGTCACCTCGGAGGGGCGCTACGCGCTGCTGGTGGTGAGCAGGGCGGTCGAGAAGCAGCTCACCGTCCGGGTCACCGTCTGGGAGTGACGTTCCCGCGTCCGGCAAAGATCTCCCGCCGCCGGGTGCCGGTCTCACACCGCCAGCCCCAGGTAGGGGCCGAACTCGCTCTCCAGGGTCAGCCGGCCGAGCTTGCGGTACTCCCGGCCCACCGCGCCGATCAGCTCGGCCATCCCCACCGGCCGCCCCGCCCCGGCGGCCAGGTACCCGGCGGTCACCGCGGCCGAGCGGATGTGCCCGCCGGCCAGCTCGAACGACTCGGCCAGGAAGCCCAGGTCCACGTCGGGGGCGCGGGGCACCCGGTCGCCGAGGCAGCGGTCCCACAGCGCCTTCCGGGCCGCCTCGTCGGGCACCGGGAAGTCGACCACCACGTCGAGGCGGCGGGTGAACGCCTCGTCCAGGTTGGCCCGCAGGTTCGTGGCCAGCACCGCCAGCCCGTCGAAGGTCTCCATCCGTTGCAGCAGGTACGCGCTCTCGATGTTGGCGTACCGATCGTGGGCGTCGCGGACCTCGGAGCGCTTGCCGAAGATCGCGTCCGCCTCGTCGAAGAGCAGCACGCCGTTGACCCCGGCGGCCTCGCCGAAGATCCGCTCCAGGTTCTTCTCCGTCTCACCGACGTACTTGTCCACCACCGTGGCCAGGTTCACCGTGTACAGGTCCAGCCCGAGGCTGCCCGCCACCACCTCGGCGGACATCGTCTTGCCCGTGCCCGAGTCCCCGGCGAACAGGGCGGCCACCCCGTGCCCGCGCCCGCCGCCGGGGCGCATCCGCCACCCGCGCAACACCAGGTCCCGGTGCCGGGCCCGGCCGGCCAGCTCGTGCAGCAGCGACAGCGTCCCCGGCGGTAGCACCAGGTCGTCCCAGCCGACCTCCGGGACGATCCGCCGGGCCAGCCGCTCCAGGCCGGCCGCGTTCTGGGTACGCGCACCCGCGCGCAGGTGCGCCGCGCCGACAGGGTCCCCGGTGGCGGCGGCGAGTTGGACGGCCACCGAGGCGGCCCGCCGGATCGCCGGGGCGCCGAGGACGAACTGGGCGGTGGCGGCGGCCGGGTCGAGCCCGTCGGCGACCGGGCCGGGCAGCGCGGCCCGCCACACCTCGGCCCGCTCGGCGGCGCTCAGCGGCACCACGTCGACCTGCACCGGCGCGCTGGCCGTCCACGCCGGGTCCCACGGCTGCGTCCCGTACGCCAGCACCGGAACCTCACCGGCGGTGAGCCGGGACCAGACCGTCCACGGCTCGTCGCCCCGCACCGGCCCGACGACCAGTCCCGCCCCGGTGAGCAGGGCCTCCCGGACCAGCACGGTGGCCAGCTCCGCCGCCTGCGGGTCGGCCGCGAGCCGGGGCAGGTCGACGGCGAGCGCGCCGCGTCCGGCCTGGTCGAGGGCGGCCACCGCGAGGGCCGTCGCGCTGCCGCCCGGCTTCTCCCGCAGGTACGCCAGCCGCGCCCCGGACCGGCCGAGCTGCTCGGCGCCGGGCGGCGGCGGCCCGGCGGCGTCGACCGGCTCGGCGAACCCGACCAGCGACGGTTCGGGGGCGTCGGCGCCGAGCAGCCAGCCGCCCACCCGGTCGGGCACCCACAGCCCGCGGCTGAGCACCGGCCGGTCGGGGGAGTCGACGCGCAGCAGCGCCAGGTCGATCAGCGGCGTCCCGGCGGCGAGCCGGAGCCGGGCCGGCGCGGCGGCCTCGGGCAGCCCGCACAGCCGCAGCGCCAGCCCGACCGAGGGGCGGCGGCGGGTCACGTCGTCGTTGAGGTACCCGTAGAACAGCTCGAACCGGCTGTCCACGTCCGGGGCGAGGGCCACCAGCAGCAGCGCCTCGTCCAGCGGGGTCAGCCCCGCCGCCCGGGCCAGCGCCGCCAACCGGTCCGGCCCGGCCTCCCGCCCGGTTCCCTCGAGCCCGGCCGGTGCCCCGGCCGGCGTCGGCCCGGCCCCGGCCGGCGTCAGTCCGGGCCCGGCCGCCGGCCCCGATCCGGCCGACGCCCTTGCCGAGGCATCGGCCGGATCGCCCGGCCACGGGTGGAAAGGCTCCCGGCCGGCGTCGAGGGCGGCGTCGACCGCCTCGTCGGACAGGTACAGCCCCCGGAAGGGGTCGTCGGGCTGCGGGTCGGACTCGCGGCGGGTCGTCACCGCAGCACGTACCGCCAGCTCCACCCGCTGGAGACGGCGCAGCAGCGTCGGCGACCCCCGGGCCACGGCTCAGCTCCCGGCCGGGGTCGGCCGGTGCCGGACCCGGTCCCCGGCGGCGTCGCGGGCCCGGTCGGCGACCTCGGCCACCATGCCGTCGCGGGCCGGCGGGCCGGCCTCGACCACCCGGCCGCTGTCCACCGGCGTGCTGATCACCACGTCGAGCGAGGGCTTCAGCTCCCCGCCGAGCGCGGTCCACACGTCGGCGAAGGCCCGGTCCTCCGGCGGCGGCAGCGCCACGGTCATCGGCACCGGCATGCCGATCGCGGCCACCGAGCCGGCCAGCACCGCCGGGGGAAGCGCGTCGAGGCGCAGGAAGCACAGCAGCAGCGACGACAAGAGGCGGTGCTCGTCCTCGGGGCGCTGGGTCCACGCGGTGACCAGGTAGGACAGCTTGATGTAGCGGGGCGGGGCGACCCGCCGGGCCACCTGGCCGCGCTCGTCGTACTCGTTGACCAGGCCCCGGGACCGGCGGCGCAGGTCCTCCCGGATGTCGTAGAGGTAGACGTTGACAGTGGGGGCGTTGCGCCGGGCCGCCCACTCCTTCGTCGGCGCTTCGAGCACGATGTCCACGCCGGAACCGGGCAGGGCCTCGTCGCGGACCAACCGGCGCAGCGCGTCGTCGATCTCGTGGATCACCCGCTCACCACCTGCCCCGGAAGGGCGGGTCGAGCCCGCGCGGCACCACCAGGAACGGTTCGGTGGCGCGCACCGGCCCGAAGGCGCGGCCTCCCGAGACCCGCGCGGCGGCGAGCTCGCGCGGGCCCAGCTCGTCCTTGCGCAGCACCAGCACCTGGGTACGGAAGCTGCCGTCAGCGTCGGCGGTCACCGTGTCCGGGATGGCGGTGATGCCGGGCTGCCAGCGCAGCCGCACCGTCGCCCCGGGCGGGAAGCCGGTGCCCACGGCGGCGGTCACGAACCCGGGTGGCCCGATCGCCGGGTCGACGCGCAGCCGCGGCGCGATCACCTGCACCGGCGCCTGCGCCGTGCGGGTCGCCGACACCTCCCGTACGGTCGCCGTGAGCCGCCCGGCGACCGCCGCGACGACCGCTGCCCGCGCGGGCAGCACGACCCTGACCACCTGCTGCCCGCCGGGGCCGAGCGCGCCGAGCAGGCAGAGCCGGCGGCCGGCCCCGCAGCGCGGGTCGGCGCTGATCGGCGGCAGCAGCGGGGTGGGCGGGGTGACGTCCAGCCAGACGTTGTCGGCCGGCAGGCGACCGGCGTTGCGCACGGTGAAGGTGACGGGGACCGGGTCGCCGCCCAGGTAGGCCGGCTGGTTGCCGACCGAGACGGTGAGGGTGAGGTCCGGCGACGGCAGGCGCTGGAACGCCGGCTCCGACCCGACCTGCCGGATGACCGTCGTCGGCGGGCCACCCGCGCCGGACAGGACGACGATGTCCGGCGGCTCCTCGGACCCCTGGAGGGTCACCGCGATCCGCCGGCCGTCCGGGGACCACGCCGGGTCCGCCACCCAACGGCCGTCCCGGTCTCCGGGGGTGAGCGGGTGCCGGGCGGCGGAGCCGTCGGGCGCGACCACGCACAGGTCGGCGGGGCGGCTGCTGTCGGCGAACGCGATCGCGGCCCCGTCCGGGGACCAGGCCGGCGACCGGTCCGTCTCGCGGGCCGGGCAGCCGTCGCCGATCCGGGCGCTGAGGTCGGTCTGGTCGGTGACGGTCAGGGTGCCGGTACCGGTGCCGGTGCCGTCGAGCCGGGCGAGCCAGATCCGGGTGCCGGTGAGCTGCGGGTCGGACACGATGATCAGCGCAGTGTCGGCGCCGGTGCGGCCGGCCAGGTCGGTGGCCCGGCAGGTCACCACGGTCTGCCCGATCGGGAACCGCGAGCCCGACGGCGGCTCGCAGCGCACGGGCAGCGGCCGGTCCGCCGCGTCCACGGCCGTGGCCTGGTAGGTCACCTGGGCACCGGTCGGCCCGGTCGGGGCGACCTGCACGTCGTCGACCCGGACCAGCGGCAGGCCGGGCTGGGCGACCCGGACGATCAGCTCCTGCACGGCGTCCGACCCGGCCTCCGGCGGGTCGAGGTCGAAGCGCAGCGTGCAGCGCAGCACGGACCCGGGGATTGCCCCGGGCGCGACGGAGACGGTCTCGGTGAACCTGGCCGGCGTGCCGGCGTCCACCCTCGCCGGGTCCGGGTCGAAGGCGACGGAGAGGCCGTCGTCGCAGGTGGCGCTCGGCCTGACGGTGACCTTCAGCTTCCCGATGGCCTCGATGATCGCCTCGATCATCTTGTCCGGGGCGCTGTCCTTCGTCAACACCCCACCCGTTGCACCGGTGAGTTCCGTCGCCACGTGGTCCCCGTCAAGCCCCAGTTCCCCAGCGGAACTCTTGATCGGCACCCCGATCAGGGCGATCTTCTCGGCCTGGAGTTGCCCTAGCAGGGTCTCCGTCGAGATCGGGACGCCCTGGGGCGTGGTCTTGTCGAGGCTGTAGGTGTCGCTGATCAGCACGACGATCCGGCTGGTGTCCGGGCGGAACCCGATCCGGTCGTTGCCGGCGAGCTGCCGCAACGCGTAGAACCAGTTCTCCGTGCCGTACGGGCTCTGCGCGGTGAGCCGCTGCACGGCGGCGTCCACGGCCGCGTCGTCCTTGGTCAGCGGCTGGCGGGGCAGGTACATGTCCGGGTCGTACTCCCCCTCGCCGCCGCGCCCGCTGAACGTGGCCAGGCCGAACCAGGCGTCCGGCTGGCTCGCCCGCACGTTCCCGATGACATCGGAGAGCCGGGCCTTGAGCTGGCTGATCACGCTCGCCCCGCCCTCCCCGGGCCGGGACATCGAGGCGGTGTCGTCGACGAGGAAGACGATGTCGGGGCGGGGCGGGATCGGTGGGGTGGGCAGCGACTGCTCCACGGTGAACGAGGTGCCCGGCAGCGCCGGCCGATCCACCCTCGGCACCGCCAGGTCGCTGCGCCGGGGGGTGGCCAGCCGGGAGAACGCGAGCCGCAGGCCGTCCGGCGACCAGGAAGGCTCGGCGTCGCGGCCGATCAGGTGCGGGGGCATCGGCACCTCGGCGAGGAGCCTCCCGTCGGCGACCGCGACGACCAGGATCCGCGAGGGGTCGTCGTCCGACGGCTGCCGGGTGAACGCGACCGCCTCGCCGGTCGGGGACCAGGTCGGGTCGGTGTCCCGGTCCTCCTCGGCGGTGCCGGGCGGGGCGAGGGCGCGCGGGTCGGCGCCCGAGGCGTCGGCGACGACGACCCGGGCCCCGCCGCCGGGCTGGTCGGCGCTGTAGGCGAGCCGGGTGCCGTCGGGGCTGAACGCCGGCCCGGTCTCCGACAGACCGGGCCGGGCGGTGTGGTCGCGGCGGTCCCCGCCGGTGGCGTCGGCGGTCCACACGTCGCTGGTGTCGGCCAGTTCGGTGGCGGTCCAGATCAGGTCGCCGCCCCGCCAGGCGGGCTCGTGCTCGGGCAGCGGGCCGGTGGCGACCGGGGTCACCCGGCCGGCCCGGGCGACGTACACGTCCCCGGCGGGGTCGTCGCGGGTGGAGGTGACGGCGATCCGCGTGCCGTCGGGGGACCAGGCCGGCTCCGCGGCGTCCCGGGGGCCCGGCACCGCGCGGGTCACCGGGCCGCCGCCGGGGGCCACGGTGGCCACCGTGCGGAAGGCCGGGTCGGCCGCCGGCGCGAACCGGGTGGTGGTGAAGGCGATCCGCGCGCCGTCCGGGGACCACGCGGGCTGTCCCTCGGTGGCCGGGCCGTCGGTCACCCGGACCGCGGCACCGCCCCCGGCCGGCAGCACCCAGACGTCCCCGGCGGGGTCGCCCCGGGTGCTGCCGAAGGCGATCCGGGCCCCGTCCGGCGACCAGGTCGGCCAGCTGTCCTCGGCCGGGTGGTCGGTGAGCCGGCGCAGCCCGGAGCCGTCGACCCGGACCACCCAGATGTCGGCGTTGCCGGCCCGGTCGCTGGTGAACGCGACCTGCCGGCCGTCGGGGGACAGGGCGGGGTGGGCGACCGTGCCGGGGCCGCCGACCAGCCGCACCGGCGACCCGCCCGGGCGGCGCAGGTAGAGCCCTCCGCCACGGTCGGCACCGCCGGGGGTGGCCCGCCGCCCCACCCAGACCAGCCGGCCGGCGCGCGCGTCGACGTCCCGCTCGGCGTCGCCGCGCTCGTTCTCGGACAGCAGCGGACGGGGCGTGCCGGTGGCATCCGCGCTCACCACCGGGGTCGGGCGCTCCTCGCTGCGGTAGCCCAGCCGGTAGCCCACCTCGGCGTCCGGCGGGGCCGGCGCCGGTGCGGGCGGCGTGGGGGCGGGCGGCGCGGGTGGCGCGGGCGCGGCGAGCGCCGACCCGGCCACCAGCCCGAGCACCATGACTCCCCAGCGGCGGTTGCCCCAGCGCACGACACCTCCCCGTGGTCACCCCTGTCCCCACCGTGTCGACCCCCGGCGGGGCGGGTAGCGGCGGTCGGTGCCGGCCTGCGGGCAGTGCGGCCTGCCCGATAAGGCAGCGCGGCTCAGATCAGGCCGTTGCGCAGCGCGTACGCCACGGCGTGGCAGCGGTTGCGCAGGTGCAGCCGGTTCGTCACGTCGTGCAGGATGTTCTTGATGGTCCGCTGCGAGTAGGAGAGCTTCGCGGCGATCTCGGCGGTGTCGAAGCCGTCGGCGACCAGGCGAAGCACCTCCACCTCCCGGTCGGCCAGCCCGGAGAAGGTCAGCCCGCGCGGCCCGAGCACCTCCCGTTGCAGCGCACCGACCTGCTGGAGCAGCCGGCCGAGCAGGTCCGGCGGGACGGCGCCCTCGCCCGCCGCAGCGGCCCGGACCACCGCGACGAGGCGGTCCGCGCTGGCCTCCGACCGGCGGACGATCCCCGCGACGCCGTGTTCCACGGCGGCGACCAGCCCGGCGTCGTCGACCTGGGTCACCACCAGCACCAGCGCGGGCGTGCCCCGGCTGCGCGTCGCACGCAGGGTCCGCAGGGACGACTCGTCGATGCCGTCTGTGATGATCACCGCCACCTCGGCCCGGTCGGCCTCGGCGTCGTCGAGCAGCAGCACCTCCGGCCGGGGCCGAAGCTGACTGACCACCCCGGCGCGCGAGATGACATCGGTGGAGGACAGGTGGACTGGTACGCGTCGCATGAGCACCCCCGGTGCGCTGGGACGATCGGTGACGCCGAGTATCGCCCGCCGCACCAATCGTGCAGTCAACGTGGGCTTAACGGCCCTCCCGCGTTGCCCCAAGGTCTTCCTCCACGGCGGATTGAACGGGTGGGCATCCACCTAGAGTCGCGCCATGACCACCGACGCGAACCTGGACACCGACCTCGTCGAGGTCAGCCCGGGCGGCGAGGCGAGCTGCCGGCTGGAGGTCCGCAACGCCGGCCCGATCGTCGAGGCGTACGTGCTCGAGGTGCTGGGCGACGCCGCCGGTTGGGCCCACGCCGAGCCGCCCACCGTCTCGGTCTACCCCGGCTCGGCCGAGACGGTCGTGATCCGCTTCCAGCCACCCCGGTCGCCGCAGGTGGTGGCCGGCGAGCGGCCCTTCGCGGTGCGGGTCACCCCGGCCGAGAACCCGGACGGTCAGGTCGTTCCGGAAGCCACGGTGCGGGTGCTGCCGTTCGCCGAGATCGCCCCCGAGATCCTGCCGCGCACCTCGCGGGGGCGCTGGGGCGGCCGGCACGAGCTGTCGGTGTCCAACCTGGGTAACACGCCGCTCGGGCTGACGTTGGCCGGCAGCGACCCGGACAACCGGCTCCGCGTCGCGGTCCGCCCGCCGCAACTCGCGGTGGCCCCCGGTGAGGCGGCCTTCGTCCAGGTGCGGGTCCGCGCGCGCCGGCTGCGGTGGCGCGGTCACCCGGTGACGCTGCCCTTCCAGGTCGCGGTCGTCTCGGAGGAGACGCCCCCGGCCACCCTGGACGCGGCGACCGTGCAGGAGCCGTTGCTGCCGCAGGGGATGGGTCGGATCCTCGCCGCGCTGGTGGTCCTCGCGTTGCTCGGCGCCGGCCTGTGGTACACGCTGCTGCGGCCGACGGTGAAGTCCCTGGCCGAGGAGGTCGCCCAGGAGCAGGTGGCCCCGGTGGCGCAGCAGGCCAGCGCCGCCGACAGCCGGGCCCAGCAGGCCGACGACAAGGCCCAGCGGGCGCTCGGCGGCGCGTCCGCCAGCCCTCGCCCGTCGGGGCCGACCCCGAGCAACCCGCCGCTGCCGCCGTCGGCGACGCCCAGCGCCCCCGTGCCGGGTATCCCGGCGGGCGGGCAGTCCTTCAGCCGTCGGCTCGCGGTCACCGCCGCGAAGGGCGCCACCCGCACCGACCAGTACACCGTGGCGTCCCGCCGGGTGTTCGTGCTGACCGACATCTTCCTGCAGAACCCGCAGGGCGACGAGGGACGGCTGGAGCTGGTGGTGGACGGGACGACGGTGCTCACCGTGGCGTTGAACAACTTCCGGGACCTCGACTACCACATGGTGTCGCCGATCGAGGTCCGCGCCGGCCGGGTGATCAGCCTACGAGCCACCTGCCGGAAGGCGGGCACCACGCTCGACGGGGCCGGTGGCGGCGGCGGCCAGTGCCGCGACTACGCCCTGCTCAACGGCTACACCCGCAGCACGAGCACCCCGGCGGCCTGACGACACCGGCCGGGTCGCCGCCGTCGCCCAGGCGCAGTGCGGGCGTGGCCGCGTCACCGGCCCGCCGGCGGCAGGTGACGGACTTCGACCCGGCCTCGAGACCCGTCGGCTAGCGTCGCGGCATGGAGCAGATGCTGGTCACCGGGGGTGCGGGGTTCATCGGCGCCAACTTCGTCCACCGGGCGCTGGCCGCCCGGCCGGACCTGCGGCTGACCGTCCTCGACGCGCTCACCTACGCCGGGAACCGGGACAACCTCGCCGAGGTGGGCGACCGGATCACCTTCGTCCACGGCGACGTCCGCGACGGCGACCTGGTCGACGGCCTCGTCCGGGACTGCGACACGGTGGTCCACTTCGCCGCCGAGTCCCACGTGGACAACTCCCTCCAGGACCCCATCCCGTTCCTGCGGACCAACATCGAGGGCACCTTCGTGCTGCTCGAGGCGGTCCGCCGGCACGACCGGCGGCTGCACCACGTCTCCACCGACGAGGTGTTCGGCAGCCTGCCGTTGCACGGCGGCGAGGCGTTCACCGAGGAGACCCGGTACGACCCGTCGAGCCCGTACTCGGCCACCAAGGCGGCCTCGGACCTGCTGGTCCGGGCCTGGGCCCGGTCGTACGGGGTCCGGGCGACGCTGTCGAACTGCGCGAACAACTACGGGCCGTACCAGAACGTGGAGAAGTTCCTGCCCCGGCAGATCACCAACGTGCTGATCGGGCGGCGACCGAAGCTCTACGGCACCGGCGAGAACGTGCGGGAGTGGACCCACGTCGACGACCACAACGACGCGGTGTTGCTGATCCTCGACGCCGGCAGGGTCGGCGAGACGTACCTGATCGGATCCGGCGCCGAGTGGAGCAACCGGGCCCTGGTGGAGCTGACCCTGACGCTGCTCGGCCGGCCCGTCGACGACTTCGACAGCGTGCCGGACCGCCCCGCCCACGACCTGCGCTACGCCTGCGACAGCGGGAAGATCCGCCGGGAGTTGGGCTGGCGGCCCCGCTGGGCGGAGCTGCCCGACGGGCTGGCCGCCACCATCGACTGGTACCGGGGCAACGAGTGGTGGTGGGGGCCGCAGAAGGCCGAAACCGAGGCCCGCTACGCGGCCATCGGGCGCTAGCCGGCCGAGCGATCCGGGGCGGTACGTCGTACCGTATGCCCTGGATAGGATGGCGGCACTATGCCGAACGAGCGCAAGGGCAAGATCGACCCCGCCCGCAGCCTGGCCATCCTCTGGCGCACCCGGGAGCCGACCAGCCGCAGCGCCGGGCCGGGGCTCAGCGTCGACCGGATCGTCCGGGCGGCGATCGAGATCGCCGACGCCGAGGGGATCGACGCGCTCACCATGCGCCGGGTCAGCGAGGCGCTGGGCGTCGGGACGATGTCGGTCTACACGTACGTGCCGGGCAAGGCGGAGCTGCTCGACGTCATGGTCGACACGCTCTACGGCGAGATCGGGCGCCCGGTGGACGCCCCCGGCGGCTGGCGGGCCCGACTCGAACAGGTCGCCCGGGAGAACCTGGGGCTCTACCGCGCCCACCCGTGGCTGCTGCGCGCCGAGACCAGCCGGCCCGTGCTCGGCCCGAACATGCTCGCCAAGTACGACTACGAGCTGGGCACCGTGGCTGGCATCGGCCTCGACGACGTGGAGATGGACGCCGTGCTCACCCTGGTCCTCGGGCACGTCAAGAGCGCGGCGCGGGCCGCGCTGGACGTGGCCGACCTGGAGCGCGAGACCGGCATGACGGACGGCCAGTGGTGGCAGTCGCATGCCCCCTGGCTGGAGAGGTTCATGAAGTCGGGCAGCTATCCGACGGCCTCCCGGGTGGGCTCGGCGGCGGGGGAGGCGCACGGTGCGGCGTACGGGCCGGAGTACGCGTTCGAGTTCGGCCTCCAGCGGGTGCTCGACGGCGTCGCGGTAATCGTCGCCAAGCGTTCGGGCGCGGCCGACGCCGGATAGGCGGGAATCGCTGCCGGGCGACGCCATGCCGGGGCGGCGGCCAGTGCCGCGACTTCGCCCTGTTCAACGGCTGCACCCGCAGCGTCGGCTGACGTCCACTTTGTCGGCCCGGTCGGATACCGGACATGGTGCGGCCGGCCACCCGGCTGCTCTGCCATCCTGGATCTTCCCCGCCGGTGTCCATCCGCGCCGGCCAGACGCGGCCGGCGAGCCGGAGGCAGCGTGCGGCGGGGGCGGACGGGGGCGCGGATGACCGTACGTGTGGAAGCCGGACGCAGGGCCGAGACGTCGACCGCGACGCTGACCCGTGGCGCGGCCCAGCCGGGCCGGGCCGGCCTGTCGCGCTGGCGGGACCCGCTCCGCACGACCCCCGCGCGGATCGTGCTCCACGGGCTCCTCCTCGCGTCCCTGCTGTTCGCCACGGCCGTGGTGGCCCTGCGCGCGGGCGGTCCGGCGACCACGCTGGGCGAACGGTCCGCCGCGTCCGCCGTGCGGACCGGCACGAGCGCCCGCCAGATCTACGTCGGCCTGGCCGACGCCGACGTCGCCGCCAGCGCCGTCTTCCTACTGCCGCCCCGGGAGGAACGGGCGGCCGGGCTGAGGGCCGACTACCAGCGGAAGATCCAGGAGGTCGAGCACGCGCTGAACGCCTCGATGGGCGCGGCGGTCGACGACCCGGACCGACTGGCGAAGCTGGCCACGATCGCCGCCCGGTTGCAGGTCTACCAGCGCATCATCTCCGACGCGCTGGCGGTGGCCGACGGGCCGGGGACGGCTGCCAACCAGGGGGTGCTCGCCTCCGCGTACGCGCGGGAGGCGTCCCACTACCTGTCCACCGAGCTGCTGACCGCCGCCCAGACCCTGTGGGACTACGACACCAGGCTGCTGCGGGAGGCCCGGGTCGACGCCCGGTGGTGGGTGGCCGCCTCTCTGCTGATGCCGCTGCTGACCCTGGCAGCGCTCGGGGCCGTGCAGTGGTGGCTGTGGCGGCGCACCCGCCGCCGGCTCAACGCCGGCCTGCTCGTCGCCTCGGCGGGCGTCGTGGCCGTCCTGGCCCTGGCCGTCGCCTCGTGGTCGCACTGGCCGGCCGCCGACAGCCGATTCCCCGAGCTGGCGCGGGCCGTGGACGAGCAGAGCGCCACCCAGCAGCGGCTCGGCACGTTGCTGGCCGGCCGCGCGGACGTCTACCTGGGGCTCGGCGGCAGCGTCGACCCGGTGGGCCACCACGAGGACTTCGACGGCCGGCGGCTCTGCGACGTCCCGGACGGGGTGGACTGCACCACCCTGACCGCCGTGTGGACCGCCCGGCAGAGCCAGGAACCGGACGCGTTCCGCCGGGCCATGGACGCGGTGCTGGACGCCGGGCCCGCCGGGGAGTCCTTCGACGCGGCGACCGCCGCCCTCACCAGCCGGCTGGACGAGGGCGACAAGGTGGTCGCCGGCCACGTGGGCGGCCTGCCGGCGACGCCGCGCCAGTTCGGTGGGCTCGCTGCGTGGGTCGTGTTGCTCGCCGGCGCCGCGGTCGTCGTCGGGTTGCGGCAACGCTTGGCCGAGTACCGGTGAGAGGGGCGGGGGAATCGATGACGACACGGGTGACGAGGCGCTCGGCGGCCCGCCCCGGCGGCGGCCCGGTGGCCGCCCGGGCCGTGCTGGCGGGCGTCCTGCTGCTGGCGGTGGCGGCGTGCACGGCGGTCCCGCCGGACTCCGCCGCCGTACCCACCGCGGTGCCCTCGGGCGTGCAGCGGATCGCCACCGGTGGTGGGGCGGCCAACGCCATCTGCACGGTGCGCAGCAGCTTCGCCCCGAGCGGCACCCCGCCACGGGTGATCCGCGACCGGGCGTCGGGGCAGGGCCTGGTCGCGGGCGTCGACCCGTCCGACGCCACGATGAGCCACTGGAACGCCGAGACGCAGCAGTTCGAGGGCTTCAACATCGACCTCCTGCTGGCGGTGGCCCGGGCCATCTGGCCGGGGGAGGAGCCGCGCAAGCGGATCACCTTCAAGGTGGTGCCGCCCGGGCAGGGCGCCTTCGAGATGCTGGCACCGGACCACCCGGACCGGGTCGACCTCATCGCCACCTCGCTGACGGCGAGCTGCGAGCGGGCGAAGCAGGTCATCTTCTCCAACGACTACCTCGACTCCGGCCAGACCGCGCTGGTCCGACGCGTCGGCGGCCGGCCGGAGTACGCGGGCATCGAGCAGCTCGGCGGCCGTCGGGTCTGCGCGGCGGCGCGGACCACCTCGCTCGCGGCGATCGCCGGCTACCGCACGGCCGACGGCGCCCGCCCGGTGCCGGTGCAGGCGGCCCACCCGATCGACTGCCTGGTCATGCTGCGCCAGGGGCAGGTCGACGCGGTCAGCACGGACGAGAACATCCTCCTCGGCTTCACCCGGATGACGCCCGACACCGTGCTGGTGACCGAGGCGCCCCGGGACAACGCCCAGTTCTGCCGCTACCACGACGGCAGGCGGCCGTGCACCTGGTTCACCGACGAGCCGCACGCCTTCGCGTTCGCCCGGGACAACCCGGACAGCCTCGAGCTGGCCCGGTTCGTCAACCATGTCCTGGAGTCCACCCGCGCCTCCGGGGTGTGGTCGACGGCCCACCGGCAGTGGCTCGCCGACCACCCCGACCGGGGGCAGCCGACACCGGGCCCGCCGGTCACGTCGTGGCCGCCCGGGTGAGGGGCGGGGCGTGATGCCGGACGGCGATCGGCTCGACGCGGTGCGGGCCGCGCACGGCCTGGCCGCCGAGTGGCTGCTGGAGGCGCAGGCGCTGATCACCGGGGAGTTCCGCGCCCCGCTCACCGGCGTCACCGCCGGGACGGAGAACGCGGCCTGGGACGAGCTGCACGTGCTCGGCTGCCTGTCGCTGGCCCTCGACCCGATGGACGACGGCCCCGACCCGGCGGTGCGGCGGAACGACCGCCTCGCCCGGTTGCTCACCGACCCGATCGAGGTCACGTTCACCTCCGCCACGGGGGAGGCGCCCCGGACGGAGCGGTTGTCCCTCGACGAGATCGTCGCGGCGGCCCGGGAACGCCGGGCCACGATCCGCCGGCTCGTCGACGCGTACCGCGCGGCCGTGCGGTTCGTGGAGGCCGACCTCGACCGGCTGCGCAAGGAGGTCGCGGACCCGCGGCACCGGGCCGGGGCGGCCGACCGGGGCCCGACGGCGCCGGACGTACCCGCCGTCCGGCTCGCCGGGCTGGAGCGGGAGGCCGCGGCGGACCCGGTGGGCTGCGCCCGTCCCGGCCCCTGGCGCGACGCGCTGGACGGCCTCGCGGACGACCTGGCCGCCGTACCCCGGGCGCTCGCCCCGGCCCCCGGCGACCCGGACCGGCGGACGTCCGGGGAGCGGCGGCTGTGCTCGTCGGTGAAGCGCCTGCGGGAGCTCGCGGCCGAGGCGGCCCGGGAGGGGCTGGGTGACGGCGGCGACCCGGTGGCCGCCCTCGACGTCGACGGGCTGCTCGCCCGCGCCGCCGCTGCCCGCGGCGCGTCGCCCGGCGACCCGGCTGGCTCCGCCGGCGAGTTGGAGACCGCCCTCGATCGGGCCGCCGCCCAGGTCGACGCCGCCCGGCGGCGGCTGCGCGGCCGCTGCCACCTGGAACTCGGCGGGCGGCTGGAGGCGTACCGGCAGCGCGCCGCCGACGAGGGCCGGGCCGAGCACCCCGACCTGGAACAGAGCTACCGCGAGGCGCGGGACAGGCTGCGCCCCGATCGCTTCGCCGTGACCGCCGCGAGCCGGGCGGTCCGCGCCTACCAGCAGGCCGTGAACGAGGTGACCCGATGACGCCGACGAGCCGCTCCTGCGCGGAACGCAACTGCCCCGGGACGGTGGACCAGGACGGCTTCTGCCGGCTGTGGGGCCACCCGTGCGACGGCGGCCCGCCGGGCGCGGACCCGCCGTCGCCGTCGGTGGTCCGGCCGCCGTCGCCGTTGTCGGTGGTCCGGCCGTCGTCGGTGGTCCCGCAGCCGTCGTCCCGCGTCCCACGGCCCGTCCCGGTGCAGCCCCGCGAGCCGTGGCTTGCCCGGGTCCGGCCGTGGGAGAGCCCGGCGCTCATCCCGTCGGCCCGGGCCCGGGACCCGCTGGAGGCGGTGCTGTCCCAGGTCGTCGTGCCCGAGCATTCCCGCTACTGCCCGCAGACGACATGCCGGCGCAGGGTGCCCCGGGTCAGCGGGTACTGCCCGAACTGCGGCTCCCGCTACTCGTTCACCCCACCGCTGGCCATGGGCGACGTGCGGGCCGGCCGGTACCGGATCGAGGGCTGTCTGGGGCACGGCGGCGTGGGCTGGGTGTTCCTCGCCCGCGACGAGGACATGGACGGCAGCTGGCGGGTGCTGAAGGGGCAGCGCAACCCCGAGGACCGGGAGGCCGCGGCGGCGTTCGTCGGGGAACGGCAGGCGCTCATCGCACTCAACCACCCCCGCATCGTGACGATCACCCACGCGCTGCGCCCCGAGTCCGACTCCGACGTCGGGTACCTGGTGATGGAGTACGTCAACGGCGGCACCCTGGAGGACGCTCGCCGCACCATCGGCCCGAACGGTGGCCCGTCCGCCGTGGACGTGCCGCAGGCGCTGGGGTACGGGGTGCAGATCCTCGACGCCTTCGAGTACCTGCACGACCAGGGCTGGTTGTACTGCGACCTGAAGCCCGAGAACGTCATGCTGATCGGCGGGTACGGCCCGGACGGCCCGCTCAAGCTCGTCGACTTCGGCGCGGCCCGGCGGATCGACAACACCGTCAGCCCGCCCTGGGGTACGGCCGGCTTCGAGGCCCCCGAGGTGCAGCGGCTCGGCCCGGCGGGACCGAGTGTCCGCTCCGACATCTACACGGTCGGCCGCACCCTCGCCGCGCTGACCCTGGCGGTCAGCGCGACCGACCTGCGTCCCCTGCCGGTGGGGCAGGACCTGCTGCGGTTGCCGCTGCCGGCCCCGCTCGACCCGTTCGCGCGGCTGCTGGCCCGGGCCACCGCCGTCGAACCCGAGGAGCGGTTCGGCTCCGCCGCCGAGATGCGCGAGCAGGTCAGGGGGGTGCGCCGGCAGGTGCGCTCGGCCGCCGACGGCATTCCCCGGCCCACCCGGTCCACCCTGTTCAGCCCGGCGGCGTGCGCGTTCGCCCTGCACGCCGACGTCGACGCCCTCGACATGGTGGAAATCGTGCTCGGGCTGCCGATGCCGCTGGTCGACGGCAACGATCCGGCGGCCGGTTTCCTCGCCTCGCTCGGCCAGGCCGAGCCCGCCGAGCTGATCACCCTGCTCGGCACCGCCCCCGAGCACACCGCCGAGGTCACCTACCGGATGGTGCGGGCGTACCTCGCCGCCGGCCGGGCGGACGAGGCGGGGCCGCTGCTCGCCGGCATCCCCGACGACCGGCGGGGCTGGTCACTGTGGTGGCACCAGGGCCTGGCCGCCCTGGTGGACACCGACGGCGCCACCGCCCGGGACCGGTTCGGGCGGGTGTACGGGTGGCTGCCCGGCGAGGTGTCCGCGCGCCTGGCGTACGCGGTGGCCTGCGAGGTCGCCGGCGACCACCCGACGGCCTCCGCGCACTACCGGGGGGTGTGGGAGACCGATCAGGGTGTGGTCGCCGCCGCCTTCGGGCTGGCCCGCTGCCTGTTCGTCACCGAGGGCCCGCGCGCCGCCGCCGCCGTCCTGCTCACCGTGCCGGAGTCGTCCCGCGCCTCGACGGTGGCGGCGACCTGCGCGGTACGGATGCTGCTGGAGGCGCCGGAGGACGGCCACCGGCTCGACGCCGCGCTCGACGCCGCGGCCGTCGTGGAGAAGTTGCCCCCGTTCGCCGAACGCGACCTGGTCGAGGCGCACATCCTGCGGATCGCCCTCGGCAGTGACCTGGCCGGCGGGCGGTACGCCGACCGGCGACTGTTCGGTCACCGGCTCGACCCGGACACCCTGCGCCGCGTCTTCGAACGCACCTGCCGGTCCCTGGCCGGGCACACCGGCGACCGGCGGGAGCGGATCGCGCTGGTGGACCTCGCCAACTCGTACCGGCCGGTGACCTGGTGGTGATTTCCGGCAGGCGTGGTGAGCAGGTGGCCGGCCGGCCACCGGCCGGCGGACCCGACGAAAGGAGCCCCGCGTGACGGCACCGGACGGGCTGCGGCTCGACCTGACCGCCCACCACAGCGAGTACCTGCCGACCGACGGCGGGACCGTCGACATCGTCGCCGCGGTGCGGGCCGGACCGGCCGGGGGCGACGCGCGACACGACGGACTCGCCGAGGTGATCCTGCTCGACTGCTCCGGCTCGATGGGTGCGCCGCAGGCCAAGATGCGGGCCGCCCGCGCGGCCACCCTCGCGGCCGTCGACGCGCTGCCCGACGGGGTGGCGTTCGCCGTGGTGGAGGGCACCAGCGGGGCCGAGATGATCTACCCCGGCGAGCGGCGGCTCGCGGTCGCCGACGAGGGCACCCGGGCCGCGGCCCGGCGCGCGGTACGCAGGGCGTCGCCGCACGGCGGCACCGCCATCGGCAAGTGGCTGCTGCTGGCCCGGGACCTGCTCGGAACCCGGCCCGACGCGATCGGGCACGCCATCCTGCTGACCGACGGCCGCAACGAGTCCCAACGGCCCGCCGAGCTGAGGGCGGCGGTGGACGCCTGTGCGGACCGGTTCACCGTGGACTGCCGGGCCATCGGCTCGGCGGACGGGGTGCACGACTGGGACGGCCCGGAGCTGCTCGCCATCGCGGACGCGTTGGGCGCCAACCCCGTCGTGCCGGTGGAGGACCTCGGCCGCCTCGCCGCCGAGTTCGCGGCGGTGCTGGACCGGGCGCTGAACCGCCGGGCCGCCGACGCCCGGCTGCGGGTGCGCACCAGCGCGCTGGCCCGGATCCGCTTCGTCAAACAGGTGTACCCGACCATCGTCGACCTCACCGGCCGGGGCGTGGCCGTCGGTGACCTCACCACCGACTTCCCCATCGGGGCGTGGAGCCCGGCCGACTGCCGCGACTACCACGTCGCCCTGGAGGTGGACCCGATGACCCCGCAGGCGCAGCGGCGGATCGGCTGGCTGGGCGTCCGGGTCGGCGCGGCCCCGGACACCGCCGAGGTGCCCGTGGACGTGGAGTGGACCGACGAGATCGAGCTGTTCTCCCGGGTGCACGAGACCGTCGCCCACTACACCCACCAGCAGGGGTACGCCGAACAGGTGGGGCTGGCGCTGGCGGCGGCCGGCGTCGGCCGGCTCACCGACGCGGAGCACCACCTCGGGCAGGCCGTGGCCCTCGCCCACGCCGGCGGTCACCACGACAAGCTGCGGCAGCTCGACCGGATCGTGGACGTGCGGGACGCCGCCGCCGGCGACGTACGCCTCAAGCCCCACGTCGACCTGCGGCGCTGGCAGTACTCGGCGGCGGTCGCGCCGCAGACGTCCTCCTGGGTGTCCGGCGAGCCGGGGGACGGCCCGGGACGGTCGGACCCGCCGCCGCATCCGGCCCCCGAGCAGCGGGTGCCGCCGTGGGAGCACTGCGGCGAACTGCACACCCGCCCGTACTGCGGCGGGTGCGGCGCCCACCACGACTCGTCGGGCGGACCGGCCCGGGTGGGCGCGTGACCTGGGACTACTTCGACAAGGTGGCCAGCGTGGTCAGCGGGCTGCTGGCGCTGACCGCCGCGATCCTGGCGGTCCGCCGCCACCTGCGCGGCCGGCGCGGGCGCGGCTGGTGGGCCGCCCTGAGCCCGCTGTGGAGGGCCCAGTCGGAGGAGGCGATCGTCCACCCGCACCGGATCGCCGGAGGGTACGTCCGCCCCCTGTCGGAGGTGTACGTCGCCCGCCGGGTCGTCTCCCGGCTCGACCCCGCCGCCGGCCCCGTCGCCGCCGAGTCGCTGCTCACCGGCCCCGGGCACGTGCTGCTGATCGGCGAGCCGGGCAGCGGGAAGTCGGCGCTGGTCCGGCAGGCGTGCGCAAGCTCGGCGCGGTGGTGGCTCGCCGGGCGGGGCCGGTTGCGCCGGACCCCACCCGGGCCGGTGGTGGTGGGCCTGCCGGCGACCGCGCTGGTGCACCAACCGCTGCCCGCCGCGCTCGCCGAGGCGTACCGCGACCTGGTGCCCGGCCTGGACTTCACGCGGCAGCCCGCGCCGGACCGGGCGTGGCTGGTCTGCGTCGACGGGGTTGACGCGGTGGCGGACCCGGACGACCGGGCGGAGGTGCTCAACCGCCTCGCCGCGCTGGCCCGCGCCCCCGCGCCCCCGGCCGCGCCGGGGGCCGGACCGTGGCGGGTCCTGGTGACGACCCGTCAGCTCGCGGAGAACGAACTGGCGGTTCTGGGCCCCGGGTACCCCGCGTACCACCTGGCGCCGTTCACCGACCCGGACGTCGGGCGGTTCGCGCACCGCTGGTTCCCGAACGCGGTGGCCGCGCGGCGCTTCCTGAGCTGGGTCGATCACCAGCGGGCCCGCCCCGCGCTGCGCAACCCCCTCACCGCCACCATCGCCGCCGCGGTCTGGCAGGCCGGGCTGGCCGGCCCGGACCCGGTGGCCGACCCGGCGGTGCTGCTGGACCGGTTCGTCGGTGCCCTGCTCGGCGGCGGGCGGGCCAGCTTCGACACGACGTGCGACACGCTGCGCCGGGCGGTACGGGGCGGGCCGGTCGCCGACTGGCTGACCGAGCGCCACACCGAGCTGGTCGAGGTGGCGGCGGCCGCCGCGGTGACCGGCGCCGACCCGGTCGCGGCGGTGGTCGACTGGTCGGCGGGGCAGGCGCCCTACCAGCCGGACCGGGTGCTGCCGGACTGGGATCGGCACGTGCGGCTGGTCCTGCTCGCCACCGGCCTGTTCTCCGACGCCGGGGCCGGCCGCGTGCCCGCCGCCCGGTCCGGTGCGGCGGGCGAGCCGGCCCCGGCCGCCGGCACGCTGGCCGCGACCTGGCCCGGCCTGGTCGAGCACCTGGCGGCGGGCCCGCTCGCCCGGCACTGGAGCGCGCAGCGCTGGATCACGGCGATGACCAGCACCCCCCAGCGGGGCGTCGGGCTGTGGGCGATGAGTCGGGCCACGGTCGCGCCGGGGTTCCTCCAGGACGTGGCGCGGGACCCGGCCGGGGCGGTCGCCGCCGGGCACTACCTGGCCGCGGGCGGCGCCGCAGGCCCGGTGGTCCGCTCGGACGTGCTGGCGGCGCTGCTGACCCACTGGTCGCCCCGCCCGGGCCCGGCGGTCGACGGCGTCGACCCGCTGCCGGTGCGCGACGTGCGGCAGGAGTGCTTCGCGCTGCTCACCACGCTGACCGCCGCCACGGTGAACCGGGACCTGCTCCGCGAGGTCGCCGTCGACCCGCGCCGACCCACCGTCGTCCGGCGGGCCGCCGCGCTCTTCTTCGCCACCCGGCGACGCGAGCAGCCGGCCGGCGCCGCCCACGCTGATTCCGGGAACTAGTGGCTATCGCGCGACGGGACACCACTCTCTCCCCGAAAGAGCACCATCCCGGGGATCCCGCCCGGCGGGCGGTGGATGGGACAGCCTCGGCGTATCGACTCGGCTCGGCGTATTGAACCGGGCGGGCGGGGCGCGGATGCTGTAGGGGATCCATTGTCACCGATGTATGGAGGCCCGAATGCGTCGCTTCCCCCTGCTCGCACTCCTGCTCGTCGTCCCCCTGGCCGCACCACCGGCGGTCGCCCGAGCCGCCGCCCCGGTCGCCGCGCCGGTCGCCGCGTCGATCGCCATGGCAGCCTCCGCTCCGGCCGGCACCGCGTGGGCGGTGGACCCGGCCACCGGCCGGACCACCGTCGCGGTGGACGACACGGTGAGCGAGAGCCAACTGGCTGCGCTGCGCACCCGGCTGGCCGGCACCGACGCCGTGGTCCGCCGGGAGCCCGGCCGGCTCAGCACCCTGATCGCCGGCGGGCAGGCCATCTATGCCACCGGCGGCGGGGGCCGCTGCTCGCTGGGCGCCAACGTCCGCAGCGGCAGCACGTACTACTTCGTCACCGCAGGCCACTGCACGTCGATCGCCACCACCTGGTACGCCAACAGCGCCAACACGACGGTCCTCGGCTCCCGCACCGGCACCAGCTTCCCCGGCAACGACTACGGGATCGTCCGTTACACCTCGTCGACGGTCCCGCACCCGAGCGCCGTCTACACGTACCCCGGGACGTTGACCATCACCGGCACCGCCACGCCGGTCGTCGGCATGGCCGTCTGCCGCAGCGGCTCCACCACCGGCGTGCGGTGCGGCACGATCACCGCCCTCAACGCCACGGTCAACTACGCCGAGGGTTCGGTCTCCGGGCTGATCCGCACCAACATCTGCGCCGAGCCCGGCGACAGCGGCGGCCCGCTCTACGTCGCCGCCACCGGCCGGATCCTCGGCATCCTCTCGGGCGGCAGCGGCAACTGCACCAGCGGCGGCACCACCTACTACCAGCCGATCAACGAGATCCTGGCCGCGTACGGGGTGACGATCCCCTGAGCCGGCGGGCCGCCCCGGTCCCGGCCGCCCCGGTCAGCCGTTCTGGTAGAACCGGGACGCTCCGGGGTGCAGCGGGACCGGGTCGGTGTTGGCCGCGCTGCTCCGGTCGAAGTTGCGCCCCTCCGGGTGCACCGTCCCCAGTTCGGTCTGGTGCGCGAAGAGCAGCGCGGTCAGGTCGTACGCCAGCTTGTCCGGCATGTCGGCGCTTACCAGGATCATGTTCGCCACGGTCACCGTCGGCACCGCCGTCGGCGTCCCGTACGCCTCCTTCGGCAGGTCGGTGGCGGCGTAGACCGGCCCGTACGCGGCGGTCAGCGGCTCGATCAGGTCGGCGATCGGCAGGAACCGGAACTTGCCGGGCGCGGCGGCGAGCAGGTCGGTGATGCCGGGCGTGGGCAGCCCGCCGGAGAAGAACATCGCGTCGAGGGTGCCGGCCCGCATCCGGGCGGCGGTGTCCGGCAGGGAGAGCCGGGCCCGCCGGACGTCCCGCTCCGGGTCGATCCCGGCCGCGGTGAGCAGCCGGCCGGCGATGACGTCGGTGCCCGACCGGGGGGAGCCCGTGGAGACCCGCCCGCCCCGCAGGTCGGACAGGGTGGTGATCTTCGCGTCGGCGCGTACCAGCACGTGGGTGTAGTTGCGGTAGACCCGGGCCAGCGCGCGCACCTGCTGCGGCCGGCCCTGGAACGCGCCCCGCCCGGCGTTCGCGTCGGCCGCGGTGTCCGCCAGGCTGAACGCGATCTCCATGTCGCCGCCGGTGACCCGGGTGATGTTCTCGCCCGAGGCACCGGTCGGCTCGGCGCGCGCCTCGTAGCCGGGCAGGTACCGGCTGATCAGGTCGGCGTACCCGCCGCCGAGCTGGTAGTAGACCCCGGTGGTGTTGCCGGTGGCGAGGAAGATCCGCCCGCCGTGCCAGGGTGCCGGCTGCGGCGCCGCGTCGTCACCGCAGCCGGCCGCCAGCAGGACGGACAGCAGCGCGACCAGGGCGGCGGCCACCCGGCCGGGCCCCCCGGGGCGGCGCGCCGGCACCGCCGGGGCGGGGCCGGGCGACGCGGTCGCGATGGTCGCGGCACGTCCGGCCGGTGCCGTCGCCGCCCGCCCGCGACTCGGCAGGGTCGGGCGAGCGGTCACGACCGGGCCGCCGGTTCGAGGGCCTCGGCCACCCGCTGCACCAGCATGGCCGTCTCGTAGCCGATCTGGCCCAGGTCGCAGCCGGGGGCGGCCAGCACGCCGATCAGTGCCCGGTCGCCGACCGCCATCACCAGCAGCACCCCGCCGTCCATGTCGACGATCTGCTGGCGTACCCGGCCGGCGTTCATGAACCGGGCGGCACCCACGGTGAGGCTCGCCAGGCCGCTGATCACGGCGGACAGGTGGTCGACCTGGTCGGTGGAGAGGCCGGGGGAGGCGGCCAGCTTGAGGCCGTCGCCGGAGACCGCGAGGGCGTGGGCGACGTCCGGCACCTGGGTGGCGAAGCTGGCCAACAGCCAGTCGAGGCCTGTGCTCGGCTGCGGTGTCATGTGGTTCTCCTGGTGGCGTCGTTCTGTTGGCTGTGGCGCATCGCGGTCGCGACGCCCTCGGCCAGCGCGGAGAGCCGGGCCCGGACCAGTTCCGGGTCCAGCAGGTCGTCCGGCTGGCGCCGGGCGGTCTGTGGGGCGGGCAGCGGGGGCGCGAGCTGGCCGCCTCGGGCGCGTCGGGGCAGCGCCCCGCCGCCGGGCGTGACCGTGCCGCCGTGGCCGGTCGTCCCGCCGTGGCCCGCCGTCGCGCCGTGGCCCGCCGTCGCGCCGTGGCCCGTGCCGTCGTGGCCCGTCGTGCCGCCCCAGGTCGACCCGGTGCCGGCGACCGCAGGCCCGGCGGGCCAGGCCGGCGCCGCCGGTCCGGGCTGGCGCTGCGTTCCGAACCCCGGCAGCGGGACGGCCGGGGCCTGCTGGGAGCGCACCGGCGGCGAACCCGCCGTGAGTCGCGCGGCGGCGGCCGGGGCGGGCGACCAGGCAGGCGGCGCGGCGGGGGCACGGCCCGTGGAGAACCAGGTGGCCGGCGAGGACGGCGTCCCCGGCGGCCGGGCGGCCGGCGCCGGACCCGACCGGGCCACCACCTTCTCCACCAGGGTGAGGGCGCTCTCCGGGATCTCGACGGTGGCTGTGGTGCCCCCGCCGGCGCTGCGCAGCGACACCCGGATGTGGTGCCGGGCGGCCAGGTGGGCGACCACGTGCAGCCCCATGCTGCCCGCTGCGGCGCTGGACAGGGTGCCCGGCCGGTCGAGCCGTTCGTTGATCTCGGCGAGCCGGCTGTCGCTGATCCCGATCCCCCGGTCGTGGATCCGCAGGACCAGCCCGTCGATGGTGCGCCGCCCGTCGACCCCCACCATCGCGTGCGGCGGGGAGTAGGCCGTCGCGTTCTCCAGCAGCTCGGCCAGCAGGTGCACCAGGTTGCCGACCACCGAGGCGTCGATGGCCACGGGCGGCAGGTCCGCCTCGACCCGGGTGTACTCCTCGATCTCGGCGGCGGCGGCCGTCACCACGTCGGCGATCAGGTGCGCGCCGTGCTGGCCGCGCCCCGGCTCGCCGCCGGCCAGCACCAGCAGGTTCTCGCCGTTGCGGCGCATCCGGGCCGCCAGGTGATCGAGGGCGAAGAGCCGGGCCAGCGCGTCCGGGTCGGTCTCCTCCCGCTCGAACTCGTCGAGCAGGCGCAACTGCCGGGTGATCAGGGTACGAATCCGCCGGGCCAGCGCCTCCGCCATCCGGGTCACGTCGACCCGTAGCTCCGCCTGCTGCCCGGCCAGCCGCAACGCCGACCGGTTCACCGTGTCGAACGCGTCCGCCACCTGGGCGATCTCGTCGCGTCCCCGGGCGATGCCCGCGGTCCGGTCCAGCGCGGAATCCGCCCCGTCGGCCGGCCCGCCGGGTCGCCCGTCCGCCGGGCCGCCCGCCGCGATGGCGGTGATCCGGTCGGGCAGCTCCCGGTGGGCCATGGTCAGCGCGGCCACCCGCAGCCGGCGCAGCCGGCGGCTGGTGTGCATCGCGAGCAGCCCGGCAGCGACGAAGGAGAGCACCGCCACGCTCAGGGTGATCCCGGCGCTGACCAGGGCGTCCCGCCGGGCTGCGGCGGCCAGCCCGGCCGCCTGCCGGTCGAGCTGCTCGGACAGGTCCCGGCTGATCAGGTTGTACCGGCGGATCACCCCGCTCTGCGCCACGTACCAGGCGTCGCCGTCGGTCCTCAGTGCCTCCGGCACCGCGTCCGCGCCCAGCGCGCCGTCGCGCATCCGGCGGGCGGTCGCCACGTCCTGGCCGTCCAGCAGCCGGTTGTACGTCGCCGACGAGGCGGGGCTGGCGATCCGGGAGAACTCGGCCTGCCGCTGCTCCTGTGCCCCGCGCAACTGGGCCACCCGGGCCAGCTCGCCCGGCTTCAGCGCGCCCCGGGAGAAGATCGCCCGCAGCAGGTCCCGCTCCAGCGCGGCGAAGTGCTCCTGGGCGGCGACGGCGGCCACCTCGCGGGCCGAATTCGCCAGGTCCGTGTCGCGTAGCTGGGCGGGGAGCGCGTCGGCGACCCCGAGCAGCGTGTCGACCAGGCTCACGTAGAGCTGGTCGGCGGGGCGGACGCCCAGCGCGAGTGCCCGGGCGTCGTCGAGCTGGGCGAGCTGGCCGTCCGCGCCGTCCAGCGCGCCGGCCAGCGCCGGGGCGGCCCGCCGGGCGTCGTCCCGGGCCGTCCGGTACCGCCCGGCCGCCGAGTCGACGCGCTGGCGCTGGGCGTTGACGAGCTGCCGACCGGAGGCGCCGCCGCGCTGACGCAACGCGACCGTCTCGGCCAGCTCCCGTTCCAGCTCGTGCACCAGCCGTACGGTCGCGGTGGCGGTGCCGGCGAGCACCCGGGCGCGCTCGGCGTCGGCCGTGGCGGCCAGTGCCGTACGGGTCTGCAGGGTGCCGAGCACGAGCAGGCCGACCGTGGCGATCAGGATCGGCGCGACCAGTTGGGTCCGCACCGACCACAACCGACTGGTCCGGTCCGTGGAGCGGTTATGCCGGCGTACGTCAGCTGTGCCGGGCTGGGGCACGCGGGCCTCCGGGGCGTGATGGGGCAGCGGTGGTAGTGATGGGTGGCGGGTGTGACCGCGCCGGGCCCGGCATGGTGGCCGGGCCCGACTGCGGGGGTCAGCTCGCGCCGAGGGTGGTCAGCGCGCTGACAGCGCCCCGGTGCAGCGGCACCGGGTCGGTGCGACGGGCGGTGTCCAGGCTGATCCCGGCGGCGGCGGGGCTGGCCTGGGCGAGGGCGTCCTTCTTCTCGAACAGCACCTTCGTCACTGCGCAGGCGACGTTCGCGTCGAGGTCCTTACGAACCAGCAGCACGTTCGGCACCACGATGGTCGGGGTGTCGGTCGCCGTCCGATAGGTGTCCTTGCCGATCGCCCCCGCCTGGTACGCCGGATTCAGCTCCGCCAGCTGCGGCAACAGCGGGCTGATGTCGATGAACCGTACCTTGTCTCCCGAGGTCGTGAACAGGTCGGTTAGCCCGCCCGTGGGCAGGCCACCGGACCAGAACAGCCCGTCGATGCTGCCGTCCTTGATCCCGTCCACAGTCTTGGTCAGGTCCAGCCGCTGCGCCTGGACGTCCTTGGCCGGGTCGAGGCCGGCGGCGGTGAGCAGCCGGTTGGCGATGACCTCGGTGCCGGACTTGGGGGAGCCGGTGGAGATCCGCTTGCCCTTCATGTCGGCGACCGACTTGATCCCCGAGTCGGCCCGCACCACGACCTGCGTGTAGTTGTCGTAGATCCGGGCCAGGGCCTCGACCGGCTGCGGGGCGGTGAAGCTGCCCTTGCCCTGCGCCGCGTCGACGGCGGTGTCGAACAACGAGAACGCCACGTCGTACTTGCCGGCGACGAGCTGCTCGACGTTCTGCACCGAAGCGCCGGTCTCGGCGGCGGTGCCGCTCAGCTTGCCCCCCGTGGCCCCGGGAAGCTGGTTGGCCAGGGCGTTGCCGACCACGTAGTACACGCCGGTGGCGTTGCCGGTGGCTATGCCGATCCGGGTGTCCTTGTCGACCGTGCAGGTTATCTCGCTGGCCGCGTCGTCCTTGGCCGCGCCGTCCTGCTTGCCGCCACAGCCGACGGTGCCGGCCGTGACGAGTGCGAGCGTGCTCGCGACAGCCGCGAGTCGTGCGCTGGTGCGCCTCACGTGGGTTCCTCCCTCAGTTGCGCCGGTCTCCCGGCCTGCGGCCCGCCGGCTTTGGCGGTGAGTCCGCGTCGGATCAGACAGCCCGTCACGCTGGCGGCGGCGAGCGCGACGCCGATCGCGACGGGGACAGGTTCGAGCCAGAGCAGCGTCAGCCCGGCCAACGCGCCGAGGACGCGCTCCGGCGGACCGGCCGGGCCGACCCCTGGCAGCCAGCCGCCGGCGGCGACGGCGAGGACCGCGACGCCGAGCGCGGACGCGGCGGTGGCGAAGGCGATGCGCCCCGGGCCGCCGGTGCCGAGCAGCCCCAGCCCGTTCGGGGTGACCACGAACGCGATCGGCGCCAGGTACGCCGGCAGCGCGTACCGCAGGGTCTGCCACATGGTGGGGACCAGCCGGCCACCGGTGACCGCGGCGGCGGCGACCGCGGCGAGCGCGGTCGGCGGCGACACCTCCGACAGCACGGCGAAGTAGAAGACGAACATCGCGGCGGCGGGCGAGGCCACCCCGAGGTCGAGCAGCGCCGGCCCGATGATCACCCAGCCGATGACGAACGAGGCGGTGACCGGGACGGCCAGGCCGAGCAGGGTCAGCGCGACCGCGGCGAGAACGGCAGTGAGCAGGACGACCAATGTCGGGTCGGTGCTGACCGCCTTCGCGCCGCCGACCAGCAGCGCGGCGGCCTGCGGCCCGAGGCCGGTCTTGGTGGTGGTGGCGGTGATGATGCCGGCCGCCGCGCAGACCGCGGCCACCGCGAGCACGCCGCGCACCCCGGCCACCAGGGCGGCGACCAGCCGGGCCGGGGTGAGCCGGTGCGCGCGGTCCAGGAAGGACAGCGCCGCCGCGAGCAGGGTCGCGAAGACCACGGCGCGGGTGGCCGAAAGTCCCACCACCAGGCAACCGACGATGACGAACAGCGAGGCGAAGTGGTACCCGGAACGGGCCAGCAGCCGCCACGGCGAGGTGACCTCGATGGTGACCGGCCGGGCGCCGAACCGCCGGGCGTCGATCTCGACGGAGAGCAGGATGCCCAGGTAGTACAGGACCGTCGGGATGGTGGCCCAGGCCAGCACCCGCAGGTACGACACACCCAGGTACTCGGCGATGATGAATGCGGCGGCCCCGAGCGTCGGCGGGGAGAGGATCGCGCCGACGCCCGCCGCGGCGAGCATCCCGCCGGCCCGCTCGGCCGGGTACCCGGCGCGGCGCAGGATCGGCCAGGTCACCGCGCCGATGCTGACCGTGGTGGCCGCGCCCGAGCCGGAGACGGTCCCGAGCAGGAATCCGGAGGCGACCGCGGTGCGCCCGGCGGCGGTGCGGGAACGGCGAAACGCGGCTGCGGACAGTTCGACGAAGAACCGGCCCGCGCCGGAGATGTCCAGCACCGCGCCGTAGATGGTGAACAGCACGATGTACGAGGCGGCGACGTCCAGCGGGGTGCCGTAGAAGCCGCTGTCGGAGTTGTAGAACGCGTCCACGAGCTGGTCGAAGTCCAGCCCGGAGTGGGCCACCGGCCAGGACTGGGGGAGCAGGCCGCCGTAGTAGCCGTATCCGAGGAAGACCAGGCAGACCGCGGGCAGCACCCAGCCGGTCGCCCGCCGGCACGCCTCCAGCAGCAGCACCAGCAGCAGCGCGCCCAGCACCACGTCCAGCGGCGCGAGCAGGCCCTGCCGGTCGAGGAACGCGTCGTACCCGCCGCCCCCGCCGGCCACGGTCGTCGGCAGCACCGGGTAGAGGCAGACCACCAGGGCGAGCGCCGCGAGGACCCAGTCCAGCCCGCTGGGCCGCCCGGCCGTCGGCACCCGGGACCCGCCGGGGCCCTGAGCCGCAGGGCCGCCGGGATCGGCGGGAGCGCGCGTCGGGTCGTCCGGGGCGGGGCCGTCGGGGTGCCCGACGCGGCGGGCCGACGCGCGGCGCAGCACCCGTGGCAGCCGCAACCCGGCGGGGTACGCCAGGAAGACCAGCGGCAGCACCCCGGCGAGGAAGACGATCAGGTAGAACTTGCTGCCCTGCGGCAGGGGCCGGAAGACCTGCCAGAGGCTGAGCAGCGCGACGGCGAGCGCGGCCGTGCCGAGCAGCACCGCGACCGCCCCGGTGAGCTGCCGGCCAGGCTTCTCCTCCTCGAACTGGGCGGCCAGATCCTGGGCCTCCCGGGTGGCTCGGGCGACCCCGTCGCCGCTGATCCGGTGGGGCACAGCCCCGTCGGGGGGCGGTGTGCCGTCCGGTGGCGGGGCGGCTTCCGGTGCCGCCATCGTGGCGACGGCGTGGCGGTCCGGCTGGCCCGGCGGTGCCGGATCGGCTGGCAGGGGCCCTTTGGATGATCGGTCAGGCGCTGACACGAAGCGGGACGATACGCCTTTTGCCCATCGAGGGGAACATTGTCGTCGCTATTTACGTAAGTGTGATCAACCGGGTCTTGTCGAAACACGCGAAATTATTCCTGCGATGTGCGACCAGGCGCGACCGCGAAATGCGTACGGAAATGAGTATTCGGAGTGCGCGACATCGCGGCGCGGCCCCCGGGGCTGCTGCGCTCGGGGGCGGCCAGGCGCGGAGCGCACGAAGGGTAGCGCACCAGGTGTAAGCCCGTCAGCCCCGTCCGGTGCCTGAAGATGACGTGAATGAATGATCGGCGGATTATCCGGCGGCCCGGGACCGGGCCGGCTCAGGGTTACGCGGGCGGCGGCACGGTCAGGTTCCGGGCCAGCGCCACGGCGCCGTGCAGCGAGGAGAGCCCGCCCAGGGCGGCGGCCCGCACGGCCGGCGCCGCGCGGCCGGGCCGGGCCAGCCGGGCCACCTCCCGCTCGACCAGCCCGACGAAGCCCGGCAGCCCGGCGGCGAACCCGCCGCCCAGCACCGCCACCGACGGGTCGACCAGCTCGCCGAGGCTGACCACGGCCGCCGCGAGCGCCGTACCGCTCGGCCGGACCGCGTCGTGGGCCCACGGCCGGTCCCGCGCCAGCCCGTCGCGCAGCTCGGCGAAGCTCACCGCGGTCCCCCGCCCGGCGGCGGCCCGGCGCAGCGTGGCCGGCCCGGAGGCGATCGCCTGGAGGCAGCCGTGCCGGCCGCAGTCGCAGCGCGGCCCGTCGACGGCGACGACCATGTGCCCGACCTCGGGCGAGCCCCGGCCGGCCCCGGGCAGCGGGCGTCCGCCGAGCACCACGCCCCCACCCACCCCGGTCCCCACCCCGAGGTAGACGACGTCGTCCGCGCCGACGTGCCGGGCCTCGGCGAGCGCCGCGAGGTCCCCGTCGTCGGCCCAGGCGGTCCGGCTGCCGGGGAAGAGCCGGCGCAGCGCCTTGTCGAGCCGCAGCCCGGCCCAGCTCGGCCGGCCCGGCCAGACCGTCACCCGACCGGTCGGGTCGGTGGTGCCGGGCATCGCCACCCCGACGGCCGCCAGCCGCCAACCGGACTCCGCGCGCAGCGCGTCGACCGCGCCCGCCAGCGCAGCCACGTCCGCCTCGGCGTCGCCGCCGGTGGGCCAGGTCAGCGTCCGCTCGTACGTCCGCGACGCGGCGGCCCCGAGCTGCTCGTACGACCCCGGGTCGACGCCCGGCGCGGACGCGCACCGCTCGGCCCGCAACGCGACCTTGGTGCCCCCGATGTCGACCCCGAGCACGGCGGTGTCGGTCCGCTCCGGCACCGGCGGTCAGCCCCGCAGCACGTGCAGCACCGCGACCGCGGCTGCCGCCAGCCCGAACACGGCCGGCATCGCCGCCACCGAGATTGGGTCCCGGGCGCGGAGGTGGAAGATCACCGCGCCGATCATCTGGAGGGTGAGGCCGATCGCCGCCGCGATCCCGGCCGGCGACCAGTACAGGCCGAAGATCAGGCCGACGACCGCGGCCAGCTCCAGGTTGCCGATCACCTTGGTGAGCCCGGGGGAGACGCCGAGGTGGGCCATCCGCTCGCGCATCTGCGCCTGGCCGGTGAGCTTGGGGTAGGCCAGCGCGGCGAAGACGGTGGCGAGGATGACGCTGAGGACGATGATGGGAATCTGCACGTTTTTTCCTTCTCGGAGGGGGCAGGTCCGGGCCGACCCTATCGGCCGGACGGCCGGGTTTCCCGCGTACGCGCGGCGGCGGGCCGGGGGTGGTGTCCTCAGTCGACGGTGGCGACCAGCGCGCGGGCGGCCAGCCGGTAGCCCAGCGAGCCCAGCCCGACGATGATCCCGCTGGCCAGCGGGGCGAGCACCGAGTCGTGCCGGAAGCTCTCCCGGGCCCACACGTTGGACAGATGGACTTCCATCCACGGCCGCGGATAGTTGGCCAGCGCGTCGCGCAGGCTCCAGCCAGCGATCATCAGGGCGCCCGGGTTCACGATCGCGCCCACCGTGTCGTAGTGCTCCTGCACGGTGCGGACCAGGGCGCCCTCGCAGTCGTGCTGCACCGCGATCACCCGCCAGCCCCGCACCGCGACCTCCTCGCCGACGGCCCGCTCGATGTCGGCGAGGGTGTCGGTACCGTAGATCTCCGGCTCGCGTCGGCCGAGGATGCCGAGGTTCGGACCGTTCAACAGCAGCACGTCGGACACGGCTCACCTCCCGGAAAACGGCCCGGGTACGGCCACCTCGCGTGGCTGGCCCCCGCCGGGCCGGCGACAGATTCCCCGCAGTCTTACTACGCCGCCGGCCCCGCCCGCGCCGACCATCGCCGGCCCGCCGTCGAACTAAGGGGTGGGTAGGGGCCGTTAGGGGAGGTGAGCGTCCTGCCGGGTCGGTTAGCGTCCACCGCGAGCCGATGACGCTGGCCGATCCGACGGCGGCGTCCCCGATCGACCGGCCGACCGGCGCAGGCCCGCCGCGGTGGGCGAGCCCGGGTCCGCGGGACGCGCGAAGCCGCCGCGGGACGGCCGGGAACCGCTGGTCCTCCTGGATTGGGAAGTGGGAAGTCATGAGTGGTCAGCCGTCGACGGTGCCGGAGTTCCCCGAGTGGCCGCAGTTCGGTGACGAGGAACGAGCCGGCCTGATCCGCGCCCTGGAACAGGGTCAGTGGTGGCGGATGGGCGGGAGCGAGGTCGACACCTTCGAGGCGGAGTTCGGCGCGTACCACGGCACGCCGCACGCGCTCGCCGTCACCAACGGCACCCACGCCCTGGAGGTCGCACTGGAGGTGCTCGGCGTCAAGGCCGGCACCGAGGTGATCGTCCCCGCCTTCACCTTCATCTCGTCGTCGCTCGCCGCGCAGCGCCTCGGCGCGGTCGCCGTGCCGGTCGACGTCGACCTGGACACCTACTGCGTCGACCCCGCCGCCGTCGCCGCCGCGATCACCGACCGCACCCGGGTCATCATGCCGGTGCACATGGCCGGCCAGTTCGCCGACATGGACGCCCTGGACAAGATCGCCGCCGACGCCGGAGTGGCGCTGCTCCAGGACGCCGCGCACGCCCACGGCGCCCAGTGGCAGGGCAAGCGGGCCGGCGCGCTCGGCTCGGTGGCCGCGTTCAGCTTCCAGAACGGCAAGCTGATGACCGCCGGTGAGGGTGGCGCGGTGCTCTTCCCCGACGAGGAGACCCGCGAGCGGGCCTTCCTCGTGCACAGCTGCGGCCGGCCCCGCACCGACCGGGACTACCTGCACCGCACCACCGGCTCCAACTACCGGATGAGCGAGTTCACCGCCGCCGTACTGCGCGCCCAGCTCGCCCGCCTCGACGGCCAGATCGAGGCACGCGAGCAGCGCTGGCCGCTGCTGGCCGGCCTGCTCGCCGAGATCCCCGGCGTGGTGCCGCAGGGCATCGACCCGCGCACCGACCGCAACCCGCACTACATGGCCATGTTCCGGATCCCGGGCATCACCCTGGAGCGCCGCCGGGCCGTGGTCGACGCGCTCATCGCCCGGGGCGTCCCGGCGTTCGTGGCGTTCCGGGCCATCTACCGGTGCGAGGGTTTCTGGGAGGCCGGCGCTCCCGACGAGAGCATCGAGGCGATCGCCGCCCGCTGCCCCAACGTCGAGCAGATCCACTCCGACTGCGTCTGGCTGCACCACCGCACCCTGCTCGGCACCGAGCAGCAGATGCACGACATCGCCGCCGTGCTGGCCGACATCCTCGCCGAATGACCGGGCTGCCCCCGGCCGCCGCGCCCGACCGTCCGGTCCGGGTCGCGGTGGCCGGCCTCGGGTGGGCCGGGCGGGAGATCTGGCTGCCCCGGCTCGCCGCGCACCCGGCCTTCGAGGTGACCGCCCTGATCGACCCGCAGCAGGCCGTCCGGGACGCCGCCCGCGACACCCACGCGGTGCCCTTCGCGTACGCCGACGTCGACGACCTGCCCGTCGGCGCGGTCGACCTGGTGGTGGTGGCCGTCCCCAACCACCTGCACGCGACCGTCGCCGCCGGGCTGCTGCGCCGGGGCGTACCGGTGTTCCTGGAGAAGCCCGTCTGCCTCACCTCCGCCGAGGCGGAGCTGCTCGCCGACGCGGAGCGCGACGGCGGCGCGGTGCTGCTGGCCGGCAGCGCCGCCCGGTGGCGGGCCGACGTCCGGGCGCTGGCGGAGGCCGCCGGCGAGCTGGGCCCCGTCCGGCACGTCGACGTGGCCTGGGTCCGCGCCCGGGGGGTGCCCGACGCGGGCGGCTGGTTCACCCGCCGCGACCTCTCCGGCGGCGGCGCGCTGGTCGACCTCGGCTGGCACCTGCTCGACACCGTCCTGCCGATGCTCGGCCCGGACACCCGGGTCAGCCACGCCATCGGCAGCGTCTCCGACGACTTCGTCAACGACAGCGCCGCGCACGCCGCCTGGCGCAGCGAGGCCGGGACCGGCGGCCGGTCCCGCGGCGACGTCGAGGACACCGCCCGGGGGTTCCTGCTCACCGACGGCGGTGCCTCGGTCGCCCTGCACGCCTGCTGGGCGTCGCACGAGGCCCTGGACCGCACCACCGTCACCGTGCAGGGCATCGCCGGGTCGGCCACCCTGAGCTGCACGTTCGGGTTCAGCCCGAACCGGGAGCCCACGCCGGTGCTCACCCGCACCCGCGACGGCGAGACCGTCCCGCTGCCGGTGCCCGCCGAACCGATCGGCACCGAGTACGACCGCCAGCTCGACGCCCTGCCCGGGCTGCTCGCCGACCCGGCCAGCCGGGGAGTGGCCGCCGCCGAGGCCCGTCGGACCATCGACATCATCGAACGGATCTACTGTTCCGCCCGGCCCACCGAGCCGGAGCGGGAACACGCGCTGGCGGGCCATCGCGACCGGTGAGAACCACCGGCGACCTCACTCGCTCCGGGGAGCAGCCATGAGCCAATCACCGTCCATCGTCGATGTGCCCCTCCCGGCCGTCGACGTGCCCCTCTCGGCGCCCGGCCGGGGTCCGATCCGCGCGGTCGTGTTCGACCTCGACGGTGTCATCGTCGACAGCTCGGCCGTCATGCGCGAGGCGTTCAGCATCGCGTACGCGGAGGTGGTGGGCGACGGACCCGCGCCGTTCGAGGAGTACAACCGGCACATGGGCCGGTACTTCCCGGACATCATGCGGCTGATGGGGCTGCCGCTGGAGATGGAGGAGCCCTTCGTCCGGGAGAGCTACCGGATGGCGCACCTGGTGCCGCTGTTCCCCGGCGTCCGGGAGACTCTGGAGGAGTTGCACGTCCGGGGCATCCGGATGGCCATCGCCACCGGCAAGAGCGGCCCCCGGGCCCGCTCGCTGCTCGACACGCTCGGCGTGCTGGGCCTGTTCGACCAGGTGATCGGCTCCGACGAGGTGGCCCGCCCGAAGCCCGCCCCGGACATCGTGCTCCAGGCGCTCGGCCACCTCGACATCCCGCCGGCCCAGGCCATGATGGTCGGCGACGCGGTGATCGACCTGCTCAGCGGCCGGGACGCCGGCGCCACCACGGTCGCCACCACCTGGCACGGCGGGGACATCGCCGCCCTGCTCGCCGCCGGGCCGGACGTGGTCGCGCACGCCCCGGGCGACCTGCTGGCCCACTGCCCGGCGGCCCTCGCCCCCTGACCCGCGCGGTTGCGGCCGGGGCGAGGATCGGAGTGCGTTAGACGCACGGCCACGTCTCCGGCGGCAGGCAAGCACGACCGCCACCAATCGAAACCGGCCGCCGTCCTGAGCGGACATCTACCAGTCCCGGAGCGCTCTCGGGCCGGGCGGCCTCCCGGGAACTGCCGGCGGTCGGCCAGCCGTGCAAGACCGTGCTCGATCCGGGAAAGAGTGGCCTACTACCCGTGACGATGCCACTCTTCCCCTGATCGAGCACGATCTTGTTCCCCGATCCAGCGCGATCGTGTGCCCTCGTACGGACCCGCTCTCACCACGCCGAGCCGACAGCGCCGGACCGAGCCGAGGTAGGCCGACCTCGACCAGGCTCTAGGTCAGCGCTACCGCCAGGTCGGCTGCGGTCTCCAGCGCAGCAGCCGCCCGTCGGGCTTCGTCCGTGCTCAGTGCAACGCGGTCGACGCGGGCCAGCATCTCGGCTGTCGTGGCCGGGTCGTGCAGCACCATCGCAACCTCGGCGCGGTAGACGAGGACCTCCACCAACGCGACCGGGTCGTCATCTGCCTCGGCGTGGGCCAGCGCACTGTCGAGGATCCGAGCGGCCTGTTGGGCGTCACCTCTGGAGTCGCCCTGCACGACGGCGTTCGCCAGCGCCTTGGCCAGGCGACCGGTGGGCGCCGACGGGGGGTCGGCAGCCGCGTTCTGGGTGACGCGGATCCAGTTGCCACCCGGGTCGATGACGCTGAACCCGCTCAGCCCGTCTTGGTTCCTCCGCGCCCGGGGCCTGGTCATCCGCGGCGTCCCGGAGACCAGCACCTTGCCGTATGCGGCCCGCATGCCTGCCGCGAAGGCCCGGTGGAGCTCCCCCGTGTCCGAGGTCAACACCAGACACGAGCCGTAGGACTTCTCCGGGTCGAACCCCGCGATCTCGAAGAAGTGCAGATGTAAGTCCTCGCGTTGCAACGCCACGTACGGGTTGGGTTTGCGCTGCTGGTAGGTGGTGTGGAAACCGAGCACCTCGTAGAAGGCGGCGATCTCCTCGATCGAGGCGCAGGGCAACAGAGGAACGGCTACTTCGTTGGTCATCCGTACTTGATAGCCGTCGTGAACAGACGCGCGCACATGGAAATAGCCGATCGTCGTACGCAGCCGACCGAACGTCCGAGGTGGCGCAAGCCGGGCTGAGGGGCAGCGGCCTCTGGGCCCGAGTCGATCACTGATTCGGGGACCGCGCCGGCCGAGGCCCGGTGTCGGCCGCTGATGCGTACGGTGATCGCAGACGTGGCGCATGGCGGCCTGACGCCGGCCGGCCTGACCCGGTGAGCGCGCCCTTCCTCTCCCGGCCCAGATCTGCGACCGGCCCGCCAACGTCGGCGGCGGGACGTTGGCGGGCCGGGGTGGCGTCCGGCGGGACCTATCAGTGCGCCTGGTCGACGCCCTCGGGGCCGGCTTCGAGGAAGCGCAGCATCTCGGTGGTCAGCATCTCGGCGACGGAGGCCGGGACCAGGTCGGTGCGGACGGTGACGCGCAGGAGGGTGTCCCCGTTGCCGGGCAGCACCTCCATGAGGCAGGCGCCCGACCACTCCCGGGCGTACGGCTCGACGATCTCCTCGGTCCGGCAGCCGGGCAGCTCCAGCGGGAGGACGACGTTGTCCTGGTAGGCGAAGGAGGGCAAGCTGTTGGCCACCTCGCGGGACATGCCGAGGGCCGGGTCGGTGGTCATCTCGAGGAAGGCGACGTCCTGGGCTGCCATCAGCTCGTCGACGGTCCGCTGGACGGCCCGGATCAGGTTCTTCTCCGGCCCGTCGAACCGGACCCGGAGGCAGTTGGAGCTGATCCGGCTCGTGAAGGTGGAGTCGAGGATCCGGCTGCCGCGCTGGGCGACGATCATCAGCATGGCGATGTCGTCCTGCTCATGGAGGGCGCGGAGCGCGGAGGCGTAGGCGGCGGCGAAGAGGCTGGAGCGGCTGAACCGGTGTTCGCGGGCGGCGCGGTCCCAGCGTTCCATCACGTCGGGGGTGACGGTGACGATGTGTCCGGCCTTGGGTCCCCAGAGCGGGGTCTCCACCAGCAGCTCCTGGGGTCGGCCCTCGCCCTGGCGGGGGAGTCCGCGCAGTTGCCCGCGCCAGTAGGCCCGCTGTGCGTCGAGGTCGGCGGCGTCGCGCAGGCGGGTGTGCTCGTCGTAGAACTGGCGCAGTGTGGGTGCGGGTCGGTCCCATTCCGGGGTTTTGCCGGCGAGTCGGGTTGTGTAGGCGTGGCTGAGGTCGCGGGTGAGGATGGCGTGGGACCAGCCGTCGAAGGCGATGTGGTGGATGCCGATGCCGAGGAGGATGCGGTTGGTGGTTTTTTCGCGGATGAGGGCGGCTCGCCAGTTGCGGCCCTGGGTGTAGTCGAGGGGTTGTTGTAGTGCTTCGGTGAGTTGGTCGAGTGCGTCCTGTTCGGTGGTGGTGTCGGTGAGTAGGCGGAGCTGGGGCATGCCGGGGTTCGGCGGGATGACGGCGACGGGTGGGTCGGCGCGTCGGTAGCGGGCGCGCAGTGCCTCGTGTCGTTTGTGCACGTCTGCCAGGGCGGTCATCAACGCTCGCGGGTCCAACTCGCCCTCGATCCACCAGGTGGTCGGGCAGACCAGGTCGAACGGGAGCCAGACGAACTTGCCGACGGACAGGGCCAGCGAGACGGGCTTGGCCGGGCCGGAGCGTCCGGTGACGGGCGGCTCCGGCTCGACGCTGGGCCGGCGGGGTGCGGTGGTGAGCCAGTGTGCCAAGGCACGTGGGGTGGGGGTGCGGTGGATTTGGGAGACGGGGACGATGGTGTTGGTGGCTTCGTCGATTCCTGTGGCGATGGCGGCGGATTGTAGGGAGGTGCCGCCGAGGTGGAAGAGGTTGTCTTGGGTGCCGACTTGGTCGAGGCCGAGGATGGTGGCGAATACGCCGGTGACGAGTCGTTCTTCGTCGGTGGTTGGTGCCATGTATTCGACGTCGAGGTCGGGGCGTTGCGATCCTGGTTCGGGTAGTGCCTGTCGGTCGATTTTTCCGGTGCCGCCGGTGGGGAATCGGTCGAGGGTCATGATGACGGCGGGGACCATGTATGTGGGGAGTGTGGTGGCGGCGTGTTCGCGTAGTTCGTTAACAGCGGGCGTTCGGCCGTCGCGTCCGGTGATGTAGGCGATGAGGCGTGCGGTGCCTCGGTTTTCGTGTCGGATGACTACTGCGGTGCCGACAGTGGGGTGTTGTTCGAGGACGGTTTCGATTTCGCCGAGTTCGATGCGGATGCCGTTGATTTTGACCTGGTGGTCCATGCGGGCGAGGATTTCGAGGGCGCCGGTGGTGTTCCATCGTCCGAGGTCGCCGGTTCGGTAGGCGGTGCCGCCGCCGTGTGGGTCGGTGATGAAGCGTTGTGTGGTGAGTTCGGGGCGGTTGAGGTAGTTGTGGGCGACGCCGTTGCCGGTGATGAGGATTTCGCCGGGGACGCCCATGGGGACGAGGTTGAGGTGGGTGTCGACGACGCGGATCTGCCGGTTGGGCATGGGCCAGCCGATGGGCACGTAGGGGCCGTTCCAGCCGGCTTTGGCGTCGTACCAGGTGCAGGCGATGGAGGCTTCGGCGGGGCCGTAGGCGTTGATGAGGCGTGTGCCTGCGGTCATCCACCGTTGGGCCATGCGGGGTGGGATGGGTTCCCCGGCGAGGGTCACGCAGGACATGCTGGGGCAGTCCGCCGGGTCGATGGCCGCGAGGTTGGTGGGTGGGCAGAACGCGTGGGTGGTCTGCTCCTTCGCGATCAGCTCGGTCAGGCGGCGTGGGTCGAGGAGGTCGTCGCGGGAGCAGACGACGACGCGGGCGCCGGAGGTCAACGCGGTGTAGATCTCGCCCAACGCGACGTCGAAGACGGGGGCGCAGCAGTGCAGCATGCGACTGTCCGGGCCGACCGCGCATTCGTCGCGCATCCAGGTGAGGAAGTTCGTCAGCTTGTCGTGCGACAGCACGACACCTTTCGGGGTGCCGGTCGAGCCGGACGTGTAGATGACGAACGCCGCCGCCGTGGCGTCCACCACCGGTAGGTCGACCGGCTCGGCTGCCTCGATCGCAGACCAGTCGTTGTCGAGGGCGACGACCCGGACGCCGTCGGGGGCGGGGATGCGGGGTGCGACCTCGGCGGTGGTGAGCACGATCTGGGCGCCGTGGTCGGCCAGGAGCATCCGCATCCGTTCCGCCGGCCACGACACATCCATCGGCGTGTAGGCGGCGCCGGCCCGTAGCACGGCCAACGTGGCGATCAGGGTCCACATGCTGCGGTCCAACGCCAGCGACACCACATCCCCGACACCCACACCCGCCGACCGCAGGTAGCGGGCCAGCACCCCCGACCGGCGAGCTAGTTCCCCGTACGTCAACACTTCGCCGTCGGCGACGCCCGCGACGGCGTCCGGCGTCCGGCGTGCCCACTCCAACACCAACTCGTGGATCGGCTCACCCGACACCGGACGCACCGGACCCCGACCCCACGCCAACAACCGATCCCGCTCCACCTCACCCAACAACGGCAACCGAGACAGCAGAACACCCGGCTCCCGCACACCCGCCGACACCAGCGTCACAACCTGATCCAGCAGACCCCGCACCCACTCCGCCGAAAACCCCTCCACCGCATAATCCACCCGCACCCCAGACCCATCCCCAGCCACACTCACCACCAAATCCACACCCACCACACCCGGCCCCACCTCAACCACCGGACCATCCACCAGACCCACCACCACCGGACCCACCACACCCGCAGCCACCCCCGGCGCGGCCCACGCCGCACCGACCCGGCTCACCAGCTCACCGAACGCGGGGTCGTCCGCGACACCCACCCGTACCACTGATCCACCCGACGACAGGCCCAGCGCTACCTCCTGCTGACCGGTGTACCGGGCCAGGACTCCGACGAGGCCCGCCAGCACCACCACACCGGTCGGCTCCGGGCCCGCCGAATCGGGCAGCTCCAGCGTCCGTACCACCGACGCCGCCCGGGCCGGCCAGACCAGTGGCCGCCGCAGGTCGCCCATCAGGTCGAGGGTCTCGAAGTCGGCACCCGGCCCGGCTACATTCGCGGCCTGGGCCTGACCACCTACGAACCCGACAGACATGAGCCAACCTCCGATCAGGACCGGCGTCACCTGCACGGGTACGGCCGGGTCAGGAAAACCAGGAACTCCGTGGGCACGCCCACGGCATGAGGGGAACGGGGTGAACGTTCAGCCGGCGAGGGGGGCCGGGGCGGGCCCCGCTTCGAGGAAGCGCAGCATGTGGCCGTTCAGCTCCTCGGCGAAGCTGTACGGCAGGTAGTCGGTGCGGATGGTGACGCGCAGCAGGGCGTGGTCGGCGCGGGGCAGCACCTCGACCGTGAGCCCGTTGGGCACCTCCCGGGCGTACGGCTCGACGATCTCCTCGGTCCGGCAGCCGGGCAGCTCCAGGGGGAGCACGACGTTGTCCTGGTAGACGAAGGTGGGCAGGCTGGCGACCACCTCGCTGGAGATTCCGGCCGCGGGGTCGTTGGCGGTCTCCGCGAAGGGGACGTCCTGGGCCCGCATGAGGTCGCTGATCGTCTCGTGGACCCGGAGGACGAGGTCGCCGTCCCCCGGCCCGTCGAACCGGACCCGGACGCAGTTGAGGTTGAGCCTGGTGGTGAAGGCGGAGTCGAGAACGCGGCTGCCCCGCTTCGCGACGACCATCAGCAGGCCGACGTCGTCCTGCTGATTGACGGCGCGCAGCGCGGACGCGAAAGCGGCGGCGAAGAGGCTGGAGCGGCTGAACCGGTGTTCGCGGGCGGCGCGGTCCCAGCGTTCCATCACGTCGGGGGTGACGGTGACGATGTGCCCGGCCTTGGGCCCCCAGGCCAGTGCTTGTTCCAGCGACGCGCCGGCCGGGGGTTCGCCCTGGCGGGGCAGGCCTCGCAGCTGTTCACGCCAGTACGCGCGCTGCGTCTCCAGGTCGGCCGCGTCGCGCAGGCGGGTGAATTCGTCGTACGCCTCGCGCAGTGTGGGTGCGGGTCGGTCCCATTCCGGGGGCTTGCCGGATAGCCGGGTTGTGTAGGCGTGGCTGAGGTCGCGGACGAGGATGGTGTGGGACCAGCCGTCGAAGGCGATGTGATGGATGCCGATGCCGAAGAGGATGCGGTTGGTGGTTTTTTCGCGGATGAGGGCGGCTCGCCAGTTGCGGCCCTGGGTGTAGTCGAGGGGTTGTTGTAGTGCTTCGGTGAGTTGGTCGAGTGCGTCCTGTTCGGTGGTGGCGTCGGTGAGTAGGCGGAGCTGGGGCATGCCGGGGTTCGGGGGGATGATGGCGACGGGTGGGTCGGCGCGTCGGTAGCGGGCGCGCAGTGCCTCGTGCCGCTTGTGGACGTCTGCCAGGGCGGTCATCAACGCTCGCGGGTCCAGCTCGCCCTCGATCCACCAGGTGACCGGGTTGACGACCTCCAGGGGCGACATCAGACACTTCGCCACCTGCTGCGCGAGCGGAACCGGGCCGGGGCGCTGGCGGGCCTGACCGGCGGCCGAGCCGGCCTCGGTACGTCGGGGTGCGGTGGTGAGCCAGTGGGCGAGGGCGTGTGGGGTGGGGGTGCGGTGGATTTGGGAGACGGGGACGATGGTGTTGGTGGCTTCGTCGATTCCTGTGGCGATGGCGGCGGATTGTAGGGAGGTGCCGCCGAGGTGGAAGAGGTTGTCTTGGGTGCCGACTTGGTCGAGGCCGAGGATGGTGGCGAATACGCCGGTGACGAGTCGTTCTTCGTCGGTGGTTGGTGCCATGTATTCGACGTCGAGGTCGGGGCGTTGCGATCCTGGTTCGGGTAGTGCCTGTCGGTCGATTTTTCCGGTGCCGCCGGTGGGGAATCGGTCGAGGGTCATGATGACGGCGGGGACCATGTATGTGGGGAGTGTGGTGGCGGCGTGTTCGCGTAGTTCGTTAACAGCGGGCGTTCGGCCGTCGCGTCCGGTGATGTAGGCGATGAGGCGTGCGGTGCCTCGGTTTTCGTGTCGGATGACTACTGCGGTGCCGACAGTGGGGTGTTGTTCGAGGACGGTTTCGATTTCGCCGAGTTCGATGCGGATGCCGTTGATTTTGACCTGGTGGTCCATGCGGGCGAGGATTTCGAGGGCGCCGGTGGTGTTCCATCGTCCGAGGTCGCCGGTTCGGTAGGCGGTGCCGCCGCCGTGTGGGTCGGTGATGAAGCGTTGTGTGGTGAGTTCGGGGCGGTTGAGGTAGTTGTGGGCGACGCCGTTGCCGGTGATGAGGATTTCGCCGGGGACGCCCATGGGGACGAGGTTGAGGTGGGTGTCGACGACGCGGATCTGCCGGTTGGGCATGGGCCAGCCGATGGGCACGTAGGGGCCGTTCCAGCCGGCTTTGGCGTCGTACCAGGTGCAGGCGATGGAGGCTTCGGCGGGGCCGTAGGCGTTGATGAGGCGTGTGCCTGCGGTCATCCACCGTTGGGCCATGCGGGGTGGGATGGGTTCCCCGGCGAGGGTCACGCAGGACATGCTGGGGCAGTCCGCCGGGTCGATGGCCGCGAGGTTGGTGGGTGGGCAGAACGCGTGGGTGGTCTGCTCCTTCGCGATCAGCTCGGTCAGGCGGCGTGGGTCGAGGAGGTCGTCGCGGGAGCAGACGACGACGCGGGCGCCGGAGGTCAACGCGGTGTAGATCTCGCCCAACGCGACGTCGAAGACGGGGGCGCAGCAGTGCAGCATGCGACTGTCCGGGCCGACCGCGCATTCGTCGCGCATCCAGGTGAGGAAGTTCGTCAGCTTGTCGTGCGACAGCACGACACCTTTCGGGGTGCCGGTCGAGCCGGACGTGTAGATGACGAACGCCGCCGCCGTGGCGTCCACCACCGGTAGGTCGACCGGCTCGGCTGCCTCGATCGCAGACCAGTCGTTGTCGAGGGCGACGACCCGGACGCCGTCGGGGGCGGGGATGCGGGGTGCGACCTCGGCGGTGGTGAGCACGATCTGGGCGCCGTGGTCGGCCAGGAGCATCCGCATCCGTTCCGCCGGCCACGACACATCCATCGGCGTGTAGGCGGCGCCGGCCCGTAGCACGGCCAACGTGGCGATCAGGGTCCACATGCTGCGGTCCAACGCCAGCGACACCACATCCCCGACACCCACACCCGCCGACCGCAGGTAGCGGGCCAGCACCCCCGACCGGCGAGCTAGTTCCCCGTACGTCAACACTTCGCCGTCGGCGACGCCCGCGACGGCGTCGGGCGTCCGGCGTGCCCACTCCAACACCAACTCGTGGATCGGCTCACCCGACACCGGACGCACCGGACCCCGACCCCACGCCAACAACCGATCCCGCTCCACCTCACCCAACAACGGCAACCCAGACAACGGAACACCCGGCCCCCGCACACCCGCCGACACCAGCGTCACAGTCTGGTCCAGCAGGCCCCGCACCCACTCCGCCGAAAACCCCTCCACCGCATAATCCACCCGCACCCCAGACCCATCCCCAGCCACACTCACCACCAAATCCACACCCACCACACCCGGCCCCACCTCAACCACCGGACCATCCACCAGACCCACCACCACCGGACCCACCTGGACCCGACCCACCACATCCGAACCCACCACCGGCGCACCCCACGCCGCACCCACCCGAGACGCCAATTCGGCGAACCCCGGATCACCCGCGACACCCACCCGCACCAACCCACCACCCGGCAGGCCGACCACCACCTCCTCCTGACCCGTGTACCGGGCCAGCACCCCGACGAGGCCCGCCAGCAGCACCACACCAGCCGGTTCCGCACCCGCCACCCCGGGCCACTCCGCACCGGGCCACTCCACACCCGCCACCCCGGGCCACTCCACACCCCGCACCACCGACGCCGCCCGAGCCGGCCACACCAACGGCCGACGCAGGTCCCCGACCAGGTCCAAAGCTTCGGCTGATCCGGCCGGTCCGGTGTCAATCGCAGTGCCAACGGACTGAGCACCAGCGGACCCGACAGACATGATCAACCTCCGATCGAAAGGGGTGACCGGGAGGCGCGTGGCCGGTCAGCCGATGTTCCGTTTGGCGGACGGCACGATGTGGCGCGATGGATGCCGCGCGGCGTGGAACGCCGCCACCAACCGCCCGGGTGGCCGATCGGGGCCTTCTCGCGGCGGGCCCCGTCGCGTCGGCGGTGGTCCGGGGGACGGGCGGGTGCCTGTGTACGGCTGCCCGGCCGTCGGGGCGGATGTGCCGGTTCGTGGTCGCCTCGGTGCCGCACGATCGCGCGGTCGCCGGGTCGGGCCTCGGGTGGGCCGCTGCTCGGGAAGAGTTGGTGGGTGTCCGACCCGACCATCGGCACCTCCCGTTCCACCCGGGCGCCGCGCACCCACGGGCGTCCCACTCCGTTGCGGTGGAGGGGAACGACGACCCGACGGGGCCCGACCCTACGAAGCCGGTGGAGCGCCGTACACCCCTAGATTCGCACGTCGACCCCCTATGGGGTCTGCGTCGGGTCGGCGACCCTTCAGCTCAAAAATGTGCAAAGTAAGCTGACTGCGCACCCCAAATCAGGGCTCGACGATCACGCGGTCGGGGACTGGTTGATCACACACCGGCTGTTGGTGTGCACCGCGCCAACGCAGCGCTGACCAAAAGCCAGCCGCGACCTGGTCGGTCCAGCCTGGAACCGCGCTGTTTTCGGTGCGCGCGGCACGCCCGACTCTCACGGCCGAGCGGCCTTCATCAGAACCGGGACGCCACCCGTTCGCCGACGTTCTCCGCATGATCGTGGCGGCGGTGCTCCCAGGGTTCGTGCCATCCCCGAGGCCCTCCATGGGCCGGCATGTCAGGAGATTTCCATGTATACGCCTATCCAGGTGCAGGTGTTCGCGCACGACGGGGTGGTCCTGGCCCGGCCACCAAGTCCGGTGACGACCGCCAGTAGCCGTTATCTGGCCGGCGCGGGCGCCGGCTTGGACAACGGGCTGGACATGATCACTGGCCTTCACCTCACCCTTCCGCACCAGTCGGCGGCCATCGCCAGCACCGGCGCCTGCGCGGACAAGTCGCTACGGCTGCTCAGCCGGAGCGGTCTCAAGACGCCGAGCGACCTGCGGGAGTTCCGCAACAGCGAGCAGGCGGTACAGCTCGCCCGGGAAGCCGCCGAGCGGGGCGAGCTGCTGGAGTTCCAGTTCCCCCCGCACGACCCACAGCTGCGGGCCGCGTCGGCCCGGGTTTCGCCGGACCTGCTGGCCCGACTCAACAACAAGACCGTCCTGGAGAGCCTGGTGGCACCGGAGTACCTGCCCCGCCGGCAGGTCGCCACCCCCGCGGAGGTGCGACGGATCGTGCAGCAGGACCGCCGGCCGATGGTCATCAAACCGGCCGGTGCCGAGGTGTACAGCGGGATCGCGATCTTCACCAGACGGTTGCGCGACCGGCTCAACCGGTCACTGTTCAACCAACTGGAGCAGGTGAGCGACCAGTGGATCGTCGAGGAGGAGGTTCCCTTCCGGACAGTCTGGGGACTCCAGTTCGGCGTGACCGAGAGCGGATCGGTGGAATACTTCGGTGCGTCCGTGCACCTGCCGCAGCCCACCTCGACGTGGGTCGGTTGTGTGATGGACGACGACCAACCGCCGACGGAGCTGATCGAAGCGCTGACCACAGGGGTCCGAAAGGCCAGTGCTCTCGGGTACCGGGGGTACTGCTCGTTCGACGCAGGAATCGGCCGGAACGACGAACTGCGGATCATCGACCCGAACTTTCGGGTCAGCGGAGCCACCTCGTCGTTGCTGCACCGCAGCTCGTTGCTGCGCCAGCACCCGTGTGCCATCACGACGTTCTTCTCCCTCGCGCCCGGTGTCGACGCCGAGCCGATCCTCGCCCCGTTCATCGATCGTGGGCAGCTCGTCGTGTTCATGCACTACGACCCGGCGGAGACGGACAACGGCCCGCATCCGGCGACCATCGTCGGCATGGTCGGCGCCTCGGATCGGTACGCCTGCGGCGTGCTGATCTCGCAGGTCCAGCGAGCGCTGAACAGCTGACGGATCACCCCCGCCCCCGGGCCGCGCCGGTGGCCCGGCGACGGCGGGGTGTGCGCCTGCGGGTGTGGTTGTTGCTGCCCGGGCGACAACAACGCACCCGCAGGCGGCGACAGAAAGGGTGCCGGCGCGCTACATCCCGGCGAAGGCGGCGCGGACGGCCGATTCCGGGACGTCGGCGACCAGGTCGGGGCCGGCCGGGCCGTCCAGGACGAGGGACAGGCCGTCGGTGGCCTTCTTGTCCCGCCGCATCAGCGCGATCAGCTCGTCGTGGTCGACCCCGGCCGGCAGGGCGGTGTCGAGGCCGTAGCCGGCCACCACGTCGTGGTGCTCGGCCACCCGGTCGGCCCCGATCCGGCCGAGGACGCCGGCCAGCCGGCCCGCGAAGACCGTGCCGACGCCGACCGCCTCGCCGTGCCGCAGCGCGAAGTCGGTGGCCCGCTCCAGCGCGTGCCCGAGGGTGTGGCCGTAGTTGAGGATGTGCCGCAGCCCGGCGTCGCGCTCGTCGGCGGCCACCACCCGGGCCTTCAGCGCCACGCAGGCGGCGATCTGCTCGGCCACGGGCCGGTCGCGCAGCTCGCCCGCGCCGATGAAGTGGGCCCGGGCGATCTCACCGTAGCCGTTGCGCAGTTCCCGCTCCGGCAGCGTCGTCAGGTGCTCGGTGTCGCAGAGCACGGCGCGCGGCTGCCAGTACACCCCGACCAGGTTCTTGCCCTCCGGCAGGTTCACCGCCGTCTTCCCGCCGACGCTGGCGTCCACCTGAGCGAGCAGCGAGGTAGGCAGGTGGATCACCGCGATCCCCCGGTGGTAGAGGCCGGCGGCCAGCCCGACCACGTCCGTGGTGGTGCCGCCGCCGCAGGAGACCACCGCGTCGGCGCGGGTCAGCCCGAACTCGGCGAACGCCCGGCAGAGCTGCTCCACCGTGGCCAGGTTCTTGTCGTGCTCGCCGTCGCGGGCCGGCACCACGCGGTGCGGCACGCCCGGGTCGGGCGTCCACTGCGCCGGCCGGGCCGAGACCACCACGACCCGCCGCGCGCCGATCCGCGCCACCTCCGCCGGCAGCCGGTGGCGCACCCCGGGGCCGATCAGCACCGGGTACGCGCGTTCGCCGAGCGGCACGTCGATCCGGGTCGGCGCGGCGTCGGGAGCGGGGCGGCCGGTGTGGGTCGGGCGCATACGGCTGCTGTCTCCTCTGGGGGCCCGCGGGCGGGGCGGGCGGGGGGCCGGCGTCGGCGGGGTCGTCGCAACCGTGGCGGCCAACGGGCGTTCCCGGACCATCGACAGCCGTAGCGCCAGCGCGGCCAGCGCGTCGACGTCCGGCCCGATGCCCCACCGCTCGTGGGTGAGCTGGGCGTGGTGCGCCAGCAGGAAACCGGGCGGCGTCACCGGGTGGTCCCGGTCGACCACGGCCGTCACCCGGTCCAGGTACTGCCGCCAGGCGGCGGCCACCTCTCCGGTCAGCGGCAGGTCACCGGCCGTCAGGGCGATCTTCTCCGCCCCGGCGTCCGCCTGCGCGGCCAGATCCCGCCGCTGCGTGCCGGTGAGCAGCCGGCCACGGTCCTGCCAGTGCAGGAACAGGAAGGTCAGCCGGTCGGCCGCCGGCACCAGCCCGGTCAGGTGCCGCAGGTGCGCCACGGCCAGCGGCAGCTCGACCCCGGCCAGCCAGGGGGCGTCCCCGCCGAGCAGGGCCAGGGCCAGGTCGCTGCCCGCGTGCGCGAGCGGGCCGCCCCGGGCGGCGTCGCGCACCGCGTACGGGTCGGCGCGGCAGGCGTCCCGGTCGGCCGCCGGCAGCCGCCGCCGTACCTCGTCGAGCCCCGCGCCGGTCGTGTGGAAGCCGAGGCTCAGCCGCGGCCCGGCCGGAGCGCCGACCCGGTCGAAGAACCAGTCCGCTCGCGGGTCGGCCCGGCGGGCGGCGGCGACCAGTTCGGCGACCACCGTCCCGAGCAGCTCGGACATCCGCGCGTCCGGGCACCCGCCGGCCGGCACGGCCAGGTGGGTGAACAACCACGAGCGTTCCAACGACGGCACCTCGACTGACGGAGCACGGGCACGACGGTCCGCGGGGGTCGCCCCATCATCGGCCCGCGGCGCGTCCCGCCAGCTGATCGGCCCTGGAACTGGGGACGACTTAGGGGGCGACAGGGGTAGGTCGTCGGCAGGGCGCTCGGAAGACTTGGGCCGTTACGGCGAGCGAGGTCTACGCCGCGGACGAGGAGTCTCGCCGACGGACGGAATGTGGTGACATGCTTCGGAGCGACCTGGTCCAGCCGTTGCCCGATCTGCTGAGGGCCCACGCCGACAGGTTCGGGGACAAGGCCGCTTTCCGCGACGACCGCCGCGCGGTCGGGTACGCCGACCTGGAGGCGCGGACCCGTCGGCTCGCCGGGCACCTGGCGGCGGCCGGGGTCGGGCGCGGCGCGCGGGTGGCCTTCTGCCTCGGCAACCGGGTGGAGACGGTGGAGACCTGGCTCGCCGTCACCCGGGCCGCCGCGGTGGGCGTACCGCTGAACCCGCGCAGCACCGACGCGGAGCTGGCCCACCTGCTCGACGACTCCGGCGCGGTGCTGGTGGTCGTCGGCCCGGAACACCTCGACCAGCTCGTACGGCTGCGCGCGGACCGCCCCGACCTGCGGGTCTGGGTCATCGGGGACGACCCGGCGCCCGACGGCGTCGCCGCCTGGCGGGACCTGGCCGACGCCGAGCCCGCCGTCGACGCCCGGGACGACCTGGGCCTCGACGAGGTCGCCTGGATGCTCTACACCTCCGGCACCACCGGCCGGCCCAAGGGCGTGCTGTCCACCCAGCGCACCTGCCTGTGGTCGGTCGCCTCCTGCTACGTGCCGATCCCCGGCCTGACCCCCGACGACCGGGTAGTGTGGCCGCTGCCGCTGTTCCACAGCCTCTCCCACATCGGCTGCGTGCTGAGCGTGACCGCCGTGGGCGCCACCGCCCGGCTCATCGACGGGTTCTCCGCCGAGGACGTGCTGCGCGCCGTCGACTCCGACGCGGCGACCGTGCTGGCCGGGGTGCCGGCCATGTACCACCACCTGGTCGCCGCCGCCCGGGACACCGGTTTCCGGGCCCCGGCCCTGCGGATGTGCCTGGTGGGCGGGGCGATCACCACGGGCGCACTGCGCCGGGCGTTCGACGAGGTGTTCGACGCGCCGCTGCTCGACGCGTACGGCAGCACCGAGACCTGCGGTTCGATCGCCATCACCCGGCCGGACTCGCCCCGGGTCGAGGGCTCCTGCGGAAAGCCCGTGCCCGGCGTCGAGGTGCGCCTGGTCAGCCCGCAGACCGGAGTGGACGTCCCGGTCGACGCCGAGGGCGAGGTGTGGGTACGCGGGCCGAGCGTGATGCTCGGGTACCACGGCCTGCCCGACGTCACCGCCGCCGCGCTGCGCGACGGCTGGTACCGCACCGGTGACCTGGCCCGCCGGGACGTCGACGGCAACCTGTTCGTCACCGGCCGGCACCAGGAGCTGATCATCCGGGGCGGGGAGAAGATCCACCCGTCGGAGGTGGAGGAGGCGCTGCGCTCGGTGCCCGGCGTCGCCGACGTGGCCGTCACCGGCCGGCCGCACGAGGTGCTCGGCGAGGTGCCGGTGGCGTTCGTCGTCCCCGGGCCGGAGGGCTTCGACCCCGCCGCCGGGTACGCGGCCTGCCGGGAGCGGCTCTCCTACTACAAGGTGCCCGACGAGCTGTACGAGATCGGCCAGGTGCCGCGCACCGCCTCCGGGAAGGTCACCCGGCGGCGGCTGCTGGACCGGCCGGCCCGGCTGCGCGCCGTCAACGGCAGCCACCACGACCCGCTGAGCACCGTGACCTGGCGACCGCTGGACCTGACCGCCGTGCCGCCGGCCGCTCCCGCCGAGACGGTGGACCCGGCTGCGGACCCGGCCGGCCCCGCGCCGGCACGCCGCTGGGCGGTCGTCGGCCCGGGCGGCGAGGCGCTGGTCGAGCCGCTGCGTGCGGCGTCGGCGGGGGACCGGTTCGACGCGTACCCCGACCTCGCCGCCCTGCGCCGGGACCCGGACGTGCCGGACGTGACGCTGCTGCTCGCCGACGCCGCCCCGGTGGACCTCGCCGACCCCGGTGCCGTGGTGGGCCTCGCCGACCGGCTGCGCGACCGGCTCGACGACGACCGGTCCGCCGCCGCCCGGCTGGTGCTGCTGACCACCGGAGCAGTGGACGCGTCCACCCCGGAGCTGGCCGACGACCCGGACCTCGTCCCGGCCGCCGCCGTCGCCTGGGCGGTGGGCCGCTGCCTCCAGGCCGCGTACCCGGGCCGGGTCGTGCTGGTCGACGCCGACGCCCACTCGCTGGCCCTGCTGCCCGCCGCCGTGGATGCCGGCGCCGCGCAGGTGGCGCTGCGCGCCGGCGCGGCCCGGCACCCGGTCCTCGGGCCGGCCCCCGCGCGGACCCCCGCGCGGCCGGCGCGGGTCGTCGACCCGGCAGCCCCGGCCCTGGTCGCCGGGGCCGACACCCCGACCGGCGCGGCGCTGGCCCGGCACCTGGTCGGCGCGCACGGCGCCGGCCGGCTGGTGCTGCTGCCCGCCGGCTCCCCGGACGACGCCGCCCTGGTCGAGCTGGTCGCGGAGCTGACCGCGGCCGGCGCGACGGTCACCGTGCAGCGCCGCTCCGGCGCCGGCCGGCACCGGGCCGACGCCGCCGCGCCCCCCGCCGGCGACGAGCCGGTCGGCGCGGTCTTCCTCTGCCCGTCCGACGCCGACCTCGCCGACCCCGCCGGGGCCGCGCGGCTGGTCGCCCTCGCCGAGGCGCTGGACGCCCACGCCCGGCACGCCGCCGTCACCGCGTTCACCGTTCTCGTCCCGGCGGCCCCGCTGCTCGGCGGAGCCGACCGGGAGCGGGCGGCGGCTGCCGTCGGCGCCCTGCACACCCTGGTCGCCCGCCGCCGCGCGGCCGGCCTGCCCGCCCGGATGGTCGGCACGGCGGCCGGCCCGGACCGCGCGGCGAGCGACACCGCCCGGATCGACCTCGCCGCGTTCGACGTCGCGCACGACGGCGACGACCTCGTCCTGCTCGCCCACCCGGCCGCCGCCGCGCACCCCGCCTGGCGGGGCCCCGCCGGGACCGACCCGGCCGACGAGCGGGACGCCGCCGAGCTGCGCCGCCGGGTAACCGCGCTGACCACCGTGGAGGGCAACCGGCTCCTGCTCGACCTGGTGCGCGCCGCCACCGCCGAGGTCGCCGGCCTGCCCGGTCCGGGCGCGGTCCGCCCGGGTCGGGCCTTCAAGGAACTCGGCTTCACCTCCGTCGGCGCGGTCGCGCTGCGCGACCGGCTGGCCCGCGCCACCGGGGTACGGCTCTCCGCCACCGCTGCCTTCGACCACCCGAGCCCGGACGCCCTCGCCCGGCACCTCGCCGCCCGGCTGCGGGGTGCCACCCCGGCCGCCGCCGCCCCGGGCGGACCGGCCGGCGGGGCCCCGTCGGACGACCCGGTGGTCGTCGTCGCCATGGCCTGCCGGCTGCCCGGCGGGGTCGCCTCCCCCGAGGAGCTGTGGGACCTCGTCGCCCAGGGCCGGGAAGGGCTTACCGGGTTCCCAGCCGAGCGGGGCTGGGACCTCGCCCACCTGTTCTCCGACGACCCCGACCAGCCCGGCACCTCGTACGTGCGGGTCGGCGGGTTCCTGCCCGACGCGGCGGACTTCGACGCCGCCCTGTTCGCGATCAGCCCCCGCGAGGCGCTGGCGATGGACCCGCAGCAGCGGCTGCTGCTGGAGACCTCCTGGGAGCTGTTCGAGCGGGCCGGTATCGACCCGACCTCGCTGCGCGGCAGCGCCACCGGCGTCTTCGCCGGCGTCATGCACCACGACTACGCCGCCAACCTGCGCCAGGCCCCACCCGGCACCGAGGGGTACCTCGGCGTCGGCACCGCCGGCAGCGTGGTCACCGGCCGGGTCGCGTACGCGCTCGGGCTGGAGGGCCCCGCCGTCACCGTCGACACCGCCTGCTCGTCGTCGCTGGTGTCGTTGCACCTGGCCGCTCAGGCGCTGCGCGCCGGGGACTGCACCCTCGCGGTGGCCGGCGGCGTGGCGGTGATGGGCACTCCGCAGGCGTTCGTCGAGTTCAGCCGGCAGCGCGGGCTCGCCCCCGACGGCCGGTGCAAGGCGTTCGCCGAGGGCGCCGACGGCACCGGCTGGTCCGAGGGCGTCGCCGTGCTGCTGCTGGAACGCCTCTCCGACGCCCGCCGCAACGGGCACCCCGTCCTCGCCGTGCTGCGCGGCAGCGCGATCAACTCCGACGGCGCGTCCAACGGGCTCACCGCCCCCAACGGGCCCGCCCAGGAGCGGGTGATCCGCCGGGCGCTGGCCGCCGCCGGGCTCACCGCCGCCGACGTGGACGCCGTCGAGGCGCACGGCACCGGCACCCGGCTCGGCGACCCGATCGAGGCGCAGGCGCTGCTCGCCACGTACGGTGCGGGCCGGGGCGACGCCGCCCCGCTGCGGCTGGGCTCGCTGAAGTCCAACCTCGGCCACACCCAGGCCGCCGCCGGCGCAGCCGGGGTGATCAAGATGGTGCTGGCCATGCGGCACGGGACACTGCCGGCCACCCTGCACGTGGACGCCCCGACGTCCGAGGTGGACTGGTCCGCCGGCGCGGTCGAGCTGCTCACCGAGGCCTGCCCCTGGCCGGCGGTGGACCGGCCCCGGCGGGCCGGCATCTCGTCGTTCGGCATCAGCGGCACCAACGCCCACGTCATCGTCGAGGCACCCCCCGCCGACCCGGAGCCCGCGTCCGTCGCCCGCTCGACCGGGGAGCCCGTGTCCGTCGCGTACCCGGCCGGGGAGCTTGCGTCGAGCGCCGCCGGAGACCGCTGCGGCCCGGTGCCGTGGCTGCTCTCCGGTGCCACCGGCGAGGCCCTGCGCGACCAGGCGGCCCGCCTGCTGGGCTGGCTCGACGGCCCCGGCGCGGACGCCGACCCGGCCGACGTCGGGCACGCCCTGGCCACCACCCGCGCCGCCCTGGAACACCGGGCCGTGGTGCTGGCCGGCGACCCGGCCGCCACCCGGTCCGGGCTGACCGCGCTGACCCGGGGCGACGCGGACCCCGACACCGTCGGCGTGCTGACCGGCCGGGTCGTCGACGGCCAGCTCGGCCTGCTCTTCGGCGGGCAGGGCGGCCAGCGCCCCGGCATGGGCCGGGGACTGCGCGCGGCGTACCCGGTCTTCGCCGACGCGTTCGACGCGGCCTGCGCCGAACTCGACCGCGCCCTCGCCGGCCACGCCCCGCACCCCGTCGCGGACGTCACCCTCGCCGAGGCCGGCGGGGAACTGGCCGGCCTGCTCGACCAGACCCTGTACACCCAGCCGGCCCTGTTCGCGTTCGAAGTGGCGCTGTACCGGCTGCTGGAGTCCTGGGGCGTGCGCCCCGACGCGGTGCTCGGCCACTCCGTCGGCGAGCTGACCGCCGCGCACGTCGCCGGGGTGTTCTCCCTCGCCGACGCGGCGGCACTGGTCGCCGCCCGGGCCCGGCTGATGCAGCAGCTCCCCGACGGGGGCGCGATGGTCGCCGTCGAGGCCGGCGAGGCCGAGGTGGCCCCCCACCTCACCGACCGGGTCGGGCTGGCCGCCGTCAACGGGCCGACCAGCGTGGTCCTCTCCGGTGACGCCGACGCCGTGCTGGCCGTCGCGGCCACCCTGCGCGCCGCCGGCCGGCGGACCAGCCGGCTTCGGGTGTCGCACGCGTTCCACTCGCCGCGTATGGAGCCGATGCTCGACGCGTTCCGCGCGGTGGCCGCCGGCCTCACCTACCGCACCCCGCACCTGCCGGTGGTGTCCAACCTGACCGGCGGGCCGGTCGACCCGGCCCGGCTCTGCTCGCCCGACTACTGGGTGGCGCACGTGCGCGGCACCGTCCGCTTCCTCGACGGGATGCGCGCCCTGCACCGGCAGGGGATCAGCACGTTCCTGGAGGTCGGGCCCGGCGGCGTGCTCACCGCCATGGCCCAGGACTGCCTCGCCGCCGACGCCGACGAGCTGGCCTTCGTCCCCGCCGTGCGGACCGTCGACGACGAGCCGGACGCGCTGCTGGCCGCCGTGGCGCGGCTGCACGTGCGCGGCGCCGCCGTGGACCCGGCCGCGCTCGCCGGCCCCGGCCCGCACCGCCGGGTCGAGCTGCCCACGTACGCCTTCCAGCGCCGGCACTACTGGCTGCCCTACTCGGCGGTGGCCGGCGGCCCGGCAGACGTCGGGCTGACCGACGCGGGGCATCCGCTGCTCGGCACGGTGCTGCCGGTCGCCGGCACCGGGCAGGTCGTCTGCACCGGCCGGATCGCCGCGGCCACCCACCCGTGGCTGGCCGCGCCCGCCGACGGCGTACCACTGCTGCCCGCCACCGCCCTGCTGGACCTGCTCACCCACCTCGGCGAACTCCTCGACCTGCCCACCGTGGCGCGGCTGCGGGTCCCCGAGCCGGTGCCGCTGCCCGCCGAACTGACCATCGACGTGCAGGTCATCGTCGCCGGGCCGGACGAGCACCTGCGTCGGGTGGCACGCTGCCACGTACGGGCCGCCGACGGCCAGCCGTGGCGGGAGGTCGCCGAGGCGGTGCTCGCCCCGGCAGACCCCGCCGCCGGCCCGGTCACCGCCGTACCGGCGTGGCCCCCCACCGGCGCCCGCCCCGTGGACCTGGAAGCCCCGGAGCACCGGGCACTCGCCGGCGAGCTGGCCCGGGGCGCGTGGGTCGCCGCCGACCGGCTCTTCGTCGACGTACGCCTGCCCGAGGACGCCCGGGACTCCGACGCCGACCGGTACGGCGTGCACCCGCTGGTGCTGGACGCGGCCCTGCGGCTGCTCCCGCTCGCCGACTTCGCCACCGCCGGAGCGGACGCCGGAGTCGGAGCCGACGGGGCCGCCGGTCCCGCCGCGCGGCCGATGGCCGTCGACTGGGCCGGGGTGCGCCTGCGCGCCACCGGAGCCCACGCGCTGCGGGTCTGCCTCGCCCCCGCCGGGGCCGACGCGGTCACCCTCAGCGCCGTCGACGACTCCGGGGCGTCGGTGCTCGACGTCGACCGGGTGGTGCTGCGCGTCGTGACGCCGCAGCCCGCCGACGGCCCGCCCCCGCCGGCCGCCCCCGCCGGCCTGTACGCCGTCGACCGGTTGCCCGCCGCCGCCCCGGCCACGCCGGTGCCCACCTGGACCCTCGCCGACGGCAGCCCCCCGGACGGGCCGCTGCCGCCGGTGCTGGTGCTGCGGGTCGGCGACGGCGACCCGGGACGGCCGGTGCCCGACCGGGCGCACGCCGTCGGCCTCGACACCCTCGCCGTGCTGCGGCGCTGGCTGGACGACCCGCGCGCCGAGACCACCCGGCTCGCCCTCGCCGTGCGCGACGGCGACCCGGTGCACGCCCCGGTCGCCGGGCTGGTCCGGGTCGCCCAGGCCGAGCATCCCGACCGGTTCCTGCTGCTCAGCCTCGACGCGGGCGACGACGCGGCCGTCCGGGTGGCCCTGTCCGCCGGCCCCGACGAGCCCGAGGTGGCCGTCCGCGACGGCCGGGCCCTGCTGCCCCGGCTCCGCCCCGTCGAGCACCCCGCCGCCGGGCCCCTGCCGGCGCTGGCCGGCGGCACCGTGCTCGTCACCGGCGGCACCGGCGGCGTCGGCCGGCACGTCGCCACCCACCTCGCCACCGCGCACGGCGTCACCGAACTGGTGCTGCTCAGCCGCGCCGGCCGGTACGCCGGCTGGATGACCGCGCTCACCGACGCCGGGGTGACCGTCCGGGTGGTCGCCGCCGACGTCGCCGACCGGGCCGCGCTCGCCGAGGTGGTCGCCCCGCTCGCCGACCGCCTCGTGGCCGTCGTGCACGCCGCCGGGGTCACCGACGACGCCCTGCTCACCGGCCTCGACGCGGCCCGCTGGGAGCGGGCCCTGCGGTCCAAGGTGCACGGCGCGTGGCACCTGCACGAGCTGACCGCCGGCCTCGACCTGGCCGCGTTCGTGCTGTTCTCCTCGGCGTCGGCCACCTTCGGCAGCCCCGGCCAGGGCAACTACGCCGCCGGCAACGCGTTCCTCGACGCGCTCGCCGGGCACCGCCGCGCCCACGGACTGCCCGCCACCGCCCTGGCCTGGGGCCTGTGGGCCGAGGAGGCCGGGATGGCCGGCCGGCTCACCCCCGCCGACCGGGCCCGCCTCGCCCGGGGCGGCACCCGCCCCCTGGACACCGCCGCCGGACTGGCCCTGTTCGACGCCGCCCTGCACTCCGACCGGCCCGCGCTGGTGCCGATCGGGCTGGACCTGGCCGCCGTCCGGGCCTCCGGGGAGGTGCCCGCCCTGCTTCGGGCGCTGCTGCCCCCGCCGCTGCGCCGCCGGGCCGTCAACGCCGACCCCGCCCCCGCGTCCGCCGCCGGGTTCGCCGACCGGCTGGCCGGGCTCGGCGAGCCGGAGCGGGCCGCCCTGCTGCTGAATCTGGTCCGCGCCCGCAGCGCCACGGTCGTCGGGCACGCCGGCCCGGAGCAGGTCGAGCCGCGCCGCCCGTTCAAGGAACTCGGCTTCGACTCGCTGATGGCCGTGGAGCTGAGCAACCGGCTTTCCGCCGTCACCGGCGTCCGGCTCGCCCCGCACGCCGTGTTCAACCACCCCACCCCGGAGCTGCTCGCCGCGCACCTGCACGCCCGGCTGCTCGGCACCGCCGCCACCGAGGTCGCCGACGCGAGCACCGTCGCCCTCGACGAACCCGTCGCGATCGTCGCCATGGCCTGCCGGTTCCCCGGCGGCATCGGCTCACCGGACGAGCTGTGGCGGCTGCTCGACGGCGGCGGCGACGTCATCGGCGACCTGCCCACCGACCGGGGCTGGCCCGACCTGTACGACCCCGTCCACGGCACCCCCGGGCGGACGTACGTGCGCTCCGGCGGATTCCTCACCGGCATCGCCGACTTCGACGCCGCGTTCTTCGGCATCAGCCCCCGCGAGGCCCTGGCCATGGACCCGCAGCACCGACTGCTGCTGGAGACCTCCTGGGAGGCGCTGGAGGGCGCCGGCATCGACCCGGGGACGCTGCGCGGCAGCCGCACCGGCGTGTTCGCCGGCACCCACGGCCAGGACTACGCCGACCAGATCGCCCCGGGTGCCGTCGCCGACGACGGGGAGACCATCGCCGACGAGGGACACCTGCTCACCGGCACCGCCGGCAGCGTGCTGTCCGGCCGGATCGCGTACTCCCTCGGGCTGGAGGGGCCGGCGGTCACCGTCGACACGGCCTGCTCGGCGTCCCTGGTGGCGCTGCACCTGGCCGCCCAGGCACTGCGCCAGGGCGACTGCGACCTGGCCCTGGCCGGTGGCGTGTCGGTGCTGTCCAGCCCGGCCGGGCTGACCGGGTTCAGCCGCCAGCGCGGCCTCGCCGCCGACGGCCGGTGCAAGCCGTTCGCCGAGGACGCCGACGGGTTCGGCATGTCCGAGGGCGTCGGGATGCTGGTGGTGGAGCGCCTGTCCGACGCCCGCCGCCGGGGCCATCCCGTCCTCGCGCTGGTCCGCGGCACCGCCGTCAACCAGGACGGCGCGTCCAATGGGCTGACCGCCCCGAACGGGCCGTCCCAGGAGCGGGTGATCCGGGCCGCGCTGGGTGCCGCCGGGCTCACCCCCGCCGACGTGGACGCCGTCGAGGCGCACGGCACCGGCACCGCGCTCGGCGACCCGATCGAGGCCGAGGCGATCCTCGCCACGTACGGGCAGCGTCCCGCCGACGCCCCGCCGCTGCTGCTCGGCTCCGTCAAGTCCAACCTCGGCCACACCCAGGCCGCGGCCGGCGTTGCCGGGGTGCTCAAGATGGTCCTCGCCATGCGGCACGGGCGGCTGCCCCGCACCCTGCACGCCGAGCGGCGCACCTCCCGCGTCGACTGGGACTCCGGCTCGGTGGAGCTGCTCACCGAGGCCCGCCCGTGGCCCCGCGCCGACCGGCCCGCCCGGGCCGGGGTGTCCTCGTTCGGCATCAGCGGCACCAACGCCCACGTCGTCGTCGAGTCCGTGCCCGCGCCGGAGCCGATCGGGGCGTCGGAGTCCACCGCCGACCTGACCGGGGACCCCGGGGCGCTGCCGTGGCTGCTGTCCGCGCGTACCCCCGAGGCGCTGGCCGGGCAGGCCCGCCGGCTGCGGGACCACCTGGCCGGACGGCCCGACCAGCGCCCGCTCGACGTGGCCTGGTCGCTGGCCACCACCCGGGCCGCGTTCGACTCCCGGGCGGTGCTCGTCGGCGGAGACCCGGACCGGATCGCCGCCGCCCTCGACGCGCTCGCCGACGGCCGGCCCGCCCCCGAACTGGTCCGCGGCGAGGCCGGGACCACCGGCAGGGTCGTCTTCGTCTTCCCCGGCCAGGGCTCCCAGTGGCTCGGCATGGGACTGGAGCTGCTCGACCAGGCCCCCGTGTTCGCCGAGCGGATGGCCGCCTGCGACGCCGCGCTGCGGCCGTACCTGAACTGGTCGCTGCTGGACGTGCTGCGCCAGGCCCCCGACGCGCCGAGCCTCGACCAGGTCGACGTGGTGCAGCCGGCCCTGTTCGCGATGATGGTGTCGCTGGCCGAGCTGTGGCGCTCGTACGGCGTGCGACCCGACGCCGTGGTCGGCCACTCGCAGGGCGAGATCGCCGCCGCCTGCGTCGCCGGGGTGCTCTCGCTGCCCGACGCCGCCCGGGTGGTGGCGCTGCGCAGCCGCGCGATCCGGGCCCTGGCCGGGCACGGGACGATGGCCTCCGTGGCGCTGCCCGCCGACGTGGTCCGCGAGCGGGCTGCCCGGTACGGCGACCGGGTGGCGGTGGCCGCCGTCAACGGCCCGGCCGCCGTGGTGGTCTCCGGCGAGGAGGCCGCCGTGGAGGGGCTCCTCGCCGAGCTGGCCGCCGAGCAGGCCCGGGTCCGCCGGATCGCCGTGGACTACGCCTCCCACTCCGCCCAGGTGGAGCGGATCCGCGACGAGCTGGCCGAGCTGCTGGCCGGCATCGCCCCCGGCCCGGCCGCCGTGCCGCTGTTCTCCACCACCGACCTGCGCTGGCTCGACGGCGAGGAGATGGGCCCCGACTACTGGTACCGCAACCTGCGCCAGCCGGTCGAGCTGCACCGGGCGGTGCTGGAGCTGGCCGCCCAGGGCCACGACACGTACGTCGAGTGCAGCCCCCACCCGGTGCTCACCGTGGGCATCTCCGAGACCCTCGCCGACGGCGACGGCACCGCCGTGGTCGTCGGCTCGGTGCAGCGCGACCAGGGCGACCGGGGCAGGTTCCTGCTCTCGGTGGCCCAGCTCCACGTGCGCGGCGTCGGCGTGGACTGGCAGCCCGCCCTGGCCGGCGGCCGGCACGTCGACCTGCCCACGTACGCGTTCGCCCACCGCCGCTACTGGCCCCGGCCGAGCGCCGGCCCCGGCGACGTCGGCGCGGCCGGCCTGGACACCGCCGGGCACCCGCTGCTCGGCGCGTCCGTGGCGCTGGCCGAGGCGAAGGGGCACCTGTTCACCGGCCGGCTCTCGGCCGCCGCCCAGCCCTGGCTGGCCGACCACCGGGTGCTGGACGCGGTGCTGGTGCCCGGCACCGGCCTGGTGGAACTCTGCCTGCGGGCCGGCGACGAGGTCGGCTGTCCCGTCCTCGACGAGCTGGTCATCGAGGCCCCGCTGGCCCTGCCGGCCGACGGCGCCACCCAGGTCCAGGTGGCCCTCGGCCCGGCCGACGACGACGGCCGCCGCGCGGCCACCCTGCACTCCCGGCCCGCCGGCGGACCGGCCGACGCGCCGTGGACCCGGCACGCCAGCGCCACCCTGTCCGCCGACCGGTCCGCCGGGTCGGACGCGGCGGGGGAGCTGGTTGAGTGGCCGCCGCCGCACGCCCGGCCCGTCGACCTGTCCGGCTTCTACGCCGGGCTCGCCGCCGACGGGTACGCGTACGGGCCGGCGTTCCAGGGGCTGCGCGCCGTGTGGACCAGCGGCGACGAGGTGTACGCCGACGTGGAGCTGCCCGCCGCGCAGCGCGCCGACGCCGACCGGTACGGCCTGCACCCGGCCCTGTTCGACGCCGCCCTGCACGCCGCGCACTTCGGCGGGCTCGCCGAGGCCGGTGCGGGGCAGCTGCTGCTGCCGTTCGCCTGGAACGGCGTCACCCTGCACGCCTCCGGCGCCACCGCGCTGCGGGTCCGCCTCACCCAGGTCGCCCCGTACGCCGTCGCGTTGACCGTCGCCGACCCGACGGGCGCTCCGGTCGCCGACGTGGACGCCCTGACGATGCGGCCGATCGCCGCCGGCGAGCTGACCCGCACCGACGACCGGGCCACCCGGGACGCCCTGTTCCGCCTCGACTGGACCCCCCTGCCGCCCGCCGACGACGCCCCGCCGGTCACCGCCGTGGCGCTCACCCACGGCACCCCCGGCAGCGAGGGCCTCGCCGGGCCGGCCAGCCTCGACGGCTTCGCCGGACATCCCGGGCTGGACGCCCTCGCCGCCGCCGTCGACGCGGGCCTCGACCTGCCCTCGGCGGTCCTCGCGCCGCTGCACACCGCACCCGCCGCGCCCGCGCCCGAGGCGGCCCGACACGCCACCGTCCGGGCCCTCGAGCTGGTCCGGCGCTGGCTCACCGAGCCGCGCTGGGCGGCGGCCCGGCTGGTGCTGGTCACCCGCGGAGCGGTCGCCGTGCACAGCACCGCCGAACTGGTCGATCCGGCCGCCGCCGCGGCGTGGGGCCTGGTCCGCTCGGCCCAGTCGGAGCACCCCGACCGGCTGGTGATCGTCGACGTCGACCGGGACGGGATCGGGGCCGACCAGCTCGCCGCCGTGCTCGCGGCCGGCGAGCCGCAGGCGGCGCTGCGCGGCGGCGTCGGGTACGTCCCCCGGCTGGCGCGTGCCGGCTCGACGGGCGAACTCACCCCGCCCGCCGCGCCCGCCTGGCGGCTGGACGCGCCGGTGCGCGGCAGCCTGGAGAACCTCACCCTGGTCCCGACGGACGCCGCCGACGCCGTCCTCGGCCCTCTCGACGTGCGGGTCCGCGTCCGCGCCGCCGGCCTGAACTTCCGCGACGTGCTCAACGCGCTCGGGCTCTACCCGGGTGACGCCGGGCCGCTCGGCGGCGAGGGCGCGGGCGAGGTGGTCGAGGTGGGCGCCGAGGTCACCGACCTGCGCCCCGGCGACGCCGTGTTCGGGGTGTTCGTCGGCTGCTTCGGGCCGCTCGCCGTCACCGACCGCCGGCTGCTCGCCCCGATGCCGGCCGGCTGGTCGTACGTGCAGGCCGCCTCCGTGCCCGTGGTGTTCCTGACCGCGTACCACGGGCTGGTGAACCTGGCCGGGCTCCGCCGCGGCGAGTCCGTGCTGGTGCACGCCGCCGCCGGTGGGGTCGGCATGGCCGCCGTGCAGCTCGCCCGCCACCTCGGCGCCGAGGTGTACGCCACCGCCAGCCCCGCCAAGTGGGACGCGCTGCGCGCGCTCGGCCTCGACGACGACCACCTGGCGTCGTCGCGCACCCTCGACTTCGAGGCCCGGTTCCGCGCCGCCACCGGCGGCCGGGGCGTCGACGTGGTGCTGGACTCGCTGGCCCGCGAGTTCGTCGACGCGTCGCTGCGGCTGCTGCCGCGCGGCGGCCGGTTCGTCGAGATGGGCAAGACCGACATCCGCGACCCGCAGACGGTCGCGGCCGACCACCCGGGCGTCGACTACACGGCGTTCGACCTGACCCTGTCCGACCCCGACGAACTCCAGCGGATGCTCGTCGACCTGCTCGGGCTCTTCGAACAGGGCACGCTCGCCCCGCTGCCCACCCAGGTCTGGGACGTGCGCCAGGCGCCGGAGGCGTTCCGGTACGTCAGCCAGGCCCGGCACGTCGGCAAGGTGGTGCTCACCACGCCCCGCCCGTGGGACCTCGACGGCACCGTGCTGCTCACCGGCGGCACCGGCACCCTGGGCCGGCTCGTCGCCCGCCGGCTCGTCGAGACCCACGGCGCGCGGCGGCTGCTGCTGGTCAGCCGGCGCGGCGCAGCCGCGCCGGGTGCGGCCGACGCGGCCGACGAGCTGCGCGCGCTGGGCGTCGACGTCACCCTCGCCGCCGCCGACGTGGCCGACCGGGACAGCCTGGTCCGGGTGCTGGACGCGGTGCCGCCCCGGCACCCGCTGACCGCCGTCGTGCACCTCGCCGGGGTGCTCGACGACGGGGTGGTCACCGCCCTCACCCCGGAACGCGTCGACACCGTCTTCGCGCCCAAGCTCGACGCGGCCTGGCACCTGCACGAACTCACCCGCCACCTCGACCTGGCCGGGTTCGTGCTGTTCTCCTCCGGGGCCGGAGTGTTCGGCGTGCCCGGCCAGGGCAACTACGCCGCCGCCAACGCGTTCCTCGACGCCCTCGCGCAGGCCCGGCGCGCCGCCGGACTGCCCGGCCGGTCGCTGGCCTGGGGACTGTGGGAGGAGGCCAGCGAGATGACCGCGAAGCTGGACCGCGCCGACCCCCGGATCACCGCCCGCGACGGGCAGCTCGCCATCCCCTCGGCCCTGGGGATGGCCCTGTTCGACGCGGCGCTGCGGACGGCCGAGCCGGTGCTGGTGCCGACCCGCATCGACGTCGCCGCCCTCACCGAGCGGGTCGCCCGACCCCCGGCCCTGCTGCGCGGGCTGGTGCGGCGGGAGCGGCGCAGCGCCCGGTCGGCCACCCCGGCGACGGGCGGCCGGACCCTCGCCGACGAGCTGGCGGCGCTGCCCGTCGACGACCGCCCCGGCCTGCTCGTCGACCTGGTGCGCGAGCAGGCGGCGAGCGTGCTGGGGCACGGCAGCCGGGCGGCGGTCGCCCCCGACCGGGCGTTCAGCCAGATCGGCTTCGACTCGCTGACCGCCGTCGAGCTGCGCAACCGGCTCGGCGAGGCGACCGGCCTGCGGCTGCCCGCCACGCTGATCTTCGACTATCCCGACCCGACCGCGCTGGCCGGCTACCTGCTCGCCCAGCTCGTCCCGGACAGCGGCCCGGCGCTGCCGCCGGTCCTCACCGACCTGGAGAACCTGGAACGGTCGCTGGCCGAGGCGACCCTGGAGGCGGAGCTGCACGCCCAGATCGGCTCCCGGCTGGAGGTGCTGATGGCCAAGTGGCGGACCATGCGCACCGGGCCGGGGGGAGACCTCGGCCCCGACCTGGACATCGACGGCGCCAGCGACGACGAGATCTTCGACCTCATCGACTCCGAACTCGGCCTCTGACGACCGGCCGGCGGCCCGCCCGTTCCGCCGACCGGCCGGAGTCCCCGCCCCGACACCCGACCCCCACGCGAGGAACCGATACCGATGCTGATGACCGACGTCCTGATCGTGGGCTACGGCCCGGTGGGCGAGATGCTCACGATCCTGCTGGCGCAGCGAGGGCTCACCGTCACGGCGGTCGAACGGTGGGAGACCCCGTACAACTTCCCGCGCGCCGTCTCCTACGACGGCGAGGCGAGCCGGATCCTGGCCGCCGCCGGGGTCGCCGACCGCCTCGGCCCGGTCGTCGAGTCGTCCGGGGAGTACACGTTCCGCAACGGCTTCGGCCGGACCCTGCTGCACGTCAAGGTCGCCGGCGACGGGCCGATGGGCTGGCCCGACTCGGTCTCCTTCTACCAGCCCGGCCTGGAGGCGGTGCTCGCCGAGCGGGGCACGGAGCTGCCCGGGGTCACCGTGCTGCGCCCGTACGTGGTGACGGCGCTGACCGAGCACGAGGACCGGGTCGAGGTCACCATCGACGGGCCGGAGGGCCCGCAGGTCCGGGCGGCCCGCTGGGTGGTGGGCTGCGACGGCGCCAACAGCTTCGTCCGGGAACACCTCGGCAGCACCGTGGACGACCTCGGCTTCACCCACGACTGGCTGGTCTGTGACGTGGTGCCGAACGACGACCGCGAGTTCAAGCCCAACAACCTCCAGGTCTGCGACCCGGCCCGGCCCCGCACCGCCGTGTCCGCCGGCCCCGGGCACCGGCGGTGGGAGTTCATGCGGGTGCCCGGCGAGAGCCGGGAGGAGTTCGAGAGCGTCGACAGCGTCTGGCGGCTGCTCGGGCTCTTCGACATCACCCCGGACAACGCCACGCTGGAGCGGTACGGCGTCTACACCACCCAGGCGTGCTCCGCCGACCGGTGGCGCTCCGGCCGGATCCTCCTCGCCGGCGACGCGGCGCACGTGATGCCCCCGTTCATGGGGCAGGGGATGAGCTCCGGGTTCCGCGACGCGCTCAACCTCGCCTGGAAGCTGGACCTGGTGCACCGGGGGCTGTCCGACGAGGCGCTGCTCGACACGTACCAGCAGGAACGCTGCGCGCACGTGCAGCACGCCATCCGGATGTCGATGGACTCCGGAACGGTGATCTGCGAGACGGACCGCACCGCCGCGGCCGGCCGGGACTCGATCATGCTGGCCGAGCTGCGCCGCCGTACCACCCGCGCCCGGACCCGGTCCCTGCTGGAGGCCCTGGTCAGCGGCGTGCTGCACCGGCCGGACGGTTCCGTCGGCCCCGGCGCCGGCGAGCCGATGCCGCAGGGCCACGTCGAGGTCGACGGCCGCACCGGGCTCTTCGACGACGTCGTCGGCACCGGCTTCGCCCTGATCTGCGCCGGGGATCCCGCGGAACTGCTCGACGCTGACGCCCGGGCGTTCCTGGACTCCCTCGGCGCCCGGCTGGTGCGGGTCGTCCCCGCCGGCGCCCCCGCCCCCGCGGCCGGTGCCGGGACGACGGTCGAGGACCTCGACGACGTCTACCTGTCCCACCTGAAGCGGCACGACGCGGCAGCGGTGCTCGTCCGGCCCGACTTCTACGTCTTCGGCACGGCGGCCGACCCGGCCGCCGTGCCCGCTCTCGTCGACGACCTGCGTCAGCAGGTCGGGCGCGGCTGATCAGCAGCCGACCCACCTGGAAGGAGCACCATGCTCGACAACCTGAAGATCGCGGCGAGGGCCATCCGCACCGTCTTCACCGCCGACCCCGTCACCCGGGTCCGGCGCTTCTACGAGATCCAGGCCCCCGACGTGGAGTTCGCGGCCCGCCGCACCCACTACATGAACGTCGGCTACTGGGAGGACGGCGTCACAGACATCGACGACGCCGCCGAGGCGCTGGCCGGCAAGCTCGCCGACGCCGCCGGCCTGAAGCCGGACGACACCATCCTCGACGTCGGGTTCGGCTACGCCGACCAGGACTTCAGCTGGCTGCGCTCGGGCCGCGTCGGCAAGGTCGTCGGGCTCAACATCACCCCGCACCACGTCGAGGCGGCCCAGCGGCGGGCGCAGGAGGAGGGGCTAGCCGACCGGACCGACTTCCGGCTGGGCAGCGCCACCGAGCTGCCGTTCCCCGACGCCACCTTCGACCGGGTCGTCGCCCTGGAGTCGGCCTTCCACTTCTACCCGCGCAGCGCGTTCTTCGCCGAGGCGCTGCGGGTGCTCAAGCCGGGCGGCGTCCTCGCCACCGCCGACATCATCCCGGTCAGCGAGAACGTGGTCCGGGCCGCCATCCAGTCGGGCCCGCTGAGCTTCGTCAAGTTCAGCATCCCCAAGGAGAACTGGCACGACCGCGAGACGTACGCCCAGCAGCTCGCCGACGCCGGCTTCGACCGGCCTGAAGTGCAGTCCATCAAGGACCACACCTGGGAGGGCTGGCGGCGCTACATGGCCGACCGGACCAACGACCCGGACTTCCGCGCCGCCGTCAAGCCGGCCGTGCGCAAGAGCATGGCCTCGCACTGGAAGAACCAGGACCTGATGAAGCGCGAGCTGGCCAACCTCGACTACGTGATCGCGGTCGCCCACAAGCGCTGACCCCGCACCGGGCCGAGGGCCCGCCGACCGGTCGACGGTCGACGGGCCCTCGCCGAACTGAGCAGCATGGGGGCTAACGCCTGATGCCGGACGGTGCGGGTTGCTTCAGCGCACTCACATGCCGCTGGTCGGGGGTTCAGTCTGAGGAGCTGTCTCTGGAATGATGTTGCCGTGGCTGATCAGCGCGCCAGTGTCGAACTGCTAGGCAACGACGCCCTGGAGCAGTCGGCGGTGGTGGCCAACTGCACCATGAACCGCGAGCGGCAGCTGACCGGGGTGAACAGCTACACCCGGGAGTTGGGGTTCAACCCTCTCGACGTTCTCGCCGCCGGCCTTGTCGGCACCGGCCGGGCCGCACCTTCGGCAGCCGCCGGCTGGCTGGATCTGTGCTGCGGCACTGGTCGGGCGCTGATCCAGGCCGCCGGGGAGCTGCGCCTGGCAGGGCTGACCGAGCGGACGGTCCTCGTCGGGGTCGACCTGGTCGACGCCTTCGATCCCGTACCGGCACCACCCCTGAACCTGGAGCTGATCTGCGCCTCCGTCGCCAACTGGGCACCAACGCGGACGTTCGATTTGATCACCTGTCTGCACGGACTGCACTACGTTGGAGACAAGCTCGCCGTGCTGACCCGGGCGGCTGGCTGGCTGACTCCCACCGGCCGGCTCGTGGCCGACCTGGACCTGTCCAGCATCCGGCTTCCTGACGGGCGACCCGCTGGGCGGCGCCTCACCGCCCGACTCCGCGCCGCCGGGTTCTCCTACGATCCCCGTCGCCGCCGGATCAGCTGCACCGGCCGCCGTGAGGTCCGCCTCCCGTACCGCTACCTCGGTGCCGACGATCGTGCTGGCGCCAACTACACCGGACAATCCGCCGTGCACTCCCACTACGCCGGAGACCACTGACCACCGACGACGTCCGCACATACCGCTGACAGGCGCACCCTGACACGGTCGAACCGCTGTTGGAGTTTCTGGGTCGCGCAGCCCTGGCTGTGACAACGTTGGCCGGCAATGGGTACTTCGCCGAGGAACTGCTTCCACGCGGAGCAACTCGTGGCGCTCGCCCAGCAGACGAACCTGGCGGATAGGCGGGAGGAAGTCGCGGTCCTCGTCCAGGCGTTGGCGGATAGCGACCCCGGACCAAGGGCCCCATGGGTGTACTGCCTCGGCCGTCTCGGCGTGAACCTCCGCGGGCTGCTCACCGACCCGGACCCCGCCGTCCGGCTCCGTGCCGCGCTGGCCCACGAGGATGATCCGCGCAGCCAGGAGCTGGTCCTGGCCGCGCTGGCGGAACCCGCGCCCGCAGGCGTGCACCAGTCGGAAATCGTCGCTGCGGCGATCCGCGCAGCCCCTCACTTCGATGTGATCGCCACGGCCGCTTGCCAGGTGGTCAGGCGGGACAGTTGGACCGGCTTCGACACCGGCTGGGGCGCCTTGGTTGGCTTCGCCTTCGCCGAGCCGTACGGCGAAGGCCGTCCCTTGACCGATACTCAGCGTGCGCTGCTCCGGGCTCTGGTCGCCAACGACCAGCTCTGGGATCCGAAGAACGGCAGTAGCGGGTTCGTCTTCACGCAAGCCGGTCTACCAAGCAGCCGAACTGCGTGCCGCCAGCTCGCCGTATGACGACCGCTCAAGATCAGGCATCCTGATCTGCCGCCGCCCGAGCGTTCAGTGTGGATACACGCGGGGGATGCGTGCGTTGAGGAGTTCGTCGCGGAACGCTTGGATGCGCGTGATGACCTGTCGTCTGCCGATGGTGTCCTCGATGCGGTCGAGATACAGGCATCGGGCGGCGAGTTTGTCGAGGTCGACGGTGAAGTAGATCGCCATCAGCGGGTTGACGAACAGGTCGCCTCCGCCGGTGCGCCGGGTGAACCGGAGGTCTCCGAACGCGCCGCTGGTGGCGGCGGCGATCTGTCCTTGGACGATGCTCGGCCGGTCCGGGGTGGCGGCCTGGGCGTCGGCGACAGCATCGCGGTACAGCGCTGCCTCCCGGCTGGAGCCGGGGATGGACAGGGCGCCGAGGTAGCCGCCGTCGCGGTCGAGTGCGGCGAGGTTCTCCAGCACCTGGGCGTGGTTGACGCCGTCGTAGGCGTCGATGCCGAAGCCGAGACTGGTCACGAGCTTGATCGGCACGTCCAGCGCGGCCACGGCGGCCAGGCTGGTGATGTCCTCCACCGGTGTGCCGAGATCACTTTCGTCGCCGCGCAGCAGGACATCGGTGCCGCCGTCGACCAGCACCACGGCGTCGACGTTGAGCTTTTCGACCAGATGCCGGTACGCCTCCCGTAAGGTCTGGACACCGAGCGGCGGGAAGGCGTACACGGTCGAGGGCAACTGCTGAGCTGCCAGCCACCGGGCGAGCGTCCGTTCCGGAAAGTACCAGTCCGGGCTGGTGGTGTCCGGCCGCACCGCCGCGACGTGCTCCGCTACCCACGCGTCTCGGTCGATCAACTCGAGCTGGGAGAAGGACAGGCTGGCCAGGTGCACCTGTGCGCCGCCGCGCCACAGGGCGAACGCCAAGGGTAGGCCGGCGTACACGTCGAACCCCCCGCCCGCTCCGGCGATGAGGATGCTCCGCGCCGGAGCCAGCGCGGCGAACAGCGGCGGAACGGCCAACGAGAACGCATCGGGATCGGCCGGCAGCGCGGCAGGGTTCATCACCGCTCAATGATCAGCCACGCCCATGCCGTCGACGTCACCGTTGGCGCGTACCGCCGTCAAGCAGCTCAGCAGCCAGCTGGACCCGACGTCGTGTGCTGGCCGGGGGCATCCACGGATACTGCCGCTTCGGTCAGCGGGCCGGGGACGCCAGGGCCGTCGAGATGGCCCGCAGCACCGCGGCCTGCTGGTCGGCCAGGAAGAAGTGGCCGCCGGGGTAGACCTTCAGGTCGAACGAGCCGGTGGTGTGGGTCGACCAGGCGCGGGCCTCGTCGACCGTGGTCTTCGGGTCGTTGTCGCCGGTGAAGGCGGTGATCGGGCAGCTCAGCGGCGGCCCGGGCCGGTAGGTGTACGTCTCGGCGGCCCGGTAGTCGCTGCGGATGGCCGGCAGCGCGGCGCGCAGCAGCTCCTGGTCGCCGAGGATGGCGGCGTTGGTGCCGCTCAGCTGGCGCATGTCCGCCAACAGGCCCTCGTCGTCCAGCAGGTGCACCGTCTCGTCCCGGGGGCAGGACGGCGCGCGGCGGCCGGAGGCGAACAGGTGGGCGGCCGAACCGCCGTCCCGCTCGATCAGTCGAGCCAGCTCGAAGCCGACGCTCGCACCCATGCTGTGACCGAAGATCGCCACCGGCTCGTCGAGCCACGGCCGCAGCACGGAGTGAACCTCCCGGGCCAGCTCGTGGATGTCGCCGATGCACTTCTCCTGCCGCCGGTCCTGCCGCCCCGGATACTGGATCGCCAGCACCTCCAGGGAGGGGGAGAGGCTGCGGGACACGGGGAAGTAGAAACTGGCCGAGCCGCCGGCGTGGGGCAGGCACACCAGCCGCCTGGTGCCGCTCGGCGCCGGGTGGAAGCGTCGCACCCACAGGCCGTTGTCGGTTTCTGGCGTGGTCATCCTTTGCGGTCCTTCCGGCGGTGAAATTGCTGACCCGATCGGCACGGACCCGGTCGAGGCGACGCTAATGCGGTGGACCGGGGCCGGACACCCCTAGCTGCCGCTACGCACGGTTAGGGGTTGTCCCACCTTACGCGCACCCAATAACTTCTCCCCGCAGATGGGGATCCTCGTGGCTATCGGCCGAGCGAGCCGAACGACAGATACAGGTGTCGCCTGAGAACGACTGCGCATTCGTACCGTCGCCTACGTCGAGGCTCCGCCGTGCATCGCGATGGGCTGGGTTGATGGACACCGAAGACAAGCTCCGGGAGTACCTGAAGAGAGTCACCGCCGATCTGCGGCGAACCCGGCAACGCCTACGCGATGTCGAGGCCGAGGCGCAGCAGCCGATCGCCATCGTCGGCATCGGGTGCCGGTTCCCCGGCGGGGTGCGCTCGGCCGAACAGCTCTGGGACCTCGTCGCCGCAGGCGGTGACGCGATCACCTCGTTCCCGGCCGACCGGGGCTGGGACCTCGGGACGCTGTACGACCCCGAGCGCTCCCGGCAGGGCACCTCCTCCGTCCGGGAGGGAGGCTTCCTCCCCGACGCCGCCGAGTTCGACGCCCGGCTGTTCGGGGTGTCGCCCCGCGAGGCCCTCGCCATGGACCCGCAGCAGCGCCTGCTGCTGGAGACGTCCTGGGAGGCCGTCGAGTCGGCGGGCATCGACCCCACCAGCCTCAAGGGCGGCCGGGTCGGCGTCTTCGCCGGCATGACCCACAGCGGGTACGCCCAGCCGCCCGACGCGCCGCCCGCCGGAGTGGTGGACTACCTCGGCCTCGGGAACGTGGGCAGCATCGCCTCCGGCCGGGTGGCGTACACGTTCGGCTTCGAGGGGCCGGCGGTGACGCTCGACACCGCCTGCTCGTCCTCCCTCGTCGCGCTGCACCTCGCGGTGCGGGCGCTGCGTTCCGGGGAGTGCGACCTGGCGCTCGCCGGCGGCGTGACGGTCATGCCGACCCCGGCGGTGTTCGTCGACTTCTCCCGGCAGGGCAACCTTTCCCCGGTGGCCCGGTGCCGGGCCTTCGCCGAGGCCGCCGACGGCACGGCGCTCGCCGAGGGCGTCGGTGTGCTGCTCGTGCAGCGGTTGTCGGACGCGCGTCGGGAGGGCCGGCGGGTCCTGGCGGTGGTGCGGGCCACGGCGGTGAATCAGGACGGTGCGTCGAACGGTCTCACCGCGCCGAACGGTCCGTCGCAGCAGCGGGTGATCCGGCAGGCCCTCGCCGGCGCCGGGCTCTCCCCGGCTGACGTGGATGTGGTGGAGGCGCACGGCACGGGCACGACGCTGGGTGATCCGATCGAGGCGCAGGCGCTGCTGGCCACGTACGGGCAGGACCGGGACGAGCCGCTGCTGCTGGGGTCGGTGAAGTCGAACATCGGGCACACCCAGGCGGCGGCCGGCGTCGCCGGGATCATCAAGATGGTCCTCGCCATGCGGCACGGGGTGGTGCCGGCGACCCTGCACGTGGACGAGCCGTCGTCGCACGTGGACTGGTCGTCGGGCGCGGTGGAGCTGGCGACGCGGGCGAGGCCGTGGCCGGGGGTGGGCCGGCCGCGCCGGGCGGGGGTGTCGTCGTTCGGCATCTCCGGCACCAACGCGCACGTGATCCTGGAACAGCCCGAGGACGAGCCCGAGCCCGTGGAGGAGTCGGTCCCGCAGGCGCGGGCGGTTCCCGGGCTGCCGGTGCCGTGGGTGGTGTCGGGTCGCTCGGAGCGGGCGTTGGTGGGTCAGGCGGCGCGGTTGGCGTCGTTCGTGCGGGGCCGCTCCGATCTGGCGGCGGTGGACGTGGCGTGGTCGTTGGTGTCGTCGCGGGCCGCGTTGGAGCACCGTGCGGTGGTGTGGGGTTCGGGCGTGGACGAGCTGGTGGCGGGCCTGGACGCGGTGGCTGGTGGTTCCTCCGCATCTGGTGTGGTGTCGTCGGGTCGTCGGGCGGTGCTGTTCACCGGTCAGGGCTCGCAGCGGGCCGGGATGGGTCGGGAGTTGTACGACCGGTTCCCGGTGTTCGCGGAGTCCTTCGACCGGGTGTGTGGGCTGATCGACGCCGAGCTGTCGGGCTCGTTGCGGGACGTGGTGTGGTCCGGCGGGCCGTCGGCCGCGCTCGACCGGACGGTGTTCGCGCAGGCGGGGTTGTTCGCCGTCGAAGTGGCGTCGTGGGACCTGCTGCGGTCGTGGGGGGTGCGGGCCGACTTCCTCGCCGGTCACTCGGTCGGTGAGGTGACGGCGGCGTACGCGGCCGGGATGCTGTCGCTGGAGGACGCGTGTGTCCTGGTGGCGGCACGGGGCCGGCTGATGCAGGCGTTGCCGGCCGGCGGGGGCATGCTCGCGATGGGCGCGCCCGAGGAACGGGTGCGCGGGCTGATCGCCGAGCTGGGCGCGGCCGTCGACATGGCGGCGGTGAACGGCCCGGCGGCGGTGGTGGTGTCCGGCGCGCTCGACGAAATCGAGACGGTGGCCGCGGCCTGCCGTGACCGGGAGTGGCGCACCAAGCCCCTCGCCGTGTCGCACGCGTTCCACTCCCGGCTGATGGAGCCCATGCTCGACGGGTTCGCGTCCGTGCTGGCCGGGCTGACCTGGCGGCCACCGGCCGTGCCGATCGTGTCGAACCTGACCGGCGCCGTGGCGGACCCGGCGGAGATCGCCGACCCCGGCTACTGGGTGCGTCACGTCCGGCAGCCGGTGCGGTTCGCCGACGCGGTCCGCTGCCTGCGGGAACAGGACGTCACGCAGTTCCTGGAGGTCGGCCCCGACTCCGTGCTCACCACGATGGCGCGGGACTGCGTCGAGGCGCCGGACGACATCCGGTTCGTCCCCACGATGCGGGCCGGGCGGCCCGAGGCCGACACGATGCTCGCCGCGCTGGCCGACCTGCACGTCGCGGGCGCGCCCGTCGACTGGGCCGCGTACCTGACCGGGACGGGGGCCCGTCCCCAACGGACCGAGCTGCCCACGTACGCCTTCGACCACCAGCGGTACTGGCTCAACACCACCGACCCCGCCGACGTCGGGGCACCCGGCCTCGGCGTACGCGCCGTGGACCACCCGCTGCTCGGCGCCGCCGTCACGGTGGCCGCCGACGACGCCCGGATCTTCGGCACGGAACTGTCCGTCCAGACCCACCCGTGGCTCACCGAACACGTCGTCTGGGACTCCGTGGTGGTCCCCGGCGCCGCCCTGGTCGAGCTGACGATGCACGCCGGCACCCGGGCCGGCTGCGACGCGCTGGACGAGCTGACCCTCGAAGCGCCGCTGGTCTTGCCCGAGCAGGGCGCCCGGGCCGTGCAGGTGCACCTCGGGCCCGCCGACGACGAGGGTCGCCGGCCGGTCACCGTCCACTCCCGGGCCGCCGAGGACCCCGACGCGCAGTGGACCCGGCACGCCACCGGCTTCGTCGTCCCCGCGCCGCCGGACCGGGCCGACGACCCGTCGCCCTGGCCGCCGCCCGACGCCACGGGCGTCCCCGTCGAGGCCGTGTACGCCGAGCTGTCCCGGCTCGGCGTCGAGTACGGCCCGCTGTTCCGGGGCCTCCGGTCGATCCGGCGCGCCGCCGACGAGGTGTACGCCGAGGTGGCGCTGCCCGACGGCACCGAGGTCACCGGATTCGGCGTACACCCGGCGTTGCTGGACGCCGCGCTGCACGTCGTCGGCCTGCTCGACGACGACCCCGACGCGACCGGGGTCCGGCTGCCCTTCGCCTGGACCGGCGTCACCCTCTCGGCGGTCGGCGCGACGGCCCTGCGGGTCCGCGCCCGCCGCAGCGGCGGCGGGGTGACCCTGACCCTGACCGACCCGTCCGGCGCCCGGGTCGCCCGCATCGCCTCGCTGGTGTCCCGCCCGGTCACCGCCGACCAGGTCCGCGCCGCCGGCCCGACCACCGACGCGCTGTTCGACCTCGCCTGGCGGGACGTACCGCCGGCCGACGCCGCGCCGCACCGGGCGGTGCTGCTCGGCGGTGGCACGACCGGCCCCGCCGGCCTGCCCCGGTACGGCCTCGGCGAACTGGCCGAGGCGGTGGCCGACGGCAGTCTCGACCCGGACCTGGTGCTGCTGCCCGCGTACCGGGACGACGCGCCCGCCCCGGTCCCGGCCGCCACCCGGGCCCTGCTGGCCGACATGCTGGCCATCGTGCAGGGCTGGCTCGCCGACGATCGCCTCGCCGACCGGCGGCTGGTCGTGCTGACCCGCGGCGCCGTCCCCGCCGGCGAACCCGGCCGGGTGACCGACCTCGCCGGCTCGGCGGTGTGGGGTCTGCTCCGCTCGGCGCAGGCCGAACACCCCGACCGCTTCGTCCTCGCCGACGTCGACGCCGACCTCCCGGTCGAGGCGCTGGCCCGTGCCGTGGCCACCGGTGAACCCCAGCTCGCCGTGCGGGGCGACCGGGTGCTGGTGCCCCGGCTCGCGCCCGCCGAGCTCGACCCGGCGCTGGGCGCCGAGCTCCACCCCGACGGGACGGTCCTGGTCACCGGCGCGACCGGCGCCCTGGGTGGCCTGCTGGCCCGCCACCTCGTCGCCACCCACAAGGCGCGCCACCTGCTGCTGGTCGGCCGGCGGGGCGCAGCCGCGCCCGGCGCGGCGGAGCTGCTGGCCGACCTGGCCGGGATGGGCGCGCAGGCCCGGCTGGTGGCCGGCGACGTGGCCGACCGGGACACCCTCGCCGCGCTGCTCGCCGCCGTGCCCGCCGAGCACCCGCTCACGGGGGTGGTGCACGCCGCCGGTGTGCTCGACGACGCGGTGGTGTCCGCGCTGACCGCCGACCGGATGGCGACCGTGCTGTCCGCGAAGGCCGACGCCGCCTGGCACCTGCACGAGCTGACCCGGCACCTGGACCTGCCGGTGTTCGTGCTGTTCTCCTCGGTCGCCGGCACCCTCGGCGGCCCGGGGCAGGGCAACTACGCCGCCGCGAACGCGTTCCTCGACGGCCTCGCCCACCACCGGCGGGCCGCGGGTCTCGCCGCGACCTCCCTGGCCTGGGGGCTCTGGGCCGAGGCCAGCGGGATGACCGGGAACCTCGACGCCGCCCAGCGCCAGCGGCTCAGCCGCAACGGCCTCAACCCCCTCGGCACCGGCCAGGCGCTCGCCCTGTTCGACGCCGGCCTGCGCGGCGGCCGACCCCACCTGGTGCCCGCGCTGCTCGACGTCGCCGCGCTGCGCCGCCAGTCCGACACCGGCAACCTGCCCGCGCCGCTGCGGGGGCTGGTCCGCGCCCCCCGCCGGGCGACCGGCGCCACCGGCTCCGGCGGCACCGGGCCGTCCTTCGCCGAGCGGCTCGCCGGCACGCCCGACGCCGACCGGGGGCGGCTCATCGAGGACCTGGTCAAGGGGCAGGTCATCGAGGTGCTCGGGTACCCGTCGTCGACCGTCATCCCGTCCGGGCAGACGTTCACCGGCCTCGGCTTCGACTCGCTCACCGCCGTCGAGCTGCGCAACCGGCTCACCGCCGCCACCGGCGTCCGGCTGCCCGCCAGCCTGATCTTCGACTGCCCCACCCCGGCGGCCCTGGCGGACTTCCTGCTCGCCGACGTCGCGCCGGCCGGCCCGGCGTCGACGCTGCTGGCCGAACTGGACCGGCTGGAGGCCGCGTTCGCCGCCGCCGGACCCGACGACCTGGAACGGCTCGCCGCCGACGAGGAGACCCGCACCGCCGTCGCGAACCGGCTCAAGGCCCTGGCCACCCGCTGGAGCGACGCCACCGGGGGACCCGGCGACGTCACCCAGGCCATCGACGACGCCTCGGACGACGAACTGTTCGACCTCATCGACCAGAAGTTCGGGCGCTCCTGACCACGAATCCGCCGCTTGCCCATTAGCGACAGGTGATCTACCGATGGCGAACGAAGCCAAGCTCCGCGAGTACCTCAAGCGCGTCACCGCTGACCTGCACGAGACCAGCGAGCGCCTGAGGGCCGCCGACGAGCAGAACCACGAGCCCATCGCGATCGTGGGGATGGCCTGTCGCTACCCGGGCGGGGTGCACAGCCCCGAGGCGCTGTGGCGGCTGGTCGAGGCCGGCGGGGACGCGGTGACGCCGTTCCCCGCCGACCGGGGCTGGGACGTGGAGAACCTCTACGACCCCGACCCGGAGGCGCACGGCAAGTCGTACACCCGGGAGGGTGGTTTCCTGCTCGACGCGGGCGAGTTCGACGCCGGCTTCTTCGGCATCTCGCCCCGCGAGGCCCTGGCGATGGATCCGCAGCAGCGGCTGCTGCTGGAGGTCGCCTGGGAGGCCGTCGAGCGGGCCGGCATCGCCGCCGAGTCCCTGAAGGGCAGCCGGACGGGCGTCTTCACCGGCGTCATGTACCACGACTACGTCTCCCGCCTCAACGGCGTGCCCGACGAGGTCGAGGCGTTCGTCGGCACCGGCAACCACGGCAGCGTCGTGTCCGGCCGGATCGCCTACACCTTCGGCTTCGAGGGCCCGGCGGTCACCGTCGACACCGCCTGCTCGTCCTCCCTGGTCGCCCTGCACCTCGCCGCGCAGGCGCTGCGCTCCGGCGAGTGCACCCTCGCCCTGGCCGGCGGCGTCACCGTGATGTCCAGCCCGGACACGTTCGTCGGCTTCAGCCGGCAGCGGGGCCTGTCCCCGGACGGCCGGTGCAAGTCCTTCTCCGCCACCGCCGACGGCACCGGCTGGAGCGAGGGCGCCGGCCTGCTCCTGCTCGAACGGCTCTCCGAGGCCCGGCGCAACGGCCACCCCGTGCTCGCCGTGGTCCGCGGCACCGCCGTCAACCAGGACGGGGCCAGCAACGGACTCACCGCCCCGCACGGCCCCTCCCAGCAGCGGGTGATCCGCCAGGCCCTCGCGAACGCCCGGCTCACCCCCGCCGACGTGGACGCCGTCGAGGCGCACGGCACCGGCACCCGGCTCGGCGACCCGATCGAGGCGCAGGCGGTCATCGCCACGTACGGCCGCGAGCGGCCCGCCGAGCGGCCCCTGTGGCTCGGCTCGATCAAGTCCAACCTCGGGCACACCCAGGCCGCCGCCGGGGTCGCCGGTGTGATCAAGATGGTCATGGCGATGCGGCACGGCGTCCTGCCCCGCAGCCTGCACCTCGACGAGCCGTCCCCGCACGTCGACTGGACCGCCGGCGCGGTCAGCCTGCTCCGCGAGGCCCAACCCTGGCCGACCGCCGCCCGCCCGGCGCGGGCCGGCGTCTCCTCCTTCGGGGTGAGCGGCACCAACGCCCACGTCATCGTGGAGGCCGCTCCCGTGGCGGAGCCACCAGCCGGCCTCGTGGCGGAGCCCTCGGCCGCCCCCGTGGCGGAGCCGCCGGCCGGCGACGTCACCGGCCCCGACCCGCTGCCCTGGGTCCTGTCCGCCCGCAGCGCCGCCGCGCTGACCGCCCAGGCTCGGCGGCTGCGGTCCTGGCTCGCCGAGCACCCCGACGTCCCGCCGGCCACGCTGGGCCGGGCCCTCGCCACCGGCCGGTCCGCCCTCGAACACCGGGCCGTGCTGCTCGGCGACGACCCCGCCGACCTCCTCGCCGGGCTGTCCGCGCTGGCCGACACCGTCCCCGCCGCCACCGTGCGGCGCGGCGTCGCCAGCCCCACCCGCCTCGCCGTGCTCTGCACCGGCCAGGGCGCCCAGCGCGTCGGTATGGGCCGCCGGCTGTACGCCGCGTTCCCCGCCTACGCCGCCGCCTTCGACGCCGCCCGTACCGAACTGGACCGGCACCTCGACCGGCACCTCGACGCCGTCCTCGACGGCCCCGCCGAACTGCTCGACCGCACCGGGTACGCGCAGGCGGCCCTCTTCGCCGTCGAGGTGGCCGCCTACCGGCTCGTCGAGTCCTGGGGCGTCGTCCCGGACTTCCTCACCGGCCACTCCGTCGGCGAGGTCACCGCCGCGCACCTGGCCGGCGTGCTGTCCCTGCCCGACGCCGCCCGGCTGGTCGCCGCCCGGGGCGCCCTCATGCAGGCGCTGCCCTCCGGCGGCGCCATGGTGTCCGTCCGGGCCGGCGAGGCGGAGGTGCGCGCCCACCTGGCCGCCGCGCCCGACGCGGCCGGGGCGGAACTGGCCGCCGTGAACGGCCACGACTCGGTCGTCGTCTCCGGCGCCGAGGACGCGGTGCTCGCCGTCGCCGGGCACTTCGCCGCCCTGGGCCGGTCCACCCGGCGGCTGCGGGTCAGCCACGCGTTCCACTCCGCCCGGATGGATCCGATGCGCGACGCGTTCGCCGCCGTGCTCGGTCAGCTCACCTTCGCCGCGCCCCGGATCCCGGTGGTCTCCACCGTCACCGGCACGGTGCTCACCCCGGAGGAGATCTGCTCCCCGGCGTACTGGCTGCGCAACGTCCGCGACACCGTCCGGTTCGACGCCGCCGTGGCCACCCTGCGTGAACACGGCGTCGGCGCGTTCGTGGAGGTCGGCCCCGGCGGCGTGCTGTCCGCGCTGGCCCAGGAGAACACCGGCGACGACCAGGCCGCGTACGCGCCGGTGCTGCGCGCCGACCAGGACGAGGCCGCCACCGCCCTCGCCGCCGCCGCTACCCTGTGGACCCGTGGCGTGCCGGTGCGGTGGACCGCCCTGTTCGCCGGCCCGGCCGCGCCGGTGGACCTGCCCACGTACGCGTTCCAGCGCGACCGCTACTGGCTGCTGCCGCTGCCGCAACCCGCCGACGTGACCGCCGCCGGGCTGACCCCCACCGGTCACCCGCTGCTCGGCGCGGTGTTCCGCTCCGCCGACGGCGACGAGGTCACCCTCACCGGCCGGCTGTCCGTCGAGACGAACCCCTGGCTGGCCGAGCACGCGGTGCGCGGCACCGTGCTGTTCCCCGGCACCGGCCTCGTCGAGCTGGCGCTGCGCGCCGGCGCGGAGGTCGGCGCCGACGTGCTCACCGAGCTGACCCTCCAGGCCCCGCTCACGCTCCCCGACACCGGCGGCGTCGACGTGCAGGTCGCCGTCGAACGCGCCGGCGACTCCGGCGACGCGTGGCAGGTCACCGTGCACGGCCGCCGGTCCGGCACCGACGACCTGTGGGTCCGGCACGCCGACGGACTGCTCGCCACGGGGGCCGCCGACGGACTGCTCGCCCCGGCCGACGGCACGGGGGCCGCCGACGGACTGCGCACCCCGCTCGACGGCGCGCGGACCGGCCAGGGACCGGCCGACTGGCCGCCGGCCGGCGCGACACCCCTGGACGTGGCCGAGCCGGCCGCGCGGGCCGCCGAGGCCGGCTTCGCCTACGGCCCGGCGTTCCAGGGGCTGCGCGCCGCCTGGCGGGCCGGCGCCGACGTGTACGCCGAGGTGGCGCTCCCCGAGCCGGCCGCCGGCGAGGCCGACGCGTACGGCCTGCACCCCGCCCTGCTCGACGCCGCCGTGCAGGCCGTCGGGCTGGGAATCGTCGAGGCCGGTGAGGCCCGACTGCCGTTCGCCTGGTCCGACGTCACCGTGTACGCCCACGGCGCGGACACCCTGCGGGTCCGGCTCACCCCGACCGCCCCGGACACCGTCACCATGCTGGTCGCGGACGCCGCCGGCGCACCCGTCGCGCGGGTCGGCTCGCTGGCCCTGCGGCCCCTGCCGGCCGGCGACCTGACCCCCGCCGGATCGCCGTGGCGCGACTCCCTGTTCCGCCTCGACTGGCCCCGGCACCCGCAGACCGGCGGTACCGCCGACGGCCTCGCCTGGGCGGTGCTCGGCGACCGCCCCGCGCCGGTGCCGGCCGGCACCGCCGCCACCCGCCACCCCGACCTGGGCGCGCTCCTCGACGCCGGGGTGCCGGACGTCGTCCTGTTCCCGGTGACCGGCCCCGCCGACGTCGACGTGGCCGGGACGCACGAGCTGCTCGCCGACACCCTCGCCGTCCTGCAGGGCTGGCTGGCCGGGGACCGGCACACCGGCGGCTCCCGGCTGGTGGTCCTGACCAGCGGGGCCGTCGCCGTGGACCACGACGGGGACATCGCCGACCCGGCCGCCGCCGCCGTGTGGGGCCTGGTGCGCTCCGCGCAGGCCGAACACCCCGGCCGGTTCCTGCTCGTCGACGTCGACGACGACGAACGGTCCGCGTCCGCCCTCGCCGGCCTGCTCCGCGGCGACGAGCCGCAGGCGGCGGTGCGCGCCGGGGAGGTCCGGGTGCCCCGCCTCGTGGCCGCCGACCCGGAACCGGCGGCGCCCGCGCCGGCACTCGACCCGGCCGGCACCGTCCTCGTCACCGGCGGCACCGGCGCGCTGGGCGCGCTGCTCGCCCGCCACCTGGTCACCCGGTACGGTGCCCGGCACCTGCTGCTCACCGGCCGGCGTGGCGCCGACGCCACCGGCGTCGCGGACCTGCTCGCCGACCTGGCCGACCTGGGCGCGACGGCCCGGGTCGAGGCGTGCGACGCGGCCGACCGCGCCGCCCTGGCCGCGCTCCTGGACGGGATCGACCCCGCCCACCCGCTGACCGGGGTCGTGCACACCGCCGGAGTGCTGGCCGACCGCACCCTCACCTCGCTCACCCCCGACACCCTGGCGCAGGTGCTGCGGCCGAAGGTGGACGCCGTCCGGCACCTGCACGAGCTGACCGCCGGCCGCGACCTCGCCCTGTTCGTCACGTACTCCTCGGCCGCCGGGGTGACCGGCAGCCCTGGGCAGGCCAACTACGCCGCCGCCAACGCCTTCCTCGACGCCCTCGCCCACCGCCGGCGGGCCGCCGGCCTGCCCGCGCTCTCCCTGGCCTGGGGGCCGTGGGCCGAGTCGGGTGGCGGCATGACCGCCGCCCTCGGCCGCGCCGAGACCGACCGGCTCGCCCGCTCCGGCGCCCGCCCCATCGCCCAGGCCGACGGCCTCGCCCTCTTCGACGCCGCCCTGCGCACCGGCCTGCCGGTCGCGGTCCCCGTGGCGTTGAACGGCCCGGCGCTGCGCTCCCAGGCCGACGCCGGCACCCTGCCCGTGGTGCTCCGCGGCCTGGTCCGCCCGCCCCGGCGGCGGGCCGCCCGGTCCGGCTCCGCCGAGCCCGTCACCCTGACCGGGCGGCTGGCCGGGCTGGACCGCGCGGAGCGCGCCGCCGCCCTGCTGCGGCTCGTCCTGGACCAGGTCGCGGCGGTCCTCGGGTACGCCGACGCCGCCGCCGTCGAGGCCGGCCGCCCGTTCACCGAACTGGGGTTCGACTCGCTGACCGCCGTCGAGCTGCGCAACCGGCTCGGCGCGGAGACCGGACTGCGGCTCCCCGCGACCCTCGTGTTCGACCACCCCACCCCGCTCCGGCTCGCCGACCACCTGGACGCCGAGACCGGGGGCGGGGCCGACCCGCTGCCGGCGCTGCGCGCCGCCGCCGCGCCCGACGACCCGATCGCCATCATCGGCCTGAGCTGCCGGTTCCCCGGCGGCGTGCGCTCACCGGAACAGCTGTGGGACCTCCTTACCGCCGGCGGGGACGGCATCACCGACTTTCCGACCGACCGTGGCTGGGACCTCGGCGAGCTCTACGACCCGTCCGGTGCCCGCCGCGGCAGCAGCTACGCCCGGGAGGGCGGCTTCCTGGTCGACGCCGGTGACTTCGACGCCGGCCTGTTCAAGATTTCCCCGCACGAGGCCCTCGCCATGGACCCGCAGCAGCGGCTGCTGCTGGAGACGTCCTGGGAGGCGATCGAGGACGCCAGAATCGACCCGCTGGCCCTGCGCGGTCGCCCGGTCGGGGTGTTCGCCGGCATGATGTACCACCACCACGCCTCCAGCCTGGTCGACGTCCCCGAGGCCCTCGACGGCCACCTCGGCGTCGGTACGGCCAGCAGCGTGCTGTCCGGCCGGGTGGCGTACTCGTTCGGGTTCGAGGGGCCGGCGGTGACGGTCGACACCGCGTGCTCGTCGTCGTTGGTCGCGCTGCACCTGGCGGTGCAGGCGCTGCGGTCGGGCGAGTGCGACCTGGCCCTGGCCGGCGGTGTGACCGTGATGGCCACCCCCGACACCTTCGTCGACTTCTCCCGCCAGCGCGGCATGGCCCCCGACGGGCGGTGCAAGTCCTTCGCCCAGGCGGCCGACGGGACGGGTTGGTCCGAGGGCGTCGGCGTGCTGCTCGTGCAGCGGTTGTCGGATGCGCGTCGGGAGGGTCGTCGGGTCCTGGCGGTGGTGCGGGGTTCGGCGGTGAATCAGGACGGTGCGTCGAACGGTCTCACCGCGCCGAATGGTCCGTCGCAGCAGCGGGTGATCCGGCAGGCCCTCGCCGGCGCCGGGCTCACCCCGGCTGACGTGGATGTGGTGGAGGCGCACGGTACGGGCACCACTCTGGGTGATCCGATCGAGGCGCAGGCGCTGTTGGCGACGTACGGGCAGGGTCGGGATGTTCCGTTGTTGTTGGGGTCGGTGAAGTCGAACATCGGGCACACCCAGGCGGCGGCCGGGGTGGCGGGCATCATCAAGATGGTCCTCGCCATGCGGCACGGGGTGGTGCCGTCGACCCTGCACGTGGACGAGCCGTCGTCGCACGTGGACTGGTCGTCGGGCGCGGTGGAGTTGGCGACGGAACCGCGCGGGTGGCCGGGGGTGGACCGGCCGCGCCGGGCGGGGGTGTCGTCGTTCGGCATCTCCGGCACCAACGCGCACGTCGTCCTGGAACAGGGCGACGACGAGCCGGCTCCCGCGACCGCCGGGGACGCGCCCGTCGATGTGCCGGTGCCGTGGGTGGTGTCGGGTCGTTCGGAGCGGGCGTTGGTGGGTCAGGCGGCGCGGTTGGCGTCGTTCGCGCGGGACCGCTCCGATCTTGCTGTGGTGGATGTGGCGTGGTCGTTGGTGTCGTCGCGGGCGGCGTTGGAGCACCGTGCGGTGGTGTGGGGTTCCGGTGTTGACGAGCTGGCGGCGGGCCTGGACGCGGTCGCGTCGGGTGCGGCGTCGGTGGGGGTGTCGTCTGGTCGTCGGGCGGTGTTGTTCACGGGGCAGGGTTCGCAGCGGGTGGGGATGGGTCGGGAGTTGTATGAGCGGTTCCCGGTGTTCGCGGAGTCCTTCGATCGGGTGTGCGGGCTGATCGATGCGGAGTTCGGTGGTGATCTCCCGCCGTTGCGGGATGTGGTGTGGTCCGGTGGGCCGTCGGTGGCGTTGGATCGGACGGTGTTTGCGCAGGCGGGGTTGTTCGCGGTGGAGGTGGCGTTGTGGGAGTTGTTGCGGTCGTGGGGGGTGCGGGCTGATTTCTTCGCGGGTCACTCAGTCGGTGAGGTGACGGCTGCGTTCGCGGCGGGGATGTTGTCGTTGGAGGACGCGTGCGTGTTGGTGGCGGCGCGGGGTCGGTTGATGCAGGCCCTGCCGGCGGGTGGGGGCATGCTCGCGGTGGCGGCGCCCGAGGCCGAGGTGCTGGCCGTCTTGGAGGGGCTGGCCGATCGGGTGGGGGTCGCCGCCGTCAACGGGCCTGCGGCCGTTGTCGTCTCCGGCGTGGTTGAGGCGTTGGATGAGGTGGAGCGGGTCTGGCGGGAGCGGGGTGTGCGTACTCGTCGGTTGGCGGTGAGTCATGCGTTCCACAGTCCGTTGATGGAGCCGATGCTCGATGAGTTCGCGACGGTGGTGGCGGGGTTGTCGTGGCGGGCTCCGGCTGTGGCGGTGGTGTCGAACGTGTCGGGTGCGGTGGCGGATCCGTTGGAGTTGGTTGATCCGGCGTATTGGGTGCGGCATGTGCGGCAGCCGGTGCGGTTTGCCGATGGGGTGGCGGCTCTGCGTGACGCTGGGGTGGACACGTTCCTGGAGGTGGGGCCGGACGCGGTGTTGACGGCGATGGTGGCCGATGTCGCCGGGGGTGGCGGGGTGCGTCGGGTGGCGACGTTGCGTCGGGATCGTCCGGAGGTGGAGTCGCTGTTGGCGGCGGTGGGTCAGTTGCACGCGGCCGGAGTGTCGGTGGACTGGGCCGCGTACCTCGCGCAGGCGGGCGTCCGGCCGAGGGCGGTCGACCTGCCCACCTACGCCTTCGACCACCAGCGCTACTGGCTCAACGCGGCCACCCGATCCCACCGCCCCGCCGGCACCCGGCGTACCGCCGAGGACGACGCCTTCTGGCGCGCCATCGACGCGGAGGACGTGGCAGCCCTCGCCGAGAGCCTGGCCGTCGACGCGGACACTCCGCTCGCCGAGGTGCTCCCGGCGCTGTCCACCTGGCGGCGGCGCCGGGAGACCGAGGCGACCCTCGACTCCTGGCGGTACCGGGTGGCCTGGCAGCCAATCGTGGACGACCCCACCCGGCCCGAGGCCACGGACTTCCTGCTGGTCGTACCCGCCGACGCCGACCCGTCCGTGGGCGACTGGGTGGCCGCGCTCGACCCCGCCCGGACCCGCACCGTTCAGGTCGAGGCCGGCTGCGACCGCAAGCGCCTCGCCCAGGACCTGACCGAGGCCCTGCACGACCGGGAGCGTGCCGGCACCGCCGTCCTGTCGCTCCTCGCGCTCGACGACCGGCCGTACGGGGAGACCGGGACCGTGCCCGCCGGCCTCGCCGGCACGGTCGTGCTCGCGCAGGCCCTCGGCGACGCCGGGGTGGCCGCCCGGCTCTGGATCGCCACCCGGGGCGCGGTCTCCGTCGGCTCCCGCGACCGGCACGTCGACCCCGCCCAGGCGATGACGTGGGGCTTCGGCGGCGTGCTGCGCGCCGAGCACCCGCACCGCTGGGGCGGACTGGTGGACCTGCCCGAACGCCCCGACCGGGGTGCCGTCCGGACCCTCCGTACGCTGCTCGCCGGCCCCGGCGCGGAGGATCAGGTCGCCCTGCGCGCCGCCGGCTGCCACGCCCGCCGGCTCGTCCGGGCCACCTACGGCGACGGCGGCCCCCGCGACCCGTGGACGCCGCGCGGCACCGTGCTGATCACCGGAGGCACCGGTGCCCTCGGCGGACACGTCGCCCGCGCCCTGGCCGCCGCCGGCGCCGAACACCTCCTGCTCGTCAGCCGTCGGGGCCCGCAGGCGTCGGGCGTCGGGACGCTCGTCGACGAGCTGACCGCGCTCGGCAGCCGGGTCACCGTGGCGTCCTGCGACGTGGCCGACCGCGCCGCCCTCGCCGACCTGCTGGGGTCCGTCCCCGACGACCTCCCCCTGACCGCCGTCGTGCACACCGCCGCCGCGCTCGACGACAACGTGATCGACGCGGTGACCGTCGACCAGATGGCCGCCGCGCTCCGGGCCAAGGTGACCGCCGCCACCAACCTCGACGAGCTGACCCGCGGCGCGGACCTGTCGGCCTTCGTGCTCTTCTCCTCCCTCGCCGGCATCATGGGCGGGGCCGGCCAGGCCACCTACGCGCCGGGCAACGCCTTCCTCGACGCGCTGGCCCAGCGGCGCCGCGCCGAGGGACTCCCGGCGACCTCGCTCGCCTGGGGCCTCTGGGCCGACGGCGGGGTGAGCGCCGGTGAGTTCGAACAGCGCCTGGCCCGGGACGGATTCGGGGCCATGGCACCCCGGACCGCCGTCGAGGCCCTGGCCGCGGCGCTCGGGCGCGACGAGACGTACCTCGTGGTCGCCGACATCGACTGGGCCCGGGTGGCCGCCGTCGCCGGCACCCGCCCCGACCCGCTCACCCGGGACCTGGTGGCCGAGGCCGCGCCGGGCGCGCTCGCCGCCGCCGGCCCGGCGCCGACGTCCGCGCTGCTCGCCCGGCTCGCGGCGATGCCCGGCACGGAACAGGCGCACGCACTGCGTGACCTGGTACGCGGCGAGGTCGCCGCCGTGCTCGGCCACGACTCCGCGGACCGGGTGGCACCCGACCGGGCGTTCCAGGACCTCGGCTTCACCTCCCTGGCCGCCGTGGAACTGCGCAACCGGCTGGACGCGGCCACCGGCCTCACGCTGTCCAGCACCCTGGCGTTCGACTACCCGAACCCAACCGCCCTCGCCGGTCACATCCACGCCGAACTGCTCGGCGGGCAAGCCCTGCCCGCGCCAGCCCTGGTCGGCGGACCGGTCGTCGCCGACGACCCGATCGTCATCGTCGGCATGGGCTGTCGCTTCCCGGCCGGCGCTGGGTCCCCGGCCGAGCTGTGGGACCTGCTGGTCGGCGGCGTCGACGCGATGTCGCAGTTCCCGACCAACCGGCACTGGGACCTGACGTCCCTGCGTGACTCCGCCGAGTCGTCGTACGTCAGCCGGGGGGCGTTCCTGCACGAGGCCGGCGCGTTCGACGCGGAGTTCTTCGGCATCTCGCCGCGCGAGGCCCTCGCCATGGACCCGCAGCAGCGGCTGCTGCTGGAGACGTCGTGGGAGGCGTTCGAGGACGCCCGGATCGACCCGCTGGCCCTGCGCGGGGCCCGGGTCGGGGTGTTCGCCGGCACCAACGGCCAGGACTACGGGACCGTGGTGCGCCAGGCCGGTGCGGCGCTGACCGGGTACGGGGCCACGGGCGCCTCCGCCAGCGTGCTGTCGGGTCGGGTGTCGTACTCGTTCGGGTTCGAGGGCCCGGCGGTGACGGTGGACACGGCGTGTTCGTCGTCGCTGGTCGCGTTGCACCTGGCGGCCCAGGCGCTGCGGTCCGGCGAGTGCGGCCTCGCGCTGGCCGGCGGCGTCACCGTCATGGCCACCCCGGGGGCGTTCATCGAGTTCTCCCGGCAGGGCGGGCTGTCGGCCGACGGGCGGTGCAAGGCGTTCGCCGAGGCCGCCGACGGCACCGCGTGGGGCGAGGGCGTCGGCGTCCTCGTCGTGCAGCGGTTGTCGGATGCGCGTCGGGAGGGTCGTCGGGTCCTGGCGGTGGTGCGGGGTTCGGCGGTCAATCAGGACGGTGCGTCGAACGGTCTCACCGCGCCGAATGGTCCGTCGCAGCAGCGGGTGATCCGGCAGGCCCTCGCCAGCGCGGGGTTGTCGCCGGGGGATGTGGATGTGGTGGAGGCGCACGGCACGGGTACGACGTTGGGTGATCCGATCGAGGCGCAGGCGCTACTGGCGACGTACGGGCAGGGTCGGGATGTTCCGTTGTTGTTGGGGTCGGTGAAGTCGAACATCGGGCACACCCAGGCGGCGGCGGGCGTCGCGGGCATCATCAAGATGGTCCTCGCCATGCGCGCGGGGGTCGTGCCGGCGACCCTGCACGTCGACGAGCCGTCGTCGCACATCGACTGGTCGGCGGGGACCGTCGAGCTGGCGACCGAGTCGCGGGGATGGCCCGAGGTGGACCGTCCGCGTCGTGCGGGGGTGTCGTCGTTCGGCATCTCGGGGACGAACGCGCACGTGATCCTGGAGCAGCCGGAGTCCGAGCCGGAGCCGGAGTCGCAGTCCGGGGTGGAGCCTGTCCCAGGGGTGGACTCTGTCCCGGGGCCGAAGGCCGTTGACGGTGTGCCGGTGCCGGTGCCGGTGCCGGTGCCGGTGCCGGTGCCGTGGGTGGTGTCGGGTCGTTCGGAGCGGGCGTTGGTGGGTCAGGCGGCGCGGTTGGCGTCGTTCGCGCGGGGCCGCTCTGATCTGGCGGTGGCGGATGTGGCGTGGTCGTTGGTGTCGTCGCGGGCGGCGTTGGAGCACCGTGCGGTGGTGTGGGGTTCGGGTGTGGGTGAGTTGGTGGCGGGCCTGGACGCGGTGGCGGCCGGTGGTTCCTCCGCGTCGGGTGCGGCGTCGGGTGTGGTGGCGTCGGGTGTGGTGGCGTCGGGTCGTCGGGCGGTGTTGTTCACGGGGCAGGGTTCGCAGCGGGTGGGGATGGGTCGGGAGTTGTATGAGCGGTTCCCGGTGTTCGCGGAGTCCTTCGATCGGGTGTGCGGGCTGATCGATGCGGAGTTCGGTGGTGATCTCCCGCCGTTGCGGGATGTGGTGTGGTCCGGTGGGCCGTCGGTGGCGTTGGATCGGACGGTGTTTGCGCAGGCGGGGTTGTTCGCGGTGGAGGTGGCGTTGTGGGAGTTGTTGCGGTCGTGGGGGGTGCGGGCTGATTTCTTCGCGGGTCACTCAGTCGGTGAGGTGACGGCTGCGTTCGCGGCGGGGATGTTGTCGTTGGAGGACGCGTGCGTGTTGGTGGCGGCGCGGGGTCGGTTGATGCAGGCCCTGCCGGCGGGTGGGGGCATGCTCGCGGTGGCGGCGCCCGAGGCCGAGGTGCTGGCCGTCTTGGAGGGGCTGGCCGATCGGGTGGGGGTCGCCGCCGTCAACGGGCCTGCGGCCGTTGTCGTCTCCGGCGTGGTTGAGGCGTTGGATGAGGTGGAGCGGGTCTGGCGGGAGCGGGGTGTGCGTACTCGTCGGTTGGCGGTGAGTCATGCGTTCCACAGTCCGTTGATGGAGCCGATGCTCGATGAGTTCGCGACGGTGGTGGCGGGGTTGTCGTGGCGGGCTCCGGCTGTGGCGGTGGTGTCGAACGTGTCGGGTGCGGTGGCGGATCCGTTGGAGTTGGTTGATCCGGCGTATTGGGTGCGGCATGTGCGGCAGCCGGTGCGGTTTGCCGATGGGGTGGCGGCTCTGCGTGACGCTGGGGTGGACACGTTCCTGGAGGTGGGGCCGGACGCGGTGTTGACGGCGATGGTGGCCGATGTCGCCGGGGGTGGCGGGGTGCGTCGGGTGGCGACGTTGCGTCGGGATCGTCCGGAGGTGGAGTCGCTGTTGGCGGCGGTGGGTCAGTTGCACGCGGCCGGAGTGTCGGTGGACTGGGCCGCGTACCTCGCGCAGGCGGGCGTCCGGCCGAGGGCGGTCGACCTGCCCAGCTACGCCTTCGACCGCGCCTGGTACTGGGCCGAGCCGTCGGCGTCGACCGACCTCGCCACCCGCGACGACGCTCTCGACGGGCGGTTCTGGGCGGCGGTGGAATCGGGCGACCCGGCCCTGCTCGGCGACGAGCTGGGCGCGGGCGCGGACGAGCCGTTCGGCGCGGTGCTGCCGAAGCTCGCCCGGTGGCGTCGGGACGCGAAGCGCCGCTCGACGGTCGACTCGTGGCGGTACCACGTCGTGTGGCGGTCGCACGCGGTCGACGGCCGTACCACCCTGACGGGCACGTGGCTGGTGCCGATGCGGCCCGGCCAGGAGGACCACCCGGCCGTCGCCGCGCTGGCGGCCCGGGGCGCCCGGGTCGTACCCGTGGTGATCGACGGTGTGGACCGGGACCGGATCGCGCGGCAGTTCGCCGGCGCGGTGCGGGCCGGCGAACCCGTCGCCGGTCTGCTCTGCGTGATGTCCCTCGCCGGTGCCGGGGTGGCCGAGGCGCTGACCGTGGCCCAGGCGCTGACCGATGCCGGCGTCGACGGTCGCCTGTGGTGGCTGACCAGCGGTGCGGTCTCGGTGGACGGCTCCGACGCCACGACCCTCGACGCCACGGCCGGTGCCATCTGGGGGCTGGGTCGGGTGGTCGCGTTGGAGGAGCCGGGCCGTTGGGGCGGCCTGGTGGATGTGCCGGGTGTGGCGGACGGGCGGGTGTGGGACCGGCTGTGTGGGGTGTTGGCGGGCGGCGGTGAGGACCAGGTGGCGGTGCGGCCGTCGGGTGTGTTCGTGCGGCGGCTGGTGCATGCCGGTGCCGGTGCCGGTGCCGGGGTGCGGTTGTCGGGAACGGTCCTGGTGACGGGCGGCACCGGTGCGCTGGGGCTGCGGGTGGCGCGGTGGGCGGTCGGCGTCGGTGCCGGGCACGTGGTGCTGGTGTCTCGGCGGGGCGGCGGTGCGCCGGGGGTCGCGGGCGCGGTGGAGGAGCTGCGGGGGCTGGGCGCGCGGGTGTCGGTGGCGGGGTGTGACGTGGCCGACCGCGAGGCGGTGGCCGGGTTGTTGGAGGGCCTGGCGGGGGCCGGTGACCCGGTGCGGGCGGTGGTGCACGCGGCGGGGATGGCGCAGATGACCCCGTTGGGCGAGGTGGGTGCGGAGGAACTGGGGGAGGTGCTGCGGGCCAAGGCGGACGGTGCGGTGGTGCTGGACGAGTTGCTGTCGGGTGCGGAGCTGGACGCGTTCGTGGTCTTCTCGTCGATCGCGGGGGTGTGGGGTTCGGCGGGTCAGGTGGCGTACGCGGCAGGAAACGCGTTCGTGGACGGCGTGGTGGCGTCTCGGCGGGCGCGGGGGCTGGTGGGCACGTCGGTGGCGTGGGGTCCGTGGGGCGAGGCCGGCATGGCGGTCGGCGAGGCCGGGGAGCAGCTGAGCCGGCGCGGTCTGCCGGCGATGGCGCCGGAGCTGGCGGTGGCGGGGTTGGAGCGGGCGTTGGAGGTGGGTGACGTGTCGGTGGTGGTGGCGGATGTGCGGTGGGACAGGTTCGCGTCGTCGTTCACCGCGCTGCGGCCGAGCCCGCTGCTCGCCGAGATCCCCGAGGCCCAGGCGGCGCTCGAGGCGGCCACCCCGACCGGTGCCGGCCCCACCGACCAGGCGTCCGCGCTGCGCGAGCGGCTCGTGGCCCTGCCGGCCACCGACGCCGAGGCCTTCCTGCTCGATCTCGTACGCTCCCAGGTCGCCTCGGTGCTCGGTCACGCCGGCGTGGAGTCCGTCCCGGCGGACCGGGCGTTCCAGCGCCTCGGGTTCGACTCGCTCACCGCGGTCGAGCTGCGTAACCGGCTGATCGCCGAGACCGGCCTGGCGCTGCCCAGCACCCTCGTCTTCGACCACCCGACGCCGGCGGCCCTGGTCGCCCTCCTCCGCGACACCCTGATCGGGGCGTCGGCCGACTCGCCGGCTGCAATCCGCCCCGCCGCGCTGGACGACGACCCCATCGTCATCGTCGGCATGGGTTGCCGCCTTCCCGGTGGCGTCGGCACGCCCGACGAGCTGTGGCAACTGCTCGCCGACGGCCGCGACGGCATCTCCGAGTTCCCGCTCGACCGGGGCTGGGACAACGTCCTGGGCAGCGGCATGTCCGACACGTCGTTCGCCCGCAGGGGTGGCTTCGTCTACGACGCGGGCGAGTTCGACGCCGAGTTCTTCGGCATCTCGCCGCGCGAGGCCCTCGCCATGGACCCGCAGCAGCGGCTGCTGCTGGAGACGTCCTGGGAGGCGATCGAGTCGGCCGGCATCGACCCGACCAGCCTCAAGGGTGGTGCCGTCGGCGTCTTCGCCGGAGCCAGCTTCCAGGGGTACGCGAGCGGCTCCGTCGGCCGCGCCCAGGAGGTCGGCGGTCACCTGCTCACCGGCAACGCGACCAGCGTGCTGTCGGGTCGGGTGTCGTACTCGTTCGGGTTCGAGGGGCCGGCGGTGACGGTGGACACGGCGTGTTCGTCGTCGCTGGTCGCGTTGCACCTGGCGGCGCAGGCGCTGCGGTCCGGCGAGTGCGACCTCGCGCTGGCCGGCGGCGTCTGCGTGATGGCCTCCCCGGCCACCTTCGCCGAGTTCTCGATCCAGGGCGGCCTCTCGGCCGACGGGCGGTGCAGGTCCTTCGCCGAGGCGGCCGACGGGACGGGCTGGTCCGAGGGCGTCGGCGTCATCCTCGTGCAGCGGTTGTCGGACGCGCGTCGGGAGGGTCGTCGGGTTCTGGCGGTGGTGCGGGGTTCGGCGGTGAATCAGGACGGTGCGTCGAACGGGTTGACGGCGCCGAACGGTCCGTCGCAGCAGCGGGTGATCCGGCAGGCCCTCGCCAGCGCGGGGTTGTCGTCGGCGGATGTGGATGTGGTGGAGGCGCACGGCACGGGTACGAAGCTGGGTGATCCGATCGAGGCGCAGGCTCTGCTGGCGACGTACGGGCAGGGTCGGGATGTTCCGTTGTTGTTGGGGTCGGTGAAGTCGAACATCGGGCACACCCAGGCCGCGGCTGGCGTCGCGGGGATCATCAAGATGATCATGGCGATGCGGCACGGCGTGGTGCCGGCGTCGCTGCACGTCGACGAGCCGTCGTCGCACGTGGACTGGTCGTCGGGCGCGGTGACCCTGGTGACGGAGTCGCGGGGGTGGCCCGAGGTGGGCCGTCCGCGTCGTGCGGGGGTGTCGTCGTTTGGCATCTCGGGGACGAACGCGCACGTGATCCTGGAACAGCCGGAGCCGGAGCCGGAGCCGGAGCCGGAATCGGAGCCGGAGCCGGTCTCGGGGGTGGGGTCTGTTCCGGGGTTGCCGGTGCCGTGGGTGGTGTCGGGGCGCTCCGAGCGGGCGTTGGTGGGTCAGGCGGCGCGGTTGGCGTCGTTCGCGCGGGGCCGCTCCGACCTGGTGCCGGCGGACGTGGCGTGGTCGTTGGTGTCGTCGCGGGCGGCGTTGGAGCACCGCGCGGTGGTGTGGGGCTCCGGCGTGGACGAGCTGGTGGCGGGCCTGGACGCGGTGGCGGCCGGGGATGCGGCGTCGGGTGTGGTGTCGTCGGGTCGCCGGGCGGTGCTGTTCACGGGCCAGGGTTCGCAGCGGGTGGGAATGGGTCGGGAGCTGTACGACCGGTTCCCGGTGTTCGCGGCGGCGCTGGACGAGGTGTGCGGGCACCTGGACGGGTTGTTGCCGCAGCCCCTGATGTCGGTGGTGTTCGCCGAGGCGGGTCTGTTGGATCGCACGGTGTTCGCGCAGGCGGGGTTGTTCGCCGTCGAGGTGGCGTTGTGGGAGTTGTTGCGGTCGTGGGGGGTGCGGGCCGACTTCTTCGCGGGGCACTCGTTGGGCGAGGTGACCGCTGCATACGCGGCGGGGGTGTTGTCGCTGGAGGACGCGTGTGTGCTGGTGGCGGCGCGGGGCCGGCTGATGCAGGCCCTGCCGGCCGGCGGGGTGATGGCGGCGGTCGCGGCGTCCGAGGCCGACGTGCGTCTGATCATCGAGGTGACCGGCGCGGCGGTGGACGTGGCGGCGGTGAACGGTCCGGCGGCGGTGGTCCTCTCCGGCGCGGCTGACGAGGTCGAACTCGTGGTGGACACCTGCCGGGCCCGGGGCTGGCGGACCAAGCCCCTGTCCGTGTCGCACGCGTTCCACTCCGGGTTGATGGAGCCGATGCTCGACGGGTTCCGTGCGGTGGTGGCGGGGTTGGACTGGCGGGTGCCGTCAGTGGCGGTGGTGTCGAACGTGTCGGGTGCGGTGGCGGATCCGTTGGAGGTGGCGGATCCGGAGTACTGGGTGCGCCACGTGCGGCGACCGGTGCGGTTCGCCGACGGGGTGACGGCGCTGCGGGCGGCCGGCGTGGACACGTTCCTGGAGGTGGGCCCGGACGCGGTGCTGACGGCGATGGTGGCCGAGGTCGCCGACGGTGAGGTGTGCCGGGTGGCGACGTTGCGGCGGGACCGCCCGGAGGTGGAGTGTCTGCTGGCGGCCGTGGGTCAGCTGCACGCGGCCGGGGTGTCGGTGGACTGGTCGGCCTACCTGGCGCAGGCGGGCGTCCGGCCGCGAGCGGTGGACCTGCCCACCTACGCCTTCGACCGCCGGCGCTACTGGCTGGAGGACCCGGCGCCGGCACCCGCTTTCGCCACCGCGAGCGGGCCGGCGGACGAGCGGTTCTGGGCGGCGGTCGAGTCCGGTGACCTCGGCGTGCTGGGCGAGGAACTGGCGTCCGGCGTGGACGGCTCCTCGGCGGCGCTGCTGCCGAAGCTCGCCCGGTGGCGTCGGGACGCGCAGCGGCGGTCGACGGTCGACTCGTGGCGTTACCGCGTCGAGTGGCGCACGGCTGCCGTGCCGGCCACCGGCACGCTCACCGGGACCTGGCTGGTGCTGACCGCGCCGGGGCAGGAGGACCACCCGGCCCTCGCCGCCCTGACGGCAAGGGGGGCCCGGGTCGCCCCCGTCCTGGTCGACGGCGCGGACCGGGACGCGGTGGCGGGTCGGCTGAGCGATGCGGCCGGGCCCGACGGCAAGGTCGCCGGCGTGCTGTCCCTGCTGTCGCTGGCCGCCCCGGCGACCCCGGATGATCTTCCGGCCGCCGCCGCCCTGTCGACGGCGCTGACGGCGGTCCAGGCGCTGACCGACTCCGGGATCGAGGGTCGGCTGTGGTGGCTGACCAGTGGCGCGGTGTCGGTGGGCGGGTCGGACGTGCTCGACGACGTCGAGGGCGCGGCGCTGTGGGGTCTTGGCCGGGTCGCGGGGCTGGAGCTGCCGGGGTCGTGGGGCGGCCTGGTGGATGTGCCGGGTGCGGCGGACGGATGGGTGTGGGATCGGCTGTCCGGGGTCCTGGCGGGTGGCGTGGAGGATCAGGTGGCGGTGCGGTCGTCGGGGGTGTTCGGCCGGCGGTTGGTGCGGGCGGCGGTGGGTTCGGCTTCGAGCGGCGGCGTGCGGTTGACGGGGACGGTGCTGGTGACCGGCGGCACGGGCGCGTTGGGTCTGCGGGTGGCGCAGTGGGCGGCGGGTGTGGGAGCGGAGCACGTGGTGTTGCTGTCGCGCAACGGCGAGGGCGGGCTGGGTTCGGAAGGCGCGGACATGGTCACGGGGTTGCGGGGGTCGGGCGCGCGGGTGTCGGTGGTGGCCTGCGACGTGGCCGACCGGGCGGCGGTGGCCGGGTTGCTGGCGGGTCTGACGGAGGGTGGCGATCGGGTGCGGGCGGTGGTGCACGCGGCGGGGGTGGCGCAGATGACCCCGTTGGGCGAGGTGGGTGCGGAGCAGCTGCGGGAGGTGCTGCGGGCGAAGGTCGGCGGTGCGGTGGTGCTCGACGAGTTGCTGTCGGGTGCGGAGCTGGACGCGTTCGTGGTCTTCTCGTCGATCGCGGGGGTGTGGGGTTCGGCCGGTCAGGTGGGGTACGCCGCAGGAAACGCGTTCGTGGAGGGGCTGATGGTGTCCCGGCGGGCGCGGGGGCTGGTGGGCACGTCGGTGGCGTGGGGTCCGTGGGGCGAGGCGGGAATGGCGGTGGGCGCGGTCGGGGACGAACTGTCCCGGCGCGGCCTGGTGGCGATGGCGCCGGAGCTGGCGGTGGCGGGGTTGGAGCGGGCGTTGGAGGTGGGTGACGTGTCGGTGGTGGTGGCGGATGTGCGGTGGGACAGGTTCGCATCGTCGTTCACCGCGCTGCGGCCGAGCCCGCTGCTCGCCGAGATCCCGGAGGCGCAGCCCGCCCCGCAGGAGACGCCGTCCGCCGACGCCGACGGCGCCCCCTCGGCCCTGCGGGGGCGGCTGGCCGCCGCCTCGGCGTCCGAGCGCGACCGCATCCTGCTCGACCTGGTACGCGGCACCGCCGCGACGGTGCTCGGGCACGCCACGCCCGCCGCGATCAGGCCGGCTCGCGGCTTCCTCGAGCTGGGCTTCGACTCCCTCACCGCAGTCGAGCTGCGCAACCGGCTGACCGCCGAGACCGGCCTCGGCCTGCCCGCGACCCTGATCTTCGACCACCCCACCCCCGGCGCCCTCGCCGAGCACCTGCGTGCCGGGCTGGCGCCGGAGCAACCGGCGCTGCCGATCGCCGCCGAGGTCGAACGACTCGACCAGCTCCTCGGCGAGGCGCCGGCTGAGCAGGTCGACGAGGCGGTCATCGGCCGCCTGGAGAGCATGCTCGCCAGGTGGCGGGCCCGCCGGCCCGCCGCCGTCCCCGCACCGGCTGCGGAGACCGCGGAGCAACTCGACACGGCCAGCCGGGAGGAGCTGTTCGACATCATCCAGCGGGAGTTCGGCAAGTCCTGAGAGCAGAGCCACGGACCAGAACCGCCCCGGGACGGCGGCGCGGGCGGACCGGCCCGCCAGGCCGGCCCGGCGCCGCCCCGTGTCAGCCCTAGGGGTCCGACCTGCCGTCTAGGGGTGTGCCTGGCCGGGTCGGGCTTCGTAGGGTCGGAGCCCGTCAGGCCGTCTCGTCCTGCCTTGCCGGCGGCCGATCGGCACGAGTTGGTGGGTGCGCGCGGTACCCGGGATGGACGGAGGTCCGGGTGGCCGGATCGGGCCTGCCTCAGTTGCTCGCCATCAGTGACCTGCACGTGGTCTACAAGGAGAACCGGGCCGTCGTCGAGGGGCTGCGGCCGGAGACCGACGACGACTGGCTGATCGTCGCCGGCGACGTCGGCGAGTTCGTCAGCGACATCGAGTGGGCGCTGGGCCTGCTCAGCCGCCGCTTCGCCAAGGTGATCTGGGCGCCGGGCAACCACGAGCTGTGGACGCCCCGCGACGACCCGAACCAGCTCCGGGGCGAGGCCCGCTACCGGCACCTGGTGGAGCTGTGCCGGGGCCTCGGCGTCGTCACCCCGGAGGATCCCTACCCGATCTGGGACCCGCAGGGCGATCCGGTGCTCGTCGCCCCGCTCTTCCTGCTGTACGACTACACCTTCCGGCCGCCCGGGACGTACACCAAGGAACAGGCCCTCGAACGGGCCCACGAGGTCGGCGTGGTCTGCACCGACGAGATCCTGCTGCACCCCGACCCGTACCCGACGCGCGACGCGTGGTGCCGGGCCCGGCTGACCCACACCGAGCGGCGGCTCACCGAGGAGCGGAACGGGCTGCCCACCATTCTGGTCAACCACTTTCCCCTCGTCCGGGAACCCACCCGGATTCTGCGGTATCCGGAGTTCGCGCAATGGTGCGGCACCGAGGCCACGGCCGACTGGCACGTGCGCTTCGACGCCCGCGTGGCGGTGTACGGACACCTGCACATCCCACGGACCACCTGGTACGACGGGGTCCGCTTCGAGGAGGTCTCGGTCGGCTATCCACGGGAGTGGCGGCGCCGCGCCACGCCGCCCGGACGGCTCCGCCAGATTCTGCCGCAGACCGTCCAGCACCGCGTCTGACCGGCCCCGTTCGTGTCGATCGTCGTGCTGCGACGCCCACCGCGACGGCCCGTCAGGACCGCCCGATCAGGGGTCCGTTAGGGGTTGGGGGCGAGGTCGGCGCTCAGTACCGTCCACTCACGGTGGCGGGCATGGGTCGGCAGGGTGGTCGGCGCGGTGTCGCGGCGGGCGCTTGAACAGGTACCGGAAACAAAAACTGAAATTGAAATAGGAATTGCGTCCATGCGCCGAATGGTCAGGTCTCCACCGAAATGTGCGCGGAGTCGGGCCGCCGGTGGTGGTGTGGTCAGCGAATCGGCAGATTCTGATCGATAGCAAGCTCTGGGCGGGTGGGTCATGGCGGACGAAGACAAGCTCCTCGAACACCTGAAGTGGGTGACCTCCGAGCTCCGCCTGGCGCGTCGGCGCCTGAGCGAGCTGGAGAACGAGGATTCGGAGCCGATCGCGATCGTCGGCATGGCCTGCCGGTTCCCCGGCGGGGTCGCCTCGCCCGAGGACCTGTGGGACCTCGTCGCCGAAGGCGTGGACGCCACCGGCACGTTCCCCGAGGATCGGGGCTGGGACCTGGACCGGCTGTACGACCCGGACCCGGACCACCAGGGCACCACCTACAGCAACCGGGGCGGCTTCCTGGCCGACGCCGGGCTGTTCGACCCGTCCCTGTTCGGGATCTCGCCGCGCGAGGCGCTGGCCATGGACCCGCAGCAGCGGCTCCTGCTGGAGGTGACCTGGGAGGTCTTCGAGCGGGCCGGCCTCGACACCGCGTCGCTGCGGGGCAGCCGCACCGGCGTCTTCGTCGGCACGGCCGGCCAGGACTACACCAGCGTCCTGCGGCAACTGCCCGAGGGCACCGAGGGGTACGTCCTCACCGGCACCGCGGCGAGCGTCATGTCGGGCCGGCTGGCGTACTCCTTCGGACTGGAGGGGCCGGCCGTCACGATCGACACCGCCTGCTCGTCCTCGCTCGTCGCCCTGCACCTGGCCGGCCAGGCGCTGCGTGACGGCGAGTGCTCCCTCGCGGTGGCCGGCGGCGTGACCGTGCTGGCCACCCCCGGCGCCTTCGTCGAGTTCTCCCGGCAGCGCGGGCTCGCCTCCGATGGCCGGTGCAAGGCGTTCTCGGCCGACGCCGACGGCACCGGCTGGTCCGAGGGCGTCGCCATGCTGCTCGTCGAGCGGCTCTCCGACGCCCGGCGCAACGGCCACCCCGTCCTCGCGGTGATCCGCGGCAGCGCCGTCAACCAGGACGGCGCCAGCAGTGGGCTGACCGCCCCGAACGGCCCCGCCCAGCAGAGGGTCATCCGGCAGGCGCTGGAGAACGCCCGGCTGACGCCGGCCGACATCGACGCCGTGGAGGCACACGGCACCGGCACCCGGCTCGGCGACCCGATCGAGGCGCAGGCGTTGCTGGCCACGTACGGCCAGGGCCGGACGGCCGACCGTCCGCTGTGGCTGGGGTCCCTGAAGTCGAACATCGGCCACCCCCAGGCCGCCGCCGGCGCCGGCGGCGTCATCAAGATGGTGATGGCGATGCGGCACGGTGTGCTGCCGCCCACCCTGCACGTGGCGCAGCCGTCCCCGCACATCGACTGGTCGACGGGGGCGGTGTCCCTGCTCGACGCGGCCCGCCCGTGGGCCGGCGGCGAACACGTCCGGCGGGCGGCCGTCTCGTCCTTCGGCATGAGCGGCACCAACGCGCACCTCGTCCTGGAGCAGGCCCCGGCCCCCGAGACGCCGGAGGACGCCCCCGCGCCGTCCCGTCGGCCCCCGGCCGCGCCGGTGCTGCTCTCCGCCGCGCACCCCGCCGCGCTCGCCGGCCAGGCCGGCCGCTGGGCCGACTGGCTGGCCGCCGACGGGGACCTGCGTCCCCTGGATGTCGGCTGGTCGTCGGTCGCGTCCCGGTCGACCCTGGACAGCCGGGCCGTGCTGGCCGCGACCGACCGGGACGGCCTGCTGGCCGGGCTGCGTGCCGTGGCGGCGGGTGAGTCGTCGGGTGCGGTGGTCACCGGCTCCGCGGTGGATCGGGGCCCGCTGGCGGTGCTGTTCTCCGGCCAGGGGGCGCAGCGCGCCGGGATGGGCCGCGAGTTGTACGAGGGGTTCCCCGTCTTCGCCGCCGCGCTGGACGAGGTGTGTGGGCTGCTGGATGGGCTGTTGCCGCAGCCGTTGAAGCCGGTGCTGTTCGCGGCGGAGGGCACGCCGGACGCCGATCTCCTCGATCAGACCGTGTTCACCCAGGCGGGTCTGTTCGCGGTCGAGGTGGCGTTGTTCCGGCTGGTCGAGTCGTTCGGTGTGGTGCCGGACTTCGTGGGTGGGCACTCGATCGGCGAGATCACGGCCGCGTACGTGGCGGGGGTGTTGTCGCTGGCGGACGCGTGTGTCCTGGTGGCGGCTCGTGGCCGGTTGATGCAGGCGTTGCCGGCCGGTGGCGGGATGCTGGCGGTGGGCGCGTCCGAGGCGGACGTGGCGGAGAGCCTGGGCGGTCTTGCCGACCGGGTCGGGATCGCGGCCGTGAACGGTCCGTCGGCCGTCGTGGTGTCCGGTGCGGTCGACGCCCTCGACGAGGTGGAGCGGGTGTGGCGGGGCCGGGGGACCCGGACCCGTCGGTTGACGGTGAGTCACGCGTTCCACAGCCCGCTGATGGAGCCGATGCTGGCGGAGTTCCGGTCGGTGCTGGCCGGGCTGACGTTCGCGGCGCCCCGGTTGCCGGTGGTGTCGAACGTGACCGGCGGGTTGGCCGTTGGCGATGAGTTGCGTACTCCGGAGTACTGGGTGCGGCATGTGCGGGAGGCGGTGCGGTTCGCCGACGGGGTCACGGCGCTGCGGGACGCCGGGGTGGACACGTTCCTGGAGGTCGGTCCGCAGAGCGTCCTGACGGCGGTGGCGGCCGATGTGTTGCCTGCTGGCGGGGATGTGTTGGCGGTGGCGGTGCAGCGTCGGGACCGGTCGGAGGCGCAGGCGCTGCTGGTGGCCCTGGGTGAGTTGCACGTGCACGGCGTCCCGGTGACGTGGCAGCCGTGGTTCGCCGGGGCCGGCGCGCAGCGGGTCGAGCTGCCGACGTACGCGTTCCAGCGGGAGCGGTTCTGGCCCGAGGCGGTGTCGTGGCAGGTCGGCGACGTGTCCGGCGCAGGGCTGGGCGTCGCGGGCCACCCGCTGCTCGGCGCGGCGGTGCGCCTCGCCGGGGACGACGAGGTGTTGTTGACGGGGCGGTTGTCGGCTGGCACTCATCCGTGGTTGGCGGAGCATGTGGTGGCTGGTTCGGTGGTGGTGCCGGGTACGGCGTTGGTGGAGTTGGCGGTGCGGGCCGGTGACGAGGTGGGTGTGTCGCGGGTGCGGGAGCTGACGGTCCTGACGCCGTTGGCGTTGCCGGCGTCGGCGGGGGTGCGGGTGCAGGTGCGCGTCGGCGCGGCCGACCCGTCCGGCGCCCGGTCGGTGACCGTGCACTCGCAGCCGGACGAGGAGGCCGACGGGGCCTGGGTCCGGCACGCCGAGGGTGCGCTGGAGCCGGTGTCGGCCGACGAGCCGGTGCTGGGGGAGTGGCCGCCGGTCGGTGCGGCCGAGGTGGATCTGACCGGGTGGTACACCACTCTGGCGGGGCATGGTCTGGCGTACGGGCCGGTGTTCCAGGGTCTGCGGCGGGCGTGGACCGGGGCCGGTGAGGCGTACGCCGAGGTGGCCCTTCCCGAGCAGGCGGCGGGCGACGCGGCGGCGTTCGGAGTGCACCCGGCTTTGCTGGACGCGGCGTTGCACCCGGTGGCGTCGCTGCTGGCCGGCGAGGGTGGCGGGGCGCGGGTGCCGTTCGCGTTCTCCGGCGTGCAGGTGCACGCCTCGGGTGCGCGGGCGCTGCGGGTCCGGCTGACCCGCGAGGGATCCGGCGTGCGCGTGGTGGCGGTGGACGAGTCCGGCGCGGCCGTGGTGTCGGTGGACTCGCTGGTGTTGCGGGAGATGACGGCGGTGGCCGCCCCGGGCGCGGCGGCGCGGTCGCTGTTCGAGGTGACGTGGCTGCCGGAGGAGATCACCCCGGCCGATGACCTGTCCGGCTGGGCGCTGCTCGGGCCGTCGATCGGCGGGCTCGACCTGCCGGGCTTCCCCGACGTCGACGCGCTCGCCACGGCGCTCGCCGACGCGCGGGCCGAGTCCCCCCGGGCCCTGCTGTGGACGCCCGGCGCGGCCCCCGGCGTCGACGTTCCCGACGCGGTGCGCGCGACCACGAACGACGCCCTGACCGTGGTGCGGTCCTGGCTCGCCGCCGACGCACTCGCCGACGCGAAGCTCGTCGTGGTCACCCGGGGCGCCGTCGTCGCCCGGGACGAGGACCAGGTGACCGACCTGGCGGGCGCCGCCGTGTGGGGCCTACTGCGCTCGGCGCAGTCGGAGCACCCCGACCGGATCGTCCTCGCCGACGTCGAGGGTCCGCTCGACCCGGAGACCCTCGCGGTGCTGGCCGGCGTCGTAGCCGACCCGACGGCGACCGGCGGCCAGCTCGCCGTCCGCGCCGACGGGACGTTCGTGCCCCGGCTGGTCCGGCCCACGGCCGACGAGCTGACCCCGCCGCCGTCCGGGGCGTGGCACCTGGCGGCCGTCGCCCCCGGCACCCTCGACGGGATCGCGCTGGTGCCGGCCACCACCCCTGCCGCCCTCGAAGCGGGGCAGGTGCGGGTCGCGGTGCGGGCGGCCGGGGTGAACTTCCGGGATGTGTTGATCGCGTTGGGGATGTATCCGGATCCGTCGGCGGTGATGGGCAGTGAGGGTGCGGGTGTGGTGGTGGAGGTCGGTCCGGGGGTGACCGACCTGGCCCCGGGCGACCGGGTGATGGGCATGTTCGAGCTGGGCTTCGGCCCGTTCGCGGTCGCCAGCCGGGAGCGCCTCGCCCGGATGCCCGCCGGCTGGTCGTTCGCGCAGGCCGCGTCCGTACCCCTCGTCTTCCTGACGGCGTGGTACGCGTTGCGGGATCTGGCGGGGTTGCGGGCGGGTGAGTCGGTGTTGGTCCACTCGGGTGCGGGTGGGGTGGGTATGGCGGCGATTCAGTTGGCGCGGCATCTGGGTGCGACGGTGTATGCGACGGCGAGTCCTGGTAAGTGGGGGGTGTTGCGGGGTCTGGGGGTGGATGCGGAGCGTATTGCGTCGTCGCGGACGACGGAGTTCGAGCGGGTGTTCGGGTCGGTGTCGGGTGGTGCCGGGGTGGATGTGGTGCTCGACGCCCTGGCGGGTGAGTTCGTCGACGCGTCGTTGCGGTTGCTGCCGCGTGGTGGCCGGTTCGTCGAGATGGGCAAGACCGACGTCCGCGACCCGCAGGCGGTGGCGGCCGAATACCCGGGCGTGGAGTACCGGTCGTTCGACCTGAACGAGGCCGGCAGCGCCCGGATCGGCGAGATGCTGGCCGAGTTGTTGGCGTTGTTCGAGCAGGGCGCGTTGCGTCCGTTGCCGGTGCGGGTGTGGGACGTTCAGCACGCCCGGCGGGCGTTGCGGCACATGAGTCAGGCCCGGCACGTGGGCAAGGTGGTGCTGCGGATCCCCGCCCCGATCGATCCGGACGGCACCACGCTGATCACCGGCGCGGGCGGAACGCTGGCCGGGGTGGTGGCCCGGCACCTCGTGGCCACCGGCCAGTCCCGGAACCTGCTGCTCGCCTCCCGCCGGCACCCCGACGACGACGGCCGGGACGACTACGCCGCCCTGGTCCGCGAGCTGACCGACGCGGGTGCGCGGGTGTCCGCCGTCGCGGTCGACGTCAGCGACCCCGCGCAGGTCAGGGAGCTGATCGGCCGGGTCGACCCGGCGCACCCGCTGACCGCGGTGGTGCACGCCGCCGGGGTGCTCGCCGACGCCACCGTCACCTCGCTCGACGAGCGGGCCATCGCCACGGTGATGGCGCCGAAGGTCGACGCCGGGTGGGCGCTGCACGAGGCCACGGCCGATCTGGACCTTGCCGCGTTCGTGACGTTCTCCTCCCTCGCGGCCACCCTCGGCTCGCCCGGGCAGGGCAACTACGCGGCGGCGAACGCGTTCCTCGACGCCCTGGCCGGGCACCGCCGGCAGCGGGGCCTGGCCGCGACGAGCGTCGCCTGGGGCCTGTGGGCCACCACCAGCGGGATGACCGCGCACCTCGACGGCGACGACCAGCAGCGGCAGCGGCAGGTCGGGATGACCGGCCTCTCCGCGACCGAGGGCGCGGAACTGTTCGACGCGGCCCTGCCGGCGGTGTCCCCGGTGGTCGTGGCGGCCCGGTTGCAGGTCACCGGCGACACGTCACAGGTGCCGCCGCTGCTGCGGCAGCTCGTGCGCGCCGGCGGCCGACGGCGGGCCGGTGGTGCCCCCACGGCGGGGGCCTCCTGGCGGGACCGGCTCGTCGGCCTGCCCGAGGCGGACGCCCGGCGGCTGCTGGTGGAGCTGGTCTGCGGGCAGGCCGCAGCCGTGCTGGGCCACGCCTCCGCACAGGCCGTGCCGGCCGCCCGCGCGTTCAAGGAACTGGGCTTCGACTCGCTCACCTCGGTGGAGCTGCGCAACCGGCTGGGCTCGGCGACCGGGCTGCGGCTGCCCGCCACGCTGGCCTTCGACCACCCCACCCCGGCCCGGCTCGCCGAGTACCTGTTCGGGCAGCTCGGCCTCGCCGCGACCGACGCCGCCGTGGCCGTCCGCCCGGTCGGCGTCGGCGCGACCGACGAGCCGGTGGCGATCATCGGGATGGCCTGCCGCTACCCGGGCGGGGTGGCCAGCCCGGAGCAGTTGTGGCAGCTCGTCACCTCCGGCGCCGACGCGATCGGCGGGTTCCCCACCGACCGGGGCTGGGACCTGGACCGCCTGTACGACACCGGCAGCACCGTCACCGACCAGGGCGGCTTCCTCTACGAAGCCGCCGACTTCGACGCCGGCTTCTTCAACATCAGCCCCCGTGAGGCCCTCGCCATGGACCCGCAGCAGCGGCTGCTGCTGGAGACCGCCTGGGAGGCCTTCGAGTACGCCGGTGTCGACCCCGACGGCGTGACCGGTACCGCCACCGGCGTCTTCGTCGGGGCGGCCTCCTCCGGCTACGCCACGGGCGGGAACGAGGACCTGGACGGCCTCGAGGGGCACCTGCTGACCGGCACGGCCGGCAGCGTCGCCTCCGGACGGGTCTCCTACACCTTCGGGCTCGAGGGCCCCGCCGTCACCGTCGACACCGCCTGCTCGTCGTCCCTGGTCGCCCTGCACCTCGCCGCCCAGGCCCTGCGCGGCGGCGAGTGCGACCTGGCGCTGGCCGGCGGCGTCGCCCTGATGGCGCTGCCCGGCATGTTCTCGGAGTTCTCCCGTCAGGGCGGCCTGGCCCCCGACGGCCGGTGCAAGGCGTTCGCCGCGTCCGCCGACGGCACCGGCTGGTCCGAGGGCGTGGGCATGCTGCTCGTGGAGCGGCTGTCGGACGCCCGGCGCAACGGGCACCGGGTGCTGGCGGTGGTGCGCGGCAGCGCCGTGAACCAGGACGGCGCGTCCAACGGCCTCACCGCGCCGAACGGGCCGTCGCAGCAGCGGGTGATCCGGCAGGCCCTGGCCAACGCCCGGCTCGGCGCCTCCGACGTGGACGCCGTCGAGGCGCACGGGACCGGCACCATGCTGGGCGACCCGATCGAGGCGCAGGCGCTGCTGGCCACGTATGGGCAGGACCGGCCGGTGGACCGGCCGCTGTTCCTCGGGTCGATCAAGTCGAACATCGGGCACTCCCAGGCCGCGGCCGGGGTGGCCGGCGTGATCAAGATGATCATGGCGATCCGGCACGGTCTGCTGCCGTCCACCCTGCACGTGGACCAGCCGTCCCCGCACATCGACTGGGACTCCGGCGCGGTGGCGCTGCTCACCGAGCCACGGCCGTGGCCCGCCGTCGACCGGCCCCGCCGCGCCGCCGTGTCCTCGTTCGGGATCAGCGGCACCAACGTGCACACCATCATCGAGCAGGCGCCCGACGACAGCGCCCCTGCCGCCCGGCCGACCCCCGCCCCGGAGCAGCCCGGCCTGGCCGGCCCGGCCGGCGTGCCCCTGACGGTGTCCGGGCGCAGCCCGCAGGCCCTGCGGGAGCAGGCCTCCCGGATCCGTGGGCAGTTCGCCGAGGACGCCGACCTGACCCTCGCCGACCTGGGGCTCTCCCTCGCCACCCGACGGGCCCACCACCCGTACCGGGCGGTCGTGGTCGCCGCTGACCGGGAAGCCGCCCTCGCCGAGTTGGCCGTGCTCGCCGGCTCCGAGGCCGCCCCGACCCCCGTCGACGGCACGCCGAAGGTCGCCTACGTCTTCCCCGGCCAGGGCTCGCAGTGGGTCGGGATGGCGCTGGACCTGCTGGAGTCGTCCCCGGCCTTCCGGGAGCGGATGCGGGAGTGCGCCGAGGAGCTGTCCCGGCTGGTGGACTGGTCGCTGGACGACGTGCTGCGGCAGGCGCCCGGCGCGCCGCCGCTGGACCGGGTCGACGTGGTCCAGCCCGCCCTGTTCTCCGTGATGGTGTCCCTCGCGCGGCTGTGGAAGGCGTGCGGGGTCGCCCCGGACGCCGTCGTCGGCCACTCGCAGGGCGAGATCGCCGCCGCGTGCGCCGCCGGCGCCCTCACCCTCCCGGACGCGATGCGGCTGGTCGTGGCGCGCAGCCGCGGCCTGCTGGCGATCTCGGGCCGGGGCGGCATGCTCTCCGTGCCCCTGTCGGCCGCCGACACCGAGCAGCTCATCGCCCCGTGGGCGGACACCCTGTCGATCGCCGCCATCAACGGCGCCGCCGTGACCGTCGTCTCCGGCGCCGCGGAGTCCGTCGACGCGCTGCTCGCGCACTGCGCCGAGCGCGACCTGCGGGCCCGGCGGATCGCCGTCGACTACGCCTCGCACAGCCCGCACGTCGAGGCGGTCCGCGACGACCTGTCGGCCGCGCTCGGCGCCGTCGACGCCGAGTCGACCGCCGTGTCCTTCTACTCGACGGTGACCGGCGACCTCATCGACACCGCCCAGCTCGACGCCGACTACTGGTACCGCAACCTGCGCGAACCGGTCCGGCTCGCGCCGGTGGTCGACCGGCTGATCGCCGAGGGTTTCCGGGTCTTCGTGGAGGTCAGCCCCCACCCTGTGCTCAAGGTGGTGGTTCAGGACGCGCTCGACCGGGCCGCCGCCCCGGCCGGCCCCGGCGTGGTGGTGGGCTCCCTGCGCCGCGACGAGAGCGGCCCCGCGCAGCTGCTGTCCGGCCTGGCGGAGCTGTACGTCGCGGGTGTCGGCGTCGACTGGGCGAGGGTGTACGCCGGGTCCGGCGCCGCCCCGGTCGACCTGCCCACGTACGCGTTCCAGCGGGAGCGGTTCTGGCCGGCGGTGGACCGCTCGTTCGGCGGTGACGTCTCCGGCGCGGGACTCGGCGCGGCCGGCCACGGCCTGCTCGGCGCGGCGGTGCGCCTCGCCGGCGGCGACGAGGTGTTGTTGACGGGGCGGTTGTCGGCTGGCACTCATCCGTGGTTGGCGGAGCATGTGGTGGCTGGTTCGGTGGTGGTGCCGGGTACGGCGTTGGTGGAGTTGGCGGTGCGGGCCGGTGACGAGGTGGGTGTGTCGCGGGTGCGGGAGCTGACGGTCCTGACGCCGTTGGCGTTGCCGGCGTCGGCGGGGGTGCGGGTGCAGGTGCGCGTCGGCGCGGCCGGCCCGTCGGGCGCCCGGCTGGTGACCGTGCACTCCCAGCCGGAGGAGGACGACGACGCGGGCTGGGTCCGGCACGCGGAGGGCGTCCTGGAGGCCGCCTCCCCGGACGAGCCCGGCGTGGGCGACTGGCCGCCGGTCGGTGCGGCCGAGGTGGATCTGACCGGGTGGTACGCCACTCTGGCGGGGCATGGTCTGGCGTACGGGCCGGTGTTCCAGGGTCTGCGGCGGGCGTGGACCGCAGCCGGTGAGGCGTACGCCGAGGTGGCCCTGCCGGAACAGGCGGCGGGCGACGCCGCGCGGTTCGGGGTGCACCCGGCGCTGCTCGACGCCGCCCTGCACCCGATCGGCCTGCTGCTGACCGAGGGCTCCGGTGGGCCACGGATGCCGTTCGCGTTCGAGGGCGTGCAGGTGCACGCGTCGGGCGCCTCGGTGCTGCGGGTCCGGCTGACCCGAGCGGGCAGCGGTGTGCGGCTGGTCGCGGTCGACGGCACGGGCGCCCCGGTCGTGTCGGTGGACTCGCTCGTGCTGCGGGAGATGACCGGGGTCGCGGCCTCGGGCGCTGCGGCCCGGTCGCTGTTCGAGGTGAGCTGGCAGGCCGAGGACGTCACCCCCGCCACCGACCCCACCGGCCGGGTGCTGCTGGGCGACGCGGCCGGGACCACCGGGCCGGGAGTGGCCGGGTACCCCACCGTGGCCGACCTGGCCGCGGCCGTGGCCGCCGGAACGGCCGACCGGCCGCGCGTGCTGCTCCTGCCGGTGACGATCCCGCAGCCGGCGGACGCCGACGTGCCGGCGGCCGTGCGGACGGCCACGGCGCACGTGCTCGGCGTGCTCCAGTCCTGGCTGGACGCCGGGGAACTGGCGGACACCCGGCTCGTCGTGGTGACCCGGGGCGCCGTGGCGGCCGTCCCCGCCGACCAGCTGGGCGACCCGGTGGGCGCGGCGGTGTGGGGCCTGCTGCGCTCGGCGCAGTCGGAGCACCCCGACCGGATCGTCCTCGCCGACGTCGACCGGGACCTCTCACCCGAGCTGTGGGACCTGCTGGCCGGCGTCGCCGAGGACCCGTCGCCCACGGGCGGGCAGGTCGCGGTGCGCGGCGGCGAGGTCCGCTCCCCGCGCCTGACCCGCACCGGCGCCTCGGCCGACGACCTGACCCCGCCGGACGGGCTGTGGCACCTCGCCGCGACCGCCCCCGGCACCCTCGACGGGATCAGCCTCACGCCGGCCACCACCGCCCCCCTCGAAGCGGGGCAGGTGCGCATCGCCATGCGGGCGGCCGGGGTGAACTTCCGGGATGTGTTGATCGCGTTGGGGATGTATCCGGATCCGTCGGCGGTGATGGGCAGTGAGGGTGCGGGTGTGGTGGTGGAGGTCGGTCCGGGGGTGACCGACCTGGCCCCGGGCGACCGGGTGATGGGCATGTTCGAACCCGCCTTCGGCCCCCAGGTCACCGCCACGCGGGAACTGGTCGCGAGGATCCCGGCCGGCTGGACCTTCGCCGAGGCGGCGTCCGTGCCGGTGGTGTTCCTGACGGCGTGGTATGCGTTGCGGGATCTGGCGGGGTTGCGGGCGGGTGAGTCGGTGTTGGTCCACTCGGGTGCGGGTGGGGTGGGTATGGCGGCGATTCAGTTGGCGCGGCATCTGGGTGCGACGGTGTATGCGACGGCGAGTCCTGGTAAGTGGGGGGTGTTGCGGGGTCTGGGGGTGGATGCGGAGCGGATTGCGTCGTCGCGGACGACGGAGTTCGAGCGGGTGTTCGGGTCGGTGTCGGGTGGTGCCGGGGTGGATGTGGTGCTCGACGCCCTGGCGGGTGAGTTCGTCGACGCGTCGTTGCGGTTGCTGCCGCGTGGTGGCCGGTTCGTCGAGATGGGCAAGACCGACATCCGCGACCCCCGCCAGGTCGCCGAGCGCCACCCCGGCGTGACCTACCGGGCGTTCGACCTCAACGAGGCCGGGCACGCCCGCATCAGCGAGATGCTGACCGAGTTGTTGGCGCTGTTCGAGCAGGGCGCGTTGCGTCCGTTGCCGGTGCGGGTGTGGGACGTTCAGCACGCCCGGCGGGCGTTGCGGCACATGAGTCAGGCCCGGCACGTGGGCAAGGTGGTGCTGCGGATCCCCGCCCCGATCGATCCGGACGGCACCACGCTGATCACCGGCGCCGGCGGCGCCCTGGCCGGGGTGTTCGCCCGGCACCTCGTGGCCACCGGCCAGTCCCGGAACCTGCTGCTCGCCTCCCGCCGGGGCCCCGAGGCCTACCGCGACCTGGTGGCGGAGCTGACCAGCCTCGGCGCCCACGTCACCACCGCCACCGCCGACGTCGCCGACCCCGACCAGGTCGCCGGCCTGCTGGCGCAGGTCGACCCGGCGCACCCGCTGACCGCCGTGGTGCACACCGCCGGCGTGATCGCCGACGCCACCATCGGCTCCCTCGACGAGCAGGCCCTCGACGCGGTGCTGACCCCGAAGGTCGACGCCGGCTGGGCGCTGCACCGGGCGACCCGCGACGTCGACCTGGCCGCCTTCGCGGTGTTCTCCTCGGTGGCGGCCACCCTCGGCTCGCCCGGGCAGGGCAACTACTCGGCGGCGAACGGGTTCCTCGACGCCCTCGCCCGCCTCCGCCAGCAGCAGGGGCTGCCCGCCACCAGCCTCGCCTGGGGACTGTGGGACACCGCCAGCGCGATGACCGCCCACCTCGGCGGCAACGCCCACCGCCGGGCGATCCGGACCACCAGCGCCCCGCTGACCGAGGTCGAGGGCACCGCCCTGTTCGACCTGGCCCGGCAGTACGGCGGCGTGCACCTCGTACTCATGAACCTGCCGCCGGCCACGGCCCGGCCGGCGGCCGGCGCGGTGCCCAGCATGCTGCGCGAGCTGGTCCGCCCCACCGGCCCCGTCCGGCGGACCGCCGGGCAGGGACCTGCCGACACCGCCTCGGAACGCGGGCGGCTGGCCACGCTCAGCTCCGCGCAGCGGCGCAGCCACCTGCTCGACCTGGTCGCCGCGAGCGTGGCCGCCGTGCTGGGGCACCGCTCCGCCGACCGCGTCGACGCCCAGCGCGGCTTCAAGGAGCTGGGCTTCGACTCGCTGACCTCGGTGGAACTGCGCAACCGGCTGGCCACCGCCACCGGGCTGCGGCTGCCCGCCACCGTGGCGTTCGACTACCCCACCCCGGTCGTCCTCGCCGACTTCCTCGACCGGGAGCTCGGCGGCGTCGAGGCCCCCGCCGCCGGCAAGACGGCCGGCGCGGCCACCACCCTCGACGAGCCCATCGCGATCATCGGCATGGCCTGCCGGTTCCCCGGCGACGTGCAGACCCCCGAGCAGCTCTGGGACCTGGTCACGGCCGGGGCCGACGTCATCGCGCCGTTCCCCACCGACCGCGGCTGGGACCCGGACGACCTGCGGACCGGCGACGACGGCAACGGCCCCCGCCAGGGTGGCTTCCTGCACGACGCGGCCGAGTTCGACGCCGGCTTCTTCGGGATCTCACCCCGGGAGGCGCTGGCCATGGACCCGCAGCAGCGGCTGCTGCTGGAGACCTCCTGGGAGGCCTTCGAGCGGGCGGGCATCGACCCCCACACGGCCCGGGGCAGCAGCACCGGCGTCTACGTCGGACTCATCTACCACGACTACGCGTCCCAGGCCGCCGACACCACCGACGAGCTGGACGGCTACGTCGGCAACGGCAGCGCCGGCAGCGTCGCGTCGGGCCGGATCTCGTACCTGTTCGGCCTGGAGGGCCCCGCCGTCACCGTCGACACCGCCTGCTCCTCCTCGCTGGTCGCCCTGCACCTGGCCACCCAGGCGCTGCGCCAGGACGAGTGCCGGCTCGCGCTCGCCGGCGGCGTCAGCGTGATGTCCACCCCCGGCATGCTCACCGAGTTCTCCCGGCAGCGCGGCCTCTCGCCCGACGGCCGGTGCAAGGCCTTCGGCGCGGGCGCCGACGGCACCGGCTTCGCCGAGGGCATCGGCATGCTGCTGCTGGAACGCCTCTCCGACGCACAGCGCAACGGGCACCGCGTCCTCGCCGTGGTGCGGGGCAGCGCGGTCAACCAGGACGGCGCGAGCAGCGGCCTGACCGCCCCGAACGGCCCCGCCCAGCAGCGGGTCATCCGGCAGGCCCTGGCCAACGCCCGTCTCACGGCGGCGGACGTGGACGCCGTCGAGGCGCACGGCACCGGCACCCCCCTCGGCGACCCGATCGAGGCGCAGGCGCTGCTGGCCACGTACGGCCAGGACCGGCCCGCCGACCGGCCGCTGCTGCTCGGCTCGATCAAGTCCAACATCGGGCACGCGCAGGCCGCCGCCGGTGTCGCCGGTGTGATCAAGATGGTGCTGGCGATGCGGCACGGACTGCTGCCGTCGACCCTGCACGTCGACGAGCCGTCCCCGCACATCGACTGGGACGCCGGGGCGGTGGAACTGCTCACCGAGACCCGCCGCTGGCCGTCCCTGGACCGGCCCCGTCGCGCCGCCGTGTCCTCCTTCGGGATCAGCGGAACCAACGCGCACACCATCATCGAGCAGGCGCCGACGGCGGCCCCCGCGACCGCCCCGGCGGTGGTCGGTGAGGTCCCCGGCGGCCTCGTACCCTGCGTCCTGTCGGCGCGCGGCGACGCCGCCCTGCGCGGGCAGGCCCGACGGCTGCACGGCCTGGCGGCCGACCGGTCGGACCTGACCGTCGCCGGGATCGGGCGCGCGCTGGCCACCGGCCGGTCCGTCTTCGAGCACCGCGCCGTCCTGCTGGCAGCCGACCGGGGCGGCCTGCTGTCCGCCCTGGACGCGTTCGCCGACGGGCAGCCCTCGCCCGCCGTCGTCCAGGGCACCGCACGGGGCGGGCGCATCGCCGTCGTCTTCTCCGGGCAGGGCGCGCAGCGCGCCGGCATGGGCCGGGAGCTGTACGCCGCGTACCCCGTCTTCGCCGCCGCGCTGGACGAGGCGTGCGCCCACCTCGACCCGCACCTGCCCCGCCCGCTGCGGGACGCGCTGAACGCCCCGGCGGGCTCGGCCGACGCCGAGCTGCTGGACCAGACCGCCTTCACCCAGGCCGGCCTGTTCGCCGTCGAGGTGGCCCTGTTCCGCCTCGTCGAGTCGTACGGGATCGTGCCGGACTTCGTCGCCGGCCACTCGATCGGCGAGGTGACCGCCGCGTATGTGGCCGGGGTGCTCTCCCTCGACGACGCGTGCGCCCTGGTGGGCGCGCGGGGCCGGCTGATGCAGGCCCTGCCGGCCGGCGGCGGGATGCTCGCCGTCGCCGCCGACGAGGCAACGGTCGCCGAGGACCTGGCCGGCCTGGCCGACCGCGTCGGGATCGCGGCGGTCAACGGGCCGACCGCGGTGGTGGTCTCCGGGGTGCTCGACGCGCTGGACGCCCTGGAGCGGACCTGGTCCGCCCGGGGGATGCGTACCCGCCGGCTGCGGGTCAGCCACGCCTTCCACAGCCCTCTGGTGGAACCGATGCTGGCCGAGTTCCGGGCGGTCCTCGACGGGCTGACCTTCCGCCCGCCGCTGCTGCCGGTGGTCTCCAACCTCACCGGCGGGATCGCCGACGCCGAGGAGATCGGCACCCCCGACTACTGGGTGCGGCACGTCCGGGAGGCCGTCCGCTTCGCCGACGGCGTCGCCTGCCTGCGGCAGCGCAACGTCGGCACGTTCCTCGAAATCGGCCCGGACGCGGTCCTCGCCGGCATGGTCCGCAGCTGCCTGCCGGACGACGACCCGGCCACGTCTGCGGTCGCGGTCGTCGCGGCGCTGCGCCCCGGCCGGCCGGAACCCGTCTCGCTGCTGCACGCGCTGGCGGAACTGCACGTCCACGGCGTGCCCGTGACCTGGTCCGCCCTGCTGCCGGGCGCGAACCCCGTCGACCTGCCGACGTACGCGTTCCAGCGGCAGCGGTACTGGCCCAACGTCGGCCGGCTGCGCGCCGGTGACGTGGCCGGCGCGGGCCTCGGCGCGGCCGGGCACGGGCTGCTCGGCGCCGCCGTCGACCTGGCCGGCGACGGCGAGGTCGTGCTGACCGGCCGGCTGGCGCTCGCCACCCGGCCGTGGCTCGCCGACCACGCGGTGTCGGGCGCGGTGCTGCTGCCGGGCACCGCGCTGGTGGAACTCGCGGTGCGGGCCGGCGACGAGGTGGGCGCGTCCCGGGTACGGGAGCTGACCATCGCCGCGCCGCTGGTGCTCCCGCCCTCCGGCGGCGTGCGCATCCAGGTCCGGGTGTCGGCGCCGGGATACGCGCCGCAGCGCACCGTCACCATCCACTCCCGACCCGACGACGCCCCCGACGCGGGGTGGACCCGGCACGCCGACGGGGTGCTGGAACCGGCGTCCGCCGTTGAGCCGGGCGTCGGCCCCTGGCCGCCCGTGGGCGCCGACGAGGTCGACCTGACCGGCTGGTACGACGCGTTCGCCGAGCGCGGCCTGGCGTACGGTCCGGCGTTCCAGGGGCTGCGCCGGGTCTGGACGGGCGGCGGCGAGGTCTTCGCCGAGGTGGCCCTGCCCGACGACGCGGCCGGCGACGTCGCGCGGTTCGGCGTGCACCCGGCGCTGCTGGACGCCGCCCTGCACCCCGTCGCCCTGCTGTTCGAGGAGTCCGCCGCGCCCCGGGTGCCGTTCGCGTTCTCCGGTGTGCAGGTGCACGCCTCGGGCGCGCGGGTGCTGCGGGTGCGGCTGACCCGCGAGGGCACCGGCGTGCGGCTGGTCGCCGGTGACGAGGCCGGCACGCCGGTGGTGTCCGTGGACTCGCTGACCCTGCGGGAGCTGATCGGCCGGGCCGCCCCGGACGCGGCAGCCCGGTCGCTGTTCGAGGTCGCCTGGCGGGCCGCCGAGGTCGTCCCGGCCGACGTGCCGACTTGGGTGACCCTCGGTGAGCCGCGGGACGTCGCCACCGGGCGCGCCCACCGGACCGTCGCCGACCTGCTCGCCGCGCTCGACGGCGGCGCCGAGGCACCCGCCCTGCTGCTGCTCCCGGCCAACTCCCCGCAGGATGGCGCGGTGCCCGACGCGGTCGGCGCCCTCGCCTCGACGGTGCTGGCGGAGCTGCGGTCCTGGCTGGCCGCCGACGCCCTGGCGGACTCGAAGCTGGTGGTGGTGACCCGGGGCGCGGTGGCGGCCCGGGACGGCGACGCCGTGGACGATCTGGCGGGTGCGGCGGTGTGGGGCCTGCTGCGGTCGGCGCAGTCGGAGCATCCCGGCCGGATCGTCCTCGCGGATGTCGACGGTGACGTGGACGCGGGCCTGGTGGCCGTCCTGGCGCGGGTCGCCGAGGACGCCGCGGGCGCTCAGGTGGCCCTCCGCGCGGGCCGGGTGTTCGTGCCACGGCTGGTGCGCGCGTCCGGGTCGTCGTCGCACGCCCCGATCGTGGCGGACGCCGGCGCCGTCCTGGTGACCGGCGGCACCGGCGCGCTGGGCGCCCTCGTCGCGGAGCATCTGGTCCGGGCCCACGGGCTCCGGGCGCTGGTGCTGGCGTCCCGGCGGGGCCCGGCGGCCGCCGGCGCCGACGAGCTGGTCGAACGGCTGGCCGGGCTGGGCGCGTCCGCCCGGGTGGTGGCGTGCGACGTCACCGACCGGGCGCAGGTGGCCGGGCTGGTCGCGGACGTCACCTCGACGTGCCGGCTGGCGGGCGTCGTCCACCTGGCCGGTGTGCTCGACGACGGCCTCGTCGAGGGGCTGACGGCCGACCAGCTCGCGGGCGTCCTGGCGCCGAAGGTGTCGGCGGGCTGGCACCTGCACGAGGCGACGGCCGGCCTGGACCTGGACCTGTTCGTGCTGTTCTCCTCGATCGCGGGGGTGCTCGGCTCGCCGGGCCAGGCGGCGTACGCGGCGGGCAACGCGTTCCTGGACGCCCTGGCGGCGCACCGCAGGCAGGCCGGTCTGCCGGCGGTCAGCCTCGCGTGGGGGATGTGGAACACGGCCGGGATGGCGGCGTCCCTCGGCGGCGTCGACCGGGCCCGGTCGGGGCGGGCCGGCCTGACCGCGATGAGCGCCGACACCGGCCTGGCGCTGTTCGACGCGGCGCTGGCCGTGGACCGGCCGACCCTGGTGCCGGCGGTGATCGACGTGCCCGCGCTGCGGGCCGCCGCCGCCGGCGGCGTGGTGCCGCCGATGCTGCGGGCGCTGGTCGGCACGACCACGACGCGTCGCCAGGCGGGACAGGGCGGCGACAGCCTGGCCGGCCGGCTCGCCCGGCTCACCGAGGACGAGGGTCGGGCGCAGGTCGCCCTGCTCGTCCGGGGCCTGGCCGCGCAGGTGCTGGGGCACGACGGCGTGGAGGCGGTGCCGGCGGACCGGGCGTTCCGGGACCTCGGCTTCGACTCGCTGAGCGCGGTCGAGCTGCGCAACCGGGTCAACGCCGCGACGGGGCTGCGCCTCGGCTCGACCCTGGTCTTCGACTACCCCACCCCGCAGGCGCTGGCCGAGCACGTGCACGCCGACCTGCTGGGTACCAGCGTCGTCGAGGTCGGGCCGGATCTGCCGGCGACGGTCGGCGGCGACGAGCCGATCGCGATCGTGGGCATGGCCTGCCGGTACCCGGGCGGGGTGGAGACGCCCGAGCAGCTCTGGGCGTTGCTGGCCGGCGGCGGCGAGGGGATCGGGGAGTTCCCGGCCGACCGGGGCTGGGACCTGGAGACCCTGTTCGACCCGGACCCCGACCGCCCGGGCAGCTCCTACACCCGGCACGGCGGCTTCCTGTACGGGGCGGCCGAGTTCGATCCCGGCTTCTTCGGGATCAGTCCCCGTGAGGCTCTGGCGATGGATCCGCAGCAGCGGTTGCTGTTGGAGGCGTCGTGGGAGTCGTTCGAGTCGGCGGGGGTGGACCCGCAGTGGGTGCGGGGCAGCCGGACGGGTGTGTTCGCGGGTGTGATGTACCACGACTACGCCTCCGTCCTGATGGACGTGCCGGGCGAGGTCGAGGGGTACATCGGTACCGGCAACTCCGGCAGTGTGCTGTCGGGTCGGGTGGCGTACACGTTCGGTCTGGAGGGGCCGGCGGTGACGGTGGATACGGCGTGTTCGTCGTCGTTGGTGGCGTTGCATCTGGCGGTTCAGGCGTTGCGTAGTGGTGAGTGTGATTTGGCGCTTGCTGGTGGTGTGACGGTGATGGCGACGCCTGGGACGTTCATCGAGTTCTCGCGTCAGCGTGGCTTGTCGCAGGACGGTCGGTGTAAGTCGTTCGCCGCTGCCGCGGACGGCACGGGCTGGTCGGAGGGTGTGGGCGTCCTGCTGGTGCAGCGGCTGTCCGACGCGCAGCGGGAGGGGCGGAACATCCTGGCCGTCGTCAGGGGCACCGCCGTGAACCAGGACGGTGCGTCGAACGGGCTTACCGCGCCGAACGGTCCGTCGCAGCAGCGGGTGATCCGGCAGGCCCTGGCCAACGCCCGGCTCAGCTCGCAGCAGGTCGACGTGGTGGAGGCGCACGGCACCGGCACCACGCTGGGCGATCCGATCGAGGCGCAGGCGCTGCTGGCGACGTACGGGCAGGACCGGTCCGAGGATCGGCCCCTGCTGCTCGGGTCGGTGAAGTCGAACATCGGTCACACGCAGGCCGCCGCCGGGGTGGCGGGTGTGATCAAGATGATCATGGCGATGCGGCACGGTGTGGTGCCGGCGACGCTGCACGTCGACGAGCCGTCCCCGCACATCGACTGGACCGCTGGCGCGGTCACCCTGGCCACCGAGGCCACCCCATGGCCGGCGGTGAACCGGCCCCGTCGGGCGGCCGTGTCGTCCTTCGGGATCTCGGGCACCAACGCGCACGTCATCATCGAGCAGCCGCCCGCCGAGGTGATCGAGGGCGGGACGGTCGGCGACGTCACGCCTCCGCTGGTGCCGGTGCTGCTGTCGGCGCGCACCGACGTGGCGCTGGCCGCGCAGGCGGACCGGTGGACCCGGTGGCTCTCCGCCGGCCAGGGCCTCAGGGCCGTCGAGGTCGCCTGGTCCTCGGTCACCACCCGACCGGCCCTGACCCGCCGGGCCGTCGTCGTCGCGGCGCACCGCGACGACCTGCTGGCGGGGCTGACCGCCCTCGCCGGCGGTGAGCCGTCCGGCGCGGTGGTCACCGGCTCCGCCGTGGAACGCGGACCGCTGGCGGTGCTGTTCTCCGGCCAGGGCGCGCAGCGCGCCGGGATGGGCCGCGAGTTGTACGACGGGTTCCCCGTCTTCGCGTCGGCGCTGGACGAGGTGTGCGCCGAGTTGGACGGGTTGCTGCCGGGTCCGTTGAAGCCGGTGCTGTTCGCCGAGCCGGGCACGTCGGACGCCGATCTCCTCGATCAGACCGTGTTCACCCAGGCGGGTCTGTTCGCGGTCGAGGTGGCGTTGTTCCGGCTGGTGGAGTCGTTCGGTGTGGTGCCGGACTTCGTGGGCGGTCACTCGGTCGGTGAGATCACGGCCGCGCACGTCGCGGGGGTGCTGTCCCTGTCCGACGCGTGTGCCCTGGTGGCGGCCCGTGGTGGGTTGATGCAGGCGTTGCCGGCCGGTGGCGGGATGCTGGCGGTGGGCGCGTCCGAGGTGGACGTGGCGGAGAGCCTGGGCGGCCTCGCCGACCGGGCCGGAATCGCGGCGGTGAACGGGCCGGCGTCCGTGGTGGTCTCGGGCGAGGTCGCCGCCCTGGACGAGGTGGCGGAGTTCTGGCGGGGCCGGGGGACCCGGACCCGTCGGTTGACGGTGAGTCACGCGTTCCACAGCCCGCTGATGGAGCCGATGCTGGCCGAGTTCCGGTCGGTGCTGGCGGGGTTGAGTTTCGCGGCGCCGCTCCTGCCGGTGGTGTCGAACGTGACCGGCGGGCTGGCCGGCGGCGACGAGCTGCGTACTCCGGAGTACTGGGTGCGGCATGTGCGGGAGGCGGTGCGGTTCGCCGACGGGGTCACGGCGCTGCGGGACGCCGGGGTGGACACGTTCCTGGAGGTCGGTCCGCAGAGTGTCCTGACGGCGGTGGCGGCCGATGTGCTGCCTGCTGGCGGGGACGTGTTGGCGGTGGCGGTGCAGCGTCGGGACCGGTCGGAGGCGCAGGCGCTGCTGGTGGCCCTGGGTGAGTTGCACGTGCACGGCGTCCCGGTGACGTGGCAGCCGTGGTTCGCCGGGGCTGGGGCGACCCGGGTCGACCTGCCGACGTACGCGTTCCAGCGGGAGCGGTACTGGCCCGAGCCCGCCCGCCCGGCCCGCCGGCCGCTCGGCGACGGCGGCGACGCCGAGTTCTGGACGGCCGTGGAGAGCGGCGACCTCACCGCCCTCGCGACCCAGTTCGGCGACGGCGGTGACCTCGACGCCCTCGCCCCGGCCCTGCCGGTGCTGTCGACGTGGCACCGGGCCCGCCGGCAACGCGTCCTGGTCGACGGCTGGTCGTACCGGATCATGTGGAAGCGGACCGACTTCGCCGCCACCCCGGCGGGCACCTGGCTGCTGGTGTCGCCGCAGGACGACGACCCGGTCACCGGCGCGCGGACCGAGGAGGCCGCCAAGGCCCTGGCCTCGGCCGGCGCCGACGTGCTCCGGCTGACCGTCGACCCCGCCCGCACCGACCGGGACGACCTCGCCCGGCAGCTCGCCGAGACGCTGACCGACCGGCCGGTCACCGGCGTGCTCTCCCTGCTCGGCCTCCGCGACCAGCCGCACCCGGACAGCCCGGCCGTGCCCGTCGGCACGGCGGCCACCCTGCTGCTGCTCCAAGGACTGCACGACACCGGTACGAAGACCCGGCTGTGGTGCCTGACCCAGGGGGCCGTCGGCACCGGGGACGGCGACGCGGTCCGGCGGGTCGCCCAGAGCGGACTGTGGGGCCTCGGACTGGTCGCCGGACTGGAACACCCGCACCTGTGGGGCGGCCTCCTGGACCTGCCCGACGACGTCGACCCCGCCGTCTGGGACCGGCTGGTCCGGGTGGTCGCCGGCGCCGGGGACGAGGACCAGATCGCCGTACGGCCCACCGGCGTGTTCGTCCGGCGGCTCGCGCGGGCGGCAGCCGCCGCCCCGGCCGCCGGGGACCGCTGGCAGCCGTCGGGCACGGTGCTGATCACCGGCGGAACGGGGGCGCTCGGCGCCCACGTGGCCCGCTGGGCGGTCACCAACGGCGCCGCGCACGTGGTGCTGACCAGCCGCCGCGGCGAGCAGGCGGCGGGCGCCGGAGAGCTGCGGGAGGAACTGGCCGCGCGCGGCGCCCGGGTCTCGATCGTGGCGTGCGACGTCGCCGAACGGGACCAGGTCGCGGCCCTGCTGGCGACCCTGGACGAGGACCCGTCGCCGCTGACGGCGGTGGTGCACGCCGCCGGGGCCGGCGACGTCGGCCTGCTCGCCGAGACCGACCTGGCCGGCTTCGCCGCCGTCCTCGCCGGAAAGGTGGCCGGCGCGGTGCACCTGGACGACCTGCTCGGCGGCCGGCCGCTGGACGCGTTCGTGCTGTTCTCCTCGATCGCCGGGGTGTGGGGCAGCGGCGGGCAGGGCGCCTACGCGGCGGGCAACGCGTTCCTCGACGCGCTGGCCGACCAGCGGCGGGCCCGGGGCCTCGCGGCGACGTCGGTGGCGTGGGGGCCGTGGGCCGACGGTGGCATGGCCGGCGCCGAGGCCCAGCAGGCCCTGGCCCGGCGCGGCCTCGGCGCGATGGCGCCGGACGACGCCGTGCACGCCATGCGGTACGCCGTCGGCCAGCCCCGACCCGCCCTGACCGTGGCCGACGTCGACTGGACGGTGTTCGCCCCCGCGTACGCCTCGGCCCGCCCCCGGCCGTTGCTCGACGACCTCGCCGAGGCCCGGGACGCGCTGCGCGCCCCCGCCGACGAGCAGCCGGGCGGCGCCGCCGACGGGCTCCGGGAGCACCTGCGCACCCTGCCCCGCGCCGAGCAGCTCCGGCACCTGGTCGACCTGGTCCGCACCCACGCCTCGGCGGTGCTCGGTCACCCGGGCACGGACCGGGTCAAGCCCCGGCTGGCGTTCAAGGAGCTCGGGTTCGACTCGCTGACCGCGGTGGAGCTGCGCAACCGGCTCACCGCCGCGAGCGGGCTGCCGCTGCCGGCGACCCTCGTCTTCGACTACCCGAACCCCACCACCCTCGCGGAGCACCTGCTCGACGGGCTGCTCCCCGAGGCGCGGCGGTCGGACGGCCCGGACCCTTCGGAGTCGACGGTCCGCCAGGCCCTCGCGACCATCCCGCTGGCCCGGCTCCGGGACGCGGGCCTGCTGGAACTGCTGCTGAACCTCACCGACGCCGAGACCGACGCCGCCGAGTCCACCGACGAGAGCATCGACCTCATCGACGAGATGGACGCCGACACCCTCGTCAAGCTGGCGCTTGACGGATCCGATTCCTGACCCTTGTCCCCAGTACGGAGCTTGTGATGTCTACGTCCGCAGACAAGGTCGTCGAGGCGCTCCGCGCCTCGCTCAAGGAGACGGGCCGCCTCCGTCAGCTCAACCAGCAGCTCACCGCCGCCGCGCGCGAACCGATCGCGATCGTGGCGATGTCCTGCCGCTACCCCGGGGGCGTCTCCACCCCGGAGCAGCTGTGGGACCTGGTCGCGTCGGGCAGCGACGCCGTCGGCGGCTTCCCCACCGACCGGGGCTGGGACCTGGACAACCTGTACGACGCCGACGCCGACCGGGCGGGCCGCTCCACCACCCGCGAGGGCGGCTTCCTCTACGACGCGGCCGAGTTCGACGCCGGCTTCTTCGGCATCTCGCCCCGCGAGGCGGTCGCCATGGACCCCCAGCAGCGGCTGCTGCTGGAGACGTCGTGGGAGGCGTTCGAGTACGCGGGCATCGCGCCCGCGTCCATGCGCGGCCAGAAGGTCGGCGTCTTCGTGGGCACCGCCGCCAACGGGTACGGGATGGGCCCGCAGACCGAGATGGAGGGCACCGACGAGGGCTACCTGCTGACCGGCACGGCCACGAGCGTCGTCTCCGGCCGGATCGCGTACGCCCTCGGGCTGGAGGGGCCGGCGGTCACCGTCGACACCGCCTGCTCGTCGTCGCTGGTGGCCCTGCACCTCGCCGCCCAGTCCCTGCGCCAGGGCGACTTCGACCTCGCCCTGGCCGGCGGCGTGTGCATCATGGCCACCCCCAGCCCGTTCGTCGGCTTCTCCCGGCAACGCGGCCTGGCCCCGGACGGCCGGTGCAAGTCCTTCGCCGCCGCCGCCGACGGCACCGGCTGGGCGGAGGGCGTCGGCCTCCTGCTGGTGGAGCGGCTGTCGGACGCCCAGCGCAAGGGGCACCGCGTGCTGGCCGTGATCCGGGGCAGCGCGGTCAACCAGGACGGCGCGTCGAACGGGCTCACCGCCCCGAACGGCCCCGCCCAGCAGCGGGTGATCCGGCAGGCCCTGGCCAACGCCCGGCTCACCACCGCCGACGTGGACGCCGTCGAGGCGCACGGCACCGGCACCGTCCTCGGCGACCCGATCGAGGCGCAGGCCGTGCTGGCCACGTACGGGCAGGACCGGCCCGCCGACCGGCCGCTGCTGCTCGGCTCGATCAAGTCGAACTTCGGGCACAGCCAGTCGGCCGCGGGCGTCGCCGGGATCATCAAGATGGTGATGGCGATGCGGCACGGCGTCGTCCCGTCGACCCTGCACGTGGACTCCCCGACGCCGAAGGTCGACTGGTCGGCGGGCGCCGTGTCGCTGGTGACCGAGGCGCGGACCTGGCCGGCGACCGGACGGCCCCGGCGGGCCGCGGTCTCGTCCTTCGGCATCTCCGGGACCAACGCGCACACCATCATCGAGGAACCCCCCGCCCCGGAAGCCGACGCCGACGCCCCGGAACCGGCCGTCACCCTCCCGGTGGTTCCGGTGCTGCTGTCCGCCCGCTCCGACGCCGCGCTCGCCGGCCAGGCCGGCCGCTGGGCCAGGTGGCTGGCCGCCGACGGGGACCTGCGTCCCCTGGACGTCGGCTGGTCGTCGGCGGTGTCGCGGTCGGCGCTGGACAGCCGGGCCGTGCTGGCCGCGACCGACCGGGACGAGCTGCTGGCCGGGCTGCGTGCCCTGGCCTCGGGGCAGTCGTCGGGTGCGGTGGTGGCTGGTCGGGCGGCGGACCGGGGTCCGCTGGCGGTGCTGTTCTCCGGTCAGGGGGCGCAGCGCGCCGGCATGGGCCGCGAGTTGTACGAGGGGTTCCCGGTCTTCGCCGCCGCGCTGAACGAGGTGTGTGGGCTGTTCGACGGGTTGCTGCCGCAGCCGTTGAAGGCGGTGCTGTTCGCGGCGGAGGGCACCGCCGAGGCGGCCCTGCTGGACCAGACCGTGTTCACCCAGGCGGGTCTGTTCGCCGTCGAGGTGGCGTTGTTCCGGCTGGTCGAGTCGTTCGGTGTGGTGCCGGACTTCGTGGGCGGGCACTCGATCGGTGAGATCACGGCCGCGCACGTCGCGGGGGTGCTGTCGCTGGCGGACGTGTGTGCCCTGGTGGCGGCGCGGGGCCGGCTGATGCAGGCGTTGCCGGCCGGCGGCGGGATGCTGGCGGTGGGCGCGTCCGAGGCGGACGTACTGCCCAGCCTGGACGGCCTCGCCGACCGGGTCGGGATCGCGGCGGTGAACGGGCCGGCGTCGGTGGTGGTCTCGGGCGAGATCGCCGCCCTGGACGAGGTGGAGAAGACCTGGCGGGACCGGGGGACCCGGACCCGTCGGTTGACGGTGAGTCACGCGTTCCACAGCCCGCTGATGGAGCCGATGCTCGACGAGTTCCGCGCCGTGCTGGCCGGGCTCACGTTCGCCGCGCCCCGGCTGCCGGTGGTGTCGAACGTGACCGGCGCACTGGCCGGCGGCGACGAGCTGCGCACCCCGCAGTACTGGGTGCGGCACGTCCGGGAGGCCGTACGGTTCGCCGACGGAATCACCACGCTCCGCGCCGCCGGGGTCGACACGTTCCTGGAGATCGGGCCCCGCAGCGTCCTCACCGCGATGACCCAGGACGTCCTCGGCCCGCAGCCGGTCGACCCGGCCGCCGACGACGCGACCCCCGTCGTCGCGGTGCCCGCGCTGCACGCCGACCGCCCCGAGCCCCGGGCGCTGCTCGCCGCCCTCGCCGAACTGCACGTCAACGGCGCGGCCGTCGACTGGCCCACGATGTACACCGACACCGGCGCGACCACGGTGGGCCTGCCCACGTACGCGTTTCAGCGGCAGCGCTACTGGCCGGAGCAGCTTCCGGCCTCCGTCACCGGCCCGGTCAGCCCCGACGTCCTCGACGTCGAGTTCTGGTCCGCGGTGGAACGCTCCGACGTGGCGGCGCTGGCCGCGCAGCTCGGCGACGACGGCGCGGACGTCCTCGCCCCGGCGCTGCCGGTCCTGTCGTCCTGGCGCCGGGCGCGGCTGCGCGACGCCGTCGTCGACGGTTGGTCGTACCGGGTGGTGTGGAAGCGTACGGCGACGCCCGCCGCCGCCGCGCCGATCGGCGACTGGCTGCTGCTCGAACCGGCCGGCGACCCGGCGGTGGCGCAGTGGGCCGACGCGCTGACGGCGGCGCTCGGCGCTGTCGGCGGGACGGTCCACCGCCTGCCGGTGGACCCGCTGACCGGCCGGGACGAGCTGGCGGCCCGGCTGGCCGAGCTGCCGGCGGACCGCCGGTTCGCGGCGGCGGTCTCCCTGCTCGGCCTGCTGGACCGGCCGCACCCCGGCCACCCGGCGGTGTCGACCGGCACCGCCGCGACGGCGACCCTGATGCAGGCCCTGCACGACGCCGACGTCGCGCTGCCGGTGTGGACCCTCACCCAGGGCGCGGTCGGCACCGGCGACGCCGACGGCGTCCGCAGCGTCGCCCAGGGCGGACTGTGGGGCCTGGCCCGGGTCGCCGGGCTGGAACACCCTCAGCTCTGGGGCGGCCTGGCCGACCTGCCGGAGCGGCCCGACGCGGCCGGCTGGGACCGGCTCGTGGGCGTGCTGGCCGGGGCCGGCGACGAGGACCAGATCGCCGTACGCCCCTCCGGCGTCTTCGTGCGCCGGCTGGTCCGCGCCGACCCCGCCGGCGTGGGAACCGTCGAACGCTGGCAGCCCTCCGGCACGGTGCTGATCACCGGCGGCACCGGGGCGCTCGGCGCCCACGTGGCCCGCTGGGTGGCGGCCAACGGCGCCGCGCACGTCGTGCTGACCAGCCGCCGTGGCGAGCGGGCGCCGGGCGCGGCGGAACTGCGGGACGAACTGGCCGGGCTCGGCGCGCGGGTGTCGCTGGTCGCCTGCGACGCGGCCGACCGGGCGCAGGTCGAGGCGGTGCTGCGCGACATCGACGCGGACGACGCCCCGCTGACGGCGGTCGTGCACGCCGCCGGCGTGGGCCAGCTCGCCAGGCTGGTGGACACCGACCTGGCCGCGCTCGCCGCCGTCCTCGACGGCAAGATCGCCGGAGCGGTCCACCTGGACGAGCTGCTGGGCGACCGGCCGCTGGACGCGTTCGTGCTGTTCTCCTCGATCGCCGGGATCTGGGGCAGCGGCGGCCAGGCCGCCTACGCCGCCGGCAACGCCTTCCTGGACGCGCTCGCGGAGCGGCGACGCGCCCGCGGTCTCGCCGCCACGGCGGTCGCCTGGGGCCCCTGGGCGGACGGCGGCATGGCCAGCGGGGAGGGCCAGGAGCTGCTGGCCCGGCGCGGCCTCACCGCGATGTCCCCGGCCCAGGCCGTGTACGCCCTGCGCAGCGCCGTCGGCCGGTCCGCGCCGTCGCTGACCGTGGCGGACGTCGACTGGTCCCTGTTCACCCCGGCGTTCGCCGCCGCGCGGCCCCGGCCGCTGCTCGACGACATCGCCGAGGCCCGGGACGCCCTGCGGGCCACCGACGAGGAGCCGGCCGACGGGGCCGGCGGCGGTCTGCGGCAGCAACTGCTCACCCTGCCCCGCGCCGAGCAGGACCGGCACCTCACCGACCTGGTCCGCACGGTCGCCGCCACCGTCCTCGGGCACACCGGCCCGGAGCTGGTCAAGGCGAACCGGGCGTTCAAGGAGCTGGGCTTCGACTCGCTGACCGCGGTGGAGCTGCGCAACCGGCTCAGCGCCGCCACCGGCCTCTCCCTGCCCACCACCCTCGTCTTCGACTACCCGAACCCGGTCACCCTCGCCGACCATCTGTCGTCCGCGCTGCGCCTGCACGAGGTCGACACCGTGGCCACCTGGGGCCCCGCCGGGCCGGTCGACGACGACCCGATCGTCATCGTGGGCATGAGCTGCCGGTACCCCGGCGGCGTGAGTAGCCCCGGCGAGCTGTGGGACCTCGTCGCCACCGGCCGCGACGGCATCAGCGGCTTCCCCGAGGACCGCAACTGGGACATCGCCCGGCTGCTGGCCGTCGACGCCGAGGGCCGGCCGGTGTCGCACACCCGCGAGGGTGGCTTCGTCCCCGGCGCCACCGCCTTCGACCCGGGCTTCTTCGGCATCTCCCCGCGCGAGGCCCTGGCCATGGACCCGCAGCAGCGGCTGCTGCTGGAGGCGTCCTGGGAGGCCCTGGAGCAGGCGGGCGTCGACCCGGACCGGCTGCGCGGCAGCCGCACCGGCGTCTTCGTCGGCGCCTCCCCGTCGGGCTACGGCACCACCGACACCCCGGAGGAGCTGGCCGGCTACCAGCTCACCGGGGGAGCGCACAGCGTCATCTCCGGCCGGGTCTCCTACACCCTCGGCCTGGAGGGGCCCGCGGTCACCATCGACACCGCCTGCTCGTCGTCGCTCGTGGCGGTGCACCTCGCCGCCCAGGCGCTGCGCGGCGGCGAGTGCGACCTGGCCCTGGCCGGCGGCGTGACCGTCATGGTCACCCCCGGGGCGTTCGTGGAGTTCTCCCGGCAGGGCGGCCTCGCCCCCGACGGGCGGTGCAAGTCCTTCGCCGCGTCCGCCGACGGCACCGGCTGGTCCGAGGGCGTCGGCGTCCTGCTGGTCCAGCGCCTGTCCGACGCGCGGCGGCAGGGCCGGCAGGTGCTCGCCGTGCTCGCCGGCAGCGCCGTGAACTCCGACGGCGCGTCCAACGGCCTCACCGCACCGAACGGCCCCGCGCAGCAGCGGGTCATCCGGGCCGCGCTGGCCAACGCCCGGCTCACCGTCGCCGACGTGGACGCCGTCGAGGCGCACGGCACCGGCACCACGCTGGGCGACCCGATCGAGGCGCAGGCCGTGCTGGCCACGTACGGGCAGGACCGGCCGGCGGACCGGCCGCTGTTCCTCGGGTCGATCAAGTCGAACATCGGGCACGCGCAGGCCGCCGCCGGGGTCGCCGGCATCATCAAGATGATCATGGCGATGCGGTACGGGCTGCTCCCGTCGACCCTGCACCTCGACGAGCCCACCCCCCACGTGGACTGGTCGGCCGGCGCCGTGTCGCTGCTGACCGAGGCGCGCCCCTGGCCCGAGGTGGACCGCCCCCGCCGGGCCGCCGTGTCCTCGTTCGGCATCAGCGGCACCAACGTCCACCTGATCCTCGAACAGCCCCCCGCCCCGCCGGCCGGGGACGAGGCGGACGCCGAGGAGCCGACCCCCACCGCCGCGCGGTCGCTGGCCCCGGTGCTCCTGTCCGCCCGCGACAGCGCGGCGCTGGCGGCCCAGGCGGACCGCTGGGCGGCCTGGATCACGGCCGACGAGGACCTCCGCCCGCTCGACGTGGCCCTCTCCTCGGCGGTGTCCCGCGCGACGCTGGACGAGCGCGCCGTCATCGCCGCGACCGACCGGGACGACCTGCTCGCGGCGCTGACCGCTCTCGCCGGCGGGGACCCCTCCGGCGCGGTGGTCACCGGTGCCGCCGGCCAGCGGGGCCAGCTCGCGTTGCTGTTCTCCGGCCAGGGCGCGCAGAGCGCCGGCATGGGCCGGCACCTGTACGCCGAGTTCCCCGCCTTCGCCGCCGCGTTGGACGAGGTGGCTGGGCACCTGGACCCGTTGTTGCCGCGTCCGCTTCGTGAGGTGCTGTTCGCTGCCGAGGGTTCGGCGGAGGCGGAGCTGCTGGATCAGACGGTGTTCACGCAGGCGGGTCTGTTCGCGGTCGAGGTGGCGTTGTTCCGCGTGGTGGAGTCGTTCGGTGTGGTGCCGGACTTCGTGGCTGGTCACTCGGTCGGTGAGATCACGGCTGCGTACGTGGCGGGGGTGCTGTCGTTGGCGGACGCGTGTGTCCTGGTGGCGGCGCGTGGTCGGTTGATGCAGGCGTTGCCGGCCGGTGGCGGGATGTTGGCGGTGGCCGCGTCGGAGGCGGAGGTGCTGTCGACGCTGGACGGGTTCACCGACCGGGTCGGTGTCGCGGCGGTGAACGGTCCGTCGGCCGTGGTGGTGTCCGGGGCGGTCGACGCCCTCGACGAGGTGGAGCGGGTGTGGCGGGGCCGGGGCACCCGGACGCGCCGGTTGACGGTGAGTCATGCGTTCCACAGTCCGTTGATGGAGCCGATGCTCGACGAGTTCCGTGCGGTGCTGGCGGGTTTGACGTTTGCCGCGCCGTTGTTGCCGGTGGTGTCGAACCTGACCGGCGCGCTGGCCGACGGCGATGAGCTGCGCACCCCGGAGTATTGGGTGCGGCACGTGCGGGAGGCGGTCCGGTTCGCCGACGGGGTGACGGCCCTGCGGGCGGCTGGGGTGGACACGTTCCTGGAGGTTGGGCCGCAGAGCGTGTTGACCGCGATGGCCGGTGACGTCCTGCCCGGTGAAGACGGCGTGTTGGCCGTCGCCGTCCAGCGCCGGGACCGGCCGGAGGCCCACGCGTTGCTCGCCGCCCTGGCGGAGCTGCACGTGCACGGCGTGCCGGTGACCTGGACCCAGTGGTTCACCGACACCGGCGCGACCCGGGTCGAGCTGCCGACGTACGCGTTCCAGCACCAGCGGTACTGGCTGTCGCCCGTCGGGCAGGCGGCCGACGTGTCCGGCGCGGGTCTCGGCGTGGCCCGCCACCCGCTGCTCGGCGCGACGGTGTCGGTGGCCGGCGAGGACATGGTGGTGCTGACCGGCCGACTGTCGCTGTCGTCCCACCCGTGGCTGGGCGACCACGTCGTCTCCGGCGCCGTGGTGGTGCCGGGCACCGCCCTGCTCGACCTCGTCGTCCGGGCCGGTGACGAGGTGGGCGCGTCCCGCGTCCGCGACCTCACCGTGCTCGCCCCGCTGGTGCTGCCCGCCGGCGGCGGCGGAATGCGGGTGCAGGTCCGGGTCGGCCCGGTCGACGCCACGGGCGCCCGGCCGGTGACCGTGCACTCCCAGTCCGAGGAGGACCCGGAGGCCGGCTGGACCCGGCACGCCGACGGCGTCGTCGGCCTCCCCACCGCCGAGGAGCCCACCGTGGGCGCCTGGCCCCCGGCCGGCGCGGCCGAGGTGGACCTCACCGGCTGGTACCCGGCCGTCGCCGGGCACGGGCTCGCCTACGGGCCGGTCTTCCAGGGCCTGCGGCGCGCGTGGACCGCCGACGGCACGGTGTACGCCGAGGTGACCCTCCCCGACACGGTGGTCGGGGACCCGGCCGGATTCGGCGTGCACCCGGCGCTGCTGGACGCCGCGCTGCACCCCGTCGGGCTGCTGCCCGCCGAGGCCACCGGCGACGGCCCCCGGGTGCCGTTCTCCTTCGAGGGGGTGCAGGTCCACACGATCGGCGCGCGGACCCTCCGGGTGCGCCTGACCGCGAGCGGGTCCTCGGTGCGGCTGGTCGCCGTCGACGAGGCCGGCACGCCGGTGGTGTCGGTGGACTCCCTGACGCTGCGGGAGATGACCACGGCGAGCACGCCGAACCAGGCGAACCGCTCACTGTTCGAGGTGTCGTGGCAGCCCGAGCAGGTCGCCCCGGCCGACGCCGGGTACGGCTGGGCGGTGCTCGGCGGCGACGCCACCGACGGCGGGGCGCTGACGTCGGCGTACCCGGACGTGGCGGCGGTGGTCGCGGCGGTGACGGGCGCGACGGCCCCCGCCCCGGCGGCGCTGCTGCTGCCCGTGCCCACGGCGACCGATGCCGACCTGCGCGAGGCCGACGCGCGCGATGCCGATGTGCGCGAGGCCGACGTGCCCGACGCCGTGCGTGTCGCGACCGAGGCCGTGCTGCGCGAGGCGCAGGGCTGGCTGGCCGCCGACGCCCTCGCGGACTGCCGGCTGGTCGTCGTCACCCGTGGGGCGGTCGCCGCCCACCCCGACGACCGGGTCACCGACGTGGCGGGGGCCGCCGTCTGGGGCCTGCTGCGGTCCGCGCAGTCGGAACACCCCGGCCGGATCGTGCTGGCCGACCTGGAACCCGACGCCGACCTCGGCCCGGAGCTGCTGGCCATGCTGGCCGGTTTCGCCGCCGACCCGGGCGCGGGCGGGCAGCTCGCGGTGCGCGCCGGCACGGCGTACGTCCCACGGCTGGCCCGCGCGGCCGGCGGCGCGCAGGCCGCGCCGGTGGTCGGCGCGGGCACCGTCCTGGTGACCGGCGGAACCGGCTCGCTGGGCGCCCTGGTGGCCGAGCACCTCGTCACGGCGTACGGGGTGCGGTCGCTGGTGCTGGCCTCCCGCCAGGGCCCGGCGGCCCCGGGCGCGGCCGACCTGGTGGAGCGGCTGACCGGCCTCGGCGCCGCCGTCCAGATCGCCACGGCCGACGTGACCGACCGGGCGCAGGTCGACGCGCTGGTCCGCCGGATCACCGCCGACGGGCGGCTGGCCGGCGTGGTGCACACCGCCGGCGTCCTCGACGACGGCGTCGTCACCGGGATCACCGCCGACCGGCTGGCGGACGTGCTGGCACCCAAGGTCACCGCGGGCTGGTGGCTGCACGAGGCGACGGCGGAGCTGGATCTCGACCTGTTCGTGCTGTTCTCGTCCATCGCCGGCGTGCTCGGTTCCCCCGGCCAGGCCGCGTACGCCGCCGGCAACGCCTTCCTGGACGCCCTCGCCCAGCTCCGCGCCCAGCGGGGCCTGCCGGCGGTGAGCCTCGCGTGGGGCATGTGGGACACCGACGGCATGGCCAGCTCGATCAACGACACCGACCGCGCCCGGGTCAGCCGGGCCGGCCTCACCCCGATGACCGCCCCCGTCGGCCTCGGGCTGTGGGACGCGGCGCTGGCCCACGGCGGGGCCGCGCTGGTGCCGGCCGTGGTCGACCTGCCGGCCATGCGGGCGCAGACCGCCGCCGGCCGGGTGCCGCCGATGCTGCGGACCCTGATCGGCTCGACCGCCAGCCGGCGGCGGCCCGCCGCCGGAGGCTGGGCCGACCGGCTCGCCGGCCTCGACCCGCAGGAGGCGCGCACCCAGGTCGCCCTGCTCGTCCGGGGCCTGATCGCGCAGGTCCTCGGGCACAGCGGCGCCGACCAGGTGCCCGCCGACCGGGCGTTCCGGGAGCTGGGCTTCGACTCGCTGACCGCCGTCGAGCTGCGGAACCGGATCAACACCGCGACCGGGCTGCGGCTGACCTCCACCCTCGTCTTCGACTACCCGACCCCCGGCGCGCTGTCGGACCACCTCTACGAGCAGCTGTCCGGGCAGGTCGCCGAGCAGCGCGACGCCGTGGCGAACACGAACGTCGACGAGCCGATCGCGATCGTGGGCATGGCCTGCCGGTACCCGGGCGGCGTGACGAGCCCCGAGCAGCTCTGGCAGCTCGTCGCCACCGGCGCCGACGGGATCGGCGAGTTCCCGGCCGACCGGGGCTGGGAGCTCGACCGGATCTTCCACCCCGACCCGGACAACCCCGGGACGTCGTACACCCGGCACGGCGGGTTCCTGTACGGGGCGGCCGAGTTCGACCCCGCCTTCTTCGGGATCAGCCCGCGCGAGGCGGTCGCCATGGATCCGCAGCAGCGGCTGCTGCTGGAGGCGTCGTGGGAGACGTTCGAGTCCGCCGGGCTGGACCCGGTGCGGTTGCGGGGCAGCCGGACGGGCGTGTTCGCCGGCCTGATGTACCACGACTACGCCTCGCAGGTGCAGGAGCTGCCCGAGGGGGTGGGCGGCTACATCGGCACCGGCACGTCGGGCAGTGTGCTGTCCGGTCGGGTGGCGTACACGTTCGGCCTGGAGGGGCCGGCGGTGACGGTGGATACCGCCTGCTCGTCCTCGCTGGTGGCGTTGCACCTGGCGGTGCAGGCGTTGCGGTCGGGTGAGTGTGATCTGGCTCTTGCTGGTGGTGTGACGGTGATGGCGACGCCGGGGACGTTCATTGAGTTCTCGCGTCAGCGTGGTCTGTCGCAGGATGGCCGGTGCAAGTCGTTCGCGGCGTCGGCCGACGGCACGGGCTGGTCCGAGGGCGTCGGGATTCTGCTGGTGCAGCGGCTCTCGGACGCCCGGCGGGACGGCCGGCGAATCCTGGCCGTCGTCAGGGGCACGGCGGTGAACCAGGACGGCGCGTCGAACGGGCTTACGGCGCCGAATGGTCCGTCGCAGCAGCGGGTGATCCGGCAGGCGCTGGCCAACGCGCGTCTGACGACGACTGATGTGGACGCCGTCGAGGCGCACGGTACGGGTACCACTTTGGGTGACCCGATCGAGGCGCAGGCGCTGCTGGCGACGTACGGGCAGGACCGGCCGGCAGACAGTCCGCTCTGGCTCGGGTCGATCAAGTCGAACATCGGTCACACGCAGGCCGCCGCCGGGGTGGCCGGCGTGATCAAGATGATCATGGCGATGCGGCACGGGACGATGCCGCGCACCCTGCACGTCGACGAGCCGTCGCCGCACATCGACTGGTCGGCGGGCGCGGTCGAGCTGCTCACCGAGGCCCGCGAGTGGCCCGCCCCGGGCCGGCCGCGCCGCGCCGCCGTCTCCTCCTTCGGCGTCAGCGGCACGAACGCCCACGTGATCATCGAACAGCCGCCCGCCGAGACCCGGACGGAACCGGCGGACGACGCCGTACCGCCGCTGGTGCCGGTGCTGCTCTCGGCCCGGACCGAGGCCGCCGTGGCGGCCCAGGCCGACCGCTGGGCCCACTGGCTCGCGGCCGACGTGACCCCGCGCCCGGCGGACGTCGCCTGGTCCTCGCTGGTCAGCCGGTCGACGCTGGAACACCGCGCGGTGGTCGCGGCCACCGACCGGGACGAGCTGCTGGCCGGGCTGCGCGCCCTCGCCGCCGGCTCGCCGGCCGGTGGGGTCGTCACCGGTACGGGTGCGGCGCGCGGCCCCCTCGCCGTGCTCTTCTCCGGCCAGGGCGCACAGCGCGCCGGCATGGGTCGGGAGTTGGCGGCGGCGTTCCCCGTGTTCGCCGCCGCGTTGGACGAGGTGTGCGGGCACCTGGACCCGCTGTTGCCGCGTCCGCTTCGTGAGGTGCTGCACGCCGCCGAGGGTTCGGCGGAGGCGGAGCTGCTCGACCAGACGGTGTTCACCCAGGCGGGTCTGTTCGCCGTCGAGGTGGCGTTGTTCCGCCTCGTGGAGTCGTTCGGTGTGGTGCCGGACTTCGTGGCCGGTCACTCGGTCGGTGAGATCACGGCCGCGTACGTGGCGGGCGTGTTGTCCCTGGCGGACGCGTGCGCCCTCGTCGCCGCCCGTGGTCGCCTGATGCAGGCGCTGCCGGCCAACGGCGGGATGCTGGCCGTCAACGCGTCCGAGGCCGACGTGACGTCCAGCCTGGACGGCCGCACCGACCGCCTCGGGATCGCGGCCGTGAACGGCCCGTCCGCCGTCGTGGTCTCCGGTGCCGCCGACGCCCTCGACGAGCTGGAGCAGGTCTGGACGGACCGGGGCGTACGCACCCGCAGGCTCGCCGTCAGCCACGCGTTCCACAGCCCGCTGATGGAGCCGATGCTCGACGACTTCCGGACTGCCCTGGAGGCGCTGACGTTCCGCGCGCCGCTGCTGGCCGTGGTCTCGAACCTGACCGGGACGGTCGTCGACCCGCAGGAGATCACCCGCCCCGACTACTGGGTGCGGCACGTCCGCGCAGCCGTCCGGTACGCCGACGGGATCACCGCCCTGCGCGACGCCGGGGTGGACACGTTCCTGGAGGTCGGCCCGCAGAGCGTGCTGACCGCCATGAACGCCGAGCTGCTGGCCGAGGGAACGCTGACGCTCGCGACGCAGCGGCGGGACCGCCCCGCCCCGCAGGCGCTGCTGCACGCGCTGGCGGAGCTGCACGTCAACGGCGTGCCGGTGACCTGGCCGCAGTGGTACGCCGAGGCCCGCCCGACGCTGGTCGACCTGCCCACGTACGCCTTCGAGCACGAGCGGTACTGGCTCGGCGCCGGGCGCCCGCGCGCCGGGGACGTCTCCGGCGCCGGGCTGGGCGTCGCCGACCACCCGCTCCTCGGCGCCGCGGTCACCGTGGCCGGCGAGGACGTCGTCGTGCTGACCGGTCGGTTGTCGGTGTCGACGCACGGGTGGTTGGCCGATCATGTGGTCGGTGGTGTGGTGGTCGTCCCCGGGACGGCGTTGGTGGAGTTGGCGGTGCGGGCCGGTGACGAGGTGGGTGCGTCGCGGGTGCGGGAGCTGACGGTGGCTGCGCCGTTGGTGTTGCCGGCCTCGGGTGGGGTGCGGGTGCAGGTGCGCGTCGGCGCGGCCGACGCCTCCGGCTCCCGGGCCGTGACGGTGCACTCCCAGACCGAGGGCGACCCGGAGGCGGAGTGGATCCGGCACGCCGAGGGCGTGCTCGAAGCGCCCGGCGCGGTGGAGCCGGGCATCGGCGCATGGCCGCCGGCCGGCGCCGACGAGGTGGACCTGACCGACTGGTACGGCGTGCTCGCCACCCACGGCCTGGCGTACGGGCCGGTGTTCCAGGGCCTGCGGCGGGCCTGGGCTTCCGGCGGTGAGGTGTTCGCCGAGGTGGCGTTGCCGGACGAGGTGGCGGGGGACGCTGCGGCGTTCGGGCTGCACCCGGCGCTGCTGGACGCGGCCCTGCACCCGGTCGGGTTGCTGCTGGCGGGTGAGGCCGGCGGCCCTCGGGTGCCGTTCGCGTTCTCCGGTGTGCAGGTGCACGCCTCGGGGGCGTCGGTGCTGCGGGTGCGGCTGACCCGTGAGGGCTCCGGCGTGCGGTTGGTCGCGGTGGACTCCTCGGGCGCGGCCGTGGTGTCGGTGGACTCGCTGGTGCTGCGGGAGATGACCGGGGTGGTTGCCCCGGGTGCGGCGGCGCGGTCGCTGTTCGAGGTGACCTGGCAGGCGGAGGAGGCCGTCTCCGGCGGCGACGCGACCGGGTGGGCGCTGCTGGTAGCGCAGTCGGGGCAGCTGCACGGTGTCGGCGGCGAGGGTGTTGCCGGGCTGGCCGGCGAGCTGGCGGCCCGGGGTGGGCTGGTGGCGTACCCGGATGTGGCTGCGGTGGGGGATGCGGTCGTGGCGGGGGCGGCGGTGCCGGCGGCGCTGGTACTGCCGGTGTCCTACGCCCCCGGCGCGGGGGCGCCCTCGGCGTTGGTGCTGCCGGTGTCCGCCGGTGTCCCCGGCGTGGCGGTGCCGGAGTCGGTGCGCGAGGTCACGTCCGGCGTGCTGTCGGTCGTGCGGTCGTGGCTGGCGGCGGATGCCCTGGCGGGTTCGCGGCTGGTCGTGGTGACCCGGGGTGCGCTGGCGGCCCGGGACGGTGACGAGGTGACGGATCTGGCGGGCGCTGCGGTGTGGGGCCTGCTGCGGTCGGCACAGTCGGAGCACCCGGGTCGGATCGTCCTCGCGGATGTCGACGGTGACGTGGACGCGGGCGTGGTGGCCGTACTGGCCCGGGTCGCCGAGGACGCCGCGGGTGCCCAGGTGGCCGTTCGGGCTGGTCGGGTGTTCGTGCCGCGTCTGGTGCGGGCGGCGGGGTCGGAGTCCTCGCTCGTGGTGGGTGAGGGTTCGGTGCTGGTGACCGGTGGCACCGGCTCGCTGGGCGCGTTGGTGGCCGAGCACCTGGTGGTGGCGCATGGGGTGCGGTCGTTGGTGTTGGTGTCGCGGCGTGGCCCTGACGCTGCGGGTGCGGCCGAGTTGGTGGGGCGGCTGGCGGGTCTGGGTGCTGCGGCTCGGGTGGTGGCGTGTGATGTGACGGACCGGGAGCAGGTGTTCGGGCTGGTCGGGGAGATCACGTCGGCGGGCCGGCTCGCGGGTGTGGTGCACACGGCGGGTGTGTTGGACGACGGTGTGGTGTCGGGGATCAGCGCGGAGCGGTTGGCGGGGGTGTTGGCGCCGAAGGTGTCGGCGGGTTGGTTCCTGCATGAGGCGACGGCGGGTCTGGATCTGGATCTGTTCGTGTTGTTCTCGTCCATTGCCGGGGTGTTGGGTTCGCCGGGTCAGGCGGCGTATGCGGCGGGTAACGGGTTCCTGGACGCCCTCGCGGTGCACCGCAGGCAGGCGGGTCTGCCGGCGGTCAGCCTGGCGTGGGGGATGTGGGACACGGCGGGTATGGCGGCGTCGATCGGTGAGGTGGATCGGGTGCGGTCGGCGCGGTCGGGTCTGCCGCCGATGAGTGCCGAGACCGGTCTTGAGTTGTTCGACGCGGCGTTGGTGGTGGGGCGGCCGGTGTTGGTGCCGGCGGTGGTGGATGTGCCGGCGTTGCGGGCTGCGGTGTCGGGTGGTGTGGTGCCGCCGATGCTGCGGGCGCTGGTCGGCACGACCAGCACGCGCCGCCAGGCGGGACAGGGTGGCGACTGGGCCAACCAGCTGGCGGGCCTGACCCCCGAGGAGGCTCGCGCCCAGATCGACGTGCTGATCCGGGGCCTCGTCGCCCAGGTGCTCGGGCACGGTGGGGCGGAGTCGGTGCCGGCGGACCGGGCGTTCCGGGAACTCGGGTTCGACTCGTTGACGGCGGTGGACCTGCGGAACCGGTTGAACGCGGCGACGGGGCTGCGGCTGGCCTCGACGCTGGTGTTCGACTACCCCACCCCGGCCGTGCTCGCCGACCACCTCTACGAACTGGTCTCCGGTCAGATCACCGCCCGGCGGTCCGCGGTGGTGACCGCGGGCACCGACGAGCCGATCGCGATCGTGGGCATGGCCTGCCGGTACCCGGGTGGGGTGGAGACACCGGAGCAGCTGTGGACCCTGCTGTCCGCCGGAGGCGACGGCATCTCCGAGTTCCCGACCGACCGTGGCTGGGACCTCGACGGCCTCTTCGACCCGGACCCGGACCGCAGCGGCACCTCGTACACCCGGCACGGTGGCTTCCTGTACGGCGCGGCGGACTTCGACCCGGCCTTCTTCGGCATCAGCCCCCGCGAGGCGATCGCCATGGACCCGCAGCAGCGGTTGCTGTTGGAGGCGTCGTGGGAGTCGTTCGAGTCGGCGGGGGTGGATCCGCAGTGGTTGCGGGGCAGCCGGACGGGTGTGTTCGCGGGCGTCATGTACCACGACTACGCCTCCCGGCTGGAGGACCTTCCGCCGGACGCCGAGGGCTACGTCGGGACCGGCACGTCGGGCAGTGTGCTGTCGGGTCGGGTGGCGTACACGTTCGGCCTGGAGGGGCCGGCGGTGACGGTGGATACCGCCTGCTCGTCGTCGTTGGTGGCGTTGCACCTGGCGGCGCAGGCGTTGCGTAGTGGTGAGTGTGATCTGGCGCTTGCCGGTGGTGTGACGGTGATGGCCACCCCCGGGACGTTCATCGAGTTCTCGCGTCAGCGCGGCTTGTCGCAGGACGGCCGGTGCAAGTCGTTCGCGGCGTCGGCCGACGGCACGGGCTGGTCCGAGGGCGTCGGGGTCCTTCTCGTGCAGCGGCTGTCGGACGCGCAGCGGGACGGCCGGCGGATCCTGGCGGTCGTGCGGGGCACGGCCGTGAACCAGGACGGTGCGTCGAACGGGTTGACTGCGCCGAATGGTCCGTCGCAGCAGCGGGTGATCCGGCAGGCGCTGGCCAACGCGCGTCTGACGACGACCGATGTGGACGCGGTGGAGGCGCACGGCACGGGTACCACTTTGGGTGACCCGATCGAGGCGCAGGCGCTGTTGGCGACGTACGGGCAGGACCGGTCCGAGGATCGGCCGTTGCTTCTCGGGTCGGTGAAGTCGAACATCGGTCACACGCAGGCTGCGGCTGGTGTGGCGGGCATCATCAAGATGATCATGGCGATGCGGCATGGTGTGGTGCCGGCGACGTTGCATGTGGACGAGCCGTCCCCGCACATCGACTGGACGGCCGGCGCGGTCACCCTCGCCACCGAGGCCACCCCGTGGCCCGCGGTCAACCGGCCCCGTCGGGCGGCCGTGTCGTCGTTCGGGATCTCCGGCACGAATGCGCATGTGATCATCGAGCAGCCGTCCGCCCCGGTGATCGAGGGTGTGGTTGTCGATCGGGTGGTGCCGCCGGTGGTGCCGGTGGTGTTGTCGGGGCGTACGGGTGGTGCGTTGGCGGCGCAGGCGGGCCGGTGGGCGCGCTGGTTGTCGGCCGATGCGGCTGTGCGTCCGGTGGATGTGGCCTGGTCGTCGATCACCACCCGACCCGCCCTGGAACAGCGGGCGGTGCTCCTGGCGAACGACCGGGACGACCTGATCGCGGCGCTGACCGCTCTCGCCGCCGGGGACCCCTCCGGCGTGGTGGTCACCGGCGCCGCCGACCAGCGCGGTCAGCTGGCCCTGCTGTTCTCCGGTCAGGGCGCGCAGCGTGTCGGGATGGGTCGGGAGTTGGCGGCGGCGTTCCCCGTGTTCGCCGCCGCGTTGGACGAGGTGGCTGGGCACCTGGACCCGTTGTTGCCGCGTCCGCTTCGTGAGGTGCTGTTCGCTGCCGAGGGTTCGGCGGAGGCGGAGCTGCTGGATCAGACCGTGTTCACGCAGGCGGGTCTGTTCGCCGTCGAGGTGGCGTTGTTCCGCCTTGTCGAGTCGTTCGGGGTGGTGCCGGACTTCGTGGCCGGTCACTCGATCGGCGAGATCACGGCTGCGCACGTGGCGGGGGTGCTGTCGTTGGGGGACGCGTGTGTCCTGGTGGCGGCGCGTGGTCGGTTGATGCAGGCGTTGCCGGCCGGTGGCGGGATGTTGGCGGTGGCCGCGTCGGAGGCGGAGGTGCTGTCGACGCTGGACGGGTTCACCGACCGGGTCGGTGTCGCGGCGGTGAACGGTCCGTCGGCCGTGGTGGTGTCCGGTGCGGTCGATGCCCTTGACGAGGTGGAGCGGGTGTGGCGGGGCCGGGGCGCCCGGACGCGCCGGTTGACGGTGAGTCATGCGTTCCACAGTCCGTTGATGGAGCCGATGCTCGACGAGTTCCGTGCGGTGTTGGCGGGTTTGACGTTCGCGGCCCCGTTGTTGCCGGTGGTGTCGAACATGACGGGCGCGTTGGCTGAGGGCGACGAGTTGCGCACGCCGGAGTATTGGGTGCGGCACGTGCGGGAGGCTGTCCGGTTCGCCGACGGGGTGACGGCCCTGCGGGCGGCTGGGGTGGACACGTTCCTGGAGGTCGGCCCGCAGAGCGTGCTGACTGCGATGGCCGGTGACGTCCTGCCGGCCGGCGACGGCGTGTTGGCCGTTGCTGCCCAGCGCCGGGACCGGCCGGAGGCCCAGGCGCTGCTCGCCGCCCTGGCGGAGCTGCACGTGCACGGCGTTCCGGTGACCTGGACCCAGTGGCTCACCGACACCGGCGCGACCCGGATCGACCTGCCCACGTACGCGTTCCAGCGGGAGCGGTACTGGCCGGCGGCCGGCCGCCCGAGGTCCGGTGACGTCTCCCGGGCCGGCCTGGGCGACGCCGAACACCCGATGCTGGGCGCGGCGGTGGACCTGGCCGGCGACGACGAGATGGTGCTGACCGGCCGGCTGTCGCTGGCCACCCACCCGTGGCTGGCGGACCACGCGGTCTCCGGCATGACGATCGTCCCCGGCGCAGCCCTCGTCGAACTGGCGGTACGCGCCGGCGACGAGGTCGGCCTCTCCCGGCTGCGGGAGCTGACCGTGGCCGCCCCGCTGATGGTCCCCGACTCCGGTGGCGTGCGGATCCAGGTACGGGTCGACGGGTCCGCCGGCTCCCCGGAGCGCGCCGTGGCCATCTACTCGCGCCGCGACGACGACGCCGAGGCGGGCTGGACCCGGCACGCGGACGGCGTGCTCGAAGCCTCCTCCCCGGAGGAGCCGGGCATCGGGGCGTGGCCGCCGGCCGGCGCGTCCGAGGTGGACCTAACCGACTGGTACGCCGCCCTGGCCGGGCACGGCCTGGCGTACGGGCCGATGTTCCAGGGCCTGCGACGCGCCTGGACGGCCGACGGTGCGGCGTACGCCGAGGTGGCCCTGCCCGACGACGCGGCGGGCGACGCGGCGCGGTTCGGCGTCCACCCGGCACTGCTGGACGCCACCCTGCACCCGATCGGGCTGCTGCTTTCCGGCGCGGAGTCGGACGGCCCCCAGGTGCCGTTCGCGTTCTCCGGTGTGCAGGTGCACGCCACGGGGGCGCGGGTGCTGCGGGTGCGGCTGACCCGCGAGGGCTCCGGCGTGCGGTTGGTCGCGGTGGACTCCTCGGGCGCGGCCGTGGTGTCGGTGGACTCGCTGGTGCTGCGGGAAATGACCGGGGTGGCCGCCCCGAATCCGGCGACTCGGTCGCTGTTCGAGGTGGCGTGGCAGGCGGAGGAGGTCGTTTCCGTCGGTGATGCGGCCGGTTGGGTGTTGCTGGTAGCGCAGCCGGGGCAGCTCCATAGCGTCGGTGAAAAGGGTGTTGCCGGGTTGGCCGGCGAGTTGGTGGCCCGGGGTGAGTTGGCTTCGTACCCGGATGTGGTTGCGGTGGTGGATGCGGTCGCGGCGGGCGCGGCGATGCCGCCCGCGCTGGTGCTGCCGGTGTCCGCCGGCGCCCCCGGCCCTGCGGTGCCGTCGGCGCTGGTGCTGCCGGTGCCTGCCGGTGCTCCCGGCGTGGCGGTGCCGGAGTCGGTGCGCGAGGTGACGTCTGGCGTGTTGTCGGTCGTGCGGTCGTGGCTGGCGGCGGATGCCCTCGCGGAGTCGAGGCTGGTCGTGGTGACCCGAGGTGCGGTGGCGGCCCGGGACGGTGACGAGGTGACCGACCTGGCGGGCGCTGCGGTGTGGGGCCTGCTGCGGTCGGCGCAGTCGGAACACCCGGGCCGGATCGTCCTCGTGGACCTGGAACCCGGCGACGTGGAATTCGAGCTGCTCGCCGGCGCCACGGGTGCGGGCGGTCAGGTGGCCCTCCGCGCTGGCCGGGCGTTCGTGCCGCGTCTGGTGCGGGCGTCGGCGTCGGAGTCCTCGCTCGTGGTGGGTGAGGGTTCGGTGCTGGTGACCGGTGGTACGGGTGCGCTGGGTGCCCTCGTCGCGGAGCATCTGGTGGTGGCGCACGGGGTGCGGTCGCTGGTGCTGGTGTCGCGGCGTGGCCCTGACGCTGCGGGCGCGGCCGAGTTGGTGGAGCGGCTGGCCGGGTTGGGTGCGTCGGCTCGGGTGGTGGCGTGTGACGTGACGGACCGGGAGCAGGTGTTCGGGCTGGTCGCCGAAATCGCCTCGGCAGGCCGCCTCGCCGGTGTGGTGCACACCGCCGGCGTGCTGGACGACGGGGTCGTCGAGACGCTGACGGCTGAGCGGCTGGCGGGCGTGTTGGCACCGAAGGTGTCGGCGGGCTGGTGGCTGCACGAGGCGACGGCCGGGCTGGACCTGGACTTGTTCGTGTTGTTCTCGTCGATTGCCGGGGTGTTGGGTTCGCCGGGTCAGGCGGCCTATGCGGCGGGTAACGGGTTCCTGGACGCGTTGGCGGTGCACCGCAGGCAGGTGGGTCTGCCGGCGGTCAGCTTGGCGTGGGGGATGTGGGACACGGCGGGTATGGCGGCGTCGATCGGTGAGGTGGATCGGGTGCGGTCGGCGCGGTCGGGTCTGCCGCCGATGAGTGCCGAGACTGGTCTTGAGTTGTTCGATGCGGCGTTGGTGGTGGGGCGTTCGGTGTTGGTGCCGGCGGTGGTGGATGTGTCGGCGTTGCGGGCTGCGGTGTCGGGTGGTGTGGTGCCGCCGATGCTGCGGGCGCTGGTCGGCACGACCAGCACGCGCCGCCAGGCGGGACAGGGCGGCGACGGTTGGGCCGGACGGCTCGCCGGGCTCACCGAGGACGAGGGCCGGGACCAGGTCGCCCTACTCGTCCGGGGTCTCGTTGCGCAGGTGCTCGGGCATGGTGGGGCGGAGTCGGTGCCGGCGGACCGGGCGTTCCGGGAGTTGGGGTTCGACTCGTTGACGGCGGTGGACCTGCGGAACCGGTTGAACGCGGCGACGGGGCTGCGGCTGGCGTCGACGCTGGTGTTCGACTACCCCACCCCGGCCGTGCTCGCCGACCACCTGTGGTCCGAGCTGGCCGGCGTACGCCGGTCGACGGCGCAGCCGACCACCAGCGCGGTCGCCGGCACCGACGAGCCGATCGCCATCGTTGGCATGGCCTGCCGGTACCCGGGTGGGGTCGACAGCCCCGACCAACTGTGGGAGCTGCTGGCCGGCGGCGGGGACGGGATCTCGGAGTTCCCGGCGGACCGGGGCTGGGACCTGGAGTCGCTGTTCGACCCGGACCCGAACAACAGCGGCACCTCGTACACGCGACACGGCGGGTTCCTGTACGGGGCGGCGGACTTCGACCCGGGCTTCTTCGGGATCTCGCCGCGCGAGGCCCTGGCGATGGACCCGCAGCAGCGGCTGCTGTTGGAGGCGTCGTGGGAGTCGTTCGAGTCGGCGGGCGTAGACCCACAGCGGGTGCGGGGCAGCCGCACCGGCGTGTTCGCGGGCGTGATGTACCACGACTACGCGTCGCGGCTGATGGACATCCCCGGCGAGGTCGAGGGCTACGTCGGGACCGGCACGTCGGGCAGCGTGCTGTCCGGTCGGGTGGCGTACACGTTCGGCCTGGAGGGGCCGGCGGTGACGGTGGACACGGCGTGTTCGTCGTCGTTGGTGGCGTTGCATCTGGCGGTTCAGGCGTTGCGTAGTGGTGAGTGTGATCTGGCTCTTGCCGGTGGTGTGACGGTGATGGCGACGCCGGGGACGTTCATCGAGTTCTCCCGTCAGCGTGGCTTGTCGCAGGACGGCCGGTGCAAGTCGTTCGCTGCTGCCGCCGATGGCACGGGCTGGTCGGAGGGTGTGGGCGTCCTGCTGGTGCAGCGGCTGTCGGACGCGCAGCGCGAGGGTCGGAACATCCTGGCGGTGGTGCGGGGCACCGCCGTGAACCAGGACGGCGCGTCGAACGGGCTTACCGCGCCGAATGGTCCGTCGCAGCAGCGGGTGATCCGGCAGGCGCTGGCCAATGCGCGTCTGACGACGACTGATGTGGACGCGGTGGAGGCGCACGGCACGGGTACCACTTTGGGTGACCCGATCGAGGCGCAGGCGTTGCTGGCGACGTACGGGCAGGATCGTCCGGCAGGCAGTCCGCTCTGGCTGGGGTCGATCAAGTCGAACATCGGTCACACGCAGGCTGCGGCTGGTGTGGCGGGCATCATCAAGATGATCATGGCGATGCGGCATGGTGTGGTGCCGGCGACGCTGCACGTCGACGAGCCGTCCCCGCACATCGACTGGACGGCTGGCGCGGTCGCCCTCGCGACCGTGGCCACGCCGTGGCCGGCCGTGAACCGGCCCCGTCGGGCCGCCGTCTCCTCGTTCGGCATCTCCGGCACGAACGCGCACGTGATCATCGAGCAGCCGTCCGCCCCGGTGATCGAGGGTGTGGTTGTCGGTCGGGTGGTGCCGTCGGTGGTGCCGGTGGTGTTGTCGGGGCGTACGGGTGGTGCGTTGGCGGCGCAGGCGGGCCGGTGGGCGCGCTGGCTGTCGGCCGACGCTGCTCTGCGTCCGGTGGATGTGGCCTGGTCGTCGATCACCACCCGACCCGCCCTGGAACAGCGGGCGGTGCTCCTGGCGAACGACCGGGACGACCTGCTGTCCGCCCTTCGAGCCCTCGACGCGGGCGAGCCCTCCGGCGCGGCCGTCACGGGTGCCGCCACCGAGCGGGGCCGGCTGGCGCTGCTGTTCTCCGGCCAGGGTGCGCAGCGCGCCGGGATGGGCCGGGAGTTGGCGGCGGCGTTCCCCGTGTTCGCCGCCGCGCTCGACGAGGTGTGCGCCGAACTGGACGGCCGGCTGCCGCGCCCCCTTCGTGAGGTGCTGAACGCCGCACCGGGGTCCGAGACGGCGGGCCTGCTCGATCAGACCGTGTTCACCCAGGCGGGCCTGTTCGCCGTCGAGGTGGCGCTGTTCCGGCTGGTCGAGTCGTTCGGGGTCGTGCCGGACTTCGTGGCCGGCCACTCGATCGGCGAGATCGTCGCCGCGCACGTCGCCGGGGTGCTGTCCCTGGCCGACGCCTGTGCCCTCGTCGCCGCCCGTGGTCGCCTGATGCAGGCGCTGCCGGCCGGCGGCGGAATGCTGGCGGTGGCCGCGTCGGAGGCCGAGGTGCTGCCGACGCTGGACGGGCTGACCGACCGGGTCGGTGTCGCGGCGGTGAACGGTCCGTCGGCCGTGGTGGTGTCCGGGGCGGTCGATGCCCTCGACGAGGTCGAGCGGGTGTGGCGGGACCGGGGTGTGCGGACCCGTCGGTTGACGGTGAGTCACGCGTTCCACAGTCCGTTGATGGAGCCGATGCTCGACGAGTTCCGCACCGTGTTGGCGGGGTTGACGTTTGCCGCGCCCCTGCTGCCGGTGGTGTCGAACCTGACCGGCGCGCTGGCCGACGGCGACGAACTGCGCACCCCGGACTATTGGGTGCGGCACGTCCGCGAGGCCGTCCGGTTCGCCGACGGGGTCACCGCCCTGAAGGTGGCCGGGGTGGACACGTTCCTGGAGGTCGGCCCGCAGAGCGTGCTGACCGCGATGGCCGCCGACGTCCTGCCCGGTGAAGACGGCGTGTTGGCCGTCGCCGCCCAGCGCAAGGACCGGCCCGAGGCGCAGGCGCTGCTCGCCGCCCTGGCCGAGCTGCACGTGCACGGAGTGCCGGTGACCTGGACCCAGTGGTTCGCCGACAGCGGAGCGCAGCGCGTCGACCTGCCCACGTACGCGTTCCAGCACCAGCGGTACTGGCCCGAGGCCGCGCCCCGGCCGCTGACCGTCGAGGACGGACGCGACGCCGACTTCTGGGCCGCCGTCGAACGCGGCGACCTCACCGCCCTGGCCAGCCAGCTCGGCGACGACGCCGCCGTGGACGCCCTCACCCCGGCCCTGCCCGTGCTGTCGCAGTGGCGCCGGTCCCGGACCCGGGACACCACGCTGGACGGGTGGTCGTACCGGGTCGGCTGGGAGCCGGTCCGGCCGGCCCCGGCGACCGGACTGTCCGGGCGGTGGCTGGTCGTCACCGTCAGCAGCGGCGCCGACGCGGGCGTGGCGAAGACGCTGACCGAGGCCGGTGCCCGCGTCGACACCCTGACCGTGCAGCCGGCCCAGACCCGGGCCGAGCTGACCGAGCGGCTGCGCCGCATCGGCGACGAGGGCTGGGCGGGGGTGCTGTGCGTCCTGCCCCGGCAGGACCGGCCGCTCCCGCACGCGCCCGGGGTCCCCGCCGGCACGGCGGTGCTGCTCACCCTCACCCAGGCGCTGACCGACACGGGCCTGCCCGGCCGGGTGTGGGCGCTCAGCCGGGCCGCCCTGCCGGTCTCGACCGCGGAGCGGGCCGGCGACGTCTGGGCGGCGCTCGCCTGGGGCCTCGGCCGGGCCGTCGCCCTGGAACAGCCGGACCGCTGGGGCGGGCTGGTGGACCTGCCCGCCCGCGCCGACCGCGGCACCCGCGCCGCCCTTGTCGCGGTGCTCACCGACGGCACCCTCGACCAGGTGGCGGTGCGCCGCAACGGCGTCTTCGTCCGCCGCCTCGTGCCCGCCGCCCCGCCCGCCGGGCCGGGCTGGCAGCCTTCCGGCACGGTGCTGGTCACCGGCGGCACCGGCGCGCTGGGCCGGCACACCGCCCGGTGGCTGCTGGCCAACGGGGCCGCCGAGGTGGTCCTCGCCTCCCGGCGGGGTCCCGACGCCCCCGGCGCCGCCGAGCTGGTCGGCGACCTCGCCGGCCTCGGCACGGTGCGGGTGGTCGCCTGCGACGTCGCCGACGCCGAGGCCGTCACCGCACTCGTCGGCGGCCTGCCGGACCTCACCGCCGTCGTACACACCGCCGGCGCGTCCGGCGGCACCACCCCGGCGTACGGGCTGACCGCCGGCGAGCTGTCGGAGACCCTGGCCGGCAAGGTGCTCGGGGCCGTGCACCTGGACACCGCCTGCTGGGGCCGGGACCTCGACGCGTTCGTCGTGTTCTCCTCCGTCGCCGGCGTCTGGGGCGGCGGCGGCCAGGCCGGGTACGCGGCCGGCAACGCCCTGCTCGACGCGCTCGTCGCCGCCCGCCGGGCCGCCGGCCTGCCCGCCACCGCCCTCGCGTACGGGCCGTGGGCGTCCGAAGGCATGGCGGCCGGGGAGACCGCCGACGGCCTGCGCCGCCGTGGGTTCGCCCCGCTCGCGCCCGAGGCCGCCGTGGCGGCGCTGGGCCGATGGGTCAACGCCCCGGAGGCGGCGCCGGTGATCGCGGACGTGGACTGGTCGCGGTTCGTCGCCGCGTTCACCGCGGCGCGGCCGAGCGGCCTCTTCGACCGGGTCGCCCCGGCCGGGGTCGAACAGCCGGAGCCGCAGCCCGAGGAGGCCGGCGTCACCGCCGCCCTGCGGTCCCGGCTCGCCGGGCTGCCGGCGACCGGCCAGGAGACGCTGCTGGTCGACCTCGTCCGGGCGGAGGCGGCGGCGGTCCTCGGCCACGGCTCCACCGACCAGGTGCCGGCCGGCCGCGCCTTCCGGGAGCTGGGCTTCGACTCCCTCGCGGCCGTGCAGCTACGGGACCGGCTCGGCCGGGTCACCGGGCTGACCCTGCCGTCGACCGTGGTCTTCGACCACCCGTCGGCGCTGGAGCTGGCCCGCTTCCTGCGTACCGGACTGGTGGCCGGCGCGGCCGACGGCCCGGCGGCCGGCGTCACCGTGGTCCGGCCGGCGGCCGACGAGCCGATCGCGATCGTGTCGATGGCCTGCCGCTTCCCCGGCGGGGTGTCCTCCCCGCAGGAGCTGTGGCGGCTGCTGGCCGACGGGACGGACGCGGTGACGCCGATGCCCACCGACCGGGGCTGGGACCTGGACTCCCTGTTCGACAGCGACCCGGATCAGGTCGGCACCAGCTACACCCGCAGCGGTGGCTTCCTGACCGACGTGGCCGGGTTCGACGCCGCGTTCTTCGGCATCAACCCGCGCGAGGCCCTGGCCATGGACCCGCAGCAGCGGCTGCTGCTGCACGCCACCTGGGAGGTGTTCGAGTCCGCCGGCATCGACCCGCAGCGGGTACGCGGCAGCGCCACCGGCGTGTTCATGGGCACCAACGGCCAGGACTACGCCACCCTTCTGCTCGGCGCCCGGTCCCAGGTGGAGGGCTACCAGGCCACCGGCAACGGCGCGTCCGTCGTCTCCGGCCGGCTGGCGTACTCGTTCGGCCTGCACGGGCCTGCGGTCACCGTCGACACGGCCTGCTCGTCGGCGCTGGTCGCCCTGCACCTGGCCGCCCAGGCGCTGCGCTCCGGCGAGTGCGACATGGCCCTGGCCGGCGGCGTGACGGTGATGTCGACGCCGGGGGCGTTCCTGGAGTTCTCCCGGCAGCGCGGCCTCGCCGAGGACGGCCGGGTGAAGGCGTTCGCCGCCGGCGCGGACGGCACCGGCTGGGGCGAGGGCGCCGGCGTCCTGCTGCTGCAACGGCTCTCCGACGCGCAGCGCGACGGCAACCGGATCCTCGCCGTGGTGCGCGGCAGCGCGGTCAACCAGGACGGCGCCAGCAACGGCCTGACCGCCCCGAACGGGCCGGCGCAGCAGCGGGTGATCCGGCAGGCGCTGGACGTCGCCGGACTGACGCCCGGCGACGTCGACGCCGTCGAGGCGCACGGCACCGGCACCACCCTCGGCGACCCGATCGAGGCGCAGGCGCTGCTGGCCACGTACGGGCACCAGCGGCCGGCGGACCGGCCGCTGTGGCTGGGCTCGGTGAAGTCGAACATCGGGCACACCCAGGCCGCGGCGGGCGCCGCCAGCCTGATCAAGATGGTGCTCGCCCTCCAACACGAGCTGCTGCCGGCGACGCTGCACGTCGACGCGCCGACCCCGCACGTGGACTGGTCGTCGGGCGCGGTGGCGCTGCTCACCGAGGCCCGGCCGTGGACCGGGACGGACCGGCCCCGCCGGGCCGGCGTCTCCTCGTTCGGGATCAGCGGCACCAACGCCCACGTCATCATCGAGGAGGCGCCCGCGCCGCAGTCGGCCGCCGGCCCGGACCGGGGAACCGACCCCGCCGCGACGGACGGGCACCGGGTCGACCCGGAGCCGGCCACGGGCCCGACGCCCCTGCTCTCCGGGGCGGACCCGGCTGGGCTGCGCGCCCAGGCCGGCCGGTCGGCGGACCCGACGCCCCTGCCGTGGCTGCTCTCCGGGGCGGACCCCGCCGGGCTGCGCGACCAGGCTGGCCGGCTGGCCGACCTGGTGGCGGCCGGCGCGGGTGACCCCGGCCGGATCGCCTGGGGCCTCGCGGCGGGACGGGCCCACCTCGGCCACCGCGCGGTCGTCGTCGCCGCCGACGGGCCGGACCGGTCGGCGGCGCTGCGGGCGCTGGCCGCCGGTGAGCCGCACCCCGCGCTCACCACGGCCCGGCGTCGCTCCGGCGGCCTCGCCGTCCTCTTCTCCGGCCAGGGCGCCCAGCGCGCCGGCATGGGCCGGGACCTGTACGCCGCGTTCGGGGCGTTCGCGGCGGCGCTGGACGAGGTGTGCGGGCTGCTGGACGGCCTGCTGCCGCAGCCGCTGAAGCCGGTCCTGTTCGCCGAGCCGGGCACTGCCCAGGCGGAGCTGCTGGACCGGACCGTGTTCACCCAGGCGGGCCTGTTCGCCGTCGAGGTGGCGCTGTTCCGCCTGGTCGAGTCGTTCGGCGTGGTCCCCGGCCAGGTGGCCGGCCACTCGATCGGTGAGATCACGGCCGCCCACGTGGCCGGCGTGCTGTCCCTGGCGGACGCGTGCGCCCTGGTGGCCGCCCGGGGCCGGCTGATGCAGGCGTTGCCGGCCGGCGGCGGGATGCTGGCCGTCAACGCGCCGGAGGCCGAGGTGCTGCCGACCCTGGACGGGCTCACCGACCGGGTCGGGATCGCGGCCGTCAACGGCCCCAGCTCGGTCGTCGTCTCCGGGGCGGTCGACTCCCTCGACGAGATCGAGCGGGCGTGGCGGGGCCGGGGCGTTCGCACGCGCCGGTTGACCGTCAGTCACGCGTTCCACAGCCCGCTGATGGAGCCGATGCTCGACGAGTTCCGCGCCGTGCTGGCCGGGTTGACGTTCGCCGCGCCGGTGTTGCCGGTGGTGTCGAACCTGACCGGCGCGCTGGCCGACGGCGACGAGCTGCGTACCCCGGAGTACTGGGTGCGGCACGTCCGGGAGGCGGTCCGGTTCGCCGACGGCGTCATGGCCCTGCGGGCGGCCGGGGTGGACACGTTCCTGGAGCTCGGGCCGCAGGGCGTGCTCACCGCGCTCACCGCCGGCCTGCTGCCCACCGACTCCGACGGGACGGCGGTGGCGGCCCTACGGGCCGGCGCGGACGAGCCGGCCGCCCTGCTCACCGCCCTCGCCGCCCTGCACGCCGGCGGGCGGGACGTGGACTGGGCGGCGGTGCTCGACCCGCTGGCCGGACCCCGCCCGACCCCCCGCGACCTGCCCGACCTGCCCACGTACGCGTTCCAGCCGCAGCGCTACTGGCCGACGCTGACCGTGGCACCGGCCCCGGCCGCAGACCCGGTGGACGACGAGTTCTGGCGGGCGGTCACCGACGGCGACCTCGGCCGGCTGGGCATCGACCCGGACCAGCCGATGCGCCAGGTGCTGCCGGAACTCGACTCGTGGCGCCGACGCCAGCACCGGGACGGCACCCTCGACGGGTGGCGGTACCGGGTCACCTGGCGGCGGCGGCCGATGACCGTCGGCGATCCGGGCAGCTGGCTGGTGGTGACCCCCCGGCAGCAGGACCCGGGCGGGGTCGTGGCCGCGCTCACCGCTGCCGGGGCGACCGTGCACGTGCTGTCGGTCGACCCGGCCACGGTCACCCGCGACGCCCTAGCCGCCGACCTCGACCGGCTCGGCGCGGAGCACCTGCCGACGGGGCTGCTGTCCCTGCTGGCGCTGGACGACGCCCCGCACCCCGAGCAGACCGCCCTGCCGACCGGCCTCGCGGCGAACCTGCTGCTGGTGCAGGCGCACACTCTGCGGCCCGGCCCGGCCGTGCCGCTGTGGCTGGCCACCACCGGTGCCGTCGCCGTCGACGACGAGCCGGTCGCCCGTCCCACGCAGGCGACCACCTGGGGTCTCGGCCTGGTCGCGGCGCTGGAACACCCGAGGCACCTCGGGGGCGTCGTGGACCTGCCCGGCAGCCCGGACGAGGCGGCGTACGCGGCGCTGGTCACCGCGCTCACCAACGTCGAGGGGGAGGACCAGCTCGCGGTCCGGGGCGCCGAGGTGCACACCCGACGCCTGGTGCGGGACACCACCCGCCCGGTGGACACCGGCCGGGGCTACACCCCGCACGGGACCGTCGTGCTCACCGGCGGGGCGGGCGACCTGGCCCGGCACACCGGCGCGTGGCTCGCCCGGCAGGGCGCTGAGGTGCTGCCGCTGGAGGAGCCGGCGGCGGGCAAGCTCACCGACCTGATGGAGCAGCTCGCCGCCGAGGGTCGGCCGGTCACCGGGCTGGTGCACGTCCCGGCGGAGACCGGGTCGGTGCCGCTGGCCGAGCTAACCGTCGCGGCCCTGGCCGCAGACCTCGTCGCGACCGTGGGCGACGTCCCCCGGTACGCCGACGAGCTGGCCCACCGGCCGGTCGACGCCTTCGTGCTGTGCACCTCCACCTCGGGGGTGTGGGGCTCGGGCGGCCGGGCCGGTCAGGCGGCCGGCGACGCGCTGCTGCACGCCCTCGCCGCGAACCGCCGGCACGACGGGCTGCCGGCCACCGACGTGGCGTGGGGGCCGTGGCAGGACGACCCGGCGTCGCCGGAGCTGGAGCAACTGCGCCGGCGCGGGCTGCCGGGCCTGCCGCCGGAGCTGGCCGTCGAGGCGCTCGCCCGGGCGGTCCGCGACGAGTCGACCGTCGTGGTGGCGGACGTGCGCTGGGAACGGTTCGTACCGACGTTCGCCGCCATGCGCCCGTGCCCGCTGCTGACCGAGATCCCCGAGGCGCGCGAGGCGTTGCCCGCCGACGACGTACGCCAGCCGGCGGACGACGAGGCGGCGGCCGCTCTGCGGGAGCGGCTGCGTCCGCTCGGCGCGGGGGAGCGCGAGGTGATCCTCGTCGACCTGGTGTGCGCGCAGGCGTCCAGCGTGCTGGGCCACGCCGACGGCGGGACGTTGGAGCCCGACCGCGCGTTCCGGGAGGTCGGGTTCGACTCGATGACGGCCGTGGAGCTGCGCAACCGGCTCCGCGCCGCCAGCGGGGTGCAACTGCCCCCCAGCGTGGTGTTCGACTATCCGACCCCGGTGGCGCTGGCCCGGCACCTGCGCGACCAGCTCGTCGACGACGGCACCGTGACGGCCGCGCCGCTGCTGGCCGAGCTGGAGCGGATGGACGCCGTCTTCGCGGCCGACGCGCCGGACCGGCTGACCCGGCAGAAGCTGCTGGTCCAGCTCCAGGCGTTCGTCGCCCGGTGGGGCGACGACCGGGCGACGACCGAGGAGAAGCCCGTCACGCAGACCCTCGACGACGCGACGGATGCCGAGATCTTCGACTTCATCCGACGCGAACTCGGCGGCCCCGGCGGTGAGGTGCCTTTCGGCGAGACGCGCTGAGTATGGAGAGCTGTCCGTGGCGGGAACGGACAGCGTGACTCGCGGGTACTCGGCGGCGCTGGCGTGCGCCCCGGGCGGGGTCTCGGGCGATGTAGGCAGGCCCGCGCGGTCGGCCATGGCGATGAGCAGTTCGTGCCGAGCCGGCGGCGAGCGTGCCGGATCGGGCGTCGTCCGAGGTGTTCCGGCCGGTCAGGGCCTGTGGTCGAAGTCGGCCCACCTCGGCTCGGCGCGCGGGGTTCGCCGGGGCCCGCCCGCTGCGGGCTGTCAGGTCTGCTCCCTGGGGGAGGAGCGCCGGCGAACCCCTGACATGGCCCTGGTCCGTACAGCGGTCACGATCGAACGGTTTTTGCGCGCCCACCCGGGCCGGTGCCGGTTCCCGGGAGGCCGACCGACCCCGGAAACTGGTAGATCTTGGAAGAAAACGGCCCCTCCAGGGGCCGAAATCTTCCAAGATCTACCCGATCTCCGCTCATCGTCGCAACGGTGATCGGCTCATACTGGCGGCGGTCGCGCTCGCCTCGGCAAGCCGCGAAGCGGTGCGGCAGCCGAACGTTCTGGCGTCGATGGCGACCGGCCACTCTGGCGCTCGTCACGGCCTGATCTGCTGCTCACGACCATGCCGACGCCTGGCGCGAGAATCAAGGACCCAGCGGGTGACCATGAGGGCCAGCGAGGCCAGTAACAGCACGGCGCCGATCCACCGGCTCGGAGTGCGCCAAGTGCTGGGCGTGACCTCCGTGAGGTTTCCTAGCCCCAGGAGCACGTAGAAGCCCATGCACGCTGCCCCTGCGGCCCACAGCCGGGGGTAACGCACGGTCCGCCCGAACAGCCGAACCGTTGGAGCGCGCCGGGTGTAGATGAACAACCAGGCAGCAGCCCCGACCAGGGCGACAGCGACGCTGGCGAGCAGGATGTCCACGGCCGTTACGCCCGCCTCGTAGGTCGTCACGGGCATCACGGTAGCGGCACCACACAGCTGCCGCCTCCGGGCACTTGGACAGCCGTCGTCCGGTGCGGCGGGCTGCGGCGTGCGATGTCGGCCGGAGGCGCAGCCCGCCGGTGCGCAGCGCTCTTGATCCTGATGAGAACGTTTCGGCAATGGCGTGCCATGCCTCGTGTCCTCCGTCGACTGATGCGCGACACGCGTGCGCAACTGATCTGCGCCAACCTCAGCGCGCTGAGGTTGGCAGATCCGGATGGCCGAGTCGTGATGAAGCCGTTCCCCGGGGGACGATTCAGAGGTTGCTGGATCGGCGAGTCACCGCACTTGTGCGGTTTCGGCCAGAACGGTGTCGAGCACGTCGGCTATGCCTTGCTCATCAACCACGATCGCCGGATCGTGCTCGTACTGCTGGACCGCCTGCCGAACGGCCGTGAGCGACGGGTTCCGATTGAGGACCCACCCTGCGGCCTGCGCCTTTGAGCAGTGCACGTTCTCCACCGCGAATCGCCAGATCCGGCAGGCGATGAGAACCATGAAGGCGGCGTTCTCGGCGTCGTCGGTGAGTGACCGCCAGGCCAATAACCAGTGCCTGCCACGGTCAACGATCCAGTCGGCCGGAACGGATGCAATCACCTCACGTGCGGCGGTGCCCCGGAGAGCACGCCGGCGCGGTGGCGACCTCGGACGTCACGACGTGCACATCGATGCCCGCCGCGCTGCCCATATCTGCTTGACGAACCAAACGCTCAAGGGCTGCTACCTGGGCATCGGCAAGGCCACCATCGATGACGGCAAGCAAATCAATATCACTGCGGCCGGAGTGGAACCCGCCGGTCGGCAGGGAGCCATGCAGGATCACTGACCGCGCCGCAGCCCCGACGATGTCGGCAAAGGAGTCGGCCAGCAACTCTGCAACGGTCAGGGCGGGCAGTTCTCCGACGCCGACCACCCGATAGTTCTACCAGAACTCCTCAGGGTCCGCAGCCATGATCGGCTGCACGTTCATCGGCACGAGTGGATGCCGAGCGCCGACGCGTACTGTTACACACCGTAACGCATGGATCGCGGCAGATGCGGATGTTCAGCTCGTTCGGGGTTATCGGAGATCCGGTCGCTTGTGAACGCGCTTTCCGCGGACGATGACGGCTCGCGGCTTGTCGAGTTGGCTTGGGTCGGTCCGTGGGTCGGCGTCGAACACGACCGCGTCCGCTGGGGCTCCGTCCACCAAGCCGGGCAGCCCGAGGTAGGACCTGGCGGTCCAGGATGCGGCGGCGAGCGCCTCATGTGGTGATATGCCGGCGGCTATCAGAGCGCGAATCTCATGGGCGATGCCACCATGTGGCCGCGAGTCCGTGCCAGCCAGTACGGTGACCCCGGCCTCGACGGCAGCAGCTGTGAGCCGGGCGTGCGCGCTTGCTCCGGGCACGTACCAGCTGTTGCGTGCGCGTTCCGGGTCGGCGGTAATCTGCGCCAGGGAAGCGGTGATCACCGACAGTGTCGGAGTCAGCGCGGTGCCCTGCTCGGCCATACGCGGTAACAGCTCTGGGTCCAAGCCCATGCCGTGCTCCACGGAGTCCACACCCGCCTCGACTGCGGCCAATCCGCCTGCCGCGTGCTGTGAGTGCACCGCGAGGCGCCCACCGACCGCATGCACGCGCGTGACAGCCTCGCGTAGCACTTCGACCGGCATGACGTCGTCGTCAGGCCGCCAGTCGATTACCACCTTGGCCCACCCGGTGCGGGCTGCCTGCTCGGCCGCTACGGCGGGCAGGTCGGTCAGCTCTGGGCGGCGGCCCCAGCCTTCCATGAACTGTCCGTGCTGCGCGATCCACGGGCCGGCGTGGACGGCTCGCGGACTTTCGTCCGCTTGGCCGAACCAGTCAGGCGGGTCGCCCGCGAGGCCGGGGGCACGGATGAGCGTGACTCCCGAATCCAAATGCGCCCGAAGGTCCTCCCGTAAGACGGCGACATCCAGTGGCTGGCCTGGCGTCTCGGCTCCGGGGTGGGTATGCGCATCGACCAGTCCGGGCAGTATCCAGCCCTCGGCGACGAGCTCGGCACCGGCCACCGGATCCGTGGTCCATCGATCACCGTCGGCGTAGAGGTCGACCGGCTCGCCCTCGGGAAGAGCGAAACCGTGGACGCGCAGCACTGCCACCACACCACCCCCGCACCGACTCCCGCCCAGACGGGCAGATGGTCAGGATGCCACCTCGTTGGCTGACCCGATACGAGCAATGACCCGGATCTGGTGGCCCGACGGAAACCCGCGGCTGGAACATCCGCTCATCGGCTACTGATGTACTGGTGCTACGACCGCAGCCCGGCCAGGCTTGGTCGAGGTGACCGGCGGGGTAGCTCTCTCATCGGCTGCCCACCGCGAGTCTGCCGGGCAGGTCTCGCCAGGGTATCCCGGTGCGGTACCGGTAAACGATCGCTTCCACGACCCGACGGTGGTCGGCCCAGGGCCTGCCCCTACGCCCGATGTTGCTGGGCAGCAGAGCAAGGATGCGGTCCCACTGCTCGTCGATGAGGCGGCCGTGACGGGACATCGGGAACAGGACGCCCGTCCAGGCGAGCGCGCCGGCAGGAACTGCCTGCCGGCGCTTGCCCGGACGGGTCAGTCGATCGCCTTGACCACCCGCGCGGGCACTCCCGCGACCAGCATGCGGGCAGGCACATCACGGGTGACGACAGCGCCGGCAGCGACCACCGAGCCCGCACCGATGGTCACGCCCTGGGTGACCACGGCGGCCGCGCCGATCCAGACGTCGTCCTCGATCACGATCGGGGCGCTGGTGATGTACTCGCGCCGCTCGGCCAGCGGCAGCGGGTGCCCTCCGGTGATGAGGCTGACCTTCGGGGCGATCATGACGTTGTCGCCGATGCGGATGCCGCCGTGGTCCATGAACGTGCAGCCCTGGTTGACGAAGACGTTCTTCCCGAACCGCGTGTTCATACCGTGCTCGGTGAAGAACGGCGGGTAGATCGTCACCGACTCCGGCAGCGGACCACCGAACACAACCGCCAGTAGTTCCGCACGCGCCTCGGTATCGCTGAACGGCAGCACGTTCAGCCGCGAGGTCGCGTCGGTCACCTGTGCGATCCGCTCCGCATAGCGCGCGAACTCGGGCGTCTGGACATACATGGCCTGGTCTGTGGTGGTGGGCATGCGCTGATCCCAGCACCTCGGCGAGGCGCGATCAAACAACCCGAATGCGCCCAGACACAACCATTGGTTGTGGCCGTAGAGTGGGGTGTGGATATCGAAGCGCTGCGCACGTTCGTGGCCGTGGCCGGGGCCGGCCAGTTTCAGGGCGCGGCAGACGAGCTCGGGATCAGCCAGCAGGCGGTCTCCAAGCGGGTCGCGGCCCTGGAGAAGTACCTGGGGGTCGCGCTGCTGGTGCGCACCTCCCGCGGCTCCCGGCTGAGCCTGGACGGGCAGGTCTTCCTGCCGCACGCCAAGAAGGTCCTGACCGTCGCCGAGCAGGCCGAGCAGGCCGTGCGCCCCGGGGTACGCCCGCTGCGCGTGGACGTCCTCAACCGGCGCATCACTCCGGCCCAGGCCGTCTACCGCTTCTACCGATCCCGTCCGGAGGCCAGCCTGGACGCGGTCACGCTGGCCGAGGAGAACGCCGTCCAGGCCGCCCGGGCCGTGCTCGAAGGAACCATCGACGCCTCGTTCCGCGCCCTGCCGGCGGACCAGGTCCCGGCCGGGATCAGCGCCGAACGACTCCTGGACTCGCCCCTGGAGCTCCTGGTCGGGCCCAGTCACCCGCTGGCCAGCGCGGCCTGGGTCAGGCCCACCGACCTGGCCGGACACCGCATCTGGATCCCTGGGATCAGGCCGGGCACCGAGTGGGCGCAATTCTACCGGTCGCTGTCGCAGGCCTTCGGCCTGAGCATCGACGCGCTCGGCCCCAACTTCGGCGACGAGGCCCTGATGGACGCCCTGGCGGACTCGGCCTCGCTGGCAACCCTGGTCGGCAGCGAGGACCGCTACCTGTGGCCCCAGAGCTACTACCTGCGCCGCATCCCGCTGCGCAAACCGACCCCGCTCTACCCGCACGTGCTGCTCACGCGCACCGGGGACCAGCACCCCGTGCTGACCGCGTTGCGGGACCACCTGCGAGCCTCAAGACCGCGGACCACCGATGAGGTGTGGGTCCCGGACTGGGTGGCCCACTGACCGGCCGCCCGATTTGGCAGACACGTCCTAGCCGGGAAGCAATCATGCGGCCGACTCCGACTCCAAGCTGCTGCTCCTCCTAGCATGGATGACCAGCGAAGAGTGATCAAGACGACTCCCGGCGCGAATATGCCCTCGCATCGTGCTTGATGTCCGGAATCTCGGTCGCCGGTCCTGAGTGCAGGATTGCCGACACCCTGAACATCACCTAGCCTCCGTTAGGCAAGGCAACCCTTACTTGGCCTGCCTCGACCCGGGCATGCTGCGCCTGCCATCCCCGTGATTCGGAGCCGTTCGATGCCCGTGACCATTGAGCCCCTCGCCGATCGGCGAGGGGCCGCCAGCTCGGCAGCGGCGGCCGTCTTGCGTGGTGAACAGCTGGTGCTGCGCTACGGAAAGACGGCGGTGGTCCACGGCGTCTCGGTGGTGCTGGCACCCGGTCGCGTGACGGCGCTGGTCGGGCCGAACGGCAGCGGGAAGTCGACGCTGCTGCGAGCCCTTGCCCGGTTGCATCGCGTGGATGGCGGCGAGGTGCTGCTCGGCCACCGTGACGGGCAGCCGGAGCGCGCGGTGTCGCTGCTCAGCGTGCGTCAGTTCGCGCGGGAGGTCACGCTGTTCGCGCAGTCGCGTCAGGCCCCCCACGGGCTCACGGCGCACGAGGTCGTCTCGTTCGGGCGTCATCCGCACCGGCGCCGCTTCGCCGGCCCGTCCGTGGCGGACCGGAAGGCGGTCGGGCGCGCGATGAAAGTCACCGGCGTGCAGGACATGGCCGAGCGGCCGGTCGGCGAGCTCTCCGGGGGCGAGATGCAGCGCGTGTGGCTGGCCGCCTGCCTGGCTCAGGAGACCGGCGTCGTGCTCCTCGACGAGCCGACGAACCATCTGGACCTGCGCTACCAGATCGAGACGCTCGACCTGGTCCGGGATCTCGTCGACGAGCACGGCGTCGCCGTCGGCGTCGTGCTGCACGATCTCGACCACGCCGCACGCGTCGCGGACACGCTGGTCCTCATGCACGCCGGGCGCATCCACGCCGCGGGCGACCCGCTCGAGGTGCTCACCGCCGAGCACATCGGCGAGGTCTACGACCTGCGGGTGGAGGTCGAGGTCGACCCGCGCACCGGCCGCCTTCGCATCGACCCGGTCGGGCGGCATCCCGCACGGAACCGGAACGTCAAATCAGGAGAAGAACTCGCATGATCCCTGTCACCCGCCTCGCGGCCACCGCAGCGACGCTCACCGCGATCGCCGTGACGGCCACGGCCTGCGGCACCACGAAGGTCGACGAACCCGCCGCCGGCAGCTCGACCGTCCCCTCGTCGCAGACCTGCGCCGACGACAGGACGACAACATCGACCGGCCCGGTGTCGATGACCGACGGCGTCGGCCGCAAGGTCGAGCTCGCCAAGCCCGCCCAGCGGGTCGCGGTGCTGGAATGGCAGCAGACCGAGGACCTGCTCACGCTGTGCCTCACTCCGGTCGCGGCCGCCGACACGAAGGGGTACGGCACCTATGTGAAGGCGGAGCCGCTTCCAGCAGGTGTCGTCAACACCGGCGAGCGCGGCGAGCCCGACCTCGACGCGCTGTACGCCACGAAGCCCGATCTGATCATCGTGGAGGCGTTCAAGGCCGACGACGAGCAGATCACCAAGCTCGAAAAGCGCGGTGTCCCCGTACTCGCCACGGTCGGGGCCGACGCCAAAGGCCAGATCGCGAACATGAAGAAGGTGTTCTCGATGATCGGTCAGGCCACCGGCCGCACCGAGCGCGCCGATCTGGTGCTGCGGCAGTTCGACGAACACCTCGCCGCAGCCAGGAAGACGGCCGAGGCCGCGAACATCAAGTCCAAGGAGTTCCTGTTCTTCGACGGCTGGATCGAAGGCGGCAACGTCGTCATCCGCCCGTACGGCAAGGGTGCCCTGTTCACCGAGCTCGGCGAGCAGCTCGGCATGACCACCGCCTGGACTGACAAGATCAACGCGGCTTACGGCAGCGGCGGCGTCGACCCCTCGTACGGTCTCGCGCAGACCGACATCGAGGGACTCACCGCCGTCGGGAGCGCGAGCCTGTTCTACTCCGACGACGACACCCCGGACAGCTACGTCAAGGAACTGCGCAAGAGCCCGATCTGGACCGCGCTGCCGGCCGTGAAGGAGGACCGGGCGTACGCCTTCCCCGCAGGCGTCTGGGGTGCCGGCGGCCCGAAGTCGAACGAGCAAGCGATCGACGCGTACGTGAAGATCCTGACCGGGAAGTGAGCGACACCCCCGCGCCGCGGCCGGTGCCCGGAGTCGGGCTCGGTCGCGGCGCGAGCGGGGCGGCCGTCCTGGCCGTCCTGCTCGTCGTAGTCGTCGTGAGCGGGCTGTGGCACATGACGCAGGGCACCTCCGGGGTGGGCTTCTGGGACCTGCTGCGCCATCTCTTCGGGGCGCGCGAGGACGTCGGCGGCGTACCGGTCACCGACGTGCTGACCGGCTCCCGCCTGCCTCGCATGCTCGCCGGGATCGCGGTCGGCGTGGCGCTCGGCGCGGCCGGGGCGCTGCTCCAGTCGGTCACCCGCAACGCGCTGGCCGCTCCGGACACGCTCGCCGTCACCGCCGGGTCCTACTTCGCGCTGTGCGCGGTCGGCGCGTTCGGTCTCGCGGTGCCGTTGTGGGCCTCGGGCGCCGTGGCCTTCGGCGGTGGTCTGCTCGCCGCGGGGCTCGTGCTCGGCCTCGTCGGCACCGCTTCGGGCATCGGGTCGACGCGGCTGATCCTGGCCGGCTCGGCGGTCGCGATGGCCCTCGACGCGGCCACCGCCATGCTGCTGATCCTGTTCAAGGAGAGCACCACCGGGCTGTACGCCTGGGGCAGCGGCTCGCTCGCACAGCTGAACATCGACGCCGCCATGCGCGCCGTCCCGGTCATCGTCGTCGTGCTCGCCGTCGCCGTGCTGCTGGCCCGGCGACTCGACGTGCTCGGCCTCGGCGACGACACGGCCGCCTCGCTCGGCGTGCCGATCCGCTCGACCCGGTTCATCGCGGTGCTCTGTGCCGTCCTGCTGACGAGCATCTCCGTGACGCTGGCCGGTCCCATCGCCTTCGTCGGCCTCGCCGCGCCGGTCGTGGTGCGCCTCGCGGCCAACCGCATCGGTGTGCTGAGCCGGCACGTTTTCCTGATCCCGGCCTGCGGACTGGTCGGGGCACTTCTGGTGCTCCTCGCGGACGACGTGCTCCGGGCGGTTCTCGGCGCCCAGGCGGCCGCCTCGATTCCCACCGGAATCCCGACCTCGTTGCTCGGTGCCATAGTCATCGTGATCCTCGCGCTCCGGCTCCGCGATGCGGGAGCGGCACGAGGTGCACCCCGGGCCCTCGTCGCCATCCGCTCGCGCCGCCGCTTCCTCACCGTGGTGGTCGTCGCGGCCGGTCTGCTCGTCGCGGCGGTGCTGGTCGGCCTGCTGGCCGGCAGCCTGTGGCTACGCACCGGCGATGTCGCGCTCTGGCTCCAGAGCGCCGCGCCGGACCTGATCGGCCGGGCACTCGACGACCGCGCCCCACGGGTCGCGGCGGCCGTCGTCGCCGGTGCGGCGCTCGCGCTGGCCGGAACCGTCGTGCAGGGAACGGTACGCAATCCGCTGGCCGAGCCGGGCGTGCTCGGTATCACCGCCGGTGCCGGCCTCGGCGCGGTGATCGTGGTGACCTCGGGCGCGGCCGGCGGACGTCCCGCGCTCATCGTCACGGCCGTCGCGATGGGACTCGGCACCTTCGCGCTCATCGCCCTGCTGGCGTGGCGCGGGGGGCTCCTCCCCGACCGGTTCCTGCTCATCGGCATCGGCTGCGGCTACGCGCTCAGCGACATCAGCACCTTCCTGCTCCTGCGTGCCGATCCGTGGGACACGCCGCAGATCCTCACCTGGCTCTCGGGCACGACCTACGGCCGGTCCTTCGCCGACGTGCTGCCGGTCGCGCTCGTGCTTGCCCTCGCGACCCCCGCGGTGCTGGGAATGCGCCGCCAACTCGACCTCCTGGCGATCGACGAGGACACCCCGCGGATCTTCGGCGTCCGCCGGGAAGGCGCGCGACTGTCGCTGCTGACGATCGCGGCGGTCGCGGCGGCGGTGAGCGTGATCGCGGTCGGCGTGGTCGGCTTCGTCGGGCTCGTCGCTCCCCACATCGCCCGCAGCCTCGTCGGCGTTCGACACGGGCGCATCATCCCGGTCGCCATGCTGCTCGGCGGCCTGCTCGTCTGCGTTGCCGACACCCTCGGCCGTACGCTCATCGCCCCCTCGCAGATCCCCGCCGGGCTCATGATGGCCCTTGTCGGAGCACCCTATTTCGTCTGGCTGCTACGTCGCTCACGCGGCTGATCGGCGGCCTGCTTCACGAAGGCACGGATGAGCGCGCCGACCAACTCGGGACGCTCGGCGACGAGGCCATGCGTGGTACCCGGCACGATGCACAACTGCGCGCCGGGAATCGACGCGGCGATGAGCAGGCTGTGGCCGGGCGGGATCGTGTCACGGTCGCCCGACATCACGAGCACCGGCGCCGCGATCCGGGCGAGTGCCTCCGGGGCGATGTGCGGTTCGCTCCTCCAGAGGCGGAACAGCTTGGCGAGTACGACGTCCGCATGCTCCGGCCCGTCCGGCGACAGGCGTTCGTAGTGCATCTGCTCGACGTCCGGTTTCTGCTCCTCCCCGAGCGCATCGAGTACGGGGGCGGCTGAATCCGTGAACGCTGACGGGTCGAGGTTCGCGCTGATGGCGGTCAGCGAGCGCACCCGCGCCGGGTGGTCGAGGGCGAGCAGCAGCCCGATGATCGCCCCGTCGCTGTAGCCGACGATGTGCGCCGATTCGAGGCCGACGGCATCGAGGTACGCCAGGGTGTCGGCGACTCCGCGCGCGTACCCGTACTCCCCGTCGATGTCGGCCGACCGGCCGTGCCCGGGACGCTCGAAGGCGAACACCCGGTGATCCGGCACGAGCGCGTCGGACTGCGCCCGCATCGACTCGAGGGAGCAGAAGCCACCGTGCAGCAGAAGGACGGGATCGCCCTCGCCGGCGACTTCCGAATACAGGTCGACATCGCCGATCCGGAGGTAGCCCATCTGCTCCCGTCACCATTTCCCGAGTTTGTGAATTCGGCACAGCTCAGCGCGTCTGCGGGGCACCGCGCTCAGCGGCGTAGGCCGGGTGGAGTGGCGGCCAGGCGCGGTGACGCCCTGGTCAGGGTACGCCTCCCGCACCGCGCTGCCCTGCGGCCGGCCGCGGCGGCGTTCCGGATCACCGGGATCCGGGCTGGCCACCCGTTTTGATCCAGACGAGCGCCGCCACGATCGCCAGGCCCCCGGCGACCCCGAGCAGGGTGGGCAACTGGAGCAACAGGTCCTCCGTCGCGTATCGGTCAGCCGTGGCCGCCTTGGACGGATCGTTCGGGTCGACGTACACCGTGAGCTCCTCCCCGGCGTGGCGCCGACCCTCGTCGAGCTCGCTGGAGAACCGCTCCTGGTACGCCACACCGCCGACGGAATACGCCACGGTCATCCGGGTCACCGAGTACGAACGGCTGACCCGGAACCGTTCCGCCTGCACGACCCGGCCGGTCACCGCCGTTCCCTCGTTGACCCGCTGGTCGACGGTGGTGTTCAGGCGGTCATCGAGCAGGACGGCACCGCAGATCAGCACGGTTCCGAAGAGAGCCGCGACGATGACCCGTACTCCGCCGAGCGGCCTTTCCGATACCGACACCGGTCCTCCAAAGCACGGGAGCTCATGTCGATCAGCCCGTCGGTGGCGGGTTCACACTCTCAGATGCGGCCATCGCGCATCACTCTCATTGACTCGGACTTTACCGTCTCGAAGGATTGCGCGTTGGCCGGGGATTATCGCCGCCGCGTACCGCATCGGCCCTCGGGCGTGGCGCGACGGCCCGCGGCGGGACCCGGCGCTGCGCGGGACGCTGCTGGTCCAGGCCGCCCTGGCCGCCGCCGGGTTCGGCGACGAGCGCAGCGTACGGGAACTCATCGACCAGGCCGCCGGGATCGCCGACGAGATCGGCGAGGGCCACGGCCTGCACTGGACCAGTTTCGGGCCCACGGCGGTGGAGTTGGGCCGGGTGGCTGCCGCCGTCGAACTGGGCGCCGGCGGCGAGGCGGTGATCCTGCACGAGCGGGTCGTCGGCGCGGTCGACTGGCGACGGTTACCGGCCGAGCATCGGGCGGCGTACCTGCTCGACGCCACCCGCGCGTACCCCCGGGTCGGCGACCCCCTCGCCGCCGGACGCGCCCTGGTCGACGCGGACCGGGCCGCACCGGCCGAGGTCCGGTTGCGGCCGGTGGCCCGTACGCTGCTCACCGACCTGACCCGCCACGGACCGGTCCCGGCGGACGTAGCCCGGCTCGCCACGGCCCTCGGCATCGGGTCATGATTGCCCACCCGGATGACCCGAGATCCTGGTCAGGGCCTCGGTCCTACCGGTTCTCAGCCATGTCCCTCTCCCGCACATGCCCCGGGAGGTCGCCGCTACGCCGCCCCATGCCGCCCCGTGCAGCGGGCAGTCGGGCGGCGGCCTGACGAATGCGTCCCCACCCGGTCGGGAACCTGCCCTTCGGCCCCTGTGGAGCTGCCCCGTCCACGCTCCCGCTCCACCGATAGCACAAACGGGGCAGCTCCACAGGAGCCGAAGGAGGGCAGGCCGAGCCGGCAGGGGGCGATGGTGTCGGCATCGCACCATCCCCTGGGGCCGGCCTGGGATGGCTGGCGGAGACGCGCCCTTGCTGGCGGGAGTAGCGCAGGTAGAGCCGTTTCAGAAGATCGTCGAAGTTCTCGAACCGAGACCCCGGCCCCTCATGCCGTGCGTCACGCCTATGAGCGCCATTTCCGACGCCCACCCGGGGCCACGGCTGACCGCATGGAAGATCTAGGAGGGAAATGGCCCCTGGAGGGGCCGTTTGCTTCCAAGATCTTCAGTCATCCCAAGGAGCGGAACGTAAGTCCCGTTATGTGGACGGGTGCGGGCGGGTTCGGCGGGTGCGGGGGCGGGTGCGGGGGCGGGGGACAGGGCGGCAGGACGGGCTTCGGTGGGGTGGTGCCGGGGGCGGGACTACGTAGCCGAGTTGCGCGGTGATCGCCGCACCGGCGGCATCCACGTACGCGGCTCCGATCTGCGCGGTACCGGACACTCCGCGACTTTGCCGGGGCTCTGGCTCCATAGGGACCCACGCAGGGCAGGCCGACCCGGCAGGAGGCGATGGTGTCGGCAGCGCGCCGTCCCCTGGGGCCGGCCGGCAAGCCGGATACCCTCACGACCTTGCCGAGGCCCTGGGTCGGACAGTGGTCTGTGAAAGGAACACTTCCAGCGGAGTTGTTCACTGCGCGACGTCATGCATCGTTACGCGGAATGGTTCAATGTGCCACAGTGGAAAAGGCCGACGGGCGCGTGGTGTCGACGAGAACGGCGAAGCCGGCCGGGGCGGGTGTCGCACCCGCCCGCCCGCCGGTCGACGGGCACCGGCCGGTGCCCGTCGACCGGGCGCGTCGTCCCAGCCTGCGGGCCTGCTGCTAGGGGCAGTGGTAGGGGCTCGCTAGGGGTTGGCAGCGCTGTCCGGGGCCAAATACCTTCCTCCGGTAAGTAAGACCTGGTGTGGGCTGCAGCGCTGTCTGTCTGGCAATTCGTGGTCGGCTTTATGGGCTCTGGTCTTCGCGGCTTGAGGCGTCTGTGGACGGTATTGGGTCGCCTGGTTGTTCCGGCCCGAATAGGTGGCGCTAATGGCGAACGAAGATACGCTACGGGAATACCTGAAATGGGTGACGGCGGACCTTCACCAGACCAGGAGGAAGCTCGGCGAGCTCGAGGCGGCCAGCCGGGAGCCGATCGCGATCGTCGGCATGTCCTGCCGCTTTCCCGGCGGGGTGCGCTCCCCGGAGGACCTGTGGGAGCTCGTCGCCTCGGGCGAGGACGCCATCTCCGGGTTCCCCGCCGACCGGGGCTGGGACCTGACCCGGCTGTTCCACCCCGACCCCGACCACCCCGGCACGTCGTACGCCTCCGAGGGCGGCTTCCTCGACTCGGCCACCGACTTCGACGCGGGTTTCTTCGGCATCTCCCCGCGCGAGGCGCTCGCCATGGACCCCCAGCAGCGGTTGCTGCTGGAGACGTCGTGGGAGGCGTTCGAGCACGCCGGCATCGACCCGTCCGCGCTGCACGGCCACCAGGTCGGCGTCTTCGCCAGCACCACCGGTCAGGACTACGTGTCGCTGCTCCAGCCGCCGCCGCCCGGCACCGAGGGATACATCCTCACCGGCACGGCGGCGAGCGTGGTGTCCGGCCGGATCTCGTACGCCCTCGGCATCGAGGGCCCCGCCGTCACCGTCGACACCGCCTGCTCCTCGTCGCTGGTCGCCCTGCACCTCGCCTGCCAGGCCCTGCGCCAGGGGGAGTGCACCCTGGCGCTGGCCGGCGGCGCCACGATCATGTCCACCCCGTCCGCCTTCATCGGCTTCAGCCGGCAGCGCGGCCTCGCCGCCGACGGGCGGGTCAAGTCCTTCGCCGCCGCCGCCGACGGCACCGGGTGGGGCGAGGGCGTCGGCCTGCTGCTCGTCGAGCGGCTCTCCGACGCCCGCCGGCACGGGCACCCCGTGCTGGCCGTAGTCCGGGGCAGCGCCGTCAACCAGGACGGCGCGTCCAACGGGCTCACCGCCCCCAACGGCCCGTCCCAGCAGCGCGTCGTCCTGCAGGCCCTGGCCAGCGCCCGCCTCTCGCCCGAGCAGGTCGACGTGGTGGAGGCGCACGGCACCGGCACCACCCTCGGCGACCCGATCGAGGCGCAGGCGCTGCTCGCCACGTACGGGCAGGGCCGACCGGCGGACCGGCCGCTGTGGCTCGGCTCGGTGAAGTCGAACATCGGTCACACCCAGGCCGCCGCCGGCGTCGCCGGGGTGATCAAGATGGTGATGGCGTTGCGGCACGAGACGGTGCCGGCGACGCTGCACGTCGACGAGCCGACCCCCAACGTGGACTGGACGGCCGGCGCGGTGTCGCTGGTGACCCGGGCCCAGCCGTGGGTCGCCGGGGAGCAGCCGCGCCGGGCAGGCGTGTCCTCGTTCGGGATGAGCGGCACCAACGCCCACGTGATCATCGAGGAGGCGCCGGCCGAGGCCGACCCCGGGTCGGCGGTGCCCGGCGCGGACGGCGACGCCGGGCGCGACGCGGCCACCACCACGGGGGCCGGTACGGCCGGGGCCACCACCGCCGGGGCAGGCACGGCCGGGGCCACCACCGCCGGGGCAGGCACCGCGGGGGGCACCACCGCCGGGGCCGGGGCGGCCACGTCGGCCGGGGACGGGTCAGCGCCGGTCGTCGGCGCCGGCCTCGTGCCGGTGCTGCTCTCCGCCCGCGACGCGGCGGCGCTCACCGAGCAGGCCACCCGCTGGGCCGACCTGTTCGAGGCCCGCCCCGAACTCCGGCTGCCCGACGTGGGCTGGTCGTCGGCCACCACCCGGGCCCGGCTGGAGCACCGGGCCGTGCTGTTCGCCGCCGACCGCGCCGAACTGCTCGCCGGCCTGCGCGCGCTCGCCGCCGGCCACGACGCGCCCGGGCTGGTCACCGGCGCCGGGCCGCGCGGCGGCCAGCTCGCGTTCCTCTTCTCCGGGCAGGGCGCGCAGCGCTGCGGCATGGGCCGCGACCTGGCCGGGGCCTTCCCGGTGTTCGCCCGCGCGCTGGCGGAGGTCTGCGCCGAGCTGGACCGCCACCTGCCCCGACCGCTGGCCCCGGTGATCTTCGCGCCCGAGGGCGACGAGGCCGCCGCGCTGCTCAACCAGACCCTGTTCACCCAGGCCGGGCTCTTCGCCCTCGAGGTGGCGCTGTTCCGGCTCCTGGCGAGCTGGGGGGTCGTCCCGGACGTCCTGCTCGGCCACTCGATCGGCGAGCTGTCGGCGGCCCACGTCGCCGGTGTGCTGACCCTGCCGGACGCCGCCGCCGTCGTCGCCGCCCGGGGCCGGCTGATGCAGGCCCTGCCGGCCGGCGGCGCGATGCTGTCGGTCCAGCTTCCCGCCGAGGCGGTCCGGGCCGCCCTGACCGGCCTCGACGACCGGGTCGCCGTCGCCGCCGTGAACGGCCCCACCTCGGTGGTGGTCTCCGGTGCCGCCGACGCCGTGGAGGAACTCGAACGCCGCTGGGCCGACCAGGGGGTGCGGACCCGCCCGCTGCGGGTCAGCCACGCCTTCCACAGCCCGCTGATGGAACCGATGCTCGACGAGTTCGCCGCCGTGCTGCGCGGGGTGGAGCTGCACCCGCCGACGCTGCCGATCGTGTCGAACCTGACCGGCGAGGTCGCCGACCCCGACGCCGTGCGCACCCCCGAATACTGGGTGCGGCACGTGCGGGAGGCCGTCCGGTTCGCCGACGGCGTCGACCGGCTGTGCGCCATGGGCGTGCGCACCTTCCTGGAGGTGGGTCCGAGCAGGGTACTCACCGCGCTCACCCGCGACATCCTCGCCGCCACCGGCCGGGACGAGGACCGGGCCGCGACCGCCCTGCTGCGCCGCGACCGCGCCGAACCCGGCTCCGCGTTCGCCGCCCTCGCCGAGCTGCACGGCGGCGGGGTCGACGTGGACTGGGCCGCGCTGTTCGCGGGCGCCGACATCGCGCGGGTGCCGCTGCCCGGGTACGCGTTCCGCCGCCAGCGGTTCTGGCCCGAGCCGCCGCCCGCCGCCGTCGCGGCCACCGCCTCCGGCGACGACGACGGGTTCTGGGCGGCGCTGGAGGGCGCCGACGCCGAGACCCTGGGCGGCCAGCTGGGCGTCGACCCCGACGACGACTCCGTGCGTACCCTGCTGCCGGCCCTGCCGGTGCTCAGCTCCTGGCGGCGGTCGCGCCGGGAGCGGTCGCTGGCCGACGAGTGGTCGTACCAGGTGACGTGGAAGCCGGTGCCGGTCGCCGACCGCGACGCGCCCACCGGCCGCTGGCTGGTCGTGCTGCCCGCCGCCGACGCCCCCGCCTGGGCCGACGGGCTGGCCGGCCGGCTGCCCGACGCCGAACCGCTCACCGTCGGCGGGGCCGACCTGGACCGGGCGGCGCTGGTTGCCCGGCTGCGGGAGGCCGCCGACGAGCGGCCCGTCGACGGCGTGCTGCTCGTCGTCGCCGGCCAGGACCGGCTGCTGCCGGAGCACCCGGGCGTCACGCTCGCCGCCGCCACCGCCCTCGCGCTGGTCCAGGCGCTGACCGACCTCGACCTGGTGGCGCGGCTGTGGTGCGTCACCAGCGGCGCGGTCGCCGCGGCCCCCGCCGACCAGGTCGAACACCCGCTGCAGAACCAGGTCTGGGGCCTCGGCCGCGCCGCCGCCGTCGAGCAGCCGCACCGCTGGGGCGGCCTGGTCGACCTGCCGTCCACCGTGGACGACGCGGTCGCCCGCCGACTGGCCGCCGTGCTCGCCGACGGCGGCGAGGACCAGGTGGCCGTCCGCTCGGGCGGCGTCTGGGCCCGCCGGCTCGTGCCGGCCCCCGCCGCTGTGGACGACGGGCCCGCCGTCGACTGGAGCGGCGGCACCGTCCTGGTCACCGGCGGCACCGGCGGGCTCGGCGGGCACGTCACCCGCTGGCTGCTGGACCGGGGCGCCCGGCAGGTGGTGCTGGCCAGCCGCCGGGGCGCCGCCGCCCCCGCCGTGGCCGACCTGCTCGAAAGGTACGGCGCCGACGGGCGGGTCACCGCCGCCACCTGCGACGTGACCGACCGGTCCTCGGTGGCCGCGTTGCTGGACACGCTGCCCGGGCTGACCGCCGTCGTGCACGCCGCCGGCACCGACCAGCTCACCCCGCTGACCGACACCACCCTCGACGAGTTCTCCCACGTCGTCGCCGGCAAGGTGCTCGGCGCCCTGCACCTCGACGACTGCCTCGCCGACCGTCCCCTCGCCGCGTTCGTGCTCTTCTCCTCCATTTCCGGGGTGTGGGGCAGCGCCGGCCAGTGCGCGTACGGGGCCGGAAACTCGCTGCTGGACGCCCTCGCGGTCAACCGGCGCGGCCGGGGACTGCCGGCCACCGCCGTGTCCTGGACCGCCTGGGGCGGCGAGGGCGGCATGGCCGCCGAGAACGTGGCCACCGCGCAGCTCAACCGGATGGGCCTGCCCCCGATCGACCCCGACCGGGCGCTCGTCGCGCTGGACCGGGCGACCCGCCGGCCCACCGGATGCGTCACCGTCGCCGACGTCGACTGGGCCCGGTTCCACCCGGCGTTCACCGTGGCCCGGCCCAGCCCGCTGCTCGGCGACCTGCCCCAGGTGCGGGCCCTGCTCGACGCCGAGGAGTCCGCCGCGCCCGCGCCGGGCGCCGTCGCCGAACCGCTGCGCCACCTGGCCGGCCTCTCCGCCGCCGACCAGGAACGCGACCTGCTGCGGCTGGTCAACGAGCAGACCGCCGCCGTCCTCGGCCACGCCACCCCGGACGAGCTGCGCGGACGCCCGTTCAAGGACCTCGGCTTCGACTCGCTGACCGCCGTCGACTTCCGGGGCCGGATGAACACGGCCACCGGCCTGCGCCTGCCCACCACCGTGGTCTTCGACTACCCCACCCCCGCCGAGCTGGCCGCGCACCTGCGCGAGCTGGTCTTCGGGGGTGACGCGGCCGACGCGGGGGAGACGCTCGTCGTGCACGCCGACGAGCCCGTGGCGATCGTCGGCATGGCCTGCCGGTACCCGGGCGGCGTCGGCGGGCCGGAGGAGTTCTGGCGGCTCGTCGCCGACGGCGTCGACGCCGTGTCGGCGTTCCCCACCGACCGGGGCTGGGAGATCCCCGAGGGCCTCGACGGCACCCAGGCCCCGGCCGGCGGCTTCCTCTACGACGTGCCCGACTTCGACCCCGCGTTCTTCGAGATCTCGCCCCGCGAGGCGCTGGCCATGGACCCGCAGCAGCGGCTCACCCTGGAGGCGTCCTGGGAGGCGCTGGAGGGGGCCGGGGTCGATCCCGCCGCGCTGCGCGGCACCCGCACCGGCGTCTTCGTCGGCGCCTCCACCTCCGGGTACGGCACCGGGCTGACCGAGGTCCCCGAGGGCGTCGAGGGGTACCTGATGACCGGGGCCGCGCACAGCGTGATCTCCGGCCGGGTCGCGTACACCCTCGGGCTGGAGGGGCCGGCGGTCACCGTCGACACCGCCTGCTCGTCGTCGCTGGTGGCGCTGCACCTGGCCGGGGCGGCGCTGCGCCGGGGCGAGTGCGACCTGGCGCTGGCCGGCGGCGTGGCCGTGATGGCCACCCCCACGGCGTTCCAGGAGTTCTCCCGGCAGGGCGGGCTGGCCGGCGACGGCCGGTGCAAGTCGTTCGCCGCGTCCGCCGACGGCACCGGCTGGTCCGAGGGCGTCGGCATGCTGCTGGTGCAGCGCCTCTCCGACGCCCGCCGCGAGGGCCGGCGCATCCTCGCCGTGGTCCGCGGGTCCGCGGTCAACTCGGACGGCGCGTCCAACGGGCTGACCGCCCCGAACGGGCCGTCGCAGCAGCGGGTGATCCGGCAGGCCCTGGCCAGCGCCCGGCTCACCACCGCCGACGTGGACGTCGTCGAGGCGCACGGCACCGGCACCGTCCTCGGCGACCCGATCGAGGCGCAGGCCCTGCTGGCCACGTACGGCCAGGGCCGCGACGGCGGCGAGCCGCTGCTGCTGGGCTCGGTGAAGTCGAACATCGGGCACTCCCAGGCCGCCGCCGGGGTGGCCGGCGTGATCAAGATGGTGCTGGCGATGCGGGAGGGCCTCGTCCCGGCGTCCCTGCACGCCGACGAGCCGTCGCCGCACATCGACTGGTCGTCCGGGGCGGTGGAGCTGGTCACCCGGGCCCGCCCCTGGCCGGCCGTGGACCGGCCGCGCCGGGCCGCGGTGTCCTCGTTCGGGATCTCCGGCACCAACGCCCACGTGCTCGTCGAGCTGCCCGCCGCCGACGACGCCGACGCGGCCCCCGCGTCCGCGCCCGACCCCTGCCTGCTCGCCGCCGACACGGTGCTGTGGCCGCTGTCGGCGCGCTCCACGGCCGCCCTGGCCGCGCAGGCCGCCCGGCTGGCCCGGCACGTGCGGGAGCACCCCGGGCTCGACCCGGCGGCGGTGGCCTGGTCGCTGGCCACCACCCGGTCGACGTTCGACCGGCGGGCGGCGGTGCTCGGCGCGGGCACCCCGGACCTGCTCGCCGGCCTGGACGCGCTCGCCGCCAGCACCCCGGCCGGCAACCTGCTCACCGGCGCCGTCACCGGCCACGGGCCGGGCCCCGTGTTCGTCCTCCCGGACGCCCGCGCCACCCTCGACGCGGCGGCCGATCTGGTCGGCCGGTGCCCCGCCCTCGACGACGCGCTCGCCGACTGCCGTTCCGCCCTCGCCCCCTGGCTGGACGTCGACCCGGCCGCCCTGCTGACCGGCGCGGACCGGTCCTGGGTGGACCGGCCGGAGCTGGCCCAGCCCGTCGCCTTCGCCGTCGGCATCGCCCTGGCCGCCGTGTGGCGGCACGCCGGGGTCACCCCCGCCGCCGTGCTCGGCCACGCCGACGGCGAGGTCACCGCCGCCTGCGTGGCCGGCGTGCTCTCCCTGCCCGACGCGGCCCGCGTGGTCGCCCTGCGGGCCCGGGCCGCCGCGGACCCGGCCGACGACGACGCCGACCGCCTCCGCGCCGAACTGACCGGCCTCGCCCCGCAGCCGGGCACCGCCCGCCTGCTGTCGACCGTGACCGGGGACTGGGCCGACCCGGCGTCCCTGGACGCCGGCCACTGGGCCGACGGGGTCCACCGGCCGGGGTCCCTCGACGCCGCCCTGCGGGCCGCCGTCGCCGCCGGCCACGTCACCTTCGTGGCGCTGTCGCCCGACCCGGCGTCGACCGCCGAGCTGACCGGGGCGCTCGCCACGGCCGGCGTACCCGGCCAGGTGCTTACCACCCTGCGCGGGGACGGCGACGCGCCGAGCCGGCTGCTGGCCGCCCTCGCCGCCGCCCACACCGTCGGGCTGCCGGTCGAGCACCGCCGGATCCTCGCCGGAGCCGACCCGGTCGGCCTGCCCACGTACGCGTTCGAGCGGCACCGGTTCTGGCTGGAGCGCACCGGCGCCCACCGGGCCGTCCTGCCAGCCGTCGGCCTCGACGTCGTCGACCACCCGCTGCTCAGCGCCGTCGCCGAGCTGCCCGGCGACGAGGGGCTGCTGTTCACCGGCCGGATCTCCCTGACCGCCCAGCCGTGGCTGGCCGACCACGCCGTGCTGGGCACCGTGCTGCTGCCCGGCACCGCGCTGGTCGAGCTGGCGTCCTGGACGGGCCGGCACGCCGACGCCGCGTCGGTGGCCGAACTGAACCTGGAAGCGCCCCTGGCGATCCCCGCCGAGGGCGGCGTCGACCTGCGGGTCCGGGTCGGCCCGGCCGACGACACCGGGCACCGACCGGTCTCCGTGCACACCCGACCCGACGACGCCACCGACGGGTCCCGGCAGTGGCAGCGGCACGCCTCCGGCCTGCTCGCCGCCACCGAGGACCCGGCCCCCGCCCCGGCGGCCGTGTGGCCGCCCGCCGACGCCGAGCCGATCGCCCTCGACGGGCTCTACACCCGCCTCGCCGAGCAGGGCTACCACTACGGCCCGGTGTTCCGGTCCCTGCGCGCCGCGTGGCGCTCCGGCACCGACATCCTCGCCGAGGTGGCCCTGGACGCCGACGCGGCGACCGACACCACCGCCTTCTCGGTGCACCCCGCGCTGCTGGACGCGGCGCTGCACGCCATCGGCGCCAGCGTCGCCGGGGCCGGCCCCGACGACGCCGCCCCGCCGCCCGCGACGGGCGGCCCCGACATCCGGCCCGGCCTGCCGTTCGCCTGGACCGGCGTGACGATCCGACCGACCCGAGCCCGGGAGCTGCGGATCCGGCTCACCGCCACCGGTTCCGGGGCGATCGCGTTGACGGTCACCGACACCGGCGCGACGCCGGTCGCCGCCGTCACCGGCCTCGTCCTGCGGCCCATCTCCGGCGAGCAGCTCAGCGCGGCCCGCCGCGCCGCCACCCGGTCCCTGCACCGCCTCGACTGGGTCACCCCCGACGCGGTCCGCGCCGACAACCCGTACCGGCTGGTCGCCCTGGGCGACGACTGGCCCGCCGCCGACCGATCCCCGGACCTTGCCGCCCTGGTCGCCGGGGTGCGCGCCGGCGCGGCCGTCCCCGACGCGGTGGTCGTCACCTGCGGCGGGTCGGACCCGGGCGAGCCGGACCCGGCCCGGCTGGCCCACCGGGTCAGCCACCGCACCCTCGCGCTCGCCCAGCAGTGGCTCGCCGAGGACACCCTCGCCACCGCCCGGCTGGTGGTGGTCACCCGCGCCGCCGTCCGGGTCGACGCGGGCGACCGGATCGCCGACCTGCCCGCCGCCACCGCGTGGGGGCTGCTGCGCAGCGCCCAGTCGGAGAACCCCGACCGGATCGTGCTGGTCGACGTCGACGACGACCGGGCCGCCGCCGACCTGCTGCCGGCGGCGCTCGCCACCGGCGAGCCGCAGCTCGCGGTGCGCGCCGGCCAGCTCCGCGTCCCCCGGCTGACCCGGCTCGGCCCGCCGTCCGCCGACCGGCCCGACCCCGACCTGGCCGCCGGCACCGTCCTGGTGACCGGCGCGACCGGCGCGCTCGGCCGGCTGGTGGCCCGCCGGCTGGCCGACCGGCACGGGGTACGCCACCTGCTGCTGGTCAGCCGCACCGGCGGGAACGCCCCCGGCGTGGCGGCGCTCGTCGACGAACTCGCCGAGCTGGGCACGACCGCCAGGGTGGCCGCCTGCGACGTCACCGACCGCGACGCGCTGGCCCTGCTGATCGACCAGCTCCCCGCCGACCGGCCGCTCACCGGCGTGGTGCACGCCGCCGGAGTGCTCGACGACGGCATCCTCGGCGCCCTCACCCCGGACCGGTTCGACGCCGTGCTCCGGCCCAAGGTCGACGCCGGCTGGCACCTGCACGAGCTGACCGAGAAGCTGGACCTGGCCGCGTTCGTGCTGTTCTCCTCCGCCGCCGGCCTGTTCGGCGGCCCCGGGCAGGCCAACCACGCCGCCGCCAACTGCTTCCTCGACGCGCTCGCCCAGCACCGGCACGACCGGGGGCTGCCCGCCACCTCCATGGCCTGGGGGCCGTGGGCCAACGACACCGGCGACGGGCAGCCGGGGCACGTCGACGAGGACCGGATGAACCGGGGCGGCTTCGTCCCGCTCGCCGCCGAGGAGGGCATGGACCTGTTCAGCGAGGCGTTGCGGTTCGCCGACCCCGTCGTCGTACCGGTCAACCTCGACCTCGCCCTCATCGGCCGGCACGGGCCCGCCGCGGTGCCGCCGGTGCTGCGGTCGCTGGTCCGCCCGGCGACCACGGGCGCGGCCCGCGCCGCCGAGCGCGACCCGGCGGCGGCGCTGCGCGACACCCTCGCCGCCACCGCCGAGGCCGACCGCGACCAGGTGCTGTCCGACCTGGTCCGCACGCACGCCGCCGCCGTCCTCGGGTACGCCTCGATCCGGTCCATCGACGCCGAACGCGGCTTCGTCGAACTCGGCTTCGACTCGCTCACCGCCGTCGAGTTCCGCAACCGCCTCAACGCGGCCACCGGCCTGCGCCTGCCGTCCACGCTGATCTACGACCGGCCCACCACGGCGGCCCTCGTCGAGCACCTGCGGGGCGCGCTGCTGGCCGAGCGGAGCACGTCCGCGCTGACGGTGCTCGGCGAGCTGAACAAGCTGGAGCACGTCATGCGGACCGTGGCCGACGGCGACGCCGACCGGGTCGCCGTCGGCGACCGGCTGCGCGAACTGCTCTCCCTGTGGACCTACACCGGCTCCGGCACCCAGGACGCCACCGGCGACGACGAGAGCCTGTCCTCGGCGTCCGCCGAGGAGATCTTCAGCTTCCTGGACGAAGAACTCGGCACGGCCTGATCCGGCATGTTCCGCACCCCGATTCCCGATACGGAGTGGCCCGATGCCCACTGAGGCTGAGTTCCTCGACTACCTCCGGCGCGCGACCGCCGACCTGCGCGACGCCCGTCGGCGGGTGCGTGAGGTGGAGGCCAAGGACCGCGAGCCGATGGCCGTCATCGGGATGGCGTGCCGGTTCCCGGGCGGGGTGTCCAGCCCGGCGGAGCTGTGGGACCTGGTCGACTCCGGCGGCGACGGGGTCGGCGAGTTCCCCACCGACCGGGGCTGGGACCTGGAGCGGCTGTTCCACGTCGACCCGGACAACCCGGGCACCTCGTACACCAGCCAGGGCGGGTTCCTCTACGACGCGGCGCAGTTCGACCCGGGCTTCTTCGGCATCAGCCCCCGCGAGGCGCTGGCCATGGACCCGCACCAGAGGCTGCTGCTGGAGACCTCGTGGGAGGCGATCGAGCACGCCGACCTCGACCCGCAGCGGCTGCGCGGCAGCCGCACCGGCGTCTTCGCCGGGGTGATGTACCACGACTACGCGTCCCGGGTGCTGGACCTGCCCGACGGCGTCGAGGGGTACATCGGCACCGGCAACTCCGGCAGCGTCGTGTCCGGCCGGGTGGCGTACACCTTCGGGTGGGAGGGGCCGGCGGTCACCGTCGACACCGCGTGCTCGTCGTCGCTGGTGGCGGTGCACCTCGCCGTGCAGGCGCTGCGCCAGCGCGACTGCGACTTCGCGCTGGCCGGCGGCGTGACCGTGATGTCCACCCCGGGCACCTTCGCCGACTTCTCCCGGCAGCGCGGCCTCGCCTCGGACGGGCGGTGCAAGTCGTTCGCCGCGTCCGCCGACGGCACCGGCTGGTCCGAGGGCGTCGGCGTGCTGCTGCTCCAGCGGCTCTCCGACGCCCGCCGCGACGGCCGCCGGATCCTCGCCGTCGTGCGCGGCAGCGCCGTGAACCAGGACGGCGCCAGCAGCGGCCTCACCGCCCCCAACGGCCCCTCCCAGGAGCGGGTGATCCGGCAGGCCCTGGCCAACGCCCGGCTCTCCCCGGCGGACGTGGACGTGGTCGAGGCCCACGGCACCGGCACCACCCTCGGCGACCCGATCGAGGCGCAGGCGCTGCTCGCCACGTACGGGCAGGACCGGGGCGAGGGCGGGCCGCTGTGGCTCGGCTCGATCAAGTCGAACCTCGGCCACACCCAGGCGGCGGCGGGCGCCGCCGGCCTGATCAAGATGATCGAGGCGATCCGGCACGGCTCGATGCCGCGCACCCTGCACGTCGACGAGCCGTCCCCGCACATCGACTGGACCGCCGGCCAGGTCTCGCTGCTGACCGAGGCCCGCCCGTGGCCGGCGTCCGACCGGCCGCGCCGGGCCGCCGTGTCGTCCTTCGGCATCAGCGGTACGAACGCCCACGTCATCCTGGAGCAGGCCCCGGTCGACGACCCCCCGCCCGCCGACGCCGCCCCGGCCGGCCGGCCGGTGGCGCTGCCGCTGGCCCCGGTGCTGCTCTCCGCCCGCACCGCCGAGGCGCTCGCCGGGCAGGCCGCCCGGTGGGCCGACCACCTCGCCGCCGACGACGGCGTCGCCGGCGCAGCCGTCACCCCCGCGTCCGCCGTCACCCCCGCATCCGGCGTCGCCGTCACCCCCGCAGCCCGGGGCCGAGGCGTCGCCCCCCGACCGGTGGACGTCGCCGTCTCCTCGATCAGCCGCTCCGGCCTCGAACACCGGGCCGTCGTCCTGGCCGAGGGCCCCGACGACCTGATCGCCGGGCTGCGCGCCCTCGCCGACGGGGAGCCGGACGGCACCGTCACCACCGGGTCGGCGTCCCCGCGCGGCCGGGTGGCGTTCCTCTTCTCCGGCCAGGGCGCCCAGCGTCCCGGCATGGGTCGCGAGCTGGCCGCCGCGTTCCCGGTGTTCGCCGCCGCCCTGGACGAGGCGTGCGGGCACCTGGACCCGCTGCTGCCGCGCCCGCTGCGGGAGGTCATGTTCGCCTCACCGGGCACGCCCGAGGCGGAGCTGCTGGACCAGACCGTGTTCACCCAGGCCGGCCTGTTCGCCGTCGAGGTGGCCCTGTTCCGCCTCGTCGAGTCGTTCGGCCTCGCCCCGGACTTCGTCGCCGGGCACTCCATCGGGGAGATCGCCGCCGCGCACGTCGCCGGGGTGTTCTCCCTGGCCGACGCGTGCGCCCTGGTTGCGGCGCGGGGTCGGCTCATGCAGGCGCTGCCCGCCGGGGGCGGCATGCTCGCGGTGGGCGCCGACGAGGCCACGGTCGCCGCGAGCCTGGCCGGGCTGGCCGACCGCCTCGACATCGCCGCCGTGAACGGCCCCACCGCCGTCGTGGTCGCCGGGGACGTCGACGCCCTCGACGAACTCCAGCGGGTGTGGTCCGACCGGGGAGCCCCGACCCGCCGGCTGCGGGTCAGCCACGCCTTCCACAGCGTCCGCATGGACCCGATGCTGGCGGAGTTCGCGGCGGTCGCGGACACGCTGACCTACCACCCGCCGACGATCCCGGTGGTGTCCAACCTGACCGGCCGGCTCGCCGAGCCGGAGCAGCTCCGCGACCCCCGGTACTGGGTGCGGCACGTCCGGGGCGCCGTGCGCTTCGCCGACGCCGTCAACAGTCTGCACGCCGAGGAGGTCGGCACCTACCTGGAGCTGGGCCCGGGCGGCGTGCTCACCGCCATGGCGCAGGGCTGCCTCGCCGACCGGCCCGGCGACGAGCCCGCGCCCCTGCTGGTCGCGGTGTCCCGGCCCGACCGGCCCGAGCCGCAGGCCGCCCTGGAGGCCCTCGCCCAGCTCCACGTCCACGGCCTGGCCGTCGACTGGACCCGCCTCCTCGCCGGCGGCGGCGAGCGAATCGACCTGCCGACGTACGCCTTCCAGCACCAGCGGTACTGGCTGGAGCCCGCCGGCCGGTGGATGGACGTCTCCGGGGCCGGCCTCGGCGCGGCCGGGCACCCGCTGCTCGGCGCGGCCGTGTCGGTGGCCGGCGAGGACATGGTGGTGCTGACCGGTCGGTTGTCGGTGTCGACGCACGGGTGGTTGGCCGATCATGTGGTCGGTGGTGTGGTGGTCGTCCCCGGGACGGCGTTGGTGGAGTTGGCGGTGCGGGCCGGTGACGAGGTGGGTGCGTCGCGGGTGCGGGAGCTGACGGTGGCTGCGCCGTTGGTGTTGCCGGCCTCGGGTGGGGTGCGGGTGCAGGTGCGCGTCGGTGCGGCCGACGCCTCCGGCCTGCGGTCGGTGACCGTGCACTCCCAGCCGGAGGAGGACGCCGACCCCGAGTGGGTCCGGCACGCCGAGGGCGAGCTGGAGCCGGTGTCGGCCGACGAGCCGGTGCTGGCCGAATGGCCGCCGGCCGGCGCTTCCGAGGTGGACCTCGCCGGCTGGTACCCGACCGTGGCGGAGCGGGGCCTGGCGTACGGGCCGGTGTTCCAGGGCCTGCGGCGGCTCTGGACGGCCGGTGGCGAGGTGTTCGCCGAGGTGGCGTTGCCGGAGCAGGCTGCGGGCGACGCGGCGGCGTTCGGGGTGCACCCGGCGCTGTCGGACGCCGCCCTGCACCCGATCGCGCTGCTGTTCGAGGAGTCGACCGCGCCCCGGGTGCCGTTCGCGTTCACCGGCGTGCAGGTGCACGCCTCGGGGGCGTCGGTGCTGCGGGTGCGGCTGACCCGCGAGGGCTCCGGCGTGCGGCTGGTCGCGGTCGACGAGTCGGGCGCGGCCGTCGTGTCCGTGGACTCGCTGGTGTTGCGGGAGATGACCGGGGTGACCGCCCCGAACCCGGCCACCCGGTCGTTGTTCGAGGTGGCGTGGCAGGCCGAGGAGGCCGTCTCCGCCGGCGACGCGACCGGGTGGGCGCTGCTGGTAGCGCAGCCGGGGCAGCTCCACAGTGTGGGCGACGCGGCCGGGTGGGGGTCGCTGGTAGCGCAGGCGGGGCAGCTCCACAGTGTCGGCGACGGAGGCGTTGCCGGGCCGGCCGGCGAGGTGGCGGCCCGGGGTGGGCTGGTCTCGTACCCGGATGTGGCTGCGGTGGTGGACGCGGTAGCGGCGGGCGCGGCGGTGCCGTCGGCGTTGGTGCTGCCGGTGCCCGCCGGTGTCCCCGGCGTGGCGGTCCCGGAGTCGGTGCGCGAGGCCACGTCCGGCGTGCTGGCTGTCGTGCGGTCCTGGCTGGCCGCAGACGCCCTCGCGGAGTCGAGGCTGGTCGTGGTGACCCGGGGCGCGGTTGCCGCCCGGGACGGCGACGAGGTGACCGACCTGGCGGGCGCTGCGGTGTGGGGCCTGCTGCGGTCGGCGCAGTCGGAACACCCGGGCCGGATCGTCCTCGCGGATGTCGACGCCGACGCCGATGCGGCGGTGCTGGGCCTGCTCGCCCGGGTGGCGGACGAACCGCTCGCCACCGGCGGCCAGGTCGCGGTCCGGGCCGGCGAGGTCCTCGCTCCGCGCCTGGTACGCGCGTCCGCGCCGGACCCGTCACCCGTGGTGGGTGAGGGCACGGTGCTGGTGACCGGCGGCACCGGCTCGCTGGGTGCCCTCGTCGCGGAGCACCTGGTGGTCGCGCACGGGGTGCGGTCGTTGGTGCTGGTGTCGCGGCGTGGCCCTGACGCTGCGGGCGCGGCCGAGCTGGTGGAGCGGCTGGCCGGGCTGGGCGCGTCGGCTCGGGTGGTGGCGTGTGACGTGACGGACCGGGATCAGGTGTTCGCGCTGGTCGCCTCGGCGGGCCGGCTTGCGGGTGTGGTGCACACGGCGGGTGTGTTGGACGACGGTGTGGTGTCGGGGATCAGTGCGGAGCGGTTGGCGGGGGTGTTGGCGCCGAAGGTGTCGGCGGGCTGGTTCCTGCACGAGGCCACGGCCGGGCTGGACCTGGACCTGTTCGTGTTGTTCTCGTCGATCGCCGGGGTGTTGGGTTCGCCGGGTCAGGCGGCGTACGCGGCGGGCAACGCGTTCCTGGACGCCCTCGCGGTGCACCGGCGGCAGGCGGGCCTGCCGGCGGTGTCGCTGGCGTGGGGCATGTGGGACACCCCCGGGATGGCGGCGTCCCTCGGCGAGGCCGAGCGGACCCGGTCGACGACCAGGGGTGGCCTCGCCGCGATGAGCGCCGAGACCGGCCTGGCGCTGTTCGACGCGGCGGTCGCGGGGGACTGGGCGGCCCTCGTGCCGGCCGTGATCGACGTGGCCGCCCTGCGGGCCTCGGCCGGCACCGGCATGGTGCCGCCGATGCTGCGCACCCTGGTCGGGGCGACCACCACCCGCCGCCAGGCGGGACAGGGGGCCACCTGGGCCACCCGCATCGCCGGCCTGGCCCCCGAGGAGGCTCGCGCCCAGGTCGACGTGCTGATCCGGGGTCTCGTCGCCCAGGTGCTCGGGCATGGTGGGGCGGAGTCGGTGCCGGCCGACCGGGCGTTCCGGGAACTCGGGTTCGACTCGCTGACGGCGGTGGACCTGCGCAACCGGGTGAACGCGGCCAGCGGCCTGCGGCTGCCCTCGACGCTGGTGTTCGACTACCCGACCCCGCAGGCGCTGGCCGCCCACGTACATGACGAACTGGCCGGGGCCGGCAGCGCCGTCGCCGCGTCGGGCGCGCGGACGACCGGCACCGGCCTCGACGAGCCGATCGCGATCGTGGGCATGGCCTGCCGGTACCCGGGCGGGGTGGAGACGCCCGAGCAGCTCTGGGCGTTGCTGGCCGGCGGCGGCGAGGGGATCGGGGAGTTCCCGGCCGACCGGGGCTGGGACCTGGAGACCCTGTTCGACCCGGACCCCGACCGCCCGGGCAGCTCCTACACCCGGCACGGCGGCTTCCTGTACGGGGCGGCCGAGTTCGATCCCGGCTTCTTCGGGATCAGTCCCCGTGAGGCTCTGGCGATGGATCCGCAGCAGCGGTTGCTGTTGGAGGCGTCGTGGGAGTCGTTCGAGTCGGCGGGCGTGGACCCGCAGCGGGTGCGGGGCAGCCGGACCGGCGTGTTCGCGGGTGTGATGTACCACGACTACGCCTCCGTGCTGATGGACGTGCCGGGCGAGGTGGAGGGGTACATCGGTACCGGTAACTCGGGCAGTGTGTTGTCGGGTCGGGTGGCGTACACGTTCGGCCTGGAGGGGCCGGCGGTGACGGTGGATACGGCGTGTTCGTCGTCGTTGGTGGCGTTGCATCTGGCGGTGCAGGCGTTGCGGTCGGGTGAGTGTGATCTGGCGTTGGCTGGTGGTGTGACGGTGATGGCCACTCCCGGTACGTTCATCGAGTTCTCGCGTCAGCGTGGCTTGTCGCAGGACGGCCGGTGCAAGTCGTTCGCCGCTGCCGCCGATGGCACGGGCTGGTCGGAGGGTGTGGGCGTCCTGCTGGTGCAGCGGCTGTCCGACGCGCAGCGCGAGGGGCGGAACATCCTGGCCGTCGTCAGGGGCACCGCCGTGAACCAGGACGGTGCGTCGAACGGGCTCACCGCGCCGAATGGTCCGTCGCAGCAGCGGGTGATTCGGCAGGCGCTGGCCAACGCCCGCCTGACGACGACCGATGTGGACGCCGTCGAGGCGCACGGCACGGGCACCACGCTGGGTGACCCGATCGAGGCGCAGGCGCTGCTCGCCACCTACGGGCAGGACCGGTCTAAGGATCGGCCGCTGCTTCTGGGGTCGGTGAAGTCGAACATCGGGCACACGCAGGCTGCCGCCGGGGTGGCCGGCATCATCAAGATGATCATGGCGATGCGGCACGGTGTGGTGCCGGCGACGTTGCACGTCGACGAGCCGTCCCCGCACATCGACTGGACGGCCGGCGCGGTCACCCTGGCCACGGAGGCCACCCCGTGGCCCGCGGTGAACCGGCCCCGTCGGGCGGCCGTGTCGTCGTTCGGGATCTCCGGCACGAACGCGCACGTCATCATCGAGCAGCCGCCCGCCCCCGTCATCGAGGGCAGGACGGTCGTTGCGCCGCGTACCGGCGTCGTACTCCTCGTGCTGTCCGCCGCCGACGGCCCGGCGCTGCGGGAACAGGCCGCCCGGCTGCGCGAGCACCTCGCGGCGCACCCCGAGATCGAGCCCGCCGACGTCGCGCACGCCCTGGTCACCACCCGGGCCGCGTTCCCGTACCGCGCCGTGCTGCTCGGCCGGGACACCGCCGGCCTGCTGCGGACGCTGGACGCGTTCCGCCTCGGCGACGACGCCCCGACGGCGGTCACCGGCGCGGCGCTGCGCGGCGGCGACCCCGTCCTCGTCCTCCCCGGCGATGCGGAGCAGTGGGCCGGCGCGGTGACCGATCTGCTGGACCGGTCGCCGGTCTTCGCCGAATCCGTCGCCGAGTGCGAGGCGGCCCTCGCCCCCTGGGTCGACTGGTCGCTCACCGCCGTGCTGCGTGGCACCGACGACGCCCCGTCGCCGACCCGCCCCGGGGTGGCGGAGCCCGCCCGGTGGGCCGTGACGGTTGCGCTGGCCCGGCTGTGGCGTTCCCTCGGCGTACGACCCGCCGCCGTGCTCGGACACGGCGCGGGCGAGGTCGCGGCGGCCTGTGTGGCCGGGGCGCTGTCGCTGGCGGACGCCGCGAAGGTGATCGCCCTCGGCAGCCGGCCCCCGGCCGCCGACGGCTCCGCCGCGCCGCACGACCCGGCGGCCGAGCTGGCCGGGATCACCCTCCGCGCGGCCGAGGTGCCGCTGCACTCCGCGTCCACCGGGGGACAGGTCGACACCGCCGGCCTCGACGCCGCCGACTGGTACCGGGGCCTGCGCGCCGACGCCGACAACGAGGGCGTCGTGCGGGCCCTGCTCGACGCGGGACATCAGGTCTTCCTGGAGGTGGCCCCGAGCCTCGTGCTCAGCGCCGGTCTGCGGCGCACCGTGGCCGACGCCGGGCACGACGCCGTCGTGGTGGACACCGGTGCCGCCCCCGGCTGGCCGGCGCTGGTCACCGCCCTCGCCGAGCTGTACGTGCACGGCGTGCCCGTGGACTGGGCGGCGATCCTCGGCGCCCGCACCGGCCCGGCCGTGGAGCTGCCCACCTACGCCTTCCAGCGGCAGCGGTACTGGCCGCAGGCCGCGACCCCGACCGGCCCGGCCGGTGGGGACGACACGGACCGGCAGTTCTGGGCGGCCGTGGAACAGGCCGACCCCCGGGCGCTCGCCGCCGCCATGCGGATCGACGAGACGGACGCCCGGTCCCTCGACCCGGCGCTGCCGCTGCTCTCCTCCTGGCGGCGCCGCCGCCACGACGAGTCCATGGTGGACTCCTGGCGGTACCGGGTGACCTGGAAGCCGCTGCCCACCCCCGCCGACGCGGCCCTGTCCGGCCGTTGGCTGCTGGTGGTGCCGGCCGGCCGGGCCGACCACCCGCTGGTCGCCGCCGCCGACACGGCCCTCGCCGAGGGCGGCGCGGACGTCGTCCGGGTCACCGTGACCGACCCGGACCGGGCGGCGCTGGCCGACCAGCTCGGGCGGGCCATCGGGGACGCCGCACCGGTCGGCGGGGTGCTCTCCCTGCTCGCGCTCGACGACGACCCGCACCCGGAGCAGCCCGTGCTGCCCGCCGGCCTCGCCGGCACGGTCGCCCTCGTCCAGGCCCTCGGCGACGCCGGAATCGACGCCCCGCTGTGGTGCGCCAGCACCGGAGCCGTCTGCACCGGCCGGGCAGACCCGCTCGACCGTCCCGGCCAGGCGACGGTCTGGGGCCTCGGCCGGGTGGTCGCCCTGGAACACCCCGACCGCTGGGGCGGCCTGGTGGACCTGCCCACGGAGCTGGACCCGCGGGACCGGGCCCGGCTCGTGGCAGTGCTGGCCGGCGTCGACGCCGAGGACCAGCTCGCGGTGCGCCCGTCCGGGGTGTTCGCCCGCCGGCTCGTCCGGGCCCGCGCCGACCGCGCCCCGGCCGACGGCTGGCGCCCCCGGGGCGGCACCGTCCTGGTCACCGGCGGCCTCGGCTCGATCGGGGCGCAGGTGGCCCGCTGGCTGGCCCGGGAGGGCGCCGCCCGGCTGGTGCTGACCGGCCGCCAGGGCCCGGCCACCCCCGGCGCCGCCGAGCTGGCGGCGGAACTCGGCGCGGCCGGAACCACCGTCACCGTCGCCGCCTGCGACGTCGCCGACGCCGAGGCGCTGCGGGCGCTCGCCGTCGACCTCGCCGCGCAGGGCGTCCGCGTCGACGCCGTGTTCCATACCGCCGGGGTGGCCCACGCCGGACCCGTCGCGGCCCTCGGCCCGGCGGAGCTGGCGGACGCCCTGCGGGCCAAGGTGTCCGGCGCGGTGCACCTCGACGAGGTGTTCGGCGACGACCTGACGGCGTTCGTGCTGTTCTCCTCCGGAGCGGGCGTCTGGGGCGGCGGGCACCAGGGCGGCTACGCCGCCGGCAACGCGTTCCTCGACGCGTTCGCCGAGGACCGCCGCCGCCGGGGCCGGCCGGGCACCGCCGTCGCCTGGGGCGCCTGGGACGGCGGCGGCATGGTCGACGCCGAGGGCGCCGCGGACCAGATGTTCCGCTCCGGCGTCCGGGCGATGCGCCCCGACCTCGCGGTGTCCGTGCTGGCCGACGCGCTCGCCCACGACGAGACCACGCTCACCGTCGCGGACATCGCCTGGGACCGGTTCCTGCACACCTACACGCTGGCCCGCCCCCGGCCGCTGATCGGGGACGTGCCGGAGGTGGCGCGGCTGCTCGCCGCCGCCCCGGCCGGCGACGCCCCGGCCGCCCACTCGCCGCTGCGCGCCCGCCTCGCCGGGCTCGCCGCGCCGGACCGCCGCCGGGTCCTGCTGGACCTGGTCCGGGTGCACGCCGCGGCGGTGCTCCGGCTGCCGTCGGCGGAGGCCCTCGCCGCGGACCGGTCGTTCCGGGAGATCGGCTTCGACTCGCTCAGCGCCGTCGAGATGCGCAACCGGCTCGCCGAGGCCGTCGGCGAGACCCTGCCGGCGACGCTGGTGTTCGACCGCCCGACGCCCGGCGCCCTGGCCGACCACCTGGCCGACCGGCTCACCGGCGACGACGCCCCGGCGGTCGCGCCCGTGCGGGCCGCCACCGCCCTCGACGAGCCGATCGCCGTCGTCTCGATGAGCTGCCGGTTCCCCGGTGGGGTAGGCAGCCCCGAGGACCTGTGGCGGCTGGTCAGCGAGGGCCGCGACGGCATCGCCGAGTTCCCCGCCGACCGGGGCTGGGACCTGGACGCCATCTACCACCCCGACCCGGACCGGCCCGGCACCTCGTACGTCCGGGAGGGCGGCTTCCTCGCCGACGCCACCGGCTTCGACGCCGCCCTGTTCGGCATCTCCCCGCGCGAGGCGCTGGTCATGGACCCGCAGCAGCGGCTGCTGCTGGAGAGCGCCTGGGAGCTGTTCGAGCGGTCCGGCACCGCCCCCGCCGACCTGCGGGAGACCGGCACCGGCGTGTTCGTCGGCACCAACGGGCAGGACTACGCGACCCTGCTGCTCGCCGCGCGGGTCGAGACCGAGGGCTACCAAGCCACCGGCAACGCCGCCGCCGTCATCAGCGGCCGGCTGGCGTACCACTTCGGGTTGCAGGGCCCCGCCGTCAGCGTCGACACCGCCTGCTCGTCCTCCCTGGTGGCGCTGCACCTGGCCTGCCAGTCGCTGCGGCAGGGCGAGTGTGACCTCGCCGTCGCCGGCGGCGTCACCGTGATGGCCACCCCCGGCCCGTTCCTGGAGTTCGCCCGCCAGCGGGGGCTGGCCCTCGACGGCCGGTGCAAGTCGTTCGCCGGGGCCGCCGACGGCACCGGCTGGGGCGAGGGCGTCGGCCTGGTGCTGCTCCAGCGCCTCTCCGACGCCCAGCGCGACGGCCGCCGCATCCTCGCCGTGGTCCGCGGCTCCGCGATGAACCAGGACGGCGCGAGCAACGGCCTCACCGCGCCCAACGGCCCCGCCCAGGAGCGGGTCATCCGGCAGGCCCTCGCCAACGCCCGGCTCGCCGGCGCCGACGTGGACGTCGTCGACGGGCACGGCACCGGCACCCGGCTCGGCGACCCGATCGAGGCGCAGGCGCTGCTCGCCACGTACGGGCGGGACCGGCCGGCGGACCGGCCGCTGTGGCTCGGCTCGGTGAAGTCGAACATCGGTCACACCCAGGCCGCCGCCGGCGTCTCCGGCGTGATCAAGATGATCATGGCGATGCGGCACGACCTGCTGCCGCCCACGCTGCACGTGGACGAGCCCTCCCCGCACGTCGACTGGTCCGCCGGCGCGGTCGCCCTGCTCACCGAGCCGCAGCCGTGGCCCGAGGTGGACCGGCCCCGCCGGGCCGGCGTGTCGTCGTTCGGGGTGAGCGGCACCAACGTGCACGTCATCCTCGAACAGGCCCCCGCCGAACCGCCCGTGCCCGCCGCCACCGCCCGGCCCGCCGCCGGGCCGCCGGTGCTGCCCTGGGTCGTCACCGCCGACGGCGCGGACAGCCTGCGTGAGCAGGCCGCCCGGCTCGCCGACTGGCTGCCGGGGCACCCCACCCCCGACGCGGACGTCGCCCGGGGACTGGCCACCGGCCGCTCCCCGCTGCGGCACCGCGCGGTGTTGCTCGCCGCCGACCGGGACGCCGCCCTCGCCGGGCTGCGCGCCCTCGCCGCCGGGCAGGGCCACCCCGGCCTCACCCGGGGCGTCGCCGAGACCGGCGGGGCCCTCGCGGTGCTGTTCTCCGGGCAGGGCGCCCAGCACGCCGGGATGGGCCGCCGGCTGTACGACGCGTTCGGCGTCTTCGCCCGCGCCGTGGACGAGGCGTGCCAGCACCTCGACGCGTACCTGCCCCGGCCGCTGCGCCCGGTGCTGTTCGCCCAACCCGGCACCGCCGACGCCGACCTGCTCGACCAGACCGTGTTCACCCAGGCCGGGCTGTTCGCCGTCGAGGTGGCGCTGTACCGCCTCCTCGAACACTGGGGGATCCGACCCGACTTCGTGGCCGGCCACTCCGTCGGCGAGATCGTCGCCGCGCACGTCGCCGGGGTGCTGACCCTGCCGGACGCCTGCGCGCTCGTCGGCAACCGGGGACGGCTCATGCAGGCGCTGCCCGCAGGCGGCGGCATGCTCGCCGTCGCGGCGGCCGAGGTGGACGTCGCCCAGGCCCTCACCGGGTACGCCGGTCGGGTGGCCGTGGCCGCCGTCAACGGGCCGGCCGCCGTCGTCGTCGCCGGGGAACTGGACGCGCTGACCGAGCTGGCCGACCACTTCACCGCCCTCGGCGTGCGGACCAAGCGGCTGCGGGTCAGCCACGCCTTCCACAGCCCGCTGATGGAGCCGATGCTCGCCGAGTTCGCGGCCGTCGCCGCGACCCTCACGTACGCCCCGCCGGCCGTGCCCGTCGTGTCGAACCTGACCGGCACGGTCGTCGACGCCGACGAGATGTGCAGCCCCGACTACTGGGTCCGACACGTCCGCGAGGCTGTCCGGTTCGCCGACACCGTCACCCACCTGCACGCCCACGGGGTGACCCGGTTCCTGGAGGTCGGTCCCGACACGGTGCTCACCGCCCTGACCGCCGACGCGCTCCCCGCCGACGCGCCGGTCACCGTCACCGGCGTGCAGCGGCCCGGCCAGGACGAGGTGTCCACCCTGCTCGGCGCCCTCTCCCGGTTGCACTGCCAGGGGACCGCCGTGCGCTGGCCGGCGCTGCTGCCCGGCGCCGGCCCGGTGGACCTGCCCACGTACGCGTTCGCGCACCAACGGTTCTGGCCCACCCTCCACGCCGCCCCGGCCGACGCCCCCGGCCCGGCCGGCGACGACACCGACTCCGCGTTCTGGCGGGCCGTGGTGGACGGCGACGGCGACACGCTCGCCGGCCGGCTCGGCGTGGACCCGGACCGGCCGCTGCGCGACCTGCTGCCGGACCTCGCCGCCTGGCGTCGCCAGCAGCGGGAGGACACCCTGGTCGACGGCTGGCGGTACCGGGTCACCTGGCGGCCCCAGCCGCTCGCCGCCGGGGCCGCCGGCGGCGACTGGACGCTGGTGCACACCGCCGCCGGCCAGGACGTCGCCGACCGGCTCGCCGCGCTCGTCGCCGCCCGCGGCGGCACCCCCCGGCTGCTCCCCGTCGACCCGGCCACGGCCGACCGCGCCGCCCTCGCCGGGCTGCTCGACGGCGTACCGCCGACCCGGGTCGTCTCCCTGCTCGCCCTCGACGAGCGGCCCCACCCCGACCGGCCGGCCGTTCCCGTCGGCCTGACCGCGAACCTCGCCCTGATCCAGGCCGTCACCGACGCCCTGCCTCCGACGCCGCTGTGGCTGCTCACCCGGCAGGCCGTCGGCACCGGCGCCGACGACCCGGTCGCCAACCCCGCCCAGGCCACCACCTGGGGGCTCGGCCTGGTCGCCGCGCTGGAACACCCCCGGCAGTGGGGTGGCCTGCTGGATTTGCCGGCCAGCCTGGACGACGCCGCCGTCGAGGATGTCCTCGCGGCGCTGACCGGCGCCGCAGGCGAGGACCAGATCGCCGTCCGCCCCGCCGGGGCGTACCTGCGGCGGCTCGCCCGCGCGCCGCGCCCCGAGCGGACGGGCGGCCCCGGCTGGCAGCCGCCCGGCACCGTCCTGGTCACCGGCGGCACCGGCGCCGTCGGCCGGTACGCCGCCGGGTGGCTCGCCCGGCACGGCGCGCAGCGGCTGCTGCTGGTCAGCCGGCGCGGCTCCGACGCCCCCGGCGCCGACGAGGCGGTCGCGGAGCTGGCCGCGCTCGGCGCGCAGGCCCGCGTCCTGGCCTGCGACCTGGCCGACCGGGACGCGGTCGCGGCCCTCCTGGCCGGCCTGCGCGCCGACGGCGAGACCGTGCAGGCGCTGGTGCACGCCGCCGGGGTGGGCCGGCTCAACCCGATCGCCGCGGTCAGCGGGGCGGACCTCGCCGACGTGGTGTCCGGCAAGATCGCCGGTGCCCGGCACCTCGACGAGCTCCTCGACCCCGGGCCGCTGGAACTGGTCGTGCACTTCTCGTCCATCGCGGCCGTCTGGGGCGTCGGCGACCACGGCGCGTACGCCGCCGGCAACGCCTTCCTGGACGCCTTCGCGCAGTCCCGGCCCGCCTCGGGTGCCCGGGTCCTGTCCGTCAACTGGGGGCCGTGGGCCGGTGGCGGCATGGTGACCGACGCGCACGCCGCCGCGATGAGCCGGCGCGGGGTGTCCCTGCTCGACCGGGAGCCGGCGATGGCCGCCCTGCGTGCCGGCATCGAGGGCGACGACGCCGTCCTCACCGTCGCCGACGTCGACTGGGACCGGTTCGCGCCCGTCTTCGCCTCCGCCCGCCCCCGCCCGCTGATCGGCGACCTCGCCGAGGTGGCCGCCCAGGCCGCCGCCGACCGGGCCGACGCCTCCGACGGCGACCAGGTCGCCACCGAACTGCGAAAGCGGCTCGGCGAGCTGACCCAGGCCGAGCAGAACCGGGTGCTGGTCGACCTGATCCGCACCGCGGCCGGCGAGGTCATCGGCCACGACAGCCCGTACGCGGTGGAGAGCACCCGGCCCTTCCGGGACCTCGGCTTCGACTCGCTGACCGCCGTGGAGCTGCGCGGGAAGCTGGCCCGGCTGACCGGACTCAACCCGCCCAGCTCGGTGGTCTTCGACTACCCGACCCCGCTGGCCCTGGCCGAACACCTGCGGTCCGAACTGCTCAGCGAGGCGTCGGTGGAGGCGCTGCCGACCCTGGCCGAACTCGACCAGTTGGAAAGCGCCCTGGCCCGGCGCGACCCGGACGACACCGGCCGGGTCCGGATCACCCTGCGGCTGCACCACCTCCTCGAACGGCTCGGTGCCGCCGAGCCGCCCCGGGAGGAGACCGCCGAGGTCGCGGACCGGCTGCGGGTGGCCAGCAACCAGGAGCTGTTCGACCTCATCGACCAGGACCTCGGGCTGTCCTGACCCGCCCGGCACGGACCTGTGGGTGTCACGAGAAAGCGAGAAGTCATGGCGGACGAAGAGCGGCTGCGCGAATACCTGACGCGGGTCGTCGCCGAGCTGCAGCAGACCCGCCAACGGCTGCGCGAGGTCACCGCCGAGGAGTCCGAGCCGGTGGCGATCGTCGCGATGAGCTGCCGTTACCCGGGCGGCATCAACTCGCCCGAGGACCTGTGGTCGTTCGTCTCCACCGGCGGGGACGCCATCGGCGGCTTCCCCACCGACCGGGGCTGGGACCTGGACCGCCTCCAGCACCCCGACCCCGACCGGCCCGGCACCTCGACCACCAGCTCCGGCGGGTTCCTGCACGACGCGGGGAAGTTCGACGCCGCCCTGTTCGGCGTCTCCCCCCGCGAGGCGGTCGCCATGGACCCCCAGCAGCGGCTGCTGCTGGAGGTCACCTGGGAGCTGTTCGAACGGGCCGGCATCGCCCCGCTGTCCCTGCGCGGCAGCCGCTCCGGCGTGTTCGTCGGCACCTCCGGCCAGGACTACGCCGCCGTGCTGCACCGCGCCCCCGGCGTCGAGGGGTACGTGCTCACCGGCACCGCCGCCAGCGTCGTCTCCGGGCGGCTGGCGTACACGTTCGGGCTGGAGGGCCCCACGGTCACCGTGGACACCGCCTGCTCGTCGGCGTCCGTCGCCATCCACCTCGCCTGCCAGGCGTTGCGTCAGCGCGAGTGCGGCCTCGCCCTGGCCGGCGGCGCGACCGTGCTGGCCACCCCCGGCCCGTTCGTCGAGTTCTCCCGGCAGCGCGGGCTGGCCGCCGACGGCCGGTGCAAGTCGTTCGCCGCGTCCGCCGACGGCACCGGCTGGTCCGAGGGCGTCGGCATGCTGCTGCTGGAACGCCTCAGCGACGCCCGCCGCAACGGCCACCCCGTCCTCGCGGTGATCCGGGGCTCCGCCGTCAACCAGGACGGCGCGTCCAACGGCCTCACCGCCCCCAACGGGCCCTCCCAGCAGCGGGTGATCGGCCAGGCGCTGGCCGGCGCGCGACTGTCCACGGCCGACGTGGACGTGGTCGAGGCGCACGGCACCGGCACCGTCCTCGGCGACCCGATCGAGGCGCAGGCGCTGCTGGCCACGTACGGGCAGGAGCGGGGTGACGCCGCGCCCCTGCTGCTCGGGTCGATCAAGTCGAACATCGGCCACACCCAGGCAGCCGCCGGCATCGCGGGCGTCATCAAGATGGTGCTGGCCATGCGGCACGGGACCGTGCCCGCCACCCTGCACGTCGACGGGCCCACCCCGCACGTCGACTGGTCCGCCGGCGCGGTCACCCTGGTCACCGAGGCGACCCCGTGGCCGGCCGTGGACCGGCCCCGCCGGGCCGCCGTGTCCTCGTTCGGGATGAGCGGCACCAACACCCACCTCATCCTCGAACAGCCCGAGGAGCCCGCCGGCACCGACGAGCGGCCCGAACCGCCCGGCCCCGCGCCGGTGCTGCTCACCGGCCGTACCCGCACCGGGCTGCGCCGCCAGGCCGAGCGCTGGGCCGCCCACCTCGCCGCCGACGCCAGCCCGCGCCCCGCCGACGTCGCCTGGACGTCGGCGGTGTCCCGGTCCCCCCTCGAACACCGCGCGGTCGTCCTCGCCGACGACTCCGCCGGCCTACTCACCGCCCTGACCGCCCTCGCCGACGACCGGCCCGCCCCCGGCCTGGTCACCGGCGCCGCCGCCGACCGGGGCGCCGTCGCGTTCCTGTACTCCGGCCAGGGCGCCCAGCGCGCCGGCATGGGCCGCGAGCTGGCCGAGGCGTACCCCGTCTTCGCGGCGGCGCTCGACGAGGCCTGCGCCCACCTCGACCCGCACCTGCCCCGGCCGCTGAAGCCCGCCCTGTTCGCCCCGCCCGGCACCGACGACGCGGCGCTGCTCGACCAGACCGTGTTCACCCAGGCCGGGCTCTTCGCCGTCGAGATGGCGCTGCACCGGCTGCTCGGCTCCTGGGGGCTGGCCCCCGACCTGGTCGCGGGGCACTCGATCGGTGAGATCACCGCCGCCCACGTGGCCGGCGTGCTCACCCTCGCCGACGCCGCCGCCCTGGTCGCGGCCCGGGGCCGGCTCATGCAGGCCCTCCCGGCCGGCGGGGCGATGCTCGCCGTCGCCGCCGCCGAGGCCGACGTCGCCGCCTCCCTGGAGGGGCTGACCGACCGGGTCGCCGTCGCCGCCGTCAACGGGCCCGCCTCCGTCGTCGTCTCCGGCGCCGGCCCGGCCGTCGACGAGCTGGCCGAACTCTGGACCGGGCGGGGGGTGAAGGTGCGCCGGCTGCGGGTCAGCCACGCCTTCCACAGCCCCCTGATGGAGCCGATGCTCGCCGAGTTCGCCGCCGTCGTCGCCGGCCTCGACCTGCGCGCCCCCGCCCTGCCGATCGTGTCCAACCTGACCGGCGAGCTGGCCGACCCGGCGCAGCTGCGCACCCCCGGGTACTGGGTGCGGCACGTCCGCGAGGCCGTCCGCTTCGCCGACGGCGTGCGCGCCCTGCGGGCCCACGGCGTCGGCACCTTCGTCGAGGTCGGCCCCGACGCCGTCCTCACCGCCGCCGTCGAGGAGACGCTCGCCACCGTCGAGGCGGCCCCCGACGTCGCCCCCGCCGTGGTCGTGCCGGTGCTGCGCCGGGACCGCCCGCAACGTCGTGCCCTGCTCGGCGCGCTCGCCCGGCTGCACGTCGCCGGCACGCCCGTGGCCTGGGCCGACCTGCTCGCCGACCGGCCCGGCCGCCTCGTCGGCCTGCCCACCTACCCGTTCGAGCAGCAGCACTACTGGGTGCCGGCCGAGGAACCGGCCGACCCCGCCGCCACCGCGACCGGGCTGCTCGACCGGCGCTTCTGGGACGCCGTCGAACGGGCCGACCTGGACGCCCTGCGCGACACCCTGGCCGTCGACGACGAGGCCGCCGCCGAGTCCCTGCGCACCCTGCTGCCCGTCCTCGCCGACTGGCGGCGGCAGCGGCAGGAACATTCGCTGCTCGACGGCTGGCGCTACCGGGCCGACTGGCAGGTCACCGCCGAACCGGCCGCCGGCCGGCTCACCGGCACCTGGCTGCTCGCCCTGCCCGTCGGCGCGGACGACGACCCGGCCGTCCGGACCGTCCGGGCCGCGCTCACCGCCGCCGGGGCCGCACCGCTGCCGCTGGCCGTCGCCCCCGACGCCGACCGGGCCGCCCTCGCCGCCGCCCTCGCCGGGTCCGACGTCGCCGGGGTGGTCTCCCTGCTCGCCGGGGAACCGCCGACCGCCGGCCGGGCCGCCCTGCCCGGCCTGCCCGCCACCCTCACCCTGGTCCAGGCGCTCGGCGACGCCGGCATCGACGCCCCGCTGTGGCTGGTCACCCGGGGCGCCGTCGCCGCCGCCTCGTACGACCGGCTCGCCGACCCCGCGCAGGCCGCGATCTGGGGCCTCGGCCGGGTCGTCGGCGTCGAGGCCCCGCACCGCTGGGGCGGCCTGGTCGACCTGCCGACCCACCCCGACGACCGCGCCGCCGGCCGGCTCGCCGCGATCCTCACCGGCGCGGGCGGCGAGGACCAGCTCGCTGTACGCGGCCCCGGCGTCTTCGCCCGCCGCCTGGTCCGCGCCGCCGTCGGCGACCGCCCCCCGGTACGCCGGTTCACGCCCACCGGCACCGCGCTGATCACCGGCGGCACCGGCGGCCTCGGCGCCCGCGCCGCACGCTGGCTCGCCGCCGCCGGCGCCGAACACGTGGTGCTGGCCAGCCGGCGCGGACCCGCCGCCCCCGGCGCCGCCGAGCTGGAGGCCGAGCTGACCGCCCTCGGCACTCGGGTCACCGTGGCCGCCTGCGACATCGCCGACCGCGCCGCCCTCGCCGACCTGCTCGACCGGATCGAGGCCGACGGCCCGCCCGTCCGCGTCGTCGTGCACACCGCCGGCATCGCCCAGGCCACCCCGCTGGCCGCCATCACCCCGGCCGAGCTGGCCGAGGTGACCGCAGGTAAGACCGCCGGGGCCACCCACCTCGCCGACCTGCTCGCCGACCGGGAGCTCGACGCCTTCCTCGTCTACTCGTCCATCGCCGCGACCTGGGGCAGCGCCGGGCAGGCCGGCTACGCGGCCGGCAACGCGTACCTCGACGCGCTCGTGCAGCAGCGGCGCGCCGACGGCCGGGCCGGCACCGCCGTCGCCTGGGGCCCGTGGGCCGACGGCGGCATGCACGACGCCGACTCCGACCAGGGGCTGCGCCGCCGTGGCCTGCCCGCGATGGACCCCGCCGTGGCGATGGGCGCCCTGCAACAGGCCCTCGACCACGACGACGTCGCCGTCACCGTCGCCGACGTCGACTGGTCCCGCTTCGCCCCCGCGTACGCGTCGGCGCGTCGGCGACCGCTGCTCGACGGCGTACCGGAGGCGCGGGCCGCCCTCGACGGCGGCGCGCCCGTCGACGACGGCGACGAGGGCCCCGCGGCGACCCTGCGCCGCCGGCTGACCGGGCTGACCGCCGCCCGGCGCGAGGAGACCGTCGCCGACCTGGTCCGGGAACTGGCCGCCGACGTGCTCGGCCACGACGGCGGGGCCGCCGCCGTCCCGGCCGGCACGGCGTTCCGGGACCTCGGCTTCGACTCGCTGACCGCCGTGGAGCTGCGCAACCGGCTGGTGGCCGCCACCGGGCAGGCGCTGCCCACCACCCTCGTCTTCGACCACCCCAACCCGGTCGTGCTGGCCCGCCACCTGCTCACCGGCCTCTTCGGCGCCGCCGCCGCGCCGGCCCCGACCGCCGCCACCACCGTGGACGACGACGAGCCGATCGCCATCGTCGCCATGTCCTGCCGCTACCCGGGCGGGGCCGACGACCCGGATCGGCTGTGGCGGCTCGTCGCCGATGGCGTCGACGCCATCGGCGACTTCCCCACCAACCGCGGCTGGGACCTCGACCGCCTCTACGACCCCGACCCGGCGCACCCCGGCACCACGTACTCCGACCAGGGCGGATTCCTGTACGACGCGGCGGACTTCGATGCGGCCTTCTTCGGCATCTCGCCCCGGGAAGCCTCCGCGATGGATCCGCAGCAGCGGTTGTTGTTGGAGGCGTCGTGGGAGGTGGTGGAGCGGGCAGGGGTTGATCCGGGGGGGTTGCGGGGTTCGCGAACAGGGGTGTTCGTGGGGACGAATGGTCAGGACTATGGGGCCCTGTTGATGGTTTCTGCGGATGAGGTGGAGGGGTTCGCGGGGACGGGGAATGCGGCGAGTGTGGTGTCGGGTCGGGTGGCGTACGCGTTGGGGTTGGAGGGGCCGGCGGTGTCGGTGGACACGGCGTGTTCGTCGTCCCTTGTGGCGTTGCACCTGGCGGTGCAGGCCCTGCGGCGCGGCGAGTGCGACCTCGCCCTGGCCGGCGGCGTCACCGTGATGACCACCCCCGGCACGTTCGCCGAGTTCTCCCGCCAGCGGGCCCTCGCCGCCGACGGGCGGTGCAAGCCGTTCGCGGAGGCGGCCGACGGCACCGGCTGGGGTGAGGGCGTCGGCGTGCTGCTGGTGGAGCGTTTGTCCGACGCCCGCCGCAACGGGCACCACGTGTTGGCGATCGTGCGCGGCAGCGCGGTCAACTCCGACGGCGCGTCCAACGGCCTCACCGCGCCGAACGGTCCCTCGCAGCAGCGGGTGGTCCGGCAGGCCCTCGCGTCGGCGGGGCTGTCGACGGCGGACGTGGACGTGGTGGAGGCGCACGGCACCGGCACGACGCTGGGCGACCCGATCGAGGCGCAGGCGCTGCTGGCCACCTACGGCCAGGAGCGGGGCGACGCCGCGCCGCTGCTGCTCGGGTCCATCAAGTCGAACATCGGCCACACCCAGGCCGCCGCCGGCGTCGCCGGAATCATCAAGATGGTGCAGGCGATGCGCCACGGGACCGTACCCGCGACGCTGCACGTCGACGCCCCGTCGTCGCACATCGACTGGACGGCCGGGGCGGTCACCCTCGTCACCGAGGCCACGCCGTGGCCGGAGACGGGCCGGGCGCGGCGGGCGGCGGTGTCGTCGTTCGGCATGTCCGGCACCAACGCGCACATCATCATCGAGCAGGCCGACGAGCCCGCCGATCCGGCCGTCGTCGCCGTGGCCCCGGGCCTGGTCGGCGCGGACGTGACGGTGTGGCCGGTGTCGGCCCGGTCCGGGGCGGCCCTCGCCGGTCAGGCCGCCCGCCTCGCCGCCCACCTCCGAGGACGCGGTGACCTCGACGCCGCCGCCGTGGCGTGGTCCCTCGCCACGACCCGGTCCACGTTCGACCGGCGGTCGTCGGTCGTCGGGTCGACCGTCGAGGAACTGCTGGCGGGCCTGGAAGCGCTCGCGGGCGGCCTGCCGGCCGCCGGCGTGGTGACGGGCGTGGCCGCGTCCCACGGCCCGGGCCCGGTGTTCGTGTTCCCGGGTCAGGGCGCGCAGTCGGCGCGGATGGCGGCGGGTCTGGTGGGTCGTACGCCGGTGTTCGACGCGCGTTTGGCGGAGTGCCAGCGTGCCCTGGCCCCGTATCTCGACGTGGACATCGTCGCGGTGTTGACGGGTGAGGACGAGTCGTGGTTGGACCGGGTCGAGGTGGTGCAGCCGGTGCTGTGGGCCGTCGGTATCGCTCTGGCGGCGGTGTGGCGGCATGCGGGTGTTGCCCCGCAGGCGGTCGTCGGTCACTCGCAGGGTGAGATCGGTGCGGCGTGCGTGGCCGGCATTCTGTCGCTGGGCGACGCGGCGAAAACGGTGGCGTTGCGTTCGCGTGCTCTGGCGGTGTTGCGGGGGACGGGGGCGATGGCGTCGGTGGACCTGTCCGCCGACGCGGTCGCCGAGCGGCTGCCGGGCTTCCCGGGGGTCGGGGTGGCGGCGGTGAACGGTCCGGGCACGGTGGTCGTCTCCGGGCCGCCGCAGCCGGTGGCGGACCTCGTCCAGGCGTGCACCGACGACGGCATCCGCGCCCGGCTGATTCCGGTGGACTACGCGTCGCACTCGGCGTCGGTGCAGGACGTCGCCGAGCAGTTGCGCGCCGACCTGGCCGATGTGGCCCCGCAGGCCGGCGACGTCCGGCTCGTGTCGACGTTGACCGGGGACTGGGTGGATCCGGCGAGCATGACCGCCGACTACTGGTACGACAACCTGCGGCAGACCGTGCAGTTCGACGCGGCCGTGCGGGTGGCGATCGCGGCGGGGCACTCCACCTTCGTGGAGATCAGCCCGCATCCGGTGTTGACGATGCCGGTGACGGCGATCCTCGACGACACCGGCACGACCGGGCACACCCTGGGCAGCCTGCGTCGGGGTGACGACGACGCGGTGCGGTTGCTGACGAACCTGGCGACCGCGCACGCCGTCGGCCTGCCCGTCGACCTCACGAAGGTCCTCGCCGCCACGGCGACCGTCGAGCTGCCCACCTACGCCTTCGACCGGGGCCGCTACTGGCTGGACCCGCCCGCCCACCGCGTCCGGGACGTCGGCTCCGCCGGCCTCCAGGATGCCGGCCACCCGCTGCTCAGCGCGGCGATCCCCGTCGCCGAGGACCAGACGGTGGTGCTCACCGGCCGGCTGTCGGTGCGTACCCACCCGTGGCTGGCCGACCACGCCGTCGGCGGGGCGGTGATCGTCCCCGGCACCGGCGTCGTCGACATGGTGGTCCGGGCCGGCGACGAGGTCGACGCCGGACACGTGGGCGACCTGACGCTGATCAGCCCCCTCGTCCTCCCGCCGGGCGGCGCCGTGCAGGTGCAGGTGCGCGTCGGCGCGCCGAGCGACGCCGGGGAGCGGGTCGTCACCGTGCACTCCCGGCCCGAGGACGACGGCTCCGGCGAGTGGACCAGGCACGCCGAGGGCCTGCTGCTCCCGCAGCTTCCCGCCCCGGTGGTCGTCGCGGGGCAGTGGCCGCCGGCCGACGCGGTCGAGGTCGACGCCGACCTCGACGCCTGGTACGCGCGGATGGCCGAGGGCGGCCTCGGCTACGGCCCCGCCTTCCGGGGCCTGCGCCGGGTGTGGCGCGGCGCCGACGAGGTCTACGCCGAGGTGGCGCTGCCCGACTCGGCGACCGCCGAGGCGTCCCGGTTCGGGCTGCACCCGGCCCTGTTCGACGCGGCCCTCCAGGCCAGCGGGCTCACCGCCCTGCTGGGCGAGGACGCCGCCGCCGGCACCGGCTGGATGCCGTTCGCCTTCCGGGCGGTCGGCCTGCACGCCCACGGCGCGACCCGGCTGCGGGTGCGGATGCGGTCGCTGGGCCCGGACACCGTCACGGTCACCCTCGCCGACACCGCCGGCCAGCCGGTCGCCACCGTCGAGTCGTTGACCTTCCGCCCGGTCGCCGCCGGCCGCGCCGACGAGGCCGCCGCGCTGCGCCGCAACGCGCTGTTCCACCTGGACTGGACGCCGCTGCCGCCGGCCGACGCGACGGCGGGGACGACCCGCTGGGCGCTGCTCGGCGACGACACCCCCGGCCTCGGCGACGCGCTGGCCGCCGCCGGCCACCCCGTCGACGGCCACACCGACCTGACGGCCCTGGTCGCCGCGGTCGAGCGCTCCGGGGACGTACCCGACGTGGTGGTCGACCTGGGGGCCGACGCGGACCCGGCGCGGGCCGCCGAGGCCGCGCACGACGCCGCCCGGGACGCCCTCGCCCTCGTGCAGGCGTGGCTCGGCGAGCCCCGGCTGGAGCGGGCCCGGCTGGTCCTGCACACCGCCGGCGCGGTCGGCGCGGCCCCCGGCGAGGCCCCCCGCCACCTGGCCGGCGCCGCCGTGTGGGGGCTGGTCCGGTCGGCCCAGTCCGAGCACCCGGGCCGGTTCACGCTGCTCGACACCGACGGCACCGCCGCCTCCCTCGCGGCCGTCCCGGCGGCCGTCGCCTCCGGCGTGCCGCAGCTCGCGGTCCGCGACGGCGCGCCGCTGGCGCCCCGGCTGGTCCGGACCCGCGACGCCGGGGCGCTGCCGCTGCCGGCCGACGGCACGCCGTGGCGGCTCGACGTCACCGAGAAGGGGACGCTGGAGAACCTCGCCCTGCTGCCCGCCCCGGCGCAGGGTGACCTGCCGGCCGGCCACGTCCTCGTCGCGATGCGCGCCTCCGGGCTGAACTTCCGCGACGTGGTGCTGGCGCTGGGCATGGTGCCCGACCAGGAGGTGCTGGGCAACGAGGGGGCCGGCGTGGTGCTCGACGTCGGGCCGGGGGTCACCGACCTCGCCCCGGGTGACCGGGTGATGGGCATCTTCTCCGGGTCGTTCTCCTCCGTCGCGGCCACCGACCGCCGCCTGCTCACCCGCATCCCCGACGACTGGTCGTACACCGACGCCGCCGCCGTGCCGGTGGTGTTCCTGACCGCCTGGTACGGCCTGGTCGAGCTGGCCCGGCTGGCGGCGGGGGAGTCCGTGCTGGTGCACGCGGCGGCCGGCGGCGTCGGGATGGCCGCCGTGCAGATCGCCCGCCACCTCGGCGCGGAGGTCTACGGCACGGCCAGCCCCGGCAAGTGGCCGGCGCTGCGCGCCACCGGCCTCGACGACGCGCACCTCGCCTCCTCCCGCACCCTCGACTTCGTCGAGGAGTTCCGCGACCGCACCGCCGGGCGGGGCGTCGACGTGGTGCTCAACGCGCTCAGCGGCGAGTTCGTCGACGCGTCCCTGCGGCTGCTCGCCCCCGGCGGCCGGTTCGTCGAGATGGGCAAGACCGACAAGCGGGACCCGCAGCGGGTCGCCGAGGCCCACCCCGGCGTCGACTACCAGGTCTTCGACCTCATCGAGGCCGGCCCGGACGCCATCGGCCGGATGCTCGGCGAGCTGATGGCGCTCTTCGGCACCGGCGCGCTGCGCCCGCTGCCCCGGCGCACCTGGGACGTGCGGCGGGCCCCGGAGGCGTTCCGCTTCCTGAGCCAGGCCCGGCAGGTCGGCAAGCTCGCCCTGAGCATCCCGCAGCCGCCCCGGCTCGACGGCACCGTCCTGGTCTCCGGCGCCACCGGCACCCTCGGCGCGCTGCTCTGCCGGCACCTGGTCACCGCGCACGACGCCCGGCAGCTCCTCCTGGTCAGCCGGCGCGGCCCCGACGCCGAGGGCGCCGACGAGCTGCTGGCCGACCTGAAGGCGCTCGGCGCGGACGTGTCGATCGTCGCCGCCGACCTGGCCGACCCGGACGCCGTCGCCGACGTGCTGTCCATGGTGGACGCCCGGCAGCCGCTGCGGGCCGTCGTGCACGCCGCCGGGGTCCTCGACGACGCCACCGTCGAGTCGCTCACCCCCGACCGGCTCGACGCGGTGCTGCGGCCGAAGGTCGACGCGGCCTGGAACCTGCACCGGGCCACACTCGGCCACGAGCTGACCGCGTTCGTGCTGTTCTCCGCCGCCGCAGGCGTGTTCGGCGGCCCGGGGCAGGGCAACTACGCCGCCGGCAACGCATTCCTCGACGCCCTCGCCGAGCACCGTCGGGCCCTCGGCCTGCCGGCCGTCGCCCTCGCCTGGGGCCGGTGGGCGCAGGCCAGCGGCATGACCGGGCACCTCGACGCCGCCGACATCCGCCGGCTCGACCGGGGCGGCATGGCCGCCCTGTCCAACGACGAGGCCCTCGCCCTGTTCGACGCCGGCTGGCGGTCCGAACGCCCCGTCCTCATGCCGGCGAAGATCAGCACCGGGGTGGCGGCGCCGGGCGCGCCCGTCCATCCGCTGCTGGCCGGCCTGGTCCGAACCGCCGGCCGCCGGGCCGCCGCCGGTGAGGCCGCCGACGGGCAGGCGTTCGCCGCGACCCTGGCCGGCCTCTCCGACGACAAGCGGGTACGCGCCCTGCGCGACCTGGTGCTGTCGCACGTGGCCGTCGTCCTCGGCCACGGCGACCCGGCCGGCATCGAGCCGACCCGCGCGTTCCGGGAACTCGGCTTCGACTCGCTCACCGCGGTCGAGCTGCGCAACCGGCTCGGCGCGGCCACCGGGCTGCGGCTGCCCGCGACGCTGGTCTTCGACAACCCGACGCCGGCGGCGCTCGCCGCGCACCTCGCCGGGCAGTTCGCCCCGGCCGGCGCGGCGGACACCTCGGCGGTGGCCGGGCGGGAACTCGACCGCCTCGAGGCGGCGCTCGCCGGCCTCGACCCGGCCGACGACGAGTTCCGCCGGATCACCGACCGGCTGCACGGCCTGCTGGACCGGCTGGCCGAGCGGCAGTCGGAGGCGGACGGCGACGACGACCTGGAGTCGGCCACCGCCGAGAACATCTTCGACCTGATCGACCGCGAGCTGGAGACGTCGTGACCAGCCGCAACGACCACGGCATGCCGAGTGAGGTGGGTCCACGGTGAGCAACGAGGACGAGAAGTACGTCGAGTACCTGAAGCGTACGACCTCGGAGCTGCGGCGCACCCGGCGGCGGCTGCGCGAGCTGGAGGACCGGGCGCAGGAGCCCATCGCCATCGTGGCGATGAGCTGCCGCTACCCCGGCGGCGTCTCCTCACCGGAGCAGCTCTGGGACCTCGTCCGCGACGGCGGGGACGGCATCGGCCCGTTCCCCGCCGACCGGGGCTGGGACCTCGACCGGCTGTTCCACCCCGACCCCGACCACCCGGGCACCAGCTACGTGTCCGAGGGCGGCTTCGTCTACGACGCCGCCGACTTCGACGCCGACGTGTTCGGCATCTCGCCCCGCGAGGCCGTCGCCATGGACCCGCAGCAGCGGCTGCTGCTGGAGACGTCCTGGGAGGCGTTCGAGCGGGCCGGACTGCCGCTGCCGGCGGTGCGGGGCAGCCGCACCGGCGTGTTCGTCGGCGCCGCGTCGCACGGCTACGACGGGATGATGGCCCAGGCCCAGGCCGAGAACGGCGAGGGGCACCTGCTCACCGGCAACGCCACCAGTGTCATCTCCGGCCGGGTCGCGTACACCCTCGGGCTGGAGGGGCCGGCGGTCACCGTCGACACCGCCTGCTCGTCGTCGCTGGTCGCCGTGCACCTCGCCGCGCAGGCGCTGCGCAACGGCGACTGCGAGCTGGCGCTGGCCGGCGGCGTGACGGTCATGCCCACCCCGGCGGTCTTCGTCGGCTTCTCCCGGCAGCGCGGCCTCGCCGCCGACGGCCGGTGCAAGGCGTTCGCCGCCGGCGCGGACGGCACCTCCTGGTCCGAGGGCATCGGCATGCTGCTGCTCGCCCGCCTCTCCGACGCCCAGCGGCACGGTTACCCGGTGCTCGCCGTGGTGCGGGGCAGCGCCGTCAACCAGGACGGCGCGTCCAACGGGCTGAGCGCCCCGCACGGCCCCTCCCAGGTGCGGGTCATCCGGCAGGCCCTGGCCAACGCCCGGCTCACCCCCGAGCAGGTCGACGTGGTCGAGGCGCACGGCACCGGCACCCGGCTCGGCGACCCGATCGAGGCGCAGGCGCTGCTGGCCACGTACGGGCAGGACCGGGGCGACGCCGCGCCGCTGCTGCTCGGCTCGGTCAAGTCGAACATCGGCCACACCCAGGCCGCCGCCGGTGTCGCCGGGCTGATCAAGATGGTGCTGGCCATCCGGCACGGGATCGTCCCGCCGACCCTGCACGTCGACCAGCCGTCCCCGCACATCGACTGGACCGCCGGGGCCGTCAGCCTCGCCACCGAGGCGACCCCGTGGCCGGCCGTGGACCGGCCCCGCCGGGCGGCCGTGTCGTCGTTCGGGGTGTCCGGCACCAACGCGCACACCATCGTCGAGCAGGCCCCCGCCCCGGAGGCGGGCGAGGACGCCCCGGCCCCGGCGGCCGGCCGTCCGGTCGTACCGGTGCTGCTGTCGGCCCGGTCGGAGGTCGCGCTCGCCGCGCAGGCCGGCCGCTGGGCGGTGTGGCTGGACGCCGACGCCGACCTTCGTCCCCTCGACGTCGCCCACTCGTCGGTCGCCTCCCGGTCCCCCCTGGACACCCGCGCCGTCGTCGCCGCCACCGGCCGGGACGACCTGCTCGCCGGGCTGCGGGCGCTGGCCGCCGGCTCGCCGGCCGGCACCGTGCTCACCGGTACGGGCTCGACCCGCGGCCAGCTCGCGGTCCTCTTCTCCGGCCAGGGCGCGCAGCGCGCCGGCATGGGCCGGGAGCTGTACGAGACCTTCCCCGTGTTCGCCGCAGCCCTGGACGAGGCGTGCGGGCACCTGGACCGGGCCCTGCCGCGCCCCCTGCGGGAGGTGCTGTTCGCCGCCGACGGCACTTCCGGGGCGGGCCTGCTGGACCAGACCGTGTTCACCCAGGCCGGCCTGTTCGCCGTCGAGGTTGCCCTGTTCCGACTGATCGAGTCGTTCGGGATCGCGCCGGACTTCGTCGGCGGCCACTCGATCGGCGAGATCACGGCCGCCCACGTGGCCGGGGTGCTCTCCCTCGAACACGCCTGCGCGCTGGTCGCCGCCCGGGGCCGGCTGATGCAGGCCCTGCCGGCCGGCGGCGGGATGCTCGCCGTCGCCGCGCCGGAGGCCGACGTCGTGGCGACGCTGGACGGGCTGACCGACCGGGTCGGGATCGCCGCCGTCAACGGGCCGACCTCGGTCGTGGTGTCCGGCGACGTCGACGCCCTCGACGAGGTCGAGCGGACCTGGCGGGACCGGGGTGCCCGCACCCGCCGGCTCGCCGTCAGCCACGCCTTCCACAGCCCGCTCATGGAGCCGATGCTGGCCCGGTTCCGGGCGGTGCTCGACAAGCTGACGTTCGCCGCCCCGCTGCTGCCGGTGGTGTCGAACCTGACCGGCGCGCTCGCCGACCCCGACGAGATCCGCACGGCCGACCACTGGGTGCGGCACGTCCGGGAGGCCGTCCGGTACGCCGACGGGGTGACCGCGCTGCGGGCCGCCGGGGTCGACACGTTCCTGGAGGTCGGGCCGCGCAGCGTGCTCACCGCGATGACCGCCGACGCGCTGTCCGGCGACACCGGCGTCCTCGCCGTCGCCGCCCAGCGCGCCGACCGGCCCGAGGCCGCCGCCCTGCTCGCCGCCCTCGGCGAACTGCACGTCCACGGCGTCCCCGTCACCTGGCAGCCGTGGTTCGCCGACACCGGCGCGACCCGGGTCGACCTGCCCACGTACGCGTTCCAGCACCAGCGCTACTGGCCCGAGTTCGCCCCCACCGCCGACCAGGCCGGGCCGGCCGACGGCGCGGAGGGCGACTTCTGGGCGGCCGTGGAACGCGGCGACCTGCCCGCCGTGGCGTCCCACCTCGCCGTGCAGGACGACCCGTCCGCCGTCGAGGCCCTCGCCCCGGCCGTGCCGGTCCTGTCGTCCTGGCGCAGGGCCCGCCTCCGCGAAGCCGCCCTCAACGCCTGGTCGTACCGCACCACCTGGCACCCCGTCCGCCCCACCCCCACCCCCACCCTGACCACCCGCTGGCTGACCATCACCACCCCCACCCCCGCCGATCTTGCACTTGCGGCCCTCGATACGGGCGTTACGTGGCCTTTGTCGGGGCCCGAAGTGCAAGATCGCGTGGAGTTGGCGGGGGTCGCGGGTTTGCTGGTCAGGGCGGGGGCGCGCGTTGATCGGCTTGTCGTGCCCGTTGGGGTTGGTCGGGGGGAGTTGGGCGAGGCGCTGCGGGGGTTCGGCGAGGTGGGGTGGGCCGGGGTGGTGTGCGTGCTGCCCGAGGGGGACCCGGGTCTGCCGGACGCCCCCGCCGTGCCGGTCGGCACCGCGCTGCTGCTCGCCCTCGTCCAGGCCCTCGCCGACACCGGCCTGCCCGGCCGGCTCTGGTGCGTCACCCGGGGGGCGGTGTCCGTCGGCGGAGGCGAGCAGGTCACCGACCCGGCGTCGGCCGCGGCCTGGGGGCTCGGCCGGGTCGTCGCCCTGGAGCAGCCCGACCGCTGGGGCGGCCTGATCGACCTGCCCGCCCGCCCCGACCGGCCCGCCGATGGCACCCGGTTCGCCGATGGCACCCGGTCCGGCGACGGCACCCGGTCCGCCGATGGCACCCCGTCCGCCGACGGCACCCCGTCCGGCGAGGGCACCCAGCCCGGTGGGGCCGACCCGACCGGCGGGACCGCCGACCGCCTCGACCGGGCCACCGGGGACGCGCTGCTCGCCGTCCTCGCCGACGCCGGCCACGACCAGGTGGCGATCCGCCCGCAGGGCACCTTCGGCCGCCGACTCGTGCCCGCCGCCCCGCCCGCCGGGCCGGGCTGGCAGCCGTCGGGCACGGTGCTCGTCACCGGCGGCACCGGCGCGCTGGGCCGGCACACCGCCCGGTGGCTGCTCACCAACGGGGCCGCCGAGGTGGTCCTCGCCTCCCGGCGCGGCCCCGACGCCCCCGGCGCCACCGAGCTGACCGGGGAACTGGCCGAGCTGGGCGCCGCCCGGATCGTCGCCTGTGACGTCACCGACGCCGACGCCGTCGCCGCGCTGGTCGCCGGCCTGCCGGACCTCACCGCCGTCGTGCACACCGCCGGGGTCGTCGACGACGGCGTCCTCGACGGCCTCGACCCGGCCCGGATGCAGACCGTCCTCGATGGCAAGGTCCGCGCCGCCCGGGTGCTGCACGAGGCCACCGCCGGCCGGGACCTCGACGCGTTCGTGCTCTTCTCCTCGCTCGCCGGGGTCGTCGGCAGCGCCGGCCAGGGCAACTACGCGGCGGCCAACGCGTACCTCGACGCGTTCGCGGCCTGGCGACGCGGCCAGGGGCTGCCCGCCACCGCGCTCGCCTGGGGCGCCTGGGCCTCCGACGGGATGGCCGCGGCCACCGCCGCGCTGACCGCCCGGCTCACCCGGGGCGGCGTCAACCCGCTGCCCGCCGCCGAGGCGGTCACCGCGCTCGGCCGCCTCGTCAACGCCGCCGAGCCGGCCCTCACCGTCGCCGACGTCGACTGGGGACGCCTCGCCGCCGCCTGGGGCCGGCCCACCCCGCTGATCGCCGCCCTGCCCGGGGTGCCCGCCGCGCCCGCCGGCCCCGTCCGCGCCGTGGTCGTCGGCCGGTCCCTGCCGCAGCTCACCGAGCTGGTCCGCACCCAGGCCGCCGTGGTGCTCGGCTACCCGGCCGGCCAGCCCCTGCCCGACCGCACCTTCCGCGACCTCGGCTTCGACTCGCTCACCGCCATCGAGCTGCGCAACCGGCTCACCGCCGAGACGGGCACGGCCCTGCCCGCCACCCTCGTCTTCGACCACCCGACCGTCGCCGAGCTGGCCGCCCACCTGCACGACCGCACGTCCGGCCACGCGCCCGGCGAGGTGGTCGCCGACGGCACCGACCTGCACCGCGAGCCGATCGCCATCGTCGCGATGAGCTGCCGCTTCCCCGGCGGGGTGTCCTCGCCCGAGCAGCTGTGGGACCTGGTCGCCGGCGGCACCGACGCGATGACCCTGATGCCCGGCGAGCGCGGCTGGAACGTCGCCGAGCTGTACCACCCCGACCCCGAACACCTCGGCACCAGCTACGTCCGCGAGGGCGGCTTCGTCGCCGGGGCCGGCGAGTTCGACCCCGCCTTCTTCGGCATCAGCCCCCGCGAGGCCCTGGCCATGGACCCGCAGCAGCGGCTGCTGCTGGAGACCACCTGGGAGGCGTTCGAGCGGGCCCGGATCGACCCGACGGCGCTGCGCGGCAGCCGCACCGGCGTGTACGTCGGCACCAACGGCCAGGACTACGGCTCGCTGCTGATGGCCGCCGGGGGCGTCGACGAGAACTACCTCGCCACGGGCACCTCCGCCAGCGTCATCTCCGGCCGGCTGGCGTACTCCTTCGGGCTGCACGGCCCCGCCGTCACCGTCGACACCGCCTGCTCGTCGTCGCTGGTCGCCATGCACCTCGCCGCGCAGGCCCTGCAGTCGGGGGAGTGCGACCTGGCCCTGGCCGGCGGCGCCACCGTGATGGCCACCCCCGGCATCTTCGTCGGCTTCTCCCGGCAGCGCGGGCTGGCCGCCGACGGCCGGTGCAAGCCGTTCGCGGGGGCAGCCGACGGCACCGGCTGGGGCGAGGGCGTCGGCCTGCTGGTCCTGCAGCGGCTCTCCGACGCCCGCCGCGACGGCAACCCGGTCCTCGCCGTCGTGCGGGGCAGCGCCGTCAACCAGGACGGCGCGTCCAACGGGCTCACCGCCCCCAACGGCCCCGCCCAGCAACGGGTCATCCGGCAGGCGCTGGCCAACGCCCGGCTCACCCCCGAGCAGGTCGACGTGGTCGAGGCGCACGGCACCGGCACCACCCTCGGCGACCCGATCGAGGCGCAGGCGCTCATCGCCACGTACGGCCACGACCGCCCCGCCGACCGCCCGCTCTGGCTCGGCTCGATCAAGTCGAACATCGGCCACACCCAGGCGGCGGCCGGCGTCGCCGGGGTGATCAAGATGGTGCTCGCCATGCGGCACGGGGTGCTGCCCCCCACCCTGCACGTCGACGAGCCCACCCCGCACGTCGACTGGTCCGCCGGCAGCGTCGAGCTGCTCACCGCCGCCCGCCCCTGGGAGCCCGCCGACGGCGTCCGCCGCGCCGGGATCTCCTCGTTCGGCATCAGCGGCACCAACGTGCACACCATCCTGGAACAGGCCCCCGCCGACGAGCCCGCCCCGACCGCCGACGGGCCGACCGGGGAGCTGCCCTGGGTGCTGTCCGGGCGCACCGCCGCCGCCCTCGCCGCCCGCGCCCGCGACCTGACCGCCCACCTCGACACCGTCGACGACGCCGCGCTCGTCGACGTCGGCTGGTCGCTGGTGGCCACCCGGGCGGCCCAGGACCACCGGGCCGTCGTCTTCGCCGCCGACCGGGACGGCCTGACCACCGCGCTGGGCGCGCTCGCCGACGGGCGGACCGCCCCGGAGACCGTCACCCGGGGAGCCGGTACGCCGGGCGAGGTCGCCTTCGTCTTCCCCGGCCAGGGCTCCCAGTGGGTCGGCATGGCCGCCGAGCTGCTCGACACCGCCGGAGTCTTCGCCGAGAAGTTCGCCGCCTGCGCCGAGGCGCTGCGCCCGTACGTCGACTGGTCGCCGGCCGACGTGGTGCGCGGCGTGCCCGGCGCACCCTCCCTGGAACGGGTCGACGTCGTCCAGCCCACCCTGTTCGCGGTCGGCGTCTCCCTCGCCGCGCTCTGGGAGTCGTACGGGGTCCGCCCGACCGCCGTGGTCGGGCACTCGCAGGGCGAGATCGCCGCCGCGCACGTCGCCGGCGCACTCACCCTCGACGACGCGGCGGCCGTGGTCGCCCTGCGCAGCCGGATCATCGCCGGCATCGCCGGGGACGGCGGGATGGTCTCCGTCGCGACCACCGCCGACGAGGCCACCGGCACCATCGCCCGCTGGGACGGCCGGGTCGCCCTCGCCGCCGTCAACGGGCCCACCTCCGTCGTCGTCTGTGGCGACAGCGCCGCCCTCGACGAGCTGGTCGCCCACTACGAGGCCCGCGAGGTGCGGGTCCGCCGGATCCCCGTCGACTACGCCTCGCACTCCGCTCACGTCGAGCCGCTGCGCGACCAGCTCCTGGAACTGCTCGCCGGGCTGACCCCGCGTACCAGCGAGATCCGGTTCCGGTCCACCGTCACCGCCGACTGGCTCGACACCGCCGCCCTCGACGCCGACTACTGGTACCGCAACCTGCGGCAGACCGTCCGCTTCGACGACGCCGTGCGCAGCCTCGTCGCCGCCGGCTACCAGACCTTCGTCGAGGTCAGCGCCCACCCGGTGCTCACCATGGCCGTGCAGGAGAGCGTCGAGCTGGCCGCCGCCGACCCGGGCGCGGTCACCGTCACCGGCACGCTGCGCCGCAACGAGGGCGGCCTCGGCCGGTTCCTCCGCGCCGCGGCCGAGGTCTACGCCGGGGGTACGACCGTCGACTGGCGGCCCGCGTTCGCCGGCCTCGCCGCGCACCGGCGCGACCTGCCCACGTACCCCTTCCAGCGGCAGCTCTACTGGCCGCAGCCGGCCCCGGCGTCCGCCCCGGCCGCCAGCCCGGTCGAGGTCGACGAGGTCGACGCCCGGTTCTGGGCCGCCGTCGAGGCCGAGGACCTGAGCGCCCTCACCGCCGAACTCGCCGCCGACGCGACCGACGCCGTGCCCGAGGCGGCCGTCGCCGACGTGCTGCCCGCCCTCGCCGCCTGGCGCCGCCGGCACCGCGACCAGGCCATGGTGGACTCCTGGCGGTACCGCGACGCCTGGCTGCCCGTCGCCGTCGACGTCCCCGGCGAGCCCACCGCCACCGGCACCTGGTGGCTGGTCACCGGGCCCGACGACGCCGACGCGGCGCAGGCCGTGTTCTGCCGGGACGCCCTCGACCGGCGCGGCGGGACCGTCGTACCCCTGACCCTGGACGCCGAGCGGACGGACCGCGTCGCCCTCGCCGACCGGCTGCGCGACCTCGCCGCGGCGGGACCGGTCGCCGGGATCGTGTCGCTGCTCGCGCTCGACGAGACGCCCGCCCCGGCGCACCCGTCCGCGCCGGTCGGCTTCGCCGGCACGGTCACCCTGACCCAGGCCCTCGGGGACGCCGGCGTCCGCGCCCCACTGTGGACGTTGACCTCCGGAGCCGTCTCCACCGACCCCGCCGACCCGCTGCCGCACCCCGTGCAGCAGCTCGCCTGGGGCTTCGGCCGGGTCGCCGCCCTGGAACACCCCGACCGCTGGGGCGGCCTCGTCGACCTCCCCGACGATCTGGACGACGCCGCCGGTCGGCGGCTGGTCCGCGTCCTCACCGGCGTCGACGGCGAGGACCAGGTGGCCCTGCGCCGGGTCGGTGCGTTCGGCCGACGGCTGCTGCGCGCCCCCCTCGGCGACGCCCCCGCCACCCGGACCTGGCGGCCCTCCGGCACCGCCCTGGTCACCGGCGGCACCGGCGCCCTCGGCGGGCACATGGCCCGCTGGCTCGCCGCCAACGGCGCGTCCCACCTGGTGCTGCTCAGCCGGCGCGGCCGGCAGGCCGAGGGGATCGCCGAGCTGGAGGCCGAGCTGGTCGGCCTGGGCGCCCGGGTCACCGTGGCCGCCTGCGACGCCGCCGACCGCGACGCGCTCGCCGCCGTCATCGCCGACGTGCCCGCCGAGCATCCGCTGACCACCGTCGTGCACACCGCCGCCGTCCTCGACGACTCCGTGATCAACTCGCTCACCCTGGAACAGGTCGACTACGCGCTGAGCGCCAAGGTCAACGCCGCGCTGAACCTGCACGAGCTGACCCGCGACCTCGACCTCGACGCGTTCATCCTGTTCTCCTCGATGGCCGGGACCGTCGGCAGCTCCGGCGTCGGCAACTACGCCCCCGGCAACGCGTTCCTCAACGCCCTCGCCGAGCACCGGCGCGGCCTCGGCCTGCCCGCCACCTCCATCGGCTGGGGCGCGTGGGGCGGCGGTGGCATGGCCGAGGGCGACTTCGGCCGGATGCTGCACCGCCACGGCGCGCCCGAGATGCACCCCCGGCTCGCCGTCGCCGCGCTGCACCAGGCCGTCGAGCACGACGAGACCTTCCTGACCATCTCCAACATCGCGTGGGACCGGTTCTACGTCGCGTTCACCGCCACCCGGCCCGGGCCGCTGATCGCCGAGATCCCCGAGGCGCAGCAGCTCCAGGCCACCAAGGGCCTCGTCGAGGCGAAGGAGGCGGAGGAGACCGGCCCGACCGGGTCGTTCGCCCGGATGAGCGCCGCCGAGCGCCAGCAGGCGCTGCTCGACCTGGTCCGCGACCAGGCGGCCACCGTCCTCAAGTACGACGGCGGCCAGGCCGTCGACCCGCACCACGCGTTCCGGGACCTCGGCTTCGACTCGGTGACCGCCGTGGAGCTGCGCAACCGGCTCGCCACCGCCACCGGGCTGCGCCTGCCGGTGACCCTGGTCTTCGACTACCCCACCGCCACCGCGCTCGCCCGGCACCTGCACGAGGAACTGGGTGGCGAGGCCGAGGCCCCGGCGGAGACCGCCCCCGTGACGCTCAGCGACGACGAGCCGGTGGCGATCGTCGCCATGTCCTGCCGGTTCCCCGGCGGCGCCACCGACCCGGAGCGGTTCTGGCAGATGCTGCACGCCGGCCGGGACGCCGTCTCCGACCTGCCCGGCGACCGGGGCTGGGACGTCGAGCGCCTGTACGACCCCGACCCCTATTCCACCGGCACCTCCTACGTCCGCAGCGGCGCCTTCCTGTACGAGGTGGCGGACTTCGATGCGGGCTTCTTCGGGATCTCGCCTCGTGAGGCGTTGGCGATGGATCCGCAGCAGCGGTTGTTGTTGGAGGCGTCGTGGGAGGTGGTGGAGCGGGCAGGGGTTGATCCGGGGGGGTTGCGGGGTTCGCGAACAGGGGTGTTCGTGGGGACGAATGGTCAGGACTATGGGGCCCTGTTGATGGTTTCTGCGGATGAGGTGGAGGGGTTCGCGGGGACGGGGAATGCGGCGAGTGTGGTGTCGGGTCGGGTGGCGTACGCGTTGGGGTTGGAGGGGCCGGCGGTGTCGGTGGACACGGCGTGTTCGTCGTCCCTTGTGGCGTTGCACCTGGCGGTGCAGGCCCTGCGGCGCGGCGAGTGTGACCTGGCGTTCGCGGGTGGTGTGACGGTGATGGCCACGCCGGGGTTGTTCGTGGAGTTCTCGCGGCAGCGGGGACTGGCCGCCGACGGGCGGTGCAAGGCGTTCGCGGCGGGCGCGGACGGCACGGGCTGGGGTGAGGGCGTCGGTGTGCTGCTGGTGGAGCGGCTTGCCGACGCGCGGCGCAACGGGCACCGGGTCCTGGCGATCGTGCGGGGGAGCGCGGTCAACCAGGACGGTGCCAGCAACGGTCTGACGGCGCCGAACGGCCCGTCGCAGCAGCGGGTGATCCGGCAGGCCCTCGCGTCGGCGGGGCTGTCCACGGCCGACGTGGACGTGGTGGAGGCGCACGGCACCGGCACGACGCTGGGCGACCCGATCGAGGCCCAGGCGCTGCTGGCCACCTACGGACAGGGCCGGGACGAGCCGCTGCTGCTGGGCTCGGTGAAGTCCAACATCGGCCACACCCAGGCGGCGGCCGGGGTGGCCGGCGTGATCAAGATGGTGCTGGCCATGCAGGAGGGTGTCGTCCCGGCGACCCTGCACGTCGACGAGCCCTCCCCGCACATCGACTGGACGTCGGGCGCGGTGGAGCTGACCACCGAGGCGCGACCGTGGCCTGAGACGGGCCGGACGCGGCGGGCGGCGGTGTCGTCGTTCGGCATCTCCGGCACCAACGCGCACGTGATCATCGAGCTGCCCGACGACGAGCCGGCCGAGCCGGTCGCCGTCCCCACGAGTGCGCCAGGGCTGGTCGCCTCGGGTGTGACGGTGTGGCCGGTGTCGGCCCGGTCCAGGGCCGCCCTCGCCGGCCAGGCCGCCCGCCTGGCCCGGTACGTCCGGGAGCACGACGGCGTCGAGCCGGCCGGAGTGGCGTGGTCCCTGGCCACGACGCGGTCGACGTTCGACCACCGGGCGACGGTCGTCGGTTCGAGCGTCGAGGAATTGCTGTCCGGCCTGGACGCCCTGGGCGCGGGTGCGCCTGCGGGGACGGCCGTCACGGGTGTGGCCGCGTCCCACGGCGCGGGTCCGGTGTTCGTGTTCCCGGGTCAGGGCGCCCAGTCGGCGCGGATGGCGGCCGGCCTGGTCGGCCGGACGCCGGTGTTCGACGGGCGGCTGGCCGAGTGTCAGCGTGCCCTGGCCCCGTACCTGGACGTCGATCTCGTCGCGGTGCTCACCGGTGAGGATGAGTCGTGGTTGGACCGGGTCGAGGTGGTGCAGCCGGTGCTGTGGGCCGTCGGGATCGCTCTGGCGGCGGTGTGGCGGCATGCGGGGGTTGCCCCGCAGGCGGTCGTCGGCCATTCGCAGGGTGAGATTGGCGCGGCTTGTGTCGCGGGGATCCTGTCCCTGGACGACGCGGCGAGGACGGTTGCGTTGCGTTCGCGTGCTCTGGCGGTGTTGCGGGGTACGGGGGCGATGGCGTCGGTGGACCTGTCCGCCGATGCGGTGACCGCCCGCCTCGCACAGTTCCCCGGGGTGGGCGTCGCGGCCGTCAACGGCCCGGCCACGGTAGTCGTCTCGGGTCCGCCGCAGCCGGTGGCGGACCTCGTCCAGGCGTGCACCGACGGCGGCATCCGGGCAAGGCTGATCCCGGTGGACTACGCGTCGCACTCGGCGTCGGTGCAGGAGGTCGCGGAGCAGTTGCGCGCGGACCTGGCCGACGTGGCCCCGCAGGTCGGTCACACCCGCCTCGTGTCGACGTTGACCGGGGACTGGGTGGATCCGGCGTCGATGACCGCCGACTACTGGTACGACAACCTGCGGCAGACGGTGCAGTTCGACGCCGCCGTGCGCGTCGCCATCGCTGCCGGGCACAGCACGTTCGTGGAGATCAGTCCGCATCCGGTGCTGACGATGCCGGTGACGGCGATCCTCGACGACACCGGCATCACCACCGGGCACACGTTGGGCAGCCTGCGTCGGGGTGACGACGACGTGACCCGGTTGCTGACGAACCTGGCGACCGCGCACGCGGTCGGCCTGCCCGTCGACCTGACGAACGTGCTCGCGGAGACCGACGTGGTGCCGCTGCCCACGTACGCCTTCGACCGGGACCGGTTCTGGCCGACCGCCATCGCCGGGCAGCCCGGTCAGGACGACGCGCCCACCGGCGTCGACTCCGCGTTCTGGGCCGCCGTCGAGCGGGAGGACCTCCCCGCGCTCGCCGAACTCACCGCGCAGAGCGCCGCCGAATCCCTCGAACGGCTGGGCGCGGCCCTGCCGGTGCTCGCCTCCTGGCGGCGGCAGCAGCGGGAACGGTCCACCCTCGACGACTGGCGCTACCGCAGCGTCTGGCAGCCGTACACCGGGACGCCCGTCAGCTTCCTTCCCGGCGCCTGGTGGGTCGTCGCCGACGAGCGGCACGCGGCCGACGGCGAGACGGCGGTCGCCGAGCTGACCCGCCGGGGTGCCGACGCCCGGCTGGTGCTGCTGCCCGAGCGGCTGGCCGACCGGGCCGCCGTCGCCGAGCACCTGACCGCCGCCACCCGCACCGCCGACGGGGACACCGCCCCGGCGGACGGCGTCCTGTCGCTGCTCGCTCTCGCCGACGGCGCGGTCGACGACACCCAGCCGGTGCCGCCGTTCCTCGCCCGCTCGCTGGCCCTGATCCAGGCCCTCGGCGACCTCGACGTGTCCGCGCCGCTGTGGTGCGTCACCCGGGGCGCCGCCGGCGCCACCCGGGGCGGGACCGTCGACCGGCCGGAGCAGTCGCTGCTCTGGGGCCTCGGCCGGGCCGTCGCCCTGGAACACCCCGAGCGCTGGGGCGGCCTGGTCGACGTGCCGGCCACCCTCGACGACCACGGCTGGGACCTGCTCTGCGCCGCCCTCGCCGGCCTCGACGGCGAGGACCAGCTCGCGCTCGACGGGGCCACCGTCCTCGTCCGCCGGCTGGTCCGGGCCCCCGCCGGAGCCCCCGCCGCCGACGCGCCCGACCACCCGGGCACCACGCTGGTCACCGGCGGCACCGGCGCGCTCGGCGCGGAGGTGGCCCGCTGGCTGGCCGCCCGGGGCGCCGAGCACCTGCTGCTGGTCAGCCGCCGGGGCGCGGATGCCCCGGGTGCCGCCGAGCTGGCCCGGGAGCTGACCGACGCGGGCACCCGGGTCACCGTCGCGGCCTGCGACGTGGCCGACCGGGCGGCACTGGCGAAGCTGCTCGACGATGTGCCCGCCGACGCGCCGCTGACCGGCGTCGTGCACGCGGCGGGCGTCCTCGACGACGGGGTCCTGGCCGGCCTCACCGCCGACCGGATCGCCACCGTGCTGCGGCCCAAGGTGCTCGGCGCGCTGCACCTGCACGAGCTGACCGTCGGCCGGGACCTGCGCACATTCGTGCTGTTCTCCGCGATGGCGGGCCAGCTCGGCGCCGCCGGTCAGGGCAGCTACGCCGCCGCGAACGCGTACCTCGACGCCCTCGCCGAGCAGCGGCACCGGCAGGGGCTGCCGGCCACCTCGATCGCCTGGGGTCCCTGGGCGGCCGGCGGGATGGCCGCCGCCGACCCGGCCGTGGAGGAACGCCGCCGCCGCACCGGCGTGGCCCGCCTCGACACCGCGCCCGCCCTCGCCGCGCTGGAACGGTGCGTGGCGCGGCGCGAACCGGCCACGCTGGTCGCCGACATCGACTGGGCCCGGTACGTGCCGGGGTTCGTCGCCGTCCGGCCCAGCCCGCTGCTCAGGGGCGTCGCCGAGGCGCAGCGGGCCGTCACCGAGCGGGCCGACGACTCCGGGGCGTCCCCTGAGTCGCTGGCCGCCCTGCTCGCCGGCCAGACCGACGCCGAGCGGCGCAAGACCCTGCTGGAACTGGTACGCGGCCAGGCCGCCGCCGTGCTCGGGCACGCCTCGATGGATGCCGTCGAGCCGGACCGGGCCTTCCGGGAGCTCGGCTTCGACTCGCTGACCGCGGTGGAGTTGCGCAACCGGTTGTCCGCGACGACCGGCGTCCGGCTGCCCGCCACGGTGGTCTTCGACTACCCGACCGCGGCCGGGCTCGCCGAGTACGTCCGGGCGGCGATCGTCGACGGCGGGGTGGTCGGTGTCGCGCCGGTCTTCGGTGAACTGGACAGGTTGGAAGCGGCGCTCACCGGCTCGGCGCCGGACCGTAGCGCCCGGATTCGGATCACCGAGCGGCTGCGGGCGCTGCTCGCCTCCCTCAACGAGGACGACGCCCCGGCGGGCGGCGGCGGGGACACCGTCACCGAGAAGCTCCAGGACGCCACGCCGGACGAGGTCTTCGACTTCATCGACCGGGAGCTGGGGGTGTCCTGACGTGATCGCTGCTGCGTCGACGACGGGTCAACACAAGGAGTGCGCGGTCCATGGCTGACGAGGCGAAGCTTCTCGACTACCTCAAGCGGGTCACCGCCGACCTGCACCAGGTGCGGCAACGCCTGCGCGAGGTGGAGGCCGGCGAGCAGGAACCGGTCGCCATCGTCTCCATGAGCTGCCGCTTCCCCGGCGGCGTGCGGACGCCGGAGGACCTGTGGGAGGTCGTCGCGTCCGGCCGGGACGTGATCACCGACTTCCCGTCCGACCGGGGCTGGGACCTCGGCTCCCTGTACGACGCCGACCCCGGGCGGGTCGGCACCTCGTACACCCGGCAGGGCGGCTTCGTGCCCGAGCTGGCCGACTTCGACCCGGGCTTCTTCGCCATCTCCCCCCGGGAGGCCCTGGCGATGGACCCCCAGCAGCGGTGGCTGCTGGAGGCCTCCTGGGAGGTCCTGGAGCGGGCCGGCATCGACCCGCACTCGCTGCGCGGCAGCCGCACCGGGGTCTTCGCCGGCAGCACCGGCCAGGACTACGGCGGCGTGCTGATGGGCGCCGCGCAGGGCCTGGAAGGCCACCTGATGACCGGCAACGCCGGCAGCGTCGTCTCCGGCCGGATCTCCTACACCTTCGGGCTGGAGGGCCCGGCGGTCACCATCGACACCGCCTGCTCGTCGTCCCTGGTCGCGCTGCACCTCGCCGGTCAGGCGCTGCGCCAGCGGGAGTGCACCCTGGCCATCGTCGCCGGGGTCACCGCCATGTGCACGCCGGCGGCCTTCGTCGAGTTCTCCCGGCAGGGCGGCCTCGCCGAGGACGGCCGGTGCAAGGCGTTCGCCGCCGCCGCCGACGGCACCTCCTGGTCCGAGGGCGTCGGCGTGCTGCTGCTGGAGCGGCTGTCGGACGCCCAGCGCAACGGCCACCCGATTCTCGCCGTGGTGCGGGGCAGCGCCGTCAACCAGGACGGCGCGTCCAACGGCCTGAGCGCCCCCAACGGGCCGTCCCAGCAGCGGGTGATCCAGCAGGCCCTGGCCAACGCCGGCCTCGCCGCCGGCGGCGTGGACGTGGTCGAGGCGCACGGCACCGGCACCCGGCTCGGCGACCCGATCGAGGCGCAGGCGCTGCTGGCCACGTACGGGCAGGACCGGGGCGACTCGGGCCCGCTGCTGCTCGGCTCGGTGAAGTCGAACCTCGGGCACACCCAGGCCGCCGCCGGCGTCGCCGGGGTGATCAAGATGGTGCTGGCGATGCAACACGGCGTCGTCCCGCCCACCCTGCACGTGGACGCCCCGACCCCCGAGGTGGACTGGGACGCCGGCGCCGTCGAGCTGGTCACCGAGGTCACGCCGTGGCCGGCGGTGGCCCGGCCGCGCCGCTCCGCGGTGTCGTCGTTCGGGGTGTCCGGCACCAACGCGCACATCATCGTCGAGCAGGCCCCCGCCGTCGAGGCCGCGCCGGCCGACGTCGCGCCGACCGTCGAACGGCCGGTCGTGCCGGTGCCGGTGTCGGCCCGGGACGCCGCCGCGCTCGCCGCGCAGGCCGGCCGGTGGGCCGCCTGGCTGGACGCCGACCCCGACCTGAGCCCGCTCGACGTGGCCTTCTCGTCGGTCACCTCGCGATCCGCCCTGGACAGCCGCGCCGTGGTGCCGGCGACCGGCCGCGACGACCTGATCGCCGGGCTGCGGGCGCTGGCGGCGGGGGATCCGTCGGGCACGGTGGTCGCGGGTCAGGCGGCTGACCGGGGGACGCTCGCGGTGCTGTTCTCCGGCCAGGGCGCGCAACGCGCCGGCATGGGACGGGAGTTGTACGGGTACTTCCCAGGGTTCGCCACCGTGCTGGACGAGGTGTGCGCCGGGCTGGACCCGCTGTTGCCGCAGCCGTTGAAGCCGGTGCTGTTCGCCGAGGAGGGCACCGCCGAGGCGGGCCTGCTGGACCAGACCGTGTTCACCCAGGCCGGCCTGTTCGCCGTCGAGGTGGCCCTGTTCCGGCTGATCGAGTCGTTCGGGATCGCGCCGGACCTGGTCGGCGGCCACTCGATCGGCGAGATCACCGCCGCCCACGTGGCCGGCGTGCTGTCCCTGGCCGACGCGTGCGCCCTGGTGGCGGCGCGGGGCCGGCTGATGCAGGCGTTGCCGGCCGGCGGCGGGATGCTGGCCGTGGCCGCGCCGGAGGCGGACGTGGCGGCCAGCCTGAACGGGCTGACCGACCGGGTCGGCATCGCGGCCGTGAACGGCCCGTCGGCCGTCGTGGTGTCCGGCGCGGTCGACGCCCTCGACGAGCTGGAGCAGGCGTGGCGGGACCGGGGCGCCCGGACCCGCCGGTTGACCGTCAGCCACGCGTTCCACAGCCCGCTGATGGAGCCGATGCTCGCCGAGTTCCGGGCCGTCCTGGGCACCCTGAGCTTCGCCGCGCCGACGCTGCCCGTGGTGTCGAACCTGACCGGCGCGCTCGCCGACGCCGAGGAGATCCGCACCCCCGAGTACTGGGTGCGACACGTCCGCGAGGCCGTCCGGTTCGCCGACGGGGTCACGGCCCTGCGGGCGGCCGGCGCGGGCACGTTCCTGGAGGTCGGCCCGCAGAGCGTGCTGACCGCGATGGCCGCCGACGTCCTGCCCGACGAGGACGGCGTGCTCGCCGTCGCCGCCCAGCGCAGGGACCGGCCCGAGACCCACGCCCTGCTCGCCGCGCTGGCCGAGCTGCACGTGCACGGCGTCCCCGTCACCTGGCAGCCGTGGTTCGCCGAGACCGGCGCGCGGCGGGTCGACCTGCCGACGTACGCGTTCCAGCACCAGCGGTACTGGCCCGAGGCCGGGGCCGGGTGGACCGGTGACATCACCGCCGTCGGCCTGCGCCCCGCCCAGCACCCCCTACTCGGCGCCGCCGTCGGCGTCGCGCACGCCGAGGGCTTCCTGTTCACCGGGCGGCTGGCCCGGCGCACCCACCCGTGGATCTCCGACCACGTCGTTTTCGACACCGTGCTGCTGCCCGGCACCGGCTTCGTCGAGCTGGCCCTCCAGGCCGGCGCGCACGTCGGCGCCGACCACGTCCGCGAGCTGACCCTGGAGTCGCCGCTGATCCTGCCGGAGACCGGCGGCGTCGACATCCAGCTCTGGATCGGCCCGGCCGACGAGACCGGCTGCCGGACCGTCTCCCTGCACTCCGCCGCCGACGGCGAGCCCGCCGAGGGCACCGGCGAGCGGCCCTGGACCCGCAACGCCAGCGGCGTCCTGGCCGGCGGCCCGGCGACCCCGGGCGGCCCGCCGGGCTGGTCCGACCTGACCGCCTGGCCGCCCCCCGGCGCCACCGAGGTCGGCACCGACGACCTGTATCTGAACCTCGCCGCCCAGGGCTACGACTACGGCCCGTCCTTCATCGCGCTGCGCTCCGCCTGGCGGCGCGGCGACGACCTGTTCGCCGAGCTGGCCCTGCCCGAGACCCCGGCCGCCGAGGCCGGCGGGTACGGCCTGCACCCGGCCCTGCTCGACGCGGCCCTGCACACCCTCGGCCTCACCACGCCCGCCGGCGAGCCGTCCGGCGCGGACATGCCCCCCGGGTACGGCCGGCTGCCGTTCTCCTGGAACGACGTCGCCCTGCACGCGGCCGGCGCGGCGGCGGCCCGGGTCCGTGTCTCGCACACCGGCACCGACAGCGTCTCCCTGCTGCTCGCCGACGTCACCGGCGCGCCGATCATCTCCGTCGGCTCCCTCGTGCTGCGGCCCGTCTCCGCCGACCAGCTCCGGGTCGCCGGGGGCGGCGGCACCGAGTCGCTGTTCCGGATCGAGTGGGCCCCGCTCGCCCTGCCCGCCGGCCCGTCCACCGCCGGCTGGGCGGTCGTCGGCGACGCCGTCGGCCTCGCCGACGCCGTCGCCGCCACCGGTACGGCCATCGCGGCGTACCCCGACCTGACCGCCCTGGCCGCCGCGCTCGACGAGGGCGCGGACCCGCCCGGCGTGCTGGTCGTGCCGTTCCTCGACCCGCCCGCGTCGACGGACGTGCCCCGCGCCGTCGCCGAGGTGACCCACCGGGCCCTCGCCGTGCTCCAGCGGTTCCTCGCCGACGACCGGTACGCCGACTCCCGGCTGGTCGTGCTCACCCGGGCCGCCGTCGCCACCGACGCCGATGCCGACCTGACCGACCTGGCCGGCGCCGCCGTCATCGGCCTGCTCCGCTCCGCCCAGTCGGAGAACCCCGACCGGTTCGTGCTGGTCGACGTCGACGACGCGACCGGCTCGGCCGCCGCCCTGGTCTCGGCCGTGGGCACCGACGAGCCGCAGGTCGTGATCCGTTCCGGCGTAGCCGCCGGGGCCCGGCTCACCCGCGTTCCGGCCCTCGCGGAGCCGTCCGCCGCCCCGTTCGACGGCGACGGGACCGTGCTGATCACCGGCGCCACCGGCACCCTCGGCCAGCTCATGAGCCGGCACCTGGTGACCGTGCACGGCGTCCGGCACCTGATCCTCACCAGCCGGCGCGGCCTGGCCGCCGAAGGCGTCGCCGAGCTCCGCGCCGAGCTGCAGGCGCTGGGCGCGACCGTCACCGTCGCCGCCTGCGACGTCGCCGACCGGGACGTGGTCGCGGCGCTGCTCGCCGGCATCCCGGCGGAGCACCCGCTCACCGCCGTCATCCACGCCGCCGGGGTACGCGACGACGGCGTCATCTCCTCGCTCACCCCCGAGCGGATGGACGGCGTGCTGCGGCCCAAGGTCGACGCCGCCTGGAACCTGCACGAGCTGACCGCCGGCCTCGACCTGAAGGCGTTCGTCTCGTACTCGTCCCTCGCGGCCACCGCCGGCGGCCCCGGCCAGGGCAACTACGCCGCCGCCAACGCGTTCCTCGACGGGCTGGCCCACCACCGCAAGGCGCACGGTCTCGCCGCCCTCACCCTCGCCTGGGGCCTGTGGGCCGACCGCAGCGGCATGACCACCGAGCTGGACGACGTCCACCTCAACCGGATCTCCCGCTCCGGCGTCGCCGCCATGGAGGCCGAGGAGGGCCTGGCCCTCTTCGACGCCGCCTGCCGCACCCCCGACGCCGCGCTCGTCCCGGCCCGCCTCGACCTCGCCGCGATGAAGGCGCAGTTCGCGGGCGGCGCCATCCCGCCGCTGTACCGGGCGCTGATCCGCACCCCCGCCCGCGCCGCCGCCGCGGCCGGCACCGGGGCGTCCCTGGTCCAGCAGCTCGCCGCCCTCGGCGACGCCGACCGGGTCGCCGCGCTCGTCGAGATCGTCCGGGGCCAGGCCGCCGCCGTGCTCGGCTACCCCGACCCGGCCGCGATCGAGCCGCGCCGGGCGTTCAGCGAGTTCGGTTTCGACTCGCTCACCGCCGTGGAGATGCGTAACCGGCTCAACAACGCGTTCGGCATGCGACTGCCGGCCACCCTCGTCTTCGACTACCCGAGCCCGCACGACCTGGCCGTCCACCTCGGTACGGAGATCGCCGGCACCCCCGTGCCGGTCCGGCCCACGACCGCCACCGTGGCCGTCGGCGACGACGAGCCCCTCGCCATCATCGGCATGGCCTGCCGGCTGCCCGGCGGGGTGTGGTCGCCCGACGACCTGTGGCGGCTCGTCGTCGACGGCGTCGACGCGATCACCGATCTGCCCACCGACCGGGGCTGGGACCTCGACACCCTGTACAGCCCCGACCCGGACGCCAGCGGCACCTTCTACGCCCGGGGCGGCGGCTTCCTGGGTGGCGTCGACCGGTTCGACCCCGGCTTCTTCGGCATCAGCCCCCGCGAGGCGCTGGCCATGGACCCGCAGCAGCGGCTGCTGCTGGAGACCACCTGGGAGTCCTTCGAGTCCGCCGGGATCGACCCGGCCACCGTGCGGGGCAGCAGCACCGGCGTGTTCGTCGGCACCAGCGGCCAGGACTACGGCTCGCTGCTGGCGTACTCGCCGGAGGCCGCCGAGGGCTACATGCTGACCGGGATGACCAGCAGCGTCATCTCCGGCCGGGTGGCGTACACGTTCGGCCTGGAGGGGCCGGCCGTCTCCCTCGACACCGCCTGCTCGTCGTCCCTGGTCGCCCTGCACTGGGCCGGCCAGGCGCTGCGCCGCGGCGAGTGCGACATGGCCCTCGCGGGCGGCGTGATGGTGATGGCCACCCCGACGGCGTTCGTCGAGTTCTCCCGGCAGCGCGGCCTCGCCACCGACGGCCGGTGCAAGTCGTTCGCCGCGTCGGCGGACGGGACCGGCTGGTCCGAGGGCGTCGGCATGCTCCTCGTGCAGCGGCTCTCCGACGCCCGCCGGCAGGGCCGCCAGGTCCTCGCCGTGGTCCGGTCCTCCGCCATCAACTCCGACGGCGCGTCGAACGGCCTCACCGCCCCCAACGGCCCCTCGCAGCAGCGGGTGATCCGGCAGGCCCTCGCCACCGCCGGGCTCACCACCGCCGACGTGGACGTGGTCGAGGCGCACGGCACCGGCACGACGCTCGGCGACCCGATCGAGGCGCAGGCGCTGCTGGCCACGTACGGCCAGGACCGGCCCGCCGACCGGCCGCTGCTGCTCGGCTCGATCAAGTCCAACATCGGCCACGCCCAGGCCGCCGCCGGCGTCGCCGGGGTGATCAAGGTCGTGCAGGCCATCCGGCACGGGATGGTGCCCGCCACCCTGCACGTCGACGAGCCGTCCCCGCACATCGACTGGACGGCGGGTGCCGTCTCGCTGGTCACCGAGGCCACCCCGTGGCCGGCCGTGGACCGGCCGCGCCGGGCGGCGGTGTCGTCGTTCGGCATCTCCGGCACCAACGCCCACGTGATCATCGAGCAGGCCGACGAGCCCGCCGAGGTCGTCGCCCCCGTCGCCCACCCGGGGTCGGTCGCCTCGGGCGTGACGGTGTGGCCGGTGTCGGCCCGGTCCAGGGCCGCCCTCACCGGCCAGGCCGCCCGCCTGGCGTCCTACGTGCGCGAGCACGACGGCCTCGACCCGGCGGCGGTGGGCTGGTCCCTGACGGCCACGCGCGCGGTCTTCGACCAGCGGGCCGCCGTGGTCGGGTCGACGGTCGAGGAACTGCTGACCGGCCTGGACGCCCTCGCGGCTGGTGCGCCGGCCGGTAACGCGGTGTCGGGTTCGGCGTCCGGTCCCGGCGCGGGTCCGGTGTTCGTGTTCCCGGGTCAGGGCGCCCAGTCGGCGCGGATGGCGGCGGGCCTGGTGGGTCGGACGCCGGTGTTCGACGGGCGGCTGGCGGAGTGTCAGCGTGCCCTGGCCCCGTATCTGGACGTGGACCTCGTCGCGGTGCTCACGGGTGAGGATGAGTCGTGGTTGGACCGGGTCGAGGTCGTGCAGCCGGTGCTGTGGGCCGTCGGGATCGCTCTGGCGGCGGTGTGGCGGCATGCGGGGGTTGCCCCGCAGGCGGTCATCGGTCACTCGCAGGGTGAGATCGGCGCGGCCTGCGTGGCCGGGATTCTGTCCCTGGGCGACGCGGCGAGGACGGTTGCCCTGCGTTCGCGTGCGCTGGCGGTGTTGCGGGGGACGGGGGCGATGGCGTCGGTGGACCTGTCCGCTGATGCGGTGACCGCCCGCCTCGCGCAGTTCCCCGGGGTGGGCGTCGCGGCCGTCAACGGCCCGGGCACGGTGGTCGTCTCGGGTCCGCCGCAGCCGGTGGCGGACCTGGTGCAGGCGTGCACCGACGAGGGGCTGCGGGCCCGGTTGATCCCGGTGGACTACGCGTCGCACTCGGCGTCGGTGCAGGACGTCGCCGAGCAGCTCCGGGCGGACCTGGCCGACGTGACCCCGCAGGCGGGCGACGTCCGGCTCGTGTCGACGTTGACCGGGGACTGGGTGGATCCGGCGAGCATGACGGCCGACTACTGGTACGACAACCTGCGCCAGACGGTGCAGTTCGACGCCGCCGTGCGGGTGGCGATCGCTGCCGGGCACAGCACGTTCGTGGAGATCAGCCCGCATCCGGTGTTGACGATGCCGGTGACGGCGATCCTCGACGACGCCGGCATCACCGGGCACACCCTGGGCAGCCTGCGCCGGGGCGACGACGACGCGGTGCGGCTGTTGACGAACCTGGCCACCGCGCACGCCATAGGCCTGCCCGTCGACCTGACGAACGTGCTCGCGGAGACCGACGTGGTGCCGCTGCCCACGTACGCCTTCGAGCACCAGCGGTTCTGGGTGGACCCGCCCGTGCACCGGGCGCAGGACGTCGCCTCCGCCGGCCTCCAGGACGCCGGGCACCCGCTGCTCAGCGCCGCCCTCACCTTCCCCGACAGTGAGCGGATGGTGTTCACCGGGCGGCTGTCGGTGCGTACCCACCCGTGGCTCGGCGAGCACCGGGTGATGAACAACATCCTGCTGCCCGGCACCGCGTTCGTGGAGCTGGCGACGTACGCCGGCGAGCAGGCCGGCTGCCCGACGGTGGAGGAGCTGACCCTGCTCGCCCCGCTGGTCCTGCCCGAGCTGGGCTCCCTGCAGGTGCAGCTCTCGGTCGGTGAGCGCGACGACGACGGCCGGCGCGGCGTGCAGCTGTACTCCCGGCCCTACCGGGACGGCTCGGACGAGATCCTCGCCGACGTGGCCTGGACCTGCCACGCCACCGGACTGCTCGCCCCGCAGCCGGCCGACGCGCCCGCCTTCGACCTGGGGGTGTGGCCGCCGCCCGGCGCGACCCGTGTCGAGTCCGAGGACTTCTACTCCGGCATCGAGGCGACCGTCTTCGGGTACGGTCCGGCGTTCCGCGGCCTGCGCGCCGCGTGGACCCGCGGCGACGAGGTATTCGCCGAGGTGGAACTGCCCGCCGACCACCACGCCGAGGCGGGCCGGTTCGGCGTGCACCCGGCGCTGCTCGACGGCGCGTTGCAGGCCATGTCGATCGGCGGCTTCCTCGGCCGGATGGGCGACGGGGCCGACGCCACCGCGCCCCGGCTGCCGTTCGCCTGGACCGGGGTCTCCCTGCTCGCCGCCGGGGCCACCGCCCTGCGGGTCCGGGTCGCCGCGGCCGGCGAGGTCGGGGTGGCCTTCCAGGTGGCCGACGCCACCGGCGCCCCGGTGCTGCACGTCGACTCGCTGATCATGCGGCGGGTCTCCGGCGACTCCCTGGGCGCGGCCCGCTCCGGCCGGCACGAGTCGCTGTTCCAGGTGGACTGGCCGGCGCTGCCGGTGCCCACCGGCCCGGTCCCGGCGGCCACCCGCTGGGTGGTGCTCGGCGGCGACGACCTCGCCCTCAGCGCCGCCTGCGAGTCGGCGGGCGCGCGGGTGCGCGCCGACATCGACCTGGACTCCCTCGGCGACCTGCTCGCCGGGGGCGAGCCCGCGCCCGAGGCGGTCGTCGTTTCGGTCGGCGGCCCCGCCGACGACGACGCGGACCCGGCCCTCGCCGCGCAGGCGCGGGCCACGACGCACCGTACCCTCGCGGCGTTGCGGACCTGGCTCGCCGACGACCGGTTCGCCGGGTCCCGGCTCGTGCTGGTCACCCGCGACGCGGTCGCGGCGGGGGAGCAGCCGGCGGTCAACCTGCGCCAGGCCCCCGTGTGGGGCCTGCTGCGCACCGCCCAGCTCGAACACCCCGACCGGTTGCAGCTCGTCGACCTCGACGACGAGCCGGACAGCCGGGCCGCCCTGGCCGCCGCGATCGCCTCCGGTGAACCGCAGCTCGCCGTACGGGCCGGACAGGTCCGCACCCCGCGCCTCGGGCGGGTCCCGGCCGGGACGGAGCCACTGCCCGGCGGCATCGACCCCGACGGCACCGTGCTGATCACCGGCGGCACCGGCGTGCTCGGCCGGATCCTGGCCCGGCACCTCGCCACCACCCACGGCGTGCGGCACCTGCTGCTCGCCGGCCGGCGCGGCGCGGCGGCCGAGGGGATCGCCGACCTGGTCGCCGAACTCGCCGACGCCGGTACGGAGGTGACCGTCGCCGCCTGCGACGCCGCCGACCCGGACGCCCTGGCGGCGCTGCTCGCCGGGGTCCCCGCCGCGCACCCGCTGACCGCCGTGGTGCACGCCGCCGGCGTCCTCGACGACGGGGTGCTGGAGTCGATGACCCCCGACCGCGTCGACGCGGTGGCCGTGCCGAAGATCGACGCGGCCTGGCACCTGCACCGGCTCACCGAAGGGCTGGGCCTCGCGGCGTTCGTGCTGTTCTCCTCGGCGGCGGCCACGCTGGGCAGCGCCGGCCAGTCCAACTACGCGGCAGCCAACGCCTTCCTCGACGCCCTCGCCGCGCACCGCCGGGCCCGGGGGCTCGCCGGCATCTCCCTCGCGTGGGGCCTGTGGGAGCAGGCCAGCGGCATGACCGGTCACCTCGCCGACGCCGACGTGCGGCGCATCACCGAACAGGGCGCCGCCGGCCTGGCCACCGCGCAGGCGCTGGACCTGTTCGACGCCGCCTGGCGGCTGGACGCGGCGGCGGTCGTACCGATGCGGCTGGACGTCGGGACGCTGCGGGGCCAGGCGGAGTCCGGCGCCCTCGCGCCGATGCTCCGCGCCCTGGTCCGGGTGCCGATGCGCCGCTCCGTCGACGCCACCGGCGCCCGTGCCGGCGGGGTGTCGCTCGGCCAGCGGCTCGCCGGACTGGCCGGCCCGGAGCGGCTGAAGGTGGTGCTCGACGTGGTCCGGGCCAACATCGCCGCCGTCCTCGGCCACGCCGGCGCCGACGCGGTCGACCCGGGCCGGCTCTTCACCGACCTGGGCTTCGACTCGCTCACCGCCGTGGATCTGCGCAACCGGCTCAACGCCCTGTCCGGGCTGCGGCTGCCGGCGACGCTGGTCTTCGACTACCCGACGCCGAACGCGCTGGCCGAGAAGCTGACCAGCGAGATCGCCGCCGACTCCGCGCCCTCCACCCAGCCCATCTTCCAGGGCATCGACACCGTGGAGAGCCTGCTCAACTCCATCCCGCTCGATCCGGTGGCCCGGGACCGGTTCACCGCCCGGATGCAGGACCTGCTCGCTAAGGCGTCCGACCTGGCCGCCGGGCCCGCCGCCGAGGACCGGCCCGATCTCGACTCGGCCAGCGACGACGAGATCTTCGACTTCATCAGCAAAGAGTTTGGAATCTCCTGAGATGACCGACTTCCGGATCGAGGCAGGTGTGACCCGATGAGCGACGACAAGCTGCGGTACTTCCTCAAGCGGGTCACCGCCGACCTGCACGACACCAGGCGCAAGCTGCAGACCGTCGAGGCGCGCGACCAGGAACCCCTGGCCATCGTCTCGATGAGCTGCCGCTTCCCCGGTGGCGTCCGGTCGCCGGAGGACCTGTGGGACCTCGTCGCCGACGGCCGGGACGCCCTCACCGAGTTCCCGGGCGACCGGGGCTGGGACCTGGAGTCGCTCTACGACCCGGACCCGAACAAGCCGGGCAAGAGCTACACCCGGGTCGGCGGGTTCCTCGCCAACGCCGGTGACTTCGACCCGACCCTGTTCGGCATCTCGCCGCGCGAGGCCCTGGCCATGGATCCGCAGCAGCGGCTGCTGCTGGAGACGTCCTGGGAGGCCGTCGAGCGGGCCGGCATCGACCCGCTGTCGCTGCGCGGCAGTTCCACCGGCGTCTTCGTCGGGCTGAGCACCTCCAACTACGGCATCGGGCTGCCGAACGTGCCCGAGGGCGTCGACATGTACCTCGGCACCGGCAACACCACCAGCGTCGCGTCCGGCCGGATCTCGTTCACCCTCGGCCTCAACGGCCCGGCCGTCACGGTGGACACCGCCTGCTCGTCGTCCCTCGTCGCCCTGCACCTCGCCGTGAACGCGCTGCGCCGCGGCGAGTGCGACCTCGCCATCGCCGGCGGCGTCACCGTGATGGCCACCCCCGGCGTCTTCGTCGTCTTCTCCCGGCAGCGCGGCATGTCCGTCGACGGCCGATGCAAGGCGTTCGCGGCGGGCGCCGACGGCACCGGCTGGGGCGAGGGCGGCGGGGTGCTCGTCGTGGAGCGGCTCGCCGACGCCGAGCGCAACGGCCACCCGGTGCTCGCCGTGATCCGGGGCAGCGCCCTCAACCAGGACGGCGCGTCCAACGGGCTCACCGCCCCGAACGGCCCCTCCCAGCAGCGGGTCATCCGGCAGGCCCTGGCCAACGCCCGGCTCGGCACCGCCGACGTCGACATGGTGGAGGCGCACGGCACCGGCACCACCCTCGGCGACCCGATCGAGGCGCAGGCGCTCATCGCCACGTACGGGCAGGACCGCCCCGCCGACCGGCCGCTGTGGCTCGGCTCGGTGAAGTCGAACATCGGCCACACCCAGAGCGCCGCAGGCGTCGCCGGGCTGGTCAAGATGGTGATGGCGCTGCGCAACGGCGTCATGCCGGAGACCCTGCACGTCGACGAGCCGTCCCAGCACGTGGACTGGACGGCCGGGGCGGTGTCGCTGCTCACCGAGTCGAAGCCGTGGCCGGAGCTGGACCGTCCCCGTCGCGGCGGCGTCTCCTCGTTCGGGGTGAGCGGCACCAACGCGCACGTGATCCTGGAGGAGTACCGGCCCCGCGTCGCCGGCCCGGACACCGTCGACGGGGAGGAGGCCGTCGAGGCAACCGTAGTCGAGCCCGCGTACCGGCCCGGCCTGATCGGCTCCGACGTGACGATCTGGCCGGTGTCGGCCCGGTCGAAGGCCGCCCTCGCCGGCCAGGCCGCCCGGCTCGCGCGGCACGTGCGCGAGCACGGCGACCTCGCCCCGGCTGCGGTCGGCTGGGCCCTGGCCACCACCCGGTCCACGTTCGACCACCGCGCCGCAGTGGTCGGCGCGGGCGCCGAGGAGCTGCTGGCCGGGCTGGACGCCCTGGCCGCCGGCCAGCCGGCCGGCAACCTCGTCACCGGCACGGTCACCGGCTCCGGCGCCGGTCCCGTGTTCGTCTTCCCCGGCCAGGGCGCCCAGTCGGCGCGGATGGCCGCCGGCCTCGTCGGCCGGGCCCCCGTGTTCGACGCGCGGCTCGCCGAGTGCCAGCGGGCCCTCGCCCCGCACCTGGACGTGGATCTCGTCGCGGTCCTGACCGGTGAGGACGAGTCGTGGTTGGACCGGGTCGAGGTGGTGCAGCCGGTGCTGTGGGCCGTCGGCATCGCCCTCGCCGCCGTCTGGCGCGCGGCCGGCGTCGTCCCGGACGCCGTGGTCGGCCACTCGCAGGGTGAGATCGGCGCGGCCTGTGTCGCGGGGATCCTGTCCCTGGACGACGCGGCGAAAACGGTTGCCCTGCGTTCCCGAGCCCTGGCGGTGCTACGGGGTACGGGGGCGATGGCGTCGGTGGACCTGTCCGCCGATGCGGTGACCGCCCGCCTCGCGCAGTTCCCGGGGGTCGGGGTGGCGGCCGTCAACGGCCCGGCCACGGTGGTCGTGTCGGGTCCGCCGCAGCCGGTGGCGGACCTGGTGCAGGCATGCACCGACGAGGGGCTGCGGGCAAGGTTGATCCCGGTGGACTACGCGTCGCACTCGGCGTCGGTGCAGGACGTCGCCGAGCAGCTGCGCGCCGACCTGGCCGACGTGACCCCGCAGGCCGGTCACACCCGGCTCGTGTCCACGCTGACCGGGGACTGGGTGGACCCGGCGAGCATGACCGCCGACTACTGGTACGACAACCTGCGGCAAACCGTGCAGTTCGACGCCGCCGTCCGGGTCGCGATCGCGGCGGGGCACTCGACGTTCGTGGAGATCAGCCCGCACCCCGTGCTGACCATGCCGGTCACGGCGATCCTCGACGACACCGGCACGACCGGGCACACCCTGGGCAGCCTGCGTCGGGGTGACGACGACGCGATGCGGCTGTTGACGAACCTGGCGACCGCGCACGCCATCGGCCTGCCCGTCGACCTGACCGACGTCCTGCCCGGGACCGACGCGGCACCGCTGCCCACGTACGCCTTCGACTACCAGCGGTTCTGGCTGGACGGCAGCGGCGGCCCCGACCTGGAGAGCCTGCTCCAAGCGGCGGCCGACCCGAGCGACGCCAGTTTCTGGGCCGCCGTGGAACGCGGCGACCTCACCGCCCTCGCCGAGACCGTCGCCACCGAGGACACCCCGGTGGAGGAGGCCTTCGACGCGTTGCTCCCGGCCCTGCCGCTGCTCACCTCGTGGCGTCGGCAGCGGCGTCGGCAGTCCGACATCGACAGCTGGCGCTACCAGGACACCTGGAAGCCGCTGCCGGGCGTCGCCAACCGGGGCATGACCGGCACCTGGGTCGTCGTCATGCCGACCGGCGACATCGTCGAGCCCTGGCAGGACGCCTGCGTCGAGGCGCTCACCGGGGCCGGCGCGACCCTCATCCCGGTGCCCGTCTCCACCCCCGACGTCGACCGCGACCTGCTCGGCAAGCTGCTGCGGGAGGCGCTCACCGCCGCGCCGGGCGGCGACGGCGAGGCCGTCGAGGTGACCGGCGTGGTCTCGCTGCTCGCCTTCGACGAGCTGGTCCACCCGCTGTACCCGTCGGTGCCGGGCGGCTTCGCCGCCACCGTCGCGCTGTTCCAGGCCCTCGGCGACATCGGCCTGCGCGCCCCGATGTGGAGCATCACCTCCGGCGCCGCGTCCGTCGGCCGAGCCGACCTGCTGCGCTCCCCGGTGCAGTCGCTGGTCTGGGGCTTCGGCCGGGTCGCCGCGCTGGAGCACCCGGAGCGCTGGGGTGGCCTCGTGGACCTTCCCGAGGCCGTCGACGAGCGCTCCGCCGGCCTGCTGGTCGCGGCCCTCACCACCGCCGGGGAGGAGGACCAGATCGCGGTACGCCCCGGCAGCGTCCTCGCCCGCCGGCTCACCCGGGTCCCGCTCGGCGACAGCCAGCCCGCGAGCCCGTGGCAGCCGTTCGGCACGGCGCTGGTCACCGGCGGCACCGGCGCGCTCGGCGGGCACGCCGCCCGCTGGCTGGCCCGCAGCGGCGTGGAGAACATCCTCGTCGTCAGCCGGCGGGGCCTGGCCGCGCCGGGCGCGCAGCAGCTCGTCGACGACCTCACCGAGCTGGGCGCCCAGGCCGCCGTCGTCGAATGCGACGCCTCCGACCGGGACGCACTGGCCGACCTGATCGACGCGATCCCCGCCGAGTACCCGCTCACCACGGTCGTGCACGCCTCCGCCGTGCTGGACGACGCGATGATCAACGACATCCGGCCGGAGCAGATCGAGCGGGTGCTCCAGGCCAAGGTCGACGTCGCGTACAACCTGCACGAGCTGACCCTCGACCTGGACCTGTCCGCGTTCATCATGTTCTCGTCCTTCGCGGGCAGCGTGGCCAGCTCCGGCGTCGGCAACTACGCCCCGAGCAACGCGTTCCTCGACGCGCTCGCCCAGCACCGGCGCGGCCTCGGCCTGCCCGCCACCTCCATCGCCTGGGGCGCCTGGGCCGGCGGCGGCATGGCCGACGGGCCGCTCGGCGAGCTGCTGCACCGGCACGGCGTACCCGAGATGACCCCCGAGGCGGCCATCGCCGCGCTGCACCAGGCCGTGGACCACAGCGAGGGGTTCCTCACCATCGCCGACATCGCCTGGGAGCGGTTCGCCGTCGCGTTCACCGCCACCCGGCCGGGTCCGCTGATCGGCGACCTGCCGGACGTCCGCCGGCTCGCCACGGCCGAGACGGTCGCCGGCGTGGAGGCCGGGGACGGCCCGGAGACGTTGCAGGACCGGCTCGCCGGGCTGCCCGCCGCCGAGCGGCTCGCCGTGCTGCTCGGCCTGGTGCGTAGCCAGGTCGCCGCTGTGCTCAACTACGCGTCCGCCGAGTCGGTGGACGAGCACCGGGCGTTCCGGGAGCTGGGCTTCGACTCCGTCACCGCCGTCGAGCTGCGCAACCGCCTCGGCTCGGCCACCGGGGTGGCCCTGCCGGTCACCCTGGTCTTCGACTACCCGACCCCGACGACGCTGGCGGAGTACCTCTTCGCCGAGGTCGCCCACGACGACGTGGTCACCCCGACCGTCCTCCTCGACGACCTCGACCGGATCGCCGACAGCCTCGACGTGGTGGCGCGCGACGAGGCGGCGCGGGTGCGGGCCACCGTACGGCTCCAGGCGATGCTCTCCCGGCTCGGCCAGGCCAGCGGCGGCGAGAACATCGGCCGGCACCTCGACGACGCCACCGACGACGAACTGTTCGCGATGGTGGACAAGGACCTCGGCATTTCCTGACCTCGCTCCGGCTCTCTCCCGTCCCTCCCGAGGAAGCGGCACCCCGATGGCCAATGAAGACAAGCTCCGCGACTACCTCAAGCGGGTCATGGCTGATCTCCACGACACCCGCCGCCGACTCAGCGAGGTCCAGTCCCAGGAACTGGAGCCGGTGGCGATCGTGGCGATGAGCTGCCGGCTGCCCGGCGGGGTGCGCAACCCCGACGAGCTGTGGGAGCTGCTGCGGGACGGCCGGGACGCTGTCGCCCCCTTCCCCGCCGATCGGGGCTGGGACCTGGAAAGGCTCTACCACCCCGACCCCGACAACCCGGGCACCTCGTACGCCCGGGAGGGCGGGTTCATCGACGGGGCCGGGGACTTCGACTCCGCCTTCTTCGGCATCTCGCCCCGCGAGGCGCTCACCATGGACCCGCAGCAGCGGCTGCTGTTGGAGACGTCCTGGGAGGCGGTCGAGGCCGCCGGGATCGACCCGGCCACCCTGCGCGGCAGCCGGACCGGGGTGTTCGTCGGCACCAACGGGCAGGACTACGGCACCCTGCTGATGATGTCGCCCGACGGCGACGAGGGGCACTCGATGACCGGGGGTGCGGCGGCCGTCGCGTCCGGCCGGGTGTCGTACACCCTCGGGCTGGAGGGTCCGGCGGTCTCCATCGACACGGCCTGCTCGTCGTCGCTGGTGGCGCTGCACCTCGCGGTGCAGGCGCTCCGGGCGGGGGAGTGCGACCTGGCCCTGGCCGGCGGGGTGACCGTGATGGCCACCCCCGGCCTCTTCATCGGCTCCAGCCGGCAGCGCGCCCTCTCCCCGGACGGGCGGTGCCGGTCCTTCGCCGCCGCCGCCGACGGCGCCGGGTTCTCCGAGGGCGTCGGCTGGCTGATGGTCGAGCGGCTGTCGGACGCCCGCCGCAACGGCCACCCCGTCCTCGCGGTGGTCCGGGGCTCCGCCGTCAACCAGGACGGCGCGTCCAACGGGCTGACCGCGCCGAACGGGCCGGCGCAGCAGCGGGTGATCAGCCAGGCCCTCGCCTCGGCCCGGCTGTCCACGGCCGACGTGGACGTGGTCGAGGCGCACGGCACCGGCACCAAGCTGGGCGACCCGATCGAGGCGCAGGCGCTGCTGGCCACGTACGGGCAGGACCGGGGCGACTCGGGCCCGTTGCTGCTCGGCTCGGTGAAGTCGAACATCGGCCACGCCCAGGCAGCGGCCGGTGTCGCCGGGGTGATCAAGATGGTGCTGGCAATGCGGCACGGGATGGTGCCCGCCACCCTGCACGTCGACGAGCCGTCCTCGCACATCGACTGGACGGCCGGCGCGGTGGAGCTGACCACCGAGGCGCGGCCGTGGCCCGAGACGGGCCGGGCCCGGCGGGCCGCCGTCTCCTCCTTCGGCATCTCCGGCACCAACGCGCACGTGATCATCGAGCAGGCCGACGAGCCCGCCGAGGTCGTCGCCCCCGTCGCCCACCCAGGGCTGGTCGCCTCGGGCGTGACGGTGTGGCCGGTGTCGGCCCGGTCCAGGGCCGCCCTCGCCGGCCAGGCCGCCCGCCTGGCGTCGTACGTGCGGGAGCGTGCCGGCGTCGAGCCGGCGGCGGTGGGCTGGTCCCTGACGGCCACGCGCGCGGTCTTCGACCAGCGGGCCGCCGTGGTCGGTTCGACGGTCGACGAGCTGCTGGCCGGCCTGGACGCCCTCGCGGCGGGTACGCCGGCCGGCAACGTGGTCTCCGGCGCGGCGGCGGCCCCGGGCGCGGGCCCGGTGTTCGTGTTCCCGGGTCAGGGTGCGCAGTCGGCGCGGATGGCGGCCGGCCTGGTGGGTCGGACGCCGGTGTTCGACGCGCGTTTGGCGGAGTGTCAGCGTGCCCTGGCCCCGTATCTCGACGTGGATCTCGTCTCCGTGTTGACGGGTGATGACGAGTCGTGGTTGGACCGGGTCGAGGTGGTGCAGCCGGTGCTGTGGGCCGTCGGCATCGCCTTGGCGGCGGTGTGGCGGCACGCGGGCGTTGCCCCGCAGGCGGTCATCGGTCACTCGCAGGGTGAGATCGGTGCGGCCTGCGTGGCCGGGATTCTGTCCCTGGGCGACGCGGCGAAAACGGTTGCCCTGCGCTCGCGTGCTCTCGCGGTGTTGCGGGGGACGGGGGCGATGGCGTCGGTGGACCTGTCCGCCGACGCGGTGACCGCCCGCCTCGCGCAGTTCCCCGGGGTGGGCGTCGCGGCCGTCAACGGCCCGGCCACGGTGGTCGTCTCCGGTCCGCCGCAGCCCGTGGCGGACCTGGTGCAGGCGTGCACCGACGAGGGGCTGCGGGCAAGGTTGATCCCGGTGGACTACGCGTCGCACTCGGCGTCGGTGCAGGACGTCGCCGAGCAGCTCCGAGCCGACCTGGCCGACGTGACCCCGCAGGCGGGCGACGTCCGGCTCGTGTCCACGCTGACCGGGGACTGGGTGGACCCGGCGAGCATGACCGCCGACTACTGGTACGACAACCTGCGGCAGACCGTGCAGTTCGACGCGGCCGTCCGGGTGGCGATCACCGCCGGTCACCGCACCTTCGTGGAGATCAGCCCGCACCCCGTGCTGACCATGCCGGTCACGGCGATCCTCGACGACACCGGCACCACCGGGCACACCCTGGGCAGCCTGCGCCGGGGCGACGACGACGCGACCCGGTTGCTGACGAACCTGGCCACCGCGCACGCGGTCGGCCTGCCCGTCGACCTGGCGAACGTGCTCGCCGCCACGGCCACCGTCGACCTGCCCACGTACGCCTTCGACCACCACCGGTACTGGCCTGCGCCGTCGCTCTTCCTCGCCCGCGCCGACGACGAGCCGGACATTGACCAATGGCGCTACCGGGTCACCTGGGACGCCCTGCCCGACCTGCCGCTGGACCGGCTCGCCGGCACCTGGCTGGTCCCGGTTCCCGACGGGCTGGGCGAGGACCCGCTGGTCCAGGACGTGCTCTCCGCGCTCGGCAGCGTCGGCGTGGACGCCGTACCCGTCGAGGTGGACACCACCGCCGACGCGGCGGCGCTGGCCGACCTGCTGCGCGACGCGCTGCCCGACGATGGCCCCGCCTCGGTGCTGTCGCTGCTCGGCCTCGACGAGCGGGCCCACCCCGAACATTCCGCCACCACGCTGGGCGTCACCGGGACGGTCCTGCTCGTGCAGGCGCTCGGATCGCTCGACGTCGAGGCGCCGCTGTGGTGCGCCACCCGGCGGGCCGTCGCCGTCGACGCCGGGGAGCCGGCGCCGAGCCCGGCCGCCGCCGCCGTCTGGGGCCTCGGCCGCGCGGTCGCCCTCGAACACCCCGGCCGCTGGGCCGGCCTGGTCGACCTGCCGGACGTCCTCGACCCCTGGACCGGGGTGCGGCTCTGCGCGGCGCTCGGTGACAACGGCGGCGAGGACCAACTCGCCGTCCGCGACTCCGGGGTCTTCGCCCGCCGGCTCACCCGGATCACCGAGCCCGAGCCGACCGCGTCCGGCGAGCCGGCGGACGACGGCTGGCGGATGCGCGACACCGTGCTGATCACCGGCGGCACCGGCGGACTGGGCGGGCACCTGGCCCGCTGGGCGGCCCGCTCCGGCGCCGCGCACGTCCTGCTGGCCAGCCGGCGCGGCCCGGACGCCCCGGGCGCCGCCGAGCTGGAGGCGGAGCTGACCGACCTCGGCGTACGGGTCACCGTCGCGGCCTGCGACGTGACCGACCGGGCGCAGCTCGCCGACCTGCTGGCCACCGTCGACGGGGACGCCCCGGTGAGCGCCGTGCTGCACACCGCCGCCGTCCTCGACGACGGCATCGTGGACACCGCCACCCCGCAGCGCCTGCACACCGTCGCCGCCCCCAAGTGCGCCGCCGCCGTCCACCTGGACGAGTTGACCCGCGACCTGGACCTGGACGCCTTCGTGCTGTTCTCCTCGGTCGCCGGCACCACCGGCAACGCCGGGCAGGGCGCGTACGGGGCCGCGAACGCCTTCCTCGACGCCCTCGCCGAGCGGCGCCGGGCCGACGGCCTTCCCGCCCTCTCGGTGGCCTGGGGGGCGTGGAGCGGCGCCGGCCTGCCCGCCGACAACGAGCGCGCCCAGCAGCGGCTGCGCCGGGGCGGCATGGTCGGCATGGACCCCGACCTGGCAGTCGAGGCCCTGGCCCGGGCGCTGCGCCGGGGCGAGACCAGCACGCTGATCGCCGACATCGACTGGGGCCGGTTCGCCCCCGCCTTCACCCTGGTCCGGCCCAGCCCGCTGATCGGCGACCTCGCCGAGGTGCGCGAGGCGGCCCGGGAAATCACGGCGCAGGCCACGGAGGAGGAACCGGCCGCCCCGTCCGGGGCGCTGGCCCGCCGGCTCGCCGTGCTCACCCCGGCGGAGCGCACCGAGGCGCTGCTGGAACTGGTCCGCCAGTGCGCGGCGACCGCGCTGGGCTACGGCGCGGCCGACGACATCCCGGCCACCCGGCCCTTCCGGGACCTGGGCCTGGACTCGCTGACCGCGGTGGACATGCGCAACTTCCTGGCCTCCGCCACCGACCTGCGGCTGCCGGCGACGCTCGCCTTCGACTACCCGAACCCGACGGTGCTCGCCGTGCACCTGGACGAGCTGCTCACCGGGGTCGTCCCGGCCGTGACCGCCCTCGCCGCCCCCGCCGTGGCCGTCGACGACGACCCGATCGCCATCGTGGCGATGAGCTGCCGCCTCCCCGGCGGGGCGGACGACCCGGAGCGGCTGTGGCAGCTCCTCGCCGCCGGCGGCGACGCGATCGGCGAGTTCCCCACCGACCGGGGCTGGGACCTCGACCGGCTGTTCGACTCCGACCCGGAGAACGAGGGCACCAGCTACGCCCGGGAGGGCGGCTTCGTCGCCGGGGTCGCCGACTTCGACGCCGGCTTCTTCGGCATCAGCCCCCGCGAGGCCCTGGCCATGGACCCGCAGCAGCGGCTGCTGCTGGAGGCGTCCTGGGAGGCGATCGAGCGGGCCGGGATCGACCCGCAGGCGCTGCGCGGCAGCCCCACCGGCGTCTTCGTCGGCACCAACTACCAGGACTACCGGAACCTGATGTACAGCGCCGAGGGCGCCGAGGGACACCTGATGACCGGCAACGCCGGCAGCGTGCTCTCCGGCCGGGTGTCGTACACCCTCGGGCTGGAGGGGCCCGCCGTCTCGGTGGACACCGCCTGCTCCTCCTCGCTGGTCGCGCTGCACTGGGCCTGCCAGGCGCTGCGCCAGGCGGAGTGCTCCCTCGCCCTCGTCAGCGGCGTCACCGTGATGTCCACCCCCGGGGTGTTCGTCGGCTTCAGCCGGCAGCGGGGCCTGGCCCCGGACAGCCGGGTCAAGGCGTTCGCCTCCGCCGCCGACGGCACGAGCTGGGGCGAGGGCCTCGGCGTGCTGCTGGTCGAGCGGCTCTCCGACGCCCAGCGCAACGGCCACCCCGTGCTCGCGGTGATCCGGGGCAGCGCCGTCAACCAGGACGGCGCGTCCAACGGCCTCACCGCCCCGAACGGCCCCTCGCAGCAGCGGGTGATCCGGCAGGCCCTGGCCAACGCCGGCCTCACCCCCGCCGACGTGGACGCCGTCGAGGCGCACGGCACCGGCACCAAGCTCGGCGACCCGATCGAGGCGCAGGCCCTGCTCGCCACGTACGGGCGGGACCGGCCGGCCGACCAGCCGCTCTGGCTCGGCTCGATCAAGTCCAACATCGGGCACACCCAGGCCGCCGCCGGGGTCGCCGGCATCATCAAGATGGTCCTGGCCCTGCGGTACGGCTACCTGCCGCAGACCCTGCACGTCGACGAGCCGACCGACCAGGTGGACTGGAGCGTCGGCGCGGTCGAGCTGCTCGACGAGGGCCGGACCTGGCCGGTCACCGGCCGCCCCCGGCGGGCCGCCGTCTCCTCCTTCGGGATCAGCGGCACCAACGCGCACACCATCCTGGAGCAGGCCCCCGAGCTGCCCGTACCGGCCGAGCCGGCCGGGAACCCGGACCGGCTGCCGGTGGTGCCGGTGCTGCTGTCGGCGCGTACCGCGTCAGCGCTGGCCGCGCAGGCCGGTCCGTGGGCCGACCAGGTCACCGGGCCGGAGGCGCCGCCGATGGTCGACGTCGGCTGGTCGTCCGTGGTGTCCCGGGCCGCCCTGGAGCACCGGGCCGTCGTCCTCGCCGCCGACCGGGTCGCGTTGCGCACCGGGCTGCGTGCCCTCGGCTCCGGCGAGGAGTCGCCGCTGGTGGTCACCGGCGCGGTCGCGCCGCGGCCGAAGGTGGCGTACCTGTTCTCCGGGCAGGGCGCGCAGCGCGCCGGGATGGGCCGCGAGCTGGCCGCCGCGTTCCCGGCCTTCGCCGCCGCCCTCGACGAGGTCTGCGCCGCCCTCGACCCGCACCTGCCGGGACCGCTGCGGCCGGTGCTGTTCGCCTCGCCCGGCACCGCCGACGCGGAGCTGCTGGACCGCACCGAGTACACCCAGCCGGCGCTGTTCGCCGTCGAGGTGGCGCTGTTCCGGCTGCTGCGGGCGTGGGGCGTACGCCCCGACGCGGTCGCCGGGCACTCCATCGGCGAGTTCGCCGCCGCCCACGCCGCCGGGATGCTCAGCCTGACCGAGGCCGCCGAGCTGGTCGCCGCCCGGGGCCGGCTCATGCAGGCGCTGCCGGACGGCGGGGCGATGCTCGCGGTCGCCGCCGCCGAGGCCGACGTGCTGGCCTCGCTCGGCGACCGCGCCGACCGGGTGTCCGTCGCCGCCGTCAACGGTCCCGCCGCCGTGGTGCTGTCCGGGGCCGGCGACGCCGTCGAGGAGCTGGCCGCCGAGTGGTCGGCCCGGGGCGTACGCATCCGGCGGCTGACCGTCAGCCACGCCTTCCACAGCCCGCTGATGGACCCGGTGCTCGACGACCTCGCCGCCGTCGCCGCCCGGCTGGAGCAGCGGACCCCGACCGTGCCGATGGTCTCCACGGTCACCGGCGCGGTGGTCGACCCGGCGGAGCTGGCCAGCCCGGCGTACTGGGTGCGACACGCCCGCGACGCCGTGCGCTTCGCCGACGCCGTCACGGCCCTGCGAGTCCAGGGCTGCACCGGGTACGTCGAGATCGGCCCGGACGGGGTGCTCACCGCCCTCACCCAGGCAGTCCTCGCCGAGGGTGCCCCGGCCGGCGGCCGGGCCCCGCTGGTCGTGCCGACGCTGCGCCGGGACCGGCCGGAGCCGGCCGCCCTGCTGCGGGCCGTCGCCGCGCTGCACACCCACGGCGTCTCCCCGGACTGGTCCGCCCTGTACGAGGGCACCGGCGCCCAGCCGATGGACCTGCCCACGTACGTGTTCGACCGACAGCGCTACTGGCCGGAGCCACCGGACTGGGCCGCCCTCGTCCCCGCCGAGGACGACAGCACCGAGGTCGAGCGCCGGTTCTGGGCGGCGGTCGAGGCCGAGGACTTCGATTCGCTGACCCGCGAGCTGGACGTGGACCGCGACCAGCCGTTCGGGGCGGTGCTGCCGGCCCTGTCCGCGTGGCGGCGGCGCGGCCGGGAACGCTCGCTCGTGGACGGTGCCCGGTACCGGGCGGTCTGGGAGCCGCTGGCCGGCACGCCGACGGAGCAGGACGCCGGCCCCTGGCTGGTGCTGCTGCCCGCCGACCGGGCCGACGACCCGGATCTGAACGCCTGCACCTGGACCCTCGGCAGCGACGTGACGATCGTGCCCGTCGACACCGCCGCCGACCCCGACGAACTGGGCGGCCAGCTCGCCGACGTGCTCGGCGAGGCGCTCGCCGCGGCCGACGGGACGCTGTCGATCCTGTCCTTCCTCGGCCTGGACGACGCCCCGCACGCCGAGCACCCGGTGCTGCCCCGCGGCCTCGCCGCGACCGTGCAGCTCCTCCAGGAGCTCACCGACACCGTCGCGGCGGCCCGGCTGTGGTGCGTCACCCAGGGCGCGGTCGGCGTCGGCGACGGCGACGTGCCGGTCAACCCCCGCCAGGCGATGCTGTGGGGGCTGGGCCGGGTGGCCGCGCTGGAGCAGCCCGCCCGCTGGGCCGGGCTGGTCGACCTGCCCGCCACCCTGGAGAGCTGGACGGCGATGCGGTTCGGCGGCATCCTCACCGGCGGTGTGGGGGAGGACCAGCTCGCCGTTCGCGATTCCGGGGTGCTGGTCCGCCGGCTCGCCCCGGCCGTCACCGCCGGGGAGCCCGCGCCGTGGCAACCCCGGGGCACCGTGCTGATCACCGGCGGTACCGGGGCGCTCGGCGGGCACGTGGCCCGCTGGGCGGCCGGCGCCGGCGCGGAGCGGGTGGTGCTGACCAGCCGACGCGGTGCCGACACCCCCGGCACGGCCGAGCTGCTCGCCGAGCTGGACGCCCTCGGCGTCTCCGCCCGGGTGGCGCGGTGCGACGCCGCCGACCGGGCCGCCATGACCGACCTCGTCGCCGAGCTGCGGCGGGAGGGCCCGCCGCTGCGCGCGGTGGTGCACGCCGCCGGGGTCAGCGAGGTGGTGCCGCTGGCCGACACCACCCTGGAGGACCTCGCGTACGTCATCGCCCCGAAGCTGGCCGGTGCAGAGCTGCTCGACGAGTTGCTCGACGGCGTCGAGCTGGACGCGTTCGTGCTCTTCTCGTCGATCGCGGCGGTGTGGGGCAGCGGCGGGCAGGGCGCGTACGCGGCCGGCAACGCGTACCTGGACGCGCTGGCCGAGCAGCGGCGCGGCCGGGGCCTGCCGGCCACCTCGGTGGCGTGGGGGCCGTGGACCGAGTCGGGCATGTTCGCCGACGACGCGCCGGAACAGCTGCGTCGCCGTGGCCTGCGGGTGATGCCGCCGGGCGTGGCGATGGCCGGCCTGCGGCACGCCCTCGCCGCCGGGGACGTCTGCGTCACCGTCGTCGACGTCGACTGGGCCACCTTCCAGCCGTTGTTCACCGCGCTGCGGCCCAGCCCGCTGCTGGCCGACCTGCCGGCCGTGCGTGCCCTGACGGAGACCGTCGCCGACGGCCCCGCCCCGGCCGCCCCGGCCACCCGGGACCTGCTCGCCGGGATGCGCGCGCTGCCCGGCGAGGAACGGCGGGCGGCACTGCTGGAGATGGTGCGGGTGGACGCGGCGAAGGTGCTCGGCCACTCCTCCGCCGACGTGATCGAGACCGACCGGGGCTTCCTCGACCTCGGCTTCGACTCGCTGACCGCCGTGGAACTGCGCAACCTGCTCACCGCGGCGACCGGGCACGAGCTGCCCACCACGGTCGTCTTCGACTACCCGACCCCGGCCGGCCTGGCCGACCACCTCTACGAGGAGCTCTTCCCCGACGCGGGGGCGGCGGCCGGCGCCGACGGCGACGAGGAGTCCGTCCGCCGGGTGCTGGCCGCGATCCCGCTGGACCAGCTACGCCAGGCCGGGCTGCTCGACCAGCTGCTCCAGCTGGCCCGCGCGGCCGGACCGGTCGCGGGCGCGCCGGTGGCCGTCCCGGCCGCGCCGGAGGCCGAAATTCGCGAACTGGACGTCGCCGGTCTGGTCCGGATGGCCCTGGAAGGCTCCGACTCGTGACCCGGCTGGCCGCAAGGAGCCCCCGATGAGCGTCTCACTGGACGAGGTCGTCAGCGCGTTGCGCGCGTCCCTGCTCGACAACCAGAAGCTCAAGCAGCAGAACCAGCAGCTCGCCGCCACGCTCACCGAACCGGTGGCGATCATCGGGATGAGCTGCCGGTTCCCCGGCGGCGTGCGCTCGCCGGAGCAGCTCTGGGACCTGGTCGCCGCCGGGGCCGACGCGATGGCGCCGTTCCCCGACGACCGGGGGTGGAACCTCGACGCCCTGTACAACACCGACCCGGACAGCCGGGGCACCTCGTACGTGCGGGAGGGCGGGTTCCTCTACTCCGCCGGCGACTTCGACCCCGCGTTCTTCGGCATCAGCCCCCGCGAGGCGCTGGCCATGGACCCGCAGCAGCGGCTGCTGCTGGAGGCCGCGTGGGAGGCGTTCGAGCGGGCCGGGATCGACCCGACCACGCTGCGCGGCGCGCCCACCGGCGTGTACGCGGCGACCAGCAGCCAGGGCGACTACGCGGCCCTGCTGTCCGGGGTCGGCGGCGGTGTCGAGGGGTACCTCGGCACCGGCAGCGCCGCCGCCGTGGCTAGCGGCCGGATCTCGTACGCCCTCGGGCTGGAGGGCCCGGCGGTCACCGTGGACACCGCCTGCTCGTCGTCGCTGGTCGCGCTGCACCTGGCCTGCCAGGCGCTGCGGTTGGGCGAGTGCACCCTGGCGCTGGCCGGCGGGGTGTCGGTGATGGCCACCCCGACGGTCTTCGTGGAGTTCTCCCGCCAGCGTGGGCTGTCCACCGACGGGCGGTGCAAGTCGTTCGCCGCCGCCGCCGACGGCACCGGCTGGTCCGAGGGGGTCGGCATGCTGCTCGTCGAGCGGCTCTCCGACGCCCGCCGGAACGGCCACCGGGTCCTCGCCGTGGTGCGCGGCAGCGCGGTCAACCAGGACGGGGCCAGCAGCGGGCTCACCGCCCCCAACGGCCCCTCCCAGCGTCGGGTCATCAAGCAGGCGCTGGCCAACGCCGGGCTGACCGCCGACCAGGTCGACGTGGTGGAGGCGCACGGCACCGGCACCACCCTCGGCGACCCGATCGAGGCGCAGGCGCTGCTCGCCACGTACGGGCGGGACCGGCCGGCGGACCGGCCGCTGCTGCTCGGCTCGGTGAAGTCGAACATCGGCCACACCCAGGCCGCCGCCGGGGTCGCCGGCATCATCAAGATGGTCCACGCCATGCGGCACGGGACGCTGCCGGCCACCCTGCACGTCGACCGCCCCACCCCGCACGTCGACTGGTCCGCCGGGGCGGTGTCCCTGCTCACCGAGGCGGTCCCGTGGCCGCAGACCGGGCAGCCGCGCCGCGCCGGGGTGTCCGCGTTCGGGGTCAGCGGCACCAACGCGCACACCATCATCGAGGAGCCCGACCCCGCCGACGTGCCGCCGCCCCGTCCCGCCGGGGCGCCCGCCCCGCCGGCGCCGTGGATCGTCTCCGCCCGCTCCGCGCCGGCCCTCGCGGGGCAGGCCCGCCGGCTGCTGGACCACCTGGCCGCCCACCCCGACCTGACCCCGGCCGACGTGGCGTACTCGCTGGTCACCACCAGGGCGGCGCTGCCGCACCGGGCGGCTGTGACCGGCGCGGACGGCGACGCGCTGCGGGCCGGCCTGCGGGCCGTCGCCGAGGACAGGCCCGCAGCGGGCGTGACCCGTGGGGTGGCCCGTCCGGCCGGCAAGCTCGCCTTCCTCTTCACCGGCCAGGGCGCGCAGCGCCCCGGGATGGGCGCCGAGCTGCACCGCCGGTTCCCGGTGTTCGCCGCCGCCTTCGACGAGGTGGCCGCCGAACTCGACCGGCACCTGGCCCGCCCGCTGCGCGAGGTCGTCTTCGCCGATCCCGGCTCGCCCGAGGCGGCCCTGCTGGACCGCACCGAGTTCACCCAGCCGGCGCTGTTCGCGTACGAGGTGGCCGCGTATCGGCTGGTCACCGCGTGGGGGCTGCGCCCGCAGCAGCTGCTCGGACACTCCGTCGGCGAGCTGGCCGCGGCGCACGTCGCCGGGGTGCTGTCGCTGGCCGACGCGGCGACCCTGGTGGCCGCCCGGGGTCGGCTGATGCAGGCCCTGCCCGACGGCGGGGCGATGCTGGCGGTCCGGGCGTCCGAGGCGGAGGTGGCGTCGCAGCTCGGCGACCGGGTCGCCCTGGCCGCCGTGAACGGCCCCACGTCGGTGGTGCTCTCCGGCGACGCCGACGCCGTGCTCGCGGCCGGCGAGAGCCTCGCCGCGCAGGGCAGGCGGACCCGCCGGCTGCGGGTCAGCCACGCGTTCCACTCCGCCCGGATGGACGCCATGCTCGCCGACTTCCGGGTGGTCGCCGAGAAGGTCACCTGGCATCCGCCGAGGCTGTCGGTCGTCTCCGACCGCACCGGCGACGTGCTCACCGCCGAGCAGGCCACCGACCCCGGCTACTGGGTCGACCACGTGCGGGACACGGTGCGCTTCCACGCCGGCGTCGCCACCCTGGCCGCTGCCGGGGTGGGCACCTTCCTGGAGCTGGGCCCGGACGGCGCGCTCACCGCGCTTGGCCGGGAGTGCCTGCCCGACGTCGACGCGGCGGCCTTCGTGCCGGTGGCTCGCCGGGACCAGCCGGAGGCGGCCGGGCTGCTCGCCGCCCTCGCCGCCGTGGACCTGCGGGGCGCCGCGGTGGACTGGCCCGCCCTGTTCACCGGCGCCGACGCCGCCCGCGTCGACCTGCCCACCTACGCCTTCCACCATGAGCGGTACTGGCCGGAGCCGCCCGGGTTCCACCTCGTCCCGCCCTCGGCGGCGGACGCCGTGGACGGGGACTTCTGGGCCGCCGTCGAGGCCGACGAGCCCGCCGTGCTGGCCGCCGTCCTCGGCCTCGACGGCGACCGGCGGGACGCCCTGGCCGAGCTGCTGCCCGTCCTCGGGGCGTACCGGGGTCGGCAGCGTCGGCGTACGGAGTTGGACGGCCTGCGGTACCGGGCCGGCTGGGCGCGGATCGCCCCGCCGACCGCCGTCGCCCCGCCGGCCGGTCCCTGTCTGGTGGTCGCCCCGACCGGCGTGGACGCGGACCCGGTGCTGGCCGCGCTGCGCGCCGAGGGCCTGTCGCCGGTGCTGGTGCCCGTGGGCGACGACCCCGGCGACCTCGTGCTGCCCGCCGGGGACGCCCCGTCGGTCGTGGTGTCGCTGCTGGCGGCGGGCGACCCGGCCGGCACCGCCGCATCGGCGGCGGGCGGCTTGACCGGCACCGCCGCGCTGGCGGCGGGCGGCTTGACCGGCACCGCTGTATCGGCGGCGGGCGGCTTGACCGGCACCGCTGCGCTGGCCGGCACCGCCGGGCTGGTCCGGGTCCTGGGCGCGGCCGACGGCGGTGCGCCGGTGTGGTGCGTGACCCGGGGAGCCGTCGCCGTCGACCCGGACGATCCCGCGCCGGGCGTCGCCGGGGCGTACGTCTGGGGCCTGGGCCGGGTGCTCGCGCTGGAGATGCCGCGGCTGTGGGGCGGCCTGGTCGACCTGCCGGCGGAGCCGGACGACGCCGCCCTCGCGGCGCTGGCCCGGATCGTCGCGGCCGGGGGCGACGAGGACCAGCTCGCGGTCCGGCCCACCGGGGTGTACGCGCGGCGACTGGAACCCGCCCCGACGGGCCCGGCCGCCGCCGACGAGGACTGGCATCCCAGGGGAGCGGTGCTGGTCGACGGCGCGTCCGGCGTGCGGGGCCCGCACGTGCTGCGCTGGCTCGCCGACCGGGGCGCGCCGCACCTGGTCCTCACCGGGGCGGCCCTGCCCGCCGAGGCGACGGCCGAGCTGACCGGGCGGGGCGTCGAGGTCACCCCGGTGGGCGATCCCGCGGCGCTGCCCGGCCTGCTGGACCGGCTCGCCGCCGACGGCCATCCGGTCCGCACGGTCGTCCACGTCGCCGACGCCGGCGGGGCGGGCGAGCCGGTCGCCGGCCTGGACCCGCCGGAGCTGGCCGTCGCCGTCGCCGCCCGCGTCGCCGCCGTGGAGCTGCTCGACTCCGCCTGCGCCGACCGGCCCGTCGACGAGTTCGTGGTCTTCACCTCCACCGCCGCGACCTGGGGCGGCGGTGGCGCGGCGGTCACGGCCGCCGCCGGCGCGGGCCTGGAGGCGCTGGCCGCCCGCCGCCGGGCCGCCGGCCGGCCGGCCACCGTGCTGGCCTGGGTGCCGTGGGCCGACGAGGTCGCCGAGCCGGAGCAGCTGCGTCGCCGGGGCGTCCGGCCGCTCGACGCCGAGCTGGCCGTCGCCGCGTTGCAGCAGGCCGTGGGCCGGGGCGACGACCAGCTCGCCGTCGCCGACATCGACTGGCCCGCGTTCGTGCCGGCCTTCACCGCGGTACGGCCCAGCCCACTGCTGCGCGGCGTCCCCGATGCGACGGCCGCCGCCGCGGCGGACGGGTCGGCCGGGGGCGACGCCGGCGACCCGGCCCGGGCACTGCTGACCCGGCTCACCGGCAGCACCGCCGCGGACCGGCAGCGGATCCTGCTGGACCTGGTCCGGGCGCGGGTGGCCACGATTCTCGGGCACGCCTCGCCCGGGGCGATCGAGGCCGACCGGGACTTCCTGGAACTCGGCTTCGACTCGCTGACCGCCCTCGAACTGCGCGACGCGCTGCGTCAGGAGACCGGCGCGGAGCTGTCCGCCACCCTGCTGTTCGACCACCCCACCCCGACTGCGCTGGCCAGGCACCTGCTCGGCCAGCTCCTCGGCGCGGGCGCGGCCGGCGACGCGGCGACCGGAGCGGGCGACGGCGGCGGGGTGGGCGGCGGCGGCCTGCTCGGCGGGCTGTTCAACCAGCCCAAGGCTCGCGAGGACTCCGCCGGGTACGCCGAGCTGCTGGTCAAGCTCGCCCAGTTCCGGCCGTCCTTCACCGACCCCGGGCAGCTCTCCCGGCCGGCCGGGATCCTGCGGCTGGCCGAGGGGGGCGACGGCGCGCCGCTGGTCTTCTGCTGCACCATGTCGCTGCTCTCCGGCGCGCACGAGTACGCCCGGCTCGCCTCCGGCTTCCGCGGCCTGCGCGACGTCTGGGCGCTGCCCAACCCCGGGTTCGGGGCGGGCGAGGAACTGCCCGCCGACCTGGACGCCCTGCTGCGGGTGCACGCCGACACGGTGCTGCGCGCCGTCGGCGACGGCCCGTACGTGCTGGGCGGGCACTCCGGCGGCGCGATGGTCGCCAACGTGCTCGCCCGCGAGCTGGACCGCCAGGGCCGGCCGCCGGCCGCCGTGGTGCTGATGGACACCTACCCGGCCGACAGCGAGGTGCTCGGCGGCTGGGTGCCGGAGCTGCTCGACGGGATGACCGAGCGGGACAGCGCGTACACCCCGATGGACGACTGGCGGACCACCGCGTGGGCCGGGTACCTGCCGCTGTTCCTGGACTGGCAGCCCGCCCCGATGACGTCGGCGACCCTGCTGGTGCGGGCCAGCGAGCCGCTGGGGAAGTGGACGGGGGAGGCCGACGGCTGGCGGTCCCGGTGGCCGTACCCGCACGAGGCGGTGGACGCGGCCGGCGACCACTTCAGCATGGTCGCCGACCGGGGCCCGGAGCTGGCCGCGAGCCTGCAGGGATGGCTGGCCGGGCATGGCCTGTGAGGGCCTGCGCCCCTGCGGTGCCCCTAGCGCCCCCTATTCAAAGATCCGTATCTGTCCCATAGATGACCTGGACGGGAGCATGACGACGTGGACGAGGCAGTGGTGGTCACGGAGCTGGTCAAGCAGTACCAGCCCAACATGCCACCGGCGGTGGACGGACTGAGTTTCACCGTCGCCGCTGGTGAGGTCTTCGGTCTGCTAGGGCCGAACGGCGCGGGCAAGACGACGACGATCGGGGTGCTGACCACGCGGGTGCGAGCCACCTCGGGTCGGGCCACCGTGTGCGGGGCGGACGTGATCGGCGCGCCGGCCGTGGCCCGGCAGCTGCTGGCGGTGGTGCCGCAGCGGGTGAACCTGGACCGGGCGTTGACCGTCCGGCAGAACCTGGTGTTCCATGCGGCGTACCACCGCGTGCCGCGGACCGAGCGCAACCGGCGGGCGGACGAGCTGCTGGAGCAGATGGGCCTCACGGAGATGGCCAAGATGCGCACCGACTTCCTCTCCGGCGGCCTGGCGCAGCGCACGATGATCGCGCGGGCGCTGATGCACTCGCCCCGGGTGCTCTTCCTCGACGAGCCCTCCAGCGGCCTCGACCCGCAGTCGCGGCTGTTCGTGCACGACCGGATCGCCGAGTTGAAGGAGCAGGGGGTGACCGTGGTGGTCACCACCCACGACATGGACGAGGCGGAGAAGCTCTGCGACCGGGTCGGCATCATCGACCACGGCAAGCTGCTCACCCTGGACACCCCCGCCGCGCTGACCCGCACCCTGCCGGGCAGCAGCACGCTGACCCTGGTGGTCGGCGCCGGCGCGCCGGCCGAGGAGGTGCAGGCCGCGCTCGGCAACATCGCGGACGTGGAGCGGGTGGAGCAGCTGCGCGGTGGCGCGGGCGGCGGCATGCCGGCGTTCCCCGGGATGCCGCCCATGCCCATGCCCATGCCCATCCCCGCCGCGCCGGCCGACCCGGACGCCACCCTGTCCTTCCGGGTCTACACCGGCACCCAGCCGGCCCACGCCGTGCCGATGGCGCTGAAGATCCTCAGCGACCTGAGTTGCGAGGTCCGCGACCTCAGCATCGGCCAGCCCAGCCTGGAAGACGTCTTCATCCACCTGACCGGAAGGGAACTTCGGTGAGCGTCACCGCACCCGCCGCCCCGTCCGCGCCGACGCAGGCGTTCACGGCGCCTCGTTCCGTGCGCTGGCTGGACCAGCTCGCCACGTTCCGCGCGGTGCTCGCGCGTGACCTGTTCGTCACCGGCCGCGAGCTGGGCGCGTTCCTGGCCCAGGTCTTCATCCAGCCGCTGTTCATGTTGCTGATCTTCGGCAAGGTGCTCGGCGAGCTGGGGTACGCCAGCAACGACTTCGCCAACGTCCTGCTGCCCGGCGTCATCGCGCTGAACGCCTTCCTGATCGGCCTGGAGAACACCGCGCTGCCGCTGGTGATGGACTTCTCCTTCACCAGGGAGATCGAGGACCGGCTGCTCTCCCCCCTGTCGATCCCCCTGGTCGCCTTCGAGAAGATCGTCTTCGGGGCCATCCGCGGCACGATCGCCGGCCTGGTGCTGATCCCGATCGGCATGCTCATGCTGGGGGTCACCTGGCCCGTGCTGACGGCGCTCAAGGTGATCGTGGTGCTGGCGGCCGGCGCGCTGGTCGGCGCGGCGCTCGGTCTCACGTTCGGCACCCTGGTCCCGCCGCACCGGATCCAGATCATGTTCACCGTGATCATGACGCCGCTGATGTTCACCGGCGCCACCCAGTTCCCGCTGCGGGCCCTGGACTCCCTGCCCTGGTTCCAGGTGATCTGCGCGCTCAACCCGCTGACCTACGTCAGCGAGGCCACCCGGTCGCTGGTCGCCCCGCCCGGCGTCGAGTCGGTGCCGCTCTGGCTGTGCCTGATCGTCCTCGCCGGCGTGTTCGTCGTCGCCACCACGATCGGGACCCGCGGCTTCCTGCGCCGATCCATGGACTGACCGCGTTACGCGCGAAGGGCGCCGTGGTGGGAGACCACCCGGCGCCCTTCGCGCGTCCCGGTCAGGACGCCGCGCCCTGCGCCTCCTCGGCCAGCGGCTCCGCGAACGCGATGAGCCGGGCCGGCAGGTCGGTGCGCCGCTTGACGTCCAGCTTCCGGTAGACCCGGGTCAGGTGCTGCTCGACGGTGCTCACCGTGATGAACAGCTTGCTGGAGATCTGCCGGTTGGTGTGCCCCTGGGCAGCCAGCGCGGCGACCCGCCGCTCGGCCTCGCTCAGGCCGTCGTCCGGTTCCTGCGGCTCGGTGCTCACCTGGTACGCCGGCAGCCCGCCGCCCGGCTCCCGCCGGATCAGCCGTTGGGCCAGCACCGAAGCCCCGCAGTCCTGGGCCAACTGGTACGCCCGGCGGACCAGCAGCCGGGCCCGGGCGGAGTCGCCGGCCCGTTGCAGCGTCTGCCCGGTGTCGCCGAGGGCCCGGACGAGCTCCAGCCGGTCCCCGCAGGACTGCAGCAGGTTCACCGCCTCGGAGAGCAGCTTGCGCCGGTGGTCCGGGGCGGCGGTCGTGGCGAGCAGCCGCAGCGACCGCCCCCGGGTCCGGTCGTCGACCCCGTGGGCGACCCGCAGCTGCTCCTGCAACAGTTGGGTGGCCTGCGTCTTGTTGCCGACGCTGAGCTGCACCCGGGCCAGCTCCAGCCGCCACGGCGCCAGCCCGGCGACGTCGACGCCCCAGGCGCGTACCAGCTCGCCGCACCGGCGCAGGTCGGTGATCGCCGCGTGCGGCCGGCCCATGGCCAGGTGGTGCCGGCCCCGGGCGGCCAGGTAGTGCACGCCCAGCGGGGTGCGGAGCATGCCGGCCGGCATGGGGTGGGCCAGCCACCGGTCGGCCTCGGCGAACCGGCCCGCCTCGGTCGCGCAGCCGATCAGCGTGGCCAGCGGGCCGGCGATCGCCACCCCCCACGCCGGGGCGGGCAGGTCCGCCAACGCCGTCCGGGCCTGGTGCTCCGCGCCCGGCAGGTCACCCAGGCGCAGCGCCGCCTCGGCCCGCACCGCCCGCACGATCGCCCGCCACACCGGGGCGTGCCGGGCCGCCGGCCGGTTGAGCAGCACGTCACCCCAGACCGCCACCCGGTCGGCCCGGCCCGCCCAGAGCAGCGCCAGCAGCGGGGCGGTGAGCAGGCCCAACGACCCGTCGTCGGTGTGGTGCCGTTGCAGCAGCTGCTCGGCGGTGGCCACCGTGTCGTTCTCGGCGGTCGGCATCAGCGCCGTGCCGAGCACGGTCACCGCCTGCAACTGCGGGCTGATCGTCGTCGGCGCGGTCGCCGCCCGGCTCCAGGTGCTCGGGGTCTCCCGGACGGTGGCCAGGTGGTCGGGGTAGGAGAGGGAGACCAGCAGCTGCATCGCCCGCAGCCGGCTGGCGGTGCCGGTGGCGGTGCCGTGGTCGTCGTCGGGGGAGAAGCCGCTGACCGCCTCGGTGGCCTCGTCCACCCGGCCCTGCCAGAGCAGGTACGGCACGGTGGACAGGGCTGCGGTGGTGGACCACCCGGCAGCCCGGGCGGCCTGCACCAGCTCGGTCAGGTGCCCGTTGACGGTCAGCGGGTTGACCTGCCAGCGGGCGTTGACCAGCATCGCGGTGTTGGTGCTGCGCTGCTGCTCGTCCACCTCTGCCCGGCCGAGCAGGCGCAGGCAGGCGGCGGCGAGGTCGGGGCGGCCCGAGGCCAGCGCCTGCCCGGCGGCGTCGGAGAGCACCGGCACCGACCAGGCGCCGTCCGCCCAACCGGCGGCGACCAGGTGCTCGGCGATCACCCCCGGCTCGGCGCCGTGCTCGTGCAGCACCTCGGCGGCGCGCTGGTGCAGGGCCCGACGCTCCTCGGGGGACATGTCGGCCAGGATCGAGCGCAGGATACGCGGGTGGCGTAGCTGGTCGATCTCCATCAGCCCGGACGTGCGCAGCACCCGCACCGCCGGCACGGCGGACTCGGGCACCACGTCGAGAAGGTGACCGAGCAGCTCCGTCGGGGCCGGGCGGTTCAGCACCGCCAACGCCTGGGCGACCCGCCGCACCCCCGGCTCGTGCCGGTAGAGGCAGCCGAGCACGGCCTGGTCGAACCCGTCGCCGTCGGCCGGGTCGGAGGTGGCGTCGTCGGCCGATTCGGCCCGGCCCCGCTCGTCGAGCAGGGCCCGGGTGAGCAGTGGATTGCCGCCGGTCATGCTGAGCAGGCTCTCGGCCGCCTCCCGGGCCTGCGCGTCCTCGGTGTCGTCGCCGATCATCCGGGCGATGGCGTCGACGGTCAGCGGCGGCAGGCTGATCCGGGAGAAGTACGGCTGGCTGAGCAGCTCCGCCCGGAACAGCGGGTGCGACGGGCGCAGCGTCGACGCCTCGGCGAGCACGATCATGATCCGTGCGTGCCGCAGCCGGCGGGTGACGTAGAGCAGGCAGTGCAGCGAGGCCGGGTCCGCGTGGTGCACGTCGTCGACGGTGAGGACCAGCGGCCCGGACCTGGTCAGGTCGAGCAGCGCGGTGAACAGCCCGTGCAGCAGCGGTGCCCAGGCCTGTTCCTCGGCGGCGACCCCATCGGCCGTCTCACCGCCGGGCTCCGGCAGCGGTACGGCGGAGGCTGCGTCCCGCATCAGCTTCTCGACCCGGTCGGCCGACTCCTGGTCCAGCCGCGCGCTGTGGAACAGCTGCCCCAGGACCCCCAGGCGGAGTCCGCGTTCCGCCCGCGAACCGGCCGCGTTGAGCATCCGCCCTCCGGCGGCCACCACCCACCCGTCGAGCGTCTCCAGCAGACTCGTCTTGCCGCTTCCCACTGCGCCCGTCACCAGCGCCACGTGTCCGCGTTGCTGCTCCTCGCAGGCGCGAAACGCCCTTCGGAGCAATGCGATCTGTTCGTCCCGCTGCACCAGAACCACTCGTGTCAGCCTCTCTCATATGTGGTGCCGAACCGGGTTACCGGTGCTGACCGACACCACCCCTCCCGAGCCGCACGGCAGCCCTCTCACCGCTCCCACCCGGCGCGCCGGATAGGGGTGAGGCACACCGGGCCGCCGTGCCGGGTGGACCTGTGATCTTCCTGTCGGACCGCGCTCCCCAGCGGGCGGTCCGGAATTCTCAGGCGAGTCTGGCACCGGGTCGGGTGTGCGACAACGGCCTTGAGACCCCATCGTTCCCGCCCGAAACCTACGGATCTCATTCGCCGATAGGGGTTGCGGAAGGGGGTAGGAGGGGAGTGCCCGCCCGGGGACGAAATCGGCTGGGACACGATGGACGGTCCGCTACGGCGCCGTGACTCAATGTTGCCACAACGCCGTCGCCGACACCTGTCCAGCGCCTCCACAAGCGAACGGCAGGGGCCGGCGGGAGGTGGGAGAAGCAGACGGGCGAGGGCTAGCGCTCCGGGTCGCCCGGGGTCGACGGCGCGTCGCCGTGCCCCGTCGGGGCCGGGCCGGGGCGGCCCAGGCGCAGCCGGACGGCGAGGTCGCTGCGGGAGTTGACGTCGAGCTTGCGGTAGATCCGGGTCAGTCGCTGCTCGATGGTGCTGACCGTGAGGAAGAGCCTCTCGGCGATCTCCCGGTTGGTGTGGCCCCGCGCGGCCAGCGTGGCCACCCGCGACTCCGCGTCGCTGAGGCCGTCGACCAGCACCGCCACGTCGGGGGCGGCCTCGCCGGACCCGGCGGCCCCGGTGGCGACGCTGGGCCGCAGCAGCGGGATGCCGCACTCCTGGGCCAGGGTGTGGGCCGCGCGGATGGCGTTGCGCGCCTGCCGCAGGTCGCCGACCTCCTGGTAGACGTGGCCGAGGTCGACGAGGCTGTGGGCGAGTTCCGCCCGGTCCCCGCACTGGCGCAGCAGCCGGACGGCGGCGCGCAGGTGCTGGATCCGGTCCGGCCCTTCCCCCGTCGCGGCCAGGACGCGCAACGCGAACCCCCGGTACCGCACGTGCGTGGGCCGCAGCCGGGTGAGCTCCTCGCGGACCAGCTTCTCGGCCTGCTCTCGGCGACCCATCCGCAGCAGTGCCCGGGCCGACTCGGTCCGCCAGGGTACGAGGGCGGGCAGGTCCAGCCGCCAGGAAGTCATCAGCTGACCGCAGAGCTGGAAGTCGGCGAGGGCGGCCTCCGGGCTCCCCGTGGCCAGGGCGTACAGGCCGCGCGCGTGCAGGTAGTGCAGCCCGAACGGTGTCTCGAACATCGTCTGGGGCACCGGGACCTGGAGGCAGCCGGCCGCGGCGTCGAGTTCCTCCATGAGAGTGAGTGCCCGCAGGCGGACGGCGAGCGGTATCCCGATCACCACGCCCCAGCCCTTGTGGGAGAGTTGGGCCAGCGCGGTGTCGGCGAGGTCCCGGGCCCGGCTCAGGTCGCCGAGGTGCCCGGCGACCACCGCCTTCATGGCGGTGATCACCCCTGCCGGGGTGGGCTGCCGGTGCGCCGCCGAAGTGCCGCTCAGCTTCTCGGACCAGTCGCCGGCCAGCTCCAGCCGGTCGGCGTAGATCGTCGCGATGAGGGCGCAGATGGCGGTCCACATGTTGCGCTCGTCGTCGAGCCTGATGGTGGACAGCACCCGTTCGGCGTCCTCGACCACGCCGACGTCGCCCCGTTCGAGCACGGTGCGTAGCATGGTCACGCCCTGGAGCCGCCGCTTGACCCTGGCCAGGGTCAACGGGTCCCGGAGGGCCGGCGATGGCATCGGCCGGTTGCCCGTCGCCCTGGGGTAGAAGGTGGACATCCACCCCTTGATGATCATCAGTGCCGCGGCGGAGCCCGGGTCGGCGCTGTCGGCGCGTTCGCCGAGGTGGTGGACGAGCTCGACGGCCTTGTCGATCTGGCCGTGCCAGAGCAGGTACTGGATGGGGCTGGCGGCCTGCCGGCTGCTGAGGTGCCCCGCCCGTACCGCGGAGGCGACGCCAGGCAGGTGGGGGACCGCGGCCTGCGGGTCCAGCCGCCACTCGGCCCGGGCGAGGGCGGAGCGGATGCGGGCTCGCAGGCAGGCGTCGGTGCAGTCGCGGTTGGCCCGCCGCAGGTAGCGCAGGGCGGTACCGGGTTCGCCGTCGATCAGCGCCTGCTCGCCGGCGTCCAGCAGGGTCTGGGCCATCCACGGCTCGTCCAGCTCCTCGGTCCTGACCAGATGGCGCGCGATGCGCTCCGGCGCGGTGCCGTCCTCGTGCAGCAGGCAGGCGGCCTCCCGGTGCAGCCGGGCGCGTTCCTCGGCCGTCATCCCGTCGAGCACGGCCTGGACCACCGCCGGATGTCGCAGCCCGTCCGCGGTGACCAGGCCGCCGCTGGTCGGCCCGTCGATCGCCTGCAGCGCCGACTCGGCGCGGACGTCGACGAGGTGGGACAGCAGGCTCCCGTGCAGCGGCTCCCCGGTCACCGCGAGCGCCCGGGCGGCCTTGAGCACCAGGTGCTCGCAGCGGTAGAGGCAGCTCAGCACGGCCTCCCGGAACGCCTCGCCCACGACTGGCCGGTCCGGGCGTTGCCCGGTGGTGGCCAGGTGGTCGTCGCTGAGCGCCCGCACCAGCAGCGGGTTGCCGGCGGTGATCTCGTGGCACTCGTCGGCGATACGGCGGGCGGCGGGCGCGCCGAGTCGGGCGGCGAGGAGTTGGTACGTCCCGTCGGCGGTGAGCAGGGGCAGTCGGATGCGGTGCAGCCGCGCGGGTTGCAGCAGCTCGGCGTACACCTCGGGATGCCACGGCCGGGTGCGGGGCGACTCGGTGAGCACGATCAGCACGGGGAGGCCGGCGATCCGCCTCGCCGCGTAGTCCAGACAGCGCAGTGAGGGCATGTCGGCGTGGTGGGCGTCGTCGACCGCGATGACCAGGGGTGCCCGGCTGGCCAGCTCCACCAGCGCGCTGCCGAGCGCGGCGGTGGTCAGGGCGGGGCCCTCCAGGTCCCGGTCGTCGGCGTCGCCCCAGGCGAGGGCGCCCCGGTCGATCAGCCGGCCGAGGCGCTCGCGGTCGCCGTCGCCCAGCGGCGCGGCCCGGACGAGCTGACGGATGACCTCCAGCGGGACGGTGCGCTCGGCGCGGGACGCGCCGGCGGCGAGGAAGCGGACGCCGGACCCGGCGACCTGCCGGGCGAACGCCTGCAGCAGCGTGGTCTTGCCCCCGCCGACGGGGCCCGTCAGGACGGTCAACGGCCGGTCGTCGGCGAGTCGGCCGGCCGGCCGGAGCCGGTCGGCGAGCCGGTGCTCCAGGAAGGCGAGCTGGCTGCTCCGTTCGGTCAACTCCATGGTCGTGGCCTCGGAAGGAGCGCGGGGTCCGCCGACACCGGGTGCGCCATCTTCCCAGGGCTGCCGAGGGGCCTGACGACATCGGAGACCGGCAATTTTCGACCCATTCCCAGATAGGCGAATATAGACAGCCGTCTCATTCGGGAGACGTGCCATCGATTAACTTGACTGCATGGCGCCTCTGAATCGTGGCCCCACCAGCTTCATCGGCAATTCCCGCCCCCTCGGGGCTTGTCCCTCGCTATCGACCGCTGTGCATGGTGGAGTATGTCAGCCCCGGAATTGGGCGGCAAGCCGGAAGTTGTAAAGGATAGGCAAACATCGGTTCGGTGCGGACGGGGTGGCACCTGCCCTGCCGCACCCTCCGCAACGGAAAGTCGTCAGCCGAATTCGTAACGTGATGCAGTTCGTGGAGTGGGCCGCTCGCGGGCGCTTTCGGCACTTGCCGGAGATTGGTGGGGAGGTGTCGCGGCGTTCGGCGCCGGTGCCCGCGCCGCCGTCGCGGGTGTTCGGGCGACGCGCCCGGCGGCCTGCCCGTCGGGCGTCGTGTCCGGAGCAGGTGGCCCGCGCGAGCGGCGGCCCCGGAATCCGCTTTTCGTGCCCAGGGTGGCCGGTCGCGGCCCGGGCCCGGTTCGCCCGTCCGGCGCCGGGCCGTCGCCGTGTGTGAAGAAGGTGCAGCTCAGGACCCCGATCGCGGGGCCCGGCACCGACGGGTCGGGCTGAAATCTGGTGCTCACCGGGCCGGGGTGTGCCGCCGGCGGACTCCGCCGCCGGGCCCCCGGGTGGGTGGGGCCGGCGGCGGACCGGCAGCACACCCCGGGCCGGGGCTTCCGGTGCGCCTCCCGGTTGCCGAGAGGTCGGTACCCCGTCGGCGAAAGTTAAAAGAATTCGCCTTCCGCTCCGGCGCGCCCGCCCTGCGGGTGCGCGCCGGTCGCCGGCTGGCCCGCGTTCGAGGACGTCGCTAACGGCGGATGAAACGGGAGGATCCGCATCGGCGGCATCGCCGCACTCTTGCCCGATTCGAACCTTTAACAGCGGATAGGCGAGATAGACGTTAATTAAGACATATGTGGCGTCGGCGGTTGTCCGTGCGCCGCGTTCGCGCGGTTGCCACAATGGCGTCCGATGCATTCGGTCGGCGGCTCCGCCTCAATACCGCGAAGGCCGACCTGAATCTGATCGCCATTCTACTGCAATGGTCGTCGCCAATTATTCCCGACCCCGTCCGGACCGAGCTTCCTCGAATGTGCGTCCCGGCGGAATGTGCCGCCGCGGCGCCCTCGCCCCGCTGCCGCCCCGCCGTCGCCCCACGCCCGTCCTGCCCCTGTCTTACCGTCGCACTCCGAGCCGGCGCGGATCGCGTCCTACCTGGCCCGTCGGCCCGTCACGCCCCGGCAGCCCGCCCGCCAACGGCGCGGCGGGCCCGCGCGGCTAGGGGTTGTGCCAAGCGAATGGGCAGCCTAATTTCGGAGCACCCGCGCGGACAGCGGGGAAGGCCGGATATGGGGCTGCACGCACCCATGACGCGAAGGGTTCTGTGGCCGTGATGTCCCAGCCACTGCCGAGACTCCACCACGTCCCCGACAGGGGTTTACGGAGATGACACTGCTGCCGGCACTGTGCGGTCACGGTACCGACCGGGCCGACGCGGTCAGGGTCGCCGGGCGGACCCTCTCCAGCGAAGCGCTGCTCGGCTGCGTGAACGCGGTCGCCGACCGGATTCGGGGTGCCGGCGCGGTCGCCGTCGATGCGACCCCCAGCCTGGAGGCGGTGGTCGGGATGGTGGGCGCCGTACGCGCGGGCGTGCCGCTGGTGCCCGTACCGCCGGGCGCCGATGAGCGGGAGCGCAGTCGCATCCTGCGCGAGGCCGGGGTGACCGTGGTCCTCGGCCGGGACCGCCCCGGCAGCCTCGGCCTGCCGGTTGTTCCGGTCGACCTGCGGCAGCGATCCTGGACCCGGCAGCCCGAGCCGGAGCCGGGCGCCGACGCGGTGATCCTCTACACCGGAGGCACCAGCGGGCCGCCGCGCGGCGTGCGCATCTCCCGCCGGGCCATCGCCGCCGGCCTGGACCTGCTGGCCGACGCGTGGCGCTGGACCGGGGACGACGTCCTGGTCCAGGGCGCCCCGCTGTTCCGGGCGTACGGCCTGGTGGTCGGGCTGCTCGGCGCGCTGAGGGTGGGCAGCCGCTTCGTCCACCTCGACCGGGAGGCCGTCGCCGGCCCGGCCGGCACCCTGTACCTGGCGGTGCCCGGGCAGTGGGCGAGGATCGCCCGGAACCGTCACTGGGCGCACAGCCTAGCCGGCGCCCGGCTCCTGGTCTCCGGGGACGCCCCGCTCGTACCCGCCGTGACCGAACGCCTCCGGCTGCTCACCTCGCACTCGCTCCTCCAGGGCTACGGCACCACCGAGACCCTCATCGCGTTGGCCGGGCGGGTGGACGCCCCGCCGGCCGTCGGCGCAGTCGGCGCGCCCCTGCCCGGGGTCCAGGCCCGGGTCCTGGGCCGGGACAACCTGCCGGTGCCCAACGACGGCGAGTCGGTCGGCGAGCTGAGCATCCGGGGGCCGACGCTGTTCAGTGGATACGTCGACCGGCGCGGGCAGCGCACCGGCACCGACGGGTGGCACGCCACCGGTGACCTCGCGACCGTGGCGGCGGACGGGTCACACCGGATCATCGGACAGCGCCGCACGGACGTCGTGCACGGTCGCGTCCGCGTGTACGCCGGCCAGGTCGAGGAGGCGCTGCTGGGTCATCCGGGGGTCCACGACGCAGCCGTGGTCGGTATCCCGCACCCGGTCCTGGGCGAGCAGGTCACCGCGTACGTCGTCGCCGCCGAGGGGCTCACCGCCCAGGCGCTCATCGACCACGTCGGGCGGTACCTGTCGGCCTGCCAGCGGCCCCGTCGGGTGCACTTCGTTGACGAGCTGCCGCGCAGCGTGCAGGGTCGGATCAGGAAGTCGCTGCTGATCGCCGCCGGCTGAACGCGCCCCGGCCGGTGCGCCGGAGCGTCAGCCCTCCACCCAGCCGTGCCGTCGGGCCAGCGCCAGCATCCGGGCGCGTACCGCCAGGATCTGCGCGCCCGTCAGGTCCGGCACGGCGGTCAGCAGGGCCTCCGTGGTCTCCGCGAAGAAGGCCCGCTCGGAGAGCACGTCGCACAGGCCCTCCTCGTCCTCCGCGCCCGCCGGGACCTCCCGGGCGCGCACGGCACCGGCCGTGGCGCTCCGATCGGCGCCGGGGGCGGGGCCGATCACCCGCACCGTGAGCGCCTTCGGGCCGCGGTCGCTCTCCACCGCCTCGTACTCCACCGGTACGCCGGGCACCATCGTCCACTTGTCGCCATCGACGGTGTTCGCGTGGACGAACACGTCGTCACCGCCGTCGTCCGGGGCGATGAACCCGTAACCCCGCACCTCGTCGAACCGCACCACTTTGCCTCTGAGCATCGCTTTCCCGCATCCGTCCGACCACTCCGCACGCTCCGGCCACCCGGGCCGGCACGCCACAGACTGGCAGGCGCCCCGGGCGGCGGGCACCCGTACCTTACCCCTATCGACCACCCCAGGGTGCCGGTGCGGCGACCCGACGCACCTACCATCGGCGGGTGATCGAGCAGATCCTGCCCCCCTCCGTGGCCGTGGCCGAGTCCTTCGAGGATCCCGCCGGACTGACCCTGTTCCCCGAGGAGGAGGCGCTCGTCGCGAACTCGGTGCAGAAGCGGCGCCGGGAGTTCACCACCGTGCGGCACTGCGCCCGCCGGGCGCTCGGTGAACTGGGCGTCGAGCCGGTGCCGATCGTCTCCGGCGCGCGCGGCGCCCCGGCCTGGCCGGCCGGGATCGTCGGCAGCATGACCCACTGCGACGGCTACCGGGCGGCAGTCCTCGGTCGGGCGGCGGCATTCGCCACCCTCGGGGTGGACGCGGAGCCGCACGCGCCGCTGCCCGAGGGGGTGCTCGAGGCGATCGCCCTGCCGGCCGAGCGGACCCGCACGGCCGCGCTGGCCGCCGCCCGTCCCACGGTCTGCTGGGACCGCCTGCTGTTCAGCGCCAAGGAGTCGGTGTACAAGGCGTGGTTCCCGCTCACCGGCCGGTGGCTGGACTTCGCCGAGGCGGACATCGTCGTCGACCCGGCCGGGACCTTCGTGGCCGAGCTGCTGGTGCCCGGCCCGGTGCTGGGCGGCGTGCCGGTGACCGCCTTCACCGGCCGGTTCCTGGTGGGCCGGGGTTTGGTGCTCACCGCGATCAGCATCCCGACGCCCACCGCCTGAGCGGAGCCGACCGGCGGCCGGTCAGTCGGCCGTCAGCCTCGTCTTCTGCACCTTGCCGAGGGCGTTGCGGGGCAGCGCGTCGACGAACCGCACCTCGCGGGGGCGCTTGTGCGCGGACAGTTGGCGGGCCACGAAGTCGATCAGCTCGGGCCCGTCCACCCCGTCACCCACCACGTACGCCGTGACCTGTTGGCCCAGGTCCGGGTGCGGGGTGCCGACCACGGCGGCCTCCCGGACGCCGGGGTGCGCCAGCAGGGCGTCCTCCACCTCGCCCGCGCCGATCCGGTAGCCGCCACTCTTGATCAGGTCGGTGGCGGCCCGGCCGACGATCCGGTGCCAGCCGTCCGGGTCGACGGTGGCCACGTCCCCGGTGCGGAACCAGCCGTCCGGGGTGCGGGTCGCCGCGTCGGCGTCCGGCCGGTTGAGGTACCCGTCGAAGAGGGTGGGCCCGCACACCTGGAGCTCGCCCATCGCCGCGCCGTCGGCGGGCAGCGCCGCGCCGTGCTCGTCGACCACCCGGGTACGCACGCCGGGCAGCGGCACGCCGACCGTTCCCGGCCGGCGGGGCCCGTCGGCGCGGGCGCTGACCGTGATCAGCGTCTCGGTCATCCCGTACCGCTCGACCACCCGGTGGCCGGTGAGCGTGGCGAGATCGGCGAAGACCGCCGCCGGCAGGGCCGCGCTGCCCGAGACGAGCAGCCGCGCCGGGCGCAGCGCCCGCGCCGCGTCGGGGTCGGCGGCGATCCGGGACCACACGGTGGGCACGCCGAAGTAGACGGAGCCGGCCGCCGCCGCGTACCGGTCGGGGCGGGGGCGGCCGACGTGGTGCAGCCGGCTGCCCAGCCTCAGGGGGCCGAGCACGCCGAGCACGAGCCCGTGCACGTGGAACAGCGGCAGGCCGTGCACCAGCAGGTCGTCCGGGGTCCAGGACCAGGCGTCGGCGAGGCCGTCCAGGCAGGCGGCGACCGCCGCCCGGGAGATCACCGCGCCCTTCGGGGCCCCGGTCGTCCCGCTGGTGTAGAGGATCAGCGCGGTGCCGGCCGGGTCCGGCTCCGGGTGGACGGTGTCCGACCCGCGGCTCGGGTCGACCGGGACCACCGGCGGGCCGGCGCCGCCGACCGGCTGCGGGCCGTCCGCCGGGACGAGCAGCGCCGCCGCGCCCGAGTCGCGCAGGATGTGCTCGCGCTCCATCGGCCCCGCGTCCGGCGGCACCGGTACGACCGCCGCGCCGGCGGTCAACGCGCCCACCACCGCGACCACCGTCTCCAGGGTGGCGGTGGCCTCGACGGCCACCCGGTCGACGCCGCGCAGCTCGTCGGCGACCGCCGCGGCCCGGCGGCGCAGCTCGACCCAGGACACCGCCCGGTCGTCGACCCGGACCGCGCCCGGGCGCTCGTCGTCGGACTCTGCCAACCAACGCAGCAACGTCATGCCCTGCGCCCCTCTCCAGCGGCTCGGATCCGGCGCCGCCCGGCGCGCTGGGAGTCGACGCCACGCCGGACCGTCGCCGGCCCGCCGGCCCGGCCGGATCGCCGGTAGGGTTCGCGTGGGCGTCGGCGGGGTGCGCGTCGTCGCCGGAGGCCCGGCACGGCGGGTCCCGGGACGACCCGACCGTAGTCGGGGCGCCCCCGGCCCGGCCACCCCTACCGGCCGCCGCCGGCCGTGTCGTCGACGTCGCTCAGGAGGTGCCGCCGGTGACCGGTGAGGCGGGAGACCGGCGGGACGCGTCCGGCCCGGTCCGGGCGGTCGTGTTCGACCTCGACGGCGTGCTGGTGGACAGCCTGGCCGTGGCCCGGGAGGCGTTCGCCCTCGCGTACGCCGAGGTGGTCGGCGACGGGGTGGCGCCCGTCGAGGAGTACTGCCGGCACCCGGGCCGGTACCTGCCCGAGGTGCTGGAGCTGCTGGGTCTGCCGGCGGCGATGGCCGGCCCGTTCGTCCGGGAGAGCAGCCGACTGGCGTACCGGGTGACGCCGGTCGACGGGGTGGTCGAGCTGCTGGGCGTCCTGCGTGGGCGGGGGCTGGGCCTGGCCGTGGCCACCGGGCGCAGCGGGAAGCGGGCCCGGGACCTGCTCGGTGGGCTCGGCATGCTGCCGCTGGTCGATCACGTCGTCGGCGCGGACGAGGTACCCCGGCCGAAACCGGCCCCGGACATCGTGCGGCGGGCGCTGGAGCTGCTCGGGGTGCGCCCCGGCGAGGCGGTGCTGCTCGGCGACGCACCCGCCGACCTGGTCAGCGCCCGGGCCGCAGGGGTGGTGGCGGTCGCCGCGTTGTGGGGTGAGTCGGGCCGGGAGGTCCTGCTCGCCGCCGGCCCCGACGCCGTGCTCGCCCGCCCGGCGGATCTGCTGCCGCTCTGCCCGCCACCCGGTCCCGGGTCGCCCACCGCCCGGCCCGGCGCGGCGACGGGCACGCGCGGTGACCGGCGGGCACCCCTGTCGGGCCGTTCGGCCCCGGATGACACCCCGGTTCGTCAGCCGATGGGTTGATTCGTGATTCAGATCGCCGGATGATGTCCGGCGTCGGTCGCCGCCGCGCGGACCGATTCCGCGTACCGCAACACGCCGCGATCCCAGAGGGTCCCGCCCTCCCGACGGCAACCCGCACGTGACGGAGGACGACGCCAATGCCGGTCATCGAGGTGGAGCACCTGCACAAGCGGTACGGGGAGAAGGTGGCCGTCGACGACGTGTCCTTCACCGTCGAGCAGGGCGAGATCTTCGGCGTGCTCGGGCCGAACGGGGCGGGCAAGACGACCACCGTCGAGTGTGTGCAGGGGCTGCGCCGCGCCGACGGCGGCACCGTGCGGGTGCTCGGACTGGATCCGATCCGGGACCGCACCGAGGTGCGCCAGCGCGTCGGCGCCCAGTTGCAGGAGAGCCAGCTCCCCGACAAGCTGCGGGTCCGCGAGGCGCTGGATCTCTACCGCTCCTTCTACCGCCAGAAGGCCGACATCGACGAGCTGCTCGCCGACCTGGGCCTGGCCGAACAGCGCAACACCGCCTTCCACAAGCTCTCCGGTGGGCAGAAGCAGCGGCTCTCGGTGGCCCTGGCGCTGGTCGGGCGCCCCGAGGTGGCCATCCTCGACGAGCTGACCACCGGCCTGGACCCGCAGGGCCGGCGGGACACCTGGGACCTGGTCGAGCGGATCCGCGACCGGGGCGTCACCGTCGTGCTGGTCACCCACTTCATGGAGGAGGCGGAGCGGCTCTGCGACCGGCTGGCCATCATCGACACCGGCCGCATCGTCGCCATCGACACCCCCTCCGGCCTGCTCACCCGCGTCGGCACCGAGCACCGGGTGCACTTCCGCCCGCTCGACGGGCTGGACGACTCGTTGCTCGCCGCCCTGCCCGCGGTGACCGGGGTCAGCCGCAGCGGCGACGAGGTGACCGTGACCGGCCCGGAGGAGGTGCTCCAGGTGGTGCTCGCGGCGCTGACGGAGCACAAGGTCCGGTACGCCGCCCTCCGGGTCGAGCAGCCCACCCTGGACGACGCCTTCGTCTCGCTCACCGGTCGCCACGCCGGCCGGGCCGCCGCCCCCCAGAAGCCGACCGACAAGAGGCCCTCGTGAACGCCCTGACCAAGCTCATCGCCGTCGAGATGAAGCTGTTCGTACGCGAACCGGTGTCGCTGTTCTTCGTCTTCGTGCTGCCGATCGGCCTGATGCTCGTCTTCGGGCTGCCCCAGCGGGGATCGTCCACCCAGGGCACCGGGCAGCACGGCGAGCTGACCTTCCTGCCGGCGCTCGCCCTGGCCCTCACCATCGGAATGCTGGCGCTGTTCACCCTGCCGATGGCGCTGGGCGTCTACCGCGAGCGGCGGGTGCTGCGCCGGCTCGCCACCACCCCGGTCCACCCGGCAATGCTGCTGGTCGCCCAGGTCGTGGTGAACCTGGTGATGGGGGTGGCCGGCGCGGTGGTCACCGCGATCGGCGTACGGTTCCTGCTCGACCAGTCGTCCCCGGCGAACATGCCCGGCTTCGTGCTGGCCTTCCTGCTCGGCGTGGCGTGCCTGTTCGCCATCGGCCTGCTCATCGCGGCGCTCGCGCCGTCGGCCCGGGCGGCGCAGTCCATCGGTCCGGCGCTGTTCTTCCCGCTGCTCTTCCTCGCCGGGGCCTGGCTGCCCCGCGACCAGATGCCGACCGTGCTGGCCCGCATCGCCGACTACTCGCCGCTGGGGGCCACGGTGGACACTCTCGCCGCCTCGTGGGCCGGCGACAGCCCGGCGCTGTCGCAGCTCCTCGTCCTGGCGGCCACCGCGGTGCTCGGATCCGTGCTGGCCACCCGCTTCTTCCGCTGGGAGTGACGAGGGCCCAGCGGCGCTGCCGGAAGTGAAGCGAGGGCCCTTCCCGCCCGGGTGGCGGGGAGGGCCAGTCCCGTCTGCGCCGATCCGAATGCCGTTCGCCCTAGGTGTAATGCCCAGCACCGTTGTTGACGCGGGTGATGGGTGGTTTGCCGCCGAGTGAGGTGTGGTTGCGGTGGTGGTTGTAGGTGTGGATCCAGGTTGGTAGGGCGTCGGTGCGGTGTTGGTTGCTGGTGTAGGGCTGTTGGTAGGCCCATTCGTCGAGGAGGGTGCGATTGAAGCGTTCGGCTTTGCCGTTGGTCTGTGGGCGGTAGCGGCGGGTGAAGCGGGCTTGGGCGTTGAGGTCGGCCAGGGCGTCGCGCCAGGCTCGTGAGCGGCGGTAGGCCATGGCGTTGTCGGTCATGACTCGTTCGATGTGGGTGATGCCGTGGGTGGTGAAGTGCTCGGCGGCGCGGCGGAGGAAGCTGGCGCAGGTGTCGGCTTTTTCGTCCGGGTGGATTTCGGCGTAGGCGAGGCGGCTGTGGTCGTCGATGGCGCAGTGGACGTAGTCGAAGCCGACGCGGGTGGCGTAGCGGGCGCGGCGGCTTTCGATGCTGTCGCGGCCGTGGACGCGCCAGCCGCCGCCGTCGCGCAGGCGGCCGAGCTTCTTCACGTCGACGTGGATCAGTTCGCCCGGCCGGTCCCGTTCGTAGCGGCGGATCGGCTCGCCGGTGGGCCGGTCCAGCCAGGCCAGACGGTGTAGGCCGTGGCGGGTCAATACCGCGTGCACCGTGGAGGCCGGTATGCCGAGTAGCGGCGCGATCCGGCGAGGTCCGAGTTTGCGGTCCTGACGTAGTTGACAAATCGCTGTCTCGACCGTGGCTGGAGTCTTGTGGGGCAGATGGTGAGCGGTGCTGGGTCGGTCCCGTAGTCCTTGATCTCCCTCAGCACGCCACCGGGCCAACCACTTGTAGCCGGTGGCGCGGGAACAACCCAGCTCTTTCACGACGTGGGCCACGGGTCGGCCCTCGCCGACGACACGCGCGATCAACAGCCGCCGGCCGTGCACTGTCAGACGGGCATTACGGTGGGGCATGAGACCTCCGGTCCGGTTGTGGGCGTCAGCACCTCACACCTCGCCGGAGGTCTCACCTCATATCAAGCCGCCACGCCGTCAACAACGCTCATGGTCACTACACCTAGGGGTTGTTAAGGGTGTTCGGGTATTGTGACCTGAATTACATTCAACCTGAACGAGGCCGGTCACCGGGGCGCGGGAGGGCGTTCTCCCGCCACCCGTTCCGTGTCCGCGGAACGGGGTGTCGCCCCCGCCGGTGACCCGCGCCGCACCGACGACTCACGCGTCCGGGGCGGAGCGACAAGCGACGGAGGTCGTGCGATGACAGATTCTTCCGAATCCGCCACCGTTGTCAGGACAGCGGACCGGATCGTCAACGATGACGACCGGAGCGCCTGGTCGGCGCGGGTGCCGATCGGCGGGGACGCCGCCAGCATCATCGATGTGGTGTTGGAGGGCGGCCCGACCAATCTCCCCGCCGAGCAGCGCAGCCACCGGATCTCTCCGGCGGAGGACAAGATCAAGGTAAGCCACTACGGCGGGTACGAGCACTTCGAGCGGGACTCGGTCCGGGTCGCCGACGAGCTGCCCGTGGTCTTCCGCTGGACCGGCCGCACCAGGATCGCCGAGTAGTCGAAGGCCGCGCCGGGCGGTCGTCGGCGCCACGCGCACCGGTGGCGCCGACGGCGGCCGGGCGCGGTCCGGCCGCCGCCGCCCCGACCGGGCCCCGGCTCAGGCCCGGTCGGGGGAGAGCCGGTGGGTGAGCGCGGTGTGCCGCCGGCCGGTGCCCGCGGTGCGCACCGCGATGGCGAGCGCCTTGCGCGACCCGGCCAGCACCACCAGCTTCCGGGCCCGGGTGACCGCGGTGTAGAGCAGATTCCGTTGCAGCATCGTGTACGCGCTCATGGTCACCGGCACCACCACCGCGGGATACTCGCTGCCCTGCGACCGGTGCACCGTGATGGCGTACGCGTGCTGCAACTCGTCGAGCTCGTGGAACTCGTAGCCCACGTCCTCGTCCTCGTCGGTGCGTACGGTCAGCGTCTGGTCGTCCAGGTCCAGGGCGGTGACCACCCCCACCGTGCCGTTGAACACCCCGGCGGTGCCCTTGTCGTAGTTGTTGCGGACCTGGATCACCTTGTCGCCGATCCGGAACACCCGGCCGCCGTGCCGCCGCTCCGGGGCGCCGTCGCGGTGCGGGGCGATCGCCTGCTGCAACAGGGTGTTCAGGTTGCCGGCGCCAGCCGGGCCGCGCAGCATCGGGGTGAGCACCTGCACGTCGCGGGGGCGCAGGCCGAACCGGCCCGGGATCCGCCGGGCCACGATGTCGACCACCTGTTCGGCGGTGACCTCCGGTTCGTCGCTGGGGAACAGGAAGAAGTCGGGGTGCTCACCGAACACCGGGGCCTGGCCGGCGTTGATCCGGTGCGCGTTGGCCACCACCCCGGACTCCTGCGCCTGCCGGAAGATGCGGGTGAGGCGGACCCGGGGCACGGTGTCGGCGGCCAGCACGTCGCGCAGCACCTCGCCGGCGCCGACCGAGGGCAACTGGTCGACGTCGCCGACGAGCAGCAGGTGCGCGCCGGGCGGGACCGCCTTGACCAGCTTGTTGGCGAGGATCAGGTCGAGCATGGACGCCTCGTCAACCACCATCAGGTCGGCGTCGATCGGGTTGTCCCGGTCGAAGGTGGCGTCCCCGCCGGGGCGGAGCTGGAGCAGCCGGTGCACGGTGGTGGCCGGGTGGCCGGTCAGCTCGGTGAGCCGCTTCGCCGCCCGGCCGGTGGGCGCGGCCAGCACGATCTTCGCCTTCTTCGCCGCGGCCAGCTCGATGATCGACCGCACGGTGAACGACTTGCCGCAGCCGGGACCGCCGGTGAGCACGGCCACCCGGGAGGTCAGCGCCAGCCGTACCGCCTGCTCCTGCTCCGTCGCCAGCTCGGCCCCCGTGCGGGCCCGTAGCCAGGCCAGCGCCCTTGGCCAGGCCACGTCGGCGAAGGCTGGCATCCGGTCCACCGGGTCGCGCAGCAGCCGGACCAGGCTCGCGGCGAGGGCCGACTCGGCCCGGTGGAACGGCACCAGGTAGACCGCCGGGATGACGGCACCCTCGTTGCTGCGGTTCGGCACCGCCTCGCGGACCACGCCGTCCTCGGTGGACACCAGGTCGGCCAGGCCGGCGGCGACCAGCGTCGCCGGCACCTCCAGGATCGCGGCGGCGTCGGCGACCAGGTTCGGCTCGGGCAGGTAGCAGTGCCCGCCGTCGGCGGCCTCGGAGAGGGTGTAACGGATGCCGGCGCGCACCCGCTGAGGGCTGTCGTGCGGGATGCCCACGGCCTTGGCGATGCTGTCGGCCGTCCGGAACCCGATGCCCCACACGTCGGCGGCCAGCCGGTACGGGTCGTCGCGCACCACCGCGATCGACGAGTCGCCGTACTGCTTGAAGATGCGCACGGCGTGCGAGGTGGAGACGCCGACGCCCTGGAGGAAGATCATCACCTCCTTGATGGCCTTCTGCTCCTGCCACGCCGCGCCGATCGCCGCGGTGCGCTTCTGGCCCAGGCCGTGCACCTCGACCAGCCGGCCGGGTTCCTCCTCGACGACCCGCAGGGTGTCCACGCCGAAGGCGGCCACGATCCGGGCCGCCATCTTCGGGCCGATCCCCTTGATCAGTCCCGAGCCCAGGTAGCGCTCGATGCCCTGCACCGTCGCGGGCAGCACGGTGGTGCAGTGCTGCACCTCGAACTGCCGCCCGTAGCGCGGGTGTGAACCCCACCGGCCGACCAGCCGCAGCCGCTCCCCGGGCTGCGCGCCGGGCAGCGGGCCGACGACGGTGAGCAGGTCGTCGCCGGAGCGGTCGGTGGCGACCCGGGCGATGGTGTACCCGGTCTCCTCGTTGGTGTAGGTGACACGTTCCAGCACCGCCTCGAGCACGCTGCCCCGCACCGGGGCGGCCGCGGTGTCGGCGGTCGGCGCGGACGGGTTGGCGGACATCGTGACGATGATGGCAGACCTCCCGCCCGGGGTGCCGTGGCGGCCCGGGGGGTCGGGTCCGCGGTGGCGCTCGCCGCGACCGGCGACCCGGACGCGGCTACGCTGGCTGGGATCAGACCGGCCAGTGGGCACCGCCCGCGCGTCGCCGGTCCGGGCGACTGCCCGGGGCGACGGGAGGACCGATGCACGCTGACCACGCGGGTCGTACCGCCGACCCGGTGGATCCCACCCGGAAGGCCCGGCTCGCGTCCCGGCTCGGCGGAACGGTGGCCGCCCGCTGGTTCGAGGCGCTCTACGAGACCCCGCTGCTGTTCGCCGCCATCCTCGACGACGCCGGCCGGGTGCTCGACGCCAACCAGCCCGTCGTCGAGGGCTGCGGCCTGGAGCGCGCCGAGGTGCTGGGCCGGCCGTTCTGGGCGTGCGGCTGGTGGACCCCGGACCCGGAGCTGAGCGCCCGGCTGCGCGGCTGGTGCGAAGCCGTGCTGCGCACCGGCGAGCCGCTGCGGACGCGGAGCCACTTCTTCCTCGGCGACGGCACCCGGCGCCTGGTCGACCTGGTGCTCTTCCGGGTCGGCGACGACGACGGGGCCGGCTACCTCATGGTGACGGGCCTGGACGTCACCGACGCGCTGGCCACCCAGCGGGAGCGCGAGCACCGGGTCGACGTGCAGGCGGACGCCCTGCACCAGGTGGCCGAGGCCCGGCAGCGGGCGATCGAGACGGTGCGGCGCGCGGAGTGGCGCGCCGAGGAGCGGCTGCGTCGGCTGGTCGTGGTGGCCCTGGAACTGCTCGGCGCGGAGACGGTGGCGGACCTCACCACCATCGTCGTGGACCATGCCGTGCCGGTGCTCGGCGCCGACGGCGGCGCGCTGGTCGTCCGGCAGGGGACCGACCGGCTGCGCGTCGTGGTCGGCGAACGACTCGGGCGGCAGGTGCAGGCCGGCGGCGACCTGCCGTACGACAGCCCGCTGCCGGCCGGCCACACCGCCCGCACCGGGGAGCTCCTGCTGCTGCCCGACCGGGCGGCCGGGCTGGCGTTCACCCCCCAGATGGCCGAGGTCTACCGGATCACGGAGCGCGACGCCTGGGCGTTCCTGCCGCTGCGCGTCGGCACCGGGCTGCTCGGCGCGCTGGCGGTCTCCTGGCGCGACGAGCGGGAGTTCGCCCCCGACGAGATCGCCGTGCTGGAGGCGTTCGCGGCGCAGACCGCCCAGGCGCTGGACCGCATCCAGCACCTGCGGGCCCGCCGGGAGAGCGCCCTGGCCGCGCAGCGGCTCTCCGAGGCGTTGCAGTACAGCCTGCTCACCCAACCGCCGACCGCGGCGCTGCTCGACATCGCGGTGCGCTACCAGCCGGCAGCGCACGAGGCGAAGGTCGGCGGCGACTGGTACGACGCCTTCGAGACCGCCGACGGGGCGACCATGCTGGTCGTCGGCGATGTCACCGGGCACGACCGGGAGGCGGTCGCCGCGATGGGCCAGATCCGCAACCTGCTGAGGGGCCTCGGCTACGACAGCGGCGACGGCCCGGCGGCGCTGCTCGGCCGCCTCGACCGGGCGTTGCGCGGCCTGCGGGTCGGTGCGCTGGCCACGGCGGTGCTGGGCCGGGTGGAGCGCGACCCGGAAGACCCGCCCGGAATGCGCCGGCTGCGCTGGTCCAACGCCGGCCACCCACCGCCGTTGCTGCGCGGGCCCGACGGGTCGGTCCGGGTGCTCGCCGCCCATGACCTGCTGCTCGGCGTCGACCCGGACGCGAACCGCCGCGAGCTGGTCGTCGAACTGGCCGAGGGCAGCACCCTGGTGCTGTACACCGACGGGCTGGTCGAGCGGCGCGACGGCGTGCTCGACGACGGGATCGAGGTGCTGGCCCGCCGGCTCGCCGAGATCGGCGACCGCCCCGCCGAGGAGGTCTGCGACCTGCTGCTCCGGGTGGCCCCGCCCGGCCACGAGGACGACATCGCCCTGCTGGTGATGGGCCTGCGGCCGACCGCGCCGGTCAGGGCAGCGGCCGGCAGACGCCCCGGGCGTGGTCGGTGACCGCCGCGCCGACCACGGTCGCCTCCAGTGGCAGCACCTCCAGGCAGCGCCGCACCGCGGCGGACAGCAGGGCGTTGGGCACCCGCATGGACAGCGTGCAGTGCGGCACCCAGCGCCCCGGCCGGTAGTGTTCGGCCAGTCCGACGCCGGCGGCGGCGAGCCGGCCGTGCACGAGCGCGTGGTGGGCCAGCAGCTCGGCGTTGGGGGCCGGCCCGAGCCACAGCACCCGCCCGACGAACTGCCCGGCGTGCTGGAACGTCAGCCGCAGCGGCGCCGCCACCACCGTGCCGGCGAGGGCCGCGGCGACCTGCTCCGGGTCCAGCCGCGGGGCCACCGCCAGCGACACGTGCGGCCGGTGCCGCCGCTCCAGCAGGGAACGCATGCTCTGCACCCCCTCGGACTCCAGCGCGTCCCACAGCACCCGGATCCGCCGGGTGGCGTCGGTGTCCAGATACAGCTCCAGTGCCGCGACCACGCCGACCACCCTAGGGCCCGAGGTTTGCCGGCCCGCTGACGCGGTACTGCGTCGGGGGAGTCCAGCGTCGAGGAGGAACCCGGTGGACGTGAGTGATGTGCTGACCGAGGCGTACGGCCGGCTGCCCGGGCTGGTCCGCGGCGCCGTCGACGGTCTGTCGCCGGAGCAGCTGCGCCGGGCGCCGGCGACCGGCGCGAACCCGGTGGGCTGGCTGGTGTGGCACCTGACCCGGATCCAGGACCACCACGTCGCCGACCTGCTCGACGCGGAGCAGGTGTGGGTGACCGGGGGCTGGGCGGGCCGGTTCGGGCTGCCCGCCGACCCGGACGACGTCGGCTTCGGGCACACCCCGGAGCAGGTCGCCACCGTCCGGCCGGAGAACGCCCAGGCGCTGCTCGACTACTTCGACGCGGTCGCCCAGCGGACCCGGGGGCTCCTCGCCGGGCTGCGGCCGGCGGACCTGGGCCGGGTGGTCGACGAGGCGTGGGACCCGCCGGTGACCCTCGGGGTGCGGCTGGTCAGCGTCATCGATGACGACCTACAGCACGTCGGTCAGGCCGCGTACGTGCGCGGCCTGCTCGGGGCGGACTGACCGGGCGGGGCCACGCGTCGTGCGCGGCCCCGCCGCCGGTCACGGCACGATGACGGCGCGGCCCTCCAGGGACCCGTCCCGTATCTGCCGGTACGCGTCGACCGCGTCGTCCAGCCCGAACGTGGTGATCTTCGGCCGGATCAGCCCGCGCGCGCCGAGGTCGAGCACCTCGATCAGCTCGGGCCGGCTGCCCCAGTACGTGCTCTGGATGCTGAGCTCGTACGGCACGGAGAAGAACGAGACCGACAGCGTGCCGCCGCCGATGCCGACGACGGTGAGATCCCCGACGGTGCGGGCGGCGGCGGCGCCGAGCGCCATCGTGGCGTCCACGCCGACGAAGTCCAGGACGACGTCCGCGCCCCGGCCGCCCGGGGTGGCCCGCCGGATCTCCTCGGCGGTCCGGTCGCCGGAGCGCAGCGTCAGGTCGGCCCCGTACTCCTCGGCGAGCTTGAGCGCGTCGGCGCGGGTGTCCACCGCGATCACCCGGGCCGCCGTGGTGGCCTTGAGGATCTGCACGCCGACGTGCCCGAGACCACCGACGCCGATCACCACGGCGGTGCTGCCCGGCGGCAGCTTGTGCCACGATCGCCGGACGGCGTGGTACGGGGTGAGGCCGGCGTCGGTCAGCGGCGCCGCCTCCACCGGGTCGAGGCCATCGGGCAGTGGCACGATGTGCCGGGCGTCCGGGACCAGCTCGTACTCGGCCATGCCGCCGTCCAGGCCGAGCCCGCCGCCCCCGCCCGGCACGGGCGCCCCGGCCGGGTTCTCGCAGTACGGGTCCACGCCGACCCGGCAGCGGGCGCAGGTGCCGCAGCCCCACGGGCCGTAGACGGCCACCGGCTGGCCGACCTCCAGGCCGGTGACCCCGGCGCCGAGGGCGTGCACCCAGCCCGCGTTCTCGTGGCCGAGGGTGAACGGCGGGTTCCAGGGGACCGCGCCGGCCTCGAAGTCGTGCATCAGGTGCAGGTCGGAGTGGCAGGCACCGGCACCGCCGATCTTCACCACCACCTGGCCCGTGCTCGGCGTGGGCTCGGGCACCTCGACCAGTTCGGGTTCGGACTTCCACCTCGGCAACCGCAGCGCGCGCATCCGTGTCTCCCGTTCTCCGCGTCGGGCATCTCCCCGGTGACCTGCCCTTTCGTCGCCCGAACAAACGGGCGGCGGCCACGAGAGCCGCCGCCCGTCCGGCCGGGTCGGGATCCTTACAGTCCGCCGCTTCGCCTCCCCTTCGGTGCGAGACTCCGCCTCAGGTGAACGTCGGTGGAGGAGAAGCCATGTCAGACCCGAACGCGCAGGCCAGAGGCTCCGACGAGCGGTTCGACCGGGTCGGTGGGACCTTCTCGGAGGCGGTGACGCGGGCGGCGTCCGTGCTGGAGGAGGAGCTGGCCGGGGGCGTCGACAGCGCCCGGCGGCTCACCGAGCGGCTCACCGCGGACCGCCGGGTCGACCCGGCGGCGTTCGACGAGGTGGTGGGGCGGGTCCGTAAGGACACCCACTCCCTGATCGACATGGTGGTCGGCCAGCTTCCCGCTCCGGCCTCCGGCGACGACCTCACCCGCCGGTACGCGGCGGACGCCCACGACGCGCTGGACAGCCTCCTCGACCTGGCCCGGCTCACCCCCGAGTTCGCCAACGGGCTGCTCGACCGGGTCTCCGCCGGCACCCGCCGGGCCGAGGGAGACCCGGTGGCCGCCCCCGACGCCGAGCCGGGCGCACCCACCGACGGCCGCTGAGCCGGTGACCGCCACCGTGACCGACGGCCCGGTCGACACGCTGCTCGCGCGCTACCGGGCCCGCACCATGGCCACCCTGCTGGCCGAACTGCCCACCGGCGGCCCCCGGTATCTGTACGACCTGGTGGCCGACTACCCCGGCCGGTCGGGCAAGGGGCTGCGGGCGGCGCTGTGCGTGGCGACCTGCCGCGCGTTCGGCGGCACCGACGACGACACCGTGGTGAACGTCGCCGCCACCGTCGAGCTGTTCCACAACGGATTCCTCATCCACGACGACATCCAGGACGGCAGCGAGCAGCGTCGGGGCGCCCCCACCCTGTCGGCCCGCTACGGGGTTCCGGTGGCGCTGAACGTCGGCAACATGACGAACCTGCTCGCCCTGGAGCGGCTGCTGGCCAACCGGGACCTCCTCGGCTCCGGCACGACCTGGGAACTGGTCGAGCAGACCCGGTTGATGCTGCGCCACTCCCTGGAGGGGCAGGCCATCGAGATCGGCTGGATCCGGGACAACGCCTGCGACCTCACCCCGGACGACTACTACCGGATGTGTCTGAAGAAGACCTCCTGGTACACGTGCGTGTATCCGTGCCGCACCGGCATCCTGGCCATCGGCGACGGCCGGCCCGGGATGGACCGGCTGGACCGGTACGGCTGGTTCCTCGGCGCGGCCTTCCAGATCCAGGACGACGTGCTCAACCTCGTCGGTGACTACGCCCGATACGGCAAGGAGATCTCCGGCGACCTGTGGGAGGGCAAGCGGACGCTGATCCTGATCGACTTCCTCGATCGGTGCACCCCGGCCGAGCGGGAGCGGGCGGTGCGCTTCCTCGGTGCCGCCCGCGCCGCGCGGACCGCCACGGAGGTGCGCTGGCTGCACCGCCGGCTGCTCGCGTACGACAGCGTGGCGGCGGCCCAGGGACAGGCCCGGGACCTGGCCGACGCCGCGCGCACGGAGGTCGCGGCGGCGCTGGGCGAGCGGGCGGACTCCGAGGACGGCCGGTTTCTGATCGCCCTCGCCGACTACGTCGTCGACCGGTCCCGGTGAGCCGCGGGCGGTCAGCCGGCGCGACGGCGCCGCTCCGGTTGCCGATCCGGCCGGGGCGCGGTCCACTGATCCACATGGGCGAGATCAAGGTGGGCACGTCGTCGTGGGCCGACCGGATGCTGCTGGGCTCCGGCTGGTACCCCCGCTCGGTCAACACCCCCGCCGGCCGCCTCCGCCACTACGCCGAGCGGTTCGCACTGGTCGAGGTGGACACGTCCTACTACGCGGTGCCGACGCCGGAGACCACCGCCGGCTGGGTGGCCGCCACCCCGCCCGGGTTCACCTTCGACGTCAAGGCGTTCAGCCTCTTCACCGGCCATCCCACCCCGGTCGCGGCGCTGCCCCGGGACCTGCGACCGGCCGGCGGCCCGTCCCGGATCCGGTGGCGGGACCTGCCCGCCGGGGCGTACGACGAGCTGTGGAGCCGGTTCCGTGCGGCGCTGGAGCCGATCGCGGCGGCCGACCGGCTCGGCGCGGTGCTGCTCCAGTTCCCGCCGTGGCTGGCCCGCAGTGCCGCGGCCGAACGGCGGATCGTCGCCACGGCCGAGCGGCTGCGGCCGTGGCGGGTGAGCGTGGAGCTGCGGCACGCCTCGTGGTTCACCGAGGACGCCGTCCTGCGCACGCTTGCCCTGCTGCGTGAGCACGACCTCTCCTACGTCTGCGTGGACATGCCGCAGGGGTTCGTCTCGTCGGTGCCGCCGATCCTGGTCGCCACCGCCGCACCGGCCGTGGTCCGCTTCCACGGCCACAGCGCCGCCTGGGCCAGCGGAGACAAGCAGGACAAGTACCGGTACGCCTACGGCGAGCGCGAGCTGCGGAACTGGTCGCGGCTGCTGGTCGAGCTGGCCGACACCAGCGACGAGCTGCACGTCCTGTTCAACAACTGCTGCGGCGACCAGGCCCAGCGCGACGCCGCCCGCCTGGTGGAGGTCCTGGCGGAGGCGGGCGTGCCGGCCGGTGGGGCGCCGGTCAGCCGCGCCGGTTGATCCCCTCCGGGTGCATCCCGGTCGCCTCCTCCAGCGCGTTGTCCGGCAGGTCCCCGCCGGCGCTGTCGTTCGGGAACGCGCGCCGCGACGGCGCCGGGTCGGGTGGCGCGCCCGGACCCGCCTCGGCAACCGGCCTGTCCTCGATGTTGCCGAACCCGTGCCGCCCCGCGGGCCCGGTGGGCTCGGCGGGCGCGCCGGCCCGCCGGTCACCGAGGCTCCCCTGCGGCACGGCGGTCTCCTCGCTGCCCTCGTCCATCGGGGAGTCCTCGCCGGCCCCCCACGGCGGCCCGGCGTCGAACCCGTCGCTGGTGCCGAACGGGGCGGCGGACCCCGGTCCGCGTTCGTCCCCGCCGGTCGTCGATCCGTCCCTGCTCGTCATGGCCACCTCGCTGGTCGGGTCGGGTACGGGCGCTGATCGCCCGCCTGCGCGCCGCCCATGCCCCACCGGTCCGATCGGGCACGGGCGGCGTGGCGGGTCAGCGGCCGGACATGGCCATGTGCCGCCTGGCCGCGCCCATGGCGGCCACCTTCCCCATCGCCCTGGGCGCGCTGGCCAGCCCACCGGCGCGCCCGAGCAGACCCCGGAGGACCTGCCCCGGCTTCTGCTGCTCACCCATGTACGCGCTGACCACCACCAGCGCGCCGGTGAGCGCCGGGACGGCCCACTGGAGCAGCTTCAGCTGCCGCTGGCAGGAGGCCACGTTGGTCGGCGTCTGCGGGTTCGGCTCGGTCGTCCCCTCGACGGACGGGCCGCCCGCCTTCTCCAGCCGCATGCCGAGCAGCCGGCTGTACCCGGTGACCGCGAGCGCGGCGACCGTCAGGGCCGTCTTCACCGTGCTCACCCGGGCCACCCCCGACTGGGCGAACACCCGGGGGCTCTCGGTCGTCAGCTCGCCGACCGCGCCGGCCAGGTGCGCGCCGATCGCCGCCGCGTTGACCGGGGTCCACCGGGCCCACCCGGCCGAGGCCACCGGCAGTCGCTGGGTCGAGTCGTTGATCTGTGCCGCAGCGCCGTTGACGCCGAGCGCTCCCATCAGGGAGCCGCCGAACCAGGCAGCCAGGCCCAGGTCGTGCATCGAGCGCAGTGCGGTGTGCCGTTCGGACATCTGATCCCCTTCCACGGTACGGGCGATGCGGCATACCCACCGATCGGGGGAGTACGCACCGTGACCGGTCAGAGGCCGTAGCGGTTCTTCAGGTGGCGCCACCAGTCGCGGAACATCCACTTGTCGAACTCGGTGATGGTCGTCGCGCTGCCGGCCTTCATCAGGAAGCCACCGACGCCGGTGGGCGTCCAGTCGTAGAAGTCGTCGAGCCCGAAGGTGTGGCCGATCTCGTGCAGCAGGATGTGCATCGAGTCGGTGTTGAGGTTGGCCATGAAGTACTCGCGGCCGACCCGTTGGCCCCAGTCGCCGCCCGCGCCGCCGCCGAACCCGTCGGTCAGCCACAGGGACTGGTCGTAGTGGTGGCTGGTCCCACCGGGGCAGTTCGGGTACTGGCCGCTCTGGTTGAAGAACCGGCCGCAGGGCTCGGCGCACTGCGGGGCGTTCTCGCGGATGTTGTTGACGTAGATGTCGACGGAGTTGTCCGACCACTGCAACTGGTTGCGGTCGCGGACGGCCCAGCCGACGACCCGGACGGGCACGTCGCCGTACGGCCAGCCGTTGTGGCCGGCCATGACGTCCATCCACTTCTTGTACTGCCGGGAGAGCGCGGCGTGGATCTGGTCGCGCTGGGCGGCGGTGACCGTGGCGCCGGAGTCCCAGCGCACGCAGAAGTTGAGGTAGCCGCGGTTGGCGGAGACCTGGTCCCAGCCGTAGTTACGGAAGCCGTACAGGTTGGTGTAGGTGCTCTCCTGGTGGGCCCACACCTCGTTCAGCGGGGTCACCAGGTTCGCCGGCGGGCTCCACCCGGAGCCGGGCGGCCCGGTGGTGGGCGCGGGCGTGGTGGGGGTCGGTGCCGGGGTGGTGGGGCCGGGCGTCGGGGCGCCGGTGCACGTCACGCCGTTGACGGCAAAGGACGCGGGGGCCGGGTTGCTCGCCGCGTTCCAGGTGCCGTTGAAGCCGAACGTGGCGCCGCCCCCGGTGGGCAGGTTGCCGTTGTGGCCGACGTTCGTCGCCGTGACCCGGGCGCCGCTCTGCGCGACGGTCGCGTTCCATGCCTGGGTGACGGTCTGCCCGGCGGTGAAGGACCAGGTCAACGTCCAGCCGGTGAGGGGGTCGCCGAGGTTGGTCACGGTGACGTTCGCGCCGAAGCCGCCGGGCCACTGGTTGGTGACCTGGTAGTCGACGCGGCAGCCGGCGGCTGCGGCCTGGGCGCCGGTGACCGCGAGGCCCGCGCCGGCTGTGGTGGCGAGGGTGGCGACGACGGCCGTCGCGAGCCGGGCGCCTGTTCGGGACAGTGTCATGGATCGTCCTCCGCCTGGGCCCGGTGACCGCCCGGCTCGACCACCAGGGAGAGTTTGATTGTTGTGAATATAAATTAACCCGAGTGGCGGGAGCCTGGCAAGCCGGCGGCGAAGGCGGCCACCCGCGCGGCCACCGGCGCGCTGGCGCGTACCCAGACGAAGTGGTCGAGCGGGGCGGCGGCCTGCGCGGTCGTGTAGCGCTCGCGCGCGACGGTGGCCGCGGCGAGCTTGCCGCAGAGCTGGTCCAGGGTGGCGTGCGGGGTGTACTGGTCGTCGTCCACGCTCACCGCGAGGACGGGGACGTCGAGCGTGCGCAGCGCCGCCTCGACGTCCACCCCGTCGAGGGTGGGGAAGCGGCCGGTGCGGGCCGTGTACGCCCAGTCCCGGATCACCCCGCGCGCCTGCCGGCCGCCGAAGCCCCAGCCCGGCCAGACGCCGAGCAGTCGGGCGGTCGCGGCGATCCCCTGGGTGTACGGCAGGACCCCGTACCTGCGTGGGGCCGGGTAGCCGCGCCAGTACGGCACGCCGACGGCGACCAGGGCCAGCCCGTCCACCGCGTCCGTGCCGTGCAGGGCCAGGTGCAGCAGCGCGGCCTGGCCGCCGAGGGAGTGCCCGAGCAGGATCGTCGGCCGGCCGTCCAACCGGGGCTTCAGCGCGGCCAGCACCGCGCCGACGTCCGCGGCCAACTCCACGTAGCCGTACCGGCAGGCCCGGCTCGGCGCGGGGGTGCTCGCTCCGGTGCCGCGCAGGTCGGCGACGACCACAGCGAGGCCGGCGGCCCGCAGCTCGGCGGCGAACGGCCGGTAGTACCGGGCCCGTACCCCCATCGCGGGCCAGATCACCACCACCGGGGCGTCGGCGGCCCCGTCGGGTTCGGGGTACACCTGCACCCCGAGCCGGGCGCCATCGACGTCGACGAACTCCTGCATGTACTCCTCGGTCGCGCTCACCGGCCCAGCGTACGGCCGTAAGCTACCGGCGGGTAGCAAGGGGTGGCGTGGGTGCCCGGCGGTCAGGCCGCGGCCGGAGCCGGCACCGGGCGGGCAACGGTGGCCACCGCCTCGTACACGACGTTGAGTTGCTCGGCGCAGCGCCTCCACGAGTACCGGCTACGGATCCGGTCCAGCGCCGCCGTGGCGTACGCGAAGCGCCGCACGTTGTCGCCGAGCAGCCGGCGGATCGCGGTGCCCAGTGCCCGGGGGTCGCGCGGCGGCACCAGGTCGCCGGTGAGCCCGTCGATGACGGTGTCGGCGATGCCGCCCACGTCGGTGCCGATCACCGGGACACCGCAGGCCATGCCCTCCAGGGCGGTCAGGCCGAACGGCGCGTGCCACGGGGCGGCGACCAGCAGGTCGGCCGAGCGGTACCAGGCGGCCAACTTCTCGCGGGGCACCCCGCCGATCAGCTTCACCCGGTCGGCCACCCCGCAGGACCGGGCGAGGGCGGTCAGGCGCCGGGCGGAGCCGTCGGTGGGCAGTTTCTCGGCCGGCGGGCCGCCGACGATCACGCACTCGGCCTCCGGCGCCGCGGGCATGGCCCGGACGACCTCCTCGAAGCCCATGCTCTCCGTCAGCCGGCCCACGGTCAGCACCCGGGGGCGGGCCGGGTCACGCGGGGCGACCGGGCCGTCCGGGCGGAAGATCCGCTCGTTGACCCCGGCGGGCACCAGAGACATCCGGGACCGGGGCACCCCGAGGCGGACCAGCTCACCGATCTCGTCCTGAGACTGCACCACCACCCGGTCGGCAGCCCGGCCGAGCGCACGCTCGTAGCCGGTCCGGCCCGGTGGGCCGGTGTCCCGTGCGCCCCGCTGCGCCGTGCCGAGGGCGTGGTAGGTCAGCACCACCGGCACCCCCGTGCGCCGCCCGGCGTGCACGGCGGCGAGCCCGCTCCGCCAGAAGTGGGCATGCGCGACGGCGGGCAGCCAGGCGTCGCGCCAGTGCCCGGCCAGCCACCGGCCGAACTCGCCGGTGTGCGGCAGCAACTCGTCGCCGGGCAGCAGGCGCGGCGGTCCGGCCGGCACGTGCAGCACCTCGTAGCCGTCCGGGGTCGCCACCGCCTCGGGCAGGGTGGGGGAGTCGCGGCGGGTGTAGACGCGTACCTCGTGGCCCCGGTCGACCAGGGCCGCCGCCAGCTCCGCCACGTGCGTGTCCTGGCCGCCGGTGCTCCTCCCGCTGAGGGCGGCGAGCGGGCTGGCGTGCTCCGAGATCATCGCGATCCGCATTCTTCCTCCTCCATCCGCCCGTCCCGGCCGGCGGGGACCCGTCGAGCCGGCGGGGTCCCTGGACGCGCACGTCAGGTCCCTACCCCCGCCTTCGCGTCCTAACCTCCTCGGCCCGCCCGGTCGTCGCGCCCACGACCGGTCGACGAGTAGGTCACCGGAGCCAGGAAGGCCGGTGGCCGACGCGCCGCCCCGTCCACAGTGGCGGGCGCGGGCGACGGCGAGGACGTCGTCGGTGACGGTGGTGGGACGTCCGCCGTGCCGGCCGGCGGCGGCTGCGGCGCGTAGTCCGTCGAGGGTGCGGTCGCGGATCAGGCTGCCGCTGGAACGCCGGATCGAGACAGCTCCCAAGAGCTTCCCGGTGTTATTCGCGCCGGAGGTCTTCGCTGCTGGTTCTGAGCAGGGTGCCGCCGTAGACGACTGCGGTGAGCAGCACGACGGCGGTTGCCGTGAGGCCAACCTGTATGAGCAGGATCTCCCCGAACCGGCGCGTGGTGACCCCGGTGATCTCGATGGCGACATGGACGGCACCCGCGGTCGCCGCCATCGCCGATGCCGCCGGCGGGCGTGGCTGATGTCGTATCCGACTCAGCTCCATAGGCGCCGGGAGGCATACCTGCCGTGGAGCGGCGCCCACGCCAGGAACACGAGAGGCCGGCAGAAGCGTCATGCTCCGCGAGCGTTGCACAGGGGGCAGCAGAGCAAAGGGGGGCGCTGCGGTGTTGCCCGCTGGTCGGCGACGACGTCAGCGTCGGCGTTCCCGCCCCCGTCCCGTCCTTGGGGTGGGACTTCACGATCGTCTGCTGATTTCGGAGAACTCGCCCGGCGTGTCGTCTCACAAATCAGCAGACGATCATGGCACGACAGGCTGCCGTGCACCCCAGACCTCTTGATCGTGAACCGCCCGCCCGGGCCCACCCCCGCCCAGCCCTCGCCGCCGGCCCGTCAACCAGCGCCCCGGCTGAGGCACCACCCCCGGCTGGCACCGCCGGTATGCGGGCGGGGCCGGCGGCGGGTCAGGCCCCGTCGCGGAGCATGCCGGGGCCGAAGACCTCGTAGGCGATCCGGTCGCTGGGGACGCCGCGGCGCAGCAGGTTGCTGCGGACCTGGTTCATGAACGGCAGCGGGCCGCACAGGTGGACGTGGGCGCCGGGGGCGAGCGGGATCAGCTCCGGGTCCACGCGCCCCGGGCTGACCCGCACCGGCAGTTCGGCGAGCGGCCCGTCGGCGGCGTCGACGTGCTCGTACCAGAGCGCGGTGCGCAGGTTGGACAGGGCGTGGTGCAGCCGGGGCAGCTCGTCGCGGAGCACGTGCGCGGTGCCGGCCCGGTCGGCGTGCACCAGCGTCACCGGCCGCTGCGATGCGGTGGCCGCGAGGTGCTCCAGCGCGGCCATCGCGGGGGTGAGCCCGATACCGGCGCTGACCAGCACCAGCGGTCCCTCCCCGGCCACGGCGCTCACCTCGCCGAACGGCGGGCTGAGTCGCAGCGTGTCGCCGACGGCCACCCGCTCGTGCAGGAATGTGGAGACCATGCCGTCAGGCGCGCCGGCGGTGCCGCGTACCCGCTTCACGGTGATCCGCCACCGGGCCGCGCCGGGCCGGCCGGAGAGGCTGTACTGCCTGATCTGCTGCCCCCGGCCGCCGTCGAGGTCTACCGCGACGGAGACGTACTGGCCGGGGACGAACTCCGGCACCGGGCCGCCGTCGGCCGGCTCCAGGCCGAACGACACGACGTCGGCGGTCTCCTGGACCCGCTCGGCCACCTGCCATGCCCGCCAGACCGACTGCCCCTCGGCCACCCCGGCGCCCTGGTAGAGCCGGGCCTCCCGGGCGATCAGCTCGCAGGCCAGCAGCCAGTACGTCTCGTCCCAGGCCGCGGCGACCTGCGGGGTGACCGCGTCGCCGAGCACCTCGCCGACGGCGGCGAGCAGGTGTCGGCCCACGACGGTGTATTGCGCCGGGGTGATGCCGAGCGAAACGTGCTTGTGTGCGATCCGGTCCAGGATCGGCCCCCACGGCGCGTCGCTGGCGCCGACCAGGTGCTCCGCGTACGCGACGACGGCGGCGGCCAGCGCGGCCTTCTGCTGCCCGGTGGCCTGGTTGCCCCGGTTGAACAGGTCCAGCAGCTCCGGATGGGCGTCGAACATCCGCCGGTAGAACCGGCCGGTGATCGCCTCGCCGTGCGCCTGGACGGCGGGCAGGGTCGCCCGCACCACCGCCGCTGATGACTCCGTGAGCATGACATGTCCTCCTGCGGTCGTCCGTTGTCGTCCGCTTGCGTCGACGACGTGCCCAATAAACAGGAGTCCCAGATTCCTCTTCAGGGTCGAAGGTCCCGGTTGAGGAGTCGCCTGGATCACACCGGGGGCGGGTCGCCCGGCCCGGGTCACCGCACGTCCGCGGTGGCTAGGGTCGGTGCGTGAAGCTCAACCGGTCCACGGACATGGCCCTGCGGATCGCCATGCTGACCGCCGCCTCCCAGGCCCGTACGACGGTGGACGAGCTGGCCGAACAGCTCGCGCTGCCGCGCAGCCACGTCGCCAAGGTGGTGCAGCGGTTGCAGAGGATCGGGGTGCTGGTGACCATCCGGGGCCGCTCCGGTGGGGTGGTCATCGCCGAGGCGGCCGGCGAGCTCACCGTCGGGGCGGTCGTGCGGGCCTTCGAGGGCGACGACGAGGTGGTCTCCTGCGAACAGCCGGCCTGCCCCCTGGCCGCCGACTGCCGGCTGCGTGGTCAGCTGCGCCGCGCGCAGGAGGCGTTCCTCGCCGTCCTCGACGAGACGCGGCTCGGCGACCTGGTCGACGGCCAGACCGGCCCGCTCCTGCTCACCCTCGGCCGGAGATGACGAAGGGGCCCCCGGCAACAGGGGCCCCTTCGCACCGGCGGTGGGCGGTCAGCCGACGCTGATCGTCCCGTCCCCGGAGCGGACGCAGGCCACCGCGCGAGCGGTGGTGGAGGAGGCCCCGGCCAGGCAGCGGCCCAGCACCTGGTGTCCGGCCACGTTGGGGTGCCACGACTCCTGGCACGTCTGGAAGTAGCTCACGCAGGTGTTGGCGATCCGCTGGATGGCGATCTTGTCCTTGCCGGCGAGGCTGGTGACGAAGGTGCCGGTCGCGCCGTCCTGGAGCCGGATCGGCGTGGCGAGCGCCCCGGACGGGCTGGTCGGCTGCTCGCAGAGCCGGGCGCCGTCGAACGCCCGCTGCACGTTGAGGTAGACCAGGTCGGCGGCGGGGAACTGGCTGGCCAGGCTGTCGCGCGTCGCGCGGACCAGGGTGCCCAGCCCGGAGGAGAAGTTGTGCCCGGGCCGCAGGCTGGCCCGGTGGATCGGGCAGCCGGCCGCGTACCGCTCGGCGCCGAGGTCCCGGAACTTGTCCCGGTCGTCCTGCCGCCCGTCCTCCTCCCAGTAGTTCGAGGCCAGGTCGAACGGCAGCGGGTTGGTGTAGTCCTGGAACACGATCCGGTGCTGGCCGTCGGCGTCGATCTGGTCGAGGGTGGTGAGGATCTGCCGTACGGCGGCGGTGGTCTCCGCGGTCGCGGCGCTCAGCTGCGCCGCGGTGGCCAGGTCGGCGTCGCTGCACGGCTTCTGCTCCACCGGCCCGCCGAGGTACGCCCAGAACTCCCACCAGCCGGTCCACGCGTCGGCGATGAACCGGTTGGCGCACTTCTCCGCCACGCTGCCGAAGGTGAACGAGCTGTTGTTCGAGCCCAGGCCCACCAGCACCAGGTCGATGTCGTGGGTCTGGCCCACCGCGCGGAGCTGGTCGAGCTGGGAGGCGACCGAGCGCCCCTTGACCCGGTTGACCGACGCGTTGCCGATGTCGTACGGCTGCCCGCCCGAGCAGGCCAGGTTGAACCGGTCCTGGATGCCCGGCAGGTTGGCCTGGAACAGCGAGGCGTTGGGGGAGCGGTGGCAGAAGTAGGCGTTGCTGTTCGGCGCGGTCCAGCCGGGGAAGCCCTGGCTGATGCCGTTGACGTCGGAGACCGGGGAGTAGGCCCCGGCCCCCTCGCCGCTGATGAAGCTGTCGCCGAGCGCCACGGCGGCGGTGGGGAGGGCGGCAACCGCCGGGGCGGGCGGTGCGACGGCGGTCGACAGCGCCGCCGCCGCGACGGTCAGCACCGCCGCGAGCGCGGTACGACGGAACACGGACATACGCGTCCTCCATCAGTCCATGGAAATATGAAAGTTTCTATGAGGCGGTGATCACATCACGATCGAGTGACGGGCGTCAACGTCCGGCCATCCCCGCACGGGTTCGGGCAGGGGCGTCCCGGGACCGCCGGGCCGTGGCGCGGGCATCTCGTCCGGGGTTCGCCGGGCGGGATGAATCCCGGGGTCGGTGGCGTTGCCGCAAAGGTGGACGTCCTCCGGGCCGCCCATTGGCAGGGCCGCCGCCGGCGGCGGGGCGACCCGCACACTGCGGGGTGCCTACGTCCTGTCCCACCTCCCGGTTAGGCTCGCTGCGGCGCGCCGCGCGATGTGATCGAGCCGGTGAGCGGCACCACACCGCCGAGACCTGGGAGTACGACCAGTTGACCGCACAGCCTGAGATGCTCTACGGGGCCGACGACCTTACGCACCTGGAGGGCCTGGACGCCGTCCGCAAACGCCCCGGCATGTACATCGGCTCCACAGACAGCCGTGGCGTGGGTCACCTCGTCAACGAGATCCTCGACAACTCCACCGACGAGGGTGTCGGGGGCCATGCCACCCGGGTCGAGGTGATCCTGCACGCCGACGGCTCGGTGCAGGTCGACGACGACGGCCGGGGCATCCCCACCGACGTGCACGCCAAGTCCGGCATCTCGGGCGTCGAGCTGGTGCTCACCCGGCTGCACGCCGGCGGCAAGTTCGGCGGCTCCGGCTACAAGACCTCCGGCGGCCTGCACGGCGTCGGCGCCTCCGCCGTCAACGCCCTGTCCCGCCGCTTCGACGTCACGGTCCGCCGCAGCGGCAAGGTGCACGCCATGTCGTTCCGGCACGGCGTGCCGGGGGTCTTCGACGGCCCCGGCCCCGACGCCCCGTTCACCGCCGGCCCGGGTCTCCAGGTCGCCGGCGCGATGAAGCGCGGCACCGGCACCGGCACCTCGATCCGCTACTGGCACGACGCCCGCTACTTCGAGACCGGCGCCGCACTGGACGTCGATGCCGTGCGGCTCAAGCTGCGCAACACCGCGTTCCTCGTTCCCGGCGTGAGCTACCTGCTGCGCGACCTCACCGGCGAGGAGCCGGTCGAGGAGACCTTCCACTTCCCCGCCGGCCTGACCGACATGGTGGAGTTCCTCGCCCCGAGCGGCGACCGGCCGGTCTCCGGCACCCTGCTGGTCGTCGGCGAGGGCACCTACCGGGAGAACGCGGCCGACGCCAACGGCGTCATGCAGTCCAACGTGCAGCGACGTGCCGAGGTCGAGGTGGCGTTCCGCTGGGGCACCGGCTACGAACGCACCGTCGAGTGCTTCACCAACACCATCCGCAACGCCCACGGCGGCACCCACCGCAAGGGCTTCGAGCGCGCCATGGCCCGCACCCTCGCCGACGCGGCCCGCAACGCCCGAGGGCTGCTCAGGCCCAAGGAGGACGCGCCCACCCTGGACGACGTCCTGGAGGGGATGACGGCCGTGGTGCACGTGCGGATCCCCGAGCCGCAGTTCACTTCGCAGACCAAGGACGAGCTGTCCACCGCCGGCATCACCAAGGTGCTCCAGGGGCTGATCGAGGCGCACCTGAAGGCGTGGTTGGAGGACCGCCGCACCAAGGTCGAGGCCCGCACGGTGCTCCAGAAGATCGTGGACGCGGCCCGGGTCCGGCTGACCCAGAAGCAGCAGAAGGACGCCGCCCGCCGCAAGACCGCCCTGGAGGGCGCGTCCATGCCTCCGAAGCTGGTCGACTGCCGCGCCACAGGTATCGACAGAAGTGAATTGTTCATCGTGGAGGGGGACAGCGCCCTCGGAACAGGCCGGCTCGCCCGATCCGCCGAGTACCAGGCGCTTCTCCCGATTCGCGGCAAGATCCTCAACGTGCAGAAGGCCAACCTCCAGCAGGTGCTGGACAACGCCGAGTGCGCGGCGATCGTCCAGGTGCTCGGCGCCGGCTCCGGCCGCACCTTCGACCTGTCGGCGCTGCGGTACGGCCGGGTGCTGATCATGGCCGACGCCGACGTGGACGGCGCGCACATCCGTACCCTGCTGATCACGCTCTTCGCCCGGTACATGCGCCCGCTGATCGAGGCCGGCCGGCTCTACGCCGCGATGCCGCCCCTGCACAAGATCACCACGAAGGGGCGCAACCCGCAGACCACCTACACCTACACCCAGGCGGAGATGGAGGCGTTGGTCCGCAAGCTGGAGAAGTCCGGCAAGCAGATCGTCACCCCGATCCCCCGGTTCAAGGGCCTCGGCGAGATGAACGCCGACGAACTGTGGGACACCACGATGAACCCGGCCACCCGGGCGGTCCGCCGGATCACCCTCGACGACGTCGACGCCGCCGAGCGGATCCTGGAGCTGCTGATGGGGGAGAAGGTCGAGCCACGCCGCAACTGGCTGATCGAGTCCGCCGACCGGGTCGACCGCGACGCCATCGACGCATGAGGACCGCCCGCCGCCAGACCGTGGCCCCCCGGGGACAGCGCCGGCCGACCGTGGCCCGCCGAGGAGAGAGCTGAACCATGGCACGCCGTAAGAACACCGGTCCCCGGGCGGACCTTGCCGCCTTCGATCAGGCTGGCGCGCGGGTCTTCGACAACCCGCTGGTCACCGAGGTCTCCGACTCCTATCTGGAGTACGCCTTCTCGGTGATCCACTCCCGCGCCCTGCCGGACGCCCGGGACGGCCTCAAGCCCGTGCACCGGCGCATCCTCTACTCGATGCACGAGGCGGGCCACCGCCCCGACCGGGCGCACGTGAAGTCGGCCCGGGTGGTCGGCGACGTGATGGGCCGGTACCACCCGCACGGCGACACCGCGATCTACGACGCGATGGTCCGGCTGGCCCAGGACTTCTCGCTCAACGTCCCACTCATCGACGGGCACGGCAACTTCGGATCTCCCGACGACGGCCCGGCCGCCGCGCGCTACACCGAAGCCAGGATGTCCCGGGAGGCGATGCTGCTCGTCGGCGAGCTGGGCGAGGACACGGTCGACGTCGAGCCGAACTACGACGGCTCGCTCACCCAGCCGACCGTGCTGCCGGCCGCGTTCCCGAACCTGCTGGTCAACGGGGCGTCCGGGATCGCGGTCGGGATGGCCACCAACATGATCCCGCACAACCTGGGCGAGGTCGTCTCCGCCGCCCGGTGGCTGATCAACCACCCGGACGCCGACCTCGACAGGCTGATGGAGTTCATCCCCGGGCCGGACCTGCCGACCGGCGGCGTGCTGCTCGGCCTGGACGAGGTGCGCCGGGCGTACGAGACCGGGCGCGGCGTGGTCCGGATGCGCGGCCGGGTGGAGATCGGCCACCTGGAGGGCAGCCGGGGCCGGCAGGCGATCACCGTCGTCGAGCTGCCCTACGGCGTGGGCGCGGAGAAGGTCATCGCCGCGATCACCAACGAGGTCAACAAGACCAAGCGGCTGACCGGCATCGCCGACGTCAAGGACCTGACCGACCGGGAGAACGGCACCCGGCTCGTGATCGAGTGCAAGGTCGGGGTGAACCCGCAGGCGCTGCTGGCCGACCTCTACCGGCTCACCCCGCTGGAGCAGTCCTTCGGCGTCAACAACCTGGTGCTGGTGGACGGCCAGCCGCGGACCCTCGGGCTGAAGGCGCTGCTGGAGGTCTTCCTCCGGCACCGCTACGAGGTGGTGACGCGGCGCAGCGCGTACCGCAGGCGCAAGCGCGAGGAGCGGCTGCACCTCGTCGACGGTCTGCTCATCGCGCTGCTGGACATCGACAAGGTGGTCCGGCTGATCCGCGCCAGCGACGACGCCCAGGCCGCCAAGGACGGCCTGATGCGCCAGTTCTCGCTCTCCGACATCCAGGCCGGGTACATCCTGGACACTCCGCTGCGCCGGTTGACGAAGTTCGACCGGATCGAGCTGGAGGCCGAGCAGGAGCAGCTCCGCAAGGAGATCGCCCAGCTCTCCACCATCCTCGACGACGAGAAGGTGCTGCGGAAGGTCGTCTCCGACGAGCTGGCCGCCGTGGTGAAGCAGTTCGGCACCGAGCGGCGTACCACCCTGGTCGACGGCGACCTCAAGGAGGTGCTGGCCGCGTCCGCGCCGGCCGGTCCTCTTGAGGTGGCCGACGACCCGTGCCAGGTGATCCTCTCCGCCGCCGGGCTGGTCGCCCGGACCGCGGCCGAGTCGGAGGAGGCGTCCGAGGGGCGCCGGCGCAGCGGCCGGGTCAAGCACGACGCGGTACGGGCGGTCGTGCACTCCACGGCCCGGGGCCGGGTGCTGCTGGTGACCAGCGCGGGCCGGGCGTTCAAGGTCGACGTGCTGCCGCTGCCGGTGCTCCCCGAGCAGGCGGGCACGGTGTCGCTGCGCGGCGGCATGTCCGCCGCCGAGCTGGTGCCGCTGGGGCCCGGCGAGACGGTGGTCGGCCTGGCCCCGCTCGGGGCGACGGCCGAGGGGTCGCCGGGGCTGGCGTTGGGCACCCGGCAGGGCGTGGTGAAGGTGTGCGCGCCGGACTGGCCGGTCCGCTCGGACGAGTTCGAGGTGATCGGCCTGCGCGAGGGCGACGAGGTGGTCGGGGCGAGCTGGCTCGCCGACGGCACCGAGACCCTCGCCTTCGTCTCCTCCGAGGCGTCGCTGCTGCGCTTCGCCGCGTCGCTGGTACGCCCGCAGGGGCCCAAGGGCGGCGGAATGGCCGGTATCAACCTGCCGGCGGAAGCCAGGGTTGTCTTCTTCGGGGCGATCCGCACCGACGACCCGGGGCACGGCGAGCCGATGGTGGTCACGTCCACGGGCGCGACGGTGAAGGTGACGCCGTTCGGGGCGTACCCGGCCAAGGGGCGGGCGACCGGCGGGGTGCGCGCGCAGCGGCTCCTCAGGGGTGAGACGGACCTGGTGGTGGCCTGGATCGGCCCGCGCCCGGTCGGCGCGACGGCGACCGGCGACCCGGTGGAGCTGCCCCCGGCCGACCCCCGCCGCGACGGCAGCGGCTTCGCCGTAATGCTCGGCCCCTCGACAATCGGCCACCAGATCGAACGCAACTGACCCCACCCCACCCTCCGCGTTGATCAAGAGGTTCGCGTCAGCCCGAGCTTTCCGGGCGACGCGAACCTCTTGATCAACTCTGCGGGGGCGGGGCGGGGCGGGGCGGGGGTGGGGTGGGTCGGGTCAGAGTTCGGGGTCTGGGGCTTGGCGGGGTGCCGGGGTGGTGCCGCGGAGGCGGGCGACCAGGCGCATGCCGTGGTAGATGACCAGGGCGGCGGCGGTGCCGAGGGCGATGCCGTTGAACGAGAGGTCGCCTGCGGTGAGGGTGTAGTTCGCCGCGCCGACGATGAGGGCCACGGCGGCGGTCATCAGGTTGACCGGGTCGTGGAAGTCGACCCGGCTCTCGATCCAGATTCGGGCGCCGAGCACGGCGATCAGGCCGTACAGGGCGGTGGTCGCGCCGCCGAGCACCCCCGCCGGCACGGTGAGGATCAGCGCGCCGAACTTGGGGCTGAGCCCGAGCAGCACCGCCGCCACCCCGGCCACCCAGTATGCGGCGGTCGAGTACACCCGGGTCGCCGCCATCACGCCGATGTTCTCCGCGTACGTGGTGGTGCCGGAACCGCCGCCGGAGCCGGCGAGCACGGTGGCCAGGCCGTCGCCGAGGAACGCCCGGCCCATGTCCCGGTCCAGGTTGCGGCCGGTCATCGCGGCGACCGCCTTGACGTGCCCGGCGTTCTCGGCGATCAGCACCAGGATCACCGGGATCACCAGCACGACCGCGCGCAGGCTGAACTGCGGCGCGTGGAACTCGGGCAGGCCGACCCAGGCCGCCTCGCGCAGCCCGTCGACGGCCTTCGGGTCGAGGTCGCCGAGTGCGGCGGCGAGCAGCCAGCCGACCGCCACGCCGACCAGGATGGACAGCCGGGCCAGGAAGCCCCGGAACGCCACCGTGGTGAGCAGGATCACCGCCAGGGTGATCACCGCGATCATCGGCTGCGCCCGGAAGCCGGTGCCACTGCCGCCGCCGTCCCAGGCGACCGGGGCGAGGTTCAGCCCGATCAGGGCGACGATCGCGCCGGTGACCACCGGCGGCATCAGCGCGTCGATCCAGCGCGACCCGGCGAGCTGCACGACAAGACCGACCACGGCCAGCGCGACGCCGGCCACCACGATCCCGCCGAGCGCGGGGCCGATGTCCCCGCCGGCCTTCGCGGCCAGCACCGGGGCGATGAACGCGAACGACGACCCCAGGTACGACGGCAGCCGGTTGCCGGTGATCAGCAGGAAGAGCAGGGTGCCGATGCCGGAGAAGAAGAGCGTGGTGGCCGGCGGGAAGCCGGTGATCAGCGGCACGGTGAAGGTGGCGCCGAACATCGCCACCACGTGCTGCACGCCCACCCCGAGGGTGCGCGGCCAGGAGAGCCGCTCGTCGGGGTGGACCACGTCGCCGGGGCGGACGGACCGGCCGTTGCCGTGCAGGGACCACGGGGACCAGCGGGCGCGCGGCTCGGTGGGGGTGTGGGTCATGGGACGCCCTTCGCGTCGAGGTGCTGACGGGGGCGTGGACGACCCTGGGAGTTGTTTCTAGCAGAGGCCGCCCGACCCGCATATCCGCAGGGTCCGGGTCACCTGGAGGCACAGCGCCGGCACGGGTGGCCGCTCAGGCGACGCCGGCGGGACGGAACTGGACGCTGACCCGGGGCCCGACCGGCCGGACGGTCTTCGGGATCGCGTGCTCCCAGGTGCGCTGGCAGGTACCGCCCATCACCACCAGGTCGCCGTGCCCGAGCGGGAAGCGCAGGCTCGCGGTGCCCCCGCGCGGACGCAGCAGCAGCGGGCGGGGCGAGCCGAACGAGACGATGGCGACGATGGTGTCGGTGTGCGCGGAGCGGCCCTGGGTGTCGCCGTGCCACGCGACGCTGTCCCGCCCGTCCCGGTAGAGGCACATCCCGGCGGTCACGAGCGGTTCGCCCAACTCGGGCGTGTAGTGCGCGGTCAGGGCCGCCCGCGCCGCGGTGAGCACCGGGTGGGGCAGCGGCCGGCGGGCGGCGTACCAGCAGAGCAGCCGGGGTACGTCGACCTCGGCGTCGTACATCGTGCGGCGTTCGGCCCGCCACGGCACCTCGGTGAGCAGGGTGTCGAGCACCTGGTCCGAACCCAGGACCCAGCCGGGCAGGTGGTCCACCCAGGCGCCCCGGTCGAGCGGGTGCCGGCGCAGCTGGCCGGCGAGCGGGCCCAGCGAGGGCTCGTCGGGGGTGAAATCGAGCATCGACGGCTGGTAGGCGGCACCGGACATGCGCCCACCCTAACGGCTTGTTCGTACACCCGTACGACTGCCGTCCCCCGTCTGTCGGCTGCACCGGACGGTCGTACGCGTACGAGGTCACGCACCCCGGGGATGGTCAGTGGTGCAGTATCCGGCGTACCCGCCCCTTGACCGCGGCCCGTACCCGGGTCCGCAGCCGCTGCGCGTCCAACTCCTCGACGCTCTTCTTGAGCTCCTGGTTCCCGTCGCGCAGCCACTGGATCCGGGCGATCAGCTCGCTCGGGTCGGTGGCCGTCTGGGCGCGGACCGCCGGGGGATAGCTCGTCTCGGCGACCTGCCGGTCGAAGCGCGCCGCGGCGTCGCCATCGGCGAAGGAGTGGCCGAGGTCGTGCCGGGCCAGGAACGACATCATCGTCTCGAACCGGGCCTTGTGCCCGTTGTTCAGCGCGGTGTAGTCCGCCTCGTCGTAGAGCGCGACGGCGTCCACGTCGGCCGACACGTCCTTCATGATCCGGTGCGGGATGTCGAAGTACCGGGCCAGCTCCAACGTGCGCGAGTCATGCGCGAACAGGTAGCCCGGGGTGCCGGCGATCAGTGCCGTGATGGTGCCGTGGATGCGGGTGCCGAAGTTGAAGTCGAACCCGGACAGGTAGTCCATCCAGGTCCACGGGTCGACGAACATCCGCACCTTGTCCTCGACGAAGAGCGGGTGCGAGGTGTGGATCGGGATGGCGGCCTGCTTGCCCCGCTCCTGAGGCAGGTCACCGTAGAGCAGGGTGCCGAGGGTCTTCAGGTCCTGCGGGAGGTAGCGCAGGTTCGGGTAGCGCTGGTGGTGCGAGGTGATCACCTTAGCCATCGACTTGACGTACGGGGAGACGGTCAGCGCCACCCGGTCATCGACGGTGAGCGTCGCCTTCCGCTTCTCCACCCGCAGGCTGTCGCCGTGCAGGAACATCGACGGGCAGCCGATCACGTCGACCGCGGAGAAGCCGAGGCTGCGCAGGTACCCCTCGGTGATCTCGCCGCGCACGCCGATGCTGTGCGACCGGTCGAGCACCGCCTTCACGAACGGCTTGACCGCGTCGTCGATCGGTCGCAGGTACTCCCGGTCGCCGTTGACGTCGGTCTGCGCGCCGACGCCCAGCACCACCACCGGGATCTTCAGCCGCTCGATGAGCCGGGTCATGTTGACCAGCCGGTGGGCGTAGCTGCGCCGGAACGCGTTCGCCAGCGGCACCACGAAGACGTCGTACCGCTCGTTGATCTCGTCCGCGTCGCGCAGGTTGGCCTGGAACTTCGACGAGGTGATCTGCGCCGTCGAGGTCCGCAGGATCTTGTGCGCCGAGTGGCTGAACACGAGGTTGCCGGTGTTGTCACCGATCCAGTTGCGCTCGAACGTCTCCTCCGGCGAGTAGACGTCGAACGGGCCCTTCTTGGCCCGGAGCAGGATCCGCTGGTGCATCGGTGCCGTCCTTCTCGTCGTGTCCGCCCCGTCAAGGGTGCGCCGGCGGGCGCCGACCGGGCGTGGCCCGACGAGGTCGGGGCACGCCCGTTGGTTCCGAGACCGCGATATTAGGCCATCGGACACCTGCTCCTGGCATTCGCGTCTCCCCGGCGAACGCCGACGCGAGGACCGGGCGGGCACTGCGGGTAGGGTGCCCGGCGGGCGGCACCCCACCGGCCCGCCACGACGCGGCGGCGCCGGCTGCCCGGCGCGACACGAGGCGAGGAGGCGCGGTGTTGGTGACCCTGCGGACGGACGGACCGCCGGCATGACCAGCACACCGACCGTCGTACGATCCGAGCCGCTGACCCGCCCGGCGAGCCGGCTGCCCTCGCTGACCGGGCTGCGCTGGATCGCCGCCCTGCTGGTCTTCGGGTACCACGTCGGCACGATGCGGATCGTCGCCGAGCCCGACTACCAGGCCGTCATCGACTGGCTGTTCACCCTGGGCCTGTCCGGGGTGGAGTTCTTCTTCATCCTCAGCGGGTTCGTGCTGGTCTGGTCGGCCCGCGACGGGGACCGCCGCCGCGACTTCTGGCGCCGCCGGCTAGCCAAGATCTACCCCAACCACCTGCTGATGTGGGCGGTGGTGCTGCTCACCGGCGTGTGGGTCTTCGCCGACCCGGTCAACCCCCGCGCCGCGGTGGAGAACCTCCTGCTGCTCCAGGCCTGGGACCCGACCCCCGGCTACTTCTACAGCGTGAACTCGGTGAGCTGGTCGCTCTCCTGCGAGCTGTTCTTCTACTTCTGCCTGCCGTTCGCGCTGCCGCTGGTCCGCCGAGCGCGGCCCGGGGTGCTGTGGGCGGTGGTGATCGCGGTGCCGCTGCTGATCGTGGCGCTCTGGCCCGGTCAGCGCCTCGTGCCGCAGGAGAGCACCTGGTGGTTCACCCAGGTCTTCCCCGTCGTGCGGTCCCTGGAGTTCTGGATGGGCGTCGCCGCGGCCGAGCTGCTGCGCCGGGGGCGCTGGCGGGGCCCCGGCCTCACCGCGGCCAGCGTGATCTTCGTGGCCACCTGGGTCGTCGCCTCGCAGTGGATCCGCGCCGAGTTGTGGGCGGCCCTGCTCGCGGCGGCGTACCTGTTGGTCATCGCAGCCGCCGCCGACGCGGACGTGCGCGGGGCGCGGACGCCGTGGCGGTCCCGGCCGATGGTCTGGCTCGGCGAGGTCTCCTTCGCGTTCTACCTGGTGCACGTCTTCGTCATGGTCACCGTGCTGCGGCTGGCCGACCGGCTCGGCGTGGGGCTGCCCGGCTGGTGGGGACCGCTGGCCGTGGTCGGCTTCCTGCTGGTGAACCTGGTGCTGGCCGCGCTGCTGCACCGGTGGGTCGAGATGCCGCTGACCCGCCGGCTCGGGCCGCCCCGCCGGCCCCGCCCGGCGACTCCCGGCGGCGGGCCGGTCCCCGGCGACCCGGCGGGGCCACCCGGGCCGGCGACGACGGCCGCCCCCGCGCCGGAGCACCCCCGCGAGCAGGTCGCCGTCCCCGAGCGGCGCTGACCGCCCCGATCCCGCGCCGCCCCCGCCGGGGCCCGGGGCGGCACCCACGGCCCCGTGGCGTACTCGCGGGAGTGGGCCGGGGAAGAACCGGACGATCGGGACGTCGCGACACGCCCGCCATCGGTGCGTCCCGCGATAGGGCTTCGGTAGCGTGAGCGTGTGCTTTCCGCCGCGCCGACCTGTCTCCTGTGGTGGGTCGCGCGCTGGACCGCCCGGATGCTGACCAGCCTGGCCGTCGCGGTCGCTTTCTCGCTGGGCGCCGGGTCGCTGTCGTTCGACCCGGCGCCGCCCGCCGGGGCCGACGCCGCGGGCGGGTCCGCGGCCTGGTCTCCGGCGGACAGCCCGGCCGTCCTCGGGGTGCCCGACCCCGACCTCGGCCGGGCCTGGTCTCCGGCCGGCAGCCCGGCCGTCCTCGGGGCGTCCGATCTCGGCCCGGTCCCGGCCGCCGGGATGCGTGGGGCCGGCCCTGGCCGGGCCGCCGCCGACGTCCCGGCCGCCCCCGCGCACCCCGGCGCGGTCCCGGCCGCCCCGGCGGGCCGGTCCGTGATCGACCCGGCCCCGGTGCACCGGATGCCCGTCGGGCCCGCCGCGAGGACCGCCGGGTCGCGCGCGCCGCCGCGCGGCTGACCTGTCCGCGACACCGCCGTCTCGCGACCGCACCACCGCACCCGTCCGCCCGGCCCGGTGGCGCCCCCGCGCCCCGCCCGGTGGCGCGGAGCGCCCGCTTCCCGCATCCACCCGCCCGTTAGGTGCCGACCATGGACATCGTTCTCCACCAGTTCCTCGTCGAGGTGCCGCTGGCCGCCGCCATCTGGTCGGTGCTGCTCGTGGTGGCGCTGGGCGTTCTCACCGCCCTGGTAGCCCGCCCGCAGCGGGACCGGCCGGTGGTCGACCCCACCCCGCCCGCCGTCGACCCGGCCATCGAGGAGGCCGTCGACCTGCGCCGGTACGCCGAGGAGGTGGGGGTGGCCGCCGCCGGCGCCGCCCAGACCGCCCGCCGGCGACGCGACGCGTGGCTGGCCGCCCAGGACGCCCTCGATCGGGCCTGGCAGGCGTACGACGAGGCGGAGGCCGCCGCGCGGCGCTTCTCCGGCGCGGGGGCACTGCCGGTGCCGCGTACCCCCCGCACCCCCGCCGAGTACGCCGCCCGGGAGCGCTGGCTGCACCACGCCGCCACGGCCGCCCACCTGCGCGGCGAGCTGTCCATCCGGCAGCTCTGCGACGTCTTCGCGCACCGGGACGGCTGGGACCCCCGGCTGCATCCGGTTCAGCAGGAGGTCGTGCTGGCCCGGGCGGTGCGGGACGGGAGGCAGGCCGGCCACCGGGCGGCGGCGGCCCGGGAGCGGGCCGCCTGGCGTGCCGCCGAACTGGCCGCCGAGGCCGCCCGGGCGCTGGCCGTCGAGGCGTGCGCTGCCGCGGAGCGGGCCCGCCCCGTCCGGGTGCCCGCGCCCCGGGCCGCGACGGCGAACGCTCGCCGGACCGTCCCGGCCGCCCGCTGGCACCCGGCCCGGGCCGGCTGACCTGACCCCCGACCCGGGTGGGTCGCGGTGCGGCCCGAATTTTCTTTATGACGCCGGTCACATCTCCCGGGTAAACGGGCAGTCGACCCATCGGGGCGGGTCCACCGACATAACTCGCCGACGATCAAGACTGATCGTCCGGTTGTCGCCCGGGGGCCCCTCGAAGGCTCGTAATCCCATTGAGTCACGTCAGTTCCCAATGGGTCGCAAGAAAGCTGATCGGAGAGGGTTTAAGCAGGTGGGAAGGGCTTGGCAGGGTCTCGACCGGCCAGTAATGTCGGCCCGTCCGGTGCGGTACCCGATCGCTAGAGGCGACGCCGCGCGGGCCCGCTCAATCGTGACCATCACGAACCGGGGACCCAGTGCACGTGTGGGGTGAATCCGCGGGCCACGGCCTGCGGTAGGGCGATCTTCCCGCCCGAATCCGTCAGCTAACCCGGTAGGCGGTGTCGGAAGGAGTGCCATCCTCGTGCAGCGCGACCCCATCCCTCGGTTGTTCCTCCACCGCGGCGCCGTGGTGCCCGCGTCCGTCGCCCCCGGGCTGACGAACTGACCGGCGCACCCGCCCGTACGCCCGGCTGACCGGGCATCTTCCCAGAGCGGACCTGACCGGCTGTGGACGTCTCGTCCACGCCACCGTGCGACGACGCATGCCCAGGTGCCCCCGCTCTCCGCCCCATCCCGTGGAGGAACACGTGAACGACCACCTCAAGCGGCAGTTGCGACGTCTCGCCACCGAGCGCCCGTACCAGGTCGTCGCCGGCTCGGCCGCGGCGCTCCTGCTGGCCTCCGGCACCGGTGCGTTGCTGGCCGGCGCCGACGACACCCCCGCCCCGCGGCAGACCACCAACGCCGCCGTGGCCGAGATCGCACCCCGCCTCGACAGCGCGGCCAGCCGCGCCCAGGCCCGGGCAGGCGCGACCGCGTCCTCCAGCGCCTCGCCGTCGCCGAGCGCCACCACGGCCGCGCCGAACCCCGACCTGACCACCAAGGCGGCCCCGAAGCAGACCACGGCGCAGCCGGTCACCCCGAAGTCGCCGTCGTCGAAGGTTCTCGACTACGCCTACCAGGCGCAGACCACCTACTACTACTGCGGCCCCGCGGCGGTGCGCAACGCGCTCTCCGCCACCGGCGTCGGGAGCACCCAGGACGGGCTGGCCAGCCGCCTCGGCACCACCGAGATGGGCACCAACTCGGCCGAGGACACCACCCGGGTGCTCAACGGGATGGTCAAGGGCGACCCGTACCAAACCCGGATGATCCCGGGCGGTGCCGCCACCGGGGCCCAGATCGACCGGCTCAAGGCGGACGTGGTGAAGGCGGTCGGCGCCGGGCGCGGCGTCGTGGTGAACATCGCCGGTGACGCCACCGACGTCGACGGCGGCTGGCATTCCTTCCCCGGCGGCCACTACATCGCCGTCGTGGGCTACCGCAACGAAGGCCGTACCGTGCGGATCGCCGACTCGGCCAACCCGGCCGCCTCGGCGTACTGGATCAGCACCACGGCCCTGGCGCACTGGGCGGCGACCAGGGGCTACTCGGCCTGATCACCCTTCCCCCACCGGGCCCCGGCTCTCCCCGTGAGCCGGGGCCCGGTGCTGTCCCGCGCCGTCCGGCACCGGGCCGGGCCGGCACCGCGGCCGTCCGGGTGCCGTCCGGCACCGTGGCCGTGACCGAACCCGTCGGCTCCGGCCTCAACCCTGACGCGAACTTCTTGATTACCGCGGGAAGCTGGAGGGGGTGGGGGAGGGCGGGGTGGGGGTCGGGCGGGGGGTGGGTGGGGTCCAGGTCGGGGTCAGCTCGCGGCGGGCCGCTGCCAGGAACGCCTCGGCGTACTGGTGGGTGGGGAAGTCGCCCAGGTAGCGGGAGCGGGTGGCCCAGCGGGCCGTTGCCTGCGGGTCGGTGTCGAGCAGGTGACCGAGCACCTCGTCGAGGTTGGCCGCGTCGCGGCGCAGCACGTAGCCCGAGCCGGCCAGGGGGAACCGCTCGACGAACCGGTCGCCGTCGCCGCCCATGTCCGTGACCGCGTACGGCTTGCCGGAGTAGAGGTAGTCGGAGATCACCCCGGAGACGTCCGAGAGCAGCGCGTCGGAGCGGTTCACGCAGTCGACCAGGGACATCTCCCGGCTGGCCGCAGCGCCCCAGACGTGCTGCCGGCCGGTGCGGGCCCGGTCCGCGGCGAGCAGCTCCGTGAGCCGGGCGAGCTGCCGCGCCGACGCCGGATTCTGCCCGGTGTACGGGTGGGCGCGCAGGATCACCGTCGCGCCCCGGGCCAGCAGCCCTCGGACGAGGGTCTCGCCCACCGGCAGGGAGCAGTAGTTCGCGTCGGCGTGGTGCCCGGTCCAGGTCGGGGTGTAGAGCACCGTCGGGTTCGGCAGGCCGGTTGCCGGCTCCCGGCGTACCTCGATCGACTCGACCTGCGGGCGGCCGACCACGACGAACTTCTCCGCCGGGATGTCCACCCCCGCGCGGGCGTACCGCTCGATCGCGGCCGGGCCGGCCACGAAGATCCGGTCGAAGATCGCCGAGACCGGGTTGGCGCTGGGCGCCTTGTCGCTGTCGCCGTGGTGGATCTGCACGTGGGTGAGCTGGGTGAACCGGATGCAGTGGCTGTTCTTCGCCCCGTGGTTGACGTAGAACGCCACCTTGAGACTCGGCACCAGCGCCTCGTCCATCGCCTTGAGGGTGGGGCAGTACACCACCGGGGCAGTGGTGGCCGCGGCGATCGGGGCGAGGAACTCCGGCTCCCGCACCATCACGAGGAACGGCCGGCCGATCCGCTCCAGGTAGGGCAGCCACATGGTGACCTGGTACTCCGACCCCGGCGGGGCGGAGAAGTGCAGCAGGAACTCCGGCTGGTGCGCCCGCAGCGCCCGGGTCACCGCACCGCCCCCGGTCCCCGGCCGGAACCGCCGGCGGGCCAGGTCCAGGGCCACCGCCCCGGTGCCCGCGCCGACGCCCAGCGCCAGCAGCAGGGCGACGAACGCCGGCAGCGCCAGCGCGGCGGCCAGCGCCACTGCGGCGAGCAGCACCAGCAGGGCGTCGGCCAGCCGACCGGCGACCAGCGGGGCCCACGACCGGACCGGGAGGTTGGCGGCCCGGATCTCCAGGTCACCGGCCTGCCGCAGCGGCCCCACCAGCAGCACCAGCCCCAGCAGCACCAGGGCCGTGGCGGCCAGCGCCGGGTCGAAGCCGGCGTCGAGCCGGCGGGCGTACCCGACCAGGATGCCGGCCGCGAGCAGCACCGACTCGGCAGTGCTGTCGGCGGCCGGCCGGACCCGGCGCTCCCAGCCGGCGGCGGCCAGGGCCGTCACCGCGAGCGCCAGCCCCCAGCCGGTCGCCCCGGTCAGCGCGAGGGCGAGGAACGCCAGCACCGCCAGGCCGGTGGTCGCCACCCGGGCGGTCAGCTTCCTGACCAGGTCACCACGCATGTCGTTTCCGCTTCTCCCGCCGTGCTGCGGTGGCCGTCGTCGCTCAGCCGGCCGTGGCCGGGGTCGCCGTCGGGCCGCCCTGGGCGGGAACGTTCGCGGCGGGCCCCTCGCCCGGTGCCCGCCGGACGTCGATGACCTGCCCGGTCAGCTCGGAGATCAGCACGTCCAGCGAGGACTGGGCGACGGTCTCCGCGGCGAGCAGGGTGTGCTCCGGCTCCTCGCCGAACGCCTTGGTGCGCATCGGGGTGGCGGTGCGCTCCGGGTTGATGCAGTTGACCCGTACGCCGAACTCGGCCCACTCGTCGGACAGCGCCTGGGTCAGGTTGACCAGCGCGGCCTTGGTGGCCGAGTAGAGCGCGTAGCGGGCCCGGCCCCGGGTGTACGAGCTGGACGTGTAGAGCAGGAGCTGGCCCTTGGTCTGCTGCAGGTACGACAGGGACTGCCGGGCGATGGTGACCGGGCCGACGAAGTTGACCTGCAGGACCCGGTCCATGGTCTCCTGGTCCATCTCCGACAGCTCGCCCTTCTCCAGGACGCCGGCGGTGACCACCACGTGGTCGATCCGGCCGGTGGCCTCGAAGGCGGTCTTCAGCGCGGCCTCGACGTCGGCGGCCCGCTCGACGTGGGTGCCGGTGGTGGAGCGGCTGAACGGGAAGACCTGCGCGCCGTAACGGCGGGCCAGTTCGGTCAGCTCGTGACCGATGCCGTAGCTGCCGCCGAACACGACGACGGTCCGGCCGGTCAGCTCCTCGGTGTAGGAACGGTGGTCGGTCAGCTTGGGTGCCTGCGCGGCGGCGAGCTGGAAGAGCTTGTCCGCGAGGTGCACGTCGACCGGGTGGGTGACCTTGATGTTCTCGTCCGAGCCGTCGATCACCTTGATCGGGGTGCCGGGCAGGTAGCGCAGCACGACGCCGCAGTCGTCGGTGGCGGCGAAGTTCGCGTCGCCACCGGCGATCCGGTACGCCTCCCGGATGGTGCCCGAGCGGAACGCCTGCGGGGTCTGGCCCCGGCGCAGGGTGGACCGGACCGGGATGTCGGTGATGCACTCGTTCTCGTCGACCTGGATGATCGTGTCGGCCGAGGGGATCGCCACGTCGACCGCCGTGTAGGTCCAGAGCGCGTTCACGCACTCCCGGACGATCCGGCCGCTGAGCAGCGGGCGCACCGCGTCGTGGAAGAGGATGTTGACGTCGCCCTCGCCGATGGCGTCCAGGGCGATCCGGGTGGTCGCGTTGCGGGTGTCGCCGCCGGAGATGACCTTGCTGACCTTCCGGAAGCCGGCCTTGTCGACGATCTGCTGGGCGTCGGGGACGTGCCCGGCGGCCATCAGCACGATGATCTCGTCGATCTCGGGGGCCGCCTCGAAGACCGCCAGGGTGTGCTCGATGATCGGCTTGCCGGCGATCTTCAGTAGCTGCTTCGGGATGCCCAGGCCCAGCCGGGTCCCCGTGCCCCCCGCGAGGACCACCGCCACCGTCCGCGAGGGGCGCCAGGGAGCCGGGCTGGCCGGCGTGGCGTCCGGTGCGGCGGTGTGGTCCTGCGTCATTTGCCGTTCCTCACTTCTGCGTGGGGTGGGGGATTCACGCCTCGATGACCGGTTGGTGGATTCTGACCGGCGTTGAGGGAAACCTTAACGCGGGTGACGGAGCGCCCGGCCGGGGCAGCCTCGGCCGGTGCGCTCCGCCGTCCTACTTGTGGCTCTCGTACGCCTTGCAGACCTCGTCGGTGGGGCCGTCCATCTTCAGGACGCCACCCTCCAGCCAGATGGTCCGCTCGCAGGTGTCCCGGATCGAGCTGATCGAGTGGCTGACCAGGAACACGGTGCCCGCGCTGGCGCGCAGCTCCCGGACCCGCTGCTCGCTGCGGGCCCGGAACTTGCGGTCACCGGTGGCCAGCGCCTCGTCGATCAGCAGCACATCGTGCTTCTTCGCGGCGGCGATGGCGAAGCGGAGCCGGGCGCCCATGCCGGAGGAGTAGGTCCGCATCGGCAGCGAGGCGAAGTCGCCCCGCTCGTTGATCCCGGAGAACTCGATGATGTCGGGGGCGAGTCGCTTGACCTCCTCGGGGTGCATGCCCATGGCCAGGCAGCCGAGCACCACGTTGCGCTCACCGGAGAGGTCGTTCAGCAGGGCCGCGTTCACGCCGAGAAGCGACGGCTGGCCCATGGTGTAGACCGCGCCCCGGGCCGGCGGGAGCAGCCCGGCGATCGCCCGTAGCAGGGTCGACTTGCCCGAGCCGTTGCTGCCGATCAGCCCGATCGCCTCACCCTGGTACGCGGTGAAGCTCACCCCCTTGACCGCGTGCACCTCGCGGATGTTCGGCGCGTTGGTCCGGGACACGATGCGCTTCAGGGCCGAAACCGGGCTGCTGCCGCCGGTGGCGCCCTTGTGGATCCGGTAGATCACGTGCACGTCGTCCACGACGACGGTGGGGATCCGTCCGGCGTCCACCACGACGGCCCCGCCCGCCGGCTGGGTCTGGTCAGCCACGGCCGTACTCCTTCTCTCCGCGCCAGAAGTAGACGAATCCGCCGATCCCCATCACGACGGCCCAGGCCAGCCCGAGCGTCCAGAGCCGTAGCGGGGACGTCACCAGCTGCGCCTGGTTGGACTCCAGCAGCGCGTACCGGGCCAGCTCGATGTAGATCAGCGGCGGGTTGCACTCCAGCAGGGACGCCGCCCAGCTCGGCAGGTGGTCTCGGAACAACACGACCGGATAGAGCACGCCGGACGCGTACAGCCAGGTCCGCATCACGAACGGCATGACCTGCTTGAGGTCGGTGAGCTTCGCGCCGAGCCGGGCCATCACCATGGTCAACCCGATGTTGAAGACCGTCTGGAGCGCCAGCGTGGGCAGGAGCAGCAACCAGCGGAAGGTCAGCGGCTCACCGGTCGCCAGCACGATGCCCGCGAGCACCACCATCGACATGAGCAGCTGCTGGAACTGCACCAGGGTGACGGTGATCGGCAGCGCGGCCCGGGGGAACTGCAGGGCCCGGATCAGGCCCAGATTGCTGGTGATCGCGTTGGTCCCGTTCTGCACCGCCGTCTGGGTGAACATGAAGACGAAGACACCGGTGCAGAGGTACGCGATGAAGTTCGGGACGTTCCGGTCCTGGGACATGATCACGCCGAAGATCAAATAGTAGACCGCCGCGTTGGTCAGCGGGGTCAGCACCTGCCACAGCTGGCCGAGCTGCGTGTTGCTGAACGTCGAGGCGACCTTCGCCCGCGAGTACGCGGTCATGAAGTGTCGGTATGCCCACAGCTTGCGGGCGTACTCGGCCAGGGAGGGGCGTTCCCCGGCGACCCGCAGACCGTACCGCTTCGCGAGTTGGGCCCGGGTCAGCCCGGATTCGGGGTCGGCCACCGCGGTGTTGGCCATGGTCAGGCGCTCCGATCTTTCGTGCCGATGGGGAGCTGGTGATGTGTCGCGGCGAGAAATTCGGCGTCGCCGGTGCGGAGAGGGTGCCTCGCTGCTGCGTGGAAGGTAGTCCAAACCACGTCGGGACGCAACCGTATCGTCGTTGCGCTACATTGTCCCACGTGACGACGGAGAAGAGGCGTGCCCCGGCCGGTGCGGCGGTGCTGCGTGGTGAGATAACCACGGCCATCCGCGCTGCCGTCATGCAGGAGTTGGCCGAAGTCGGCTACGGCCGCCTCTCGATCGAGGCGGTCGCCCGGCGGGCCGGTGTCAGTAAGACCGCCATCTATCGCCGCTGGCGCTCCAAGCTCGATCTGGTGCTCGACATGGTCACCGCGGTCGCGGGGCGCAGGCTGCCCCTGCTGGACACCGGCAGCCTGCGCGGCGACGTGGAGGTGCTGCTGCTCGCCGCCTCGACGGCGCTCGGACATCCACTGGCCTCGCAGATCATCCCGGACCTGCTGGCGGAGGCGGCGCGTAACCCGCAGATCGCCGAGACCCTCCACCGGGCGATGCGCGACTACCAGGTCCGGCTCGGCGAGATCGTGATCGGCCGGGCGGTCGCCCGCGGCGAACTGTCGACCGGCGCCGACCCGTGGGCCGTGGCCGATCTGATCGTCGGCCCGGTCTACTGGCGGTTGACGATCTCCCGGGCATCCCTCGACGCCGCGCAGTTGAGCACCATGGCGACGGCCGTCGTCGCGGCATTGCGAGTAGCATGTGCTGGCTCACCGGATCGGGAAAAAGAAGTGTGGGACGACCGCGCACTGCCCGAATCTGAACCGCGCCGGGTCGGCGCGTGAACGTCGCGGTCGCACGGCTCGGCCACGCCGGCACCGGCTAGTATCGCCATCCGAACCCCCACCGCCCCCACCCGACACAGGAGGATCCCCCCATGGCTGGGCAGCACCCAGACTTCATCCCACCGGCGCGGCCGATCATTGGCGAAGCCGAGATCGAGGCAGCTGTGCGGGTGCTGCGCAGTGGCAAGGTGGTGCAGGGGCCCGAGGTAGCGGCGTTCGAGGAGGAGTTCGGCGAGTTCGTCGCCGGGCGGCACTGCGTCGCCGTCAACTCCGGCACGTCCGCGCTCCAGTTGACCCTGATGGCGCTCGGCTTCGGCCCGGGCGACGAGATCATCGTGCCGTCGTTCTCCTTCGCGGCCAGCGCCAACGCCGTCCGGTTGGTCGGTGCCGAGCCGGTCTTCGTGGACATCGATCCCAACAGCTTCTGCATCGACCCGGAGGCGGTCGCCGCCGCGATCACCCCGCGGACCGTCGGCATCATGCCGGTGCACCTCTACGGGCACCCCGCCGCGATGGACCGGATCATGGCCATCGCCGAGCGGCACAGCCTGGCGGTCGTCGAGGACGCCGCCCAGGCCCACGGCGCCTCCCTGCACGGCACCCCGGTCGGCGCATTCGGTGCCGCCGGCTGCTTCAGCTTCTACCCCACGAAGAACATGCACGCCCTGGAGGGCGGCATGATCAGCACCGCCGACGCCGGCCTCGCCCGCACCCTGCGGCTGCTCCGCAACCAGGGCATGGAGCAGCGGTACGCCAACGAGATCGTCGGCGCCAACATGCGGATGACCGATGTGGCCGCCGCCATCGGCCGGGTGCAGCTCGGTCAGCTCGGCGACTGGACCGAGCAGCGCCGGGCGAACGCCAAGTTCCTCGACTCCGCCATCACCGGCATGGTGACCCCGCCGGTGGCCGACGCCGCCAAGCACGTGTACCACCAGTACACCGTGCGGGTCCGTGGCAACCGGGACGCCGCCCAGGCCCGGCTGACCGAGCTGGGGATCGGCAACGCCGTCTACTACCCGACCCCGATCCACCGGCTCAAGCCGTACCTCACCCAGGACGGCACGCCGGGTCCGTGGGAGCTGCCGGAGACCGATCGGGCCGCAGCCGAGGTGATCTCCCTACCGGTGCACCCGTCGCTGAGCCAGGCCGACCTCGAGCGGATCGCCGAGGGCGCGAACCTCGCCGGTGGTGCCCGGTGACCGCGGGTCGCAAGCTGCGCGCCGGCCTGATCGGCCTCGGCGCGATGGGGCGCAACCACGCCCGGGTCCTCTCCGGCCTCGACGGCGTCGAGCTGGTCGGCATCGTCGACCCGGCCGGCGACGTCACCGGCACGCTCCGCGCACCGGTCGTGCCGGAGCTGGCTGACCTGCTGGCCATGGGCATCGACTACGCGGTGGTCGCCTGCCCGACCGCGCTGCACGAGCGGATCGGCCTGGAGCTGGCCGGCAACGGGGTCTGCGCGCTGATCGAGAAGCCGCTGGCCCAGTCGGTCGAGGCCGCCACCAGGCTGGTGGAGGCGTTCGAGTCCGCAGGCCTGGTCGCCGGCGTCGGTCACATCGAGCGCTACAACCCGGCCCTGCAGAGCCTGCGTACCCGGCTCGAGGCGGGCGAACTGGGCGAGGTCTTCCAGGTCGTCACCCGGCGGCAGGGGCCGTTCCCGCACCGGATCGCCGACGTCGGCGTGGTGATGGACCTGGCCACCCACGACATCGACCTGACCGCCTGGGTGACCGGCCAGGAGTACAGCTCGGTGGCGGCCCGCACCGTGTCGCGCAGCGGCCGGCTGCACGAGGACATGGTCGCCGTGGTCGGCCAGCTCTCCGACGGAACGATGGTCAACCACCTGGTCAACTGGCTGAGCCCGCTCAAGGAGCGGTCCACGGTGATCACCGGCGACCGGGGCTGCTTCGTGGCCGACACGCTCACCGCCGACCTCACCTTCTACGCCAACGGCGCGATCGACACCGAGTGGGAGGCGCTGCGCGCGTTCCGCGGGGTGGCCGAGGGCGACATGGTGCGCTTCGCGATCCCGAAGCGGGAGCCGCTGCTCGTCGAGCACGAGCGGTTCCGCGACGCGGTCGAGGGCAAGCAGAGCGACATCGTGACCCTGCGCCAGGGCCTGCGTACCGTGCAGGTCGCTGCGGGGCTGCTCGAGTCCGCCTCCGACGGCAAGACCATCATGGTGAACTCGACCGGCCTCGCCGACGCGGTTCGCGCGTCCGAGACCGCCGCACCCTGACCCTGATTCGGGAACCCGGACCGGACCGCACGGTCCGGGCTCCCGAATCAGTCAGTCCTGCCCGACCCCCAGCATCGCGTCGAAGTGCGGCGCGTTGACCGACCAGTCCCAGGTCGCCAGGGCGTGGTCCGACACCGCCGCACCGGTGGCCCGCCAGACCTCCTCGTCGGCGGTCGTGGCGCGGATGCGGGCGGCCGCCTCGGCCGGGGTGGCGACCACCCAGTCGGCCGGGAAGACCGTGCGTGCGCCGTGTGCCTGCCCGGCGAAGAAGGGCCAGTCCCGGACCACCGGCACCGCCCCGCTGGCGGCACCCTCCACCACCGCGCAATGGAAGCTCTCGCGGACCGAGCTGCTGAGCACGACACCAATCTCGGTCAGCACCTTCGGCACGTCGTCCGTCTGACCGATCCGCCGCACCGCCCCGGCCGGCTCCAGCTCGGCCAGGTCCGCTTCCAATGCCGCCGAGTAGTGGCGGACCGCCGTACTGATGCCGGTGTCGAGGCCCTTGCCGACGAGGAACAGCCGGTACCGCTCGTCCTCGGCGCGCAGTAGGCGTAGCACCTCGATCGCCCACCGTGGGTCCTTGGCCACGGCGCTGGTTCCCACGAGGCCCAGGGTGAAGCGGGCGGCCAGGTCCTTGGGCTGTCGGTACGGCCGTAGGTGCAGCGCGTTGGTGAGCACGCGCGACCGGGGTGCGTTCGCGCCCGTGAGCCCCGGCACCACCGCGGCGGCGAAGTCACGTAGATGCGCGGAGACGAAGACGACGTCGTCCACCCGACTGAAGTCGATCAAATGGGGCCACTGGCCGAACGCCTCGTAACTGTGCAACCGGACAACGACGCGGGTGTCACCGGGATCGACCAGGGTGACCATCGCCGCGGTGGCGACGGCCCAGTCGATGAAAACGGTGTCCGCCCACTCCAGGTGCGGCTGAAGCCAGCGCTTCACCTGCGCGCCGTAATCCGTGCCGCCGAGCAGCGCCTCGGCGACCATCCGGCCGTTCTGGCGCGTCAGCGGCGCGGCCACCGGATCGTCGGCCAGGTGCAGGTAGCGCAACTCAACCCCAGGGTGGCGCGCGTACCGCTCGCGGATGGCATGCAGGAAGTGGGCGCTGCCGTTGATCAGTAGCAACAGTCGCAGTGGCCGGTCGGTGGGTGCCGGGGCCGCCGATACCGCCCGGCCACGGGGCGCCAGCACGGCGCGTCCCACGGTGCTGCGGCGCAGCGGCCCGAGGTAGCCGGCGGGGTCGTCGACCAGAGGAGACGTGAGCTGATCGAAGTGCAGCACCCGGTGGAACTGGGTGCGCAGGGCACGGTGCAGTCGCCGGGCGGCGGCGATCCCGTCGCCCCGTACGTACGCCTCGTCGGCCGCGGCCAACTCCGCCGAGACGGCCTCCATCAGGTGGGCGGGCGTCCGGCCCTCGGTCAGCTCGTCGGTGGCCTCCTGGATGAGGAGGTCAGCGCGGGTGGCCGGATCCACCGCGCGGGCCACCGCCGCCAGGGCCGCGCGGGACTCGCCCGCCGGCCAGCCGGCCCGGGTCATTCCGGAGCGCAGTCGACGGGCCAGCGCCCCTCGCGCTCTGATCGGCAATAGCGGCGTGGAGGTGAGCCCGCGGAGCAGGCGCGCCGCCGTGCGATGCCGGACCACCCGGGGGGCCGTGACCCGGCGAAGTGCGGTGTCCACCAGCTTGTTGCCCATCAGGGCAGGTCTTCTCGGAGCATGGACGTTCTCCCGGTGGCTGTGCAGGACCCACCGGCCCGTGCGGGCCAGCTGAGCACGATGGACAGCGTGCATGTTAGCGTGAGGGCGTACGGGCGTACGGCGAGGAAGGTTCGGGTGCCGGCAATTTCTGAACGGGACGTCGTCGTCATCACACCGTGGTTTCCGACCCGGGAACTGCCCTTCCGCGGGTCGTTCGTGCAGGCGATGGTCGATGCCACCGCACCCGGTTGCGACCAGATGACGGTCTACCACTGCGACGCGTGGGTGGCCGCGCTTGATGCCGAGGCCGAGCGCGGAGTGCGTCAGGCCCACCACACACTCCTCTCCCGCGCGCTGCACCGCACGCCGACCGTCGGCGGTGCCGATCTGGTCTTCCTTCCGGTGCCCGTGCCGCGTGGCCTGGGACACGCCGAGATCGCCGAACGGCATGACGACGCGCTCCGCGCCGCGCTCGGCGGTCGACCGATCCAGGCACCTGTCGTGCACGCCCACGTCGGCCTGCCGAGCGGTTGGGCGGCGGTCCGCAACGCCGGGCCCGGCACCAGGGTCTTCGTCACCGAGCACGCGAGCTTCCTGGACAAGGTGCTCGAGACCCCGCGTGGTCGGGAGATGTACGACGAGGTGCTGCACAGGTGCGCCGGATTCCTCGCGGTCGGCGAGGGGGTGCGGCGCCCGCTGGTCGAGGCGTTCCCGCACCACGCCGAGCGGATCGGTTCGATTTCCAACCCGATCTCCTTCGACCGGCTTCGGCCCGACCCGGTCACCGAGCTTCGGCGCTGGCTCTTCGTCGGCGCGCTCTCCGAGCTCAAGGGCGTGCCGCTGCTGCTCGAGGCGTTCGCCCGGTGTCGGCTGGAGGACTCCTCCCTGACCCTCACCCTGGTGGGGGAGGGGGCGCTGCTGGCGAGCCTGACCACCCGGGCGGCGGAACTCGGCGTGGCCGACGCGGTCACCTTCACCGGTGCGGTCCCACCGGACCAGGCGCTCCGCCTGATGCGCGAGCATGACCTGCTGGTGCACCCGAGCCGCAAGGAGACTTTCGGCGTGGCGGTGATCGAGGCGATCGCGGCAGGACTGCCGGTCCTGGTAACCCGCTGCGGCGGACCCGAACGGACCCTCGCCGGCATCAAGGAAGCGGCCGGCGTGATGATCGACGTGACGGACGACCCGGAAACCATCGTCGCCGGCTACCAGCAGTTGAGGTCCCGCTTCCCAGCCGGCTTGGACCCGGCGCTCGTCCGCAAGGTGCTGTCCGCCCGCTACGGATACGCTGCGGTCGCCGACACGCATCACCGCCTGTGGTTCTCCGACGAGGCCGCTCCGTCGGCCTGACACCGGGAGCCGGAGCTGATGGAGTGACATGCACGTCCTTTTCCTGTCGATCGGCGCCGTCCGACGGCGCGCGGTCGTGGAGGAATCCGCCCAGGTCGTCGCCGACGGCGGCACAGCCACCGTGGTGGTCGACCGGATCAGTCCCTGGAACCGTGAGACATTCGCGAACGGTGTCCGGGTCATCGAGTTGGCCGCCCTGCAGAGGCGGACGCCGGTGGCTCGGATCGAGCAGGCGGTGCTGTTCAAGGCGCCCCGCAAGATCCTGCGAACGGTCGGGCGGGGCCCACTGCGTGGCTTCTCCAAGCGGGCCGAGCGGGCGTATCAGACGCGGGTGGCCGATCGTGCCCACCGGGCCTTCGTCCGGTTGCGGGGCGACAACCGGGCCAAGTTGATCGAGCGGGTCGGTGCCCGGTCCCGGGTGGATGTGCTCGTGGTCACTGATCCGATCGCCATGCCGTACGCCGCGCGCCTGACCGGCGGCCACCACGCTCCGACGTATCCGAGAGTCTGCTTCAGCTACGACTACGCTGGTGTCACGCCTGAAGGTCAGCACCGGCCAGATTCGGACTTCGTCCAGGGGGACAACCAATGAACCGGTCGCGGACGCCGCGCCGACCACGCATTCTCTACCTGTCGTTCTACTTCCCGCCGTCGCGTGCCAGCGGCGTGTACCGGGCCCGCGCGACCGCGAACTACCTCGCCGCGAACGGCTGGGAGGTGACCGCCTTCGCGTCCCCGCTGAGCTTCCTACACAAGGTGATCGGCTCGGTGGACGAGCAGCTGGCCGAGACGGTCGATCCGACGATCCGGGTGGAGCGTCCCAGCATCAGTCACTTCGCCTGGGAGCGTGACCTGCGGGAGTACGGCCGGTTTCGTGGCCTGTCCCCGATCCTGGCCCGCAACCTCTACAACTTCGGGTTGAAGAAGCTCTTCCCCGAGCACTACCTCTCCTGGGCAGCCGCGTCGGTGCGCAAGGCCCTGCGGATGCACGCCCGGCGGCGGTTCGACGTGGTACTCGCGACCGGCAACCCGTTCGCCTCGTTCGCCGCCGCCTGGTTGATCCACAAGGCGACCGGCGTGCCGTTCGTCGTCGACTACCGGGACGCCTGGACGCTCAACATGTTCACCGAGGAGCCGGGGTACGAGCCGGGTCACCCCGCCTGGAAGTGGGAGCGGCGTATCCTGCGCGACGCGGCGGCGTCGATCTTCGTCAACCAGCCGCTGCAGGACTGGTACGCCGAGCGCTACCCGGACTCCGCCGACCGGATGATGGTGGTGCCGAACGGCTGGGATCCGGACCTGCTCACCCAGTTGGAGCCGGCAGGCACGACGACCACCGCCGACCGAACCCGTCCCTTGCGCTTCGCCTTCCTGGGCACGATGAACAGCACCCAGCCGGTGGAGCAACTCGCCGAGGCGTTCCAACTGGCCCGGCGCCATCCCGACCTGGCCGACGCCGAGCTCAACATCCACGGGCACCTGGGCTACTTCAAGCAGGGCAAGGGTGAATTGATCGACCGACTCGGTTTGACCGAGGACGAGCACGGCAACTCGTTGCCGGACACCGGCATCCACTACCGCGGTCCGGTCTCGAAGACCGAGGTGGGCAGGGTCTACCAGGAGAGCGATGTCCTGGTCTTCCTCGCGGGCGGCGCACGGTACGTGACGTCCGGCAAGATCTTCGAGTACATGGCCAGTGGCAGTCCCATCGTGTCCGTCCACGCTCCGGGCATCGCCGCGCAGGACGTCCTGGCCGGCTATCCTCACTGGTTCAACCCGGACAGCCTGGACGTCAACGACATCGCTGAGTCGATGATCGCTGCTGGCAAGGCCGCGCGGGACATGTCGCCCGAGCAGCGGGCCGAGGCTCGCGTCCACGCCGCGACGTTCACCCGCGAAGCGGTGACCGCGCCGCTGGAGGCCCGGCTGCGGACCATGATCAGGCAGAAGATCGCCGCGGGGAGGATCGGATCGTGACGTTCGTCGACGAACACGGGGTGCAGGCCACGGAGCCAGGTGCGGCCCGAAAGCCGAGGGTCCTGCTGCTGGCGTTCAACCGGCAGCCGCACGAGCGGGTCGTGGCGCTCGCCGAGCGCCTGCTCGGCGAGGGTGCCCGTGTGGACGTGGTGGTGCTCGGCGACAAGAACTGGACCGAGCTGTCCGACCGACCTGATCTGCGCTTCTTCGCTCTCGGCCCGGCGGAGCAGCGGCATCCGCTGATGCGTGCGGAGCGCATCGTCGTGACCAGCGGGCCCCGACGGGTGCTGAGCGGGCTTGGTCGGCTCTCCGGCGAGGGCGCGGCGGCCCGCCCGATCGAGGGCCTCAGCCGAGGGCAGCAGCGGGTGAGCAAAGCCTTCCACAAGCGGGTTTTCATGAAGGTCTACCAGAACTTCCGACCGCTGCTGCTGGCCCGGCTGTTCGACAAGTGGCTACCCGAGATCGATCTCGATCGCGATCCCGTGGACCTGATCGTGGCCTCCGACGCGCTGTCGATCACGCTCGGGTGGCGGCTCGCCCGCCGTTACCCGCACGCGGTCGCCACCACCTCGCTGGTCCCGCCGCCGATCGCCGAGGTGGCGGCGGCGCGGTCCTGACCGCAGGGACGTGCCCAGGGGGTGGCCGCGACCGGCCACCCCCTGCGTCGTTCAGCGCAGGTGTTCGGCGAGGATGCGCACCACGTTCTGGGCGGCCCGGCCGTCGCCGTACGGGGTGCCCCGCTCCGCGCCCGGCCGGGGCCGGGTCGCCGTCTCTACCCAGCCGGCCGTGTCCAGCGCGGACGGGTCCGGGACCAGCCGGTTCCAGTCGTCGTGCAGGGTCTCGACCCACTCGGTCTCCGGCCGCAAGGTGGTGCACGGCCGGTCCAGCAGGTATGCCTCCTTCTGCAGGCCGCCGCTGTCGGTGACCACGCCGACCGAGCCGAGCACTGCGGCGACCATCGCCGCGTACGGCAGCGGACGCCCCACGTGCAACGAACCGGCGGCCAGCTTGATGCCGTGGTCCTCGGCCCGGGCCAGCAGCCGGGGGTGGGCCAGCAGGGCCACCGGCACGGGCAGCTCGGCCAGGGCGGACACCAGCATCGACAGCCGGGCAGGGTCGTCGGTGTTCTCCGCCCGGTGCAGCGTGGCCAGCAGGTACGGCGCGTCGGGGTCGACGCCCTCGGGCAGCTCGGGACGAGTCTGCCCGCCGGCCCGGACCGCGTCGCGGACGCGCAGGCAGACGTCCACCATCACGTCGCCGGCCAGCACCGCCCGCCTCGCCAGCCCCTCGGCGCTCAGGTGGCGCATCGCCTCCTCGGTCGGGGCGAGCAGCAGGTCGGCGCAGTGGTCGGTGAGCACCCGGTTGTGCTCCTCGGGCATCCGCCGGTTGAACGAGCGCAGCCCCGCCTCGAGGTGTGCGACCGGCAGGTGCATCTTCACCGCGGACAACGCGCCGGCCAGGGTCGAGTTGGTGTCGCCGTAGACCAGCACCCAGTCCGGCTGCTCGGCGGCGAGCACCGGGTCCAGGGCGGCCAGGGTCCGACCGGTCTGCACGCCGTGGCTGCCGGAGCCGATGCCCAGGTGCACGTCTGGGTCCGGGATGCCCAGGCCGGAGAAGAACACGTCGGACAGGTCCGCGTCGTAGTGCTGGCCGGTGTGCACGATGACGTGCTCGTGGTCGGTGGCGGCGAACGCCGCGGCGATCGGCGCGAGTTTGACCAGCTGCGGCCGGGCTCCGACGATGCTGACGACCTTCATCTGGCTGATTCCTCCGATTGTCCTGTCCGCGGTCGGCTGGTCCAGCCCTCCCCCGCCCCCGGTCCACCGGGCCCTCGGCGCGCGGACGGCACCCACGGGACCATGGGCCGGAGGGACGTGGTGTCCGTCTCGCCGGGTTGAGGGCGACCTAGGCTAACATCGCCTGCCCCGGAGCCGACCCTTCCCCAGAGCGGCCGGGACACCGAACGTGGCGGGCACTGCCCGCGCTGATCACGTACCCCGGCACCGGGGCGCGGTCGCCTAGAGTGTGCCTCGGTGGTGACCGGTGGCGGCTCAGCCTGCGAGCAAGGGAATCGATGTGAACGAAGCACGCCGTGACGACGTGGCCAAGAGTGGTGGGGGCACCGGCGTGACTGCGACCATGGCCCCTGACCCGCCGCCCGGGGCGGCTGAGCCGACGTCGACGCCGACGGTGCGGTGGCGGTACTGGCCGGTGGTCGCCATGGCGGTGACGGGTGCGGTGCTCTACGGCTTCTGGAATCTGAGCAAGCTCCTGCCACCGATCGGCTACGGCTTCTTCGCCCGTCCTCCGATCTACGGCATCATGGTCCCGATCTGGGATGAGCTCGCGCTCACCGTGATCCCGGCAGCGGTGCTGCTGGCCGGAGTCGGCTGGCTGATCACCTCCTGGCGGCGGGTGCCCTCCTGGCTGGCCCTCACGCTCGTCGTGCTCGCCGGTGCGGTCACCGCAACCACGGTCAGCCTGGTTCGTGGCGAGGTGGGCGACCTGACCCGGGGCGTCGACACCGGCCCGAAGTCGCCCTACTACACGTCCGACCTGCACCTCGTCTACGAGTTGGGGCTGCGGGAGTTCGTCGAGCGGCACGCCGAGATCACTGACCGGTTCCACTCGTACAGCTCGCGGACCCACCCAGCGGGCGTGTTCGTCTTCCTCTACCTGCTGTTCCGGGTCCTCGGTGCGTCGCACGAGCTCCAGATCACCGCGGTCATCGCCCTCGTCGCCTTCACCTCGGCGGTCTCTGCCTGGCTGATCGGCCGGACCCTGGGCGGCGAACGGGCCGGCCGGATCAGCGCGGTGCTGTTCGCCGCGGCTCCCGGGCCGCTGATGCTCGCGTACAGCAATCTCGACACCGTGTTCGCGGTGCCGATGACGCTGAGTGCGGCACTCTTCGTGCTGGCCGCGCAGCGGCGTTCGGTGAAGGTGGCCGCGGCCGCAGGGGTGGTGCTCGGCGTCGGCACCCTCATGACCTTCGCCACCTCGTTCATCGTGTTTGCCGCCACGATCGCGCTGGTGATCCAGACGGGCTGGCGCACCGCTGCCCGGTTGCTGGCCGCGGCGGCGGCCGGTGGGGTGGCCGTGCTGTTGCTGGCCTGGCTGACGCTCGGGTTCGACATCCTCACCTCCTACCAGGCGTCGCCCTCGTCGTCCTCCAACAGCTTCCGCTTGTACTGGGTGGTGGGGACCCCGGCGGCCTGGCTGATGTACGCCGGGCTGCCACTGGCCGCCCTCGGGGTCTACGCGCTGTTCCGCCGGGTGCCGGGTGCCGGGCGGCCGGTGCTGGTGACCGTGCTCGTGGTCGCCCTGGTCGTCTGGGCGTCCCTGCCGCCGGAGCTGACCAAGCTGCGCCAGGGCGAGGTCGAGCGGACCTGGGCCTTCCTCTACCCGATGGTCGCCGGCTGCGCCGGGCTGGTGGTGGATCGGTGGACCGCCGGATTCGACCGGCGCTGGCTGCGCGGCGCCGTCGTCGCGGCGCTGGTGCTCCTGTCGGTCGGTCAGGCGGTCTTCCTCCAGGGGCTCTACGACAACTTCTTCTGATCCCCGCACGCCGCGAAGGCGGTGAAGATGCCCTCGCTTTAGCTCATCGACTGGACGATGCCGTGCGGCAGCGCCCCCCAGAGAACGGCGAGCAGGATGCCGACCCGCCGTGCTGGGCGATGCCGAGGTACCACCTGCCGTCGGATTCGGTGAGCAGGCTGCCCGGTCGCTCGCCTAGGTTGCGGGCCCAGACGTGGAGGGGTGAGCGGCCCGACGAGTCGGACGACAACTTCGCCGGTGAGCGCGGGCAGGGCGGACCGGAAGGCGGCCACCAGCCGGGCCGAGGGGGCGGGGCGGACGGGCCCGTCCGCGGTTGCCGGCCTCAGCGGCGGGTGCTCCTCGCTCGTCAGCAGGGTCATGTCCGAGTCCTGTCCGAGTCCTGTCCGCGTGGTGTCCGGCGTGCCATGACCGGCCTGGCTCCGGGGGCTGGCCTGTGGTGACGAGGATCTGGTCAGATCAGGAGCCGCGTGCAGGGTGGCAATGGCCGCGACGCGCCCCCGGAACACCCGATGGCGACGACTTCCGGCGGTCGGGTTGTCGTAGACTCGCTCGGGTCCGCGGGTGCGGTGCTTGTTGACACGGAGACGGACGGGCATGGGTTCTGACGGCACGATCGCCGCGGCGGGCCTGCGGGCGGGCGACCCGGGACGGGGCGACTTCATCGACTCAGCGCCGTGGCCGGGGAAGGCGGCAGGACGGTGACGCAGCCCGACGTGACCGTCGTCGTCGCGGTGTACAACACCATGCCGGATCTGACCACCTGCCTCCGGTCCCTCGTCGACCAGTCGATCGGCCACGAACGGCTCGAGATCGTGGCGGTGGACGACGGTTCGACCGACGGCAGCGGGGCCGAGCTGGACCGGTTCGCCGCGGCCCATCCCGATGTGATCAAGGTCCGCCACCAGGAGAACTCCGGGGGGCCGGCGGCGCCCAGCAACCGGGCACTCGAGCTGGCCACCGGACGGTACGTGTTCTTCATCGGCGCCGACGACCATCTCGGCCGGGAGGCACTGGAGCGGATGGTGACGGCCGCCGACCGGTGGGGCTCGGACGTGGTGCTCGGCCGGATGGTGGGCGTCAACAAGCGGTACGTGCACCAGGAGATCTTCGACCAGACCAGATCCGACGTCGATCTGTTCAGCTCGGCGCTGCCGTTCGCCCTGTCCAACACCAAGCTCTTCCGGCGTGAGCTGGTGGAACGGTACGGCCTGCGGTTCCCGGAGGACATGGCTGTCGGCAGCGATCAGCCGTTCACCATCGAGGCGTGCTGCCGGGCCGGCCGCATCTCCGTGCTCGCCGACTACGACTACTACTACGCCGTCAAGCGACTCAACGCCGGTAACATCACGTACCGTAGCGACCAACTGGCCCGGCTGGAGTGTGTCGAGCGCATCGTCCGGTTCGTCGCCGAGCTGATCGAGCCCGGAGAGAGCCGCGACGCGGTGCTCAGGCGACACTTCGCGTGGGAGCTCGCCAAGCTGCTCCGGTCCGACTACCTCAAGCTCGACCACGACACCCAGGAGCAGATCCGTGGCCGCGTCGGCAAGCTCGTCCGGGAGTACCTGACCGATCGCATCCGCGACCAGCTCGAGATCTCGGCGCGGGTGCGGCTCGGCACCGCCGCGTACGGACGGGCGGCGGACCTCCTCGCCATCGTCAAGCAGGACGCGAACGAGGGACTGCCGCCCACGGTGGTCAGGGATCAGCGCTGGTACGCGGCCTATCCGGGTTTCGGTGACCCGGAGTCGGGTGTCACCGACGAGTGGTTCGAGCTGGACACCGCCGCGACCCGGTGGCTCGCCAGGCTGGATGCGGCATCGGTACGCTGGGTCACCGGAGCCGACGGCGAACGGGGGATCCAGGTCTTCGTCCGGAGCCCGCGCTCCGACCTCGCTGAGCTGGTCGGTGGTGATCTCTCCGTGTTCGTGGGGAAGGTGGAGGCCGTCGTGCGGCCGCTGCCGTCGGACCCGATGGGGACGACCGTGGGCGCCACGTTCCGGATCCGGGACCTGCTGGCCGAACTGGGTTCGGCCGGGGGTAGCCGGGCAGTCCGTGCCCGGGTGGCCGGAGGTTCCGGCATTCCGGTACGAGGTCTGCGGCCGTCGACCGTGCAGCGGGTACTGCACCGCGACGGTGGCCAGTTCCATATCGTCACCGTCACCAACAACCACAGAGGTCAACTGGCGTTCACCGTCTCGCCGGTGACGCTCCGCCGAGTCGTGGCCCGCCTTCGCCGCCGGCTTCCCCTAGGAGGAAAGTAGTTACATGGACATCTGCGTCGTCGCGCTCGGAAAGATCGGCCTGCCGCTTGCCGTGCAGTTCGCCTCGAAGGGGCACCGGGTGGTCGGTGCCGACGTCTCCGAGCGGGTCGTCCAGCTGGTCAACGACGGTGCCGTGCCGTTCCCCGGCGAGGCCGACCTCGACGTCAAGCTGAAGGAGGCGGTGGCCGCCGGTCTGCTGTCGGCCACCACCGATACCGCCGCCGCGGTCGCCGGGTCCGAGGCGGTCGTCGTGGTCGTACCGCTCTTCGTGGACGCGGACGGTGTGCCGGACTTCGGCTGGATGGACGACGCCACCCGGGCCATCGCTCGCGGCCTCAAGCCGGGCACCCTGGTCAGCTACGAGACCACCCTGCCGGTCGGCACCACCCGCGCCCGCTGGGCGCCGATGCTGGAGGAGGGCTCCGGTCTCACCGCCGGCAAGGACTTCCACCTGGTCTTCAGCCCGGAGCGGGTGCTCACCGGCCGGGTCTTCGCCGACCTGCGCCGTTACCCGAAGCTGGTCGGCGGCATCGACGAGGCGTCCGCCGCGAACGGCGTCCGCTTCTACGAGGCCGTGCTGGACTTCGACGAGCGGCCCGACCTCGACCGGCCCAACGGCGTCTGGGATCTGGGCTCCGCCGAGGCGTCCGAGCTGGCCAAGCTCGCCGAGACCACCTACCGGGACGTCAACATCGGTCTGGCGAACCAGTTCGCCCGGTTCGCCGACACGGTGGGGGTGGACGTCACCAAGGTCATCGATGCCTGCAACACCCAGCCGTACAGCCACATCCACTCGCCGGGCATCGCCGTCGGCGGCCACTGCATCCCGATCTACCCCCGGATGTACCTGTGGAACGACCCGGCGGCCACCGTGGTGCGCTCGGCCCGCGAGGCCAACGCCGCCATGCCCGAGTACGCCGTCGACCTGCTCGCCGCCGCGTACGGCGACCTGACCGACGTGGGGGTGCTGGTGCTCGGCGCGGCGTACCGGGGTGGGGTCAAGGAGACCGCCTTCTCGGGCGTCTTCCCGACCGTGGAGGCGCTGCGCGAGCGGGGTGCCAAGCCGTACGTCTCCGACCCGATGTACACCAACGAGGAGCTGACCGCGCACGGCCTGCCCGGCTACGACGGCGAGCCGGTCGGCGCCGCTGTCATCCAGGCCGACCACGTCGAGTACCGCAGCCTCACCCCGGCCGACCTGCCGGGCGTCTCGGTGCTGGTCGACGGCCGTCGGATCACCGATCCGGCCCGCTGGACCGGCGTCCGTCGGGTGGTCATCGGCGGCTGACCCGGTCCGCCCGGTGTCCGTGGGCCTCGGCCGCTCGCCGGCCGGGGCCCACTGCTTTCGTGGCTCGACCGATACGTTCGGTGAGCGGCATCCTCGGCTGTTCATCCGCCGGACACCCCAGCAATACTTGTGTTACTTGCCCCGTTTAGGGTCGCAGATGCCTGGTATCGGACCCATCGACGCCGGCGAGTAGACAAGGGAGCGTGTCGTTGTTCAGCAGAGTGCGAAACCAGCTGGGTCTCGCCGTCGTCGGTGTGACCCTGCTGGGCTACGGGGTCATGGTCCTGTCCGGTGTCTTCGGCTGGCTGATCCCGTACGTGGTCGCCGCGTTGGTCGCCGTCGCCGGTGAGTTGGCCCTCGCCACCCGGTTCGCCGCGGCGGGCGAGCTGCTCCAGAAGGCCGGGCTCGGACCGGTCTGGCGGTGGCTCGTCCGTGACCTGTCGGTCGTGCTGCTGATCGTCAGCGCGGTCGGTCCGGCAGCCGGCGGGACCGTCGCGGTCCTGTTGCTGCCGGCCGCGCTCTGGAGCGTTGCCGTCGGCAGCGGTGCCCTCAGCGCGGTCGACGAGCACCGCGCTTCGACCTTGGCCTTCACCCGCAACATCGACCTCGCCCGCACCGCCGGGGTTCCGGGTCCGCCGGCCTGGGCGCGGCGGATCGCGGGCCTGCGACTGCCGTTGATCAACGTGCTCCTCGTCCCGGCGGCCGTGCTGGCCGTACTGGTCGACCGGGTCGCCCCCGTGGTGGTGACCGGGCTGGTCACCCTGGCGGTGGGACTGGTCACGGTAGCCGTGCTGACGCTGGCCGGGCGGGGTGGGCGTGGCCGGGGGCAGGGGTCGCTGTCAGCCGTGCACGCCTGGCTGGCTCGGGAACAGCCCGAGGTGGCGCTCTACTTCGCCGGCCCCGCCAAGGACGTCTACCAGGCCAACATGTGGCTTGCCCCGGTCGAGGCGGCCGGGCGCCGCGCGGTGGTGCTGCTCCGTAACGACGAGGCGTTCCGCGAGCTGGCCGACACCCGGTTGCCGGTGATCTGCGTACCGGCCGGGGTCGACTTCATGAACCTCGACCTCAGCTCGATCCGGGTCGCCCTGTACGCGGCGAACGTCGGCGCCAACATCCACATGCTGCGTGAGCCGGGCATGAGGCACGTCTTCGTCGGCCACGGCGACAGCGACAAGCAGGCCAGCGTCAACCCGTACAGCAAGGTGTACGACGAGGTGTGGGTGGCCGGGGCGGCCGGTCGGGAGCGGTACGCCCGGGCCGGGGTGGGCGTCCTCGATCGCGACATCGTGGAGGTCGGCCGCCCGCAGCTCGCCGGGGTGCACACCTTCGGCGCGGAGTTCACCGACCGCCCGTTCACCGTGCTCTACGCCCCCACCTGGGAGGGGTGGCTGGACGACGACCCGTATCACACCTCGCTGGTGCTGATGGGGGAGCGGATCGTCGCCGGGCTGCTCGCCGCCGGCGGCGTCCGGGTGGTCTACAAGCCGCACCCGCTCACCGGCAACCGGTCGAAGAAGGCCCAGGCGGCGCACGAGCGGATCGTCGCCCGGCTCCGGGCCGCCGGCGGGCAGGTCGACCCGACCTCGCTGGGCGGCACCGCGCACCTAGTGGTCACCGGCCGCACGCCGGCCCTGTTCGACTGCTTCAACGCCACCGATCTGCTGATCAGTGACGTGTCGAGCGTGGTCTCCGACTTCGTGCAGAGCGAGCGGCCGTACGTGGTGGCCAACCCGGCGGGTCTGTCCGAGGACGAGTTCCGCCGGACGTTCCCCACCGCGCGGGCGGCGTACCTGCTCTCGCTCGACTGCGGCGAGCTGGAGAAGGTCCTCGCCCTCGCCCGGGGCGGGAACGACCCGATGGCCGAGGCGCGGCGGGAACTGAAGGAGTACCTGCTCGGACCGGCCGGGTCCAACCCGATGGACCGGTTCCGGCAGGAGATCGGCCGCCTCTGCGGTTGACCCGCTCGGGTCGGGGACGAGAGCCGGGCGGCGGTGGACGGCGAGGAGCCGTCCACCGCCGCCCGGTCATGTCGTCAGCCGCGCTGCGGCGGGTTGTCGGCGTCGCGGGAGACGACCTCGCCGCGCTCGTCGACCCAGCCCTTGGGCCGTGCCGGGTTGCCCGCCACCAACTGGTACGGCGCGACGTCCCGGGTGACCACCGAACCGGCGGCGATCATCGCGTACTCGCCGACCTCGATCCCGCAGACCAGGGTGGCGTTCGCGCCGATCGAGGCGCCCCGGCGGACCAGGGTCGGGGTGATGGTCCAGTCCGGGTTCTGCGCCCGGGGGCGGAAGTCGTTGGTGAACACGGCACACGGGCCGACGAAGACCTCGTCCTCGATGGTCACGCCCTGGTAGACCGAGACGTTGTTCTGGATCTTCACGAGGTCACCGACGGTGACGCCGGCATCGACGTACACGTTGCGACCGATCACGCAGCCGGCGCCGACCCGGGCGCTCGACCGGATGTGGGCCAGGTGCCAGACCTTGGTGCCGTCGCCCACCTGGGCACCCTCCTCCACGTCTGCGCTCGGGTGGACGAAGACGTCGGGCCGGTCGGTGGTGTCAGTCATCGCTGCTCGCATCGCTCGGGGCGCGCCGTCGCGCCGGCGGGTGGACGCGTCGGGACGGCGACGGGTGCCGGCCGCCCGCGCGGATCGGACTGCCACGCCCGCCGGCGGGCTGCGGTCACCCCGGCCGGCGCGCGGACTCGGGTGAGCATAGCGATCCCTCAGCGGAGCAGTCGCGCCACCGCGTCGGCGGTCGGGACGTCCGCCGGCAGCGGGTGGGCCGCGGCCACGGCGGCCACCGGCAGCGTCCCGTACAGGTGCGGGAACGGCGCCCCGCCCCGGGACGGCTCCCAGCGCAGCGCCGCACCGAGCGCCGCCGGGTCCACCGCCAGCAGGGTGAGCCCGGTGGCGCCGGCGAAGTGCCGCCGGGCCGTCTCGACGAGCTGGTCGGCGGCGGAGAGGTGGATGTACCCGTCCTGGCGGTCCACCGCCGAGCCGGCGAAGTGCCCGGCGTCCCGGGCGGCGTCCCACTCGGTCGTGGCCAGCAGTTTGTAGATCACCCCGGCAGCCTACGGCGACCGGGGCCCCGCGCCCCGGGACGCGCCCCGCCTGGCCCTCGGCCGGCGGGAAGGGTCTGACCGGCCGGCCCTCCCGTCCGGGCGGTGCTTCTGCGACCATTCGACGACCGAGCAACGAGGAATGGAGGTGCGGGGTGCGCATCCTGCTGGTCGAGGACGACCGACGGGTGGCCGCCGCCCTGTCGTCCGCCCTGACCCGCCGCGGCTACGAGGTGGAGCACGCCGCCACCGTCGCCGCGGCGCTGTCCGCCGCGCCCTGCGACCTCGTGCTGCTCGACCTGACCCTGCCCGACGGCGACGGCACCGACCTGTGCCGGGTGCTGCGCCGGCGCAGCGCCCAACTCGGCATCATCGCGGTCACCGCCCGGGGCGAGGAACGTGACCGCGTCCTCGGTTTGCGACTGGGCGCCGACGACTACGTGGTGAAGCCGTTCTCGATGGTCGAGCTCCAGGCCCGGATCGAGGCGGTGCTGCGCCGGGCCGCGCACGCCGCCCCGGAGCGGGACGTGATCCAGGCCGGCCCGGTCCGCATCGACGTCGCCGGGCGGACGGTCACAGTCGACGGTCGGGAGGTGACCCTCACCCGCAAGGAGTTCGACATCCTGCTCTCGCTGGCCAGGCAGCTCGGGGCGGCGGTGCCCCGGGACCGGATCCTGCTCGACGTGTGGGGCACCACCTGGGCGGACCGGCACACCGTCGAGGTGCACGTCGGATCGCTGCGCGGCAAGCTGGGCGACGCCCGGCTGGTGGAGACGGTCCGCGGGGTCGGCTACCGGCTGCGCGGGGAGTGAGGGCCGGTGCGTCGTCGGCTGGTCATCAGCTACCTGCTGCTGATGGTGCTGGTGCTCATCGCGTTGGAGACGCCACTCGCCACCACCCTGGCCACCCGGGAGACCGACGAGGTGCGCGCCGACCGGCTCGCCGACGCGACCCGGTTCGCCTCGCTGGCCGGGCCGGCGCTGCGCGGCGGCGTCCCCGGCCCGATCGGGGGCGAGCTGAGCAGCTACGACGAGTTGTACGGCATCGGCGCGGCCGTGGTGGACCGGGACCGCCGTACGGTGGTGGCCTCGCGCAGCTGGCAGGTCGGGCCGGGCACCGAGGCGGCATTGGACAACGCGCTGTCCGGCCAGCAGTTCAGCGTCCCGGAGTCGGTGTGGCCGTGGACCGGCGGGCCGGTCGTGGTGGCGGTGCCGATCAACGACGGCGGTGAGGTGCTCGGGGCGGTGGTGATCGCCTCCCCGGCGGACGGGGTCCGGCGCACCGTCACCGCGTGGTGGCTGCTGCTCGCCGCGATCGGCATCTTCGCCGTGCTGGCCTGCGTGCTGACCGCGTTCGGGCTGGCCGGCTGGGTGCTGCGTCCGGTCACCGAGCTGGACGCGGTCACCCACGAGATCGCGGAGGGGGACCGGGGGGCCCGGGTGCAGCACCGGCTGGGCCCGCCGGAGCTGCGCCGCCTGGCGGTGAGCTTCAACAACATGGCCGACGCGGTGTCGGACGTGATGGACCGGCAGCGGGCCTTCGTCGCGCACGCGAGCCACCAGCTGCGCAACCCGCTGACCGCGCTGCGGCTGCGGGTGGAGGAGCTGGGGCCGAGCCTGACCGACGAGCCGGGGCGGGCCGAGCACCGGCTGGCGCTGGAGGAGACCGACCGGCTGGCCCTGCTGCTGGACGCCCTGCTCACCCTGGCCCGCGCCGAACGCGAGGAAAACGAACGGGTCACTGTGGACGCCGCGGCGGTCGCCGCGTCCCGGGTGGCCGCCTGGCAGCCGCTGGCCCGGCACCGGTCGGTCGCCCTGCGGCTGGCCCCGGTCGCCGATCCGGTGTACGCCCGGACCGTGCCGACCGCCGTGGACCAGGCGCTGGACGCGCTGATCGACAACGCGATCAAGTTCAGCGGCGCGGGTGGGGAGGTGACCGTGGACGTCCGGGCGGCCGACGACGGGGTCGCGCTGGAGGTCCGCGACACCGGCCCCGGCATGACCCTCGACCAGCTCGACCAGGCCACCGAGCGGTTCTGGCGGGCCCCCGAGGTGCAGAACGTCGACGGCGCCGGGCTCGGGCTGACCATCGTCGCGGTCCTGGTCGACGCCTCCGACGGCCGGCTCACCATGCGCCGGGCGCAGCCGCGTGGCCTGGTGGCCGGCCTCTGGTTCCCGGCCGCCCCCGACCCCGCGACGGCCGCCGACCCGCTCCCGCCGGGCACCGCCGCGCCGACGGGTGGGACCGGGCCGACCGGTGGGACCGGGCCGACCGGTGGGACCGGGCCGACCGGTGGGACCGGGCCGACCGGCGACGCCGCGTCGGCCCGGGACGCCCCGCTGGCCGACGGAACGGTGGCCCCGGCCGGCTGACGGGTCAGGGCTTGTTCGACCGGTACCAGTCGGCCGCGCCGGGATGCAGCGGCAGCGGGGCGGTGGCGATCGCCGAGCGGGGGCTCATCCGGCCCGCCGCGGGGTGCGCCGCGGCCAGCTCGGCCCGGCGTTCCATCAGCAGCCGGGTCACCTCCCGGACCAGCGAATCCGGCAGGTCGGCCCGGACGACCAGGTAGTTCGGGTTCGCCACCGTGGTGACCGGCTCGACCCCGTACACCGAGCGGGGAATGTCCCGGGAGACGTAGACCTCCCGGTAGCTGCGCCGCAGGGGCTCCGTCCAATCGCCCAGGTCGACGATCCGGGTGGCGCCGTCGGCGGTCAGTTCCTCGACGCCACGCACCGGGAGCCCACCGGAGAAGAAGAAGGCGTCGATCCGCCCGGCGCGCAGCGCGTCGACCGAGGCATCCAGCCCCAGCCGCTCCCGGCGGACCGTAACCCCGCCCAGCTGGGCGACCTCCAGCAGGCGGGTGGCGGTCACCTCGGTGCCGGAGCCGGGCGCCCCCACGGAGACCCGTCGGCCACGCAGGTCGCCCACCGAGTGGACCGGGCCGTCGGCCCTGGTGACCAGGTGCAGCAGGTCGTCGTAGACCCGGGCCACGGCCAGTACGCTCGGGCGGTCCTCCCGGCCAGTGGGGAGCACGTCGGCCTGGGTGAAGCCCAGCTCGACGTCCCCCGTGTCGAGCAACCGCATGTTCTCCGCCGACGCGGCGGTGACCACCACGCTGGCCAGCACCCCGGGCAGCTCCCGGTTCAGGACGGCGGCCAGCGACTGGCCGAACGCGTGGTAGACGGCGGTGGGGCTGCCGGTGGCGATCCGGATCTGGATCGGCTCGCTCGGCGAGTCCCGGCAGCCGGCGAGCCCGGGCGCAGCCACCAGCACCAACAGCAGCACGGCCACGCCGGCGGCGCGCGGTGGCACAGACCAGCTACGGCTCACCCGGTGCACTCTGCGCGTGCGACGCTCCCGGCGCAAGCCCGCCGGCCGACCGCGCTCGGCTTCCGCCGGCCGGCGGTCCTCAGTCGACCGCGGTCACCCCCGGCCCGGTCGCCGGGTCCAGGGTCACGCTCTGCAGGATGCGGTCCCGGTCCGAGCCGTCGGCCACGCTCACCACGTAGCAGCCCGCCCCGGGCCGCAGCAGTGCCGGCACCTCCAGCAGGGCGGCGCCCCGGACCAGCACGGCGGCCAGCTCCCGGTCGGTCAGCCGGATCCCGAGGATGTGCCGCCGGACGTGCCGGCCGCCTGCCAGCAGCGCCGCCCGCCAGGCCGCGGCGGCGAGCCGGGGACGCCACACCCGGCGGGCCGTGGACGCGCCCGCCATGGGCCCGCCGAGCAGCTCCCGGCGGCCCTGCCGCCAGCCGATCTCCACCAGCGTCGCGTACGTCGCCCCGTGCTCGCGGGGCACTTGGAGCCGGTGCAGCTCGAAGCGGCGGCGCAGGCCGCCGGTGGTCACCTCGTGCCCGACCGGGATCTCCAGCCGGGCGAGGAGCTGGCGCATCCGGTGCGCCGCGTCCTCCCGGTTGAACTCGGCGGCTTGGCCGATGCGGGCGGGGGCCGGGGGGCGGCGACCCGCCCCAGCCGGGGCGGCCGGCGCGGAGGCGCAGCGCAGCAGGCAGGCAACCTCGAACGCGTCGGCGAGGGTCAGCCAGTCCAGCGGGGGCGGGGTCGTGGGAAGACGAGGCCGGTCGAGCAGCGTGGGTTCGGGGGCCACCACAGTCTCCTTGTCGGCGTCAGGTTCCCCTTACCGTGGCCTCCCGCGCGGCCCCGTGGTAGCCGTGGCCGCGAGCCTTGAGGAAATCTTGCGACAGTCGCTGTCGGTGACGCCCATCTGTGCGCGATCCGTCACAACTGGGTCACCACGACGTCCACCGCCCGGGGCCGTCCGGCGGTCACCGGCTGCTCCAGGACGGTGTACTTCAGGTCCCGCAGCGCGGTCACCAACTCGCCGGCGCGGCGCGGGCGGGCACCCGCGGTGAGCAGGTCGCGCACCAGCCGCCCCTTGGTCGCCTTGTTGAAGTGGCTGACCACCGACCGGACCGGCCCGTCGGGGGTGTTCCGCTCGTGCAGCACCCGCACCGTCACCGTCCGCCCGGCCAGCTCGCCGCCCGGCGTCCAGGTCGTCGCGTACGCGCCCGAGCGCAGGTCCAACACCGCGCCGCCGCCGGCCGCCGCCGCCATCGCCGGGGCCAGCTCCCGCCGCCAGTACGCCGACAGTGCCCCCACCCCGGGCAGCCGCGCCCCGATCGGGCAGCGGTACGGCGGGATGCGGTCGGTGAGCCGCACCGCCCCCCACAGCCCGGAGCTGACCAGCACCGACCGGCGGGCCGCCCGCTGCGCCGCGGGTGCAAGCGTCGCCAGGTCGAGGGCCTCGTAGAGCACGCCGGTGTAGATCCGGCCCGCCGGGGCGGTGGCCGCCCGCTCCAGCCGGGCGTTGCGGCGCAGCTCGCCGGCCAGCCCAGGGGGCAGCCCCAGCGCGTCCAGGGCCGCCGCCTCGTCCGGCCCGGCGCAGAGTTCGACCAGTGCCGCCAGCACCTCCGCGCGGGCCGGGGCCAGCTCGGGCAGGGACAGCCGGGTCGGGTCCAGCCGCCGGCCGGTGCCGGCGTCGGCCTTTCCCTCCGAGGGCGGCAACAGGATGAGCATCTCGGTACGACTCCTTGGTGCGGCGGCACGCCGGCGCGTGGCGGTCCGGCCAGCGTACGGCCCGCCGGTCAGCGCCACGGCCGCACGGCCGTCTCCGGGTGGTACACGCGATAGCCGCCGACCTCGGCGAGCAGGGCGGAGCCGGTCCCCACCCCGAGCAGCTCCCGCAGCCGCCGGTCGGCGGGGCCGCCGGCCGCCAGCACGTACCCGGGGCGGTCGGCCCGCCCCACCTGCTGCCAGTACGGCCGGTACCGGTTCTGTCCCGGGGTCAGGTCCCCGTCGAGCACCCCGCAGACCACCGCCTCGGCGGTGTTGAAGACCAGCCGGTTGCAGGTCCAGTAGTCGGCGTACACCGTGCGCAGCCCGGCCCGACGGACCGTGTCGGCCAGCTCCCGCGCCCGCCGCTCCTCCGCCCGCAACCCGCCGGCACCGGCCACGAACAGGCCGGTGGCGACCAGCACGGTGGCGGCCAGCCCGGCCAGCGCGGCGGTGGCCGACGCGCCGGCCAGCCGCCCGACGACCCCCGTCGTGCCCCGCCAGGCGACCCTCGCCGCCAGCCACAGCGGCCACAACGCCGCCGGCAGCGAGAGCTGGAGCACCGACAGGTAACGGGCGTTGCCCAGCGGGTCGGTGGCGGCCAGCGGGCTGCGGACGTACGCCGCCAGGGTGAGGCCGGCGCCCGCGACCAGGGCGAGCTGCGTGGCCGGCCCGACCCGGTCGGCGCCGGGCCGGCCGGCGGCCCGCCGGTACGCGACCAGCGCGAGGATCGCGGTGCCCACCAGCAGCACCGGGTAGAGCAGTCCGAACCACTGCTGCCAGCGGGCGCAGCCGTCGACCGGGCACAGCCCGGTGGCCAGCGGCACCCCCTCCAGCAGCCCGCCGCGCAGCCGGTCAACCAGCGGCGGCGCAGGTCCGGCGGCGGCGCTGATCCGGCGCAGGACCGACAGCGAGTCCTGCCCGGGCGGCGCGCGCAGATTGTCGGCGATCAGCGGCGCCGCCCCGACGGCGAACCCGGCCACCAGCAGCGCCCCCGCCCAGCCCAGCAGCTCCCGGCGGAGCACCCAGGCCAACAGCAGGCCGGCCACCGCCAGGTACGGCACGATCAGCCAGTCCGACCAGACGGCCACCCCGGCGAGCAGGCCGGCCGCCCCGGCCGCCAGCCGCCGGGCCCCGATCCGCCGGTCGGCCAGCCCCAGCGCGATCAACAGCACCAGCGCCACGGCCGGTTTCACCTCGGGCCGGCCGCCCACCACGGTCAACTGGTCGCGCACCACCCGCTCGGGGCCGAGCGCGAGCAGCCCCACCACCAGCACGGCGCACCACGGCGAGCAGATCCGGCGGGTCAGCCGGTACATCAGCCACGCGAAGACCGCCCAGAGCGCCAGCATCGGCAGCCGCAGCACCGGCCAGCTCGGCCCGGCGACGGCGACCAGCGGCGCCGCCAGGTACGCCTCCAGCGTGCCCATGTAGCGCTGCCCGTACAGGAAGACCGGGTGCTCCCGGCCGGCGGCGATGTGCAGCGCGGCCAGGCCGAAGGTCGCCTCGTCGCTGTTCGACCCGGGCAGGGTGAGCAGCGTCAGCGCCAGCCGGTAGCCGAGCCCGGCCAGCCCGAGCAGCAGCGCCACCAGCGCCGGCCGGTCGGACGGGCGCCACCGCCCGCGGTGCTGCACACGTGTCGACACGACCAACGCCCCCGTCGCCGCCCCGACCGGAGTCTGTCACGCACGCGGTCCGGACCGGGGCCGATCGGGGAGAACCCCCTCGTCCCCGCCTCGCGTGGCCGTCCCCGCCGGGGTGTGGCAGGGTTGCAGCGTGCCACCCACAACCGCGGGCGAACTTGCCCTACCGAACCTGCACCGGGCCGCGCGGATCGAGGACGCCGTGCACAACCTGGTGGAACGCCGGCTGCGTCGCACCGGGTGGCAGACCAACATCGTCGCGTACGCCGGTTACGGCGCCCCGGGTTGGGCGCGGGTGCTGTGCCGGGTGCTGCTCGGCCGCCCCGACACCCGGTCCGGGCAGCGGCTGGACAAGGTGCGCGGCTGGCGCAGCTTCACCACCCTGCCCGCGAAGCACGTGACGGTCACCATCGAGGCCGGCGGGGTGAAGCACGAGGCGAAGGCCGACCGCAGCGGCTTCGTCGACACCGTGGTCGAGGCCGACCTGACGCCCGGCTGGTCGTCGGTGCGGCTGAGCGTCGCCGACGCCGAGCCGGTGGAGGCGCTGATCCGCGTCCTCGACCCGAACGTCCGCTTCGGCATCCTGTCCGACATCGACGACACGGTCATGGTGACGGCGCTGCCCCGGCCGCTGCTCGCCGCGTGGAACACCTTCGTGCTCGACGAGCACGCCCGCAACGCGGTGCCCGGCATGGCGGTGCTCTACGAGCGGCTGGTCACCGCCCACCCCGGGGCGCCGGTGTTCTACCTGTCCACCGGCGCCTGGAACGTCGCGCCGACCCTGACCCGGTTCCTGTCCCGGCACCTCTACCCGGCCGGGCCGCTGCTGCTCACCGACTGGGGGCCGACGGCCGACCGGTGGTTCCGCAGCGGCCGGGAGCACAAGCGCGCCACCCTGGCCCGGCTGTCCCGCGAGTTCCCCGACGTGCGCTGGCTGCTGATCGGCGACGACGGCCAGCACGACCCGGAGATCTACCGCGAGTTCGCCGCCGGCCACCCGGACAACGTGGCAGGGGTGGCGATCCGCCGCCTCTCGCCCACCCAGTCGGTGCTGGCCGGCAGCCTGCCCACCCCGTCCGGCAGTTCGTCGTCCGGGCCGGTGGGGCAGAAGTGGCTCTCCGCCCCCGACGGCGCGGGGCTGTGGAAGCTGCTGCGCGACGCCGGCCTGGTCTGAGTTCTTCCGGGACAGCCGACGGGGCCGGCCGTAGCTCGCGCCACGACCGGCCCCGTCGGGCCGGGCCCTAGAAGATCCGGTTGTACATGGTCCAACCGGTGCCGATGAGCCGGCCCCATGCGTACGGCTGGCCGTTGCTGCTGGTGTTGATGTTGTTGCCGTAGTACCAGAGGGTGCCGTCGGGCTTGCTCGCGATCAGGTCGACGTATCCGTCACCGCTGACGTCGCCGGGCACGATCCGGTTGAATGCGTTGAAGCCTGTGCCGATCTGGACCGGGGTGGTGAACGGCCAGCTCGGGGTGGTGGCGTAGGCGTTCTGGTAGTACCAGAGGGTGCCGTCGGCCTTGGAGGCGATCATGTCGGCGTACCCGTCGCCGTTGATGTCACCGGCCATGATTCGGTTGAACACGGACCAGCTCGTGCCGATCTCGACGCCGCTGCCGTAGAACGGGGCGGTCGAGTTGGTCGCCCACCGGTTGTGGTGCCAGATCAACTTGCCGTCGGACCGCAGGCTGATCATGTCGGCGTACCCGTCGCCGTTGATGTCCCCGGCCGTCGTCTTCGGCAACTGGTCCCAACCGGCGCCGACCTGTCGGCCGGACCCGTACGGTTTTCCGGGGGTCACATTGACGTTGTTGCCGTAGTACCAGAGGGTGCCGTCCGGCTTGGTGGCGACGATGTCCGGGTAGGTGTCGCCGCTGATGTCGCCGGTCATCACCCGGTCGAACGAGTTCCAGCTGCTGCCGATCAGGTTGCCCCAGGCATACGGCTGGGAGAGCGCCCCGCTGTTCTGGTAGTACCAGAGCGAGCCGTCCGTCTTGGTGGCCACGATGTTGGCGTGCCGGGCCACCGGGGCCGGCGCGACGCTCCACGCCTCGTCCCAGGACTGGACGAAGGCCATTTCGCCGGCGAACCAGCCGCCGTAGGTGGTGGCAGCGGTCTTGTGGCTGCCGATCCGTAGCCCGCCGGTCGCGTTCCAGACGGTGCTGTGGCTGGCCCGGCCGGCGTTCGCTCCGTTGACGTAGATGGTCATCAGGTTCAAGGGCTTCTGGAAGTTGACCGTCACCTGCGTCCAGACGCCCACCCGGGCGCTGTTCGCACCGGCGCTCGCCGTGTCGTACGTCGGTGCGACCACGTCCGTGCGGGGCATGGCGAAGCGCCAGGACTTGTCGCTGGCATCGGTGTAGAGCCTGAAGCCGGCGGTGTTGGTGCCGTTCTGGGACAGCACCGTGCCGCCGAGGGTGGTCGGCTTGACCCAGGCGGAGAGGGTGAAGGCGTTGCTGGTGTTGACCGCCGGGCCGGCGGTGGTGAGGGTGCCGGTGGTGCCGTCGAAGAGCACGTCGGGATCGAACGTGTCGCCGGTGCTCCAGGTGGCGCCGGCGTTGCCGGTGGCGTGCAGCGTGCCGGCGGTGTCCAGGGCCGTGCCCACCGCGTCGCTCCCCGCGCCGCTTGCCCCGTCGTTGAGCTGCCAGCTGTGGTCGGAGGTGATCAGGGTCCGAGTGGGCTGGGCGGCGAGGGTGCCGGTCCCGGGGGTGCCGGCGGTCAGCCCGCTGACCTTCCAGAGGGTGGTGCTGCCGCCGGTGCCGGTGGTCCAGAGGTCGGGGGTGCCGTCGGCGTCGGCGTCGGCGGCGCGGAGGGTGAGGGTGGCGCCGGTGTTCCAGCTGGCGGAGAGGGTGTACGGGGTGTGGGTGAGTTGGCCGGTGTCGAGGTCGACGGTGATGCCGGTCCACAGGTGCAGGGCGCCGGTGGTGCGGTTCCACAGGAACATGGCGGTGCCGTCGTCGAGTTGGGCGGTGGTGATGGTCCAGTTGTCCCAGTCGGTGCCGCCGCTCGGAGTGGCGGTGGTCAGGTTCGTCGGAACGCCGTAGCCGTTGGGGGTGCCGGAGTTGGAGTAGTAGGTGAGTTGGTAGCCGTTGGTGGTGTCGCCGCTGGTGCCGATGAGGTCGGGGTAGGGCGAGCTGAGGCGGCGGGTGTCGCCGGCGTTGGCGAGCTGGGCCGGTCGGTTGCCCTGGTTGTCGAGGAACTGTGCTGTGTGGATGTTGTATTGGTTGCCGTTGATGTGGGACTGGAGGAGGGAGCCGTCGCCGTTGGCGCCCAGGACGCTGGCGCCGCCGGCGTTGGTGCCGGTGGGGAAGTAGACGAGGACGTCTTGGAGGCCCGTGCCGGTGAAGCGGCCGGTGAGGGCCTGGGCGCCGTCGAAGTCGGCGGGGGAGTTGTTGCCGTTGCCGCGGGCGCCGATGTTGGTGGCGGGCAGGGCGGCGCCCTCGGTGTTGCCGGCGCCGAGCCAGAGCCCGGAGGGCAGGCCGTTGGTGGCGCCGACGGTGAGTAGGTCGGCGGCACCGTCGCCGGTGAGGTCGGCGTCGGCGGCAGTGGCGGCCGGGTTCGAGTTGAAGGTGACGCTGGCCGAGTCGCCGAAGTTACCTCCGGCCGACACGCTCGTCACGGTCAGCGTGTTCGTGAACCGGGTGGGGGAGACAGCGATCGTGGCGTTGCCGAGGCTGTCGGCGGGGACGTCGTTGGGTGGGCCGGCGTTGAGTTGGTAGACGTAGCCGGTCGGGGTGCTGCCGGTGCTGCTCTCCGACTCAGCGATGGTGAAGGTCGCCGGCTCGCCCACGGTCGTGGTCAGGTCGCCCGGGTGGGAGACGGATGGCGCCCCCGGCCGGGTCGGGTCGAACTTGAACGTGCAGGGGTTCGACCAGTCACTGGGCGTACGGAAGTCGGTGGCCTGGACCTTCCACGAGAATCTCATCGGCGTGCCGTTGGCAGCAGTCCGGAGCGTGGCCGCGGGCACGACGAACACCGCCGTCGAGCCGGAGGAGTAGGTCAGCAGGTTCGGGTTGGAAGTGGCGAGGGCGGTCTCGGTGGTGTCGTCGGTCTTCCAGAGTTTGAAGCTCACGCCGAGGGTGCCGCCGTTGCGGTCGGACACCGGGGCGTACAGCGAGACCGAGGCGTCGCCGACGACCGTCGGGGTGGCGGCGGCGCAGACGGTCTTCGGGGAGGTCGTCAGGCCGGCGGGCTTGTTCGGCTTGTGGTTGTAGCGGATGGTGAGGGTGGGGGTGGTCTTGTCGAACTCCTTCCAGCTCTGGGTGTCGCTGGCCTCGTTGGCGGCGACCATCCAGAGGGTGCGGGTGCTTCTCGTCGCGGTGACGTCGGCCTTGATCTGGTCGGTGACGTCGAAGGAGACGGCGGCGGCGTCGCAGCCGCTGTAGCCGTAGGCGAAGCTCTTCGACGCCACGGCGCTGCCCTTGCTGACGCCTTCCCAGTGGTTCCAGGTGGCGTTGGCGGAGGAGAGGGGGGCGGTGGGGGCGTAGATGTTGACGGTCTTGGCGGTGCAGTTCCAGGACAGGGTGTTGGTGATCTTGAAGAAGGCGTCGGTGATCTCTGCCCCGGTCAGGGTGCTGTAGGGGACCGGGAAGTTGATCAGGGTTTGGGAGCGTTGGCTGCCGGAGTTGCCGACCTGCATCCGGTCGTTCAGGTCCGGGGTGTCCTTCCAGTAGTTGGTCGACTGGTGCTGGTAGGAGATGGTGGCCCAGCCGGACATCTTCGGGCTGACGGGCGTCCAGGTGAACGTCGGGTCGATGAAGACGGGGTAGACGGTCGCGGGATTGTCGAGCAGCTTCCGGTCCGGGGTCAGGCGTAGCTTGGCCGGGCCGATGGCCACGCCGATGGCGGCGCTGCGGGCGGCCCGGCCCGGCTCGGCGGGGCTTGAGGCGACCGCTCCGCGCTGCGCCGCGGCGGCCTGGGCCGTCGCGCTGGAGTCCCACATGGTGGGGGCGGGGGCGGTGAGCACGGCCTGGCCGGCGTGGTCGCGGCCGGTGATGTTCCCGGCCGCGTCGGCGGCGAGGGCGATCCCCTTGGCGTTGGTGGTCAGCTCCAGGGCGGCGAGTTTCGGGTGCTGCGCGGCCTGGCGGTTCTTGACGACGAAGACGTGGGAGAAGCCACCCTCGTCGGTGACCCGGACGGTGAGGTCGACCCCGGGCAGGACCTCGGGGTAGGTGGCGGTGGGGCCGGCCAGGGTGGGCCTCGGCAGGGTGAGGGGTGCGGTGAGCGTCAGGGCGCGGTCGCCGCTGGTCAGTTCGGCCAGGGGGCCGGTGCCGCCGGGGGAGAGGCGGACCTGGTTGGTCGTCACGGCCGGGGTGATGCTGCCGTCGGCGTGCCGGACGAGAGTCGGGTCGAGGTTCTTCCACGCCCCGTCGACCCGGGTCCGGGTCGGCACGGCGGTCTGGGTCAGCTCGACCGTGCCGTCGGGACGGGCGGTGAGGGTGGCCGTGGACGTGCCGGCGGCGGTGGCCTCGACCGGCTTGCCGGTGCGCCGGGCCTGCGTCATCGCTTGATCGACGCCCATCGAGGCCGGTGCCGGCTTGGCGGCTGTGGGAGTGGCGGGCGCTGCGGCGGCCGGTGGGGCGGTCAGGCCCGTGGCCACGCCGGCCACGAGGAGGCTCACCACGGTGCTCGCCGCGAGAGCCCTCGTCGGTCTCGTCCGCCGGGGCGGGTGATTTTTGGGCATGACGGTGGTTCCTCCCCGTGTGCGGATGTCCGGTGGACGTGCGGGTGCGTCCGGTGGGCGGCCACAGTGAACCAGTCCGTGTGCCCCTTGGGGAACACCTGACGTCACACGGTGCTGCCCCTTTAGGACTCAGTGCAACGTATTTGATCACTGTGACATTTGTCTATCGTTACCTTCCCGTGACCATCGAGTCGGTCGAACGTGAAACATTGTCGGCGGCCATGGAGAGTGCGTGTTCGGACACTCTGCGTGGCTTTACTGATTCCTTGCAGAGTGGGGTGCGCATGGTCGGGTACGGGGGCATACGCCTGCTGTCTCGTCCGCGACGGTTGGTCGCGGTGGTCGCCGCGGCGTCGCTGGCGGCGGGATTGTTGTCGGGCACGCCGGCGGCGGCGAAACCGGGGAACGGGGAGGCGGGGAAGCCTCCGGCGACGTCGCCGGGCCCGTCGGTCAAGGGCGTGAAGCCGTTGCCGACGCGGTTCGTGACGCCGCCGGACGACGCGAAGTCCACATACCGTCCATTTCAAACGGCGTGGCCGAAGGCCGCGGCCTCGCAATTGGAACTCGCGGCGCCGCAGGCGCTGTCGGCGCAGTCGGTAAAGGCGCGGGCGGCGGGCACCCCGGTGTGGGCGCAGCCGGTGGCGGCCAAGGACGGCCGGTACGCGGGGCCTGACCGACTCGCGGTGACTGTGGCGGACCGCAAGGCCGCCGAGGCGGCCGGGGTCGATGGCGTTCTGCTCAGCGTCGCCCCGGCGGGATCCTCGGGCTCGGGCACCGTGCGGGTGGGGGTGGACTACGCGGGGTTCGCGGAGGCGTTCGGCGGCAACTACGGCTCGCGGTTGCGGCTGGTCCGGCTGCCCGAGTGCGCGTTGACCACCCCGAAACTGGCGGCCTGTCGTACGGTCGAGCCGCTGTCCTCGACGAACGACTCGGCGGCCAGGACGGTTTCGGCGGAAGTGCCGCTGGCCGTATCCGGGGCGGGCGCGCGAACGGTGCTGGCGGCGGTGGCCACGGCGGGTGAGGAGGGCGGCAAGGGGGGCACCTACGCCGCGACCGACCTGAAGCCGTCGGGTTCCTGGACCGGCGGTGGCAGCACGGGATCGTTCACGTACTCCTATCCGATCACGGCGCCGCCTGCGGCGTCGGACCTGGTGCCGACCGTCGCCCTGTCCTACGACTCGGGCAGCGTGGACGGGCAGACCGCCTCGACGAGCGCGCAGTCCTCGTGGGCGGGCGACGGCTGGTCCACCCCCCGTTCGTACGTCGAGCAGACGTTCGCCTCCTGCATGGACGAGCCGGGCGGCACCGTGTCGCCGGTGAAGACCTCGGACCGCTGCTACGACGGGCCGGTCCTGACCCTGTCGTTGAACGGCGCGTCGACGTCGTTGGTGTGGGACTCGGGCCAGAGCGTGTGGAAGCCGGAGTCGGACAACGGTGAGGTCGTCACCCGGGTCGTCAACTCGAACAACGGCAGTGGCACGTACAACACGGACTACTGGCGGGTGACCCTGCGCGACGGCACTGTCTACGAGTTCGGCCGCAACCGGCTGCCGGGGTGGACCGCGACCAAGGCGGAGACGAAGTCGGTCGACCACAGCCCGGTGTACTCCCCGCACTCGGGGGACCCGTGCTACAACTCGGCCGGGTTCTCCTCGTCGGTGTGCACGATGGCGTACCGGTGGAACCTGGACTACGTCAAGGATGTGCACGGCAACGCGATGGCCTACTACTACAACCAGGCCACCAACTACTACGGCCGCAACAAGGGCGTTACCGACGTCTCCTACATCCGCGACAGCAGCCTGGCGCGGATCGACTACGGGTTCACCGACGGTAACGCCTACGGCACGGTCCCGAACCGGGTGGTGTTCAACACCGGCGACCGCTGCCTGTCCGGCACCTGCCAGCCGTTGAACGCGGCGAACAAGGCGAACTGGCCGGACGTACCGTTCGACCTGATCTGCAACTCCGGCACCGACTGTGATGACTGGAGTCCGTCGTTCTTCTCCACCGTCCGGCTGACCTCGATCGAGGCGCAGCAGTACAACGTGGCGACGTCGACCCACGAGAAGGTCGATTCGTACGCGCTGACGCACACGATGCCGGCCACCGGTGACGGCACGTCCCCGACGCTGTGGCTGACGTCGATCGCCCGCACCGGGCACGACACCAGCGCGGGCGGCTCCGGCGCACCGATCACCCTGCCGTCGATGTCGTTCTCCGGGATCAAGCTGGCCAACCGGGTCGACGTCACCGGCGGCCTACCGAACTTCTATCGGCAGCGCATCTCCGCTGTCACCACCGAGACCGGCTCGGTCATCTCCCCGACGTACGAGTTGCCGGTGCCGTGCACCGCACCGGTCACCACCGATCCGGCGACGAACACCAAGTCGTGCTACCCGGTGTACTGGACCCCGGACGGGTATGTGAACCCGTTCCGGGACTGGTTCCACAAGTACGCCGTCACTCGCGTGACGTCGACCGACCCGACCGGCGGGGCGGCGGCGCTGTCGACCAGCTACAGCTACCTGGGTGGGGCGGCGTGGCACTACGACGAGAATGAGGTCGTCAAGAAGAAGTACCGTACCTACGGCCAGTTCCGGGGCTACGCCAAGGTTCGCACCTTCAACGGCGACGGCGTCAACGACCGCCGGACCCAGTCGGAGACGGTCTACCACCGCGGCATGAGCAAGAACAACAACACCACCGTGGTCAACCTGACCGACTCCGCCGGTGGCACCCACGAGGACATCGACGAGCTTGCCGGCAAGGAGCTGGAAAGCACCCAGTACCTCGGCGAGAACGGCCGGGTCGACTCCTCGACGATCACCTCCTACTGGGTGTCCGGCGCGACCGCCACCCGGTCGCGGACCGGCCTGTCGGCGCTGACCGCGCAGTGGGTGGAGCCGATCAAGACGTACGCCCGCCAGGCGGTCACCAGCGGCGGCTCCGTCACCTGGCGGTACACCGCCAGCGACAGCGCCTACGATGCGAACACCGCCAGCGCCACCTTCGGCGAGCTGAAGCACACCTACACCTACACGGTGCCGATCAACGCCGCGCACGACCAGTGCACCAGCCACACGTACGCCCCGGTCAACACGACCAAGAACCTGGTCGGCCTGGTCAGCCAGACCGAGACCGTGTCGGTGGCCTGCGGCGGCTTCACCCAGGGATCCCCGGCCTCGAAGCCGGGAAGCGTGAACACGCTGACCGCCCCGGCGGCGGTCAGCCGGCCGGCGCAGGTGGTCAAGGCCGAGCGCAACTTCTACGACGACCCGTCCTTCGCCACCACCTTCCCCCAGGCGGCAGCCCCGTCCAAGGGCAACGTCACCATGACCCAGCTCGCCAAGGACTACACCTCCGGTGCCTACACCTGGCAGACCGAGGGGAAGACCGTCTACGACTCCTTCGGCCGGGCGACTGGCTCCTATGACGCCAAGGGAAACCAGACCACCAGCGCCTTCACCATGAACAGCGCCAATTTGGTCACCGCGATGTCGACGACGAACGCGTTGAGCCAGACCTCGTCGACCACCGTGAACCCGAGGCGCGGCAGCGTCCTCACCAGCACCGACGCGAACAACGTGGTGACGCGTCAGCAGTACGACGCGCTGGGTCGCAGCACGGCGGTGTGGTTGACCAACCGGGCGACGAGCAGCCCGGCCAACCACAAGTTCAGCTACGCCGTGTCGAAGACCGGTGTCACGGCGGTCACCAGCGAGCGACTGAGCGAATCCAACCTCTACCAGGAGTCGGTCACCCTCTACGACGCGCTGCTGCGCGAGCGGCAGACCCAGTCGGTCACCCCCCGGGGCGGCCGGATGGTCACCGACAAGTTCTACGACACCAGGGGCTGGACCCGGGCGTCGTACAACGGTTGGTGGGACGACACGACCACGCCGACGGTTACCACACCCGTGTCGGCGACGGGCCTGGGCAAGCAGGTGCCCAGCCAGACCTTCACCACCTACGACGGACTCGGCCGTGCCATCGTCACCACGGCGGCGAACAACGGCGTGACCGTCTCCACCACCACCACGGTTCACAGCGGGGACCGCACCACCGTCATCCCGCCCGACGGTGGGGTCGTCACCGCCACCGTCACTGACGCGCTGGGCCGGAAGACGGAACTGCGCGAGTACTCCGCCCGTCCGACGGTCACGACTCCGGCTGACACCTTCACCGGCGACTTCACCGTCACCGGCGGCACGGTCACGGTCAGCGGATACGGCTACGACGGCCACGGGAACCAGGCGACGCTGACCGACACGGACAACAACGTGTGGACCTCGACCTACAACCTCCTCGGCCAGGTCGTGTCCAAGTCCGACCCAGACGCCGGCAACAACAGCATGGTCTACGACGCCAACGGCAACCTCGTCGAGTCCACCGACGCGCGAGGCAAGGTCCTGTCGTTCACCTACGACGCCCTGGACCGCAAGTCCGGCGAGTACGCCGCGACGGTGGCCAACCAGTCGGCGGGGAACCAGCGCGCGGCCTGGGTCTACGACAACAGCAACGCCGTCGCCGGGGTCACCAACCCCATCGGCAAGCTCACCACCACGATCGCCTACCGGGGTGGGCAGGCGTACACCGACCAACAGAAGGCGTTCGACGTCTTCGGCAACAGTCTCGGGAACACCGTCACCATCCCCGCCACCGAGGGCGCGCTCGCCGGATCCTACGTGTTCGGCCACACATACAACCCATTGCTCGGCCAGCCGTGGAGGGATACCTATCCAGCCAAGGGTGCCCTGCCGTCCGAGACGGTGCAGCATGGCTACTCGGGAGAGCTGGACCTTCCCACCACCCTTACCGGGCTGGCCACCTACACCACTAACGTCACCTACGACGCGTGGGGGCGAGTCAACCAGCAGAGGATCGGCTCCGCCACCAGTTACGCCGCCGTCACCAATACCTACGACACCCACAACGGCCGGCTCACCAACCAACTCGTCACCCGCAACGTCACGACACCGAGCACGGTGGACGAGCAGGAGTACCAGTACGACCTGGCCGGCAACATCACCCGCAAGATCAGCAAGCGCCTCGGCGTCAGCACCCCGGCCGAAACCCAGTGCTATGGCTACGACGGCCTCGCCCGCCTCACCGAGGCATGGACCGCCACCGACGCCTGCGCTGTCGCCCCCACCACCGTCAACAAGGCGATGGTCGGCAACACCATCGGTGCCGGCAGCGCCTACTGGACGAGCTGGCAGATCGACCCGATCGGCAACCGCACCCAGCAGGTCGAACACAACCTCGGTGCGGGCAGTGACACCACCACCAACTACACCTACGACGGCAACGGCCAGAACAAGCCCCACACCCTGACCTCCACCGCCACCACCGGCGGCGCCACCGGGTCCACCTCCTACACCTACGACGCCGCAGGCAACACCGGCGGCCGCAACGCCGCCCAGGGCAACCAGACCCTCACCTGGGACGACGCCGGCAAACTCGCCGGAGTCACCGGCGGCACCAGCGGCGGCAACACCTTCACCTACGACGCCGATGGCAACCTGCTGCTCCAGAAGGAACCCGGCAAGACCACCCTCTACCTACCCGGGCAACAACTCACCCTCAACACCACCACCAACGTCATCGACGGAAACCGCTACTACGACCTGCCGGGCGGCGGCAGTTGCATCCGCTCCGGCAGCGGCACCGCCTACACCTTCGCCATCGCCGACCACCAGGGCACCCCAACCCTCTATCTCGACAGCACCGCCCAGAACCCCACGTGGCGCCAGTACACCCCCTATGGCGGAGCTCGCGGCGCGACTGTTGTGGCACCTGACAACCGGGGTTTCCTCAACAAGCCGATGAGCCCCACCGGACTCACCACCGTTGGTGCCCGCTCCTACGACCCGGAGCTGGGCCGATTTATCTCTGTCGACCCGCTTCAGGACCCTGTCCAGCCGCAACAATGGAATGGCTACTCCTACGCCAACAGCACACCGGTGACGTCCAGCGACCCCACCGGCCTGATTCCCGAAGACTGCAAGCACTTCGACTGCTACGGCTACGACGTCAAGAAGGGTTGCCCGGGTGGTTGCGGCTCCACCGATAATGTGAAATATGGCAAGAAGAACAAGCTGAGCAGCACCAAGATGAAGCGTGGTAAGTACGTGCCACCGCCTCGCACCAAGCCGGCGCCGAAGCGTGACAAGTGCTCGGCCTGGTCCTGGGTATGTGGGACCGGCAGGGCGCTCAAGAATACGTACCATGATGTCGGGGATGGGCTCAGTTCAGCTGGCAACTGGGCTTTGGAGCACAAAAACGAGATCCTGACCGGCGCTGCCGTCCTGGCAGCCGGTGTCTGCATCGTGGCTTCTGCCGGTGCCTGCCTCGTCGTGGCGGCCGGAGCGGCCGGCGTCAGCGCTTCTTACCGCGTGCACGATTTCTCGGCGAGCGACAAGACTAAAGCGGACTACGCGAAGCTCGGTGTCGGTCTGGCCACAGATGCCGGATCGGTGTTTATCCCGGGTGCACGCGTAGTCACGGGCGCTAACAAAGTCGGAGGACGGGCGGTGACTAGTGTTCCGCTGGGTCGTTTGGGTCACTCATTGACCGGGGCGAAGTACATCAATTTCGGGACCGGTCGGTACGAAGCGGCGACCCGTATTGATCCGCTGCGTGCCTCGGGGGTCGTGGGTGGATGGATTACGGCCAACCATGACCCCCTTACTGGCGCTGTAGGCTCTCTGCTGGGCTGACAGCTTCTGGAGGTGGAGCATGTTCGTGAAATCGGTCATTACGGTGCTGCTGATTATTGCTGGATTGGCGGCAATAATCTGGGTTGCCAACTGGCCTTTCAATACTCCATGGGAAAAGGATCTCGACGCCGAGCAACGTCGGATTAACGTCGCGCATAATCGGCGTCATCACCGCGGTGCGGCACGATTGGTATTGCCAATATTTGCCATCGTTCTTGGAATCACTTCGGCTAGTCTTTTGGCCGGCCCGAAAGCTGATCGATTCGCGGCACTCATCATGGGCATATGTTCAGCCGTGTGCCTAGGCGTGTTCGGTGCGCTGATCAAGAGCGACCGCAGACGGCGGTCTTCGACTCGGCGATGAATCTCTACTGCGGATGACCTGATGTATGGCTCATCCATCCAAGGATTCAGTTGGCGTATGGCGGGTGTGTGACGCGGGTTGAGGGTCGGCGTCAGGGGTTTCCCCTGGGTGACCCGCCTCCGGCCGCAGAACATTGTGTTGGCCTGCCCGACCTTTCATGGGGTCGGGCAGGCCAGCTTTTGTTATTCATCAGGAGGAGATCATGGGGCGCGTACTGCCCGCCGCTTGCCTCCTCCTCCAGTGCGTCGGCGGCGCAGGGTGGAGAGAGTGCGGGTGCGCCGTCCTGTCGATTGAAGACTGCATCGGTCCTGCTCCTGGCCGTCTGGGCCGGTAGGCAGCCGAGTGGCGTGGGGTAATCCACGCGTGTGGAGGAGCCCTCGCCCTCGGGTGCCGGAACGCCTCGATCGGTGAAAATGGTGAAGAATACTTGCGCAGCGGGCCGCTAGCCCTGAAGATTCCTTCGTGTCCAGAGATCATGGCCGATTCCTGTCCGGCGCGGCGCTGACGGTGGCGCTGGCGCTCGGCGTGGCCGCCCCCACGGGCGCCCTCGCCTCCCCGCCCTCCGAGCCGGACCTCGCGCCGGTGGCCGCCCAGGCGGCCTGCGTGACCGATCCGGCCACCCCGAAACGGCAGTTCCGGGGCATGTGGATCGCCAGCGTGGCCAACATCGACTGGCCCAGCCGCACCGGGCTCACCCCGGCCGCCCAGCAGGCGGAGTACCGGGGCTGGCTCGACCTGGCCCAGCAGCGGCGGATGAACGCAGTCGTCGTGCAGATCCGCCCCACCGCCGACGCGTTCTGGCCGTCGACCTACGAGCCCTGGTCGCACTGGCTCACCGGCACCCAGGGCGGCAACCCCGGCTACGACCCGCTGGCCTTCATGGTGGCCGAGGCGCACGCCCGCAACCTGGAGTTCCACGCCTGGTTCAACCCGTACCGGGTCGCCAACCACACCGACCTCACCAAGCTCGTGGCGAGCCACCCGGCCCGCAAGAACCCGGGCTGGGCCGTCGCCTACAACGGCCAGCTCTACTACAACCCCGGCATTCCTGCGGTCCGCGCCTTCGTGCAGGACGCCATGATGGACGCCGTCCGTCGCTACGACCTCGACGCGGTGCACTGGGACGACTACTTCTACCCGTACCCGGGCAGCGGGGGCGGCTTCCCCGACCAGGCCACCTTCGCCCAGTACGGCGCCGGCTTCAGCAACATCAACGACTGGCGGCGCAACAACGTCAACCTGCTGGTCCAGGAGATGCACGCCAAGATTCAGGCGGTCAAACCGTGGGTGAAGCTCGGCGTGAGCCCGTTCGGCATCTGGCGCAACGCCGGCACCGACCCGCTCGGCTCGCGCACCACCGGCCTCCAGTCGTACGACGCGATCTACGCCGACACCCGCCGCTGGGTGAAGCAGGGCTGGATCGACTACATCGCCCCGCAGATCTACTGGCACATCGGCCACCCCTCGGCCGACTACGCCGAGTTGGTCCGCTGGTGGTCGGAGACCGTGACCGGAACGAACGTGCAGCTCCTCGTCGGGCAGGCCACGTACCGGGCCGGCGCGTCGGGGCAGGACGCGGCCTGGCAGGACCCGGCCGAGCTGACCGACCACCTCACGCTCAACCGCACCTACCCCCGGGTCACCGGGGACATCCACTTCAGCGCCAAGGACGTCCGCGCCGACCGAATCGGTGCCGTCACCCGGGTGGCAACCGACCACTATCGCCGGCCTGCGCTCGCGCCCGCCGGGGTGGGCGGTGCCGCGCCCGCCGCGCCGAACCTCACCTCGGCGCTACGCGGCACCGGCGGCGTGACCCTGACCTGGCAGCGCGGCGCCACCGGCAGCACCGCCGCGTACGCGGTGTACCGGCTGCCCGGCGACGGTGCGGTCGACGCCTGCGACCTGGCCGACGCCCGTAACCTGCTCGGCACGGTCCGCGCCTCGGGCGCCACCGGGACGTTCACCGACGCCACCGCCGCGCCCGCCTCGACCTACCGCTACCTGGTGACCGCCCTGGACCGGCTGCACCACGAGAGCCCGGCCAGCAACGGGCGGGTGGTCACCGGCACCGGCGGCACGTTCAGCGTGATCGTGGACAACGCCACCGCCGGCGGCTTCACCGCCGCCGCCACCTGGGGCACGTCGTCGTACTTCACCACGCGGTACGGCGCCAACTACCGGTTCGCCGAGCCGCAGGCGGTCAGCGACCCGGCCTGGTTCACCGCGACGCTGCCCGCCGCCGGCTCGTACCGGGTTGAGGTCTGGTATCCGTCCGACCCTGGCTACAACAGCGCCACGCCGCACCTGGTGGCGACGGCGAACGGGACAGTGACGGCCAAGGTCGACCAGCGCACCGGCGGCGGGCAGTGGCGGGTGCTGGGCACCTACGACTTCGCCGCGGGAACGCGCCAGGTCGTCGGGGTCAGCCGCTGGACCAGCACGACGGGGTACGTCGTCGCCGACGCCGTCCGGATCACCCGCCTCTGAGTCAGCAGAACCCGCCGAACCCGGAAGCCGCAGCCGGTATGGGTGACGCCGCAGCGGGTGGAGGTGGCGCGCATCTGACGGTACGGTTATCCGGAATCGGGAAAGTGGGTAGGGAAATGGCAGAGTTCGGTTGGCCGCGCCTGGCGGACGGTGAGAAGATTGTTTTCACGCAGAGGGCGTACTTGCCTTTTGGAAGGACCATCCTGTCCGCTTTTGGTGTGCTGCTCATCCTGACTGACTCCCGGCTACTCTTCGCCCCTCGCCGAATCCTGGGAATGCCTGGTCTTGGGGAATCGGTAGTGCGGGCCAAGGCGGTGAGCATTCGGGACATCACTGCGGTGGATCCGGTTGCCGAAGGGGCGATTAACATCACCACCAGGTTTGGGGACGAGGTATTCGTTCGGATACTGCCCTCAACGGGGCCCACTTTCGTTTGGTCGCTAAAGCGAGCAGGGCCGTACCGGGACGAAGCTGTGAGACGGATCAGAGGGGCCTGCGCGCAGGCCAGAGCCTGACAGCGCCGCAGGCGGAACGACAGGGCGGACCCCCCTCGGGAGCCCCGTCTCGCCGCGTCGCCGCTACGCCGCCCATGCCGTCCCGCATACCGGGTAGTCCGACGGCGGCCTGGCGAATGCCCGCCCACCTGGTTGGAGACATGCCCGGCGGCCCCTTTGGAGCTGCCCCGTCTACGCTCCCACCCCGCCGATAGCACAAACGGGGCAGCTCCATAGGGACCGAAGGAGCCCAGGCCGACCCAGCGGCCGTACCTCGCTCCGTCCTCACCCTCCGAGGTGCGGATCCCGACTGACGCCCGGCTCAGTCGCGGCGCAGCCAGAGGGCGCCGAGCGGCGGCACCCGCAGCGCCACGGAGGCCGGCAGGCCGTGCCAGGGCACGTCCTCGGCGTGCACCTCGCCAAGGTTGCCCACCCCCGACCCGCCGTAGTGGTGGGCGTCGGTGTTGAGCACCTCCGTCCACGTACCGGCGGCGGGCAGCCCGATCCGGTAGTCCTCCAGCGGCAGGGCGGAGAAGTTCGCCACGCAGACCAGGGTCGCGCCGTCGGGGGCGATCCGGACGAACGACACCGTGTTGTGGGTGACGTCGTCGCCAGCGATCCAGCGGAACCCGGCCGGTTCGGTGTCCTGCGCCCACAGCGCGGGGGTGCCCCGGTAGACGCGGTTGAGGTCGCCGACGAGGCGCTGCACGCCGGCCCGAACCGGGTCGTGCAGCAGGTACCAGTCGAGGCCGCGCTCCTCGCTCCACTCCCGGTCGTCGCCCAGCTCGCAGCCCATGAACAGGAGCTGCTTGCCCGGGTGCGCCCACATGTACGCCAGCAGCGCCCGCACGTTGGCCAGCCGCTGCCAGGTGTCCCCGGGCATCTTGGCGGCAAGGGAGCCCTTGCCGTGGACCACCTCGTCGTGGCTGATCGGCAGCACGAAGTTCTCGCTCCACGCGTACGCGAGGGAGAAGGTGAGCTGGTGGTGGTGGTGCTGCCGGTGGATCGGGTCCTTCGAGGTGTAGAGCAGGGTGTCGTGCATCCAGCCCATGTTCCACTTGAACCCGAAGCCCAGCCCGCCGTCGGCGGTCGGCCGGGTCACGCCCGGCCAGGAGGTGGACTCCTCGGCGATCATCACCACCCCGGCGTGGTGCTTGTAGACGGTGGCGTTGACCTCCTGCATCAGGGCGATCGCCTCCAGGTTCTCCCGGCCGCCGTGCTCGTTGGGCAGCCACTGCCCCTCGGGGCGGGAGTAGTCCAGGTAGAGCATCGAGGCGACGGCGTCGACCCGCAGCCCGTCGACGTGGAACTCGTCGCACCAGTACAGCGCGTTGGCGACCAGGAAGTTGCGCACCTCGCGGCGGCCGAAGTCGAAGACGTACGTGCCCCAGTCGGGGTGCTCGCCGCGGCGCGGGTCGGGGTGCTCGTACAGCGGGGTGCCGTCGAACCGGCCCAGGGCCCACTCGTCCTTGGGGAAGTGCGCCGGCACCCAGTCCAGGAGCACCCCGATCCCGGCGGCGTGCAGGGTGTCGACGAGGTGCCGGAAGTCGTCCGGGTTGCCGAACCGGGACGTCGGCGCGTAGTAGCCGGTCACCTGGTAGCCCCAGGAGCCGCCGAACGGGTGCTCCATCACCGGCATGAACTCCACGTGGGTGAAGCCCAGCTCGGTGACGTACGCGGTGAGCTGCTCGGCCAGCTCCCGGTAGCCGAGGCCGGGCCGCCACGAGCCGAGGTGCACCTCGTACACGCTCATCGGCTCCTGGTGTGGCTGCCGCCGCGCGCGTCGCGCCAGCCAGTCGGCGTCGTTCCACTCGTACGTCGAGCGGTGCACCACCGACGCGGTGGCCGGCGGCACCTCCGCGTACGCGGCCATGGGGTCGGCCTTGTCCCGCCAGTGCCCGTCGGCCCCGAGCACCCGGTACTTGTACCGCGCGCCCTCGGGCGCGTCGGGGACGAAGATCTCCCACACCCCGCTGGAGCCGAGCGAGCGCATCGGCCAGCCGTCGTCCGGGCCCCAGCCGGTGAAGTCGCCGATCACCCGCACGCCGCGCGCGTTGGGCGCCCACACGGCGAACGCCACGCCCCCGTCGCGGACCCGGGCGCCGAGCGCCTCCCACAGCCGCTCGTGCCGCCCCTCGCCGATCAGGTGCAGGTCCAGCTCGCCGAGGGTGGGCGGGTGACGGTACGGGTCGTCGTGCACCGCGCCGTCGACCTCGACCCGGTAGTCGAGCACCTCACCGGGCAGGACGGCCTCGAAGACGCCCGCGTCGTGCACCCGGGTCGCCGGGTGCCGCTCGTCGCCGACGAGCACGCTCACCGCCTGAGCGCCCCGGCGCAGGATGCGGACGGTGGTGCGCCCGTCGGCGGGGTGCGCGCCGAGCACGGCGTGCGGGTCGTGCGCCACGCCGGCGATCAGCTGGTCCATCGTGCGTCGTCCTTGTCAGCCGCAGCGGTGGGGGCGGTGCCCCCGGAGAGTTCGGAGGGCACGTCCTGCACGGTCAGGTCGGGCGCGGCTGGCGCGGTCGGTTCCACCGGGGGCGGGACCGGCCGGCGCACCGTGAACACGTGCGCGGGTTGCAGGTACGGGTCGAGCCGTACCGCGTTGTGCTGCCCCCAGTCGTAGCTGGCGCCGGTCAGCTCGTCGTGCACGGTGAACCGCTCGTGCCAGTCGAGGCCCAGCGCCGGTATGTCGAGGGTGGTATTGCCCCACTGCACGGCCTGCGAGTCGAACGAGCAGACCACGATCACCGCGTTGCCGGTGTCCGGGTCGTGCTTGGACCAGCACAGCAGCGCCGGGTTGTCGATGTCGTGGAAGACCAGGTTGCGCAGCCGGTGCAGGGCCGGGTTGTCGCGCCGGATCCGGTTGAGGGTGGCGACGAACGGGGCCAGCGAGCGCCCCTGCTCCTGCGCGCTTGCCCAGTCCCGGGGGCGCAGCTCGAACTTCTCGTTGTCCAGGTACTCCTCCGCGCCGGGGCGGGCGGTGTGCTCGAACAGCTCGTAGCCGGCGTACATGCCCCAGGAGGGGGAGAGCAGCGCGGCCAGCACCGCCCTGATCTTGAACATCGGCGGCCCGCCGTGCTGCAACGTCTCGTGCAGGATGTCCGGCGTGTTCGGCCAGAAGTTCGGCCGCATGTGGTCGGCCGAGGCGACCAGTTCCTCGCAGTACTCCCGCATCTCGGCCGGCGTCGTGCGCCAGGTGAAATAGGTGTACGACTGGGTGAAGCCGATCTTTCCGAGCCCGTGCATGATCGCCGGCCGGGTGAACGCCTCGGCGAGGAACAGCACGTCCGGTTCGACCTTCTTGACCTCGGCGATCAGCCAGTGCCAGAAGTCCAACGGCTTGGTGTGCGGGTTGTCCACCCGGAAGATCCGGATCCCCTCGCCGATCCAGTGCAGCACCACCCGCAGGATCTCCACCCGGATGCCCTCCGGGTCGTTGTCGAAGTTCACCGGGTAGATGTCCTGGTACTTCTTCGGCGGGTTCTCCGCGTACGCGATGCTGCCGTCGGCCCGGGTGGTGAACCACTCCGGGTGCTCGGTCACCCACGGGTGGTCGGGGGCGCACTGCAACGCCAGGTCCAGCGCCACCTCCAGGCCCTGCTCGGCGGCTGCGGCGACGAAGTCGCGGAAGTCCGCCGGCGTACCCAGGTCGGGGTGGATGGCGTCGTGGCCGCCCTCGGCTGCGCCGATTGCCCACGGCGAGCCCACGTCGTCGGGGCCGGCGGTGAGCGTGTTGTTGGGGCCCTTGCGGTTGACCCGGCCGATCGGGTGGATCGGCGGCAGGTAGAGCACGTCGAAGCCCATCGCCGCGACCCCGGGCAGTCGGTCCATCGCGGTGACGAACGTGCCCGACCGGGCGGGCGCGTCGACCGTGGCGGGGATCGCCCCCTCCGAGCGGGGGAAGAACTCGTACCAGGCGGAGAAGAGCGCCCGGGGGCGATCCACCCAGAGCCGGTGCTCCTCGCCGGTGGTGACCAGCTCGCGCACCGGGTGCGCCCAGAGCAGGTCGGCCAGGTCGAGGGCCGGGGCGACCCGCCGGGGCAGGTCCAGCCGCTCGTCGCGTAGCGCCGCCACCGCCGCCGTCACCCGCTCGGCGTCGCCGGCCGGCACGAGGTCCACGGCGGCGGTCAGCACCCGCGCGCCTTCGGCCAGGTCGTTGGCCAGCTCCGCCGGGCCCTGGCCGGCGGCGACCTTCTTGGTCACCGCGTTCTGCCAGGTCAGGTACGGATCCTGGAACGCCTCGACGGCGAAGGTCCACGCGCCGACGGCGTCGGGGCGGATGGTGGCGTGCCAGCGGTCCTGGCCGGGCTCGCCGGGGCGCATCCGGGTGAACGGCCGGGCCTTGCCGTCGGGGCCGAGCCAGACCACGTTGCAGCCCAGCGCGTCGTGCCCCTCCCGGTAGGCGCGCGCCGACACGGGCACCGCCTCGCCGACCACCGCCTTGGCCGGGTAGCGACCGCAGGAGACGACGGGGGAGACGTCTTCGATCGGGAACCGTCCAGTCACTCCGCCAACCTACTGTGCGAGATCGTCTCGCGCTCGGTTGCGCGCTCCTTCGGCTCCGCTGCCCGCCGGACGGCTGGCCGGGTCAGTGTCGGCTGGTCCGCCATGCCTTCGCGCGCCGCAGGTAGCGGATGATCCCGGCGGGGCCGGTGGAGGCGGGCCAGTCGTCGGTGCGGAAGTAGGCGTCGGAGCCGCCGTCCAGGAAGATCACCGAGCCGCAGAGGAAGTCGGCGGCCGGCGACAGCATGAACGCCACCCACTCGCCGACGTCCGCCGGCTTGCCGCGTCCGCCGATCGGCACGGCCAACTGCTCGACCGACTCCTTCTCGCCCCGGGCGATCTGCTCGTCGAGCAGCGGGGTAGCGATGATGCCTGGGGCGAGGACGTTGACCCGGATGCCGGCGCCGGCCCACTCCGGCGAGATCGCGCTGCGGCGCGCCCACCGCGTCACCGCCATCTTCGAGCTGGCGTACGCGAAGGGTGCCGACCGTTTGCCGAAGCGCCCCACCACACGCAGCGCCTTGTCGGGGTTCCGGGCGAGCAGGGCCCGCACGGCGCCCTCCGGCACCATCGGGGTGAGCGTGACGGAGTTCGAGCCGAACACCACGACCTTGCTGTTGCCGGCTGCGGCCAGCGCGGGCCGCCACGCCTCGAGCAGATCCACGACGCCGAAGAAGTTGACCTGCTGCACCATGCGGTCCCGCCCCGGGATGCCACCCAGCCCGGCAGCGCAGACCGCGCCGTCGAGCCGGCCCCCGACGCGCTCCAGCACCTCGGCCGCCGCCGCCGCGCGGCCTGTCGGCGTGGACAGGTCGGCGATGACCTCGACGTCCCGCAGGTCCACCCCGACGACGGTGTGCCCGTCACCGCGCAGCCGCTCGGCGGCGGCCCTGCCCATGCCCGAGGCGGCACCCGTCACCGCGTACGTGCCCATGTCGGTTCCCTCCCGTTCGCCAGCAGCCGGTCGGACCCGGCCCGTTCAGTCTCGCCGGATGCTGGCACTTGGTGGTCGCTTCGGCCCGACAAACGCGTCAAATCGCTAACTGGTTCGTTACGGGTTCGCGGCGGAAAGTCGGCCCGCCGCGTGACGCCGGCCGGCGAGACCGTCAGACGGGTACGCGAGGATGCGGCCACCTAGCACTGCTGACAGACTCGAAAGGATCATGGCGATGGCCAAGGTTGTCTCCACGCTGTTCATCTCCGCCGACGGGGTGGCCGAGATCGACCCCGACTGGCACTTCCCGTACTTCGACGACAACATGGGCCGCGCCGTCGGCGAGGACTACGACACCGCCGACGTGCTGCTCATCGGCCGCGAGACCTACGACAGCTTCGCCGGCGCCTGGCCCGATCGCGAGGCTGCGGGCGGGGACGACGCGGCGTTCGCCAAGCAGCTCGGAGACACGCGCAAGTTGGTCGTCTCGCGCCAGCGGCCGGAGTTCTCCTGGCGGAATTCCGAGCTGATCCAGGGCGATCTCGTCGACGCCGTCACCGTTCTCAAGGCCGACGCCGGCATTAGGGGCATCCTCATCCCCGGGTCGATCTCCGTGGTGCAGCAACTGCTCGCCGCAGGGCTGGTCGACGAGCTGCGCCTGCTGGTGCATCCGGTGGCGGCGCGTAAGGGACGCAAGCTCTTCGACGACGGCGACGTGCCGTACCACCTGCGGGTGGTGGCGACGGAGGTGTTCCCGACGGGCGCGATCCGCGTGATCTACTCGCCGACCGCCGCACCCGCGGAGGCCGGCTACGACGACGTCAAGGACCAGGTGCCCGCCGGGTAGCCGTACGCCCTCGTGCTTGAGGCGTCCCCTTGATCGTCTGCTGGCCGGTCATCAGCGCTCCCCATGATCGTCTGCTGAAAACTGACACGACACGCCGGCGGAGTTGTCCGTAAACAGCAGACGATCATGGGCAGCCACCTAGCAGCCTGACGGGGCGGGCGGCGCCAGGCGGGGTGCCGACGCCTACGTGGACATGGGCTTCAGGCGGGCGGTTCTGGTGCCACGAACGAGCCCTTGCCCTGGTGCACCTCGATCCAGCCCCGCTCGTCAAGGATCCGTAGGGCCAGCCTGATCGGCGTTGCGCTGGCGCTGTACTGCTCGCAGAGTTCCGCGATGGACGGCAGCTTGGCTCCGGGTTGCAGTGCCCCGGACTGTATTGACGCGATCACATCGGTGATGACTTGGTCGTACACGGGTTGTCTGGGCATGGCAAGGCCGCCTCTCGTCAGCCCATTGAGCATGTCACCCAACACAACATCCTGTGCATGTTGTGTTGACTCTGTACTCACTGCACTCTAAGTTGCGAGTAGAGGTCCTCTCGTCAGCAGCGGAGCACCTCTACTGGCGGGGTGGTCTCCCCTTGCCACCCCGCCCTCTGCCCTGACACTCTCCGCTAGGAGGCACAGATGCCCGAGCGCCCGCATGACGGTCCGCTGCCGGCGGCGTACCCGGTTCCGGGTGCCCGGCCTCCGCACCCCGACGGGGACCGGGTGCCCTGTCCGCCCCGCCCGGACCGCAGGCCCCTCACCCGGCGGCAGTACACCTATGGCCTCACGGTCGCGCTGGTCGTACTCGTGCTGCTCCTGCTCGGGATCTTCGGATGAGCGGGACGGGTCGGCGGTGAACGAGTTGCCGGTGGGCCGGCGGGTCGCCCAGTGGCGGGTGCGGCGGAACATGACGCAGCAGCAGTTCGCCGACCGCCTCGGCAAGTCGAAGAGTTGGGTGGACAAGGTCGAGCGCGGGGTGCGCCGGCTTGAACGGGTCTCCAACCTGCGGGAGATCGCCGACGCGCTTCGTATCGATCTGGAGGCCCTGCTCGCGGAGCGGCCGGGGCAGCCGGACCCCGCCGCCGCAGGCGTGGAGCGGGTCCGGGCCGCCCTGGCCCGGTACCACGTCGAGGCCTCGACCCGGCCGCCCGACGTCGCGGAGCTGCGGGCCCGTCTGGGCCACGCGGAGCAGAGCTACCGGCACGCCCGTTACCCGGAGCTGCTGACCCTGCTGCCCGGCCTGCTCGACGCCGCCCGCGCGGCGCGGGCCACCCGCCCCGGCCGGGCGACCGACGACCTGTTGGTACCCGTGTACGGGCTCATCGCCCTGGTGCTGGTGAAGGTCGACCAGGGGGAGCTGGCCTGGCTGGCCGCCGACCGGGGGATGGCCGTCGCCATGGCCACGAACGACCCGAAGGTGGCCGCCGTCGCCACCGTGCCGCTGGCTCAGGCCCTGAGGTACGGCGGCCGGCAACGGTCCGCGATGGAGGCTGCCGTCGTCGCCGCCCATCGCATCATGCCGCCCCGGCCCGGTGCCGATCCTCCGGCCGATCCGTCCCTGCTCGGCACCCTGCTGCTCCAGGCCGCCCTCGCCGCCGCCGGGCGGGGGGACGAATGCGACGTCCAGGAACTGCTCGCCCAGGCTGCGGAGGCCGCCCAGGCCGCGCGGACTGCGGAGGCCGTCCGGGACGTCGGGGTCGGCGACGGAGGCTTCGGGCGGGCGGCGGTCGAGGCCGCCCGGGTGGTGGCCGAGGCGGCCCTCGGGGACGTCGCGGCGGCGGTGGTACGGCACGAGCGGCTGACGGCCGGCGACGAGTGGCGGTGGCTGCCGCCCGAGCATCGGGCCGCGTACCTCATCGACGCCGCCCGCGCGTACGCGCAGACGGGCGACATGCTCCGGGCGGGCCGGGCGCTGCTGGACGCGGAACGCACCGCGCGCGGCGAGGTGCACGACCGGCCGGCGGTACGGGACGTGGTCGCCGTCGTGGCACGCTCCGCCGCTGCCCCGGCCGGCGTGGCCCGGCTGGCCGCCACCCTGCACGTCACCTGATCCCAGCCTGCCGTCAGGCGAAGTGGCGCCCGGACCGCCAGTCCTCGGCGTTCTCGCGCCACATCGACCAGGTGCGCCACAGGAAGACGGCACCCCCCGATCCCAGCGCCGCACCCAGGCCGAAGCCAACCCACGCGGTGAGGTGGTCGTCGCCGATGCGCACGTCGCGGACGATCGCGTCGGGGGAGGCGGGGTCGTAGAGCACGGTGGCCGCATCGCCCACCCGCGGCCGTGGATTCCAGTAGTAGTCGGTGATCTGCGTGACGACGTGGTGGCCGTCGGCGGTGGTGAACGAGGCCACCACGTACGAGTTCTGCCCGAGGCCGTGTACTTCCAGCACCGTCGCCGCAGCGTGCACGCCGTACGTGTTCAAGCGGTGGGTGCGGTAGGCCGAGTCGATTCCGAGCAGCAGGAGCCCCACCGCTGCGAACAGCAGGACCACGAGGCTGAGCAGGGGGTGGCGCAGCCAGTACCCGGGCAGCCAACGGCTGCGCAGCCGGTTTGGCACACGTCTTCTCCGCCAACCCATGCCGCCATCCTGCCGGCCGTTGGCAAGAGTGGCCTTGCTGCCTCACCCGAACAGCGAGCGGTAGAGCTCAGGGTGCGGGCGGCGCCGAGTACACCGCCGGGCAGCCCTGCACCACCGAAACCGACGACACCGGCCTGCGGCAGTGGCAGAAAGACGAAACCAACGCCGCGATCGGCCAGCACCTCCCCGCAGCTCAGCCACCAGGCCCTCGACCTCGGCGGCGCATCCGGGTGAACGGCCGGGCCTTGCCGTCGGGGCCGAGCCAGACCACGTTGCGCCCCAGCGCGCCCGACGGACTCCGGCTCCCGTATACAGCGTGATCACGTAGAGCTACCGACTGGAGCTGATTCGCGTGCTTATGCAGCTTTGGTCCCTTCCGTTTGTAATCGTCCTTGACCTGCCGTCTGGTCGGCAGATAGCTTGTGTCAAAGCAATGATTGATGGATGACAATTAGCGGCATCTACGGGGGATACATGAGTCAGGACGAGAGCCGAAATTTACCCAGCTCGCGGTGTTGACGATGCGCATTGTTGCGCTCTCCTGCGGGCTCACGGTCGCGGCGTGGCTTGTTCCGCTGTTCGCGGAGGCGGCGTCCCGCGTTAATCGGGATCTGGCATCTCTGGCAGGGGTGGAGCCGACGTGTGAGGCGGTCGTTCACCAGCGGTGCGCCGACGACTGACCGAGCATCAACTTTCGCGAGACAGTATTTTTCTACTTCTTACCTTCTTGGCGCCTGCATAGCCGGGTGCTGTTTCAGCCTGCGCCGGTTCCGGTTTGTGTCGTGCCGGGTGCGGTGAAGTGTGTCCAATTTCCGGTGGAAACAGGTCTGCCGGTCATCCATTGATCAGGGGTGTTCATGGTTCAACGTCATGCGGCTATAGGGGTGGCGTCCGCGCTGCTGGCCGCTTCGGTGCTGGCGGTTCCGCCGGCCGTGTCCGCCGCGCCTGCGGCGGCGAAGGAGACGACGTCGACGCCGCAGGTGTCGCCGCGGTCGTCGTCGAAGGTGTGGTTGTTCAACAGTCCGCGGCGTCAGGCGCTGCCGGTGTCGGCCGCGGGGGCGGCGCCGTCGGTGCCGAAGGGCACCGGGCCGGTGCGCAACGGCACGCAGGTGTCGTTCTCGCTGACCGACCGCCTGGAGGCGAAGGTCAACGTCGGGTCCGGCAACCTGATGCTGCTTAGCACGGACCTGACGCTGCCGGGGATCGCCGGGAACGTAACGCTCGGCGCGGCGTTCAACAGCCTGATGCTGGGCAGTGACCTGGCGGTCGGGGCGCACGGCCCGGGTTGGCGGACCCGCTCCGGGCAGGACGTCAAGCTCTACCCCGCCGACGACGGTTCGGTGACCTACGCGGCCGCCGACGGGGTGGTGGGTAAGTTCACGGCCTCCGGTTCGGCCTACACCTCGCCCGGGGAGCTCAAGGCCACCCTCGCGCACAACGGCACGGGGTGGAAGCTGACCGAGCACGGCAGCGGTAAGGAGTTGTTCTTCACCTCCGACGGTCTGTTGGACAAGACCGAGGACCGCAACGACAACGTCACCGACTACGTCTACAGCGGCGGGCAGCTCACCCAGGTGACGTCGGACCGGGGCGGCGCGTACGCCCGCAAGGCGACCGCGACGTTCGCCAACGGCCGGCTGACGAAGTACCAGCAGAGCGACGGATACGACGTGCTGCGGGAGGTGACCTACGAATACGACACCAACAACCGGCTCAAGGCCATCCAGACCCCGGCGTCGGCCCGGCGGTGGGCGTTCGAGTACAACACCGCCGGTGACCTGGTGAAGATCTGGACCAAGGACGACACCTACAGCACCGTCACCTACGACGGTCAGCACCGGGTCACCTCGTTCACCCAGGTCACCAACAACGCCACCGGCCAGGGCGCGACGACCCGGTTCGCCTACCCCACCTCGTCGCAGACCAAGGTCGCCGACCCCCGGCAGGACCTGTCCCAGCCGGTCGCGTCGGTGCCACACACCACCTACGACCTCAACAGCGACAAGCGGGTCACCAAGACCACCGACCCCGCCGGCAACGAGCGCTCCAAGACCTACACCCCGTTCAGCGACGTCGCCACCGACGTCAGCCCCGAGGGCAGCACCGTCACCAACACGTACGGCGCCAACGCCGGCGAGTCGCTGACGAAGTCCGCCTCCCCCTCCGGGGCGAGCGCCTCGGCGGCGTACGCCAACGCGGCGACCTCGACGAACCCGACGGCGAACTTCCAGCCGTCCTCGTCGATCGACACCCAGAGCAACTCCTCCACCTACACCTACAACGGCGCCGGTAACCGCACCTCCACCGCCGACGCCCTCGCCGCCAAGGCCGACGTCGACTACAACACCAACGGCACCGTCAAGTCCTCCACCGACCCGGCGAACACCAACAACCCCACCACCTACACCTACGACAGCGACAAGCAGATCACCACGCTGACGCCGCCCACCGGCAACGGCCTGGCGGTGAAGACGTTCACCTACGACGTCCTCGGCCGGATCGCCACCGTCACCCAGGGCGGGTGCACCACCACGAACGAGTGGAGCAAGGACGACCGGGTCCAGAAGACCAGCTACTCCGGCTGCGGCACCCTCACCGACGTGACCTTCGTGTACGGCCGGGCCGGCAACGCGATCAGCCGCACCGACTCCACCGGCACCACCACCTGGGAATACGACCAGCTCAACCGGCTGCACAAGCGCACCAACCCCGGCACCGCCGCCTTCGTCTACGAGCACGACCTCGCCGGCAACCTCACCGAGTTGACCGACGGCCGGGGCACCACCACGAACTACTACAACACCCGCAACTGGCTGGTGCGCACCGACACCGCCAGCGCCACCCGCTACAACTACTCCTACGACAAGGACGGCAACCGCCTCAACACCTGGTTCGCCACCGACGCGACCAACAGCGTCTACGCCCTGCGGGTCAAGACGGTCTACGACAAGTCCGACCGGCCCACCCGCATCACCGCCACCCGCAACTCCGCCGCCCCCGCCACCGTCTTCGACGTCACCTACTGCTACGCCGAGTACACCTCCGGGCAGCCCTGCTCCACCGCCACCGCCGACGACACCGGCCTGCGCCAGTGGCAGAAGGACGAGGTGTCCAGTGCGATCAGCGAGTTCACCTACGACAACGCCAACCGGCTGACCAAGGCCACCAACTACAACAGCAAGACCTACGAATACGCCTACAACAGCAACGGCAACCGCACCAGCGTCAAGGTCGACGGCACCACCACCCAGACCCTGACCTACAACACCGCCAACCAGATCACCACCACCTACAACACCTACGACAACCGCGGCAACCAGACCCGCGCCAGCAGCCCCACCGTCAACCCCATGACCTACAACGGCGCCAACCAGATGACCGCCGCGAACACCGGCACCTACGCCTACGCCGGCACCGACCAGGTCGAACTCACCCGCGCCGGCACCACCACCCTGCAGTACGGCTACGAGGACCAGAACGGCATGCCCTGGCTGCAGTCCTGGACCGCGAGCGGCAGCACCGTCTACGTCGAACGCGACGCCATCGGCACCCCCCTCGGCCTGCGCATCGGCACCACCGACACCGCGTTCGTCCTCGACGGACTCGGCACCCCCGTCGCCGCCGTCAAGGCCAACGGCACCCTCGCCGCCACCTACAAGTACGACCCCTACGGCAACGCCACCACCACCGACGAAACCAACCTCGGCACCACCAACCTCATCCGCTACACCGGCGGCACCTACGACTCGACCACCGGGCTCACCAAGTTCGGACAACGCTGGTACAACCCCCAACAGGGCCGCTTCACCCAACAGGACAACCTCAGCTTCATCGGCAGCCCGAAGACCGGCAACCGGTACGCCTACGCGGCTTGCAACCCGGTGAACTACCTCGACCCGACTGGCCAGACATGTAAGACTAAAGTTTTGGCCACAGTTGCAGCGGCGATCATCTTCGAAGTCGCTGTCTTGACAACCCCCGTAACTATCGCGAGCGGCGCCGTCGCCGTGGCAAGCCTGTTTGCGTTCGGGGCGGAAGGCAAGGAGATGGTCGATGAATGCGGATGGTAGGAGTTCCATTTGAAACAGAAATTGCTTCGCTATCTCCTGGTATTAGCGATGCTCCTGGCAGGAACGGCTGCGACCGTGGAGATCGCGACTAGCGGTTGGCGTTCAGCGGGACTATCCGTAGCGATCTTACTCATGAGCGTCCTGCTGCTCATCCTCATTATGCGCAAGAAGTCATCGCGGCAGTAGTACAGGAGGCCTGGTGAGTCGTCATCGGCACTGCGCTTATCGTCGGTGGAGCGATTCTGTTGGCGATAGGATTGGCGGCGTGGCTTCGTCGTCGGCGGCGCAACCACTAACCCCTTTTCGGTGACCTATGGGCCGGGGCGCGGATTGAACACAATCCGCGCCCCGGCGGCGCTTAAGGAAGCTCAGGAACTCCCGCCAGCGTTTGCGGCCGCGGATGCCTGCTCGGTGCTGTTCCCGGCAGGACCGCGTGGGGCCTGTCGGGCGGCAACCCCATTGTTGCAGGACGAGACAGCTTACTCCGAGAAGTTGGCCAGAGACGCCATCTGGCGTGACGAGCGGAGTATGCAACTCCTTTTGACTTGCCGCCACGTTGGCGTCAGCCGCTACCTCTCGCCGTAGTGACCGCTGCCGTCGCCGCGCACCGCATCACGCCGCCCCGGTTCGGTGCCGATCCTCGCGCCGACCCGTCCCTGCCGGGGACCTGCTGCTCCAGGCCGGCCTGGCCGCCGCCGACCGGGGCGACGGGCGCGGGGCCTGCGACCTGCTCGACCGGGCGGGGCAAGCGGCCCGCGAGGCCGAGGCCGCCGGCATCGCGGGCGGCGTCGTCGCGGTCGAGGCCGCCCGGGTGGTCGCCCGGGCCGGGCGGTGCTGGAGGCCGAGCGCACCGCGCGCGGCAAGAGGTGCACGACCGCCCGGCGGCACGGCACCTGGTGGCCGTCGTGGCGCGTTCCCCCACCGCGCCCGCCGGCCTGACCCGCCTCGCCGCCACCCTCCGCGTCACATGACGTCGGTCACCGGCGCGACCCGGCCCGACCGACCCGGCCCGACGTCGGTCACCGCCCCGGCACCACCATGTCACCCGTCAGAGTAGGGAGCGGTAGAGCGCCAGGGTCTGCTCGGCGACGGTGTCCCAGGAGAAGTGCTTGACGGCGCGCCGCCGCCCGGCCCGGCCGAACTCGGCGGTGCGGGTCGGGTCGGCCAGCACCTCGTTGATCGTCGCCGCCAGGTCGGCCACGAAGCGGTCCGGGTCGAGTGGCCGGCCCGAGCCGTCGCCCGCCTGGTCGATGGGCACGAGCAGCCCGGTCTCGCCGTCGGCGACGACCTCGGGGATGCCGCCGGTGGCGGTGGCCACCACGGCCGTCTCGCAGGCCATCGCCTCCAGGTTGACGATGCCCATCGGCTCGTATACCGACGGGCAGGCGAAGACTGTGGCGTGGGTGAGCACCTGGATCACCTCGTGCTTGGGCAGCATCTCGGCCACCCAGACCACTCCGGACCGGTTCGCCCGCAGCTCCGTGACCAGGCCCTCGACTTCGGCGGCGATCTCGGGGGTGTCGGGGGCCCCGGCGAGCAGCACGAGCTGGGTGTCGGCCGGCAACTCCCGGGCCGCCCGCAGCAGGTAGGGCAGCCCCTTCTGCCGGGTGATCCGCCCCACGTACACGACGCTCGGGCGGGCCGGGTCGATGCCGAGCCGGTCCATCACGTCGGTGCCGGTGTCCGGGGCGTACTGGATGGTGTCGATGCCGTTGTGGAGCACCCGCACCCGGTCCGGGTCCACCATCGGGTACGCCGCCAGCACGTCCGCGCGCATTCCCGCGCTCACCGCCACGATGGCGTCGGCCGACTCGTACGCCGTGCGCTCGCACCAGGAGGACAACGCGTAGCCGCCGCCGAGCTGCTCGGCCTTCCACGGTCGCAGCGGCTCCAGGCTGTGCGCGGTGACCACGTGCGGGACGCCGTGCAGCAGCTTCGCGGTGTGCCCGGCGAAGTTGGCGTACCAGGTGTGGCTGTGCACCACGTCGGCCCCGGCGCAGCCGGCGGCCATCTCCAGGTCGACGCCCATGGTGCGCAGCGCGGCGTTCGCGCCGGCCAGGCCGGCCGGCTCGGCGTACGCGGTGACGCCCGGCTCGGTGCGGGGCGCGCCGAAGCAGTGCACCCGTACGTCGGCGAGCCGGCGCAGCTCCCGGGCGAGGTACTCGACGTGTACCCCGGCCCCGCCGTACACCTCCGGCGGGTACTCGCGGGTGAGCAGGTCGACGCGGAGTGCTGCCGTGGCCGGGGAGGAGTCGGTCATGCCCGCACCCTAGTGCAGAAGTCCGCCCGTCCGAGTGGTGAAGTGGCGGGCGGGTGGTTAGCGTCTGGTCATGGCTGACAAGGTGCTCGCGATCGTCCTGGCCGGTGGGGAAGGCAAGCGCCTGATGCCGCTCACCACGGACCGGGCCAAACCGGCCGTCCCGTTCGGCGGGATGTACCGCATGGTCGACTTCGTCCTGTCCAACCTCGCCAACGCCAGCTTCCTCAAGATCGTTGTGCTGACCCAGTACAAGTCCCACTCACTGGACCGGCACATCACCAAGACGTGGCGGATGTCGACGCTGCTCGGCAACTACGTCACGCCGGTGCCGGCGCAGCAGCGCCGGGGCCCGTGGTGGTTCGCCGGGTCGGCCGACGCCATCTACCAGAGCTTCAACCTGGTCCACGACGAGCAGCCGGACTACGTGATCGTCTTCGGCGCGGACCACATCTACCGGATGGACCCCCGGCAGATGGTGGACGACCACATCGCCTCGGGCGCCGGGGTGACGGTCGCGGGCATCCGCCAGCCGCTCTCGATGGCCGACCAGTTCGGCGTGATCGAGGTCGGCGAGGACGGCCGGCGCATCCGGGCGTTCCGGGAGAAGCCCACCGACGCTGCCGGGCTGCCCGACGCGCCGGACCAGGTCTACGCCTCGATGGGCAACTACGTGTTCACCACGAAGGTCCTCCTGGAGGCCGTCGAGCGGGACGCGGAGGACAAGACCAGCAAGCACGACATGGGCGGCAGCATCATCCCGATGATGGTCGAACGGGGCGAGGCGAACGTCTACGACTTCCGCGACAACGAGGTGCCCGGCAGCACCGACCGCGACCTCGGCTACTGGCGGGACGTGGGGACGCTCGACTCGTTCTACGACGCGCACATGGACCTGATCAACGTGCACCCGGTGTTCAACCTCTACAACTTCGAGTGGCCCATCTACACCGATCAGCCGCCGTACCCGCCGGCGAAGTTCGTCCACCAGTGGGGCGAGCGGGTCGGCCGGGCCGTGGCGTCGATGGTCTCGCCCGGCGCGGTGATCTCCGGCGGCCTGGTGGAGAACTCGATCGTCTCGCCGAAGGTCAAGGTGCACTCCTGGGCGCACGTCGACGGCGCGGTGCTGATGGAGGGGGTCGAGATCGGCCGGCACGCCGTGGTCCGCCGCGCCATCCTGGACAAGAACGTCATCGTTCCCGAGGGGGCCGAGATCGGTGTCGACCTGGAGAAGGACCGGCAGCGCTACACCGTTTCCGACAACGGGATCGTGGTGATCGGCAAGGGCCAGCGGGTCGAACCCTGAGTCACGTGTGACCCCGGCCGTCTCCGGGAAAGAGTCAGCGTCCGTCCCGTCCCTGGAGGTTGCGCAGTGGCCCACCCCCGTGCCGGTCAACCCGCCGAGCCCGCCGACCTGGTCGACGTGCCCCGGCTGGTCACCGCCTACTACGCCGAGCACCCCGATCCGGACGACCCGACGCAGCAGGTGTCCTTCGGCACCTCCGGGCACCGGGGGTCGAGCCTGCGCAACGCGTTCAACTCCGACCACATCCTCGCCGTCACCCAGGCGCTCTGCGACTACCGCCGGGAGCAGGGCCTCGACGGTCCGCTCTTCCTCGGCCGGGACACCCACGCGCTGTCCGCCCCGGCGGCCGTCGACGCGCTGGAGGTGCTCGCCGCCAACGGGGTCACCGTGCTGCTGGACAGCCGCGACGGCTACACCCCCACCCCGGCGGTGTCGCACGCCATCCTCACCCACAACCGGGGCCGCACCTCCGGCCTGGCCGACGGCATCGTGATCACCCCGTCGCACAACCCGCCCGACGACGGCGGGTTCAAGTACAACCCGACCAACGGCGGTCCGGCGGACACGGACGTCACGAGGTGGATCCAGGACCGGGCGAACGCGATCCTCGCCGCCGGGCTCAAGGAGGTGCAGCGCATCCCGTACGCGCGGGCCCGCGCCGCCGACACCACCGGTGAGTACGACTTCCTCGGCCGCTACGTCGACGACCTGCCCGCCGTGGTCGACCTCGACGCCGTCCGGGACGCCGGGGTGCGCATCGGCGCCGACCCGCTCGGCGGGGCCAGCGTGGCGTACTGGGGGGAGATCGCGCAGCGGCACCGCCTCGACCTCACGGTGATCAACCCGACGGTCGACCCGACGTGGCGGTTCATGACCCTCGACGGCGACGGCAAGATCAGGATGGACTGCTCGTCGCCGAACGCGATGGCGTCGCTGATCGCCGCCCGGGCCGACTACCAGGTCTCCACCGGCAACGACGCCGACGCCGACCGGCACGGCATCGTCACCCCCGACGGCGGCCTGATGAACCCCAACCACTTTCTGGCGGTGGCGATCGGCCACCTGTTCCGCACCCGGTCGCAGTGGGGCCCGGCCGCCGCCGTCGGCAAGACCCTGGTCTCCTCCTCGATGATCGACCGGGTCGCCGCCGACCTGGGCCGGCCGCTGCTGGAGGTGCCGGTCGGGTTCAAGTGGTTCGTGCCGGGCCTGCTCGACGGGTCCGTCGGCTTCGGCGGCGAGGAGAGCGCGGGGGCGTCGTTCCTGCGCCGCGACGGGAGCACCTGGACCACCGACAAGGACGGCATCCTGCTCTGCCTGCTCGCCTCGGAGATCATCGCGACCACGCAGAAGACGCCGAGCCAGCACTGGGCCGAGCTGGCCGAGCGGTTCGGCGCCCCTGCGTACGCCCGGATCGACGCACCGGCGAGCCGGCAGGAGAAGGCGGTGCTCGCCAAGCTCTCCCCGGACCAGGTGACCGCGACCGAGCTGGCCGGCGAGCCGATCACCGCGACGCTGACCACCGCCCCGGGCAACGGCGCGGCGATCGGCGGGCTCAAGGTGACCACCGCGTCCGGCTGGTTCGCCGCCCGTCCCTCCGGCACCGAGGACGTCTACAAGATCTACGCCGAGTCCTTCCAGGGCCCCGACCACCTGGCCCGGATCCAGCAGGAGGCGCGGGAGCTGGTCTCGGCGGTGCTCAACCGGGCGTGACGGGCCGCAGCATCCTGGTGAACCGGGCGAAGCCCTCGGCGTCCCACCCGTCCCGGACGGCCCAGGCCCGGGTGGCGCCGAGCGGCCCGGCGAGCGTCGTGGCGAGCCCGCCGGCCTCCGGGCCGGCGGGCACCCGCAGCGTCGGGCCGACCGCCCGGACGGTCACCGGGCCGGCGGCGGTGAGCACCCGCAGGTCGCCGAAGCCGTAGGCGGCGCGGTGGGCGGCGAAGGCCGGCCAGTCGGCGAAGCGGGGTCCGGGGCCGGCCCCCGCCGCGATCGGCACCTCCGCCCAGGAGCTGTGCGACCGGCCGGCGAAGCCGAAGCGCCGGTACAGCCGCCGGGCGCCGGCATTGTCGCGCGACACGTCCAGGGCCAGCGCGGCGCACCGCAGCCGGCGGGCCAGCCGCAGGCCGTCGGCCAGCAGCGCGCCGCCCAGGCCCGAGCCCCGCGCCCCCCGGGCCACCGCGATCCCGTTGAGCAGCAACTGCCGCCCGAGCCACCGCCAGTCCGCCACGGCCAGCACGTCCGTGCCGTCCCGGACGCAGCGCAGCAGGACGGTGCGGGAGCCGGCCGGAGGGGCCAGCGCGGCGGACAGGAACGCGGCGTACCCGGGCGCGTGGTACGGCACCAGGCCCGCGCAGTCGGCCGGGATCGCCTCGGCCAGCAGCCGGGTGACCGGGCCCAGCGCGGGGTCGGCGGGCCCGTCGAGGGCGGTGACCCCGGCGGTGACCCCGGCGGCGGCGGTCAGGACGGCAGGCACGTGAGCTGCCGCTCCTGGTCGAGGTCCAGCATGTGCGCGGACGGGTCGAGGACGACGCCGGTGCCCCGCAGCACCTTCCCGACCGTGCGGACCAGGATCCACAGGTCCAGCCGCAGCGACCACTCGTCGACGTAGCGGGTGTCCAGGGCGAGCCGGTCGTCCCAGGCGAGGGTGTTGCGCCCGCTGATCTGTTGCAGGCCGGTCAGCCCGGGCGGCATGAGGAAGCGACGCCGCTCCGGGTCGGAGTACCAGGGGTCGTAGCGGGGCAGCAGGGGCCGCGGGCCGACCAGGCTGAGGTCCCCGCGCAGGACGTTCCAGAGCTGGGGCAGCTCGTCGATGCTGAGTCGACGCAGGACGGGACCGACCCCCCGGCAGCGGACCCCGTCGGGCAGCAGGACACCGTCGGCGTCGCGCTCGTCGGACATCGTCCGCAGCTTGTAGATCCGGAACCGCCGCCCGTGCCGGCCGGTCCGGACCTGGCTGAAGCACACGGGCGGGCCGAACTGGGCCAGCACGAGCAGCGCGGCGACCGCCACGAGCGGCGCGGTGAGCACCAGTATGGCCAGCGCCAGCAGCACGTCGACGGCGCGCTTGACCCGCAGTTGGGCGGACGAGGGACGCCCGCTCACCGGGCGGTTACCGATCCCCGTGGTGTCGCCAGCTGCCAGGCGAACGTTCACGTTCCGACCTCCCAGGACTCGACGGTGAACAGGCCGAATCGTGTTTCTATCAGCCTTGGGAGGCTTTTGTATGATGTTTCCGATTTCTGCTCTCGGACCGCTTCCCGGCACCGGAGGCGCGGCGGCGCGTCGACCCCGGCGCGCCGGGCGGACACACGGGTGCGCCGGCGGCATCCCACCACCGGCGCACCCGTCACCCGGTCAGCGGCGCACCGCGCCGCGCGACGTCACCGGCGGGAACCGCCGAGCAGGTGGGTCAACGACCGGGCCACCAGATCGTTGCGGGCCGCCGGTGCCAGCCCCTCCAGGCCGAAGCCGAGGTAGACGGTGTCCCGGGTGACCACCGCCGCCCCCTCCTCGAACGCCTGCTGGCTGCGCGACCAGTCGTTCGCCCCCGGCGCGGAGCCGGGCGGCGGGCCGGACACCGTCCAGCCGCCCAGGTCGGCGGCCTCGAACGAGGTCTCGCTGACCGTGGCGCCGTCGACGATCACCCGGGCGTCGTCGAGGAAGACGCCGAGCCCCTGGGTGCCCCAGTCGGAGACGGACGAGATGGAGATCTCGACCTTCTTGCCCGCGTACGCCGACAGGTCGACCGCGAACTCCTGCCAACCGCCGGACGCGCCGGTGGCGGCGTGCCAACTCCCGGTGCTGCCGGTGGGGGAGCAGTCGGTGCCCTGGTAGTGGGCCAGGAACGGGTGCAGCTCGTTCGCCCAGCCGGCCTCGCAGCTCTCGCCGGTGGCGGTGCCGGTGTGCCCGTTGGCGTCCGGCAGGGTGGTCCAGTCGTCGCTGCCCACCTCGTGCGCCTCGACGGTCAGGAAGTCCCAGTTCTCCTCGATGTCGTAGGAGGTGAAGAAGCGGAGCTGGGCGCTGCCGGCCGAGGTCAGGTCGACGGTCCGGGTGAGTCGCTTGTACGACTCGTCGGCCCGGCCGCTGTACAGGTACCACTCGCCGGTACGCGGGTCGAACGGCGCGCTGCCCGGGCGGACCCAGTCCACCGTGGCCGCCCCGCCGAACTGCGGGAACTCGTCCGGCGGCAGGAAGCTCGACGTGGTCAGGAACGACGCGGTGTGGTCCTGGTTGCCGGCCGAGCCGTCGGCGTTGAGCCGGCCGGCGAACCCGGCGAAGGCCCCGGCGGACCCCTGGACCGGGTACGGCGTCCCGTCGGCGTCGCCGCCCCCGCCGCTGACGTACGTGTACGCCCCCAGCCAGTACTGCTGGAAGTCGTTGAGCACCGGCAGGCAGGTGGCGTCGTCCGGGTCGGTGCACTCCGGCGGGGCATCCGGGCGGTACAGGTAGGAGCCGTTCGCGGCCTGGGCGAACAGCGCGTACTTGCCGCTGACCAGCACCTTGCCGCCCTCGTTGAGGTAGTCGCGCACCGCCAGTTCGGTGGTGAGCGCGGCCTCGGCCGTGGTGCCGCCCACCTGGCCCGGGGCGCGCAGGATCACGTCGTCCCCGGTCTCCCAGACCACCGCCCGGTAGTGCGACAGCACGCCCAGCGGGTGCGGCGCGCGGCGGCCCATCGCGTCGAAGTCGTACACGTCGCTGCTGCGCCCGGCGGCGCTCAGCGCGCCGGCGACCTCGTCGGCGTACTTCGCCGTGGTGGCGTCCTGGACGGGGCTCAGCCCGGTGACGTCCTCCATCGCGAGGACCAGCACGTCCCCGCCGACGTCGGTGTGCACCCGGTAGGTGAACCGTTCGCTGGCCACCGGGCCCTTGCGCGGCTTGACCCCGGTGAACCAGACCTCGACCCGGTCACCGGGTTTCGTGCCGGTCACCGTGCCGCGCTGCTCGGCGTACCAGACGTTGTTGGTGTCCCCGTACCGCTCGCCGCCGCGCCACTCGCGGACCTTGACCGTCTTGGGCCGGCCGCCGTTGATCACGTAGTGCATCCGCACGTCGCGCAGCGCCCGCCGGGCGATCGTGGCCACCTGCTGGGTCCGCCCGTACGAGGTGTCGAAGGCGTCCACCACGAAGTCCGGGGTGCTGCGGCCGACCACCGACACCGGCTCGTCCGGGTCGGCCGCCGACTTCGCCACGGCGAGGGCGAACGGCAGGTTCTTGGCCACCTCGGCGGAGATCAGCTTCTCGTCGTCGGGGAAGACGAAGCCGCTGACGCAGTCCTCCGGCCGCCACTGGTCGTCCGGGTCGACGGCAGAGGCCGTCTCGCAGGTGGACATCTCCGGGGTGAAGCCGAGCGTGCCGTAGCGGACCTGGGCGTGCGAGTCGGTGTCGCCGTTGGTGGTGTACAGCTCGGCGGAGAGGTCCGGGTCGTAGCCGGGCACCGCCGGGTTCGCGTCGTCGCCGGCCATCGCCTGGTAGATCACGTCATCGGGGGTGGGGGTGCTCACCTGCCAGCCAGCGCCGTAGAGCAGCAGTTGGGCCGCCGAGTGGTAGTTGACGAAGAACTCGAAGCCGACCCGCCGGAACAGTCGGTCCAGGGCCTTCGTCTCCGGCTCCGAGCCGGCGGCGGTGCCTCGGTAGGTGTCACTGTTCGGCTCCGGCGAGGAGCCCTCGTTGTCGTACCCCCACCGGTAGCCGAAGTTGCGGTTCAGGTCGACGCCGTCGGCGGTGGTGATCCGCCCGTCGCCGTCGTTGTCCCGCAGGTTCTTGCGCCACAGCCGGTTGCCGGGGGTGAACGTGTGGTCGTAGCCGTCGGGGTTGGCCACCGGCAGGAACCACAGCTCGGTGGTGTTGAGCAGCCGGGTGATCCCGGCGTCCGTGCCGTAGTTGTCGAGCACGTGGTGCAGCAGCCGGCGGGTCATCTCCGGGGTGATCCACTCCCGGGCGTGCTGGTTGCTGGCGTACAGCACCGCCGGGCGCTTCCCGTCCGGCACCGTCCGGGCGTCCCGGGTGACCTTGACCGCGAGGATCGGCTTGCCCTGCACCGTGCGGCCGATGGTCTCCACCTTGGCCAGCTTCGGGAAGCGCGCGGCGGTGGCCGTCAGCTCGTCGCGGATGCCGCCGGCCTCGCTGTACGACCGGAACGCCGACCACCCGGCGGCGGCCTGCTCGCGCAGGGCCTGGGAGGCGTCCCGGCCGTGCACCCGCTTCACGGCCAGCCGGACGCCCTGGCCGGCGAGCCGGTCCGCCTGCCGCCGGCTCAGCACCGTCTCCACGCGGGTGGCCCCGGCCCCGTCGGTGCCGCGTTGGTCGTGGCCGAGGTCGACCCCGGCCGCCCGCAGCTTCTCCCGCTGCTCCGGCGTGACCGTGCCGACGTACACCTCCAGGCCGTCGCGGCCGGCGGGGTCCGACGGTGGCCGGGCGCCCGCCGGCGGGGTCAGCGCCAACGCGCCGACCAGTGTCAACACGCCGGCTATCGCCAGCCGTGCCTTCTTCATCCGCGCTCCTCGGTGTGCAGGGACCTGTAGCGTGAGCCTTCTGGTGCGTGATAGGTATGTCAATGCCTCGATGTGTGGTCGAGGTCGGCGCGGTGCTGATCCGCCCGGTCACCGGCTGACCCCGGACGAACTGGCCGCGCTGGCGGACCTCGCCGGTGCCCCGTCGGGGGCGGCCCCCGGGCCGGCGACGAACGTGCTGACGACCGGGGCCCACAACCGGTAGTCGAAGGACCCGGCTCGTTCCCGGGCGGCCCGGCTCATCGCCCGCCAGCCGACGTCGTCGAGGGCCAGGGCGCGGACCAGCCCGTCCCGGACGTCGTCGGCCGTGGGCCCGGCGAGCACCAGCCCCTCCCGGCCGTCCACGACGTACCGTCCCAGGTCGCTGGTGGAGTTCAGCAGCACCGGGCACCCGGCGGCGAGGCTCTCCGGCACCTTCGAGGGGAAGCCCGCCTGTGCGTACCCGGCCAGGGGCCGGACCAGCACGGAGAAGTGCGACCGGCGCAGCTCCGCCAGCACCCGGTCGCGGGGCACCCGGCCGAGGAAGGTGACCCGGTCGGCCAGCTCCGTGAGCAGGCCCTCGTCGAGGTCCGACAGGCTCGCCGCCCGGTCCCGGTCGAAGCCGGCGATCACCAGGTGGACCCGGTCCCGCTCGGCCCGGGGCAGTCCCCGCACGCCCGTCAGCACCACCGACAGCAGGTCCTTCGGCCCTGCCGAGCCGGCGTAGAGCAGCCGGACCCCCTCGGCGATCGGTGGCGGCGACGCCGGCGCGGTGTGCTCGGCGAGGTCGACCTGCGGCGGTACGACCAGGGTCGGCCGTCCGTGCCGGACGAGGTGCCCGGCGAGCGTCTCGGACACGGCGATCACCCGGTCGGCGAGCCGGCTGGCCAGGAACAGGCCCCACCGGTGCCGCAGGAAGTAGGGGGTGAGCCGGCCCCGGGGGAACTGCTCCGGGTCGTGGCGTTCGAGTACGTCCACCGTCACCTGGCAGCGCGTCGCGACACGCAGCACCGCCCAGGTGGTGAGGTCCAACAGGTTCACCGGCAGGTAGACGCCGGTCAGGTCGCGGGGCCGCACCCCGGCGCGCCGCAGCGCGGCCAGCACCCGCAGCGGCCGGGCACGCCGGCGCAGCCAGCGCGCCAGCGGCCCGTGGGCGCCGCCGCCGAGGTAGATCAGTCGTACGCCCGGCGGCAGGGGCGGATCGGTGGGCGGCCGGGTCCCGTCGTCCGGCCAGTCGTTGACCACAAGGGTGGGCGTGCCGGGCGGGGTGGCGGACCGGGCGAGCTGGAGCAGCCGGTTGGACATCGCGTCGCCGTGCGGGAACCGGAAGGCCGCCAGCGCGAGCAGCCGTGGCGGCTGGGCGGTGTCATCAGCAGATGATGTCGGCATATTCCCCATCTTTGCGTGTCTGGGACTTGTGCCCCATAGATCGGTTTAGTGTAGGCACTCCGGCGGGGCGGGGCCCGTCTCCTGCCTGGCGCGTCGATAGGAGCGGGTGTGGACCTGAGCACTGACCTGGCTGGTATCGGGCGCGCGGGGCCCGGGACCCGCACCCGTCCCGTGGTGGTGCAGCACTCGGCCGGGACGCCGGGCGCGAACGGGCCGCTCACCGCCGTCGAACGGGTCCTCGCCTCCCGGCTGGCCGACCGGTACGACTTCGTCCGGATGCACCAGACCAGCGGCAACGGCGCGCTCAACGTCGGCCTGCTGCGGGACTGGGTCGCCCTGCTGCGCCGGGTCCGGCCCGACCTGGTGCACGTGCGCGGCCTGCAGAACGAGGGGTTCCACGGCGTCCTCGCGGCCCGGCTGGCCGGCTGCCGGCGGGTCCTGGTCACCGTGCACGGGACCGTGCGGGACCTGCGGCGGGTCGACCGCCCGGTGCGTCGCGCGCTGCTGGTGCGCGGCGCCGAGCCACTGACCCTGCGGGCGGCCAGCCACGTCGCGACGGTCTGCGAGTACGCCGCCGGCCGGGACTTCCTGCGCGGCTGCACCGACCGGTTCCTCGGCGTCATCCCGAACGGGGTGCCCGTGCCGGCGCGGCCGGACGCGGCCCGGGACCGGATCCGCGCCGACCTCGGGCTGCGCCCCGACGACCTGGCGATGATCGTGGTGGCCCGGCTGACCTGGGAGAAGGGCTTCGGCGTGCTGGCCGAGGCGCTGCGCCGGCTCCCACCTTCCCCGGACCGCCCGGTGCTGCTGGTGGCCGGCGACGGCCCGGCCCGCGCCGACGTCGAGGCGGCCCTGCGAGGTGCCGGCACGGCGCGGGTACGGATGCTCGGCAACCGCGCCGACGTGCCGGACCTGCTCTGTGCCGCCGACCTGTTCGTCTTCCCCACCCTGCACGAGAACTTGTCCAACGCCCTGCTGGAGGCGATGGCCCACGGGTTGCCGGTGGTGGCCTCGGCGGTGGGCGGCAACGTGGAGGTGCTGCGCGACGGCGGCGGGCGGTTGGTGCCGGCCGGAGATCCGACGGCGTTGGCCGACGCGCTCGCCGCGCTGCTGGGCGACGCCGGGACCCGGGCGCGGCTCGGCGCGCGGGCCCGCCGCACGGTCGTCGACCGGTACAGCCTGGACGCGATGCTCGGGGCGCTGGACACGGCGTACCAGCGGATCCTGGCGGGCTGAGCGGTGCCGGCCGGCGACGCGCGTGACCCGGAGGTGCCGCCCGGGGTCGTCCTGCTCGGCTTCACGCTGCCCGACGAGGCGCTGGACCGGGTGATGGCCGGGGACGCCGTCCACTCCACCCAGACCCACGCCTTCGCCTGGGGGCTGGTGAGGGCGTTGCGCGACGCCGGCTGCCCGGTCCGGCTGCTGTCCGCCGCCCCGGTCTCCACCTACCCCCGCAACCCCCGGATCCGGTACCGGGCCGCCCGGTTCCGCCACGCCGGGGTGGACGGCCAGCTCCTCGGCTTCGTCAACCTGCTCGGCCTCAAGCACCTCACCCGGTTCGTCGCGGCCTGCCGGCGGGGCTCCCGGATGCTGCGGGAAGAGCCCGCCGACGTGCTGCTGGTCCACGGGGTGCACACACCGTTCCTCTGGGCCGCCCTGGTGCTGGGCCGGCTGCGCGGGGTCCGGGTCGTGCCGGTGCTGACCGACCCGCCGGGGGTGCCGCTGCCGCACGAGGGCCGGCTGGTCCGGCTGCTGCGGTCCGTGGACGTCGCGCTGGTCCGGGCCGCCCTGCGCCGGTGCGCCGGCGTCGTCGCCCTGACCGGGCCGCTCGCCGAGGACTTCGCGCCCGGCCGTCCCCGGCTGGTGCTGGAGGGGATCTGCGCCCCGCCGGTCGCGGTCCGGCCCCGGGCCGACGTCGCCGCCGCCCGGCAGATCGGGTACGCCGGCGGGCTCAGCCGCGCCTACGGCGTGGACCGCCTGGTCGAGGCGTTCCGCGGGCTGCCGGGGCCGGACCTGCGGCTGTGCGTCTTCGGGCGGGGCGAACTGGCGGGGTGGCTGCACGAGCAGGCCGCGCTCGACCCGCGCGTCGCGCCACCGCGGCTGCTGGACCGAGCCGACCTGGCCGGGTGGCTCGCCGGGGCGGCGGTGCTGGTCAACCCCCGGCCGGTCGACCAGCACTTCGTGCCGTACTCGTTCCCGTCCAAGCTCATCGAGTACCTCTCGGCGGGGGTCCCGGTGGTGACCACCCGGCTGCCCGGCATCCCCGCCGACTACGACCCCCACCTGGTGTACGCCGACGACGACAGCGCCGCCGGGCTCCGGGACGCGATCCGGCGCGTGCTGGAGCTGCCCCCGTCGACGGCCGCCGCGCTCGGCGCGGCGGGACGGACCTTCGTCGCCGAGACCAGGAACCCGGCCGCGCAGGGCCGCCGGCTGCGGGCGTTCCTCGGCGCGCTCGGTTCCGCCGCCGGCCGGATCGACGCCGGCGGGCACCGGGCCGGGGGCGCCCGGCAGCCGGCCCCTCCTCCGTCCCTTTTGCAGTAACTTGCCGGATCGGCGGTCGTTGTTCAGCGGGTGGCCCGGCTACGCGCCGGCCGCCGCCGTGCAGACCGACCAGTGCTGGGGGAGATCGTGAAGGTAGTGGTGACCGGAGGCGCCGGTTTCATCGGCGCCAACCTGATCCGGGCGCTGTGCGAGGCCCCGCAGGTGACCGACGTGGTGGCGGTCGACGACCTCTCCACCGGTGCGGTGGAGAACCTGCTCGACGTGCCGGTCCGGCTGGCGCGGGGCACCGTCCTCGACCCGGACCTGCTCGACGAGGCCTTCGTCGGCGCGCAGAGCGTGGTGCACCTGGGCGCGCTGGGCTCGGTGCCCCGCTCCATCGACCGGCCGCTGCCCAGCCACCACGCGAACGCCACCGGCACCCTGATGGTGCTGGAGGCAGCCCGGCGGCACGGGGTGCCCCAGGTCGTCCTCGCGTCGTCCTCCTCGGTGTACGGGGCGAACCCCGTGCTGCCCCGGCGGGAGACGCTGCGTCCGATGCCGGTCAGTCCGTACGCCGTGTCCAAGCTGGCCGCCGAGGCGTACGCCCTGTCCTACGCGTCCTGCTACGGGCTGTCCGTGCTGCCGTTCCGCTTCTTCAACGTGTTCGGCCCCCGGCAGGCGGCACACCACGCGTACGCCGCCGTGGTGCCCCGCTTCGTCGCCGCCGCGCTCGCCGGCCGGCCGCTGCTGGTGCACGGCGACGGCCGGCAGACCCGCGACTTCACCTACGTGGGCAGCGTGACGGCGGTGATCGTGGAGGCGGTGCTGCGCCGGGTGGCGGCGCCCGACGCGGTCAACCTGGCGTTCGGGGCCCGGGTGTCGCTGCTCGACCTCGTCTCCGAGTTGGAGGACGTGCTCGGCCGCCGGCTGCCGGTGGTGCACGAGCCGCCCCGCCCCGGCGACGTGCGCGACTCGCAGGCCGACTGCGGTCGGCTGCGGGAGCTGTTCCCCACGGCCCGCCCCGTGCCGCTGCGCGTCGGTCTGGAGGAGACCGTGGCCTGGATGGCCGGCCACGTGCTCGCCGGACACTAGTGCCGAGCGTCCCGGCCGGACTCGTCGAGCGGGAGAGACCCCCGCCCGGGGCCCACCGGCGCGCGCCCGACCGCACCCGCCGGCTCGTCACCGGCGTCTGCACCGCCGTGCTCAGCCGGCTGGCCGGGTTCGTGGTCCCGATCGTGCTGGTCCCGGTGACGCTGCCCTACCTCGGCACCGACCTGTACGGCCTCTGGATGGCCGTGGCCGCGCTCGCCGGGATGGCCGCCTTCGCCGACCTCGGCCTGGGCAGCGGCCTGATGACCAAGCTGGCGCCCTGCCAGGCGGCCGGCGACCACGAGCTGGCCCGTCGCTACGTCTCCAGCGCCTACCTGACGCTGTCCGTGCTGGCGGTCGCCCTCTGCGGCGTGCTCTGGCTGCTCGCCGACGCGGTGCCCTGGGCGTCGGTGTTCAACACCACCGGTCAGATCACGCCCGGGCAGGCGCGGACGATCGCCCTGACCTGCCTCACCGCGTTCGTGCTCAACGTGCCGCTGTCGCTGATCGTCCGGGTCCAGTACGCCTGCCAGCAGGTCGCCCGGAGCAACCTCTGGCAGGCCGGGGCGGGCCTGGTCGGGCTGGTGGTGGTGCTCGGCATCGTCCGGGCCGGGCTGCCACCGGTGACGATCATCGCGGCCTCGGCCGTCGCGCCGCTGGTGGTCAACCTGCTCAACAGCCTCTGGTTCTTCTGGCGCGACGGCTCCCAGATCCGGCCCCGGCTGCGCTGCGTCGACCCGCGAGCCGCCCGCGAGCTGCTGAGCCTCAGCGGGCTGTTCTTCGTGGTGACCGTGGTGACGTCCGTCGCGACCAGCGTGGACACGCTGATCGTCGCCCACGCCCTCGGCCTGTCCGCCGTCGCCGCCTACGTGGTGCCGGCGAAGCTGCTCGCCCAGCTCGGCCAGCTCGTGGTGCTGGTGAACGTGCCGCTCTGGCCGGCCAACGGGGACGCCCTGGCCCGGGGTCAACTGGCCTGGGTGCGGCGGATCACCCGCCGGATGACCGTCGTCTCGGTGCTGGCCACCCTGCTGCCCACGGTCGTCCTGACGTTCGCCGGTCAGCAGCTCCTCGACGCCTGGCTGCCCGTGCCGATCGGGGCCGACCCGTGGCTGCTGGCCGGGCTGGGCGCCTGGTGGGTGGTGCAGGCGGCGCTCTCGCCGCGCTTCATGGTGCAGAACGCCGCCGGCGTGGTCACCCCGCAACTGGTCGGCTGGGCGGTGTTCGCCGTCCTGTCGCTGGTCGGCAAGTGGTACGGAGCCTCCTGGTTCGGGCTCTGGGCGGTCCCCTGGGTCGCGGTGGCCGGGTTCGCGCTCACCGTCGTCCCCGCCGCCCTGTACGGCTACCGCAAGGCGCTGCGCCGGGCCGGGCGTCCGACGCCGGAATGGAGATCCGATGGACAACTGGTCGGCTGAGGAACATCCGCGGGTGCTGGTCGTCGGCGCGGCGGTGTTCGGCCGCACCTCGGGCACCGGGATCACCCTGTCCAACCTCTTCGCGGGCTGGCCTCGACAGCGGCTGGCCCAGCTCTACGCCGAGGACCGGGAACCCGACACGGACGTGTGCCAACGGTTCCTGCGGCTCGACCCGCGCTCCGCGCCCGTGGAGTACCACCTGTTCCGCTGGCGGGCCCGGACCACCCGGGGGACGTCGTCGGGTGCGCGGAACCGCTCGGCCGTCGGCGGGGCGCGGAACGGGTCGGCTGTCGGCGGGGCGGGCGTCGAGCCGGGGCCGCTGCGCGCCCGGATGCGGGCAGAGCTGCGGGCGTTCGTCGACCTCAGCCCGCTGCGGGTGCCCGCCGGGACGCGCCGGTGGCTGCGGGAGCAGCGCCCGCAGGTGGTCTACGCGACGCTGGGCAGCATCCGGCAGATGCGGCTGGCAGTGCTGGCGGCCCGGGAGTGCGGGGTGCCGCTGGTGCCGCACTTCATGGACGACTGGCCCACCACCCTGTACACCGACCGGCAGACGCTCGGCGTCGCCCGGCCCGTGCTGCTCGCCGGGGTCCGGGAGGTGGTCCGGCACTCGTCGTACGGACTGGGGATCAGCGAGCCGATGGCGCGGGAGTACCAGCGCCGCTACGGGCTGCCCTTCGCGGCCTTCGGCAACTGCGTCGACCCGGCGGACTTCGCCGACCGGCCGGGCCCGGCCCGGCCCGCCGGGGCGGTGCTGGACCTCGTGTACGTCGGCGGGCTGCACCTGGACCGTTGGCGGTCGCTGCGCCGGGTCGGCGAGGCCCTTGGCCGGCTCGCCGCCGACGGCCTGCGGGCGCGGTTGACCGTGCACGCGCCCCCGCAGGACCTGGACCGGTACGGCGAGCGGCTCGGGCTGCCCGGCGTCCGGCTGGGCCGGTCGCTGGCCAGCGACGAGGTCGCCGCGGTGCTGCGCCGCGCCGACGTGCTGGTGCACGTCGAGTCGTTCGCCGAGGAGCACCGCCACTACACCCGGTACTCGCTGTCCACCAAGATCCCCCAGTATCTCGCCGCCGGCCGCCCGGTGCTCGGCTTCGGCCCGGCGGAACTGGCCTCGATGGCCCACCTGGGCGCGGCCGGGGCCGGCGCGGTGGTCGGCGTCGACGATCCCGACCGGCTGGCCCGGGAGGTCGCCCGGCTCTGCGCGGATCCCGCGCTGCGCGAGCGGCTGGGCCGGCAGGGGCTGGCCTTCGCCGTCCGCCACCACCGGGCGGACCAGGTGGCTGCCCGGTTCGCCGAGACCCTGGCGCGGGCCGCCCGGCGGCCGGTCGGTCCCGCGCCGGAGTCCCGGCGCGACCCGGCCGGGGCAAGGGCCGGCCTGGGGTGAGGGCCGGCCTGGGGTGAGGGCCGGGCGGGGCCGGACCACGTGTTCCGCCCGGGCTCACCCGGTGGCGGGCACCCTGGGTGTCGGCCGAGGCCCCGCGCTCGGGGCCTGCGGTGTCGCCGGGGCGTGCAGGGTGGGCAGCACGGTCAGCATGGCCAGGACCAGCCAGGCGGCCGGCGACGCCTCCCACTGGCCGGTGAGCCAGATCGGCAGCATCAGCGCGGTGAAGCCGCAGGCCAGCAGGCGGCCGACCGGCGTGGCCCGGGCGGTCGCCACCAGGGCGGCGGCGATCGTGCCGAAGTAGAGCAGCACGCCGATCAGTCCCAGGTCGTTGCCGACGGTCAACAGCAGGTTGTGCGGGCCGACGCCGTACGGGTTGGTCGCCATGAGCACCCCCGGCCCGGAGCCGGTGAGCAGGTGCTCCGACCAGGTGGTGACGGCGTATGGCCAGAGCCACAGCCGCCCGGAGATGTCGCCGGTCGCCCGGCCGTACATGCCGTCGAGCCAGGTCATCGTCCAGCTCGGGGTCCTGCCCAGTGGCACCAGGAAGAGCAGCGCGGGCCCGAGCACGCCGAGGCCGAGCACCGTCGGACGGGACCAGAACCGGGCCGCCAGCATGGCGAGCACGCCGAGCAGCACCCCGATCGCGGCGCCCCGGGAGCCGGTGAGCAGCACGGCCCAGAGCAACAGCGCCCCGGCGGCCGGCGGCACGAGCCGCCACCGCCGGTGACGTGCCACGGCCGCGGTGAGGATCGCGGCGACCACGATCCCGGCGACCAGCGTGTAGGCGGTGAGATTCACCTCCCGGCCCTCGACACCGAACCGATGGGCGACGTCGAGCACCTGCCCCCGCGAGCGGAGGTCCTCGGCCGCTCCGGTGACCACCTCTTGGGCGACGACCACGCAGCCGGCGAGGAACGTCCCGCCCACCAGCAGCAGGTCCCGCCGGGTGCGCAGCACGTGCCGGCAGGCCACGAAGAGCAGGCAGACCGTCGCGTACCGGTAGGCGCCCATTGCCGTGAGGTCCGGCCGGTCCGACCAGAGGTTGGTGTTGTACGCCCAGCCCGCGGTCGCCGCCGCCAGGGCGTCCGCCCAGCGCGGCCGGGGCAGCCGGCCGCTGAGCAGCAGCGCCACCACGGCCATCGGGGCCAGCCAGTTGAACGACCACCACGGCGGGCGGGCCGCCCAGAACGCGATCCAGCAGAGCAGGACGACGCTGGGCAGGCCGGTCGGCCACGCGCGGAGCAGCCACGCGGCGGGTCCATCCGCCCGGCGGCGCCGCCGCCCCGGGCCGGACGGGACCGGTCCCATCGGGCGGTCCGTTGCCCGCGACTGCCGCGCCCCGGCGGGGGTACGCGGGCCGAGTCGAGGTGGCGAGGTGGTCATCGGAGCGTGCACCGCCCGGGGGCGGCCACGGTCGGGCTCGCGCCGGCCGGGCGGCACCGGGCCGGGTGCGCTGTTCGAACTGGCGGCATGGTGCTCCTTCGCTGACGGACCGCGCCGCCGCCCCGGTCGACCACTCTGCTGTGGAGCGTGACGGGACCGGTCGGGACCGCATGGTCCGCGCCCTTTGTACCAGTTGTGGGGTGCCGAGGTGGGTGAATCGGCGCGAACCGCCCTCGATGGGCCCGCCCACGGCAGGCCCGCCAAAGCGGCTCCGGAGGAGTGGTTTCCCCCTGTCTCATCCGCTTGAGAGCGATTCGAGGATATAACCCGAAACGCGTATCTGCGGGTACGGGCCGTCGTTGACCCGGGTGCCGCACCGGAGCCAGGTCAGGTCCGGGCGGTCGCCCGCGCGGCCGGCGGATTCGGCGGGGCACGGGCGGGCGGAACGGGGAAAGCCGTCCGCCGGCCGTGACGAACGGGAGAGGCTATGGCTTTCACGACCTCGGGCCGCCGGGTGCTCATCACCGGCGGCACCGGTTCCTTCGGACAGACCATGACGCGCCGCCTGCTGTCCCAGGACGTGGGGGAGGTGCGCATCCTCAGCCGCGACGAGGCCAAACAGGACGCGATGCGCCGGACCCTCGGCGACGAGCGGGTTCGCTACCACGTCGGCGACGTCCGGGACCGGGACACGGTCGAACGGGCGACCCGCGAGGTCGACTTCGTCTTCCACGCGGCGGCGCTGAAGCAGGTGCCGTCCTGCGAGTTCTTCCCGCTGGAGGCGGTGCGCACCAACGTTCTCGGCAGCGCCAACGTGGTCGAGGCCGCCGCGCGTAACGGGGTCGGCTCCGTGGTGGTGCTCAGCACCGACAAGGCGGTCTACCCGGTCAACGCGATGGGCATGAGCAAGGCCCTGATGGAGAAGGTGGCCCAGGCCCACGCCCGCAACGACCCGCGCAGCGCCACCACGGTCTCCTGCGTGCGGTACGGCAACGTGATGTACTCGCGCGGCTCGGTGATCCCGCTCTTCGTCGAGCAGATCAAGGCCGGCCGGCCGCTGACCGTCACCGACCCGACGATGACCCGGTTCCTGATGTCGCTGGCCGACTCGGTCAACCTGGTCGAGCACGCCTTCCACCACGCGCAGCCCGGCGACGTCTTCATCCGCAAGGCAGCCGCCGGGACCATCGCGGACCTCGCCGAGGCCGTCTGTCGGCTGTTCGACGTGCCGTGCAAGCTCGACGTCATCGGCGTGCGGCACAGCGAGAAGTGGCACGAGACGCTGGCCAGCCGGGAGGAACTGGCCCAGGCAGACGACTTCGGGGAGTTCTTCCGGGTGCCGATCGACGGGCGGGACCTGAACTACGCGCTGTACGTCTCCGAGGGCGAGCTGGGCGAGGTGCCCCGGGAGGACTTCAACTCGGCCAACGCGCCCCGGCTCGGCGTACCGGAGATCATGGAGCTGCTGCGCGGCCTGCCGGAGATCCGCGCGGAGCTGGCCCTGCGGGACCCGGTGCCGGCGTGCTGAGGCTGGCCGTCACCGGCGCTGGTGGCTTCCTCGGCTGGCACGTCCGGACGCTGCTGCGCGCCCTGGGCCGACCGGAGCCCGTCGTCGTCACCCGGGCGGACCTGACCGACCCGGACGCCGTCGCCGCGAAGCTCTCCGGGGTCGACCGGGTGCTGCACCTGGCCGGTGTGAACCGGGGCGACCCCGCCCAGGTGGCCGCCGGGAACGTCCAGCTCGCCGCGCAGCTCGCACACGGGCTGCGGCGCTGCCCCGCCCCGCCGGCGGTGGTCTTCGCCAACTCGGTCCAGGCCGGCAACGGCACCCCGTACGGCGACGCGAAGGCCGCCGCGGCGGAGATCCTGGCCGGCACCGGGGCCGCCCTCGACGACGTGCTGCTGCCCAACCTGTACGGCGAGCACGGCCGGCCCTTCTACAACTCCGTGGTCGCGACCTTCTGCCGGCTGCTCGCCTCCGGCGACACGCCGCAGGTGCAGCTCGACCGGGACATGGAGCTGGTGCACGTCACCGACGCCGCCGCCCGGCTCGTCGGCGTGCCGGCCGGCGGGTCCTGGGACCCGGCCATGCCGGCGCTGCGGATCGGGGTGGGTGAGCTGGCCCACCGGCTGACCGGCTTCGCCGACGCCTACCGCCGGGCGGAGGTCCCGCCGCTGCGGGACCGCCACTACGTGCGGCTGTTCAACACCTACCGCTCGCACGTCTTCCCGTCCGGCGTCCCGATGCCGCTGCCCCGGCGCTCGGACGCCCGGGGCGAGCTGGTGGAGACGGTCAAGGTGCACGACGGCGGCGGCCAGAGCTTCTGCTCGGGCACCCACCCCGGGGTGACCCGGGGGGAGCACTTCCACCTCGCCAAGATCGAGCGCTTCGTCGTGCTGCGCGGCTCGGCGGAGATCGCGCTGCGCCGGGTCGGCCACGCCGACGTCGTCCGGTTCGCGGTCGCCGGGGACGAGCCGGTCGCCGTGGACATGCCGACGATGTGGGCGCACCGGATCACCAACACCGGGCCCGGTGAGCTGGTCACCCTGTTCTGGGCCAACGACATCTTCGACCCGGACCGGCCCGACACGTACCCCGAGCCGGTCGACCTGCCGGCCCTGGTGTCGAGCGCGGTGGTCGCCGGATGAGGATCGGCCTGGTCAGCCAGTGGTACCCGCCGGAGGGCGCCTTCATCCAGGACAACCTCGCCGCGGAACTCGTCGCGCGCGGACACGAGGTGAAGGTGCTCACCTCCTTCCCGAGCTATCCGTACGGCCGCGTCTATCCCGGCTACCGGCAGCGGTGGTACGACTGCGTCCGCACCGGAGGGCTGACCGTGCGTCGGGTGCCGGCGTACCCCAGCCACGACCGGTCGCCGGTGCGCCGGGCGGCCAGCTACCTGTCCTTCGCGGCGACGAGCGCGGTCGCCGGGGCGCGCTACCTCGCCGACGTCGACGTGACGTACGTCTACCACCCGCCGCCGACGTCCGTCGCCGCGGCCGTCGTCGGCCGGCTGCTGCGCGGCACGCCGGCCGTCCTGCACGTGCAGGACCCGTGGCCGGAGTCGGTGCTGCACTCCGGGATGGCGCCGCAGGGGCGCGCGGGCCGGCTGCTCGACGGGGCGATCGCCGCGGCCATGCGCCGGATCTACCGGTCGGTCACGGCCGTCGCGGTGATCTCGCCGACGATGGCCGAACTCGTCATCGAGCGGGGCGCGGACCCGGACCAGGTGCGGGTGGTCTGGAACTGGACCGACGACCGGCTGTTCCGGCCGGTGCCGGCCACCGACGCCGCCCGCGCCGCCATCGGCCACACCGGACGCTGCACGATCATGTTCGCCGGGAACCTGGGGCTGCTCCAGGGGATCGAGACGGCGGTCCGGGCCGCCGCCGCGACCCGCGACCTCGTCGACCTGGTGCTGGTCGGATCGGGGGTGCAGGAGGAGAGCGCCCGCCGGCTCGCCGCCGACCTCGGCGCCCACAACGTCCGGTTCCTCGGCCGCCACCCGCCGGAGCGGATGGCCGAGCTGTACGCCGCGGCCGAGCACCAGCTCATCTGCCTGCGGGACGCGGCCGGCCTGCGGGGGACCGTCCCGTCGAAGCTCCAGGCGGCGCTGGCCTGCGGCCGTCCGGTGATCGTCTCGGCGGGCGGCGACACCGCCCGGCTGGTCCGCTCGGCCCGGGTCGGACTCACCTGCCCGCCGGAGGACTGGCGGGCGCTCGCCGACCGGTTCGCCACCGCGGCGGCCCAGCCCGTCGCCGAGCGGCGGGCGACGGCCGACCGCGCCCGCCAGGTGTATCTGGACCGCATGTCGCTGCGGGTGGGAGTCGACCAGTTGGAGGACATCATGATCAAGGCCGCGGACCGGGGGAGGCGTCGATGACGCGCGTCATGACGGTGGTCGGGACCCGACCCGAGATCATCCGGCTGTCCCGGGTCATCGCCCGGCTCGACCGGACGGTCGACCACGTGCTGGTGCACACCGGGCAGAACTGGGACCCGACCCTGTCCGACGTCTTCTTCACCGAGCTGCGGCTGCGCCAGCCCGACCGCTACCTCGGGGTGGACACCACCTCGCTGGGCAGCGTGCTCGGCGGCGTGCTGACCGGGGTGGAACGGGCGATCGAGGACCTGCGGCCGGACGCCCTGCTGGTGCTCGGCGACACGAACAGCTGCATCGCCGCGCTGATCGCCCGGCGGATGCGGGTGCCCGTCTACCACATGGAGGCCGGGAACCGCTGCTTCGACCTGAACGTGCCGGAGGAGACGAACCGGCGGGTGGTCGACCACGTGGCCGACTTCAACCTGGTCTACACCGAGCACGCCCGGCGCAACCTGCTGGCCGAGGGGCTGCACCCGCGTCGGATCATGCACACCGGGTCGCCGATGCGGGAGGTGCTGGAGCACTACCGCGCCGAGATCGACAAGTCCGGCATCCTGGAGCAGCTCGGGCTGACCCCAGGCGGCTACTTCCTGGTCAGCGCCCACCGGGAGGAGAACGTCGACGACGCCCCCCGGCTGGCCCGGCTCCTGGACTGCCTGCGGGCGGTCCGGGAGCACTGGGACCTGCCGGTGCTCGTCTCCACCCACCCCCGTACCCGCAAGCGACTGGCCGAGCTGGCACCCGACCCGGCCGACCTGGCCGGCATCACGTTCCACGAGCCGTTCGGCCTGTTCGACTACGTACGCCTGCAGGCGCAGGCCCGCTGCACCCTGTCCGACAGCGGCACGATCAGCGAGGAGGCGGCGATCATCGGCTTCCCCGCGGTGACGCTGCGCAACTCGATCGAACGCCCGGAGGCCCTGGACAGCGCCGGCATCCTGCTGACCGAGCTCGACCCGGACGCGGTCCGCGAGGCGGTGACGGTCGCCGTCGCCCAGGTGGCGTCCGCGGGCGTGCCCTGCCCGGCGGACTACCAGGTCACCGACACCTCCCGCCGGGTCGTCAGCTTCATCCTCTCCACGGTGCGGCTGCACCACGGTTGGGCCGGCATCCGGCGCTGACCGGCCCGATCGGGCCGGACCGGGCGCGGGTCAGCGCCCGCCGGCCCGGTAGGCGGGGAAGAACCCGCCGGCGTGCAGGTCGGTGACCGGGCGGCCCAGGCGGTGGGCGCGGGCGGCGGTCAGCGCCGCGTACCGGTCCCGGTCGAGCACCACCGCGCCCGTCCACCAGGGGACGAGGGCGCCGCCGAACGACGTCTTGAAGCGGAGCAGCCCGTCGTCGCCGCGCACCCCGCCGCCGAGGTGCACCCGGGCGCAGCCGGTCTCGGCGGCCCACTCCAGGATGCGCCAGACCAGCAGGTTGTTGGCGCCGTCGCGGGCCGCAGCCGGCTCCGAGCCGGCGAGGTGGTAGTGCGCCCGGTCCCGGTGCCGCAGCACGAGGGCCGCCGCGACGACCTCCCCGTCGGGGTCGCGTACCGAGGCGAGCAGCAGGTCCTTGTCCAGCCCCGACGACAGCAGCCGGTAGTAGCCGTCGGGGAACAGGTAGCGTTCGGCGCTGCCGATGCGGCGCATGGTCCGTTCGTACACCCGCCGAAACGGCGCGGCGGCGGTGAGGTCGAGGGCCGTGGCCGGCCGCAGCTCGGCCGTCAGCCCCGCGTTCCCCGCCTTGCGGACGGCGGTGCGGGCCCGGCCCGCCATCGCCTCCCACACCCGGCGGGGGCCCGCGTCCACGGCGACGGCCACGGTCTCGCCGTGCTGCGCCAGCCGCACCGTCCCGAGTGCCCGGACGGCCGCCACCGGCGCGGGATCCAGCGGCGAGAAGCGGAGGAAGAGGCTCACCATGCCCTGGTCGCGCCAGCAGGCCACGGCCCGGGCCCAGAACCGGGCCAGGTCCTCGGGCGGGCAGCCGGGTTCGACGTGCAGGCCGCAGTAGCCGTACGGGCTGACCCCGTCGGTCACCCCGTCGGCGACGGCCCGCAGCACGTACGGGAGCTGGATCCGCCGCCCCAGCCGGGCGCTGTGCCAGGCGCCACCCTGCGCCGCGGCGTCCGCCGTACCGTAGCCGGCGGTGAAGTAGACGTCGGGACAGTCGGCGTCGAGCCGGCCGGCCTGCGGGCCCGGTCCGGTCAGGGCGAAGTCGCCCGTCACCGGCGGTCCAGGAACCGTTCGACGGCCCCGCACACGCGGTCGACCTGCCGCTCGTCGAGCGCGGACCCACTCGGCAGGATGAGACCGGTGTCGAAGAGGCGCTCGGCGACGCCGGTGACCGACGCGGGCGCGTCGGCGTAGACCGGTTGCAGGTGCATCGGCTTGAACACCGGCCGGGTCTCGATCTCGTCGAGGGCGAGCGCGGCGGCGAGGTCCGTCGCCCGCCAGCCCGCCCGGGCGGGGTCCACGACCACGGTGGACATCCAGCAGTTGCCGCCGCCGTCGTCGTCGCCGAGCAGGCGTACGCCGGGCACGGTGGCGAACAGCTTCGCGTACCGCTCCCGCAGCAGCCGCCGCCGGGTCAGCATGCCGTCCAGGCGGTGCAGCTGGCCGCGACCGAGCGCGGCGAGCAGGTTGCTGGGGCGGTAGTTGTACCCGACCTCGGTGTGTTCGTAGTGCACCACCGGCTGGCGGGCCTGCGCGGCCAGGTACCGGCAGCGCGCGACGAACGCCTCGTCGTCGGAGAGCAGCATCCCGCCGCTCGACGTGGTCATGATCTTGTTGTGCTGGAAGGAGAGGATGGCCGCGCGGCCGAACGAGCCGGCGGGTCGGCCCCGGTGGGTCGCGCCCAGCGACTCGGCCGCGTCCTCGATCACGGGCACCCCGGCGTCGGCGCACACCGGCAGCAGCGAGGTGTAGTCCGCGCAGGTGCCGAAGAGGTCCACGGACATGACCGCCCCGACCGGCGTCCCCGCCGCCCGCAGGCGGGCCAGAAGGGCGGCCAGCAGCGGCACGTCGAGGTTCCCGGTCTCCTCGTCGCAGTCCACGAAGACCGGCCGGGCACCGGTGTACGCGACGGCGTTCGCGGTGGCCGCGAAGGTCAGCGTCGGGACGATCACCACCTGCCCGGGGCCGACGCCGAGGCCGAGCATGGCCAGGTGTAGGGCGGCCGTTCCGGAACTGGTCGCCAGCGCGGCCCGGGTGCCGACCCGCTCGGCGGTCGCGTGTTCGAGGGCGGTGATGTCCGGGCCGAACGGGCCGACCTGCCGCGCCCGGAACGCGGCCAGCAGGTAGGCCTCCTCCACCGGCCCGAGGTCGGGCGGGGAGAGGTAGACCGGGTCGGCGGTCATGACGCCACGGACCCGGCCGTGCCGGGCGGAAGGTCGGTACCGCACTGCGGAATACGGGAGGAATCCACGTTTTCTCCGTCTCTCGCCTGGACCACGTCACATCGGTCAGAACCGTTCTACCAAACGGCGGACCGGCGACCGTCGTTTTCACGTATCGGGCGTGGTCGCGCGGGTCGGGCCGGGTGGGCCGGCAGACAGGCCGCCGGGGGCCTGTCTGCCGGCGGGCCGGGGGATGGGCCGGCGGGCGGTAGAGTGCTGCCGGCCGCGCCTGGCGGCTCGGGCTAGGCGTGAGGGGACGGGCCGTGCTGCACCTCAGGGTGATCGCCCCGCCGGACCAGTCGTCGGCCGTGACCGACCTGCTCGCCGCCGATCCCGGCGTCACCCACCTGGCGGTGCTCCCCGGGGCGGCCCGGCAGCCGGCGGGCGACCTCATTCTTTGCGACGTGGTCCGTGAGCGAGCCGACAACGTATTGCGCGGGTTGCAGGAGTTGGGCGTCGAGGCACGCGGCGGGATCGCCGCCGACGACGTGGAGCTGACGGTGTCCAGCGCCGCCGACCGGGCCGCCGAGGAGGCTCCCGGCAGCGGGGCGGACGCGGTGGTCTGGGACGAGGTGGCCGCGAAGACCGGCGAGCAGACCGAGCTGTCCGCCACCTACCTGGTGCTCATCGTGGTGGCCACCATGATCGCCGGGATCGGGGTGCTGCTCGACCAGCCCATCCTGATCGTCGGCGCGATGGTGGTCGGGCCGGAGTTCGGCCCGCTGGCCGCCCTCTGCGTGGCCCTGCTGCGCCGCCGGCCGGCCGTCGTCGGCCGCTCCGTGCAGGCCCTGGTGGTGGGCTTCCTGGCCGCCATGCTCGCCACCGTGCTCAGCACCTGGGCGCTGACGCTGGCCGGCCTGGTCGACCGGGACATGCTGCTCGCCGCCCGGCCGCTGACCGACTTCATCTGGCGACCGGACGCGTTGTCCTGGGTCGTCGGCCTGCTCGCCGGGATCGCCGGGATGCTCTCGCTGACCTCGAAGAAGTCCGGCTCCCTGGTGGGCGTCCTGATCTCGGTCACCACCGTGCCGGCCGCCGCCAACGTCTCCGTCGCCGCCGCGTACGGGGTGTGGCACGAGGCGGCCGGGTCGGCGCTGCAGCTGGTGATCAACCTGTGCGCGATCGTGCTAGCCGGGCTGGCCACCCTGGGTGTGCAGCAGGCCTGGTGGTGGCACGTGGCCCGGCGGGTCCGCCGCCGCACGGCCCGGTCCCGGCCGGCCGGCGGCTGACGCGACATCCCCGGCCGGGTCGCCCCGGGTCACCAGTCGTCGCCGGCGGCCAGCCGCCGGGTGAGCAGGTCACGCAGCGGGACCGAATCGCCGTCCCGGCCACCCTCGCCGACGATCAGGGGCGCGGGGACGGGCTGCGGGTCGGCGCCGAGGAGCCGGGCCCGCAGGCCCGCCGGGACGGTCAGCAGGTACCACCGGCCGGCGGTGTCCACCGCGCGGGAACGGGCCCGGTCGACGTACCAACCGGTGAGCCGGGTGCGGTACCGACCCTGGCCCGCGTACGGCACGGCGGCCAGCCGGGTCGGCCGCAGCCCGCGCCGGGTCGCCTCGGCCGTGAACCAGGCCACGATCTGTGCCGCCTCGGCGCGTTCGGCCGCCCGCCGCCGCTCGTCCGCCTCGGCGTGCGCGCGCACCGCCCGCCGCTGCCGCTCCCGCCACTGGACGTCGTCGTCGCCACCCATGCCGGCGACGGTACGCGCCGCGCCCGCCCCACCGCGACCGGTCAGGCCAGGCCGGCCCGGCGCAGCGCCTCGGCCATCGGCCCGTCGGCGGGCGGGGGAGTCCCGCCGCCCCGGCCCGACCGCTGCTGCGAGCCGCCGCGCCCCTGGCCGTCCCCACGGGGACCGCCCCGCCCCTGGCCGCCGCCGGACTGCTTCCCCCGGCCGCCGCCGGACGGCTCGCCCCGCCCGCCGCCGGACTGCTCGCCCCGCCCGCCCCCGGATGGCTCGCCCCGGCCGCCGCGCTCGCGTCGCCCGTCGTCCGGGCCACGCCGGCCCGCCTCGGTCTCGTTTTCCAGCCGCAGCGTCAGCGAGATCCGCTTGCGCGGCACGTCGATGTCGAGCACCCTGACCCGGACCACGTCGCCCGACTTCACCACGTCGCGCGGGTCCTTGACGAAGGTGCGGGACATCGCCGACACGTGCACCAGGCCGTCCTGGTGCACGCCGACGTCGACGAACGCGCCGAACGCCGCCACGTTGGTGACCACGCCCTCCAGCACCATGCCGGGGGTCAGGTCGCCGATCTTCTCCACGCCCTCGACGAACGTCGCGGTCCGGAACTCCGGTCGCGGGTCCCGCCCGGGCTTCTCCAGCTCGGCCAGGATGTCGGTGACGGTGGGCAGGCCGAACGTGTCGTCGACGAAGTCGGTGGCCCGCAGGCCGCGCAGGATCGTGCTCTGCCCGATCAGCGAGCGCAGGTCCTGCCCGGTGCGGGTGAGGATCCGCCGCACCACCGGGTATGCCTCCGGGTGCACGCTGGAGGAGTCCAGCGGGTCGTCGCCGCCGGGGATGCGCAGGAAGCCGGCGCACTGCTCGAACGCCTTCGGGCCGAGGCGGGCCACCTTCTTCAGCTCCTTGCGGGAGCGGAACGGGCCGTTGGCGTCCCGGTGCAGCACGATGTTCTCCGCCAGCCCGGCGCCGATGCCGGAGACCCGGGTCAGCAGCGGCGCGGAGGCGGTGTTGACGTCCACGCCGACGGCGTTCACGCAGTCCTCGACCACGGCGTCCAGCGACCGGGAGAGCTTCACCTCGGACAGGTCGTGCTGGTACTGACCGACGCCGATCGAGCGCGGGTCGATCTTGACCAGCTCGGCGAGCGGGTCCTGGAGCCGGCGGGCGATGGAGACCGCGCCGCGCAGCGACACGTCCAGCTCGGGCAGCTCCTGCGAGGCGTACGCGGAGGCGGAGTAGACCGACGCCCCGGCCTCGGAGACCACCACCTTGGTCAGCGGCAGCTCCGGGTGCCGCTTGATCAGGTCACCGGCGAGCTTGTCGGTCTCCCGGCTGGCGGTGCCGTTGCCGATGGCGATCAGCTCGACGCCGTGCGCCCCGGCCAGCCGGGCGAGGGTGTCGATCGAGGCGTCCCACTGCCGGCGCGGCTCGTGCGGGTAGATCGTGTCGGTGGCCACCACCTTGCCGGTGGCGTCGACCACCGCGACCTTCACCCCGGTGCGCAGGCCCGGGTCGAGGCCCATGGTCGGCCGGGTGCCGGCGGGGGCGGCGAGCAGCAGGTCGCGCAGGTTGGTGGCGAAGACCCGGACGGCCTCCTCCTCGGCCGCCTGCCACAGCCGCATCCGCAGGTCGGCGCCGAGGTGGATGAGGATCCGGGTGCGCCAGGCCCAGCGCACCGTGTCGGCCAGCCACCGGTCGGCGGGCCGGCCGTGGTCGGTGACCCCGAACCGGCCGGCGATCGCTCCCTCGTACCGGCTGGGGCCGGTCGGCGCGGCGTCGGGGTCGCCCTCGGTCTCCGGGGCCATCGTCAGGTCGAGCACGCCCTCCTTCTCGCCCCGGAGCATCGCCAGGATCCGGTGCGAGGGCAGCTTCGGGTACGGCTCGGCGAAGTCGAAGTAGTCGGCGAACTTCGCCCCGGCCGACTCCTGACCGTCGCGTACCCGGGAGACCAGCCGCCCCCGCGACCACATCTGCTCGCGCAGCGTGCCGATCAGGTCAGCGTCCTCGGCGAACCGCTCGATGAGGATGGCCCGCGCACCGTCCAGCGCGGCGGCGGCGTCGGCCACCCCCCGCTCGGCGTCGACGAACCCGGCGGCCCGCTCCCGAGGGTCCTGCCCCGGGTCGGTCAGCAGCGCCTCGGCCAGCGGCTCCAGCCCGGCCTCGCGGGCGATCTGCGCCCGGGTCCGCCGCTTCGGCTTGTACGGCAGGTAGATGTCCTCCAGCCGGGACTTCGAGTCGGCCGCCATGATCTGCGCTTCCAGGGCCTCGTCGAGCTTGCCCTGGCCGCGGATGGACTCCAGCACCGCGGCGCGACGCTCGTCGAGCTCACGCAGGTAGCGCAGCCGCTCCTCCAGGGTGCGCAGCTGGGCGTCGTCGAGCAGGCCGGTGGCCTCCTTGCGGTAGCGGGCGATGAACGGCACGGTGGAGCCGCCGTCGAGCAGCTCCACGGCCGCCCGTACCTGTCGTTCGGCGACGCCGAGCTCGTCGGCGATCCGCTGGTGCACAGACTGGGTCACGATCTGATCCGCCTTCTGAGTGGGTTCCGCCCTGCATTGTGCCGTCCGCCCCCGACGCCGCCGCCCTGACCCGCCGCCCGCGCACGCCGCCCGAGGAGCGGGTGGCTGGTCCTGATCCCAACGGCTTCCCCAGCTTCATCCCAAGCTGAGCGGCGGGGGCGGTCAGGGCAGCGGGTCGGCGGTTCCGAGCGGCACCTGCGGCCGGCAACGGCGTAGCCGGGCCGCCGCGAGTCGCCCGCCGACGGCCAGCCCGTACCGGTCGACGGCGGCGAGTCCGTACGCGCTGCAGCTCGGGGTGTACCGGCACTGCCCCGGCCAGCGGTGCGACAGCCACCGGCGGTAGCCGCGGATCGCGGCGAGGCCGGCCCGGTCCAGCGGTCCCGGCCGAGTGCCGGCCGTCCGGCCCCGGTGGGCGGGTGCCTTGCTGCCGGCGGCGGCCGCGACGGCGGCGCCCAGGGTGAGCAGGGTGGAGTAGAGCCCGAAGTCGCAGCAGCCCGGGCTGCTGCAAGGGTCGTCGCCACAGGAGTCCAGGGCCCCCTTGCGGCCCTTGCAGCCGGGTCCCTGACGACGCGCGCCGACCTCGCCGTGGCAGTGGCCCGTGGCATGGCAGTGGGTCGGCTTGCGGCAGGGGCAGGGCCCCTGGCCGCCGGAGTCGCCGCCGCCGGTGATCTTCATGGGCGACATGATGCCTGGTCGGGGCCAGGCGTTCAGCCGGAGCCGCCCCGGTGGGCCGCCCGACCCGTGAGGATCCACAAAACGTGACCGGAAACGCGGTGAACATCTGTCGACACCGCACTAGCGTGGCGATCATGGAACCTCCCGCTGACCCGCGGGCGCGTCGGCTCTTCGGCGGTAGCGCCCGGGCCCTCGGCGATCTCGCCGGCAGCCCGTTCCGGGCCGACCGGGACCGGATCGTGGCCTCGCCCTTCTTCACCCGGCTGGGCGGGGTCACCCAGGTGATCAGCCCCGGCGGCTCCGGGCTGCTCGTGCACAACCGGCTCACCCACAGCCTCAAGGTGGCCCAGGTGGCCCGGGCGATCGCCGAGCGGCTCACCGCCGACGATCGCTGGCGGGGTCTGCTGGAGAAGCTGGGCGGCTGCGACCCGGACGTGGTGGAGGCCGCCGCGCTCGCCCACGACCTCGGCCACCCGCCGTTCGGGCACCTCGGGGAGCGGGTGCTCGACCGGCTGGCCCGGCACCGGCTTGGCCTGGCCGACGGGTTCGAGGGCAACGCACAGTCGTACCGGATCGTCACCAGCACCGAGATCCGGGGCGCGGCGACCACCGGCCTCGACCTGACCGCGGCGGTCCGGGCGGCCCTGCTGAAGTACCCGTGGACCCGGCTGGACCATCCGGACCCGCACCCCCGGCACCTCGACCCGCCGCCCCGGGGCGCCGCCGCCCCGCCCGCCGACCCGGACAGCGGCTCGGCCAAGTTCGGCGCGTACCGCACGGAGCTGGCCGACCTGCGGCAGGCCCGGGAGCCGTTCGTCGGGCGGATCGCCGACTGGCAGCAGACCGTCGAGGCGTCGGTGATGGACACCGCCGACGACATCGCGTACGCCATCCACGACGTGGAGGACTTCTACCGGGTCGGGGTGCTCCAGCAGGGGGCCGTGGCCGCCGAGCTGACGGCCTGGCAGCGGGAGAACGGGCACTTCCGGGCGGTCACCGAGCCGGCCCTGGCCGGGGCGGCCCGGCGGCCCGGGGCGGCGATCGAGCGGCTGCGCCGGCAGTTGCACCGCAAGGACGCCTGGATCACCGACGACGAGGCGTTCGCCGCCGCCGTCGAGCACGTCCGCGAGGAACTGGTCGAGGGGCTGCTGGCCATGCCGTTCGACGGCTCTGTCGAGGCGGAGCAGTACGTGGCCCGGTTCTCCGCCCGGTGGACCACCCGGTTCGTCGACGCGATCACCGTCGCCGAGGCCCCGTCGATGCGCTCCGGGCACGTGCTGCTCGCCCCGGCGCAGTGGCACGAGGTGCAGGTGCTCAAGTTCGTCCACCACCGGTTCGTGCTGGCCCGGCCGGACCTCGCCCTGCACCAACGCGGCCAGGCCCGGCTGCTGGACACCCTCGTCGAGGCGCTGTGGGAGTGGCTGCTCGACCCGGAGGAGGAGTCCCGGTTGCCGCGTCGGCTGCACGACCTGGTCGAGCTGGCTGAGGCGGAGCTGCACCCGCGCACCCCGGACCGGGTCGGCCGAGCCCGGGGGCGGGCGATCATCGACTTCGTCGCGCAGCTCACCGACGGCCAGGCGGTGGCGATGCTGGACGCCCTCTCCGGCCGCTCCGGAGCGCTGTGGACGGACGCCTTCGTGCTGTAAGGGCACGCGGGCAGCGCGGCGCGGACGGGGCGGCGCGGGCGCTCAGGCGATCGACTGCCACCAGCCGTCGACCGCGGGCGGGTCGTCGACCACCACCCGCTCGCCGGGGCGGGGCACGGCCAGCCGCACGTCGCGGGCCTTCGCCTCGGCCCAGATCCGGTCCACCGGCTCCGACCAGTCGTGCAGGGCCAGGTTGAACGTCGCCCAGTGCACCGGGACGAGCAGCCCGCCGCGCAGGTCGAGGTGGGCCGCCACGGCCTCCTCCGGGAACATGTGGATGCCCGGCCACGCCCGGTCGTACGCGCCGATCTGCATCAGCGTGACGTCGAACGGGCCGTGCTCCGCGCCGATCTCGGCGTACCCGTCGAAGTAGCCGGAGTCGCCGGTGTAGAACAGGCGGCGGTGCGCGCCGGCCACCACCCACGAGCTCCACAGCGTGCCGTCGCGGCGCAGCCCCCGGCCGGAGAAGTGCTGGGCGGCGGTGGCGGTGATCGTCAGCGGCCCGACCCAGTGGCTCTCCGACCAGTCCAGCTCGATGATCCGGTGCTCCGGCACGCCCCAGCGGTCCAGGTGGGCGCCGACGCCCAGCGGCACCAGGAACGGTGCCGACTGCCCGGTCAACAGCGCCCGCACGGTGGCCATGTCGAGGTGGTCGTAGTGGTCGTGGGAGATCAGGATCGCGTCCACGGCGGGCAGCTCGTCGAGGCCGACCGGCGGCTCGTGCAGCCGCCGCGGCCCGACCAGCGCCGACGGCGAGCACCGGTCGCTCCACACCGGGTCGATCAGCACCCGGCGCCCCTCGATCTCGATCAGCGCCGACGCGTGGCCGTACCAGACGACGTTGAGCTCGCGCTCGGTCGCGGCGGGCACGTCGGCCGGGCGCAGCAGCGGGACGGCGGCGGCCGGCCGGCGCTTCTGCTTGCCGAAGATCAGCTCGCGGACCAGGTTGCGGTCGAACGCGCCGGGCGACGTGCGGGTGCTCGGCCGGTTGTGGAAGGTGCCGTCGCGGAACTGCGGCGAGCGGGCCGCCCGCGCGGCGCGCGCCCCGGTCAGCCGCCCGCCCAGCGCCGCCGGAACGTCCCGCGCCACCCAGGCCAGGCCGGCGAGCGCGGCCAGCCCGGCCGCGCCGCGCAGCCGCCGCCCGAGTGCCCGCGCAACGGCCCGTTCCGCTGGTTCCCCCATCGTGGTGCCCCCTCCGCCGGTGTCCCGCCAGTCAACGGTAGTCCGCCGCCCCACCCGCGCGCCGGTCGGCTCGGCCGCGCGGGTGCCAGGGACGGGGGATCGTCGAGTTCGAGCGGCGGTATGCGCAGGAGGAGCGGGCGCGGTGGCCCGGCCTGGTCAGCCGCCGTTGCTCGGCCGCTGCACGGCCGGCCGGTGGATGGCACCGCCGCCGGTCAGCCCGTCGACGGCGGCCAGGAAGCTGCGCCCCATTCGGGCCCGGGCCTGCACCGCCGGGTGGGTCGCGCCGAAGTTGCCCGCGTCGGCCTGCCCGTCGGCGAACAGGGTGTACGTCAGCACCGCCGCGCCGGCGGAGTCGAAGATCACCCCGGCCTCGTGCCGGGCGCTGCCGAACCAGCCCGCCTTGGTGGCGATCCGGGCCCGCTGCGCGGAGGACATCTCGCGCCGGATGCCGTCGGTGAACGCGACGGGGGAGCGCAGCAGCCCGAGCAGGAACGCCGTCGAGGACGCCGACAGCAGCGTGCCGGCGACCAGCGCCCGCAGCAGGTTGTGCGCCTCGCGGGGGGTGCTGGTGCCGAGGAAGAACCGGTTCGGGTTGGCCACCGGCTGCACCTGCGTGTTCGGGAAGCCCTTCGCCACCAGGATCTGGTTCAGCTCGGCCGCCGGGCAGACCAGGCCGCAGAGCCGGACGGCGGTGTCGTCGGAGACGGTGAGCAGGTTCGCCAGCGCGTGCCCCAGGGTGACACTGCTCGGGTACGCGCCGTCCAGGCTGAAGATCCCGTCCCCGCCGGGCACCACGATCGACGCCGTCACGTCGACCTGCTGGGCGAGCGTGAGCAGCCCCCGGTCGACCTTGTCCAGCACCGCGGTGGCCACCGCGATCTTGTTCACGCTGTACGCCTCGATCTGGGCGTCCGCCTCGTCGGCGACGGCCACCAGCGGGGCACCGGACGAGTTGGCGACGGTCACGTACGCCTGCCAGTTGCCGCCGGCCCGGGAGGACTCCTGGGCGTACCTGGCAGCCACCCAGCTCGCGGCCTCGGCCGCGGTGGCCGCCGCCCGGGGGCGCGAGGCGGCGGCGGAGGCCGGCGTGCCGGCGCCGAGCACCGTGCCGGCGGTCGCCACCGTGCCGAGCCCCAGCGCAGCCCTGCGGTTCACCCTGATCGTCATTCGTCTCCCCCGTCGGTGGTGGCTGATCATCCGTACCATCGCCACCCTAGGGGAGTAGATCGATTCCTGTGGGCCCCGAAACCGGTCATCGGGGCCGCCGGCCGACGACCGTACGGGTCACGGCGCGAGCACGACCTTGACGCAGCCGTCCTCCTTCTTCTGGAACATCTGGTACGCCTGCGCCGCCTGCGTCAGCGGCATCCGGTGGGTCCGCAGGTCCTCCACGCCCAGCGGGTCGCCGTCGCCGGAGAGCAGCGGGATGATCTCGTCGGTCCACCGGCGCACGTGACACTGCCCCATCCGAACCTGGACGCCCCGGTCGAACATCTCCATCAGCGGCAGCGGGTCGACCTCCCCGCCGTACACCCCGGAGATCGACACGGTGCCGCCCCGGCGGACCGCCTTCAGCGCGGCGTGCAGCACGGTCAGCCGGTCCACGCCCGCCCTGTCCGTCATGGTCCGGGCCAGCTTGTCCGGCAGCATCCCGGCCGCAGCCTGCGCCAGCTTGCCCGAGGTGGAGCCGTGCGCCTCCATGCCGACCGCGTCGATCACCGCGTCCGGTCCGCGCCCGTCGACCAGGTCGATCAGCGCGTCGGGCACGTTGTCGAGCCGGCTGACGTCGAGCGTCTCGATGCCGTGCCGGCGGGCCATCTCCAGCCGCTCCGGCACCAGGTCCAGCCCGATCACCCGGTCGGCGCCGAGGTGCCGGCCGATCCGGGCGCAGAGCTGCCCCACCGGGCCCAGCCCGAACACCGCGAGGGTGCCGCCGGGCGGGGTGTCGGCGTACCGCACCGCCTGCCAGGCGGTGGGCAGGATGTCGGACAGGTACAGCCAGCGCTCGTCCGGGCCGGTCTCCGGGACCTTGATCGGCCCGAACTGGGCGTGCGGCACCCGCAGGTACTCGGCCTGCCCGCCGGGCACCGAGCCGTACAGCGAGGTGTAGCCGAACAGGGCGGCGCCCTTGCCCTCCGAGGTCACCTGGGTGGTCTCGCACTGGGCGTAGAGCTGCCGGTCGCACATCCAGCAGGAGCCGCAGGAGATGTTGAACGGGACCACCACGCGGTCGCCCGGCTTGAGCCGGGTCACCCCGGACCCGACCTCCTCGACGATCCCCATCGGCTCGTGGCCCAGCACGTCGCCGGGCTTCAGGTACGGCCCCAGCACCTCGTACAGGTGCAGGTCGGAGCCGCAGATCGCGGTGGAGGTGATCCGGACGACGGCATCGGTCGGCTCCTCGATGCGCGGGTCCGGCACCTCCTCGACCCGGACGTCCCGTTTGCCCTGCCAGGTCAGTGCCTTCATGTCGTCATCGTCCCCTCGTCGGTGCCGCCGCTACGGAACTGCTACCCGCGTCGGGGCCGTTGAACCGGAGGCGCGGGCGCCGGTGGCTCGCACGTCGACCCGGCGATGGCCTGCTCCGCCTGCGGCTCCCGCAGCGGTCCGGATATTGATCCGTCGATATGGAAGATCTACGATGGCCGCCACCGGATCGTCCACCGGCCACGACACGAGCATCGGGAGACAACAATGAGCGACGATTCGGAACCGGGCCGCCTACTCGACGCGCCGGCTCGGCGCCGCACCCTCCTCACGGCGCTGGGCGTCGGGATCGGGGTCGGGGTCGTCGGCGTGCCCAGCCCGGCGATGGCGGCGGTCGCCGGCTGGAGCAACCCGACGCTCGGCGCGCTGACCTCCGGATACAAGACCCCCGGCCGCCCCACCCACACGGGCTGGGACGTGGCGAACAGCCAGGGCACCCCGGTCTACGCGACGGCCGCCGGAACGGTCCGGGACATCAAGACCAACTCGTACCCGGGCGACACGTCGAGCGGCCCCCTGGGCGGTCGCAGCGGCAACAGCGTCCACCTCAACCACGCCGACAGCTACTTCTCCTACTACGGCCACCTCCACCGGGTGCTGGTCAGCGACGGCCAGCAGGTCAGCTGCGGACAGCTGATCGGCCTGATGGGCACCACCGGCAACTCGACCGGCCCGCACCTGCACTTCGAGATCCACCGACCCCGGTTGACCTCGACGGACCCCCGGGTCTTCCTGGCCAACCGGGGTATCACCCTCGGCTCGACGGCCCCCGTCGGCAGCACCGGCTACCCGAGCGTCAGCCAGGGCGCGTCGGGGTGGGCGCCCAAGGTGATCCAGTACCTGGTGCGGGCGCGCGGCATCTCCGTCGTCGTGGACGGCGTCTTCGGGCCGGCCTGCGCCTCGGCGGTCAGGTCGTTCCAGAGCGGGCGAGGCCTCTACGCCGACGGCATGGTCGGCCCGATCACCTGGACGGCCCTCGTCCTGCCCCTGCAGGAGGGCAACTCCGGCGACCTGGTCCGCGGCCTGCAGACCGCGCTCAACGGCCGGGGCGCGGGCCTCGTCGTGGACGGCGGTTTCGGTTCGGTCACCACCAGCGCGGTACGCGGCTTCCAGAGCCGCAACGGTCTCGTCGCCGATGGTCTCGTCGGCCCGGTGACCTGGAGCGCGCTGATCTGAGCCGTACGTTGAGCTGGGCTGGAGACGGACCGACCGCCGGCCCTCGGTGGGGCGCGGCGGTCGGTCGTCGGGGTGCGGTCGGGTCAGGAGCCCGGGGTGCCGCGGCCCTTGGCGGTCGCCGTGAGGTAGTCGCGGTTGAGTCGGCCGATGGTGTTCAGCGGGATGCCCTTCGGGCAGACCGCCGTGCACTCGCCGGCGTTGGTGCAGCCGCCGAAGCCGGCCTCGTCGTGCGCGTCGACCATCCCGATCACCCGGGTGTACCGCTCGGGCTGGCCCTGCGGCAGCAGCGAGAGCTGGGTGAGCTTGGCGGCGGTGAAGAGCATGCCGGAGCCGTTCGGGCAGGCCGCCACGCAGGCCCCGCAGCCGATGCAGGCGGCCGACTCGAATGCGGCGTCCGCGTCGGCCTTGGCCACCGGCGTGGCGTGCGCGTCGGGGGCGCTGCCGGTCGGCGCGGTGATGTACCCGCCGGCAGCGATGATCTTGTCGAAGGCGTCCCGGTCGACCACCAGGTCCTTGATGACCGGGAAGGCGCGGGCCCGCCACGGCTCGATGTCGATCGTGTCGCCGTCGGAGAACTGCCGCATGTGCAGCTGGCACGCGGTGGTGCCGCGCTGCGGCCCGTGCGCGTCGCCGTTGATCATCAGGCCGCACATGCCGCAGATGCCCTCGCGGCAGTCGTGGTCGAACGCCACCGGCTCCTCCCCGGAGAGGATCAGCCGCTCGTTGAGCACGTCGAGCATCTCCAGGAACGACATGTCGGGGGAGACGTCCTCGACCTGGTAGGTCACCATCCGACCCTTGTCCTCGGGGCCGGGCTGGCGCCAGATGCGCAGGGTCAGGTTCACTTGTAGCTCCGCTGCGTCGGGTGCACGTATTCGAACTTCAGGTCTTCCCTGTGCAGCACGGCCGGCTCACCGGGGGTGGTGTACTCCCAGGCCGCCACGTAGGCGAACCGGTCGTCGTCGCGCTGCGCCTCGCCGTCCGGGGTCTGGTGCTCGGCCCGGAAGTGACCGCCGCAGGACTCCTCGCGGTGCAGGGCGTCGACACACATCAGCTCGGCCAGCTCGAAGAAGTCGGCCACCCGGCCGGCCTTCTCCAGCGACTGGTTGAGCCCCTCGCCGTCGCCCGGCACCCGGACCCGCTGCCAGAACTCCTCGCGCAGCGCGCGGATCTCGTCGATCGCCTTGCGCAGCCCGGCCTCGCTGCGCTCCATCCCGCAGTGCTCCCACATGATCTGGCCCAGCTCGCGGTGGAACGAGTCGACCGTCCGGTCGCCGTCGACCGCCAGCAGCCGCCGGACGCGATCCTCCACGTCGGCGCGGGCCTCGACCGCCGCCGGGTGGCTGGCGTCGACCTTCTCCAGCGGCCCGGAGGCCAGGTAGTTGGCGATGGTGCTGGGCAGCACGAAGTAGCCGTCGGCCAGGCCCTGCATCAGCGCCGAGGCGCCGAGCCGGTTCGCACCGTGGTCGGAGAAGTTCGCCTCGCCGATCACGAACAGCCCGGGGATGGTCGACTGGAGGTCGTAGTCGACCCAGAGGCCGCCCATCGTGTAGTGCACGGCGGGGTAGATCCGCATCGGGACCTGGTACGGGTCCTCGCCGGTGATCCGCTCGTACATCTCGAAGAGGTTGCCGTACTTGGCCTCGATGGCCTTGCGGCCGAGCCGGTCGATCGCGTCGGCGAAGTCGAGGTAGACGCCGAGCTTGGTCGGCCCGACGCCCCGGCCGGAGTCGCAGACGTTCTTCGCGGCCCGGGAGGCGATGTCCCGGGGCACCAGGTTGCCGAAGGAGGGGTAGATCCGCTCCAGGTAGTAGTCCCGCTCGTCCTCGGGGATGTCCCGGGGCGCGCGGTCGTCGCCGGTGGCCTTCGGCACCCACACCCGGCCGTCGTTGCGCAGCGACTCGCTCATCAGCGTCAGCTTCGACTGGTGGTCGCCGGAGACGGGGATGCAGGTCGGGTGGATCTGGGTGTAGCAGGGGTTGGCGAAGTAGGCGCCCTTGCGGTGCGCCCGCCAGGTCGCGGTGACGTTGCAGCCCTTGGCATTGGTGGAGAGGTAGAAGACGTTGCCGTACCCGCCGGAGGCGAGCACCACCGCGTCGGCCATCTCGGTGCTGATCACGCCGGTGACCAGGTTCCGGACCACGATGCCCCGGGCCCGTCCGTCGACGACGACCAGCTCCAGCATCTCGTGCCGGGCGTTCATCTCGACGTTGCCCAGGCCGATCTGCCGCTCCAGCGCCTGGTACGCCCCGAGCAGCAGCTGCTGGCCCGTCTGGCCCCGGGCGTAGAAGGTGCGCTGCACCTGCGCGCCGCCGAACGAGCGGGTGTCGAGCAGGCCGCCGTACTCGCGGGCGAAGGGCACGCCCTGGGCGACGCACTGGTCGATGATGTTGACCGACACCTCGGCCAGCCGGTGCACGTTCGACTCCCGGGAGCGGAAGTCGCCGCCCTTGACGGTGTCGTAGAACAGCCGGTGCACCGAGTCGCCGTCGTTGCGGTAGTTCTTGGCGGCGTTGATGCCGCCCTGCGCGGCGATCGAGTGGGCCCGGCGCGGGCTGTCCTGGTAGCAGTACGACCTGACGCGGTAGCCCTGCTCGGCCAGCGTGGCGGCGGCCGACCCGCCGGCCAGGCCGGTGCCCACCACGATCACCGTCATCTTGCGGCGGTTGGCCGGGTTGACCAGCTTGGCCTCGAAGCGGCGGGTGTCCCAGCGGGCCTCGACCGGGCCGCCGGGAGCCGACGTGTCGGCGATCGGGTCGCCCTCGGTGAACAGATCCATGGTCAGGCCACCAATCCGGTGAGTACGGCGAACGGGACCGCCAGGTAGCCGGCGCAGAGCACGACGGCGAGGACGAGTGCGGCGGCACGCGCCCGGCGCTCGCCCCCGGGGGTCTGCTGGCCGAGGCTGCGGAATGCGCTGAACGCCCCGTGGCGCAGGTGGAAGCCGAGCGCCACGATCGCCAGGGTGTAGAAGAGCGTGACGTACCAACGCTCCGGCGCGAAGTCGGCGACCACGTTGCCGTACGGGTTGCTGGGATCGCCCTTGGGGTTCAGGTGACCGGTGGTCAGGTCCAGGATGTGGTAGATCACGAAGAGCAGGATGATCACCCCACCCCAGCGCATGGTGCGGGCCGCGTAGCTGCCCCGGATCGCCTTGCGGTGGGCGTACCGCACCGGGCGGGCGGCGCGGGCGCGCGCGGCGAGCACCGTGGCGGCGGCGATGTGGCCCAGCACGGCCACCAGCAGCGCCGTGCGCTGGATCCACAGGAACCAGGTCGACGGGAGCAGCGGCGTGCCGAGGTCGCGCAGCCAGTGCCCGTAGTGGTCGAACGCGGTCTCGCCGGTGAAGATCTTCAGGTTGCCGAGCATGTGGGCGATCAGGAACAGCATGAGGAGGATGCCCGTCACCGCCATGACGGCCTTCAGGCCGACGTTGGAGCGGATGGGCGACCGAGTTTTCGTGAGTACCACTCGACCGACGCTAGGAGCACTTCGACCAGTCGTCCAATGCATCGACCTCGCAGTCTTGATAGCCATAGGCTATGTAGATGCAGCTCCATCAGCTCCGCTACTTCGTCGCAGTCGCGGAAGTGCGACATTTCACCCAGGCGGCCGATGTCGTCGGCATAACCCAGCCCTCGTTGAGTAAGCAAATTCACGCCCTGGAGGCCGACCTCGGGGCACCGCTGTTCGAGCGGGTGCGGGGCAACATCGCCCTCACCGCCGCCGGCGAGGTGCTGCTCCCGCTGGCCAGGCGGATCCTCGCCGACGTCGAGACCGCCACCCGCGAGGTCCAGGAACTGGTCGGGCTGCGGCGCGGCCGGGTCCGGCTCGGCGCCACCCCGAGCCTGGCCACCGCGCTCGCCCCGCCGGTGCTGCGCCGGTTCCGCGACGCCCACCCCGGCGTCGACCTGCGGGTGGAGGAGGGCGGCTCGCAGAACCTGGTCCGCGACCTGCTCCGCGGCGACCTCGACCTGGCGTTGATCATCATGCCCGCGCACGGCGCGGATCCGGGGCTGCACACCGAGGAGATCCTGCGGGAGAGCCTGGTGGTGGCCTCGCTCGACGAGGTCCCCGGCACCTCGGCGGCCGGCGAACTGCGCGTCACCGACCTGCGCGGCCAGCCGCTGGTCATGTTCCGCGAGGGCTACGACCTGCGCGACGCCACCCTCCAGGCATGCCGGGAGGCCGGCTTCGAGCCCACCCTCTCCGTCGACGGCGGCGAGATGGACGCCGTGCTCAGCTTCGTCGAGGCCGGGCTCGGGGTGGCGCTGGTGCCCGGCATCGTGGTGGCCCGCCGCCCCGCCATCCGGGTCACCCGGCTGGCCCCGCCGGGGGTGCGCCGGACCATCGCCGTGGCCCGCCGCCGCGACGTCGTGCCCACCCACGCCGGGCGCGAGCTGCGCCGCATCCTGATGGACTACGTGCACACCGCGATCGAGGCGGACGGCCTCCCGCCCGGGGTGGAGCCGAGGTGAGGGACCCCGGTCGGGGGAATGTTGCGACCCTGCCGTCCGCTTGTGCCGTGCTTGAGTTAAATAGTCCTTAAGGGCGTTGTATCAGCCGCGTTGCTCCTGTTGGTCCCCTATGGTGAAGCCTTGCACAGGCACGACGCCCCGTCGGCCTGTCGAAGACGAAGTCGAACGCGCGGGCTTCGCGTGGCAGGGAGGCCACCACATGAGGATCCTGGTTACCGGCGGTGCCGGCTTCATCGGGTCACACTTCGCCCGGAGCCTGCTCAACGGGCGGTACACCGGCTTCGAGGACTGCCACGTGACGGTCCTGGACAAGCTGACCTACGCGAGCGACCGCAACAACCTGCCCGTCAGCCACCCCCGCCTGGCCTTCGTCCGCGGCGACATCTGCGACCGGCCGCTGCTCGCCGACCTGGTCCCCGGGCACGACGCGGTGGTGCACTTCGCCGCCGAATCACATGTGGACCGCTCCATCGACGACCCGGCCCCGTTCTTCGAGACGAACGTGATGGGCTCGCACCGCCTGATGGCCGCCTGCGCCCGCGCCGGCGTGGGCCGGGTCGTGCACGTCTCCACCGACGAGGTATACGGGTCGATCACCGACGGCGCGTGGACCGAGCGCTGCGTGCTGGAGCCCAACTCGCCGTACGCGGCGTCGAAGGCGGCCAGCGACCACGTCGTGCGCTCGTACTGGCGCACCTTCGACGTCGACGTGTCGATCACCCGGTGCGCCAACAACTACGGGCCCTACCAGCACGTGGAGAAGGTCATCCCGCGCTTCGTCACCAGCCTGCTCACCGGTGGGGACATCACCCTGCACGGTGACGGCGGCGCGGTCCGGGAGTGGCTGCACGTCGACGACCACTGCCGGGCCATCGCGCTGGTGTTGGGCAAGGGCCGCGCCGGGGAGGTCTACAACATCGGCGGCGACGTCGAGCTGACCAACAAGGCGCTGGCCGAGAAGATCCTGCTGCTCGCCGGGGCCGGCTGGGAACGGGTGCGGCACGTCGCCGACCGCAAGGTCCAGGACCAGCGGTACTCGCTCGACTACACCAAGATCTCCGACGAGCTCGGCTTCGAGCCGCGGATCCCGTTCGCCGAGGGGCTGTCCGAGGTCTTCCACTGGTACCGGGAGAACCGGGCCTGGTGGGCGCACGCGTACCCGGAGGCCCGCTCCGGCGGCCTGACCAACTCCGTGCGGGGGCTCCCGGTCGGCCGGGCGGTGCCCGCGCCGGTGCACTGACCCGCCGCCAGCACGCCGTCGGTCCCCGGGCGGCGGCGGCCGTACCGCCCGGGGGAGGGCCGGTCCGACCCGCCCCGGACGGCTCAGCGGCCCTCGGCGTCGTCCATCGCCCGGTAGATCCGCTGCTCGGAGACCGGGTACGGGGTGCCGAGCGCCTGGGCGAACACGTTCACCCGCAACTCCTCGATCATCCAGCGGATCTGCCGCACCGCCGCCGACTGCCGTCGGCTCGGCGGCAGCGCGGCGAGCAGGTCGGCGTACTCCTTCTGCACCACCGCGATCCGGTCCTGCTGCTGGCGGTCCCGCTGCGGGTTGCCCGGCAGCCGGTCCAGCCGCCGTTCGATCGCGGTCAGGTAGCGCAGCAGGTCGGTTAGGCGGGCGTACCCGGTCTCGGTGATGAAGCCGGCGTGCACCAGGCCGGAGAGCTGGACCCGGATGTCGGCCAGGGCGGCAACCACGGCCAGGTTCTGGGTCTTGCCGAGCCGCTGCTCGACGGCGTACCCGGCGGCGAGCACCTGCCGCACCCGCCCCATCACCTCGACCACGGTGTCCACCAGGTCGGCGCGGACCCGCTCGCGCAGCGCGGCGAAGCCCTCGGCGTCCCACGCGGGGCCGCCGGCCTCGGCGATCAGCCGGTCGATCGCCGCCCCGGCGGCGTCGGAGATGAGCTGCTGCACGCCGCCGTGCGGGTTGCGGCTCAGCGCCAGCTTCGCCTCGTTGGACAGCCGCCCCTGGAGGAACTTCGCCGGGGACGGCACGGTCAGCCGCAGCAGCCGCCGGGTGCCGGCCCAGTGCGCGGCGGCCTGCTCGGCCTCGGAGTCGAAGACCTTCACCCCGACCGTCTGCCCCTCGTCGACCAGCGCCGGGTACGCGGTCACCGCGTACCCCGCGCGGACCTGTTCGATGGTGCGTGGCAGGGCGCCGATGCTCCACTGGGTCAGCCCGGTGCGGGCCACCTCCGGCGCGGCGGCGGCCACCACCTGGCGCACCTCCTGGCGGAGCTGGAGTTGCAGGGCCGGCAGGTCCTTGCCCTCGGCGACGGGCTTGTTCTCCTCGTCGAGCACCCGGAAGCTGACCCGCAGGTGGGCGGGGAGTTTCGCCGGTTCCCAGGCGTCCCGGGGCACGGTCACCCCGGTCATCCGGCGCAGCTGCCGGGTCAGCGCGTCCAGCAGCGGCTCCTCGCCCGGGGTGATCGCGGCGAGCGCCGCCCGGGCGTAGTCGGGGACCGGGACGAAGTTGCGCCGGACCGGCTTGGGCAGCGACCGGATCAGCGCGATCACCATCTCCTCGCGCAGGCCGGGGACCTGCCAGTCGAAGCTGTCCACCGGCACCTGGTTGAGCAGCGGCAGCGGGATGTCCACCGTCACCCCGTCGGTCGAGGTGCCCGGATCGAAGGTGTAGGTCAGCGGGAGGGCGACGCCCTCCGTCCGCCACTCGTCCGGGTAGTCGGCCTCGGCGACCCCGCCCCGGCCGGCGTTGACCAGCAGCTCCCGGGTGAACGTGAGCAGGTCGGGCCGCTCCCGGCGGGTCTGCTTCCACCAGGCGTCGAAGTGCCGCCCGGATACCACGTCGGCCGGGATCCGCTCGTCGTAGAACTGGAAGATCGTCTCGTCGTCGACCAGGATGTCCCGCCGTCGGGCCCGGTTCTCCAACTCCGCGATCTCGGTCAGCAGCCGCTGGTTGTCCTGCCAGAACTGGTGGTGGGTCTGCCAGTCGCCCTCGACCAGGGCGTGCCGGATGAACAGCTCCCGGGACAGCGCCGAATCGATCCGGCCGAAGTTCACCTTCCGGGCGGTGACCAGCGGCACGCCGTACAGGGTGACCTTCTCGTACGCCAGCACCGCCGCCTGCTTCTTCTCCCAGTGCGGCTCGCTGTAGCTGCGCTTGACCAGGTGCTGGGCCAGCGGCTCGACCCACTCCGGCTCGACCCGGCCGGCCACCCGACCCCACAGCCGGGAGGTCTCCACCAACTCGGCGGCCATCACCCAGCGCGGCGGCTTCTTGAACAGCGCCGACCCCGGGAACAGGGCGAACTTCGCGCCCCGCGCGCCCAGGTACTCGTGCTTCTGCGGGTCCTTGAGCCCGACGTGGGACAGCAGGCCGGCCAGCAGCGACTGGTGCACCTTCGGGGTGTCGATCTCCTCCGGCAGGTCCGCGGCCGGGCCGCGCCGTCCGCCGTCCGCCCCGGCCTCCTTCGCGTCGCGCCCACCCCGTCGGCCGTCGCCCTGCTCGGGGGTACGGAGCACCTGGCGGAGCTGGCTGACGATGTCCTGCCACTCGCGCACCCGCAGGTAGTTGAGGTACTCCGCCTTGCACATCCGGCGGAACGCGCTCGACGACAGCTCCCGCTGCTGTTCCCGCAGGTACCGCCACAGGTTCAGCAGCGCGACGAAGTCGGATTCCCGGTCGGCGAACCGGGCGTGCGCCTGGTCGGCCTGGGCCTGCCGCTCCGCCGGCCGCTCGCGTGGGTCCTGGATGGATAGCGCGGCAGCGATCACCATCACCTCGGTGGCGCAGCCGTTGCGCTCGCCCTCGAGGACCATCCGGGCCAGCCGGGGGTCGACCGGGAGCTGGGCCAGCCGCCGGCCCAGCGGGGTGAGCCGCTTGTCCGGGTCGGTCTCGGCGGGGTCGAGCGCGCCCAGCTCGTGCAGCAGGTTCACCCCGTCGGCGACGTTGCGCCGGTCCGGCGGGTCGATGAACGGGAACGCCGCGACGTCGCCCAGCCCGATCGAGGTCATCTGGAGGATGACCGAGGCCAGGTTGGTGCGCAGGATCTCCGGGTCGGTGAACTCTGGGCGGGACAGGAAGTCCGGCTCGTCGTAGAGGCGGATGCAGATGCCGTCCGAGGTGCGCCCGCAGCGGCCCTTACGCTGGTTGGCCGATGCCTGGGACACCGGCTCGATCGGCAGCCGCTGCACCTTCAGCCGGCTGGAGTACCGGGAGATCCGGGCGGTGCCCGGGTCCACCACGTACTTGATGCCGGGCACGGTCAGCGAGGTCTCCGCGACGTTGGTGGCCAGCACCACCCGGCGCCCGCCGTGCGGGGCGAACACCCGGTGCTGCTCGGCGGAGGACAGCCGGGCGTACAGCGGCAGGATCTCGGTGCCGAGCAGCGACCGCTTCCTCTCCACCAGCCTGGCCAGCGCGTCGGCGGTGTCCCGGATCTCCCGCTCGCCGGAGAGGAAGACCAGGATGTCGCCCGGCCCCTCGGCGGCCAGCTCCTCCACCGCGTCGCCGATCGCCTGGACCTGGTCGCGGACGTTCTCCTCGTCGTCGGTCTCGTCGGCCTCGGTTTCGGTGACCTCGACCAGCGGCCGGTACCGCAGCTCCACCGGGTACGTCCGTCCGGACACCTCGACGACCGGCGCCGGTCTGCCCTCCGCCTCCCCCTCGACGGGCGGGGCGGCGAAGTGCCGGGCGAACCGCCCGGTCTCGATGGTCGCCGAGGTGATGATCACCTTGAGGTCGGGGCGGCGGGGGAGGAGCTGCCGCAGGTACCCCAGGATGAAGTCGATGTTGAGGGAGCGCTCGTGCGCCTCGTCGATGATCAGCGTGTCGTACTGGCGCAGCATCCGGTCGGTCTGCAACTCGGCCAGCAGGATGCCGTCGGTCATCAGCTTCACCAGGCTGCGGTCGCCGACCTGGTCGTGGAAGCGGACCTTGTAGCCGACCACGTCGCCCAGCTCGGTGCCCAGCTCCTCGGCGATCCGGTCGGCCACCGTCCGGGCGGCCAGCCGGCGCGGCTGGGTGTGCCCGATCAGCCCGTGCACCCCACGCCCCAGCTCCAGGCAGATCTTCGGCAGCTGGGTGGTCTTGCCGGAACCGGTCTCGCCGGCCACGATCACCACCTGGTGGTCGCGGATCGCGGCGGCGATGTCGTCCCTGCGTTCGCTGACCGGCAGCCCGGCCGGGTAGGTGATCACGGGCACGGCCGCCCGACGGTCGGCGAGCCGCTGCTCGGCCCGGGCCACGTCGGCGGTGATCTCGGCCAGGGCAGCCTCGCGCCGCTGCGGGTCGCGCAGCCGCCGGGCGCCGTCGAGGCGCCGCTGGAGCCGGCGCTGGTCGCGGAACATCAGGGTGGGCAGGCGGCGGTGCAGCTCGCGGACGGTGTCGGACGCGGCCGGTGCGGCGGGAGCGGCTGGATTCTGCATGTCGTCGCCAAGGATAGGCAGCCCGAGTGCCGGCCGCCCCCCGGTTATCGCGGTCTAGAGTTGACCGCCGACCGACACCGACCGCGGGGACGCCGAGAATGACCATGCGAGACACCGACCGGGCGCTGGTACAGGCCGCCACGGCGGTCGCCAAGCTGCGCTGTCGCAGCGACAACCACACCGTCGCCGCCGCCGCCCGCACCGCCGACGGCCGGGTCTTCACCGGCGTGAACGTCTACCACTTCACCGGTGGGCCGTGCGCCGAGGTGGTCGCGATCGGGGCGGCCGCCACTCAGGGCGCGGGCGAGTTGGAGACGATCGTGGCCGTGGGCGACCGGGGACGGGGCGTCATCCCGCCGTGCGGCCGGTGCCGACAGGTGCTGCTGGACTACTTCCCGTCGATCCGGGTCATCGTCGGCCCGGCGGACGCGCTGCGCGCCGTGCCGGTCGCCGAGCTGCTGCCCACGGAGTACGTCTGGGCCGACCACCAGGTCGACGCCGGTGTCGGGGTGCCGGCGCCCCGCGAGGACGCCGCCGGCTGACCACCCCGGCGGCCCCCGGCCCCGTGCCGGCCCCGGCTCAGTCGCCCGCCGCCATCTCCAGCATCGACCGGGGGATCGGCACGCCGCCGAACCGGACGTTGCCCTGCGGCACCAGCCAGCTCATCACCCGCACGACGAGCCGGCCGGCCCGGACCGCCGGGTCGTTGCCGTACAGCTCGCGGGCCGCCGCCCGATCGACCGCGAGCACCGCGAAGCCGCGCAGCCGGTCGTCGTCGGGGTCGAGGAAGGGGCCGGCCGCCAGGACGAGGCCCTGCTCCACCAGCCCCGCCTGGTGGGCCAGGTGGGCGTCGCGCAACCGGTCCGCAGCGTCCCGGGGCAGTTCCGGCGCGTCCTCGGGCCAGGCCAGGAGCACGACGGTGTGCTGGTCGAATTCCATGCGACCAGCGTATGGGGGTGAATGGTGCCGTCATCGCCTGAACGAGGGTTTCCGAGAAGATGGCGGCTTTTGCCCCTTCGAGCGAAATTCATTCCCTCTAGCCTCGGTCTCAGGACGACGACGCGGGGGAGGTGCGGGGGAATGGTCTCCAGGAGAGGTCTGCTCATCGCGGGGGCGGCGGGTGGCGCGGTCGCGCTGACACCGGCCGGGTGGGCCGTCGCCGGGCCGCGTCCGGCCCCGCCGCTCGACCCGCGCGACATCCCGAAGTACGTCACCCCGCTCCCGCTTCCCCGGGCCATGCCCCGGGACCTCGGGGGCCCCGACGCCGACGAGTACGCGGTCGCGGTGCGGCAGTTCCGCCAGCAGGTCCTGCCCCGGTCGTTGCCGCCCACCACCGTCTGGGGCTTCGGCTCGGCGGCCCACCCTGGCAGCTTCCGGTACCCGGGCCCCACCATCGAGGCCCGGGCCGGCCGGCCCGTCCGGGTCACCTGGCTCAACCAACTCCTCGACCGGCGCGGCCGACACCTGCCGCACCTGCTCCCGGTGGACCCCACCCTGCACTGGGCCAACCCGGCCGGCGGCGACGAGGGGCGGGACCACGCCGGCCACTTCCGCCGCACGCCGGGGCCCTACCTGGGGCCGGTGCCGCTCGTCGTGCACCTGCACGGCGGGCACAACCGGCAGGAGAGCGACGGCCACCCGGAGGCCTGGTACCTGCCGAACTGCCGCGACCTCCCGGCCGGGTACGCGCGGTACGGCAGCTCGTACCGCGAGTTCGGCGACCGGTACGCCGACTACCGGGGGACCCGGTGGTCGCCCGGCGCGGCGACCGTCGAGTACGCCAACGACCAGCGCGCCACCGCCCTCTGGTACCACGACCACGCCCTCGGCCTGACCCGGTTGACCATGTACGCCGGCCCGATCGGCCTGTACCTGTTGCGCGGCGGCGCCGCCGACCTGCCGCCCGGGGTGCTCCCCGGCGCGGCGACCGGCCCGGCCGGCGGTTCCGCCCGCGGCCACCACGAGATCCCGCTGGTGATCCAGGACCGCAGCTTCACCGCCGACGGCTCGCTGCGCTACCCGGCCAGCCGGGCCGAGTTCGACGGCCGTCCCGGCCGGTACGTGCCGGAGACGGACGTGTCGCCGATCTGGCACCCGGCGGTCTTCGCCGACACCATCGTGGTCAACGGCCGCACCTGGCCGGTGCTGGAGGTGGAACGCCGGCGCTACCGGTTCCGCCTGCTCAACGGCTGCAACTCACGGTTCCTGCTGCTGTCGGTGGCGGCGCACCCCACGGCCCGGCCCGCCCGGCCGGCGGTGCCGTTCTGGCAGCTCGGCAGCGACGGCGGCTTCCTGCCGGCGCCGGTGCGACTGGGCAAGCTGCCGCTGGGCGGCGGCTCCCGGGTCGACGCGGTGGTCGATTTCTCCGACGTGCCGGCGGGAACCGAGCTGTACCTGGTCAACGAGGGCCCGGACGGGCTGTCCGGCGGCCCGGGGGCGGACCTCGAGCCGGCCGACCCGCACACCACCGGCCAGGTGCTGAAGCTCGTCGTCACCGAGGCGAGCGGCCCGGACCGCAGCGTCCCGCCGGACCAGCTCGACCTGCCGTCGTCGCGACCGCTCGGCCCGGCCGAACGGGTCCGCCGGCTGTCGCTGAACGAGACGATGTCGACGTCGCCCGGCGCCGGGCCGGTGGCCGCGCTGCTGGGCACTGTCGACCGGGCCGGCCGGGCGGTGCCGCTGCGCTGGAACGCGCCGGTCACCGAGACGCCCCGGCTGCACGGCACGGAGGTCTGGGAGTTCCACAACTTCACCCCGTTCGCCCACCCGATCCACCTGCACCAGGTGCAGTTCGAGCTGGCCGGGCGGGGGCCGACCGGCCAGCAGCCGCCGAGCCCGGCCGAGCGCGGGTGGCTGGACACGGTGGCCGTGCTCCCCGGGGAGGTGACCCGGATCAAGGCCCGGTTCGACCTTCCGGGCCGCTTCGCCTGGCACTGCCACCTGCTGGAGCACGAGGACAACGAGATGATGCGGCCGTACGACGTCGTGCCCTCCGGTGGGGCGGCGACCGGCGACGGCGGGATCAGCGCGGAGGGCTCCTCCGGGCTCGGCCTGGCCGGCATGGCGGCCCTCGGGGCCGCCGCCCTGGGCGCGGGAATGCTGCACGGCGCGCGCGATCCCGGATCGACATCTGTTGGTTAGGCGGGTCTGAGCAGCTCAGCTAAGGTAAGCCGAACCTAAGCTGAGGGAGTTTCGTGACCACCGTCGTCGCGCGGCCGATCCGGGCCGCCAGCCGGCCCGCCCGCGGGTCGGGCCGACGGGTGGCCGTCACCGTGGGGGCGGCGGCGGTGCTGGCGCTCGCCGTGCTCGCGAGCTTCGCCCTCGGCAGCCGGCCGCTCGCGCCCGACGACGTGTGGCACGCGCTGGTCGCCCCCGACGGCGGGGACGCCACCACCATCGTGCGCGAGCTGCGGATGCCGCGCACCACCCTGGGCATCGTCGTCGGCCTCGCCCTCGCCGTCGCCGGCGTGCTGTTCCAGGCGCTGACCCGCAACCCGCTGGCCGAGCCGCGCATCCTCGGCATCAGCGCCGGCGCGTCGTGCGGCGTGGTGCTGGCCATCGCCGTCTTCGGCGTCGGCAGCCTCGCCGGGTACGTCTGGTTCGGCGTCGCCGGGGCGCTCCTGGCCGGCCTGGCCGTGTTCGCGGTCGCCAACCGGACCCGCGAGGGCGCCTCGCCGGTCACCCTCGCGCTGACCGGCGCCGCGCTCGACGCCAGTCTCGGCGCCGTCGTGTACGCGCTGCTCAGCATCGACGCCCGCACCTTCGAGGAGTACCGGTTCTGGGTGGTCGGCGGGCTGACCGGCCGGGACGTCGGCGTCACCGGTCAGGTGCTGCCGCTCGTCCTCGCCGGGCTCGTGCTGGCCGCCCTGGTCGCCCGGGGCCTGGACGCGCTCGCCCTCGGCGACGACGTGGCCCGGGGACTGGGCCACCGCATCGGCCTGGTCCGCCTCGGCGGCGGCGCGGCCGGGGTGCTGCTCACCGGGGCGGCCGTGGCGGCGGCCGGGCCGATCGCGTTCGTCGGGCTCGCCGTGCCGCATCTGGCCCGGGCCCTGGTCGGCGCGGACCACCGGTGGACCCTCGCCGTCGCCGCCCTGCTTGGACCCGCCCTGCTGCTCGGCGCCGACGTCGTCGGCCGGCTCGTCGCCCCGCCCGGCGAGGTGCCCGCCGGGGTGATCACCGCGCTGATCGGCGCCCCGCTGCTGGCCTTCCTCGTCCGCCGCGCCCGGGTGGTCACGGCGTGAGCGCCCTCGCCACCGGGGCCCGCCCCCGATCCGCCCCGCCCGGCCGGACCCTGCTGCGCCTCGGCCCGCTACGGGTGCCGGTACGCCGCCGGCCGGTGCTGGTCGCCGCCGCGTTGACCGGGCTGCTCGTCGCCGCCGGGGTGTTCAGCCTCTCCCTCGGCACCCCGTACGTCGCCCCGGCCGACGTGCTGCGCGCCCTCTCGGGCGCCGGCACCCCGTACGACCTGGTGGTGCTCGACCTGCGGCTGCCCCGACTCGTGCTCGCGGCGGTGGCCGGCGCGGCGTTCGGCGTCGCCGGCACGCTGATCCAGAGCGTGGCCCGTAACCCGCTGGCCAGCCCGGACGTCATCGGCATCACCCAGGGGGCCGGGCTGGCCGCCACCATCGCCCTGACCGGCGGGGCAGCCGCCGTCCTGGTCGCCCCGGCGGCGCTGCTCGGCGGGCTGGCCGCGGCGGCACTGGTGCTCGCCCTCGGTGCCCGGCACGGGCTGGCCGCCCAGCGGTTCGTCCTCGCCGGGGTCGCGGTGGCCTTCGCGCTGCGGGCGCTGATCGAGGTGGTCCTGATGACCGTCGACCCGATCGACGGGATGCGCGCCCAGATCTGGCTGGTCGGCACCCTCGCCGGAAAGGGATGGACCGAGGCGGCATGGATCGCGGTCACCCTGCTGGCGCTGCTGCCCGTGCTGCTCTGGGCCGGCTGGGCACTGAACAGCACCGCCCTGGACGACGACACCGCACGCGGGATCGGCGTCCGCCCGGTCGCCCGCCGGATCGGCCTGGCCGGCACCGGGGTGCTCGCCGCCGCGATGGTCACCGCGCAGGTCGGCGCCGTCGACTTCGTCTCCCTGGTCGCGCCCCAGCTCGCCCGCCGGCTGGTCCGGGCCGAACGTCCCCCGCTGCTCTGCTCCGCCCTGCTCGGCGCGCTGCTGCTGGTCCTCGCCGACCTCGCCGGCCGCCGGCTGCTCGCCCCCACCCAGCTCCCGGCGGGCGTGCTGACCGCCGCGATCGGCGGGCCGTACCTGATCTTCCTGCTGCTGCGCGGACGCCGGAGGCCGTCCTGATGCCCACGACCGCCCCCGATCCTGTCTCCACCCCTCGACCCGCCGTCCCACCCGTATTCCCTTCCGTCGCCCCCTCCCGAGGAGCCGCGATGCTCTCCACCCGCGACCTGGTCGTCGGCTACGACGAGCGGACCGTCCTGGACGGCCTCGACCTCGAACTGCCCGCCGACGCCTTCACGGTCGTCGTCGGCCCGAACGCCTGCGGCAAGTCGACGCTGCTGCGCACCATGGCCCGGCTGCTCACCCCCAGCCGGGGCGCGGTGCTGCTCGACGGCACCGCGATCCGGGACCTGCCGACCCGGGAGGTCGCCCAACGTCTCGGCGTGCTGCCGCAGAGCCCGCTGGTGCCCGAGGGGGTCACGGTCGCCGACCTGGTCGGCCGGGGCCGGCAGCCGTACCAGCGGTGGTGGCGGCAGTGGTCGGAGCAGGACAGCGCCGCCGTCGACGAGGCGATGGCGCTCGCCGACGTGGCCGGCCTCGCCGACCGGCCGGTGGACACCCTCTCCGGCGGGCAGCGGCAGCGGGTCTGGATCGCGATGACCCTGGCCCAGGACACCGAGGCGTTGCTGCTGGACGAGCCGACCACCTTCCTCGACCTGGCCCATCAGGTGGAGGTGCTGGACCTGCTGCACCGGCTGCGCGCCGAGCGGGGCCGGACCGTGGTCGCCGTGCTGCACGACCTCAACCAGGCCGCCCGGTACGCCGACCACCTGATCGCCATGCGCTCCGGCCGGGTGGTGGCCGCCGGCCCGCCCCGGGAGATCCTCACCGTGGAGCTGGTCCGCGACGTCTTCGGGCTCGACTGCGTCGTCGTGCCCTGCCCGGTGACCGGCGCGCCGCTGGTCGTACCGGCCCTCACCAGCCCCTCCCTGGCAGCCCCCGCTCGGGCCGCCTCCTCCGTCACCTCCTCCTCCGGCCCACCGGCCGGCGGAACCCTGTGAAAGGAACATCGATGCGTCGTCTCGCCGCCGTGCTCACCGCGGCCGTCGCCCTCAGCGTCGGACTCACCGCCTGCGGAGAGAGCGACCCCGTCGCCGACACCGCCGCCGGGGACACCCGGGAGATCACCCACGCCATGGGCACCACCAAGGTCCCGGCCGACCCGAAGCGGGTCGTGGTCCTCGACACAGACAAGATCGACACAACACTCTCGCTGGGCATCACACCGGTCGGTGCGGCGACCGCGGGCGAGGCGAAGGGCTGGCCGACCTACTTCGGCGAGGAGAAGCTGGCCGGGATCAAGCCGGTCGGGGTGGTCACCGAGCCCGACCTGGAGGCGATCAACGCCCTCAAGCCCGACCTGATCCTGGGCAGCAAGTTCCGCCAGGAGAAGTTCTACGACGAGCTGGCCGCCATCGCCCCGACGGTGTTCACCGAGCAGGTGGGCATCACCTGGAAGGAGAACCTCCTCCTCGACGGCAAGGCGCTCGGCAAGGAGGAGCAGACCCGCGAGCTGCTCACCACGTACGAGAAGCGGGCCGCGGACTTCGGCGCGAAGCTCGGCGACGCCGCCCAGCGGAAGATCTCCATCGTGCGCTTCATGCCCGGCTCGATCCGGGTCTACGGCCCGGACTCCTTCTCCGGCATCGTGATCGGTGACACCGGGCTGGGCCGCCCCGAGCGGCAGCAGCTCGCCAACAAGGAGGACAAGCGCTTCGACGCGGTCAGCCCCGAGCGGGTCAACGAGGTCGACGCCGACGTCATCTTCGTGACCGCGTACGGCGAGAAGGCCGCCGCCGAGCAGAGCACCGTCTCCGGCGGCACGTTGTGGAAGGGCCTGTCCGCGGTGAAGGCCGGCAAGGCGTACCCGGTCTCCGACGAGGTCTGGATGACCGGCATCGGCGTCGGCGCCGCCAACAAGATCATCGACGACCTGGAGAAGTACCTTTCCTGACCGGCCCTCGCGGCCCCGCGTGGCATGATCACGCTCGATCCAGGAAGCAGTGGCCTCTGACGCACAGGAGGCCACTACTTCCATGTTCGAGCGCGATCATGCCCGGGTGCGGCGGTGGTCGCGGGAGCGCAGCGTCGCCCGCACCTCGGCGACGAAGCCGTCGAAGTCGTCGCGCAGGCGCCGCGCCGTCACATGAAGCACGAGCCAGCCCTCGCCGAGGAGCCGGTTGAGCCGACGGCGGTCGCGGTGGAACTGCTCGGGGTCGTCGTGCCAGAGCCCGTCGTACTCGACGGCGACCCTGAATTCGGGCCAGGCCAGGTCCAGCCGGGCCACGAACCGCCCACCGTCGGAGACGACCCACTGGGTACGCGGCCGGGGCAGCCCGGCCAGCACCAGCCGCACCCTGGTCCGGGACTCCTGCGGCGACTCGGCCCCCGGGTCGGCCAGGTCGACCGCGCGCAGCAGGCAACGCCACCCCCGCAGCCCGGCCCGGGCCAGCGCGTACTCGCGCAGCGCCGGAACGTCGGTGAGGCGACGCGCCAGCAGCCCGTCGATGACGACGACCGCCTCCACGACGTCCAGCCAGCGGGCCAGGTCCCAGCAGGTACGGGCCGCAGTGGTCACGAGCACGCCCACCCGATCGACGACGTCCGACGGATCCACCTCGCCCCGATGCACCTGTAGCCCCGTCACCGGTCCCTGCCGGCGTCCCACCCTCGGGTCCTGCCGATCGCCCCCTGCTGGTACCGGCCGGGGGTCACCTCCTGGTTCCTGCCGGTGGGGCGCTGCCGTCGGGTGCGAGGAGAGGGGGAACGGCCCCTTGGGCGTCAGGACGTCGACCGGCTCGTCGAGGGCGACGCGTCCCACCCCGTACAACGCCGCCGCCGATCGCCCGGCGACGGCCGTGCCGGGCGGCACCAGCCAGCGGACCACCGCGGAGCACCGGTGGCGGTGGGTGACCGTGAGGCGGGCGTCCGCGTACACGTCCCGGAACAACGGACGCCAGGCGGAACTGCGCAGTTCGTTGCGGGTGAGGAGACCTTTGGACACGGCCACCGATCCACGGAAGATGCGCCCCCGCAACTGCGGAGGTCGTAGGGGAGCTTTTGGCATCCCCCGACTCTGCCGATTCCGGTCGGACTCCGCCGTCCCCTGTGGATAACCCCGTTGTGGCCCGTCAAGGTCGTGCTCGATCCGGGAAACAGGGGCCTCCGGCGCGATGGTGACCACTGTTTCCCGGATCGAGCGTGATCTTGCAGCGACCTCCGCGCGCGGAATGCTTCGCGCGGGCCGCACTTCACGCGCGCCGCTTCCACGGCCGGCCCGGAGCGGGCCTCCCACGGCCGGCGCGGGACGGGCCGGCGCGCCGCCTCCCGGGGACGGGTGGGAGGCGGCGCGTCGGGTTGGGGCCGGGTCAGGCGGCGGTGGACCAGATGGCGCGGAAGGCGGCCGCCTCGCCGGCCAGCCACTGCTCGATCTGTTGGGGCTTGGCGGTGTTCGGCATCCGGTATGCCTCGCCTCGGCGGACGTCCACCAGGACCGGGGCGGCGTGGGGGAGGACGGCGTCCATGTGTCGGGCCATCAGGTGCAGGGTGGCCAGGGCCGCCTCCTCGCTCGGCGGGGCCTCGTCGAAGTGCAGGCGGACGGCCTCGGCGCGACCGTCCTCGGCGTACCGGATGCCGAAGTGGGGGTTGATCTTGACGGGGAGGTCGCCGAGCATGGCCAGGGCGTCGCGGGTCTGGGCCAGGTCGACGGCGGTCGGCTCGCCGAGGGAGCGCAGCCAGGTCGTCGCGCCCGGCACGAGCGCCTGGTAGAGCGGGCGCCAGCGCGGCTTGACCACGTCGGCGACCTGCGCCAGGTGGGTGCCGCCGGTGTGGAACGCGACGTCGGCCTTGAGCGCCTTGACGAACTGGCCGTGCGGGTTGAAGCCGTGCCGGCTCGCCCGCTGCTTGCGCAGGCCCCCGACGAAGCTTGCCTTGGTGGGCCCGGTGCGGTCGACGTACCGGGTGAAGCCGAGGAGGGTGGCGTAGGGCGGGAGGGTGCTGGAGGTGGACGCGTTCACGGAAGTCCTCCCAGGTCAGGACTTGGTTTAGTACACACATTCTAATCGATGTGTCTGACATCGCCCAGTGAAAAGGAGGGGCAGCAAGAGACCAGTCGCGGTGCGGTCCGACTACCTCGACACCCCCGCACCCTGGCCGACCCGTGACTCACCACCAACACCACGCGGAGGACGACCGCTGCTCGGACACGAACGCAAGGCCTTCCTCAGCTCACACGGCTGAGACCAGATGACACTGCCGAGAATTCGGCTGGTCTGGGGTCTCCTGCCCCGGAAAGATCTCTGCCGTGATGCTTCACGAAAACGAGATCCCAGTCGACGAGAAAGTCGTCAAGTCACTTCTGCGGAAGCAACGCCCGGACTGGGCTTCGCTGCCCCTGTCGCCAGCAGGCGCCGGCACTGACAACACCATGTATCGGCTGGGAGATGACCTCCTTGTCCGGATTCCGCGAACAGCCGGCAAGGTTCGGTCCCTGAACAAGGAGTGGACGTGGCTCCCCCGGCTGGGACCACTTCTGACATGCCGGATCCCGGAACCGGTCTACGCCGGCACACCGGCCCCCGAGTTCCCGCTTCCCTGGTCGATCTACCGCTGGATCGACGGAACCGAAGTCGACGCGAATGCCGTCCAGGACTGGGCCGCCCTCGGAACCGAGCTGGCGACGTTCGTCCACGAACTGCACGACATCGACCTCATGGGCGCCTCTCGCACTGATGAACTGAGCTGGTACCGCGGAGGCAGCCTGAAGGACTGCGAAAAGGACATCAGCACCTATTTCGCGGACTGCCGGACCACTACGGATGACGACCTCGATGTCGAAACCTTGGAACAACTCTGGCGCGCCGCCATCAGACTGCCCGAGCCCTCCAGCCCTCACGTGTGGCTCCACGGTGACCTCCGTCCCGCCAACCTCCTGGCCGCGAAGGGACAACTGCACGCCGTCATCGATTTCGGGGGTCTGTCCGTCGGCTTTCCTGCTGCCGAGCACGCCCCGGTCTGGGACCTGCCGGATCCAGCGCGACAGGCCTACTGGAGTGCCATGAACCTTGACGACCTCACCTGGGCGCAGGCTCGGGCATGGGCCATCGCCGTTGGCATCAGTGGAATCTCCTACTACCGGAACACCTGGCCCGCCTTCGTGACCGAATGCCGGACACGGCTCGAAACGATCCTCACAGACGCCGCAACACGCTGACCCCGAACGCTCAAGAAACCGCCCAGCCCACCGCGACGCCCGGGCCCGCAGAACGCCGACGCTGGAATCCGCAAAGTAGATCCGGACAACCGGCTCCACTGATGTCCAGATCGATCTTGCGAGGCGCTGGTCAGCGTCCTGGCCATCCACAACTCTGAGCCGGACGCGGCAGTCCGGACGTCCGGACTGCCGCTCCTGTGACGATCTTCTAGAGCTGGCCGACGTCCGTGATCCGGACGGCGGCGGCGCCCACCTCGTCGGAGGCGGCCAGGTCGATCTCGGCGCTGATGCCCCAGTCGTGGTCCTCGTCCGGGTCGTCGAGGATCTGCCGGACCGTCCACCGCTCCCGGCCCTGCTCGATCATCAGCAACGCCGGGCCGCGGGCGTCCGGACCCACCCCGATCGAGTCGTACGATTCGAAGTACGGCTCCAGCGCCTCGGCCCACGCGTCGGCGTTCCAGCCGTCCCCGCCGTCCAGCTCGCCCAGGTCGTACCAGCGGCGCAGGGCAGCCAGCTCGACCCGACGGAACAGCGCGTTGCGCACCAGCACCCGGAACGCCCGGGCGTTGCGGGTGACCGCCGGCGGCCGGTCGTCCAGGTTGGCGTACGCCTCGGCGGCCTCGGCCACGTCGGACGGGTTCTTCAGCCGCTCCCACTCGTCGATCAGGCTGGAGTCGACCTGGCGGACCAGCTCGCCCAGCCACTCGATGAGGTCGACCAGCTCCTCGGTCTTGGCGTCCTCGGGGACGGTCTGGCGCAGCGTCTTGTACGCGTCGGCGAGGTACCGCAGGACCAGCCCCTCGGAGCGGGTGAGGGAGTAGAACTGCACGTACTCGGTGAAGGTCATCGCCCGCTCGTACATGTCGCGGACGACCGACTTGGGGGAGAGCTGGTGGTCGGCGACCCAGGGGTGCCCCTGCCGGTACATCTCGTACGCGGCTTCCAGCAGCTCCGCGAGAGGCTTCGGGTGGGTCACCTCGTCGAGCAGTTCGAGGCGGGCCTCGTACTCGATGCCCTCGGCCTTCATCGCGGCGACCGCCTCGCCGCGGGCCTTGAACTGCTGCGCGGAGAGGATCTGCCGGGGGTCGTCGAGGATCGACTCGATCACCGAGAGCACGTCGAGGGCGTACGACGGGGACTCGACGTCGAGCAGCTCGATGGTGGCCAGGGCCAGCGGCGACAGCGGCTGGTTGAGCGCGAAGTCGAGCTGGAGGTCGACGGTGAGCCGGACCCGGCGGCCGGTCTCGTCCGGCTCGGGCAGCTCCTCCACCACCCCGCCGGCCCGCAGCGCCCGGTAGATGGCGATCGCCCGGCGAATGTGCCGGCGCTGGGCGGTCCGCTCCTCGTGGTTGTCGGTGAGCAGGTGCCGCATCGCGGCGAACGCGTCGCCGGGGCGGCCGATGACGTTGAGCAGCATCGAGTGGCTGACCTGGAAGCTGGAGGTCAGCGGCTCCGGCTCGGCCTCGACGAGGCGGTCGAAGGTGGGCCGACCCCAGCCGATCGAGCCCTCCGGCGGCTTCTTGCGGACCACCTTGCGCCGCTTCTTCGGGTCGTCGCCGGCCTTGGCGAGGGCCTTCTCGTTGTCGATGACGTGCTCGGGGGCCTGCACGACGACCCGGCCGATGGTGTCGTAGCCGGCCCGCCCGGCCCGGCCGGCGATCTGGTGGAACTCGCGGTTCTTGAGCAGCCGGGTGCGGATGCCGTCGTACTTGCTCAGACCGGTGAACAGCACGGTGCGGATCGGCACGTTGATGCCGACGCCGAGGGTGTCGGTGCCGCAGATGACCTTGAGCAGCCCGGCCTGGGCCAGGGTCTCGACGAGCCGGCGGTACTTCGGCAGCATGCCGGCGTGGTGCACGCCGATGCCGTGCCGGACCAGCCTCGACAGGGTCTTGCCGAACCCGGAGGTGAACCGGAACCGGCCGATCGCCTCGGCGATCATGTCCTTCTCGGCCCGGCTGGCGACGTTGACGCTCATCAGCGCCTGGGCGCGCTCCAGGGCGGCGGCCTGGGTGAAGTGCACGACGTACACGGGGGCCTGCTTGGTCTCCAGCAGCTCCTCGAGGGTCTCGTGCATCGGCGTCATCGCGTACGAGAAGATGAGCGGTACCGGCCGCTCGGCCGAGCGGACGACGGCGGTCGGCCGGCCGGTGCGCCGGGTGAGATCGTCGACGAAGCGCGTGGTGTCGCCGAGGGTGGCCGACATCAGCACGAACTGCGCCTGGGGCAGCTCGATGATCGGCACCTGCCAGGCCCAGCCCCGGTCCGGCTCGGCGTAGAAGTGGAACTCGTCCATGACCACCTGGCCGACGTCGGCCCGCTCACCCTCGCGCAGCGCGAGGTTGGCCAGGATCTCGGCCGTGCAGCAGATGATCGGGGCGTCGGCGTTGACGCTGGCGTCGCCGGTGAGCATGCCGACGTTGTCGGCGCCGAAGACCTCGCAGAGGGCGAAGAACTTCTCCGACACCAGGGCCTTGATCGGGGCCGTGTAGAAGGTGGTTCGGCTGTCGGCCAGGGCGGCGAAGTGCGCGGCGATCGCCACCAGGCTCTTACCCGAGCCGGTCGGCGTGTTCATGATCACGTTCGCGCCGGAGACGATCTCGATGACCGCCTCCTCCTGGTACGAGTAGAGGTCGAGGCCGCGCTCCTTCGCCCAGCCGGCGAACGCGTCGAAGAGGGTGTCGGGGTCGGCGCTTGTCGGCAGCGCGGCGGTGAGCGTCATAGCCCGTCCATCGTGCCTGCCGCAGGCCCTCCCGCGCCAACCGGGCCGCCGTTCATCCGTCGGGCGCCGGCCGTCACGAGAGGGCCGCGTCCGACGACAGGAGTGTCAGACAGGGCCGGCGGGAACCCGCGCCGGGGGTGCCTGCCGGTCACGCCCGACGGTGGATCAGGTCGAGGACCGGGCGGCCGGCGGTCAGCGCGCGGCGCTCGAACCTGGTGACCGGCCGGTGGGCGGAACGCGGGGCGTACCCGTCGTACACGTCGGCCAGCCCCGGGTCGGCGGTGAGCGTCTCGCGCATCGACTCGGCGTACTCGGCCCAGTCGGTGGCGCAGTGCAGCGTCCCACCGGGGACCAGCCGGGAGCGCAGCAGCGCCACGTGCGCCGGCTGGATGATCCGCCGCTTGTGGTGTCGCGACTTCGGCCACGGGTCGGGGAAGAACACGTGCACCGCGTCCAGCGAGCCCTCCGGCAGCGCCCGGACCAGGTCCAGCGCGTCGCCCCGCCCGACCCGCACGTTGCCCAGGCCGTGGCGCTCCACCAGGCCCAGCAGGTTGGCGATTCCGGGCGTGTGCACCTCGACGGCCAGATAGTCTCGCTGTGGGTCGGCGGCGGCCATCTCGGCCGTTGCGTCACCCATGCCGGAGCCGATCTCCAGCACCACCGGGGCCCGGCGACCGAACAGCGTCGCCAGCTCCACCGGGGCGGCGAGGCCGTCGGGGATCAGCAGGCCGTACGCCGGCCAGAGCCGCTCCAGGTCGGCCACCTGACGCTCGCTCATCCGGCCACGCCGGGGGTGGAAGGTGCGGATGCGGGTGGGGTGCGACGGAGGCACGGTCGCGGCGGGGCTCGGGTCGGTGGAGGTCACAACGACCCGAGCGTACGCGACGGCCGCGCCGGAACGGGTGTGAGATACGCCGGGGATGGCAGGCTTCATCCCGTACGGCAGGCCGGGCGAGCGCTGCCAGGCCACGTGCTAGCGCGCCGGGAGGGGTCATGGGGTCAGCGACACGCCTCGGCACTGCGCTGGCGGTCGCGGGCGTCGTGCTCGCCGGGCCGCTCGCGGGGAGCGCGTCGGCGGCCGACGCGCCGATGACAGTCTTCCCCGCCGGCCTGGCCGGGAAGGTCGCAGCCGTTGCCGGGGTGCCCGCGTTGGCGCCCGCCCCCGGCCCGCCCGGTGCCCCAGGCGACGAGCAGTCCGGCGACGAGCAGCCCGGCGGCGGTCCGGTGGCCGGCTCGCGGGTCTTCGTCGAGATCAGCCCCGGCGCGGTGCAGCCCGGCTACCTGGTGGGCATCCGGGCGAGCTGCCGCGACAATTCGGTGCCGGCCATGGTGGTGTCCGACGCCTTCGGCCGGGTCGCCGTGCGACCGGAGTGGGGGCTGCTCACCGCGTCCCCGATGATCCGCGAGCGGGTCTGGGCCGGCAACTACCCGGTGAAGCTGGAGTGCCGGGACGGGGAGACCGCCAAGACGATGGTCCAGGTGGTGAAGAAGGTGCCCTCGCCTGCGCCCACCCACGCGCCGACGTACCAGCCGGCCCCGAACCCACCGCACCCGCCGGCCCCGCGCCCGAGCCGGGGGCCGAACACCGGCTTCGGCGGCACGGCCGGGAGCGGCACCGGCGGGCTGCTGCTGCCCGGGGGCGTGGCGCTGGCCGTGGCGGGGGTGACGATCGGCGTGGCGACGCGACGTCGACCCCGCGCCGCGTCCCGCCGCTGAGGCCGGCCGTGACGTCTGCACGCGTGCCCCGGTCGGCGGTGACGTCCGCGACTGCGGCCCGGTCGGCGGTGGGCGGTGCGGGCGTACCCCGGTCGGGGGTGGCGTCCGCGCCCGCAGGGCCGGCGGGCGGTCCCGGCCCACGGCGCTGGTCGGTGCCGCTGGCCGTGGTCATGGTGCTGGTCGGAATCTTCGCCACCGGCGCGGGGCTGGGCCGCGCCGCCGGGCCGTTCGAGTGGGTCGCCGGTGCCGCCGGCCGGGCCACCTCCGTGACCTCCGTCGCCGCCGGGCCGGGGCTCGTGGCCAGTCGCCCCGTTCGCCTGAACGTGCCCGCGATCCGGGTGGCCGCGCCCGTTACACCGGTCGGAGAGGCTGCCGACGGGTCGATCAACGTGCCGCCGCTGGAAAAGGCGGCCGAGACCGGCTGGTACGACCGCGGCCCGACACCCGGCGAGCCGGGCCGGGCCGTGATCGTCGGACACGTGGACACCAGGAGCGGACCGGCGGTCTTCTACGAGTTGGGCAAGCTCAGGGTCGGTGACCGGATCGAGGTGAGCCGGGACGACCGGACGGTGGTGGTCTTCGCGGTGGACTCGGTCGAGCACTTCGGTAAGGAGGAGTTGCCCGCCGACCGGGTGTATGGCGACAATGGCCCGCCGGAGCTGCGGTTGATCACCTGCGGCGGCGCGTGGGTGGGCGGCCGGACGGGTTACGCCGACAACGTGATCGCGTTCGCCTCGTTGGTCGACACCCGCCGTCGGTGACGGGCGGCGGAGCGGCCGGGCAGCAGGCACCGTCGGTGGCAACGACGGGCGCAGGGCAGGCGCGTCGCGTCTTGGCGTCCCCTGTGCCCCTCCGGTGATCCTCGGCGCAGGAGGTGTCGCCGATTGGGAGGGTTTCCGCGCCAAATTTCTGTCGGCCCGGGTGGCGCAAATAAGGCTATTCCCCCTCCCTCTTTAGATTGGGTGCCGACCGCTTTCGGCGTTTCCATTCGTGACGGCTCTCGCGCGTTCCGTGTTCTCGGTGCTCGGCAGTATCAGGATTCGGGATTTGGACGCGCTGCGCTGAGAGACCGTGGCAACCCCTTTTAGGGGGCGGCCGACGTCCCCCTGGCGATTCTTTGCGAAACCGATTGAGGGACACCTCCCGCATCACTCCTGTTCGGGTTGTTCGCATTTTGAGACGTCGTTTGTGGACTTTTGCCACTCATCCGCATGTACGTAAGACTTTCCAGGACGCGTTACGGAGACGGTGCGCGCGCGAAATCTTTACTTCTTCGGTTGAGGGCGTTCTGTGTGCCCTGTTTAAGGATGCCCAGCAGGGGCGCGTTGTTACTCCTGGAAAAAGTGTTGGAGAAAGCGTGAAGAATGGTCGACTCAAGCGGGTAATGGCCCGCTTGGTAGTGCTGCTGGTGGCAATCTGTGGTCCGGCGTTGGTTACGGCGGCACCCGCCAAGGCGGAATACCACTCCGTGAATGTGCTGCCTACCGACCTGTTCAACTTTGCCTACAACCAGAAGTGCAACCTCTGGCGGTTCGAAGCGATCAATGATGTCCAGATGTCGATCAACAACAGGACCCCGTGGCTGATCCTCGATGGCCCGCCCAACGGGCACATCATCGCTGTGGACGGATCCTGCCTGGACAGCAACTCCGCCGGTGGCGTCTACCTGATGAAGTGCTCCAGCGGTGTCAACATGCACCAGCGGTGGCACTTCAACTCAAAGGGGAGGAGGCAGATCATCGACGGTGGCCATTATGACTACAACTACGAGATCATTAACACCGCGACCGGCCGTTGTCTGGACGCGAACGCCTCCGACGCGTACACCCAGCCCTGCAACAACGGTGACCACCAGCGGTGGGCCCGTGGACCAAGCTCGGCGAGACGGGCAGGTTCCGCTGGTCCACCTGCTACCAGGTCAGCGGCGACACCGGCGCGCACATCCACCTCGAAGTGATCAACCAGCACCGCTACTCGTGCTACATCGCCCGTGGGGCGAACACCGCCCTCAACGACCTGACCGTGGTCGGCAGGGTCGGCAAGCATTACAGCGGACCGCGTCAAGCCTGCTGAACGGCGAACGGGCCCGGCGGGCCGCCGTCGTCGGGCGGGGTGTCGATGCGTCGGAACGACGGTCGGGACGGTCGGCGGGTCAGGGGCAGGGGCGAGGGCCGGCCGACCGGGTGTACGGCGACGGCAGGCCGCCGGAACCGGAGCCGATTGCCTGCGGTGGCCGGTAAGTGGGTGAGTTACGCAACGCGATTGCCTCCGCCTCTCCGGGTGACACTCGCGGCCTCTGCTGAGCTTGCGTGTCGCTGTTGGGGCCTTCTTGCGTCACTATCCATGTTGAGCGAATGGCGTCGAGGGGGACGTTGTCATCCCCTTTTAGGGGAGTCGTCTGCAGTGGAGCTTGCCACTGATGAAGGTGCCTGCGAGACTGTCCGTGCGTGTTACGTGAACGTTGCGCGCGCGTGAATCTGTGGCAAGGGAGAAGGAAGAGAATATGAGAGTTGGAAGAATCAAACGAGCCATTGCCAGGTTGGCAGTGGTAATGGTGGCGATCGGTGCCCCGGCGATGGTAACGGCGACGCCCGCCCAGGCTCAGTACGTCTCGGTCAACGCCTGGGGTTTCCTCTATAATGGGACCTCGATTGCCAAATCTTTGGCTGTGTCAAATGGTGTAGTTAAGCTTTCCAGCAACCAGCCACGGCAAGCTTGGATAATTCAGGACAATGCGCCCAACGGGCATACTATTTTCCACGCCACGGGTTGCCTGGACAGCAACCGCTGGGGCCAGGTCTACATCTTGGGGTGCAACAACGGTGATTATCAGCGGTGGCACTTCAATAAGGTGAGCACCTCCGGACCAGTGCAATGGGAGATCATAAACAAGGCGACCGGCAATTGCCTGTCGGTAAACGTGCCGGAGAACGGAACGGCGTACACCAGCGGTTGTTACAATTCTTCCAACCAGGACTGGTTTATTCCTAGCTGATCTGGGGTTCTCGATAGATTTCGGTTACGCGCCTGGTGCTGGAGGTGCCAGGCGCGTAACCGCGAGGAAAGCGGTGGTGTGGCCCGCGCCTACTCGCTGTCGGGTCAGGGTCGGAGCGGCGCTTGCGCGACCACGAAACCGATTGCGGGGCATCCCGTGTCACTCCTGTTCGGAGTGTTCATGCTTCGGGACGTCCACAGCGGAAGTTTACCAATCATATGTATCTGTTAAAGATCGCGCCTGGCGGTGCGGAAGGTGCGCCGGGCGGGTAACCGACGCGGGCGGATGAGTGCCTACCCACCCGCGCTGACGTGGCGAACCGGAGCCGCCAGGCCGTGACCGACGACGCGTGGGTGGGTGGCGGCCGCCGCCGCTGCGGGAACCGTGGCCCCTCCGCTAGGAGCCCGTGGGCAGCTGAGTCGCCGATCCGGATCAGGGCCGGGGTGACACCTGCAGGACCACGTCGAACTCCAGCAGGCTCGCGCCGGAGGCCACCGGACGCCGCTGCTCGCCGCCCTCGCCGCCGGCGTGCGCGGCCCGGGACGGCCCGGCGGCCCACGCCTGGTACGCCTCCTCGGTCTCCCACTTCGTGTAGACGAAGTAGCGCTTCTCGCCGCCGACCGGGCGCAGCAGCTCGAAGCCGAGGAAGCCGGGGGAACCCTCCACCGCGCCGGCCCGGGCGGCGAAGCGCCGCTCCAACTCCTCGCCCGCGCCCTCGGGGACATCGATTGCGTTGATCTTCACGACTGCCATGGACCCACCCTAACCGCCGCCGAACCGACCCGGCCGGGATCAGGGCGTCGGCGCGACCGGGCTCAGGTCGGCGTCCACCACGATCGGGGCGTGGTCCGACGGGCCCTTGCCCTTGCGGGCCTCCCGGTCCACGTACGCGGCGCGGACCGCCAGAGCTAACGGCGCGGACGCGTACACCAGGTCGATTCTCATGCCCTTGTTCTGGTGGAACATCCCCGCCCGGTAGTCCCAGTACGTGTAGGGGTGCGGGCCCTTCATCGGGGTGGGCACCACGTCGTGCAGCCCCAGGTCGCGCAGCGCCGCGAGGGCGGCCCGCTCGGCGGGGGTGACGTGGGTGGAGGCGGCGAACAGCGCCGGGTCCCAGACGTCGGCGTCCGTCGGGGCCACGTTGAAGTCGCCGCAGACCGCCACCGGCGGCCCGCCGGCCAGCTCGCGCTCCAGCGCGTCCCGAAGGGCGGCGAACCAGGCCAACTTGTACGCGTAGTGCGGGTCGTCGACGGCGCGGCCGTTGGGCACGTACACCGACCAGACCCGCAGCCCGGCGCAGGTGGCCGAGATGGCCCGGGCCTCCGGCTCGGGGAAGCCCGGCTCACCGGGGAAGCCGACCGTCACGTCGGCCAGGCCGACGCGGGACAGGATCGCCACCCCGTTCCACCGGCCGTCGCTGTGGCTGGCCACGGTGTAGCCCAACTCGCCGACCTCGGCCACCGGGAACGCCCCGTCGGGGCACTTGGTCTCCTGAAGGCAGACGACGTCGGGGCCGGTGGCGGCCAGCCAGTCGAGCAGCCGGGGCAGGCGGGCCTTCACCGAGTTCACGTTCCAGGTCGCCAGGCGCATGCCTCCAGCCTGCCGTATTCCCGCCCCGACCGCCCGGTCAGCTCCCCGGGGTGTCGCCCGGTCGGCCCTGCTCGGCCAGGAACCGTTCCAGCTCGGCGCCCAGTTCGTCGGCAGTGGGCAGGGGACCGGCCTCCTCGGCGAGCAGGTTCTTCTCGCCCCGGCCCCGGGCGAACGCGTCGTACTGCTCCTCCAGGGCCGAGACGAGGGCGGCGGCGTCCTCGGTCTGGGCGACCTGCCGGTCGATCTCGACCCGGACCACCTCGGCGGCCGAGCGCAGCCCGTCGCGGGGCAGCAGCAGCCCGGTGCTGCGGGACACCGAGGCGAGCAGCACCTCGGCGGCGGCTGGGTACTCGGCCTGGGCGACGTAGTGCGGCACGTGGGCGGAGAAGCCGAGCGCGTCGCGGCCCAGCTCGCCGAGGCGGAACTCCAGCAGGTGCCCGACACTGCCGGGGACCTGGACGCGTTGCAGCCACGGCTCGTACCCGGAGATCAGCTCGCGTCTCGTGGCGTGTGCGGTGACCCCGGTCGGCCGGGTGTGCGGGACCGCCATCGGGATCGAGTTGAGCCCGACGGTGAGCCGGACGTCGAGCCGGGCCGACAGCCCGCCGACGGCGGCCACGAAACGCTCCCACTGCAGGTCCGGCTCGGGGCCGGTGAGCAGCAGGAAGGGGGTCTCGTCGTCGTCGCGCAGCAGGTGCACCTCCAGCGTGGGCGCCTCGTACTCCTCCCAGTGGTCCTCGACGAAGGTCATCGGCGGGCGCCGGGACCGGTAGTCGTAGAGCTGGTCGACGTCGAAGCGGGCGACCTGGCGCGCGTCGAGGGAGGTGAGCAGCTGCTCCCGGGCCAGCCGGGTGGCGCTCCCGGCGTCGACGAAGCCGGTGAGGGCCTGGATGAGGACCGGCTGCCCGAGGTCGGGCAGCTCGTCGGTGAGTTCATAGAGCTCGTGTGGGTCGAGCACCGGTGCGGACCTCCCTGGAATGTGCCAACGGGGCGCCGTGCCGCGCACAGCCCCCGGTTCGGGGAACGTACCCGCCATCCTCGTGCATTCCTGCGTCGACGGTCCGACGGGAAGGTTCATGATCACAATTAGGTGAACGCCCCACTCCGGCGGCGTCGCCCGTCCCGCCGGGGCCGGACGGTCGACCCGGTGTCGGCCGAACGGGGGAGCGGTCGGTCTCCCCGCTCGCCGTGGGTGTTAGCTGCCCGGCTCGGTGCGCCTCCGCCGGCCCCGGAGGTTCGTCCGGTCCGCCCGGCTCGTGCCGGTGCGGCCCGCCGGCTGCCGGGGTGCCCGGCGTGGCGGGCGGAAGTGTGACGATGGACACCCATTGGCCTGGGGTCATCCGGATTTGTCCCGCCTAGTGTCGGCGGATGCGTGACGACGGCACCCTCGACGACCAGCAGAACCCGGGCGTGGCGGCTGGCCGTTCGGACGTTACCACCTCGTCCGAACGGCCAGCTACTACTTCCACCACCACCGACGGCACCCGCCCCGAGCGCCACCGGATTCCTTCCCCTGGCGGTACGACTACCCGCTCCGGGCGGTTGCGTAACCTGCTCGCCCCCGGCCGTTCCGCGTCCGGTCCCGCCGCCCCCGGCGGCCCGTCGCGCCGGCCCGGGCGGACCGTGGTCGCCCTCGCCACCGGCGTGACCTGCTGCCTCGGCCTCGCCGCCCTGGCCCAGGCCCGGCAGGAGACGCGGGAGGACACCGCCGCCCGGGCGGCCGTCGCCGGCGCCGACCTGGAGCGGCGTGCCGCCGCCGACGCCGCCTCCCGGTCGCTGGACCGGGTGTCCGCGACGGCCCCGTCCGCGACCGTCAGCCCCTCCGCCGCGACCCCGTCCGCCTCCGCCACCACCGCCGCTCCGGACACCAGCCGCTCGCCCGCCCCCCGCAAGCGGCCCGCGCGCCCGGCCGATCCCGCCCCGGTCGCCGGACTGACCAAGGCGCAGATGGCCAACGCGAAGGTGATCGTGCGGACCGGCAAGGCGATGGGGGTGCCCCGCAGAGGACTGGTCATCGCCGTGGCGACGGCGATGCAGGAGAGCAACCTCTACAACGTGGCCAGCGGCGTGCTGCCCGAGTCGCAGGAGTACCCGCACCAGGGGGTCGGCTGGGACCACGACTCGGTCGGGCTGTTCCAGCAGCGGGCCAGCAGCGGCTGGGGCGAGGTGGGCCAGCTCATGGACCCGGCGTTCGCCACCCGGCAGTTCCTCGCCGCGCTCCAGCAGATCCCCGGCTGGCGTGACCTGCCGCTGACCGTGGCGGCCCAGTCCGTGCAGATCTCCGCATATCCGGACCTGTACGCCCAGCACGAGTGGCGGGCGACCGAGGTGGTCGACGCGCACCTGGCCGCCGTGAAGTGACCACCGGGCGGGCCGGGCACGCACAGTGACGCCCACAGTGGACGCATAGCGGTTGCCCCCACGGGGTACACATGGTGCAGGCAACTTACAGGAGGACGACATGTCAGCACTGGTGCAGCGGATCAGCCGGTTCCTCCGCTCCCCGCAGGGACAGAAGATCGTCGACCGGGGCCGCCGCGAGATGGCGAAGCCGGAGACCCAGCGCAAACTGAAGCAGTTGGCCTCCCGCCTTTCCACCCGGCGCTGAACGCCCGCGCCGTCGTACCCGCACGTCACCGACCCCCGGGAGCCTCCGTGACCGACCCCGCCCCCGTCGACGGCCAGCCCAGCACCCCCGCCCCGGAGCCGGCCGCCCCGCGTCCACCGGCGGTGATCCCCACCGCCGCCCCGGACGTCCCGGAGGCGCCGCCGGCCCGGCTCTGGGACCGGATGCGGGAGGACCCGCAGTACGCCCCGGAGCACCTCGCTCTGGAGGCGGTGCGCCGGCTCGGGCCCGAGGCGGCCCAGTGGGCGGCCCGGGCGCGGGCGGAGCGGCCGGGCGTGCCGGCCGAGGAACTGGCCGACCAGGCGGTCCGCAAGTTCGTCACCCTGGCCCGGCTCTCCGGCGCGGTCTCGGGCGCGGCCGGGCTGCCCGGCGCGGTGATCGACGTCGGGGTGCTGGCCTGGACGCAGGCCCGGATGGTGCTGCACATCGCGGCGGCCCACGGGATCGATCCGGCCCACCCCGACCGCGCCACCGACCTGCTGGTGCTGCAGAAGGTGCACAAGGTCGCCGGGACCGCCCGGCTGGCGCTGGGGGTGGCCGCCGGGCGGGAACGGGCCGGGGCGCTGTTCGGCTCCGGGGGCCAGAACGCGCTGGGCAAGGCGATGATCCGGCTGAGCGTGCGGCTGGCCCAGATGGCCGGGGTGCGGGCGGCGAAGCGGGTCTTCGCCAAGGTGATCCCGGGCGCGGCGATCATCCTCGGCACCTGGGCCAACTCGTCGGCCACCAAGGATCTCGCCGAGCGCTCCCGGCAGCTCTACCGCAGCACGGGCGCGACCGGCTCCCCCACCTGACACGGGGGCCTGGCGGTTCAGTCGAAGCCGGCGGCCCGCCAGGTCGCGTCGGCCAGCCGGCCCTGCCCGGCGACGTTGGGGTGGAACCAGTCCAGCGCGTTCACCAGGTCGAGGGTGAAGCGCACCCGGTGCACCGCCCCGCCGTCGTACCGGCACCGCGAACCGTGCGACCGGCAGGCAGCCTTCAACTGCGCGTTGTAGGCGTCGATCCGGTCCCGCACCCTGGCCCGGCGGGCCACGTCGGCGGGCGCGGTCGAGGTCGCGTCGGCCAGCAGCGCCGGGCAGATGCCGTGCCGCCAGGCCCGTACCGCCCGGGAGTCCGTGTGCCCGACCTCCCACAGCCGGTACAGGTCGGGGATGCTGACCACCAGCACCCGCGCCTTCGGGCGACCCTTGCGCAGCACCCGCAGGCCCCGGTCCACCTCGCTGCGGAAGGTCGCCACCGGGGTCATCGCGTCGACGTCGTCGCGGCACACGTCGTTCGCGCCGATCAGCACCGTGACGTAGTCGGCGCGGTCGCGTACCGCCGCCTCGGCCTGCCCGGCCAGCGCTGCGGCCCGCGCGCCCGGCTTGGCGTGGTTGTACGCCTTCCCGCGCAGCTTCGGGTTCCGGTCGACCAGCCGCTGGAAGTGGCTGTCCACCCGCAGCCCGTCCCCGGTCGACCAGGAGTTGCGCTCGCACGAGCTGAGCATCAGGCAGGAGCCGAAGCCGGCGCTGATCGAGTCACCGAGCGCGGCCATCGCGGCCGGCGTGCCGGGTGCGGGCGATCCGCCCGGCGGACGGGGCTGGGCGCTGCCCCCGTCCTCACAGGCGAGCGCGACCAGGGCCGCCAGGCAGGCGACCGCGGCGACCCAGCGTCGAGGCATGATTCCCCAGTCCCGCGGCGGAGTGCGACAGCGCGGTAACCCTATGCGGGACACCGGGTCAGGGGGTGGCCTCCTGTCGGATTTCCGGCAGTCTGTCCCATCCATGCCCTGCGCGTGATAAAGGGGCGCTTCGCCCTGCGCGTGATGGAGGGGCTCAGCGGGGCGCGCGCCACGGGGCCGACTGACCGTGCAGCCACCAGTGCAGGGCCCGGGTGATCTGGGGCAGAACCAGGTACGTCATCAGCGGAGTCAGGCACAGTGTCATGACCAGGGTGCGGACGGCCACCGGCACGTCCCCGATGAACCGGCCGGTGAGCAGGGTCGCGGTCAGGCTCAGCGGGAAGAACGCGAGCCAGATCGTCACCGCCTGCTTCCACCGGGGCGGCGACGCCGGGGCGACCGACTCGACGCCCGCCGGCGTGACCATCTCCACGACGTGATCGACCGGCGGGTCGAACCAGCCCTCGATCCCGGTCCGTCGTTCGGTGCGGGTGTGCTCGACGATGCCCTGGGCCGAGGTCAGCCACCAGTGCCGCTGCGGCGACTCCTCCCAGCGGCACAGCGTCTCGGCGTCGGCGAAGCGGTAGAGCATGTGCCACTCCGGCGAGCCCGGAGCGTTCTGCACCCAGCCGGCGCCGAGGAAGCCCGGGAAGCCCTCGGCCAGCCCGGTGCCCGCCCGCATCCACGCGACCATCTCGTGGCTGCGCGCCGGGTCGGCACGCCGGGCGATGGCGACGGTCACCGGCGCCGCGTCGGTCGTGGCGGTCACCGGCGCCGCCTGGGTCGTGGTCATGCCCCCATCCTCGCGGGCCGGACCGGCGGTGGCACCGTTTCGGCGGGCCGGTGTAACGCACCCCACGACGGGTGTGTCCCGGCCCACCGGGCTGTCCGAAGGGTGGGACTGACCGGCCGGGTGTTCGGAGCACGCGAGCCGGGCGGGCGGCGCCGGCCGGGTGGCGTGCTTCCGGGGCGGCCGGCGCGGCCGGGTCGGTTAACCGCGCCGATCGGGGGTAGCTCGCAGGGATGACGAGATCGCAGCCCCGACGCGCCCGCGGAACGGTGGGCCACGCGTACAGCGCGCTCAACCTCCGCCTCGCGCTCGCCGGCTTCGGGCTGGTGACCATGGCGGTCTTCGCCGTACTGGCGTTCCGGGCCGACGTGGTGTGGCTGGGCGTGGTCTGCGCGGTCTTCGCTGCCGTCGCCGTGGTCGACCTTTTCGTCATCCAGCGCCGTCGGGCCGCGCGCCGCCGGGAGCAGCCGGGCGCGCGGCACTCGCTGTTCGAGTGACAGGAGTACGAGATGCCCATCGCCACCACCAACCCCGCCACCGGGCAGGTGCTCAAGTCGTACGACCCGATGTCGGCCGAGCAGCTCGACGCGGCGATCGAGCGGGCCGACCTGGCCTTTCGGGACCTGCACCGGACCACCGTCGCCCAGCGGGGGCGGTGGCTGGGCGCCGCCGCCGACCTGCTCGACGCCGAGCGCGACGACACCGCCCGGCTGATGACCACCGAGATGGGCAAGACGTACGCCGCCGCGCGGGCCGAGGTGACCAAGTGCGCGTCGGCCTGCCGGTTCTACGCCGCGCACGCCGAGCGGATGCTCGCCGACGAGCCGGCGGACGCCCGCGCCGTCAACGCCACCCGCGCGTTCGTCCGGTACCAGCCGATCGGGCCGGTGCTCGCGGTGATGCCGTGGAACTTTCCGCTCTGGCAGGTCATGCGGTTCGCCGCCCCGGCGCTGATGGCCGGCAACACCGGCCTGCTCAAGCACGCCTCGAACGTGCCGCAGACCGCCCTGTACCTGGAGGGCCTGTTCCGCCGGGCCGGCTTCGCGGAGGGCGCGTTCACCACCCTGCTCGTCGGCTCGGACGCGGTCGACCGGATCCTCAGCGACCCGAGGGTGCGCGCCGCCACCCTCACCGGCAGCGAGCGCGCCGGCCGGTCGATCGCCCAGATCGCCGGCCGGGAGCTGAAGAAGACCGTGCTGGAGCTGGGTGGCAGCGACCCCTTCGTGGTGATGCCCTCGGCCGACGTGGACCGGGCCGCCGAGGTCGCCACCACCGCCCGCTGCCAGAACAACGGCCAGTCCTGCATCGCCGCGAAGCGGTTCATCGTGCACACCGACGTCTTCGACGCGTTCGCCGAGAGGTTCGCCGCGAACATGGCCGCGCTGCGGGTCGGCGACCCGATGGACGCCGGCACCGACGTGGGGCCGCTGGCCAGCTCCGGCGGCCGGGACGAGGTCCACGCCCAGGTACGGGACGCCGTGGACCACGGCGCCACGGTGCTGTGCGGCGGCGAGAAGCCGGCCGGGGACGGCTGGTTCTACCCGCCGACCGTGGTCACCGACCTGACTCCGCAGATGCGGATGTGGACCGAGGAGGTGTTCGGGCCGGTCGCCGGGCTCTACCGGGTCTCCTCGTACGCCGAGGCCATCGAGGTGGCCAACGGCACCGCGTTCGGCCTCGGCTCCAACGCCTGGACCACCGACCCGGACGAGCAGGAGCGCTTCGCCGCCGACCTGGACGCTGGCAACGTCTTCGTCAACGGGATGACCACCTCGTTCCCGGAACTGCCCTTCGGCGGGGTGAAGAACTCCGGGTACGGCCGGGAGTTGTCCGCGCTGGGCATGCGCGAGTTCTGCAACACCAAGACCGTCTGGGTTGGCCGGGGCGAGGCCTCGGCCGGTGCCGGGGCGCACGCCGAGTAGCGATTGGCCGGACACCGTCATGGGTAGGAGGTGCGCTCATGACGGTGTTCGGCTTCCACGCGTCCCACGAGCAGATCCACCCGGCCAAGCTGCTGGAGGCGGTGATCCACGCCGAGCGGGCGGGCTTCGACGCGGCCATGTCCTCGGACCACTTCTCCCCGTGGAGCGCCCGGCAGGGCCAGTCCGGGTTCGCCTGGTCCTGGCTCGGCGCCGCCCTCCAGGCCACCGACCTGCCCTTCGGCGTGGTCAACGCGCCGGGGCAGCGGTACCACCCGGCGATCATTGCGCAGGCGATCGGCACTCTCGGTGCGATGTACCCGGGCCGCTTCTGGGCTGCCCTGGGCACCGGCGAGGCCAGCAACGAGCACATCACGGGGGACGCCTGGCCGCGCAAGGACGTCCGCACCGCCCGGCTGCGCGAGTGCGTCGACGTGATCCGGGCGCTGCTGGCCGGCGAGGAGGTCAGCCACGACGGCCTGGTGACGGTCGACCGGGCGAGGCTGTGGACCCGCCCCGAGCAGCCGCCCGCGCTGATCGGCGCGGCGGTCAGCGTGGCCACCGCCCGCTGGTGTGCGGAGTGGGCCGACGGGCTGATCACCGTCAACGCCCCCACCGATCACCTCCGGCAGATGATCGACGCTTACCGGGACGCGGGCGGCCGGGGGCCGCTGCACCTGCAGGTGCACGTGAGCTGGGCGCCCGACCAGGCCGAGGCCGAGGCCCTCGCGTACGACCAGTGGCGCAGCAACGTGTTCGCCCCGCCGATCTGCTGGGACCTGGACACGGCCGAGCATTTCGACGCCGTCTCCGCCGACGTGCCGCTGGAGAAGGTGACCTCGACGGTCAACGTCTCTGCCGACCTCGGCCGGCACGTCGGGTGGCTCCAGGAGTACGTGGAGCTGGGCTTCGACCAGATCGCCCTGCACCACGTCGGGCAGGAGCAGCGGGCCTTCATCGACACCTTCGGCGCCGAGGTGCTGCCGAAACTGCGAGCGGCGTGATCCGCCCGGACGGGGGCGCAGCCTAGGCTCGTACCCCATGGAGTCACTGTTCGAGGTCGTCGTCTTCCTCGCGATCGCGACGCTCGGCGCGGCGCTGGCCCGCAGGCTCGGCCTGCTGGCGCCGATCCTGCTGGTGGTCGTCGGCCTCGTACTCTCCTTCGTGCCCGGCTTCCCCCAGGTCCGGCTCGACCCGGATCTGGTGCTGGTGGGCATCCTGCCGCCGCTGCTGTACGTGGCGGCGCTGGAGACGTCGGTGCCGGCGTTCCGGCTCAACCTGCGGCCGATCCTGCTGCTCGCCGTCGGCCTGGTGATCTTCACGGCGTTCGCCGTCGGCCTCGTCGTGCACCTGCTGCTGCCGGCGGTGCCGTTCGCGGTCTGCCTGGCCCTCGGCGCGGTGGTGGCCCCGCCCGACGCGGTGGCCGCCACCGCGATCGCCCGGCGGATCGGGCTGCCCCGCCGGGTGGTGACCATCCTCGAGGGCGAGAGCCTGATCAACGACGCCACGGCGCTGGTGCTGCTGCGGGTGGCCACGATGGCGACGATCGGCACCTCGGTCGGGGTCGGCGACGTGGCCTGGGAGGTGGTGGCGGCCACCGGCGGCGGCATCCTGGTCGGGTTGGCCGGCGTGGTGGTCTTCGGGTTCCTGCACAAGCGGATCAGCGACGCCGTGCTGGACAACGCGCTGTCGCTGATCGTGCCGTTCGCGGTGGTCTTCGCCGCCGAGGCGATCCACGCCTCCGGGGTGGTCGCGGTGGTGGTGACCGGGCTCGGGATCGGGCACCGGATGCCGATGCTGATGTCGGCGGCCTCCCGCCTTCAGATCGGCGCGTTCTGGCGGCTGACCCGGTTCCTGCTGGAGGGGCTGGTCTTCCTGCTCGTCGGCCTGCAACTGCGCGAGGTGGTGCGGGACCTCGACGAGCCGCTCGGCTTCCTGACCGCGATCACCGCGGCGGTGCTGGCGACCGTCGTCCTGGCCCGGTTCGTCTGGATCTTCCCGGCCACCTACCTGGCCCGGCTGGTGCCCCGGATCCGGCAGCGCGAGACGAGGCCGTCGGCGAAGTTCCCGATCGTCATCGGCTGGGCCGGGATGCGCGGCGTGGTGACCCTCGCCGCCGCGTTGGCCCTGCCACTCACCCTCGCGGAGGACCGCCCCTACCCCCGGCAGTTGTTCATCTGGCTGGCCTTCGCGGTGATCGTGGTGACGCTGGTCGCCCAGGGCGCCACCCTGCCGGCGGTGGCCCGCCGGCTCAGGCTGCCGCCGGACGACCCGATGCAGGACGCGCTCTCCGCGGCCGGCGTCCAGCAGCAGGCCAGCCGGGCCGCCCGGGAGCGGCTCGACGCGCTGGCGGACAGCGCGCCGAAGGCGGTCGTGGACCGGCTGCGCCGGGGGCTGGAGGACCGCACCAACCTGGCCTGGGAGCGGCTGGGCGGCGCCGTGCGGGAAACCCCGTCCCAGGCGTACGGTCGGCTGCGGCAGGAGATGATCGACGCGGAGCGGGAGGTGTTCCGGGCCGCCCGCGACGCCGGCCGGATTCCCGAGGAGGTGCTGGTGCGGGCCTACCGTGACCTGGACCTGGAGGAGTCGTTGCTGCGACAGGAGACCGAGTGATGAGCTGCCAGCATCTCACCGAGGCAGGTGCCGTCGAGCCGCTGACCACGGCGGAGTGCCCCGACTGCGTGGCCGTCGGCAACGACGACTGGGTGCACCTGCGGGCCTGCCTGGCCTGCGGGCAGGTGGGCTGCTGCGACTCCTCGCCGTACCAGCACGCGACGAAGCACTTCGAGGCCACCGGGCACCCGGTGATGCGCTCGATCCAGCCGGGCGAGGCGTGGCGCTGGTGCTTCGTCGACGAGGAGATCGGCTGACGCCTCCCGCGCTCCGTGGTCGTATGACGCAACCGCTATGCGCCGGATCGACCGAGGTCGAATTATTGTCGACGCACATCGATGGAGGCGGCAGCGCCGCCGTGATCCAGAGGAGTGCGTGTGATCCGACGACACCTGCTGCGCACGGTGGGAGCCGTGGCCGCGGTGGTCCTGTCCGCGGCCGGCATGCTGGCCGCCACCGGCACCAGCGCGTCCGCCGTCCGCACCGTCTACTACGACGCCAGCCGGGCCGGCGAGTTCCGTACCAACTTCGACCAGGCCGCCCAGATCTGGAACGGCAAGGTCAGCACCGTCCGGCTGCTGCCCGCCACCCCGGGCAACATCACCATCTACGTCGACGCCGGCTGGCCCCGGGCCCAGACGACCTCGCTCGGCAACGGTCGGGTGTGGATGGGCTGGCAGGCGGTGAACCAGGGGTACAACCGGACCCGGATCGCCACCCACGAGATCGGCCACATCCTGGGCCTGCCCGACAACCGCACCGGGCTCTGCACCGACCTGATGTCGGGCAGCAGCGCGCCGGTCTCCTGCGCCAACGCGAACCCCAGCGCCGCCGAGGCGTCCCGGGTCAACTCGCTGTTCGCCGGCGGCCTCGCCGCCGCGCCGACCGCCGCGAAGACGTACGTCTGGAACGGCGAGGAGGCCGACGGGGACATCACGCCGAACGTCGTCGGCGGCGTCCCCGCCTCGGAGAACTACTCCTTCCTGGTGTACAGCTCCGGCTGCACCGCCTCGCTGATCAAGGCCAACTGGGTGGTCACCGCGAAGCACTGCCCGACGCCGGCCTCGGTGCGGGTGGGCAGCACCAACCGCACCAGCGGCGGCACCGTCGTCGGGGTGAGCCGGGCGGTCAACCACCCGTCGATCGACGTCAAGCTGTTCCAGCTCGCCAGCTCGGTCAGCCACGCGCCGGCCACGATCCCGACCACCTCGGGAGCGGTGGGCACCGCCACGCGGATCATCGGCTGGGGCCAGACCTGCCCGACGTCCGGCTGCGGCTCCGCGCCGACCGTGGCCCGGGAACTGGACACCTCGATCGTGGCCGACAGCCGGTGCAGCGGCATCAACGCCACGTACGAGATCTGCACCAACAACACCGGCGGCGTCGCCGGCGCCTGCTACGGCGACTCCGGCGGCCCCCAGGTGCGCAAGGTCAGCGGCGTGTGGAACCTGATCGGCGCGACCAGCCGGGCGGGCAACAACAACCCTACCTGCGCCACCGGCCCGTCCATCTACGGTGACCTGCCGTCGATCCGCACCTGGATCAACACCCAGGTCGGCGGCCTCCCCGCCTGACCCTGGCGCGTCACGGCGTCACTCGACGCCACCGTGTCATCCGGCACCACCGGGGCGCCCGCTCCTCCCGCAACACGAGGGGAGCGGGCGCTCCGGCTCTCTCCTCGGCCAACGGTTTGCCTGTGGCCGGAGGCCCGCCCGTCCGGCGAGCCGGTCGCCTTCGTGGTGGTCGACATGGTCGACGGTGCCGCCCACGTGGAACGCCCCGTACTACGCCCGCTGTGGCTTCTGCGAGCTGATGCCGGAGGAGCTGACCCCTGGCCTGACCGCCGTGCTGGCCGCCGAGGCGGGGCTGGGGCTGGACCCGGCGGCCCGGGTCGCCATGCGCCGCCCGGCGGGGTGACTCGCCCCGGGCCGCGGTGGAGCTGAATCGTTTGCGACATCGGCTCCCCGTGCGGCCCACGGCGGGAACGCGGGTGATCCGTGCAGAAACACGGAAATGGTGGCCTCCCAGCGCGGGGGAGGCCACCAATTCCAGGAAATTGCGCGAGCTTGCCGTCTAGTGGGGTGAAGTGGGGTGGGTCAGGAGAGGGTGCAGGGGGAGCCGTTGACCGTGACCAGGCCGGGGGCGGGGTTGGCGCCGCCGGCGGTGGTCGCGTTGAAGCCGAACATCGCGGTGGCGCCCGGGGCGATCCGGACGTTGTACGACTCGTTCTTCGCGGTCACCGTGGCCCCGGACTGGGTCACCCTCGCCATCCACGCCTCGCGCACCCGCTGGTCGCCGGTGAACGCGAACCGGGCGGTCCAGCCGTTCACCGCGGCGGTGCCCGTGTTGCGGATGGTCACCTGGGCGGTGAACCCGGTGCCGCCGGACCAGGCGCCGTAGTTGGTGTACGACACGGCGCAGGTCGGGGCCGGCACGGCCGCCGCGTCGTCCTGGTCGGCGAGGAACGAGGCCAGCCAGGCCAGCGCCGAGTTCCAGTTGATCGCCACCTCGTTCGTCGAGTACGAGTTGATGTCGTCGATGTAGCAGAACTGCGGCTCGCAGCCGGCCAGCAGGTTCGCCGAGAACGGGTCCTGGAGGGCGGCGTTCGCGCCACCGGCCAGCGAGCCGGCCGGCGGGTTCGGCAGGGTCGGGTCGAACTGGTTGCCGAACATCCGGCTGTGCTGGTTCCGCGCGGCGTGCTCGCCCCACCCGGTCACGTACGAGATGTTGAGCGCGTTGCGGCCGAACAGGTAGTCCGCGGCCTGCACCGCCCCGTCCCGGTACTTCGAGTCCCGGGTCAGGTCGAAGGCGGTGCCCAGCACGACCGCGTGGTTGGCGATGTTGCCGTTGCCGCCCCAGAAGTAGCTGGCCGAGTCGCCGGGCATCGGCAGCCCGTACGCCTGGCCGCGCAGGATCTCCAGGTAGCGGTCGGCGGCGGCGGTCACCGAGGCGCGCACCCGGTCCCGGTCGGCGGCAGGCAGGCCGCTGGGCACGGTGGCCAGGTCGAGCCGGCCCAGCGCGGCGACGCCCTGCCAGCCGAAGCCCTGGTCGCCGAAGATCGCGCCGGTGTGGTGCTTGGAGGCGGTCACGTCGGTCAGATACGCCGGCTGGCCGGTGGTCAGGTACAGCTCCGCAGCGGCCCAGTAGAACTCGTCGCTGACGTCGGTGTCGTCGTACGCGCCGCCGCCGGTGGCGTCGGCCGGGCTGGCGTACACCGCCGGGTGGGCCTTGGCCGCCGCGTACGCGGTCTTCGCGGTGGTGCCGCAGCGGGTGGCGAACGCCGCGTCGTACGGGGCGAACAGCCGGGCGCACTGGGCGGCGACGGCGGCCAGGTTGAGGGTGGCGGCCGTGGACGGCGGGTGCAGTTCGCGCGGCTGCGGGTCGGCGGCCGGGTCGAGCGGCAGGCCGGTCCAGTTCCTGTCATGGATCTTGTGGTGGGCCATCCCGGCCAGCGGCTTGCCGGCCGGCACCTGCATGCGCAGCAGGAACTCCAACTCCCAGCGGGCCTCGTCGAGGACGTCCGGCACGCCGTTGCCGCGCTCGGGCACCCGCAGCGAGCCGTCGGCCAGACCCGCGCCGCCGTCGGCCGTGGCCGCCGTCTTGGTCCGCTCGAAGGCGTTCAGGAGCTGGTAGGTGGCGATGCCGCCGTTGACCACGTACTTGCCGTGGTCGCCCGCGTCGTACCAGCCGCCGCGCACGTCAAGGGAGTAGTCACAGACCCCCGGCTGGCAGGGCACGCTGGTGTCGCCCTGGTTGGGGGCGACGCCGAGGTGGCCGGCGGGGCGGGCGTACTCGTCGCCGACCAGGTCGCCGTCGATGGCGATGCCGCTGCGCTGGACGTAGAAGAACTGGAGGGCGTCGGCGCGTAGCTTGTCGTAGAGCGTGCCGGAGATGTCGAACGGGTGGCTGGTCTCGCCGTCGGCGACCAGGGTGTAGCCGGTGCCCGGGGTGCGGTAGGCGGAGAAGTCGACGGTCTGCACGTTCTGGCCGGACGCCTCGTCGACCCCGCGCGGGGTGCTTCGCCCGCCGGCCACCACCGCGCCGGCGGCGGAGCGGAGCTGCCAGTCGAGGGGGGCGGTGGCCTCGGTGACCACGGTGGCGTTCTTGGGGCCGCCGGGCAGGTAGCCGACCTGGTTCACCCGTACCCGGGGGCCGGTGTCCGGCTCGTACGGCTCGGGCGGCTCGCCGCCGCGCAGCGAGACGTTGTCCAGGCAGACCGTCTGCTCGGCGGCGGCACCGCCGACCTGGAAGATGAGCTGCGCGCCCGGGTTGTCCTCGCCGGCGGTGAAGGTCTTGGCGAAGTGCTGGCTGCCGCTGGTGGCGGCGGCATCCACGCTGGCGTACTGCGTGTAGGGGGCGGCGCCGAGCTGGAGGACGGCCTTGACGTTCGCCCCGGGGGTGGCGGAGATGTCGAAGGCCAGCTCGTACTCCGCGCCGGCCTCCAGCGGCACGGCGTCCTGGCCGATGCCGGCGTCCCAGGGGTTGGTCAGCCCGCCGGGGACGGTGGCGCAGAGCCGGCCGTCGGTGACGCCGAGCGGGCCGGTGCCGTAGGAGAACCAGGGGGCGACGCCCGCGCCGAAGTCGCCGTTCTTCAGCTGCTCGGGGGCGTCCGGTGGGACCTCGGCGTGGGCCACGCCGGCGGTGGTGCCGGTGAGGGCCAGGGCGGTCGCCGCGGCGAGTGCCGCGAGGCGGCGTCGGCGGCGTCGGGATGGCGTCACGGGGGTTCCTTCCGGGGGGACGGGCTGCACCAATTCCTGGGAGCGCTCCCAGTGTCGCTCCGATGTTTCCAGCGGGTGTCCGCCGTGTCAATTGAGGATGCTGAATAAACTGGACCCGTTCACGCCCCTGGTCCGGTCCGCCGCGTGAGATTCGCCGCGCCACGCGACGTCGTGGCGATCTCCTAGAGACAACTGCGCCCTCCAACTGGCAGGCTGCGTCCCATGACCCTGAAGCTGCGTTCCGTGGGGGTGAGTGACCGCGGGCTGATTCGCAGCGGCAACCAGGACGCCCTGCACTCCGGCACCTGGCTCGTCGCCGTCGCCGACGGCATGGGCGGGATGGCAGCCGGCGACCTGGCCAGCCGGATCGCGATCGACGCGGTCGGGCCGCTGGACCTGGCGACCCCGGAGGACGCCCTGGTCGCCGCCCTGCAGAGCGGGATCGAGCTGGCCACCGCGGGGATCCGCGAGGCGGTGCGGGAGGACCCGGAGCGGCAGGGCATGGGCACCACCCTGACCGCCCTGCTCTTCGCCCGAACCGGAAGCTGCCTCGCCCTGGCCCACGTCGGGGACTCCCGCGCCTACCTCTACCGGGAGGGGGTGCTCAAGCAGATCACCCGGGACGACACCTTCGTGCAGATGCTCGTCGATCAGGGCGTGATCACCGCCGACCAGGCCGCGAGCCACCCCCGCCGGGCCGTGGTCACCCAGGCGTTGCAGGGCGAGCAGGTCTCCCCGGCGTACGCGACGATGGTGCCCCGGGCCGGCGACCGGTGGCTGCTGTGCAGCGACGGGTTGTCCAACGTGGTCCGCCCGGACACCCTCGCCGAGGTGCTCGGCGCCCACCCGGACCGGGACGGGTGCGCCCGGCGGCTGATCGATCTGGCGTTACGCGCCGGCGGCCCCGACAACATCACCGTCGTCGTCGCCGACGTGGTCGCCGAGGCCTGACCCGGCCCCCTTGCGCACCCGTCCTGCCCCGCCCGGCCGGCGGCCCGGCGCGGCGGCGGGTCAGCGGCGGCGCGGGGCGGCCCGGCGGGTGGGCTCGGCGGTGGTCGGGTCCTCCGGCCAGGGATGCCGGGGGTAGCGCCCGCGCAGCTCGGCGCGGACCTGCGGGTAGCCGGTGCGCCAGAACGACGCCAGGTCCGCGGTGACCGCCACCGGGCGGCCGGCGGGGGAGAGCAGGTGCAGCAGCACCGGCACCCGACCGCCGGCGATCCGGGGCGCCTCGGCCCAGCCGAAGGTCTCCTGCAGCTTCACCGCCAGGACAGGGGCGGCCGGGTCGGCGTAGTCCACCCGGACGCGGGAGCCGCTGGGCACGGCGAGCCGCTCCGGGGCCAGCTCGTCGAGCCGGGCGGCCTGCTGCCAGGGCAGCAGCCTGCGCAGGGCGGCGGTCACGTCGACCCGGGCCAGGTCGGCCCGGCGTCGGGCGGCGGCCAGCTCCGGGCCGAGCCAGGCGTCCACCCCGGCGAGCAGCGCCTCGTCGCCCACGTCCGGCCAGTCCGGGCCGAGGGCGTGCCGGCAGAACGCCATCCGCTCGCGCAGCGCGCGCGCGGCCGGGGTCCAGGTCAGCAGCGTCAGGCCGCTGCGGCGCAGCCCGTCGCGCAGCGCCGCGGCCACCAGCGCCGGCTCCGGCCGGACCAGCGCCCGGGCGACCAGCTCGATCGCGCCGAGCCGGACCACCTCCCGGGCCACCACGTCGCCGCCGGACCAGGTCACCTCCCGAGCGGAACGTAGCAGCGGGCCGCCGGCCTCGCGGGCGGTCGCCTCGTCCAGGCCGGTGGCCAGCCGGACCCGGGCGGTCGGCGCGCCGGGGGAACGGTCGGCCACCGCGATGGCCAGCCACGTCGCGCCGGCCAGCCCCGAGCCCGGCGCCAGCTCCGCCTCGGTTCCGCCCGCCATCAGGTACGCCGACCCGCCGGCCCGGCGCACCCGGGCCAGCCGCTCCGGGTACGCCAGCCCGACCAGCAGCCCGGCGGCGAGATCGTCGGGCAGTCGGCCCTCCCCGCGTTCCCGCGCGGACGTGCGGCCGTCCGCCCCGGAGGGTAGGGCGGCGCGGAGCCGGCGCACCTCGGCACGCCAGCGGGCCGTGGCGCCCGGGTCGGCACCCGAGCGCACCCGGCGCCACCCGGCGGTCAGGTCGTCGCCCGGCCCGGCGACGGTGTCCTCGGCGAGCAGCGCCACCACCTCGGCGGCCCGGTCGGCGCCGACCACCGCTGCTCCGTCCAGCAGGGCCCGGGCCAGCCGGGGATGCGCCCCCGCGCCGGCGATCGCCCGCCCCCGGGCGGTGATCCGGCCGGCCGCGTCCAGCGCGCCGAGGGTGGTCAGGGTCTCCCGGGCGACCGTCATCGCGGCGGCCGGCGGGGGGTCGGGCAGGGCCAGCCCGCTGCCGTCCGGCTCGCCCCAGGCGGCCAGCTCCAGGGCGAACCCGGTGAGGTCGGCGGTGGCGATCTCCGGCTCCGGTTGCGCGGCGAGCCGGGCATGGCTGGCCTCCGACCAGCACCGGTACACGTGCCCGGGGGCCTCCCGGCCGGCCCGGCCGGCCCGCTGGGTGGCGGCGGCCCGGGACACCGGCACCGTGACCAGCGCGCCCAGCCCTCGGGCCAGGTCCACCCGGGGCACCCGGGCGAGCCCGGCGTCGACCACCGTCCGGACCCCGGGGACGGTGAGGCTGCTCTCCGCCACGGCGGTGGCCAGCACCACCCGCCGCCGGTCGGCGGGACGCAGCGCGGCGTCCTGCTCCGCCCCGCGCAGCCGGCCGTGCAGCGGCAGCAGGGCGACGGAGCCCCGCAGGTCGGCCAGTCGGCGGGTCACGGCCGCGATCTCGCCCACCCCGGGCAGGAAGACCAGCACGTCCCCGTCCCGCTCGGTCAGGGCCCGGCGTACGGTCGCCGCGACGTGGTCCAGCAGCGCCGGGTCGACGCGGCCGGCCCCGGAAGGGGTGACCGGCCGGGGCGGCGGGGCCCAGACCCGGGTCACCGGGTGCAGGGCCGAGGCGGCCCGGACCACCGGGGCGGGCGTGCCGTCGGCGCCGAGCAACTCGGCGAACCGGTCCGCGTCCGGGGTGGCCGACATGGCGGCCAGCCACAGGTCGGGGCGCAGTGTCGCCCGCGCCTGGACGGTGAACGCCAGCGCCAGGTCGGCGTCGAGCTGCCGCTCGTGGCACTCGTCCAGCAGCACCGCGCCGACCCCGGGCAGCTCCGGATCATGGTGCAGCCGGCGTACCAGCAGGCCGGTGGTGACCACCTCGACCCGGGTGGCGGGGCCGACCCGGCGCTCGCCGCGCACCGCGTACCCGATCCGGTCGCCGACCCGCTCGCCGAGCAGGGCGGCCATCCGGTGCGCCGCCGCGCGGGCGGCCACCCGGCGGGGCTGGGCGATCACCACCCGGCCGGCGACCGCCCCGGCCACGGCCAGCGGGGCGAGGGTGGTCTTCCCGGTGCCCGGGGGCGCCACGAGGACCGCGCCGCCGGCCGCGCGCAGCGCGTCGAGCAGCGCCGGCAGCGCGGGCCGGACCGGCAGGTCGAGGGGTACGTCGTCGAGCACCCACCTACTGTCGCACCGACGGCGCGGGCGTCCGTCGGGGCGTACCGCGTCGAGGCCGGCGGGTGGGTGTGCCGCGTAGCGCTCTCGATCAACGCCTCGGCGTCGTCCCCGGGCGACCCGGTAAAGCGCCGGCGCGGCGCGGACGATCGGGTCGGCGGTCACCCTCCGAGTCCGTCTCGACAAGATCCGCAGGTCGCATGTGCACGGAGTGCAACTGCCAAGACTGGGAGTTGCGTTGCAAACAGAGGGCGTGCATCCTTTCACCCGGCGTTGATCTGTTGTGGACAATCCGTTCGGGAGGCTCGTTTGCTCATCGCCGACGAGTTCTATCTGATCGCCCACAACGACAGCCGGGGCCGGGCGAAGCTGCACCCCAGCGCGGCGGGCATCTGCCTGGCGGCCGGGCTCCTCGGCGAGCTGGTCCTGTCCGGCCGGATCACCGTCAGCGCCGGCAACGTGACGGTGATAGACCGTCGCCCGCCGGCCGACGCCCTGGCGCACACCGTGCTGGACCAGCTGATCGGCGAGCCCCAGCACCAGTCGGTCCGCACCTGGCTGAGCTTCCTCGGGCAGTCCGCGGCAACGTCGGTGGCGGAGCGGCTGGCCCGGGCCGGGGTGCTGCACCGGCAGGAGAGCCGTCGGCTGCTGCGCACCACCATCGGCTACGTACCGATCGACCTGAACGCGGTGGCCTGGCCGGCCACCCGGCTGCGGGCCCTGCTGGACCAGCCGGAGCCGCCGGCCGTGCCGGACGCGCTGCTCTTCGGCCTGGTTTCCGCCGCCGGGCTCACCCGCGAGGTGCTGTGGAGCGCCAACCCCCGCGCCCACCACCGGCTCGGCGTCCTCATCCCCGCGTTGCCCCCGCCGCTGAAGGAGCTCGTCGCGCACGCCGAGGCCGCCGTGGGCGCGTCGGTGCTGCGCGGCATGCCCTGACCGGCCGGGCCCTCACCCCTCCCTGGAACCGGAGCACCCCCAATGTCCCCAACAGCGACCGTCCAACGACCGAGCAACGTCTCCGACGCGTTGGCCCGCGGTCGGCTCGGTGTGCCGTCGGTGATCTTCTTCGTGCTGTCCGCGGCCGCCCCGCTGACCGTGGTGGCCGGCGTGGTCACCACCGGGTACGCCGTCACCGGCGTCACCGGCATGCCGCTGGCCTTCCTGGTGGTCGGGGCGGTGCTCGCCCTGTTCTCCGTCGGCTACGTGGCGATGGCCCGTCGGGTGGAGAACGCCGGTGCGTTCTACGCGTACGTCTCCCGAGGGCTGGGCCGGCCGGCCGGCGTCAGCGCGGCCTGGATCGCCATGATGTCGTACAACGCGCTCCAGGTCGGGCTGTACGGCGCGATCGGAGCGGCGGCCTCCCCGGTGCTGCAACGGCTCTTCGACGTCGACCCGGCCTGGTGGGTGGTGGCGCTGGCCGCCTGGGCCATGGTCGCCGTGCTCGGCCTGCTCCGGGTCGACGTCAACGGCATGGTGCTCGCGGTGCTGCTGGTCGCCGAGATCGTGGTGATCCTCGTGTTCGACCTGGGGCAGCTCAGCCACCCGGCCGGCGGCTCGGCCAGCTTCACCGCCCTCTCCCCGGCGAGCCTGCTCGTCCCGGGCGCGGGCGCGCTGCTGGTGATCGCCGCGACCGGCTTCGTCGGCTTCGAGTCCGCGGTGGTGTTCAGCGAGGAGAGCAAGGACCCGAAGCGCACCGTCCCGATGGCCACCTACCTGTCGGTGGCCATCATCGCCGGGATCTACGCCCTGTCGTCGTGGACCATGACCGTGGCCACCGGCCCGGACCAGGTCTCCGCGCAGGCTGGCGAGCAGAGCGTCGAGCTGATCTTCAACCTGGCCGGGGCGCACCTCGGCGACACCGCCGTCACCATCGGCCAGGCGCTGTTCATGACCTCCGTGCTGGCCGCGATGATCTCGTTCCACAACACCACCGCCCGGTACATCTTCGCGCTCGGCCGGGAGCGGGTGCTGCCGGAGGCGTTCGGGCGGACCTCGCCGCGTACCGGGTCGCCCCGGGTCGCCTCGCTCGCGCAGAGCGTCCTCGGCCTGCTGGTGATCCTGCTGTACGCGACCAACGGCTGGGACCCGGTGCGCCAGCTCTTCTACTACACCGGTGTCGGCGGCGGCTTCGGCGTGCTGCTGCTGATCGCCACCACCTCCATCGCGGTGATGGCGTACTTCGCCCGCACCCGCGTCGAGGAGAGCCTGTGGCGGCGGTTGGTCGCCCCCGGGCTGGCCGCCGTGGCGCTGGTCGCCATCATCATCGTGGCGTTGGACAACTTCGCCGTCCTGCTCGGCGTGGCACCCGACTCACCGTTGCGCTGGGGCGTTCCGGCGGCGTTCCCGGTGGTGGCGCTGCTCGGCCTGCACTGGGCGCTGGTGCTGCGCCGCAGACGGCCGGACGCCTACGCCCGGATCGGACTGGGCGCGGAGAGCGCGGCCATGCTGGTCACGCCGGGTCCTTCCGGTGAGCAGGTTCCGGTGGGGACGGGGGGTCGGCGGTGAGCGACGTGCGCGTCGAGCGCCTCGGCGCGGCCGAGACCCGGCTGGTGGCCGAGCGGATCGCCCGGGCGTTCCTGGTGCTTCCGGTGAGCCGGTGGCTGGTGCCGGACGACTCCGAGCGGGAGGCCGTGCTGGCCGGCAACTTCGAGATCTTCGTCGGGCACGCAATGGCGCACGGCCAGGTGTACGCCACCGCGGACCGGGCGGCGGTGGCCGTGTGGTTTCCGCAGGTCGGCGACGAGGTCCCGCCGCCGGTGGACTACGACGCCCGGCTGGCCGCCGCCTGCGGGGAGTGGGTCGAGCGGTTCCGACACCTCGACGTGCTGTTCGCCGCCAACCACCCGCACGCCGCCCACCACCACCTGGCCTTCCTCGCCGTCGCGCCGGACCGGCAGGGGCAGGGGCTCGGCTCCGCGTTGCTGCGGCACCACCATGCCAGGCTGGACGCCGACGGGGCGCCGGGCTACCTGGAGGCGAGCAGCGAGATCAGCCGGGACCTGTACGCGCGGCACGGCTACCGGGCGCGGGACAGCTTCCGGCTGCCGGACGGCACGCCGTTCTACCCGATGTGGCGGGAGCCGGCGGGGGGCTGACCCGGCGGGGGGCTGACCCGGCGGGGGGCTGACCCGGCGGGGGGCTGACCCGGCGGGGGAAGGACCGGAGCGGGCAGGGCCAGCACGGCCGGCACGGCGAAGGCCCGGTCGGCGCATCGCCGACCGGGCCTTGCGGGTTCACCGGTGGTCGGGCCCGCCGACCGGACCACCGGTGGTGCCCCTAGTACGTGCCGTCGAGCTGCCCGCGCAGCTTGGTCAGCGCCCGGGCCAGCAGCCGGGACACGTGCATCTGCGAGACGCCGATCTGGTCGGCGATCTGCGACTGGGTCAGGTTGCCGTAGAAGCGCAGGGTGAGGATCTTCTGCTCGCGCTCGTCCAGCGTGGCGAGCGCCGGGCCCAGGGCCACCCGCAGCTCGGCCAGCTCGAACTCGCCGTCCTCGCCGCCGAGCATGTCGCCCAGTTCGGTGGCCCGGTCGCCGTCGCCGGTCGGGGTGGACAGCGACACCGCGTTGTACGCGCGGGCGCCCTCCAGGCCCTCCAGGACCTCTTCCTCGGTGACCTTGAGGTGGGCGGCGATGTCGGCGACCGTCGGGGAGCGACCCAGCGTCTGCAGCAGCGAGCTGTTGGCGTCGGAGATGGCCAGCCGCAGCTCCTGGAGGCGACGCGGCACGCGGATGTCCCAGGTGCGGTCGCGGAAGTGGCGCTTGAGCTCGCCGATGATGGTGGGGATGGCGTAGCCGGCGAAGTCGACGCCGCGGGACGGGTCGAACTTGTCGATGGCCTTGATCAGGCCGATGGCGGCCGTCTGCGCCAGGTCGTCGGTGGGCTCCCCCCGGCCGCTGTAGCGGTGGGCGAGGTGGTTGGCGAGCGGCAGCCAGGCTTCGATCGCCCTGTCCCGCAGTGCGGCGCGCGACGGGTGGTTGGCGGGCAGCGCTGCCATCGCGTTGAGGACGTCGGCCGCGCTGTCGGTGAGCGCTCGCGGGTCCAGCTTCTTGGTGGCGACGGCCGGCGCTGTCTTCGTCTGCTCGCTGATCGTTGGCGCGGTCATTCGGTGGTCCTCCCTGCACCTCGTCCGCGGATAAAGGCGTGACGCTGTGGTTTAGATTCAGATCGTCCGTTCGGGACTCACCTTAACCTGATCGGCTCCCCAAAATCTAGCCGAAAGTACGATGTACTTAAGGTATTTCTGGGAACAAGCCTCGCGAAAGGTGCGTAGAGACCGGAAGGTGTGATCGTGATTACCGGTTCGCTAGCCGATCGGCCAGTCCGGCACGGGCCGGACGGCCCACGCCGCGCAGCTGTTCGGCGGCCGTCACCACCCTAGGGCGAGGGCTGCGCGGCAGGTCGGGGCCTGCACCCGGCTGGCTCGCCAGGTCGCGGTGTCCGATCGGCCGATGTGCACGTGGCCCACGTCAACATGAAAGCCGACAGACGGGCGCGCCTGTCGGCTTTCCGTCCTTGTCCCGCCCGAGGGGCCGCCCGTAGCGTCGCGGGGAAATCCCCCTGGCCCGGAGGCAGCGTGCTCGACCCCGCCGATCCGCACCTCGTCGTGCACAGCCGGATGATCTATCTGAGCTGGCTACCGGCGGAACCGGACGTGATCGCCGCCCTGCTGCCGGCAGGCCTGCGCGCCGGGGAGGACCGCCGGGTCTTCATGAACCAGTACGTGGTCGACGACGAGACCCAGACCTCCGGATTCGGCGCGTACTCGCTGACCTATCTCGGCGTGTCGGTCGCCGGCCTCGACGCCCCGGACCGTCCTCTGGCGGGCGGCTGGTGGACGCACTACCTGTGCTCCAGCCCCCGGGTGCGCGGTTACGCCGCCGCGCGCGGCGCCCCGGTCGCCGCCGGCCGCACCTGGCTGGAGCAGCGGGGCGACACGCTGGTGGCGCAGACCGAGGTCGACGGGGTGCCCCTGATCCGCACCCGGGCCCGGGTCGGCGACACCGGGCACGTCATCCGCAGCGGCCACCACCGGTACCTCACGGGCCGGGGCGACGCCCTGGTCAGCGGCGTCTATCCGTACCTGGCCGAGCCGGTGGCCCCGTTCGAGGTCGAGTCGGTGGACTTCTTCGACCCGGACCACCCGGTCTACCCGCTCCGCCCGGCCAACCCGCTGGTCATCACCGCCGGCTTCTACTCACCGCGCGCGTCGTTCGCGTACCCCGGCGGGGAGAGCGTGCTCGCCCGCAGCCCGGCGGCGACGGTCGGCCGGGCCGGTCACCAGGTGCCGGCCAGCCGGGCCCGCAGCGGCCTGCCGTCCGGGTCGTAGACCACCCGGTACGCGGGCAGCGCCCACGCCCGGGTGTACCAGGGCAGCCGCTCCGGCCGGTGCGGGCGCAGCCGGCCCGACGGCCGGGGCCCGACCCGGCCCGAGTCGTGCCAGCGTTGCAGCGCGTCGGCCGACGCGGTGATCGTCTCGACCGCCGACGCCGGGTCCAGCAGGCCGTCGTCCGAGCCGCCGTCCGGGTCCCGGTCCAGGTGCTCGCGCCACAGCCGCAGGCGCAGCTCCCGGGCGAACAGCCGGGCCCCGTCGCCGAGGCCACCCGGGTCCAGCGGGGCCCGCTCGTCCCGGGTGTCGTCGAGCACCGCGCAGGACAGCTCGCTGTCGTGGGTCCACGAGCGGCGGTTGAAGTTGTCGCTGCCCACGCTGGCCCACGCGTCGTCGATCACGCACACCTTGGCGTGCACGTACACCGGGTCGCCCGCGTGGTTCTCCACGTCGAAGACGTGCACCCGGCCCGGGGCTGCCCTGCCGCACAGCGACAGCGCCTGCTCCCGGCCGACCATGTTCGGCGGCAGGGCGAACCGGCCGTCCACGTCGGGGTGCCGCGGGACGACGGCCACCAGGTGCAGGTCGGGGTTGTCGCGCAGCGCCCGGGCGAACAGGTCGGCCACCTCGGTCGACCAGAGGTACTGGTCCTCCAGGTAGATCAGCCGGCGGGCCCGGCGTACGGCCTTGGTGTAGCCGCGCGCCACCGTGCGCTCGCCGTCGGGGGCGAAGGAGTAGCGCGGGCGCACCGCCGGGTAGGTGCGCAGCACCTGGATCCGGTGCGGGCCGCACGGCGGGGGGTCGGCCGGCTTCTCGGGCAGCGGGTCCGAGCCGCGCAGCCGATCCCGCAGGTACGCCAGCGGGTTCTCCGAGTCCAGCGGCATCGGGTCGGTCCACCGTTCCCGGAAGACCGTGTCCAGCGCGCCGACCACCGGCCCGCGCAGGGCGAGCTGCACGTCGTGCCAGGGCGGGGTGTCGCCGTACCGGGGGGACATCCCGACCGCCTGCGGGTCGCCGTGGTGCTCGGCGTCGTCCCGGCGGCTGTGGCACAGGTCGATCCCGCCGGCGAAGGCGACGTCCCGCTCAGGGGCGGCGGAATGGCGCAGCACCACCAGCTTCTGGTGGTGCGAGCCGCCGCGGCGGACCCGCTGGTCGAGCAGCACCTCCCCGCCGGCCGCGCAGATCGTCTCGCTGAGGCTGCGGTTCTCGGCCTCGCTGAACGACAACGAGTCCAGGTGCGAGCGCCAGAGCAGGCCCTTGACCACCACGCCGCGCTGGGCGGCGCGGCTGAAGAGCTGGGCCACGGTCGGCCCGTCCGGGCGCATCCGCTCGTCGGGGTCGCCGCGCCAGTCGGTGAAGAAGAGGTGGTCGCCCTCCTGAAGCGCCTCCACCTCGCTGACCAGCCGGTCGAAGTAGGCCGCGCCGTGAATCAGCGGCTCGGCGAGGTTTCCGGTCGTCCAGACGGGTAACTCGGAGGCTGGGTTGGCGCGTTCCTGCGCGGTGAGGAACCAGTCCCGTATCGGCACGCTCCATCCTCCCGAGGTCGACAACGTCCTCACGGTAGGCCCCCCGCGCCGGGTCTGCACGCCGGCCGGCACCCCCGGTGACCTGGCCGACGTTTCCCGCGCGACGCCCGACGACCCTGACGCGAAACACCGAGGAGGCCACACGATGCCCATCGAGACGACCGACGCCGTGACCGAGGACCGCGAACAGCCGGTGGAGAGCGAGCGCGGGGCCCTGGTGGCCGTGTTGGTGATGGTGCTGCTGGGGGTGGCGGGGATCTTCGCGGTCTCCTGAACCCGCCGCGGTCTCCTGAACCCGGCGGCGGGCGTCACCGGGGCACCCGGTGACGCCCGTCACGGTCCGCGGTCAGGGGCGGTCGCCCTGGCCGCCGGTGTGCGGCAGCCGCTCGGCCGGGACCACCCCGAGCCGGCCGGCCTGGAAGTCCTCGAACGCCTGGATCAGCTCGTCGCGGGTGTTCATCACGAACGGGCCGTAGTGCGCCACGGGCTCCCGGATCGGCTGCCCGCCCATCACGTAGAGCTCCAGGGCAGGGGTGTTCGAGTCCTGCTTCGCGTCGGCGGTGACCCGCAGCGCGTCGCCCGGGCCGTGGGTGGCGAGCTGGCCGGTGTGGAAGGGCCGGCGGTCGGTGCCCACCGTGCCGCGCCCGGCGAGCACGTAGACCAGCGCGTTGAAGTCCGGCTGCCAGGGCAGGCTCAGCTCGGCGCCGGGCTGCACCGTCACATGGGCGATGCTGATCGGGGTGTGGGTCGAGCCCGGCCCCCGGTGCCCGGCCACCTCGCCCGAGATGACCCGGATCAGCGCGCCGCCGTCCGGCGTGGTGAGCAGCGCCGACTCCCGGCCGCGGATGTCCTGGTACCGCGGCGGCATCATCTTCGCCACCCTCGGCAGGTTCACCCAGAGCTGGAGGCCGTGGAAGAGGCCCCCGCTGGCCACCAGGTGCTCCGGTGGCGCCTCGATGTGCAGCAGGCCGCTGCCGGCCGTCATCCACTGGGTGTCGCCGTCGGTGATGGTGCCGCCGCCGCCCTGCGAGTCCTGGTGGTCCATGATCCCGTCGATCATGTAGGTCACCGTCTCGAAGCCGCGGTGCGGGTGCCACGAGGTGCCCTTCGGCTCGCCCGGCGCATAGTCCACCTCGCCCATCTGGTCGAGGTGGAGGAACGGGTCCAGCTCGTGCGTCGGCACCCCGGCGAAGGCCCGGCGGACGGGGAAGCCCTCGCCCTCGTGCCCGCTGGGGGCGGTGGTCAGCCGGCGGACCGGCCGGTAACCGGTGGTCTCGTCGAGCCGGGGCAGGCGGGGCAGGACGAGGACGTCGTCGACGGTGATGGCGGGCATCTCGAACTCCTTTATTCGCTCAGGGTGGACGAGTCGTCGCGGTCGGCGCGCAGGCGTCGGCCGAGGCGTTCGAAGACCCGGTTCAGGCAGGCGATCTCGGCGTCGTCGAGGTCGTCCATCAGGTGGGTGCGCGCGGAGCGCAGGTGGTGCGGCGCGGCCTCGCGCAGCGCCAGCAGCCCGGCGGCGGTGAGCACCGCCTCGCTGCCGCGCCGGTCCGCGGGACAGGCCTCCCTGGCCACCAGGCCGCGCTTCTGCATCGAGGAGATCTGGTACGTCAACCGGCTGGGTGAGAAGACCAACCGGCCGGCCAGCTCGCCCATCCGCAGCCGCTGCCCCGGCGCCTCGGAGAGCAGGACCAGCACGTGGTAGTCGGCGAAGCTCAGCTCGCTGTCGGCCCGCAGGTCGTCCTCGAGTTGGGTGAACAGCCGCTGGCTCGCCTCGATGTAGGCACGCCAGCAGGCCATCCGCTCGCCGTCCAAACTCTCCGTCATGCCGAAACAGTAGCACTCTTTCAAAATTTAACAACTGACTCGGGGCTGCGTCGGGGGCATGGGCGTGTGTTTCAGGCTGGGAAGCTTCGGATTTGAAGGGACGCGACCGGGGAAACCTCCGCATGGCCGGGCCGGCGGCGTGTCAGACTGCCCCGTGGACCACGTCGTACTCGCCGCCCCCGGCCTGCTGCTGCGCCCCTGGCGGGCGGCCGACGCCCTCGACGTGCTGGCCGCCCTGGGTGACCCGGAGGTGGCGACGTGGAACCCGCAGGGCGACATGGACGAGGCGCGGGCGCGCGACTGGGTACGCCGGCGGGCGGACTGGTCGAGCGGCGAGCACATGTCCCTCGCCGTGGCCGACCCGGGCGACGCCGAACTGCTCGGGGCGGTGTCGCTGCACCGGATCGGCGGCGGCAACGCCAGCATCGGCTACTGGACCGTCCCCGCCGCCCGGGGGCGGGGCGTCGCCACGGGCTCGGTCCGGCGGCTCACCACCTGGGCCTTCGCGGCGCTGGGCCTGCACCGCATCGAGCTCTGTCACGCCGTGCCGAACGTGGCGTCCTGCCGGGTGGCCGGCCGGGCGGGCTACCTCGTCGAGGGCACGCTGCGCGAGTCGTACCGCTACGGCGACGGCCGCCGCCACGACGAACACCTGCACGCGCGCCTCGCCACCGATCCGGGCTAGAGCTCGTGCTGGATCGCGTTGGCTCAGGGAACAAGATCGTGCTCGATCAGGGAAGGTGTGGCCTCGTTATGGGTGGGAAGCCACACCTTCCGGGATCGAGCACGATCTTGCACGCCTAGCCGATCGCCGGCGCTTTCCGTCGGCCTCAGCGGGCCGTCGCGCCCGTCGGCGTCAGGTGCATCCGGCCCAGCAGCTGCCGGGCCTGGTCGGCCTGGTCGGCGTCGACGGTGACCGCGTACTGGCTGGCGCGCAGGGAGCTGGCGGACGTGAAGTCCCGCTGCCCACCGGTCATCGCGTGCGCGACCGCGCCGAACACCGCGCCCCAGATCGCGCCGATCACCAGGCCGACGAGGATCACCGCCACCCAGCTACCGGTGGTGAAGATGCCGAAGAGCAGCCCGATGAACAGGCCGAACCAGGCGCCGGTGCCCGCGCCGACCAGGGCCGACCGGCCCGTGGTCATCCGGCCCAGCACCGTCTCGACCAGGGTGAGGTTCGTCCCCACGATCGCGGTGCGCTCCACCGGGAACCGGTTGTCGGCCAGGTAGTCCACCACCCGCTGCGCGGACGGATAGTCCGGGTACGACCCGATCGTCACGGTCGGGCCCCCGGTTGGCGGGCCGTGGCCGTGGCCGCCGGGTGGGGTGGGGTGGCCCGCCGGGCCGGACGGGAGGTTGTTTCCGCCCGACGTTCCGGATTGCAGGGTCGCGGTGGGATTCGAGGGTCTGTTCATGAGCATCCTCCTTCGTCGACCTCCCGCCTTCCCCCGGGCAGCGGCCGGTAACGCGCCGCCTTCCCCGGTCCGGGAGGTCCCCCCGCCGCGATCCGGATGCCCGACGCGGCGGGCCGGTCTCCGGTCATCTCGCCCCCGACCGGGGAGGGACGACGCGCGGGACCGTCCGGCCGTATCCGGCGGTGCCCCGACGAATGCTGGTCGGCGCCGCCGGGTAGGCACGGCCGTGGACAGCGGACGGATCAGCGAGCACGGCTTCCTGGCCGACGGCCGCAGCGCGGCACTGGTCGACCGGGCCGGCTCGGTCAACTGGTGGTGCCCCGCGCGGTTCGACGCCCCGTCGGTCTTCGGGCGGCTGCTCGACGACGACGCGGGCCACTGGTCGATCCGGCCCGACGGCGACTTCACCACCGAACGCTCCTACCTGGAGGACACGCTGGTACTGCGGACCGTCTTCACCACTCGGGACGGGTCGGTGGCGGTGACCGACACGCTGGCGCTGGAGCCCGGAGCGCGTGGCCACGACATCGGGCTGCACTCGCCCCGGGTGCTGGCCCGGCTGGTGGAGGGCGTCTCCGGCGCGGTGCCGGTGCGGCTGCGCTACCGCCCCCGGTTCGAGTACGGCCGGGTCGTCCCGTACCTGGTGCCCATCGACGACGGGGTGGAGGCGACCGCCGGGGCGGCCCGCCTGCGACTGCGCGGCGACGTGCCCGTGCGGTGCGGCGAGGGCGAGGCCGCCGCGACCTTCACCGTCCGGGCCGGCGAGTCGTACGGCTTCACGCTGGGGTACGGGCCGACCTACGACTCCGACCCGCCCGTGACGCCGGACGCCGCACCGACGGTTGCCGAGGCGGTGGCGGGCTGGCGGTCCTGGGCGGGGCTGCACCCGTACCACGGCCGGTTCGCGGAGCAGGTGCGCCGCAGCGCGCTGGTCGTGCAGGGCATGACCTACCAGCCCAGCGGCGCGATCGTCGCCGCGGCGACGACCTCGCTGCCCGAGCAACTCGGCGGGGACCGCAACTACGACTACCGCTTCGTCTGGGTCCGCGACTTCAGCCTCACCCTGCAGGCGCTCTGGCTGGCGGCCTGTCCCGATGAGGCAAACCGGCAGTTCGCCTGGGTGGCCCGCGCGATGGGCCGGATCGGGAACCAACCGGTGCCCATCATGTACGGCGTGGAGGGGGAGCGGGACCTCACCGAGCACCGCCTCGACAACCTCGCCGGGTACGCCGGCAGCCGGCCGGTCTTCGTCGGCAACGACGCCTGGAAACAGCGGCAGACCGACGTGCTCGGGGAGGTCCTCGACGCGGCGTGGCTGATGCGCCACTACCTCGATCCGATGGACCCCGAGGTGCACCAGCTCCTGCGCGCCCTCGCCGACCAGGTGGTCGCCGACTGGCACCGCCCGGACGCCGGAATGTGGGAGGCCCGGGACGCGGAGCGGCACTACGTCTCGTCGAAGGTGCAGTGCTGGACCGCGCTGGACCGGGCGGTGCGCTTCGGCCCCCGCCTCGGTGACTGCGCCGACGTGGCCCGCTGGGCCGCCGCCCGGGACGAGGTCCGAGCGACGGTGCTGGACCGGGGCTGGAACGACCGGCTCGGCGCGTACACGGGGGCCTTCGGCTCGGACGAGTTGGACGCCTCGGTGCTGATCATGCCGCTGGTGGGGTTCCTGCCCGCCGACGACGACCGGATGCGTTCCACCATGGACGTCGTCGAGGCCCGGCTGTCCCACGACGGCCTGCTGCGCCGCTGGGACGGAGATCCGGCCGGCTTCGTCATCTGCTCGTTCTGGCTGGCGAGCTGCCTGGCGCTGGCCGGCGAGCTGGACCGGGCCGAGCGGATGTTCACGTCGCTCGCCGGCCGGACGAACGACCTGGGCCTGTTCGCCGAGCAGATCGACCAGGCCACCGGGGAGCAGCTCGGCAACTTCCCGCAGGCCTTCTCGCACATCGGACTGATCAACGCCGCCGGCTGGCTGACCGAGGCCGGCGAGCGGCGACGCCAGGGCGCGGACAGCCCGCGCCGGACCGTGCCGACAGGCGCGGGGCGAACGGAGGGAGCACGCTGATGACCGGACGGCTCGACGGAAGGACCGCCCTGATCACCGGCTCGGACTCGGGCATCGGCCAGGCCACGGCGATCGAGTTCGCCCGCGAGGGCGCCGACGTGGTGGTGCACTACCTGCACGACCACGCCGGGGCCAACCACACCAGGGACAAGGTGGCGCAGGCCGGCCGGCGGGCGGTGGTGGTGCAGTGCGACATCACCGACGAGTCTCAGGTCGAGGCGATGTTCGACGAGGCCCTGGCGGAGTTCGGGGCGCTCGACGTGCTGATGAACGACGCCGGGGTGGACGCCTCCGGCATCCCGGTGGCCGACCTGGACACCGAGACCTGGGACCGGGCCATCCGGACCAACGTCTACGGGGCGTTCTTCTGCTCCCGCCGGTTCGTCCGGCACCGTCGGGACCAGGGCGGCCACGGGAAGATCATCAACATCACCTCGGTCCACCAGGAGGTGGCCCGGGCCGGCGGCTCCGACTACGACGCCAGCAAGGGCGCGCTGCTGGAGTTCGCCAAGAGCCTGGCCCTGGAGGTGGCGCCGATGCATCTCAACGTCAACAACATCGGGCCGGGGATGGTGCTCACCCCGTTCAACCAGAAGGCCATCGACGACCCGGCGTACCTCCAGGAGCAGGTGCAGAGCATCCCGTGGAAGCGGGCCGCCCAGCCGGAGGAGATCGGCAGGCTGGCGGTCTTCCTGGCCAGCGACGACGCCGACTACGTGACCGGGTCGACGTACTTCATGGACGGCGGGCTGATGCAGAATCAGGGCCAGGGCGCCTGAGCGCGTCCCCCTCGATCGCCGACGCGAGCCGGCCGACCCGCGGGCGTTCCCCGGTCAACGGCCGACCCGGCGGGGCCCCGCACCCGGGGCCCCGCCGGTCCGCTGGCGTCCGCGTGGGGTCAGGAGCAGGGCGCCCCGTTGAGGGTGAAGCCGACCGGGGTGGGCAGCGTGCCGCCGGAGTAGGTGCCCTGGAAGCCGACGCTCAGCGTGCCGCCGGCCGGCAGGCCGCCGTTCCAGGGCGAGTTTCGCACGGTGATCTGCTCGCCGCTCTGGCTCCACTCGCCGTTCCAGCCGCTGGTGAGCCGGACGCCGGGGCCGGCGGCGAAGGCCACCGTCCACGAGCTGAGCGCGCCGCCCCGGTTGGTCACCCGCAGTTCGGCGGTGAACCCGCCGGGCCAGGTGTTCGGGGTGAAGGTGACCGCGCAGCCGCGGGCCGGCGTGGTCGGCGGGTCGACGGTGGGCGAAACGGTGGGCGGCGGGGTCGTGGTCGGGGGCGCGGTCGTGGGCGGGGCCGTGGTGGGCGGGGCCGTGCTGGGGGCGGGGGTGGTCGGGAGCGGCCCGGCGGCGACCGCCAGGTCGTACGCCCGCTGCGGGACGAACTGGCCGGCCCCGGCGAGGCAGCCGTCGGCCTCGCCGGGCAGCTTCACCCAGAGGTACGCGTCGATCGCGCCGTCCCCGGTGGCGGTGGTGCTCGGCGTGCCGATCGCCCGCCCCGGCGGGTCGCACCACTCCGAGCCGGCCGGACCGTTGCCGTTGCGGCTGGTGTCGACCACGGCCTTCAGCCGGGACACGCCGGTGGCGGCGATGACCTGCTTGGCGTACCCGACGGACTCGGCGGTGGTCCGGTAGTTGGAGACGTTGAGCGAGATGCCGTCGGCGCTGTTGGCGATGTCCGCGCCGGTCAGCCGGGCGGCGATGTCGGCGGGGGAGAGCCACGCCGAGTGCCCGGCGTCGAAGTAGACCTTCGCCTGCGCCGAGCCGGCCTTGAGCTTCTTGCCGGCGTACGCCATGGACGCCTTCGTCTCGGCCTGCTGGGCCGCGCTCTGGCAGCTCGTCATCAGCGGGAGCACGTCGGGCTCCAGCACGATCGAGGCGGGCCGGCCGGCCAGTCCGGCGGCCACCTGGTCGACCCACTGTCGGTAGCTGGCGTGGTTCGGCGCACCGCCGCCGCTGGCGCCGCTGCAGTCCCGGTTCGGGATGTTGTAGACCACCAGGATCGGGATCCTTCCCGCCGCGGCGGCGGCCCCGACGAACTGGTCCACCTCGGACCGTACGGTGGAGGTGTTGGTTCGGGTGTACCAGCGGGCCTGCGGGACGGCGGCGATCCGGTCCCTGATCACGGCGGCGCGCTGGTCGCCCGGATTGGCGGCCACCCACTGGGCGGCGTTGGTCTGCGGGTCGACGTAGAACACGGAGTCGGCGGCCACGGCCGGCGCGGATCCGACGAGGCCGACCGCGACGGTGGCGGCGGCGGTGAGTGTGGTCGCGCCGGCGGCCAGGGCCGCGAGCGCCGGTCTGCTTCGCATGGGGCGTCCTCCACGGATCGATCAGTGTGCGTGGAAGCGCTCCCACGCGTTCCCGTCAAGGTACGCGCCCGTTGCCGACCTGTGAAGACCCGGTGCCCCTCGTCGGCCCTCGGGGCGAGAATTGCGGGCATGCGCCTGGTGATCACGGCCGACACCCACGTACCGAAGCGGGCCCGCGACCTGCCGGAGCCGCTCTGGGCGGCGATCGACGCCGCCGACGTGGTGCTGCACGCCGGGGACTGGGTGGACGTCGCGCTGCTCGACGCCATCGAGGCCCGGGCCCGCCGCCTGATCGGCGTGTACGGCAACAACGACGGGCCCGAGCTGCGGGCCCGGTTGCCTGAGGTGGCCCGGGTCGAGCTGGACGGCCTGCGGGTCGCCGTGGTGCACGAGACCGGCCCGCGCGCCCGCCGCGAGGAGCGCTGCGCCGCTGCGTACGGCGATGTGGACCTGCTCGTCTTCGGCCACTCGCACATCCCGTGGGACACCGTCGCCCCGGGCGGCCTGCGGCTGCTCAACCCCGGCTCGCCGACCGACCGCCGCCGTCAGCCGTACGCCACCTACCTGACGGCGCGGGTGGCGGCGGGGCGGCTCGACCGGGTCGATCTGCACCGCCTGCCGCCACGCCAAGGCGGCCGTTGATCGTCTGCTGTTTACGGACAGTCCGCCCGGCGTGTCGTGTCGGTGAACAGCAGACGCTCAAGGAAGTCATCTGTGGGGGTGAGGCGGGGACGCCGGGCACGGGCCTGGGCCGACCGTGGGGTCAGCGCTCCGGGGGGTGCTGCGCCTTTGGCCGGGCGCGCAGGTGGGCGCGCTCACCCTGCCTGCCGAAGAGGCTGAGGAACTCGACCGGCTCGCCGTCGGCGGCCCCGAACCACTGCGGCACCCGGGTGCCGAACTCGGCCGCCTCGCCGGGGGCCAGCTCCATCACGCCTGGATGCCACCGGCCCGCCGGGTCGCATGCCGGCCGCGCATGCCGGGCCCGGGCCGGCGGCGAACGCCTTACCATCACCAAGATGGATACGGACCGGACAGGGGTCGTGGTGGTCGGGGCGGGGATCGCCGGGGTGGCGTGCGCCGCCGAGTTGGCCCGGGCGGGTGTCCCGGTGCAGATCCGCGAGCGTGCCCGGGTGGCGGGCGGCCGGATGGCCAGCAAGCGGTTCGACGGGCGCCCGGCGGACATCGGCGCGGCGTACTTCACCGTCAGTGACCCGGACTTTGCCGAGGTGGTGCGCGGCTGGGCGTCCGCCGGGCTGGTCCGGGAGTGGACCGACACCTTTGTGGCGTACTCCGCGCAGGGCCGGCGCGAGGTCCCCGGGCCGATGCGCTGGGCGGCCCCGCGCGGGCTGCGGTCGCTGGTCGAGCACCTGGCGGCCGACCTGCCGGTGGTGGTCGACCGGCTGGTGCTCGGCGTCGACCACGGGCCGGCCGTCGACGGCTCGCCCTGCGCCGCCGTGGCGCTGGCCGTGCCCGGCCCGCAGGCGGCCCTGCTGCTGGACCCGGCGCTCGCTGCGGCCACCGCCGCGGTGCAGGCGCAGCGGTGGTCGCCGACGCTGAGCGCGGTGCTGCGCTTCCCGGCCCGGTCCTGGCCCGACTTCCGCGGCGCGTTCGTCAACGACCATCCCCTGCTCATGCTCGTCTGCGACGACGGCGACCGGCGCGGCGACGGTGCCCCGGTGTTGGTCGCGCACACCACGCCGGCGTTCGCCGCCGGTCACCTCGCCCAGCCGACCGGGGCCGGCCAGGCCATCGAGCAGGCCGTCCGCGACCTGCTCGGCCTGCCCGAGCCCGCCGCGCTCGTGCACGTGCACCGCTGGACGTACGCCACGCCGACCGTGCCCGGTGGGGCCGGGACGTACCACCTGGACGCCGACGGCATCGGGCTGGCCGGCGACGCCTTCGGCAAGCCCCGGGTGCAGAGCGCCTGGCGCTCGGGCCGCGACCTGGGCCGCGCCCTGGCCACCCGCCTAACCCCCACCTGACCCGCCCCCGCCCCGCCCCGCCCCGCCCCGCCCCGCCCCGCAACGGTCTCCGTCCCCGCCTTGTCCTCGTCGATCTTGCACTTGCGGCCCGCTTTTTGCGGCCTTCGCCCGTTATGCCCGGGCCGCAAGTGCAAGATCGACGGTGGGCCCGGGCGGGGCCCGGGCGGGGCGGGGTTGGGCGGGGCCCGGCAGGGCGGGGCGGGGTGGGGTGGGGTCAGGCGGGGGTGGGGGTGGGGGTGCGTTCGGAGGGGTCCTCGGTGCGTTCGCCCGCGCGGTCGAGGAGCTGCATGACCGGGGTGGCGGCGACCCCGTGCACCACCACCGAAACGATCACCACCAGCCCGACCGTGGCCCAGATCAGGTCGGCCTGCGGGAAGTCCGCCTTCGTCGTCGCGTACGCCAGGTAGTAGAGCGAGCCGACGCCCCGGATGCCGAACAGCGAGATCACCCAGTGTTCCGCCGGTCGGCCCGGCGCGCCGCGCAGCGACAGCCACCCGGCCAGCGGTCGGACCACGAAGACCAGCGCCAGCCCGACCAGCGCGGCCGGCCAGGTCAGTGGGGCGAGCAGACCGCCGACCACCGCGCCCCCGAAGAGCAGCAGCAGCAGGACGGTCAGCAGCCGCTCGATCTGCTCGGCGAAATCGTGCAGCACCGAGTGGAACTTGTGGGTCCGCTCGGCCGCCCGGATCGCCCGGGCCGCCACGAAGACGGCCAGGAAGCCGTAGCCGCCGACCACCTCCACCAGCCCGTACGCGAGGAATGTGGCGGCCAGCGCGAGGAAGCCCTCGGCGTGCCGGGCGAGCCGCAGCTCGCTCGGGGCCCGGAAGAACAGCTTGCCGAGCAGCCAGCCGATCAGCAGCCCGCCGCCGACGCCGGCGGCCAGCTTGTACAGCACGTCCACGGTGAACCAGTCGGCGAACCAGTCCGCCGGGGCGAGGCTGGTGCTGGCGATCGCGATGGCCGCGTACACGAAGGGGAAGGCCAGGCCGTCGTTGAGGCCGGCCTCGGAGGTCAGCGCGAAGCGCACCTCGTCCTCGGAGTCCTCCACGTCGGTCGGCTCGCCGACCTGCACGTCGGCGGCGAGCACCGGGTCGGTCGGGGCCAGCGCCGCGCCCAGCAGCAGCGCGGTGGCGGGCACCAGGCCCGCCCACCACCAGCCGAGCAGCGCCACGGCCGCGATGCAGATCGGCATCGCGATCGCCAACAGCCGCCAGGTGGACGACCACCTGGCCCAGCTCAACGGCCGGTCGATCTTGAGACCCGCGCCCATCAGCGCGACGATCACGCCGATCTCGGTGAGGTGGGTGGCGACCTCGGGATGCGCCAGCGGGTCCGGGCTGGGCAGCCCGGTGGGCAGGATGAAGATCAACATGCCCAGGCCGAGGAACGCGATCGGCATCGACAATGGCCGGCGCTCCAGCAGCCGGGGGAGGATCCCGGCGAGCAGGGCGCCCAGCCCCACCACCGCGAACGCGACGTCTACCGGTTCCACCGCACCACCCTTCGCCACCTGCCCACGGCCGTGGGCAGGTGGTGACGGACCTTGCCCCGTCGGCGGTCCCGGTATGCGTGCCGCCCACAACTGATCCGCCGGCCCTGCCGGCGCGCGGGCTCCGCGCGGTCAGCCCCGGGCCCGGGCCAGATCGAAGTAGATGCTGATCCTGGAGCGGTCGGTCCCGCTGGTCGCGGTGCTCGACGCGATGGTGCCGCGCCGCCCGATCGAGGCACCCGGCGCGCTGCCCGACCAGCTCATCCACCTGGCCAAGGTCGCTGATCTGCCGCCCATGCGCAATCTCGTGGTGCCGGAGGGGCACCGAGATCTACTCTGGACCGCAGGGCGGCTTCGTTCTGGTCACCCTGGCGGACGGATCGGTGGTCGCGCACCTCGATCAGCAGGTCCGGAAGCACGTGGTGACCCAGGCGGACGACCTTGTCGCCCCTCCAGCGCACCTAGGAAATCGTCCAGGGCGAGGCCCTCTCGCGGCGGCAGTCACTCGATCTGATCAGGGAGGCGGTGCAGGCATGGACGTGACCGGGGCCCGGTGGCACAAGTCGACCCGATCCGGCACCGACGGTGGGTCCTGCGTCGAGGTGGCGGACAACCTGCCCGGGGTGGTCCCCGCCCGGGAGACGAAGGGTCGGGACGGCGGGACGCTGCGGTTCGACCCGGGATCGTGGCAGGCGTTCGTCGACCTCGTCCGGCGCCACCGGGTTCTCGGTGGCCGTACGTCCGCTCCTGCCCGGTCCGCCCGCCGACGCCCGGCTACCCGGCCGGGACGAGGATCTCGAACCAGACCGTCGAGCCGCGCACCGTCGGGTCGGTGCCCCAGGCGTCGCTGAGCTGCTCGATCAGGCCGAGCCCGCGGCCCCGGCTGCTCAACGTGTCGGTGCGGGCCCGGGTCACCGTGCCCCGGGTGCCGGAGTCGGCCACCGACACCAGCAGCCGCTCCGGGCTGAGGTCGATCTCGACCCGGGCGGCGGTTCCGGCGTGCAGCAGCGCGTTGGTGGTCAGCTCGCTGGTGCACAGCACGGCGGCCCCGACCACCGACTCGGGCACCTGCCAGCCGGTCAGCTGGGCCGTCAACCAGTGCCGAACCCGGCTCGGCGCGGTCGGCTCCGCCGGCACCTCCATGCTCGCCGAGCGGCTCGGCATCAGCGCGTGCTCCACCGCTAACACCGCGACGTCGTCCTCGGTGGCGCCTTCCACGGCGGCGGTCGCGACCGCGCACAGCGCCCGGGGGTCGCCGCTGGGGGCGCCGGCCACGGCGACGGCCAGGTCGTTGAGCCCGGCGGTGAGGCTCTGCCACCGCCGCTCCACCACCCCGTCGCTGAACAGCAGCAGGGTGTCCCCCGGGGCGAACGGGACCGTGGTGGTGCGCGGAGCGCAGCCCAGCCCGAGCGGGGCCCCGGGCGGAACGTCCAGGTACCGCGCCACCGGCTCGCCGTCGGGGCCGGCGCGGCGTACCAGCGGTGCGGGGTGCCCGGCGCTGGCCAGGGTGAGCAGCTTCCGCTGCGTGTCGACCACCCCGAAGATCACGGTCACGAACAGCTCGTACGTGCCGGTCTCGGTGCCGAGGCTGCCCACCAGGCGGTCCAGCCCGGTGAGCACGGCGTCCGGCCGGGGGTCGGCCAGGGCCAGCGCGCGCAGCGCCGCCCGGACCTGGCCCATCCTCGCCGCCGCCTGCACGTCGTGCCCGGCCACGTCGCCGAGCACGATGCCCAACTCGCCGGTGGGCAGCAGGAACGCGTCGTAGAAGTCCCCACCGGCGGCGTTGCCGTCGACGCCGGGGTCGTACCGGGCGGCGATCCGCAGCCGGGGCAGGTCCGGCAGGCGCGCGGGCAGCATGCTGCGTTGCAGGAGTTGGGCGGTGCCGTGCTGGGTCTCGAATCGGCGGGCGCGCTCGGCGGCCTGACCGATCAGCTCGGCCGAGGCGGCCAGCAGGGCCCGTTCGGCGGCCGGCCACGGGTGGGCCTCGTGGTAGCCGACGGTCAGTCCGCCGCGCAGGACCGACGTCCGCAGCGGCTGGGCGGCCAGCGCCCGGACCTTCTGGTCGTGCCGGTCCACCGCGATGTCCCGCAGCGGCTGCCCGTCGCCGACGAACTGGGGCACGCCGCTGCGGGCGGCCACGACCAGCGGCCCGGGGGAGTCGGCGGGCGAGCGCCGCCAGAGCGGGGGCAGCCGCTCGTCGGCCTCGTCCAGCAACTCGCCGCGTACCCGCCGGACCGTGCGCCAACCCGCGCCGTCGTCCACGCCGAAGGTGACCCGGTCGGTGTCGAACGCGGTCAGCAGGTAACGCAGGGCGACCCGGGCGACGTCGTCCAGGGTGAGCGTGCCGGCCAGCGCGGCGGCCACGTCGCTGAGGCTCTGCAACTGCTCGGTGACCTGGCTGGTCTCGGCGGCGACGGTCAGCACCCCGACGATCCGTCCCGCGCTGTCCCGCACCGGGGAGTGGCCCCGGGTGAACACGGCCTGCTCGCGGGAGCCGGGGCGGTGCCGGTCGAACGGGAGCGCCGCCTCCTTCTCCAGGGACGACTCGCCCTGCCGGTAGGCGCGGTCGATCACGTCGCCGACGCCCGGCTCGGCCCACACGTCGGCGAACACCTCGGCTGCCGGCCGCCCCACCGCGCCCGGGTGGCGGTCGCCGATCAGCGCCGCGTACCCGTCGTTGTAGAGCAGTAGGTGGTCGTCGCCGTACGTGAACGCCATCGGCACCGGCGAGGCGAGGATCAGATCCACCACCCCGCGTAACCCAGGGTCCCAGCCCTGGGGCGGGCCGAGCGCCGTGCCGGCCCAGGGATGGCCGAGAACGACGCTCGCCGCCCCGGAGGCCCCTGTCTCCGACGCGGCGCGCGTTGCTGGCGTGGGTACTCGCCCGACCGTGCCTGGCATGCCCGCAGCCTAGCCGGAGCGCCCTGACGGCGGCCCGATCGCGTGCCGGGGTGGCGGCACGCCGCCCGCCGTCGCCCACTCCCGGTACGCATCAGTGCAGGTCAGGGTGCTTCTGGACGGAGATGCCGGGAAAATCGTTGCCCGCCGCGCGGCGTGCTGCCAGGCGGACCGGGTATGCGCGCGCCGAAGTCCATGCGACAGGAGGGACACCATGCAGAAAACCCTCGCGGTCGGGCAGGTAGACATCGGGGACGCCCTGACCGATATGTGGAGGTCGGTGCTGCTCTTCATCCCGAGGGCGATCGCGTTCGTCGTGATCCTCGTGGTGGGGTGGCTCATCGCCAAAGCGGTCCTCAAGATCGTGGACACGGTACTGGAACGGGTGGGGTTCGACCGCGCGGTCGAACGGGGCGGCGTGAAGCGCGCGCTGGAACGCACCAAGTACGACGCCAGCGACATCCTGGCGAAACTGGCGTACTACGCGGTCCTGCTGTTCACCCTGCAGTTCGCCTTCGGGGTGTGGGGGCCGAACGCGATCAGCGACCTGATCCGGGGCGTGGTCGCCTGGCTGCCCCGGGCGTTCATCGCGATCATCGTCGTGGTGGTGGCCGCAGCGATCGCCAACGCGGTGCGCGACCTGGTCACCGGCTTCCTGGGCGGGCTGTCGTACGGCCGGGTGCTGGCCGACCTGACAGCGATCTTCATCCTGGCGCTCGGCGTCATCGCCGCGCTGAACCAGGTGGGCATCGCCACCACCGTCACCACCCCGGTGCTGATCGCGGTGCTCGCCACGGTGGCCGGCATCCTGATCATCGGCGTCGGCGGCGGTCTGGTGCGGCCGATGCAGAACCGCTGGGAGGGCTGGCTCAACCGGGCCGCCGAGGAGTCCCGGGCGTTGCGGGAGCACCGTCAGGCCCAGGCGGCCGGCCGAGGCGACGTCGAGCGCCAGATGGCCGACCGGGCGGGCGCCGAGCGCACCCAGGGCATGCCCCAGCCCGGGGGTTCGATGTCCGGCGCTCGCGGCGGGCAGCAGGGCATGCACCGCTCCGGCGGCATGCCGGGGGACGAGACCCAGCAGTTCGGCCGCCCGGGTAGTTGACGGGAGGAGCACGGGGGAGGGGGTCCGCGCGGGCCCCCTCCCCGCTCGCGTACGTCAGAGGGTGGGCAGCGGCGCCGGGCCGGTCTCCAGCGAGCGGGCCAGGGCGCAGACCGCCAGCAGGCGGGCCAGCGGCCAGTCGGGCTCCGACCAGTCCGTCGACCGGGTGGGCGGCTGCCAGCCGTGCTCCCGCGCCGCGTCCCGGACGCCCTCGGCGTACCCGGCGAGCGCGGCGGGGCTCAACGGCCGGCGATCGCCGTCGAGGCTGTCCCGGACGGCCGCGGCGTGCTGGTCGATCTCGGCGAGCAGCCCGGGCCGGGCCGCCGCCGCCGTGAGCCCGGCGGTGCCGATCACGACGGTCAGCCGGGCGAGGACGGTGTTGGCGGAGTCCGCTGCGGAACGGCTGACCACCTGTTTCGACGGCACACGCATGAGAAACGAGGTTAACCGTCGGGTAATCCGGGCGGAGTCGGCCGCTCGGCCGGTACCGGGTCGTCCACCCATCGGCCGGGACCCGGCCAGGGGGATTGACCCGGTCGCGACGGGGCAGAGGGGAGGACGCGCGTACGCCGCGCGGCCGACACGTGGAGGGACGGATGGGACACCAGGACGGGCCCGACGAGCAGCACCGCCGCCCGCCGGGGGCGAGCGACGCCGCCGTGGAGGCGCTGGGCCGGCTCAGCGAGGCGCTGGAGACCGTGGAGCGGGCCCGTGGGCACCTCTACTCGATGCACCAGCTCATCGGCCACGCCGACCTGATGCTCGACGACGCCGTGGCGAAGTTCCGCGCGGCCGGGCACGACGCGATCGCCGATCGGATCGCCACCGACCTGCTCGGCCGCAACGTGATCGCCGGCCGGTGGACCTTCCAGATCGTCGAGGACTTCGACGACGGGTACCACGCGCTGTTCCGGGACCTCGACCGCCGGGCCCGTGAGGAGCTGGTCGGCGGCCGGCGGCACCTGTACGAGGCGGAGATGAAGGAGCGGCGGCGCACCCCGGGTCGGGCCGGGCACGAGGCGCGGCCGGACGGCGAAGGCTGAACCCGCGCCCCGCGCCCCGCGCCGGACACGGGGGTCGGCCGGAGGCTAGTCGGAGGAGGGCGCGCCGGCGGGGCGACGTCGCGAGGCGTCGTCCGCGACGATCACCGTGGCCACCATCAGGGCGACACAGAGGCTGAACAGCCAGGAGTCGTCGGTGGCGAACCTGGCGGCCACCGGCGCCTGGACGGCGGCGAGGAGGAAGCCGAGCCAGGCGAGGCGGCGTTGACGAACGGTGAGGAACCCGGGTGCCTGTTGCATTCCGAAAGTCTTGCGCGGTACCCGTCGATCGCCGTCACCCGATCGGTCGATTCTGGATGACCTGTCCGCCTTTACGGCCACCCGTACCGCGTTTCTTGTCGTTTCGGGGGTAGCGATCGCCGCGGGTGTTTGTTCCCGGCGGACGTGGTCGGACCGGCCCGTGGCGGGGCCGGCCGGGGGTGGGGCAGGATGGGCGGCCGTGTCCACCCCCGCCCCGCCCCGCGCCTCGCTGCTCCTGCTCGCCTACCTCGCGTTCGTCAGTCTCGGCCTGCCCGACGGGCTGATCGGGGTCGGCTGGCCGTCCATCCGGGCGGACTTCGACGTGCCCACCGAGGCGGTCGGCCTGGTGCTCACGGCCGGCACCGTGGGCTACCTCACCTCCAGCGTGCTGGCCGGGTTCACCCTGGCCCGCCTCGGCGTCGGTCGGCTGCTGGCCGGCAGCACCCTGCTGGCCAGCCTGGCCCTCACCGGCTACGCCACCAGCCCCGTCCTGGCCGTCATGACGGCCTGCGCGCTGGTGCTCGGGCTCGGCTCCGGGGCGATCGATTCCGGGCTCAACGCGTACGCGGCCGGTGCCTTCGGGCCGCGCCACATGAACTGGATGCACGCGTTCTTCGGCCTCGGTGTGGCCATCGGCCCGCTGATCATGACCGGGGCGCTCGCCACCGGCCTCTCCTGGCGCTGGGGGTACGGCCTGGTCGCCGCCGTCCAGCTCACCCTCGCCGCCGCGTTCGCCCTCACCGTGCGGGCGTGGCGGGACCGGGGGGCCGCGGGTGCGGGCGGGCCGGGATCACCCGACCCCGGGCCGCAGGAGGCCGTCGCCCCGGTCCGGGTACGCGAGACCCTGCGACTGCCGGCCGTCTGGCTGGGCTCGCTCGCCTTCGCGGTGTACGTCGCGATCGAGGCAGCCGCCGGGCTCTGGGCGTTCCTGCTGCTCACCGAGGGCCGCGGGCTGACCGCCGGGGTGGCCGGCGTCTGCGTCTCCGGCTACTGGGGGAGTCTGTTCGTGGGGCGGGTGGTCCAGGGCATCGGGTCCGAACGGCTCGGCGCCGCGAACGTGCTGCGCGGGAGCCTGCTCGGCATGGCCGCCGGCGCCGTGCTGATCGCCCTGCCCGCCCCGGCCTGGGTGGCAGTGGCCGGCCTGCTGGTGCTGGGCTTCGCCGCCGCGCCGGTGTTCCCGCTGCTCATGCTCACCACCGCCGAGCGGGTCGGCGCCGCCCACGCCGACCGGACCATCGGGGTGCAGATCGCCGCCGCCGGGCTGGGCGGCGCGCTGGTGCCCACCGGGATCGGCGTGCTGGTCGGCAACACCTCGGTCCAGGCCCTCGGGCCCGCGCTGACGGTCCTCGCCGTGGCGCTGATCGCCCTCGTCGCCGCCACCTCCCGGCGGCGCTGACCCGCCCCGCCCGTCCGTCACGGCGGCGCTGACCCGCCCGCCACGGTGGCGCCGACCACGGTGGCGCCGACCCGCCCGCCCGTCGTCGGGGCGGGGCGGGGCGGGGGAATCACATGTTGTCCGGGCCGGTCCGCCCCATGGTCGACGCCCGGTACGCCCGGTCGGCGTCCGTGCGTTCGCGCTCCCGCTCGGCCGGCGCCGCGCCGCGGTCCACCGCCTCCGGGCCGTGCCCGAAGGTGGCCTCCTCGCCGGCGTCGTTGGCCGTCACGTCGTCGGACTGCCCGTCGAGCGTCGACCGGGCGATCGCCCGGTCCAGGTCCTTCAGCGGGAGCCGTTCCTCGTCGCGCCACACGTGGCTGTCGTTGTCAGTCATGTTGTCGCGGTACCCGGGGCCGGTGATCACAAACGGCCGCGCCGCCGCCGTACCCGGACACGATGATGGCCGCCGAAGCCGGCGGCCATCGTCAACGCGTGTCCGGGGGATCAGGGCTGGGGTCGGTCGACGGCGCCCCGCCAGGCGCCGGTCTCCTGACCGCGCCGCTCGATGAACTGCTTGAACCGTTCCAGGTCGCCCTTGGCCCGGCGGTCGACGACGCCGAGCTTGTCGCCGGCCTGCTCCACCACGCCGTGCGGCTCGAACTCGAGCTGGAGGGTGACCCGGGTCTTGCCCTCGTCCAGGCGGTGGAAGGTCACCACGCCGGCCTGCTGGGTGCCGCCGGTGGACCGCCAGGCGACCCGCTCGTCGGGCAGCTGCTCGGTGATCTCGGCGTCGAACTCGCGCTTGACCCCGGCGACCTCCACCGTCCAGTGGGTCTTCGTGTCGGAGACCTGCCGGACCTCCTGCACCCCCTCCATGAAGTGCGGGAACTCCTCGAACTGGGTCCACTGGTCGTACGCGGTCCGGATCGGGACGGACACGTCAACGTGCTCGGTGATTCCACTCATCGACAATCCTCCTCAGTGCGCCGGTGCGTCGTCGGATCATGGGCCGATCCGGTCACCAGCGCGTCGTCTCGTTCTTGTGCCCGAGGGCGGCCCACACCTCGGAGACCGTCTGGTAACGGGTGCCCGGCGGCAGGCCTTCCAGGGCGGCGACGATGTCGTCGGGCGCGTCGTTGTCCCGTGCGTTCGCGACCAACGCGTCCCGGTCGCCGGGTAGGGCGGTCATCGTGATGAACCGCCCGAGCCGACTGCGCGCCTCCACGTCGGAGGAGCTCATGCCCTGCGGGGAGCCGGTGCGCAGCTCGCCGCCCGGCGCCGTGGTCGGCTCCGGCTGGTCCTCGCCCGCGGGCTCGGGCTGCCGGGACTCGTCGACCCGCGAGCCACCGGTCCCCGGGCCCTGCACCAGGCCGCTGACCTCCTGGCTCATCTGCTCGTCAACCCTTGGGCTGTGCTTGCTGCTGCCACGTTCCAAACGTTCCATGTCTCCTGCGCTACCCGGGGGGGCCGCCGGTAAACCGAAGGGGGCGCCCGGAAGGCGGCAGAAGGCGGCAAACAGTCACGAATCGGCCGGTGACCTGGGCTGCAGCACCGGCTCGCCCGGGTCGGGGTCGCCGGCCTGGATCTGCCGGCCCCGTTGCAGCTCGGCGTTCATCTGCACGCCGAGCATCAGTGCGCAGTTGGACAGGTAGAGCCAGACCAGGAACGCGATCACCGCGCCGAGGCTGCCGTAGGTGACGTCGTACGAGCCGAAGTTCGCCACGTACAGGCCGAAGCCGAAGGAGGCCAGCGCCCAGGAGACCAGGGCCACCGTCCCGCCCGGGGTGAGCCAGCGGAACCGCGGCTGCCGCACGTTCGGGGCGATCCAGAACAGCAGCGACAACAGCACCATCATCACCATGGCCAGCACCGGCCACTTCACGACGCTCCACACCGTCCGGGTCAGCCCGCCGGCGTTGATCAGGTCGCCCACCGCGTCGGTGACCGGGCCGCTGACGATCAGGGCGGTGGCCACCACGGCCAGCAGCACCAGCGTCACGGCGGCCAGGCCGATCTGCAACGGGCGCAGCCTCCAGACCGGCCGCCCCTCCTGCACCCCGTAGATGGCGTTGGAGGCCCGGGTGAACGCCCCGATGAACCCCGACGCCGACCAGAGCGCGCCGAGCAGACCGAAGCTGAGCAGCACCTTCGCGCCGCTCTGCTGGTCCACCACGCCCCGTACGACGCTGACGAAGCCGTCGTTGCCGACCACCGACCCGGCCCCCACCTCGCGGGCCAGGTCGATCACGGTGTCCACCGTCCGCTCGCCGTCGGAGACGAGCCCGACCAGGGCGACCACCACGATGGTGGACGGAAACAGCGCGAGCACCCCGTAGTAGGTGAGCGCGGCGGCCCAGTCCGCGCAGTTGTCCTTCACGAAGTTCCGACCGCTGCGCACCAGCACCCCGCGCCAGGTGTGCCAGCTCAGCTGGCGTACCCGCCGGGGGAGCCGCAGCGGCCCGCCGGGAGGAGCCGTGCCCGATTCCGTCGTCGCTGTCATGACCGCCCCCTGCGCCCCGGCGGCCCGGGTGCCGGCCACCCCGTCGCTCACCTGGCCCCGCCGGTACCCAACCCCAAAAATCGACAAACCCGCCCCTCCCCCGCGTGTTCCCGTGGGGGGTGGCGGGGGCGGTTTGGCGGTGTGGGCGGCGGGAACGGTGGGAGTCAGCCATCCCGTCGACGCGGAGGAGGACGACATGCCCGGGCGCGAGGTACTGCCCAGCACGCTGCGGCGCTCTCCGGACAAGGCGCAGCGCACCTGGGAGAAGACGCACGACTCGGCGGTGGAGACGTACGGCGAGGGGGAGCGGGCGCACCGCACCGCCTTCGCCGCCGTGAAGCATGAGTTCGAGAAGGTGGGCGACCACTGGGAGCCCAAGGGCCGCAAGGGACCCAGCGACCGCCAGGCGGCCGGCGGGGGCCCGGAGCGGCGGGCCCCCACGGCGGGCGGGGTGGACGCCAACGCCACCAAGGACCACCTGATGGGGGTGGCCCGCAAGCTGGACGTCCCCGGCCGTTCCCGAATGACCAAGCCCGAACTGGTCAAGGCCATCGAGAAGGCCAACGACCGCCAGACCCGCAGGGCCCGCGGCGACTGACCCCGCACCGCCACCGCCCCGGCGGGGGTCACTCACCAGTGGCCGCCGCCGGGGGCCTGCAGGTGGACGGCCTTGGTGGCGGTGAACTCGTCGAGGAGTTCCGGGCCGTAGCCGAAGCCCTGGCCGCTGGCACGGCGCGGTTGGGCGGCGCCGCCCGGAGCGCCGCCGAAGACGGCGTTGACCTTGACCGTGCCGACCGGGAGTTCCCGCCAGGCCCGATGGGCGTGACTCATCGACGCGGTGAGCACCGTGGCGGCCAGCCCGTACGGCGAGTCGGCTGCGCACCGCAGCGCCTCGCTGAACGAGTCCACCACGACCACCGGGGCGACCGGGCCGAACGTCTCCTCGCGGACCAGGGCCATGTCGTGCCGGCAGTCGGTGACCACGGTCGCCGGGTAGAACGCCCCCGGCCCGTCCGGCAGCGCCCCCCCGGTGCGCACCCGCGCCCCGTCGGCCACCGCCGCCGTCACCTGCCCGTGCACGTGGTCCCGGTGCCGCCGGTCGACCAGTGGCCCGAGTTCGGTCCCCGGGTCCCGCCCGGGGCCCGTCCGCAGCGCCTCGGCCCGCCGCACCAGGGCGTCGGCGAAGTCCTCGGCGACGTCGCGGTGCACGTAGATCCGCTCCACCGCGACGCAGATCTGCCCGGCGTTGGCGAACGACCCCAGCGCCGCCTGCTCCGCCGCCCAGACCGGGTCCACGCCGGCGTCGACGACGAGCGGGTCGCTGCCGCCGTTCTCCAGCAGCGCCTTGGCCCCGGTCCGGGCCGCCGCCGCGGCGATCGACCGGCCGGTGGCGGTGGAGCCGACGTGCGCCACCACGTCCACGTCGCCGGCGGCCAGCGCCGCGCCGACCTCGCCGCCCCCGGTGAGCAGCGACAGCACCCCGGGCGGCAGCGCGCCGTCCAGCGCCCTGGCCAGCAGCCACCCGGTCGCCGGGGTCCGCTCGCTCGGCTTGTACAGCACCACGTTGCCGGTCACCAGGGCCGCGCCGAGCAGCCCGCAGGCGACCGCAACCGGGTCGTTCCACGGGGTGATCGCGGCGACCACCCCGCGCGGCTGCGGAGTCATGAAGTCGATGGCGTCCGCGCCACCGAGCAGGGTCCGACCGCCGCGCAGCGGGGCCAGCTCCGCGTACTGTCGCAGGGTGCCGACACCCGCCTCGACGCCGCCCCGGGCGTCCGCCAGGGGCTTGCCCATCTCGGCGGTGATTGCTGCGGCCAGCTCCTCCGTCGTGGCCTCGACCGCGTCCGCGGCCCGGTGCAGGGCAGCCGCCCGCTCGGCCGGGGCGGTCGCCGCCCAGTCGGCCGCCACGCCCCGCGCGGCCTCCACCGCCTTGCCGACCTCGTCCGCCGTCGCCACCGGCACGGTGCTGACCGGTGAGCCGTCGGCCGGGTCGCGTACGACCAACTCGCCGCCCGTGCCGCCCGCGCCCCACACTCCACCTATGAGCTGCGAAACCGTGTACATGCGGCGGTGGATGCCCCGGGTCCGGCGCCGCAAACGCGTTTCACCCGGTAACCGGCCGGGTAGCCGGATCGGATGATCTCGACCGGGGTGCAGACGGCGGACGCCGTGGTCGTCGGCGCGGGCCACAACGGTCTGGTGGCCGCCAACCTGCTGGCCGACGCGGGCTGGGACGTGCTGGTGCTGGAGGCGACCGGCGCGCCCGGCGGGGCGGTGCGCTCGGCCGAGGTGACCGCCCCCGGCTACCTCAGCGACCTGTACAGCTCCTTCTACCCCCTCGGGTACGCCTCCCCGGTGCTGGCCGGCCTGGAGCTGGGCCGGCACGGCCTGAGCTGGACCGAGGCCCCCGACGTGCTGGCCCACCTGCTGCCCGACGGCCGGGCGGCGGTGCTGAACCGGAACATCGACGTCACGGCGGCCTCGCTGGAGGCGTTCGCGCCCGGCGACGGCGAGCGGTGGCGCCGCTCGTACGCCGAATGGCTGGACGTCGCCGGGCCGATGCTGGAGACCATCACCACCCCGTTCCCGCCCGTGCGCGGCGGGCTCGGCCTGCTGCGTCGGCTGAGGGTGGGCGGGGCGCTGCGGCTGGCCCGCCGCCTCGTCGTGCCGGTGCGCAAGCTCGGCGACGAGATGTTCGACGGCGAGGGCGGCACCCTGCTGCTGGCCGGCTGCGCCCTGCACACCGACCTGTCGCCGGAGGAGGCCGGCTCCGGCGTGTACGGCTGGCTGCTGGCCATGCTCGGCCAGCAGGTCGGCTGGCCGGTGCCGGTCGGCGGGGCACAGCGGATCACCGACGCGCTGGTGGACCGGCTCATCGCCCGGGGCGGCCGGATCCTCTACGACGCCCGGGTGGACCGGGTGCTCACCGCCCGGGGCCGGGCCATGGGGGTACGCACCGTCGGCGGCACCGCCTGGCGGGCCCGCCGCGCGGTGCTGGCCGACGTGCCCGCCCCCGCGCTCTACCTGGACCTGGTCGGCCCGGCGGCGCTGCCGCCCCAGCTGGTGGAGGACCTGGCGCACTTCCGGTGGGACGGGTCCACCCTGAAGGTCGACTGGGCGCTGTCCGGGCCGGTGCCGTGGGCCAACCCGACGGTGGCCACCGCCGGCACCGTGCACCTCGGCGCCGACCTCAACGGCCTGACCGGCTACGCCGCCGAGCTGGCCCGGGGCGAGATCCCCCGGGGCCCGTTCCTGCTGCTCGGGCAGATGAGCGTCGCCGACCCGAGCCACTCGCCGGCCGGGACCGAGTCGCTCTGGTCGTACACCCACCTGCCGTTCCGGCGGAACTGGCGGGCCGAGGACGTCGCCGCGCACGTGGACCGGATGGAGGAGGTGCTGGAGGCGGCCGCCCCCGGCTTCCGGGCCCGGATCGTCGGGCGGCACGTCGCCGGCCCGGCGGACCTGGAGCGGGGCGACCCGAGCCTGGTCGGCGGGGCGCTGGGCGGCGGCACCGCCGCGGCGTACCAGCAGCTCTTCCTGCGGCCGATCCCCGGCCTGGGCCGCGCGGACACCCCGGTGGACCGGCTGTACCTGGCCAGCTCCTCGGCGCACCCGGGCGGCGGGGTGCACGGCGCGCCGGGCGCGAACGCGGCCCGGGCGGCGCTGGCCCGCGACCGGGCGCTCACCGGCGGCCTCTACGCCGGGGTGGTCGGCGCGGCTCACCGGGCGGTCTACCGCTGAACTCGCCGGCCCGCCGGCCCGTGGCCGAGCAGCGACGGGGTGGCGCGGGCCCGGGCGCTTCGGGCGCCCGGGCGGCGGGCCGTCAGCGCTCGATGTTGCGGTGCCGGGTACGCAGCTTGAACGGCATCAGCGCGCTCTCGATCTTGGTGGCGGTGGTCATCTTCGAGTCGCCGTCGCGGCGCTCCTCGAAGCGGATCGGCACCTCCAGGATGGTGTGGCCGAGCTTCGTGGCCAGGTAGTGCATCTCCACCTGGAAGCTGTAGCCGTTCGACTGCACCCGCTCCAGGCCGATGTCGCGCAGCGCGTCGGCCCGCCAGATCTTGAAGCCCGCCGTGAGGTCGCGGATGCGCACCCTCAGCAGCGTGTGTACGTAGAGGTTGGCCCAGCCGCTGAGCGCCCGGCGGTACAGCGGCCACGCCTCATCGAGCTGGCCGCCGGGGACGTAGCGGGAGCCGATGACCACCCCCGCCCGGGTGGACAGCAGCGCACCGAGCATGCCGGGCAGCGCCTCCGCCGGGTGGGACAGGTCGGCGTCCATCTGCGCCACGTACTCGGCGCCGTCGTCGAGCGCCCGGCTGATCCCGTCGACGTACGCCCGGCCGAGCCCCTCCTTGCCGGCCCGGTGCACCACCCGCACCCGGTCGGGGTGTTCGAGCGCCAGCTTGTCGGCCACATCGCCGGTGCCGTCCGGCGAGTTGTCGTCGGCGACCAGCACTGTCAGGCCCGGCAGCGGCAGCGCGAGAAGTCGCTCGACCAGCACCGGCAGGTTGCCCGCCTCGTTGTAGGTGGGGACCACGACGGTCAGGCGCGCGTCTCGCCACGGCTCGGGCAACAGCACGGGTTCGATCATGACGGACATCCTCGGTTTGCCGACAGGTTCACCAAGAGGGTATCCAGTTTCCCATTCCCTGTCGTAAGGGCTCCCCGTCAGCACGTGTGACGTGGTGTGTTTCCCGGTTGGGCGGCCGGTCACCGGTCCGCCTTCTGCCGGGTCGAGATGTCGGCGAGGCGGCGCAGCGTCTCCTTGTTGCGCTGGTGCAGCACCAGGTCGTTGAGCTTGTTCCGGATCCAGCGCAGCGGGCCGGCGGCGAAGTCCTCGCCGATGCGGACCCGGGTGGCGTGCTCGCCGACCGGTTCCAGGGTGAACACCACGATCGCCTCGCCGGCCGGCCACAGCCCGGCCCTGAGCACCAGCTTGCGCGGCGGCTCGTGGACCAGCACGGTGGAGACGTCCTGGAGGGAGAACGGCCACGGCCCGGCCTTGTGGTGCAGCCGGGCGCCGACCCGGGGCCAGGCGTCGTCGACGTCGCGCACGTGCACCGTGCCGACCACCCAGTCGCTGTACGTCCAGCCGTCCGCGAGGACGTCGAAGACCCGCTGTGGGGACGCTCCGATCACTTTCTCCACAATCGCCACTGCGCTCCCATACCCGGCTCCCGGCGGGGCTAACGACCGGCGGGTTAGCTTCTCCGGTGCGGCGGGTACCGGTGCGGTGGTGGTAGTACCGCGCCGGGGTCGACGTTTACTCCTCGGGGCGCAGGGAACCCGCCGCCCGTGCGACGGGACCAGTTGGAGCCGGATCGGCGCAGGTCAGCCCGGGTGGACCCGGGTGCTGACCGCGGTCGGTCCGGCGGTGTCCTGTTCGACGCCGTGCTGTTGGACCGGGACGGGACGTTGGTCGAGGACGTGCCGTACAACGGGGAGCCGGAGAAGGTACGGCCGATGCCGGGGGCGCGGGAGGCCCTCGACCGGTTGCGGGCGGCGGGGCTGCGGCTGGGGGTGGTGACGAACCAGTCGGGCCTGGCCCGGGGATGTTTCACCGCTGGGCAGATGGGTCGGGTGCACGCGCGGATCGAGGAGTTGCTGGGGCCGTTCGACACCTGGCGGGTGTGCCCGCACGACGACGGGGCCGGGTGTGGGTGCCGTAAGCCGGCACCGGGGCTGGTACGCGCCGCCGCCGCCGATCTGGGCACGACTCCGGGGCGGTGCGTGGTGGTGGGGGACATCGGTCGGGACATGACCGCCGCCCTCGCGGCGGGCGCGTCCGGGGTGTTGGTGCCGACGCCGGTGACCCGGGCCGAGGAGGTCGCCGCCGCCCCGCACATCGCCCCGACGCTGCCGGCCGCGGTGCAGGAGATCCTGCGCCGGCAGGCCGCCGTCGTTCCCGCCGTGCCGCGTACGGCGGGAACGGTGTTGGTGGTGCGGTCGGACTCGGCGGGGGACGTGCTGGTGACCGGGCCGGGGGTCCGGGCGGTGGCGGCGCACGCGCGGCGGGTCGTGCTGTTGTGCGGGCCCCGGGGTCGGGCGGCGGCGGGGTTGCTGCCGGGGGTGGACGAGGTCGTCGAGTGGCCCCTGGAGTGGATCGACCCGAACCCGGCCTCGGTCGACCCGCGGCGGATCGGTCGGCTGGTGCGGCGGCTGGCGGCGGTGGGGGCGGACGAGGCGGTGATCTTCACCAGCTTCCACCAGTCGCCGCTGCCGCTGGCCCTGCTACTGCGCCTGGCCGGGGTGCCCCGGATCGCCGCGATCAGCGACGACTACCCGGGAAGCCTGTTGGATGTTCGCCACCGGGTCCCGTCGGGGGTGCCGGAGCCGGAGCGGGCCCTGTCGTTGGCCGCCGCCGCCGGTCACGCCCTGCCCGCCGACGACGAACCCCGACTGTGCCTGCGCCGGGACGCGGTGCCGGCCGCGCCGTCGCAGCTCGGCCCGCCCGGGTACGTGGTCGTACACCCCGGCTCGTCGGCCTCGGCCCGGGCCTGCCCGCCGGAGTTGGCCGCCCGGATCGTCCGGGTGCTCGCCGATGCCGGTCACCGGGTGGTGGTCACCGGCGGGCCCGGCGAGCGGGAACTGACCGCCCGGGTCGCCGCCGCCGGGGGCACCGACCTCGGCGGACGTACCGGACTCGCCGAACTGGCCGGGATCATCGCCGACGCCGGTGCCCTCGTCGTCGGCAACACCGGCCCCGCCCACCTCGCCGCCGCGCTCGGCACCCCGGTGGTCAGCCTGTTCGCCCCGACCGTCCCGTTCGGGCAGTGGGGGCCCTACCGGGTGCCGACCGTCCGACTCGGCGACGCCGACGCCCCCTGCCGCGACACCCGCTCGGCGGGCTGTCCGGTCGCCGGGCATCCCTGCCTCGCCGGGGTCGACCCGGCAGCGGTTCTCGACGCGGTCGGGCTCCTCGGCGTGCCCACGGCGGGGGCCGCCCGCGCCGCCGCCGCGGCCGGAGCCGACAGCCTGGCCGGCGCCGACGCCACGGCGGGCGGGTCGCCGGCGTTCGCCGTGCCGGCCGGTGGCGGGAGCGGCCGATGAACGTCCTGGTCTGGCACGTGCACGGCTCCTGGGCCACGTCCTTCGTGCACGGCAGGCACCGCTACCTGGTGCCGGTCACCCCCGACCGGGGCCCCTACGGCCTCGGCCGGGCCCGCACCTACCCGTGGCCCGACGGGGCCGTCGAGGTCACCCCGGCCGAGCTGCGCCGGGCCGAGGTGGACGTGGTGGTCCTCCAGCGCCCCGAGGAGTTCGAGCTGGCCTCCGAGTGGCTCGGCCGCCGGGTCGGCCGGGACGTGCCGGCCGTCTACGTCGAGCACAACACCCCCAAGGGGGAGGTGCCCAACACCCGTCACCCGATGGCCGACCGCGACGACCTGCTGCTCGTCCACGTCACCGGATTCAACCAGCTGTTCTGGGACAACGGCGGCACCCGCAGCACCGTCGTCGAACACGGCATCGTCGCCCCGGACGTCGAGTGGACCGGCGAACTCGACCGGCTCGCCGTCGTCATCAACGAGCCGGTACGCCGCTGGCGGGTCACCGGCACCGACCTGCTGCCCCGGTTCGCCGCCCTCGCCCCGCTGGACGTCTTCGGCATGGGGGTCGCCGGGCTGGCCGACCGGCTGGGGCTGCCCGCCGACCGGGTCACCAGCCACGACGACGTGCCGCAGGACCGGATGCACGCCGAGCTGGCCCGGCGGCGGGCGTACCTGCACCTGTGCCGGTGGACCTCGCTCGGGCTCAGCCTGATCGAGGCGATGAGCATCGGCATGCCGGTCGTCGCGCTGGCCACCACCGAGGCGGTGGTGGCGGTGCCGCCGGAGGCCGGCGCGCTCTCCACCCGCGTCGACGACCTGCTGGCGGCGACCCGCCGGTTCCTCGACGACCCGCCGGCCGCCCGCCGGGCGGGCGCGGCGGCCCGGCGGGCCGCCCGGGACCGCTACGGCCTGGACCGTTTCCTCGCTGACTGGGACCGGCTGCTGGAGGAGGAAGTATGCGCATCGCGATGATCTCGGAGCACGCCAGCCCGCTCGCCGTCCTCGGCGGCGAGGACGCCGGCGGCCAGAACACGCATGTCGCGGAGCTCTCCGCCGCGCTCGCGGCGGCCGGTCACGACGTGCGGGTGTACACCCGTCGGGACGCGGTGGACCTGCCGGTGACCGTCCGCAGCCCGGACGGGTACGACGTGGTGCACGTGCCGGCCGGGCCGGCCGAGCCGGTCGCCAAGGACGCGCTGCTGCCACACATGCGGGCGTTCGGCCGTCGGCTGGTCGACTGGTGGCGCACCGGGGACTGGACGCCCGAGGTGATCCACGCCCACTTCTGGATGAGCGGCCTGGCCGCGCTGGCCGCCGGCCGGCAGACCGGGGTGCCGGTGGTGCAGACGTACCACGCCCTCGGCGCGGTGAAGCGCCGCCACCAGGGCATCCAGGACACCAGCCCGCCCCGTCGGATCGCCCACGAGCGGGAGCTGGGCCGGGCCGTCGACCGGGTGGTCGCCCAGTGCCAGGACGAGGTCGGCGAGCTGGTCCGGCTCGGGGTGCCCCGGTCCCGGATCACCGTCGTCCCGTCCGGGGTCAACCTCGGGACGTTCACGCCGCTCGGACCGGCCGTCGAGCGGAACCCGGGGCGGGCCCGCCTGCTCACCGTGGGCCGCCTGGTGGAGCGCAAGGGCTTCCAGGACGTGATCCGCGCGATGCCGCTGGTGCCGGACGCCGAGTGCGTGGTGGTGGGCGGCCCGCCGGAGGGGCTGCTGGAGACCGACCCGCACGCCCGGCGGCTGCGGGCCCTCGCGGAGTCCAGCGGGGTGGCCGACCGGGTGACGCTGGTCGGGGCGGTGCCCCGCGAGGAGATGAGCCGCTGGTACCGCTCCGCCGACGTGCTGGTGGCCGCCCCCTGGTACGAGCCGTTCGGGCTGACCCCGTTGGAGGCGATGGCGTGCGGTGTGCCCGTGGTCGGCACGGCCGTCGGCGGGCTGACCGACACCGTGCTCCACGGGGTGACCGGCGACCTGGTGCCGGCCCGGGACCCGCGCGCGCTGGGCGTCACGATCCGGCGCCTGCTCGACGACCGGTTCCGCCGGTTCTCCTACGCCGGGGCGGCCCGTGACCGGGCTCGGCGCAGCTACTCCTGGGCCGCCACGGCCGAGCGGCTCACCGACGTGTACGGACAGGTGGCGGCGGTGCGCCGGCCCACCCGGGTGGTCGCCTGATGGCCGCCGCGCTACCTGGTCCCGCCGGCCAGCCCGGTCCCGCCGGCCCGACCGCCTCGCCGGCCGGTCCCGCCGGCCCGACCGCCCCGTCGGTGCTCGACGGGCACCTGGCCAGCCTGGCCGCGGCCCTGCTGCCGTACCGCAGGTCGGAGGAGGTGCTGGCCCGGTGGGGCGGGGAACTGGCGCACCGGCTCGCCGCCGGCGGCCGGTTGCTGGTGGCCGGCAACGGCGGCAGCGCCGCAGAGGCCCAACACCTCACCGCCGAACTCGTCGGCAAGCTCCGCGACGACCGGCAACCCCTCTCCGCCATCGCCCTGCACGCGGAGACCTCCGCCCTCACCGCCATCGCCAACGACTACGGCTACGACCACACCTTCGCCCGTCAGGTCCGCGCCCACGGCCGGCGGGACGACATCCTCCTGCTCATGTCCACCAGCGGCACCAGCACGAACCTCCTCACCGCGGCCCGCGCCGCCATTGAGGCCGGCCTGCGCTGCTGGGCCCTCACCGGTCCCACCCCCAACCCCCTCGCCGACGCCTGCCACGACGCCCTCGCCATCGACTCGCCGGACAGCCAGGTGGTCCAGGAGCTGCACCTGGTCTCCGTCCATGTGCTCTGCGAGTACGTCGACCGGGTGCTCCCCGCAGCCCTCGCGGCGGCGGGCGAGCGCGGCCCGGGCGGCGTGGTGCCGGCGGTGGGCACGGCCGGCGGGCCGGACCGGCCGGTGCGTGCCGGGGTCGAGGTGGTGCTGGACGGCGAGGCTGGCCGGCAGGTCGAGGCGGGCTGAGGAGGCGAGCTGATGGCGGGACCTGTGGTGGTGGTCGGTGACATCCTGCTCGACCGGGACGTCGAGGGGGTGGTGAACCGGCTCTGTCCGGACTCCCCGGTGCCGGTGCTCGACGAGTCGACGGCCGTGGACCGGCCCGGCGGCGCCGGCCTGGCGGCGGTCTTCGCCGCCGCGCTGGGCGCCGAGGTGGCCCTGGTGACCGCCCTAGCCGACGACGAGGGCGGGGCCCGGCTGAGCACGCTGCTCGCCGCCGCCGGGGTGCAGCTGTACGCGCTGCCGCTGCGCGGCGCCACCCCGGAGAAGATCCGGCTGCACGCCCGGGGACGGGTGCTGCTGCGCCACGACCGGGGCGGACCGGCCGGGGAGCCCGGCGAGCCGAGCGAGGCCGCCCTGCGGCTGCTCGCCTCCGCGTCCGCCGTGCTGGTCAGCGACTACGGCCGGGGGGTGGCCCGGCAACCGGCCCTGCGCTGGGCACTCGCGGCGACCCGCGCGCCCGTGGTGTGGGACCCGCACCCCCGGGGTCCGGCGGCGGTGCCGGGGGTGCACCTGGCCACCCCGAACGAGTCGGAGGTGCGCGAGCTGGTGAAGGCCGGGCCGGGCGCGTCCCGGCTGGCCACCGCGTCCCGGGGCGCGCAGGAGCTGCGCCGGCGCTGGCGGGCCGGCGCGGTCACCGTCACCCTGGGCGGCGACGGGGCGCTGCTCTGCCACGCCGGGTCGACGCCGCTGGTGGTGCCCGCCCCGGCCAGCGCCGAGGGGGACACCTGCGGTGCGGGCGACCGGTTCGCCGCGACCGCCAGCATCGCCCTGTCCCGGGGCGCGCTGGTGTCCGAGGCGGTGCAGGCGGCGGTCACCGAGGCGTCGGCGTACGTCGCGGCCGGGGGAGTGGCCACGGCCCTGCCGCCGCCAGCCCGGACGGTCCCGGTGACCGGGTCCCGCCCCGGCGGCGGCGACCGGGTCGGGGTGGGCGCCGCCGCCGCGGTGGTCGCGGCGGTCCGCGCGGCCGGCGGCACGGTCGTCGCCACCGGCGGGTGCTTCGACCTGCTGCACGCCGGGCATGTGGCCACCCTGGAGGCGGCCCGCCGGCTCGGTGACTGCCTGGTCGTCTGCCTCAACTCCGACGCCGGCGTGGCGGGGCTGAAGGGGCCGGACCGGCCGGTGGTGCCGCAGGGCGACCGTGGCCGGCTGCTGGCGGCGCTGGGCTGCGTCGACGCGGTGCTGGTCTTCGACGAGCCCACCCCGCAGGCGGCCCTGACCTGGCTGCGCCCCGACATCTGGGTCAAGGGCGGCGACTATGCCACCGGTGGCGGCGAGCCGGGGCTGCCCGAGGCGGAGCTGCTGAGCCGTTGGGGCGGGCACACGGTGGTCGTGCCGTACCTCGACGGGCGCTCCACCACCGACATGATCGCTGCCGCCCGCGCCGGTGGCGGGACGACCGGGCGGCCCGGCGACCGGGTGTCCGGGCCGCCGCCGGGCGTGGCGGTGGGCGTGGACGTCGCGACGGCGAAGGGGGCACGATGACCGGCAACGCTGTGGGGACGGGGCCGACCGTCCTGATCACGGGCGGGTCGAGCGGGTTGGGGGCGGCCGTGGTGACGGCCGTGGCCCGGGCCGGCGGCCGGCCGCTGGTGCTGGACCGCAACGCCCCGGCCGACGGGGTGCCGTGGATCGAGTGCGACCTGGCCGACACCCGCGCCGCCGAGGCGGCCACCCGGCGGCTCGCCGAGCGCTCCGGGGGCCTCGACGCCGTCGTCACCGCCGCCGGCATCGATGTGCCCGGCCGGCTCGCCGACGTGCCCGGGGAGACCTGGGACCGGATCATCGCCGTCGACCTGCTCGCCACCGCCGCGGTGATCCGGGCCGCCCTGCCCTGGCTGGAGGAGTCGCGGGGCAACGTCGTCACGGTCGCCTCCACCCTCGGCGTGAAGGCCGTCAGCGACGCCACCGCGTACTGCGCCGCGAAGTTCGGCGTGGTCGGCTTCACCCGCGCCCTCGCCGCCGAGCTGGCCGGGGCGGTCGGCGTCACCCTGCTCGTCCCCGGCGGGATGCGCACCGCCTTCTTCGACGAGCGGGACGCGCAGTACCGGCCCGGCCCGGACGCCAACCTCAACGAACCCGCCGACACCGCCGCCGCCGTCATGTTCGCCCTGTCCCAACCGCCCGGAAGCGCCGTCCGCGAGCTGGTGGTCTGCGCCGAGCGGGAGTCGTCGTACCCGTGATCCTCGTGCTCCGGGCGCTCGGCGTCGGTGACCTCGCCACCGGGGTGCCGGCGTTGCGCGCCCTGCACGCCGCGTACCCCGACCGGGAGCTGGCCCTGGCCGCCCCGCGCTGGCTGGCTCCCCTGGTCGATCTGGTCGGCGGCGTCGACCGCCTGGTGCCGGCGGACGGCCTGGGGTCCCTGGGGTGGTCCGGCCCGCCGCCGGAGCTGGCGGTCAACCTGCACGGCCGTGGCCCCCGGTCGCACCGCGTGCTGGCCGCCACCCGCCCCGGCCGGCTGCTCGCCTTCGCCAGTCCCGACGCCGGCCACGCCGACGGCCCCGACTGGCGGGCCGACGAGCACGAGGTCGACCGATGGTGCCGCCTGCTCGGTTGGTACGGCCTCCGCGCCGACCGCGCCGACCTCGCCCTGCGCCGTCCCGCGCCCGGCGGCGTGCCGACCGGGGCGACGGTGGTGCACCCCGGCAGCAAGGTCGTGGCCAAGCGCTGGCCGGCCCGGCGGTTCGCGGCGTTGGCCCGGGAGCTGACCGGCCGGGGACACCGGGTGGTGGTCACCGGCTCGGCCGGTGAGCGGGAGTTGGCCGGGTGGGTGGCGTACCACGGGGGGCTCGCGCCGGACGCGGTGCTCGCCGGCCGCACGGACCTCGGCGACCTCGCCGCCCTCGTCGCCCGCGCCCGGCTGGTGGTCAGCGGGGACACCGGCGTGGCCCACCTCGCCACCGGGTACGGCACCGCATCGGTGGTGCTCTTCGGCCCCGTCGCGCCGGCGCGGTGGGGGCCGCCGCCGGACCGCCCGTGGCACCGGGTGCTCTGGCACGGCGACGTTGGCCCGCGCGACCGGCCCGCCGTCCAGTCTCCCGGAGCGCGGGGCGATTGGCCCGTGTTCGATGGGGTGACAACCGATTCGACACTGGCGGCCGTCTGCCTCGACGAGGTGCTGGCGGCCGTGGACGACGCGGAACGAGCGGTGCGGATCTCCGGTGCGGTTACGGCGTAGCGATCCGGGCAGGCCGGGGTACGGCCGCCGGCGAAGCGGCAGGGGCTGGACCTTCCTCGACCCGAGGGGCGAGCCGGTCCGCGAGCCCGGCGAGTTGCCCCGGCTGCGGAACCTGGTGATCCCGCCGGCCTGGCGGGAGGTGTGGATCTCGCCGCACCACAACGGGCACATCCAGGCCACCGGGATCGACGGCGCCGGCCGCAAGCAGTATCTCTACCACCCGCAGTGGCGGCGCAACCGGGACGAGGCGAAGTTCGACCACGTGCTGGAGGTCGCCCACCGGCTCCCGGTGCTGCGCGAGCGGGTGGAGCAGGACCTGTCCGGCCACGGGCTGAACCGGGACCGGGTGCTCGCCACGGTCGCCCGCCTGCTCGACATGGGCATGTTCCGGGTCGGCAGCGACCAGTACGCGGTCGGCGACGACGCCACCTTCGGCGTCTCCACGCTGCGCCCGGAGCACGCCCGCAGCCGGCGGGGCTGCGTGGTGTTCGAGTTCCCCGCCAAGGGCGGCATCGACCAGGTGCGGCGGATCGAGGATCCGGAGCTGTGCCGAGTGCTGATCAACCTGCGCCGCCGGCGCCGGCGGGCCGAGCGGCTGTTCGGCTACTGGGACGGCCGGGACTGGCGGGACGTGCGCAGCGACGAGGTCAACGAGTACCTGCGCGCCGCCAGCGGCGGTGAGATGACCGCGAAGGACTTCCGCACCTGGCACGCCACCGTGCTGGCGGCCACCGAGCTCGCCACCCGCGGGCCCGCCCGTTCCGTCACGGCCCGCAGGCGGGCGGTGGCGGCGGTGATGCGCGAGGTCGCCGAGCTGCTCGGCAACACCGCGACCGTGGCCCGTACCTCCTATGTGGACCCCCGGGTGGTCGACCTGTTCCACGACGGGGTGGTCGCCCCGGTGGAACCGGGCACGCCCCGGGCGGAGGTGGAGCGACGGGTGCTGGAACTGCTGGAGGACGCCTGACCGGCCCCGCCGACGGTCCTGGGGGGAGAGCGACGGGGCCGGAGCCGGTGACCGACGCACGGGGATCGCCGCGTCGCGCGGCTGGGGACGCGGACGGACGGCACCGGGCGGTCGCCCGCGACGGTGGGTCGCGGACGCCTCGCCACGGCCCCCGTTACGTGTGGGCCCGCCGCGGTGGTCCCGCTTGCCGGCCCGCCCCAGTATCGGTGGGCGTCGGCGGAACCGAGTTGACAGTGCATGCCGGGAGGTTGACGATCCGTGCCGTTGCGGGCGGTGCATCCGGGTAAGCGCCCCGGCGGGCGGTACGGGTCAGTCCCCCCCCCGGTGCGGCACCAGCCGTGGGCCGGTCGGGCCGGCCCGTCTCCTGTCACCGGCTCTCCCGGAAGGCGCGCGGGCTGGTGCCGTACGCGGCGCGGAAGGCGCGGCTGAAGTGGGTCTTGTCGCGGAAGCCCCAACGCGCGCCGATGGCCTGGACGGTCTGGTCGCGCAGGAGCGGGTCGGCGAGGTCGCGGCGGCAGCGTTCGAGGCGGCGTCGGCGGATGACGCCGCTGACGGATTCGTCCTGGTCGGCGAAGAGGCGGTGCAGGGTGCGCAGGGCGACGTGGTGGGCGTCGGCGACGGACTGGGGGGACAGGTCCGGGTCGCCGAGATGGCGCTCGACGAAGTCGCGTACCTGGGTGAGCAGGGCCTGCCGGCGCATCTCGGCGGGGAGGGCGGCCTCGGCGTCGAGGTGGCGGGCGAGCAGCAGGGAGACCAGGGTGAGGGTGACGTCGGCGAGGTGCGGGGCGTCGGTGGCGCGGAACTGCTCGGGATTCCGGGTGATCTGGTGCAGGTGCTGGGCGAGCAGCGCGCCGGGCCCCTGCGTGCCCGAGATCCGCACCGCCGAGAGCCGGTCGACCTTGTCGGCGTCCAGCGGCAGCAACGCCCGGGAGATGACCACGGTGGCCGAGGCGGCGTCCTCCCGGCCGTGTTGCCGGCTGGCGTGCATGATGTCGTGCGGCCGACCCCAGTCGATGAGCGCGAAGTCACCGCTGCCCATCGCGGTGTCCCGGCGACGGGCGCTGATCGCGCTGGTGCCGGCGACCGTCAGCGGGATCTGGTAGACCTCCGGGTCGGCCTGGCGGATCAGCCGGGCGGTCCGCCGCCCGATCAGGGACTGGTAGCGGAACCGGGTCAGCTGGATCCCACCGCCCAGGTCGACCAGCCGGGCGCGGCCCCGGAAATCGGCCGCGTGGTCGCTGGCGAACGCGATCGGCGCGGAGACCCGTGCCGACATGTCGACCCAGAAGGGCCACCGCTCCGCTGGCGGCAGTTCCGCCGTGTCCACCGTCTCGGCCCGCAGTGTGCCCATCACCGACCTCCCCGTGTGGTGCCCGTGCCGGGTTGACGAGGCGGCCGGCCGCCTCTCATCGCCGGTCGGCGCGTCCATCGCCCACCTCCTCGTCCGTGGCAGGGCTCCATTGTCGACACGGAGAGCGGTCGGGCCGCCACCGGAGCCCCGCTACGGTCTTCCGGGCTAGTGCGCCGTCCTTCAGGGGAGAACCCGGGCGCGACCCGTCAGCGACATCGGCGGGCGTTGAGCCGGGCGGCTTGGCGCGTCAGGTGGTCTCGTTCGGCGAGGTTGGGTGCCTTCTGGGCTGCCTCGGCGTACAGGCGTGCCGCTGTCGTCAGGTCGCCGTCGCGCTCGTGGAGGTGCGCCGCCACCGCGGTGTGGCGGGGTAGTGAGTCGTTCAGCGCCGCGAGGGCCGCCAAGCCGGCGCGTGGTCCGTCGGCCTCGCCGACGGCCACTGCACGGTTGAGGCGGACGACCGGGCTGTCGGTCAGGCGCGTGAGTTCGTCGTACCACTCGACGATCTGCACCCAGTCGGTCTCCTCGGCGGTGGGCGCGTCGGCGTGGAGTGCCGCGATCGCGGCCTGGGCCTGGAACTCGCCCAGCCGGTCGCGGGCGAGGGCCGTCTGCAGGATCTCGACGCCCTCGGCGATCGACTTGGTGTCCCACCGGTGGCGGTCCTGCTCGGCGAGCGGCACCAGGCTGCCGTCGGGTGCGGTCCGGGCGGCGCGCCGGGCGTGGTGGAGCAGCATGAGGGCGAGCAGCCCCGCCACCTCGGGGTGGTCGATCGCGGTCGCGAGTTGCCGGGTGAGCCGGATGGCCTCGGCGGCGAGGTCGACGTCGCCGGAGTAGCCCTCGTTGAAGACCAGATAGAGGACGCGCAGCACGGTGGCGACGCCGCCGGGCTGGTCCAGCCGCACGCCGGAGACGGTGCGCTTGGCCCGGCTGATGCGCTGCGCCATGGTCGCCTCGGGCACCAGGTATGCCTGGGCGATCTGGCGGGTGGTCAGCCCGCCGACGGCGCGCAGCGTGAGCGCGACCGCGGACGACGGTGTCAGCGACGGGTGGGCACACAGGAAGTAGAGCTGGAGCGTGTCGTCCATCGCGGGCACGGGCGCGGACGCCGGCTCCTCGTCGACGAGGTCCTCACGCCGGCGGCGGGCGGCGTCCGCCCGGGTCGCGTCGAGGAACCGGCGCCAGGCCACGGTGACCAGCCAGCCCTTCGGGTCCTGCGGCGGGTCGGCCGGCCAGACGCGGACCGCCTCGACCAGCGCGTCCTGCAGGGCGTCCTCGGCCGCCGCGAAGTCCGCTCCGCGGCGGCCGAGGATCCCGAGCACGCTCGGCGTGAGGCTCCGGAGCAGGACCTCGAACACCGGCGAGGTCATTCCGTGATGGTGGGCGGCGCGGCCAGGAAGGGACGCACCTCGAGCCACTCGTGGATCGGCTTCCCACCCGCCCCGGGGGCGGCCGACAGGTCCCCGGCCAGCGCGACGGCGCGCTCGTAGCTGTCGACGTCGATCACCATCCAGCCGGCGATGAGGTCCTTGGTCTCGGCGAACGGGCCGTCGGTGACCGGCGGGCGGCCCTCGCCGTCGTACCGGACGAACGTCCCCTCGGGGGCGAGCGCCTGACCGTCGACGAACTCGCCGGTCTCCTCGAGCCGGGCCGCGAAGTCGCTCATGTACTGCATGTGGGCCGAGATCTCCTCCGGCGTCCACCGGTCCATGGGCACGTCGTTGACCGCAGCCGGAGCGCCGCGGTAGTGCTTGAGCAGCAAATACTTGGCCATCGTGTTTCTCCTCGATGCTGGTGCGACCCATTTTGGTCGCGTTCACCTCGGGGACGGAGCCAGTCCCGAGATCTCGACATCGCCGTCCGGATCTTTGCGGGTCCGTAGCTGAACCCGTCGGGAAGCTCCTGGCGCCGGTTGGGCGTCGGCGATGGCGGTGATCGTCTGTTCGAGGTGGTCCGGGGTGAAGGCGGTGGCGAGCCAGGTGTCGAGCGGGTCGATGAGGGCTGTCGAACCGGCCGGTCAGCGCATCAGCCGGGCTTGATCGCGTGGATGCGTTCCACGCTGCCGGCTTTGAGTCGTTCGACCTCGACGATGTCGAAGCCGACCGCTCGTACCAGGGGTAGTTGGCGGCGGGTGAAGTGTTCGCCGGCGGAGGGGACGGTGATCCGTTCGAGCAGCCACTGGGCGGCGTAGACGGGCGGCCAGGTGCTGGCGATGTGGTCGAGCAGGAGCAAGCGTCCGCCGGGGACCAGAACGCGGTGCATCTCACGGATGGCGGCGGCCGGATCGGGGATCGTGCACAGCGACAGGGCGCAGACGGCCGTGTCGAAGGAGCCGCCGGCGAAAGGCATGCGCTCGGCGTCGCCTTCGTGCAGGTCGACGGCGCGGCCGAGGTCGATGGCCTGTTGCCGGGCGATGGTGAGCATGGCGGGGCTGAGCTCGATCCCGGTGATCGTAGCGCCGGGCGGGTAGTGGGGCAGGTTGCGGCCGGTGCCGACGGCCACGTCGAGGATCCGGCCACGGGCGCGGGCACCGAGCCATTCCCGGCCGCCCCCGAACTGGAGCTTCTCCAAGAGGGCGATCTGCCTGTCGTAGCTGGGTGCGGCCTTGTCCCAGACCCGCCGTGCCTTGGCGGTCTGATCTGATGCGGCGGTCACGGTACCTCCAGCGGGCAGGAAGCGGAGCCGGTCAGGGCGCGATCCGGTACGTGGGCGTGGACGACGAGGCCGCCGTTCTCTCGAGGGGTGATGGTCAGTGTGCCGTTGTGGCGTTCGGTGATGCGCTTCATGATGGCCAGGCCCAGCCCGTAGCCCGGGTTCTGCTCTTGTGCGAGCCGAGTGGTTCTGCCGTGGTTGAAGGGCGCGGTGAGATCGTCGATCGTGTCGGGGTCGATGGACTCCCCGGTGTTCGAGATGGTGATGTCGATGCCGCTGGCGCGGGCCAGGGTCTGGATGTTGACCTGGCCTTTGTCGATGTTGTGTCGCACGGCGTTGATGATGGCGTTGCGAAGGAACTGTTCGATCAGCGTCTTGTCCGCGATGAGCGGCCTGTCTGTTGTTTCGACGGTAATGTCCAGGCCGCGGGTGGCGATCAGCCCGTCGAGGTCGGTCAGGGCTTCGCGGATCGCCGCAGCCAAGTCGACCGGCTCTGGTTTCCCCAGCTGGGAAGTCTCGGCGCGGGCGAGATCCAAGAGGGCGTTGAGGATGGTCTCGCTGCGCTTGGTCGCGGTGAGCGCACGGGTGACGGCTGGTTCGAGTTGGGTTGGCACTCGTCCCTGTTCGAGGGGGATCTCGAGGGCCGTGCGGGCCGTGGCGACTGGGGTACGGAGTTCGTGGGATGCGTTGGCGATGAACTCGCGTTGCCGGGCGAAGGAATCCTCGAGCCGGTCAAGCATCTGGTCGATCGTGTCGCCGAGTTCTTTGATCTCGTCGGTCGGGCCGGGCAGATTCAGTCGTGCGTCGAGTTGGTGTTGGGTGATGGAGCGAGCGGATGAGGTGATGTTGGCGATCCGGGTGAGGGCGGCGCGGGAGAGCCTGGATGCGGCGAAAGCGGCGAAGACGGCGAAGACGGCGAGGATTCCCAGGCACCACCACACGAGGCCGGCGAGTATGTCGTCGCGGAGCGTGATCTGGGTCCGGTCGATGACTCCTTGGATTCCCCCCGTTGGCAGCCCGTCGGGGTATGTGACGGAACCCGGTTCGAGTAGCGGGTCGCCGCTCTGCCAAGCCACCACCGTGCCGTCGGTGCCGATGAACTCATTGACCCCGCCGTGCTGAGCGGTGTCGAACAGGTGAGCCACAGCGAGATAGACGACGGCGAGCAGGACGATTCCGGCGGTGAGAAACGCTGCGGTGAAGGTCACGGTGAGTCGGGTGCGGAAGCTGTGCAGACGGGGCGTCCGTCTACTCATGACGGGTCCTCGATTCGATAGCCGCGCCCATGCTCAGCGACGATCAGATCCGGTGTGCCGAGCTTACGGCGGAGGGAGTAGACGGCCATCTTCACGGCGGCGCGTTCGGTGTCGTAGTCCTCGTCCCAGGCATGGTCGATGAGTTGCCGATAGGTCACGAGACCTCCGTTTGCGACAACAAGGGCTTCGAGTACCGCGTACTCCTTGGTGCTGAGTCGCACCGGTATTCCACGTCGGGTCACCTTCTGCCCAGCGGTGTCCACGATGAGGTCCGCAACGCTGCGGGAGGTGTCGCCGGGGTCGAGTCGGCGGGCGAGGGCGTTGATGCGGGCGGTCAGCTCACGGTAGGCGAAGGGCTTCGTCAGGTAGTCGTCCGCCCCGAGGTCCAGGCCCTCGACGCGGTCGTCAAGTCCGGCGGCGGCGGTCAGCATGAGAATGCGCACGGGGTGGCGCATGGCCGACAGGGTCCGGCAGACGGTGTCACCGTCGAGGACGGGCAGGTTGCGGTCCAGCACCATCACCTCCGGATCGCTGAGCTGAATCCGGCTGAGCGCGGTCGCACCGTCGTGAGCGACGTCGACCGTGTACCCGTCGGCGCGTAGCCCCTCGGCCAGGCTCGTGGCGAGGTCGATCTCGTCTTCCACGATCAGCACTCTCATCACCCCATTGTCCGGCCCGGACGGTAAGGAAACGGTCAGGAACGCGCTGACCGTTCGCTGACCGCCGACCGTCTAGAACTTCTCCTGACCGATCCCGCGACACCGGGATGCAACCCGTCAGTGAGGACGAACCATGTTCAGCAACGACCACCGGCCAGCGGCGACGAGGCTGTTCGTCGTGGGCGCCGCGCTTGCCGCGGCTCTCACCCTTGCCGGCTGCACGTCCACGCCCAAGGTGCCCTCCGCCGGCGACGCACCCGTGGGCACGGGTGATGCGAAGGCGGCGGCGCAAGCGTATGCGGACTGTTTGCGCGCCGAAGGGGTGCAGAACGTGATGGTCGGACCGGACGGCTATGTCGGACCCGGTATTTCGATTGATTCCGCTCAGGAGAGCAGCAGCCCCGGCGCGGTCGAGTTCGACGCGGCAGCGGCCGAACTCTCCGCGGCTGCCGAGAAGGTCTGCCGTGCGAAGGTGCCCCAGTACGAGCCGCCACGGAACGGCGACGCGATCGACCCGGCCCTGGCGGAGGCGTCCCGTGCGTTCGCGAAGTGTGCCAGGGAGAACGGCATCGCGGCCTTTCCGGACCCGGAAGGTGCGTCCGCAGAGATGGCAGTGCCGGCCGGGACGACGAAGGAACAGTTCTTCGCCATGTTCGCGGCCTGCAAGAAGACGATCGTACCGGCCGGTGACAAGAAGGGTACGTTCGTTGCCCCGAACTTCACGGGCGCGTTCGACGCGGCCTGGAGCGAAGAACTGTACTCCCGCATCATCGATGGCACGAACTCCTAGGCGAGGCGAGCAGTGCGAAGCCGTACCCGCGTCGCCGCCGCAGCCGTCGTCCTGGTGCTCGGTGCGGTGGCTGCCGCCTACGTATGGCAGCCCTGGCGCAGGGACGCCGCCGTACCGGGCCCGAAGGTGAACACCCAGCCGATCGTGCGAGAGGCACTGACGTCGAACACGATCCTGAATGCGCAGCTCAGCTACGGCGACCCGGACACTCTCATCGGTGGCGGCGGTGGCATCCTCACGGTGCTGCCGCCCCCCGGGAAGGTGGTCAAGGTTGGTCAACGCGTCTACGAGACGGACGGGCGGCCCGTCGTGCTCCTGAAAGGCGCCCGGCCATTCTGGCGCGAGCTCAGAACCGGAGTCACCCCGGGCGAGGACGTGCGCCAACTCGAACGGAATCTCGTCAAGCTGGGCTCCAGTGTGGGCCTCACCGTGGACGACACGTTCACCCGGTCCACCGCCCTGGCGATCAAACGCTGGCAGGACTCTCTCCGCGTGAAGCGCACCGGTGTGTTCGCCCCAGGCGATGCCGTCGTCACCCGGGCGAATGCGATCCGTGTCGAGACCATTCACGTGAAGCTCGGGGCATCCGCCAACGGCGACATCCTCGACTACACCGACACCACCGTCCACGCAGTCGCCAACCTCAGCATCGCGCAGGCCGGATCGTTGCTGCCCGGGAAACCGGTGACCGTGGTCCTGCCCGATGGGTCGACCATCGGCGCTCAGATCACCCAGATCCAGAAGAACCGCGGGTCCGACAAGGACGGAAAACGACTACCGGACCGTGCGGTCATCGAATTCGCCGACCAGTCCTCGGTCTCAAGGATCGGCCTCTCCGCGGTGCGGGTCACCATCCCCAGTGACACCGTCGACGGCGCCATCGTCGTACCGGTCACCGCGCTCCTCGCCCTGGCCGACGGCGGGTACGGCGTCGAAGTGCCCCGGAACGGTAAGCGGGTCCTCGTACCCGTGAAGGTGGGGCTGGTCGCCGATTCCCGGCTACAGATCACCGGGGACGTCAAGGAAGGGGAGGAGGTGGTGGCACCATGACCGAATTCGTCCTCTCCGTCGAGGAGGTGTCCAAGACGTATCCGACAGACCCGCCGACGCACGCAATCAGCGCAGCCAACCTGACGGTGCGTGCCGGAGAGTTGGTCGCGATCGTGGGACCGTCCGGGTCGGGCAAGTCCACTCTGCTCTCGATCATGGGCACCCTCGAGGACCCCACCAGCGGAACGGTGCGTCTGCGGGGCTACCCGGTCGCTCGGCTCGGCGATGCGCAGCGCGCGGCACTGCGGGCCCGACACATCGGTTTTGTCTTCCAACAGTTCCACCTCATCCCCACCCTCACGGCCGAGAAGAATGTCGCGACCGGGCTGCTCTACACCGGCGCCGGACACGCCGAACGCCTCCGTCAGGCCCGGGACGCTCTCGAAGCCGTCGGACTGGCCCACCGAACCCGGTACCGGCCCGGGCAGCTTTCCGGAGGTGAGAAGCAGCGCGTCGCGATTGCCCGCGCACTCGTCAAGCGGCCGAGCATCGTGTTCGCCGACGAACCCACCGGTGCCCTCGACACGGCCACCGGGGAGAACATCATCCGTCACCTCAGTGAGATTGCCGGCTCCGGAACGGCGGTCATCGTCATCACCCACGACCACGCCATTGCCGACACGATGCCGCGCCGTGTCCGACTGCGCGACGGCCGCATCACCACCGATACCGGGGCGCCCACCGCATGAGCATCGCTGACCTTCATCCGATCCGGATCCGCATCCGCGACCTGCTCGACGACGCCACCGCCGGAACCTGGGCAAGGCCGCTGCGCACCGTCCTGTCGTCCATCGGGATTGCGATCGGCATCGCCGCACTCGTCGCCATCACCGGCGTCGCCGGCTCCAACAAGGCCCAGTATCTGAACGAACTCGATGGCATGGGCGCCAACCTGCTCACCGTCGAGCCCGGGAGGGACACGGACGACAAGACCGTACCGCTGCCCGCCACGGCGCTGGAGATGATCGAACGCATCGGCCCCGTCACGAATGCCGCCGCGGTATATGCCGTACCCGAGACGGTGCGCGCCTATCGCACCGATCGCGTCCCGATCAACCAGACCAGGGGGCTGCTCGTCCAGGCCGCGGGCCCCGGTCTTCCGGCAGCGATCGACGCCGACCTGGCCTGGGGGCAGTGGTTCAGCAACGCCAGCCGCATCCTCCCGACCGTCGTGCTCGGATCACAAGCCGCCACGACGCTCGGCATCGCCCACCCCGGACAGCGCATCTGGGTCGCCGACCAATGGCACTCTGTCATCGGTGTTCTGCGCCCGGTCGTCCTCGCAGACGGTATCGACCACGCTGTCTTCCTCGGCGATGACTGGGCCGAAGACGTCATCTGGCCACAATTCACCGACACGACCGGCGCTACACCGGGCAGCATCGCCATGATCTACGTCAACACCCACCCCGGCACCGCCGCTCAGGTGCGTCCCGTACTCGCCGGTACCGCTAATCCCGCCGCACCCCAGTACGTCGGAGTGTCCCAGCTCTCCGACTATGCCGACATGCGCGAACTTGCCGACACCAGCCTCAGCAACCTCGCCACGGCCCTTGCCGCAATCGCACTCCTGATCGGTGGGGTCGGCATCGCCAACACCATGATCGTCGCCGTCATCGAACGTCGCGGCGAAATCGGACTCCGGCTCGCCCTCGGAGCGCGACGCACACATATCGCCGCTCAGTTCATCTTCGAAGCGCTTACCCTCGCCGCCATCGGCGCGACCATCGGCATCAGCACCGGCATCCTGGTCACCATCGGCTATGCCGCAGTCAACGCGCAAGCCGCAGCTCTTCCCATCATCGCGATCGTCGCCGCACCCGCACTCGCTCTCACTGTCGGGATCGTCGCCGGGGCCTACCCCGCCTGGCGAGCCACCCGGCTGGCACCCAACGAAGCACTCCGCACAGCCTGACGGGGCGGCAAGCGGGCTCAGTCCGGCCGCCCCCGGTGCGGGGACGGCCGGCGTGACGCCCCGGGATCAGTCGTTGAGAACCTGGGAGAGCCGGTCGCGGAACCGCCGCTCGGAGTCGCTCACCTGGTCGCCGCCGAGGCCGAGGATGCCGCCGCTGGACGCCGCGCCCACCACGTGCTCGGTGATCTTCATAAGCCAGTGCTTGTAGGCGCCAGCCTCGCCCTCGTCGACCTTGGTGGCCAGCAGCCGGGCCGCCGAGGCCGCCCGGTTCAGCACGTCCTCGATCATCGCCCGCGGGTCGGCCGGCACGATCACCGGCAGCTCCTCGCCGGCCTCCGGGTCGCCCACCCGGGACACGATCTCGCCGGCCACGGCGGCGACCAGGGGACTGGCCGACTCCCGGCCGGCGGCGATGGTCTCCAGGCCCGCGGCGTTCTCGGCCATGGTGCGACGGGCGCTGTCGTGCTCGGCGACGCTCGCCGCGGCGAGAACCGCCTGCGGCAGGCCGGCCAGCAGCCCCCACTCCTCGTCGGAGAAACCGAACCCGGTGTACGCCGGCTGCTCGATCACGTCCACGCTCCTCTCATCCTGGTCTCACTCGGCTCGACTGCCACCGCACCCCGGTCGCCGGGGCCCGGCTCAGGCTAGTCGAGGGTCAACAGCCCTTGTTCGGACACCACGCGCACCGACAGCGTCTTGTAGCCGACCTCTTCGAAGAGCACCGTCATCCGGTCGTCCTCGTAACTGAGCACCATGCCCGGCCCCCACTCCGGGTGCCGCACCTGGCTGTGCACCGGGAACGGCCCGCTGGCACCGTCGTCGGCGACGCTCGTGCCGGCCAGGCAGTTGTCGCAGTGCCCGCACACCTTCGTCATCTGCTCGCCGAAGTACGCCAGTAGCGTCTGCCCCCGACAGCCGGTGGTCTCGGCGAAGGCCCGCATCATGTCGGTCCGGGACCGGGTCACGGTCTGCTGGCGTTCCGCCTCGGCCCGCGCGGCCTCGCCGGCCTCGGCCGGCGCGGGGGAGTACCGGGGCGCGCCGATCCGCTGCTTCGACCGCGGCTCGGCGGCGCCGATCTGCTCCAGCAGGGCGAGGTACTGCCCGAGCTTGCGCGGCCCCAGGCCGGTCAGCTCCCGCAGCTCCTTCTTCGTGGCCGGCTTCTTGCGCAGCAGGGCGGCCAGGTCGCGCAGCTCGGTGGCGTCCGGCAGGCCGCCGGAGAAGAAGCGTTGCAGGCCGACGTCCTCGGCCTGCCAGAGCAGCAGCACCCGGGCCGGCTCACCGTCACGTCCGGCCCGGCCGATCTCCTGGAAGTAGCTGTCCGGCGAGTCGGGCAGGGCCATGTGCACCACCCAGGCGATGTTGGGCTTGTCGATGCCCATGCCGAACGCGGAGGTGGCCACCATGATCGGCACCTGGTCGGCGAGGAACGCCCTGTGCAGCTCGCCGCGCGCCCCGGCGGGCATGCCGCCGTGGTAGTACTGCGTCGGGTAGCCGGCGTCCGTGAGCCGGCCGGCCAGCTCCTCGGCCGCGCGCCGGGTCGGCACGTAGATGATCCCGGGCCGCCTGTCCTCGCTCAGCAGCGCGATCAGCCGCCGCCACCGGTAGTCCTCGGTGGGGCAGTGCCCCACCTCGAGGAAGAGGTTCGGCCGGTCCAGCCCGGATACCACCACCTCGGCGTCGCGCAGCCGCAGCCGGGCGATGATGTCGTCGCGGACCGGCGGCGAGGCGGTGGCGGTCAGCGCGACCACCGGCGGCCGGCCGATGCCGTCGATGAGGTGGCCCAGCGCCAGGTAGTCGGGGCGGAAGTCGTGCCCCCACGCCGAGATGCAGTGCGCCTCGTCGATCGCCACGAGCGCCGGCTTGAGTGACTTCACCTCCGCCATCCGGTCCGGGTTGGCGAGCTGCTCCGGGGTGATGAACAGGAACTCCGCCCGGCCCTCGCGGATCTCGGCGATCGCCTCCGCCTGCTGGGCGGCGGTCTCGTCGGAGCTGATCCGCACCGCCCGTAGCTCCGGTCGCTGGCGCTCGTTGAGCGCCGCGATCTGGTCCTGCTGGAGGGCGAGCAGTGGGGAGATCACCACGGTCGGGCCGGGGATCAGACTGGCCGGGATCTGGTAGATCGCCGACTTGCCGGCACCGGTGGGCAGCACCACCAGGGCGTCGCGTCGCTTCATCACCGCGCGCATGGCGGCGAGCTGGTTGGGCCGCAGGGCGGTCCAACCGAACAGGCTGCGCGCCGCGCGGCGCAGCGTCATCGAGTGCGTTGACAGTTTCATCGAGGGCCGGAGGTACCCGACGCGATCAGCGGCGAAACCCCACGGCAGGAGCGTGTCGGCCCGTAGGGCTACGACCGGCGACCGCGGGGGTCAGCGTCGGCGGAACATCGCCCGGATGGCGGCGAGCAGGAGCAGGCCGCCGACGACCAGGCCGAGCAGCCGAACACCGGGTACGTCGGCCGCGCTGGTCGCGTCGGCGAGGGGCGGCAGTGGCATGTGGGAACTCTCCCACGTGGGGCAGCTCCGCGCCACGGATTAACAGTAAGGTTTATTGACTATTAGTGGTGCCCGGTGTGACCATGGCAAGCACCGCCGCAGCCCGCGGCCGGGTCCGAACGGGAAAGACGGGGGTACGGCAGCCGCATGAGCAGCACACCGACGGGAAAATTGGCGAGCCTGGCGGCCGCTGTCCTGCAACCGGGATTCGTCGGCACCACCCCACCGCCCTGGGTCTGCCGGTGGCTCGGCGAAGGGCTCGGCTCGGTGGTCCTCTTCGCCCGCAACATCGTCGACCTCGACCAGGTCGCCGCGCTCACCGCGGCACTGCGCGCGGAGCGGCCCGACGTGGTGGTCGGCATCGACGAGGAGGCCGGCGACGTCACCCGGATCGAGTCCGGACGAGGCAGCTCCCGCCCCGGCAACTTCGCCCTCGGCGCGGTCGACGACCCGGAGCTGACCCACGAGGTGGCCCGCGACCTCGGCCGCGAGCTGGCCTCGGTCGGCGTCACCCTCAACTACGCCCCGGACGCCGACGTCAACTCCAACCCGGCCAACCCGGTCATCGGGGTCCGTGCCTTCGGGGCCGATCCGGCCCTGGTCGCCCGGCACACCTCCGCCTGGATCCGGGGGTTGCAGTCCAGCGGGGTGGCGGCCTGCGCCAAGCACTTCCCCGGCCACGGCGACACCCGCGTCGACTCGCACCACGACCTGCCCCGCATCGGCGGCACCCGGCAACAGCTCGACGCCGCCGAGCTGGTCCCGTTCCGGGCCGCCGTGGCGGCCGGGGTGCGGGCGGTGATGACCGGCCACCTGCTCGTCCCGGCGCTGGACCCGGAACTGCCGGCCACGCTCAGCCCGCGCATCCTCACCGGCCTGCTCCGCGACGAGCTCGGCTTCACCGGCGTGGTGGTCACCGACGCGGTGGAGATGCGCGCGGTCGCCGACCGGTACGGCTTCGCCGGGTCGGCCGTGCGTGCCCTTGCCGCCGGCGCGGACGCGATCTGCGTCGGCGGGGAGCGGGCCGACGAGGAAGCCGCCCGCGAGCTGCGCGACGGGATCGTCGCTGCCGTCGTGGCCGGTGAGCTGCCCGAGGAGCGGCTGGCCGAGGCGGCCCAGCGGGTCGGCCAGCTGGCGAGCTGGACGACGACGGCCCAGGCCGCCGGTCCGGCCCGCTCCGGCGTCGTGATCGGCGGCTCCCTGGTCGGGCTGGCCGCCGCCCGCCGGGCGGTCCGGGTGACCGCGCGCACCGGCGCCGAGGGGGCGCTGCCCCTGGTCACCGCCCCGCACGTGGTCGAGTTCGAGCCGCCGCGCAACATCGCGATCGGCCAGGAGACCCCGTGGGGGATCGCCGCCCCCCTCGCCGGCCTGCTCACCGGCACCACCTCGGTACGCCTCGGCGAGGCCGACCTGCCCGCCGACCCGACCGCCGGGGCGGCCGGCCGGCCGCTCGTGCTGGTCGTCCGTGACCTGCACCGGCACGACTGGATGCGGGCCGCCGTGCGGCGGGCCATCGCCGCCCGCCCCGACGCGGTGGTGGTCGAACTGGGCGTCCCCGCGCTGGTCGCCGGGGCGGTGCACGTGGCCACCCACGGCGCTACCCGGGCCGCCGCCCGCGCCGCCGCCGAGCTGCTCGCCGGCACCCTCGCCGCGCCGCTGGCCGGCCTCGGGAAGCCCATCGCCGGTTGACGGCCGGTCGCCGGCTGACGGCCCGTCGCCCGGCGGCCCGTCGCCCGGCGGCCCCATGGCTCGACGCGGCGGGGGCGGGCCGGTCGGGCGCGCCCGCCTGCTCAGGCGGAGATGACCAGGTCCGCGTACTCCGGGTGGCGCTCGATGAACGCGGCCATGAACGGGCACCTGGGCGACACCCGGCCGCCGCGCTCGCGGACCTGGTCCAGGGTGGCCCGCATCAGCGCGGATCCGACCCCCTTGTTCTGGAACCCGGGGTCGACCTCGGTGTGGGTGAAGACCAGCACCTCGCCCCGGGGCAGGTACGCGGTGAACCCGGCGAGCGCGTCGTCGACCAGGATCTCGAAGCGGCGGCGGGCGGGGTTGTCCTCGACCAGGATGCTCACCCGGCCATTCTGCCCCGGGCCCGGGGCAGCTGGTCCCGTTCGGCCAGCAACCGGTCCACCTTCGTCGGTCGGCAACCGGGGTGCGAAGGCGTTGATCAGGGGCGATTGCGTGCCGGGCGGGCGTTCGCGCGGATCTCGTACCCTTGATCGGGTGACGAACCGACCCGGTACCCCCCCGTTCACCCCCGCCCGCCGGGCCGTCGGCCTGCTGGCCGGCCTGGCGCTCGGCGTCGCCCTGCTCGCCGGCTGCAGCAGCGAGGGCGCCTCCACCGACTGCGGCCTGGACGCCTGCACGGTCACCTTCGACCGTGGCGTCGAGGCCAGCGCCACCATCCTCGGCGTCGAGGCCAAACTGGTCGGCGCCCAGGGCGACCAGGTGACCGTCGAGGTCGCCGGCGAACAGCTGTCGCTGACCGTCGGCCAGCAGGCCACCGAGGTCGGCGGCTTCGCTGTCACGCTGGACAGCGTCACCGACCAGGAGGTCAAGATCCGCGTCTCGCGTAATCCCGGCAGCTAGCAACGCCGCGGCGGTGGTGGCCGACGTTTGGGAATCTCCGCAATCGGAGATTGTGGCGCCATGTCACTTACCCGGAACGCCGAAGCCACCGCCTCGCAGGCCGCGAACAGCCGGTGGCTCGAACTACTCGCCCGGGCCGGCTTCATCGGCTACGGCGTCGTGCACCTGCTGATCGCCTGGCTCGCCCTGCAGATTGCCTTCGGCAGCTCGGGCGGCAAGAGCGGCGACCAGTCCGGTGCGCTGAGCACCCTGGCCGAGAAGCCGATGGGTAAGTTCCTCTGCGTCGCCATCGCCGTCGGCATGCTCGCCATGGCGATCTGGCAGGCGCTGGAGGCGGCCGTCGGCCACCAGGCCGAGCGCGGCAAGGAGCAGCTCTTCGAGCGGATCGCCTCCGTCGCCCGCACCCTGGTCTACCTCTACTTCGCCTGGACCGCCTGGAAGGTCTTCTCGAACGCCGGCTCCAGCAACGCCGACCAGTCGGAGGCGTTGACCGGCAAGCTGATGACCTCCACCGGCGGCCGCTGGCTGGTCGGCCTGGCCGGCCTGGTGCTCGCCGCCATCGGCATCGGCCTGGTGATCTACGGGTGGAAGGAAAAGTTCGAGAAGCGCCTGAAGACCGGCGAGATGAACGCCCACACCCGCACCCTGGCCCGCCGGCTCGGCATGGCCGGCTACATCGCCAAGGGCGTCGCGTACGGCATCGCCGGCCTGCTGGTCGTGGTGGCCGCCGTCAACTACGACCCGGAGAAGGCTCGCGGCCTCGACGCCGCGCTGCGCACGCTGCGCGACCAGTCCTACGGCCCGGTGCTGCTCGTCCTGGTCGCCCTCGGCATCGCCTGCTACGGCGTCTACTGCTTCCTCCAGTCCCGGTACCGCAAGGTCTGACCTGGTCGGATCGGGAAACAGCGGGCACCATTGGGCCTTTGCCCGGATCCAGGGTGCCCGCTGGAGGGAGAAAGATACCTGTGCAGAGCTACCTCACGACGGTCGTCGCCGCGCTGGCCGCGGCGGCGATCGCCCTTTTCCTGGTCGAGGTGGTGCACCGCGCGACCCGGCGATTCGGCCGGCGCTCGCTGCTGATGACCGAGCTGACCGATCACACGCACCGCTCGCTCCAGGTCGCCGCGACCGTCCTCGCCGGGCAGTCCGCCGTCCGGCTCTCCACCGGCTACGCCGTCGGCACGCAGTGGCGGCAGGTGGTGCTGCACATGCTGGTGCTCGCCGTCATCGCCGCCGGGGCCTGGCTGGTCGCCTCGCTGCTGGTGGCGTTCGAGGACGTGGCGCTGGCCCGGTTCCGGGTCGACGTGCCGAACAACCGGCACGCCCGCCGGGTGCGTACCCAGGTGGTGATGCTGCGCCGGCTGACCATCGCGGTGATCGTGATCCTGACCGTCGGCGTGATGCTGATGACCTTCCCCAGCGTCCGGGGCATCGGGGCCGGCGTGCTGACCTCCGCCGGCGTGGTCGGCGTGGTCGCCGCGTTGGCCGCGCAGAGCCTGCTCGGCAACGTCTTCGCCGGGCTCCAGCTCGCCTTCAGCGACGCGGTACGCCTGGACGACGTGGTGGTGGTCGAGGGGGAGTGGGGCCGGATCGAGGAGCTGACCCTCAGCTACGTGGTCGTGCAGATCTGGGACGACCGCCGGCTGATCCTGCCCACCTCGTACTTCACCAGCAAGCCCTTCCAGAACTGGACCCGGACCGAGGCGGCGGTGCTGGGCACCGCCGAGTTCGACGTCGACTGGTCGGTCAACGTGCAGGCGATGCGCGAGGAACTGCGCCGGCTGGCGGAGAGCAGCGACCTGTGGGACGGCCGGGTGTGCGTACTCCAGGTGACCGACGCCACCGGTGGCCTGGTCAAGGTCCGTGCCCTGGTCAGCGCGGCGGACGCCGGCAGTCTGTGGGACCTGCGCTGCCTGGTGCGCGAGCACCTGGTCGGCTGGGTCCGCGACCACCGCCCGACCGCCCTGCCCCGGATGCGCGCCGAGGTCGGCGACTCCTCCGGCGCCCTGCCCTGGCAGTCGGTGCAGCCCCGGCGCCCGGTCCGCCGGCCGGCCGACACCGACGTCCCCGACGACGCCCGGGTCTTCGGCGGCAGCGACGACGGCGCGGCCCGCAGCGAAGCCTTTGTCGGCCCCGACGACACCCCCGCCCCAACCCTCACCCCGACCCCCACCCACACCCGCTGAATGCGGTGATCAAGAGGTTTGCGTTGGCTCGGACCGCAGATCCCGACGCAGACCTCTTGATCACCGTGGGCGGGCGTGGGCCGGCGGGTTTGGGTTTGGGGCGGCGGGTTTTGGGGACTGGTGCGCGGGGTGGTCGGTTACTGGCTGCACCGCGCAGGATTGACGGGCGGCGGCTCCGGGCATACAGCGCGGTGATGATGAAAGGAGGACAGCATGGCTGACGTCGCGAATCACCGCACGTCTCGGACCGGGAGCGAGCCGTCCACCGCGGAACTGGTGCAGCGGGCCACGGAGCAGGTTTCGCGCCTTGTCCGGGACGAGCTCGCGCTGGCCCGGGCGGAACTGACGCAGAAGGGCAAGCACGCCGGCATCGGGATCGGCCTGTTCGGCGGCGGCGGGGCACTGGCGCTCTACGGGCTCGGCGCACTGATCGCCGCCGTGATTTTGCTACTGGCGCTGGTCATGCCCGCGTGGCTGGGCGCGCTGATCGTGGCGGTGGTGCTCTTCCTGCTGGCCGGGATCCTCGCACTGGTCGGCAAGAAGCAGGTCAGCCAGGCGGTTCCGCCGGTTCCGGCGGCGACGGTACGCAGCGTCCGGGCGGACGTGGACACCGTGACCGCCGCGGTGCGGGACAGGGGACGGGCATGACGGGCAATGGGGCCGGCGACACCGAGGGGCTCCGCGAGGAGATCCGGCGGACCAGGGTGGAGCTGGGCGAGACGATGGAGGCGCTGGCCGCCAAGGCCGACGTCAAGGCCCGCCTGAGGTCCTCCGCCGAGCAGGCGAAGGGCCGGATGCGGGAGCAGGCCGCGCAGACGGTGGCCCGGGTGCGGGAGCAGGCGGCGCAGGGCGCCGGAGTGGCCCGGGAGGGGGCGTCCACCGCCGGTGCGGGGCTGCGCGGCCCGGTGCCGTGGGCGGCCGTCGCCGCCGGCGCGGTGGCTACGATGATCGTGTTGTTGATCGTTCGGGGGAGGAACAGGTGAGCAGGGGCATCGGCAAGGCCGCGTACAAGCCGGTGGGGGTGCTGCTCGGCGTGGCCGCCGGCACGGTCGCGGGCGCGATCTTCCGGCAGGTCTGGAAGGCGACCGCAGGCGACGGCGAGGCCCCGAGCGCCACCGACGAGGACCGTGGCTGGGGCGAGATCCTGGCCGCCGCCGCCCTCCAGGGCGCGATCTTCGCGGTGGTCCGGGCCGCCGTGGACCGGGGCGGGGCGGCCGGCGTGCGCCGGCTGACCGGCCGCTGGCCCGACTGACCCGCCAGCACCATGGAAAAGGGCCCTTTCCGGTACGCGGGAAAGGGCCCTTTCGCTCGGGGCGCGACCCGTCCGGGCCGGAATTCGGGCGTCCTTCGGGTCACCTCTCTGAGGATCTCTTCGGGTACGCTGTGCGAAGTTTTCGTTACGTGGATCGCTGTCCCACGCTGTTGCGAGAAGGCGTGGGTTGAGAAAAGTCTCCTGCACAGGAGGCCGCCTCAGGCGCCGCTGCTCGAAAACGGCCAATCGGCCGCACGGCGTGCTCGGCCGCCAGTTTTAGAAGGAGATTCACATGGCGCAGGGAACCGTGAAGTGGTTCAACGCAGACAAGGGCTTCGGCTTCATCACCGTCGACGGCGGGGGTGCTGACGTCTTCGTCCACTTCTCGGCCATCCAGTCCAGCGGCTACCGTTCGCTGGAGGAGAACCAGCGGGTGGAGTTCGAGATCGCCCAGGGTCAGAAGGGCCCGCAGGCTGAGCAGGTCCGCCCGATCTGAGCAGCCGTGGCCGGCGTGCCGGCCGAGGCCGGGTGATCCGCTCCGGATCACAGTGGAACCCCGCGTCCTGTCCGGGATGCGGGGTTTTCCGTTGCCCCGGGACCCATGCCCTCGGTGGGGGAGCGGTCAGGGCCGGCGGCGGCTGCGCAGGCCGCGCCAGATCGTCACGAGTCCGATCAGGACCAGCAGCGGGCCGATCAGCGCCCAGATCCGCCGGTCGGTCATGACGCTGCCGCCGACGTAGCCGAGGCCCTGCACCGTCCAGACGGCACCCACGACCATGGCGAGCAGGCCGAGGGTGAGCGGAAGCCACCCCTTCATCGCATTCCTCCTTTGCCGGCCGGCCGGGCCCGTCCAGCATGCGCGTCGTCGCCGAGGTGGGCGAGCACCGTCGGCCCCGGGCGGGTCACCACCGGTCGTGCACCTGCGGCCGGACCAGCTCGTCGTAGGTGTTCCGCACGACGGCCAGCTCCTCGGTGGACAGCGGCGGCAGGCCGGCGGTGGCGGCGGCCAGCGCGTCGGCCTCGTCGACCCGACCCCAGTCCGCGCCGAGCTGCCAGGTGCCGAGGCCGACCACGCCGACGGACCGCCCGAGCCGGGGGAGGGTGCGCTGCTGCATGCCCCGAGCCTAGTGATCGGCTTGCCCGGTCGTGCGGCGGGCCGTACGGTTCAACAAGACGAACGTACGGTTTGGGAGGCGACATGTGGGACCCGGCGACGTACCTGCGCTACGACGACGAGCGGGGGCGGCCCTTCCACGACCTGGTCGCCCGGGTCCCGGCCGGGCGGCCCCGCGCCGTCGTCGACCTCGGCTGCGGTCCCGGCACGCTCACCGCCACCCTGGCCGCCCGCTGGCCGGGTGCCCGGATCGCCGGCCTCGACTCGTCGGCGGAGATGATCGACCGGGCCGCCGCCCTGGGCGCACCGGTCGACTTCGCGGTCGGCGACGTGCGCGACTGGCGCCCCGCCCCCGACGTCGACGTGGTGGTCAGCAACGCGGTGCTCCAGTGGGTGCCGGGGCACCGGGAACTGCTGACCCGCTGGGCCGGCGAGCTGCCCGCCGGGGCCTGGCTCGCCGTGCAGGTGCCGGGAAACTTCGAGGCGCCGTCGCACCGGGCGCTGCGGGAGGTGGCCGGGGCGGGGCCGTGGGCCGCCGAGCTGACCCCGCTGCTGCGCGAGGCCCCGGTAGACGAGCCGGTCGGCTACGCCAGGCTGCTGACCGACGCTGGCTGCGCGGTCGACGCCTGGGAGACCACCTACGTGCATCAGCTCCCGGCCCCGGCGCACGCCGAGCACCCGGTGCTGACCTGGATGGAAGGCACCGCGCTGCGCCCGATCCGGGCGGCGCTCGACGACGCGGGGTGGACCGACTTCCGCGCCGAGCTGGGGGCGCACCTCGTGGCGGCCTACCCGGCCCGGCGGAATCTGGTGTACTTCCCCTTCCGCCGGCTCTTCGTCGTCGCCCGGACCGACGCCAGCGCAAGGGAGAAATCGTGATCGATCTGTCCACCTTCATCGCCGGACTGCCCAAGGTGGAGCTGCACGTGCACCACGTCGGCTCGGCGTCGCCGCGGATCGTGGCCGAGCTGGCCGCCCGGCACGCCGGACGCAGCCCGGTACCGGCTGACCCGGACGCCCTCGCCGACTACTTCGCCTTCCGGGACTTCGCCCACTTCATCGAGGTCTACCTCAGCGTCGTGGACCTGATCCGTGACCCCGAGGACGTCTGGATCCTCACCCACGAGGTCGCCCGCGAGCTGGCCCGCCAGCAGGTCAGGTACGCCGAGCTGACCGTCACCCCCTACTCGCACGTGCGCCGGGGCATCCCCGCGCCCGCGTTCTGTGAGGCGATCGAGGACGCCCGGAAGCGGGCCGAGGCCGACTTCGGTATCGCGCTGCGCTGGTGCTTCGACATCCCGGGCGAGGCGGGGCTGCCGGCCGCCGAGGAGACCCTGCGGATCTGTCTGGAGGAAAGCCCCGACGGGCTGATCAGCTTCGGCCTGGGTGGCCCCGAGATCGGGGTGCCCCGACCGCAGTTCAAGCCGTACTTCGACCGGGCCCGGGCGGCCGGGCTGCACTCGGTGCCGCACGCCGGGGAGACCACCGGCCCGCAGACTGTCTGGGACGCGCTGCGCGACCTCGGCGCGGAGCGGATCGGCCACGGCATCTCCGCCGCCGAGGATCCGGACCTGCTCGCCCACCTCGCGGAGCGGCGGATCGCCCTGGAGGTCTGCCCGACCTCCAACCTGCGCACCCGGGCGGTCGCCTCCCTCGACGAGCACCCGCTGCCCCGACTCGTCGAGGCGGGTGTGCTGGTCACCATCAACTCCGACGACCCGCCGATGTTCGGCACCACCCTCGACGACGAGTACGCGGTGGCCGCCCGGCTGCTCGGGCTCGGTCCCGAGGGAGTGGCCGCGCTGGCCACCGACGCGGTGACCGCCGCGTTCCTCGAGCCGGGGGAGAAGTCGCGGCTCACCGCCGAGATCGACGGCTACCTGGCGGCGGCGACCCGCTGACCTGCCGGGGCCGCCGCCTGGCGGTCGGTGCCCGGGTCGCGGGGCCGGCGCGCGCGGCGGGAGTCGGTTGTGGGGGGACCGGACTCCCGCCGCGTGCACGGACTCCACCGGCCAGGGGGTGGATCCGGGGGCGGCCGGTGGAACTGGTGGGTTCGCTCCCCGATCCTGTCAGGTCGCGCCCGGCCCGTCGGTGCCGTTAATCCGAATCTAAGAAAGACTTGTGTCTGCCCACAGGCTGCGGGACGGTCAGCCGTCCGTGGGGCGTTGCCGGGGCCAGCGGCGGCCCCCGCTCTTCTGCTCCCGCGCTTCCCGGGCCATCCGGCCGACCAGGCCGAAGCGGCTGACCTGCCGCGGGGTGGCCTCCGGGTCGGCCAGCAGCATCACCACGCTGGCCCCGCCCAGCCGGGCCCGGTCGATGCTCACCGACCCGTTGGCCTGCAGGGCCACCCGCTTGGCGATGTCCAGGCCGAGCCCCGTGGAGCCCTGGTCGCTGGTTCCCCGCCGCAGCGCCCGGTCCGGGTTGGCGATGCCCGGGCCGGCGTCGTCGATGCGGATCGCCACGTATCCGTCCCGGCGGGAGACCGCGAGCTCGAACGCGGTGCCCTGCGGGGTGTAGCGGAACACGTTGCCGATCACCGCGTCGAGGGCGGCGGCCAGCTCGGCCCGGGGCACGGGCGCCGGGATGCGCAGCTGCGCCCCGCTGACCCGGTGCGGCCGGTTCTGGTCCCCCGCGAGGGCCGACCAGAACACCATCCGGTCCCGGACCACCTCGCTGACGTCGCACATCGCCGGGCCGGCCTCGTGGGCGACCGTCTTGCGGGTCGTCTTGATCAGCACGTCGATCTCGCCCTCGAGGGTCACGATGGCCTGCCGGATCCGCCGGATGGTGCGCCGCCGGTCCAGCTCCGCCTCCGTGAACGAGCCCACGCTGGTGTCGTCGGAGTCCAGCCCCTCGGCGTCCAGCCGCAGCACCGTCAGCGGCGTGCGCAGCCGGTGCGACAGGTCCGCCACCAGTTCCCGCTCGTCGGTGCGCGCCGCCGCCATCCGGTCCGCCATCCGGTTGAACGCGTAGCCGGCCTCGGCCAGCTCGCGCGGGCCGCTCGGCTCGACGTGTACCCCGAGGTCGCCGTCGCCCACCGCGAGAGCGGCCTTCACCAGCCCCCGGGTCGAGTCGACCGCGCGGGCGGCTACCCGGTCCACCACCAGCACGGCGGCCCCGACCAGGGCCACCGCCACCGCGGCCAGTAGCAGCCAGCGGCCCCCGGAGCCCTCCTCGAGCGCGGAGTCCGGCACGAACACCTCGACCACGACCACCGTGTCGCCGAGCACCACCGGATCCAGCCGGAGCACCCCGCCGGGCACGTCGACGATCACCGAGCGCCGGTCCGCGGTGGCCCTGGCCACCGCCGCCGCGTCGGCCCGGCCGGCCGGCGCGGCGCCGTCCAGCCCGTGCACCACCGGCCGGGTCGCCGGGTCCGCGCCGCTGGCCTCCACCGCGCGCCGCACCGCCGCCGGCTCGGTGCTGACCGCGAGCGCGCCGGTGACCAGCGCGCCGCGCCGGGCGGCGTCGGCGAGGGCCTCCTGACGGGTCTGCTCGCCGAGGCTGATGCCGAGGGGGACCAGGAACGCCAGCGCGACGAGCGCGCACATGCCGGCCGTGAGCCAGGCCAGCGCGACCCTCAGTCCGGGGCCACCAACCGGAAGCCGACCCCCCGCACGGTGCGCAGGTAGCGCGGCTTCGCCGCGGACTCGCCCATTTTGCGACGCAGCCAGTACAGGTGAACGTCGATGGTCTGGTCCTCGCCGACCGATGGCTGGTGCCATACCTCCTCCAAGAGTTCCCGGCGGGAAACCACCCGCCCCGGTCGGGCGGCGAGATACGCCAGCAGGTCGAATTCCTTGCGGGTCAGCGCGAGCGCCATCCCGTCGAGCAGGGCGCTGCGCTCGCCGACGTCCACCCGCAGGCCGCCGACGGTGTGCACGGCCGGCTGCACCGTCCGGCTGGCCCGGCCGGCCCGGCGCAGCACCGTGGTGATCCGGGCGTCCAGGTGCGCGCCGGTGAACGGCTTGACCATGTAGTCGTCGGCGCCCGCCCGCAGCAGCCGCACCACCGACTGCTCGTCGTCGCGGGCGGTGGCGATGATGATCGGCACGTCGGTGATGCCGCGCAGCATCCGCAGCGCGTCCGAACCGTCCAGGTCCGGCAGGCCGAGGTCGAGCACCACCAGGTCGGGGGTCTCCGCGGCCACCCGGCGCAGTGCGTCCAGCGCCGTGCCGACGGCGTGCACGGCGTGCCCCCGGTCGGCGAGGGACCGCAGCATCGCGCCGCGTACGACGTGGTCGTCTTCGACCAGGAGCACCGTGGCCACGTCAGCACCGTACTCGGCAGGGCAAGTGGACGCGTTGCGGCGCACCCGCGAACCGGGCAAGCTGGTACGACCATGTCCTTCACGCTCTTCCCGGACACCCGGCTGGCGCTCGCCCGGGACAGCCTCGCCGGGCTCTCCGTCGGCGACGCCCTCGGCTCCCAGTTCTTCGTGCCGGGTCACCGGCCCGGGGACCTCGCCGCCGGCCGGCTCCCCGCGCCGCCCTGGCAGTGGACCGACGACACCGAGATGGCGTGCTCCGTGCTGGCCGAGCTGGCCGGCGCAGGGGAGGTCGACCGGGACCGGCTGGCGCTGGCGTTCGCGCACCGGTGCGAGCCGTACCGCGGCTACGGCCCCGGGGCGGTGACCATCCTGCGCCTGATCCGCACCGGCACGCCGTGGCCCGTCGCCGCGGCCTCCGCGTTCGACGGGCAGGGCTCGTGCGGCAACGGCGCGGCGATGCGGGTCGGGCCGCTCGGTGCGTGGTTCGCCGATTCGACCCGGCGGGCCGCGGCCCAGGCCCGGGCGTCCGCCGAGGTCACCCACGCCCACCCGGAGGGGATCGCCGGCGCGGTGGCGGTGGCGGTGGCCGCCGCCCTGGCCGCCCGGGCCCGCCTCGACGGGGACCGCCCGCCGCCGTCGCGGCTGCTCGCCGCGGTGGCCGCCGCCCTCGACCCGGGCAGCCAGGTGCACCAGGGGGTACGCCGGGCCGCCGCCCTGCTGGACCGCCCGGTGGCCGCCGCCGCCGACGCGCTCGGCAACGGCTCCCGGGTGACGGCGCAGGACACCGTCCCGTTCACGCTCTGGGTCGCCGCCACGCGCCTGGACGACTACCCGGCCGCGGTCCGGGCGTGCGTCGAGGCGGGCGGGGACGTGGACACCACGGCGGCGATCGTCGGTGCGGTGGTGGCCGCCCACACCGGCGTCGGCTCGCCGGGCGGGGTGCCCGCCGACTGGCTCGCCGCCCGCGAGCCGCTGCCCGACTGGGCGGGCTGACCACCCCGCCCGGCCCGGTCGCGGAACGCCCACACCCCGTGTCCGGGCCGCCGAGGTGGCCGCCACCGCCCCGGGCGGCCCCGCCGACGGCCCTGCGGGCCCCGCCGACGGCCCCGGGCGGAAGGCGTCGGGACGGAGCGCCGCCTTCACCGAATGCGACAAGAAGGGGCCCCTTGGTGCCCGCTAGCATCAGCGGGGGCGGTCGCTCGGCCGCGTTCGTCGTCAGCTGAAGGAGTCACCGTGTCCGCACCCCGTACCCCCGTCGTGGCCGACCCCGTCGTCGTCGCCGCCGGGACGACGGCGGCCGACGCGGTGGCCGCGGCCGGCCTGCCGGCCAGCGGCCCCAAGGCGGTCGTCGTGGTCCGCGACCCGCAGGGCCAGCTCCGCGACCTGGACTGGGCGCCGGCCGAGGACGTCACCGTCGAGCCGGTCGGCCTCGACACCCCGGACGGGCTGAACGTGCTGCGCCACTCGACCGCGCACGTGCTCGCCCAGGCCGTGCAGGACGTGTTCCCGGAGGCGAAACTCGGCATCGGCCCGCCGATCGAGAACGGCTTCTACTACGACTTCGCCGTGGACAAGCCGTTCCAGCCCGACGACCTGGCCAAGCTCGAGAAGCGGATGCAGGAGATCGTCAAGTCCGGTCAGCGGTTCCGGCGGCGACGGTTCGACAGCCTGGACGAGGCGAAGGCCGAGCTGGCCGCCGAGCCGTTCAAGCTGGAGCTGATCGACGTCAAGGGCGAGGGGCTGGACTCGTCCGAGGTGATGGAGGTGGGCGGCGGCGAGCTGACCATCTACGACAACCTCGCGGCCAAGGAGGACAAGGTCTGCTGGTCGGACCTGTGCCGGGGCCCGCACCTGCCGAACACCCGGCTGATCGGGGCGTTCAAGCTGATGCGCTCGGCCGCCGCGTACTGGCGGGGGAGCGAGAAGAACCCGCAGCTCCAGCGGGTGTACGGCACCGCGTGGCCGACCCGGGACGAGCTCAAGGCGTACCTGAAGCTGCTGGAGGAGGCCGCCCGGCGCGACCACCGCAAGCTCGGCGCGGACCTGGACCTGTTCAGCTTCCCCGACGAGATCGGCTCCGGCCTGGCGGTCTTCCACCCCAAGGGCGGCATCATCCGCCGGGAGATGGAGAACTACTCGCGCCGCCGGCACGAGGCGGCGGGGTACGAGTTCGTCAACACCCCGCACATCACCAAGGCGCAGCTCTTCGAGACCTCCGGCCACCTGCCCTACTACGCCGACACCATGTTCCCGCCCATGCAGCTCGAGGGCGCGGACTACTACCTCAAGGCGATGAACTGCCCGATGCACAACCTGATCTTCAGGTCGCGCGGGCGGTCCTACCGGGAGCTGCCGCTGCGGCTGTTCGAGTTCGGCACGGTGTACCGGTACGAGAAGTCCGGCGTGGTGCACGGCCTGACCCGGGTGCGCGGGCTGACCCAGGACGACTCGCACATCTACTGCACCCGGGAGCAGATGCCCGGCGAGCTGTCGACCCTGCTCACCTTCGTGCTGGACCTGCTGCGCGACTACGGCCTGGACGACTTCTACCTGGAGCTGTCCACCCGGGACGACTCGCCGAAGTTCATCGGCGACGACGCCGACTGGGCCGAGGCGACGGAGGCATTGCGCACCGCCGCCGAGGCGTCCGGGCTGGACCTGGTGCCCGACCCGGGCGGTGCGGCCTTCTACGGCCCGAAGATCTCGGTGCAGGCCCGGGACGCGATCGGCCGGACCTGGCAGATGTCGACGATCCAGGTCGACTTCAACCAGCCGGCCCGGTTCGGGCTGGAGTACCAGGCCGCCGACGGCACCCGCAAGCAGCCGGTGATGATCCACCGGGCGTTGTTCGGCTCGATCGAGCGGTTCTTCGGGGTGCTCACCGAGCACTACGCGGGGGCGTTCCCGGCCTGGCTGGCCCCGGTGCAGGTGGTGGGCATCCCGATCCGTGAGGACCACACCGACTACCTGCACGGGTTCGTCGCGGCGCTGCGCGCCGAGGGCATCCGGGCCCAGGTGGACGCGGGCGACGACCGGATGCAGAAGAAGATCCGCACCGCCCAGCAGCAGAAGATCCCGTTCATGGTGATCGCCGGCGACGACGACGTGGCCGCCGGGACCGTGTCGTTCCGGTACCGGGACGGCTCGCAGCGCAACGGCGTGCCGATGGCCGAGGCGGTGGCCCACGTGCTCGACGTGGTCACCTCCCGGTCGAACACCGGCCCGTCGGCTCCCGACCCGGCCTGACACGCCAGGTGGGGCTCCCCTCGCCGCCGAGGCGACGAGGGGAGCCCCACCTGGGCCGGGCCGTAGTGTCGGCGCCGGTCGATCAGATGCCGCAGCTCGACGCCGACCAGCCGCCGGCCGCCCCGACGTGCGTGTGGGTGCTGTGGCCCGGGTAGCCGGGGCCGAGGATGTTCCCGAAGCCGTGGTAGCGGGCCTGCTGGGCCATCCGGCAGAACGACGGGGAACCGACCAGGTCCACCCCGTCGCCGTACAGGTGCCGGCTGTTGGACGTCCCGCCGACCGCGTTGTTGCAGGCGACGCTGCGGAAGCCGCTGCTGATTTGGATGGACACGTCCCCGAGGGCGTGCCGCATGGCCTGGAGCTTCCACATCGAGACGAGCGCGTTGAACTTGGCGGTGCTCGCCGCGACCGCCCCGCCGGCCCAGGTGCTGTTGCACCGGTTCAGCTCGGCGTAGGTGAAGTTGATCGGCGTGCAGTCGTCGTCCTGGAGCGCGTACAGCTTGGCGAAGGTCAGCGGGCCGGCGGCGCCGTCGGCCGCCAGGCCGTACGCCTGCTGGAAGCGGATCAGCGCCGCGCGTGTCGCCGGGCCGAACACGCCGTCGAGGCCGATCTGCGAGTTGTAGCCGGGGTAGCCGGCGATCCGGATCTGGAGCTGGCGGACGTCCTCGCCGGTCGAGCCCTGGACGAGCGTCCGGCCCCAGTTGTAGCAGCCGTCGGCCTGTGCGGCACCGGTGGTCACGGTCAGGCCCACCAGGGTGGTGGCGGCGGCGAGCGCGCAGGCGGCAAGAACTCTGCCGATCCGGCGGAAGGCGGTCTTCACAGGGTGACTCCCATCGACGAATATCAGTTTCGATTGGAATGGAAGCTTCATTCACCATCATCTCTACGTCAAGAACTTTCACACCCCTATTCGTCCCGGTGAGGCCCCATCGCACCCCCAGGTAGCCCCGAGCGGATCCCCCACTCCGGCACTGGGGCGGGGTCGGGCGGGAACGTAGGATCGGTGGCGTGACAGGGGAGGAACGGCACAGGGACAGCGGCATGGCCGACGGGTTGGAGCGGCTCTGGACTCCGCACCGGATGGCCTACGTCTCCGGTGGGGACCGGCCCGAGGGTGGGTACGAGAAGCCCGCTGGCTGCCCGTTCTGTCGGGCGCCGGGGCTGCCGCCGGAGGAGAGCCTGGTGGTGGCCCGGGGCGAGCACGTGTTCGCGGTGCTCAACCTCTACCCCTACAACCCGGGGCACCTGCTGGTCTGCCCCTACCGGCACGTGGCCGACTACACCGACCTGGCCCTGCCGGAGACCGCCGAGCTGGCGGCGTTCACCCAGACCGCGATGCGGGTGGTGCGCGCGGTCAGCAACGCGCACGGATTCAACCTGGGCATGAACCAGGGCGGGGTGGCCGGTGCCGGGATCGCCGCGCACCTGCACCAGCACGTGGTGCCCCGCTGGGGCGGCGACGCCAACTTCATGCCGGTGATCGGGCGGACCAAGGTCCTGCCACAGTTGCTCACCGACACCCGCGAGCTGTTCACCCGCGCCTGGCCGAGCTGACCCTACGTAGTCGACCGCCTTCTTTCGGCCAACCCGCTGCCCTCGACCGGGCCCGGGGTGGCACGATCTGGCGATGGCAGTGACGACACGGACATTGGGTCGCAGCGGCATCGAGGTCAGCGCCCTCGGCATGGGGTGCTGGGCGATCGGTGGCCCCTGGGCCGAGGGTGTCCAGCCGTTGGGCTGGGGCGCGGTCGACGACGAGGAGTCCGTCCGTGCGGTGCGCCGCGCGCTCGACCTCGGGGTCACCCTCTTCGACACCGCCGACACGTACGGGGCCGGGCACGGCGAGCGGGTCCTCGGCCGGGCCCTCGCCGGCCGGCGCGACGAGGCCGTGATCGCCACCAAGTGGGGCTACACGTTCGACGAGGACGCCCGCCAGGCCACCGGGGAGGACCCCTCGCCGGAGTACCTGCGCCGGGCGGTCACCGACTCCCTGCGCCGGCTGGACACCGACCGCATCGACCTCTACCAGCTGCACCTGGGCGACCTGCCGGTGCCGAGGGCCGAGGCGCTGCTCGGCGTCTGCGAGGACCTCGTCGCCGACGGCCTGGTCCGGGCGTACGGGTGGAGCACCGACCGGGTCGACCGGGCCACCTGGCTCGGGCAGGGCGCCCGGCACGCCACCGCCGTGCAGCACACGCTGTCGGTGCTGCGGGACGCCCCCGAGTTACTCGCCGTCTGCGACAAGTACGACCTGGCCAGCGTCAACCGCAGTCCGCTGGGGATGGGCCTGCTCACCGGCAAGTACGGCGCCGGCTCCACGCTGCCCCGCGACGACGTGCGGGGGGCCACGGCGAACTGGCTGGAGTGGTTCCGCAGCGGCCGACCCGCCCCGGAGTGGCTGCGCCGGGTCGGCGCGGTCCGGGCGGCGCTCACCGCCGACGGGCGCACCCTGGCCCAGGGCGCCCTGGGCTGGATCTGGGCGCGCAGCGACCGAACGGTCCCGATCCCCGGCTGCCGCACCGTCGCCCAGGTCGAGGAGAACGCCGCCGCACTGGCCCTCGGCCCGCTCACCCCCGACCACTTCGCCGAGGTGGAACGCCAGCTGGCGGCCCTCCGCACAGCCGCCCTCAGCTCCGCCGACCGCCCCCGCTGGCCCATGCCCCCCACCCCCTCCGCCCGCCCCTGACCCCCCTTCCCCCACCCTCCCCCCGCCCTCCCTCGCGCCCACCCATCTCCGTCGATCTTGCAGTTGTGGCCCTCGGAACGAGGCTTCTGCCCCAATTGCCGGGGCCGTAACTGCAAGATCGCGGGGGTGCGGGGGTGCGGGGGTGCGGGTGGGGTCAGGGGGTGGGGGGGTGTTCGTTGCGGGTCTGGTCGGACAGGTGGGTGGGCATCGGGTCGTGGCGGGTGAAGTGGCGGCGGAAGGTGCCGGTGCCGGAGGTCAGGGCGCGCAGCTCGATCGCGTACCGGAGCAGCTCGATGGCCGGGACCTCGGCCCGGACCACGGTGCGGCCGTCGGCGTCCGGGTCCGACTCGGTGCCGAGCACCCGGCCGCGCCGGCCGGAGAGGTCGCCCAGCACCGCCCCGACGGTGTGGTCCGGCACCCGGACGGCCACCTCGTCCACCGGCTCCAGCAGGGTCGGCTGGCCCTTTTCGGCGGCGTGGCGCAGCGCCAGCGCCCCGGCGGTCTGGAACGCCGCGTCGGAGGAGTCGACGCTGTGCGCCTTGCCGTCGACGAGGGTCACCCGCAGGTCCACCACCGGGTACCCGGCGACCAGGCCGCGCTCCAGCTGGGCCCGCACGCCCTTCTCCACCGACGGGACGTAGTTGTGCGGCACCGCCCCGCCGACCACCCGGTCGACGAACTCGAAGCCGGCCCCCCGGGGCAGCGGCTCCACCTCGATGTCGCAGACGGCGTACTGGCCGTGGCCGCCGGACTGCTTGACGTGCCGGCCGTGCCCGGTGGCCGGGGCGGCGAGGGTCTCCCGCAGCGCCACCCGGACCGGCTCGGTGTCCAGCTCGACGCCGCCACCGCGCAGCCGGTCGAGCACCACGTCGGCGTGTGCCTCGCCCATGCACCACAGGACGAGCTGGTGGGTCTCCGGGTTGCGTTCCAGCCGCAGCGTCGGGTCCGCGGCGACCAGCCGGGCCAGGTTGCGGGACAGGGTGTCCTCGTCGGCCCGGCTGCGCGCGGCGACCGCCACCGGCAGCAGCGGCTCGGGCATCTCCCACGGGGCCACCAGCAGCGGGTCGTCCTTGGCGGAGATCGTGTCGCCGGTCTCCGCGCTGCCCGACTTGGTGATCGCGCAGATGTCGCCGGCCACGCAGACCGGCACCTCGCGCAGGGTCGCCCCCAGCGGCGTGTGGAGGTGCCCGACCCGCTCGTCCGCGTCGTGGTCGGGGTGCCCCCGCTCGGCCAGGCCGTGGCCGGCTACGTGCATCGTCCGGTCGGGGCGCAGGGTGCCGGAGAAGACCCGGACCAGGGAGACCCGGCCGACGTGCCGGTCCACCGTCGTGCGGACCACCTCGGCGACGAGCGGGCCGTCCGGGTCGCAGGTCAGCGGCGGCCGGGGGGAGCCGTCCACGCCGGTGACGGCGGGCAACTCGTGCTCCAGCGGCGACGGGAATGCCGATACGAGGCCGTCGAGCAGCACGTCCAGCCCGACGCCGGTCGCCGCGCAGACCGGCACCACCGGGTGGAAGTGCCCCCGGGCGACCGCCTTCTCCAGGTCGGCGACCAGCACCTGCGTGTCGATCTCCTCGCCGGCGAGGTAGCGGTCCATGAGGGACTCGTCCTCGCTCTCGGCGATGATCCCCTCGATCAGCTCGTTGCGGGACTCGGCGATCGCCGGCAGGTGCTCCGGGTCAGGCTCGCGCACCTGGGCCGGCAGCCCGGCGGTGTAGTCGAAGACCCGGCGGGTGACCAGGCCGAGCAGTCCGACGACGGACTCGCCGTCGTCGCCGAGCATCGTGAGGTGCAGCGGGACCACGTTGTCGCCGAAGACCCGTTGGCACAGCGCCACGGCCTCGTCGAAGTCCGCGCGGGGGTGGTCCAGCCGGGTCACCGCGACCGCCCGGGGCATGCCCACCGCGGCGCACTCCTCCCAGAGCGCGGCGGTGGCGGCGTCCATCCCGTCGACGGCGGAGACCACGAACAGCGCGGCGTCGGCGGCCCGCAGGCCGGCGCGCAGCTCGCCGACGAAGTCCGCGTACCCCGGGGTGTCCAACAGGTTGATCTTGACGCCGTCGTGCACCAGCGGGGCGCAGGCCAGGCTCACCGAGCGCTGTTGGCGCACGGCGGCCGGGTCGTGGTCGCAGACCGTGGTGCCGTCGGTGACCGTGCCGGCCCGCCCGATCGTGCCGGCCGCCGCGAGCAGCGCCTCGACCAGGGTCGTCTTGCCCGCCCCGGAGTGCCCGACGAGCACCACGTTGCGAATACTGGCGGGCTCGGTCACCACCGGCACTCCGCCGGTGACCCCCTTGTCCTGATTCCTCTGCGCCATGGGGCGCACCTCCCTCAGCCGGTGGTTGGTGGCGACCGCCGCGCGCGACGGGGAAGCGGCCCGGTGCGGAAACTCCGCGGCGCCATCCTCCGGTGATCTGCCGTGCGGCGGGTACGGGACGGTCGGTCGGGTGAGCTGGCTCACCCTCAGGCTCGATCTCACACCCCTCGGAGGGCCGGCACAAGCCCTCCCCGGGCGGGTTGGCGACCGTGGCGTGCCCTCGCCGAGGGCCGGCCGTTATCGTGGGACCGCCATGGCGAAGATCTTCCAAGTGTCGGTCCGGGCGGGGATGACCCGCGTCGTTGAGCCGATCGCGCGCGGCCTGCTCCGAGCGGGCGTGTCCCCCAATGCTGTCACCGTCACCGGCACCCTCGGGGTGCTGGCCGGTGCGCTCGGCTTCGGCGCCCGCGGCCATCTGGTCGCCGGTGCCCTCATCGTGACGTTCTTCGCGCTGACCGACCTGCTCGACGGGACGATGGCCCGGATGAGCGGCGGCTCGACGAGGTTCGGGGCGTTCCTCGACTCGAGCATGGACCGGGTCGCCGACAGCGCCGTCTTCGGCGCGGTCGCGTACTGGCTGGCCACCGAGGGTGACCACGCCGGGGTCGCCGCCGCGCTGCTCTGCCTGGCCGCCGGCGGCCTGGTCTCCTACGTCAAGGCCCGCGCCGAGGGGCTCGGGATGACCTGCAACGTGGGCATTGCCGAGCGGACCGAGCGGCTGCTCATCGTCGGCGTGGGCGGCCTGCTCACCGGCTTCGGCGTCCCGTACGCCCTGCAGATCGCGCTCTGGCTGCTGGCCGCCGTCTCGATCTTCACCGTGGGCCAGCGGATCGCCCACGTGTACCGGCAGGCCCGCGAGGCAGCCCCGGACGGGTCGCAGGGGTGAACCTGACCGAGCTCGGCTACGTCGCCGGCTGGCGTCTGGTCCGCGCGCTGCCCCGGCCCGTGGTGGCTGCGGCCTTCCGGGCGGGCGCCGACCGCGCCCACCGCTCCGGCGGCGGGGGTACGACCCGACTGCGCGCCAACCTGCGCCGGGTGGTCGGCCCCGAGCTGCCCGAGGCCGAGCTGGACGACCTGCTCCGGCGCGGCCTGCGCTCCTACGCCCGCTACTGGATGGAGACGTTCCGGCTGCCGGCGCTGAGCCGGGAACAGCTCCTCGCCGGGTTCCGGCTCGCCCCCGAGGGGGTCGACCGGCTCGCCGCCGACGTGGCCGCCGGCCGGGGCGCGGTGGTGGCGCTGCCGCACGCCGGCAACTGGGACGCCGCCGGGGCCTGGGTGGCGGCCACCGGCTGGCCGATCACCACGGTCGCCGAGCGGCTCAAGCCCGAGGGCATCTACCAGCGTTTCCTCGCCTTCCGGCGGGGGCTGGGCATGGAGATCCTGCCCACCCACGGCGGCGAGCGGCCCGCGTTCGACGTGCTGGTGGACCGGCTGCGCGCCGGCGCGGTGGTGCCGCTGCTGGCCGACCGGGACCTTTCCGCCCGGGGGATCGAGGTTGACTTCTTCGGCGCGCGGACCCGGCTGCCGGCCGGCCCGGCGCTGCTGGCCCTGCGCACCGGGGCGCCGCTCTACGTCGCCTCATTATGGTACGAACCGGACGCGGCGTGCGCCTCGATCGAGGGCCCGCTGCCCCTGCCCGAGGAGGACAGCGGGCCGCTGGACCAGCGGGTCCGGGCGCTGACCCAGCGGATTGCCGACGGTCTGGCGGCGGGCATCGCCCGGCATCCGGAAGACTGGCACATGTTGCAACGGATGTGGCTGGACCAGCGCGGCACCGGCGACGGCGGACAGCCCCGACCCGTCTCCACGCCGCCGGCCGTCACCGGACCGGTCTGAGGCGGAGGGCGCTCACATGCGGATCGGCATCGTGTGCCCGTACTCCTTCGACGTGCCCGGCGGGGTGCAGAACCACGTGATGGACCTGGCCGAGGCGCTGATCGGGCTCGGGCACGAGGTGAGCGTCCTGGCCCCCGCCGACGAGGACTCCCCGCTCCCGCCGTACGTGGTGTCGGCGGGCCGGGCCGTGCCGCTGCCGTACAACGGGTCGGTGGCCCGGATCGCGTTCGGCCCGGTCTCCACCACCCGGGTCCGGCGGTGGATCGCCCGGAGCGATTTCGACGTGCTGCACGTGCACGAGCCGCTGACGCTGAGCCTGTCGATGGTCGCCGTGCTCTCCGCGAAGGGGCCGGTGGTGGCCACCTTCCACACCGCGATGACCCGGTCCCGGGTGCTCGCCGCCGCGCAGGGCCTGCTGCAGATCGTGCTGGAGCGGATCACCGCCCGGATCGCGGTCAGCGCCCTGGCCCGCAAGGTGCAGGTCGAGCACATGGACGGCGGCGCGGTGGAGATCCCCAACGGGGTCACCGTGGCCAAGTTCAGCCACGCGACACCGCTGCCCGGCTGGCCGGGGGAGTGCGACCTGGCCGAGGGCGGCACGCTCGGCTTCCTCGGCCGGTTCACCGAGGCCCGCAAGGGCTTCCCGATCCTGTGCGACGCGTTCGTCGAGTTGGCCCGCTCCCGCCCGGGCCTGCGGCTGCTGGTCGCCGGGCCGGGCGATCCGGACGACCTGTTCGACCAGTTCCCCGCCGAGCTGCGCGACCGGGTCACCTTCCTCGGCCTGGTCTCCGAGGAGGACAAGGCGCGCATGCTGCGCAGCGTCCACCTCTACGTGGCCCCGAACACCGGCGGGGAGTCTTTCGGGATGATCCTCACCGAGGCCCTCGCCGCCGGCACCACGGTGGTGGCCAGCGACCTGGACGCGTTCCGCCGGGTGCTCGACGGCGGCCGGGCCGGGCTGCTCTTCCCCACCGGGGACGCGGTGGCGCTGCGGGCGGCCCTGGCCGGGCTGCTGGACGACCCGGCGCGGCGGGCCGCGCTGACCGAGTGCGGGGACCAGGTGGTGGCGCACTTCGACTGGCCGGTCGTCGCCCGCCGGGTGCTGGAGGTGTACGCGGCGGCGATCGAGGCGACCGACGGGCGGGTGATCGACCAGGAGTGGGCGGGGCTGGGCTGACCGCCGTGACCGTGGGTGCCGGTGGGACGCAGGTGTCGGGGCGGGTCGCGCTCCGGCCGGAGGCGAACGGAGCAGCACTACGATGCCGGGCATGTGGTGGTGGTTGGGCGGGATTCTCGTCGTGGGGCTGCTCGCGGCGTACCTGACCTGGACCGTCGGCCGGGTCGAGCGGCTGCGCCTGCGCGCGGAGGCCGCGGCCCGGGCCCTGGAGGCGCACCTGCTGCGCCGGGCCGCCGCCGCCGCGGTGCTGGCCGAGCGGCGCTACGGCGTGGAGCTGTACGCGGCGGCCCGGATCGCGCTGGACGCCGAGCCGGAGGAGCGCGAGGCCGCGGAGAACGACCTCACCCGGCAGCTGCGGGCGGTGCGGCTGGACCCGGCCGACCCGGACTGCGAGACGGTGATCGCCGCGAGCCGGCGGCTCGCCCTGGCCCGTCAGGTGCACACCGACCTGGTCCGGGACGCCCGCGCGGCGCGGGGACGGCGGCTGGTGCGGCTGTTGCGGATGGGCCGCCGGCACCCGTGGCCGCGCTACTTCGACATCGACGACCCGACCCTCGCGCTCCCCGCCGACGTGCCCGCCTGAGCGGCGTCTGCCGCAGCCCGGGCCCGTCGGCCAGCGGCCGGGCCGGGGTGATGACGGCCACAGAGCAGGCCACCCGGGGTCTGATTGGCTGTCGGACCGGCGTTGACCCCGTCGTAGCATTCAGCTGAGCCACCCCCCGAGCACGCCGAGGAGCGATAACCCGTGCCCGAAACCATCTCCCCGAACGCCAGCGCCACCCCCGTCGTCGGCACCGCCCGCGTCAAGCGCGGCATGGCCGAGATGCTCAAGGGCGGCGTGATCATGGACGTGGTCACCGCCGAGCAGGCCAAGATCGCCGAGGACGCCGGAGCTGTCGCGGTGATGGCCCTGGAACGGGTGCCCGCCGACATCCGCGCCCAGGGCGGGGTGTCCCGGATGAGCGACCCCGACATGATCGACAGCATCATCAACGCCGTCTCGATCCCCGTGATGGCCAAGGCCCGGATCGGCCACTTCGTCGAGGCCCGGATCCTCCAGTCGCTCGGCGTGGACTACGTCGACGAGTCCGAGGTGCTCACCCCGGCCGACTACGCCAACCACATCGACAAGTGGGCGTTCACCGTCCCCTTCGTGTGCGGGGCGACCAACCTGGGCGAGGCGCTGCGCCGGATCACCGAGGGCGCGGCCATGATCCGCTCCAAGGGCGAGGCCGGCACCGGTGACGTCTCCAACGCCACCATGCACATGCGCAAGATCCGTCAGGAGATCGCCCGGCTCAGCTCGCTGCCGGCCGACGAGCTGTTCGTCGCGGCCAAGGAGCTCCAGGCCCCGTACGACCTGGTCAAGGAGGTCGCCGAGACCGGCAAGCTCCCGGTGGTGCTGTTCACCGCCGGCGGCATCGCCACCCCGGCCGACGCCGCGATGATGATGCAGCTCGGCGCCGAGGGCGTCTTCGTCGGCTCCGGCATCTTCAAGTCCGGCAACCCGGCCCAGCGGGCCGCCGCGATCGTCAAGGCCACCACCTTCCACGACGACCCGGACGTGCTGGCCAAGGTCTCCCGGGGCCTCGGCGAGGCGATGGTCGGCATCAGCGTCGACGAGATCCCGCAGCCGCACCGCCTGGCCGAGCGCGGCTGGTGACCTGAGAGGAGGGCCCCTGCTCGCCGCTCAGGCAGAGCAGGGGCCCTCTTTCTGACATCCGAGAGGAGTGAACGTGACGGCACCGGTCATCGGTGTGCTCGCCCTGCAGGGTGACGTCCGCGAGCACGTGGGCGCGCTGGCCGGGGTCGGGGCGGACGCCCGCCCGGTCCGCCGCCCAGGCGAGCTGGACGCGGTCGACGGGCTGGTCATCCCCGGGGGCGAGTCCACCACGATCAGCAAGCTCGTCGACATCTTCGAGATGCGGGAGCCGATCGACAAGCGGATCGCCGCCGGAATGCCGGTCTACGGCTCCTGCGCCGGCATGATCATGCTGGCCACCGAGGTGCTCGACGGCCGCCCCGACCAGCGCGGCTTCGCCGGCATCGAGATGACGGTGCGGCGCAACGCGTTCGGCCGGCAGGTCGACTCGTTCGAGGCGCCGGTGGAGATCGCCGGGGTCGGGGGCGAGCCGTTCCACGCGGTCTTCATCCGGGCACCCTGGGTCGAGCGGGTCGGCCCGGACGTCGAGGTGCTGGGTCGGGTCACCGACAGCCCCGCCGCGGACCGGATCGTCGCGGTCCGGCAGGGCAACCTGGTGGCCACCTCCTTCCACCCGGAGCTGACCGGCGACCTGCGCCTGCACCGCTACTTCGTGGACCTGGTCCGCGCCGCGGCGTGACCCCGCGTACCGGGCGCCGGCGGGCGGCGTCCGGTACGCGGGGCAGGGCGGCTGGCGTACGGCGGGCCGGCCCGCGGTGGTGCCGCGCGCTCAGTGGTGCCGGGGGTTGGGGCGCGCCCAGCCGTGCAGCACCGGGTCGGTGAGGTGGTTGAACCTGGTCATCCGGGTCGGCCACTCGCTCTTGAAGGCGACCACCTGTTCCTCCGGCGAGAGTTGCAGCAGTTCCCCGACGTTGCAGCCGAGCCGGTGGGACAGGTCGCGGGCGGCGCCGAAGTTGGCCGGTCCGAAGACCTGCAACACCCCCGAGTTGTTGATCATTGTCTCGCCAGCCACGTCGTAGAGGCTGGTGAGCTGGGCCAGGTCCTGCCAGAAGGTCCAGGTCCGCAGCCCGTACCCGCGCAGCAGGGTGATGGCGTCCTGCAACAGCGAGAACCGGCCCAACTGGGCCGCCTCGTCGATGAGGAAGAGCAGCCGGGACTGGTTCATCGACCGGCTGTTCATCACGTAGTAGAGCAGGCATCCGACCCAGGCGCGGAGCAGCCGCTGGTGGGTGCGCAGCTTGTGCGGGGGGATCACCACGTAGATCGAGATCCGCCGGGCCGGGTCGACCAGATCGGTGAGGCGGAAGCTCGTGGTGTCCGTGGCCTCGACCGTGCGTTGGGAGCTGAACGGCGCCAACTGCTGGGCCGCGGTGGCCAGGATGCCGGAGAAGGTCTTGTCGGCGTCCATGCTCACCAGCATCTCGAACTCCTGCCGGGTGCCGGGCGGCATGTGCTTGCCCCGGTTCTCCAGCGCCACCGCCAGCCGGTAGCGCAGGTCGGTGTCGAACAACTGGGCGCGCAGCTCGTGCAGGGAGTTGCGGCGGTCGGGCTGGCCGGTCATCAGGTCGGCGGTCAGCCCGGCGATCAGCAGTTGGGCCATCTCGTCCCAGAACGGGTCGGTGAGCGAGCGCACCCCACCCATCAGGATGTCGGACAACACCCGGCCGAAGTCCTCCGCCTCCTCGGCGGCGTCGTCGTCGCGGCGCAACACGTCGAACACGTCGAACGGGTTCAACGAGCCCCGCGCGTCCCGACCGCTGTGACTGGCCCCGAACGGATCCAGCAGGACGATCTCGTTGCCGAGGACGGATCGCCGGTGTTCGTGCGTGACGTCGTAGTTCTCGCCCTTGGGATCGAACACCACGACCGACCCCTCGTACGTCAGCAGGTTGGGGATGATCACGTCCCGCCCCTTGCCGGCCCCGGTGGGCGCGACGGTCATCAGGTGGCTGTCGTCGTCCGAGGCGACCACCGCGCCCAGCGCGGCGTCCTCGACGATGTGCTCCTCACCGACGCCCTGCCGGATCCGCGCACTGGTGACGCTCGGCCGGCGCTGGGCGAAGCGGCTCTTGACCTGCAGCTCCGGTTCGAGGTGGCGGACCGCGGCACGCCCGAGGATCAGCTTCGACACGGGGCTCCTCCTAGCGGGGACGACGGGTGACCCGGGCGGGCAGGAAGCCGGTCATGGTGCCGCTGCCCGAGCCGGCCGAGACGATCAGGTTGAGGGACTTGTCGTGCTGGTGGCCGAGGACGTCGAAGTAGCGGACCTCCACCACCAGGGAGCCCTGCTCGGGGATGCGCGGCGGATGGGTGAACCGCAACCGCTGCTCGACGTCGGTCGCCGGCTGCACCACGTCGGCCTTGGGACCGGCCAGCTCGGTGAAGCGCAGCGCGGCCCGGTCGAGCCTTATCCCGGCGATGTGCAGGCCGAGCATCGGTCCGGCCCCGACATTGCGGAGCCGGACGGAGAGCACGATCAGATCCTGACTGCGCCAGGTCAGCCGGGAGTCCTGGATCATCGCCACCGGCACCACCGAGGTCTCCAACTGCTGGCCGGCGATCCGGGCCTCCTGCGCGGAGGCCCGGTTGTTCTGCCAGGAGAGCGCCAGTGCGACGACGCTGAACGTCAGGGAGACCCCCAGCCCGACGACCTGGAGGAGGTTGACGGTGTCCTGGGTCACGGCATCGCCCCGACCGCGCAGGAGAAGTTCCAGTCCTTGAAGAAGTCGGCCATGAAACCCTTGACCACCCGGTCGCGGAAGAAGTCGCGATAGGGGACCTCGTAGTTCTCCAGCAGGAAGTCCGGGCGGGGCGCCAGCCGGGAGCCGGGTTCCGAGTCGTCCCCGTCGATGGTTTCCGCGATGCAGTGGAAGTCGAGCCAGATCCCCCGGTAGCCCTGGTTGCCCGGTGCCTGGATGTCGTAGATCTCGCGCAGGTGCACACCGGGGGCGGCCTCCCGGAAGTTGGATATCTTGAGGTCCAGTCGGCCGGTGCGCAGCGAACTGGCGGCGTCCCGGCCGGCGAGCACGGGCCGGAACCGGCCGTCCTCGTCGGGACGGCGGGCGAGCAGCGGGCCGATCAGCTCGTGGCTGCTCACTGGTTTCTGCGCGCGCACCGGGATGAAGTCGTAGACGATCAGCGAGAAGCGGTAGCCGGCCCGCAGCGGTTGCAGGTCGAAGTCCGAGTCCAGCACCTCGGTCAGGTCGATGGCGATCCGGGACACCAGGCCCTGGATGTACGGCATCAGGAGCCGGTACCAGTTGTGGAACAGCCGCAGTGACGATCCGGAGCGGCTGAGGGTAATCCGTAGATCCCGGTGGATGTCGATGCGGAAACCGAATGAGGGTTCCTTGTAGACCACGCCGACGTTGCCGTCGGACCAGTCGAGCCGCAGGGTGTCGACCTCGTACAGTTCGGAGGCCTCCAGAACCTCGGCCACCGCGCGGTAGAGGCGGGCGCCCACGATGCGTTTCAGCGCATCGGGCAACTGCAGGTCGTGCGCTGCGGGCAGTTCGACGATAAGGGAGAAACCGTTCAGGGCGTCCACCCCGTCGGCGCCGATCATCGTCAGTCCGGTGGTGAATTCGTCGAAGGTTTCGAGCACAGGCCCTCCCGGTCCGGGTTGACGGCGAACGCAGGTTATCGATCGGTGAACCGCGATTGCAGGGGTGGAGAAGGTTGCCGAAAGCGACCCGTTGTCGGGTTAGGCTGGCCGTTCGGCGGAAGATCCGGTCGGGAGGTCGGAAATCGGCAGGTCAGCGGGGGTGCGGTAGGGCGGTGCGGCGTACCGTCGCGGCGTGGTCCGCAGGTGGCCTTCCGGTGGAGGCTCGCGTGAGTGTCGGATGCCCGTCACCGCAGCGCCGGGGCCGTCGGACGCGGCGGGGCCGGCCGTGGTGGCGGGTGTGACGCCGCCAGGTGCGGCCTCGGTAGGATTACCGGCGGTTCGGCAGGGCCGCCGCGCGCCGCAGCCCTCCACGCGGGGCCGCCCGGCCCGGCCGGTGGCATGCGGTGCCCGGTGGCGGTGTGGAGTTGGCGCGGGCAGTCGACGCAGGCGTGATCAACAGACGGAGGTAGCAGATGTCCGGCCACTCAAAGTGGGCGACCACCAAGCACAAGAAGGCCGTGATCGACGCCAAGCGCGGCAAGATGTTCGCCAAGCTGATCAAGAACGTCGAGGTCGCGGCCCGCATCGGCGGCGGCGACCCGGCCGGCAACCCCACCCTCTACGACGCCATCCAGAAGGCGAAGAAGAACTCCGTACCCAACGACAACATCGATCGGGCGGTCAAGCGCGGCTCCGGCCTGGAGGCCGGCGGCGCAGACTGGCAGACGATCATGTACGAGGGGTACGGCACGAACGGCGTGGCGATGCTCATCGAGTGCCTGACGGACAACCGTAACCGGGCCGCGACCGAGGTGCGCACCGCGTTGACCCGCAACGGCGGATCGCTCGCCGACGCCGGGTCGGTGTCCTACATGTTCTCCCGCAAGGGCGTGGTGATCGTGCCCAAGGCCGGCACCACCGAGGACGACGTGATGATGGCGGTCCTCGATGCCGGGGCGGAGGAGGTCAACGACCTCGGCGAGGCGTACGAGGTGGTCTCCGAGCCGACCGACCTGATCGCCGTGCGCACCGCCCTGCAGGATGTCGGCATCGAGTACGAGTCGGCCGAGTCCTCCCTCATCCCCAGCATGAACGTGCCGCTGGACGAGGAGGGCGCTCGCAAGATCTTCAAGCTGATCGACGTCCTGGAGGACTGCGACGACGTGCAGAACGTCTACGCGAACTTCGACGTTTCCGACGAGGTGATGGCCGCGGTCGGCTGAGCCGTGGCGATTGGGCGGGAGCGGCGGTTCGCGCCGGGCGACGTGGTCGTCCGGCGCGAGATCCTGCGCGGCGAGGTCTGGTTCGCCGCCCCGACCGTCTGCGTGCGGGATTCGCCGGACCTGCTCGCCCTCTACCTGCCCACCGGGGCCGAGTTCGGCTTCCCCGAGCGCGGGAGCTTCCCCTGCGGGCGGCATCCCTGGCAGGTCGCCGGGCAGCGCGCGTGGCGCGGGCCCGGCAAGCTGATGCTGCACCGCCCCGGCGAGGCGCACTCCGTCGACGTGTTCTGGGCCGAACCGGGGCGGTCGTTCGCCGGCTGGTACTTCAACCTTCAGGACCCGCTGCGGCGTACCCCGATCGGGGTGGACACCCTCGACCACGAGCTGGACCTGTGGTGGGCGGCGGACGCCGACCGGTACGAGTTCAAGGACGTCGAGATGTTCGCCCAGCGCCTCGTCGAGGGGCGCTATCCGGGCATGGCGGCGGCCATCCGCGCGGAGGGGGACCGGATCGCGGCCCTGCTCGACGCGGGGGAGCGCTGGTGGGACCCGGCGTGGGCGCGGTGGCGTCCCGACCCGGCCTGGCCGGTGCCGACGCTGCCCGCCGGGTGGGACACCGTCCCCTGCTGACCCGGGCCGCGCGGCCCCCGGCCCACCGTTACGACCCGGATGGCCGCCCGTCGTACCCGCTCCGAATTCGTCGCGGCGGCCCGGCCCGCCCGTGACGACGTGCCGGGCCGGGGCGGCGGGGCCGGTCAGCCGGCGCGTCGGGCCTTGACGCCGGAGTCGATCAGGTCCCAGACCAGGACCACCACCGTCGTGATGATCGCGATGAGGGTGATCGACTGCCGGTTGCCCTCGTCCTGGAGCCAGGCGAAGCGCTCGACCAGGTCCGGGTTGAGCAGCCGGTCGTCCGCCAGCAGCCAGACCACGGGCACCGAGAACGCCAGGTCCAGCGCGGCCTTCACCGCGACCAGCGGCCAGGTCCAGCGCCCGACGCGGTACTTGACCAGCTCGAAGACCACGCCGGCCAGCAGCACGGCCATCAGCACCGGCAGCCACGACCGCCACAGCGCCGGGTCGAGCAGCGGGATGCGCTCGCCGTCGATCTTCGCCCACGACCAGAAGTGCTGCCAGGGCAGGAAGGCCGCGGTGAACAGCAACAGGGCGACGGACGCGGCGATGTCGGTCAGGGTCATGTCCTGCTTCGCCGGCACCTCGGGCAGTTGGTCGACCGTCCACGCCGGCAGCTTCAGCGACGGGTCGGCGCGCTCGATGATCGCGAAGGTCAGGGTCACCCAGAACGTGACCTGGATCGCGACCTCGAAGGCGGTGCCGAACCCGGAGGTGATCGCGGGGACCAGGTCCTTCCCGGTGGCTGCCTGGGCCACCCCGACGATCGTGCCCACCAGTGCCGGGACGAAGGTGAGCAGCAGCCGCAGCAGTCGTTGCCAGTGCAGGTAGTAGGTGGGGCCGATGAGCTGCAACCGACGGTCGGCGTACCGGGCGGCGAGCCGGTCGGGGTTTCCGAGCTCGTTGAGCACCTCGCGCTCGGCGGTGGCGGCGTCCCGCCCGGCGTCCGTCCGACCCTCGATCATGTCCTCGATCGAGCCGCGCAGCTCGGTGGCGATTTCCTCCCGCCGCGGGGCGGGCACCGCGCGCAGGGTTGCGGCGAGGTAGCGGTCGGTCAGGGAACTCATCGGTTCACTCCTTCGATCAGGCCGGTCACGGAGGTCTGTACGGCGGCGAGGTCGTCGAGGAGGCGGCGCAGTACCTGCTCGCCGTCTGCGCTGGTCCGGTAGAACTTGCGCGGCCGGCTCTCCTGGGTGTTCCACTCGCTGGTCAGCAGGCCCTGCTCCGCCAGCCGCCGCAGCAGCGGATAGAGGGTGTTCGCGTCCACCGGGAACCCGTGCGCCGTAAGACGTTGCAGCAGCGCGTAGCCGTAGTCGGGCTGGCGCAGGGCGACCAGGCTCGCCACGACCACGGTGCCGCGCCGCAGTTCCTGGAGGTGTGTACGGAGGAGCTCCTCACTGGCCATGTGTCACACCATACTGTGTGCCACACAGTGTTGTCCAGGGTTGAGTCGTCCGGCCTGCGCGACGGGGGCAAGGGTGGATAGGGAATCCGCTTTGATCAATTGACTGAAGTCATGTCCTGCTGCTGCGCGGAACTGTCGGCAGGATTTCCACTCCCTTGCCTTTGGGCCGACAGTCGGCGCAATGTGCACGACTGTCTCGCGTGTGCAGGGCGGCCGTCCTTCAACGCTGGGCATCATCGCCATCACCCGTCGTGTTCGTCGACAGTGGATAGAAGCGTCTCCTGTGACGTTCGGTGGTCGTCAAGCGCGTTTTGGCTGATCACGACGTTCAAGCTCGTCACCCAACGCAACCCTCGGTTGATGCATTGACACTGACCGTGTTTGTTCCCTAGTTTCATGCCACTTTCATCCACGGGGGAGGGCGACGTGCGACGTCGTAGTTTGATGAGTTGCGTCCGAAGACGCGCACTGTGTCCTGTCTCGAAAGGCCTGGCCTCCCGAGCCGGGCAGCTGGGCGGTGCCCCGCCCCCCGCGTCGGTGTCGGTGTCGATCGTCGGCCGCGCCACTGACCGCCACGACCTGACCTGGTCCCGATCTGATCGCGGGCGGCCGGTCAAGGCCGCCCAGGGTGTGCTGCCGGTGCCGCGGACCTGGGCAACCACGTCAAAGGCGCCAACGACATGGGTCAGGTCCGGCAGGGCGTCCTGACCGACTCGGAGATCCTCGGCATCGCCAGCGAGGTGTAGTCCACCCTCCCACCGGGAGCAGCCCGGCGGTAGCAGAGCCCGCTGTCGCGCCGGCCATCCGAACCTCCTCAGGTCCATCTGAGGCATCACCCCCCTTTCCGCATCAGCAGGAGGTCACACGTGCGTCCCCGTACCTGGACACGTTCTTCGAGATGGTGGGCCGGCGGTGTGGCCGCCGTGCTGGCGGTCGCCGCCGGCGCGGCGACCGCCCCGGTCGAGACGGTGCCCGCCGCGGCGGCCGCGCCCGCTCCCGCGCAGGCGGACAGCCTGACCGAAGCCGAGGCCCTCGCGGCGGCGAAGCGGCTGGGCTCGCCCGTCGAGGTGACGAGCCTCAGGGCCGAGAGTTCCCGGGTCGTCGCGGATCCGCACGGCGGCCTGGTCCTGGAGTCCTACCCGGTACCGAGGTGGACGAAGGACCGCGACGGCAGCGGGTGGCGGAAGATCGACACCCGGCTGCAGAAGCACGCGGACGGCAGTGTCGCGCCGATCGCGACCCTGGCCGATGTGACCTTCTCCGGCGGTGGCCCGGCGTCGGGTGTACGCCTGCCGGTGGACGGCGGGCAGGTGGCACTGTCCTGGCCCGGCGTGTTGCCGGCTCCGCGGATCGACGGTGACACCGCGGTCTACGACTCGGTGCTGCCGGAGGTGGACCTGCGGCTACGGGCGCTGGCTGACGGCTTCACGTGGGCGCTGGTGGTGAAGTCCGCCGCTGCGGCGGCGAACCCGGCGCTCGACGAGCTGCGGTTCGGCCTGGAGACCACCGGGTCTCTGGTGAGGCGCACCCGCACCGGTGGCGGGTTCGAGGTGGTCGGCAGCTCGGGTACTCCGGTGCTGTCTGCGGGCGGCGCGCTGATGTGGGACTCGTCCGGACTGACCTCGGCGGCCCAAGCGGCGAAGAGCCAGGCCGTGTCAGCGTTCGCGGCGCAGGAGAAGCGGGAGGCGGTGCGGTCCGCGCCGGACCGCGCGCGCAAGGTGGAGCTGTCGGCCGCAGTGCAGGGCGGGGACCTGGTGGTCCGACCGGACCTGGCGCTGCTGCGTGGCAAGGAAACCACCTACCCGGTGGTGATCGACCCGTGGACCACCATCAACAAGATCCGGTGGGGTTACGCCAACTCGACCAACGCCACCCGGGACGACGGCATCGTCCGGGTGGGCAACAACATCGACGGCTCCGGTGTCTACCGGTCATACTTCTCCTTCGGGCTGACGACCCTGTCCGGCAAGACGATCCGCACCGCCAAGTTCCTGACCGAGATGACGCACTCGTGGTCGTGCACCTCGACGCCGGTGAACCTGTGGCGTACGGCGGACCTGACCACCACCGGTAAGCAGACTTGGTCCGGGCCGAGCTTCTCCACCTGGCTGGAGGAGCGGTCCGGGCACGCGCACAAGCCGTCCGGCGGCGCGGGTTGCGGCGACGACCCGCAGCCGGACCTGCCGATGGAGTTCTCCAGCACCAACCTGAAGAACGACATCATCGCCAACCGTGGCCAGTCCATCTACACCCTGGCCCTGTCGACTCGGCAGTCCGACGGGACCTCCGAGTCGACGGACTCCTGGTGGAAGAAGTTCGACGCGGCGCAGACGAAGCTGTCGATCGAGTACAACACCAACCCGACCACGCCCACGGCCGCCCAACTGTCGACGCACGCCGGCTACACCGCGCCCGCGCAGGCGTGTGCCACCGGGACGTCCCGGCCCATGGTGCGAGCGGACTACCCGTGGCTGAAGGCGACGCTGAGCGATCCCGACGGCAGCAACGGCGGCTCCCTGTCCGGCACGTTCACCCTCCAGAAGCTGGTGAACTCGGTGTGGACGACGGTGACCGGTTGGCCCAAGGTCGACTCCGGGGTGGCACCGGGCGCCAAGGCCGAGGCGCAGCTGACCACGAAGACGGTCAACGGCGACACCTACCGCTGGCAGGTGCAGACCAAGGACACCCTGGGGGGCGCGTCGGGCCTGTCGCCGTGGTGCGAGTTCTACGTGGACTACTCCGCCCCCGCGTTCACCCCGATGGTGGCCGCGACGGACGGGCTCTACCTGGAGTCGCCGCCGCTGGGCACCAACCAGGACATGCGCGGCTCGGCCGGTTACTCCGGGAAGTTCACCTTCTCGGCCAACGGCGCCACCGACGTGTACTCCTACGTCTACCAGATCGCCGGCGGGCCGGAGATGACCGTCAACGCGGCCACCCTCGGCGGATCGGCAGCGGTCTGGGTCACCCCGAACTCGATCGGCGAGAACGTCCTGACGGTGCGCAGCCGGGACCAGGCCGGCAACACCTCCGCCCCGTACGACTACGTCTTCCTCGCCGACAACTACTCCGGCCCGAAGGCGCACTGGGCCATCGACGAGGGAACCGGCACCACCTTCACCAACAAGGTCAGCGGCGGCGCGTCGGCCACCCTCAGCCCGAGTCCCTACTGGGCGGATTCCCGGCTGATCGGCACGCACAAGAGCAGGGGGAAGGACTGGGCGGTCAAGTTCGACGGCACCGACGACCAGGCCGTAACGGCCGGTCCGGTCGTCGACACCGCCCGCAGCTTCTCCTTCGCGGCGTGGGTCCGCGCCGACGCCGTGGGCGGCATCGTGGTGTCCCAGCCCGGTACCAACAAGAGTCCCTTCGAGCTGCAGTACTTCCCGACGAAGCAGCGCTGGTGCTTCGTCAGCTACGCCTCCGACGTGGTTAGCGGAACCGCTACCTCGACGCCTGCCTGTACGCCGGACCCGGTCCAGGTCGGCGTCTGGGTCCACCTGGCCGGGGTCTACGACGCCGGCTCCAGCACCCCGCTGAGCCTGTACGTGAACGGCATCCGCAAGGGAACCGGCTCGCTCGGCGCGCCGGCCTGGTCCTCGACCGGCCCGCTGACCATCGGTCGGGGTCGCAACGGCACGCCCGCCGGCGCCTTCAACGGCCCGATCAGTGAGGTGCGGGTCTGGGACCGGGTCATCGACCCGGACGTCGACCTCATGCCCATCGTCGAGCCGGTCCTCGTCGGCCAGTGGGACATGGAGGAGTACGACTACGAGGACCCGCGCCAGGAGGGTGACGCCTCGGGCTACCAGCACCTGCTGAACCTCAGCCCGATGCCGACGGTCGACTGGTCCGACCTCGCGGGCTACGACTCCAGCGGACTGCGATTCGACGGGGTCTCCGGCTACACCCAGACCGACGCGCCGGTGCTGCGAACCGACCAGTCGTACACGGTGTCGGCCTGGGCCCGCTGGACCGGAGGCACCGGCGCCCGCACCGTCATCGCGCAGGACGGCAACGCGGTCTCCGGCTTCTTCCTGGCCTGCCGCAGCGACACGACCGGCACCAAATGGTCGGTGATGAACCGGAGCAGCGACTCGGCGTCCAGCGGAGCGCGGTACGCCATCGGCGGCAACTGCGTGGCGAACATGTGGACCCACCTCACTGTCGTGCAGGACGTCTCCGCGCAGACGCTCAGCCTCTACATCAACGGTGCCCTCGCGGCGACCATCACCGCTGCCGCCCCGTGGAACGCCACAGGTCCCCTCACCGTGGGCCGGGCCAAATGGAACGCACCGACGGACTGGTTCACCGGTGACGTCGACCGGGTGCGGGTCTGGCAGGGCGCGCTGAGCGCTGCCGACGTGCAGGCGGTCTTCGCGGGGGCCTGAACCCCACCGCCTACCGGCCGGTCCGGTCACCACCACCAGGTGGCGGCCGGCCCGGCCCGGCGCACCGCCACAACCCCGTGTGCGGTGCGCGAACACCTTTCCAAATGAAAGGAACTACGTGAGAACGGTCAGAACCAGCCGGTCCCACCGCCGTGGGCGGCGCGTGCCGGCGTTCGGCACCACGGGGCACAGGGGCCGCAGGCTCCTCGCCGCCGGTCTGCTCGCGGTGCTCGCGGGCACGACCGGTGGTCAGGTGCCCGCCCAGGCGCAGCAGGCCGCCCAGGTCAAGCGGCTGGAGGCGCAACGCTACGAGTCCGTACCCGTCCAGCGGGTCAAGCCCACCAAACCCGGACCCGAGCCCGAGGAAGCCGCGGCCAAGGTCCGGCGTCCGGCGCCGGTCTGGCCGGCGGCAGGGTCCGCCGAGGTCAGCCTGACGACCACCGCCGCGGGCGCGCGGTCGGTGGCCGGTGCGGGGGTACGGGCCGGCACGCTGCCGGTGACCGTACGTCCGGTGGCCTCGGCCTCGGCGCGGACGGCCACTGCGGTACCCGGCAAGGTGCGGGTGGAGGTGCTGCCGAAGGCGAAGGCCGAGGCGGCGGGGATCAACGGTGTGCTGCTGCGGGTGGGGCGTACCGACGGGGTCGCCTCGGCAGGGCAGGTCGAGGTCGGTGTGGACTACGCGGCGTTCGCCTCGGCGTACGGGGCGGACTGGTCCTCGCGGCTGCGGCTGGTGCGGGTGCCGGAATGCGCGCTGAACACGCCGGGCGCCAAGGGCTGCGAGCTGGTGCCGTTGGCGTCGCGCAACGAGGCGCGGACCCGGACGGTGTCGGCGCCGGTGGCGGTGGCACCGATCCGTGCCGCGGTGTCGAGGACGGACGCGAAGCGGCTGGGGCTGCCCTCGACGGCGGCGCTGGCCGGCACGTTGGTCGCGGTGACCAGCGGCCCGTCGGGCGGGGCGGGCGACTTCACCGCCTCCAGCCTCGCGCCCTCCTCCTCGTGGAGCCACGGCGGCGCGACCGGAGGCTTTCAGTGGTCGTACCCGATGCGGATGCCTGCCGGTCCGGGTGGACCGGCGCCCGGCCTGGGCCTCGGCTATTCCTCGCAGGCAGTGGATGGCCGGCAGGCGGCGACGAACAACCAGCCGGGCGCTTACGGCGAGGGCTTCGACTACTCGCCGGGCTTCGTCGAGCGGCAGTACAAGAGCTGTGCCGACGACATGGGTGGCACGGCGAACAACACCACCAAGACCGGTGACCTCTGCTGGGGCACGGAGAACGCGATGCTCTCCCTCAACGGCTCGTCCGTCGAGCTGTTGAAGGGTAGCGACGGGAAGTGGCACCCGCGTCGGGAGGACGGGTCGAAGGTCGAGCTGTTGACCTCGCCGGCCTACAGCAACGGTGACAACGACAACGAGTACTGGAAGGTCACCACCACTGACGGTACCCAGTACTGGTTCGGCCGGCACCAGCTGCCGGGCTGGTCCACCGGCCGTCCGGTGACCAACTCGGTGCTGACTGTTCCTGTTTTCGGCAACAACCCGGGTGAACCCTGCAACGCCAGCACCTTTGCCGCATCCGATTGCGGCGGCGGCAAGAAGCAGGCGTGGCGGTGGAACCTGGACTACGTCCAGGACATCCACGGCAACACCATGTCGCTGTGGTGGTCGAAGGAGACCAGCCACTACGCGAAGAACATGACCTACGCGACTCCGGTCACGTACGACCGGGCCGGCTACCTGACCCGGATCGACTATGGCAGCGACAACCGGGACAACAACGAGTATGCGGCCGGCAGCCCGTACATTGAGAATGTCCCGGCTCGGGTGGACTTCACACATGCCGACCGCTGCCTGGCGAACTGCACCACCAAGAACGCCACCACCTGGCCGGACACCCCCTGGGACCAGGAGTGCACCGCCACCACCAACCCCTGCCTGAACGTTTCCCCGACGTTCTGGTCGGCGAAGCGGACCACGGTCATCGCCACGAAGGTGTGGAAGGCGGTGACGTCGTCCTACCAGGCGGCGGACTCGTGGACCTTCCGGCAGAGTTTTCCCGATCCCGGTGACGGCAGCCGGGCCGGACTCTGGCTGGAGGGGATCACCCACCGTGGCCTGAACGGCACCACGGTCACGGCACCCGAGGTGACCTTCTCGGGCATCCAGATGCAGAACCGGGTCGATTCCTCGGGCAGCGACTGGGCCCTGGCGATGAACTGGTGGCGGGTCAACTCCATCAGGCTCGAGACAGGTGGCGAGATCTTCGTGACCTACAGCCCGCGCCAGTGCGTCGTGGGCAGCGTCATGCCGAGCTCCACCGCGCTGGACAGCAACACGCTGCGTTGCTACCCGGTCAAGTGGACGCCGCAGGGCTACACCGACCCGGTCACCGACTACTTCCACAAGTACGTGGTGACCGAGGTCCAGCAGATCGACCACCTCGGCGGCGCTCGTCCGCTGCGCACCGCCTATGAGTACGTCAACACCGGCAACCAGCCGTTGTGGCATTACGACGAGGACACCGGGCTCGCTCCCGACGAGCGCAAGAGCTGGTCGCAGTGGCGGGGCTACCCGACGGTCATCACCTACAACGGTGAAGGCGCCGAGCGGACCAAGAGCGAGACGCTCTACTTTCGCGGCATGTACGGCGACAAGCTCGCGGCCGGCGGCACCCGTACGACCCAGGTCCAGGGCCTCGAGGGCGGGGCGACCAACGACTACGACCAATACGCCGGCACTCCCCGCGAGACGGTCAACTGGTTAGGATCGACGATTCTGTCAGCCACCCTCAACGAGATGTGGCGTTCCGACCCGCCGACGGCTACGCGTGCCGGCACGCCGATCGCCGAGGCTCGGTACTCCCGCGTCCGCGTGGCCCGAACCCGGATGACCACGGACACCGGGGTGCGCCGGAGCGCGTCGACCACCACCTTCGACAGCTACGGTATGCCCACGTTGCAGGAGGACAGCGGTGACGACAGTAGCGCCGGCGATGAGCGGTGCACGCAGACCGAGTATGTGCGGAACACCGGCAACTGGTTGTTGACGCCGACCAAGCGGATCAACGGCTGGGTGGGCACCTGCGCCAGCAGCCCCACCAGCGAGGACCAGATCACCGGCGACACCAAGTTCAGCTACGACTCCTTGGTCTACGGCACGGCACCGACCAAGGGTTTGCTGACCAACACGGAGAAGCTCAAGAGTTTCACCAGCGGGACGCGCCTCTACCAGCAGATGGCAACGGCGAAGTACGACTCAGTGGGCCGGATGGTCGAAACCACAGACGTCGCCGGGGAGAAGACGGCCAAGGCATACACCCCGGCGGCCGGCGGCCCGGTGACGCAGGTGGTCACCACCACGCCATTGCTGTGGACTGAGACTGTCAACTTGGACCCGGTATCCGGTCTCCCGGTAATGAACACCGACGTCAATGGCCGGGTCACGGAATACACGTACGACGCCATGGGGCGGAACCTCGCGGTGTGGAGGCCGGGTCGGTCGAAGGCGACGTTCCCATCCGATCCGTCGACCAGTTACACCTACACGCTGTCAAAGACGGCCCCGTCGTCCATCGCCACCAAGGCGCTGAACGCGAGGGGTGCCTACGACACGTCGTACGCTCTGCTGGATGCGCTGAGCCGGCCCCGTCAGACCCAGGAGGTGGCGTACGGCGGCGGTCGAATCCTGACCGACACCTTCTACGACGCGGCCGGCCGGATCTATAAGGCCAACTCCGCTTACTACAACAGCGGGACAGCTGGCACGACTCTCTACTCGGGCCCCGACGCCGACGTCCCCAGCCAGACCCGTACGCTCTACGACGCGGCAGGACGACAGACCCACTCGCTGTTGCTCACCTCCGTGGCCAGCGTCCAAACCGAAAAGGCCCGCACCTCCACCACCTACCATGGTGACCATGTCACGGTGGAGCCACCGGTGGGACAATCCGCGACCACTATCTGGACTGACGCGCAGGGGCGAACGGAAAAGCTCTGGCAGTACCACAGTCGAACTGCCGCCGGCACGTACGACGAGACGACCTACACGTACCACCCGATCGGTCAACTGGCCACGGTCACAGACGCCTCGGGCAACAACTGGTCGTATGACTATGACCTCCAGGGCCGGCCGATCTCATCGGCCGATCCCGACAAGGGCGCTTCAACGCTGCAGTACAACGCGACGGGGGACCTGGAGAGGACCACCGACTCCCGGCCCGACACTCCGGACCTCTGGTATAACTACGATCGGCTCGGTCGCCTGCTCAACGTACGAGAGGGCAGCCTGACCGGGGCGAAGCGACTCGAGTACACCTATGACCTCCCGGTCAAGGGCGCGACCAGGTCTGCCTCGCGATGGATCGGCGCAGATGAGTACAAGTCCGAGACCATCACGGTCGACGCGCAGTACCGACCGACGCAGACCAAGCTCACTTTGCCGACCTCGCAAGCTGGCTTCTGCGGCATCGGTGCCACCACCTGCAGCTTCATCTCCAAGGCCAGCTTCCGGGTCGACGGCTCACCCAACACCATGACCCTGCCGGCGGCCGGAGGGCTCAGCCAGGAGATCCTCACCTACGAGTACGACTCGACGTACGCGATGGCGGACAAGCTGGCCACCGACTACGGGGACGCCAGCTACTACGCCATCCAGTCGGGCTACACCAACCTGTTCGAGCTGAGCACCCTCACCAGGGCCACCGCGTTGACCGGGGCGAAGTTCGTGCAGACGACCGACCGGTACGACGATGGCACCGGCCGGGTGAAGAGCAGCGCGATCATCCGCTCCACGTCACCGTCGTACATCGCGAACACCTTCTACGACTACGACGCCAGCGGAAACATTCTCAAGATCGATGACAACTCCGGGGCCCGGCCGCAGGACACCCAGTGCTTCACGTACGACCACCAACGCCGGCTCACCGAGGCTTGGACGCCTTCCTCCTACGACTGCGGCACCAAGCCGCAGGTCAACACGGATGTGGGCGGCCCGGCACCGTACTGGCAGCAGTGGTCATTCGGCGCACCGGACGACCCTAAGGGCCGGATCGGCAACCGGTTGACCCAGACCGAGCGGGGCACCTCGACCGGCACGGTGACCACGAGCTACTCCTACCCCGTGGCGGGGGCCGTCCAGCCACACCGGCTCGACGGGTGGAGCAGGACCGATAGCACCGGCACCACGACGGCGTCGTATACCTATGACGCCGCCGGCAACATGAAGACCCGCCCCGGGCCCAACGGCCAGCAGAACATGGCCTGGGATGCCGAGGGGCACCTGGCCACGCTGACCGACAGCAACGGCGCCAACTCCTACATCTACGACGCTGGTGGCAACCGGCTCATCGCCACCGATCCCGCCGGCAGCACGCTTTTCCTGGGCGACCAGGAGGTACGCAAGAACGCCAGCACCGGCCAGGTCGATGCGACCCGGTACTACTCGTTCAACGGCGAAGCCATCGCCCAGCGCACGGTCACCGGGATTAGTTGGCTGGCCAGCGATCACCAGGGCACCTCGCAGGTCAGTGTCGGCACTGATACCAACCAGACCATCGCCCAGCGCCGACAGACGCCGTATGGGGCCCCACGGGGTGGCGCGGTCTCCTGGCCGAACAAGCAGGGTTTTTTGGGCGGTTACCAGGACCCGACCGGGCTCACCCACCTGGGCGCCAGGGAGTACGACCCCACAATCGGCCGCTTTATCTCGGTGGATCCGATTAACGACCCCGGCAACCCACAGCAGTTGCCGGCGTACACATACGCTGCCAACAACCCGATCACCTACAGTGACCCGAGCGGCGAGATTATTCCGGAATACGGGAATCCGGCTGCCAACGGACTCGACGTCTGCGCATTTCTGAATGTCGGCGGCTACGCGTGCCAGAACATGATGGAAGGAACGACCGGACAGGGCGAGGGCGAGGACACTCGCCCCGCCAGCGGCAGCGGCTTCCCGAAGAAGAGCGGCTCCCAGAAGGCGCACGAGAGTCTCGAAGCCTGTGGCTTGTTCATCGCCGGCTTGGGTGCGGTGTGTGACGGGATTAACGCTGGCATCTATATCAAGGAAGGCAACTGGAAAGAGGCCGCCCTTTCCGGGGTGTCGTCGATTCCGGTCGTCGACTGGGCCTGCAAGATCAAATCGTTCTGCAAGCAGGCCATCGGCTGGGTCGGCGACAAGGCGAAGGCTCTCGTCGGTAAAGCGCCGCTCGGAAAGGCTCCGGCGATCAACCCGGCGGCCGAGGCCCGCGAGATGAATGCGCTCAAGCAGGAAATCCGCCAGGCTGCGAAGAACCCGCCGCCCCCGAAAACGCCGAAGCCGCCGACGAAGGAGACAGGGCCGGGGAATAAGGGAAAGACCGGCGGGGAGAACGGCGGTGGAGCCCCGAGGTCACGTGACGGTTGCCCGACCCACAGTTTCGACCCGGCTACGCCGGTCCTCATGGCGGACGGTACCGAGCGCCCGATCGCCGAGGTGCGCGTCGGTGACGAGGTCCTCTCCCAGGATCCGGAAACGGGGGACTCCAGCGCCGAGGCCGTTGAGCGATTGCACGTCAACCAGGATGAGGAACTCACGGATCTCGTCATCCGAAATAAGGATGGCAAGTTCGGCACACTGCGGACCACACAGCACCACCCGGTCTGGAGCGAAAGTCGGAAAGAGTGGACCGACGCGGGTGACCTTCGGCCGGCCGAGTGGCTGAAGACGCCGACCGGGGATGCGGCGATAGTAGCCAGGATTCAAAACTTCCTCGGTCACAAGACCATGCGCGATCTCACCGTCTCCAACGTCCACACGTACTTCGTGGTCGTCGGGAAGATACCGGTCCTGGTTCACAACTGCGGGGCCAGCCACAAGACCCTGCCGAGCAGGAATGCTGCGTTCAGGGATGCGAAACGCGATCTCGGTATCCCCATGAGCCAACAGCCGGAGGCAGTCCGATCAGTGCCGATGACGGCCCCTCGTGGCGGTAGTCAGATCATGAACGAGAGCTATCAGCCGGTGATGACTCGGGAGTACATTTTCGTGCGGGGTGGAGGTGAACGAGTGGTCATCCAGGACCATTCCTTCGGGCACCGCTTCGGAGAGGGCGGAGTCGGTGATCAGGGCCCGCACCTGAATGTCCGGCCGTGGGACAATGTCCGGACTGGTAAGGTCCCAGGCGCTGCCGAACACTATGAGTACTAGCGGGTGGATATGAGTTGGTTGGACCTGGTGACCAACCCGCAGGGGTTGCGGGAGATTTTTCGAGGGGACGTGCCCTCCCTTGACGCAGTCGATGTGCATGATTTTTTGATCGACCGTGAGGGGCCGACACTGAGGATCAGGCTGGATCTCCGTACGTTTCCCGCCGACCCCCCTGTCAAGTGGCGGCGTAGCGGATTCAACACCGTGCAGGTCGAACTCCTGTTCGGCGGGATCAGTAACCTGTCGCTGGAGGGTGTCTCGGTCGATATGGTTGCCGATGTGAACATCCGTCGTGACGTGAAGATAGCCCTTGCGATTACTTCCCCAACGGTGCGCGTGACTGCGACGTCGGCTTCGGTGACGATTTCGCGTATAGCGGGCTACGTCAACGGCGAGCGCTCGGGAACACGCCCCGGAACCGTTCAGTAAAACCCGCTGCAGGTCCGTTGCCAGGAGTCGGGTGTCGCCACAACCAACTGACGCCACTCGGCTTCTGGCTCCACTCGGATCCTGGCCCGCCGGCCAGGATCTGCTGAGGTCGGTCGGGGCGACCGCTGAAGGAGACGCGGGCCACGGCCGTCGGCGCGGACGGTGGAGCCGCCGAGATCACCTCGGTAGGGTGGGTGCCGGTCGACTCCGACCACCAAGATCCACATCGCCGGGGGGCGTCACGCATGGCTGATTCGTTCGCGCATCTGCACGTGCACACCGAGTACTCGATGCTCGACGGTGCGGCCCGGCTCAAGGACCTCTTCGCCGAGGCCAACCGGCTGGGCATGTCGGCGGTCGCGATGACCGACCACGGCAACATGCACGGCGCGAACGACTTCTACAAGCAGGCGATGGCCGCCGGGATCACCCCGGTCCTGGGCGTCGAGGCGTACGTTGCGCCCGAGTCGCGGTACCACAAGGCGCGGGTGAAGTGGGGCCGGCCGGAGCAGAAGAGCGACGACATCTCCGGCAACGGCGCGATCACCCACAAGACGATGTGGGCGGCCAACAAGACGGGCCTGCACAACCTGTTCACGCTCAACTCGCGCGCCTCCATGGAGGGTCACTACGTCAAGTGGCCCCGGATGGACATGGAGCTGATCGCCGAGCACGCCGAGGGGATCATGGCCACCACCGGCTGCCCCTCCGGCGCCGTGCAGACCCGGCTGCGGCTCGGCCAGTTCGACGAGGCGCTCAAGGTCGCCTCCGCGTACCAGGACATCTTCGGCAAGGAGAACTACTTCCTGGAGCTGATGGACCACGGGCTGAGCATCGAGCAGCGGGTCCGTGAGGGGCTCACCGAGATCGGGAAGACGCTCGGCATCCCCCCGGTGGTCACCAACGACTCGCATTACACCCACGAGGCCCAGGCCGAGGCGCACGACGTCCTGCTCTGCGTGCAGACCGGCAGCAACATCGCCGACCCGAACCGGTTCCGCTTCGAGGGCGGCGGCTACTTCATCAAGTCCGCCGACCAGATGCGCGCGGTGGACTCCTCGGAGCTGTGGTTGGAGGGCTGCCGGAACACCCTGCTGGTCGCGGAGAAGGTCGACCCGACGGGGATGTTCGAGTTCCACAACCTGATGCCGCGGTTCCCCGTTCCGGAGGGGGAGACCGAGGAGTCCTGGTTCCGCAAGGAGACCTTCGCCGGGCTGGCCCGCCGTTACCCCGGTGGCATCCCCGAGGGCCACGTCGTCCAGGCGGAGTACGAGCTGGGCGTCATCATCCAGATGGGCTTCCCGTCGTACTTCCTCGTGGTCGCCGACTTCATCCAGTGGGCGAAGAACCAGGGCATCGCGGTGGGCCCGGGCCGTGGCTCGGCCGCAGGCTCCCTCGTCGCGTACGCGCTGGGCATCACCGACCTGGACCCGATCCAGCACGGGCTGATCTTCGAGCGGTTCCTCAACCCCGAGCGCGTCTCGATGCCGGACGTCGACATCGACTTCGACGAGCGCCGGCGCGGCGAGGTGATCAAGTACGTCACCGACAAGTGGGGCGAGGACAAGGTCGCCCAGATCGCCACCTTCGGCACGATCAAGGCGAAGGCCGCGATCAAGGACTCGGCCCGGGTGCTCGGCTTCCCGTACGCGGTCGGCGACCGGATCACCAAGGCGATGCCCCCGGCGGTGATGGGCAAGGACATCCCGCTGTCGGGCATCTTCGACCCGAAGCACCCCCGCTACGCCGAGGCCGGGGAGATCCGCGGCCTGTACGAGTCGGACCCGGACGTGCGTAAGGTGATCGACACCGCGAAGGGCATCGAGGGGCTGATCCGGCAGACCGGCGTGCACGCCGCTGGCGTGATCATGTCCGCCGAGCCGATCATCGAGCACATCCCGCTGACGCGCCGGGACGCCGACGGGGCCATCATCACCCAGTTCGACTACCCGACGTGTGAGTCGCTCGGGCTGTTGAAGATGGACTTCCTCGGCCTGCGCAACCTGACGATCATCGACGACGCGGTCAAGAACATCCAGCTCAACCACGGCAAGGAACTCGACCTGCTGGGGCTGCCGCTGGACGACAAGCCCGCGTACGAGCTGCTGGCCCGGGGCGACACCCTCGGGGTGTTCCAGCTCGACGGCGGGCCGATGCGCTCGCTGCTGCGGCTGATGAAGCCGGACAACTTCGAGGACATCTCCGCCGTCCTGGCGCTCTACCGGCCCGGCCCGATGGGCGTCGACTCGCACACCAACTACGCGCTGCGCAAGAACGGCCTCCAGGAGATCACCCCGATCCACCCGCAGCTGGAGGAGCCGCTGCGGGAGATCCTCGCCCCCACCCACGGCCTGATCGTCTACCAGGAGCAGGTGCAGCGCGCCGCGCAGATCCTGGCCGGCTACACCCTCGGCCAGGCCGACCTGTTGCGCCGGGCGATGGGCAAGAAGAAGAAGGAGATCCTCGACAAGGAGTTCGTCCCGTTCCGGGACGGCTGCCGCGAGCGCGGCTACTCCGACGAGGCCATCCAGGCCGTGTGGGACGTGCTGGTCCCGTTCGCCGGGTACGCCTTCAACAAGGCCCACTCCGCCGCGTACGGCCTGGTCTCCTACTGGACGGCGTACCTGAAGGCGCACTACCCGGCCGAGTACATGGCCGGGCTGCTCACCTCCGTCGGCGACGACAAGGACAAGATGGCGCTCTACCTGGCGGAGTGCCGGCGGATGGGCATCCAGGTCCTCCCGCCCGACGTGAACACCTCCGCCGGGCCGTTCACCCCGGTCGGCAAGGACATCCGGTTCGGCCTCGCCGCCATCCGCAACGTCGGCGCGAACGTCGTCGCCTCGATCATGCGCTGCCGATCGGAGAAGGGCGAGTACGCCGACTTCTACGACTTCCTGTCCAAGGTCGACGCGGTGGTCTGCAACAAGAAGACCATCGAATCGCTGATCAAGGCCGGCGCGTTCGACGTGATGGGCCACCCCCGCCGGGGCCTGCTCGCCGTGCACGCCGACGCCATCGACGCGTACGCCGACGTCAAGCGCAAGGAGGCCGTCGGCCAGTACGACCTGTTCGGCGCCGGCTTCGGCGACGCGGAGGCCACCGGCAGCACCACGGTCATGCCGACCATCGGCGACAGCGAGTGGGACAAGCGGGACAAGCTGGCCTTCGAGCGGGAGATGCTCGGCCTGTACGTCTCCGACCATCCGCTGTTCGGCCTGGAGCACGTGCTCAACGCCGCGGCCGACTGCACCATCGCCTCGCTGTCCGAGGAGGGCACCGTTCCCGACGGCGCGGTGGTCACCCTCGCCGGCATCCTCTCCGGCGTGCAGCGCCGGGTCACCAAGCAGGGCCGGGCCTGGGCCTCGGCCACCCTCGAGGATCTCGCCGGCGGCGTCGAGACGCTGTTCTTCCCGAACACGTACGAGGTGATCGGCCAGTACATCGCCGAGGACGCCATCGTGGTGGTCAAGGGGCGGGTGGACCGCCGCGACGACACCCCGCGCATGATGGCGATGGACATGCAGCTCCCCGACGTCAGCAGCAGCCCGGGCAGCAAGCCGGTCACCCTGACCATCCCGGTGCACCGGTGCACGCCCCCGCTGGTGGAGCGGCTCAAGGAGACGCTGGTGCTGCACCCCGGCGACACCGAGGTGCACGTGAAACTCCTCAACGGCGGCAAGACCACCACTCTGCGGCTCGGGCCGTTCCGGGTCGCCGCCACCACCGCGCTGATGGGCGACCTGAAGAGCGTCCTCGGCCCGGCCAACGTGACCTGACCCGGCCAACGTGACCTTCATCCGGCCGCCGGCCGGGGTGGCGGCGGGGCCGGTCGCTCCGGCAGCATGGCGGGCGTGACCGACACCCTGCCCGCCGACGGGGCCGGCCGGCCGCCGCTGCGGGTCCGCGACCTGGTCCCCGCGTATCTCGACTACGCCCGCGCCGCCGCCGACTCGCCCCCGGGGCGGTGGTCCGAGCTGTGGCGGTCCCGCTACCTCGACCGGCACCCGGAGGTCTTCGCCGCAGCCCTGGACCGGGCCGGGGAGTTCTCCGGCGGCGACGACCTCCCGGCCGCCCTCGCCCGACTGGCCGAGGCGGGGGCCGGGACGGAGCTGTCCCGCCGTGCCGGCCTGCTCACGGCCGAGCTGCCCGACGCGGTACGGGCGGTCGCCGCCGTGCTGGACTGGCCCGGCGACGACGACCCGTTCGACTGCGTGACCCTGGTCGGCCTGCACCGGGCCAACGGCTGGGCCGGCCGGCTCGACGGCCGGTACGCCCTCTTCCTCGCCGTCGAGCAGCTCGCCGACCCCGCCGAGGCCCGTCTCCTGGTGCGCCACGAGGCTGCGCACGTCGTGCACGATCGGCTGGCAACCATCCGCGACTGGCCGGAGCACGGGGTCGCCGCCCTGCTGCTCGCCGAGGGGCTGGCCACCGAGGTGAGCGCTGAGACCGACCCGGGCCTGCCGGACGAGGCGTATCTGTGGTTCCGCCGACCCGGTCAGGCACCGTGGCTTGCGGAGTGCCGGCGCCGCTGGCCGGAGATCCTCGATCGGATCACCGCCGACCTCGACGCCACCACCGGCGACCGGTACGCCCCGTACTTCCTCATGCGGGACCTGCCCGGTGGCGACCTGCCGAAGCGCTGCGGCTACCTGGTCGGGCTGCGGGTGGTCCGCGAGCTGCGGCGGCGGCACCCGCTGCCGGAGATCGCCCGCTGGGACCTGGACCGGGCGGTGCCGGAGCTGCGCCGGGCCCTCGGGGCGCTCGCCGTCGCGTCCTGAGCCCGGCCGCACCGAGCGGGCGCGCCGTGTCCCAGCGACGGCCACGGCCGGTGGATTGGCGCTGCCGGCGGCCGGTGCCCCCGCGTTAGCGTCGCGGCATGGAGCTGGAGCAGGCACTGAAACTGTGGCAGCCGGAACCCGGCTGGCTGAACACTGCCACCTACGGGCTGCCGCCCGAGCCGGCCTGGGCGGCGTTGCAGGAGGCGCTGGCCGACTGGCGGGTGGGGCGGACCTCCTGGGAGGGCTGGGGCGAGTCGACCGAGCGGGCCCGCGCGGCCTTCGCCGGCCTGGTCGGGGTGCCGGCCGCCGACGTCGCGGTCGGCAGCACCGTCTCCCAGATGCTCGCCCCGGTCGCGGCGGCGCTGCCGCCCGGCGCGACGGTGGTTGTCCCGGAGGTCGAGTTCACCTCCAACCTCTTCCCCTGGCTGGTGCAGGCCGAGCGCGGCGTCGAGGTGCGCACCGTCCCGGCCGGGGGCCTGGTCGACGCCATCGACGCCGGCACCGACCTGGTCGCGTTCAGCCTGGTGCAGTCCGCCGACGGCACGATCGCCGACTACGACGGGATCGTGGCCGCCGCCCGGGCGCACGGCGCGCTGGTGGCCGTCGACGCCACCCAGGCGTGCGGCTGGCTGCCGTTCGACGCGGGCCGGGCCGACGTGGTGGCGGTCGGCGGGTACAAGTGGCTGATGGGGCCGCGCGGCACGGCCTTCACCTACTTGGCCCCGGCCCTGCGTGAGCGGCTGCGCCCCGACGCGGCCGGCTGGTACGCGGCCGGGGACCCGCGAACGTCCCACTACGGGCCACCCCTGCGGCTGGCCGACGACGCCCGGCGGCTCGACATCTCCCCGGCCTGGTTCAGTTGGGTCGGCGCCGCTCCCGCACTGGAACTGCTCGCCGAGATCGGGGTGCCGGCGGTGCGCGAGCACGACGTGGCGCTGGCCAACCGGTTCCTCGCCGGCCTGGGTCAGCCGCCGGGGGACAGCGCGATCGTCACCGTCGATGTGCCCGACGCGCGGGATCGGCTGGAACGCGCCGGGATCCGGGCGGCGGTACGCGCCGGTCGGGTCCGGGCCTCGTTCCATCTGTACACCTCGCAGGCCGACGTCGACCTGGCCCTGGATGCGCTGATCGGCTGACCAGGTCGCCCACCGCCGCGCCGCCGGACACGCCGCTGGCCGGGCCCCCTTGTCGGGGGCCCGGCCGGTTGGCTGTTCGGTGGTGCGGGGGTCAGCTGTTCCAGTGCTGGGCGACGAGGTCGGCGGCCTGCTGTTCCCACTGGGCGTAGTGGTCGGGGTACGCCGACACCTGCACGGTCTGCGCGGCCTTGGTCAGGGGCATGTCCTGCCAGCCGTCGACCTGCTTGAGGCCCTTGAGGAACGCGAGGGTGGAGTATTCGGGGTCGGTGATCTGCTCCACCGTGCCCCAGCCGGAGGTGGGGCGTTGCTGGAACAGGCCCTGCGAGTCGTGGTCGTTGCGGTCACCGAGGTGACCCAGGTTCTCCAGCTTCGACTCCTGCAGGGCGGTGCCGATGGAGATGACGGCGGCCCGTTCGTCCATGCCGGCCTTCTTCGTGGCGGCGATGATCGCCTTGACGTTGGCGGTCTGCTCGTCGTCAAGCTGGATGCGGGACTGGTCGCCCTGCACGCCGTGCGGGATCAGCTTGCCCTTGTCGATGCCCGGCTTGTCGGCCTGCACGGCGACGGCGGTGGTCGGGGTGGATTCGGTGGTGGGGGTGGCGTGGGCGGTGGCGGGGCCGGCGAACACGCCGCCGGCGAAGGCGAGTCCAGCGATTCCGAGAACGCTCTTACGCATGATCGTGTTCATGGGGGTGTCTCCAATCGGGGGTCGACACACGCCGCCCCTTGGGGAGGGGCGGGGGTGTGAGCACCACGTCGAGGCGCCCAACAGATCAAGGGGGGAAGTTGTCCTGCGGCTCATCCGCGCCCGGGGGTGCTGGTGGCGGCGGGTCCATGTGTAACGACCGGCGGCCGACCCGCATTCCTTGAGGGGTCACGGGGGTTCGGGCGGTTCAGCGGCGGGGTGCGCTACTCGATCGTCTGCCATGTGTAACGACCCCGGGCCGGCCCATGTTCCGCCGGACGGATGCCCCCGGTCACACCCCCAGACCCCCCAAACACCCCAACCTCACCCAGGCCCCGCCCACTCCCGGCCCTGGCGCGGCGATCAAGGGGTTTGCATCGGAGTCGGGGCGCCCGAATCTGCCGCGAACATCTTGATCGCCGCGTTAGGGCGCCCGCTCCGGGGACGGGGCCGGGGTGGGGGTGGGGCTCGTGTGATGTGGGGCACAAGGGATACGGGACGGTTCCGTATCGAAAAGGGTTGGCCTAGGCTCGTTCGCGTTACGAGTATGACCCGTTTCGTAATTGCCGCGGGTTGACCTGGGGGAGAGCCGGCCATGCAGCTTCACGAAAACACCGGACACCCGAGGAGGTGGGCGATCCTCGGGGTGCTGGTGATCAGCCTCCTCGTCGTCGTTCTCGACAACACCATCCTCAACGTCGCCCTGCGTACCCTCGCCGACCCGGTGCGCGGTCTCGGCGCCACCCAGGGCGAGCTGGAATGGTCCATCAACTCCTACACCCTGGTTTTCGCCGGTCTGTTGTTCACCTTCGGCGTGCTCGGCGACCGCGCCGGGCGCAGGCGGTTCCTGGTGGCCGGTCTGGTGTTCTTCGGCCTCGCCTCGCTGCTGTCCGCGTACGCGCAGAGCCCCGCCCAGCTGATCGCGGCCCGCGCGCTGATGGGCCTGGGTGGCGCGGCGATCATGCCGGTGACCCTGTCGATCATCTCCAACGTCTTCGACCCCCGGGAACGCGGCCGGGCGATCGGCATCTGGGCCGGCGCGGTCGGCCTGGCCGTGGCGATCGGCCCGATCCTCGGCGGCGCGCTGCTGGAGCACTTCTGGTGGGGCTCGGTCTTCCTGATCAACGTGCCGGTCGTCGTGCTCGGCGTGGTCCTGGTCGCACTGTTGGTACCCGAGTCGCGCGACCCCGATCCAGGCCGGGTCGACGTCCCCGGCGTGTTGCTGTCGGTGGTGGGCCTGGTCGCGCTGTCCTACGGCATCATCGACGGCGGCGAGCACGGCTTCGACCGGCCGCTGGTCTGGGCGTCGATCGTCGGCGGGCTGGCCGTGTTGGCCTGGTTCGTGGTGCTGGAGCTGCGCAGCGACCATCCGTCGCTGGACGTCCGGCTGTTCCGGGTGCCGCAGTTCGCCGCGCCGGTGGCGATGGTCGGGCTGATCTTCTTCGCCGCCATGGGGGTGATGTTCTTCAGCTCGTTCTATCTGCAGCTGGTCCGCGGCTACAGCCCGCTGGAGACCGGCCTGCTCTTCCTGCCCTTCGCCGCGGCGCAGCTCATCTTCGCCCCGCGCAGCGCGGCGATGGTCCGCAGGTACGGGGGCAGGGCGGTCGCGGTCGTCGGCCTGGTGCTGACCGTGGTGTCGCTGGGGGCGTTCATGTTCGTCGACGCGGGCACGCCGATCTGGGCGGTCCTGGTGTGCTTCTTCCTCCAGGGCGCGGGGATGGCGAACATCATGCCGCCGGCCACCGAGTCGATCATGTCGGCGCTGCCGAGGCAGAAGGCGGGGGTCGGCTCGGCGGTCAGCAACACGGTTCGGCAGGTAGCCGGCGCACTCGGCGTGGCCGTGCTCGGCTCGGTCCTGTCCGCGCTGTACCGTCAGGACGTCGCCCCGGCCCTGCGGGACCTGCCCGCGGCGGCGCACGAGGCGGCCGGTGAGTCGATCTCCGGGGCGTACGCCGCGGCCGGACAGCTCGGCCCGGCCGGGCCGGCGCTGGTCACGTCGGCCAACCACGCCTTCGTCTCGGCGATGCACTGGGCGGCGGCCCTCTCGGCGGCGGTCGCCGCGCTCGGCATCGTGGTCGCGTTGCGCTGGATGCCCGGCCGGGACCAGGGGCAGCCGCCGGGCGCGACTCCGGTGGCCGGAAAACCGGAGTTGGCCGGAGCCGCATAAATATGGGAAGAATGTCGGACATGACTTCCGCCGCCGCCGACGCTCCGCGACCGCCCGGCCGACCGCGGAGCGTCCGCGCGGACGAGGCGATCGTGGAGGCCGTTCTCGACCTGCTCGCCGAGGGCAGCACGATCGAGGCGCTGTCCATCGAGGCCATCGCCGCCCGGGCCGGGGTGGGCAAGGCCACCATCTACCGGCGCTGGTCGGGCAAGGACGCGCTGATGCTCGACGCGCTGCGCCGCCTCAAGGGCGTCCTTCCGCAGCCGACCGGGCACTCCGTCCGGGAGGACCTGGTGCTGCTGGTCGGTGCGGTCGGGCGCAACGTCGACCCCCGGGCCGCGAAGATCATGCCCTGCCTCGTGCCGGAGGTGAACCGCAGCCCGGATCACTTCCGGGTCTACCAGAACATCATCGAGCCCCGCCGGCAGCTCATGCGCGAGGTGCTCCGCTGGGGGATGCGCAGCGGTGAGCTGCGTGCCGACCTCGACATCGAGGTGGTGATGGCCCTGCTCACCGGGCCGATGTTGGTACAGCGGATGCTGCGCTGGAACCCCGAACTGGACGAGGACTCCCTGCCCGGCCGGATCGTCGACGGCGTCCTGGACGGCATTCGGGCCCGCTGACCCCTCCGGGGCGGGCCGACCGGAACTCCGGCCGCGACCGTCCCGGGAATCCGCCGGGCACACTCGCCACCGCAACCGGGTGGTGGACGACCCACCCGGCTCTCGTCACTGCCGGAGCCCCGCGCGCTGCGGCCGGCTGCCGGCGTGTCCCCGGCGGAGGGTGTCCGGGGCGACCAGTAGGGTGTCGAACACACGTACTGCTGGCGGCTGGGGGAGGAGGCGGCGTGCGCGTGCTCGGCGTCGACCCGGGGCTGACCCGGTGCGGGGTCGGTGTGGTCGAGGGAGTGCCCGGCCGGCCCTGCACCCTGGTCGCCTACTACGTCGTCCAGACCGACCCGGGTGACGACCTGCCGCTGCGCCTGCTGCACCTGGACCGCTCGCTCGCCGACCTGGTCGCCGAGCACCAGCCGGACGCCGTCGCCGTGGAGCGGGTGTTCAGCCAGCACAATGTCCGCACCGTGATGGGCACCGCCCAGGCGAGCGGGATCGCGGTGTTGGCCGGCGCGCGGGCCGGCCTGCCGGTGCAGACCTACACCCCGAGCGAGGTGAAGGCTGCCGTGACCGGGTCCGGCCAGGCGGACAAGGCGCAGATGACGGCCATGGTGACCCGGCTGCTGCGGCTGTCCGAGCCGCCGAAGCCGGCCGACGCGGCCGACGCGCTCGCGCTGGCCATCTGCCACGTCTGGCGCGGCGGCACCCGCTCGAAGCTGGCCGAGGCGGCCGACCGGGCACGACGAGGAGGAGCACGATGATCGCCAGTGTGCGCGGCACGGTGACCGCGACGGGCCCCGATCACGCCGTGGTCGAGGTCGGCGGGGTGGGCCTGGCGGTGTACTGCGCCCCCGGCACGCTCGCCGACCTGCGGGTCGGCCAGCCAGCCCGGCTGGCCACCAGCCTGGTGGTCCGGGAGGATTCGCTCACCCTCTACGGCTTCGCCGACGACGACGCCAAGCAGCTGTTCGAGCTGCTCCAGACCGCCAGCGGGGTGGGTCCCCGGTTGGCCCAGGCGGTGCTCGCCGTGCACACCCCGGACGCGGTGCGCAGGGCGGTCGCCAACGCCGACACGGCGGCGCTGACCCGGGTGCCGGGCATCGGCAAGAAGGGCGCCGAGCGCCTGGTGCTGGAGCTGCGCGACCGGATCGGCCCGGTGCCGGTGGGTGCCGACGGCGCGGCCGGGGTGACCGGGGGCGCCTGGCCCGAGCAGGTTCGCCAGGCCCTGGTCGGGCTCGGCTGGACGGCCGGCCAGGCCGACCAGGCGGTCGCCGCCGTGGCGGAGACTGTCGACGGACCGCCCCCGCCCGTGCCGGTGCTGCTCAAGCAGGCCATCCGCCTCCTCGGCCGGACCCGATGACGGGCCCGGACGGCAACCTCGTCTCGGCGTACGTCCACGACGCCGAGCTGGACGCCGAGGCGAGTGTCCGGCCGAAGCGGCTGGCGGAGTTCATCGCCCAGCACCGGGTCCGCGACCAGCTCGACCTGCTGCTCCAGGGCGCGATGCGGCGCGGCTCCCCACCCGACCACATCCTCCTGTCGGGCCCGCCCGGCTTGGGCAAGACGACCCTGGCCAACATCGTGGCGGCCGAGTTGGGCTCCGGCCTCCGAGTGACCAGCGGCCCGGTGATCGAACGCTCCGGGGACCTGGCGGCGATCCTGACCAGCCTCGCCGAGGGCGACGTGCTGTTCATCGACGAGATCCACCGGATCGCCAAGCCGGCCGAGGAGCTGCTCTACAGCGCGATGGAGGACTTCCGGGTCGACGTGATCGTCGGCAAGGGGCCGGGAGCCACCGCCATCCCGCTGGACGTCGAGCCGTTCACCCTGGTGGGCGCGACCACCCGGTCCGGCCTGCTGACCGGGCCGATGCGGGACCGGTTCGGCTTCGTCGCGCACCTGGACTTCTACTCCCCGGCCGACCTGGAGGTGCTGCTGCGCCGCTCGGCGCGGATCCTGGGCGTGCCGATCACCGACGACGGCGCCGTCGAGATCGCCGGCCGGTCCCGGGGCACCCCCCGGATCGCCAACCGGCTGCTGCGCCGGGTTCGGGACTTCGCCGAGGTCCGCGCCGACGGCGTGGTCACCCTGGAGACCGCCCGGGCCGCCCTCACGGTGTACGACGTCGACGCGCTCGGGCTGGACCGACTGGACCGGGCCGTGCTCACCGCGCTGGTCGACTCGTTCCGGGGCGGGCCCGTCGGGTTGTCCACCCTGGCGGTGGCGGTGGGGGAGCAGCCGGACACGGTCGAGGAGGTCTGCGAGCCGTTCCTGGTCCGGGCGGGGCTGCTCGCCCGCACGCCGCGAGGCCGGGTGGCGACGGAGGCGGCCTGGCGGCACCTGGGGCGCACCCCGCCAAATGGTACATTTGGCACCGATGTTCCTGTTGCGTCCGATCTGTTCTCCGCCGCGCCAGATCAGCCGTGATCCGAACGTGATCTGTGCCGCAGTCGGCGTTCCCAGGTGCAGGGACTAGACTTCGCCGCGGTTTGTACAGGACGTGAGAATCCGCCTCCGCTCCGGTGCTTTTTTTCGTGCCGAGCCGAAGGCCAATCGGAAGGTCAGTAACCGTGCTCTACGCAGCAGCGGGCGGAGGGGGAGTCGGCGGTCTTACGCCGATCCTCATGATCGCCCTGCTCTTCGGCGTCATGTACTTCATGATGATCCGCCCTCAGCAGAAGCGCCGCCGCGAGGCTGAGCAGATGCAGTCCGCCCTCGGCTTTGGCGACGAGGTGGTCACCATCGGCGGTCTCTACGGCACGGTCACCGAGGTGGACGACGACACCGTCCTGCTAGAGGTCGCGCCCGGCGTGCAGACCCGGTACGCCCGTCCGGCCATCGCCCGGGTGGTCAACCGGGCCGAGCGGGTCGAGTCGACGGAGCCGGTCAGCGAGGACGTCGAAACCGTCAAGGAGTGACCGCCTCCCCGACGGGGCAGCGGAGACGCCGTTAAAACTGGATAGTTGGGTCGACACCTGACGCCGACACCCGAAGGTTGCCGGTCGACGCCCCCGCGTCGGCCGTGGTCAGCCGTGTCGGCGTCGGGTCGCCGGCCCCGGACAGCCGTCGCCGGGACCCCCGGCCCGACATTCGCGCCGCCATCGGCGGCGCGACCGTAACAGGGAGACAGACAGCCGTGGCACCACCTCAGGGACAGATGCGGCCCGGACGGCAGCTTGCCGTGCTCGGCCTCATCTTCGTCGTCCTATATCTCATGGTGTTCTTCTCGGGCGGCGCCAGTGGTGGCTTGAAGGATCGGCTCGAGCCTCGGCTCGGACTGGACCTGATCGGCGGCACCCGGCTGACGCTCGAGGCGACGAACAGCATCGACGGCAAGCCCCCGACGACGGAGAACCTCGAAGAGGCCCGCCAGATCATCGAGAACCGGGTCAACGCGTACGGCGTGGCCGAGGCCGAGGTGGTCACCGAGGGCAACCGGAACATCGTCATCTCCCTGCCCGGTGAGAACCGCGACCTCACCGACGTCGGCAGCGCCGCCGAGCTGCGCTTCCGCAAGGTGTTGAAGGCCGCCGACGGAACCGGCGCGGTGGCGGCCCCCCCGGCGGCCACGCCGACCCCGGCCCCGTCCGGCAGCGCCAGCCCCAAGCCGTCGGGCAGCGCCAGCCCCAAGCCGTCGGGCAGCTCGCCGGCCGGGGCGAAGGCGACCGCGTCGCCGAGCACCGGCGGTCAGGGCGGCGGGGCTGCGGCCCCGAGCGCCAGCGCCACCCCGCCGGCCTCGCCGAGCGCTGCCGCGCCATCGCCGAGCGCCAGCGCCGAGCCGGTGCCGGAGGGCGTCGAGAAGCAGCGCGCGGCCGTCCAGCAGAAGGTCGGGGCCGCCGCCTGGCAGGCCGCCAGCGGCCTGAAGGCCCCGGCCGACCTGACCACCGACCCGTCGCTGGGCGAGACCCTCAAGCCGTTCGGCACGCTCTCCCCGCGCGAGGTCGCGGTGCTGCCGGCGGAGATGCAGTTCAACGTCCCGACGATCAGCTGCGCCCAGCTCGACCAGCGCCCGGCGGCGTCGATCAAGGACGAGAAGCAGAAGGCGATCGCCTGCGAGGACGGCACCCAGAAGTACCTGCTCGACGTGGCGAAGGTGCTCGGCACCGACGTCGGCGACGCCAACGCGGTGCTCGACCAGACCAGTTCCTGGGTGGTCAGCCTCGACTTCAAGGGCAAGGGTCAGGAGAAGTGGACCAGCCTGACCCGGGAGGCGTTCACCAACGAGGGCCAGGCGTGCGACCAGACCGCGCTGGGCCAGGACGGCAAGTGCCGGGTCGCCGTCGTCCTCGACAACAAGGTGGTCTCCTCGCCGGAGATCCAGGGCGTGCTCACCGGTGACTCGCAGATCACCGGAAGCTTCGACAACAAAACGGCCAGCGACCTGGCCAGCCAGCTGCGCTACGGCGCCCTGCCGGTCACCTTCGAGCAACAGGACAAGGTGAACATCACCGCCACGCTGGGCGCCAGCCACCTGCGTGCGGGCCTGCTCGCCGCCGGCATCGGCATGCTGCTGGTCATCATCTACTCGTTCTTCTACTACCGCCTGCTCGGCTCGGTCATCTTCCTGAGCCTGGTGCTGTCGGCGCTGCTGGTCTTCGGCGCGCTGGTGGTGCTCGGCCGGCAGATCGGTTTCACCCTCACCCTCGCCGGCATCGCCGGCATGATCGTCTCGCTCGGTGTGGCGGCGGACTCGTTCGTCATCTACTTCGAGCGGCTCAAGGACGAGATCCGCGAGGGACGCAGCCCGCGCAGTGCGGTGCCGCGGGCATGGATCCGGGCCCGCCGAACGATCATCTCGGCCAACGCGATCACCCTCATGTCGGCCGTGGTGCTCTACGTCGTCTCGGTCGGCACGGTGAAGGGCTTCGCCTTCGCGCTCGGCCTGGCCACGGTGCTCGACCTGGTCGTGGTCTTCCTCTTCCGTCACCCGATCATGACGATGTTCGCCCGGACCCGGGCGTTCCTTTCCCCGCGGGTCAGCGGTCTCGGCCGCGCCCTTCCGGCGCGGACCGAGCAGGCCACCCCCCGCACCTCGCGCGTCAAGGAGGCCTGAGATGGCTAAGACTGGATTGGCGAGCCGCCTCTACCGGGGCGAGGCCGGGGTCGACGTCATCGGCCGGCGCAAGCTGTGGTTCACCGTGGCCGGGGTACTGATCCTCATCTCGGTGCTCAGCTTCGGGATCCAGAAGTTCAGCCTGGGCATCGAGTTCGCCGGCGGCAACTCGTTCCAGGTGCCGGCCAGCGTCGGAACGCTGGATCAGGCCGAGGAGAAGGTCGGCGCGGCGCTGGCGAGCGTCGCGGGCGGGGCCGAGGTGGCCACCGCGCAGAAGGTCGGCGGCACCGGCGGCGACTACTACGAGATCCGCACCTCGCAGCTCAATCCCGAGCAGGCCGACGCGGCCAAGACGGAGATTGCCCGGGAGCTCGGCCTCCAGCCGGACCAGATCAGCGGCAACCAGGTCAGCGAGGCGTGGGGCAGCCAGGTCACCTCCCGCGCGTTGCTCGGCCTGGTGATCTTCGTCGCGCTGGTGATGGTCTACCTGATCCTGCGCTTCGAGTGGCGGATGGCGGTCGCCGCCGTCTCCTCGCTGTTCATGAACCTGATCCTCACCGCCGGCATCTACTCGCTGGTCGGTTTCGAGGTGACCCCGTCGACGATCATCGGGTTCCTCACGATCCTGGGCTTCGCGCTCTACGACGTGGTGGTGGTCTTCGACAAGGTCCAGGAGAACACCCGGGGCATCACCGCGAACAACAACCAGACGTACGGCGAGGCGGCCAACCTGGCGATCAACCAGAGCCTCATGCGGTCGCTGAACACGTCGGTGGTCGCCCTGCTCCCGGTCGGCGGTCTGCTCTTCATCGGCGCGGGCCTGCTGGGCGCGGGCACCCTGAAGGACCTCGGCCTGGTGCTCTTCGTCGGTATGGCGATCGCGTTCCTGACCTCGATCCTGCTGGCCACCCCGCTGCTGGTGCTGCTGAAGAACTACGAGCCGCGGATCCAGGCGCACAACAAGCGGGTGCTGGCCCGGCGGGGCGCCCTGGCCCGGGGTGAGATCACCCCGAAGGGCGCGCCGCGCCCGGCCGGGGAGGACGACGAGCCCATCGACCCGGAGGAGGCGGCCCTGGCCGGGGCCGCGCCGAAGGTGGGCGTTCGGCCCGCCGGTAAGCGTCCGAGCGGCGCCCGGGGTGGTCGCCCCGCCGGCGGCGGCGGCAACCGGCCGGGCGGCGCGAAGCGCCGCTGACGCGACCGGGGAGACACCCGCCGGAGACGGTGACGACGGCGTCCTTCATGCTGTGCGAGCGGCGTGGAGGACGCCGTCGTCGTATGAGGGGAGACGGGCCGCCGTGACGGAGACGTACAGCGCCGGGGTACGGGGAGACAGCGGCCCGCAGGTCGCCGAGCTGGTCGCCAGCCGTGTGCTGGACGTGCCGGACTTCCCGAAGCCGGGCGTCATGTTCAAGGACCTGATGCCGCTCTTCGCCGACGGCGCGGTGTTCCGCGAGGTGGTCGACGGGATCGTGGCCTACCACGGGCGGGACTCGTTCGACGCCGTGGTCGGGATCGAGGCCCGGGGCTTCGTGATCGCGGCGGCCGTCGCGTACGCCACCGGGGTCGGCGTGGTGCCGGTGCGCAAGGCCGGCAAGCTGCCCCGCCCCGCCTACTCGGCCTCGTACGCGCTGGAGTACGGCGAGGCGACGCTGGAGCTGCACGAGGACGCGTTCACCGCCGGGCACCGGGTGCTGGTGGTCGACGACGTGCTCGCCACCGGGGGGACCGCTGAGGCCACCCTCGATCTGGTGGAGCGGGCCGGCGGCACGGTCGCCGGCTTCACCGTGCTGCTGGAGCTTGGTTTCCTCGGTGGCCGCGAGCGGCTCGCCCCGCGCCCGGTGCACGCCCTGCTCGAGGTCTGAGCGCCCCAGCAGCGGCCGTCCGGGCTGCGCGCGGGCGGGTTGGCGTCCGGTCCGTGCCCTGCTGACCGATTGGTCGTGCTGGCTGCCGGGCGGACCCGGTGCGGTCCGTCCGGCCGAGCGGCGGGGCACGGTGCGTACGGGTAGCATTGCCCTTTGCTGACCGGCGGGAAGACCGTCCGGGCGGCGGAAGACCAGGCCGGCCGCACGGTCGGCGTACCCCGGCGAGCGGTGAGGAGGCCGGTGTCCCACGATGTCGTCCCTCCGGTGGAGGGCACGGTGCACCCGACAGGCGACGCTGACGGTTCGGTGACCGACAAGGGAGCTGAGCCGCGGGGCGCGGCCCTCGGGAACGAGGCGGGTTCCGCCCACGCCGACGGCGACACCCCGGCGGCCGGCGTCCTGGAGCCGCTGTCGGCCGACGACTCCGGCGACCCGTCGCCGAGCGGCGGCTTCGCCCTCTCCAACGCCCCCACCGGCCGGCGGGTGCGGGCCCGGCTGGCCCGGTTCAACGCGCCCTGGCAGACCTCGCAGGTCAGCGAGGTGCTGGAGCCGCTGATCTCCTCCCATCGGGTGAACCACCCCAAGGCCGACGCCCGGCTGCTCCAGCGGGCGTTCGACACGGCGGCCCGCTGGCACTCGGGCCAGTACCGCAAGTCCGGCGACCCGTACATCACCCACCCCTTGGCGGTGTCCACCATCCTGGCGAACCTGGGGATGGACACCACCACCCTGGTCGCCGCGCTGCTGCACGACACGATCGAGGACACCGAGTACACCCTCGACCAGATGAAGGTGGACTTCGGCGGCGAGGTCGCGCTGCTCGTCGACGGGGTGACGAAGCTCGACAAGGTCAAGCTCGGCGACGCCGCCAAGGCGGAGACCATCCGCAAGATGGTCGTGGCGATGGCCAAGGACCCCCGGGTCCTGGTGATCAAGCTGGCCGACCGGCTGCACAACATGCGCACCCTGACCTTCCTGCCCCGCCCGAAGCAGGAGCAGAAGGCGAAGGAGACGCTGGAGATCCTGGCGCCCCTGGCCCACCGGCTGGGCATGAACACGATCAAGTGGGAGCTGGAGGACCTGGCCTTCGGCACGCTGTTTCCGAAGCGGTACGAGGAGATCCTCCGGCTGATCGGGGAGCACCAGCCGCAGCGGGAGGCGCAGCTGCGCCAGGTCACCCAGAAGGTGCAGACCGACCTGAAGGCCGCCAAGATCAAGGCGGAGACGACGGGACGGCCGAAGCACCTCTACTCGATCTACCAGAAGATGATCGTGCGGGGCCGTGACTTCAACGACATCTACGACCTGGTCGGGGTGCGGATCCTGGTCGACACGGTGCGGGACTGCTACGCCGCGCTGGGTGTGATCCACGCGAACTGGCAGCCGGTGCCCGGCCGGTTCAAGGACTACATCGCGATGCCCAAGTTCAACATGTACCAGTCGTTGCACACGACGGTCATCGGGCCCACCGGCAAGCCGGTGGAGATGCAGATCCGCACGTACGCGATGCACCGCACCGCCGAGTTCGGCATCGCCGCGCACTGGAAGTACAAGGAGCACAAGGGCACCCAGGTCGTCGGCCCGCCGGCGCACATCGACGAGATGACCTGGTTGCGGCAGCTGCTGGACTGGCAGCGGGAGGCGGCGGACCCGAGCGAGTTCCTGGACGCGCTGCGCTTCGACCTGTCCAGCCAGGAGGTGTACGTCTTCACCCCCAAGGGTGACGTCATCCCGCTGCCGACCGGGTCGACGCCGGTGGACTTCGCGTACGCGGTGCACACCGAGGTGGGGCACAAGTGCATCGGGGCGCGGGTCAACGGCAAGCTGGTGCCGCTGGAATCGACGTTGTCCAACGGCGACGTGATCGAGATCTTCACGTCGAAGTCCGAGACGGCGGGGCCGACGCAGGACTGGCTGGGCTTCGTGAAGAGCCCTCGGGCGCGCACGAAGATCCGCCAGTACTTCAACAAGGAGCGGCGCGAGGAGGCGATCGAGGCCGGCAAGGACTCGATCGTCAAGGCGATGCGCAAGCAGGGCATGCCGTTGCAGCGGATGCTCACCTCCGACGCGTTGATGACGATCGCCCGGGACCTGCACCTGGCCGACGTGGCGTCGCTGTACGCGGCGGTCGGCGACAGTCAGGTCTCCGCCCAGTCGGTGGTGCAGAAGCTGATGGCCTCGTACGGCGGCGAGGAGGGCGCGGCGGAGGACATCGCCGAGACCGCCGTCGCCACCCGGCCGCCGCGCAGCCGGCAGAGCAGCGCCGACCCGGGCGTGGTGGTGCGTGGCGTCAGCGACGTCTGGATCAAGCTGGCCCGGTGCTGCACCCCGGTGCCGCCGGACGCGGTCTTCGGGTTCGTCACCCGCTCCGGCGGGGTCAGCGTGCACCGGGACGACTGCGCCAACGCCGAGGACCTGCTGGCCCAGGACGAGCGGGTGGTCGAGGTCAGTTGGAAGCTCACCTCCGCCTCGACGTTCCTGGTGGCCATCCAGGTGGAGGCCCTGGACCGGCACAAGCTGCTGGCAGACGTGACCCGGGTGCTCTCCGAGGAGCGGGTCAACATCCTGTCCGCCACGGTCACCACCACCCGGGACCGGGTGGCGGTCAGCCGGTTCAGCTTCGAGATGGCCGACCCGAAGCACCTGGGCCACCTGCTGGCCGCCGTCCGCAAGGTCGACGGCGTCTTCGACGCGTACCGGGTCACCTCGGGGTCCTGATCCGCACACGACAGCGCCCGCCGGCTCGCAGCCGGCGGGCGCTTCGTCGTGGCGGAGGGCTCAGCCCTGCGGCTCGCTCATCGTCAGCTTCTTGATGACGACCTCCTTCTTCGGGTGGCCACCGCCGGCCTGCTTGGCGAACGCCTTGTCGTCGCCGGCCTTGGCGACGGCCTCGACGATGTCCATGCCGCCGGTGATCGTGCCCAGGACGGTGTAGTTCGGGTCGAGCTGCGAGTCGCCGTAGACGATGAAGAATTGGCTGCCGGTGCTGCCGGGCTGCCCCGAGTTGGCCATCGCGATGACGCCCTTCGGGTAGGCGGGGCGCTTGTCGGTGGGCAGGTTCTCCTCGGTCAGCTTGTACGCCGGGCCACCGGTGCCGTCGGTCTCCCGCCAGCCCTTGCCGGTCGCACTCGGGTCACCGCACTGGAGCACCTGGATGCCCTCGGTGACCAGGCGGTGACACTTGCTGTTGTCGAAGAAGTTCTTGCTCGCGAGGTGGGTGAAGCTGGCCGCGGTGCACGGCGAGGCGGCCCGGTCGACCTTGGCGGTGATCGGGCCCAGGTTGGTGTCCATCGTCAGGGTCTGGACGCCGGTGTTCGCCTGCTGGCCCTGCGGCAGCCCGACGTCCTTGATCTCCTTGGTCCGGTTCTCCTTGGGCATTTCGGTGAACGCGCACTGCACGAGACCGCTCGCACCGCTGGTCTTCTGCTTGTCGTCGTCGTCGTCGCCGACGACGGTGGTGGCCAGCCACACGGTGCCGGCGACCACGAGCAACAGGGCCGCCCCGGCGCCGACGACCGCCTGCGTCTGCCGGCGCTTGCGGGCCCTGGTTGCCTGCGCGGCCATGTTCCGCTGCAGTCGGGCCTTCGCCGCCGCGCGCTGCCGCTCTTTCGTGGACGTCACGGTCGATCCTCCTGGACTGTGTCTCTGGCGCGGTCAGTGCCGCAGTGTGTGGGGCGGGGCCCGGTCAGCCGGCGCTCGGGCTGGCCGCCGGAGCGCCCGATGCCGGGGCGGTCGCGGCCGGCGCCGTCGTCGGCTCGCCGACGGTGAGACTCTGGATCACCACGTCGGTCTTCGGCTTGACCTTTGCTCCGCTCCCATTGTCCACGGTCGGGAGGGCGCCGATCTTCGTGATCACATCGAGCCCGCCGGTGACCCTGCCGATCACCGGGTAGACCGGCTTGGCGGGATTGAAGTCTTTGAAGAAGACAAGGAACTGGCTGCCGTTGGCGCCCGGCGGGTTGGCCATCATCGCGACCGTGCCCTTCGGGTACGCCGGGGGCTGGCCGGGGGCGGGGCTGGCCGACGGGCTCGCCTCGGGCTGCACGGGGACGTTCTCGTCGTAGAACGAGTAGGTCGGGCCGCCCAGGCCGGTGCCGCTCGGGTCACCGCAGCGCAACGCGCCCTCGTCGGTGATCTCGTGGCACGTGGCGTTGTCGTAGAAGCCCCGGCTGGCCAGGTGGGCGATGCTCGCCCCGGCGCAAGGGGCCGAGGCGAGGTCCAGCTCCGCGGTGACCGGCGCGCCCTGGTTGGTGGTGACGGTCATCGCCCGGGTGCCGGAGGTCGGCAGGCCGGTGGTGGCCGGGGTGCCGACGTCCTTGAGGTTGGTGTTCCCGGTGGCGTTCTGCGGGTTCCAGATGCAGACGTCCTCGGCGGCCGTGTTCGTCTCCGGGTCGTCGTCGAAGGCGCCCAGCGCCCACGCCGATCCGGCAACGATCAGCGCGAGCACCACGGCGGCGCCGACGCCGGCCTGGATCTGCCGACGGCGCCTGATCCGGGAGGCCCGTCGGGCCAACTGTCGGTCGAGCTTGGCCCGCGCCATTTTGCGCTGCCGGTCCCTGCTGGAAGCCACCCGTGCTCCCCCTCCTCTACCCTGACGGTCACCGGCGGGTCGGGCGTAGCGCCCTGTCTGGCGGCACGTGCGCCACGCCACACGCCCGCCAGAGTGTACGGGTACCGACTGGGAATGTGGTGTACCAGGTCCTCGCAAGGTTTATCGGGGGGCGTCACTGTGCCTCCGGGGGCCCACGGGGCGGGTGGGGCGACGGAATCCGCGCGCCGTTGCGGCTAGGCTGCCAGTGCAGGGACGACAGCTCGACGGAAGGGGAGCGGACGTGCTCGTGGCCGGCTTTCCCGCGGACGCCTTCGGCACCAACTGCTACGTGGTGGCGACCGCGCCGGGGGAGCAGTGCGTGGTGGTCGACCCGGGCATCGGGGTGCTCGACCGGCTCGACGCCGTGCTCGCCGAGCATCGCCTGCACCCGGCCGCCGTGCTGCTCACCCACGGCCACCTCGACCACACCTTCTCCGTCGCGCCGGTCTGCGGCGCCCGGGGCATCACCGCGTACGTCCACCCCGCCGACCGGGAGTTGCTGGCCGACCCGGGCAAGGCGCTGTCGATGGACCTCACCCAGCTCTTCGGTGGCCGGCTGCCCTACACCGAGCCCGACGACGTCGCCGAGCTGACCGACGGGGCCACCCTCGCCCTGGCCGGCCTGGAGATCACCGTCGACCACGCCCCGGGCCATACCGGCGGGTCGGTGCTGTTCCGGCTGCCCGGCGCCGGCTCGCCCTGGGAGGCCGAGCAGGTCTGCCTCTCCGGCGACGTGCTCTTCGCCGGCTCGATCGGCCGCACCGACCTGTGGGGCGGCAGCATGCCCCGGATGCTCGCCAGCCTGCGGGACAAGATCCTCCCGCTGGCCGACGACACCGTGGTGCTGCCCGGCCACGGCCCCGCGACCACCATCGGGCGCGAGCGCGCGAGCAACCCGTACCTCGTCGAGGTGGCGGGCTCCGGCGGCGCGCGTCCCGCCGCGCCCACCCGCGGCCTCTAGATCCTCCGCCCGCGCCGCGCGGGCCACGACCTCACCGCGCCGGGCGGCGCGGAGCTGCAAGGAGTACGCCATGAGCAAGCCCACGCCCATCTCCGGCTTCCCCGAGTGGACGCCGGCGCAGCGGATGATCGAGCAGTTCGTCCTCGACCGGATCCGCGCCACCTTCGAGCTGTACGGCTTCGCCCCCCTGGAGACCCGCTCGGTGGAGCCGCTGGACCAGCTCCTGCGCAAGGGGGAGACCTCGAAGGAGGTGTACCTGCTGCGCCGGCTCCAGGCCGACGCCGAGGGCCCGGCCGGGGACGACGCGCTCGGCCTGCACTTCGACCTGACCGTCCCGTTCGCCCGCTACGTGCTGGAGAACGCCGGCAAGCTCCAGTTCCCGTTCCGCCGCTACCAGATCCAGAAGGTGTGGCGGGGCGAGCGCCCGCAGGAGGGCCGCTACCGGGAGTTCCTCCAGGCCGACATCGACATCGTCGACCGGGACACCCTGCCCGCCCACTTCGAGGCCGAGATGCCGCTGGTCATCGGCGACGCGCTGCGGTCGCTGCCGATTCCGCCGGTGCGGATCCAGGTCAACAACCGCAAGATCTGCGAGGGCTTCTACCGGGGCATCGGGCTTACCGACCCGGAGGCCGCCCTGCGCGCGGTCGACAAGCTCGACAAGATCGGCCCGGCGAGGGTGGCCGAGCTGCTGGCCGAGACGGCCGGGGCGAGCGAGGCGCAGGCCAAGGCGTGCCTGTCCCTGGCCGAGATCTCCGCCCCGGACGCCTCCTTCGCCGACGCGGTGCGGGCCCTCGGGGTGAGCCACCCGTTGCTGGACGAGGGCGTTGACGAGCTGGTCGCGGTGGTGGAGACCGCCGCCGCGCACTCGCCGGGGCTGTGCGTGGCCGACCTGCGCATCGCCCGTGGCCTGGATTACTACACCGGCACGGTCTATGAGACGTCTCTGGTGGGCTACGAGCGGTTCGGCTCGATCTGTTCCGGCGGCCGGTACGACAACCTGGCCAGCTCGGGGGCCGCCCGGTTCCCGGGGGTGGGCATCTCGATCGGGGTGACCCGGCTGCTCGGCCTGCTCTTCGGCGCCGACGCGCTGTCGGTGTCCCGCAGCGTGCCGACCTGCGTGCTGGTCGCGGTCACCGCCGAGGAGCAGCGGGCGGCCAGCAACACCGTTGCCGACGCGCTGCGCGGCCGGGGCGTGCCCACCGAGGTGTCGCCGAGTGCGGCGAAGTTCGGCAAGCAGATCCGCTACGCCGAGCGGCGCGGCATCCCGTACGTGTGGTTCCCGGGGGCCGACGGCGCGGCGGACGAGGTGAAGGACATCCGCTCCGGCGAGCAGGTGGTTGCGGCGGCGGGGGAGTGGACCCCGCCCCGGGCGGACCTGCGGCCGCTGATCGGCGAGGGCTGAGGACTCGCCGGTAACGCCCACGAGCTGGCGTTACTGGCGCGTACGCCGACGAAGACCTACGGTTGCGTAAGTTACGCCACCGTAGGTAGGGAGATCGTCGTGACCGCACTGAGCCAGACCGCCCTGCTCGTCGAGCTCGAGCCCGTCGTGGAGAAGAACCTCGACCGGCACCTCTCGATGGCCAAGGAGTGGTTCCCGCACGAGTACGTGCCGTGGAGCGAGGGTCGCACCTTCGACGGCCCGCTCGGCGGCGAGGCGTGGTCGGCGTCGGACTCGACGATCCCCGAGGTGGCGCGCACCGCGCTGATCGTGAACCTGCTCACCGAGGACAACCTCCCCTCGTACCACCACCAGATCGCCACCCTCTTCGGCCCCGACGGGGCGTGGGGGACCTGGGTGGGCCGGTGGACGGCGGAGGAGGGGCGGCACGGCACCGCCATCCGGGACTACCTGACCGTGACCCGGGCGGTCGACCCGGTGGCCCTGGAGCGGGCCCGGATGGTGCACATGACGGCCGGGTACTCCAACTCCCACGACGACTCGATGCTGCGCTCGCTGGCGTACGTGTCGTTCCAGGAGTTGGCCACCCGGATCTCGCACCGCAACACCGGCCGGGTGACCGGCGACCCGGCCTGCGAGGCGCTGCTGGCCCGCGTCGCGGCCGACGAGAACCTGCACATGGTCTTCTACCGCAATCTGCTCGCCGCCGCCCTGGACCTCGACCCGAGCCAGACGATGCGGGCGATCGCCGAGGTGCTGGCGGACTTCCAGATGCCCGGTGTGGGCATCGAGGGCTTCGCCCGCAAGTCGGTGGCGATCGCCCTCGCCGGCATCTACGACCTGCGCCAGCACCGTGACGAGGTGGTCGTCCCGGTGCTGCGTCAGTGGGACGTGTTCAACGTCTCCGGCCTGAACGCCGACGGCGAGGCGGCTCGCGATGAGATCGCCGCCCACCTGGACACCCTCGAGACCCACGCGTCCCGCTTCGAGGAGAAGCGCGACGCCCGAGCCGCCCGCCTCGCCGCCACCCGCTAACCCCCACCCCACCCCACCCCACCCCCCTCTCCCGCGATCTTGCGGTTGCGGCCCCCGCAAAAGCCGCATCACGCCCAGTTCGCGGGCCCTAAGTGCAAGATCGCCGGGGTGGGTGGGGGTCAGGCTGGCGGGGTAGGGCCTGAGGGCTGACGGGCCCGGCGCGTCCCCGCTCGGCGGGGGTCAGGTGCGACATCACGCCGTGCTGGTGCGTCCACCGCGAGGGTGGGGGGCGCCGGGACCTCTGGTCACCAGCCGAAGCCGGCGGCGTACGAGACGTTGGCGAGCACCTGCTGGCCGGTGCTGTTCGGGTGGAAGTAGTCCCAGCTGGAGAGCTGACCCAGGGTGAACGAGTAGCCGAACACGGCGTTGTCGTCGAAGTCGCAGTTCGGGCCGTACGCGGCGCACGCCTGGGCGAGCTGGGTGTTGTAGTCGACCACCCGCTGGCGGACCCGGGCCCGCCGGTCCACGTCGGCCTGCGCCGTGGACGTGGGGTTGGCCAGCATGGACTGGCAGATGCTGAACAGCGACCAGGCGGTGCGGGCGCTGCCGCTGTCCTTGCCGACCGACCAGAGCCGGTGGATGTCCGGAACGCTGACCAGGAGCACCCGGGCGTCGGGCAGGCCCGCCCTGATCCGGTCGAGCGCGGCGTCGATGTTGGCCCGGTAGGTGGCCGCCGGCGTCATCGTCGACTCCGAGCCGGTGCACGCGTCGTTGGCGCCGATCAGCATCGTCACGTACCCGACGCCCTGGCCGACCGCGGTGGCGGCCTGGCCGGGCATGTCGGCGGACTTCGCGCCGGTCTTCGCGTCGTTGTGGTTGTTCCCGGCGATCGCCGGGTTGACCGCCCGGATGCGCAGGTAGTGACTGTCCACCGAGGACGTGTCGCCGGTGCTGAACGAGCGGGAGGTGCAGTCGACGAACCAGCCGCAGGCGTTGAAGCCGCGGGTGATCGAGTCGCCGAGACTGGCCATCGAGGCGGGTGCCGGGCCGGCGTCGGCGTGGCTGTCGGCGTGGGCGGCGGTGGCGCCGAGCGGGACGAGGATGGTGGCGGCGGCGAGGGTGGCCAGGACGCGTCGAACAGGGTTCATGGTGGCCTCCGGATCACGGGTGCCGATGAGACAAATCGGAGTCCATCGATACTATAGATCGATGCCGGTGGCCACAATTGCTGGTCCGCGTCGTGTGCGGCTCGGGCGGGACGGGTGGAGTCAGGCCTTGCCGGTGATCTTAAATATGTGAATACTTCACTTTGCCGGGTCGGTTCCCCCCAGATCCGGGCGCTTGGTCCTCGGGTCCGTCAACCCCCGGCGCGACCCGTCACCCCCTTCCGGGAGGTTGTTATATGCGACCCACGAGGTCATCGCTGCTCCGCGCCGCGTCCGTAGCCGCGGCCGGCACCCTGGTCGCCGGCGCGCTGATCGGCGCGCCCGCCCAGGCCGCGCCCTCGCCCGCTTCGCCCGACGCCGCGGCCACCCTGGCCGAGCGGCTCGGTGACCGCTCCGCCGGCACGTACGCCGACGCCAGCGGCAAGATGGTCGTCACCGTGACCGACGAGGCCGCCGCCCGTCAGGTCCGCGCCTCCGGCGCGACCGCGAAGGTCGTGAAGCGGGGCGCCGTGGAGCTCAACCGGGCCACCGCCGAGCTGGAGCGCTCGGCGAAGATCCCGGGCACCGCCTGGTGGACCGACGCGGTCACCAACCAGGTCGTCGTCTCCGTCGACAGCACCGTCACCGGTGCCAAGCTGGAGCAGGTCAAGGCCGCTGCCGCCCGGACCGGCGGCGCCGTCCGCGTCGAGGCCGAGGCCGGCGTGCTGAGCACCCGGATCTCCGGTGGCCAGGCGATCTACGCCGGTGGCGGCGGTCGTTGCTCGCTGGGCTTCAACGTCCGCAACAGCGCCGGCACGACCTTCTTCCTGACCGCCGGGCACTGCACCAACATCTCCGCGAGCTGGTACTCCAACTCGGGCCAGACCAACGTCCTGGGCACCCGTACCGGCAGCAGCTTCCCGGGCAACGACTACGGCATCGTCCGGCACAGCAACTCCGCCAACGCGACCGGCAACGTATCCCTCTACAACGGCAGCTACCGGGACGTCACCGGCGCGGCCAACGCCTACGTCGGCCAGAGCGTGCAGCGCTCCGGCAGCACCACCGGCCTGAAGGGCGGCACGGTGAACGCGACCAACGCCACGGTGAACTACGCCGAGGGCAGCGTCTCCGGCCTGATCCGCACCAACGTCTGCGCCGAGCCCGGCGACAGCGGCGGCTCGCTGTTCAGCGGCAGCAGCGCCGTCGGCCTCACCTCCGGCGGCAGCGGCAACTGCTCCTCCGGCGGCACCACGTTCTTCCAGCCGGTCACCGAGCCGATGAGCGTCTACGGCGTCAGCATCATCTGATCCACCGCACCGTCCGCGAAGCGGGTCGCCGGCCTCCCGGTGGCCCGCTTCCGGCGTACCGGGAGAGGGCGGCGACCGGCAGGCGCGCCGGCCGGAGGGCCGGTCACTGGGTACCACCCGCTTGCCGTCGGCCACCACCGAGGGCCAGCACCGCCAGCAACGGGCAGAGCGCCTCGGCCCCGGCCGCCACCCGCTCGGCCAGGCCGAGCCGGGCACCGCCACCGACCAGCTCCACGACCAGCCAGCCCACCAGGCCCAGCAGCAGCGCCGCTGCGGCCGTACCGTGGGATGCCGGCACCGCGGCGGCGTCGCCGGGCGGGCGGCGCGTCGGCGCGGCGAGGGCCGGCCAGAGCGCCAGCGCGCCGAAGGAGACCACGGCGGCGGCGCGGTGCGGGGCGGAGGTGCCGCTCATGGCCGGCAGCGGGAGGGCCGCCACGGCCAGCGTGGCCACCCCGCCGAGGGCGAGCAGCAGGCGGCCGGCGGGCCGCGCCGGTCGCAGCCCGGCCGCGGTCAGGCAGTGGCACAGCCCCAGGCCGAGCAGCCCGACGGTCATGATCCACCGGTCCGCGGCGTCGACCGCCGCGAGCGCGCTGATCGTGCCGCCCACCTGGTCGAAGCCGCCCGGCTGCCGGGCCGCCGCGAGCGTCCAGCCACCGATCAGGAACACCGGGGCGGCGGCGGAGGAGAGCAGGGCCCAGCGGGGTACGGCGCGCACCGCCACACGGTACGCGGGCGCGCTCCGCGACCGCCATGTGTGGCGCGGGACGGGGCCCGGGCCGGCGTGCGCCGGGCTCACCCGGTGGCGGCGCCGTCCGGGTGCCGTCGGCCGCCCGGTGGCGGCGGGGAACGGGGCGCCCTGACAGAATGCGGGGGCAGACCGACCGCAGATGAGGGAGACGCAAGCCGTGATCCGTACCCATGACGCCGGCAGCCTGCGCGCGACGGACGCCGGCACCACGGTGACGCTCGCCGGGTGGGTGGCCCGCCGGCGCGACCACGGCGGTGTCATCTTCGTCGACCTGCGCGACGGCTCCGGCATCGTCCAGGTGGTCTTCCGCGAGGAGGACGCCCACGCGCTGCGCAACGAGTTCTGCGTGAAGGTGATCGGCGAGGTGACCCGCCGCCCCGAGGGCAACGAGAACCCGGAGCTGCCCACCGGCGAGATCGAGGTGACCGCCAGCGAGCTGGAGGTGCTCTCCGAGGCCGCGCCGCTGCCGCTGCCGGTCGACGACCAGGTGGAGGCCGGCGACGACATCCGGCTCAAGTACCGCTACCTCGACCTGCGCCGGGGCGGCCCGGCGAAGGCGATGCGGCTGCGCTCGCGGGCCAACCAGCTCGCCCGGGGCGTGCTGCACGAGCGGGACTTCCTGGAGATCGAGACCCCGACGCTGACCCGGTCCACCCCGGAGGGTGCCCGCGACTTCCTGGTCCCGGTCCGCCTCCAGCCCGGCAGCTGGTACGCCCTGCCGCAGTCCCCGCAGCTGTTCAAGCAGCTGCTGATGGTCGGCGGCATGGAGCGGTACTACCAGATCGCCCGCTGCTACCGGGACGAGGACTTCCGCGCCGACCGGCAGCCGGAGTTCACCCAGCTCGACATCGAGATGTCCTTCGTCACCGAGGACGACGTGATCGACCTCGGCGAGGCGATCGTCTCGACGCTGTGGAAGGACCTCGCCGGCCACGAGATCTCCCGGCCGATCCCGCGGATCACCTGGCACGACGCCATGGCCCGGTACGGCTCCGACAAGCCCGACCTGCGTTACGGCGTCGAGCTGACCGAGCTGACCGACTACCTGCGCGGCACCGCGTTCCGGGTCTTCGCCGGCGCGATCGACGCGGGCGGGTACGTCGGCGCGGTCGTCATGCCGGGCGGGGCGGGCCAGAGCCGCAAGGAGCTGGACGGCTGGCAGGACTGGGCCAAGGCGCGCGGGGCCAGGGGCCTGGCGTACGTGGTGCTCGACGCCGAGACTGGCGAGGCGCGCGGCCCGGTGGCGAAGAACCTCTCCGCCGAGCACCTGGCCGGGCTGGCCGACGCGGTCGGCGCGAAGCCGGGCGACGCGGTCTTCTTCGCCGCCAGCACGGCCACCCGGGAGGCGCAGGAGCTGCTCGGCGCGGCCCGGATCGAGATCGCCAAGCGGGCCAAGCTGATCGACGAGTCCGCCTGGGCGTTCTGCTGGGTCGTCGACGCCCCGATGTTCGAACGGACGGACGAGGGCGGCTGGACGGCCGTGCACCACCCGTTCACCTCCCCGAACACCGAGTGGGTCGACCGGTTCGAGGAGGCCCCGGACCGGGCCCTGGCCTACGCGTACGACATCGTCTGCAACGGCAACGAGATCGGTGGCGGCTCCATCCGTATCCACCGGGGGGACGTGCAGAAGCGGGTCTTCGACCTGCTCGGCATCACCCCCGAGGAGGCGCAGGACAAGTTCGGCTTCCTGCTGGAGGCGTTCAAGTACGGCGCCCCGCCGCACGGCGGCATCGCGTTCGGCTGGGACCGGGTCTGCATGCTGCTGGCCGGCGCGGACTCGATCCGCGAGGTCATCGCGTTCCCGAAGACCCGGGGCGGGTTCGACCCGCTGACCGGCGCGCCGACCCCGATCACCGGGCAGCAGCGCGCCGAGGCGGGCATCGACGGCAAGCCGAAGCCGGCCGCCGCCGCGCACACCGGCACCGCCGGCCCGGCCGCCCCGGTGGCCGACCCGGTCTGACCGGTCTTTTCGCAGGGTTCGGCGGGGCGTCACCGAGGTGACGCCCCGCCGCCGTGGAGGGGGAGCGCGTGACGCTGCTCGTGGTGGGTGCCAGCGGGTACCTCGGCGCCGAGGTGTGCCGGCAGGCCGTGGCAGCGGGGCGGCGGGTGGTCGGCACGTACCACGCGAACCCCGTCGAGGTGCCCGGGGTCGAGGCGCGCCGGCTCGACGTGACCGACCGGGCCGCCGTGCGCGCGCTGGTCGCGGCGGTCCGGCCCGCCGCCGTGGTGAGCACCCCCTACCGGTACGACGACTGGACGGTCACCGCCGACGGCGCGGCCCACGTCGCGTACGCCGCCGCCGAGGCGGGGGCCCGGCTGGTGCACCTGTCCAGCGACGCGCTGCACGCCGGCCGGCCCGAGCCGTACGCCGACGACGAGGTGCCCACCCCGGTCTTCGCGTACGGGGCGGCGAAGGCGGCGGCGGAGACCGCGGTGCGGGCCGTCGACCCGGGGGCGGTGCTGGTGCGTACCTCGTTGATCGTGGGCGACGAGCGGAGCAAGCAGGTCCGGCTCTGCCTGGACGCCCTGGCCGGCCGGGCGAGCCTGTTCACCGACGAGGCCCGCTGCCCGGTCGACGTGTCCGACCTGGCCGCCGCCGTGCTGGAGCTGGTCGAGGGCGACCACGCCGGCCTGCTCAACGTGGCCGGCCCGGAGGCGGTCAGCCGCGCCGAGCTGGGGCTGCTGGTGGCCCGCCGCTACGGCGTCGACCCGGCCGGCCTGAAGACGGCCACCAGCGCCGCGTCCGGCCTGGTCCGCCCCATCGAGGTACGCCTCGACAGCTCCCGCGCCGCCGCCCTGCTCCACACCCGCCTGCGCGGGATCACCGAACTCCTCGCCCCCTGACCGTCCCCGCCGCCACCGTCAGATGCTGCACACTTTCTATGCACAAGTATTGTGCACACAAAGTGTGCATGGCTATGGTGCAGGCATGGACAGCGAAACCTCGCCAGGAACGCCCAGCGTCGTCCGGCTGGACCACCGACAGGTGCGGGTGCTCGCGCATCCGCTGCGGCTGCGGCTGCTCGGCGCGCTGCGGGTCGCCGGCCCGGCGACCGCCACGGCCCTCGCCGGGAAGCTCGACACCAACACCGGCGCCACCAGCTACCACCTGCGGCAGCTCGCCGAGGTGGGGCTGGTCGTGGAGGACCCGGACCGGGCCATCGGCCGGCAGCGCTGGTGGCGCGCCGCGCACGACGTGACCGACTGGGAGCCGACGGACTACGACGACGACCCGGACGCCCGGGCCGCGATCGAGTGGATCCAGGGTGACCAGGTGCGACTGCTCGCCGAGCGGGCCGAACGGTGGTTCGCCGCCCGCCCGGACTGGTCTCCCGCGTGGCGGGACGCCGCCGGCATGAGCGACGCCCTGCTCCACCTGGGACCGGCCCGGCTCCAAGCGCTCGAAGCGGAGATGTGGCAGGTCCTCATGCGCTACCGCGAGGAGTCCGTCCCCGACGAGCCGGACGCCCAGCCGGTGCACGTCTTCCTGGCCGGGTACCCGATGATCGGAGAGACCCGGTGAGCACCCTCACCGTGCGCCAGGTCCGGTTCCGCTACCTCGCCCTCTACGGCCTGCGCTGGCTGCCCACCGGCCTGCTGATCCCGGTCATGATCCTGCTGATGCAGGAGCGCGGCCTGACGCTGTCCCAGATCGGCCTGGCCGTCACCGCGCAGGGCCTGGTGGTGCTGGCGCTGGAGCTGCCCACCGGCGGGGTCGCCGACGCGCTGGGCCGAAAGCCGGTGCTGGTCGCCGCCGGGGTGCTCAACCTGGTCTCCCTGGCGCTGTTCGCGGTGGCCGACTCCGTAGCCCTGTTCTTCCTGGTCTTCGCGGTCCAGGGGGCCTACCGGGCGCTCGACAGCGGCCCCCTGGAGTCCTGGTACGTCGACGCCACTCTCGCGGCCGACCCCGACGCCGAGTACGAGCGCGGCCTCGGCCACGCCGGCACGGTCGCCGGTGTCGCCATCGCCGGCGGCGCGCTGCTCAGCGGCGGCCTGATCGCGCTCGGCCCGGTCGGCCCGGTGAGCGCGCTGACCGTGCCGGTGCTGGTCGCCTTCGTGATGCAGGCGGTGGCACTGGCCGCGCTGCTGGTGCTGCTGGTTGAGGTCCGCCCCGGCCGGGGATCCGGGGCGCTGCGCGCGTCGGTCGCCGAGGCACCCCGGATGGTCGGCCAGGCGTTCGGCCTGCTGCGCCGCTCCCGGGTGCTGCTCGCCCTGGTGGCGGTGGAGCTGTTCTGGGGCTTCGGCATGGTCACCTTCGAGTCGTTGCTGCCGGTCCGCCTCGCCGAGGTGGTCGGCGACCCCGAGCGGGCCGCCGCCCTGCTCGGCCCCGCCAGCTCCGCCGCCTGGCTCGCCTCGGCCGCCGGGGCCGCGCTGACCCCGCTGCTGCTGCGCTGGCCGGGGGCGGCGCCCGGCGCCGCGCTGCTGCGGGTTCTCCAGGGCGCGACCGTGGTCGGGATGGGGCTGCTCGCCGGCCCGGTCGGGGTGCTGGTCGCGTACCTGGCCTGCTACACCGTGCACGGCGCGTCGAACCCGCTGCACCTGGGGCTGCTGCACCGGCAGGTCGACGGCCCGTACCGGACCAGCGTGCTCTCGCTGAACTCGATGATGGGCCAGCCCGCCGGCGCCCTGGGCGCGGTGGCGCTGACCGTGCTGGCCGACCGCACCAGCGTCAGCACGGCGATGCTGGTCGGCGCGGTGGTGCTCGCCCTGGCCGCGCCGCTCTACCTGCCGGCCTGGCGGGCCGCCCGTCACGCGACCCCGCCCTCCGCGCCCGGTTCCGCGCCCGATCCCGCCAGGACGGTCGCCGCGTCCGCCGGGGGCGCCGACCCCGGGCGGTGACCGACCTGTGCGGACGGCCCATCCACGGTGGAGATTGGCGATCGGACCGGTTGGGTACATCACCCGGCGACCTACTGCGAACCCCCACCGGAGGACCGACATGCTCGCCATTCTCGCGGCCATCGTCTTCGGCTTCGCCCTGTTGATCGACCTGCTCGACACCAACTTCGGCGCACCGGACCTTTTCAACGTACACACCCTGCTGATGCTCGGTCTGCTGCTGCTCTCCCTCTACCTGGCCGGCGTCGGCAGCGGCCCGCGCGGTGGCGGTGGCGGTGGCGGCGGTGGCCGTGGCCGCTGGTACCGGGGCCGGCGCCCGGGTCGAGGCTGACCGGAATCGATCACTCCGGGCCGGGTCCGCGCCGCAGTTCCGGCGGCGCGGACCCGGCCCGGTAGTGTCTTCCCGATGGAGTCCGACGCCCTCTTCTCCCTCGCTGCGCCCGCCGGGGCGCCCGGCGCCCCCACGGGGTCCGTCGGCGTCGACGGCTTCACTCCGGTGTCGGCCGACTCGCCCCTGCCCGTCCGGATGCGCCCGGCCGGCATCGACGAGCTTGTCGGGCAGGACCACCTCCTCGCCCCCGGCGCCCCGCTACGCCAGCTCGTCGGCGGCGTCACCCCGATGTCGGTGATCCTCTGGGGCCCGCCGGGCAGCGGCAAGACCACCATCGCCCACCTGGTGGCCCGGGCCACCGACCGCCGCTTCGTGGCGATGTCGGCGCTCTCCGCCGGGGTGAAGGACGTCCGCGCGGTGATCGAAACCGCCCGCCGGCAGCGCCGCTCGGGCGGCCCGCCGACCGTGCTGTTCATCGACGAGGTGCACCGGTTCAGCAAGACCCAGCAGGACTCGCTGCTCGCCGCCGTCGAGGACCGCACGGTCACCCTGCTCGCGGCGACCACCGAGAATCCGTACTTCTCTGTCATCTCGCCGCTGCTGTCCCGGTGCGTGCTGCTCACCCTCCAGCCGCTGGACGACGCCGCCGTGCGCGGCCTGCTGCGCCGCGCGGTCACCGACCCCCGCGGCCTCGCCGGCGCGCTCACCCTCGAGACCGATGCCGAGGACCACCTCGTCCGCCTCGCCGGCGGCGACGTGCGCAAGGCGCTGACCGCGCTGGAGGCGGCTGCCGCCTCGGCCACCGCGCTGGGCGTCGAGCGGATCGAGCTGGCCACCGCCGAGCAGGCGGTGGACGTCGCCGCAGTGCGCTACGACCGGGCCGGCGACGCCCACTACGACGTCACCAGCGCCCTGATCAAGAGCATGCGCGGCTCCGACGTGGACGCCGCGCTGCACTGGCTGGCCCGGATGCTGGTGGCCGGTGAGGACGCCCGGTTCATCGTCCGGCGCCTGGTCATCTTCGCCAGCGAGGACGTCGGGATGGCCGACCCGACCGCGTTGGGCGTGGCCACCGCCGCCGCCCACGCGGTCGAGTTCGTCGGCCTGCCGGAGGCCCAGCTCAACCTTGCCCAGGCGGTGATCCACCTGGCGACCGCGCCGAAGTCCAACTCGGCGACCAGCGCGATCGGGGCCGCGATGGCCGACGTCCGCGCCGGGCGGGGCGGGCCGGTGCCCCGCAACCTGCGCGACGCCCACTACTCCGGGGCCCGCGGGCTCGGTCACGGCGTGGGCTACCGCTACCCGCACGACGACCCACGAGGGGTGGTCACCCAGCAGTACGCTCCGGACGACCTCGTCGGGGCCGACTACTACCGGCCCAGCGGGCACGGTGCCGAGCGGTCGGTGGCCAACCGGCTGCCGTTGCTGCGCCGGATCGTCCGAGGGCTGCCCGCCCCGGCGCGTCCGGACGCGCCGGGGCCCGCCGGGAACGGCCGCCACCTGTCGGGCAACGGGCACGCCACCGTGGCGGACGAGGACGGCGCAGACGCCGTCGGGGAGGGTCAGCAGTGAGATCCCGTGGTTCGGAGCGACCGGAGGACGACCCCGACGAGCGGCGCGAACAGCGCGCCAAGGGGCGTCGGTGGGGTCGGGGCCGACCCGACAGCGAGCCCGAGGAGCCGGTGAGCGGCGAGGAGTTCGGCTGGATCGACGACCTGCGGTCCGCCAAGCAGCAGCGCGGCGAGCTGGGCCCCGACGGCCTCCCACCCGGCGAGGTTCCGCCGTCGGGCCGCCGCCCCGACCCGGCGGCCCGGCGCGGCGGCCCGGCCGGCCCCCCGGCCGCGCCCCCGGTGCGCGGCGGTGAACCCGGCCCCGCCCGGCCCCGCCCGGTCGACGGGCCGTGGCCCGGTTCGCCGGAGCCGGGCCCCCGCCCCGCCCCGGCTGCCCCGCCCCGCCTGCCGCACGGCACGCCCCCGTCACCGGCGGCCCCGCCGGTCCGCCCGGCTCAGGGCCCGACCCCGCCGCCCGCACCACTGTCCGCTCCGGCCGCACCACCGACTGCGCCGGCCCACCCGCCGTACCCCGTGGCGCAGCCGGCCCGGCCGCCGTACCCGGCAGACGCCGCGCCACGGCCTGGGCAGGTCGGCCCGGAGCCGGCCCGCGACCAGCCCCGTCCGGCCGGTCCCGGCGGCTCGCCGGGGGACCAACCCCGGCCGCAGGGAGCCACGCCGGGGGCCAGCGTCCCCGGACACCCCCCCCGCCCACCGGGCCCGCCGGCAGCTCCGGCCGTAGGCGGAGGCCAGCCCCCGACCGGCGGCTGGCCGGTCGGCCCGGGTGGGCCGCCGCCCGCCGGCCGGGCCACCGCCGCCGCGCGCCGCCCGGCCCCGGAGTCGACCCCGCCACCCCGCCGCGCCACGCCGGCGCAGCCTCCCGTCGTCGGCGCGTCCCACCCGGCCCCGGCCGACTCGCCCCGGCGCGAGCCGGGGGAGCACCCCGGCCGGGTCCCCGGCGGTCCCGTCGTGGCCGGGCCGGACGAGCCGACCGGCCGTGGTGTCGCCGGGCCGGTCCCGCCCGTCGCCCGCCCGACCGGTCGCCGGCGTGCCACCGAGGAGCCGCCGCCGGTCGTTCCGCTCAGCGGCAACGCCCCCCCGGTGCCCGGGCTGCCGGCCGGTCCGCCACCGACCGCGGCCCAGGGCGAGGGCGGGCTGCGGCGAGGCCGGCCCGAGCCGGGCCCGGACGAGTCCGCCGCTCGCCGCCGGGGCACCCCCGCCGGCCCGGCGGACGAGGGCCCCGACGAGCGGGGCGCGGCGACGTCGGGCAGGGACGACCGTCCGCAGCGCCCGGCGGAGTGGCCCCGCCAGGCCGGCCGCGGCAGCCACACCGACCCCGCCATGCCGATGGTCAACCGTGCGGCCGTGCCGCCTGCGCCGCCGGCCGTCGTGCCCCCGGTCGGGGAACCGACCGGCGCCCGCCGGGTCGTCGGCGACGTTGGGCGGGCGTCCGTCGGCCGGAGCCGGTCGGGTGCCGAACCTGCCGCTGGGCCGGGGGACTCCGGCCCGCCCGCCACCGCCCGGGCCGCCGCCCCGCCCCGCCCGCCGGCGGCTCCCCGCCCCGGCGAGGTCGGGCCGCCCCGGGAGCCGGGTACGGGCGAGATCCGGCCGCCGCACGAACGCGTCGCCGGTGAGGCCCGGCCGCCCCGGGAGCGGATCCCGGGCGAGCCGGGCACCGGCGAGATCGGTGGGCCCCGCGACCCCGGGACCGGCCAGCTCCGACCGTCGGGTCCGGCGTGGGGCACCGCCCGCCCCGGCGCGCCCGCCGACGCACCGCACCCGGGCCGGGCGGCCGTCCCCGAGGACCGCCGGTCGTCGGCCGGCCCGACCGGGCTCGTCCCGCGCCCGGGTGCCGCCCCCGGACCCGGTGCCGCCCCCGCCCCGGGTACGGCCCCCGGTGCCCGGCCCGGCGCTGCCGGTCCGCGTCCGGGTGCCGAGTCCGCCCCTGGAACTCCGCCGGAGGCCGGGGTCCGCCCAGGCGTCCTCGCAGGCCGGGCGACCCCGCCCGGCGCACCCGCCAACCCCGCCGTCCGTCCCCCCGTGGCCCGGGTGGCGGCCCCCGACGGCGGGCCGGAGGACCGGGCGACCGGCCGGGCCGCCCCGCCACAGCACGAGCCCGGTCGCGGCGAGCGCGCCGCCGGCCCGTCCCCGGCCCGTTCCGAGCAGCCACCCGCAGTCGCCCGGGCCACCGTGATGGTGCCTCCCGCCGACGGACCCGGGCCGGAGCCCGCCGGGCGGACCGCGGGCGGGGTGACGCTGCGGCCCGACGGCCCCGACGGCGCTGACGACCCCGCCGGCCCTGGCAGCCCCGACAGCGCTGACGACCCCGCCGGCCCCGGCGGCCTGCGCGGTGCCCGCTCGGAGCTGCGCCGGCGGATGCGGGAGCGCCGCCGGCTCCGGATGGGCGTGCTCGCCCTGGTCAGCCTGGTGCTGCTCGGCGCGATCCCGCTCTATTTCGGCCTCCGGGCGCTGAGCCACGACCCGGTCTTCGACACCTTGGACGAGCTGGACGTACCCGGCTGGGCGGCCACGGAGAGCGTCGACAACGTCAGCGGCAGCCGCTGGTGCCTGGAGGAGTGCCGGCTGCGCGAGCGCACCGTCGAGTCCGAGCGGCCGGTGAAGGAGACCACGAAGGCGTACGAGCGCGCCCTGACCGGGGACGGCTGGCGGGCGTGGAAGGTGAGCCGCTGCCCGGAGCAGCAGGCGAAGGGCGTGTACACGTGCTGGCGCCGCGACGAGCTGACCCTCGACCTGTGGGTGCGTGAGCCGACCTGCGTCCCGCCGCCGGTCGACGGCGAGCCCGCGCCGACGCCGCAGGCCTCGCCCGCAGCGCGGGAGTGCACCGGCTCGTTGGTGTCGGTGAAGGTCCGCAACGCGATCGACGACGAGCGGACCCGGCCGCAGCCGAGCACCGACCCGTCACTCACCGGCGAGGATCCCTTCCCGACCCTGAGCGAGGATCCACTCGGCGAGCCGACACCCTCACCGTCGTGAGCCGGGTTTCATAACTGACGGTAGGGTCTGGAGCTGGCAGGCCCGCCTGCTCCCGCTGACCCGGCGAGGGTCGTCGAGCGCCGGTGTGGGTATGACGGTCGCGCGTTCCGGGACGTCGGGTCCCGGAACTCTGCTTGAGGAGGACATGCGTGGATGGTGGACAGATCGCTGCGCTGATCGCGGCCGGGGCGTTCCTGATGCTGGTGCTCGTGCTGGCGGTGCCGATCCTGCGCCTGCGGCACACCGTGGATGCCACGACCCGGATGATCAACGATGTCAATGACCGCACCGCGCCGCTGCTCGGGGACGTCAACACCACGGTGAAGAACGTGAACACCGCGCTGGAGCAGGTGCAGACCTCGCTGGACGGGGTGAACCTTCAACTGGCCAAGGTGGACACCATGACCACCCACGCCCAGAACGTGACGGCGAACGTGGCGAACCTGGCCACCGTGGTCTCCGCCGCCGCGGCGAACCCGCTGGTGAAGGTGGCCGCGTTCGGCTACGGCGTGCGGCGGGCCGCTTCCGCCCGGCGCAACGCCGAGACCGAGCGTGACGTACGCGACACCATCAAGCAGCAGCGTCGCGCGGCCAAGCGCGGCAACGGCTGAGCCGGCCGGCGACGGAGGGATGAAATCATGAGGCGCCTGTTCTGGCTGGGCATCGGGTTGGCTGTCGGCGTGGTGGTGGTCCGTAAGGCGACCCGTACCGCGCAGGCGTACACGCCGGCCGGCATCGCCGGAGGCCTGTCACAATCCGCTGGCGGGCTGGTGGAGTCGCTGCGTGGCTTCGTGGAGGACGTCCGGATCGGGATGGCCGAGCGGGAGCAGGAGATCCACGAGGCCTTCGCCCGGGGTGAGGCGTTCGACGACCAGTTCGCCGAGCTCCGGGAGGACCCGAGCATCGGTGACCGAGAGATCTTTCCGGAGGATCGCCAGCGATGAGGACGGCGGAGATCAAGCGGCGGTACCTCGGGTACTTCGAGGCGAACGGCCATGCCGTGGTGCCGTCCGCTCCGCTGCCCGCCATCAGCGACCCGAACCTGCTGTTCGTCAACGCCGGCATGGTGCAGTTCGTCCCCTATTTCCTGGGGCAGCAGGCCCCGCCGTACCGGCGGGCGGTCAGCGTGCAGAAGTGCATCCGCACCCCGGACATCGACGAGGTCGGCAAGACCAGCCGGCACGGCACGTTCTTCCAGATGAACGGCAACTTCTCCTTCGGTGACTACTTCAAGGACGGGGCGATTCCGCTCGCCTGGGACCTGGTCACCAAGCCGATCGCGCAGGGCGGCTACGGGCTGGACCCGGAGCGCGTCTGGCCGACGGTCTACCTCGACGACGACGAGGCGTTCCGGATCTGGCGCTCCGTGGGGGTGCCGGCCGAGCGGATCGTCCGCCGGGGCAGGACGGACAACTTCTGGTCGATGGGCATCCCCGGTCCGGCCGGGCCGAGCTCCGAGATGTTCTACGACCGGGGCCCGGAGTACGGGCGTGAGGGCGGGCCGGAGGTCGACGAGGACCGGTACATGGAGTTCTGGAACCTCGTCTTCATGCAGTACGAGATCGCCGACATCACCAGCAAGGAGCACTTCCGGATCGTCGGTGAGCTGCCGGCGAACAACATCGACACCGGCATGGGCCTGGAGCGGATGGCCTCCATCCTCCAGGGCGTCGACAACCTCTACGAGATCGACGAGGTCCGGCCGATCCTGGACCGGGCCGCCGAGCTGACCGGCAAGCGGTACGGCGCGCACTCCGGCCAGGTGGCCAGCGAGTCACACCCCGACGACGTGCGGCTGCGGGTGATCGCCGACCACGTCCGCACGGCGCTGATGCTGATCGGCGACGGGGTCACCCCGAGCAACGAGGGGCGCGGTTACGTGCTGCGCCGGATCGTGCGCCGCGCGATCCGGTCGGTGCGGCTGCTGGGCTACCAGGACCGGGCGCTGCCCGAGCTGCTACCGGTGGCCCGGGACTGCATGGCCCCGTCGTACCCGGAGCTGGCGGCCGAGTTCGACCGGATCTCCCAGTACGCGTACGCCGAGGAGGACGCCTTCCTCTCCACGCTGCGTGCCGGCACCACGATCCTGGACACGGCGATCGCCGAGACCAGGTCGGCGGGGAAGGCGGCGCTGACGGGCGACAAGGCGTTCCAGCTGCACGACACGTACGGCTTCCCGATCGACCTGACCCTGGAGATCGCGGCCGAGCAGGGCCTGACGGTGGACGCCGAGGGCTTCCGCCGGCTGATGGCCGACCAGCGCAACCGGGCCAAGGCCGACGCGCGGGCGCGCAAGACCGGGCACACCGACGTGTCGGCGTACCGGTCGGTGCTGGACGCGGGCGGGCCGGTGGAGTTCACCGGTTACACCGAGCTGAACCGGGAGTCCCGGGTCCGCGCGGTGCTGGCCGGCGGCGGCGAGGTCGGCGCGGCTGTCGAGGGCGACACGGTCGAGCTGGTGCTCGACACCACCCCGTTCTACGCCGAGGGCGGCGGTCAGCAGCCCGACCAGGGCCTGATCACCGTCGGCGGCGGGCAGGTCGAGGTCTTCGACGTCCAGCAGCCGGTGCCGGGCCTGATCGTGCACCGGGCCCGGGTGGTCCGGGGCGAGGTGCGCGCCGGCGAGACCGGGTACGCCGAGATCGACGTGACCCGGCGGCGGGCGATCTCCCGTTCGCACACCGCCACCCACCTGGTGCACCAGACGATGCGCAACTTCCTCGGCGAGTCGGCCACCCAGGCCGGTTCGCTGAACGCCCCGGGTCGGCTGCGGTTCGACTTCAACACCCCGACGGGGGTGTCGCCCAGCGTGCTGCACGACGTGGAGCAGCAGGTCAACGAGGTGCTCCTGGCCGACCTGGAGGTGCACGCCTTCATCACCACCCAGGAGGAGGCCCGCCGGATCGGCGCGATGGCGCTGTTCGGCGAGAAGTACGGCGAGCGGGTCCGCGTCGTCGAGGTCGGCGACTACGCCCGCGAGCTGTGCGGCGGCACCCATGTGGCCCGCTCGGCGCAGCTCGGCCTGGTCAAGATCCTCTCCGAGGCGTCGGTCGGTTCCGGGGTGCGGCGGATCGAGGCCCTGGTGGGCATGGACGCCTTCGGCTTCCTGGCCCGTGAGCACCTGCTGGTCTCCCGGCTCGCCGAGCTGTTCCGGGTGCCCGGCGACCAGGTCGCCGACCGGGTGGAGCAGACCGTCACCCAGCTCCGCGACGCGGAGAAGGAGCTGGAGAAGCTGCGCGCCCAGCTCGTGCTCGGCGGCGCGGCGGCCCTGGCCGGGCAGGCGAAGGACGTCCGCGGGGTGGCGTACGTCGGCACCGAGGCGCCCGAGGGCGCGGCCGGCAACGACGTGCGGACCCTGGCCCAGGAGATCCGGGGCCGGATCGACCCGGCGCGACCGGCTGTGGTGGCTGTGGCGGCGCGTTCGAACGGCAAGGCGTCCCTGGTGGTGGCCGTGAACGCCGCCGCCCGGAGCCGGGGACTCACCGCGAAGGACCTGGTCAAGGCCGCCTTCTCCGGCCGGGGTGGCGGCAGCGACGACCTCGCCCAGGGCGGCGGCCTGCCGGCCGCCGAGGCGCCGAAGCTGCTCGCCACCGTCGAGAAGGCGATCGCCGACGCGTGAGCGCATCGCACGTCGAGGCAGGGCGGACCATGCCGGTTCGCCCTCACTCGTGCCAGGGCAAGGTGAAGGACTGATGACCGAATCGTGGCGCGGAGTCCGCCTGGGGGTGGACGTCGGGCAGGTCCGGGTCGGGGTGGCCCGCTCGGATCCGCACGGGGTGCTGGCCACCCCGCTGGTGACACTCGCCCGGGACCTGACCAGCGCCGAGGACGCCGTGCCCCGCGACATGGCCGAGCTGGTGGGGCTGATCGCGGAGCACGAGTGCGTCGAGGTGGTCGTCGGCCTTCCGGTCAATCTCGCCGGTAAGCACGGCCCGGCGGCGCAGAATGTGAAGGCGTACGCTGACCGGTTGGCTGAGGTGATAGCCCCCGTTCCGGTAACGCTTACTGACGAGAGGATGTCGACCGTGGTGGCTTCTCGTAGGCTTGCCGAGCGTGGCGTCCGGGGAAAGCGCCAACGCGCGGTGGTGGATCAGGCCGCTGCGGTCGAGATCCTGCAGAGCTGGCTGGAAGCGCAGCGGAGGCGGACGCGATGATCGACGATTTGGAGCTCGGGTTCGACGACTCGGAGCAGGGCGGTGACAAGGGCAAGCACCGGCGCAGCTACGTGCGCAAGCGCAAGGGGGAGTCGGGCGGTGGCCGGGGCAAGACCGTCCTCGCCCTGCTCATGGCCTTCGTGCTGCTCGGGGTCATCGGCGGCGGGGCCTTCTACGGCTTCGACCGGATCCAGGGCTACTTCGTCACCCCCGACTACGACGGGTCCGGCACCGGCGAGGTGACCGTCGAGATCAAGGAGGGCGCGCTGATCGCCGACATGGCCAGCGCGCTCTACACCGCCGGAGTGGTCAAGAGCGCCAAGGCGTTCATCGAGGCGGCCGAGGCGAACTCGCGCAGCAAGAACATCCAGCCCGGCACGTACAAGGTGCGCAAGCAGATGAGCGGCGAACGGGCCCTCGTCATGCTGCTGGACCTCAAGAACAAGGTCACCAACGGGCTCACCATCCCCGAGGGGACGACCGCCAAGCGCGTCTACAAGCTGCTCTCGGAGAAGACCAAGATCCCGGTCAAGGAGTTCGAGGCCGCCGCGAAGGACCCGAAGGCGCTCGGCGTGCCGGACTCGTGGTTCAAACGCACCGACGGCAAACCGGTCACGAAGTCGATCGAGGGCTTCCTCTTCCCGGACACCTACGAGATCCCGCCGAAGGCCACCGCCGAGAGCATCCTCACCCTGATGGTGGAGAACTTCCTCACCGTCACCGACGGGATGAAGTTCGTCGACCGGGTGAAGGAGGATCGCGGGGGCATCAGCCCGTACGAGGCGTTGATCGTCGCGTCCCTCGCGCAGGCCGAGGCGGGCAACAAGGACGACCTCGGCAAGGTCGCCCGGGTCGCCTACAACCGGGTGTACGGCGAGTTCCCGTGCAACTGCCTGGAGATGGACGTCACGGTCAACTACTACTTCGAGTCGATCGGCCAGGAGGGCAAGCGGTCGAAGGACATGACCGACGCCGAGCTGGACAACAAGAAGAACCCGTACAACCGGAAGCTGCGCGGGATGATCCCCACCCCGATCAACAACCCGGGCAAGCAGGCCCTGGAGGGGGCGATGGACCCGCCGCCCGGCAAGTGGCTCTACTTCGTGGCGATCGACAAGCAGGGGCACTCCGAGTTCGCCGAGACGTTCGAGGAGCAGTTGCGCAACCAGAAGAAGGCCAAGGAGGCCGGGATCATCTGATGACGACACCTCGGCGGGCGGCGGTGGTCGGCAAGCCGATCAGCCACTCCCTCTCCCCGGTGATCCACAACGCCGGCTACGCCGCCGCCGGCCTCGCCGGGTGGTCGTACACGACGATCGAGTGCGCGGAGGCGGAACTGCCGGCCATGGTCGCCGGCCTCGGCCCCGAGTGGGCCGGGCTGTCGGTGACCATGCCGTGCAAGGAGGCAACCCTCGCCCTCGCCGCCGAGGTGTCGCCGGTCGCCGCCGCGATGGGCGCGGCGAACACCCTGGTCCACCGGCCCGACGGCTCCTGGTACGCGGACAACACCGACGCCGCCGGCATGATCGAGCTGCTGGCGGCGGCCGACGTGCGGCCCGGCGCCCGGGTGACCGTGCTCGGCGCGGGCGGCACCGCGCGGGCCGCCCTGGCCGCCGCCGCCCGCCTCGGCTCGGGCACCGTGACTGTGGTGGCCCGGCGAGCCTCGGCGATTGACGAGCTGCGCCCGGCCGCCGACGCGCTCGGCCTGCGACTGGCCGGGGCCGACTGGGCCGACGCCCTGCGCCACACCGACGCCGACGTGGTGGTCTCCACCGTGCCGAAGGGCGTCGCCGATTCCCTCGCCGCCGACGCCCGGTGGCGGCCCGGCGCGGTCTACTTCGACGCGCTGTATGCCCCCTGGCCGACCCCCCTCGCGGCCTCGGCCGGGGCCGCCGGGTGTCGGGTCGTGTCCGGTCTTGATCTGCTGGTCGCCCAGGCGGTCGGCCAGTTCGAGCACTTCACCGGCGCCCGCGCCCCGGTGGCGGCCATGGCCGCCGCACTCTCCGCCGAGGTCGGGATCGAGATCCGTCCGGTCCGGTAGCCCGGTCTCGCCCAAGGGCGCCGCGACCGCCGAGGTCACCTTCACTCCACGGTGCGGGCCGTCACGGGCGGCGGCCCGCCCCTTTCGCTGAATTTGCAGACGTGCCGGAATCAATCGGCGTATTTGCTTCCAAATAGACTGATCCACTCTTATTTGCCCAGCTAGGCCGGTTGCTGTTCGTGGTCGGTGGAACTTCCACGGACCGCTGACCTGGCCTTTTGTGGGTGGCCCGGCAGTCGCTCAAAGTATTGATTGACCTGGATTCCTAACGCACCGTAGTGTTCCCCTCACTCAACGCCCAGTCGACCCCAGGGGAGGGCCGTCAGTGGCTCCTGCGCGTGCAAGATTCGCGTCAATCGTTCAAGTCGCCAGACTCAGCAGGACAGGACTGGGTCGTTTCACCCTCGCCGGCATGGCTGCGGTCCTCGCGGTCACCCTGACCGACGTGCCCAACCACCCGGCGGAGGCCGCACCGGCAAAGGCGCCGGACCGGGTGCTGGACCGCCCCGACGAGATGGCCGCGCTGGTCACCGCGCGGATGACCGGCCAGCGGGTCCGGATCACCGGCATGACCACCGAGAGCGCGGAGTACGTCGCCCACCCGAACGGGCAGGTGGAGGCGACCGTCCACACCGGCCCGGTGCGGATGCGGCGCGACAACCGGTGGGTGCCGGTCGACCTCACCCTCCAGCCCGCCGCCGACGGCTCGGTTCGGGCCCAGGCGCACCCGCTGGACCTGCGGATCTCCGGTGCCCGCAAGGCCGGCGGGGAACTGGCCGCGGTCGGCGTCGGCGACGGCCGGCTGAGCATGGGCTGGGCCGGCGCCCTGCCCGCACCGGTGCTCGCCGGCAACCGGGCCACCTATCCGGAGGTGGCCGCCGGCATCGACCTGGTGGTCGAGGCCACCCGGACCGGCTTCTCGCAGTTCCTGACCGTGAAGAACCGGCAGGCGGTGGACCGGCTTCCGGCGCTGGCGTTCCCGCTGACCGGCAAGGGACTCTCCTCGTTCAGCCAGGACAGCTCCGGCGGGCTGCTGCTCAAGGACGCCAAGGGCCGGCCGATCGCGGCTGTGCCGGCGCCGGAGATGTGGGACGCCCGGCGGAACCCGGGCACGGAGGAACCGACCCGGCGGGCGGTCGTGTCGGCGAAGTCCGAGCGGCCCACCGCGCGGTCGGGCCAGGCCAACGGCCTGACCATGCGGCTGAGCCCGGACCTGGCGTGGCTGAAGGACCCGGCCACCCAGTACCCGGTGACCATCGACCCGCAGGTCAACCCCCTCTACACGACGTTCGACACGTACGTGAAGGAGGGCGACAACGTCGACCGGGGCGGGGCGAACGACCTCCAACTCGGCCTGCTGGCCGGCACGCCGAACACCAAGGCCCGGTCCTTCGTGCACTGGGGCGTCTCCGCGCTGCGAGGCAAGCAGATCACCTCGGCGACGGTGAACTTCTGGAACTTCTGGTCGAACACCTGCACCGCCACCTCCTGGGAGATCTGGAGCACCGGCGCCGCCTCCTCGGCGACCCGCTGGGGCACCCAGCCGACCTGGGCGCAGCAGGAGGCCACCTCCACCCAGACCAAGGGCGGCACTGCCTGCGCCGACGGCTGGGTGAGCATCAGCGGCACGACGTTCTTCCAGCGGGCCGCCACCGCCAACCAGTCCACCGCCTACATGGGCGTGCGGGGCACCAACGAGGCCAGCCTCGACAGCTTCAAGCAGTTCCGCTCCCGCAACGCGGCCGACAACAGTCAGGTCCCGTACGCGGTGGTGAACTACAACTCGTACCCGACCGTCGGCACCCGCTCGACGGTGCCGGCCACCGCCTGCGCGACCGGCGCGTCCCGGCCCAAGGTGAACACCGCGACCCCGCAGCTGAAGTCGGTCGTCTCCGACGCCGAGGGGTCCACGGTCAAGGCCGAGTTCGAGTGGTGGACGTTGACCGGCATCACCAAGCTGGGCAGTGCGATCACCGGCACCGCGGCGTCGGGCTCGACGTTCAGCACCACCGTCCCGGCCGCGACGTTCACCCACAACACCTCGTACAAGTGGCGGGTGCGCGGCAACGACGGCACGGTCAACGGCACCTGGTCGGCGTTCTGCGAGTTCACCGTCGACACCTCGATCGGCAGCCCGCCAATCGTCAGCTCCACCACCTACCCCGAGAACCAGTGGGGCGGTGACGCGAACGTCGCCGGCAGCTTCACCTTCGAGGCCAACGGCATCGCCGACGCGGCGGCCTACGAGTACAGCCTCGACCTGCAGACCCTCAACAAGGTCGTCAACACTGCCACCCCGGGCGCCAACGCGACGGTGAGCATCACCCCGCTGACCCCGGGCTGGCACAACGTCTGGGCGCGCACCCGCGACTCGGCCAACAACGTGACCGACGTGCGCAGCTACCCGTTCAAGGTCGGCAACGGCGCGGTCACCTCGCCGAAGGCCGGCGACGTCAGCGGGGCGAAGGTCGTGCTCGGCTCCACCGCCGCGCCGTCCTTCGGCGACGTCACCTACCAGTGGCGGCGGGCCGGCTCGGACGCCTGGGTCGCCATCCCGGCCGGGCACGTCACGTACGCCGTCGGCGGCGGCGCGGTCACCTGGCCCGTCACCCTCACCTCCGGCGTGGCCCCCAAGCTGAACTGGGACGTCGCGGCCACCCTGGCGGCGATCGACGGGGCGAGCATCCCGCGAGACGGACCGGTGCAGGTGCGGGCATTCTTCAACCTGAGCAACTTCGGGGCGCCGGCGGACAACGTGAAGTTCCGCTTCGACCGCAACCTCGCCTCGGCCGCCACCTCCCAGGTGGGCCCCGGCTCGGTCAACCTGATCACGGGCAACTACCAGCTCGCGCAGACGGACGTCTCGGCACCCGGGCTGAGCATCTCCCGGACCGTCAACAGCCGGCAGCCGCTCGGCGCCGACCCGCTGTTCGGGCCGGGTTGGGTCTCCGGGCTCGTGGCGGAGGACGCGGAGTCGCCCTACACCCGGCTGACCGCCTACGGCAGCCTGGTCCAGATCAAGCTGCCGGATGACTCGACAATCGGGTTCACCAAGGTCGACAGCGCCGGGGTGAACTACGAACCCCAGCCCGGCGCGGAGTCCTTCAAGCTGACGTTCGCCGCGACCACGAGCACCTTCACCCTCGTCGACGGCGAGGGCAACGTGGTCACCTTCACCCGCACGTCGACCGATCCGGTCAACGTCTACACACCGACCGCGGCCGCCTCTCTCGGCTCGAACAGCACCACGACGTACACGTGGGAGAAGGCCACCATCGGGTCGAACGAGATCATGCGACCGACCCGGATGCTGGCCCCCGTCCCGGCGGGCGTCACCTGCACCACGCTGGTCAAGGGCTGCCGCGCGCTGACCTTCACCTACGCCACCGCCACGACCGCCACCGGTCTGGCCGACGGCACCTGGGGCGACTACACCGGCCGGGTGAAGGAGATCTCCTACACCGCCTGGGACCCGGACCTGGCGACCCCGGCGATGCGTACCGTCGTGCTTGCCCGCTACACCTACGACAACGGCGGCCGGCTGCGGACCTTCTCCGACCCCCGCCTCGACTACACCAGCACCGGCCCGCAGCAGCTGCGGACCGTCTACTACTACAACGGTGATGGGATCATCGTCTCGCTGACCCCGCCGTCGCAGCTGCCGTGGCAGTTCTCCTACAGCACCGTGCCGAACGACCTGGGCAAGGGCCGGCTGCACAAGGTGACCCGTTCCGCGCTCAGCGCCGGCACGACGGTCGAGACCGTGATCTACCAGGTCCCGGTATCGGGCAGCGGCGCGCCGTACGACCTGTCCGCCGGGCAGGCCGCCCGGTGGGGACAGCTCGAACCGCCGACCGACGCCACCGCCGTCTTCCCGGCCACGCAGGTGCCGACCGGTGACCCCGCCACCGGCACGCTGCCCGGCTCGTACGAGCGCGCCACGGTGACCTACCTCGACGCCAACGCGCGTACGGTGAACACCGCCCAGCCCGGCGGTCACCTCTCCACCGTCTGGTACGACGGGTACGGCAACGTGACCGGGGAACTCACCGCCGGCAACCGCAAGCGGGCCCTCGACGCCTCGGCCAGCGACAACGCCGCCGCGGAGGCGCAACTGGCGAACCGGCTCGCCGAGATCACCGGCTACTCGGCGGACGGCCAGAACGCGTTGGAGACCTTCGGCCCGGAGCACGATGTGACGCTGCCGACCGGGGTGGTGGTGCGGGGGCGGTCCCACGTCAGCTACAGCTACGACGAGGGTGCCCCGGCGACGGGAGTGCCGTTCAACCTGGTCACCACCGAGAGGGTCACGGTCAGCTACGTCAGCGGCGGCCAGACCGTGGACGCCGCTCCCCGAACCACCGTCACGCTCTACGACTGGACGCTGAGGCAGCCCACCCAGGTCACCGTCGACCCGGACGGGCTGGATCTCACCACCCGGACCGCGTACGACACGGCGGGTCGGATCGTGGCGAACACCACCCCGGCCGGTGGCAGCGTGGACACGACGCCCGCCACCCGGGTGACGGTCCACTACACCGCGGCGGCCAACTCGACGTATCCGGAGTGTGGCAACCGCGCGGAGTGGGCCGGGCTGGAGTGTCGCATCCAGACGGGTGGGCAGCCCGAGTCGGGCGCGCAACTGCCCGTCACGGTGCTGACGTACGGCCTCTACCTGCAGACGCGGGTGAAGTCCGAGAAGACCTCCTCGGGGGAGATCCGCCGAACGGAGGTGTCCTACGACGCCGCCGGCCGGCAGGCGGAGACGACCGTCAGCGCGGCCGGGCTCGGTCAGGCCCTGGAGAAGCGTCGCCAGGTGTACGACCAGGCCACCGGAGTCCTGCTGCGGACCCAGTCGGTGAACGGCTCCGGGGTGGTCACCTCGGAAGTGGTTCGGGCCTACGACACGCTCGGCCGACCCACCTCCTACACCGATGCCGACGGAAACGTCTCGGCCAGCACCTACGACGTCGCGGGTCGGCCCGTGGCGATCAGCGACGGCAAGGGCACCCGGACCTTCACCTACGACGGCGGCAGCGAGCGGCGGGGCCTGCCGACGTCGCTGGCCGACACCCAGACCGGCACCTTCACGACGTCGTACGACGCCGACGGCGCGGCCGTGGGTGAGACGCGGCCGGACGGGGTCGTCGTGGCCACCGTCGCCGACGAGGCCGCAGCACCGGTGTCGATCACCTACACCAAGCCGGGCTGCGGACAGAGCAACTGCGTCCTCTACACGGAGAGCGTGGGAGTCGACGTCCACCTGAGGCGAAGCAGTCGGGCCTCCACCCTGTCGACGCAGGCCTACTCGTACGACGCGGCGAGTCGGCTGACCGGTGTCCAGGACACGGTCGGTGGCCAGTGCACCAGCCGTCAGTACGGATACGACTCGGGGAGCAACCGAACGGACCACACCGTCTTCGGGCCGGGCATCGCCGGGGCCTGCCAGGCGGCGACCGCCGCGACCACGCAGGCCTGGAGCTACGACTCCGCGGACCGGCTCGACAGCCCGGGCTACACCTACGACGCCCTCGGGCGGACGCTCACCCAGCCGGCCGCCGACTCGGCGGTCGTCGGGGGCGGCACTGTCCAGGCGACGTATCACGTCAACGACATGGTCCGGAGCATCACCCAGGGATCCCGCAGCGCCACCTACACACTGGACGTCATCACCAACCGGGTCCGGTCCTGGGACGACACGGCGAACGGGGTCACCAAGCGCCACCACTACGGCAGCGACGGCGACACTCCCGCCTGGACCGACGAGGGCAGCGGAAACTTCACCCGCTCGATCGCCGGCCTGATCGGTCTCGCCGGGGTCTTCCACAACATATCGGGCATCACGTGGTCGATCAACAACCTGCGCGGTGACCTCGTCGCCGGTATGGCCGACGGCGGCTCGGGCCTGTCGTACACGAGCGAGCAGACGGAGTTCGGCCTGCAGCGGAACGCGTCCGACACGGGCACTCGACGCTACGGGTGGTTCGGCAGTGACCAGCGCGCGGCGGACACCCCCGGCGGCCTGGTGCTGATGGGGGTGCGGCTCTACAACCCGGCAACCGGTCGTTTCCTGCAGGTCGACCCGATCTACGGCGGCAGTTGCAACAGCTATGACTACGGCTGCGCGGAGCCGGTCAACCAGTCGGACGTCTCGGGCTGCCTGGTCAGGTGCAATCCCACCAAAAAGAACAAGAGATGGTTCTACCTGAACGAGGACCGCAAGAACACCTGGGGATCGTGGAAGTCCGTCTACAACAAGTTCTACAGCTCGCCGGCCTACCGCTGGTTCTTCAACGCCATGCAGTATTTCATCCTCTTCGGCATGTACCCCGTCTCGCAGAAGAAGCGGACCGGGTACCAGCGGTCGTACTGGGCCAGGTGTGCCCAGTACGGCGGGAAGTGGTACTGGCAGAACATGACCGTCAAGCACAACCTCTATCAGGCGCAGGCGGTCTTCAAGCAGTACTTCGGTCCCATCTTCGACCGCTACCAGACGGTGACGTCGGCGGCCTATATAACCTCAGAGCAGCAGACCTACTACTGGGACAAGTGAGCGACCGGTGTGAATGCTGGAGGTTGGGCGAAGGTGACGACGAGGAACATCTGCTCGCCGGAGCGGCCTTACAAGGTTGGGCTGCTGGTCGTCCTCGCGATCGTGTCGTTCGCGAACGCGGCCGGGTCCGAGGGTTGGTCCGGGCGCAGCCTCGGCACGGTGGCCGGTCTTGCCTGTGCGCTCGTCGCCTGGCGGACCGCGCGGGTGCGGGTGGTGATCACTGATGCGGAGGTCATCGATGTGCGGGCGCTCGCCACCCGCACGTTCGATCGGTCGCAGGTGGCCAGCGTGGGTGTCGGTCGGCCCGGCGGGATCCTCGACGGATACTGCCTGGTCCTGGCCCTGAGTAGCGGGCAACACGTCCCGCTGCTCGGATCAAGGGTCTACTCCTGGATCCCGGCCGCCGCGCACCTGCGGCGCCTGCAGGACACCCTGCCCGAGATGCGAAGGATGATGGCCGCCGGCTGACCTGTCCTCGCAAAGGAAGGCGTTTCACCACCGTTGGGGTGCCGCGGATCAGTTTCGCGGCACCCCAACGGCGCTCCGCCCGCCGCCGCGGCGGGCGTCGTTGCCCTCGGGCGGCCCGATCCGGTGGCCGGTCGAGCGTCACCCAAGGGGAACGGCCGCCAAGTCTCGGGGCGTCCGCAGGGCGGGACACGGCGGGCGGTGCCGTGGGACGCGACCCGGTCGTGACAGACTTGCCGACGTGTTGCGTTGGCTGACTGCAGGTGAATCGCACGGTCCCGCCCTCGTCGCGATGCTGGAGGGCGTGCCCGCCGGGATCGAGGTGACCACCGGCGAGATCGCCGGTGAGCTGGCCCGCCGCCGGCTCGGCTACGGCCGGGGCGCCCGAATGGCGTTCGAGCGGGACGAGGTCGAGGTGATCGGCGGGCTCCGGCACGGCGTCACCCTGGGCAGCCCGGTGGCCGTCCGGATCGGCAACTCCGAGTGGCCCAAGTGGCAGACGGTGATGGCCGCCGACCCGGTGGACCCCGACGAGCTGGCCCAGCAGGCCCGCAACGCGCCGCTGACCCGCCCCCGCCCGGGCCACGCCGACCTGGCCGGCATGCAGAAGTACGGCCACACCGACGCCCGGCCGATCCTGGAGCGGGCCAGCGCGCGGGAGACCGCCGCCCGGGTGGCCGTCGGCACCGTGGCGAAGGCGCTGATCAAGCAGGCCCTCGGCATCGAGATCGTCTCGCACGTGGTGGAGCTGGGCCCCGTCGCCGTCAAGCCGGGGCTGCGGCCCACCCCGTCCGACGCCGAGCGCATCGACGCCGACCCGCTGCGCTGCCTCGACACCGACGCCAGCGCCCGGATGGTCGCCGAGGTCGACGCCGCGAAGAAGGCCGCCGACACCCTCGGCGGCGTGGTCGAGGTGCTGGCGTACGGGGTGCCGCCGGGCCTGGGCAGCCACGTGCAGTGGGACCGCAAGCTCGACGCCCGGCTCGCCACCGCGCTGATGTCCATCCAGGCGATCAAGGGCGTGGAGATCGGCGACGGCTGGCAGCAGGCCCGCTCCCGGGGCTCCGAGGCGCACGACGAGATCATCCCGACCGCGACCGGGGTGCGCCGGGTGACCGACCGGGCCGGCGGCCTGGAGGGCGGCATCACCACCGGCGAGCCGCTGCGGGTGAAGGCGGCCATGAAGCCGATCTCCTCGCTGAACCGGGCCTTGGCCACCGTCGACGTGACCACGGGGGAGCCGGCAACGGCGATCAACCAGCGCTCCGACGTGTGCGCAGTGCCGGCCGCCGCCGTGGTCGCCGAGGCGATGGTGGCCCTCGTGCTCGCCGAGGCCGCCACGGAGAAGTTCGGCGGCGACTCGGTGGCCGAGATCCGCCGGAACCTGGCCGGCTACCTCGACGCCCTGGTGATCCGGTGAACCAGACGCGACCGGTGGTCGTCCTCGTCGGGTCGCCGGGCTCCGGCAAGACCACCGTCGGGACGGCGCTCGCCGCGCTGCTCGGGGTGGAATTCCGGGACACCGACGCCGACATCGAGCAGCTGGCCGGCAAGCCGATCCCGGAGATCTTCATCGACGAGGGGGAGGCGCACTTCCGTACCCTCGAACGGGCCGCCACCGCCGCGGCGCTGGCCTCCTGCGCGGGGGTGCTCGCCCTCGGCGGCGGCGCGGTGCTCGCGGAGGAGAACCGGGCCGCCCTCATCGGGCACACCGTGGTGCACCTGAGCGTCGAGCTGCCCGACGCGGTGAAGCGGGTCGGGCTGGGCGCCGGCCGGCCGCTGCTGGCGATCAACCCACGGGCGACGCTGAAGTACCTGATGGACCAGCGCCGCCCGCTCTACGCCGAGGTGGCGACCGCGACCGTGGTGACCGACGGGCGTTCCCCGGAGGAGATCGCCGCCGAGATCGCGGCCCTGGTCAAGCCCTGACCCACCCGGCACCGGGGGGAGAGGTCAGGAACGGGCCACCACCGGACGCGTCGGCCTCGGCCCCTTGCGCACCGGTCGCCAGGTGGCGAGCAGCGCCAGGGCGAGGGCGATCTCCGCGAGGTCGCCCCCGTAGTACATGACCGTCGCCCCGGCCCGGAGCTGCTCGGGCGGCCCCGGCACGTCCACGGCGAGCCCGGCGTACAGGAGTTGGGCGAGGGCGGCGTGGGCGGCGACGGCGACGCCGAGCACCACCAGCCGGACCGGCACCCGGGGTCGGTGCGGGCCGGGGTCGGGCCCGGCGACCGACCAGGTGAACAGGCAGCCGGCGAGCAGGAAGTGCAGGTGCACCAGGTGGTGCGCCGCCGGGTGCGCCACCGTGGCCCGGTACAGCGGGGTCAGGTACAGCAGGTACAGCCCGCCGGCGGTCAGTGTCAGCCCGGTGACCGGGTGGGCGAGCGCGGCCAGGGCCGGCCGGCGCAGCAGCCGGACCAGCGCCCGGCCGCGCCGGCGGTCCACGCTGCGCAGCAGCAGGGTGCCGGGCGCGCCGAGCACCAACCCCAGCGGCGCCAGCATGCCGATCAGCAGGTGCTGCCACGCGTGCCCGGCGAAGCCGCCCGCCGGCAGGGCGAGCCCGACCGCGAGCAGACCCGCGCCGGTGCCGAAGGCCGCCGTCCGCCGGTGCGGCCACCCGCCGCCGCCCGGGCCCCGCTGCCGCAGCGCGGCGGCGAGGTAGACCCAGAACAGCGCCAGGGGTACGAGCAGCGCAGGCCCCGGGACGAACGCGTCGTGGCCGGCGTGGGCCGGGGTCACCGCCGGTCGGCGCAGAGGTCCACGGCCGTGCCGCGGCGCTGCACCAGCCAGCCGGCGGCGACCAGCGCCGCGCCGAGCGCCAGGAACCCGAGGTCCCACCAGGTCTGGTACTCGCCGCCGCGCACGTGGTGGATGCCGAGCAGGTGGTGGTCGACGACCCCCTCGACGAGGTTGAACAGCCCCCAGCCGACCAGCGCCCAGCCCCACAGCACGGGCGAGCGCCACAGCCGACCCCGGGACCGGGTCACCCGGGAGTAGAGCAGGGCCAGGCCGGCCAGCACCGCCACCCAGGTCACCACGTGGAAGATCCCGTCCCACAGGGTGTTCATCTCCAGCCCCGGCACCGTGTCCGCCGGGTACGCCTTCACCCCGACGTTGTCGCTGCCGGTGCTGCTGAGCATGTGGTGCCACTGGAGCACCTGGTGCAGCACGATGCCGTCGGCGAAGCCGCCGAGGCCGACGCCGAGGATGGTGGCGGGCACCCGGATGTCGGCGCCGTCGATCGTGGCGGGCGCTCGGGTGTCGGTGTCGTCGGTCTTGGGTGTGGTCATCGCGGGTACCTCCGCCTCGTAGGCCGGTGCGTGCTGAACGCTGCCCCCCGCTTCTCCTGGCTAAACGCTGCCGGGCCGTGCTGGTCACGCCCCGGTGACGATCGGCCCGCCACGGAGTGGACAGTCGCCGCCGGGCCCCCGCCAGCTGGACTAGGCTGCCGGGCGATGGACGAGGTGACCCGTATTCCGGTCGGCGGCGAGCGGCCGTACGACGTGCTGGTGGGACGCGACCTGCTCGACGCGCTCCCGACGTTACTGCCCGACGCGACCCGGGTGGCGGTGCTGCACGCGCCGCCGCTGAAGGGGCTGGCCGACGCGATCTGCGCCCGCCTGGCCTCCGCCGGGATGGCCCCGCTGACCGTGGAGGTGCCGGACGCCGAGGCGGGCAAGGCCGTCGAGGTGGCCGCCGCGTGTTGGGACCGGCTCGGCGAGGCGGGCTTCACCCGTACCGACGCGGTGGTCGGGGTGGGCGGCGGCGCGGTCACCGACCTGGCCGGCTTCGTCGCGGCCTGCTGGCTGCGCGGGGTGCGCTGGGTGGCGGTGGCGACCTCGCTGCTCGGCATGGTCGACGCCGCCGTCGGCGGCAAGACCGGGATCAACACCGCGGCCGGCAAGAACCTGGTCGGCGGCTTCCACCCGCCGGTCGGGGTGCTGTGCGACCTCACGGTGCTCGACAGTCTCCCGCCGGCCGACCTGGCGGCCGGCCTGGCCGAGGTGGTCAAGTGCGGGTTCATCGCCGACCCGGTGATCCTCGACCTGGTCGAGCGGGAACGGGCCGCGGCCACCGACCCGACCTCGCCGGTGGTGCGGGAGCTGGTCGAGCGGGCGATCCGGGTCAAGGCCGACGTGGTCTCCGGCGACCTGCGCGAGTCCGGGGTGCGTGAGGTGCTCAACTACGGCCACACCCTGGCCCACGCGATCGAGAAGGTGGAGAGGTACCGCTGGCGGCACGGGCACGCCGTCGCCGTCGGCCTCGTCTACGCGGCCGAGCTGGCCCGGCTGGCCGGCCGGCTGGACGCCGCGACCGCAACCCGGCACCGCACGGTGCTCACAGCGCTCGGGCTGCCGACCGGCTACCGGGCAGACGCGTGGCCGCAGCTGCTGGCCGCGATGCGGGTGGACAAGAAGACCCGCGGCTCGCGGCTGCGGTTCGTGGTGCTCGACGACCTGGCCCGCCCGACGATCCTGGAGGGCCCGGACGACGAGCTGCTGCACGCCGCCTACGGGGAGGTCAGCCGGTGAGCGCGGCGCGGCGCGGCCCCGCCGAGGGGCAGACCCCGCGGGTGTACGTGCTGAACGGGCCGAACCTGGGCCGGCTGGGCACCCGCCAGGTCGACGTGTACGGGGCGACCAGCTACGCCGACCTGGTGACCCTGTGCGTCGAGACCGGCCGGGAGCTGGGGCTGGACGTGGTGGTCCGGCAGACCGACGCCGAGCACGAGCTGGTCGGCTGGTTGCACGAGGCGGCCGACGAGGGCGCGGCGGTGGTGCTCAACCCGGCCGCCTGGTCGCACTACTCGATCGCGGTCCGGGACGCCTGCGCGATGCTGCGCGGGCCCCTGGTGGAGGTACACATCTCCAACATCCACGCCCGCGAGGAGTTCCGCCGGCACTCGGTGGTCTCCGCCGTGGCGACCGGGGTGATCTGTGGGCTGGGCACCGACGGCTACCGTCTCGCCCTGCACCACCTGGCCGTCATCTGAGCGTGGGCATCCGCCACCGGTGCCTGGAACCACCCTCGCGGCTGCGAGCCGGCCCTCCGGGGTGCGGCTCTCCCGGGATGCCGCCTCGCAGCGCTCGCCTGCTAGCTCGTCACCTGGTCATGGACGGGTTTGTCAACAGGGCACCACGTTGTAGACCGGGCTCCAGCTGTAGACGGCGTCCTCCGAGGAAGCCCCCGGCGTCGTGAAGAGGAGTCCGCCGCTGCTGTTGTAGAACTTGGCCCGGGTACCGGATGATTGGTTGTTCTTCCACGAACCAGAACTGCTCCACGGGATCGAGTAGGGCGAACAGTTGTACATGTCGATGACGCTGCCGGTGTAGTAGCTTCCGCTGAAGGCGCAGAAGTACAGGTAGAGGCAGCTCAGCATCGTGCTGACGTCACCCGACGCGCTGACCCTGCGGGCGTACAGCTCGCCGGGGAGCGGTTCGATGAGTTCCCCGACGCCGGCCAGCTCGATGGTATTGATGGAGATCTGGGTGCCACCGGAACGGGCCAGGTGTGCGTCCATCCGGCTCTGGAGTGTCCTGGCTTCGTCAGCGGAAAGGCCGAGGGCTCGGGCCTGTGCGGCGAAGCCGGTAGGCGCCGGAGCGGCTTGAGCGGTTCCTGCGGTGACGACGAGAGTGAGTAGGGTGGAGGTGAGCGCGGCAACGAGTCGCGCCACGGCGCTTCGCCGGAACGGCACATGCATTGGCAATCCCCTTCATGCGGATCCCCGAAGACCCTCCCCGAGTTGCCACTCACCGTATACGTAACCATTACTCAGGGATGTCTTCCTCGGTGTGATATGGATCTCCCTCGATGCGTTCGGGTGAGTGGCGGAGTCACCGAGCCGACCTGATTCCTCGGGCCGCATGAGGAGCGCCGCTTCGCGGGCATCCCTTCCGCCCTGGCGCGGCAGCCTGCGGTGCCGCTTTGGAAATCGGGCATGCGCGGCATAAGCTACGCGAAGGCCCTAAATGCAACCCATGGGGACAGCGAGGCCAGCTCCCCTACGTCCCGGCGAGGCAACGTTCACACCGGGCTCCTAGTAGACTTGCCAGGTCTGTCCGCCAATTGATGATCAAGGCAGGAAATGGCCTCCACCAACGACCTGAAGAACGGCCTGGTACTCAACCTCGACGGAGAGCTCTGGTCCGTCGTCGAGTTCCAGCACGTCAAGCCCGGTAAGGGTGGCGCATTCGTGCGCACCACCCTGAAAAACGTGCTGTCCGGCAAGGTGGTCGACAAGACCTTCAACGCGGGCACCAAGGTCGTGACCGCGACCGTGGACAAGCGCACCATGCAGTACCTCTACGCCGACGGCGAGGACTACGTCTTCATGGATCTGGAGACGTTCGACCAGATCACCGTCCCCGACGGCACCGTGGGGGATGCGGCAAACTACCTCCTCCCCGAGGCCGAGGCGACCGTCGCCACCCACGAGGGCGTGCCGCTGTACATCGAGCTGCCGACCTCCGTCGTGTTGGAGGTCACCTACACCGAGCCGGGCCTCCAGGGCGACCGCTCCACCGGCGGCAACAAGCCGGCGACCGTCGAGACCGGCGCGACCGTGCCTGTGCCGCTGTTCATCACCACCGGCGAGAAGATCAAGGTCGACACCCGCGACGGCCGTTACCTCGGCCGCGCCTGATGGCCGAGGGCGCCAAGCAGCAGATGCCGGCACGCCGCAAGGCGCGCAAGCGGGCGCTGGACGTGCTCTACGAGGCCGACCTGCGCAACCGGCCTCCGGTGGAGGTGCTCGCCGGCTACCTCGAGCGGATCGAGAAGCCCCACCCGGAGCACCTCGGGTACGCGGTCGGCCTCGTTGAGGGGGTGGCCGCGCACCTGGACCGGATCGACGAGCTGATCGCCAGCTACGCCGAGGGCTGGACGCTGGACCGGATGCCGGTCGTCGACCGCAACCTGGCCCGGATCGCGGTGTACGAGCTGCTCTACGTCGACGAGCTCGACGACCCGGTGGCGATCAGCGAGGCCGTCGAACTGGCCCGGCAGATGTCGACCGACGATTCGCCGCGCTTCCTCAACGGGGTGCTCGGCCGGATCGCCGAGTACGCCACCCGCTGAGCCGGCGGCGTCGCGCACCCGTACGACGACGGAAGGGCCCGTGCCGACCGGCACGGGCCCTTCCGACTGTCGACCTCGATCAGGAGGCGAAGAACGCCCGCGGGTCGGCGACGAGCACGCCGTGCTCGGTGAGGCGCTCGATCAGCCCGGACGGCGAGGCGTCGTAGACGATCGCCAGGGCACGCAGGTCGTCGGCGCGGATGGAGAGCACCCGGCCGTTGTAGTCGCCGCGCTGCTGCTGGATGGCGCGGGCGTACCGGGCGACGTAGGCCAGCTCCTCGGAGGCCTCGTCGTAGAGCCGCTCCAGGTCCAGCACGATCTTGCTGGTGGGCTCGTGACGCACTCCGCTGCCGTCGGGCAGTAGCTCGGAGACGGGCACCCGGTAGAAGTCGGCCAGCTCGGCCAGGCGGGACACCGTGACGGCGCGGTCACCGCGCTCGTACGAGCCGACCACCACGGCCTTCCACCGCCCGTTCGACTTCTCCTCCACCCCCTGCAGGGACAGGCCCTGCTGCTGGCGGATGGAGCGCAGGCGGGCACCCAGCGACTTGGCGTATTCAGAGGGCATTCGGACACTCCCAGTGCTGCTCGGGGTTCTCCCAGCGATCGCTACGGAGCGTGACGGTACGGGGATTGCGACACCTGGTCAAGTGGTCGTGACCCTGCTGTTGGGAGCACAGGGTGAGTTATCCCGATTCGCCACCCTGATCCTGGGGTCAGTGCCGGCGGCGGCGGGGCCCGTGACCGCTGGTAACGTGGCGTGGAGCCCCGGCCCAGGCCGTTCACGGTCCGCCGGAGGTGCCAGACATCCTTTAACGACCCGTCCCGTGAGGCGGGGAAGGAGGTCCGCCGTGGCCTACCCACCGGCTGCCCATCCGTCGCCACCGCGACAACCCTCGGTGAAGGTGATCCTCACCGCAGCGGACGTCTCGCGCGTGGTGGACCGCATCGCCCACCAGATCCTGGAGAAGACCCAGGGCGCCGCCGACACCGTGCTGCTCGGCATCCCCACCCGGGGCGCGCCGCTGGCTAGGCGGCTCGCCGCCCGGATCAGCACCTTCGAGGACGTCGCCGTTCCGGTGGGTGTGCTCGACATCACCCTCTACCGCGACGACCTGCGCCGCAACGCCACCCGCGCCGTCGGACCGACCCAGCTTCCGCCCGGCGGGATCGACGGCAAGCGGGTCGTCCTCGTCGACGACGTGCTGTTCTCCGGCCGCACGGTCCGGGCCGCCCTCGACGCGCTCGGCGACGTCGGCCGTCCCGCCTCGGTGCAGCTCGCCGTCCTGGTCGACCGGGGCCACCGGCAGTTGCCCATCCGCGCCGACTACGTCGGCAAGAACATCCCGACCGCGTTGGCCGAGAGCGTGCGGGTCACCCTCGCCGAGACCGACGGCGCGGACGAGGTCCGGCTGTACGGAGAGGCGCCCCCCTCATGATCCGCCACCTGCTCTCCGGCGCCGACCTGGACGCCGCCACCGCCACCCAGATCCTGGACACCGCTGCCGAGATGGCCACCGTCGCCGGGCGCGAGGTCAAGAAGCTGCCCGCGCTGCGCGGCCGGACCGTGGTGAACCTGTTCTACGAGGACTCCACCCGGACCCGGATCTCCTTCGAGGCGGCGGCGAAGCGACTCAGCGCCGACGTGATCAACTTCTCGGCCAAGGGCTCCAGCGTGACCAAGGGCGAGAGCCTGAAGGACACCGCGCTCACCCTCCAGGCCATGGGGGCCGACGCGGTGGTCGTCCGGCACCCCGCCTCCGGCGCGCCGCACCGGCTGGCCAACTGGGTGGACGGGTCGGTGGTCAACGCCGGCGACGGCACCCACGAGCACCCCACCCAGGCGTTGCTCGACGCGTACACGATGCGTTCCCGGCTGGGCCGGCTCGCCGGCCTGCACGTCGCGGTGGTCGGGGACGTGCTGCACTCCCGGGTGGCCCGCTCCAACGTGCTGCTGCTGTCGACCCTCGGCGCGAAGGTCACCCTGGTCGGCCCGCCCACCCTCATCCCGGTGGACATCGCCGCCGCCCTCGCCCCCGGCACCGACGTCTCCTACGACCTCGACGTCGTTCTCCCCGACGTGGACGTGGTGATGATGCTGCGGGTGCAGCGGGAGCGGATGAACGACTCCTACTTCCCCTCCGCCCGCGAGTACGCCCGCCGCTACGGGCTCGACGGGCCGCGGATGCGTCGGCTGCCCGAGCACGCGATCGTCATGCACCCCGGGCCGATGAACCGGGGCATGGAGATCACGCCCGAGGTCGCCGACTCGCCCCGCTCCACCATCGTCGAACAGGTCGCCAACGGGGTCTCCGTGCGGATGGCCGTCCTCTATCTCCTGCTCGGGGGGAACAAGCTGTGACCGCGTACCTGATCACCAACGTGAGCGTCGTCGGCGCGGCGCCGACCGACCTGCTGATCCGCGACGGTGTCGTCGCCGCCACCGGGGCGGGGCTGCGCGCGCCGGACGCCGCCGTGGTCGACGGCACCGGGCTGGTCGCCCTGCCCGGCCTGGTCGACCTGCACACCCACCTGCGCGAGCCGGGCCGCGAGGACGCCGAGACCGTCGAGTCCGGCTCCCGGGCGGCGGCTCTGGGCGGGTACACGGCGGTCTGCGCGATGGCCAACACCTCCCCGGTCGCCGACACCGCCGGGGTGGTCGAGCAGGTCTGGCGGCTCGGCCGCGAGGCCGGCCTGGTCGACGTGCAGCCGATCGGCGCGGTCACCGTCGGCCTGGCCGGCGAGCGCCTGGCCGAGCTGGGCGCGATGGCCGACTCGGCGGCCCAGGTGCGGATCTTCTCCGACGACGGGCACTGCGTCGCCGACCCGATGCTGATGCGCCGGGCCCTGGAGTACGTCAAGGCGTTCGACGGGATCATCGCCCAGCACGCCGAGGAGCCCAGGCTCACCGAGGGCGCGCAGATGCACGAGGGCGAGGTCTCCACCCGGCTCGGGCTGACCGGCTGGCCGGCGGTCGCCGAGGAGGCGATCATCGCCCGGGACGTGCTGCTCGCCGAGCACGTCGGCAGCCGGCTGCACGTCTGCCACGTCTCCACGGCCGGCAGCGTCGAGGTGCTGCGCCAGGCCAAGGCCCGCGGCGTCCGGGTCACCGCCGAGGTCACCCCGCACCACCTGCTGCTGACGGACTCCAAGGCGGAGACGTACGACCCGGTGTACAAGGTCAACCCGCCGCTGCGTACCGCCACCGACATCGCCGCGCTGCGCGCCGCTCTCGCCGAGGGCGTGATCGACATCATCGCCACCGACCACGCCCCGCACGCCGTGGAGGACAAGGAGTGCGAGTGGGCGTACGCCCGGCCGGGCATGCTCGGGCTGGAGACGGCGCTGTCGATCGCCCTGGACGTGCTCGGCCCGCAGTGGGAGTTGATCGCCGAGCGGATGTCCCGCGCCCCGGCCCGGATCGCCGGGCTCGACTCCCACGGCCTCGACCCGGCCCCCGGCGTCCCGGCCAACCTCACCCTGGTCGACCCGGCCGCCCGGCGGGTCGTCGAGCCCGCCGAGCTGGCCAGCCGCAGTCGCAACACCCCGTACGCCCGCATGACGCTCCCGGGTCGCATCGTGGCGACCTTCCTGCGCGGCGAGCCGACGGTCCTGGACGGAAAGGCTGTTAAATGAGAAGGCGTCCCGCGATTCTCGTCCTTGAGGACGGGCGCACGTTCCACGGCGAGGCGTACGGCAGCGTCGGGGAGACCTTCGGCGAGGCGGTCTTCAACACCGGCATGACCGGCTACCAGGAGACCCTGACCGACCCGTCCTACCACCGGCAGGTCGTGGTGCAGACCGCGCCGCACATCGGCAACACCGGCGTCAACGGCGAGGACGACGAGTCCGGCCGGATCTGGGTCGCCGGGTACGTGGTCCGCGACCCGGCCCGGATCGGCTCGAACTGGCGGGCCACCGGCGGGCTGGAGGACCGGCTCGCCGCCGAGGGCGTGGTCGGCATCGGCGGGGTGGACACCCGGGCGCTGACCCGGCACCTGCGCGAGCGCGGCGCGATGCGGGTCGGCATCTCCAGCGTCGACGACGACCCGCGCGCCCTGCTGGCCCGGGTCCGCCAGGCGCCGCAGATGGTCGGCGCGGACCTGTCCGCCGAGGTGACCACGCCGCAGCCGTACGTGGTCGAGGCCGATGGCGCGCACCGGTTCACCGTGGCCGCCCTGGACCTCGGCATCAAGCGCAACGTGCCGCGCCGGCTCGCCGCGCGCGGGGTCACCACCCACGTGCTGCCCGCCTCGTCGAGCATCGACGACCTGCTCGCCACGGGCGCGGACGCGGTGTTCATCTCGCCCGGTCCGGGCGACCCGGCCACCGCAGACGGCCCCGTCGGGCTCGCCCGGGAGGTGCTGAGCCGGCGGATCCCGCTGTTCGGCATCTGCTTCGGCAGCCAGATCCTCGGCCGGGCGCTGGGCTTCGGCACGTACAAGCTCGGCTACGGCCACCGAGGCATCAACCAGCCGGTGCTCGACCGGGTCACCGGCAAGGTCGAGGTGACCAGCCACAACCACGGCTTCGCGGTCGCCTGGCCGGGCCGCGAACAGGAGCCCGGCGCCGTGCCGACGCCGGGTGCCGTCGTCCCCGACCAGGTGATCGAGACCGAGTTCGGCGGCGTCCAGGTGTCGCACGTCTGCCTCAATGACAACGTGGTCGAGGGGCTGCGGGCGAGGGACGTGCCCGCCTTCACCGTCCAGTACCACCCGGAGGCGGCGGCCGGCCCGCACGACGCGGACTACCTCTTCGACCGCTTCGCCGAGCTCATCGAGGGCCGGACCCACAGCGAGGGGCGCACGAATGCCTAAGCGGACCGATCTCAAACACATCCTGGTGATCGGCTCCGGGCCGATCGTCATCGGGCAGGCCTGCGAGTTCGACTACTCGGGCACCCAGGCGTGCCAGGTGCTGCGCAGCGAGGGGATCCGGGTCAGCCTGGTCAACTCCAACCCGGCGACCATCATGACCGACCCGGAGTTCGCCGACGCCACGTACGTCGAGCCGATCACCCCGGAGTTCGTCGAGCTGGTCATCGCCAAGGAACGCCCCGACGCCCTGCTGGCCACCCTCGGCGGGCAGACCGCGCTGAACACCGCGGTCGCCCTGCACTCCGCGGGCGTGCTGGAGAAGTACGGCGTGGAGCTGATCGGCGCGAACATCGACGCCATCAACCGGGGCGAGGACCGGCAGCTCTTCAAGGACGTCGTGGCGAAGGCCGGTGCCCGGATCGGCATCGCCGACCCGACCGGCCTGGTGCCGCGTTCCCGGGTCTGCCACTCCATGGCCGAGGTCGAGGCCACCGTCGCCGAGCTGGGCCTGCCGGTGGTGATCCGGCCGTCGTTCACCATGGGCGGCCTGGGCTCCGGCATGGCGCACACGGATGCCGACCTGGCACGGATCGCCGGGGCGGGGCTGACCGCCAGCCCGGTGCACGAGGTGCTCATCGAGGAGAGCGTGCTCGGCTGGAAGGAGTACGAGCTCGAACTCATGCGCGACCGCAACGACAACGTGGTGGTGGTCTGCTCGATCGAGAACATCGACCCGATGGGCGTGCACACCGGCGACAGCGTCACCGTGGCCCCGGCCATGACGCTGACCGACCGGGAGTACCAGCGCCTGCGTGACCTGGGCATCGCCGTGCTGCGCGAGGTCGGGGTGGACACCGGCGGCTGCAACATCCAGTTCGCGGTGAACCCGGCCGACGGCCGGATCGTCGTGATCGAGATGAACCCCCGGGTGTCCCGCTCCTCGGCGCTGGCGTCGAAGGCGACCGGCTTCCCGATCGCGAAGATCGCCGCGAAGCTGGCCATCGGCTACACCCTCGACGAGATCCCCAACGACATCACGCACAAGACCCCGGCGGCGTTCGAGCCGACCCTGGACTACGTGGTGGTGAAGATTCCCCGCTTCGCGTTCGAGAAGTTCCCCGGCGCGGACCCGGAGCTGACCACCACCATGAAGTCGGTGGGCGAGGCGATGAGCCTCGGGCGCAACTTCACCGAGGCGCTGAACAAGGCGATGCGCTCGATGGAGACCAAAGCAGGCGGGTTCTGGAGCGTGCCGGATCCGCAGGGGGCGACGAGGGAGGACACCCTCGCCGCGCTGCGCGTCCCGCACGACGGCCGGCTGTACACCGTCGAGCGGGCGCTGCGCCTCGGCGCGTCGATCGCCGAGGTCGCCGCCGCGTCCGGCGGGATTGACCCGTGGTTCCTGGATCAGATCGCGGCGCTGGTGGAGCTTCGGGCGGAGATCGTGGACGCCCCGGTGCTCGACGGCGACCTGCTGCGCCGGGCCAAGCGGGCCGGTCTGTCCGACCGGCAGCTCGCCGCGCTCCGTCCGGAGCTGGCCGCCGAGGACGGGGTACGCACGCTGCGCCATCGCCTCGACATCCGGCCCGTCTACAAGACGGTGGACACCTGCGCCGCCGAGTTCGAGGCGACCACCCCCTACCACTACTCGACCTACGACTCCGAGACCGAGGTCGCGCCGTCGGACCGGCCCAAGGTGCTCATCCTGGGCTCCGGGCCGAACCGGATCGGCCAGGGCATCGAGTTCGACTACTCGTGCGTGCACGCCGTGATGGCGCTCAGGGCGGTCGGCTACGAGACGGTGATGGTCAACTGCAATCCGGAGACCGTCTCCACCGACTACGACACCGCCGACCGGCTCTACTTCGAGCCGCTGACCTTCGAGGACGTCCTGGAGGTCTGGCACGCCGAGGACTCGTCCGGCCGGGCGGCCGGGGGACCGGGCGTGGTCGGGGTGATCGTGCAGCTCGGCGGGCAGACCCCGCTGGGCCTGGCGCAGCGGCTGAAGAACGCGGGCGTGCCGGTCGTGGGCACCTCGCCGGAGTCGATCCACCTGGCCGAGGAGCGCGGCGCGTTCGGGTCGGTGCTGGCCCGGGCCGGGCTGCGCGCCCCCGCGCACGGCATGGCCACCTCGTACGAGGAGGCGAAGGCGATCGCCGAGGAGATCGGCTACCCGGTGCTGGTCCGCCCGTCGTACGTGCTGGGCGGGCGGGGCATGGAGATCGTCTACGACGACCCGACGCTGCGCGACTACATCGGCCGGGCCACCGAGATCTCCCCGGACCGCCCGGTGCTGGTCGACCGGTTCCTCGACGACGCCATCGAGATCGACGTGGACGCGCTGTGCGACGCCGACGGCGAGGTGTACCTCGGCGGGGTGATGGAGCACATCGAGGAGGCCGGCATCCACTCCGGTGACTCGTCCTGCGCGCTGCCGCCGATCACCCTGGCCGGCTCGCACCTGACGGAGGTGCGCCGGTACACCGAGGCGATCGCCCGGGGCGTGGGGGTGCGCGGCCTGCTCAACGTCCAGTACGCGCTCAAGGACGACGTGCTGTACGTGTTGGAGGCGAACCCGCGGGCGTCCCGGACGGTCCCGTTCGTGTCCAAGGCCACGGCGGTGCCGCTGGCCAAGGCGGCGGCCCGGATCGCACTCGGCGCCACCATCGCCGAACTGCGCGCCGAGGGGCTGCTCCCGCCGACCGGCGACGGCGGGGCGATGCCGGCCGACGCGCCGATCGCGGTGAAGGAGGCGGTGCTGCCGTTCAAGCGGTTCCGCACCCCGTCGGGCAAGGGCATCGACTCGCTGCTCGGCCCCGAGATGAAGTCCACCGGCGAGGTGATGGGCATCGACACGAACTTCGGCCACGCCTTCGCCAAGAGCCAGGCCGCCGCGTACGGGTCGCTGCCGACCGCCGGGAGGATCTTCGTCTCGGTGGCCAACCGGGACAAGCGCGGCATGATCTTCCCGATCAAGCGCTTGGCCGACCTGGGCTTCGAGATCGTCGCCACCACCGGCACCGCCGAGGTGCTGCGCCGGCACGGCATCGCCTGCGAGCAGATCCGCAAGCACTACGAGTCCGGCGTGGGCGAGGACGCGGTCTCGATGATCCTCGGCGGCGACGTGGCGCTGGTGGTCAACACCCCGCAGGGCTCCGGGGCGAGCGCCCGCTCCGACGGCTACGAGATCCGCAGCGCCGCCGTGACGGCCGACATCCCCTGCATCACCACCGTCCCGGGCGCGGCGGCGGCGGTGATGGGCATCGAGGCCCACATCCGCGGCGACATGCAGGTCCGCCCCCTCCAGGACCTGCACGCCACCCTCCGAGCCACCCGATGAACCCACCCCGACCCACAACCCCAACCCCCCGCCCGGTCGGCGTTGATCAAGAGGTCCCGGTCGCCCCGGGGCCCGTTCCCGGACGCGAACTTCTTGATCGACGCGGCGGTGCGATCCGGGGGAGGGCGTGGTGATTTTCGAGAAGGTGGTGCGGCCCGGGTTGTTCCGGGTGGGCCGGGGGGATGCCGAGGCGGCGCACGAGTGGACGCTGCGGCGGCTCGCCGCCGTGTCGCGGTCACCCGTGGCGCTGGCCGGGCTGCGGGCCCGGTACGCCGTGCGGGCGCCCCGGACGGTGTTCGGGGTGGAGTTCCCGAACCCCGTGGGGCTGGCCGCCGGGATGGACAAGGACGGTGCGGCGCTGCCGGCGTGGCCGGCGCTGGGCTTCGGCTTCGTCGAGGTCGGCACGGTCACCGCGCACGCCCAGCCGGGCAACCCCCGGCCCCGGCTGTTCCGGCTGCGGGACAGCGAGGCCGTGGTGAACCGGATGGGCTTCAACAACGCCGGCGCGGTGGCGCTGGCGGCCCGGCTGGCCGCGCTGCCCCGCCCGATCGGGGTGCCGCTGGGGATCTCGCTGGGCAAGTCCAAGGTGACCCCGCTGGACGAGGCGGTGCAGGACTACCTCGCCTCCTACCGGGCGCTGCGGGGGCACGGCGACTACTTCGCGGTCAACGTCTCCTCGCCGAACACCCCGGGCCTGCGCGCGTTGCAGGACCGGTCGCACCTGGACGCGCTGCTGGCGGCCCTGGTGGGGGAGAAGCCGGTGCTGGTGAAGATCGCCCCGGACCTGACCGAACCGGCGATCGCCGACCTGCTGGAGGTCTGCCTGGCCCGGGGCGCGGCCGGGGTGATCGCCACCAACACCACCCTGGCCCGCGACGGGCTCGCCCCGGCCGACCGGGCGCGGGGCGCGGAGCAGGGTGGCCTGTCCGGCCGTCCGCTGGCCGCCCGCGCACGGGAGGTGGTCTCCTTCGTCCACCGGGAGACCGGCGGGCGGCTCCCGGTGGTCGGGGTGGGCGGCATCGTCGACCCCGACGACGCAGCCCGGATGTTCGACGCGGGCGCGTCCCTGGTCCAGCTCTACACCGGGTTCATCTATCGGGGCCCGGCCCTGGTCCGGTCGGTGGCCCGCACGGCCGGCAGGGTGACAACACCGGCCGACACCCGGTGAACGGGGACCCGGCGACATCGTCCCCCCGCCCCCTTTGCTCTGCTGCCGTGGGCGCAACGGCTGCCGTCCCGCGGCCGGGCAGCGAGTGTTGCCTCCGTGGCAGCAGCGCAAAGGGGGGCGTGGGGGGCGGGGCCGGTCCGCGCGACACGCCCGCGAGGACACGGAGGAGGGCCCTGTGACCCCCGAGGAGATCCTCGCCGCCGACCGGGAGCACGTGTGGCACCCGTACGCGTCGCTGCCGCCGGCCACGGCGCCGTATGTGGTGGAGAGCGCCCAGGGGGTGCGGCTGCGGCTGGCCGACGGCCGGGAGCTGGTGGACGGGATGTCGTCCTGGTGGGCGGCCATTCACGGCTACCGGCACCCGGTGCTGGACGCGGCCGTCACCGACCAGCTCGGCCGGATGAGCCACGTGATGTTCGGCGGGCTGACCCACGAGCCGGCGGTGCGGCTGGCCGGCACGCTGGTCGAGCTGGCCCCGGAGGGGCTGGAACAGGTTTTCCTGTGCGACTCCGGCTCGGTGAGCGTCGAGGTCGCGGTGAAGATGTGCCTGCAGTACCAGCGGGCCGTCGGGCGGCCGGAGCGGCGCCGGCTGGGCACCTGGCGGGGCGGGTACCACGGCGACACGTTCCACCCGATGAGCGTCTGCGACCCCGAGGGCGGCATGCACCACCTCTGGGGCGACGTGCTGCCCCGGCAGGTGTTCGCGCCCGTGCCGCCGGGCGGCTTCGACACCCCGCCCGACCCGGAGTACGTGGCGGCGCTGGTGGACGCCGTGCGGCGGCACGCCGACGAGCTGGCCGCCGTGATCGTCGAGCCGGTGGTGCAGGGCGCCGGTGGGATGCGCTTCCACCACCCGGAGTACCTGCGGGTGCTGCGCGAGGTGACCCGGGCCCATGGGGTGCTGCTGGTCTTCGACGAGATCGCCACCGGCTTCGGCCGCACCGGGACGATGTTCGCGGCCGAGCATGCCGGGGTGAGTCCCGACGTGCTCTGCGTCGGCAAGGCGCTCACCGGTGGGTACCTGACGCTGGCCGCCGCGCTGTGCACAGCGGAGGTGGCGTGGGGCATCTCCCGCGACGGGGTGCTGGCGCACGGGCCGACGTTCATGGGCAATCCGCTCGCCTGCGCGGTCGCCAACGCCTCCATCGGGCTGCTGCGGGCCGGAGACTGGGCCGCCGAGGTGTCGAGGGTGGGCGCGGGCCTGCGGGCCGGTCTGGAGCCGCTGCGGGGCGTACCGGGGGTGGCCGACGTGCGGGTGCTCGGCGCGATCGGCGTGGTCCAGCTCGACCACGAGGTGGACCTCGCGAAGGCCACCGCCGCCGCGGTGGGGCAGGGGGTCTGGCTGCGGCCGTTCCGCGACCTGGTCTACACCATGCCCCCGTACGTCACCGACGACGCCGACGTCGCCCGGATCGCGGCCGGGATCGCCGCCGCGGTGGCGGTCGGCTGACCCGCGTCGTTGGCCCACCGGTCCGGCTTGGCATGTCCCGGATCGGTCAGCCGCGCCGGTTGCGGCGCGCATCGGGGCGCGGCGGGTGCCGCGCACCGGGGAGAGATCGAGAGAGGGAGAGGTCGGATGGAGAGCTTCGGGGTCCGGTTGCACCGGGCGGTGGCGGAGCGTGGGCCGTTGTGTGTGGGCATCGACCCGCATCCGGGGCTGCTGGCCCGGTGGGGCCTGTCGGACGACGTCAACGGGTTGGAGCGCTTCAGCCGCACCGTGGTGGAGGCGCTCGGCGACCAGGTCGCGGTCGTCAAGCCACAGTCCGCGTTCTTTGAGCGCTTCGGCTCCCGCGGCGTGTCCGTACTGGAGTCAACTATCCGACAGTTGCGGGATTCCGGCTCGCTCGTTCTGCTTGACGTCAAGCGCGGGGACATCGGTTCGACCGTCGCTGCGTACGCCGCCGCGTACCTAGATCCATCCAGCCCGCTGTATGTCGACGCGCTCACGGCGAGCCCCTACCTGGGAGTAGGGTCGCTGGCGCCGATGTTCGAGCTCGCCGCCACGCACGGCGGCGGGGTCTTCGTCCTGGCGCTGACGTCCAACCCGGAGGGGGCCGCGGTGCAGCGCGCCCGCACCGCCGACGGGCGCACCGTCGCACAGACGGTGATCGACGAGATTACGCAGCTCAACCGGGGTGCCGAGCCGCTCGGCAGCTTCGGCTTGGTGGTCGGCGCGACCATCGGTGACACGGGCCACGACCTCTCCGCCGTGCACGGTCCGCTGCTCGCTCCGGGGCTCGGCGCGCAGGGCGCCACGGCGGCCGATCTGCGCACGGTCTTCGGTTCCAGCCTGCCGTCGGTGCTGCCGTCGTACTCCCGCGAGGTGCTGCACGCCGGGCCCGACGTGGCCGCGCTGCGAGCCGCCGCGGACCGGGTCCTGACCGAGTGCCGGGCCGCCCTCGGCGAGGCCTGACTGAGTGAAGGCTCGGTCACTTTGCCGTGGTCGCCGCGCGCCCACGTTGCCGAATGCGCCCGCGAACGCTAGTTTTCCCCGCGCTGGGAACCATGGACCCCTTTGGTTCCCGGCGACTTCACGTTTCACAGCTGCGGCGTGGCGTCCCGCCCGTCGCTATAGGGACCTGAGGAGAACTGGTGCCCCTCCCGTCACTGACCCCCGAGCAGCGCGCAGCCGCGCTCGAAAAGGCTGCGGAGATCCGCAAGGCCCGTGCTGAGCTGAAGGAGCAGCTCAAGCAGGGCAAGACCACCCTCGCCTCCGTCCTCGCGCGGGCCGAGGGCGACGACGTCGTCGGCAAGCTCAAGGTTTCGGCCGTTCTGCAGGCGATGCCGGGTATCGGCAAGATCCGGGCCACCCAGATCATGGAGAAGCTCAAGATCGCCGACAGCCGCCGGCTGCGGGGCCTGGGTGAGCAGCAGCGCAAGGCGCTGCTCGGCGAGTTCGCCGCCAACTGAGCACGACGGGTTCGCCGTCACCTGACCACGGCAGCGTGTAGAAACGAGCCGTGAGAACGGATGACGAGGCGCGCCCGGCGGCTCGGCTCACCGTCCTGGCCGGCCCCTCCGGGGCCGGCGTGGGCAGTGTCGTCGAGCTGTTCCGGGCGCGTTCTCCGTCGGTGTGGACGCCGGTGCCGGCCACCACCCGCCCTCGTCGGGCGGGTGAGCGGGACGGCGTCGACCGGCTGTTCCTCGACCCGGCGGAGTTCGACCGGCTGATCGCCGCCGGTCGGCTGCTGGAGTGGACCCGGGTCGGGCCGCACGCCCGCGGTACCCCGGCCGGGCCGGTCCTCGCGCGGCTCGCCGTCGGCCAGCCGGTGCTGCTCCCGCTCGACCTGCGCGGCGCGCTCGCCGTCCGGGCGGCGCGCCCGGACGCCCGACTGGTCCTGCTCGCCCCACCCGGCTGGCGGCCGGAGCCGGCCGTCGCGGCCGTGGCCGAGCACGTCGTGGCGCACGACCTGACCGGGCGGGCGGTCGACGGGCTGGTAGGCTTGCTCGGTTCTTCTTTCCCGGCTCCGGCTCAACCGCGTCTGCGTGGTTGAGCGACCCACCGCGTCCGCGCGGTAACAGAGACGCAGAGGTTATTTCGTGGGATCCATCGCCAACCCCGAAGGCATCACCAACCCGCCGATCGACGAGCTCCTTGAGAAGACGACGTCGAAGTACGCCCTGGTGATCTTCGCCGCCAAGCGGGCCCGCCAGGTCAACGCCTACTACAGCCAGCTCGGCGAGGGCCTGCTGGAGTACGTCGGCCCCCTGGTGGAGACCACCCCCCAGGAGAAGCCCCTCTCCATCGCGATGCGCGAGATCAACGGGGGCCTGCTGACCGCCGAGCCCACCGACCAGCCGTAGTCCCGCCGCGCGTCGATGTCCGCCGAGATCGTCCTGGGAGTCGGCGGCGGCGTCGCCGCCTACAAGGCGTGTGAGCTGCTGCGGTTGTTCACCGAGTCGGGGCACCGGGTCCGCGTCGTGCCGACCGCGTCGGCGCTCCGCTTCGTCGGGGCGCCGACCTGGGCCGCCCTGTCCGGCCAGCCGGTCGCCGACGACGTCTGGTCCGACGTGCACGAGGTGCCGCACGTCCGGCTCGGGCAACAGGCCGATCTGGTGGTGGTCGCCCCCACCACCGCCGACCTGCTCGCCCGCGCCGCCCATGGCCTCGCCGACGACCTGCTCACCAACACCCTGCTCACGGCCCGCTGCCCGGTGCTGCTCGCCCCGGCGATGCACACCGAGATGTGGGAGAACGCGGCCACCGTGGCCAACGTCGCCACGCTGCGCTCCCGGGGCGTCCGGGTGATCGAGCCCGCCGTCGGCCGGCTCACCGGTGCCGACAGCGGCAAGGGGCGGCTGCCGGACCCGGCCGAGATCTTCGCCGTCGCCCGGCGGGCGCTGGCCCGCGGCGTGGCCGCCCCGGCCGACCTGGCCGGCCGCCACGTGGTGGTGACCGCCGGCGGCACCCGGGAGCCGCTCGACCCGGTCCGGTTCCTGGGCAACCGCTCGTCCGGCAAACAGGGGTACGCCTTCGCCCGCGCTGCGGTCGCCCGCGGCGCCCGGGTCACCCTGGTCTCCGCCAACGTGACGCTCGCCGACCCGGCCGGCGTCGACCTGGTCCGGGTCGGCACCACCGAGGAGTTGCGCGAGGCCACCCTGAAGGCCGCCGCGGGGGCCGACGCGGTGGTGATGGCGGCGGCACCCGCCGACTTCCGGCCCGCCACCTACTCACCGGGCAAAATCAAGAAATCGGACGCCGGGCCACCTACGATCGAACTCGTCACGAACCCGGATATCGCCGCCGAGTTGGGTCGGCGTCGCCGACCGGAACAGGTGCTGGTGGTGTTCGCGGCCGAGACCGGCGACGTGGAGGCCAACGGCCGGGCCAAGCTCGCCCGCAAACGGGCGGACCTCGTCGTCATCAACGAGGTCGGCGCGGACAAGGTCTTCGACGCCGAGACCAACGCGGCGACCGTCATCGGTGCGGACGGCGCGGTGCACACCCTGCCCGAACAGTCCAAGGAGGACCTCGCCGACGGCGTCTGGGACCTCGTGGTGGCGCGGTTGGCCGGGGTGTCCGCATGGTGAGGGCGACCTGACCGATCGAGTGCTGTGCGAGTGTGGACGACTACACTCCACGGAACGACTTTTCACATACTCTAGGAGTGCCGTGACACGCCGCCTCTTCACGTCCGAATCGGTCACGGAAGGCCACCCGGACAAGATCGCCGACCAGATCAGCGACGGCATTCTCGACGCACTGCTCACCCAGGATGCGCACAGTCGGGTGGCCGTCGAGACCCTGATCACCACCGGCCAGGTGCACGTGGCCGGCGAGGTGACGACCAAGGCATACGCCGACATCCCCACGATCGTCCGGGAGACGATCCTCGAGATCGGCTACGACTCCTCGAAGAAGGGCTTCGACGGGGCCTCCTGCGGCGTCAGCGTGTCCATCGGGGCCCAGTCCCCGGACATCGCGCAGGGCGTGGACAACGCGATGGAGCTGCGCACCGGCTCGTCGGAGAGCGCGCTGGACGCCCAGGGCGCCGGCGACCAGGGCATGATGTTCGGCTTCGCCTGCTCGGAGACGCCCGAGCTGATGCCGCTGCCGATCGCCCTGGCGCACCGGCTGGCCCGCCGGCTGACCGCGGTGCGCAAGGACGGCACGATCCCGTACCTGCGGCCGGACGGCAAGACCCAGGTCACCATCGAGTACGAGGGGCTGCGCCCGGTCCGGCTCAACACGGTCGTCGTGTCCAGCCAGCACGCGGCCGACATCTCGCTGGACTCCCTGCTCACCCCGGACGTGCGCGACCACGTCATCGCCCCGGAGCTGGACAGCCTCGGCCTCGACACCGACGGCTACCGGCTGCTGGTCAACCCGACCGGGCGGTTCGAGATCGGCGGCCCGATGGGTGACGCCGGCCTGACCGGTCGGAAGATCATCGTCGACACGTACGGCGGGTACGCCCGGCACGGTGGCGGCGCGTTCTCCGGCAAGGACCCGTCCAAGGTGGACCGCTCGGCGGCGTACGCGATGCGCTGGGTGGCCAAGAACGTGGTGGCCGCCGGCCTCGCCGAGCGCTGTGAGGCGCAGGTCGCGTACGCGATCGGCAAGGCCCACCCGGTGAGCCTGTTCATCGAGACGTTCGGCACCGAGACGGTGGCGGTCGCCGCGATCGAGAAGGCCGTGTCCGAGGTCTTCGACCTGCGCCCGGCCGCCATCATCCGGGACCTGAACCTGCTCCGCCCGATCTACCGGCAGACCGCGGCGTACGGCCACTTCGGCCGGGAACTGCCCGACCTGACCTGGGAGAGCACCGACCGGGCCGCCGACCTCAAGTCGGCCGCGGGAGCCTGACCGGCACCAGGCGCAGCGACCGGCGACCCGCGGACGGGTCGCCGGTCGCTCGTGTCTGCGTGGACGTCCCGCTGGCCCACCTCGACCGCCCCTTCGACTACCTGGTTCCCGCCGAGCTGGACGAGGCCGCGGTTCCCGGGACGCGGGTGAAGGTGCGCTTCGCCGGCCAGCTCGTCGACGGCTGGCTGCTCGAGCGGGCCGACGACTCCGGGCACACCGGCAAGCTCGCGTACCTGGAGAAGGTCGTCTCGCCGGAGCCCGTGCTGGCCCCCGAGGTCGCCGGGTTGGCCCGGGCCGTGGCCGACCGGTACGCCGGCAGCCTCGCCGACGTGCTCCGGCTGGCCGTGCCGCCCCGGCACGCCCGGGTGGAGAAGGAGCCGCACACCCCGCCCGAGCCCCCGGCCCCGCTGGCCTTCCCCGAGGCGGACGGCTGGCGGGCGTACCCGGCCGGGCCGGCGTTCCTGCGCGCCCTGACCGAGGGCCGGCCCGTTCGCGCGGTCTGGTCCGCCCTGCCCGGGGAGGACTGGCCCGCCCGGTACGCCGAGGCGGTCGCCGCCACCGTGGCCGGCGGCCGGGGCGCCGTCGTCGTGGTTCCCGACGCCAGGGACCTCGACCGCCTCGACGCGGCGCTGACCGTCGCACTGGGTGACGGCCGGCACGTCACCCTGGCCGCCGCCGCGGGCCCGGCCCGGCGCTACCGCGCGTTCCTGGCGGCCCGGCGCGGGGACGTACCCGTCGTGATCGGCACCCGGGCGGCCATGTTCGCCCCGGTGGCCCGGCTCGGCCTGGTCGCCATCATCGACGACGGCGACGACCTGCACGCCGAGCCGCGCGCGCCCTACCCGCACGCCCGCGAGGTGCTGCTCACCCGCGCCCAGCTCGCCGACGCGGCGGCCCTGGTCGGCGGGTACGCGCGCAGCGCCGAGGCGCAACTGCTGGTGGAGACCAGCTGGGCCCGGGAGGTGGTCGCCGACCGGGCCACCGTGCGGGCGCGTATCCCCGCCGTCGCGCCGACCGGCGACGACCCGCAACTGGCCCGCGACCCCGGCGCGGCCACCGCCCGGCTGCCCAGCCTGGCCTGGACCGCCGCCCGCCACGCGGTCCGCGCCGACGCGCCGGTGCTGGTCCAGGTGCCCCGCCGCGGCTACCTGCCCTCGATCTCCTGCGCCGAGTGCCGGACCCCGGCCCGCTGCCCGCACTGCGCCGGGCCGCTCGCCCTGCCGTCGGCCGACGGCCCGCCCACCTGCCGCTGGTGCGGCCGGATCGCCGCCGCATATGCCTGCCCGGAGTGTGGGGGGCGGCGGCTGCGGGCCTCCGTCACCGGCGCCCGGCGCACCGCCGAGGAGCTGGGCCGGGCCTTCCCCGGCGTGCCGGTACGCACCTCCGGTCGGGAGGAGGTGCTCACCACCGTGCCCGGCGGAGCCGGCCTGGTGGTGGCCACCCCCGGTGCCGAGCCGGTCGCCGAGGGCGGCTACGGCGCGGTCCTGCTGCTCGACTCGTGGGCCCTGCTCACCCGGGCCGACCTGCGGGCCGGCGAGGAGGCGCTGCGCCGCTGGCTGGCCGCCGCCGCGCTGGCCCGCCCCGCCGGGGCCGGCGGCCGGGTGGTGGTGGTCGCCGACGGCGCCCTCGCCCCGGTGCAGGCGCTGCTGCGCTGGGACGCCGCCTGGTTCGCCGCCCGGGAACTGGCCGAGCGCCGCGAGCTGGGCTTCCCCCCGGCGGTGCGGATGGCCAGCGTCACCGGCTCGGCCGACGCGGTGGCCGACCTGCTGGCCGAGGCCCGGCTGCCCGAGGAGGCCGAGCTGCTCGGTCCGGTTCCCGCCGACGGCGACCGGGAGCGGATGCTGGTCCGGGTGCCCCGGGCCCGGGCGGCGGCCCTGGCCGGGGCGCTGCACTCGGCCGCCGGGGTCCGCGCCGCCCGCAAGGCGGCCGACCCGGTGCGTCTCCAGGTCGACCCGCTGACCATGTTCTGAGTGAGCGCGGCCGGCACGGCTCGCGCCCCGCCCACGGCCGACGGCCGGTTCCGAGCGCCGTCACGGTCCGTGCTGGTGCCTGCGTGATAGCATCGCCCGTCATGCCTGGGCGCACGGATCGCGCGACGATGGCGGAAGCGCGTCGGTAGGACGCCATGTCGATGATGTCAATCAGCCGGTGATCAGGGGTGGACCAGTCGTGACCGTTCGTCAATCGATCGTCTTCAACGGTGACCTCGGCAGCGGCAAGAGCACCGTCTCCGTCGAGATCGCCAAGCGGCTGGAGTTGCGCCGGGTGAGCGTCGGCGACCTCTACCGCCAGATGGCGCAGGAGCGGGACATGACCGCGCTCCAGCTCAACCTGCACGCCGAGCTGGACCAGGCCGTCGACGGCTACGTCGACCAGCTCCAGCAGGACATCGCCGCCTCCGGCGAGAGCCTGGTGATGGACTCCCGGCTGGCCTGGCACTTCTTCACCGACGCGCTCAAGGTGCACATGATCACCGAGCCGACCGAGGCCGCCCGTCGGGTGCTGGCCCGCCCCTCCGGCCCGGCCGAGAGCTACGCCTCCCTGGAGGAGGCGAAGGCCAAGCTGCGCGAGCGCAGCGAGAGCGAGCGGGGCCGGTTCGTCGTCCGCTACGGCGTCGACAAGGCCCGGCTGCGCAACTACGACCTGATCTGCGACTCCACCCGGGCCAACCCGGAGCAGGTGATCAACCACATCATCGACGTGTACGAGGGCCGGATCGGTGCCGACGTGCTCCGCGACGCCCCCCCGCTGCTGCTGCTCGACCCGGCCCGGGTCTACCCGACGGAGGACATCGGCACGCTGCGCGGGCTGTGGGACGCCGGGTTCGTCGGTGAGGTCGCCGACGGCGGCGACGAGGCGCTGGAGCCGCTGACCATCGGCTTCACCGGGGAGTACTTCTTCGTCGTCGACGGCCACCGCCGGCTCAGCGCCGCCCTGCAGAACGGGTTCCCGCTGGTCCCCGCGCGGCTGGTCGCCGAGGTGGAGGAGCCGGTGGTCGGCGGGATGAGCGCGGTGGACTACTTCACCGCCCAGGTCCGCCCCGGCATCGTGTACGACTGGGAGGCGGCCCACAAGATCCAGCTCCCGCTTCCGGAGCACTGCCTGCGCGCCGGGGAGACCGTGCTCGCGGGCGACCCGGCCCCGGGTGCCTGAGGGCCGGTCCCACGAGCCGGCTCCCGGGGCCGGCGCGGGCCGGCGTGCGAGCGCCGGGCCCGGCTGACCCCGCGCGGCTACGCAACCCCCCAGTCACCCTGCGCGACGAGTCCCTGGCCGCCGATCGCGGTACGCCGGCCGGCGTCACCGAGCGCACTCCGTAGACTGGTACGGCACGACCGTCGTCCGACCGAAGGAGCACCCCCGAGTGACCGTCCAGCCCATCCGTCTGTTCGGGGACCCGGTGCTGCGCACACCGGCCGATCCGGTGGTCGACTTCGACGCCGAGCTGCGCAAGCTCGTCGCCGACCTGACCGACACGATGCGTGAGCAGAACGGCGCCGGCCTGGCCGCGCCGCAGCTCGGCGTGGGCCTGCGGGTGTTCGCCTTCGACGTCGACGACGTGCTCGGCCACCTGGTCAACCCGGTGCTGGAGTTTCCCGACGCCGAGGAGCAGGACGGGCCGGAGGGCTGCCTGTCCATCCCCGGGCTCTACTTCGACACCAAGCGCCGGCAGAACGTGATCGCCAAGGGCTTCAACGGCTACGGCGACCCGGTGCAGTTCGTCGGCACCGGCCTGATGGCCCGCTGCGTCCAGCACGAGACCGACCACCTCGACGGCGTGCTCTTCGTCGACCGGCTGGACCCGGACGGCCGCAAGGAGGCGATGAAGGCGATCCGCCAGGCGGACTGGTACGACGCGACCACCCCGCCGACGGTCAAGCTCAACCCGCACGCCGTCGGCAGCCCCTTCGGTCTGGGCCGGTGACGCCGGTGCGCCTCGTCTTCGCCGGCACCCCGGCCGTCGCCGTCCCCGCCCTGGCCGCCGTCGCGGCCTCCGACCACGAGCTGGTCGCCGTCGTCACCCGTCCCGACGCCCCCGCAGGTCGGGGCCGGGGTCTGGTCCGCTCGCCCGTCGGCACGTGGGCCGACGAGCACGGCGTCGAGGTGCTCACCCCGGCCCGCCCGCGCGAGCCGGAGTTCCTCGATCGGCTGCGCGAGCTGGCCCCCGACTGCGTCCCGGTGGTCGCTTACGGCGCGCTGGTGCCCCCGGCCGCGTTGGAGATCCCCCGGCACGGCTGGGTCAACCTGCACTTCTCGCTGCTGCCCGCGTGGCGCGGCGCGGCTCCGGTCCAGCACGCCGTGCTGCACGGCGACGAGCTGACCGGCGCGAGCGTCTTCGAGCTGGAGGAAGGGCTGGACACCGGCCCGGTCTACGGCACCCTCACCGACGAGATCCGCCCCACCGACACCTCCGGTGACCTGCTGGAGCGGCTCGCCCACTCCGGCGCCGGCCTGCTGGTGGCCGTCCTCGACGCGATCGCGGCCGGTACCGGCCGGGCCGAGCCGCAGCCGGCCGACGGGGTGTCGCTCGCGCCGAAGCTGACCGTCGAGGACGCCCGGGTGCGCTGGGGCGACCCCGCGTTCGCGGTGGACCGGCGGGTTCGCGCATGCACCCCGGCTCCCGGCCCGTGGACCACGTTCCGGGGCGAGCGGGTCAAGCTCGGCCCGGTCGTCCCGGTGCCGGACGGCCCCGAGCTGAAGCCGGGCGAGTTGTTGGTGGAGAAGTCCCGGGTGCTGGCCGGCACGGGCACCGTCCCGGTGGCCCTCGGTGAGGTACGGGCGGCGGGCAAGAAGGCCATGCCGGCGGGCGACTGGGCGCGCGGCGCCCGGGTCGCCGCAGGGGAGGAGCTCGCATGACCGGACCGACGGAACGGCCCACGCGCCGGTACGACGAGCAGCGCGACCCGCGCCCCGACCGGCGTCCCGAGCGGTCGTCGGGCGGCCCGCGGGGCGACCGGCCAGGCTACGGCGATCGGCCCGGCTACGGCGACCGGTCGGCCCGGGGCGGTCGGGGCGGCGAGGACCGGCAGGGCGGCCGGCGGCCGGTGCGGCCCGCCGTGGACCTGCCCCGGCACGTCGCGTACCAGGCCGTCGCGGCGGTGCACCGGGACGACGCGTACGCCAACCTGGTGCTGCCGGCGATGCTGCGCGAGGAGGGGCTGACCGGCCGGGACGCCGCCTTCGCCACCGAGCTGACCTACGGCTCGCTGCGGCACACCGGCACCCTCGACGCGATCCTCACCGACGCCGCCGGCCGGGACGTGTCCCGGATCGACCCGCCGGTGCGCGACGCGTTGCGGCTGGGCGCGTACCAGCTCCTGCACACCCGGGTACCGGCGCACGCGGCTGTCTCCTCGACGGTCGACCTGGTCCGCACGGTCGGCATCAGCGCCACCGGCTTCGCCAACGCGGTGCTGCGCGAGGTGTCCAGCCGGGACGCCGACGCCTGGGTGGCGAAGCTCGCCCCGGCGTTCGAGACCGACCCGATCGGGCACCTGGCCCTGGCCTACAGCCACCCGCAGTGGATCGTGCGGGCGTTCTCCGAGGCGCTCGGCGGCGACCTGGGCGAGACCACCCGCCTGCTGATCGAGAACAACGAGCGCCCGCCGGTGCACCTGTGCGCCCGGCCGGGCCGGGCCGATCCGGTCGAGCTGGCCGACGCCGCCGGGGGCGCCCCCGGGGCGTTCTCCCCGTACGCGGTGTACCTCGGCGGGGGTGCCCCCGGCGACCTGCCGGCGCTGGTCGAGGGCCGGGCACACGTCCAGGACGAGGGCTCCCAACTGGTTGCCACCGCCCTGGCGGTCGCCCCGCTGGACGGCTCGGACAGCCACTGGCTGGACCTGTGCGCCGGGCCCGGCGGGAAGTCCGCGCTGCTCGGGGCGCTCGCCGCCCAGCGCGGTGCCCGGCTGACCGCCGTCGAGGTCACCGAGCACCGGGCCCGGCTGGTCACCCAGGCCACCCGAGGGCTGCCGGTCGACGTGCTGCACACCGACGGGCGCACCGTCGGCGCCGACCCGGAGCTGCCGGAGGGACACTTCGACCGGGTGCTGGTCGACGCACCGTGCACCGGGCTGGGCGCGTTGCGCCGCCGGCCGGAGGCCCGCTGGCGCAAGCAGCCGTCGGACCTGCCACCGCTGACCCGGTTGCAGCGGGAGCTGTTGGTGGCGGCGCTGCGGGCGGTCCGCCCGGGCGGCCTGGTGGCCTACGTGACCTGCTCCCCGCACACGGTGGAGACGCACGTGACGGTGACCGAGGCGGCCCGGCGGGCGGGGGTGCCGGCGGACTTCGTCGACGCCCGACCGCTGCTGCCGGCCGGGATGCCGGGGTTGGGCGACGGGCCGTCGGTGCAGTTGTGGCCGCACCGGCACGGCACCGACGCCATGTTCCTCGCCGTGCTGCGCCGGGGCTGAGCGACACGTAGAAGGAGGGGGCGGCCGGACCGGCCGCCCCCTCCTTCTACGTCAGCTTCCCGCCGCCCCGGCGGTTCGGGTCACCGGACCGGCAGGACCTTGGCCCCGGCGCCCTTCGCCGAGCGGGTGAGGTTGCGGTCGACCCAGAGGAAGCACTGCACCCCCCGGTTGCCGTCCTTCCACTCTTCCTCGCTGGGGTGGTAGAAGATCGTCCCCGCCCGGTACTGCAGGTCGCTGTTGTCGGGGACCTTGGCGTACGAGGCGAGCAGGGACCGGCACCCCCGGTGGATGCGCAGCCGATTCTTGTCGAGCTGGTTGTAGGCGATGTCCGGTGCCCGGTAGACCCCGACGAACTCGACCCGGTGCTTGCTGGTGCACGGGGTGGGGGCCATCGACTTGACGTCGTTCTTGACGATCTTCGGGTTGAAACAGCCGTGGACCAGGGTGGAGCTCCCGGTCAGCGCGCCCTTGAGGCTGCCGCTGCGGGACACGGCGCTGGAGTCGTCGACGCTCTCCACCTCGTTGAGGTCGCAGCGGAACCACCGCGCCCCGCCCGCCCACGCCTGCCGGGACGGGAAGACCGTGGACAGGAACAGCCGGCCCGCGCGCCAGTCGGCGCCGACGGCCTTGTTGACCTCCCGGTCGCACTCGGCGCGGATGGCCTTCATTCCGGTCGACCCGGCGGTCGGGGGAGTGCTCAGCTCGGCGACCGGGCCGGTCAGCGTGCCGACGTGGAAGGTCTCCACCCGGTGGGTCGTGCCGCAGTCCACCGGGTTGTAGCCGCTGAGGTAGCCGACGTCGGAGAACGTGGTGTGGCAGGTCCCGGCGGCCGGTACGAACTGCGTCGGCGCGGCCATCGCCCGCCAGTCGTCGGCGAGGTCACCGTCCACCCCGGCCGGTGTGCCGCAGCCGGCCAACGCCACCGCCGCGCCCGCTCCCACGGCGACCGCCGTCCACCATCGCCGCATCCGCCCGACCTCCCCGTCGCCGGTGGTCGCGGATCACCGGCCTCCGTCGCCGATCGCGCCACGGTGCGGGAGCATACGGCACCGGCGCTCGTCCCGTGTGGACTCTCGCGGCGTTCCGGTCGATCGGTCGGCGGGGCTGCCTGGCCGTCCGGGATCTTCCGCCCGGTCCGGGCGAATACGCACCAGCCGTCACGACCGGGTCGCAGAGTGTCCCGCAGGGTGCCGCGCTGCGGGCGACGGACGACCGCATTCGTACACTGGCCCGGTGACCGTACCGCCGCTGATTGTCGCGCCCAGCATCCTCGCCGCCGATTTCGCCCGTCTGGCCGAGGAGGTCCGCGCCGTCGAGGGTGCCGCGGACTGGCTGCACGTCGATGTCATGGACAACCACTTCGTGCCGAACCTGACCATCGGGCTGCCCGTGGTGCAGAGCCTGCGGGCGGCGACCGAGCTGCCGTTCGACGTACACCTGATGATCACCGACCCGCACCGCTGGGCTCCCGGGTACGCCGACGCGGGGGCGTACAACGTCACGTTCCACGCCGAGGCGTGCGACAACCCGGTGGCGCTGGCGAAGGACCTGCGGGCCGCCGGGGCAAAGGCAGGGCTGGCCATCGACCGGGACACCCCGATCGAGCCGTACCTGGAGCTGCTGCCCAGCTTCGACACGCTGCTGATCATGACGATCAAGGCCGGCTTCGGCGGGCAGCGGTTCGTCCCGGAGCTGCTGGACAAGGTGCGGGCCGCCCGGCGGCACGTCGACGCGGGCCACCTGGAGCTGCGCATCGAGGTCGACGGCGGGATCGCCGCGGACACCATCGAACAGGCCGCCGCCGCCGGGGCGGACGCCTTCGTCGCCGGCACCGCGGTCTACGGCGCCGACGACCCCGCCGAGGCGGTCCGCCGCCTGCGGGGCCTGGCGGAGCGCGCGGTCACCGGGGTCTGAAGTGGAGCCGGCCGAGGAACGACCCGACGTCATCCTCGTCGTCGACGACGACGCCGACATCGCCCGGTTCGTCGAGTTCAACCTACGGCTGCACGGCTTCGAGGTGATCCACGCCGGCGACGGCCAGGAGGCGCTCGAGGTGATCGAGCGGCAGCGGCCGGACCTGGCGGTGGTCGACCTGATGATGCCGCGCATCGACGGGCTGGAGCTGACCCGGCGGCTGCGCGCCGACCCGATGACCTCCGCCCTTCCGGTGATCATGCTGACCGCCAAGGGGATGACCGTGGACAAGGTCCACGGGCTCAGTGCCGGCGCGGACGACTACCTGGTCAAGCCCTTCGACACCGCCGAACTGGTGGCCCGGGTCAGCTCCACCCTGCGGCGCAACAAGGAGTTCCGCGAGGTCTCCCCGCTGACCGGCCTGCCCGGCAACTCCCGGATCCGCCGGGAGATCACCGACCGGGTGCGCAGCGGCGTCGACTACGCGGTCGGCTACGTCGACATCGACCGGTTCAAGAGCGTCAACGACCGGTACGGCTTCGTCCGGGGCGACGAGTTCATCTCCGCGTTGGCCCGCAGCCTGCACCGGGCGGTCGTCGCGATCGGGCTGCCACCGGCCTTCCTCGGTCACGTCGGCGGCGACGACTTCGTCATCGTCTGCGCCCCCGAGCAGGTCCGGCCGCTGACCTCCCGGGCGGTCGTGGATTTCGAGACCGCCGCCGACCGGCTCTACGACCCGTCCGACGCCGAGCGCGGCTACGTCGAGCTGAAGGACCGCCGGGGCAACATCCGGCGCGCGGCGCTGGTCACCCTGTCGATCGGGGTGTCCGTGTCCGACGGCGGCAAGCGGCTCATCAATCCGTTGGAGGCGATCGCGGCCGCCTCCGAGATGAAGTCCGTGGCCAAGAGCCAGCCGGGTTCGTACGTGGCGGTCGACCGGCGACGCAGTCTTTCTTGAATATTGCCTACCTGTGTGAGGTAGCTCCCCGAGGGCAGACGCGTGGCGCGTGTCGTGCCACACTTCTGAGGTACCCACCACGCGCTGGCGGGACTCGGTGTAATTCCGAACCGGCGGTGATCCACGGTGCGACCGTGGTAAGCCCGCGACCCGGACGGCGACTGCCGCCCGGTGGACCTGGTGAGATTCCGGGGCCGACGGTTGGGGGCGGGCAAGCCCACCCCCAGAAAGTCCGGATGGGAGACAGCGCGCGGGACGGGGCGGGCCCTGCCGGCCGCTGACCTCAGCGCTGTCCGGGCTTCCCCGGGGTCGGCTTCGCCGTCCCCGGAATCCGCCGCCGCCTGCCCGTGCCCTCCCGACCCGCCCGCGCGCGGACCGGCGAGCGAGAGGGCAGGGGCGATGGACAGCGGCTCCGTGGACGAGGCGATGCGTCGGGCGATCGCGCTCGCGGCCCGTGGGCTCGGCACCGCCAGCCCCAACCCCGTGGTCGGCTGCGTGCTGCTCGATCCGGACGGCGAGGTCGTCGGGGAGGGATTCCACGCGTACGCGGGCGGACCGCACGCCGAGATCGTCGCGCTCGCCCAGGCCGGCCGGCGGGCCCGGGGCGGTACCGCCGTGGTCACCCTGGAGCCCTGCGACCACACCGGCCGCACCGGCCCGTGCAGCCGCGCCCTGATCGTCGCAGGCGTCGCCCGGGTGGTCGTCGCCGTGCCCGACCCCGACCCGGTGGCGGCCGGCGGCGCCGCCACCCTGCGCGCCGCCGGCGTACGGGTCGAGTTCGGGGTGCGCGTCGCCGAGGCCGAGGCCGGGAACGTCGCCTGGCTCACCTCCGTGCGCCGGAGCTGGCCGTACGTGGTGTGGAAGTTCGCCGCCACCCTCGACGGGCGCTCCGCCGCCGTCGACGGCACCAGCATGTGGATCACCTCGGAGGAGGCCCGAGCCGACGTGCACGCGCTGCGCGGCACGGTCGACGCGGTGATCGCCGGGGTGGGCACCGTCCTGGCCGACGACCCCCGGCTCACCGTGCGCAACCTGCGCGACGGCACCCTGGCCATCCGGCAGCCGCTGCGGGTGGTGGTGGACAGCCTCGGGCGTACCCCCGCCGGGGCCCGGGTCCGCGACGGCGCCGCCGAGACGTGGATCGCCACCGCCGGGCAGGTCGGCGCCGGCCCGGACGGCCGGGTCGACCTGCCGGCGCTGCTGGCGGAGCTGCACCGCCGAGGGGTGCGGGCCGCGCTGTTGGAGGGCGGCCCCAGCCTGGCCGGCGCGTTCCTCTCCGCCGGCCTGGTCGACCGGGTCGTCGGGTACGTCGCGCCGAGGCTGCTCGGCGCCGGGCCGCCCGCGCTGGCCGACGCCGGGGTGACGACCATCGCCGACGCCATCGACCTGGAGATCACCGACGTTACGCAGATCGGTCCCGACCTGCGGATCACCGCGCTGCCCCGGAAGAGGGAGGGCTGACATGTTCACCGGCATCGTCGAGGAGCTGGGCGAGGTCGTCGCAGTGACCGAGACCGGGGGTGACTCGGCGCTGGTCGCCGTTCGCGGCCCGCTGGTCACCGCCGACGCGAGGCACGGCGACTCCATCGCGGTCAACGGAGTCTGTCTCACCGTGGTCGACGTCGGCGCCGGCGCCTTCACCGCCGACGTGATGGGGGAGACGCTGCGCCGCTCCGCCCTCGGTGGGCTGGGGCCCGGCGCGCCGGTCAACCTGGAACGCGCCGCCGCGCTGAACAGCCGGCTCGGCGGGCACATCGTGCAGGGCCACGTCGACGGGGTAGGCGAGGTCTTGTCCCGGGAGCCGGCAGAACAGTGGGAGACGGTCCGCTTCCGACTCCCCGCCGCCCTCGCCCGGTACGTGGTCGAGAAGGGCTCGATCACCGTCGACGGGGTGTCGCTGACGGTGGCCGACGTCGGGCCGGACTGGTTCGCCGTAGGGCTGATCCCCACCACCCTCAAGCTGACCACCCTCGGCGCCCGCGCCGTCGGCGACCCGGTCAACCTGGAGGTGGACGTGCTGGCCAAGTACGTCGAGCGGCTGCTCGGCGACCGGGCCGCCGGCGGGGGCCAGCGGTGACGGAGCCGCTCGGCTGGCTGCTCGACGCCCAGCTGCACGTCGCCGGCTCGCCGGTGCTGGTGCGGGAGATCGTCGGCAACGTCTTCGGCCTGGCCTCGGCGCTGCTCGGCCTGCGCCGCGTGGTCTGGGCCTGGCCGGTCGGAATGGTCGGCAACGCGCTGCTGCTGACCGTGTTCCTCGGTGGGGTGTTCGTCACCCCGCAGGCGCACGACCTCTACGGCCAGGCCGGCCGGCAGGTGTTCTTCTTCGCCGTCAGCCTCTACGGCTGGTGGCGCTGGTCGCGCAACCGCCGCCTCGGGGCCGACGGCGACCACGCCGCGGTCGTGCCGCGTTGGGCCACCGGCCGGGAGCGGCTCGGTCTGCTGGTGGCCGCCGCCGTAGGCACCGCCGTCGCGTACCCGGTGCTGGCCGCGCTCGGCTCCTGGGGGCCGCTGCCCGACGCCTGGATCCTCACCGGCAGCCTGCTGGCCACCTACGGCATGGCCCGTGGCTGGGTGGAGTTCTGGCTGATCTGGATCGTGGTGGACGCCGTCGGCGTGCCGCTGCTGCTGCGCGGCGGGTTCTACCCGTCCGCCGTCATGTACCTCGTCTACGGCGCCTTCTGCGCCTGGGGCTTCGCCGCCTGGTGGCGTGCCTCACGCGCCGTCCGCCCGACCCGCGTCCCGCTCCCGTCCAGCTACTCGGAGGCCGTCGCATGAGCACTTTCGCCAGCATCGAGCAGGCGGTGGCGGACATCGCCGCCGGCCGGCCCGTCGTCGTGGTCGACGACGCGGACCGGGAGAACGAGGGCGACCTGATCTTCGCGGCCGAGCTGGCCACCCCGGAACTGGTCGCGTTCATGGTCCGCTACACCTCGGGCTACATCTGCGTGCCGCTGACCGAGGGCGAGTGCGACCGGCTGGACCTGCCACCGATGCACCACACCAACCAGGACCGGCGGGGCACCGCGTACACCGTGACCGTGGACGCCCGGGAGGGGGTCAGCACGGGCATCTCGGCGGCCGACCGGGCGCACACCATCCGGCTGCTCGCCGCCGCGTCCACCGACCCGACCGACCTGGCCCGGCCCGGGCACGTGGTGCCGCTGCGGGCCCGCGAGGGCGGGGTGCTGCGCCGGGCCGGGCACACCGAGGCGGCGATCGACCTGACCCGGCTGGCCGGGCTGCGTCCCGCCGGCGTGCTCTGCGAGCTGGTCAACGACGACGGCACCATGATGCGGTTGCCCAACCTGGAGAAGTTCTGCGCCGAGCACGGCCTGACCCTGGTGACCATCGCCGACCTGGTGGCCCACCGGCGGCACACCGAGAAGCAGGTGGAGCAGGTGGCGGTGGCCCGGATGCCCACCCCGTACGGGGTGTTCCGGGCGCTGGGTTACCGCGCCGAGCACGACCCGGCCGAGCACGTCGCCCTCGTCTTCGGTGAGCTCGGCGACGGGGAGGACGTGCTGGTCCGGGTGCACTCGGAGTGCCTCACCGGCGACGTGTTCGGCTCGCTGCGCTGCGACTGCGGCCCGCAGTTGCAGGCCGCGCTGGCCCGGGTCGCCCGGGAGGGCCGCGGGGTGGTGCTCTACGTGCGCGGGCACGAGGGGCGGGGGATCGGGCTGCTGCACAAGCTCCAGGCGTACCAGTTGCAGGACCTGGGCCGGGACACCGTGGACGCGAACCTCGACCTGGGGCTGCCGGCGGACGCCCGGGACTACGGCACGGGCGCGCAGATCCTCTACGACCTGGGCGTGCGCTCGATGCGGCTGCTGACCAACAACCCGGCCAAGCGGGCCGGGCTGGAGGGGTACGGCCTGACCGTCACCGGCCGGGAGGGAATGCCGGTGCAGCCGCAACCGGAGAACGTCCGCTACCTGCGCACGAAGCGCGACCGGATGGGCCACCTGTTGGACGAGTTGGACGAGGTGACCGAGGCCCCGATGGGCCGCCCGGTCACCGACGACGAGATCGGAGCGTAGCGATGGCGGGATTCGGTGAGCCCGGGGTGACGGCGGTGGACGCCGCCGGGATGACGGTCGGGATCGTCGCCGCGCGCTGGCACGGTGAGCTGACCGACCACATGGCCGACCGGGCGGTGGCCGCCGCCGAGGCGTGCGGCGCGCGCGCCGTGGTGGCCCGGGTCGCCGGCTCGGTGGAGCTGCCGGTGGTCGCCCAGGCGATGGCCCGCCGCTTCGACGTGGTGGTCGCCCTCGGCGTGGTGGTGCGCGGCGCCACCGCCCACTTCGACTATGTCTGCCGCTCGGTCACCGACGGGCTGACCCGGGTCGCCCTCGACGAGGGCAAGCCGGTCGCGCACGGGGTTCTCACGGTGGACAGCCTCGAGCAGGCCCGGGACCGGGCCGGGCTGCCCGGCTCGGCGGAGGACAAGGGCTGGTCGGCAACGGTGGCGGCGCTGGACGCGGCGCTGGCCGTGCGCGGGCTGGACGCCGCCGCCGGGCACCGGGTCGGCTTCGGCCGCTGACGCCCGTCCGTCAGAGCCTGCCGGCCTCGATGATCCGGCGCAGGAACTGCCGGGTCCGGGGCTCGGTCGGCTCGCCGAGCACCCGCTCCGGCGGCCCGGACTCGACGACGCGACCGCCGTCGAGGAAGCAGACCTGGTCGGCGACCTCCCGGGCGAAGCCCATCTCGTGGGTGGCCAGCACCATCGTCATCCCGTCGGCCTTCAGCTCGCGGATCAGGGCCAGCACCTCGCCGACCAGCTCCGGGTCCAGCGCCGAGGTGACCTCGTCGAGCAGCATCAGCCGGGGCGAGTTGGCCAGCGCCCGGACGATCGCCACCCGCTGCTGCTGCCCGCCGGAGAGCCGGTCGGGGTAGGCGTCCGCCTTCGCCCCCAACCCGACCCGGTCGAGCAGCTCCCGGGCCTGGGCCTCGGCCTCGGCGCGGGCCCGCCGGTGCACCCGGACCGGGGCGAGGGTGATGTTGTCCAGCACGCTCAGGTGCGGGAACAGGTTGTACGACTGGAAGACCATCCCGATCCGCCGGCGCACCCGGTCGGGGTCGGCGCGGGGGTCGGAGATGTCCTCCCCGTCCAGCTCGATGGTGCCGTCGTCCAGCTCCTCCAGCAGGTTGACGCAGCGCAGCAGGGTCGACTTGCCCGACCCCGACGCCCCGATCAGCGCCACCACCCGGTGTTCGTCGACGGTCAGGTCGAGCCCGTCGAGCACGACGTGCCCGCCGAAGGACTTGCGCAGGCCCCGACAGGTCAGCACGGGCATGTCAGCCTCCCGCCTGGCGTCGGGCCGCGCGCAGCGTCACCCAGTCGGTGACGGCGATCAGCGGGATCGCCAGCAGCACGAACAGCGCCCCGGCCACGATGTAGGGGGTGTAGTTGAACGTCTCGGCGGTGGCGATCTGCGCGGCGCGGACCGCGTCGATCGGGCCGGCGAGGGAGACCAGCCCGACGTCCTTCTGCATCGCCACCACGTCGTTGAGCAGCGGCGGGGCCACCCGCCGGACGGCCTGCGGCAGAACCACGTGTCGCATGGTCTGCCGGTAGGTCAGCCCGAGCGAGCGGGCCGCGGCGAGCTGGCTGGGATGGACCGACTCGATGCCGGCCCGGAACACCTCGGCCAGGTACCCGCCGTAGGTGAGCACCAGCGCCAGCCCGCCGAGCACCAGCACCGGCGGCATCCCCCGCAGCCGCAGGCCGGGCATGCCGAGGGTGAGCACGTACAGCACGATGATCAGCGGCAGGCCCCGGAAGGTGTACGTGTACCCGGCCGCGAGCGCCCGGACCGGGAAGAAGACCGGGCCGCGCAGCGTGCGCAGGAGCGCGACCAGCAGCCCGAGCAGCAGCGCGCCGGCCGCGCAGCAGACCAGCAGCCGGATGTTGAGCCACAGGCCGGTGAGCACCGCCGGCAGCGCGTCCCGGGCGATCGTCGGGTCCGCGAAGGACTCCCGGACCCGGTCCCAGCCGGGCGCGCCGGTCACGGCGACGACCAGCAGCGTGCCGAGCGCCGCCGTGGACGCGGCGGCGACCAGCACGCTGGTGACGGTCTGCCGGCGGCGGTACGCGGCCCGCCGCCGCTGCGCCTGCGAGGGGAGGTGGGGTGCCAGGGTCACGTGAGCTCTGCCGCCCCCGCCGCCTGGGCCAGCCACTTCTGCTCCAACCGCCTGAGCGTGCCGTCGGCGGTGAGCTGGCCGACCGCCCCGCTGACGCAGGGGGTGAGGGGGGAGTTGCGGTCCAGCAGCAGCCCGAACGCCTCGGGGGTGCCGACCTGGGGAAGCTGCCCGACGATCTTCGTGTCGGTGAGTTCCGCTCCGGTGATGTAGAAGGCTGTCGGCAGGTCCACCACGAGGCCGTCGATCTGCCCGTTCTGCAGTGCCTTCTTGGCGTCGTCGTTGCTGTTGTAGACCTGCGGCTCGACCGTCGGCCTGATGACCTGGGTGATCGCCTGGTAGCTGGTGGTGCCGACCTGGGCGCCGAGCTTCGCGCCGCGCAGGTCGGCCAGCGTCTTCGTCCCGGCGATCTTCGCGGACTTCCGGCCGATCACGGCCTGCCGGACCAGGTGGTACGGGCCGGAGAAGTCGACCGCCTTCTTGCGCTCCTCGGTGATGGAGAACTGATTGATGTCGAAGTCGAACTCCTTCGGGCCGGGGGCGATGGCGGTGTCGAACTTCACCCGGGTCCAGGTGACGTCGGCCTTGGCGTACCCGAGCTTCTCCGCCACGGCGTACGCCACGGCGGCCTCGAAGCCCTCGCCGTTGTCCGGCTTGTTGCCGGTGAACCAGGGCTCGTACGCCGGCTCGTCGGTGGCCACGGTGAGCTTGCCCGGCGTACGGGTCGGCAGGTTGTCCCTGGTGCAGGCCGGTCCCGCGGTGGCGGCGGGGGTGGCGGTGGCGGTGGGGGCGTCGTCCTGGGGCGCGCAGGCGGCGACCGCGACGAGGACGGTGCCGGCGGCGGTGAGCGCGAGGGCGCGGGGGCTGCTGGGCATGGCGGACAGCGTAGAGCCATAGACGGGCGTCGTGCAGGGTTGTCCCACCGTTCCGGTAGGGAATTTCGGCCGGTCGGTCCGCTTCCGCCGTGCCGCCGCAGCACCGGCGGGGACCCGCTGCGCGCCCCGGCGTGCCGGTGCTGGAAGAATCGCACCCCGTGAAGACGTTCGAGGAGTTGTTCGCCGAGCTGCAGGCCAAGGCCGCCGCCGGCACCCCCGGCTCGGGCACGGTGGCCGCGCTGGAGAAGGGGGTGCACTTCATCGGCAAGAAGGTCGTCGAGGAGGCGGCCGAGTCGTGGATGGCCGCCGAGCACGAGGGCCCGGAGCGGGCGGCCGAGGAGATCTCCCAGCTGCTCTACCAGGCGCAGGTGCTGATGCTCGCCACCGGTCTCGAACTCAAGGACGTCTACCGACATCTGTGAGTGCCCCGTCCGCTGATCTTCTCCACCGATCGAGGGAGCACTCCGCCATGCTGCGTGTCGCCATTCCGAACAAGGGCACCCTGGCCGAGCCGGCCTCGGGGATGCTGCGCGAGGCCGGTTACCGGCAGCGCCGCGACCCCAAGGACCTGGTCTGCCGGGACGAGGCCAACGACGTCGAGTTCTTCTACCTGCGTCCCCGCGACATCGCCACCTACGTCGGCTCCGGCGACCTGGACCTCGGCATCACCGGCCGGGACCTGCTGGTCGACTCCGGCGCCCCGGCCGAGGAGGTGGTGGACCTCGCCTTCGGCGGGGCCACCTTCCGGTTCGCCGCCCGCCCCGACACCATCGCCTCGCCGAAGGAGCTGGGCGGGCACCGGATCGCCACCGCGTACCCGGGAGTGGTTCGCCGCTACCTCGACGACCACGGGCTGACCGCCGACGTGATCCGGCTCGACGGCGCGGTGGAGAACGCCGTCCGCCTCGGCGTGGCCGACGTGGTGGCCGACGTGGTCTCCACCGGGGCGACCCTGCGTCAGGCCGGCCTGGCGATCGTCGGCGACCCGCTGCTGGTCTCCTCGGCGGTGCTGGTCCGCCGCGCCGAGGCCCCCGAGCACGCCCAGGAGGCACAACTCCTGCGCCGGCTGCACGGGGTGCTGGTGGCCCGCCGCTACGTGATGCTCGCGTACGACGTGCCGGCCGGGCTGCTCGAGCGGGCCAGCTCGCTCACCCCCGGCATCGAGTCGCCCACCGTCTCGCCGCTGCACCGCGAGGGCTGGGTCGCGGTGCAGGCGATGGTGCGGAGCGATGACGTGCACCGGATCATGGACGAGCTGTACGAGCTGGGTGCCCGCGCCATCCTGGTCACCAACATTCACGCCTGCCGGCTGTGAGGCCGCTGCCCCCGGCGGTCGCCCTCGCCCTGGTGGTGCTCGGCGGGGCGGCCTCCGCGGCGCAGGGGGCGGGCAACGCCACGCTGGGGGCGCGGGCCGGCGATCCGGTGCTCGGCGCGCTGGTCAACAACCTCGGCGGGGGCCTGGTGGTCCTCGTGGGCCTGCTCGGCCTGCGGTCCACCCGGGCCGGGCTCGACGCGCTGCGGCGGGCCCGGCTGCCGTGGTGGACGTACCTCGGCGGGGTGGGCGGGGCGGTGATCGTGATGGTCGCCACGTATGTCGTCCCGGTGCTCGGGATCGCGGTCTTCACCATCGCCCAGGTGGCCGGGGGCAGCCTCGGCGGGCTCGCGGCGGACCGGGCCGGGCTGGCCCCGCTCGGGCGGCTGCGGCTGACCGGCCCCCGGGTCGCCGGGGCGCTGCTCGGCGTCCTCGCCGTCGCCCTGGCCCAGCTCGGCCGGCCGGTCGGCGGCGTCGCCGTCGGCGGGGTCCTGCTCGCCGTCGTGGGCGGGGCGGCCGTCGCCCTCCAGGCCGCGCTCAACGGCCGGGTCGCCGCCGCCGGCACCACCACGGCCGGCATCTCGATCAACTTCGCCGTGGGCACCGCGGTCATCGTGGTGGTGGCCGCGCTCGCCGGGGTCTTCACCGGCCCCGAGCCGACCTGGCCGGGCGACTGGTACCTGTATCTCGGCGGCCTGCTCGGCATCGGCATCGTGCTTGTCCTGATGATCGGGGTCCGGGCGGTCGGGGTGCTGCGCACCGGGCTGGCCCTGGTCGCCGGCCAGCTCGGCGGCGCACTGCTGCTGGACGTCGCGCTGCCCGGCGGGGCGGGACTCCGGTGGCCGGTGCTGGTCGGTGCACTGCTCACCCTGCTGGCGGTGGTGGTCGCCGGCCGTGGCACCCGCCCACCGACTCCGGCCGGTCCGGTTGTCCCCCAGGTCCGGGCAGGTGGTCGCGTGTGGCGGTGGGTGGGCCGGCGGGCCGGATGGCAGACTGGTGGGGTGAGCGATACCGAACCGGTTACCCTGCGGCCCCGCCGGATCCGGCTGGTGTGCTGGGTGTCGGCCGCCGTCCTGCTGGTGGTGTTCAGTCTGGTGGCCACCTCGCTGACCGGCGCGACCGGCAATGGCTACGGCAGCTTCCAGCGGGGGGACCAGCTCGCCATGATCGGCCTGGGCGTCTTCGCCGCGCTCGGCATTCTGCTGTTCACCCGCCCCCGGGTGGAGGCGGACGCGCGCGGCGTGCGGGTGCGCAACGTCATCGGCTCGTACGAGCTGCCCTGGGAGGTCGTCCGGGGGGTGCGCTTCGACCGTGGCGCGCCGTGGGCGAGCCTGGAGCTGCACGACGACGACCTGCTGCCCATGGTGGCCCTCCAGGCAGCCGACAAGGAGCTGGCGGTCGAGGGGGTCCGCGCCCTGCGCCGGTTGCACCAGGCCCACCTCGCGGCCCTCGCCGCCCGCTGAGCCGTCCAGGTCAGGCCCCGGGCCGCGGGGACGACCGACCCGAGGGCTGAGCTGCGCGCCCGGTTTGGGATCGGATCGGGTGGGGGTGTAGTCTTGCTGAGTCGACCAGACTGCCCCCGTGTCCCACGTGCGGGTGGTCTTGAAGCGGAGCGCCTGCTCCCACCCGAGTCACCCCAGTCGGTGGCCGGGTCCGGTCACCGGTTCCGGGCACACCCCGGGCCCGGATGCGCGATCATGTGATCGTGCCGACCGGTCGAGCGGGCCCTGGCATACGCCGGGGCCTTCTGCTTTCCGGATCGGCCTCCACCACGGGGGCCGCGGAGTCGGCCACGCAGGAGACTCGACTCGAGGAGGCCCCATCAGCGTCGAACCACGCGTGAACGAGCAGATCCGGGCACGTGAGGTCCGCCTGGTCGGCCCCGAGGGTGAGCAGGTGGGCATCGTCCCGCTGGAGCGCGCCCTTCAGCTGGCCGCGGACGTCGATCTGGACCTGGTCGAGGTTGCGCCGATGGCGCGCCCGCCGGTGTGCAAGCTCATGGACTTCGGCAAGTTCAAGTACGAGAGCGCACTCAAGGCGCGCGAAGCGCGGCGTAACCAGCAGCAGACCGTCATCAAGGAGATGAAGCTCCGGCCGAAGATCGACCCGCACGACTACGAGACCAAGAAGGGTCACGTGGTGCGGTTCCTCAAGGCCGGCGACAAGGTCAAGGTGACGATCATGTTCCGCGGTCGCGAGCAGAGCCGCCCGGAGTTGGGCTACCGGCTCCTGCGCCGGCTCGAGTCCGAGATCACGGAGCTGGGATACGTCGAGGCCGCTCCGAAGCAGGACGGTCGAAACATGATCATGGTTCTCGCTCCGCACCGGGCCGTCAAGGCCTCCGCGGTCGCCGCGACGGCGTCCCGCGGTGCACCCCGGGACCGGGCCGCGGACGAGTCCGCCGCTATGGCGACCGGTGAGACCGTGGCAGTCGGCGAGACCGCACCAGCCGGTGAGACCGGCGCAGTCGCCGACAACAGCGGCGAGTAACAGGGGAGAAGACGTTTCAATGCCGAAGATGAAGAGCCACACGGGCATGGGCAAGCGGGTCAAGGTGACCGGCAGGGGCAAGCTCGTCACCGAGCAGGCCGGCAAGCGCCACCTCCTGGAGAAGAAGTCCTCCACCCGCACCCGCCGGCTGACCGGCACCGTCGAGGTGGCCAAGGCCGACGTCAAGCGCATCAAGAAGCTGCTCGGCCGCTGACGCGCGCCACCTGAACACGAATAAGGAGTTGAGATGGCACGCGTCAAGCGGGCTGTGAATGCCCAGAAGAAGCGTCGTACCCTGCTGGAGTCCGCGAGTGGCTACCGCGGTCAGCGCTCCCGGCTGTACCGCAAGGCCAAGGAGCAGGTGCTGCACTCGATGCAGTACGCCTACCGGGACCGTCGCGACCGCAAGGGCGACTTCCGGCAGCTGTGGATCACCCGGATCAACGCGGGTGCCCGCGCCAACGGGATGACCTACAACCGGCTGATCCAGGGCCTGCGCCTGGCCGGCGTCGAGGTCGACCGGAAGATCCTGGCCGACATGGCCGTCAACGACGCCACCGCGTTCGCGGCGATCGTCGAGATCGCCCGCGTCGCCGTGGCGGCCGAGGGCACCGGTGGCGCGGCGGCCCAGGCCGCCTGATCCGCCAGCACCCGGCCGAGGCGCCCCCCGTGTCGTCCACGACGCACGGCGGGCGCCTCGGCCGCGCTCCGGAGCCGGACACCATGCCCTTCACCCCACGTACCCCCAGGGTCGTCGCCGCCCGCCGGCTGCATCGGCGCCGCGACCGCGAAGCCGCCGGCCGGTTCCTCGCCGAGGGGCCGCAGGCCGTCCGGGAGGCCCTCGCCCGCCCCGGCACCGTCGTCGAACTGTTCGGCACCCCGGGAGCCCTCGACCGGTACGCCGACCTGGCCGCCCACGCCGACGTGCCGGTCTCCGAGCTCACCGACGACGCCCTCGCCGCGCTCGCCGAGACCGTCGCCCCGCAGGGCCTCGTCGCCGTCTGCCGGCACCTGGACGTGCCGCTGGACGACGCGCTCGCCGCCGGCCCCCGCCTCGTCGCGGTGCTCGCCGAGATCCGCGACCCGGGCAACGCCGGTACGGTGCTGCGCACCGCCGACGCCGCCGGGGCCGGTGCCGTGGTCTTCGCCGGCGACGCGGTCGACCCGTACAACGGCAAGTGCGTGCGGGCCTCGGCCGGCAGCCTCTTCCACGTCGACGTGGTCCGCGCGCCCGACCCCCTCGCCGTGGTCGCCGCGCTGCGCGCCGCCGGGCTCTCGATTCTCGCCACCACCGGGTACGGCGACAGCGACCTCGACGACCTCGCCGACGCCGGCCGGCTGGCCGCCCCGACCGCCTGGCTGTTCGGCTCGGAGGCGCACGGGCTGCCCGAGGAGTTGGCCGCCGCCGCCGACGCCCGGGTGCGGGTGCCGCTGCACGGGCGCGCCGAGAGCCTGAACCTGGCTGCGGCTGCCGCCGTGTGCCTGTACGCTTCAGCGAGAGCACTGCGCTGACGCCCGAGCGTGTCCGCATCCGATGTCGGGTGCCCGGCCGGCGGCGCGGTTCCAGCACAGGGGAGTCGTCCACATGATGAACGCGCCACGGCGTTCGTTTAGCCAGCCCGCCGGTGTCGGCGGGCGGCGGGCCTGACCCTTCCCCCTGCGCGACCTCCCACCGGCGGGCTGCGGCACAGCCGCGCGTCCGTAGACTCGCTTCGCCGCCCGTGCAGGGCCGGTGCCGCCGTGAGGGAGTGCCCGTAAGCCATGACCTATCGCAACGATCCGTACGACCCGAAGCAGGTCGCCCTGCTCGCCCCGGACGCCCTGGCCGGGGCCGTGGCCGACGCCGAGCAGGCGCTCGCCGCCGCCGCCGACCCGGACGCGCTGACCGCGCTGCGTCCCGCGCACCTCGGTGACCGGTCCCCGATCTCGCTGGCCCGCCGGGAGATCGGCGCGCTGCCGCCGGCCGCGAAGTCCGACGCCGGCAAGCGGGTCAACGAGGCCCGCCGGGCGATCGAGGCCGCCTACGCCGCCCGCGCCGAGGTCCTCGAACGCGAGCAGGCCGAGCGGGTGCTGGTCACCGAGCGGGTCGACGTCACGCTGCCCTACGACCGCCGGCCGCGCGGCGCCCGGCACCCGCTGAGCACGCTGATGGAGCAGATCAGCGACCTGTTCGTCGGGATGGGCTACGAGGTGGCCGAGGGGCCCGAGGTCGAGCTGGAGTGGACCAACTTCGACGCCCTCAACATCCCCGCCGACCACCCGGCGCGCGGTCTGATGGACACCTTCCACATCGCACCGCCGCCGGGCGCGGAGAGCTCCGGGCTGGTGCTGCGCACCCACACCTCACCGGTGCAGGCGCGCACCATGCTGACCCGTAAGCCGCCGATCTACGTGGTGGTGCCCGGCCGGGTGTACCGCACCGACGAGCTGGACGCCACCCACGCACCCGTGTTCCACCAGGTCGAGGGCCTGGTGGTGGACAAGGGAATCACCATGGCGCACCTGCGCGGCACCCTCGACCACTTCGCCCGGGCCATGTTCGGCGAGGGCGCGAAGACCCGTTGGCGGCCGCACTACTTCCCGTTCACCGAACCGTCCGCCGAGTTCGACGTGTGGTTCCCGGAGCACCGCGACGGGCCGCGCTGGGTCGAGTGGGGCGGCTGCGGCATGGTCAACCCCCGGGTGCTGCGCGCCTGCGGGATCGACCCGGAGGCCTACTCCGGATTCGCCTTCGGCATGGGCATCGACCGGACCGTGATGTTCCGCCACGGGGTCAGCGACATGCGGGACATGGCCGAGGGCGACGTGCGGTTCACCCGCGCGTTCGGGGCCGGGGCGTAGACGGTGCGGGCACGAGTAACGGAAACGGTGATCTGAGTCATGCGAGTCTCTGTCAGCTGGCTGCGGGAGTGCGTCGACCTCCCGACCGACCTACCCACCGAGGACCTGGAACAGGCGCTGGTCGACCTCGGCATCGAGGTCGAGTCGATCGTGGACCTGCGGGCCACGGTCACCGGCGCCCTGGTCGTCGGCGAGGTCCTGGAGATCGAGGAGCTCACCGGCTTCAAGAAGCCGATCCGGTTCTGCCGGGTCGACGTCGGCGCGGCCAACGGCACCGGTGAGCCGCAGGAGATCGTGTGCGGGGCGCGTAACTTCGCCCCCGGCGACCGGGTGGTGGTGATCCTCCCCGGCGGCGTGCTGCCCGGCGGGTTCGCCATCGGCGCGCGCAAGACGTACGGGCGCAACTCCCACGGCATGATCTGCTCCGCCAAGGAGCTGGGCCTGGGCGACGACCACTCGGGCATCATCGTGCTGCCCGAGGACGTCAAGGCGCTGCCCGGCGACGACGCCCGCCCGGTGGTCGGGCTCGACGACGTGGTCGTCGAGGTGGAGATCACCCCGGACCGGGGGTACGCCCTGAGCGTCCGCGGCATCGCCCGGGAGTTGGCGCACGCCCTCGGTGTGCCGTTCCGCGACCCGGGACTGGCGCCCGCCCCGGCCGGGACGGTCGATCCGGCGTACCCGGTCGAGGTGCGCGACACCGTCGGCTGCGACCGGTTCACCGCCCGGATGGTGCGCGGGATCGACCCGACCGCGTCGACCCCGGGCTGGATGCAACAGCGGCTCACCGTGGCCGGCGTGCGCAGCATCTCGCTGCCGGTCGACGTCACCAACTACGTGATGCTCGAACTGGGCCAGCCGATGCACGCCTTCGACGCCGACCGGATCTCCGGGCCGCTGGTGGTGCGCCGGGCCGGGGCGGGGGAGAAGCTGACCACCCTGGACGGGGTGGCCCGCACTCTGACCGCCGAGGACATGGTGATCTGCGACGACAGCGGGCCCATCTCGCTCGCCGCGGTGATGGGCGGCGAGACCAGCGAGGTCCTCGCCTCCACCACCGACGTGCTGTTCGAGGCCGCGCACTGGGACCCGGTGATGGTCGGGCGCACCGCCCGCCGGCACAAGCTGTTCAGCGAGGCGGCGAAGCGCTGGGAGCGGGGCGTCGACCCGGCCCTGGCGCTGGTCGCCGTCGAGCGGGCGGTACGGCTGCTCACCGAGCACGCCGGCGGCACCCCCGGGGCGGAGATTCTCGACCTGGACCACGTCCGGCCGCGTACCCCGGTGACCCTGCCGGCGGACCTGCCGAGCCGGCGGGTCGGGGTCGCCTACTCCCCGGAGCGGGTGGTGTCCCTGCTGGAGCAGGTCGGCTGCCGCGTCACCCGGGGCGTCGACCGGCTGGGCGAGGACCCGGGCGCCGCCGGGGTCCCGGCCGCCGGGGGCGCCGACGTGCTCACCGTCGTCCCGCCGACCTGGCGTCCGGACCTCACCGACCCCGCCGACCTGGTCGAGGAGGTGGTCCGCCTCGACGGGTACGACCGGGTGCCGTCGGTGCTGCCCACCGCGCCGCCCGGCCGGGGACTGACCTGGCAGCAGCGCCGCCGCCGGGCCGTGGCCCGCTCGCTCGCCGAGCGCGGGTACGTCGAGGTGCTCGCCCACCCGTTCGTCGCCGGTGAGCTGGCCGACCTGCTCGGACTGCCCGCCGACGACCCGCGCCGCCCGGCGGTGCGGGTGGCCAACCCGCTGTCGGAGGAGGAGCCGCTGCTGCGCACCATGCTGCTCGGCCCGCTGCTCGGCATCCTCAAGCGCAACCTCGGCCGGGGCCACCGCGACGTCGCCGTCTACGAGATCGGGGCGGTCTTCCACCCGCGCCCCGGCGTCGGCGCCCCGCCCGCGATGGGCGTGGACCGGCGGCCCACCGCCGCCGAGTTCGCCTCCGCCGACGCGGTCGTGCCCGACCAGCCCCGGCACGTCGCCGTGGCGCTGGCCGGTGACTTCGAGCCGGCCGGCTGGTGGGGCGCCGGTCGGCCGGCCGGCTGGGCGGACGCGGTCGAGGCCGCCCGGGCGGTGCTCGCCGCCGCCGACATCCCCGCCGACCGGGTGCAGGTGCGGGCCGCCGGGCACGCGCCCTGGCACCCGGGCCGCTGCGCCGAGTTGCTGGTCGACGGGACCGTCGTCGGCCACGCCGGTGAGCTGCACCCGGCCGTGGTGGCCGGGCTGGAGCTGCCCCGGCGTACCAGCGCCATGGAGCTGGACCTGGACGCGCTGCCGCCCGCCCCGGTCGCTCCGGCTCCGACGATCTCCGGCTTCCCGCCGGCGCTGATCGACGTGGCGCTGGTGGTGGACGAGCGGGTGCCCGCCGCCGAGGTGCAGCGGGCCCTCGTCGAGGGCGCCGGCGAGCTGCTGGAGGGCGTCCGGCTGTTCGACGTGTATGCCTCCGAGCAGCTCGGCGCGGGGCGCCGGTCGCTGGCGTACAAGCTGACCTTCCGCGCCCCCGACCGGACGCTGACGGTCGAGGAGGCGGTGGCGGCCCGCGACGCGGCCGTCGCCCGCGCGGCGGAGCGCTTCGGGGCCACCCTCCGGGGCGCCTGACCGGTCGGAGGACGGCCCCGTACCCGTGTGGTGCGGGGCCGTCGTCGTCCGGTCCGGTTCCGGATCGGATCCCGGTCACCGGCGGGCAGAGCACCGCGACGGAACACCCTGGTGAGTGCCCTGTCGCGCATCCGACAGGGGCCGGACAGCCGCCACGTCGGTAACCTGACCTTGCGGGGACGGCCGCAGCTGCCGGCAGGCGCCTTCGCGCCCTGGTGGCGCTCCCGTCGCCCGGGGGGCGGGCCGGCAGCCGCCTCGGGAACCCCGCGCCGCCGCGCACGCGTCCAGCCTGCGGATCGGGCATCCCGCCGGAGCAACGGTTGCCGTCCCTCAACGTCGTAGGAGTAGCGCAATGATCGAGGTCATCGTTTCCGCAGCACTCGTCAAGCTCGCCGAGGGATCCGGGTCGGCACTCGTCGACGCGATCCGCAAGCGACTCGTCAGGCAGCGCGAACCGGAGGAGACGATGGCGTCGCTGGACCGGGCCGCGCAGGGTGCGCCGTCCGCGGAGGACATCGCGAGACTGCGGGAGCTCCTCGTCAGGTGCGCCGCCGAGGATCCGGACTTCCTGCGGGAGCTCGCGCAGGACGGCACGCCGGCCGGCGCCACGAACGTGGTGGCTTCCAGCAACGTCGGCAAGCTGATCCAGGCTCAGCGCGTCGGGGACGTCACGATGTAGCCGAACCGTTCGTCTCCTGGTTGCCGCGCCGGGCGACGCCTGCGACGTCCGGCCATGGTAGAGCCGAAAGGTGACCGACATGGGTCCCGCACCCGAGAACACCTCGCACAACATCGCCGAGGGTCTTTCGGCGAACCAGATCCTCCAGGTTGGCTCGTCCGGTGCCATCTACGTTCAGCAGCCGCGTGCCGCGCGGTGGTCCCCCGAACCACCGCACATGCTTCCGGGCGGGATCGGGAGAATCGTCGGCCGGCACCACCTGTTGCAGGAGATGGACGAGGCGATGAACGCGCCCGGGTCGCGCTGCTGCATGCTGTGGGGCCTGGCCGGCTCGGGGAAGACGACCCTCGCCCTCGCCTGGGCCAGTTCGCGTATCGCCAACTACCCCGACGGGCAGTTCTTTGTCGACATGTGCGCGTACTCGGGCACGCCGCGGGTCGAACCGCGGGACGCCCTGCGCACCTTCCTGGCCACGCTCGGGATCAACCGCGCCGACCTGCCCGACAACGAGGCGGAATGGGGCAGCATCTTCCGTGCCGTCACCGCCGGGAAGCGCTGCCTGGTCATCATCGACAACGTGGGCTCCTACGACCAGGTTCGGGAACTCATACCGGGCTTCGGTTCGGTCCTGGTGGTCACCAGCCGCCGTGCCATTCCCGAGATGATCGTCCGGCACGAGGCCAGAGTTCTCAAACTTCCCCTGCTGACCATCGAAGAGGGAGTCGAACTGCTCGCCGAGCGGGTCGGGTTCATCCGGGTGGAGCGCGAGGACCACAGCGCACGACGCATCGTCCACCTCCTGGAGGGGCACCCGCTGGCGCTGGCCATCGTCTCGGCGAAGCTAGCCATCCACCCCAGTTGGACGATCCGGGACGCGGCGCGGGGGATCGAGGCGGAGCGGACCCCGCTCCGTTTCCTCGACGACGCCGGGCTGGGCATCGAAGTCGGACGGGTCATCTCCTGGTCGCTGGACGACCTGGACGCGCAGACCAAGCGGATCCTCTACGTCGCCTCCATGCTGCCGAGCACCGAGTGGTCCGTCTCGGTGCTCGGCCTGGTCGTCGACGAGCCCGTGCGTGACTGCGACCGGAGCCTGCAGATTCTGTGCCTGTCCTCGCTCATCGACGAGATCGGCCCCGGCCGCTACCGCTTCCACGACATCATGAAGGCCTATCTGTCGGAGACGCTCTCGCAGGTGCTGGACAGCTCCGAGCAGGAGGAACTCGGGCGGCGGGTCCGGACGGTGTACCTGGCGCTCAGCTACGCCGCGGACCGGGCCATCGATCCGAACCGCAACCCCCTGCCGTTGGACGGCGAGCTGGCGGCCCTCACCGGAGCCACCGGGTTCAGCATCGCCGAAGCCCTCGCCTGGTTCGAGTCGATCACCCCGTCCATGACCTATCTCATCGATGCTGCCCGGACCGGTCGGGACTTCACATTCATCACCCGGTTCGCCTGGTCCGTGAACACGTTCCTCTACTGGCGGCAGGACGTCACGAGGACGTTGACCATCCAGCAGGAGGCCGTCGATGCCGCGGTCGCCGGCGACCGGCCGATGGAGGCGCTGTCCCGGCGAGGACTGGGACGGGCCTACGCGGACACCGGGCAGCTCGAGTCCGCGAAGCAGGCACTCCGTGCCTCGATGGAGCTGGACGCGGCGCAGGGCGACGACACCGGGCTGGCGTCCGCCCAGCACGCCATGGCGGAGCTCGCCCTGCGATCGGGTGACCACCGGGAGGCGCTGCGGTGGGGCCTGCGGGCGGCACGGGAGTCCCGACGGAGCAACAATTCGGTGCGTGAGGCGCGCGGGCTCTACGACGCCGCCCGAGCCCTCACCGAACTGGACCACCATTCGTGGGCGCAAGCGCTCGGGCTCCGCAGCCTGGCCATGTGTGAAGATCAGGGAAACGCCTATGGCCGAGCCCTGGCGCTCCGGCTGCTCGGCGGCGTCGGCCTCAGGTCCGGCGATCTCGAGGAGGCCTGCACCTGGCTGGAGCGCGCCTGGCGGGTCGAGGAGTCCCTCGGCAACGTCCGTTCGGTGCGGACGATGCTGCGCCAGCTCGAGGACGCCTACGGCCGGCTGGGCAACGCGAGCGCCGTGGCGGAGGTTCAACGTGCCCTGGCCCGCCTCGAGCACTACCCCGATCCCACCCGCTCCACCCTGGTGATCGGGACGCCGGCCCCATGACCGCGCGGTATGCCCCGCTCGTCCCGTCCGACGAGGTGGCCAGCCCTCGGTCGTACCGACCGCTGCGCCGGCAACGGGAAGACGACAGCTTCCGTTGTGACGTCGAGGCGGTCATCCGTCATGCCTGTCGGGACGAGCAGGACGGTCCGGTTCTCCTCGCCACGTTCTTCGCCCTGACCCGGGAGCTGGCGGCCGAAGGAGCGCTGAGCTTCACCGGGCTGGTCCCGCCCGCGCGTTTCGACGGCGCGCGGCGGGCGTACGACTCGGCGGTCAGCGCCAAGGGCAGCAGGGGTTCGCTGCACAACTATCTGAACGTCGCGGACTGCGATTTCCTGCTCGATGATCCCCACTTCCGGGAAGCGTTCACGCACCCACTCCTGGTGGCGCTCGTCGCGCATGCTCTCGGCGCGCCCATGAAGATCATCGACCTGCGGGCGAAGGACACCCACCCGGTCGACGTCGTGGCGCGGGACAACACGTTGCACGTCGACAACAGCCCGTTCATGGACGAGTTCAAGGTGATCGTCGCGTGGACCCTGGGCACGGGTCGGGGGCCTTCTGGGCAGGGACTCACCTACCTGCCCCGGACGAACCGGCTGCTCAGGCAGTGCTACCTGGCACCCGACGGCGAGGCGTGGAGCGACGAGGACAGCTGCATCTTTCCTTCCGGGGCCCGGGTGGACGAGGCACTCGCCGCCCAGGCGCGCCTCTTCGACGACCGCCTTCCTCGCGTCGTCCACCTGAAGGACATGGCGGCGCCCTGCCACACGATCTTCGCCGCGAGCCGGCTGGTCCACCATCGGTACCGGACCTCCGCGGGCGGGGCGCGCAGTGCGATCATGGCGTCCTTCCACCGGATCGACGACGGCACCGGCTTCCTCGGCGTCGGCGACGTCGCGGGCGGGGACCTCGACCGGTTCCTGCTGACGGGGGGAGGGGACCGCTCCTTCCTGGGCCTCCTGACGGACCAGGCGGCGACGATCGTCGCGGCACTGAGGGCGGCGGCGACCTGGCCGGGCCTCGTCGTCGATCCGGACCGCCACCTCCTTCGCGGCACGGCACTGCGAGCCTGGTACGCGCGGCAGAGCGGGGGCGTCTCCCTCAACCAGCTCCGCTCGGCCACGCTGGCCGGATCCGCCGGCCAGGGATCGTCCGCCGCGGAACGACTCGTCCTGCGCATGCAGTACGACCTGCAGGGTGCCCTCAACATGCCGCTCTACGTCGACCTCAGGGAGGAGACCCGCAAGCGCGCGCGGATCGTGGTTCGGGAGATGAGGCCGGAGCACATCCTCGGCATCGTTGCGCAGCAGGACCCGGATCCGATCCTCCGGGACGCGGCCGCAGGGTCGCAGCGGGGGCTCGGCGAACTCACCGACCAGCTCTGCTCCGGTCTGCTGGCCCTGGAGCGGCTCATGTCGACCGCTCGGGTGTCCGGCTCGGCCGGCCCCGCCTGGGGATCGACCGACGGGCCGGCTGCGGCTGTCTCCCTGCACCGCTTCGTTGTCGACCTCGGCGTGGCGGCGAGGCGCGTGGCGGACAGCGACTCCCTCGTCACCGCCGCCGTCTTCGGTGCCCTCGCGGCGGCGCTGGCTGGCGACCTCTTCGACCTGGGCGATCGGGGCCGCGCCCTCACGGCCGAACTGTTCCGGATGTACGTGGATCTGGTGGCCCCCTCGCTCCGGGACCGGGAACCCGGTGCACCCTGACCGGGAGAAGCTCGACACGTATCTCCAGTTCGTCAACGAGGAGATGCAGACGGCCAAGCTGGCGTCCGAGATGTGGTTCCGCAGCGCGCCCGGCGCGGTGGTGGCCGAGAACGACCACTTCGTGCGGTCGGTGTTACGGCGGGGCCTGTCGCACGCAGAGCCACCGTCGGAGTCGGGGGACGTCGAGCCGCTGCCGACCGGTCCCGCCGCGCTCAGGGCGCGCTACTGGCAGCGCGTGGTGGACGCGAAACCCGTGGCGGTGCACTTCGGTGCGGCCGACCTCGACGGTCTGGACGACTACTTCGACGTGGCGACGGACCGGAGCAGCCAGGCTGCGGTCGCCCGCCTCCGGGCGGAGACGACCCCCCGCTCGCCGGCGGACCATCTCCTGCGCAGCGTCGAGCAGGTGGCGGCCGTGCTCGGGACGTCGCATTCCGAGTCGTGCCGACAGACCATGAACCTGTTGTCGACGGACTGGTGCGATCTCGTCCGGCGCTGCCGGAACGGACCGGAGCCCGCACTGCCGACCGCGGACCGGGTCCTCTCCGCGTTCTACGCCTCGATCTCTCCGGAGCTCGTGCGGCAGCGTCTCCTGACGCCCCCGTCGCGCTCCCGACACCGGCACAGGGGGGCGGCCGAGGCGTCGCTGACCAGCAGCCAGGCGCGGGAGATGGCTCGCTCGTACATGCTCGCCCGCCTGTGCTTCAGTGCCGAGGAGGTCCGAGTCGCCCGGCGGCTGGCCAGCCACCCGCGCCTCCAGTACGCCCTGCTGGCGACCCAGCTGCAGCTGGTTGCCGCGTCGTCGCATCGGGCCCGGCAACTGACCCGCGACTGGGGAACGGCCAGGGTCCTCCTGCCCTTCACGGAGGCGTTCGTCAGTAGCAATGGCTACCGGTCGTCGGTCACCGACCTCGCGCCGAACCCGAAGCTGATCACCGTGCTCTGCAACAACCTGCTGCCGGCGGTCGCCGGTGAGCTGCTCATCAGAGACGCCGGTCCGGACGACCTGGACGCGGGGACCCTGGCCGCCGGTGTCCAGGCCGCCTACCAGCGCGGCGTCTTCGCCGTCACGATCGGTCTCTTCCACGGGACCGCCGAGCCGGGCGTCGTGTCGCTGTCCGGCTTCAGTAGGCGGGTCTGCCCAGCGGCGCGGCCGTTCGCCGCGTTCTGCCGACGATGGCTCCCGTACTTCTTCGAGCGCTACCCGGGACCTGGGCGGCCTAGCCGCTGGTCGGGAGCGCCGCCCGCGCGGACGGCGAAGGCCGGTCCGTAGCGGAATCGGGGTCTTGAGAGGACGAAACGGGCCGTATCGGCCCTCCGCTGTCTGCGGATTCATGCGCTCGACCGTATGGAGTTGCAGTGCGTCATCCGGACGGGGTAGTCTCCGCTGCATAATCATGCGGAGGTGAGAATGGGTATCCGAGTTGCGGTAGCGGGGGCGAGCGGCTACGCAGGGGGCGAGCTGCTGCGCCTGGTCGCCGGCCACCCCGAGCTCGACCTGGTCGCCGCCACCGCGCACCGCCAGGCAGGCGCACCGGTCACCGCCGTACACCCGCAGCTCGTCGGGCTGGACCTGGTGTTCGCGGCGACCGACCCGGCGACCCTGGCCGACGCGGACCTGGTCTTCCTGGCCCTGCCGCACGGCGAGTCGGCGGCCCTGGCCGCCGCCCTGCCGGAGACGGTGCGGGTGGTCGACCTGGGCGCGGACCACCGGCTGCGCGACGCCGCCGCCTGGACGCGGTACTACGGTGGTGAGCACGCCGGGACCTGGACCTACGGCCTGCCCGAGCTGCCCGGCCAGCGCGCCGCGATCGCCGCCGCGACCCGGGTCGCCAACACCGGCTGCTACGCGGTGGCCACCACGCTCGCGCTCGCCCCGCTCGTCGCGGCCGGCGCGGTCGACCCCGCCGACGTGGTGGTGGTCGCCGCCTCCGGCACCTCCGGCGCGGGCCGGGCCGCCAAGACCAACCTGCTCGGCAGCGAGGTGATGGGCGACCTGTCGCCGTACAAGGTGGGGGCCCACCAGCACGTGCCGGAGATCAAGCAGGCCACCGGCGCGACCAGCCTCTCCCTCACCCCGCTCCTCGCGCCGATGCCGCGCGGCATCCTCGCCACGGTCACCGCCGTGCCGACCGGCTCCGGCATCGACCCTCGCGCGGTCCTGGCGGAGGCGTACGCGGACGCGCCGTTCGTGCACGTGCTGCCCGAGGGGGCCTGGCCGCACACCGCCGCCACCCTCGGCTCGAACTCCTGCCACCTCCAGGCGGGTGTCGACGTCGACTCCGGCCGGGTGATCGTGGTCAGCGCGATCGACAACCTCGGCAAGGGCGCTGCCGGCCAGGCCGTGCAGTGCGCCAACCTGATGCTCGGCCTGCCGGAGACCACGGGCCTGTCCGTCTGGGGGATCGCACCATGACCGTCACCACACCGAAGGGATTCCGGGCCGCCGGGGTTGCCGCCGGGCTCAAGGGCAGCGGCGCCAGCGACATCGCCCTGGTCGTCAACGACGGCCCGGACGCCGGGATCGCCGGCGTCTTCACCGCCAACCGGGTCAAGGCCGCGCCGGTGCTGTGGACCCAGCAGGTGGTCCGCGGCGGCGTGGCCCGCGCCGTGGTGCTGAACTCCGGTGGCGCGAACGCCTGCACCGGCCCGGCCGGCTTCCAGGACACCCACGCCACCGCCGAGCACACCGCCGCCGCGTTGACCTCGGCCAGCCCCCGGCTGCGGCTCGGCGCCGTCGACGTCGCGGTCTGCTCCACCGGCCTGATCGGCGAGCGGTTGCCGATGCCGAAGCTGCTGCCCGGCGTGCGGGCGGCGATCCGGGGCCTGTCCCGCGACGGCGGCACCGCCGCGGCCGAGGCGATCATGACCACCGACACCCGGCCGAAGACCACCGTGGCCGTCGGCAGCGGCTGGACCGTCGGTGGCATGGCCAAGGGCGCCGGCATGCTCGCCCCGGCCATGGCGACGATGCTCTGCGTGCTGACCACCGACGCGGTGGCCGGGCCGGCGGCGCTCGACGCCGCGCTGCGCGCCGCCTGCCGGGTCACCTTCGACCGGATCGACTCCGACGGCTGCATGTCCACCAACGACACCGTGCTGCTGCTGTCCAGCGGCTCGTCCGGCATCGAGCCGACGCCGGCGGAGCTGACCGCCGCCGTCACCGCCGCCTGTCACGACCTGGCCCAGCAGCTCATCGCCGACGCCGAGGGCGCCACCAAGCAGATCGCCATCGACGTGGTCGGCGCCGCGAGCGAGGACGACGCGGTCGAGGTGGGCCGGTCGGTGGCCCGCAACAACCTGGTCAAGACGGCGTTGTTCGGCAACGACCCGAACTGGGGCCGGATCCTCGCCGCCGTCGGCACCACCGCCGCCGCGTTCGAGCCGGACGCCGTCGACGTCGCCGTGAACGGGATCTGGGTGTGCCGCTCCGGCGCCGCCGCCGAGGACCGCTCCAAGGTGGACCTTACCGGGCGGGACGTGACGATCCGGATCGACCTGCACGCCGGCGACGCGGAGGCCACCGTGTGGACCAACGACCTGTCGCACGCGTACGTGCACGAGAACTCGGCGTACTCATCGTGAGCGCGAGGAATGCAGCGCAGCGGAGTCCCGCAGTCGCGATCGGAAGGTGGGCGCGGGCGAGCGCGAGGAATGCAGCGCAGCGGAGTCCCGCAGTCGCGATCGGAAGGTCGGCGCAGTGACTCTCACCGCGGATCTCACCCGGGCCCAGGCGAAGGCCGAGACCCTGATCGAGGCGCTGCCCTGGCTGGCCCGCCTCGCCGGCGCCACCGTCGTGGTCAAGTACGGCGGCAACGCGATGGTCGACCCCGACCTCCAGCGGGCCTTCGCCGCCGACATGGTGTTCCTGCGCTACGCCGGCCTCAAGCCGGTCGTCGTGCACGGCGGCGGGCCGCAGATCTCCGCCATGCTCGGCCGGCTCGGCATCGACAGCGAGTTCAGGGGCGGCCTGCGGGTCACCACCCCCGAGGCGATGGACGTCGTGCGGATGGTGCTGGTCGGCCAGGTCGGCCGGGAGCTGGTCGGGCTGATCAACGCGCACGGCCCGTACGCCGTCGGGCTCTCCGGCGAGGACGCCGGCCTGTTCACCGCCGTGCGCCGCCCGGCGTACGTCGACGGGGAGCCGGTGGACGTCGGCCAGGTCGGCGACGTCGAGTCGGTCGACCCGTCGGCGGTGACCGACCTGATCGCGGCCGGCCGCATCCCGGTGATCTCCACCGTCGCGCCGGACGTCGACGGGGTGCTGCACAACCTCAACGCCGACACCGCCGCTGCGGCGCTCGCGATCGCGCTCCAGGCCCGCAAGCTGGTCTTCCTCACCGACGTCCCCGGCCTCTACGCGAACTGGCCCGACACCGACAGCCTGGTCAGCGAGATCACCACGGACGACCTGGCGGAGCTGCTGCCGTCCCTGGAATCGGGGATGGTCCCGAAGATGGAGGCCTGCCTGCGGGCGGTGCGCCACGGCGTGCCCGCAGCACACGTCGTCGATGGCCGGGTCGCCCACTCCACGCTGCTTGAGGTCTTCACCTCGGAAGGGTTCGGAACGATGGTCGTGAGCGCGAGGAGTGAGCCTGCGAGCCCCGCAGTCGCGAACAGGAAAGGCTCGGTTGCGTCATGAGCACGCTGGTGGATCGCTGGCGGCAGTCGTTGATGGACAACTACGGCACCCCGCCGCTCGCGCTGGTGTCCGGCTCCGGCGCGGTCGTGGTCGACGACGCCGGCCGGGAGTACGTCGACCTGCTCGGCGGCATCGCGGTCAACGCGCTCGGCCACGCCCACCCGGCCGTGGTGGCCGCCGTGTCCCGGCAGGTCGCCACCCTCGGGCACGTGTCGAACCTGTTCGTCGCCGAGCCGCCGGTGGCTCTGGCCGAGTTGCTGCTGGCCCTCGCGGGCCGGCGCGGCCGGGTCTTCTTCGCCAACTCCGGCGCCGAGGCCAACGAGGCCGCGTTCAAGCTGTCCCGGCTCACCGGGCGGACCCACGTCGTGGCGACCGTCGGTGGCTTCCACGGCCGGACCATGGGCGCGCTCGCGCTCACCGGCCAGCCCGCCAAGGCCGACCCGTTCCGCCCGCTGCCCGGCGACGTCACCCACGTCCCGTACGGCGACGCGGCGGCCCTCGCCAAGGCGGTGACCGACGCGACCGCCATGGTCATCCTGGAGCCGATCCAGGGCGAGAACGGTGTCGTCGTCCCGCCCCCCGGCTACCTCACCGAGGCCCGGCGGATCACCGCCCGGCATGGCGCGCTGCTGGTGCTCGACGAGGTGCAGACCGGTGTCGGCCGCACCGGGCACTGGTTCGCCCACCAGGCCGAGGGCGTCGAACCCGACATCGTCACCCTCGCCAAGGGCCTCGGCGGCGGCCTGCCCATCGGTGCCTGCCTGGCCTTCGGCCCGGCCGCCGAACTGCTCAGGGCCGGCTCCCACGGCACCACCTTCGGCGGCAACCCGGTGAGCTGCGCCGCCGCCCTCGCGGTGGTGTCGACCATCGCCAGCGAGGGGCTGCTGGATCACGTCAAGCGGGTCGGCGAGCGGCTGCGCCGGGGCGTCGAGGCGCTCGGCCATCCCCTCGTGACCGAGGTGCGCGGCGCGGGCCTGCTGCTCGGGATCGTGCTCACCGCCGACGTGTCCGGCCCGCTGGCGATCGCCCTGCGGGAGGCCGGGTTCCTGGTCAACCCGGTGCAGCCCGGCGTGGTCCGGCTCGCCCCGCCGCTGGTCCTCACCACCGACCAGGTCGACGCCTTCCTGGCCGCCCTGCCCGCCGCCCTCGACGCCGCCACCACCCCGGAGGCCACCGCATGACCCGCCACCTGCTGCGCGACGACGACCTCTCGCCGGCCGAGCAGTCGGCCGTGCTGGACCTGGCCGTCCGGATGAAGGCCGAACGCTACACCCACAAGCCGCTGGCCGGCCCGCGGTCGGTGGCGGTGCTCTTCGACAAGCAGAGCCTGCGCACCCGGATCTCGTTCGACGCCGGCATCGCCGAGCTGGGCGGCCACCCGCTCGTGGTGGACACCCAGGTCACCCACTTCGGCCGGGGCGAGGCCCTCGCCGACGCCGGCCGGGTGCTGTCCCGGTACGTGGCCGCGATCGTGCTGCGCACCCACGGTGACGACCGGATCGCCGAGGTCGCCGCCGGGGCGAGCGTGCCGGTGATCAACGCCCTCACCGACGGCTTCCACCCCTGCCAGCTCCTGGCCGACCTGCTCACCGTCCGCGAGCGGTTCGGCGACACCCGGGGCCGCACCCTGGCGTACGTCGGGGACGCGGCGAACAACATGGCGCACTCGTACCTGCTGGCCGGGGCGACCGCCGGGATGCACGTGCGGGTCGCCGGGCCGGACGGGTTCGACCCCGACCCCGAGGTGGTCACCCGGGCGGCGGAGATCGCCGCTGGCACCGGCGGGTCGGTGCGGGTGCTGCGCGACCCGGTGGAGGCGGTCCGGGACGCCGATGTGCTGGCCACCGACACCTGGACCTCGATGGGGCAGGAGTCCGACGGGCTGGACCGGACCACCCCGTTCCTGCCGTACCAGCTCAACAAGGAGCTGCTCGGGCACGCCGCGCCGGGCGCGATCGTGCTGCACTGCCTGCCCGCGCACCGGGGTGAGGAAATCACCGACGAGGTGCTCGACGGCCCGCAGAGCGCGGTGTTCGACCAGGCGGAGAACCGGCTGCACGCGCAGAAGGCGCTGCTGGCGTACCTGCTGGAGAGCCCGGAATGACCGCCCCGCTGACCCGCGCCGCCCGGCACGCCCGCATCGTCGAGCTGATCCGCGACAAGGCGGTCCGCTCGCAGACGGAGCTGGCCGACCTGCTCGCCGGTGACGGCGTGGGAGTCACCCAGGCCACCCTGTCGCGGGACCTCAAGGAACTGGGCGCGGTCACCGCCCGGGGCGGCGACGGGCGTCCCGTGTACGTCATCCCCGAGGACGGCCACCGGCCGCTGCGCGACGCCGAGGCCGCCCCGGCCCGGCTGATCCGGCTGCTGCGGGAGCTGCTCAACGAGGTCGACTCCAGCGGCAACATCGCCGTGCTGCGCACCCCGCCGGGCGCCGCCCAATACCTGGCCAGCGCCTTGGACCGAGCGGGCCTGCCCGAGGTCGTCGGCACCATCGCCGGCGACGACACCATCCTCGTCGTGGCCCGCGAGGCCGTCGGCGGTGCCGCGTTGGGCGAGAAGCTCGCCGCGTGGTCCCGCCGGGAAGAGAACGTTGAAGGGAGTAACACACCATGACCGAGCGGGTCGTCCTTGCGTACTCCGGCGGGTTGGACACCTCCGTCGCGATTCCGTACCTGGCCGAGCAGACCGGCGCCGAGATCATCGCGGTGGCGGTGGACGTCGGGCAGGGCGGCGAGGACCTCGACGCCATCCGGAAGCGCGCCCTGGACTGCGGGGCCGTCGAGTCCGAGGTCGTGGATGCGCGCGACGAGTTCGCCGCCGAGTACTGCCTGCCGGCGATGCGGGCCAACGCCCTCTACATGGACCGGTATCCGCTGGTCTCCGCGCTGTCCCGGCCGCTGATCGTCAAGCACCTGGTGGCCGCGGCTCGCAGGCACGGCGGCACCATCGTGTCGCACGGCTGCACCGGCAAGGGCAACGACCAGGTCCGCTTCGAGGTCGGCCTGGCCGCGCTCGCCCCCGACCTGAAGATCATCGCCCCGGCCCGGGACTTCGCCTGGACCCGGGACAAGGCGATCGCCTTCGCCGAGGAGAAGGGGCTGCCGATCGACGTGTCGGCCAAGTCGCCGTACTCGATCGACCAGAACCTGTGGGGCCGGGCCGTGGAGACCGGGTTCCTGGAGGACATCTGGAACGCCCCCATCGAGGACCTGTACTCGTACACGTCCGACCCGGCGCAGGAGCGCGACGCCGACGAGGTGGTCATCACCTTCGACGCCGGCGTGCCGGTCGCGATCGACGGCGAGACCGTCACTCCGTACCAGGCGATCCTGGAGCTGAACCGGCGCGCGGGCGCGCAGGGCGTCGGCCGGCTCGACATGGTCGAGGACCGCCTGGTCGGCATCAAGAGCCGCGAGGTGTACGAGGCCCCCGGCGCGATCGCGCTGATCGCCGCCCACCAGGAGCTGGAGGCGGTCACCGTCGAGCGGGACCTGGCCCGGTTCAAGAAGGGCGTCGACCAACGTTGGGGCGAGCTCGTCTACGACGGCCTCTGGTTCTCGCCGCTGAAGAAGGCCCTGGACGCCTTCATCGACGACGCCCAGCAGCAGGTCTACGGCGAGGTGCGGCTCACCCTGCACGGCGGCCGGGCCACCGTCACCGGCCGGCGCTCCGAGGCCAGCCTGTACGACTTCGGCATGGCCACCTACGACACCGGCGACACGTTCGACCAGTCCCTGGCCAAGGGCTTCGTGCAGTTGTGGGGCCTGCCCAGCAAGATGGCCGCCGCGCGGGACGCCCGGTTGGGCGGCTCCTGACCGTGGGAACCACAATGGGTGGCGTGGACGACAAGAGCCTCACCGAGAACAGCGCCGCGACCAACCGTACGAGCCTGTGGGGCGGCCGGTTCGCCGGCGGCCCCTCCGAAGCCCTGGCCCGGCTGTCGGTCAGCGTGCAGTTCGACTGGCGCCTCGCCCCGTATGACATCGCCGGGTCCCGGGCGCACGCCCGGGTCCTGGCCGGCGCGGGCCTGCTCGACCCGGAGGAGCTGGGCCGCATTCTCGCCGCCCTGGACGACCTGGAGGCCGCCTGCGCCTCCGGGTCCTTCCGCCCCACCGTGGACGACGAGGACGTGCACACCGCCCTGGAACGCGGGCTGCTGGAGCGCCTCGGCAGCCTCGGCGGCAAGCTGCGCGCCGGCCGGTCCCGCAACGACCAGGTCGCCACCGACCTGCGGCTCTACCTGCGCGACCACGCCCGGGGCGTGGCCGCCCGGCTGGTCGAGCTGGCCGAGGCCCTCACCGAGCAGGCCGAGCGCCACGTCGACACGGCCGCACCGGGGATGACCCACCTGCAGCACGCCCAGCCGGTCACCTTCGGCCACTGGCTGCTGGCCCACGTGCAGCCGCTGCTGCGCGACCTGGACCGGATGCGGGACTGGGACCACCGGGCCGCGGTCAGCCCGCTCGGGGCGGGCGCGCTCGCCGGCTCCGGCCTGCCGCTGGACCCGGTGGCCGTCTCGAAGGAACTGGGCTTCCGCACGTCCTTCGCCAACTCGATGGACGCCGTGGCCGACCGGGACTTCGTCGCCGAGTTCCTCTTCATCACCGCGATGATCGGGGTGCACCTGTCCCGCCTCGGCGAGGAGGTGGTGCTGTGGACGTCGCACGAGTTCGGCTGGGTCGAGCTGGACGACGCCTTCGCCACCGGTTCGTCGATCATGCCGCAGAAGAAGAACGCGGACATCGCCGAGCTGGCCCGGGGCAAGTCCGGCCGGCTCGTCGGCGGCCTGGTGAGCGTGCTGACCATGCTCAAGGGCCTGCCGATGGCGTACGACCGGGACATGCAGGAGGACAAGGAGCCGGCCTTCGACGCGGTCGACACCCTGGAGCTGCTGCTGCCGGCCCTCGCCGGGATGATCTCCACGATGACCGTCCGCGTCGACCGCCTGGTGGCCGCCGCCCCCGTCGGGTTCTCCCTGGCCACCGAGGTCGCCGACTGGTTGGTCCGCCGCAACGTGCCGTTCCGGGACGCGCACGAGATCACCGGCAGGCTGGTCGCGCTCTGCGCGGTCCGCGAATGCGCCCTCGACGAGGTCTCCGACGCCGACCTGGCGACGGTCAGCGAGCACCTCGACCCGTCGGTGCGCGACGTGCTCTCGGTCTCCTCGGCGCTGGCCGCGCGGATCACCCCCGGCTCCACCGGCCCCGGCCCGGTCGCCGACCAGCTCGCGGCCGCCGCCGATCAGCTCGCCGGCTGGCGGGAGTGGGCCGCCGAGCAGGTCGTGCCCCGCTGACGACGCCGTCCTGACGCGGCGCGCGGGAGCCTCCCGCGCGCCGCGTCGGCCGTCGCGCCGCGCTCAGCCGCCGCCGGGCGGTCCCAGCTCAGCCGGCCGCCGGGCGGTCCCGCTTCGGCAGCTTCGCCACCACCGCCTCGTACGAGGCGTCCACCGCCTCGCGCAGCTCGTCGCCGTCGATCGCGCCGGTCAGCCGTAGGCTGTTCCACCCCGACCGGCCGAGGTAGGGGGAGGGGACCGCGTCGTCGGGGAACCGGTGCAGCCACTCGTCGGCGACGTCCCGGGTCGGGCCGCACTTGACGCCCACCCGCTCGCCCGCCTCCGGGCCGAGGAAGGCGAAGATCCGGCCGCCCACCTTCACGACCTCGTCGTTGTCCCACGGCCGGTCAAGCCACGCCCCCGGCTTCGCCAGGCAGTACGCCAGCAGCTCCGCTCGCTCCATCACCTTCCCCGCCCCGCGCCGTCGCTTCCGCCGCCCGGTCTGTCTCCCTCGCCGCGCCCTGCGCCCTCGTCGTCCCGCCGGGTGCCGTCGTTCCGGGCGTCGCCTTCGGCCACGACGTCGACCCGGCCGGTGAGCCGCTCGAAGCGCTGCCGGGCGGCCTGCGCCGAGCCGAGCCCGAGGCCGTGGGCGATGGCCTGCCAGGTCAGCCCCCGATCCCGGGCGAGCTGGAGCAGCCCGGCCTCCAGCGCGTCCAGTTCCGCCCGCACGTGCGGGACGAGGGTGAGCGCGGCCACCAGGTCGGCGGAGTCGACCGGCTCCTCGTCGGCGGCTAGCTCGGCCCCGCCAGCGGCCAGCGCGGTCACCAGGGCCACCGCCTCGTACGGGTCCGGCACGTACGGGTTGGTGTGACGTCGGCGACGCGCGTCGTCGGGCGCGTGCCGCTCGGCGATCCGGGTCAACGCGGCATAGGTGCGGTGCGCCCGGGCGCGGCCGGGGTCGGGGGCGGTGAACGGATCCTGCTGCGTCGCGGTCATGCCACCGAGTCCAGCAAACAAACAAGCAGTTGTCAACGAAGTGTTCAAAAATCTAATTGTTGATCAATGTTGCTGGGCGGGTCGTAGGCTCGCGGGATGGCATTGCAGACCACGGTGACCGATAGTCCGGAGCGCGTGGACGCTGTTGCGCAGATCTGGGCCGAGGCCACGGCGGCGCGGGACGGTGCTGAGGACGTCGCGCCGCTTGAGTTGGCTCGTCCGCTGATCCGGACTGTGCTGGACAGTTCACCGCGGTCGGTGCTGCTCGTGGCTGACGACGGTGGGCGGACAACCGGATTTGCGGCGATGGAGCCGTGGGGGCGGGCCCGCGAGGATCAAGCGATAGCGGAGGTCCGCTATGTCGGGGTCAGCCCGGGCGCCTGGGGTGAAGGCGTCGGACGACGGCTGATGGCGGCGGTCCCGGACGCGCTGGCGCAGGCAGGGTACGAGCAGGCGCTGCTGATGGTGTACACCGACAACACCCGGGCCGTGCGGCTGTACGAAGGCCTCGGCTGGCGTGTCCAGGGGACGCCGGTACCGCATCCGCGCAGCGGCAGGCTTGAGCAGTTGTACGTCCTCGACGTATCCGGTGGTGACGCGCGATGAGCGTCGGAGTGGGTTGAGGCGGGCCTTGAGCAGGCAGAGCTCATTGCCTTCGGAGTCGACCAGGACATGGCTGCTGGGTCTTGAGTCGGCAGCGAGCCGAATACGAAACTACGAGCACGCGCTTGTGCCGGGGCTGCTGCAAACCGAGGATTACACCGCGCAGGTTGTCCGGACGCGCCCGAACGTTTCCGACGACGAGGCGGCCAAGCTTGTCGAGCTGCGAGCGGAGCGGCAACGACTGCTGACCCGGAAGCGGCCGGTGGCTCCCGTGCTGGACGTGATCATCGAGGAAGCCCTGCTGCACAAGAGCGTGCCCGGTATGCCGGGGCAGATCGACAAGCTGGTGAAGGCCGGCGATGCGCCCAACGTGTCCGTCAGGGTGCTGCCGCTCAACGGCGCGATCACTCAGGTGGTGGTGTCCGGCGGCTTCGTCATCCTCGACTTCCCCACGCAGGGCGCCAGGTCCGCAGAGCCCACCACGGTTTACAACGAAGGCATTTCGGGTGCGCTCTACCTCGATCGGCTTGATGAAGTCAGGACGTACGCGGAAGTGTGGAACGCCCTCACCGCCCAGGCGTTGAGCGTTGAGGAATCCCGGAAGCTGATGCAGGAGATCAAGGAGAGGCACCATGACTGATCTGACCGGCGCGGCCTGGCGCAAGAGCACGAGGAGCAGTGCGCAGGGCAACTGTGTGGAGGTGGCCGACAACCTGACCGGGGTGGTCGGCGTGCGGGACAGCAAGGACGTCGAGGGGCCCGCTCTCGTCTTCTCTCCCGGGTCCTGGTCGGCCTTCGTGGAAGGCGTGCGGGCAGCGTCCTGAGCTGACCCTCCGGAGGAGGACACCAAGGGTGTTTCCGCACCCGAACTCGGAAAAGAAAAGGGCACCCATCCGTTTGCGGAGGGTGCCCTTTTCTGCGCGGACTCAATCCCGGTCCGCTTGCCGCGACAGCGCCGATGGTGGTTGTGCATGGACATCAGGCGTGGAATCCTCGGTGCCGAGAAAAGGGGATATCTATGATCAAAGTTGCCGTGACCAGTGTCTTCGTCGACGACCAGGAGAAGGCGCTGCGCTTCTACACGGACGTGCTGGGCTTCGCGGTGGGGCACGACGTCCCGCTCGGCGGTGGTGCCCGGTGGCTCACCGTCATCTCGCCGGCCGACCCCGACGGCGTTCACCTGCTGCTGGAGCCGAACGGCTCGCCGGTGGCGCAGGCGTACCAGCAGGGACTGCGCGCGGCGGGGCTTCCGGTGATGATTTTTGCCGTGGACGACCTGGCGAAGGAGCACGAGCGGCTCACCGGCCTCGGCGTCACGTTCACCGCCCCGCCGGCCCCGACCGGGCCGGTCCTCTCGGCGGTCCTCGACGACACCTGCGGCAACCTGGTCATGCTTCAGCAGCCGCTCGGCTGAACAGCCGGGCGCGAAGGTGAGACAGCGCCGAAAAGCCTGTTCCAGCGAGGAAGCACCCCTGCGCAGGTGGGCGGCGGCCGGCGTCGCTCCCGGTTAAATGGCGAGCCACGGCCACCTGGCACCGGTATGGTCTTGGCGTGCCACGGGAGCGTTCACGCTGCCGGAAAGCAACTGCCGCACCAGGCGTAACCCCGGCCCCGCCCGGCGATTGCCGGGTTGGGTTGATCGGGCGAGTGCTCACCGCCGTACGAGCCAACCGGCCTCCCGAACCGAGCTGGGCCGTTCGCCAGTGCCCCGATGGCGTCACACCCTGCGGTTATCTTTGCCGTCGCCGCTGACGAACTGCCCTGATTGAGGAGCCCGTGCCCGAGACAAGCCTTGTCGCCGAGAGCAGTCCCACGCCGGCACCCGCACACTGGAAACGCAACGTGGCGCTTTTCCTGTCCGGCCAGACCGTGTCGCTGTTCGGTTCAATGATCGTCCAGTACGTGGTCATGTGGTACGTCACGCTGGAGACCAAGTCCGGCCTGGCGGTCGCGCTCTACGCCGTCTGCGCGTTCGTCCCCCAGGGTGTCGTATCGATCTTCGGCGGGGTGCTGGCCGACCGGATGAACCGCAAGACGCTGACGATCATCGCCGACGCGGGTATTGCGGCGGCGACCCTGGTCCTGGCCCTGCTGATGTGGAACGGCATCACGGACCTGTGGGTGATCCTGCTGGCGGTCGCGGTCCGCTCCTTCGGGGCCGGGGTGCAGACACCGACGGTGCAGGCGATCATTCCGCAGATCGTGCCGGCCGACCAGCTGATGCGGGTCAACGGCATGTTCCAGACCACCAGCTCTGCGATGGCGTTGCTGGCTCCGGCGGTGGCTGCCGCCATCTACGCCGGTTTCGGAGTGGTGCCGATCTTCTTCCTGGACGTGATCACCGCCGTGATCGGCATCGGGCTGCTGGCCCTGGTCGCGGTGCCCACCCTGGATCGGGCGGCAGAGACCACGACCACCTACCGGCAGGACCTGGTCGAGGGCATGCGGTACATCTGGACCCACCGGATCGTCCGCTGGCTACTGCTGGTCTTCGCGATCATCTTCATGCTCACCGTCGCGCCGTCGTTCGTCACGCCGCTGATGGTGGCCCGCACCTTCGGTAGCGAAAAGTGGATGCTGGCCGTACTGGAGATCGCGTTCAGCGTGGGGATGTTGCTCGGCGGAGCGTTGATCTCCACCTGGCTGGTCAAGCGCAGCCGGATCGGACTCATCCTGATCTCCACCTTCAGCTTCGCGATCCTCACCGTGGCGATGGGCCTCAGCACCAACCTGTGGGTCTTCTACGGCTTCATGTTCTTGTTCGGGCTCGCGGTCCCCCTGTTCTCCACCCCGTTCATGACCTTGATCCAGGAGACGGTGGAGCCGGAGAAGCACGGCCGGGTGTTCAGCTACGTCGGTATCGTGATGGCCCTGGCCACCCCGATCGGCATGGTGGTGTTCGGCCCGCTGGCCGACGTGATCAGCGTCCAGACCCTGCTGATCGTGGCTGGCCTGGTCACGGTCGCCGTGATGATCGTGGCGATCATGGTGCCGTCCGGGCAGGCCGCGATCGCCGCCGCCCGAGCCACGTCGTCGCCGGTAGCCGAGGGCCCAGTTGCCGAGGAGCCGCTGGTCGCCCCCAGCTAGGCGACGCCACGGACGACGCGGTCGCCGGGTGCGTCGGTTCGGCCCCGGATAGGCTCGCGCCATGGTGTCGTCCCCCACCGCGTCGGCGCACGACGCCGGCCTCGCCGCGCTGGCCGAGCTGCTGGCCGGGCCGGTTGTGCCCGCCGCCCGGGGCCTGCTCGGCTGCCGGTTGTCGGCCGACGGGGTCACCGTCCGGATCACCGAGGTCGAGGCGTACGCCGGCACGGCCGGCGACCCGGCCTCGCACGCGCACCGGGGCCGCACCCCGCGCAACGCCGTGATGTTCGGCCCGGCCGGGCACGCCTACGTCTACTTCACCTACGGCATGCACTGGTGCGTGAACGTGGTGACCGGGCCCGACGGGGAGGCCTCGGCGGTGCTGCTGCGCGCCGGCGAGGTGGTCGACGGACTCGACGTGGCCCGCGCGCGGCGCGCAGCCGCGCGCCGGGACGTCGACCTCGCGCGCGGGCCCGCCCGGCTCTGCGCGGCGCTGGGCATCGACCGGGCCACCTACGGCGCCGACCTGCTCGGCGACGGGCCGGTGCGGCTGCGGCCGGTCGACGTGCCAGTGCCCGATTGCGCGGTTGCCGCCGGGCCCCGGGTCGGCGTGACGGGCGCGCACGACATGCCGTGGCGGTTCTGGATCGCAGCGGATCCGACGGTCAGCGCCTACCGCCGGCACGTCCCTCGTCGGCGGTCCTGACGCCGCTGTCGTCCGAGGGCGGATACCGGAGTGGCGCAGCCGCACCGGCTCGCTGCCAGGGCCGGCCCAGTCCTGCGCGGCGACGTGCCGGTGCGGCTGCGCACCGTGCCGGCGGGGGTCGCCCCGGTGCGTCCGCCGGTTTCTGTCGGTCCGGGTGGTCATAATCACGCCACATGTTCCCGGCGGACCGGAGGTAACCGTGGCGACCCTGCTCGCGATCGGCACCGGCAAGGGGCTCTTCCTCGCCACCAGCACCGACGGCCGTCGCAGTTGGCAGATCGACGGCCCGCACTTCCCGATGAACGGCGTCTACGCGGTGGCGGTGGACAAGCGGCGCGCCGTTCCCCGCCTGCTCGCCGGCACGTCCAGCTCGCACTTCGGGCCCAGCCTGGCGACCAGCGACGATCTGGGGTCGTCCTGGCAGGAGCCCGAGCACGCCCCGGTCGCCTTCCCGGCCGACACCGCGGCGAGTCTCGGTCGGGTCTGGCAGATCACCCCCGGCGGGCCGGCGGAGCCGGACGTGGTCTGGGCCGGCACCGAGCCGTCGGCGCTGTTCCGCTCCGCCGACGGCGGTCGCACCTTCGAGCTGGTCCGTGGGCTCTGGGACCATCCCCACCGCACGCAGTGGGGCGCGGGTTTCGGCGGGCAGGCGGTGCACAGCGTCCTGCCGCACCCGCGCGACCCGGCCCGGCTCGTGGTGGCCATGTCGACCGGCGGGGTCTACCGGTCCGACGACGCGGGGGCGAGCTGGGCGCCGGGCAACACCGGCATCCACGCCCGCTACCTGCCCGACGAGTGGCCCGAGTTCGGCCAGTGCGTCCACAAGATCGCCCGGGACGCCGGCGACCCCGAGCGGCTCTACGCCCAGAACCACCATGGGGTCTACCGCTCCGACGACGGGGGGAGTGCCTGGGCCTCGATCGCCGCCGGCCTGCCCAGCGACTTCGGCTTCCCGATGGTGGCCCATCCCACCCGCCCCGGCATGATCTGGTCGTTCCCCCTCGTCGCCGACTCGCAGCGCTTCCCGGCGGACCACCGCTGTCGGGTCTACCGTTCCGCCGACGCCGGTGAGGCGTGGGAGCCGCTCTCCGCCGGCCTGCCCGACGGCCCGTTCTACCCGGCGGTGCTGCGCGACGCGATGTGCGCCGACGACGCAGACCCGGCCGGGGTCTACTTCGGCACCCGCTCCGGCGAGGTCTACGCCAGCCGCGACGAGGGCGACTCCTGGTCCCTGGTCGCCGCCCACCTGCCCGACGTGCTCTGCGTCCGGGCCGCGGAGGTCTGAGTGGTCACCGTCCTGGTGCCCGGTCCGCTGCGCGGCGAGGTCGGCGGCGCGGCGCGGCTCACCGTCCGGGCCCACGGCACGCTGCGGGACGTCCTCGACGAGCTGGCCGACGGCTGGCCCCGGCTGGCCCGCCGCCTCCGCGACGAGCGCGGTGACCTGCGCCGATACGTCAACGTCTACGTCGACGGGGAGGACTGCCGGCACGCCGGCGGCCTGGCCGCCCCGGTCCGCCCCGGTGCCGAGGTGCGGGTGCTTCCCTCGGTGGCCGGCGGCTGACTCCGGCCCGGCTGGCGGGGCCCCGCCCGACGGAATAGTTGACTCGTCAAATAGGTTGTGCGCTGCGTCCGAGGGTCGCCAGACGGCCCCGGTAGTCAGCGAGGAGTGGGTCATGCAGTTCGGGATCTTCAGCGTCGGAGACGTCACCGTCGACCCGACCAACGGGCGGGAGCCGTCCGAGCACGAGCGGATCAAGGCGATGGTGACGATCGCCCGCAAGGTGGAGGAGGTCGGCCTCGACGTCTTCGCCACCGGCGAGCACCACAACCCTCCGTTCGTGCCGTCGTCGCCCACCACCATGCTGGGTTGGATCGCGGCCCGCACCGAGCGGCTGCTGCTCTCCACCGCGACCACGCTGATCACCACCAACGACCCGGTGAAGATCGCCGAGGACTACGCGATGCTCCAGCACCTGGCCGACGGCCGGGTCGACCTGATGCTCGGTCGGGGCAACACCGGCCCGGTCTACCCGTGGTTCGGCAAGGACATCCGCGCCGGCATCCCGCTGACCATCGAGAACTACGACCTGCTGCACCGGCTGTGGCGCGAGGACGTCGTCGACTGGTCCGGCAAGTTCCGTACCCCGTTGCAGTCCTTCACCGCCACGCCGCGCCCGCTCGACGGGGTGCCGCCGTTCGTCTGGCACGGCTCGATCCGCAGCCCCGAGGTCGCCGAGCAGGCCGCGTACTACGGCGACGGCTTCTTCGCCAACCACATCTTCTGGCCAAAGGAGCACACCCAGCGGATGGTCGGGCTCTACCGGGAGCGCTTCGCCCACTACGGGCACGGCTCGCCGGACCAGGCGATCGTGGGGCTCGGCGGGCAGGTGTTCATGCGGCGCAACTCGCAGGACGCGGTGCGGGAGTTCCGGCCGTACTTCGACAACGCCCCCGTCTACGGCCACGGCCCGTCGCTGGAGGAGTTCACCGAACAGACCCCGCTGACCGTCGGCAGCCCGCAGCAGGTGATCGACCGCACCCTGGGATTCCGCGACTACGTCGGCGACTACCAGCGGCAGCTCTTCCTGATCGACCACGCCGGCCTGCCGCTGAAGACCGTGCTGGAGCAGCTCGATCTCCTCGGCGAGGAGGTGGTCCCGGTGCTGCGTCGGGAGTTCGACGCGCTGCGCCCCGCGCACGTGCCCGAGGCACCCACCCACGCGTCGCTCGTCGCCGCCGCGTCCGCCGCCGCCGATGCCGGGACGGCGGCCGGCCGATGACCCGCCGTACCCTCGCCGTGGTGTCGGCCGGCCTCGGCCGGCCCTCGTCCACCCGGTTGCTCGCCGACCAGCTCGCCGCGGCCACCCGCGACGAGCTGGCCCGGGCGGGCGTCGAGGTCGAGCTGCGCCCGGTCGAGCTGCGCGACCACGCCCACGACGTGGTCAACAACCTGCTCACCGGCTTCCCGCCGCCGGCGCTGCGGCAGACCCTCGACGCGGTCGCCGGGGCCGACGGCGTCATCGCGGTCACGCCGATCTTCAACGGGTCGTACAACGGGCTGTTCAAGTCGTTCTTCGACGTGCTCGACTCCGGCACGCTGGTGGACCGGCCGGTACTGATCGCCGCCACCGGCGGCACCGCCCGGCACTCCCTGGCCCTGGAACACGCGGTCCGGCCGATGTTCGCGTACCTGCGGGCGGTGGTCGTGCCCACGGCGGTCTTCGCCGCGCCGGAGGACTGGTCCGGTGGGACCGCTGAGGGCGCCCTGCGCGCCCGGATCGTCCGCGCGGGCGGGGAGCTGGCCGACCAGGTGCGGCGGCGGCCCACCGCCGCCCCGCCCGACCCGTTCGCGCTCACCACCAGCTTCGACGACCTGCTCGCCGGCCGCGACCGGCCCTGACCGGCGCCGGCCCGTGACCCCACCCCGCCGGCCGCGTCGGTCCCCGGCCGAAGTGACCGGCGCCGAACGGGTCGGCGCAGAAGGGGCCAGCGCTGGCGTGGCCGGGGCCGGGGCCGGGGTGGTCGCCCGGCCGCTCAGCCGGCGTCGGTCGGGTACGGGTGGGCGACCAGCACCGGGCAGTGCGCGTGCTGCACCAGCGCCTGGCTGACCGATCCGAGCAGCAGCCCGGCGAAGCCCCCGCGCCCACGGGAGCCGACCACCACCAGGGTCGCGTCCCCGCTCGCCTCGATCAGCGCCTGTTCGGGCTTGGCCGCCCGTAGCGGCCGCCGCTCGACGGTCAGGCCCGGGTGCGCCGCCTCCACCTCGGCGGCGGCGCCGGCGAGCAGGTCCGTCGAGTCGGCCCGGACTGCCGCCCCCGACTCCGCGACCTCGTCGGGCACCGGGCGGGCGTCGTCGGCCGTCGCGACGTGTGCCAGCACCAGGTTGATGCCCCGGTGGGCCGCCTCGGCGGCGGCGAGGGCGACGGCGAGCCGCCCCGGCTCCGACCCGTCCACCCCGGCGACCACCGGGCCGTCGACCGGGATCGGCTGCTCCTCGGGACGGACGACCAGCACCGGGCAGTGCCCGTGCCCGGCCACCTGGGCGCTGACCGAGCCGACCAACAGGCCGGCGAAGCCGCCCAGCCCTCGGCTGCCGACCACCACCAGTTCCGCCCGGCGGGACTCCTCGACCAGGCTCGCCGCGGGGCCGCCGGCCACCTGGCGCACCTCGACGTCCACGCTGGGCCAGCGCCCGCGCAGCTCGGACGCCATCCGGTCGAGCATCCGCCGGGACTCGTCGGTCGGCGCGGGCACCCCGAGGTCATACGGGTTGATCGGCACGCCGTAGCCGAGCGGGTGCAGGTAGCCGTGCACCAGCAGCAGCGGCCGGGACCGCCACGCGGCCTGCTGCGCCGCGTGCTCGGCGGCGACCAGGCTTGACGGCGATCCGTCCACGCCCACCACGACAGGTCGGTTCATCAGCTCTCCCGGGCTCGATCAGAGGCCATTGTCGACGGCCTTGCCGCCGATCACCGGTATTTGCCCGGACACGCCGCCGGGCACGCCTGCCGGGAAGGAGGCCGGAGGCCGTCCCGGCAGGCGTCGTACCCCGCTCGGTGCCGTCACCAGGACACCCGTCCTGTCCGCGCCGGACGGTGTCGTGCCCGGACCGGTGTCGTCACCCGGATGCCCGTCGTGCCCGCGTCGGGCGGGGGAGCGCCCGCCGCGGGCACGACGGGGGGTCAGCCGTGGTCGGCGTCCCGGCGGTGCCGCACGATCGCCAGCGGGGAGCGGGCGTGGTGCAGCACGGCGTGACTGACCGAGCCGAGGAGCAGCCCGCCCCACGCGCCCCGGCCGTGCCCGCCGACCACGGTCAGCTGGGCGGACTCGGACTCCTCGACCAGCACCGGGGCCGGCGCGCCCCGGATCAGGCGTTGCCGCACCGGCACCTGCGGGTACCGCTCCGACCAACCGGCGACCGCCTCGGCGAGCGCCCGCTCCTCCTCCTCGACCAGCGCGTCGAGGTCGTACTCCACGGGCAGGATGTCGCCGGGGCCGACCGGCGCGGGGTAGAGCCAGGTGTGCACCGCCACCAGGCCGGTGCCCCGCAGGGCCGCCTCCTCGAAGGCGAAGCCGACGGCCTCGGTGGACAGCGCCGAGCCGTCGACGCCCACCACCACCGGCCCGTCGGCACGGGATTCGCCGCGCACCACGAGCACCGGGCAGCCGGCCCGCGCCGACACCTGGACCGCAGCCGAGCCGACCAGCAGCTCGGCGAAGCCGCCGAGACCGCGGGAGCCGAGCACCAGCAGCGCCGCGTCGCGGGACTCCCGCAGCAGCACCGGGATGGGGGAGCCGTCGACGAGTTCGCCGGTCACGTCCACCTCGGCGGAGATCTTCCTCGCCTCGGCGACCGCCTCGGCGACGACCTGCTCCGCGACGTCGCGCAGCCCTGCCTCGGACGGGCCAGCGGGCACCGGCCCGAGCGGGGTGGCGATCAGCGGCCAGACGAAGGCGTGCACCACCCTCAGCGGGCGGTTGCGTGCCGTTGCCTCCCGGGCCGCCGCCCGGACCGCGTCCAGGGCCGAGGCGGAACCGTCCACACCCACCACGACCGGGGCACCGGACCTGCTGGTCATTGCATCCTCCTTCGTCCAGTTCCAGCCTGCTCCGGCGCGGGCTCGCCGGTCAGGGCCACCGGGCCCGTACCCTGGGCCATTGGTCCCGAACCACCGTCGCCGCCGCCACCACCGCCACCGTCGCCCCGAGCGGGTCGGTGCCGAGCAGCATCCGCAGCGGCTCGACCAGCACCCCGCCGGGTCCCGCCGCCGCCGGCCCCCTGTCGCCCCCCGCGACGCGTCACCGGGCACGTCACCCCCTCCCCAGTCGTCCGTGCGAGCCGTCGGCGGCAGGGGCGTTGCGCCCGGGCGGCCCGGGACCAACGGCCCTGCCGCCGACAGCGCACGAGGAGTTCGGATTGGGGTGGGACCATCGACAGGAGGTCGAAGCTGTCCACCGTTGCGAGGCTCCCGGGCGACGCGCCGGGGCCCCGCGCCGAGGCGAGAAGAGGCGCCATGACCCCGCTCGACATGCTCCGCGACCACCCGTTCCTGGCCGACGTCCCCGAGCCCTGGCTGACCCGGCTGACCGGGTACGCCCGACCCGTCGTCTGGCACCCCGGCCACCGGCTGTTCCGGGCCGGTCAGCCCGCCGAGCGGTTCTGGCTGGTCCGGGGCGGGGAGGTGACCCTGGACTTTCCGGTGCCCGGCCGCGGCGACGTGGGGATCGAGACGATCGGCCCGGACGGGGTGCTCGGCTGGTCCTGGCTCTTCCCGCCGTACCGCTGGCAGTTCGGGGCGGTGGCCGTGCGGCGCAGCACCGCCGTCGAGTTCACCGCCGTCGGGGTGCGCCGGCTGATGGAGTCCGACGACGCGTTCGGCCGGCAGCTCACCGCCCGGTTCATGAGCGTGGTGGTGGACCGTCTCCAGGCGTCCCGGGTACGCCTGCTGGACCTGTACGGCTACCCCGCGGCCCTGCCCCCGACGGCCTGACCGACCCGTCCCGCGAGCAGGCCGCAGGGCGGCAGCTTTCGGAGGAATCCGTCACCCGTCGTGGGTGGACCCCCGGGCGGGAACGCCGTCGACGCGCCGGTGCACGATCAGCTCGTCGACCTCCAGCCGGCCGATGCGCAGCTCCCGGATGACCGCCCGGCGGATCGTCAGCCGGCCGATCGCGACGGCGGCCACGGCGACGGCCCCGCCGGCCAGCACCGCGACGGCGAGCGAACCGGTCGCGGCCGCGCCGATCGCCCGCGCCCCGACCGCGAGGGCGCCCGTGGCGTGCGCGGGCGCCACCCGGGTCCGGTGCCGGAGGAACGTCCCTGATCCGTTCATGTCGTGATCCTGCCACGGCCGCGGCGTCCGGCTCAGTACACGGTCAGGCCCCGGGCGGCGAACTGCCCACGCACCCGGTCCAGCAGCTCCGCGGCGGGTGGTGCGGTGTCCGCCAGCGGGAAGGCCAGCCCCAGCTCCGCGTACTTGTGCGCGCCGAGCCGGTGGAACGGCAGCACCTCCACCCGTTGCAGGCTGGGCAGCTCGGCGGCGAAGTCGGCGATCCCGGCCACGTTGTCCGGGGCGTCGGTGAGGCCGGGCACCAGCACGAACCGGATCCAGATGGGGGTGCCCCGCTCCGCCAGCCGGCGGCCGAACCGCAGGGTCGGGCCGACCTCCCCGGTGCGGGTCACCCGCCGGTACGTCGCCGGGTCCCGCGACTTGACGTCGAGCAGCACCAGGTCGGTGGCGTCGAGCAGGGCGTCGTCCGCGCGGGCGCCGAGGAATCCGGAGGTGTCCAGCGCCGTGTGCAGGCCCAGGGCGTGACAGCGGCGCAGCACCTCGCCGGTGAACCGGGGTTGCAGCAGCGGCTCGCCGCCGCTGAGCGTCACCCCGCCGCCGGCCACGCCGATGAACCGCCGGTAGCGCTCGATCTCCGCCATCAGCTCGTCCACGGTACGGTGCCTGCCGCTGCGTCCGTACCAGGTGTCCGGGCTGTGGCAGTACCGGCAGCGCAGCGGGCAGCCGGCCAGGAACGCCACGAACCGGGTGCCGGGGCCGTCCACCCCGACCGACAGGTCCCAGGAGTGGACGGCTCCCGTCAGCTCCCGGCCGACCGGTGCCCCGGCGGTCACAGCGACCCGTGGAAGGTGCGGGACACCACGTCGCGCTGCTGCTCGGGCGTGAGCCGGACGAAATTCACCGCGTACCCGGACACCCGCACCGTGAGCTGCGGGTAGCGCTCCGGGTGGGACATCGCGTCGAGCAGGGTCTCCCGGTCCAGCACGTTGACGTTGAGGTGGAACCCGCCCGCGTCGGTGTACCCGTCGAGCACCCCGGCGAGGTTGCCGATCCGCTCGTCCCGGGTGCGTCCCAGCCCCTCCGGGGTGACCGTGCCGGTCAACGAGATGCCGTCGCGGGCGGCGTCGTACGGCAGCTTCGCCACCGACAGCGCGGCCGCGACCAGGCCGTGGGTGTCCCGGCCGTTCGTCGGGTTCGCGCCGGGCGCGAACGGCTCGCCGGCCCGCCGCCCGTCCGGGGTGTTGCCGGTGTGCCGGCCGTACACCACGTTGGAGGTGATCGTCAGCACCGACATGGTCAGCTCGGCGTCCCGGTAGGTGCGCTGCCGGCGCAGCTTCTCCGCGAACGCCTCCACCAGCCACACCGCGATGTCGTCGGCCCGGTCGTCGTTGTTGCCGTACGTCGGCAACTCGCCCTCGACGGCGTAGTCGACGGCCAGCCCGGTGGCGTCGCGCAGTACCTTCACCTTTCCGTACCGGATCGCGGCGAGGCTGTCCACCGCCACCGACAGGCCGGCGACACCGGTGGCCATGAACCGGTGCACCGGGTGGTCGTGCAGCGCCATCTCCAGCCGCTCGTACGCGTACCGGTCGTGCATGTGGTGGATGACGTTCAGCGCGTCCACGTACGTCTCGGCCAGCCAGTCCAGCGTCCGGTCGTACGCGCCCAGCACCTCGTCGTAGTCGAGCACCTCGCCGCTCACGGGCGGGGCCGCCGGGGCGACCTGCGCGCCGGTCAGCTCGTCCCGGCCGCCGTTGACCGCGTACAGCAGCGCCTTGGCGAGGTTGACCCGCGCGCCGAAGAACTGCATGTCCCGACCCACCCGCATCGCCGACACGCAGCAGGCGATCGCGGTGTCGTCGTCGTACGCGGGCCGGATCAGCTCGTCGTTCTCATACTGGATGGCGCTGGTGTCCAGCGACACCTGGGTGCAGAACCGCTTGAACCCGTCGGGCAGCCGCGGTGACCACAGCACGGTCAGGTTCGGCTCCGGCGCCGGGCCGAGGTTGTACAGGGTCTGGAGGTAGCGGAAGCTGGTCCGGGTCACCAGCGTCCGGCCGTCGGCGCCCATCCCGCCCAGGGACTCGGTGACCCAGGTCGGGTCGCCGGAGAAGAGCTGGTCGTACTCGGGGGTGCGCAGGAACCGGACGATCCGCAGCTTGATCACGAAGTCGTCGACCAACTCCTGCGCGTCCTGCTCGGTCAGCCGCCCCTCGGCCAGGTCCCGCCGCAGGTAGACGTCCACGAAGGTCGCGGTGCGCCCCAGCGACATCGCCGCGCCGTTCTGCTCCTTCGTGGCGGCCAGGTAGGCGAAGTACAACCACTGGATCGCCTCCCGGCCGGTCGCCGCCGGGCCGGAGATGTCGTACCCGTAGGCGGCGGCCATCTCCTTCAGCTCGCCCAGGGCGCGGATCTGCTCGGCCAGCTCCTCCCGGTCCCGGATCACCTCGTCGGTCGACGGCCGGTCGTCCAGGGCCGCCTTCAACTCCCGCCGCTGCGTGACCAGGCGGTCCACCCCGTAGAGGGCGACCCGCCGGTAGTCGCCGATGATCCGGCCCCGCCCGTACGCGTCGGGCAGCCCGGTGATGATGTGCGAGCGCCGCGCGGCCAGCACGTCGGCCGGGTACGCGTCGAAGACCGCGTCGTTGTGCGTCCTGCGGTAGCCGGTGTAGATCCGGTGCACCGTCGGGTCCGGGTCGAAGCCGTACGCCTTCAGCGCGGTCTCCACCATCCGCAGCCCGCCGTTCGGCATGATCGCCCGGCGCAGCGGCGCGTCGGTCTGCAACCCGACGATCAGCTCGCGGTCCCGGTCGACGTACCCGGGGGCGTGGGCGGTGATCGTGGACGGGGTGGCCGCGTCGACGTCGTACACCCCCCGGCGGCGCTCCTCGACGAACATCTCCGTCAGCCGCCCCCAGACCGCCAGGGTCCGGTCGGTGGGGCCGGTGAGGAACGCGGCGTCCCCGAGGTACGGCTCGTGGTTGCGGCGGACGAAGTCCGCGACGTCGACCGTGGTGCGCCACGCCCCGTCGACGAAGCCCCGCCACGGGGCCCGGACGCGTTCGGTGCCGGTCATGGTCTGTCCCTCCGGGTCGGTGGTGCGGCCGTCGGATGCGGTGACGACTCTCGCGCGCATCGGGGGCCTCCCAGGTCGACTCTCCGCTTGCACCACCAGCCTCACCCCATCCGCGCCGCCGCAGGCAGGGCCCCCGGCCACCCACCCCCAGGACCTTCGACCCCCCACCCCCTCGCCCTTGACCGGACGTCGACAGGGCCGGACGGGGCGGTACCCGGGGCCGTAGGTCCCGGCCCGTCCCGGCGGCCGGTACCCTGCCCCGGTGACCGCCGAGGACCTGCGCCTGCGCCCGGTACGCGACGACGACCTGCCCCACCTCTTCGCCTTCGAGCAGGACCCGGAGGCCAACCGGGTGGCCGCCTTCGGCCCCGCCGACCCGACCGACCGGGCGGCGTTCGACGCGCACTGGCGGCGCATCCGCGCCGACCCGGCCATCGTCACCCGCACCGTCACCGTCGACGGCGCGGTCGTGGGCCACGTGGTCGCCTTCCCCGTCGAGGCGCAGACCGAGGTCAGCTACTGGATCGACCGGGCCCGCTGGGGTCGCGGGTACGCCACCCGGGCCCTCGCCGCGCTGCTGGCCGAGCTGCCGCAGCGACCGGTGCACGCCCGCGCCGCCAAGGACAACGCCGCCTCCCTCGCCGTGCTGCGCAAGTGCGGCTTCGTCGTCCGCGGCGAGGACCGGGGGTACGCCAACGGTCGCGGTGCCGAGGTCGAGGAATGGGTCCTGGAACTCGCCGGCTGACCCGGGCACGGCAAATTGGGCGGCGCACCAGCAGGCGGGCCAAGCTGGTTACCACTAGTCTCGCGGGGTGAACTGGCTGGACTTGATCGGCTGGATCGGCTCCGCGCTGCTGGTCTGGTCGCTGCTGCAGGCGCGCGTTCTCCGGCTGCGTGCGCTCAACCTCGTCGGCTGCCTCGTGCTGATCGGCTACAACGCCGCCCTCGCCGTCTGGCCGATGGTCGGGCTCAACGTGATGCTCGCCGTGATCAACGTGTGGTACCTGCGGAAGATGCTCGCCACCCGGCACGACGAGCAGACGTACCAGGTGGTGGAGGTGGGGGTCGACGACCAGTTCCTGGCCCACACCCTGCGGGTGCACGCCGCCGACATCGCCCGGTTCAACCCCGGCTTCCGCTGGGGCGGGCACCCCACGCGGCGTTCGGCGTTCCTGGTGGTCCGGGCCGACGAGGTGGTCGGGGTGGTGCTGTCGCACGCCGAGGGCGACCGCGTCGCCCAGGTCGACCTGGACTACGTCACCCAGCGGTTCCGCGACTTCACCCCCGGTGAGTTCGTCTACCGGCGCAGCAGTCTCTTCACGGACCGGGGATTCCACCGGGTGGTCAGCCCGCCCGGCATGGTCGCCCCCTACTATTCCCGGCTCGGCTTCCGCCCCGTGGGCGGCTCCTACGTGCTCGATCTGCCCGCCCCGCCCGTCGCCGACCGGGTCTGACCCGTCGCTCGCGGAGCCCTGACCAGCCGCTCGGCCCGGACTGACCGGCCGGTTCGCGGGGGCAGGGTTCGCGGCCCCGTGCACGGGGCACAGAGAGCCCTACGCCGGCCGGGTCCTCGGGCGGCGCCGCCGGTCCCACCCGACCGGGTCGTCCTCGTGAGGGAGAGAACCGGGCGTGCAGAGCTACTGGAGCCAACTGGCCCTGGTCGGAGTCCTGGTCGTCCTCAACGCGATCTTCGCCGGCAGTGAAATGGCGCTGGTCTCGCTGCGGGACAGCCAGATCCAGCGGTTGGAGCGCACGAGCCGGGCCGGGCGGGTGCTGGCCCGCCTCGCCAAGGACCCCAACCGCTTCCTCGCCACGATCCAGATCGGCATCACCCTGGCCGGTTTCATGGCCTCGGCCGCCGCGGCCGTCTCCCTGGCCAAGCCACTGGTGCCGCTGCTCGGGGTGTTCGGCAGCGCCGCCGACACCGTCGCCATCGTGGCGGTCACCCTGGTCCTGACCTTCGTCACCCTGGTCTTCGGCGAGCTGGCACCCAAGCGGATCGCCATGCAGGCCGCCGAGCGCTGGGCGCTGCTGGTGGCCCGCCCGCTGGACCTGCTGGCCACCCTCACCCGACCGGCCGTCTGGGCGCTCGGCACCACCAGCGACCTGGTGGTCCGCCTCGTCGGGTTCAACCCGAAGCACGAGCCGGACGAGATCGGCCCCGACGAGCTGCGCGACATCGTCGCCGGGAACCACGGCTTCACCAAGGAGCAGCGGACCATCATCGCCGGCGCGGTGGAGATCGCCGACCGGCGGTTGCGCGCGGTGCTCGTACCCCGGTTGCAGGTCTTCACGCTCGACAGCGGGACCACCGCGGAGGCCGCGCGGCTGGTGCTGGCCGCCACCGGGCACTCCCGCGCGCCGGTGGTGCGCCACGGCGGCCTCGACGACGCGGTCGGCGTCATCCACCTGCGCGACCTGGTCGGCGTGCCCGACGACCGTCCTATCGACGAGTGTGCCCGCCCGCCGATGCTGCTGCCCGACTCGCTGCCGGTGGTCGACGCGTTGCGCCAGTTCAAGGCCGAACGCCAGCACATCGCCCTGGTCGTCGACGAGCGCGGCGCGGCCGACGGGATCGTCACCCTCGAGGACATCCTGGAGGAGATCGTCGGCGAGATCTACGACGAGACCGACCGGGACGTGCACGGGGTCCGCACCGAGACCGACGGCGCGTTGCTGCTGCCCGGCACCTTCCCGGTGCACGACCTGCCCGACATCGGCGTCGACCTGCCCGGCCGACCGGCCGGCGACTACACCACGGTCGCCGGACTGGTGCTCACCCTGCTGGGGCACATCCCCACCGTCGCCGGCGAGGACGTCACCAGCGACGGCTGGGAGCTGCAGGTCGCCGACATCGACCACCGGGCCATCACCGCGGTACGGCTGCGCCGGGTCACCGCACCGGCGGAGCCGGACGCCGACGAGACCCCGGACGCCGTACCCGCCCTCGACCCGGCGCGCGGCTGACCGGACGGCTCGGCGTCCGGCCCGGCCGGCACCTCCGCGGCCGGCCGGCACCTCCGCGGCTCAGCGTGGCTCCCCGAACGGGAAGCCGGGCACCGGCGGGACCAACCGGATCATGTCGGTCGGCACCTGCTGGCTGTTCCGGCCGAGCAGCCGGGCCACCCAGCGGATCAGCCACGGCCCCGACGGGTGCCGCTCGGGGCCGATCAACCGGCCGACCACCCGGCTGTACCAGTGCCTCGCGACGACCACGTCGGTCAGCCGCAGCCGCCCGTCCGGGCCGTCCCCGCGCACCACCACGTCCACCACCCGGCCCAACCGCCGCCCGCGCAGGTCGTACGCGGTCCGGCCGAGCAGCTCACCCGCTCGCACGGTTCGATCCCGGGATCCGGTCGATCAGGTGCCGCCGCAGCCACTCCTCCATTGGGGAACCGGGCAGCTCGTCGAGGCCGACCCGCAGTCGAACCGCGCTGTCCACCCGCTCCACCAGGGGGTACGGGACGCGCAGCGGCGTCACCGGCGGGTCGTCGACCAACCGGTCCGCCACCGCGAGGAGGAGCCGCCCGACCCGGCCGCCGATCCGCTGCGCGAGCGCCCCCTGCCCGCTCAGCAGGGCGGCCACGTACGGCACCCCGTCGGTGTCGACCCCGAACTCCACGTCGTCGACCTTGCCGACCAGCCGCCCGTCCCGGTCGACGATCTGCCGGTCGAGCAACTGCCGGCTGAGCTGCATCCTCATCGGCCCATCCCCGTCACCACCGCCAGCGGGATCGCCGCCACCGACGCGGCGACGATGAGCAGCAGGAACACCGCCCCCAGCAGGTTCAGCACCGGCCCGTTCACCCGGTCACCCAGGTACGTCCGGTCGTTCGCGACGATCAGGATCGGCAGGTACGTCAGCGGCAGCGCCACCGCACTGATGATCAACATGTACTCGGTCAGCGTCACCGGGTCGACCGTGGTCAGCAGCACCAGCACCCCGAGCAGCACGCTGACCAGCAGCACGCTGTGGAACCGGGCCGCCCTCCGCGGACTCACCCGCTTGCCCCACTGCCAGCCGAAGTACTGCGCGGCGGCGTACGCGGCGCTCAGCCCGGTCTCCAGCGCGGCACCGAAGGTCACCGCGAAGAACGCCAGCACCGCCACCGCCAGCCCCACGCCCCCGAACGCGAGCACCACCGGCTGCGCCACCTGGTCGAGGGAGTCCAGCGACGCCCCGCCCGGGTGGTACACCACCGCCGCCGTGGCGATCAGCGACAGGGCGAGGAACCCGCCGACCGGGAAGCCGATCAGCACGCTGGTCCGGGCGTCGGCCAGGTCCGCTCCGCCCCAGTTCTCCTCCACCCCGCCGGAGGAGAAGAAGAACACCTCGTACGGGCTGACCGTCGAGGCGAACAGGGCCACCGCCACGAACCAGTACGCACCCCAGCCGTGCCCCGCCGCCCCGCCGTGCAGCGCACCCTGGCCGAGCGCCGCCCAGTCGGTGGGCAGCCAGAACAGCGCCACCGCGAACACCACCAGGGTCAGCCCGGCCAGCCCGAACACCCGCTCCATCAGCTGGAACCGCATCCGCCACAGCACCAGCCAGACGGCCAGGGCGGCGACCGGCACCCAGATCAGGTAGCTCACCCCGGAGGCCAGTTGCAGGGCCAGCGCCACGCCGCCCAACTCGGCGGCGAGGGTCAGCACGGTCACCAGGTAGGAGGCCACCAGGTTGAGCAGCGCCACCCGTGGCCCCAGCCGCTCCCGGACCAGGTCGAACACCGCCCGACCGCTGACCGCCGCGATCCGTCCGGCCATCTCCGCGTACGCGCAGATGCCGACCACCCCGAGCAGCAGCACCCAGGCGTGCGCCATGCCGAAACGCGCCCCCGCCTGGCTCGCCGCCACCAGGTCGCCGATGTCCACGAACCCACCGACGGCGGAGAGCACGCCGAGCGTGGCGGCGAGGAGTTTCTTCACCTCGGGTACGGGTCAGCGAATGCCATCGCCGCGACGATAACCGGGCGTACCGCCCCTCATGCCCCGAACCGGGCATCCGGCGGGTGGCTCAGTCCGCGGTCAGGTTCTGCAACCGGACCTGCCCCCGGGAGACCAACCGCCCGGCGGCGTCGGAGATCTCCACCTGCCAGAGCTGCTGGCTACGGCCCCGGTGCACCGGCGTGCCGACGGCCGTCAGCTCGCCGTCGCGCACCGCCCGCAGAAAGTCCGTCTGGTTCGACACCCCGACCACCCGGCCCCGCTCACCCAGCCACAGCGCGCCACC
>NZ_CP192007.1:2760000-3437500 GCF_050948415.1 Micromonospora sp. CA-111912
GAAATGCATTTAGGTGCAGCGTCGCGTGTTTCTTGCCGGAGGTAGAGCACTGGATGATCTAGGGGGCCCACAAGCTTACCGAAATCAGCCAAACTCCGAATGCCGGTAAGTGAGAGCGCGGCAGTGAGACTGCGGGGGATAAGCTTCGTAGTCGAGAGGGAAACAGCCCAGATCACCAGCTAAGGCCCCTAAGCGTGTGCTAAGTGGAAAAGGATGTGGGGTCGCATAGACAACCAGGAGGTTGGCTTAGAAGCAGCCACCCTTTAAAGAGTGCGTAATAGCTCACTGGTCAAGTGGTTCCGCGCCGACAATGTAGCGGGGCTCAAGCACACCGCCGAAGCTGTGGCATTCACATTTTAACTTTGCTTGGACTTGATTCCTTGTGCAGGTGTGTGGATGGGTAGGGGAGCGTCGTGCCGGGGGTGAAGCAGCGGGGTGACCCAGTTGTGGACGCGGCACGAGTGAGAATGCAGGCATGAGTAGCGAAAGAAGGGTGAGAAACCCTTCCGCCGGATGACCAAGGGTTCCAGGGCCAGGCTAATCCGCCCTGGGTGAGTCGGGACCTAAGGCGAGGCCGAGAGGCGTAGTCGATGGACAACGGGTTGATATTCCCGTACCCGCGAAAGAGCGCCCATGATGAACCTTGTTGTGCTAACCGCGTGAACTGGCTGATGTCTTCGGATGGATGTTGGGGAGTGTGGGAACCTGGCGGGTAGTAGTCAAGCGATGGGGTGACGCAGGAAGGTAGCTGAGCCCGGCCGGTGGTTGTGCCGGGGTAAGCGTGTAGGCCGTGTTGTAGGCAAATCCGCAACACATTAAGGCTGAGACGTGATGCCGAGCCGATTCAGGTGAAGTCAGTGATCCTATGCTGCCGAGAAAAGCCTCTAGCGAGTTCTTAGCGGCCCGTACCCCAAACCGACACAGGTGGTCAGGTAGAGAATACCGAGGCGATCGGGCGAACTGTGGTTAAGGAACTCGGCAAATTGCCCCCGTAACTTAGGGAGAAGGGGGGCCGGAGACGTGAAGCCCCTTGCGGGTGGAGCGTTGTATGGCCGCAGAGAGCAGGGGGAAGCGACTGTTTACTAAAAACACAGGTCCATGCGAAGAAGTAATTCGATGTATATGGACTGACGCCTGCCCGGTGCTGGAACGTTAAGGGGACCTGTTAGCTCTTCGGGGCGAGGCGGAGAACTTAAGCGCCAGTAAACGGCGGTGGTAACTATAACCATCCTAAGGTAGCGAAATTCCTTGTCGGGTAAGTTCCGACCTGCACGAATGGCGTAACGACTTCCCCACTGTCTCAACCACAGGCCCGGCGAAATTGCATTACGAGTAAAGATGCTCGTTACGCGCGGCAGGACGGAAAGACCCCGGGACCTTTACTATAGCTTGACATTGGTATCCGAATTAGCTTGTGTAGGATAGGTGGGAGCCGGTGAAGTCCATACGCCAGTATGGGTGGAGGCAATCTTGAAATACCACTCTGGTTGATTTGGGTTTCTAACTTCGGGCCGTTATCCGGTTCAGGGACAGTGTCTGGTGGGTAGTTTAACTGGGGCGGTTGCCTCCTAAAAGGTAACGGAGGCGCCCAAAGGTTCCCTCAGCCTGGTTGGCAATCAGGTGTTGAGTGCAAGTACACAAGGGAGCTTGACTGTGAGACTGACAGGTCGAGCAGGGACGAAAGTCGGGACTAGTGATCCGGCACTTGCGAGTGGAAGCGGTGTCGCTCAACGGATAAAAGGTACCCCGGGGATAACAGGCTGATCTTCCCCAAGAGTCCATATCGACGGGATGGTTTGGCACCTCGATGTCGGCTCGTCGCATCCTGGGGCTGTAGCAGGTCCCAAGGGTTGGGCTGTTCGCCCATTAAAGCGGCACGCGAGCTGGGTTTAGAACGTCGTGAGACAGTTCGGTCCCTATCCGCCGTGCGCGTAGGATACTTGAGAAGGGCTGTCCCTAGTACGAGAGGACCGGGACGGACGAACCTCTGGTGTGCCAGTTGTCCCGCCAGGGGCACGGCTGGTTAGCTACGTTCGGAAGGGATAACCGCTGAAAGCATCTAAGCGGGAAGCCTGCTTCAAGATGAGGTATCCCACCCACTTTGGTGGGGTAAGGCCCCCAGCTAGACTACTGGGTTGATAGGCCGGAAATGTAAGCTCGGTAACGGGTTGAGTTGACCGGTACTAATAGGCCGAGGACTTGACTACTAAGCTGCTACGCGTCCACTGTGCAACTCTCGACAAATGAACAACAGACCAGTTGTTGTGGTGTTGTTTGATATGTCGATAGAGTTACGGCGGTCATGGCGGAGGGGAAACGCCCGGTTACATTCCGAACCCGGAAGCTAAGCCCTCCAGCGCCGATGGTACTGCACTCGTGAGGGTGTGGGAGAGTAGGACACCGCCGGACATTCTTTCCAGTCGAGGGCCGCCCCACCCGGGTCGGCCCTCGACTGCGTAGCGTCGGTTCCGGCGCAATCAGGAAGGATGTACCTGTGAGTTCAGGACCGCACGACGGCGACCGTCCTCGTCGTTCCGAAGACCGCTCCGACCGACGTGACGGGGCACCAAACCGACGCGACGACCGTCCCCCGTACCGCGGCGATCGAGCCGGTGGTCAGCACGGCGGCCAGGGCGGTGGTTTCCGTGGCGGTGAGCGCCGCGAGGGCGGGTTCCGGGGTGCTTCCCGTGACGACTCCCGCCCCGCAGGCAGCGGTGACCGCCGGGATGGCGACAGCCGCAGCTTCCGGTCGGGTCCGCGTGAGGGTGGTTTCCGCCGTGACGGGGATGGCCGGCAGGGCGGGTTCCAGGGCGGCGACCGTCGTGAGGGCGGCTTCCGCGGTGGCGACCGTGAGGGTGGCTTCCGTTCCGGTCCGCGTGAGGGTGGCCCGTCGCGTGAGGGCGGTTTCCGTGGTGGTGACCGTCGTGAGGGCGGTTACCAGGGCGGTGACCGTCGTGAAGGCGGTTTCCGTTCCGGCCCGCGTGAGGGCGGCCCGTCGCGTGAGGGCGGTTTCCGTGGTGGTGACCGTCGTGAGGGCGGTTACCAGGGCGGTGACCGTCGTGAAGGCGGTTTCCGTTCCGGCCCGCGTGAGGGCGGCCCGCGTGAGGGTGGTTTCCGTTCCGGTCCGCGTGAGGGCGGATCCGGTGGTGACCGTCGTGAGGGCGGCTTCCGCGGTGGCGACCGTGAAGGCGGTTTCCGTTCCGGTCCGCGTGAGGGCGGCCCGTCGCGTGAGGGCGGTTTCCGTGGTGGTGACCGTCGTGAGGGCGGTTACCAGGGCGGTGACCGTCGTGAAGGCGGTTTCCGTTCCGGCCCGCGTGAGGGCGGCCCGCGTGAGGGTGGTTTCCGTTCCGGTCCGCGTGAGGGCGGATCCGGTGGTGACCGTCGCGAGGGTGGCTTCCGGTCGGGTCCGCGTGAGGGTGGTTTCCGCCGTGACGGGGATGGCCGGCAGGGCGGGTTCCAGGGCGGTGACCGTCGTGAGGGCGGCTTCCGCGGTGGCGACCGTGAAGGCGGTTTCCGTTCCGGTCCGCGTGAGGGCGGCCCGTCGCGTGAGGGCGGTTTCCGTGGTGGTGACCGTCGTGAGGGCGGTTACCAGGGCGGCGACCGTCGTGAAGGCGGCTTCCGCTCCGGCCCGCGTGAGGGTGGTTTCCGTTCCGGTCCGCGTGAGGGCGGATCCGGTGGTGACCGTCGCGAGGGCGGCTTCCGCGGTGGCGACCGTGAAGGCGGTTTCCGTTCCGGTCCGCGTGAGGGCGGCCCGTCGCGTGAGGGCGGTTTCCGTGGTGGTGACCGTCGTGAGGGCGGTTACCAGGGCGGCGACCGTCGTGAAGGCGGCTTCCGCTCCGGCCCGCGTGAGGGCGGCCCGCGCGAGGGTGGCTTCCGTTCCGGTCCGCGTGAAGGTGGCCCGTCGCGTGACGGTGGTTTCCGTGGTGGCGACCGTCGTGAGGGCGGCTTCCGTTCCGGTCCGCGTGAGGGCGGCCCGTCGCGTGACGGCGGCTTCCGTGGTGGTGACCGTCGTGAGGGCGGCTTCGGTGGTGGCGACCGGGCCGGTCAGGGCGAGCGTCCGCGCCGCGATGACCGCCGTGGTCCCGAGGACCGGCGACGGGAGGGCGGTTACGCCGCTGGCCCCGCCCGCGACGACCGGCGGGACCGCGCCGGGTCGGCGGAGGGCGACCGTACTACGGACGCGCCCGCGCTGCCCGACGAGATCGTCGCGACCGACCTGGACTCGACCGTCCGTGCCGAGCTGCTCTCGCTGGCCAAGCCGGTGGCGGACACCGTCGCCCGGCACCTGGTCGCGACCGGCCAGCTGATCGACGAGGCTCCGGTTGAGGCGTTGGCGCACGCGATGGCCGCCCGGCGGCTCGCGTCGCGGATCTCGGCGGTCCGGGAGGCGGTCGGGCTGGCCGCGTACCACACGGGGGAGTGGCAGACGGCCATCGCCGAGCTGCGCACGTACCACCGGATGACCGGGTTGCAGAGCCACTTGGCGGTGCTCGCCGACTGCGAGCGGGCGCTCGGGCGGCCGGAACGGGCGATCGACCTGTTCCGGGGCGCCGACCAGGAGAAGCTGGACCAGGCCGTCGCGATCGAGCTGCTGATCGTGGCCGCCGGCGCCCGTGGTGACCTCGGCCAGAAGGACGCCGCGGTGGCGATGCTCCAGGTTCGTGAGCTAACGAGCGAGGCCACCGAGCCGTGGTCCGGCCGGCTCCGGTACGCGTACGCCGACGCGCTGCTCGCGGTCGGGCGGCGCGAGGAGGCCCGGGAGTGGTTCTCCCGGACGGCCGAGGTCGACACCGACGGCGAGACCGACGCGGCCGAGCGGCTGCTCGAACTCGACGGGGTGTTGATCGAGGGCGACGACGAGGACGACGAGCCGGCCGAGGAGATCGCTGCCGGGCCGGGAAGCCCGGGTGCGGTGCCGGCTGAGCCGGTCGCCGGCCGGTCGGACGACGAGGACGACCTCGGTGCCGACGACCGGGATGAGGACCTCGACTCTTCGGACGCCGCCGACCGCGACGAGGACGAGGACGAGGACGAGGAAGACGAGGACGAGGAAGACGAGGACGAGCTGATCGACGACGAGGCCGGCACCGTTGCAGCGCGGCCCGGGTCGGCGCGTGGCGAGGAGCCGGCCGGCGACCGCGAATCGGGTACGGACCAGCGGTGACCACGGACGCCGGGGGTCGGCTGGCCGACGGGTACTCGCTGGTCGTCTTCGACCTGGACGGGGTGATCTACCTGATCGACCGGCCGATCCCCGGCGCCGTCGCGGCGGTGGGTCGGCTGCGCGCCGAGGGACGGGCGGTCGCGTACGCCACGAACAACGCGTCCCGTCGTTCCAGCGAGGTCGCCGACCTGCTCTCCGGGATGGGCGTGCCCGCCACCCCGGAGGAGGTGCTGACCTCCGCCGCCGCCTCCGCCGAACTGCTGGCGGAGCGGCTGCCCGCCGGTGCGGCGGTCCTGGTGGTGGGTGCGGAGGCGCTGCGTGCCGAGGTCGACGCGGTCGGGCTGCGTCCGGTCTCCCACGCCGACGACGCCCCGGCCGCAGTGGTGCAGGGGTACGGCCCACAGGTCGGCTGGGCGGACCTGGCCGAGGCGTCGCTGGCGGTGCGGGCGGGCGCGATCTGGATCGCCACGAACACCGACCGCACCCTGCCCAGCGGGCGTGGCCCGCTGCCGGGCAACGGATCGCTGGTGGCCGTGCTGCGCACCGCGCTCGACCGGGAACCGGACGTGGTGGTGGGCAAGCCCGAGCCGGCGCTGTTCGCCACCGCCGCCCGCCGGGCCGGCGAGGGGCGCACCCTGGTGGTGGGCGACCGGCTGGACACCGACATCGAGGGCGCGCGCCGGGCCGGACTGGACAGCCTGCTGGTGCTCACCGGCGTCAGCGATGTGCCCGAGCTGCTGGCAGCACCCCCGGCGCGTCGTCCGACGTACGTCTCGGTAGATCTGGCCGGGCTGTTCGATCCGGCGGCGGTGGTCCGGGTGCCCGGCGACCCGGAGACCGGTGGCTGGTCGGCGACCGTGGCCGACGACGGCGTGCTGGAACTGGCCGGGGCGGGACGGCCGCTGGACGCCCTGGCCGCGCTCTGCGCCGTCGCGTGGGCGGCGGACGCCGGCCCGGCGGTCCGGGCGGGGTCGCCGGAGGCCCTTGAGGCGTTGGCCGACCTCGGCCTGACGGACTGATGGGGGACCGGCGTCCCGGCCGGTCAGAGCAGCTTGCGGAGCTTCAGCAGGTCGAACGGGTTCGCCTTGATCGAGACCTGCTTGGACGCCACCGCCCGGGTGACGTCGAGCTCGCCGCGGACGAGGGCGAGCAGATTGTCGCTGCTGGTGCTCAGCGCGATCTTCGCCTTCGGGTCGTCGCCGTCGGTCAGGTCGAGTAGCCGCCCGTCGGCGAGTCGGCCGTGGAAGGCCGTGCCCAGATCGGTCACCCGGCAGGCCAGAGTCCGGTCCAGGTCGATCCGCCCCCGTACGGTCTCGGCGTTGCGGTCCAGCCGGGCGGCCAGATCCTGCAACGCCTGCCGGCACTCGTCCACGCTGGCCACATCGTCTCCTCACACCTCGCCACGCCCGTTTCCCGGCACCGTACCGCAATGGGCGTCGCGCGGCGCCCGGTAGCGTGACACCTGAAACCCCACCCCCGTGGAAGGACTCAGGCATGCAGGACGCGTGGCGCGCCTACCTCGGACTGGCCATGGGCCTGACGGAGGCCCCTCGGAAGAAGGCCCAGGACTTCGTACGCCGGTTGGTCGGCTCTGGTGAGGCGACGGCAACCCAGCTCCAGGCCCTCGCCGAGGAACTGGTCTCGACCGGTGTGGCCAACCGGGAGGCGCTGACCAAACTGGTGCGCTTCGAGGTGGACCGCGCCCTCGGCGCGGTGGGACTGGCGGCCGCCGACGAGGTGGCCGAGCTGACCCGCCGGGTGCACGAGTTGGAGCGTCAGCTCCGGGAGGCCAAGGCGGGCCCGGCCGCCCCCGTCGGGTCCGCACTGCCGGCCGGCGCGGCGGAGCCGGTCCCCCTGCCCTCCACCGCCGCGGAGCCGACGGGCCCCGCCGCCCCGGACGCGCTGGCGACGCAGTCCGTGACGAAGAAGGCGGTGGCCAAGAAGGCCGTCGCGAAGAAGACCATCGCCCGCAAGCCGCCGGCCACGGTGAGCCGTACCGGTATCGACGAGCACGGCGCGGAGCCGGCCCGGCCGGTGAAGGCGGTGCCGCGCAGGCAGCAGCCCGGCGGCGCGAAGTGAGCGTACCCGCGACGGGTCGAGGCGGGCGGTGAGCGCGCCGTTCCGGCCGGGCCCGCCGCCCGGTCCCCGGCCGGGCCCGCCGCCCGGTCCCCGGCCGGGTCCGCCGCAGCGCCCGGTCGGCGTCGACGACGGGGAGGTCCGGCACCCGGCGGTGGACGCCGCCGTCCAGGCGATGGCGAACGCCGCGGCGCTCTCGCCGGCCGACCAGATCCCGCAGTACGAGGCGGCGTACCAGACGCTGCGCGAGACGCTCGCCACCATCGACCAGGCCTGACCGACCGGAGAACCTTCCCATGGCACGTCGCACCCGGCTCGACGCCGAACTCGTCCGCCGCGGGCTGGCCCGCTCCCGGGAGCAGGCCGCCGCGCTCGTGGAGGCCGGGCGGGTCCGGCTTCGCGGGGTGCCGGCCCGCAAGGCCGCCGCGATGGTCGACCCCGCGGACCCGCTGCTGGTCACCGGTGCCGACCCCGTCTCGGAGTACGTCTCCCGGGGCGGGCACAAGCTGGCCGGCGCGCTGGCCGCGTTCGCCCCGGGTGGGCTGCGGGTGGCCGGCCGCCGCTGCCTCGACGCCGGTGCGTCGACCGGCGGCTTCACCGACGTCCTGCTGCGCGCCGACGTGGCCGAGGTGGTCGCCGTGGACGTCGGGTACGGCCAGCTCGCCTGGTCGCTGCGTACCGACGACCGGGTACGCGTCCTCGAACGCACCAACGTCCGCACCCTGACCCCGGAGGTGATCGGTGGGCAGGTCGACCTGACGGTGGCCGACCTGTCGTTCATCTCGCTGCGGCTGGTGCTGCCGGCGCTGGCCGCCTGCACCCGGCCCGACGGAGACCTGGCACTGATGGTCAAGCCCCAGTTCGAGGTGGGCAGGGAACGGGTCGGCGCCGGCGGGGTGGTGCGCGACGAGGCGTTGCGCGCCGAGGCCGTACTCGATGTGGCGGCGGCGGCGGCCACGCTCGGCCTGGGGCTGGCGGACGTTACCGCGAGCCCACTGCCGGGGCCCAGCGGCAACGTCGAGTTCTTCGTATGGTTACGCCGGGGCGCGTCGACGGCCGACCCGCAGCGGGTCCGGGCCGTCGTGGCGGCCGGCCCGCAGGGCCCGCCCCCGTCCGGCACCACGCCGGACGCGGCCCCGCAGGAGCCGGAAACGGCCCCGGAGGAGGTGGCAGGGTGAGCGCGAGGAGTGAGTTTGCGAGCCCCGCAGTCGCGAACGGAAGGCGGATCCGGTGAGTCGTACCGCGCTGCTCGTGACGCACACGGGTCGGCGCCGCAGCACCGAGCACGCCCGGGCGGTCGCGGCGGACCTGATCGCCGCGGGCTTCGAGGTGCGGGTGGTGGCCGAGGAGGCCGAGGACCTGGACCTGCCCGGCGTGGTGCCGGTGACCGGGCCTGAGGCCGCACAGGGCGCGGAGATCGTCTTCGCCCTCGGCGGGGACGGCACGTTCCTGCGCGCAGCCGAGCTGGCCCGCCCGACGAAGGTGCCGCTGCTCGGCATCAACCTCGGCAAGGTCGGCTTCCTCGCCGAGGCGGAGATCGACGACCTCGACGTGGCGGTGCGCGACGTGGTCGAGCGCAACTACACGGTGGACGAACGGCTCACCCTGGACGTGACCGCGGAGTTCGACGGCGGCCCGACGATCGAGTCCTGGGCGCTCAACGAGATCAGCGTCGAGAAGGGCGAGCGGGCCCAGATGCTGGAGCTTCTCGTCGACGTGGACGGCCGGCCGCTGTCGCGGTACGGCTGTGACGGCGTGGTGTGCGCGACCCCGACCGGCTCCACCGCGTACGCGTTCTCCGGCGGCGGGCCGGTGGTCTGGCCGGAGGTGGAGGCGCTGCTGTTGGTGCCGATCAGCGCGCACGCGCTGTTCAGCCGGCCCCTGGTCACCTCGCCGACGTCGACGTTCTCGATCACGGTGGACCCGTTCACCACCCTGGCGGTGCTCTGCTGCGACGGCCGGCGCGTGTACGACCTGCCGCCGGGCGCCCGGGTCACGGTGCGTCGTGGCGCGTTGCCGGTGTGTGTGGTGCGGCTGCAGGCCCGGTCGTTCACCGACCGGTTGGTGGCGAAGTTCGGGCTGCCGGTGCACGGCTGGCGGGGCAACCGTAGGTGAGCGAGGTCTCCCCGGCGTCCCGCCGACGGTGACCAGCAGGCTGGACGGCGGGCCGGTGGCGGCGCCGGGGCGGGTGTTCGCCCGGGTCGGCGCCGCGTCCCGACCGCGCCGGCTGGTCAACTGTCGGGGCCCGCGTCTACTGTCGGGTGCTGTGCTGGAAGAGCTGCGCATCACCGGACTGGGCGTCATCGAGGACACCACGCTGCCGTTGGCCGGCGGGATGAACGTCATCACCGGCGAGACCGGTGCCGGCAAGACGATGGTGGTGACCGGTCTCGGCCTGCTCTTCGGTGGCCGGGCCGACGCCGGCCGGGTGCGCGCCCAGCCGGGCCGTGCATTGGTCGAGGGGCGGCTGCGCCTCGTCGGCCGGGTCGCCGCGGCCGTGCACGCCCGGGTGATCGATGCCGGCGGCGAGCCCGACGACGACGGCGCGCTGCTGCTGAGCCGGACGGTCACCGTGGAGGGGCGCTCCCGGGCGCATCTGGGCGGGCGCAGCATGCCGGTGGCGATGCTCGGCGAGGTCGGCGAGCAGGTGGTGGCGGTGCACGGCCAGTCCGACCAGCTGCGCCTGCTGCGACCGGCCGAGCAGCGGGCCGCGCTGGACCGGTTCGCCGGGCCGGAGCACGAGAAGCTGACAGACGCGCTGCGTGAGGCGTACACCCGGTGGCGGACGGTGGTCGAGGACCTGGCCGACCGGCGGCGCAACGCCCGGGCCCGCAGCCAGGAGGCCGACCTGCTCCGGCTGGGGCTGGACGAGATCAGCCGGGTCGACCCGCAGCCGGGTGAGGACAACGAGCTGAAGGCGGAGGCGCAGCGCCTGGAGCACGCAGAGGGGCTGCGCACGGCGGCGCAGACGGCGCACCAGTGCGTGGCCGGCGGCGCTGAGTCGACCGACGAGACGCCGGACGCCACGGCGCTGCTCGGGCTGGCCCGGCGCACGCTGGCGGCGCAGGCCGGCACCGACGCGGCCCTGGGCGACCTGGCGGCCCGGCTGGAGGAGGCGGCGACCCTGGTCGCCGACGTCTCCGCCGAGCTGTCGGCGTACCTGGCGGCGCTGGACGCCGACCCGGCGCGGTTGCAGACCATCTACGAGCGGCGGGCGGCACTGCGGGGGCTGACCCGCAAGTACGCCGACGACGTCGACGGGGTGGTCGCCTGGGCGGAGCGGGCCCGCGTCCGGCTTTCCGACCTGGGCACCTCCGACGAGTTCCTCGACGAGTTGGGCCGGGAGGCGTCCCGGCTGGGCGGTGAGGTGGCCGAGCTGGCCGGGCGGGTGTCGACATCCCGACAGGAGGCGGCGACCCGGTTCGCCGAGCAGGTCACCGTCGAGCTGGCCGGGCTGGCCATGCCGCACGCCCGGATCGAGGTGGCGGTGCTGCCCCGGTCGGTGGGGAAGTCGGAGCCGAGCCTGCCGGTCAACGGCGTCGAGGTCGGCGTGGGTCCGGACGGCGGTGACGAGGTGGAGCTGCGGCTGCTGGCCCATCCGGGCGCACCGTCGCTGCCGTTGCAGCGCGGCGCGTCCGGCGGTGAGCTGTCCCGGGTGATGCTCGCCATCGAGGTGGTCTTCGCCGGTTCCGGTGGCCCGCCCACCCTGGTTTTCGACGAGGTCGACGCGGGCGTCGGCGGCCAGGCGGCGGTGGAGATCGGCCGTCGGCTGGCCCGGCTGGCCCGCAGCCACCAGGTGCTGGTGGTCACCCACCTGCCGCAGGTGGCCGCGTTCGCGGACCGGCATCTCGTGGTGGCGAAGGACACCGGGGGCGCGGTGACCACCAGCGGGGTGCGGGTGGTGGAGGACACCGCGCGGGCCCGGGAGCTGGCCCGGATGTTGGCGGGTTTGCCGGACTCGGATCTGGGTATCGCCCACGCGGAGGAGCTGTTGGCCGTCGCGGCTCGGGAAAGGCGGCCCTGACCGCGGCCGATTGTGAGCGCAGGCACACCAGTGTGCGCTGCGGTGTGCTTCCCTGGGTAGGCGGCCCTGCTCAGGCATGTCGCGACAGAATTGCCTGCCTCCCATGCCAGGATGGTCACGATGCGTCTACCCACGTTGCGCCGGAACCGGAGCGCGGAACCGGACACAGTCCTCGGCACCGCGCGCCTCGATCGCCGGACGAAACGCCTGGTCGGCCGGCTGCGCCCGGGCGACATCGCGATCATCGACCACGTCGACCTGGACCGGGTGGCGGCCGATTCGCTGGTCGCCGTCGGGGTCGCCGCCGTGCTCAACGCCAAACCGTCGGTCTCCGGTCGGTATCCGAATCTCGGCCCCGAGGTGCTGGTCGCCGGCGGCATCCCGCTCCTGGACGACCTCGGTGAGGGGATCTTCGAGCAGGTCCGGGAGGGCGACACCGTCCGGATCGAGGGCAACACCGTCTACGTCGGCGGCGAGCCGGTCGCGCACGGCGCCCTCCAGGACACCGAGACGGTGGCCAAGGCGATGGCCGGCGCCCGGGAGGGGTTGTCGGTGCAGTTGGAGGCGTTCGCCGCCAACACCATGGACTACCTCAGGCAGGAACGCGACCTGCTCCTCGACGGCGTCGGCGTGCCGGAGATCCAGACCCAGATCCAGGGCCGGCACTGTCTGATCGTGGTGCGCGGTTACGACTACAAGGACGACCTGGACGTGCTGCGCCCGTACATCCGGGAGTTCAAGCCGGTGCTGATCGGCGTGGACGGCGGGGCGGACGCGCTGGTGGAGGCGGGCTACACCCCCGACATGATCATCGGGGACATGGACTCGGTCACCGACGACGTGCTGCGCTGCGGCGCCGAGGTGGTCGTGCACGCGTACCCGGACGGGCGGGCGCCGGGGCTGCCCCGGGTCAACGGGCTGGGCGTCCCGGCGATCACCTTCCCGGCGGCGGCGACCAGCGAGGACCTGGCGATGCTGCTGGCCGACGAGAAGGGCGCCTCGCTCCTGGTGGCGGTCGGCACGCACGCCACCCTGGTCGAGTTCCTCGACAAGGGCCGGGGCGGGATGGCCTCGACGTTCCTCACCCGGCTCAAGGTCGGCGGGAAGCTGGTGGACGCCAAGGGCGTCAGCCGGCTCTACCGGCAGAGCATCTCCGGCTCCTCCCTGCTGCTGCTGGTGCTCGCGGCGGTGGCGGCGATGGCCTCCGCCGTGGCGGTCTCCACCGTCGGCAAGGCATACCTGGGCGTGGTCAGCGAATGGTGGAACAATTTCGTGTTCCAGCTCGGCCAGCTCTTCTAGCTCCCGACCGATCAAGAGGCTGCAAGCGTGATCAACTTTCGCTACCACGTGGTGTCCCTGACCGCGGTCTTCCTGGCATTGGCCATCGGCCTGGTGGTCGGCACGGCCGCCCTCAACGGCCCGGTGGCCGACTCGCTCAAGGAGCGGGTGAACGAGCTGAGCAAGGACAACCAGCAGAGACGCCAGATGGTCAACAGCATGCAGAAGGAACTGGAGATGGAGCAGCAGTTCGCCGCCGAGATCGCCCAGGTCATGCTGCCGGGCAAGCTCACCGGCCGCCGGGTCCTGCTGCTCGACCTGCCCAGCGGGCGGGAGCACACCGACGGCGTGCTGAAGATGCTCCGGACCGCCGGGGCCACCGTCACCGGCCAGGTCAACCTCCAGGACAAGTTCATCAACCCGGACAACAACAGCAACCTGATGGAACTGGCCGTCACCGCCGCCCGGCCCAGCGCCCCCGCCTCCCGCCTGCCCGGCAACGGTCACGGCGTGGAGACCTCCAGCGCCCTGCTGGCCAGCGTCCTGCTGGATCGGGCCGGCGGCACCCCCGTCACCGAGGCCGACCGCAGGGCGGTGCTGGCGTCGTACACCAAAGCCGGTTACCTGACGACCGACGAGAAGGTGACCGGGCCGGCCGAGGCGGTGGTGCTGGTCAGCGGGCAGCCGTACGTGGACAAGGACTCGGCGAAGAAGGACGAGTCGGTGGTCGAGGTCGCCGACCAGTTCGACCGGGCCGGCGCGATCGTGGTGGCCGGCACCGGCTCGGACGGCGGGAACGTGGTGTCGGTGGTCCGGAACGACCCGGTGCTGTCGCAGACCATCTCCACCGTCGACGACGCCAACACCACGCAGGGGCAACTGGTCACCAGCCTGGCGCTGGCGCAGCAGGTCGTCGAGAAGAAGGCCGGCCAGTACGGCGTGGGCGACAACGTCACCGCACTGGTGCCTAGAATGCCCCAGTGAGCGAACGACGTACCCGGCTGTCCGATCCCGCCCGCCACGTCGGCGGCGTCCTGAACGGGGTGATTGCGTGAGCCTGTTGGGCCGCCTGCTGATCGTCGGCGCCGGCGCCGCCGCCGCCCGGTACGCGCTGCGCGAGGTGCGCACCTCGCCGGTCGCCCCGGCCCTGGAACGCACCAACTTCCGGGGCCGCACCCTCACCCTGGCCGCCGGTCCGGCGCTCGCCGCCGGCGCCGCCGCGGCCGGCGCGCTCGGTGCGCCCAGCGGGCCCGCAGGCGCCGCCGCGCTGGTGGCCGGCGTGGGCGGGGGAGCGGTCGGCATCTACGACGACATGGTGGGCGCCCGGCCGGAGCAGAAGGCCGCCAAGGGCTTCGCCGGGCACCTCGCCGCCCTGCGGGAGGGGCGGGTCACCGCCGGCCTCGTCAAGATCGTCGGAGTGGGCGCGGCCGGTCTCGGCGCCGCCGCGCTGCTCGCCGCCGACCCCACCGTCGCCGCCCATCCCCGCCGGCAGCGCCACGGCGCGGTCGGTCGCACCGTCGACGTGCTGCTCGGCGCCGGGGTGATCGCCGGCACCGCCAACCTGCTCAACCTGCTCGACCTGCGGCCGGGGCGGGCACTGAAGTCCGGCCTGCTGCTCGGCGCGCCGCTGGCGAGCGGGCCGCACGGCGGGATCGCCGCCGGTGCGGTGGGTGCCGCCGCCGGCCTGCTCAGCGACGACCTCGACGAGCAGGTGATGATCGGCGACGGCGGAGCCAACGCGCTCGGCGCGCTGCTCGGGGTGGCCCTCGCGGCCCGCACCGGGCCGCTCGGCCGGGCCGGCGCGCTCGCCGTGCTGGCCGGGCTCACCGCGGCCAGCGAGAAGGTCAGCTTCACCCAGGTCATCCAGGCCACCCCGGGCCTGCGCGAGCTGGACGCACTGGGCCGGCGCACCGACTGACGTGAAGACTCCGGCACCCCTCGCCGGCGCCGGCCGGGTGGCCGGAGCGGCCGCGCTCATCGCCGTGCTCACCGTGGTCAGTCGGCTCGCCGGCTTCGGCCGCACGGCCGCGTTCACCTTGGTGATGGAGCGCAGCGACCTCGGCGGCATGTACGTGATCGCGAACACCGTGCCGAACATCATCTTCGAGATCGTGGCCGGTGGGGCGCTGGCCAGCCTGGTCGTACCGCTGCTTGCCGGCCCGGTCGCGGCGGGGGACCGGCGGGCGGTGGGCGCGACAACCGGGGCCCTGCTGACCTGGACGGTGACCCTGCTGGTGCCGCTGGCCGCGGCGGTCGCGCTGCTGGCCGGCCCGATCGTCGAGGCGATCAGCTCCGGCCGCAGCCCGGCGGAGCTGGCCGCCGGCGCCCGGATGTTGCGGGTCTTCGCCCCCCAGCTGCCGCTCTACGGCATCGGCATCGTGCTCGCCGGGGTGCTCCAGGCGCACCGCCGGTTCGCCTGGCCGGTCATCGCCCCGCTGCTGTCCAGCCTCACCGTGATCGTGGTGTACCTGGCCTTCGGGGGCACCGAGGGACGGGGGGCCACGATCGCCGGGGTGAGCCGGGCCGGTGAGCTGGCGCTGTCCGGCGGCACCACCCTCGGCGTGGTGGTGCTGTCGCTGTCGCTGCTGATCCCGCTGCGCCGGTTGGGCCTGCGGCTGCGCCCCGGGTACGCGTTCGACGCCGCCACCCGGGCCCGGGTCGGCGGCCTCGCGGTGGCCGGGGCGGTAACCGTCACCGCCCAGCAGCTCGCCCTCGCGGTGATCATCAAGAGCGTCTCGGGTGGCCCCACCGGCTCGCCGCAGGTGTTCAACCTGGCCCAGACGATGTACCTGCTGCCCTGGGCGGTGCTGGCCGTGCCCCTCGCGGTCGCCGCGTACCCCACCCTGGCGGCGGCGTCGGCAGCCGGCGACGAGGAGGCGTACCGGCGCACCCTCGCCTCGACCACCCGTGGGGTGTTCCTGTTCAGCTGCCTCGGCGCGGCGGCGCTGGCCGGCACCGCAGCTCCGGTCGCCGCGTTCTTCTACCCGGACGACCCCGCCCCGGTCGCCGCCGGGATCGCCGGCTTCGCCCCGGGCCTGCTCGGCTACGGGCTGTTCGCGGTGCTCTCCCGGGCCCTGTACGCCCGGGGCGACACCCGGCCGGCCACCGCCGCGATCAGCGTCGGCTGGCTCGCCGTGCCACTGGCAGTCGCCCCGCTCGCGGCGCTGCTGCCCCGTGCCGACCGGGTGCTCGCGGTGACCCTGGCCAACTCGGCCGGGATGCTGCTGCTCGGCGTCCTGCTGCTGCTCGCGGTGCGCCGCACGGCCGGGCACGTCGCGCTGGCCGGCGGGGCCCGCGCCGGGGCGGCCGGGCTGCTCGGCGGGGCGCTCGGCGCGCTCGCCGGAACGGGCGTCGCCCGGGTGCTGGCCGGGGCCGGCGACGGCACCCCGACGGCACCGGCGGCACTCGTGCAGGGCATGCTGTCCGCAGCCGTGGTCGGCATCGTGTTCCTCGCCGTCGTGTACCTGACCGACCGGCGGGACGTCCGGCCGCTGCTGGCCGCCGTGCGCCGCCGGCTGGGCGGGGCGGGCCGGGGAGCCGGGCGGGCCGAAGGGCCTCGGCAGGAGGGCGTGGTCCCCCCGGAACGGGGCGACGGAAAGGAGACGGTGTCCGGGTGAGCGCGACGACGTGCGGCGGGCCGACGGCGGCGGTGGGCCGGGGGTGGCCGCGATGACGGACGCGACGCCGAACGTCCGCCCAGACGGCACCGTGGCACTGCTGCTCGCCTCCAGCACCGGCGGCGTCGGCCAGCACGTCCGCTCCGTCGCCCGAGGGCTCGCTGAGGCGGGCGCCCCGGTGCTGGTCTGCGGTCCGGCCGCCACCGAGGAGCAGTTCGACTTCACCGGCGTGGGCGCCCGGTTCCGGCCGGTGGAGATCCCGGCCAGCCCCACCCCCGCCGACGCCCGGGCGGTCGCCGCGCTGCGCCGCGCGTTGGCCGCCGAGCCCGTCGCCGTGCTGCACGCGCACGGGCTGCGCGCCGGGCTGGTCGCCGTCCTCTCCAGGCCGGCGGCCCCACTGGTGGTCACCTGGCACAACGCGGTCCTCGCCCGGGGGTTGCGCGGCGGCCTGTCCCGCCTCGCCGAGCGGATCGTCGCCCGGGGCGCCCGGGTCGCGCTCGGCGCCTCGACCGACCTGGTCGAGCGGGTCGCCGCGCTCGGGGCCGCCGACGCCCGGCTCGCCCCGGTCGCCGCGCCGGTGTTGCCCGCGCCGCGCCGCCGCCGGGCCGCTGTCCGCGCCGAGTTCGGGGTGGCCGCCGACCAGCCACTGATCGTCTCGGTCGGCCGGCTGCACCCCCAGAAGCGGTACGACGTGCTCATCGACGCCGCCGCCCGGTGGCGCGGCCGGACCCCGCCGCCGGTCGTGGTGATCGCCGGCAGCGGGCCGGCGTACCTGCCGCTGGCCGCCCGGGTCTCCGCAGCCCGCGCCCCGGTCACCCTGCTCGGGCACCGCACCGACGTGGCCGACCTGCTGGCCGGCGCCGACCTGGCCGTGGTGACCAGCGACTGGGAGGCCCGCCAACTCTTCGCCCAGGAGGCGCTGCACGCCGGCGTACCCCTGGTGGCGACCGCCGTCGGCGGCCTGCCGGAGCTGGTCGGCGACGCGGCCGTGCTGGTGCCCCCCGGCGACGTGGACGCTTTCGACGCCACCGTGCGAGGGCTGCTCGACGACGCCGACCGCCGGGCCGAACTGGGCCGGGCTGGCGTGGCACGGGCCGGGACCTGGCCCACCGAGGCGGACACCGTCGCCGAGTTGGCCGCGCTCTACGCGGAGCTGGCCTCCGACGCGGCCGGCCCGGCCACCCCCGACACCCCGTCGACGGGGCGCCGTTGATGCTACGCAAAGTAACGCCGGCACTGCTGACCCTGATGGTCGTGGTCCTCGGCGTCGCCGCCCTCGCCGCGCGGCCGACCGGGGAGGCCCCCAGGCGCACCGCCGACTTCGTGGTGCTGGCCGGGGTGGCGGGCCTGCGCTGGGACGACGTGGACCCGCAGGCCACCCCGACGCTGTGGCGGATGGCGCAGGAAGGCTCGATCGGCTCCCTGTCGGTGCGCTCCGCGCACCGGCCCACCTGCCCCGTCGACGGTTGGCTCACCCTCGGCGCCGGCAACTTCGCCGCCTGGAACGGCAGCCGCGGCACGGGTACCTGCCCGTCCGTCGGGGTGACCGTGGAGCAGCCCGACGGCATCGGCGCGAACCTGCCCGACCAGGGACGCGTCGTGCAGTACAACCAGCAGCGCCGGTCCTGGGGCGCGGTGCCCGGCGCGCTGTCCGAGTCGGTGCGTTGCTCGGTCGCGGTGGGCCCCGGCGCGGCGGTGGCTGCCGCCCGCCCGTTCGGCCGGGTCGACCGGTACGCCGCGCGGCTGCCCGACGACCCGGCCCCACTGCTCGGCTCCTGCGTGCTGAGCATCGTCGACCTCGGTGCCGTCTCCGGCGAGGACCCGGCGGCCCGGGCCGAGCAGGCCCGCCGGGCGGACGCCGACCTGGCCCGGGTGCTCGCCGCCCGGCCCCCGCGCTCCCTGGTGCTGGTCGCCGGGGTCTCCGACACCGGTCTGCCGTCTCGGCTGCACGTCGCCGTCGCCGACGGCCCCGGCTGGGAGCGGGGTTGGCTCACCTCGCCCACCACCGGGCGGGAGGGCTACCTGCAACTGGTCGACCTGGCGCCGACCGCCCTCGCCGCGCTCGGCCGGCCGATGCCGGAGCGGCTGTTCCTCGGCCGGCCCGCGGTCACCGTCGGCGGCCGGCCGGCGGACCTGCCGACCGCGCTCGCCGCACCGGCCGACGCCGACCGGGAGTCCGCTGCCCAGCGGTGGGTCGCCGGCTGGTTCTTCGCCCTGCTCGCCGGCGCGCAGGTGTTGCTCGCCCTCGCGGTGCTTCCGCTGCTGCGCCGCGCCCGCCGGCACGCCGGGCCGGTCGGCCCGAAGCCGGTTCCCCGGCGGGTGGTGGCGACCGTGGAGCTGCTGCTCGTCGCCGTCGCCCTGGCCGTGCCGGCGGCCCTGCTCGCCGACGTCGTGCCGTGGTGGCGCGGCGACCACGCCGGCTGGTGGTTCGCCATTGTGACGGCTCTGCTGGTGGTCGGGGGGACCGCCGCCGTCCGGTTCGCCCCCGGGCACGCCTCGACGCTCGGCCCACTCGGTGCGGTCGCCGGCCTGGCCACCCTCGTCGTCGCCGCCGACGTGCTCACCGGGGCCCGGCTACAGCTCAACGGAGTGGTCGGCTACTCGGCCCTGCAGGGCGGCCGGTTCGCCGGCCTGGGCACCGTCGGGCTCGGCGTGTTCATCGCCGGGTCGCTGCTCTGCGCCGGCTGGCTGGCCCAGCGGGTCCGCCGCCAGTGGCGGCCCATGGTGGTGGTCGCCGTCGGCGGGCTCGCCGTGGTGGTGGTCGGCAGCCCCTACCTGGGGACGGACTCGATCGGCGCGATCGCGCTGACCGCCGGGGTGAGCGTGGCTGCGGCGATCAGCACCGGCGGTTGGCTGACGGTCAGCCGGCTGGTCTGGGCCACCATGGCCGGGCTGGCCCTCACCATCGGCTACGCGGTGATCGACCTGCGCCGGCCGGCCACCGAGCGGGGCAGCCTCGGCCGGTTCCTGGCCGCCGTCGGCGACGGCACCGGCGGGCTGACCGTGCACCGGTCCGGCGGCGCCAACTTCGAGACGCTGGTCAACAGCCCGCTGACCGTGCTGGCCCTGGCCGGCGCCCTGCTGGTCTGGTTCGCGTTGCTCCAGCCGTGGGGCGGGCTGATGCGGCTGTTCGGCATCTACCCGGCGATGCGGGCCGCGATGGCCGGCACGGCGGTGGCCGCCGTCATCGGTGGGGTGCTCAGCGGCTCCGCCCTCGACGTCGCCGGGGCCGCCGGCGCGCTGGTGGTGCCGATGGCGGCCCTCGCGGCGCTGCGGGTGCTCGACCACTCCACCGACCGGACCCAGCCAGCCGACGGCGGCCCGGCCAACGGCCGTCCCGGCGGGTCCGCGCGAACCCCGGATCGCGGCGACCTGGACGCGGCGGCGGACCAGGCGGCCGGTCCGGCACCGGGCGGTCCGGCCGGCGACGCCGGCGGTGCTGATCCGGCCCGATGCGCGCCGGATCGGGACCCCCGCGCGTCAACCGAGGTCGCGACGGCCTGACCCCCCGGGGCTGCCCTGGCGGGGGACCTCGGGTGCGGCCTGCGGGTCCGGCCCGGGGAGGTGTTAGCGTGGAATCCCGTGGATCGCGTGATCACTTTGCTGATCGGCACGGCGGTCTGCACGACCGCGACGGACGACACGGGAGCAGGCCTTGGCCCCTTCAGCACGGACGACCAGGCACATTTTCGTCACCGGGGGAGTCGCCTCCTCGCTGGGTAAGGGCCTCACCGCCTCCAGCCTCGGCAGTCTGCTGAGCGCGCGCGGGCTACGCGTGGTGATGCAGAAGCTCGACCCCTACCTCAACGTCGACCCGGGGACGATGAACCCGTTCCAGCACGGCGAGGTGTTCGTCACCGAGGACGGCGCCGAGACCGACCTGGACGTCGGGCACTACGAGCGTTTCCTGGACCGGAACCTGTCCGGCAAGGCGAACGTCACCACCGGCCAGATCTACTCCGAGGTGATCGCCAAGGAGCGGCGCGGCGAGTACCTGGGCGACACCGTCCAGGTCATCCCGCACATCACCAACGAGATCAAGGCGCGGATCCTCGGCATGGCCGACCCGGACGGCGACGGCCAGGCTCCGGACGTGGTGATCACCGAGGTCGGCGGCACCGTCGGCGACATCGAGTCGCTGCCGTTCCTCGAGGCGATCCGGCAGGTCCGCCACGACCTGGGCCGGGACAACTGCTTCTACCTGCACGTCTCCCTGGTGCCGTACCTGGCCCCGTCGGGGGAGCTGAAGACCAAGCCGACCCAGCACTCGGTGGCCCAGCTGCGCAACATCGGCATCCAGCCGGACGCGATCGTGCTGCGCTGTGACCGGGAGATCCCGGACAAGCTCAAGGAGAAGCTCTCGCTCTACTGCGACGTGGACCGGGAGGCGGTCGTAGCCGCCCCGGACGCGCCGAGCATCTACGACATTCCGAAGGTGCTGCACCGGGAGGGCCTGGACGCGTACGTGGTGCGTCGGCTCGGCCTGTCCTTCCGCGACGTCGACTGGGCCAGCTGGGACGACCTGCTGGACCGCGTGCACCAGCCGCGCCACACGGTGACGGTGGCGGTGGTCGGCAAGTACGTCGACCTGCCCGACGCGTACCTGTCGGTCAGCGAGGCGATCCGGGCGGCCGGGTTCGGCCACCGGGCCCGGGTGCAGCTGCGCTGGGTGCCCAGCGACGACTGCGTCACCCCGGCCGGCGCGGCGGCGGCCCTGGCCGGCGTGGACGGCGTCGTCATCCCCGGCGGCTTCGGGGTGCGCGGCATCGAGGGCAAGATCGGCACCGCCCGGTACGCCCGGGAGAACGGCGTGCCCCTGCTCGGCCTGTGCCTCGGCCTGCAGTGCATGACCATCGAGGTGGCCCGCCACCTCGCCGGCCTGGACGGGGCGAACTCGCTGGAGTTCGACGAGGAGGCCGCGCACCCGGTCATCGCCACGATGGCCGACCAGGAGGACATCGTCGCCGGCCGGGGCGACCTGGGCGGCACCATGCGGCTCGGTGCGTACCCGGCGACGCTCGCCGAGGGCTCGCTGGTCGCCGAGGCGTACGGCAGCACCGAGGTCAGCGAGCGGCACCGGCACCGGTACGAGGTGAACAACGCCTACCGTGACCAGCTCACCAAGGCCGGGCTGGCCATCTCCGGCACGTCCCCGGACGGCCGGCTGGTCGAGTTCGTCGAGCTGGACCGCGCCCTGCACCCGTTCTTCGTGGCGACCCAGGCGCACCCCGAGCTGAAGAGCCGGCCGACCCGGCCGCACCCGCTGTTCGCGGCGTTCGTGAAGGCCGCCGTGACGTACTCCGAGGCCGACCAGCTACCGGTCAACCTGGACGCCGCACCGACGGAGGAGGCGGCCCGCCGGGCCGACCGCAACGGCGGGGCGGCCGCCGAGAAGAAGCCGGCGTCGGCGTCGTGAGCGCCGTGGAGCACCGTTACGAGGTGACCGGGCGGCGGCAGGTCTGGGCCGGGCGGATCTTCTCGGTGGTCACCGACGAGGTCACCATGCCCGGCGGCGGCACCTCCGCCCGCGACTACGTCAGGCACGTCGGCGCGGTGGCCGTCGTGGCGGTGGACGATGCCGGCCAGGTGGTGCTGATCCGGCAGTACCGTCACCCCGTCGGCCGGCACCTGTGGGAGTTGCCGGCCGGCCTGACGGACGTCTCGGGGGAGGACCTGGCCGCCGCGGCGGCCCGCGAGCTGGCCGAGGAGGTCGACCTCACCGCCGGCACGGTCGACGTGCTGGTCGACCTGCACAGCTCGCCCGGCTTCACCGACGAGGTGGTCCGGGTCTTCCTGGCCCGGGACCTGGCCGATGTGCCTGCCGAGCGGCGTCACCGGCGCAGCGACGAGGAGGCGGATCTCCAGGTGGTCCGGGTCGACCTGGACGAGGCGGTGCGGATGGTGCTGGCCGGGGAGATCACCAACGCGTCCACCGTGGCCGGGCTGCTGGCCGCCGCCCGCGCCCGGGACACCGGCTGGTCGGTGCTGCGCCGCCCGGACGCGCCGCTACCGCGCTGAGCGGCCGGGCCGCCGGGCCGGCCGGCGGCCCGTGACCAGGGGCTTTTCACCAGGCCCGGGACCGGGGCTGATGGAATCCGGGCCCGGCCGGCGGGTACGACGAGGAGAGGGGCCGTGCGGCGAACCGCACGGCCCCTCTCCGTCGCTGTCGGACATCAGTCGCGCAGGGGACGGCCCTGCCCGTCGACGCCGCCGTTGACCAGGATCAGGATGCCGTCGATGAGGCCCCAGATGCCGCCGGCGCCGCAGGTCACCAGGCTCACCACGAGCTGGATCACGCCGGTCTTGGTGTCGCCCATGTAGAAACGCCCGGCGCCGAAGGTGCCGAGGAAGATGCCGAGGAGGCCCGCGACGAGCTTGCTCTTGTCGGAGACGCCGCCCTGCGGGTACTGCTGATAAGGAGTGGTCATGGGGCGACACCCTAGTGATCCACTCACGTCCTGTCCCTACCGCCGTCCGACCCGTGGGACGATCGGGGTCGAATGTGTCCTGATGGCTGAGATGCCCTCCACCATTGGTGCTGTCTATGCCTGACACATCGTCAGCACCGGCGGGGACCGGGTGCCACAGTGTCGGCGCTGTGCGGCGGACGGCGCGCCTAGACTGCCGCCGACGGGACCGGTGGACCGCGGCGGCAACGGAGCCGCCGCGCACCGTGCGGTCGGGGTGGGACGCCCCGAAGAGAGGTGTCTGCATCGTGAAGGTCGGAATCCCCCGCGAGATCAAGAACCACGAGTACCGGGTGGCGATCACGCCCGCGGGCGTCAACGAGTTCACCCGCGGCGGTCATCAGGTCTTCGTCGAGTCCGGTGCCGGCGTCGGATCCAGCATCACCGACGACGAGTTCGCCGCGGCCGGGGCGAAGATCCTGGCCACCGCCGACGAGGTGTGGGAGACCGCCGAGCTGGTGCTCAAGGTCAAGGAGCCGATCGCCGAGGAGTACCACCGGATGCGCGAGGGGCAGGTGCTGTTCACCTACCTGCACCTGGCCGCGTCCAAGGCGTGCACCGACGCGCTGATCGACCGGAAGGTCACCGGCATCGCGTACGAGACCGTCGAGCTTCCCGACCGGTCGCTGCCGCTGCTCGCCCCGATGTCCGAGGTGGCCGGTCGGCTCGCCCCGCAGGTCGGCGCGTACCACCTCCAGCGGCAGGGCGGCGGGCGCGGCATCCTGATGGGCGGCGTCTCCGGCGTGTACGCGGCGAAGACCGTGGTCATCGGCGCCGGCGTGTCCGGGATGAACGCCGCCGCGATCGCGCTCGGCCTGCAGGCCGAGGTGCTGCTGCTGGACAAGAACGTCGCCCGGCTGCGCCAAGCGGACGCCATCTACCGGGGCCACCTGCAGACGGTCGCCTCCAACGCGTACGAGATCGAACGGGCCGTGCTCGACGCGGACCTGGTCATCGGCGCGGTGCTGGTGCCCGGCGCGAAGGCTCCGACGCTGATCTCCAACGAGCTGGTCTCCCGGATGAAGCCGGGCAGCGTGCTGGTCGACATCTCCATCGACCAGGGGGGCTGCTTCGAGGACTCCCGCCCCACCACGCACGCCGAGCCGACGTACCAGGTGCACGAGTCGATCTTCTACTGTGTGGCGAACATGCCCGGCGCGGTGCCGCACACGAGCACGTACGCGCTGACCAACGTCACCCTGCCGTACGCGCTGGAGCTGGCCAACCGGGACTGGCGCGACGCGCTGCGCCGCGACCCGGCCCTGGCGCTGGGCCTGAACACCCACGACGGGCGGGTCGTCTACGGCCCGGTCGCCGAGGCGCACGGCCTGCCGGCCCTGCCGCTGGACGAGGTGCTGGCCTGACCGACGACGCGCGGGGCGCGACGACCGACGGGGCCGGTTCGGGCGAGGAGCCCGCGCCGGCCCTGCGTCGCGCCGTGCGCGGCTACCTCGACCACCTCACCGTCGAACGTGGCCTGTCCGCGAACACGCTGTCGTCGTACCGTCGGGACCTGGAGCGCTACCTCGCGACGCTCGCCGCGGCCGGCGTTGCCGACCTGGCCGCCGTGGACGCCGGCCAGGTCGAGGCGCACCTGGCCCGGCTGCGCGCCGGCGACGACGGCCACCCGCCGCTCGCCGTCTCCTCGGCGGCCCGGGCGGCCAGCGCCGTGCGCGGCCTGCACCGCTTCGCGCTGCGCGAAGGGCTGGCCGGCGTGGACCCGAGCCGCGACGTCCGGCCACCGGCCCCGCCGCGCCGGCTGCCCCGGGCGCTCGCCGTCGACCAGGTGGTCCGGCTGCTGGAGACCGCCGGGTCGGTGGCCGCCACCGGCGAGGGCGCCGCGCTCGCGCTGCGCGACCGGGCGCTGCTGGAGTTCCTGTACGGCACCGGGGCGCGCATCTCCGAGGCCGTCGGCGCCGCCGTGGACGACCTGGACGCCGCCGAGGGGACGGTGCTGCTGCGCGGCAAGGGCGGCCGGACCCGCCTCGTTCCGGTCGGCGGGTACGCCGTCGAGGCGCTGCGCGCCTGGCTGGTGCGGGCCCGCCCCGGGCTGGTCGCCGCCGGCCGGGGCACCCCGGCGGTCTTCGTCAACGCGCGCGGGGCGGCGTTGACCCGGCAGGGCGCGTGGACCATCCTGCGCCGGGCGGCCCAGCGGGCGGGCCTGCCGGTGACCGGCTCCGGCGCGGTCTCCCCGCACACCCTGCGCCACTCGTACGCCACCCACCTGCTCGACGGCGGCGCCGACGTGCGGGTGGTGCAGGAGTTGCTCGGCCACGCCTCGGTGACCACCACCCAGGTGTACACGTTGGTCACCGTGGAGCGGCTGCGCGAGGTGTACGCCACCGCCCACCCCCGGGCCCGGGGCTGACCCGTTCCCGCCCCGCGGCCGGGCCCAGCCCCGGTCGGCCCGACCGGTACGGCGTAGCGGCCGACACGCCGTACCGGTGCCGAACGCCCTGCTGGCCGGTGGCGTACAGTCGGCATGGCGCGGACCTTGCGGGGTGGATGACCGGGGTGCGCCGCGGCGCCGCGAGGGACGTCGGACGGCTCCGACACCGGGTGGTCGTCGGGAGGGGGCAACGAGGACATGGCTGGCAACGGTGACCGTGCCGAGACCTGGACGTCGGAGCTCCGCGAGCAGCAGGCCACGCTCGGTGCGGGGCTCGGCCCGGCGGACCCGGCGGCCTACACGATGCGTAAGCCGATCCCCGAGCCGATGCCCACCGACCGGCACGGGCCGGCCCGGATCATCGCGATGGCCAACCAGAAGGGTGGCGTCGGCAAGACCACCACGACCATCAACCTGGGTGCCGCTCTGGCCGAGTACGGCCGCAAGGTGTTGCTGGTCGACTTCGACCCGCAGGGCGCCCTCTCGGTGGGGCTCGGGGTCAACCCGCACAACCTCGACCTGTCGGTCTACAACCTGCTGATGCAGGACGACGTCACCGCCGAGGACGTCCTGATCAAGACCGACGTGGCCGGCCTGCACCTGCTGCCGGCCAACATCGACCTCTCCGCCGCCGAGATACAGCTCGTCAACGAGGTCGCCCGGGAGATGGCCCTGGCCCGGGTGCTGCGCAGCATCCGCAAGGAGTACGACTACGTCCTGATCGACTGCCAGCCCTCGCTGGGCCTGCTGGCGATCAATGCGCTGACCGTCGCGGACGGCGTGCTCGTCCCCCTCGAATGCGAGTTCTTCAGCCTCCGGGGCGTGGCCCTGCTGCTCGACACGATCGACAAGGTGCGCGAGCGGCTCAACTTCGACCTGGAGTTGGAGGGCATCCTTGCCACCATGTACGACAGCCGCACCACCCACTGCCGACAGGTGCTCCAGCGGGTGGTCGAGGCATTCGGCGACAAGGTCTACCAGACGGTCATCACCAAGACGGTGAAGTTCCCGGAGTCCACGGTGGCCGGTGCTCCCATCACCACCCTCGACCCGGCCTCGTCCGGCGCCCGCAACTACCGCCAGCTTGCCCGCGAGGTGATCGCCCAGCAGGCGGAGCGGTAGCCCCGTGCGCCGTCGTCCCAGCGTGCGCCCTCGATCAGGAGCGTGCCTTCCCGTCGGGGCCCGGGGAGCGTGGACTACGGTCGTCCGGTGACCGCCCCGCCCCTCGACCCGCCCGCCACGCTCCCGCCCGCCGGGGCCGGGGCGGCTGGCGACGTCGACGCCGGCGCGGCGACCGGGTTCACCGTCCGGCTGGACAACTTCACCGGCCCGTTCGACCTGCTGCTGCAACTGATCGGCAAGCACAAGCTCGACGTCACCGAGGTGGCCCTGCACCGGGTCACCGACGAGTTCATCGCCTACATCCGGGCCATGGGCGACCAGTGGGACCTGGACGAGGCCAGCGAGTTCCTGCTGATCGCGGCCACCCTGCTCGACCTGAAGGCGGCCCGGCTGCTGCCCGCCGCCGAGGTGGAGAACGAGGAGGACCTCGCCCTGCTGGAGGCGCGGGACCTGCTCTTCGCCCGGCTGTTGCAGTACAAGGCGTACAAGGAGGCGGCCGCGCACATCGCCGCGCTGGAGGCGGTCGGCGGCCGGCGGTACCCCCGGGCGGTGACCCTGGAGGCCCGGTACGCCGAGGCGCTGCCCGACCTGGTCCTCGGCATCGGACCGGAGCGGCTGCTCCGGATCGCCGTCAGGGCGATGACCCCGAAGCCGGCGCCCGAGGTGTCCATCGCGCACGTGCACATGGTCCGGGTCAGCGTCCGTGAGCACGCCGCGATCCTCGCCGAGCGGCTGCGCCGGGCCGGCACCGCGACCTTCTCGCTGCTCTGCGCCGACTGCGACGCCACCCTGGAGGTGGTGGCCAGGTTCCTGGCCCTGCTGGAGCTGTACCGGGAGGGCCTGGTCTCCTTCGTGCAGGAGCAGGCCCTGGAGGAGCTGACGGTCCGCTGGACCGGCCCCGCCGACGGAGCCGCCGACCTGCACGTCGACGAGTACGCCGGCACCCCGCCCGACCCGGTCGCCGTGTCGCCTGACCTGGTCGCTGTGCTGCCTGACCCGGTCGCCGTGCCGTCCGAGCCGGTCGCCGTGTCGCCCGACGGAGCTGGCGCGGCGCAGGGCGGGCCACGGGCCGAGGCGCGGGCCGAGGCGGAGGCCGAGGCCACGACGGAGGAGCGACCGGAATGAGCGAAGAGGAACGCCGCGACTCCCTGGCCGACCAGGCCGCCGCCTGGATCCCACCCTGGGACCGCCCCGCCCAGCCCCGCCCGGAACCCCCCGCACCTGTCGGCCCCGACCAGACTTCGGAAGATCTTGGAAGCAGACGGCCCCCCGAGGGGCCGAATCCCTCCAAGATCTCCGACGGGGTCGCCGCGGCAGCGGACCCTGGCGGGGATCGGCATCTCCAGGAGGCGGAACCGCCCAGGGGCGTCGACGCGGGCGCACCCGGCGTCGACGCGGGCGCATCGGGGGAGGACGAGGCCGTCCCCGAGGCTCTCGCTGCGGGCGGAGCGGGTGGTGGGGGCGGTGGTGCTCCCGAGGGGGGCGCACCGAGGCGGGGCCGGCGGAGGGCACCCGAGCCGCCCCCGGCCGTGGTGCTCGACGACGCGGAGCTGCGCGGCGCGCTGGAGGCGATCCTGCTGGTGGTGGACGAGCCGGTCGGCGAGCTGACCCTCGCCCAGGTGCTGGAGCAGTCCCCCGAGCGGATCGGCCCGGTGCTCGACGACATCGCGGCCGGCTACACCGCCGCCGGGCACGGCTTCGAGCTGCGCCGGGCGGCTGGCGGCTGGCGGCTGTACACCCGTCCGGAATACGCTACGTACGTCGAGCGGTTCGTGCTGGACGGGCAGTCGGTCCGGCTGACCCAGGCGGCGCTGGAGACACTGGCCGTGGTGGCGTACAAGCAGCCGGTGACCCGGTCGCGGATCTCGGCCATCCGGGGTGTCAACTGCGACGGGGTGATCCGTACGCTGGTCTCCCGCGGCCTGATCGAGGAGTGCGGCACCGAACCGGACAGCGGGGCGTTCCTCTACCGGACCACCACGATGTTCCTGGAAAAGCTGGGGCTGAACTCCGTCGACGAGCTACCGCCGCTCGCCCCGTTCCTCCCCGACGACGTAGAAGAGCTTGCCGATGCCACGCGATGACCGTGCCCCCAAAACCGACGCGCCCGTCTTCGAGGGGGCCGAACGCCTCCAGAAGGTGCTGGCCGCCGCCGGCGTGGGCTCCCGGCGTGCCTGCGAAGACCTGATCTTCCGCCGCCGGGTCACGGTGAACGGCCGGGTGGCCACGCTCGGCGACCGGGCCGACCCCACCCGCGACGTCATCCACGTCGACGGCGAGCGCCTCCAGGCCGACGTCCGCCTGGTGTACCTGGCGATGAACAAGCCGCGCGGGGTGGTTTCCACCATGGCGGACGAGAAGGGACGCGCCGCGCTGTCGGACTTCATCAGCAACCGGGTGGAGCAGCGGGTCTACCACGTCGGGCGGCTCGACGCGGACAGCGAGGGCCTGCTGCTGCTCACCAACGACGGCACCCTCGCCCACCGGCTCATGCACCCGTCGTACGGGGTGTCGAAGACGTACCTGTGCGAGGTGGCCGGCCCGATCCCGCGCAACCTCGGCAGGCGGCTGGCGGCCGGGATCGAGCTGGAGGACGGCCCTGTGACGGTGGACTCCTTCAAGCTGGTGGACACCCTGGGCAAGACCGCCCAGGTGGAGCTGACCCTGCACGAGGGGCGCAAGCACATCGTCCGGCGCCTGTTCGACGAGGTCGGGCACCCGGTGGCCCGGCTGGTGCGTACCGCGATCGGGCCGATCCGCCTCGGCGACCTGCGCGCCGGGCGGACCCGCAGGCTCACCAACGCGGAGGTCGCCGCCCTGTTCAAGGCCGTGGGTGACTGACCCCGCGGTACGGGGTACCACAACCGGTAGGCTTCCGTGGCGCCCCGGACGGGGCGCACGGTGGCGTGGGTCGCCACCGGCGGCGTCGCGCGCGGCCGGAATGCCGGCCGTGGGCATCATTGACGACGACGACAACCGCTTGCGACGGGCCGCCGGGCCCCGCGAGGCACGGGCTGAGGAGGATCACGGTGGAGGAAAACGTACGGGCCGGGCGCTGCGTGGTAGCTGTGGACGGGCCGTCCGGTTCGGGTAAGTCCACCGTTTCCCGGCGGCTCGCCACCGGGCTCGACGCCCGCTATCTGGACACCGGCGCGATGTACCGGGCGATCACCTGGGCGGTGCTGCGTTCCGGGGTCGACCTGACCGACGCCGCCGCGGTGGGCAAGGTCGCCGCAGAGGTCGACCTGCGCATCGGCACCGACCCCCAGGGGTACGGGGTGACCGCTGACGGGGTGACCGTCGACCGGGAGATCCGGGGTTCCGAGGTCACCACCGCGGTCTCCGCCGTGGCCGCCGTGCCGGCGGTGCGAGCGCTGCTGGTGGCCCGGCAGCGGGAGCTGATCGCCAAAGCCGGCCGGATCGTGGTCGAGGGCCGGGACATCGGCTCGGTCGTCGCGCCGGACGCGGACCTGAAGGTCTACCTGACCGCCTCCGAGGTGGCCCGCGCCCAGCGGCGCAGCGTCGAGGACGCCGCCGACGTGGCCGCCACGGCGGCCGACCTGGCCCGCCGGGACCAGCTCGACTCGACCCGCAAGGCCGACCCCCTGCAGCAGGCGGCCGACGCGGTGGTGCTGGACACCACCGAGCTGGGCATCGACGAGGTCGTCGACCGGCTGCGCGCGCTGCTGACCGAGCGGGGAGTGGCATGACGACCGACGAGGGCTGGGTGGAGCTGCGCGAGCCGGACCTCGACGCCGAGGCGTCGACCGGGCCCGTGCCTGTGGTGGCCGTGGTGGGCCGTCCCAACGTCGGCAAGTCCACCCTGGTTAACCGGATCATCGGTCGCCGGCAGGCGGTCGTGGAGGACATTCCGGGGGTGACCCGGGACCGGGTCCCGTACGACGCGCAGTGGTCCGGCCGGGCGTTCACCGTGGTGGACACGGGCGGTTGGGAGCCGGACGCGAAGGACCGGGCTGCGGCGATCGCCGCGCAGGCCGAGATCGCCGTCGTCACCGCCGACGTGGTGCTGTTCGTGGTCGACGCCATGGTCGGCCCCACCGACGTGGACGAAGCCGCGGTGAAGATGCTGCGGCGCAGCGCGAAGCCGGTGATCCTGGTGGCCAACAAGGCCGACAACACCTCGATCGAGATGGAGGCGACGTCGCTCTGGTCGCTCGGGCTGGGCGAGCCGTACCCGGTCTCCGCGCTGCACGGTCGGGGCTCCGGCGACCTGCTCGACAAGATCCTGCAGGCGCTGCCCGAGGCGCCAGCGATCGTGGAGAACCGCCCGCGCGGCCCGCGCCGGGTGGCGCTCGTGGGTCGGCCCAACGTCGGCAAGTCCAGCCTGCTCAACCGGTTCTCCGGTGAGGAGCGGGCGGTCGTCGACTCGGTCGCCGGCACCACCGTCGACCCGGTGGACAGCCTGGTCACCATCGGCGGGGAGACCTGGCAGCTGGTGGACACGGCCGGGCTGCGCAAGCGGGTCGGCAGGGCCAGCGGCACCGAGTACTACGCGAGCCTGCGGACCGCCGGGGCGATCGAGGCCGCCGAGGTGGCGGTGGTGCTGCTCGACTCCAGCGAGCCGATCAGCGAGCAGGACCAGCGGATCCTGGCCATGGTCACCGAGTCCGGCCGGGCGCTGGTGATCGCCTTCAACAAGTGGGACCTGGTCGACGGCGACCGCCGGTACTACCTGGACAAGGAGATCGAGCGGGAGCTGCGCCGCATTCCGTGGGCGCTGCGGCTCAACCTGTCGGCGATGACCGGCCGTGCGGTCGACAAGCTCGCCCCGGCGCTGCGCAAGGCCCTGGCGAGCTGGGAGACCCGGGTGCCGACCGCCCAGCTCAACCAGTGGCTGACCGCGCTGGTGCAGGCCACCCCGCACCCGATCCGCGGCGGCCGGGCACCGAAGATCCTCTTCGCCACCCAGGCGGGCGTCGCCCCGCCGCGGTTCGTGCTCTTCACCACCGCGCCCCTGGACGCCGGCTACCAGCGTTTCGTCGAGCGCAAGCTCCGCGAGGAGTTCGGCTTCGAGGGCAGCCCGGTGGAGATCTCGGTACGCCCGCGCAAGAAGCTCGGCCCCGGCGGCCGGGGCAAGGCGCACGGCTGACCCTCATCATCCGCAGGACCTGAAGCCGGGCGGGGCACGCGACCCCGCCCGGCTTCTCTGTCCTCCCTCCCACCCTATCCTCCTAGGACGCCTTAGGGGGTGTGGGGGTGGCGGGGGCCGATGCGCGTGTGGGGAAGATCGTGCGCTAAGCTGTACCGGCTGTCGCAGGGAGAAAAGAACACCGCGCGGGAGCAATCGGGACGTGGCGCAGCTTGGTAGCGCACTTGACTGGGGGTCAAGGGGTCGTCGGTTCGAATCCGGCCGTCCCGACGCAGGTCAGAGGGCTGATCCGGAGATCGGGTCGGCCCTTTCGCCTTTCTGGGGACCAAGATCAGTCAAATTAGAGCCGGCCTGGCGCTCCTTGACCATCGGTCAAGTTTCAAATGGCTACCCGGGTCATCTGCCGAGATGTTCGCTCTTCGGATCAAGGCGGCCCGCAAGCGGGCCGCGCCAGCCCGGCCCTGGCCTGCTGGCGACCTCCGGCCGGCATCGGCCGCGCCGGCCGGCCACGCTGAGGGACGACAAGTTCTTGAAGACCTCGGGGCTCTGCCCCGAACCCCGGCCCTCCTCAGAGATCCGCTCCCCGAGAGATGTCCATTGCTCGGCCCCAACCTATGAAGCGTCAGCCTCGCCGGGAGCTGCGCAAGGCTCCGACGGCCGCCAGTCCCGGGCCGGCGAGCGCGATCGCCTCCTCTATGGCCCGCGACACCTGAGGGAAGCCTTCCGTTGACGTGCTAACCATCACTCCTAGCGTCAGGACGACGCCGTCGGCAGGTTTGGCCTGGATCCACCAGCCTGACCACACCCGGGCTAGATCCGAGTAAGCGCGAGCCGTTGCAAGTGACAGCAGGAACAACCCCACCGGGAGCAGCCAACGCCGGTCGGCCCGCCACCCTGACAGCGCGAGTGCCCCCATGGCCACGAGGGCAGCGAGCAGCGCAGGCCACACTGTTCCGAGCAGGTCGAGCAGCGGATAACGGCCGAAATTCCGCGCGGAGTTCAACCCGAAGCAGGCGAGTAGCAGAAGCGCCAGGACTGTCGTCGCGACACCCCGCCGCCTGCCGCGTGAAGGTAGCGCCAACGCACCGGCCGCGAGACAGAGAACGCCAAGCGCCAGACCCAGCGCGGCGAGCCTTTCCTGGTCGATCATCTCCCGCCAATGCGCCAACATGGCCGTTTTCGATACCCCTTGGCCGTATGTCAGCCTGCCGGCGCCATCGACCTGCTCCTGGTACCAGAACAGTCTCATCGCCGCCACCACGGCAAGTAGCCCGATACCGGCGGCGACGGCCCACCTCACGCGGCGTACACCTCGATTCGCCAGGACGTAGCCAAGCAGTGCGAGCAGGCTGACTAGGCCGAACTGTAGCGACGCGGCTGGCATGGCGAGCAGCGTCGCCGCAACCGAGAGCAGACCAGCCGCGACGGATGCAACGAGCAGGCCGATGGGAAGACGCATGGCCAAGATCGTGACACATGAGCTGGAAGTGCGGGTGGCCCCAAAATGTGGAGCGGCCCGTAGCAGCACCGTTCGCCGGATAGTCGAAGGCGTGATGGCCGCCGCCGGCCTGGGCGACTGTCGGGCCTCTCACGGGCCACAACGCGGTGTCAGGAGGGGGCGCACCAGGCCAGGTGGGACCATGGCGACAAGGGGAGACGCCGGTCCAAGGTCCAGGTTGTCAAATTCCCAAGCTGATAGTCGACCCATGCCCGCGCGCCCCTTGCGTGCCCGTTGGGATGGAGAACGAGGGTCAACGGCGGTCAGCTCCCGAACGTGCCGGCCAACATGGCGGCGCAGGCCAAGCCCGTCAGGGGCGCGCGACTACCGGCCGTGTCCACACTTCCTAAACCGCGTGCTGCGGTAACCAATCGGGCTAACGCCCGGGGACCAGGTGGGGACCACACGTCGTGCGCGATGGCGGGCAGCATGCCGTCGACTACACGGCCTGATCTTGGGAATAGCGTGCGTGGACGTGTGGCGAAGCGTCCTGGGGGTCAAGGGGTCGTCGGTTCGAATCCGGCCGTCCCGACAGGGTGAAAACGCAGGTCAGAGGGCTGGTCCGAGACGTCGGGCCGGCCTGTTTGGCTTCCTGGGGACCACGTCGGTCAAGTGCGTCCGGCAGGTAGCGCATCTTGACCGCTGGTCAAGCACGAGGCCGTATGGCATCTAGAGTCCGGACGGTAGTCGGGAGAGCCATTCCTGGTGCTGTGCCTTCAGCGTGTCCCGCTGCTCTCGCGTCGGCAGAATGACATCGGCCCCGCCGTCGTAGGGGTGGTACAGCCACCTGAGGTCGGTCGGCGCGAGGATCACGTTCGCCAACTCGTCGTCGGCGACAGTCTTCAGCAGGACGTCAATCGCCCTCGGCCGCCAGGGGATCGTCTCGGCGTAGAGCTGGGTGTAGCTCCGGTACTCCGGTTCTTCCTCGGGGTGCTCCAAGAGGGTCCGCCAGTGCCATGCCGAAGGCGCGATCTCTGAACGCCTCGGCCACCTCTGGGGGGTGGTTGTCGAGCCCTCGGTCCATTCGCTGGTGACAACGAGAAGGACCGCACCTGGGTCGAGCTCCCACAGCACTGTGTAGTGCCGGTCGAGCGTAATCGCATACTCGCTCTCGTCGTCTGGGTGCCGCTTCGATTCCGGCAAGCTGTGGAACCTTACCCACCGGTCTGGGTATTGGGTGCGGAGCCAGTGGGCGAACGGTGGGCACTCGGGGTAGTGCTGGTCCCACAGCGCGGTCAATGCCGGCGGGTTCAGCTCTTGGCTCGATGTCACCGCGTTGTTGTAGCTCACGTCCAGCGAGGGGGGTCCCCGGGGACCAGGAAGGGACCACACGTCATGCACGAGGGCAGACGACGAGACCTCGGCTGCACCGCATCCGCAGACGGCTTGCGTGTGTGACGTGCATGGACGTGTGGCGAAGCGTCCTGGGGGTCAAGGGGTCGTCGGTTCGAATCCGGCCGTCCCGACGCAGGTCAAAGGGCTGATCCGGAAATCGGGTCGGCCCTTTTCGTCGTCCTGGGGACCAAGATCGGTCAAGCTCGAAGCAGTTGACGCGCCTTGACTGCTGGTCAAGCCATGTGGCCAGCCTTGTTACTTGCCGATTTGTTCTCTTCGCTTCGTCAAGGCCCGCATGCGGGCCGCGCGGGCCCGGCCCCGCGCCGGGCTGCTGGCCGCACTTACGAGCCACAAGAGCCGGAAGACCTCGGGGCTCCGCCCCGAACCCCGACCCTCCTCAGAGATCCGCAGCAAAGTCACCCGCACCCGTGTTGTGTGACCAGTTTGTATAGGTCCGTCCTCTGGCTGATCAATTCGGTAGTGTCGGCGGCTACCGTTGACGGATGACGTCTCCCCAACCTCTGCGGACGTGCATCCAACCAGCCGAATCTCCAGAGGCGTCAGTCGAGGTGCCGGTTGGTGGCCGTCCCGCCCCAGCCTCCAAGACCGAGGCGTTGGTGGCGGCGATCTTTACGTCGTTGGCTTGGCTGGGTGCTGCGTGCGGCGGCTGGCTCATGCGTCTCGGCCGGGACATGCCCGAGGCGACATTGAGGGTCTTCGGCTTCCTCTGGCTCGCCGCCTTTGCCGCGACCGCGTTGGTACTCACGGTTGTCATGGCTCTCGTGTTGCGTCGGCGAGGGCTTCCCCGCGCAGCCTTGGTAGCGGGTTCGGTCGCGGTGACCGGGATCGTCGCGACGATTCTGTTCGTGCTCTGGGTGTGATCCGCGACGGCAAATGGGAGAAGGGCTCAGCGGTCACCTGTACAGCCAGTCCGCATCTGGTCCGCAATAGGCCGGCGGACAGCGGGGAGTGGTGTGAGATATCGAGAGGTGTTTCCGCTGCTAAACCGCGTGCTGCAGTCGCCAAGCGTCAGCGCCCGGGGACCAGGTGGGGACCACACGGCATGCGCGATGGTGGCCGGCATGCCGTCGACTACACGGCCTGATCTTGGGGATAGCGTGCGTGACGTGCGTGGACGTGTGGCGAAGCGTCCTGGGGGTCAAGGGGTCGTGGGTTCGAATCCGGCCGTCCCGACAGTAAAACAGCAGGTCAGGGCCTTGATTCACTTCGGTGGGTTGAGGCCTTCTTGCTGTTCCGTCTCACAATTCATCACGTACGCGCGTACTGCCGAATTTCGGGCGCTGGAGTCACCCGAACAGCCCTGATTCGAGGTGCTCGGCCGCCACCTTCAGGTGGCTACTGTCGGGGTGGACGTAGACCCGTTTGGCGAGCGTGCTACAACTATCACCGCCCCCACGGATCCCTCGCGGGCCAAACCCCGTACGAACGCCTCAAGCAAAAGACCCAGACCCAGGTGTAACCAAGCTCCGGCAGATGCACAGGTAGGGCCTGCCGCTCGGTCTCGGCGGTCAGGCCGTCGTCTCAGCAGGCGTGCACGACGGCGGCGACCGCAGCCCGACTACCTGGCCGAACTGTTCCCGCTCGACGAGATCCTCGCTCGGCTGTTCGCGCCGCGCTGAGGGTCGGTCGGACCTGTGCCGGCGGGGGTCCGCGCCGATGACCTGCTGCTCGACCCGGTCCGGCGGCGGGTGTTCCGCAACAGCCGGGAGATCGGCGCGGGAGTCCGACGTCCTCGCGTCGACGCCGGCGGGGTCGCCCCTGTGGAGGAGCGTCGGGGTGGGCGTGCGTCATCGGGACGACCACCAGGTCGAGGTCGCCGTGACCCTGAAGCCCAGGGACTCGTACAGGGGCCTGCCCAGCCGGGACGCGGTCAGGGTGACCGGCAGGCCGGTGATCGGCGCCAGGGAGCCGAGCATGATCGCGCGCCCCACGCCCCGGGAGCGGAACGCCGGCGCCGTTCCCACCCAGTAGTGGCTGCCGAACCCGCCTTCCACCGTGGTGACGCACGCCCCGGCGACCTCGCCGTCCAGTCTGGCGAGGAACACGTCGACACCTGGCTGGTGGATCAGGGTCGCGGGAAACACCTCACCGGCCCGGTAGGGCTCGAACCTGGACAGGGTGAAGGCCGCGATCACGGCCTGTTCGGCCGCGCGCAGGTCCTCCTCGGTCCGCAGCCGGATCACCTGTATCGCCGGCTCGGCGACCGCACCGGGCGCACGCAGCATGATGGGCATCTGCCGACCGTGCATGTCTAGGCTGCTCAGGTCCGTGGCGCTGAACGGATCCTCCGCGTCGATCGGGCCGGATGCCCGGCCGGCCAGGTCGATCAGCTCCGCGAGATCCTCGCGACCAGGGTCGGGCTCCTGGACCAGGATGCGCAGACCCGCGCGCGCATCTCCGGCGACGGCGAGGAAGCCGCGGCGCCGGATCACGGTGTGACCGCGGGCGTGGCCGACGGCCGTCCAGAAGGCGGCGGAGTTGCGGGCCTGGCGCAGAGAGGTTTCGGAGGCGGTCGCGGACCGGTCGCGGGTGTTCAGGTCGATCGTCATGGTGGCAGGTGTTCCTTCTCTTCGGTAGGGCCGGTGCGGCGACCTCGCGCGGTGGTGCCGGCCGTCGGTCACGGACGTGGGCGGGCGTCGCTGGCCCGCCGATCGGGCGCTGCGGCGAGCAGCGTCGCGGCTCTGCTGGTGAGGGCGTCCAGCGTCCACCGCTGGGGGTACGGACCGTAGGAGACCCGGGCGACACCGAGTGTTCCCAACTCGGCGGGCGTGGGCAGGGCGGGCACTCCCAGCAGGCTGAGACGGCCCGGGCCGAAGGCGGCGACGAGTTTCCGGATGTCGCGCGGGTCGCTGCAGCCGGGCACGAAGACGCAGTCGGCGCCGGCCGCGAGGTAGGCGGTGCCACGTTCGACGGAGGCGGCGAGGGCGGTCTCGGGCGGGCCGGTGAGGTAGGCGTCCGTGCGGGCGTTGAGCACGAAGGGCACGCCCTCGTCGCGGCCCGCGGCCACCGCCGCGCGTACCGCCCGCACGGCCTGGTCGACCGGCCTTATGGCGTCCTCGAGGTTGCCGCCGCCGGCGCCGGCGCGGATCGCGGCGCGAACCGTCGCCGCCACGTCGCCGTAGCCGCCCTCCAGATCGGCGGTCACCGGAAGGTCCACGGCGGCGGCGATGCGGGCGATGGCCGCGAGGGCGAGCTCGACCGGGATGTGTTCGCCGTCCTCGTAGCCGTGGGCCGCCGCGATGGAGTGGCTCGCCGTCGCGATCGCGTGGCACCCCGGCAAGGCTGCCACGGCACGGGCCGAGGCAGCGCCACGCGTTGACAAGCACCAGGATCCTCGACTCGTCGTGCAGCGTACGCAGCCGCCGGGCCTTCTCCTGGAGGGTCGGTGTCGAAGTGGTCACGTGGCTCCCGGGTCGAGTGTCTAGAAGGGCCGACGGTGCGCGGCCCAGGCGACGGCGAGGGTCGTGGCGAGCCCGGTGGCCAGGAAGACGAGCCCGAGAACGAGCCACCCCGGACCGGACCAGACCATCACCAGGGTGGTCAGGGCGGCCGGCCCGACGGCACGGGCCAGCGGGACGCCGCTGGAATACACGCCCTGCCACTGCCCGGGGCGGGTGGGATCGGCCAACGCGAATCCGACGCACCACGACCCGGCGGCCAGTCGCAGCTCGCCGGCCACCTGTACGGCCACGGCGGCGAGGAGGAGACCCGCGGCGACGGCAGGGTCGGTGATGGCGGTCGCCGTCCAGAAGAGCACGCAGGCTGCGCAGAGCGCGAGGCCGGCGAGGCGGATCGCCCGGGTCGCCTCGGCCAGGGTGATCACCCGTTGGGCCGTCCGACGCTGCCAGCCGAGGACACCGAGGGTGTTGACGACGAAGACTGCCGCCACGATCCAGCGTGGCGCCGCCGTGCGGCTGGTCAGGTAGAGGGGCAGCAGCACGCTGAGCATCGGCATGTACAGGTACAGCACCGCGTTGAGCGCTGCTACCACGACGTAGCGGGTGTCCCGCGGGGCGTCCCATCCGTGGCCCGTCCGTACGGGGGCCCGTGCGGCGGGCGGCAGCCGGGTGAGCATGATCGCGCTCACGGCGAAGAGCGCCGCGTCACCGACCAGGGCGGCGCGGTAGACGGTGGGGGTACCGGCGAGGAGCGCCAGCCCTCCGGCGGTGGCGCCGAGCCCGATGCCGGCGTTGACGGCGGTCTGGATACCTGCTCGCACCGTGACCAGTTCGGTGGACGGCACCAGGGAGACCAGCAGGGCCTGCCGGGTCGCGCCGGCCCCGCTCTGGGCGATCGCGTACGCGACGCAGGCGGACGAGACCAACCAGGGTGTCGGTGCCGACGCCAATGTCAGCAGGGCGGCCGAGGTGGCCGCGGACAGCAGGATGGTCACCCGCCGCAGTCCGATCCGATCGCCCAAGGCTCCGACGGGATAGGTGAGGAGGAAGCCGGCCCCCCACGCGACGGTCAGCAGGCCGCCGACCTGCGTCGGTCTCAGGTGGCCGACCTGCACCAGGTAGACGACGAAGGTCACGTAGAAGCAGCCGTCGCCCACGGCGGTGACAAGCTGCGCCCCGAGGATGGTGGTGGCTGGCCGCCGGTGAGGGACCGCGGTGAGCGCGGCCGGGCTAGGCGAAGCTGAGGCCATCGGAGCGGGCCCGCTTGAGTTCGGAGAAGGCCCGGCAGCCGGCGAGCAGGCGGGCGCCGTCGAAGACCCGCAGGGCCTCCTCGCCGCGGGGGATGGAGGTCAGCACGGGGCCGAAGAAGGCGACGCCGTCGATCACGACGGTCGGGGTGCCGAGGTCCTCGCCGACGAGTTGCCGGGCCTTGGCGGTGCCGGCGCGCATCTGCGGGTCGAGGTCGCTGCGGTGGGCGGCGTCGGCGAGGTCGGCGGGCAGGCCTGCCTCGGCCAGGGCCGCCGGGACGACGGTGGCGAAGTCCTTGTCGCCCTCGTCGTGGATGCGGCGGCCGAGCGCGGGGTAGAGACGGGTGAGGGCCGCCGGGCTGTGGTGCACCGTGGCTGCCACGCACACCCGCGCCGGCCCCCACGCGCGGTCGTTGAAGACGCGGTACCAGGGCTCCAGCTCGCGGTCTTCGTTGAGGACCGAAAGGCTCATCACCTCGAACCGCAGGTCGATCGGACGCAGCCGCCCCACCTCCATGAGCCAGCGGGAGGTGATCCAGGCGAATGGGCAGGACGGGTCCACGTAGGCCGTGACCACCGGGACCGACGTACGGTCGAATTTATCTTCCATGGAAGGAAAGATATCTTCCGCAGAAGGTAAGATGCAAGCGTGAATGAGGACCGCATCGCCGACATCGTCGCCCAGTGGCATCGTGAACGTCCCGACCTCGACCCCGATCCGTTGCTGATCATCGGGCGGATCCAGTGGCTGGCCGAGGTGCTCGACGCGGCCCTGCGGCCGCCGTTCGCCGAGGCGGATCTGGGAAACGGCGAGTTCGACGTGCTGGCGGCACTCCGCCGGGAAGGCGCGCCGTACACGCTCACGGCCGGGCAGTTGAGCCAACGGATGCTCGTCACCACCGGGGCGGTGACCAAGCGAGTCGACCGGCTCATCGCCCGGGGCCTCGTGTCGCGTTCGGTCTCCGACAGCGACGCTCGGGGCAGAGTGGTGGGGCTGACCCTGGCCGGCGTAGCGTTGACCGACCGCCTCATCGAGCAGCACCTGGCCGGCGAGGCGGCCATCCTCCGCGAGCTGTCCGACGCCGACTGCAGGGAGCTCGAGCGCCTGCTGGCGACGTTGGCCCGGATCGTTGGTTCCTGAGTTTTCGACGGCCGCCCGCCGGTCCGGCGAAGAAGTCCCGCCCTCGATGCGACGCGCCCGGGCTCTCCTCAGGGGGACATCGACCGCAGGCACTTCTGCCCGTGGCGCATACGCGGAGCCGCACCCGGGACCCTGGACTTGCGCATTCCTGACCTATGTTTCAAGGCCGACCCGAAGGACGTGTTGGATAGCTTGTGTTGGCGTGTGTGGCCGAGCAGATATCGGAGGCAAGAAAGGCGCGCTGGGTCACCCGTTCTCGACTCCTGCAGCCTGCGATAATCGACTATGAACGAGGAGATGCGATGAACTTCATGCAACATGTCAACGACCTACTGGCCTTTCTTCTTGAACTTGTGGCACTGGCCGTTCTCGGCTACTGGGGCTTCAAGACTGACTCGGCCGTCCCGGTCAAGGTCGCGCTCGCCGTCGGAGCGCCCCTGTTGGCGGCGATCACATGGGGGCTGTTCGCTTCACCCAAGGCAACAATTGCATTGCCACTCATTGGTGTACTCGTGGTAAAAGCGCTCGTATTCGGCTCGGCCACGCTGGCCCTATATGCGGTTGGAAATCGTGTGATCGCTACTTCGTTCGCAGTAATCGTAGCAATCAACGTTGCCATTGCACTAACTGTCAAATCGGTCGGCGATAATTAAGTCGCTAATACTCCAACGTCACTTGGTTTTGCGTTGGGCGACAACTCCGGATCGCCCTGGCCGACGGCGAGCGCAACCCACCGACCAGCGTCCAGAGGCCGCCAGACGCACATCTCACCACTGAGCTGGCAAAGCTGGTTCATAGGTTCCGGCGCTTGATCCTCCCCCCATAGATAAGGATCGAGATCGACCGTCTGAGCCCCCCAGGGTCCTGCTGGCCGACGGCAGCAGCCGACCCATCTCCGACCGCCCGGACCGAAGCCGGCTTCCACGCCCTGGGCGACCTGGGCTACGAAGGCGAAGCCGCCATCCTCACCGTCCCGATCAAGAAGACACCAGGCGTCAACCTCACCGACGAGCAGAAGCAGATCAACTGGCTGCAGGCCCACGCGAGAGCCCGCGCCGAACAGGCCAACGCCCTGCTCAAGACGACATTCAAAGCCCTACGCCGCGTCAGCCTCGACCCCAGCCAGATCGGTAGAATCGTCGCCGCCGCACTCGTACTCCTACACATCGAACACGGCCGGACCACATGATGACCCACCGTCACAAGTGATTACCGAGAATGGCTCAGTCCTCAAGACCACCCAGAGCCGCCCCTTCTGGGACGCGACCGAACAACACTGGGTCAACGCGGGTCAACTCAAGGCCGGACACCGCCTGCTGGTCCACGACGACAAACGACTTGAGGGCGACGGCACCGGCACCGGCATGGGCGGCGACGGACTTGGCCGCCAGGTCACGGTCACCGCAGTACACAACTTCACCGGCAACCAGCGGATGCACGACCTCACCGTCGCCGACATCCACACGTACTATGTGATCGCCGGTGACACTCCGGTCCTCGTACACAACAACAATGGATGCCTTGAGGGCAAGCGCGACTACGATGTTTACGACCCGGAGTCAGGGGATCGAATTACTGACATCGACCACATTGAAGGCGGTGTGCTATGGGAAGAGAAAAGCGCGATCTTCGGCGATGAGTCGTGGCTGAATAAGCATGTCAACAGGAAGGTGGACGCGTGCCTTCGGGCGCGTCAGAACCTCCCTGGGTACGAGAATGCTCCTATTGGCTTCAGGTTTACGAACCCGGCAAAGACCCGCGCTTCCGGGCTGCCTTGGAGAATCACTTCACTGGACTGCGGCGAGGTAGACCAGAACTTGATCCACGATTGGAGATCGCTGAGTGAGCTACTACTTTACAGTCTCCGGGGATGACGTCTGGGATCCTGCCCTGAGGATCGGACGCCTCTTCGTCTCGCTTGCGGACGGTGCTGCAGATGTTCTCGGTGTGCCAAGTGGGTTGGCCCCCTCCGACAGCGATACATGCGACGTTGACCCACTGGTCTTTCCCCGGTTTGTGAGCGCATTAGTTGAATGCTATTCGGAGAGTCGGCATCCGGTTCGCCGCGAACTGATACGGGGAATCTTGTCGACGTCTCTTGTAATTCTTGAGCGAGGAGGTCTTGAAATGCCTCCCGGTGTTCAGGGTGAGCGGGATTTAGTAGAAGCGGTGCGTTCACTCGCGAAGGCCATGTAGAAGGAATTGTTGCTGACAGCGTTATGTGTTGACATGGCAACATCGTGCAAGAAAGGGTGTGGTCGGGTCCGTACTCCCTCGCCAGCTCACCGTCGGCTGTCCGATGCGGCCCTGGGCCGTCGGCACCGATGTACGCGGGACGCCCTGGACGTGGCCTGATCGGGCGGTTACCCGGCCGCCGTCTGCCGTTCCCCGCAGCTACCTGAGCGGCTCGCCGGACACTTCACGTACGCCGGCCCTGAAACCATCGGTGCGGCGCCGTGTCGAGTTCATCGACCATGACCTGCTCGGCGACGACCGCGGGCCGGGGCCGGTCGGCGTGGTGATGCGTGCTGTACGTGCTCGACCCCGACCAGGTGCGGTGCCGAGGGAGCTGTGTCGAACCGAGGCGCGGGCTCAGCCGGTGATGAGGTGGTCCAGGTGGTAGTGGTTCCACCAGCTTGTGCGGTGTGTGCGGACGACTCCGTTGGTGCGGGTCAGGAGGAGGTGGTTGCCGTCCTGGATCAGGGCCGCGTCTTCGTCCCGGCCGGCCAGTACCCGGGCCACCGTCGTCACCATGTTGGGGATTGCCTTGTCGGCCAGGTCGTCGGCGCGCATGGAAAAGGTGACGTTGACGTACGTCTCGGGTTTCCATTCCCAGCGGGTGCCGCCGTCTGTCTCGGCTTCGTAGTAGCCGTGTGTGCCGGAGCGGACGGTGATGGCGTAGCCGCGCTGGTCGTACAGGCGGGCGGTGAACAGTCGTGGATTCGTTGTCGGCTGCGGCTTCTCGCCGGGTTCCGCGGCGGTCAGGGCGGCGATCTCGTCGACGGGTGGATCGCCGGCCAGGATCAGACGGAACTCGATGCCCATGTCCGCCCCTCCTCAGTCTCGCCGGATGATCTCTTGGATCGTACCGTCGGGTTTCACCGCGACCAGTTCCTTCAGTCCGTCGATGGGCCAGTCGTCGAACTGGCGCCGTAGGGCGGTCATGTCACCTTCCCAGTCCTTGAGGTTCACCACCACCCGCTGGGTCTGCTCGTCGTCGACCTTCTCCCGGACCTGGCTCCAGACGTTGCGCACAGACGTGCGGGGCCCTGGCGCGAGTAGCAGTCGAAGACATGACCTTCGACGAGGTAGTCCGGGTCCTTGTCCGGGTTGCCGCTGTCGCCGGTGCGAACGCGGGCTTCGCCGGTTTCTTGTGGGGTGGGGTTCTGGTGTACCCGATAGCCCTTGCCGGCCACGCTGTCGGCACATTCGTTCTCCAACTCCAGCGCTCGTCGGGTGCTGGCATCCACCTTGGGCCCGATCCTGGTACGTGGTCCGGTCGGTGTGCCGTTGCTGGCCCCGGTGGGTTGCCGGCTCCACGGCGGGAACTCGTCGGGAAAGCCCTGCCCGTAGTCGGACATGGCGCGTGAGGACTCGTTGCTGGTGATCGGCGCAGGGCTGGCCGGTGGATGACGGTCAGCCCCGGTCAGTTTCCCGAGGACCCCAACTGCCGGGCCTTCGCCTCCCTGATCGCAGCGGCAAGGCTGCCCAGGCCGCCCTGGATGGTGGAGACAGCCGCGCGCACCCGGGTCATTCCGGCGGTGACTGCGGCGAATCCGGCGCCGGCGGCCCGTGCGGCGATCTCCTGGGCCTGCCTGTCGACCGCCGCCGTTAGGTTCTGGGCCCGCTCGATGCCCGCCGTCAGGGCGCGCAGATCCCGGATGATCTGTTCCATGCTCGACATTTGTCAGTCACCCCGACCGAGAACGAGTTTCGGAGCCTGCAACCTACCCGGCCGATTCGGCCAACGGGCACCCCGAGCCGCGCGGATGCCACTGCTGCCGCCATCGCCTGGCGCTATCTGCCCCACGACTTCTCGCCCCACGCGACGGTCTACGGCAATTTCGCCGCCTGGAGCAAGGAAGGCATCAACCCGGGGCAGTCCCGAGCGAGAAGCGCAACTGTACGGCCGGTGACTGTCGGTCGGTCTGACAGGAGCTCTGCGGTGAAGGGGGGCGGCCGGTGTCGGCGTGCTGGGCTGGCTTGTCTTGCGTGGGAGACTCGCGGGGTGAGCTCAGGTGTTCCACGTACGGTCAAGGCGGTTGACACGTCGGAGTTGGTCCGGCTCGATGCGGAGGCGATCGAGTGCGGGCTGAACCGCCATCACGGTGCCGGATGGCTGGTGCAGTTCGCCGATCCCGGAGCGGTGCACTATCTGTGGCCGGTGCTGGTGCACCGGGCCAGTCACCGGCCTGAGTTTTCGCCGCACTGGCGGTGCATGCTGTTGTTGACGATGCGAGACGGCCAGCAGGTTTTTTCCTTGCTGGATGTTCTGCCCGCCTCGTTCGAGGACCTGCCCGAGACGCTGGATGCGGCCACGAAGACGGAGATCAGCCACCGGCTGGAGCATGAGGGCCTGCTGACGCAGGCTCAGTGGGCCGACCTCAACTCCTGCCCGGGTACTGGTTGGCGGTGACGTGCCGATCGGCCGATACTCGACGGGTGATCTATGCGGCAGCGGGGGATTCGGCACCGGAGGGCGACGACGCCGAGCCCGTTGGCCTTGACTGGGAGCGGGGCGGCAATCTCAACCGCTGTCGGGAGCTCGGGGATGTCGACGCGGCCTTCGACCGTGGGGAAGAGCGCGTCGGGGCTGCGTTGATCGCTCTGGTCTACAACAATCTCGACACGGATGCGGTCCTGCCCAGGGTTGCCCGGGGGCTGCGGTCGCCGAATCCGGAGATCCGCCGGCAGAGCCTGCTTGCTTTGATGCACACGGCCAGGCTCCACGGCCGGGTGGATGCCACCGCCTTGGATCTGCTTCATGGCCTGCTGTACGACTGCACCCCGATTAGCGTTGGGAGCCCGTACGAGGTGCGGGGCACGGCGGCCCAGACTGTCGGGGACCTCCAGGCGTTTCTACCGTCCGAGCAGTTGCCTGCCTGGGTGAACGACTTCACCGACTACTGACGGTCGAATACCCACGGCCAGCAGGCCTGCGCAGGGGGCCGGCGGCCGGTGGCGTGGCCAGCCCACCGGTCTGGCCGTCGCGGCCGATGGCTTCCGGTGTCCGCGAAGATGCCGGCAGGCCGCGCACTTGATTCTCTGTGGTCACGGCCCTGGTCACAGGCCCGAGGGGAGGTGGCGGTGCTGGCGGCATTGCGGTATCGGGCGGTATCGAAGAATCCGGATTCGCGCACTTTTAAGTATGATTCGGCATGCCGTGACACAACTGTTATGTAACTGGGGGTCAAGGGGTCGTCGGTTCGAATCCGGCCGTCCCGACAGCACGAAAAGAGGCCGTCGACCGGGGCATACGCCCTGGCCAACGGCCTCTAATTCGTACTGGAACAGTGGGGATTTGCTGATCTAGACGGCGCGTAGTGCTTCATCACCATCTGTCAGGGGTTCCTGATCTCCCCGGACCATCACGAGGGCCTGTCTCACGCAGTGACCGGCCCGACAAGCGGACCAGATCAACAGCGTCCCTACGGAACTGCTCGGGGTACTTCGATGGACGTGGCACCAGGCCATCCTTCCCCAGACCACCGTCTGGGCTCAGGGTGTCCGGTCCACAGGTGGAACCTCAGACCGGTCAACCCGCAGTGCTGCGGGGCCACCCCGACACTCTTGGTCCCCTTCTTGATCGCTTGCGTGTCATCCAGGACCAAAGCCCCGCTGGCGACGGCGGGACGGTGATCCGCCCGCACCCGGCGCACTCGACCGCGATCAGCTGGTACTCGGTGACCACCGGCCGCGGATCCGGCAGCTCGACCACCTGCCGGCGCTGCCGCCCGTACTCGCGGCCACCGGACAGGTCGGCGCCGCAGGCAGGGCCGGCACGCCGGTCCGGCGGATGCTGCACCACCCGGTCCGGGTCCGCGACCAACCCCAGCGGCGCCCCCCGGCTGCTTACCCCGCCGCTGGTCACTGCCCTCACCCTTGCCCGGCTGCGGACGCGGCCGGGCCAGCCCGTCCGGCGCCGGAGGCTTGGAGGAGTTCGACGAGTTCAACCCCAGCCGACGCCGCAGTTCGGCGTTCTCGGCCCGCAGCCGCGCGTTGTCCGCCCGCCGTCGCTTAACCTCGGCCCGCAGCTCAGCCACCACCGCCACAAGCTGCTCAACAGAGGGAAGCTGCGGGCCCGGCTGCACGGTCAAGATCATGCCAGCCCCAGCTGCCACAGTGGACGAAAGCCCTGCCCAGCCGATCATCTCAAGCTGGATACCTACCATCGATGGTCTGCTATTTCAATCCCGATCTGGCTAATTTGGTCAGACACACGTCAGTGCGGCGCAACCCGAACGGCGCCCGTAACACCACATCAGACGGTTCCTCGAAGAAGCCGCACCCATACGCTGTCGGTGCTCTGAAACTGGTTCTGACCAGCCCGACGAGCTGGAGCTCTTCCTGCTAAAAGAACGTCGTCATGAGCAATTTGTCTCAAAAACCTGGGCTAGAGGAGCAACATGAGTAGTCGACATTGGCGGCGCCTAGTAGGTGCTGTCACAGTGGTGCTGGCGGTCGCCGCGGCAGCCCCCACCGGGCTGGCCGCGGCGGCCCCCGGCGCGGGTCTTACCGGTGCTGCGGTTCCAGCGACACCGCTGAACCCGGTCACCCTCGGCGGCGCTGCTGGGGCGGCGGTCACTCCGGTGGAGCTCGCCCAAGGTTCGCTCTCGGGTGCGACGAAGGTGACGCTGGTAACCGGTGACGTGGTGTCGTACCTGGCTGATCCTGCGGGTGGTGCCCCGCAGGTGCAGGTGACTCCTGCGCCGCGGGCGAACGGGCGCCTGGTGGCGTTCACGCAGGTGAAGGACGGGGACGCGTTCTACGTCATTCCGTCCGACACGCGGGGACTGTTGGGGTCGGACCGCCTGGACAAGAGCCTGTTCGATGTGGCGTACCTGGTGAATAACGGGTATGCCGACGACAAAGCCACCCAACTGCCCGTCATCGTGCAGTACCCCACGAGGACCTCCTCGGACGCGAGGGCGCTGTCCACCAAGGCCGACGCGCTGCCGGCGACGGCCAAGGTCACCGCACTGCCGGCGGCGCGTTCCGCTGCGGTGAAGGTGTCCAAGACCCAGGCCCGCGCGTTCTGGGCCGGTGTTGACGCGGTGAGCCCGACCTCGACCACGCTCGACGCGGGTGTGTCGAAGATCTGGCTGGACCACCGGACCAGGGCCACCCTCGATGTGAGCGTGCCGCAGATCGGCGCGCCCGGAGCGTGGCAGGCCGGCTACGACGGCACCGGGGTGAAGGTCGCGGTCCTCGACACCGGTATCGACGAGAGCCACCCGGACTTCGCCGGGAAGATCATCGAGGCCCGCAGCTTCGTCGAGGGTGAGACCGCTAGGGACGGGCACGGCCACGGCACGCACGTCGCCTCCACGATCGTGGGTTCCGGTGCGGCGTCGGGCGGCAAGTACAAGGGGGTCGCCCCGGGGGCGAAGCTGCTGATCGGCAAGGTTCTCGGCGACGCCGGTACCGGTTCGGACACGGAGATCATCGCCGGGATGCAGTGGGCCGCCGAGCAGGGCGCGAAGATCGTCAGCATCAGCGTCGGCGGCGCGTTCACCGACGGCACCGACCCGATGTCCCAGACGGTGAACGAGCTGTCCGCCCAGTACGGCATGCTGTTCGTGATCGCGGCGGGCAACAGTGGCCGCAGCGGCCCGCGCACGATCGAGGCGCCGGGTGTGGCCGACGGGGCGTTGACCGTCGCGGCGGTGACCAAGCAGGACGAGATGGCGGACTTCTCCAGCCGCGGTCCGCGGTTGGGCAACTTCGGTCTGAAGCCGGACATCGCCGCGCCTGGTGTGGACATCACCGCGGCGAAGGCCGACGGCACCGCCCTCGGCCCGGTCGTCGACGACAGCTACACCACCATCTCCGGTACCTCGATGGCCACCCCGCACGTCTCTGGCGCCGCCGCGATCCTCGCCCAGCAGCACCCGGACTGGTCCGGCCAGAAACTCAAGGCGGTGCTCACCAGCACGAGCAAGAACGACGGGTTCAGTTCCTATGAGCAGGGCGCCGGCCGGGTCGACATTGCCCGTGCCCGGGGCCAGATGGTTTACGCGACCAACAACGTCGACTTCGGCCGGGTCGTGTTCCCGTACAAGACCCCGGTGGGCAAGACCCTCACCTACGTCAACGACGGCGACGCACCGGTCACCCTGAACCTGACGAGCAGCCTCACGCCCAACGGCGGCGGGACCGCGCCCGCGGGGATGCTCACCCTCGACCGGGGCACCGTCACCGTCCCCGCGCACGGCAGCGCCGACGTGACGACGACGTTCGACGCCACCAAGGGTGGCGCGACCACCTGGTACGGCGGCGCGGTGGAGGCGATCGACGCGGCCGGTGCCGTTCGGGTGCGTACCGCGGTGGGCGCGTACAAGGAACCGAAGATGTCGAACATCACGACGCGCTGGGTCGACCCTGCCGCCGCCAACGACATCCAGTACTTCGGCATCCTGCTGCTGCGGCTCGACGAGGCGCCCGGCGTCGACAGCAAGTTCGTGTCGCTGCCGGCCAAGGAACACACCGGCCGGATCCCGGCTGGCACCTACGCCGTCGTGTCCGACGCGACCTGGCTCGGCGCGAACGGCCAGCTTAACTACGCAATGGTCGGAGAACCCACCGTCGTCGTCGACGGCGACACCACCGTCACCTTCGACCTGCGCAGGCTCAAGCGGGTACAGGTCACGACCCCGAAGAAGGCCGTCCCCTACGAGACGCTGGTCGGTGCCAAGGTCGTCTCGGAGAACGCGAAGTCCCTCATGCAGGACTTCTGGAAGGTTCCCTACGGCAACGACCACAACATGTGGACGCTGCCGTCGAAAAGCAAGGCCACGCTCGGCGACTTCACCTACTACAGCAAGTTTTTTCTCGGCCCCGACCCGGTCACCATGACAGTGCCCGGCCAGCGCGGCAGCAAACCGATCCGGCTGCACCCGATGTACTCGGCTATCCACACGGACAGCTACGGCCAGCCGGTGGCCATGCTTGACAAGCGGGGGTCGGTGCCGCTGGTTCACGCCGGACACGGGCTGCCGGAAGACTTCACGAACGTCGACGCGCGCGGCAAGCTTGTGCTGCTCGACCTGTCCGACATCTGTCCCGCGGATGCCGAGAAGAAATTCGGCTTCCCGTGCGAGACCGGTGGTCTGGACCGGGTGGAGAACGCCCAGCGGGCCGGCGCTCTCGGGGTACTCGGCTACGGTGAGGTCGGGCGGTCGTTCCTCGGTGGGCTCGGCCGCAACGGCTTCTACTTCGGCTGGGATCTCTACCCCATCCCGACGATGGGCCTGCTCGCGGACGAGGGCAGGATGCTCGCCGACCGGCTGTCGCGGCAGCCGGTCACGCTGGATGTCACCGCGTCGTCGACCACGCCATATGTCTACAACCTGTTCTACACCGACACCAGACGGTTGCCCTCCGCCGTCAACTACAGGCTCACCGACCGGCAGCTCTACGCGATCAAGAACCGCATGCACGGCGACGCACCCGGCGAGGCGGGTCTGGCGTGGACGCCGAACACGGACAGGGGCCTCATAATGCTGGGGGCGAGCCTGCCCCTTCGCGGCCAGAGCGCCGTTACCTCCTACTTCGGCCCGGTGGGCAGGGACCTCGGGTGGACCCGCGCGGCCGGGTATGTGTACGACACCGGTGGGCAGGCGTGGAGCGCCAGCACGAGCGATCGCTTCATCCGGGCGGGCAGCCGGGTCCAGGACTGGGGCGAGCAGCCGCTGGTGCCCGCGGTCCAGCGGGTCGACCCGAAGCAGACCCGGCACGGCCTGTACTTCTGCACGTCATGTCGGTCCGGGGACATGTTCAACCCCGCACACGTCCTCACCCGTGACGGCGAGGGCGGCGGACTCGCCCCCTACCGGTACAACGCGAACCAGCCGGAAATCACCAAGGTGCGCCTGTACAAGAAGGACGGCACCGAAGTCCCGCGCAAGGACGGGCAGTGGTTCTTCTTCCTCTCGGGTTTCCTGAACCCGTACTTCGACCTGCCGGCGGAGAAGGCCGAGTACCGGCTGGTCGAGCGCTTCGAGACACCCCTCGAGCAGCGCTACGCCCGCATCGTCGACACGACCCGCACGTTCACCTCGCAGCGGGGGACCGGGGGTATCGTCGGACCGCGCAACGTCGAACGCGGGCTGAACTGCTACTCGTGGTTCACCCACATCCGCAACGCCGACGGTACGTTGAGCCCGCCATCGCAGGAGAGTTGTCAGCCGAACAGGGAGTTGTACCTCGGGTACGACTTCGACCTGGATCTGGACAACACCCTGCCGGCGGAGAGCAAGCAGAAGTTCACCGTGAACGGCTACTACAGCCCGTACCTGACGAAAGCCCCGAGGATGACGTCGCTGAAGCTGTGGATCTCCACTGACGACGGCGCGCACTGGACCGCCATCCGGACCAAGGCGGCCGGAAACGGCACCTTCACCGGCACGGTCACCCACCCCGCACTGTCCCAGACCACCGGTGCGGTGAGCATCAAGGCCGAGGCCACCGACTCCGAGGGCGGCACCGTCTCACAGGTCGTCCACCGCGCCTACGGCCTGCGCGCCAACTGACCACTTACCCGTGACAACTGACAACTGACCGAGCTTCACCAGAGCACGACTTACGTACCAGACGGGCGCCGGGGTGGGGAATGATCCTCTCCACCCCGGCGCCTTGTCGTCTGCGGGCAGCCCTCACCGGCTGTGACCGCCGTCATCCTTCCCGCGGTCGCGAGTTTCTCGCCGGTCGTTCCGGAACGTGTCAAGGGATTGAGGCCAGCGGGAGTTAAGCGGCCTGTGGTTCCGGCTCGGGTTTGTTGATCCAGACTTGGTCGGGGAGGTCGAGGATCTTGGGCAGGAGTCGGGTCGTGCTGAACCGTTGCGGGTGCGTCGCGCGGGCCGCGGCCAGGGTGTCTTTCCGGTTCGCGCGGACCGTGTGGTGGCGGCCGTAGTGGACCTCGGCCGGGGTGTGCAGGCCGATACCGGAGTGCCGGTGGGCGTGGTTGTACCAGGTGACGAAGTCGGTCATGAACGCTCGCGCGTCGGCGAGGGACGCGAACCGGTCCGGAAAGATCGGCGTGTACTTCAACGTTCTGAACCAGGCCTCGCTGTACGGATTGTCGTTGGACACCCTCGGCCGCGAGTGTGACCTGGTCACGGTCAGGTCTTCGAGGAGGTCGGCGACCGATTTCGAGGTCATCGAGGTGCCCCGGTCGGCGTGGACCACGTGCGGGACGCCGTGGACGTCGAACACCTGGCGGATCATGGCCTCCGCGAGGGGCCCAGACTCGCGGGCGTGCACCCGCGCCCCGACGATGTAGCGGGAGAAGATGTCGATCATCACGTAGGCGTCGAAACAGGTGCCTTGGCCGCCGGCCTCCGCAGCAGCGGGGCCGTCGGGCTCGGCCGGCGCCGGTCCCGATCGGCGCTGGCCCGCGCGATCCCGGTCACCCGCGCCGCGTCCCGGGTCGTGGTCCCCGCCCCGGGCAACGCCTGGTAGGCGTCCATCAGCGTCTGCCGAGCCCGAACACGTCCGGACCGTCCGGCTCGCTCCTGGAGATGTCCTCCAAGAGCTCGCGCGCTTTTCCCATGACCTGCAACGCCGTCTCCGTGCGCGCCAACCGGCTCTGCGTGCGTTCCAACTCGCGCCGCAACCGGGCGATCTCAGCCTGCTCAGCCGACGGCCGCCCGACCGTTTCCCCAGCCGGTTTGCCCTGCAACAACCCAGCATCCCGAGCCCGGCGCCACTCCGACATCAACGACGAGTACAAGCCCTCCCGACGCAGGAACGCCCCGCCCTCACCCGCGGCGACGGCCTGCTCATACCCGGCCAGCAACTCCAGTTTCTGGCCCGGTGTGAACGACCGACGCGCTCGCGGCCCGTCCGAACGAGGACCTCTCTTGCGACTCATGACCCCATCCCGGGCCGCCACCACGTCAACAGCAGTATTCAACGCTTCTCGATCCTGAACTCGCCCTGTCAGACGGACTTGCTACGAGCCGCTGGCCTCAACTCACCCTGACAGACAGGGGGCCGCCCACCGCGACCCGCCCCAGCAGCACTGGCACGACGAACCACGTGAGCAGCGAGTTGACCAGACCGCCGACGCCGAGGAGCAGCACCTCGCCTGTCGAGAGCCCCGCGATCGTCAGGGGTGGCGCGTCGGAGAACTGGTCAGCCCGCCCACCAGCGCGCCCGACGTCGGACCGACCAGCACGGCCCACGCCACGCGGCCCAACTCCCCGCCGCTGACTCCCTCACCGCGCGAGACTTCGGATGCCCACGGCCTGCACCCTACCGAGTTGAACATGGCGCACAAGATCAGCGACAGACCCCCGCATTCACTGGCTGCCGACATCCGACTGAGCGATGAATCGTGCGCGTGCGGGCCAGCAGCACCTGGTAGTCGTTCAGCGCCCGGCTTCTCATGGTCGCTCGCCGCCGTGCCCACGACAGGGTGATGCGGTGTCGTGACCCCGACGACGCACCGCTGCACCGCGGAACACATGGCGGTCGAGCAGAACTTCACGGAGCCACGACAATTCCGCCTCACCTCAGACGTTCCGTGGCCCTCGGGGGAACGCCTTGACCTGGGTCAGCACGACGACGATCGCCAGGACCGCCAACGCGACCGCCGCCCACGCTAGCGCCGGGGCCGGTGCGGCGGTGGCGAGGATCATGCCGCCGAGCAGTCCGCCGCCGGCGACTGCGGTGTTGAACACGGTTACGAACACCGATTGCGCCGCATCGGTGTGCTCACCGGCCCGGTCCGCCAGAGCGGTCTGCAACAGCGCGGGCGCGCCGCCGAAGCTGAACCCCCACACCGCCACCGCGACAGCGATCAGAATCGCGCCGGGTGCCGGGGTCGCCAGGCCCAGGCTCGCGATCGCCATCATCGTCAGCACGCCAAGGACGGTGGCGCGCAGGCCGCGGTCGATGACGACGCCGGTGGCGGTGATTCCGAGGAAGGAAGCGATGCCGAAGATCGCCAGGCCGACGTCCAGGCGCAGCCCGGTCGGTGTGAGCAGCGGGGCAATGTAGGTGTAGAGGATGTTGTGCGCGAGTACCCACACCAGCGCCACGACCAAGATCGCTCGGGTGCCGGGCAGCAACACGACCCGCCGCAGCGGCAGGTGCGCGGCCGGGGCCTGTCCGGACACGTCGGGCACGGCCACGGCGATCCAGGCGGCGAGGAGGGCGGCTGCCGCGGATATGGCGACGAACACCCACCGCCAGTCGATGAGGGAACCGGCGAGTACGCCAAGTGGCACCCCGCAGGCCAGGGCGATGGGTTGTCCGATCCCGGTGACTGTCAGTGCACGGCCCTGCAAGGCAGGGGCGACCAGGTGGCGGGCGTACCCGGCCAGTACGCCCCAGATCAGCGCGGCGGCAGCCCCGGCGATGAACCGAGCGACGAGGATTAACGGGTACCACGGGGCGATCGCGGTGACGGTGTTGAACACCAGTAGCCCGAGCACCGCCGCCAGAAGGACTTTCTTCCGGCTGACCGCGCGGGTCGCGGCGACCAGCGGGATGGCTGCGACCACGGAACCGATCGCGTAGAGGGTGACGAGTTGCCCGGCGGCGGACTCCGAGATACCGAGCTCGGTCGCGAGCTGAGGCAGCAGCCCGGCGGGGATGGTCTCGGTGAAGATCGCCAGGAAGCCAGCCGCCGCCAGTGCCAGCAGCGCACCCCACGGCAGACGACAATTTTCTGGTCTCTGGGTGGTGATCGTGCCGGCGGTCGATGCGCTGGTCATCGGGTCGCCTCGGCGTCGCGGTGGCGCTGCACCTCGGCGAGCGAGGCCCAGTCCCGCTGCCCGTGTCCGGCGCCGATCGCCTCGGTCAGCAGGGCCGAGAGCAGGTCGCCCACTGGCAGGTGCAGTCCCGTGGCCGCGGCTTGAGCGCGAGCGAGATCGACGTCCTTGCGGCCCAGCACCGGGGTGAACCCGGCCGGCTCGTACCGGGAGGCGGCGATGAGGTTGCCGTAGCGGGTGTAGACCGGGCCGGGGGTGATCGTGGAGGTGAACAGCTCCACGAGCACTGCGGCGTCGATCCCGCCGCGCTCGCCCACCGCGACGGCTTCGGACATCGTCTGGATCGCCGAGGCGATCAGCAGCTGCCCGGCGACCTTCACCACGTTTGCCTGCCGAGGCTCGGTGCCCACCGGCCACACCTTCGCGCTCACTGCCTCCAGCAGCGGGCGCACACGGTGCACGGGTTCGGGGTCGCCGGCGGTGACGATGTTGAGCTTGCCGGCCTCGGCGACCGGGACGCCGCCGAACATCGGCGCCGCCACATACCCGACACCGTGCTCGGCGTGTACGGTGTCGGCCTCCTCGGCGAGGGCGGGGCTGATCGTCGCGAGATTCACATGCACCGCCCCCTCACGAGCAGCCATCAGGGCGCCACTGTCCAGGAACATCTCACGCACCGCCGCGTCATCGGCCAGCACCGACAGCACCACGCCCGAGGCGAACACCTCGGTCGGTTCCTGGACCTCGGTAGCGCCAAGCTCTACGAGCGGCGCGATCCGCGAACGGTTCCGATTCCACACCGCGACCTCGAACCCTGCCTTCAGCAGGTTCCGCGCGATCGGGGCCCCCATCGCTCCTGTACCCACCACGGTTACCTCAGCCATCACACACACCTTCCACGTGGAACCGTCTAAGACGGTTCCAACGTTACACCGGCGAGGATGGGTAGAACCATCTAGACTGGTTCCATGGGTGACGTGACGGTCGAGTTGACCGAGACGAGCGTGGCCGAGGCCCCGCCTTTCCGGCTGGACAACGAACAGATCGCCTTCCGCTTCACCGCGACCCTCAGCGACCGCAGCGGTACCCCGGTCGACCGCCTGCCCACCCCCAGACGTTTAGACGACTGGCTCGCCGCGAACGACCTGAGCCTCGGGTCCGCCGACGCCACGGACGCTGACCTAGACCTCGCCCGCCGGCTCCGCGAGGCCATCCATCGCACCGGCACCGCTACCGTCACCAACACCACCCCCGACGACGCGGACCTCGACCTCATCAACACCCTCGCCCGAGACAGCCAGACATTCCCCGAACTCAGCAAGACCCGGCTGCGCTGGCGCACCCGGTCGAAGCATCCGGTCCACGCCGCACTCGGCCTCATCGCCCAGGACGCGATCATTGCCCTCGGCGGGAATCAGCGCGGCCAGGCCAAGGCGTGCGAGCACCCGGACTGCGGTGGTCTCTACCTCGACACCAGTCGGGGTCAGAACCGCCGGTGGTGCTCGATGAACACGTGCGGCAACCGCGCCAAAAAAGCCAAGTTCCGGCACCAGACCGTCACGAAGTCTCCGATGTGATCCTTGCGAGGTCGGTGCGCCGTGGGCTCGGCTTAGAGGACGTCTGATTCGAGTAGTTCGTCGGTTATGTGGGGGCGACGACCCCACCTGTACGCCCTCATCGGCGAGTGTGGCGTCGAACGATGCGGCGTACTTGGTGTCGCGGTCGCGGATCATGAACCGGAAGCCGCTGGTCCGTTCGCCGAGGTCCATGAGCAGGTTGCGGGCCTGCTGGGTCACCCATGCCTGGGTCGGGTGGTCGGTTACGCCGAGCAGGTGGACCCGGCGGGTGGCGATCTCCATGACGACCAGCACGTACAGGCGGCGTAGCCACACGGTGTCGACGTGGAAGAAGTCGGCGGCCAGCAGGCATGTGGCCTGGGTGCCGCAGAAACCTCCGCCAGGAGTCGGTTTCCCGGGGTGCGGGGCCGAGGCGGCCACGGGCCAGGATTCGGCGGATGGTGCCGAGGCCGACGCGGTGGCCCAGTCCGAGCAGCTCGCCCTGGATTCTCTTGTGGCCCCAGCGGGGGTTGTCCAGGGCTATCTGGCGGATGAGTTCGCGGATCTCGTCGCTGACGGGTGGTCGGCCAACGCGGTGGGGGGTAGGTCCAGTGGCGTTGGACCAGCCGGCGGTGCCAGGCGAGCAGGGTCGCCGGGGTCACGATCCGGTGAGCGCGGACCGCGCGGGGCAGCCGCCGGGACAGCGCGGACAGGATCGCCCGGTCTGGCCAGGACAGGTGCGGTCGGCCGTGGACCTGACGGCGCAGCACCGCGACCTCATGGCGAAGAGCCAGCAGTTCCGCGAGCACGACCCTGTCGCTCCGGGCCGCGTAGCAGGGCGTCGAACATGCGAATCGTGACCAGATAGATCAGCGCGAACACCATGACCACGACGGTGCCTCAAGCTCACAGAGCCCAGCTCACCGCAGGCGCGACAGGTATTGGCACCGTACAGGGTGGCGCGGCGCGGCTGTGCCTGACCAGCGCGACCGGCAGGAGTGAGTGAAAGGCGGGTGCCCCAGGGAGGCACCCGCCTTCGCATCAGCCCTGACTCTGCTGGATCAGGAGCGCTCCTCGGTCAGCAGGGGCCCTGCGACTCCCAGGGGCCCCACTGCCCGCTGTTGGCCGGGTTGTCGCCCTGCGTCCACCACTTGGCCCGGTAGCGGTTTCCCTCGTGCGAGACCTGCTGGCCGCCGGTGTAGACGGTCGTCGGGTTCCACGTCGGGGCGGAGCAGGTGCCGGAGGTGGGGGACGTCGATACCGTGGGCGACGCGGATGCCGTGGGCGACGGAGTGACCGCGCCGCGGGCGTGGTCGGCCGTCAGGGCGTAGGTCTGGCCGCCGAAGCTGAGCGTGAAGTTCGATGGGCCGGCGATCGGCAGGCTGTAGTTGAGGGTGACCTCGGTGAACGAGCCTGGTGCGATGGCCGACGGCACGTTGAGCCGTACCCGGTGGAAGTCGCCCTTCAGTCCGCCGACGTTGCTGCCGGTGTGGCCGGTGGACACCACGGACAGCGCCCACCCGGACTGCTGTCCGAGCGTGCCGGGTGCGGAGGTGGGGTAGTCGAACTCGAGCTGGGCGCCGGCGGGGATGGTGGCACCCGAGTTGTTGGTCAGGCGCAGTTCGGGGTTGATCGGATAGTTGTTGTCGCCGAGCGCGAAGCCGCCCATTGTCGCCGCGACGTTCAGCGTCTGGGTCGGCATGGCGATCTTTGCCTTCCGCTCCCCGTACGGGCTGGCGGTCTGGAACTTGTCGTAGACCAGGTTGGTCATGGTGTTGCCCATGTAGTATTCGCCGCGCTGAGCGTTCCACGCGTAGTCGCCGGCCAGCTCCCAGATCATGATGCCGCCGAGGCCCTTGGCCGCGACGTAGTCCGCCTTCGCGGCGATCGACTGCTCGTCCTCCGTGGACAGGAAGACCTGCTTCTGGGAGTTCCACAGCCACGGCGCGACCAGGCTGGACGAGTAGTGGCGGGTGTAGCTGCCGGTCAGCACGTCGGTCGGGTCGGTCTGCGGGGTCAGCCCGTACGCCTCCAGGTAGCTGCCGCTGCGCCCGTCCTGGAGGTTCTTCGCGTGCCACATCGGGTTGGCTCCGCCCGCCACCTCGGCACCGTTCTCCAAGTCGTGCCAGACGTTGTCGATGCCGATCGCGCCGTTGCCGCACGGGGTGGTCGATCCGACCGAACCTCCTGTTCCGGCGGGACACTTGGTCTGGTCTGGCAGCGCGGCCCGGCCCCACAGTCCGTTGCTGCCGCCGGTCACGCCCCGCCAGCCGCGCGTGTAGTACGGCACGCCGATGTTGATCCGGCCGGACTGCATCGCGCCCCGGAAGTAGTGGTACGCCCAGTCGGTGTTGAGGTATCCGATGTTCTGGTACGCCCCGTACACGCCGCCGGCGGCGAGTTCGGCGTCCTGCCCGTCGTCGTAGAGGGCGGCGTTCGGGCCGACGAAGTGGTTCCAGGCCCCGTGCAGGTCGTAGCTCATGATGTTGACGTAGTCCAGGTACTGCAACGTCTGGAACGACTCCATGCCGCGCAGCAGCCAGCCGGAGGCGGGCGCGGCGACGGTGACCATGTAGTACTTGCCGTCGGCCGCTGCGGCGGCGTCGAGCTTCTCGCGCAGGGTCCGCATGAGCACCTGGTAGGAGGCGTTCAGGCCGGCCCGTTTGGCGTCGGCCTGGGCGAAGTCCAGCGGGTGGCCGGCCTTGTTGTTCGACGTCGGGTACTCGTAGTCGATGTCCACGCCGTCGAGGCCGTACGTGCGCAGGAAGGTGACCACCGAGTCGGCGAACGTGTTGATGCCGGCGGTGTTGACGGTGTTGCTGCCGGTCGTGGTCATCCGGTAGAAGCCCCCGGAGTCGATCCGGGTGCCGTTGGCCTCGATGTAGCCGCCGGTCTCGGCCCAGCCGCCCACGCTGACCAGCGTCTTCACCTGCGGGTGCTGCTTCTTGAACTTGTTGAGCAGGTTGAAGTGGCCGGTGTAGGAGTACGCCGGATCCATCTCCGCGCCGGACACACCGGGCCAGGTCATGTTGGTGGCCGGGTTGTTGGGCGCGGTGGGCGAACCGATGGAGATCTTGTTCGCCGGGTCAACGTGGGCGAACGCGTAGTTGATGTGAGTGACCTTGTCCCACGGGATCTGGTTCGCCAGGTACGCCGGTGCGCCGTTCTTGCCAGTGCGCCAGCTGGTGAAGTAGCCGATGATCCGTCGCTTGTGGTCGGCACCCATGACCTCGCGGCCATCCGTGTCGTAGACGTCGCAGTAGGGCGTGGTGACGCCGGGCGTCTGGTAGAGCCCGTCCGGTCGGCACTGCGCGTGGTCCACCGCGGCGGAACTCGCCTGACCTGCCAGTGCCACGACCGCCGGCACCATCAGCAGGCTGGCGGCGGCCGTGGTGATGAGATGCGTTAGTCGCCTCCGTCGCATGGGGATGCCCCTCCAATATTCAGTAAAGAAAGTTAACAATAATGCAGCAGAATATATGCCGACATCGATGTCGGCGCAAGGGGTGGGTCTGTCGCGTTGGCCGAAAGCATGATCGAATTCAGATTGCCTGGTGTGGTCTGCTTGGCCGGTGTGGTCGTCGTCCCGTGCCCGGTCCTGGTCCCCGCCGACGTCGTCGGGCTCTACCGCGATCCGCCCGAACGGGCCGTAGTGCTCTGTGTGGACGAGAGGAGCCAGATCCAGGCGAATTTCCGGCGCAGGATACTAGCGCAGCGTGACGTAGAGGTCGCCGCGCCCGGGGTCGGTCGGCCTGATGTGCGGCACGCCCTGGCCCGGCACCCGGATCTTGGTGCCGGGGTGCGCGCGGGGGGGCACCAGAACCCGGAACGTCGCGCCGTCGAGCCCGACGATTGGCAGGATGCCGCCCGTTGCGAGGTCGACGGACGAGCCGTCTAGGGTGCAGTGCAGGTCGTCGCCGATACGAGTGAACCGATCGTGTGGCAGTTCGTGGATTTCGATGTACAGGTCGCCGCGGGTTCCCCCGTATCGTCCCACCTCGGCCTGTTGTACCAGCCGGATCCGCATCCCGTCCGCGACGCCAGGCGGGATCTTGACGGTCATCTTCCGGAGGGTCCTCAGCAGCCCGCTGCCGCCGCAGCCGCGGCAGTCGAGCAGCGCCGGGAGCTCTCCCTCGCAGGTGCTGCACGTGACAGTGGTGTCCATCGTGATCGGCGCTTCGACGCCGAACACGATTTCCTCAAGGTTGAGGTCGAACCGGAGGATCGCGTCCGCCCCGCGGCTCTGCTGCAGCGCGGTGGTGGCGCCCTGCTCCGCGGCAGTCCGCCGGTCCGGCGGCATCTGCTCACGCGTGGCGCGTTGTACCAGCGCATGCACGCGGACCTCGCTGGCGTCGTCCGTGAGCGACACCAGGCTTAGCCGCTGCAGGCAGTGCAGCGCGTCGCGGGCGTCGGCTGCACCGACCTGCGGTCGCACGTGCCGGGACCGTCGCAACGATGCCAGGAACCCGGTGGAGCGCGGGGGCGATCCCTGGCCTTCGTCCAGGTACCGCAGCGCCGCCAGAGTGATGAAAATGTTGGTCGGCACACCGTTGGCGTCCAGGTGGCTGGCCAGCTCCAGCAGCGGCCGGGCCAGTCCGGCCGGGGTCATCGCGTTGGCCAGTTCGATCGACAGCGACCAGGTCGCGGCGACCGTCGTGTGGTGCCCGTCGGGCAGTGCCTGCGGCTCCGGCATGAGTTCGGCCAGCCGCCGTCGCCGGTCGGCGAACCGCTTGCGGTACTCACCGCAGGTCAGTCCCCGGTCCATGAGATACGCGGAGGCCTGGGCGAGGGCCAGCGGCAGGTAGCCCAGGTCGGCGGCGAGCCCTTCCACGTCTTCGGCAAGGTCAGCCCGGCCGGCCAGCTTGCCACGCAGGTATTTCTCGGCCTCGGCCGGCGTGAAGATGCCCACCTCGACCGGGATGCGGCCGGAGCCCAGCAGCGCTGCGTCCCGACGGCGGGTGGTGACGACGGTCCGGCCGTTCGGCGTCGACGGCGGCCATAGCCCGGTGAGGTCGCCCGGTTCGGTGAGGTCGTCCAGGACCACCAGCCAGCGTCGCCCGGTGTTGGCGAGCCAGGCCAGGAACTCCTCGGCGGCCCGTAGCGGGTCCTGATGGTCGGTCCCGCCGAGGTGGTTGCCCACAAGGGCGTAGGACGACAGGATGCCCGCCCGCGACGTGGCGGTCGTCCAGACGAGCAGGTCCACCGCACCGTCGGCCAACTCCCGCCGGGCGAAGTGGGCGGCGAGTTGAGTCTTGCCGACGCCACCGAGGCCCGACAGCACCTGGCACACGACAGCGGTGCTGCCCGGCGCGGTCGCCGCGTCCAGTGCGGTCGCCGCGTCCCGCGGCTGGAAGTGGTCGGCGACCGGCGGAATCGACCCTGACTGGTATGGCCAGTCGACCTGGTAGCGGCCGCCGACCGTGACCGGGCCGTAGAAGGTCCCGACCGCGCCGTACACGTCGCGTAGACGTAGGCCAGGCGGATCAGTGGTGCCGGCAGCCGTCGCCTCTACCCGGCTGCCGGCGGTGCTGGGGGGAGCTGTGTCCTTTGGTCGAAACTAACCGGTGCATGGAAAGAGCCGACCGCACCGTTAACCGTGTCCACGGTGATGTTCAACTGTGCGGCGCGGGCGGGGTCGGCCAAGGCGAGTAGTTCCCGAGCGGCCGTCAGGATCTGCTGGTCGGCGACCGCGCCACTGTCGTGTAGGTCTTGGCCGATGCGGGCCTGCCAAACCCCAGGCTCGGTCTCGTCGGCCGCCAGTTGCTCCAGGGCAGTGGCCCGGCCGGTGAACCGGCGCTGCAGTGACGCCTTCAACAACTGGTAACTGTCCTTGACAGCCTCGGTGGCGGTGCCGGACAGCCCGGCGCTCGCGCCGGCCGCGAGCGCCCCCACGATCACGTTGATCTCGTCCACCGGCGGGACACCTCCATCAGATTGGTGGCTGAACGGGGTCGCGGTCAGGCTACGGAGGTGAGGTGCTGGTGGACGGTGCCGCAGCTGACTCCAGGGATGCGGACGACGCTGGCGTAGCCGATGGCAACCATGGGGCCACTCTACGGTTCTTGCCCTTTCCTACACCACCAGCGCGGACCTGACCGCAGGGGACTCGGCGATGCGGGGAGCTCGGTGGCCCTGGTGGTGGCGTTGGCCGGTGGCGCGGGTGGCGAGCTCGGCCGGCAGCTGTGGGCAGCTCTCGGTGCTCTGGTAAGGCGATCCTTCGGGGCTGCTACACCGTCGAGCGACGTGCCCGAGTTCGCCGAAATGATCGAGCCGGCCCGGGCCGCGTAACACCCGCTCGCCGCTCGACCGGCAACCGGTCATGACGTTGCGGGTGCCCTTACTCGCCGTCGAGATCAGCCGCGCTGGAACGTCACCCGCTCGGCGGTCTCGGTGAGCTGCAGGGCCAGCTCGCCCGCGTCGAGATCCGCCGCGTCGACGCCGAGCGCCTCGGCGACTGCCGAGGCCAACGCCGCCACCGGTACGGTGCGCAGCGTTCCCAAGGGCAGCGGGCCGACCGGCGGCGGCGTGGGCTTGGCGCCGCCGGGGGTGCGCAGCGTCTTGCCGATCACACCGTCGGCCGGCTCTTCGACGGCCAGGTGCTGCCCCTCCGGCGGCTGGTGCAGGTCCAGCCGGGCCAGGTCACCGGTGAAGAGGCAGAGCAGGATGTCGGGCGCCAGCCGGGCGGTCCGCCACGGCGCCAGCGCCCGGGTGCCGCCAATGTCGGCGTAGGCGTCGATCAGCAGGCCCGGGTAACCGGGGACGATCGCTGAGCGGATCAGGGCCCCGGTGACCGTCGGATAGTCCAGGGGCAGCGGATCCGCCGCGTCCCGGTCGGCGTCGGCTGGGCCGAGCCGCCCGATGCTGGTCGCGCCGTCGACCAGGTGCCGTACCCAGCGCTGGTCCAGGCCGACGAAGCGGATGCTCTCCACCGGCAGCAGCCGCTCGTCGGGTAGCAGGTAGCCGAAGGGCACGCCCTCCAACCGGGCCAGGTTCCGCAACCAGGTGAGCAGGTTATCCGGCATGGTGGTGTCGGTGGCCGGCACGGCGAGCGGGTAGCTCGCCGGCACGGTCTGCTTGGCGTCCAGGTCACGCCGCCGACGCCAGGTGTAGAGGCTGGTGCTGACGTCGGTGCTGCGCAGCGCGAGCAGGCGGCCCAGCTGCCAGGCCGCGGCGTGGCTGACGTCGAACATGCCGACCTCGGGGTGCAGCCGCAGCAGCGCGTCGGCGGTCCGCTCCGGGGCGACCGGGCCGCCGTCCGTCGCACCGGTGGTCAGCGGCCCCCGGTACCAGCCGATGCTCCGGCCGCCCTGGCGCAGCCGGTGCCGCAGCGGCACCAACCCCCGACTCAGGAAGCGGTCGCTGACCGGCTCGCCGACCTCGGGTAGCCGGAGCTCATCGTCGTCCGCCGCCAAGTCGCGGACCAGCGCGGGGAACGAGTGGTCCGCGCTGACGCAGGCGAACCGCCAGTTGGCCAGGCTGATCACCGGCACGGTCGGCACGCCGGTCGGGCCCCGCCCCGGATGCGGCAGGTCGAGTGCGGCGCCGGAGCCGTCGGCGCGGAACCGCTGCTCCAGCGAGACCAGGTGAACGGTGCTGCTCGCGCCGGCTGCCGGCAGTCGGTTGCCGACGACCACCGCCGCGTCGGCGTCCGCCGAGGCTCCGGTGCCGCCGCGTACGTGCGCGAGCAGGCGTAGTTCGGTGTACGACGGCAGCAGCTCGGTCAGCAGGGCGACTGGTACGTCGATGACGGTGACCGGGTCACCGGCCGAGTCGTGCCGCTCCCGGGCGGTCGCCGCTGCGGGCAGTGCGCCCTCGTCGGCGAGCGCGCCCAGCGTGGTGGTACGCGGCACCGGCTTCTCCGCCTCGTCGAAGAGGAGTAGGGCGAGCCACGGCGGTCGGTCCGCGCCACCACCGCCCGGATCGCGTTCCCAGGGCAGGGTCGGCCGGTCCAGCACGACGTGCGGCAGCACGTTGCCGTGGTCGCCGAGACTGCCGTCGGGCGGGAAGACCGCGCGGATCGCGGTCGGTGGCAGCGTGAACCGGTCACCGCCGACGCTGAACCGTCTGCTGCTGCGGAACGACTCGGTCGCCGCCCCGACGGTGACCTCCTGGGCCAGGGTGATCTGGTAGTCACCGGCCTCCAGCAGCGGTCGACGGTGCGCGGTGAACGTGACGGTCGAGTCAGACATGAGCGGCCACCCTGGGGATCTCGTGGTACTGGCTGGTGTCGAAGCCGGTCAGGTCGACCGTCGCGTCGGGCAGCAGGGCCGCCAGGACGCCCGCCCGGGCAGCGGCCACGGCCGGCGTACCCAGGCTGCCGGTGATCAGCTTCGCGCGTTCGGCGTCGGTGCCGGTCTCGTCGGGTACGTCTGCCGGTGGGGCGAGCCGGATCGCGTCGGTGATCTCGAACAGCGCGGTGTCGGCCTGGAGCGCGGCCCGGTCCAGCCAGGCCGGTGCGGGGCCGGCCGCCAGTCGCGGCGTGATGGTGTAACCGGTGAGCAGCCCCGGCAGCAGCGCCGGGTCGGTGGCCGACGGGGTGAGCCGCCCGCCCCAGAGCGCGGACGGCAGGCTCTTGACCACGGGTGCGTAGTCGAAACGGTCCTCCACGCCGCCGTTCTGGCCGTCCCGGGTGATGGTGATCCGGTGGATCGCGGCGGCCCCGCCGGTGGCCACGCCCATCGGCCCGACCCCGAACCGAGTGCTGGCCGGGCCGGTCTCCAGGGCACGCTCGGCCGACCCGCTGCCGCAGACCGACCGGCTGGCCGGCACGGTGCTGTCGGTGGTCAACACGAGCGTCGAGGCGTCGACCAGACCCAGGTCGTCGGCGGGCGCGTCCGGCGCGGCCCGGTGGCTGTCCGCCCGCAGCGCGACGCTCACCACCTCGTCCGCCGTGGGCAGCAGGGTGGCGCTGAAACTGCTCCAGGTCAACGGCTTCGGGCCGCCGCCCCGGCCGGCGCCGAACGAGACGCGGATCGACGTGACGTGCAGGTCGATCTTCGCGGTGCCGCCGAAGTCCGGGCCCCACAGCTCGACGTCGGTGCCGACGTGTACGTCGATGGTGTGCGTGCCGAAGAAGTGGTACGTGTACGACGCGCCGATGCCGACGTGCAGCGAGGCCTCGTAGTGGTAGGGCTGCCAGGAGATCAGGAAGTCCATCGAGGCGTCGAACCAGGCCCGCAGCGACCCGTCCTGCCAGACGGCGCTGAGCCCGCCGCCGGCCATCAGGGCGCCCGGGGTGAGCGCGTAGTACGCCGCCCCGGACATGCTGAACTGCGGCGACACCTGCCAGTTGAAGCCGATTCTCGGCACGCTCGGATAGTGCGCCGGAACCGGGAAGTGCGGATGGTAGCCGCCTGCGGTCAGCACGAAGTCGCCGTCGTGCTCGCCGGCGAACCAGGTCGAGAAGGCGATCCCGCCGGTCAGCTGGCAGTCCCGGGAGAGCAGGTACGAGTTCCGGGTCAACTGGGCGAGCACGGTCAGGTAGCCGTCGGAGGGTACGAGGCTGGCCCGCAGCGCCAACTGCACCTCGGCGATCGGGGTGACCGCCCCGGCGGTGACGTCGCGCGCCGGCAGGGTCAGCGTCGAGAGCCCGAGCACGTCGAGTTCGAAGCGGTGCCCGAACGTCGCCGCGACCAGCACAAACGAGTCGACCATCTCGAACGAGGTGAAGTGCACCCCGGCGGTGAGCAGGATGTCGCCGACCGACGGCGGCAGCCACTGGGCGAGCGCGCGCAACTCGTCGCCGAGCGTCGTGCCCGGCGTACGGGCCCCGGTGGCCTCGGCGACCAGCGGGAACGAGGCGACGTCGTCGACCGGGGGCAGGACCAGCCGCCGGTTGTAGCCGAATCCGGCGGCTATGCCGCGTACGTGGAAGAACGGCGGCCCGCCGATCGGGTAGTCCAGCCACGCGTAGACGAAGACCGACGGTCCCGCCGGCAGCTGCGCGTACGACCCGATCGCGGCGAGCGACAACGGACCGTTGCGCAGCTGGGCCATACCGCCGTACGCCGGATAGGTGACGCCCTCGTACACGATCTCGTTCTTGAGGAACGCGCCGGTGATGCTCACCGGCCCCTCGCTGTAGGAGAGGCCCATCCCGGCCAGGCCGAACGACGGCACCGCGACCGGGTCGGTCAGCGACACCCCAACCTCGAGGCCCTGCAGGGAGAGGGTGAGCCCGCCGACGCCGACCGACGCGTCGAGCAACAGGGCGAGGCGCGGATCCTCGCTGCCGTCGGAGCGGAACGCGAGCCCGACCCGGGCCAGTTGGACCGGGCCGAACGCGCGCTGCACCGGGAGCCAGGCGGTGTCGTCGCCGGTCGTGGTCTGGTTGGCCGGGGTGGGCACCGGCCCGGCCGGTGGCTTGGCCGTCCCGGGCGCGCCGGTGACCGGCAGCGCCACCGGCTGGGCGAGCGGCCCCAGGCGCAGGGTGCCGTCGACGGTGAACCCAGTCGGCAGCCCGGCGGCGGGCAGCGCGGGCACGGCCGCCGGCAGCAGCGCGTTCAACGCGGCGGTGTCGGTCGAGCCCAACGCCGCCGTCGCGGCGAGGATCCGCAGCAGGTCCAGACCGATCGTGGTGTCGCCGGAGAGGTGCTCGCCGACCACCGGCAGGTTGGCCAGATCGACCGTGAGCGTGAGATCCACCCCGAAGAGGTACGCCGTGCCGGTGCCGCCGACCGGTCGGATCAGCGCGAAGAGCAGGTGCCGGGGGTCGACGACGATCCCCTCCGGCAGGTACCCGGCCGCTGTCGGCGAGACGGCGCCGACCATGGCCCGCAGGTCCGGCACCGGATCGGTGTCGGCGTGCGCGTACGACGCGGCCAGCCGCTGGGCACTCGGATCGCTGGCGAGGTGCAGGTCGAGCTGCGGGTGGAATGTGCCACCGTCGACCGGTACGGCAAGCTCGATCAGCCCGTCGAAGGAGCGCTGCGCGGTGTCGACGGTGACGGTGATCGCCACGTCGGTGGTGTCGACCGGGAAGCGGGCCTGACCGGTGACGAAGAGCCGTCCGGCGCCGGTGGTGATGTCGACGCCGAGGTTCTGCACGGTCAGCCCGGCCAGCGGCGCCGGCAGGGCGAGGCCGCCGTACCGGCGGGCCAGCTCGTCGACCAGCCCGCCGATCGGGATGAGCTGCCCCGGGCCGGTCTGGCCGGAAAAACCCCACTGCCGCTGCGATGCGGAGTCGTACGTCGCCCGCACGGCGAGCGTGACCGTGTGGATGACGAGGGTGGCCTGGGCCTGGAAGGTCGTCTCGTCGGCCGTCCGCCGGACGGCGAAGAGGACGTCCACCAGGTCGATCCCGTCGGCGACCGGCCAGTCGCCGCCGAGCACGACCTCGCCGTCGAACGTCGTGCCCTGGCTGTCGGTCGGCAGCTCCGCGAAGGTGTGGAACTTGACCACGCTCAGATCCGGCAGGTGGGCTGGATCCGAGTGGGTGAAGTGCTGGTACACCTCGCGGATGCTCAGCGGCGGGTCGCCGTCGCGCAGCGAGCCGCCCAGCGTCCGGGTCGCCGGGTTGGCCACGAGTTCCAGCACACCGTGCTCGCCGATCCCGACCAGGCCGCTCAGCGTGACCGCCATCCGGGGGTCCGAGACAGGCGTGTCGACCCGCAGGTCCAGGTCGATCTGTTCCAGGGTGAGCAGGTCGTCGACGATGGTCCAGTCGGCCTCGGTCCAGACCGTCATGGTGATGTAGTCGATCTTTGCCGTACCGCCCGGGGTGAGGTGCAGGGTGACCGGGCCGAGGGTGATGTCCGGCCCGGCGTCGACGCCGAACGGCACCGGCACGTCCGACACCCCGGCGAGCCGGGCGATGTCGGCCAGTTCCAGCGGGCCGAGCGGGCTGAAGTCGGCGGTGAGACTGAGCGGGGCGCCCCACTGGCCGACCCGGGCCTCCACCAGCACCTGCCTGGTCCGGGCGGCGCCGTCCGGCCCGGTGGTGACCGGCAGCGCGCCGGTGACCAGCAGGTACGCCTCGACCTCGTGGTCGACCGTGTAGGTGTTCAGCCGGGGCTCGCCGATCACCTCGTACCGCAGGTCGGTCATGGTGACCAGGCCGAGGTCGAGGGTGTGCCCCTCGGCCCCGTACAGCAGGACCAGCGGCACCGTCGGCGTCTTCACATCGAGCGTGTCCGGCGCGAGTCGGACCATGGTGATCTCGCCGGTGACCGGGTGGCTCTGACCGGGGAAGAGGAGCGCGATCGCGGCCATCCCGGTGGTGACCCGCAGCGTTCCCTGGAACGTCATCGGCAGGTCCGCCGGCTCCGGTGCCGGGTCGGTCCCGACGGGGTCCAGACCAGCGGAGTCGAGCACCAGGCTGGGCGCGTCGAAGCGCAGGCCGCCGAGGAGTCCGTCGCGCAGCACCGGAAAGGCGTCGGCGAGGGACCAGGTCGGCCCGGCGGTCGCGGTGACGCTCACCCCGGTCACCGACTGCCCGGCCAGGGTGAAGCGCACGGTCACCGTCATCGTGCCGAACGGTGCTCCGTCTCCGGTGCCGGTGACGACGACCGCGCCGTCCCGGTCGGCCCGGGACGCTCCGGTGAGGGTCAGCCGACCGGTCGGCAGGAACCGACCGAGGTACGCCGCGACCCGTGGCGCGAGTTGGTCGACCGGTAGGTCGAGGCGACCGGCCGCGACGTCGGCGAGCAGCGTCTCCAATTCGTCCCTGGTCATGGCTTCTTCCAGACGATGTCGAGCTTCGACTCGTGCCACGGGTCGGAGGCCAGCGAGCCGGTGGTGTAGACCGGGGCGGTCAGCTTCTGCTTGGTCTGGGTGATCTCGTCCGCGCCGACGACCCAGTACCAGACCTCGTGTTCGGCGGCCGTGCCCGCGCCGAACTGGTCGGCGTACCCGTTCACGACCCGGCTGTCCGGCAGGTGGTGTTCCTTCACCCCGGTCTTCCCGGCGCTGATCACCGCCTGGCTGCGCGGCTTCACGAGGTCCATGAAGGCCTCGGACGACGAGGTGAGGTGGCTGCCGTGGTGGGCCACGTGCAGGACGTCGACGTTCGCCAGGTGCACCCTGTTCTTCGCGGCGTTGACGCTCTTGTCCATCAGGTACGTCTCGGTGGACTTGGTGGCGTCCCCGCAGAGCAGCAGCTTCTTGCCGAAGACCTCGACGAGGAGCACCACGCTGGCCCGGTTGGCCAGCTTCTCCGCGTCGTTGTCCTTGGTGTACTCCTTCTTCACCCCGCTCGCCAGGATGCTGATCTTGCAGCCGCTCTTCTCGTGGTGGATGACGAGCCGGCCCTCGCTGTCGAGATAGTTGAAGAGGTCCGCCGTCGCCACCTCGGTGGCCTCGGTGGCCGCGTCCTTCGTCGGCACCGGCACGTCGACGTACTTGGTCTCGTACTTGTTCCGCCTGGCCAGCGCGATGGCCCCGTCGATGACCGTGGCTCCGCCGGTCACCACCGTGTCCTTGTTGTAGGTCACCAGGTACTCGTAGCCGGTGTCGAGCTGCCACTTCTGCACCCAGGTCTGGGTGGATCGCCGGTACATGCCCAGGTCGGCGCTGTTGTAGATCCGGTCGACGTACGGCGACACCTTCTCCCGGGTCAGCACGTCGGCGAGCTTGTTGTTGTGGTCGTCGTCCGGATGGGTCAGCACGAGGATGTCGAGCTGCCGTTTCTTTCCGCCCGGAGCCGTCCCACCCAGGAACCGCTTGCCGAAGAGGCTGTACTGGGCGAACCTCTTCAACGTCGCGTCGGAGAGGCCGTCCGAGGCCAGTGACCCGCAGTCGACGAGGAGGGTCTTTCCGCCCGGCGTGGCCAGCGCGATGCAATCACCCTGGCCCATCTTCACCCAACGTGCATAGAAGTTGCCGTCACCGGGCTGCCCGGAGAGGTCGATCCCACCAGTCGCCGCCGTGGTGTACCGGGTGGTCAGCATGTCGATGTCCTCGACGACCGCGGTAGCGGCCGCGTCCAGCACGATCCTGGCTCTCTTCTTGGTCGAGCTGCGGTCCCCGGGAGCGGGCCCGGACGAGCTCCTGTCGCGTTTCGGCATCGAAATTCTTCTCCAGGCACGGGTGGGCGGGGTCGCGGACGGGCGACGGACGGGTCAGAAGGGGAAGCGCCGCGCGAGTTCGAGCAGTCGACGCAGCTCGGTCTCGCCGATGGCGGTCCCGCCGAGCCGCAGCGACGACAGCGAGGCGGTCCGGGCGAAGATGTCCCGGAGTTCATCGTTGCCGGTGTGCCCGTCCTTGAACATGAAGCCCTCGGGTCGGCCCTCGATCCGGTGCCAGAACTTGTTCGCGTGGTGAAACCGCAGGCTCGGGAAGGTCACCTGTCCCGCCGGCGTGTCCTGCTGGAACAGCTCCAGGTACACCTGCTTGCCGGTGGCCTGGTCCGGCCGCTCCAACCGGAGGTGCCCCTCCGCCCCGCTGGCCGCGACCCTGTCCACCTTCAGGGAGGTGAACGTCCCGAGCCGGGCGAAGATGTCGCTCAGGTCGTCGCGGTCCATCGGGCCCCACTTGAACATGAAGCCCTCGGGCCGGCCCTCGATCCGGTGCCAGAACTTGCTGGCGTGGTGGAACCGGATGCTCGGGTACGTGATCACGTTCTCCGCCGTCGGCGCCTGGTACAGCTCCAGGAAGACCTGCTTGCCGCCGGTGGAGTCCTCCCGGCGCAACTGCAGGTGCTCGGTGCTGGACTTCACCGTCAGCCGGAACGGTGCGGTCGTGGCACCGATCGCGACGTTGTTGCCGAGCGGGTTGATCGCCAGCGGAGACCCGCTGTGCGACTGGATCCACGAGTACGTCGAGTGGTAGCCGAGCCGCAGATTCGGCACGTTGGTCGGGCCGATGACCAGACTGCCACCGTTCGCGTCGGTGTACCGGTCGACGATCTGCAGCCGGGCCTCCGGCGTGCCGGTGCCGACGCCGACCCGGTTGCCGGTGAAGAGCAGCGGGGTGCGCTCCACGTCGACGCTGACGAAGCCGTCCTGGAAGCCCGGGATGTTGCGGTACGACAGCACCACCGGCGCGTGTCCGGGTGAGGCCAGCGCGTAGATCGGCCCGATGGCCAGCTCCAGCCAGCCCTCGGCGACGATCGAGGTGTCCGCCTTCGGGGTCAGCGTCCACATCGCCCGCTGGTCGTCGATGCTGCGTTCGACGTCCCAGCCGACGCCGGTCGCGCCGCTCAGCGTCACCTGGATCGAGTTGATCTGACCGGCGGTGGTCAGTGCCCAGTCCCGGGTCTCGTTCGCCAACTGCATGTCGAAGGAAAGGACCAGTGCCGACGCGCGCTCCTTGCCGATCGCGGCGGAGCCGGCAAGTGCGATCGGGACGGTACGGGAGACGTTGGCCACCCGCAGCCGCAGCGAACTCGTCCCGGCCCCGTCGCTGAGCACCCGGTCGCCGCCGACGAAGCCGATGTCGAGCGGGATGTCCGGCCGCCCCCGGTGGTTGACCACCTCCAGCGACTGCTGTCGGCTGCCGACGATCTCGCTGGTCTCGCCGGTATAGCCGAGCCGCTGGTAGGCCAGCTCGACCCGGGTGACCCGGGTGCCGTCGGCACCGTCGGCGCGCAGACCGGTCAGCGGCAGGTCGATCGAACTGCCGGCCGGGACGACCGCGTTCGCGGGGCCGAGCAGGTGCAGGACGGTACGGTCGCCGTTCGCGGCCAGCGTCCAACCCGCCGCGGCGACCGCGACCGGGCTGACCGTGGCGAGGGTACCGGCCCGCCAGGTCAGGGTCAGGTGCCGGTTGGTCACCGACACCGGGCCGTCGACCGGCCAGAGCGTGATGTCGTGGCGGGAGGAGTTGCTGATCCGCAGGGTGAGGGTCTGACTGGTGGCGGCGTCGTTGATGTAGAGCACCGGCTGCTCGTCGATGTTCGCCAGCTCGAAGTCGAGCGGGTGGCTGCGCACGAACGCGTTGACGGTCGACGCGTCGACGGCCATCAGGTCCCGTACGTCGGTGGGACTCAACGCGACGTCGTAGAGCCGGGCGGCGGCGATCGACATCGGCTGGTACTGGCTGGCGTTGTTCGGCACCCGGCCGATGACGAAGGTTCCGTCCGTCTGCTCCGGTGGCGGGACCGAGGCGTTCTCGTAGACGACCACGCCGTCCAGGTGGATCCGGAGCGTCGCGGTGTCCCGGGTCACCGCGAGGTGGTGCCAGGTGTCGAAGGTGAACACACCCTCGCTGGTGTTGTACCGCCGGCCGGTGCCGCCAGGCGTGTCGGTGATGATGTGGCCGAGGTAGTTCACGTGCAGCGCGCTGCCGCCGCGTCCCATGATGGTCGGCATTCCGGAGGCGGGCTTCGGCACGCGTACCCAGAGCGCCATCGTGTAGGTGGTGCAGCGGGGCAGCGTACCGGTGGAGACTGCCGCGTCGCCGACCCCGTCGAGGGCCACGACCGCCCCGAACTGGTCGTTCGGCGCGACCGTCGGGTTTCCCTCCACCCGGCCGTCGAACTGGTTGGGCGAGTAGTCGACGACGACCCCGCCTGGTGCGATGTCGTCGAGCTGCCAGAGGAGCAGCGGCTCCGGGCTCATGCCGACCGCGCCACGGAGAGCTCGGTGCGCTCGGCCCCGGCCGGGGCGGCCGGCGCCTGTACCTGCGGGCTGGCCTGCCGGCCGATCGTCTCGATCAGCTCGTAGACCCGGGCGTACGGCAACTGGCCGAGCGCCTCCAGGACGGTGTTGGTCTGGTTCAGGGAGAGGGTGAGGGTGATCTGGGGCATCGGATCGCTTTCTCGATGAGGGTGCGGCGAGGGTTGGTGCGGCTCGGGTCAGGCGGGCGACTGCTGGCGCAGGGTGAGCCAGCCCTCGCGGGCGGTCAGGCCGGTGGGGAAGGTGTCGGCGAGTTCGGGCGGCTCGGTGGTCTCCACCCAGCCGGCACCGTCTCGCTCCCGCCAGGACCAGACCCGGTCCGGGTCGGCGGCCGGGGTGACCAGGCCGAGCGTGTCGGCGCCGGTCAGCACCGGTGCGGCCAGGAAGCCGGTTTCGAGCCGGGCCAGGGCCTCGTGGTGGTGCGCGGGGTCCAGCCGGGAGGAGACGGTCGGCAGGACCCCGGTGGTGGCGTGGATCGCGCCGGCCGGCTCCAGCAACACGGTGAGGGTGCGGGCCGGCAGGTCGATGCCGACCGTGAGCGGCGGGTCGCCGTCGGCCTCGGCGAGGGTGACAACGTCGTGGTAACGGTCGCCGAGGGCGCCCCGGCCGTCCTCCAGCCAGTAGCCGAGCGTGCCATCGCCCAGCCGGCCCCGTTCGCCGAGCCGGACCGGGAAGCGGACGGACGGGTACTCGTTGGTCTCCCGGCCGGTGCGTCCCAGGTCCTGCCGGAAGACGTTCCAGTCCTGGTGGATCGCGGGCAGGCCGGAAGCGGTCAGGTCGAGGGCGAGTCGTACCACGGCCACCGGCCGGCCGATCAGCATCGCCCGCCCCTGGTGCTGCCCCGGGTCAGCCGGCTCCACCGCCTCCAACGCGTCGTCGAGTCCGGTCAGGAAGTCGGCCAGCCCCGAGGCGCCCAGCCCGCGCAGCCGTTCGACGACGGTACGCAGCCGCAGGTTGCCGATCAGCCCGACGTCGGTGACCGGCCCGTCCGGGGCGGCCTCCCACCGGGCCCGACCCGGCTGGGCCGGATCGGCCGCCAGGTAGAGCGTGCCCAGCCAGTCCCCGCCCGTCGCGTAGACCCGCAGCCCGTCGTCGAGCGGGTCAGGCAGCAGCCAGCCGCAGACCGGTGAGGAGTCCGGCAGCCCGCTGACCGGACGGTCGACGGCGTCGGCATCGGCGTCGAGCAGGTCCAGCCGTACCCGCGCCGGCACCGCGAGCCGGGGCGGCATCGCCACCCAGGTCGGACGGTTCGGCATGGTCAACCAACTGGTGGTGCGCGGCTGGTCGACATCGACGTCGTACCCGACGCCGAAGCTGTCCACGATCCGCAGCCGACGCAGCCGCAGCGCGCCCGCGCGGATCGGGTTGAAGTCGCTCAACGGGACCGGCGCGTGCCGTCCCTGGCCGGCGACCGCCTGGTCCACCAGGGCGGCCAGCGCCCGTCCGCTGGCAAAGCCCGTCGGGTCGATGATCGGCAGCTGGCGGACCAGGTGGCGCATGACCAGGGCGTCGTTGAAGCCGCCGAGGCTCTGCGCCAGGTTGCTCTCCTCGTGCTCGGCAAGGTGCCGGTACGCGGCGGCGAGCGTGCCCAGCCGGGGGTCACCGGTCTGCGCGGCGCACCAGCCCAGCAGCGGCGCCGGGTCGGCGTCGAGCTGGTCGGCGGTGATCGGCGGCAGGCCGGCGGCCTGCCGTTCGTCGTTCGCCCTGGCCAGTGGCGTGCCATGCAGGTAGCGCAGGATCCGGGTGGAGAGCACCGGCCGGGCGGCGGCGGAGAGCACGGTGCTGCCGGCGTAGACGTTCGCGCCGGTGTCCAGCACGTCGTTCTCCGGCCGGGGCCGCAGCTCCCGGTCGCCGTAGGGCAGGGTGTAGTTGGTGGTGACGAAGTCCGGGTCGAAGTCGCGCCCGGCCGGGTCGAGGTTGTTGCCGGCGCGGGCCGGAAAGAACTCCACCTCCCAGTGCAGGAGCACCGGATGCCAGGGCTGGTCGGTCCAGGAGCGAAGGCCCGGGTGATCGGGTTCCGCGGCGGCCAGCTTCGTGGCCAGTGCCCCGGTGAAGTCGGCGAGGCGGCCCACCCCGGCCGGGCCGCCCAGGTCGGCGCCGGCCAGCCCGGGTACGTCCAGCACCGCGCAGGGCAGCAGCCCGTCCGGCTGGTCGGCGCCGTCCTGCCCGTACCGGTCCGACGGGGTGGCCGCCGCGCCGGTGAGCAGCACCACCGGTTCGTTCGCAAGCTGGTACGGCGTGCCGGGCACCTGCTGCAACGCGAAGCGGCTGCGGGCGGTGCTCGCCGCGACGACGTTCACCGTATCGAGCGCCTGTTCGGCCGCCTGCCGTGCGGCCAGCAACCGGTGAACCAGGCCGGTACCGGTGCCGACCGGCGGCCAACTGCCGAGCGCGGCGAGCCGGCCGGCCAGGGCGCTCACCTCCCGGCGCAGGTACATGGCGACCAGATCCGGGTCCGGATAGTCGGACCGGCCCTGCTGCGGGTACGCACAGACCAGGTACCGGTGCCAGTCGGCGAAGATGCGCTGGCGCGCCCCTGTGACCTCGGCCGCTGCGGCGTCGTACCCGGACTGCGCCTCGTTCAACGCGACCAGCAGGTCACCGAAGCCGGCCGGAAGCGTCAACCGCTCGCGGGCCTGCCGCTGCTCCACGCTCACCGGTCCGAGCCCGGTCCCGTTGTCACCACCGGATCCGTCGCCGTTGCCGTCGAGTGGGTCGTCCCGGCGTCGGACCGTCCAGACGGTGCCGGCGGCGACCGTGCCGAACGACGACTCGTGCCGGGCCTGCGCGAGGCGGACCGGCAGGTCCAGCGTGCTGCTCTCCAGCTCGTCCGCGAAGGTCAGTGCTTCGAGCAACTCCTCCGTGTCGGTCTCGGTGACACCGGGCAGCACCGCGCCGAGGTGGGCCGCGAGCGCCTCGGAGGCGGTGTTCGCCACCCAGACCCCGCTCTCCTGCGCCGCGCCGGGACCGGTGGCCGGTGCCCGCTTCGCGCTGTTGGCGAACGTCAGCCGACCGAAGCAGACCATCCGCGCGGGCGGGGTACCGCCGTTCTCCGGCACCGACCAGCCCAGCTCGTCGGCGAGGGTGTCCGACCAGCTCCGGTCGCCGGCCGTGGACAGGGCGGCGAGCAGTTCGTCGTCGGCGGTCTCGACGTACCAGCCGACCACGTCGTAACGCAGCCCGTCCGGTGGCGCGACCGCGCCGTATTCCTCGTCGTGGTGGCCGAACACGCTCGACGAGTTCGGATAGAAGGCGGCGAAGGTGGGCTCGCCGTAGTCGAGTGCGGTGAGTGCGGCGAGCCGGTCGGTGGGGGTGCCCGGCCAGGCCGACAGGGGCAGGCGCCGGCCGAGGTAACGCCAGGGCCGGCCGGTCGAACCCCGGGGGTCGGCGTCGATTAGCGGGTGGACGACGCTGCCCCGGTCAATGTCGGTGAGCGCGTCGCTCTCCACCACCCACCGGTCCTGGACGCCGTCCGGCCTCGTCCGGGTGACGAGCCACCGGTTCGGGACCCGGGGCAGGTCGACGGCCGGTCGGGTGCCGCCGGTGGTGGCGACGTGGGTCAGTCGGGTGAGCGCGTCCGGCAGTGACCAGTGCAGGTGGATCCCGGCCGGCAGCAGCAGATCCTGCTGGAACGGCGCGGGCAGGATCGCGTCGCTGAGAAAGCGCTCGTCGGTGTTGGCGTCCCGGCCGGTGACCGCGTCGAGGTACGGAAGACGGGTGAAGTCGGCGGTGGGTCCGGTGACGGTGCGGTCGGTGGCGAGCCACAGGGCATCCACCCTGACGGGCACGGCGAGTAGACGCATATCAGTGCGATTCCCTAAATGGTCGCGGCGGCTCGGCTGCCGGGTCGCAGGGGGCCGGTTCACCGTAGGGCATTTCCGCCGGCATGCCGTTCGCAAAGTTGACAGCGTCGTCGCTGGTGCGTCAAACGGGCACGTGCTAATCCCGCCGACATTCGATTGATTTCCATGACCGGCGTGGTGGGCTCTCACCGGGTCCGGCGGGTTTCGGCCGGTGACCACGTTGACCTGGGCATCCGCGCCGGCAAATCGTCGAAGACGCCGGCCGGACGGCCGGTCGACAGTGGCTCGCCGCCACATTCTGCTCTCACCCGAACACGATCGTCGTTCCGGCTTATTGGTACCTGCGGTCCGACTGCGGCGACCGTTTGGTCACTCGTACGTCGGAGAACTGACACGGACGTATCAGGGTGCAATCGGTCGGCGCACGACGGACGGGCCGCCGGGTCGTAGTTGTCGCGCCCCGCCCCCGGGCGGCTGCTACGACAACCTGTGCGTCAGGGCACGGACCTTGTTCTTAAAGAACCGGCAGGCAATCAACGCACCCCGCCATTGGACGAAGAGGGCCTGGTAGATCGCCCCGTGGAAGATGCGCATCGAGGTATTCGTACGCCCTTCATCGGAGATCCGCTCTTCGCGCTGGCTCCGCTCGGTGCGCGCCCGACGGCTCCCCTCGCCGCCCGGCCGCGTCAGTGGCCCCGCGGACCGCCTCGACTGACAGCCACTACACACGAGCCCTTCTGCCTACGCTGGGAACTGCTTGCCGATCGCCGGTGGCGTCGTGGGCGGCCATGGTCTCCTGCCGGCGAGGTTCCTCGCGCAGGACGGCGCAGTGCAACCACGTGTCCGGGATGGCGAAGCCGTCCACGAGCGTCCGCATGTGTGGGCGCAGCTCCTTGAGTAAGCCGTTCACCACGCCGGTGATCGCCTTGGCGCGGGCCGGTGTGAGCCGGCCGTGCTCCAGGAACCAGCCCTTGTTGGCCTCGATGACGCTGAGCGCGTACAGGTCACAGACCCGGGAGAGCAGCGCCTGGACCGCCGGGTCCTTGGTGTCCTCGATGCCGGCGACGAACGCCTCCAGGGTGACTCGGTCGATGTGCGCGACGGCGACGGCGAGGACGTGGTCCTGGACGTCGTTGAAGATGTCGAAGGGACGGTCCTTCTTCGTGGCCGCGCCGTTGCGGAGGCGGCGGACCGCGCCGTCGAGCAGGTGTCTCTCGCGGTCCTCGAAAACCTTGAGCTGCCAGCCGCGGTCGGTAACGGCGACCTCCTCGTCGCGGCCGGGCACGGCACCGATCAGCCGCTCGATGAGTGACCGCGCGGCGGTACGCTCGAGCACCATCTCGCGCACCTGCTCGGCGACGAAGGAAGCGCGCCCCCAGCCGTCCAACGAGCCGAACTCGTCGCGGTAGCCGGTGAGCAGCCCCTTGGCGACCAGCTGCAGCAGCACCGTGTTGTCGCCCTCGAACGTGGTGAAGACGTCGGTGTCGGCCTTGAGACTGGGTAGCCGGTTCTCGGCGAGGTAGCCGGCGCCGCCGCACGCCTCGCGGCACATCTGGATGGTGCGGGTCGCGTGCCAGGTCTGCGCGGCCTTGAGACCGGCGGCCCGGGACTCCAACTCCCGTTGCCGGTGCTCGTCGACCGGCCCGTCGCCGCCCTGCACCTCACTCAGCGCGGTGACCAGCTCGGTCTGGGCGAAGTGCAGCGCGTACGTGGTGGCCAGCGCGGGCAGCAGCTTGCGCTGGTGGGCCAGGTAGTCGTTGAGCAGCACCTCCCGGTCCGCGTCGGGCGTGTCGAACTGGCGGCGGATGTCGCCGTAACGCACCGCGATGGTCAGCGCCGACTTGGTGGCCGCCGACGCGGCGCCGCCCACGCTCACCCGGCCGCGGACCAGGGTGCCGAGCATGGTGAAGAAACGCCGGGAGTCGTTCTCGATCGGGCTGGCGTACGTCCCGTCCTCCGCGACCTGACCGTACCGGTCCAGCAGCATGTCCCGCGGCACTTGCACGTGGTCGAAGCTGAGCCGCCCGTTGTCGACGCCGAGCAGGCCGGCCTTGGGTCCGGCGTCGCCGATGGTCACGCCGGGCAGCGGGTTGCCCTGCGCGTCGCGGATCGGAACCAGCCACGCGTGTACGCCGTGCCGCCGCCCGTTGGTGATCAGCTGCGCGAAGACCACCGCCATTCGCCCGTCCCGGGCCGCGTTGCCGATGTAGTCCTTGCGGGCCGCCTCGTACGGGGTGTGCAGGTCGAAGGTCTGCGTCTGTGGGTCGTACGTGCAGGTGGTGCGTAGCTGCTGGACGTCGGAGCCGTGGCCGGTCTCGGTCATCGCGAAGCAGCCGAAGATCTTGCCCGAGATGATGTCCCGTAGATAGGCGTCGTGGTGCCGCTGGGTGCCGAGGGCCCCGACTGCGCCGCCGAACAGGCCCCACTGCACGCCCGCCTTGACCATCAGCGACAGGTCGACCTGCGCCAGCATCTCGCTGGCGACGATCGAGCCGCCGACGTCTGATCTGCCGCCGTACTCGGTGGGGAAGGCCGAGGCGATACCCAGCTCGACGGGGAGTTCAGTGAGCAGCCGGCTGATCCGCTCACGTGCCTGGTCACCGGTCTCGCCGTACACCGGGAGGAAGCGTTCGTCGAGCTGGTTCCGGTGCGCGTTGCGAACCTCGGCCCACGGTCCGTCGAGCACTTCCTGCAGGCGTGCGAGGTCGATGCGGCCGGACGCGTGATCGGGCATGGTCACCCCTCGGGATGGCGGACATATGGGTACAGTCTGGTCCCGATCGAGAATACCGGCCCGCTCCAGTGGCAGCGGCACCGCGCTACCACCGACGGCGGCGCGAGGGCGGACGGGCTCGACCGGCGGCCCTGGCCCCGCCCGCACCGCAGCCCGCACGGCGATGTTCAACTGGATCGGGGGCTGGAATAACATCCGACGCCGGCACTCCACGCTCGGCTACCTCGCCCCGCCGCCTATGAATCCACCGCGTACACCGAGACACCAATCAGCAAGGTGGCGCAATCGACTTATCGACCCTGTCCGTCGAATCGGGTCAAGCCCAGTCGTTGTCACATGACGTGTCTGAAGGTCGCCCGGGCGTGCTGATCACCAGGCGCAGGGCGCGTAGTCCTTCAGGAAGCAGCCGTACAGGTCTTCGCCCTGTTCACCGCGGACGATCGGGTCGTAGACCCGCGCCGCGCCGTCGACCAGGTCCAGCGGGGCGTGGAAGCCTTCGTCGGCCAGCCGCATCTTCGTCGGGTGGGGCCGCTCGTCGGTGATCCAGCCGGTGTCGACGCTGGTCATGAGGATGCCGTCGGTCAGCATTTCCTGGGCACTGGTCCGGGTCAGCATGTTCAGCGCGGCCTTGGCCATGTTGGTGTGCGGGTGCCCCGGCCCCTTGTAGCCGCGGCCGAACTGCCCCTCCATCGCCGACACGTTCACCACGTACTTGCGGCGGGCCTTCGCTGCGGCCATCGCCGGTCGTAGCCGGCTGACCAGCACGAACGGCGCGGTCACGTTGCACAGCTGCACTTCGAGCAGCTCCACCGGGTCCACCTCGTGCACCCGCTGCACCCAGCTGTTGACCGGGTCGAGGTCCGGCACCAGACCGCCGGCGTCGATGGCGGTGGCTGCGGCGATCCGTTCCGGCGTGGCCGAGCCGGCGGTCAGCGCCAGCGCGGTGAGCGCCTGCGGGGTGATCGCGGCCGACTGCGGCGCGGCGGTCAGGCTGCCCGCCGGACCGCCTCGGCCGGCCGGTTTGGCGAAGGTGATGATCTCCGGCAGCGGGCCGTCCGGCAGGGCCGCCGCCTCCGCGGCGGCGAGTTGGGCGTACGCCCCGGCCGTGCGGCGGACCGTCTGCGCCGCGTTGTTGATCAGGATGTCGAGTGGTCCCTGGGCGCTGACCGAGTCGGCGAGCGCGATCACCTGGGCCGGGTCGCGCAGGTCGATCCCGACGATCCGCAGGCGGTGCAGCCAGTCCCCGCTGTCGGGCATCGCGGCGAACCGGCGGACGGCGTCGTGCGGAAACCGCGTGGTCACCGTGGTATGCGCCCCGTCGCGCAGCAGCCGCAGCGCGATGTACATGCCGATCTTCGCCCGGCCGCCGGTGAGCAGCGCGCGGCGGCCGGTCAGGTCGGTACGCGCGTCCCGGCGCTCCCGGTTGAGTGCGGCGCAGGACGGGCAGAGCTGGTGGTAGAACGCGTCCACCTCGCGGTAGCGCTGCTTGCAGACGTAGCAGCCGCGCGGATTCTGCAGGAGACCGGCCGTGGCGCCCATGGTGGGGGAGGCGAGTGGGATGCCCTGGGTCTCGTCGTCGATCCGGCCCGGGGCGCCGGTGGCGGTGGCCGCCGTCACCAAGCGGTCGGCCGCCGCGATGGCGTCCCGCCGCTCCTCACGCCGCCGCTGCTTGATCACCTTGTAGAGCCTCGCGGTGGCCCGCTGCACCCGCACCACATCGGGATGATCGGAAGGCAGATCCTCCAACGCCTCAAAGACGCTGAGACAGGTCTCCAGCTGGCTGCGGTCGATGCCGTTTTGACCGGTTTCCGTCATGTTGTACGCCGTCATGCCGTCGCTGTCTCATCCCGTTTCCTGCGCCGGATCTACCCGGCCCAACCCCAAGTCCGACCCGAAACTGTACGCACCGCACGGTCACCGACGCATCCCGCGTCAGTTCATCAGCCCAAAGACCTAGCCCCGACTCGGCCAACGGCGTCGGCCTGGCCAACGCCATGATCGATCTGCCTGAGCGAGAGGACGTCCTCTTACGGCCCCGCCGGTGCCCGGCGGCGTGGTCGCATCATCAGCCCGCCGAGCCACCAGCCCAGCGCCGCGCCGGTGACGCCGATTCCGATCGCAGCCACGACGTCGACCGGCCAGTGCACGTGCGCGAGCACCCGGGCCACGCCGATCATCGCGGCGGCCGCCATCAGCGCTGCTGCGACGGCCCGGCGGTACGGCCACAGCAGCGCTGCCATCATCGTGGTCGCGGTGGTGTGGTCGGACGGGAAACCGCTGTCGGGGTCGTGCGGGAACCATGGCTGCAGCTGGCCGTCGGCGAACGGCCGGGGATGGTGGTAGGCGAGCGCGGCGAGTCCGACCAGGGCGACGGTGGCAGCCGTGGCCACCAGCAACTGGACGGCGATGACGCGCCGGGAGGGCTTGGGCAGGCGCCAGCAGGACACGGCGAATGCGACGGTGACCAGATAGATGGCGTACTCGGCCACCGCCACCACGGCGGTACGCACCCGGTCACTCCGCGCCGGCGAGATTGAGGGTCGCCACGCCGGCGATGATCAGCGCGATACCGGCGATCTTCGCCGGCGTCAGCGCTTCGCCGAAGGCGATCCGGGCGACGATCGCTATCGCTGCGGTGCCGACTCCGGACCAGATCGCGTAGGCGACGCTCACCTGTAGGTGCCGGACCGCCAAGGCGAGCAGCGTGAAGGACAGCAGATACGCCACGCCGACAACGATCGTGGGCACGAGCTTGGTGAAGCCGGCGCTGTGTTTGAGCGCCGACGTGCCGGTCACTTCGAACGCGATGGCGCCGAGCAACAGGATCCAGGCCATGTCCGTCCTCCTCAGAAGTGCCGCCAGGGCCGGACGCCCTCCGCCTTGAGCCGTCGGCGTAGCAGCACGATGTAGATGATGTCGGCGATGAAGACCAGCAGATAGAGATAGTTGACCAGGGGCGTCAGCGGATAGTCCTGGTGCGTCACGCTGTCGGTGACGAAGGAGGCCGGGCTGTCCGGCCACTGCTGGGTGACGCTGGTCGTCACGGTGAGCGCGGTGGCGATCCAGGCGAACAGCGTGCCGAGGAACTTGGCGACCGCGATGTAGAGCGACTGGCCGCGGCTGCTGCCCCGGCGCACCAGCATCGTGATGAACAGGATCGACATCATCACGTTGATGCCGAAGCCGGTGTACTCGCCGTCCGGGTCGTTGAATTCGAAGAAGGCCAGATGCATCGCCGGGTACGCGGCCGCGATGGCGAGGAGCGCCACCGGCCGTGTGTAGCGGCGTACCGGCTCGTCGAACTCGGTGGGCCCGTACCGGTACACCTGCCAGAGGATCACCAGGTCGAAGAGGAACCAGACGATGCTCAGCGTGTGGATGTGGTCGGCGAAGGGGTTGATGAAGAATCCGTACGCGGCCTCCCAGCACAGGTTGGTGGCCAGCGCCGCGATCGGCATCCCGTAGGTGTGTTCTTTGAAGCCGCGGTAGATGATCCCCACGTAGGCGATCAGCCAGAAGATCACACAGATGACGCCGGTGACGACGACGGTGTCCGAGGTCATGGAGCCCTTTCGAGGATCGGCTGAGGAATCTGGGCGGTGCGCTGCCGGTAGCGGCGGGTGCCGAGCCCGGCCAGGCGGCCGCGCCGGGCTGCCGGGAAGCTGTCGAGACGTTCGTGGAAGAGCGCCTCGTACCGGTCGAGTTGGGCGCGCAGCCGCGCGGGCGCGGCGTCGCCGTGGAGGCGTACGAACGCGTCGTAGGTGTTGAACTGCCCGCTCGACACGTCCTGTGCGTAGTGCTCGAGGTCGTTGCCGATGTCGGCGAGCACCTCCACCGGCCACAGCAGGTCGAGGAGGTCCTGGTCGATCGGCCGGCGGAGGATTCCGAACGTCATGGCGTGCAGCAGCCGTACGTCGGAGGAGCGCAGCTCGGCGAGCCGGAGCACCTGCTGCTGGTCGGCGACGCCGTGCGTGGTCACCTTGTTCTCCAGGCGCACGTACTGCTCGCCGAGATCGAGCTGGCGGGCCACCGCGTCGTTGTGGGCGCGGGCCCGGCGAAGAAGTGCCTCGAACTTGTCCTTGTAGCGGACCAGCTTGTCGTAGTGCTGGTTGTCCGTCACGTCGAGGTCGAGGTCGCGGCTGTCCTCGGCGACGGCGTCGACCCGGTAGACCAGGTATTCCACGAGGAACGTCAGCGGAGTGCACCGGGCCCGCTGCCATCGGGTCAGCTCCTGCGCCGGGTAGTACAGCTCGGTCACGTACTCCCGGAAGATGCCGCGCGACTTGGACAACACCGCGTGCTCGGTGCGGAGCCGCTCCCGTACGCGTGCGGTCGTCGCCCGGTTCCCCATCAGGATGCCTCCCGGACCAGCCGCATCCGGAGGTTCTTCGGGTAGAGCGTTGTCGAGGCGGCCGGGGTGACGCGGGCCCCGGGGACGGGTTCGAGGGTCCAGCGGCGGGTGATCGTCGCCAGCGCGAGCGTGGCCTCGACGTAGCTGAACTGGTCACCGATGCACTTGCGGGCACCGCCGCCGAAGCTGACGAACGCGCTGCGCGGCGGCGCCGGGCAGCGCGTCGTGTCCCACCGGTCGGGCCGGAACCGGTCGGGCTCTTCGTACAGATCGGCCCGGCGCTGGAGCAGGTACGGGCTCCAGGCGACGAACGTGCCGGCCGGGATCGGGTGCCCGCCGAGTTCGGTGTCGGCGGTGACGGCCCGCGTGACGATCCAGGCCGGCGGGTAGAGCCGCAGCGACTCGGTGACGATCCGCGTGGTGAGCTCCAGTTTGGAGATGTCCTCGAACGTCGCCACATCGCCGGTGAGGACCTGCTCGACCTCGGCGCGCTGCCGGGCCCGCACGTCGGCGTCCTGCGAGAGCAGGTACAGCGACCAGGCGAGGGTGTTGGCGATCGTCTCGGATCCGGCGGCGAAGAACGTCATGACCTCGTCGACCGCCTCGTTCTCGGTCAGCGAGGACGGCGTGTCGCTCTGGTCGTCGCGGGCGGCGAGCAGGCTGGCCAGCAGGTCGTCGTGGTCGCCTGGGTGGGTTCGGCGCTCGGTGACGATGGCGCCGATCGTCTGCCGCAGGCGGGTGACGGCCCTCCGGTAGCGCTGGTTGACCGGCAGCGGCAGCCGGGTCAGCACGGGCGGCAGCAACATGGTGCGGTGGATGCCGCTGACGAGCGTCTGCAGGTCGTCGACCGCCTGCCGGAGGCGGTCGGCCGGCATCGACGACGAGAACATCGTCGCGACGGCGATCGACATCGACAGCGACGCCATCTCGGCCCGGACGTCCAGGACCTGGCCCGGCCGCCAGCCGGCGGTCGCCGTGTCGATGTGGCCCGTCATCAGCCGGGCGTATCCGGGGTAGCGGCTGTGGTGGAACGAGGGTTGCGCGAGGCGCCGCCGGCGACGGTGCCGGCTGTGCGGGCAGGAGGCGAGGCCGTCGCCGAACTCCTCGAGCCCGGAGTCGAAGGAGGGACCACCCTTGTCGTAGGTGCGGTCGTCGACGAGGACCCTGCGGGTGAGTTCCGGGTCGCAGACGACCACGAGCCGCACCGGTCCGAGCGTGAGGCGTAGCACGTCGCCGTGCGCCGGCAGGGTGGAGAGGTAGCCGAGCGGGTCGGTCAGCAGCGCCGCGGCATGCCCGATCACGGGGATCCGCCGCGGGGCGTCAGGTATCGCCATTCACTTCTCCACCGTCGGTGGCGCCCACGCGGGCGCGATGAATGCAAACGGACCTGTTCATCGTTGTCAAAGCAAATTAACATCAATGCGAAATCGCAGCCGCCCCTGGCGGTGTCCGTTCGGCGCTGGGCGGCGGCATGCCAAGATCGACACGGAAATGGCGGCGCCGCAGCACCGCCAAAGAGCCGACGCGGCAGCGTCGACTGCCGCAAATCCTTGCTGTTTTACCAGCTCAGCCCATTTGTTCTCGATGTCGAAGCCGAGCGATGGCGGCCGTTTTGATCATAACTTCACCCCCGTGGTTCAGCTCCGGCGCTACATTAACACCGTCGGCCGGCGCTGGGCAAAGTCAATGTATTGCAGATGAACATTGACTCTCTGCTACGGGAAGAGTACGGTTGCACCGGCTTTGCATCCATGGGGGAACGTCAATGTTGAAACAGATTGACTTGCCGTCACGCCTGCGCTCGCAGCGTGAGCTCATCAACCGGGAACTTGAGCGGGCCATCCAGATCGGCGGGCCCGACGAGCTGTACCGAACGATCAGATATTCGCTGCTGGCGGGCGGTAAACGGGTCCGGCCGATCCTGTGTCTCACCGCCTGTGCGGCCAGCGGCGGCAGCACCGAGGTGGCGATGCCGACCGCGGTTGCCCTGGAGATGCTGCACACCGCGACGCTGATCCACGACGATCTGCCGTCGATGGACAACGACGACTTCCGGCGCGGCCGCCCCACCAACCACAAGGTGTTCGGCGAAGGCATGGCTCTGCTCGCCGGCGACGCGCTGCTGTCGTACTCGCTGGAGCACGTGCTCCTGCACACCGACGCGCCGACGAGCCGAGTCCTGCGGGTGATCCACACCCTGCTGCACACCATCGGCATCCACGGCGCGATCGGCGGCCAGGTCATCGACGTCCAGATGGCCGACCGTGAGGACGTCGACCTGGCGACGCTGGAGAGCATGCACACCCGCAAGACCGGCGCGCTGCTCAGCGCCGCCGTGGTGACGGGCGCGGTTCTGGGCGGCGCGGACGAGGAGTTGGTCCGCCGCGCTGAGTCGTACGGGATGAAGATCGGTCTGGCCTTCCAGATCATCGACGACATCCTGGACGTCACGTCGAGCTTGGACGAGCTCGGCAAGACGCCACACAAGGACGAGAAGCAGCGCAAGGCGACGTTCCCCCGGCTGCTCGGCCTCGACCAGTCGCGCCGTCGCGCCACCGAGCTCGTCGCATCGGCGAAGCAGGACATCGAGTTGTTCGGCGCGGGTGCTCAGCCGCTGTGCGCCATCGCGGACTTCATCCTCACCCGCACCCACTGAACGGGATCGCGCAGATGACCAGAAGGCATACCGACCGGCTGGCCCTGCCCGCGCCGGCCGCCGATCCCGTTCCCGCGGACCTGGCGGCCAGCTGGTACGCGGGACTCTCCACCGCCCGCCTGCGCGATCGCCCGGTGGCCCTGCAGCTGTTCGGCCGTGATCTGGTGGCATGGCGGGAACGCTCGGGCCGGGCCGTCGTGGCTCCCCGCTACTGCCCCCACCAGGGCGTCAGTCTGGCGCTGGGCAAGGTGGACGACGTCGGCCTGCGTTGCCCGTTCCACGGCTGGAGATTCGACGGGTCCGGTGCCTGCGTGCGGATTCCCGGATCCGCACGCATCCCGGCCACCGCGAAGCTGACGCCCTATCCGACCGTGGAACGCTACGGCTACGTCTGGGTCTGGTACGGCACCGCCGAGCCCCTGTTCAGCCTGCCGGACTTTCCCGCGCTCGCGGGGAACCGGGATCGCTACGTCGGCTTCCGCTACACCGACCGCAGCACCGGCACGGCCCGGCAGCTGCTGGAGAACGCGTTCGACTACTACCACTTCCAGACGTTGCACGGCTTGTCACTGGACCACACCGAGTTCCGGATGCTGCGTGATCAGTCGGAAGCCGCCGACAACGGCTCGCCGATCGATTCCTTCGCCTGGCTCGGCGCCTGGTTCGAGGGCATCGCCACCCCCGGGCACCCGGTACGCGATCCCGCCCGCTGGGGGATGGCCAAAGCGGCGACGTTCGCGGCCGGTGACGCCTTTCAACTGTTGGTCGACGGTTGGCCCGGCGGCCAGCGCTTCACCGGCTACGTCGACGGCAAGGAGTTCTTCAAGGTGCTGCTGGCGATCACGCCGGTGTCCGAACGGGTCACCACCCAGGTCGGCTGGGCGGGCACGCCGCGCACCGGCCGGCTGCGGACGCTCTTCAACCTCGTCATGCTCTACGGGCAGAGCCGCGCCGGAACCCGGCAGGACATCCCGATCTACGACACAACCGAGGCAACCGCCGGAACACTGCGGACCCCGTACGACAACGGCGTTGCGCACTTCCGCCGGTACTACCAGTCGTGGGTCGGCAAGGTCGAGACGACGACCGCACCGGTCAGGAGCCGGCCGTGACCGCCACGAGCCCGACCTCGCACCAACCGCGCCGGGCGGCCCCGTCGCAGCCGGGCACCGACATGCGGCTCGCCGCGGGCTGGTACCTCGCCATGGCCTCTGCCGAGCTGCGCCGCGGGCCGCGCAAGCTCGATCTGTTCGGCCGCGAGCTGGTCGCCTGGCGCGACGGGACCGGCCGGGCGTCGATCATGCCGCGGCACTGTCCGCACTTTGGCGCCAGCCTCGCGGTCGGCAAGGTGGTCGACGGCAGCCTGCGTTGCGCGTTCCACCACTGGCGCTTCGACGCCACCGGGGCGTGCGCGTCGGTGCCCGGCATGCCGCGGCTCTCGCAGTCGATGAGACAGCCGCGGGCCTATCCCCTCGTCGAGCGGTACGGCTACGTCTGGATCTGGTACGGCGGCGGCGTTCCGGCCTACCCGCTGCCGGAGGTCCCGGCACTGACCGGGCACCGGAACGAATACCTCAGCTACCGCTTCTCGCACACGACCGCCGCGACGCCGCGCCGGGTCCTCGAGAACGCCTTCGACCATTACCACTTCATGGCCCTGCACGGCGTCGCGTGCGATCGTGCGCCGGAACTGGTCATGCTGCCGGAACCGGCCGCGGCCGCCGAGAACGGGCCGCCGATCCCCGAGGACGCCTGGACCGGAGCCCGGCTGGAGTTCCACGGCCTTCAGGTACCCGCCGCGATCCGCGCGCTCGGGCTGCGCAGCGAGAAGTTCGAACTCCTCGTCGACGGCTGGCCCGCGGGGCAGCGCCTCACCTTCCTGCTGGACGGTGAGGTGGTGGTGAAGGAGCTGCTCGGCGTCACGCCGGTCGGTCCGGGGCGTACCCACCTGCGCGGCTGGTCGCTGGTCCGCCGTACCGGCAACCCGGCCCGGGACCGGCTCGTGTACCTCGCCTACCGCGCCCACCACTGGTGGGGCACCCGCGAAGACCTCGCCATCTACCGCAACGCCGACGACACCGCGGCGCCCACCCCGACCCGGTACGACCACGCCCTCCTGCGTTTCCGCAAGCAGTATGCGACCTGGGTCGACCGCGCCGAAGAAGGAGCACTGTGAGCGACTCCTACCGCCCTGACCGCGAGAGCGTCGGGGAGATGTACGACAAGATCACCGTGCTGTCCGAGGACATGCTCGGCGACAGCCATCACTTCGGGTACTTCCCGGACGGCGTGCACGAGGACGTCGGCATGCGGGAAGCGGCCGACAACCTGACCGATCTGCTGATCGAACGGCTGGCGCTGCGACCCGGCCAGCGAGTGCTCGACCTCGGCTGCGGCACCGGCCGCCCCGCCGTCCGGCTCGCCGAGACCGTCCCGGTCGAGGTCGTCGGCATCACCATCAGCCACGCACAGGTCGACATCGCCACCGAGCGGGCGGCGGCCGCGGGGGTCGCCGATCGCGTACGGTTCGAGCTGGTCGACGCCACGTCCATGCCGTACGACAAGAACTCGTTCGACGCGGTCCTCGCCATCGAGTCGCTTGAGCACCTACCCGACCAGGCCGGCGTGCTCAACGCGATCGCCGGGATCCTGCGGCCGGGCGGCCGGCTGGTGGTCGCGCAACCGGTGCTCCAACGAGTGGACGATCAGGAGCGTGACGACTTCGTCAGGCAGCTCTACCAGAACTACCACCTCGCCCAGCCGCCGTACCTGGACGAGTATCCCCAACTCTTCGCTCGCGCCGGGCTGCGTACCCGGTACCTGGAGGACATCTACGAGCAGGTGATCCCGCCGACCCTCGCCGTGGTGGACGCATGGGTCCGGGCGAACTCCGAGCGGATCTCGGCGCTGGGCGACTACGAGCAGGAGGTGCTGGGGCTCATCGACGGCATGCGCACCTTCGCGGAGCTGCCCGGAGTGGGGTTCGCCGTCCTCGTCGCCGGCAAGGAGTGACGGCCGTGCTCCGCTGCCACACCGGGTATGACGCCGACGAGCGATTCCTGTTCCGTCACCCCGGTTCGGGGAATCTGTCACCTAGGCTTTCTCTCGGACCGGTCCCGAGGCCGAGCAGTGGAGAGGGTGTTCCGAATGACCGAAGCCGGCTGGCAGCCGAACGCAGCGGGTGTCATGCGACTGCCGTCCGGACGGCTGGTGCGCGGCCGCGGCCTGCGGCACCCGTTGCCGGACGGACCCGAGCCGCAGTTCGGGGTCTACCTGGTGGGCTCCCCGCCGAAGCCGGTGACGTGGGAGAGCCGCTGGGTCCGCTGGCGGGACTTCTGGCTGCCGGCCGACCGCCCGGAGTTCGTCGGCGTCCTGCGCGAGGTGCTGGACCGGGCCGGGACGCAACGGGTCGAGCTGGCCTGCGGAGGCGGCTTCGGGCGTACCGGGACGGCGCTGTCGTGTCTGGCGGTCCTCGACGGCGTGCCCCCCGCGGAGGCCGTTGCCTACGTCCGCGAGCACTACTTGCACCGGGCCGTCGAGACACCGTGGCAACGGCGATTCGTCGCTCGCTTCGACCAGACGGCGCACCACCGGCGCTGACCGGTTCGCGCCCCGTTCCCGCCGGATCGGTCGGCGGTGCGGGGCGATGACCGTGCAGAACCAGCCGGCCGGCACGCGTACGGACCGTGGCTTCAACCTCGCGGCGAGCTGGTACGTCGCGCTGCCGTCCAACCGGCTGAGGCGTACGCCGAAAGCGATCACGCTGTTCGGCCGACGCCTGGTGGCCTGGCGGGACGGCAGCGGTCGCCCCACGGTGATGGCGCGCGCCTGCCCGCATCTGGGCGCCAGCCTCGCCGACGGCAGGGTCGTCGACGGGACGCTGCGGTGCGCGTTCCACCACTGGCGGTTCACCGGTGACGGCGCCTGTGTCGCTGTTCCGGGCACCGACCGCATCCCGCGCGGCGCACGGGTCAGGGCGTACCCGACAGCGGAGCGTCACGGCTATGTCTGGGTGTGGTACGGCAGCGCCGAACCGATGTTCGCCCTGCCGGAGTTCCCCGCGCTGGACGGCGGGGCGGGGTTCGCCCGCGGGTTCCGGCTGGCCGATCTCACCGGAGCGACCGTCCGGCGGATCCTGGAGAACACGTACGACCCGGACCACCTCGTCGAGTTGCACGGCCTCGACGTCACTGACCAGCCGAGCCTGCGGATCCTCGACGGGCCGGACGAGCTGACCGGACACGGGCCGCCCATCCTCGGTGGCGCGTGGATGGGCGCGGAGCTGACCTGGCCGGCCTACACCGGCAGGCTCGGCGCCCTCGCCAACCTGCTGGGGATCAATGCCGAGCACTTCGTGCTGCGCGTCGACGGCTGGCCGGCCGGGCAGCGCATCACCTACTGGGCCGACGACGTGATCCAGTACCGGCTGCTGCTCGCCACCACGCCGGTCACCCCCAACCGGACGGTGCAGCACATCGCCGTCGCCCTCGAACCGAGCGGCCGGCGGCTACGCGACCTGCGGAACTACCTGGTGCACCGGCCGGAGATCACCGTCACGTCGAACCAGGATCTGCCGATCTTCAACACCCTCGAGACCGGCGACCGGCACGGCATCTACGTAGAAGGGGACAGCGGTATCCGCGCCTTCCGCAAGCACTACCAGCACTGGGTGCAACGGGTGGCCGACGATGCCTGACGTCATCGCGCTGTCGGCGGTCGGCCGGGACGACACGCCGACCGTGGGTGCCAAGGCCGCCAACCTGGGCGAGCTCATCGGCGTCGGCGTACCGGTGCCGCCGGGGTTCTGCCTACCCACCTCGGTCTACGAACGGTTCGCGCAGCCGGCCGTGGCGCCGCACCTGGCCCTGCTCGCCCGCGAGGACGAACAGGCCGCCGGAACGCTGCGCGCGGCGGTCGAGGCGATCGAGCTGCCGGCGACCCTGCTCACCGACCTGCAGGAGGCGTTCCGGACGGTGTGCCCGGCCGGCGGAGCCGTCGCGGTCCGGTCCTCCGGCACCTCGGAGGACACGGCGGACACCAGCTTCGCCGGCCAGTACCACACCGAGCTGGGGGTCCGGACGTTCGACCGGCTGGTGACCGCGCTGCTGCGCTGCTGGGCCTCGCTCTGGGACGTCCACGCCATCCACTACCGGGACCGGGTAGGACTGCCGCACGCCGAGGCACGCATGGCCGTCGTCGTGCAGGCCCTGGTGCCCGCCGACGCCGCCGGTGTCATGTTCGTGACCGCGCCGACCGTCGCGGTCACCGAACCAGTGGTCATCGAGTCTAGCTGGGGGCTCGGCGAGGCGGTGGTCAGCGGCGTCGTCACACCCGACCGCCACGTGGTGGACCGCGACAGCCATCGGCTGCTCAGCACGGAACACTCCCACAAACCCCTCATGGTCACGCCCACCGAGGACGGCGCCACCTTCGTCGACGTCCCACCCGAACTGCGCGACGCACCCTCGCTGACCGGGGGACAGGCCGTGGCGCTCGCCCGGCTGGGCATCGCGGTCCAGGAGCACTTCGGCGCCTCCCAGGACATCGAGTGGGCCATCAAGGACGGCCGGTTCGCGATCCTGCAGGCACGCCCGCTCACCCGGGACGTGGTGCTGCCCGAGGACGTCCGCTGGCGCAGCCCCATCGAGGGCGCCGAGTGGGCGCGGATCAGCATCTGCGACTCGTGGCTGCCGGAGCCCCTGTCCCCGCTCTTCGCGACGACGCTCTTCCCCCGCCTGGTGCGCAAGTGGAAGCAGAACTGGTCCGGTCGGGACCCGCGCATCGACCGCCTGCTGCCGGAGCCGATGTCGGGCACCATCAACGGGTACGCCTACATCCGGCTCGACACCCGACTCAAGCGGCACCCGGTCCAGACCGGCAAGCTCGTGGTCGCCTTCTTCCGCTTCCATCTCGCCCGGCTCGACCGCCAGTGGCGTACGACCCTGCTGCCGCACCACATCGAGCGGATCGAGGCGCTGCGCAGGATCACCCCCGCCAGGCTGACCACCCGCGACGTGCTCGCCGTCATCGACGAGGCCGAGGAACTCAGCGCGGTGTACTGGGCGCTGCTCGGCGGGCTCGCCTGGTACTGGAACGGCGGCGAGTGGCTGCTCGACCGCCTGTACCGCACTCTGGCCCCGCCGGAGGCGGCCGAGGACGGGTTCGCGGCGCTGTTGCAGGGATACCCGACCAAGACCTCCGAGATGGACGTCGCTCTCTTCGAGCTCGCCTCGGCCGACGGGCCCGGGGACGGGCCACCGGACGGCTTCGACCAGTTCCTGGAGCGGTACGCACATCAGGCGTACCAGCTGGACTTCGCCGAGCCGACGCCGGTCGAGGATCCGGCGGCGATCCTGACCACCCTCGAGGCGTACCGGGAGGGTCGTCTCCGCTCGCCGCACGACCGCCTGCGCGACCTGGCCCACCAGCGGGAAGAGTCCCGCACGACGTTGTTGCGCGGCTTGCGCCGCAAGCCGGTCCGACGCGCCGTGCTCCGGGCTCTGCTGCGCTGGACCCGCTACTACGCCCACGTCCGGGACGAGGCGCTGCACTACTTCACGATGGGCTGGCCGACCATCCGGCGTGGGTATCTCGACCTGGGACGGCGGCTGGCCGATGCGGGCGGACTGAGCGCCGCCGCCGACGTCTTCTTCCTCAGCGGCGACGAGCTGATCGAGCAGCTGCGCGTCCTGGGAGCCGGGGCCCGGCCGGCCGATCTCGCCGAAACCGTGCGACTGCGGCGGGAACTGCGGGAACAGCAGCGCCAGGTGTCACCGCCCGCCCAGGTGCCCCGAGGACTGCGGGTGGAGGTGGCGGGCGTGGACTTCCTACCGATCGCCTTCCTCGGCCGCAGCGAGGACCTCGACGAGTCGTCGGCCGATCTCAGGGGGTTCGCGGTCAGCCCCGGTCGGGTCACCGCGACCGCTCGGCACGTCAGTTCGGTACGGGACTTCAACGAGGTGAGAGCCGGTGACGTGTTGGTCGCCTCGTACGTCACGCCTGCCTGGTCCCCGCTGCTGGGCATCGCCGGCGGAATCATCACCGACAGTGGGGGAGCGCTGTCCCACGGTTCCATCGTCGCCCGCGAGTACGGCATCCCAGCCGTGATGGGCACCGGCAACGCCACCAAGGTCATTCAGAACGGCCAGATCGTCACCGTCGACGGCACCCGCGGACTCGTCTACCTGACAGAGGGGAGCACCTCGTGACAACTCCGCCAGCACTGTCGGACTGGGTGCCCGGTCTCGACGACTCCGCGACGCTCGCGGAGGCGCACGCCGGGATGCCCGGCGACGACCCCTCCGTCGTCCCGTGGTACGTCCGGCTCCTGGAGAATCCGGCGAGCCCGGTCGCCCTGCCCGGCAACGTCGATCTCTTCGGCCACGACAGCATCCACATCATCCTCGGCCGCGGCACCCTGCCGTCCGATGAGGCCTTCGTGCTCGGGGCCACGATGGGCTCCAGCGGACGACTCAGTCGGTGGCAGCAGAAGCTGTTCACCCTCGCGACCAGCAAGCTGTACCGCGGGCCGTGGCGGCTGGGCCGCGACGACCTGCTGCTGTTCGAGATGGCCGTACGCTTCGCGGCTCACCAGAGCATCCAGCCGCTCGGCGATGTGCCGTGGCGCGACCTGCTCTCCTGGCCGCTGGGCGAGATTCGGGCGAAGCTGGGCATCCACCCCCCTGACCTGCTCCGCTTCTACGCCACCGAGCGCGCGTTGTGGCCGCACAGTGCCGCTGCCCGGCGGCTGCCGACCTCCGTGGCCGCCGACCACGTCTGCCCTGATGAGTGAGACCCGGGCGGCGCCGAAGAAACGGTGGGATCTCGTCGTCCGGGTGGTGCTCATCGCGACAACCGTCATCTCGCTGTGGTGGTTCCTGCGCGGGCTCGACGCGCGCGCGTTCAGCGACACGCTGACCCGCGTGGATGTGCCGCTGCTGGTGGTCGCGGTGCTGCTCAACCTCGTCGCCCAGGTCGTCCGGGCCGGCAGTTGGGTGGTGATGCTGGGCCCCCGGCACCAGCCGCCGGCCGGCCGGCTCCTGCGATACGAGTTCGCCGCGCAGGCGGCGTCGTCGATCAGCCCGGCCCGCGCCGGTGAGCTGCTCCGCCTGTGGATGCTCAAGCATGAGGGCGTCCCGGTCGGGATCACCGGCGCGCTCATCGTGCTGAAGAAGACGATCGGGGCGGCCTGCATGGGTCTGCTGGCACTGGCCACGCCGTTCCTGGTCCCCGGGCTGCCCGGCTGGGTGACCGGCTTCGTCATCGGCGTGTCGGCCCTCATGCTCGTGCTGCTCGGTCTGCTCGTGGTGACCGCCTACCGTGCCCGGGCGAACCGGCTGCCGAAGATGCTGCACAGCATGGTCGACGGCATGTACTTCCTGAAGGACCGGTTGCGGTTCAGCTCGGCTTCCTGCCTCATTCTCGTCGGCGAGATGATCGACGTGGCCGCCGCCTACACAGTCATGCGGGCGCTGCACATCGGTCTGTCGGTGGCCGCCGTCGTTCTGGTGGTCTTCTTCATCGACTTCTCCAACGTCCTGCCCGGTGCACCCGCCAACCTGGGCACGTTCGAGGTCGGTGCCGTCTACTGCCTCAGCCTGCTGCACGTCGCGCCGGACGCCGCCCTCGGCTTTGCGCTGCTGTTCCACGCCCAGCAGGTCCTGCCCCAGGTCGTCGTCGGCCTGCCGCTCCAGCTGCACTTCCTCAGCGTGCGGAGAAAGCAGCCGGGCGCCAACGGCCCCGGAACCACCGGCGCGGTGACCACCGCGCCGCCGCTAGTACGGAGTGACCATGACTGATCAGCTGTGGGCCGTCTACGACACGGTCGCCGACGTGTACGACGAGATCGGTCCCGCCTTCTTCAAACCCGTCGGCAGCAGGCTCGTCGGCCACGCGGCGGTAGCGCCTGGTGAGTGCGTCCTGGACATCGGTACCGGCCGCGGCGCCGTCCTCTTCCCGGCCGCGGCCGCGACGGGCCCGGACGGTGCGGTCACCGGCATCGACCTGGCACCGCGGATGATCCAGTTCCTCCAGGAGGACATCGCCCGGCGCGGGATCGTCAACGCTCGGGCGGTCGTCATGGACGGCGCGGCACCAACCTTCGCTCCGGAAACGTTCGACCTGATCACCGCCAGCATGAGTCTCCCCCTTGTCCCGGATCACCCGGCCACCCTGGCCACCTACGCCCGGCTGTTGCGTCCCGGGGGGCGGATCGCCCTCGCCGTCCCCGGAGCCGTCACCGAAGGGGACGGGTCGCAGATCGCGCTGGAGTTCTTCCAACGAGCCATGCGTGACTTCGCCGCGACCGATGCCGCAGCCGGTACGGCTGACGCACTCGACGCCGCCGACGAGGTTGATGCCATAACCCGGCATCTGCGGGGCGCGGGCTTCGTCGAGCCGCGGGTCGTGGTCGAGGATGTGCCACTCGTCGCGGCGTCCGGGGAGGAGTTCGTCCGCTGGACGTACGCGCAGGGTCTACGCCTCTTCTGGGACATGATCCCGCAGGAACGCCGCCCTGACCTGGAACGTCAGCTCGCTGCGGAACTGGACACCCGGCGGGACGCCGACGGTTGTATCCGGCTCACGAACCCGGTCTGCTTCATCGTGGCTCGGGACCACCGGGCGGGTACTCGTTCGTAGCCCGTAGCCCCTTGCCGAGATCCATTCACGAGCGTAGGAAGGACACCACGCTTTACCCGCCACCGTCAGCCCCCGCAACGGGCCACCGTCCAGTGTCGAAGGAGATGCGCGTGACCACACTCAGACGGCTCCGTCTTGCCGTGTCCGTGCTGGTGACCGCAGGCGCCGTCCTGCTCGGCGCGGGCGCCGCCGCGGCGCCCGCGACTCCCGCACCGGCGGGGCACCGGGCGTGCGACCCGATCGACCCGACGGCCTGCCTGCTGCCGTTCCCGAACGACTACTTCACCGTGCCGGATCGGACCAGCCCCACCGGCAAGCGGGTGCGGCTCCCGGCCTCCGCGATGCCCGCCAACGCGCAGGGGACCCCGATCGACCCGACGGAATGGAACCGGCAGGACGGATTCAGTCCCGGCTCGCCGATCCTGGTGCGCGTGCCCGGCCTCGACGCCGCGACGACCGGAATCGCGCCGGTCACCGACGTCGGCCGCTCGCTGGCGCCGGACGCGCCGATCGTGCTGCTCGACGCCCGGACCGGCAAGCGTACGCCGTACTGGGCCGAGCTGGACGCGCACGCGGCCGGCCAGCCGGACCGGCAGCTGCTGATCATCCGGCCGGCGGTGGCGCTGACCGAGGGCACCAGGTACGTCGTCGGCCTGCGCGGCATGCGCGACGGCAACGAGGCGCTGATTCCGGCGCCGAAGGCGTTCAGGGCGTACGTGACCGGTGCCGGCCTCGGCCATCGGGACCCTCGCGTCCCGCAGATGAAGCGGATCCTCACCGACCTGACCAAGGCCGGCGTCAAGCGGCACAGCCTCTACCTGGCCTGGGACTTCACCGTGGCCAGCCGGCACGGTCTGACCGGGCGGATGCTGGCGATCCGGGATGGCGCGTTCGCCGCCCTCCGCCGGGCCGCACCGTCGTTCACCGTCACTGCGGTGACCGACTATTCACCGGAGCAGGAGCCGCTGATCGCCCGGCAGGTGACCGGCACCATCGGCGTACCGTCCTATCTGACCGGCGACGGTGGGCCCGGCTCCCGGCTGCACTACGGGGCGGCCGGCGGCGGCGGGACGCCACCGACGCCGAACGCCTTGCCCACGCCGTCCGGCGCGACGGTGGCGGCGGACTTCGTCTGCAACATCCCCCGCAGTGCCTCCGCCGCGAAGCCGGCACACCTCTCGCTCTACGGCCACGGCCTGCTCGGCAAGACGACCGAGATCAACGCGGGCAACGTCAAGACGATGTCGAACACGTACGACTTCACCTTCTGTGCGACCAGCTGGATCGGCATGGCCGCCGCCGACGTCCCCTACGTGGCCGGCGCCTTCACCGAGCTCAGTGGCTTTCCCGCAGTGGTGGACCGGTTGCAGCAGAGCTTCCTGAACTTCCTCTTCCTGGGCCGGGCGATGATCCACCCGGGCGGGTTCGCCGCCCACCCGGCGTTCCGGGACGCCGCCGCACGACCGCTGATCAACGTGGCCGGCGGGCTGCACTACGACGGCAACAGCCAGGGCGGCATCAACGGCGGCGCGCTCACCGCCATCGCCCAGGACTGGACCCGGTCGGTGCTCGGCGTGCCGGCGATGAACTACTCCACGCTGCTGCAACGCAGCGTGGCCTTCGCCCCGTTCCAGACGATCATGGACGGCTACTACCCGGACAAGGTCGACCAGCAGCTGGTTCTCGCGTTGCTGCAGATGTTGTGGGACCGGTCCGAGGCCAACGGGTACGCCCAGCACATGACCGACCGGCCGTTGCCGGGCACCCCGCCGCACCAGGTGCTGATGCACGTGGCCTTCGGCGACCAGCAGGTTTCCACCGCCGCGGCGGAGGTCCAGGCGCGCACCATCGGCGCCCGCCTGCACACCCCCGCGCTCGCCGACGGCTGGTCACCGGACGTGCGGCCCTACTGGGGCATCGCGCCGATCCGCAGGTATCCGTACACCGGCTCGGCGATCGTGATCTGGAACAGCGGCGCGGCGTACGCGCCACCGCCGACCAACCTCGCCCCGGCCGGGCCGGAGTACGGCGACGATTCGCATGAGTTCCCGCGCGCCCAGGCCGGAGCCCAGAAACAGAAGGCGGTGTTCCTACTAACCGGCAAGGTCATCGATGTCTGTGCGCGGACGCCCTGCCCGTGACGCGGTAACCGGTCGCGCCAACGGGCAGGCGTCGTAACTGAACCTTCGCCGGGTGGGCTCATAGGGGTCGGACCGGAGTTGCGGGGGTGCGGCGGTGCCGGGCCCAGAGGCCAGCTGGGCGTCGGATGACCCATTCGGCGACGGCCGCGTTGATGATCCAGCCGGCCCCTACGGAGAGGGCGGTGCTCAGGTCGCTCGTGCCGAACAGGGTCTCACCGATGGGTTGGGTGAATGCCTGGGTGCCGGCGCTGACGGCGAGGGCGTAGGCACGGATCATCCAGGCGCGGTGGGCGGCGACATGGCGACGGCGAATCGCGGTGAACCCCGCAACGATGCTGGCGGCCATTGCCGATCCGACCAGGAGCCGGATGCCCCACAGCAGGTCACCGCCCGGGGCGTCGGGGTAGAACAGTGTCATCCAGGTCCCGGAGGCGGCGACGATCAGGCCGGCCACGATCAGTATCCGGCCGGACCGTCGGTGCCAGCCTGGACGGCGACGACGCAGCCGGGCGGAGAACTGGAACGCGCCGAGGAAGGCGTAGAGGGCCGCGGCAAGCACGTGCACCACGACGGGCGCCGGGGAGCTATCGATGCGCGGGTTGGTGGGCAGCAGCTGCGGGCCGCCGGCGAGCTCGAGAAGCCGCAGTGACCCGGCGACGACCGGGATGAGGCCGAGGGCCACCAGCGCTACCGGGAGGTGCCAGCCCGACCCGTCCCGGTCACCCGACGGGCGCCGTGCTGCCGGTCGGGTGACCGGGGCGGTGTGCCGGGTCATCCGACACCCGCCGTGGTGGCCATGCGCGGACCGTCGAGCGAGGCCGTGGAGTCGGTGGGCGCGGTGCGTGGGAGTGGACGGGCGAGCATGATCATGGCGATGCCTTTCGGTAGGACCAGGAACGGGCAGAAGGCGTCTGGCGTCAGTCCGGGGGTCAGATGGTGATGACCACTTTCGCCCGCGCGTGTTCGCCTTCCACGTACCGGATGGCTTCGGGAACCTCGGGCAGCTGATACGTCCGGTCGATGACCGGGGTGAGGCGGCCGGCCTCGGCGTGGGTGCGGAGCGTGTCGAGGTGTTGCCGGCTGGGTGCGGTGGTGAGAATGGCGATGCGGTGCCGCACGAAGGGTGCCAGCAAGCGTCCGCGCGCGATGAGCCAGACCGGCCCGACGAGGCTGCCGCCGCGATAGACGCCGCCGCCGGAGAGCACGAGCGTCCCGGTCGGGGTCAACGCTCGCCGGAGCGCGGTGAGGGAACGGTTGCCGACCAGGTCGAACACGACGTCGTGGCGGCCGGCGTCGTGGGTGAAGTCGTCGCGGGTGTAGTCGACCACGTGATCGGCGCCGAGGGAGCGCACCAGGTCGACGTTGCGGGTGCTGCACACCCCCGTCACGGTCGCGCCGAGCGCCTTGGCCAGTTGGACGGCCAGGGTGCCGACGCCGCCGGACGCGCCGTTGACGAGAACGTGGTGGCCGGGCTCGACCTGCCCGACATCGCACAGCCCCATGAGTGCGGTGACGCCGGCCAGTGGCAGGGCGGCCGCCTGCTGCGGCGTCAGGTTCCCGGGCTTGCGCGCGACCAGGGTCTCGGGCACGCATGCGTACTCGGCGAACGCGCCGTTGGCGTCGCCCAGGTCGCCGAAGACGGCGTCGCCCGGTCGCACCTGCCGGACGTTGGGGCCGACGGCTTCGACCCGGCCGGCGAAGTCGCGGCCGCGGATTCGCGCCTGCGGCCCTGACCGGCCCATCGACAGGCGTGCCAGCCGTGGATCGCCGCGCATGACGTGCCAGTCGTACGCGTTGAGCGCGGCGGCCTCGACCCGCACGAGCACCTCGTCGGCCGCCGGCACCGGCGCGTCGACGTCAGCGAGGGTGAGCATCTCCGGCGGACCGTATCGATCCTGGACGATCGCTTTCACCTCTCTCCCTCCCAGGTGTACGGCGTACACCTTCTGGGAACAAGGGTAGGTGTACGCCGTACACCCGTCAAGGTGGCTAGGGTTCAACCGCCGGCAGAAAGTGGAGGACCGTGATGGCTGAGCAGGCTGAGACGCTGCGTCGGGCGCCGCTGAGCAGAGATCGCGTCCTGTGTGCCGCCGTCACGCTCGCCGACGAGGCGGGGATCGAGTCCCTCAGCATGCGCAACCTCGCCCAGGATCTGGGCGTCGTGCCGATGGCCCTCTACAAGCACGTGGCGAACAAGAATGAGCTGCTCGACGGCATGATCGACGTGGTCGTCGGCGAGATCGATCCTCCGGTGCTCGACACCGACTGGAAGCGCGTGATCCGCGAGCGCATCCTCTCGGCGCGGGAGGTGCTGCTGCGCCACCCCTGGGCGTCGATCGCGATCGAGTCTCGCAACGAGGCGACGCCGGCCATCCTCGGCTACCTCAACTCGATGGTCGGGACGCTCCGCAAGGGCGGGTTCTCCACGGACCTCGCCCACCACGTGATGCACGCGATGGGCAGTCGCATGCTGGGCTTCAGCCAGGAGTTGTTCGACGCTTCCCGGCGCGCCGGTCGGTCCGGCATGGCCGAGCCCGAACCTCCGGCGGCGTTTCCGGCGGAGGCCGCCGCCCAGTTCCCGCATCTCGCGGCGATCGCCACCGCGGCGTCACACGACGACACCTCGGTCGTCGGCCAGGGCTGTGACGACCAGTTCGAGTTCGAGTTCGCTCTGGACCTGTTGCTGGACGGCATCGAACGGCTGCACCAACAGGGCTGGACGTCGTCGCGTCCACCCGGCTGAGACGGTGGCCCTGGGCCGCCCGGTCGGGATCCAGCCCGGCCGGGCGGTGTGACGAAGCACCCGCCTTCGCGCCTTGCCTCGATGGTGCTATTGCCAAACACTGGCAATAGTGGCCAGACTGTCGATGACCTTGGAACGACCCCGTGCGTGGCCGCTGCCAGGCATTATTCGATGAGGGCAGGCAGATGGAAGTCACCTTCGCGCCGGTACGCCTCCGCGAAGGCGTACCGTCCGTGGTGGCCGACACCGTGGTAGATGTGCGTGGCCCGGTCGAGGACCTCGTGCAGGGTGCGCCCGCGCTCGTAGGCGTCCTCGATCTGGGCGTACCCGGGGACCAGCGCTTCGAGGTCGGCGGGGCGCAGTTCGTTCTCCCAGTGGGCCGCGGAGAACTCGAGCTGGCTGCGCAGGCTGTTCATCGCGGCGACCTTCAACGGCCAGTACGGGGCGATGTCGACCACGCAGTTGGCTCGCGAGGGCGTCATGTAGTAGATCGTCGGTACCGGGTGGGGAGCGAGACCGTCGTCGGCGGCGAACCCGCGACCGGCCAGGCCGAGCGCCTCGAAGACCAGGGTCATCGCCGGTCGCCGATCGGGGTCGAGATCGGTCAGGGAGTGCTCCGGGTCCTGGGTGATGACGATGGACGGGCGCACCGTGCGGATGACCTTGACCAGGGCACGCTTGTGGGCCTCGTCGACGGCGACGTGTCCCTGCCGGAAGCCGAGAAACTCCACCGGAACCCCGAGGACGTCGGCTGCCGCGCTCACGCCCGGACGCATCTCCTCGTCGCACACCATCAGCGCCGCGTGCGACTCGCCCCCGGCAGCGAGGTTCGCCGCGAGCGCGCCACCGCACTCGACGATCTCCATGCCGTAGACGCCGATCAGCAGGACCCGACTACCCATTAACCGCTCCTTCTTCGTGCCCACCGGATCGTGGGAGTGCCGACGATAGCTGGCTGGCCCCGTCAGGTGCCCGGCCCCGTACCAGGAGGTCAACCGTCCGTGTCACACCGCGCCCGTCGACGAGGCAGGCCCGCCTTGCGTGTCCTGGCCGCAGGGCTACTGCTCGCCATCGCCGGTTGCACCGGCGGCGGCGGGGGCGATTCGGCCACCAGGAATGAGCCGCAGACCGCCTCGGCGCTGACCATCGCGGTCGCCGGCGACGAGGGGACGCTGACCCCCTACACGTATACGACCGGCTATGCGGGCTACAGCCTGATGAGCCTGGTCTTCGACACGCTGCTGGTCCTGGACACCGGCAACCGGGCCACGCCCCTGCTGGCCACCGGGGTGAGCACGAGTCCGGACAGCACGGTGTTCACACTGCCGCTGCGCACCGGTGTCAACTGGCATGACGGCAAGCCGTTCACCGCCGACGACGTCGTGTTCACCATCGACTACTACCGGAAGCACGACACCGTCCGGTTCGCCACACCGCTGGCGACCGTCACGAACGTGAAGGCGCAGGACGGCGCGGTGGTCATCACCCTGAGCAGGCCGGACCCGGAGTTCCCGGTCCGGCTGCTCGCGGACATGCCGGTGCTGGCCCGGCACATCTGGTCGGGGGTGGCCGATCCGGAGAAGGCACCGCTGTCGGCCGCGGTCGGCACCGGTCCGTACCGGCTGACCGACTACCAACCGGACCGCCGGTACGAGTTGACGGCCAACACCACGTACCCGATCGGTAAGCCCCGGATCGACAAGCTCACCGTCTCGGTGATCCCGGAGCAGCAGACCGCCCTCGCCTCGCTGCGTACCGGCGAGGTGCACCTGGTCGCCGACGAGGTCCCACCCAACCTGAAGGACCAACTGGCCCAACAGCCGGGCATCAAGGTGGCCACCGGATCGAACTTCTCCAGCACGCTGCTGGCCTTCAACGACGGCAAGGCCCCGTTCAACCGGGTCGAGGTGCGCCGGGCCATCTCCGCGGCGATCGACACCACCGACCTGGTCGACACCGTCCTGCTCGGGGAGGGCGCCGTCGGCAGCCCCGGATTCTGGCATCCGGAGGCACCCGGCGCGGACGCCGGCCTGAAGCACACCCACGACCCGGCCGCGGCCGCCGCCGCCCTGGACGCCATCGGCGCCGCACCCGGTGCCGACGGGATACGCGTCCTGGACGGCAAGCCGCTCGCCTTCGAACTGCTCGTCTACGCCGACAGCCCGGACCGGGTACGCGCCGCCGAGCTCATCACCGAGATGCTCGGCAAGATCGGTGTCCGCACGACCGTACGGTCGATGGACGCCGACTCGGTCGACGCCAGGGTGTGGCCCGACTTCGACGTGACCAACGGCCGCGACTACGACCTTGCCATCTGGGGCTGGGCGGCGCCCACGATGATCGACTACGCCAAGCTCGCTGCGCTGGTGGCCACCGATGCGAAGCTGGGGCATCTCAACGTCACCGGCATCGCCGACACCGAACTCGACGCCGCGGCGAAGCAGCTGCTGGAAACGACCACGCCGACCGACCGTCAGGCAGCGGCGGGGCGGCTGCAGCAGCTTCTGGCGGCGAAGACGCCGTTCGTCACCCTGTACTACCCGGCCGGGGCGTACGCCTACCGCAGCGACGTCTTCGCTGGCTGGGTCTACCAGCAGGGCAGGGGACCGCTCAACAAGCACTCCCTCGTCGCCCTGCCCGGCTGAGATGACCGTCGCGTCGCGCCCGGCCCGGGCCCGGACCGGGCTCGCCCGTGCCGTGCTGGGCCGGGCCGGCGGCTACCTGGCGGTCCTCGCCGTCGCGGTGACCGTCACGTTCGCCCTGCCTCGCGCGCTGCCGGGCGGCCCGCTGCGGACCCTCGGCGGCACCGACGTCGGTCAACTGGACGCCACGACCCGGGCTCAGGTCGTCGCCGCGTACGGGCTGGACCAGCCGCTGCACGTGCAGTTCGCCAGCTACCTGCGCGACCTGGCCCGGCTGGACCTCGGCGAGTCGTTCAACGGTGGCCGGCCGGTCATCGAGGCGATCGGGGCGGCGTTGCCCTGGACGCTGCTGCTGGTGGGCGCCAGCGTGCTGCTCACCGCCGCCGTCGGCGTCCTGCTCGGCGTGCTGGCCGGCCTGCGGCGTGACCGAGGCAAGGGCAACCTGCTGCTGGCGGGGGTGCTGCTGTTGGACGCCGCGCCCGCGTTCTGGCTCGGCATGCTCTGCATCCTGTTCTTCGGCGTGCACCTCGGGGCACTGCCCACCTTCGGCGTCACCTCCCCGGGGCACACCGGGCTTGCCGCAGTCGGCGACGTCGCCACCCACCTCGTCCTACCCGTGGGTGTGCTCGTGGCCACCGGGATCGGGCAGTTCTTCCTGGTGACGCGCTTCTCGATAGCCTCGGCGCTGCACGCCCCGCACGTCGAACACGCCCACGCCCGGGGAATCCCGCAGCGACGGGTCGTCACCCGGCACCTGCTGCGACCGGCGCTGCTGCCGGTCCACACCCAGCTGATGATGGAACTCGGCTGGCTGGTCGGCGGCGCCCTCGTCGTCGAGACCGTCTTCGCCTACCCGGGCCTGGGCCGGCTCACCTTCGACGCCATCGGGGGGCGGGACTATCCGACGATGCAGGGCACCTTCCTCACGCTGACCGTCACCGTGCTCGTCATGAACGCGTTGGCCGATCTGACGTACCCGCTGCTCGACCCGCGAGTTCGCGGGCGGGGCCGGTCGTGAGGGCCGGCCGGGTGGCCGGCTGGACCGGGGGCGTCCTGCTGGCGACCCTCGCCACCACCGCCCTCGTCGGCCCGTGGCTGCTCGGCACCGACGGCCGACAGCGGGTCGCCACACCGTACGCGGCACCGTCGGCCCACCGCTGGCTCGGCGCCGACGACCTCGGCCGGGACCTGTTCGCGCAACTGGTGATCGGCGCCCGCGGCTCGCTCGGCATCGCCCTGCTCGTCGCGAGCATCGCCACCATCGCGGCGGCGCTGGTCGGCGGGGTCGCCGGCCTGGCACCCGGCTGGGCCGCCGCGATCCTGATGCGGACCGTCGACCTGGTCCTCGCCCTGCCGTTCCTGCCGCTGCTGATCGTCGCGGCCGCGTTTCTCGGCCAGAGCCTCGGCGTACGGGCGGCGGTGGTCGCCGCCCTGGTCTGGGCCGGACCCGCCCGGCTGGTCCGCGCCGGGGTGCTCGCCGCCTGGTCCCGCGGCCACCTGCAGGCCGCCCGGGCGATGGGCGCGTCCACCTGGTACCTGCTCGTGCGGCACGCCTCCCCGGTCGTGGCCCCGCTGCTCGTGCCGGTCTTCGTCCGGGCGGCGATGACGGCCATCGTCCTCGACGCGAGTCTGGCCTTCCTCGGACTGGGTGACCCGACCGCCCCGAGCTGGGGCACGATGATCCACTGGGCGTCGGTCCGGGGCGCCATGCTGACCGACGCGTGGCTGTGGTGGGCGCTGCCACCCGGCGCCGCGATCGTGGCCACCGTCACCGCCCTCGCCCTGGTGGGCGTGGCCACCGAGGACCGGCTCGACCCCACCTCCCGGCAGGCCCGCTGATGCTGACGATCACGGATCTGACGATCCAGTACCCGAACGGCCACCCCGCCAGCCGCGACGTCAACCTCGTCGTCGACGCCGGCGAGATCGTGGCGCTGGCCGGCGAGACCGGCTCCGGCAAGTCCACCATCGCCAAGGCCCTGCTCGGCCTGCTGCCGCCCGGCTCGACCGTCACCGGCAGCGCCCGGCTCGGCGACCTGCGACTCACCGACCTCACCGGCCCCGACTGGTACGGCGTGCGCGGCCGACGGATCGCCATCGTGCCGCAGGGAGCGATGACCGGACTCAACCCGGTCCGCCGCATCGGCGACCAACTCGTCGAATCCGTGCGAGTACACACCCGGGCCTCCCGTCCGGCGGCCACCGCCCGTGCGGTCGACCTGCTCCAGCAGGTCCGGCTAGCCACGAACACGGCCGGCGCCTACCCGCACCAACTCTCCGGCGGGCAACGCCAACGGGTGGCGATCGCCCTCGCGCTGGCCGGCGAGCCGCAGCTCCTCATCGCCGACGAGCCCACCACGGGGCTGGACCTGGTCACCCAGAACCACATCCTGGACCTGCTCGCGAACCTGCGTGCCAACCACGAGGTCGGCCTCCTGCTGATCTCCCACGACCTGCCGGCCCTGCGCGGAATCGCCGACCGGATGGCCGTCATGTACGCCGGCACCCTCGTCGAAACCGGACCGGCGAACGGCCACGCCCACCACCCGTACACCCGAGGACTGCTCGCCGCGACGCCGTCACTCGACCCGACCGCACCCTGGACCAGCATCCCCGGGACCGCACCGGCCCAGCCCGACCGCGTTGCCGGCTGCCCCTTCGTGGAGCGCTGCCCCTGGGCCAGCGAGCCGTGCCACACCGAACCACCCCTCCCGGCGGCGCTCGGGGACGCGGTGGTCGCCTGTCACCAGCTGGGCGAGGACCGGCCGCTGCTGTTCCCGACCGCGTCCCCACCGCCCGCATCCACCAAGCCGGCCACATCAGGGCCGGGCAGGACCGTCGGCTCCGGGACGGCGGCCGAACCGGTGGTCAGTCTGACGGGCGTCGGTCACGTCTACCGGACCCGGCACCGGCAGACCACCGCGCTCTGCGGTGTCGACCTGCAGCTCCGGGCGGGGGAGATCGTCGCCATCGTGGGCGAGAGCGGCAGCGGCAAGAGCACCCTGGCGCAGATCCTGCTCGGCCTGCTACGGCCCACCACCGGCCAGGTCCACGTGGCCGGCAAGGATCTGCGGCTGCTGCGCGGGCGCCGGCTGCGGGCCGTCCGGCACCGGCTCGGCTTCGTGGCCCAGGATCCGTACGCCGCCCTGCACCCGGCGATGACCGTCGCGCAACTCGTCGCCGAACCCCTACGGATCGCCGGTACGCCCCGCCACCTGCACGCCGACCGGGTTACCCAGGCCCTCGAACGGGCCGGCCTACCCGGTACCGAACTACTCACCAGCCGACCCGATCAGCTGTCCGGCGGGCAACGTCAACGCATCGCCATTGCCCGCGCACTCGTCGGTCAACCGGTGCTGCTGATCGCCGACGAGGCGACCTCCATGCTCGACGTGTCCACCCGGGCCGGCATCGCCGCCACCCTGCGCCACCTCGCCGACAGCACCGGCCTGGCCGTCCTGTCCATCACCCATGATCTCGGCGAGGCAGTACAGAGCTGCGACCGGATCGTCGTGCTGCACCAAGGCGTACCCGTCCAACAGGGCCGCCCCCGCGACATCATCGACAGAGCGAACGCCGGATACCCGGCCGACCTGGTCGCCGCCGCCCGCCGGTACTCCGGCACCACGTCGCCGCCGCCCGCTGAGCCCCGGCCGGCAACCTGAGCGACCGCAACCCGCTGGCATGATGGGTGCGATGCGCACCGCCCGACGTCTCCGCCACGATCTCATGTCGACCTCGCTCGCCGCCCGCGATGACGACGACCTGGCGGCGTTCCTCCACGCCACGCCCACCAGCGCTGTGGGTGTGGGCGGCGACTCCTCGGTGCTCGACGTCGACGGCGTGCCGGTGTTCGCCAAGCGGATCCCGATCACCGACCGGGAGCTGGCCCATCCGCACAGCACAGCGAACCTGTTCGACCTGCCGCCCTTCTGCCAGTACGGCATGTACCGCCTCGCCGGCCCGGGCTTCGGCGCTTGGCGCGAGCTGGCCGCGAACATGATCGTCACCGAGGCGGTCCTCGCCGGTGAGGCGGAGTCCTTCCCGTTGCTGCACCACTGGCGGGTGCTACCCGGCCGCCCGCCTGTCGCGTCCGAGCACCGTGACATCGACGCCGTTGTCGCCCAGTTCGGCGGCGACCCGGCGGTGCGCGTCCGCTTCGAGGAACTGGCCGGCGCGGCCTCCAGCCTCGTGCTGTTTTTCGAGTACGTCCCCTATCCGTTGCTCGATTGGCTGGACGACCCGGTCGGCAGGGCCGAGACGTTCGAGCGGCAGATGTTCGAGGTCGTGGCGTTCCTGCGCAGCCGCGAGCTGCTGCACATGGACGGACACTTCCGCAACCTGCGGGCCGACGGTGAACGGATCTACCTCGTCGATTTCGGGCTGGCCACCTCGCCCCGGTTCGACCTGTCGAACGCCGAGCGCGACTTTGTCGCGCACCACGTCGGCCACGATGCCGACTACGCGGCGATGCGGCTGGTGAACTGGCTGGTCACCGCGGTGTGCGGGGTGCCGGCGCCGGTCAGCGGCGGTCCTTCTGCCCGCGACAGGTACGTGCGCCGGTGCGCGAGCGGCGACATTCCGCAGGACGTGCCGGCGGCCGTGGCGGGCATCCTTGCCCGGCACGCCCCCGCTGCGGCGCGGATGACCGACTTCTGCTGGCGGCTGTTCGACGGCGACATCCACGCCGAGTACCCCGGCCACTGGCGATAGCCAAAAACCGCCGAACAGCCCCACAAGCGACACACCGGAACAACCTGGCAAAGCGCTACCCGGCCTCGGGGCCGTCGAGCTGACTCAGCCGAGTGGCGGGGTTGGCGACCACCTGCTCCAACCGGTGTAACAGGCCCACCGCGAGGTGTGTCACGGTCTCCCGGCGGAACCGGTCGACGCGGTACACCAGGGCGCCGCATACCCCCTGCGGCTGGCCGTCGGCGTCGCGCCGCTTCTCGAACCGGTACGACAGGTCGAACGCCGCGGTGTCGTCGCCGATCGGCTCCACCGCCACGCCGAGCCCGGGCAGGGCGAAGTCGGGCGCGACCGTGGGCCGGGCGCCCACCATGACCTGGGCCAGCGGGTGCCGGCTGGTCGAGCGCACCGGATCGAGTCGCTCGGCCAGCCGTGCGAAGGGCAGATCCTGGTGCGCGTACGCGGCCAGGTCCGCGGTGCGTACCCGGACCAGCAGCTCCGCGAAGGTCGGATCCCCGGCGGTGTCGACCCGCGTCACCAGCGTGTTGCCGAGGAGCCCGACGAGCCGTTCCAGGGCGGCCTCGGTCCGTCCGGGGACCGGGACGGCGAGCGGCAGGTCGGTGCCCGCGCCGTGCCCGGTGAGCAGCGCGGCCAGTGCCGCCTTCAGCACCATGTCGACGGTCGTGCCGCTCGCGTCGGCCAGCCTGGCGAGCCCGACATGCAGGTCGGCATCGATGTCGACCGGGACCAGGTCGACGCGGGACCGCGGGTCGGTCGGTCGCGGCCGGTCGGCCGGCAGCGCGAGTTCGGCCGGTATGCCGCTCAGGTACCCCTTCCAGAAGGCCAGCTGCCGCCCCGCGACGCTGTCCGGATCGTCGGCGTCGCCCAGCAGGTCCCGCTGCCACACGACGTGGTCGGCGTACTGCACCGGCATCGGCTGCCAGCGCGGCTGGCGACCGGCGAGCCGGGCACCGTACGCCTCGGCCAGATCGCGCAGCAGGGGAGGCAGCGACCACTCGTCCGCGGCGAGGGGATGCAGCACCAGCACCAGCACCGACCGGTTCTCGTCCACGAGGAACAGCCTGGCCCGTACGGCCGGGTCCTGCCGGAGGTCGAAGGGCTCCCGGGTGACGGCCGCGACGGACTCGGCCAGCTTCTCCGCGTCCATCGGCTCGACGACCAGCGGCGGCCGGATCGCCTCAGGGCCGACGATCCGCTGGACGGGTGTCCCGTGGTGTTCCGTGAACTGGGTGCGGAGCACGGCGTGCCGGCGCACGACATCCGTGAGTGCGGCGTCGAGCGCGGCCACGGCGACCCCGCCGGCCAGGTGGAGCGCGGACGACACCTGACCGGCCGGGGTGGCTCCGGCTTCCTGGTGCAGCGACCAGCGATGCCGCTGCGCGGGCGACAGGGGCACGTCGTCACCGTGGGCACACCGGGTCAACGGGGGGCGGTCGGTCGTGGCGGTGATCCTCGGGGTGAGCGCGGCGACGGTGGGCGACTCGAACAGCTCCTGGATGCTCACCTCCAGGCCGAGGACCGCCCTGATCCGGCTGGTCAGGCGGACGGCGGACAGCGAGTGCCCGCCCAGCACGAAGAAGTTGTCGTCCGGGGCCACCGTCGGACGGCCGAGGGCCTGGGCGAAGAGCTGACAGAGCAGTTCCTCCGGCAGCGACCGTGGAGCGCGGCCGCCGTCGGCGGCGAGGACCGGATCGGGCAGCATCGCCCGGTCGAGCTTTCCGTTGCCGGTGAGGGGCAGCGCGTCCAGCACCACGAAGGCCACCGGCACCATGTGCCCGGGTAGGACGAACGACAGATCGTCGCGGAGCCGGCGCTGGTCCGGCACGCCGTCTTCGGTGGGCACGACGTATCCGACGAGGGCCTCGTCCCCGGTCGGGAGGGTCCGGACGGCCACCGCGGCGGCGCGGACCGCCGGCTGTCGGACCAGTGCCGCCTCGACCTCGCCGAGTTCGATCCGGAACCCGCGGATCTTGACCTGGCTGTCGGCTCGGCCCAGGTACTCGAGGTCGCCGTCCGGTCGGAGCCGGGCGAGGTCACCGGACCGGTAGCCGCGGACCGACTGCCCGTCGTCGTCGGTCAGGTCGAGGAACCGCTGCCGGGTCAGGTCGGGCCGGGCATGGTAGCCGAGCCCGACCCCCGGCCCGGCGACGACGATCTCACCCACGTGCCCCGGTCGCACCGGATCGAGCTGGTCGTCGACCAGCCGGATGAGGGAGTTCGGCAGCGGGACGCCGATGAGACTCGCGCTCTGGCGCAGGTCGGCTTCGCGGATCCGGCGGTAGGAGGCGTGGACGGTCGTCTCGGTGATGCCGTACATGTTGATCAGCTCGACCGCCTCGTCGCCGTACTTGGCGATCCACGGTGCCAGGGTGGCGAAGCGCAGCGCCTCGCCGCCGAACACGACCCGACGTACCGACAGCCGGTCGTCGTGCCTCTGCTCCTCGGTGACAAGCTGGTAAAAGGCGGTCGGCGTCTGGCTCAACACGGTCACCCGCCGGTCCCGCAACAGGCGCCGGAAGGCGGCCGGGTCCTGGACGACACGCTCCGGTACGACGACCACGCACCCGCCGTGGAGCAACGCCCCCCACATCTCCCAGACGGCGAAGTCGAACGCGAAGGAGTGGAACATCGACCACACGTCGTGCTCGTCGAACGCGAAGAGGGAATCCGTCGACCGGAACAGGTGCAGTGCGTTGCCGTGCGATATGCGTACGCCTTTGGGCTGACCGGTCGTTCCGGAGGTGAAGATGATGTACGCGCAGGCGGAGACGTCCACCGACGGGACCGAGTAGGGCAGGCCCGGTGGCGGGGTGTGGTGCAGCCGGAGCACCGCGGTATCCGGTGGCAGGCCGTCCGCCAGGTCGCCGGTGGTGATGACCAGGGCGGGTTCGGCCACCTCGAGGATGCGCTCCAGCCGGGCCCGGGGGTCGCCCGGATCGAGCGGGACGTACGAGTGGCCCGCCTTGATCACGGCGAGAGCCGCCAGCACCAGATCGGCGGAACGGGGCAGGAAGATGCCGATACGGGCACCGGGTTCGCCGGTCCGGGCCTGGATCTCGGCGGCGACGGCCTCGGCGAGTTCGTCCAGCTCGGCGTACGTGAGCACCCGCTCGTCCGAGACGACGGCCATCCGGTCGGGATGACGACGCACGGAGTGGGCGAAGCCGGCCAGTAGGGTGTCGGCGCCGCCGCCGACACCACGGCTCGATTCGGTCGGTGTCATGCCCATTTCCTCACTCGCGGCGACGGAAGCACCTGCTCGGCAGGGTCGATGCGGCCCGGCGCAGCCGCGTACCGGTCAACCGCGGCCAGGCGAGTTCCCCAGATCATGTCGTTGATGGGGCGGCCCTGTCTTCAACCGATGGTGGAACGCGGGCACTCGGCCTCCACCAAAGGCGGACGGTCCCACGGCGCCGAAAGGACCGGGCCGTAGCCGGGTGCCCGGCTACCGGCCCCACCTTCCACGCCGGTTCCACAGTGGTTCCACAGTCGGGTGCTTCACTGGGCCGAGACCCATTGAGGAAAGTGGGTGTGCCGATGGCGCTGGAGCCGATGACGCGAGGGCTGTGGCGGTACCGCCACGGTGCGGGCCGGCCCGGCGGCCGGGCCACGCGGACCATCGTGGTGGCCCCGTACGGCGGCGGCAGCGCGTACTCCGTGTACGACCTGCTGCGGCACGTGGCGGTGGCCGCCGACGAGACCCTCGTCCTGCAGTATCCGGGGCGGGGGCCCCGGATCGGTGAGCCGGCCACGGCCAGCCTGCACGACCTGGCCGACCAGATGGCGGCGGAGATCGACCGGCACGCCACCGGCAACCTGGTGCTGCTCGGGCACAGCCTGGGCGGACTGCTCTGCTTCGAGCTGGCGCACCGGCTCACGCGCTCCGGCCGCCACGTCGAGCTCGTGGTGATCTCGTCGGCCCAGCCGACGGGGGTCACGACGCTGCGCGCCGACGAGATCGAGGCGCGTGACGTCGGGCAGTGGGTCGCCCTGCTCCGCCAGGAGAACGTCATGACCGACGAGCTGCTCGACAGCCCGGAGATGCTGCGTCTCGCGATCCAGGCGATCCGCTCCGACACGCTGCTGGCCGCACGGCACGTCGGGTCGCCACAGCCGCTCCGCTGCCCGATGTTGGTCGTCGGTGGCGACGCCGACCCGGACATCACACCCGAGCACCTGCGCGGCTGGGCGGACCTGACCGTCGGGCCGGCGACGATCGCGCTGCTGCCCGGCGACCACTTCTACTACCGCGACAGGGCCGCGGAACTCGGCGAACTCGTCCGGCGGCAGTTGCCCCTGCTGCGCCGGAACGGTTCGGCACCGATACGCGCGATGCAGGGAGAAGAAGAATGACGGATCCGTTCGACCGGCCGGACGGCCGGGGCCACGTCGAGGCGAACCGGGCCGACCCGCAGCCGGCCGGCCCGGCACGGGAGTCCGGGTCGTGAAGCGCCACCGCTGGCTGCTGCGCGACCCGTCCGACGAGTCCGTCGGCCGCATCTTCTGCTTCCCGTACTCGGGTATGGGTGCGTCGATGTTCAACCGGTGGCCCCGTTGGATCGACGGGATCGAAGTGTGCCTGGTGCAGTTGCCCGGTCGGGAGAACCGCATCCGGGAGCCGCACTACCGGAGCTACCCGCAGCTGGCGGACGTGTTGGCCGAGCAACTGCTGCCGCTGCTGGACCGGCCGTTCGTCTTCTTCGGACACTGCGCCGGTGCACTGCCGGCGTACGAGACGGCTCGCCGCCTGCCCGCCGACCGGCTGGCGTTGCCGGCCGGGCTCGTGGTCTCGGCCCAGGTCGCCCCCCACCACTGTCCGCACGACCGGTTCCTGGCCCTTACCGACGAGGAACTCCTCGACGAACTGGCCGGCCTCGCGGTGCGGCGCGGCGGACAGCCGGATCCCGCGATGTTGGCCCTCAGCCTGGCGGTACTGCGCGAGGACCTCGAGGCCAACCGCCACTACCGGCTCGACGAGCCGGCACCGGTCCCGATGCCCGTCACGGTGCTGCGCTGGGCCGACGACCCGGAGGTGACCGAGGCCGAACTACGCGGCTGGGAGCACTACGGCGACGACGTGCGGTTCGACGTCCTCGCGGGGGGCCACTACGAGTTCCTGACCGCACCCGAGCCGCTGCTCGCCCTGCTGTCCGCGCAACTACAGGAGCGTGCCCCGCGATGATGGACGAGTTGTTCCGGCAGATCGCCGCACGGCACCCCGCCCGGACGGCGGTGCGGGCCTGGGACGGTGAGCTGACCTACGCCGAGCTGCACCGGCGCGTCGACCGGCTCGCCCGCCGGCTGCGGCAGGCGGGCGCGGTACCGGGGACGGTGGTGGGAGTGCACCTGCCCCGGTCCGCCGCGACCGTGGTCGGCCTGCTGGCGATCCTCCGCTGCGGTGCCGCGTACGTCGCGCTCGACGACCGCTACCCGCCGGAGCGCCGTGACGCCATCCTCCGGGACGCGGCCGTCGAACTGGTCCTCACCACGTCGTCCGGGTTGTCGGACCTGCCGACCGGGTGCCGGGCCCTGCCGGTCGAGGACACCGGGGACGACGGGCCGGCCGGGTTCGCCGCCGGCCAGTCCGGTCCCGCCCACCTCGCCTACCTCGCCTACACCTCGGGGTCCACCGGCCTGCCCAAGGGGGTGTGCGTACCGCACCGTGCCGTCGTCCGGCTGGTGGTGGACAGCGACTTCCTGCCCGTACGCCCCGACGACGTGTTCGTCCAGTACGCGCCGCTGGCGTTCGACGCCTCCACGCTGGAGGTGTGGGCCCCGCTGCTCAACGGGGCCTGCCTCGTCGTCCCGCCGCCGGTGGACCTCTCGCCGGAGGAGCTGTGCGCCTTCGTCGCGGAGCACGGCGCCACGGTGCTGTGGCTCACCGCCGGCCTGTTCCACCGGGTGGTCGAGGTCGGCCTCGACCACCTGCGCGGACTGCGGCACCTGCTCGCCGGTGGGGACGTGCTCTCCGTAGCGCACGTGAACCGCGCCGTGACCGCGCTGCCCGACACCGTCCTGATCAACGGGTACGGGCCGACGGAGAACACCACCTTCAGTACCTGCCACCGGATGAGCTCCCTGGTCACCGGCAGCACCGTCCCGATCGGGCGGCCGATCCGCGGCACCACCGCGTACGTCCTGGACGACCGGCTCGGGCCGGTGCACGACGGTCAGGTCGGGGAGCTGTACGTCGGCGGGTCGGGGATCGCCCACGGCTACCTCGGTGACCCGGCCCTCACCGCGGCCCGCTTCTTCGCCGACCCCTTCGCCGCCACCCCCGGTGCGCGCATGTACCGCACCGGCGACCTGGTCCGGCGTGCCGGGGAGCACCTGGAGTTCGTCGGCCGGCGGGACCGGCAGGTCAAGATCCGGGGCTTCCGGGTCGAGCCGGCCGAGGTCGAGGCGGTGGCGGTCGGTGTGCCGGGCGTGACGGGTGCGGCGGTCGTGGTGCAGGACGACGCCCGCGGGGGTCGACGCCTCGCGGCCTTCCTCACCGGGACCGCATCCGTGCTGGACCTGCGCCGACGGCTGACCGCGGTACTGCCGTCGTACGCCGTCCCCGCCCGGGTGACCAGGTTGGACGCGCTGCCGTTGACGGCGAACGGCAAGGTCGACCGCACCGAGCTGGCCAGCCGGGAGTCCCACAGCCGGCCCGAGCTGAGCGCCGACCACCGCAAACCGGGCACGGAACTGGAGCTGACCATCACCCAGCTCTGGGAGGACCTGATGGGCCTGGACGGCATCGGCGCCGACGACGACTTCTTCGAACTCGGCGGCCACTCGCTGCTCGGGGTGCAGATCCTCACGGAACTCCGGCAGGCGCACGGTGTCGAGGTGTCCCCGCTGGCCTTCTACACCGACCCGACGCCGGCCGGACTGGCCCGCACCCTGCAGGCGGCCCACCGGGAACTCCGGTGAGGATCCCCAGCGCCGTGGCAGCCCTGACCGTGCCGGTGGGGGACGTCGACCTGTTCGCCCCCGACTTCTACGCGACCGGTGACCCGCACCCGGTGTGGGCCGAGCTGCGGGCCCGGCATCCGCTGCACCGGCAGACCCTGCCGGACGGCCGAACCTTCCTGTCGGTCACCAGGTACCGGGACGCCTGCCGGGTGCTGGGCGACCACCGCGGGTTCACCTCGGAGCGGGGCAGCCTCCTGCAGCAGCTGGGCCACGGCGACGCGGCGGCCGGACTGATGCTGGTGTCGACGGACCCGCCCCGGCACACCGAGCTGCGTACCCCGCTCAACCGGGTGCTGAGTGCGCGGGCGGTACGGGACCTCGAACCAGGCGTCGTACGGGCGGTCCGCCGGGTTCTGCGCCCCGTGCTCGACCGTACGGAGTGGGACCTCGCCGAGTGCGTCGCGCAGTTGCCGATGGCGGTCGCCGGCATGCTCATGGGAATCCCCGAACCGGACTGGGCCGAGCTGACCCGGTGGACGGCGATGGCCGCCGCACCGGAGGACCCCGGGCTGAGGGTGCGGCACCCGGCCGCCACCCTGGCCATCGCCCACCACGGCCTGTTCGACTACTTCGCCGGTCAGTTGCGCGACGACCGGTGCCAGCGGCGGGACGATCTGATCGGGCACCTGACCAGCATGCTGGCCGGTGGCCGGCGGCTGACCACCGAAGAGGTCATCTACAACTGCTACAGCCTGCTGCTCGGCGCGAACGCCACCACCCCGCACGCCGTCACCGGAACCGTCCTCGCGTTGATCGAACATCCGGCGCAGTCGGTCGCCGCGCCCGAGGCGGTGACCGGCCTGGTGGAGGAAGGCCTGCGGTGGACGTCGCCGGCCAACAGCTTCCTGCGGCACGCCCAGCAGGACGTGGAACTCAGCGGCGGCCTGGTACGCCGGGGCGAGGCGGTCGCGGTCTGGATCGGGTCGGCGAACCGGGACGCGGAGGCCTTCACCGATCCCTACCGGTTCGACATCACCCGCCCGGACAACCGGCACATCGCCTTCGGGTTCGGCCCGCACTACTGCCTCGGCGCACCGCTGGCGCGGATGACGCTGGCCGTCTTCTTCACCGAGTTGTTCCGGGCGTTCGACCGGATCGAGCTCGACGGGCCGGTGGAGCACCTGGCATCGAACTTCATCGCCGGCATCACACATCTGCCGGTGCTGACCCGGCGGCGCACCGCATCCCCGAGGGAGTTCGACGAATGAGCGACGCGACGCAGGCCATGGTGAAGATCTGGCGACGGCACCTCGGTGACCAGCCGATCGGTCCCGATGACGACTTCTACGCCCTCGGCGGGGACTCGCTCATCGCCCTGCGGGTGGTCGCGGACGCCAACGCGCGGGGTATCCCGATCGAACTGCGCGACCTGCTGTTCTTTCCGACGGTCAGCGAGCTGGTGGCGGCGGTGGCCGGCCGCCACGGACGTGACGAACCTGGCGACGGAGGGCGTGAGCACCGGCCGTTCGCTCTCCTGGATCCCTATGACCAGGCGTTGATGCCGGCGGGGGTACGCGACGCCTGGCCCGCCTCCGCCCTGCAGGTGGGGATCATCTACCTGAGCGAGGCGTCGGGTGATCCCCGTCTCTACCAGGACCTCGTCGGTGTCGAGGTGACCGGGCCGTTCGACGAGGCGCTGTTCACCGCCGCACTCGCCGAGCTGTGTGACCGTCACCAGGCGTTGCGTTCCTCCTTCGACCTGGGCGGCTACAGCGTCCCCGCGCAACTGCTGTGGTCCTCGGTGGACCCACCGCTGGCCGTCGAGTACGCCACCACGGCCGAACCGGTCGCCCGTTGGCGCGAGACGCAGTTGTCCCAGGCCCTCGACTGGGGGCGCCCGCCGGTCCTCCGCTGCCACGTGGTGGCCCTCCAGGACCGCTTCCACCTCACCCTCACGATCCACCACGCGATCCTCGACGGCTGGAGCTACGCGCGACTCTGCTACGAACTGCTGGCGCTGTACGACGCGAGACTCACCGGCCACCCGGCCGGCCTGCCGCTGCCGCCGGAGTCTGGCCAACGGGAGTTCCTCCGGCTGGAACGGGAGGCGATCGACGACCAGGAGGCCGCCGACTACTGGCGCACCGAGGCGGACGTACCCGGGCTGCTGCTCGACCGGGGGCGGTTCGGCGGTGCGGCTGACCCCCGCGAGACGATCAGCTTCGAGGTGGGGGAAACCCTGCTGGACGGCCTCCGGGCCGCCGCCGGGACCATCGGCGTTCCCCTGAAGAGTCTGGTCCTCGGCTGCCACGTCCGGGCCCTGAGCAGCTGGACCGGGCGTGACCGCGACGTGGTGACCGGCCTGACGGTCAACGGGCGGCCGGAGACCGCCGGTGCCGACCTGCTCGTCGGGTTGTTCCTCAACACGGTGCCCATTCGTGTCCCGGTCGTGCCGGCGGACCAGGGGGAGCTGTGCCGCAGCGCCCTCGCCGCCGAGCAGCGGGGGATGGGGCACCGCCGGTACCCGTTGGCGATGATCGAGCAGCGGCTGGGCCGGCCACCGTTCGACGTGGCGTTCAACTTCACCCACTTCCATGTGTACGACCAGTTGGGTCAGTTGACCGCGATCCGGCCCGGCGCGTGGTGGGCCTTCGACAAGGCCAGCTTCCCGTTCATGGTCGACTTCATGATCAACTCTCGTGACTTCGGCACCGCCGTCGCGGTCGCCTACGACCCCGACCTGTTCGACAAGGCGCAGGCGACGACGTACCTGGAGCTGTACCGCAGTGCGCTGCACTCGGTGGCGGGGATGCCCGGCTGATGGCCGGCCCGCTGGTGGTCGTGTACGACCGCGGCGCCGCGTCGGCCGCGGAGATCGCCGTCGGGCTGGGGGCACTCGGCCCGGTGGCGTTCCTGGTCAACCCGAGCGACCACACCCGCCGGACCGGGGAGGTGCTGCGCCGGCTGGGCGACGTCGTACCGTTGACCGTCGACCGCGAGGCGGATCTGGCGGCGGTGCGGCGGCTCAACCCGGCGGCGGTGCTGACCTTCTCCGAGCCGATGCTGCCGGTCACGGCGTGGCTGGCCGATGCGCTCGGACTGCCCTTCCACCCGATCGCCACGACCGAGATCCTGACCAGCAAGGTGCGGCAACGCGAGCGGTTGCGCCTGCGCGGCGTCGACGACGTCCGGAGCCGCCCGATCTCCTCGGTCGACGAGTGGGCCGCTGCCCGGGAACACGTCGGCCTGCCCGCCGTGGTCAAGCCCGTGTACGGCCAGGGCAGCCGCAACACGTACGTGGTCACCGACGACGCGGCGGCACACCGGGTGCTCGCCTCGCTCCTGCCCGCCGGCCGGACGGCCACCGTCGTGGTGGAGGAACTGCTGGTGGGCCGGTCGGACGGACCGTACAGCGACTTCGTGTCGGTGGAGAGCTACCACGGGCCGCACGGCCTGCGGCACCTCGCCGTCACCGGGAAACTGCCGCTGGCACCGCCCTTCCGGGAGGTGGGGCAGTTCTGGCCGGCGGCGGTGACCGACGCGGAGCGACAGGAGATCCTGGACCTCGCCACGCGTGCCCTCACCGCGCTCGACCTGGGCCCCGGTCTGACCCAGACCGAGATCAAGCTGACCGGGCGCGGGCCCCGGATCATCGAGGTGAACGGTCGCCTGGGCGGTCACATCAACGCCCTGGCCCGGCACTGCGCGGGCTTCGACGTGGTCCGCCTCGCCGGGCAGTTGGCACTGGGCCAACCGGTGACCGCACCCCCGGTCGACCAGCCGGGCCAGGTCCACTTCCAGTACCACACCCTGGCCCCGGTCGAGCCCTGCGAACTCCTCTCGATCGGCGGCGCGGCCGAGGTCCGCAGCCTCGACGGCATCGACGGGTTCCGGGCGTACGCACGGGTGGGTGACGTCCTCGCCGCCGACGTGATGACCCGGCACCTCGACCTGCTCTGGGGCCGCTGTGACCGGCATGCCGACCTGGCCGCGTTGCTCGGTGAGGCACAGCGGCGGATCCGTTACGAGTTTCGGTTCCGCGACGGAGCACAGCGATCGAGCGCAGCCGACCTGCAGACAGAGGTGCCGAGATGACGATGGTCCAGGGCACGACGCACCAGTTCCGGTCGCGGCCGACGTCCGACGGTGGCGAGACCCGCCCCCACCTGCGGACCCGTGTCCTGGTCGCGGACCACGACCCGCTCTGGCGTCAGCTACTGCACGACGTGCTCAACGGCAACGGCCAGCTCGACGTCGTGGCGGAGGTGGACAGCCGCCGCCCCTTGGCGGACTGGCCCCTGCAACGCGTCGACGTGGCGGTCCTCGGAGCCAGCCACGGGGAACCGATGGTCGGTGCGATCCGGCAGTTGACCGCCCGACGGATCAGGGTCGTTCTGCTGTGCCTGGACTGGTCCCGGCGCAGTCTCGACGCGGCGGTGTCGGCCGGCGCGGCCGGCTGCCTGGTGAAGGAGGCCGACCTCGGCGGTGTGGCCGGCAGTGTGCAGGCGGTCACCGGCAGGAACCGGGTGCTCTCCCCGGCCCTGCTGAACCTCTACGTCAACCCGGCTGCGACGGACCGACGGTCCCAGGACGCCGTGCAGAAGCTGACCGCCCGGGAACGCGAGGTGCTCTGCCGGCTCGGCGAGGGGCTGACCACCGCCGAGGCGGCGGAGCTCTGCGGGGTGTCGATGGCCACCGTCAAGAGCCACGTCTCGCACGCGCTCGCCAAGCTCGGTGCCCGCAACCGGCTGGAGGCCGTGCTCATGGTGCGGGACGTCCTGGGTGCCCCGGCGACCTACGGTGCCCCGGAGGCCGTCACGAGCTGATCCCGAGGGGCCGCCACGAGGTGGCCGGTGCCGGGTACGTCGGCGGCGGCCTCGACCGTGGACCGGGCGTCGACTCGGGTCTCTGGCACCCGCAGTTCGGCGGCCAGTTCCGCCAGTCGCAGCCCCGGGAAGTTGGCCGTCTGGGCGGCGGTCACCGCCAGGGTCAGCGGGTTGCCGCCGCAGTAGTCGACGAGGTCGGTCACCGCCGCCGGCTCGGCGGCGGTCCGATCGACGCCCAGGCGCCGTTCGAGCAGCTCCCGCGCCTCGACATCGGACAACGGGCCGAGCGAGAGTGGCAGGGCCGTACCGGTGGCCAGCAGGCTGGTGAGCCTGCTGCGACTGGTCACGATGACCGGGCAGCCCGTTGCTGCGGGCAGCAACGGCCGTACCTGGTGGGCGTCCGCCGCGTTGTCGAACACGATCAGCATCCGGCGGTCGACGAGCAGGCTGCGGTACAGCGCCAACTGGCCGTCCACACTGACGGGCAAGCGGTCCGGCGGCACGCCCAGGGCCAGCAGGACGGTCCGGATCACCTCCGGAACGGACAGCGGTGGACAGAGGGCGTCGAATCCGCGCAGGTCCACGTAGAGTTGCCCGCCCGGCAGGTGGTCGGCGAGCCGGTGCGCCAGGTGGACGGCGAAGGTGCTCTTGCCGATGCCCGCCGGGCCGCTGAGGACGAGCGTCTTCGGACGCCAGCCCGCGCCGTCCAGCAGCCGGGTGCCCGTCTCCAGCTCGGCGGCCCGACCGACGAAGATCGGCGGGGCCGGCGGCAGCAGCCGGGGGACGGCCGGACGGGCCTCGACCGGAACCGTCCTCCGCAGGATCCTCCGCTGGAGGTCATGAAGGTCGGGTGCGTCGAGGCCACGGCACGCCAGCAGGGTCAGTCCCTCCCGGCAGACCTCGGCCGCCTCGTCCACCCGCTGGTCGGCATAGAGCGCCAGCGCCAGCAGGCGACGCACCTTCTCGTTGTACGGATCAACGGCGAGCATGCCGGCGAGTTCCCCCGTGGCCTCGACGTAGCTGCCGATCTCGACAAGCGCCTCGGCGCGGATCTGCATCGCGGAGCGGCGCAGGGCGTCCAGGCGATTGATCTCGGCCGTGGCGCCCCACCAGTGGGCGATGTCCGCGAACGCGGTGCCGCGCCACAGCGCCAGTCCGTCCCGGAGCAGCTTCGCCGCCTGCCGCGCCTCCGCGGTACCGCCGGTCCGCAGCAACCGGCTGCCGTCGACCACCGCGTTCTCGAAGACGTGTGCGTCGATGCTGTCCCGCTCCATTTCCAGCAGGTAGCCCCTGCTGGCCGGCGTACCCACCGTCCGCACGGTGGCCGCCGGGCCGTCCCGCCCGGGCGGGAGTTCCAGCTTCTGGCGCAGGTGCGAGACGTGGCTGCGAAGAGTCGTCTCGGCTGCCGCCGAGGCGGACCTACCCCACAGCAGGTCGACGAGCTGGCGCGCGTCGGCCGGCCGACCGACGCGGAGCACCAGCGCCGACAGCAGGCCGGAGACCTTCGGCCCGAGTGGCACGGTGCGATTGAGGTGCTCGACGCGCAACGGCCCGAGCACGGAGATCCTCGTCGCTGCTGGCACGGTCTGCTGGTCGGGCATCGATCTTCCCTGAGTGAGGTCCGTGTTCATGGGGACATCCGGAGCCGACGACGGGGCACGTGCGCCGCCTCGGCGGACGAGCAGGCGCAGACGAGCGAACAGACCATTTCCACCCTCACAATCGGGGGCTGTGCGGCTCAGGTTCCCTGGGTAGGTCAGGTCCGCAGCGGCCGGTGGGTACGACGGTGAAGCAGGACTGCGACTCAGGGCTCAGACGCTGGTAGGGGCCGTCGGCGTCGGCAGGTCGACGCGGCTGACCGTGCGGACGGTGCGGGTGGTGTACCGGTCGACGTCGACCTCCGGCCCGGCACCGTAGACGTGGGTGGTCAGTCGGGGCGCGCTGACGGCATCGTGGGAGTCGTCATCGGCGTAGCCCAGCACGACCACGGGTGTGGTCAGCGCCTCGACGGAGAGCAGCAGGTCGGCGCAGTCGCCGGCCGGGGCCCGGCCGATGGGTTTGGCGGGTACCGGCTCGAAGCCGAGGCGGGTCTTGAACAGGAACAGGCCGGGTTTGGCGACGTGCCCGTACAGGTTGGGGTCGTTGCCCATGGTCACCTCGGGCCAGCCGCGCCTGCGGGTCTCCTCGAAGGCGTGCAGGTAGATCACCCGGCCGAGGCTGTGCTCCCGCCAGCGGGGCTCGACGGCGGAGAACAGCAGCCACACCGAGTTGTCCTGCGGGTACTCCCGGCACAGGCAGCCGCCGACCAGCTTGCCCTTCTCGTAGGCGAACACGCCGAAGGTCGTCGGATTGTCGATCATGCCGGCGCGCATCGAGCCGGCGAACGAGAAGCCGAAACGCATGCCATTGACCCGGTTCTCGTACAGGGCGAGGAACGGGTCGAGCTGGTCGCCGCTGAGCGTCTGGTGCACCTCGATGCGTACGTCAGCGCCGGCCGCCCGGTCGATGGCCCGGCGGAGGTCCTGGCGGGCCTTGCGGGTGAGCCGGGCGGCGTAGTCGTCGACCGAGCACGGCGTGGGCGCCCGCCAGCTCAGCCAACTCGGTTTGCGGACGAATCCGGCCCGGGCGAGGTCCGCCCAGGCGTCCCGGGGCGGGGCGGGAACCCGGATGAGTGCGACCGGGGGCAGGTCACCGGCGCGGTGTGCGGCGAGTGCCTGGTGCGCGTCCGCTTCGGCGATGCTGAGCCCGTAGTCGTCTCGAACGTGCATGTCGTTGGCGCCTTCCGCAGTGCTGACCGGTCACGGGTGGATCGGGGGGACGTGGACCGTTGGGGTTGTCGGGACGTCGCCGAGGCTGCCGACGTGGGGCGTCGGGGTCGGCGGGATAGGCCGCAGTGGTGGTCACGTCCGGGCCGGTTCGGCGGTGGTCGCCGTGGTGGGCGGTGGTTCGTCCAGGCGGCGCCAGCGGGCGGGACGCAGCACCAGGGTGAGCGCCACCAGCAGGTACAGCAGTCCACTCAGGGCGATCGCGGTGGTCAACCCGAGCGCGGAAGCGGCCCAGCCGCCGAGTACGCCGCCGATCGGGATGCTGGCCCAGGAGACCGCCGTGGCGAGGCCGAACATCCGGGCCTGCAACGGTGGCGGGGTGCGTTCCAGGATGGTGGCGGCGATGATCGGATTGACGGAGGACAGCGCCACGCCGCAGACGAAGGTGATGGCGATCACCACCAGCAGGTCATGGCTGAACGCCAGGGCCAGGAAGCGCGGGGCCCCACCGACGAGCAGCCCGAGCGTGAAGGTGAGGTACCGGGGCAGCCGGGTGGCGGCGATGGTGAAGCCGATGTTGCCGACGAGCGCGCCGAGGGCGAGCGCGGCGCTGACCGCGCCGAGCGCGGCCGGGTTGCCGAGCACCCGGTCGACCCAGACGGGGATGTAGACGGCGACGCTGGCCTGGTTGAACAGGTTCATGATGAACATCACCGCGAAGATCCCGACGGCGACCTGGTCCTGGCGCAGGTGACGCAGCCCGATGCCGAGCGCCTTCAGGTACGGCTCCCGGTCCGCCGCGGCGGTGTGCGTGGGCCGCCCGATGGACGCCGGGATCAGCGCCGTCACGACGGCCGCGGCCACGGCGAAGGACGCCGCGTCGATCAGGATGGCCTGGGTGATGCCGAACCAGGCGATGATCACACCGGCGGCCGGAGCGCCGACGAGGATGCTCGTCCGGTGCAGGCCGTCGTCGATGGCGCTGACCCGGGCCATGGACGCGCCTGCGGCTGCGATGGTGGCGTGCGCCATCGCCCGCTTGGCGTTGTCCCCGAGACCACGGAGGACACCGATGACGGCGACCAGGCCGAGCAGCGTGGCGAACCCGAAATGGTAGACGCTGGCCAGCAGCACCATGCCCGCGGCGCTGGCCAGGTCGGCCGTGATGGAGACCCGGCGGGCACCGAGCCGGTCCACCAGCGGCGGGCCCAGCGCGCTGGTCAGCACGTAGGGCAGCATCTCGGCCGCGACGACCAGGCCCATCTGGGTGGGACTGCCGGTGGTGACCAGGACCAGCCAGGGCAGGGTCACCGTGGACACCCGGGTGCCGGTGTCGGAGATCGTTCCGGCGGTGAGCAGACCGACGAGAGCGACCCGGGACCGGGTGGGCACCGTCACTCCGGTGGACCGACTGCCGTGCCGGTACGGGCGAGATAGCGGTCACGGAGTGCGCGTTTGTCGACCTTCCCGTAGCCGATCATGGGCAACGCGTCGACGAACTCCACGTCGCGCGGGGTCCAGTTGGTGTCGAGCCGCTCGGTGACCAGGTCGCGGAGCTCTTCGGGGGTGACGGTGGCGCCCGCTACGGGCACGACGAAGGCGTACGCCGCCTCGCCGTAGGCGTCGTCCGGTACGGCGGTGACGGCCGCGTCGTGGACGTCGGGGTGGGCGGTCAGGACGTCCTCGATCGGTCCCGGGTAGACGTTGACCGCACCGGGACCGGTGACGATCAGCTCCTGGTCGCGCCCCACCAGGTAGAGGTAGCCGTCCTCGTCGAGATGTCCGGTGTCCCCGGTGCGCAGCCAGCCGTCGACCAGTGTTCCGGCGGTCAGCTCCGGCTGACCCCAGTACCCGGCCATGACCAGCGAACCGGAGATCCACACGTGACCGTGCTGTCCGGGCGGCAGATCCCGCCCGGCGTCGTCCCGGACGGCGATGCGCACGTCGCCGTAGGCCCGTCCGCAGGAGCGCAGCAGGTGAGGCCGGCTCGGGTCGTGCTCGTCGCCGTTGAGTTCGGTGATCAGGGGCGCCTCGCTCATCCCGTAGGCGACGCGCACGATGGGCCCGAAGCGTTCGAGTGCCTGGGTCAGCCGGGCCGGGGCGACGGTCGAGCCGCCCAGGGTGATCATCTCCAGGCTGCTCAGGTCGGTCCGGCCGAGCAGCGGGCAGTCCAGCATCTCGTACAGGCGGGGTGAGGCGGCGTTCGTGCTGGTGATGCGCTCCTGCTCGATCAGGGTGAAGAACCGCGCCGCGTCGAAGGAGTCGCACATCACCTGCGTCCCACCGGCGAACAGCATGCCCATGACGCCTAGTTGCGAGCTGACGTGCCAGAACACGCCGTAGTAGAGGTGGCGGGTCGGACGGCCCTCTCCCGCCCACCGGGTGGCGAGTTCCAGGATCGTCTGGAAGAGCAGGTTGCGGTGGTGGACCAGCTTGGGGCGTCCGGTGGTGCCGCTGGTCTGGAAGACCGACGCGGGCTCGCCCGTGGCGTCGGCCGGGTCCACCGCAGTGCGGGGGGCCCGCCACAGGTCGGTGCCGAGGGTGCCGGGGCCGAGGCTGAACACGGCCGGGGCAGCGGCCCGGCGGGCCAGTTCGACGCCGGCCTCGGCGTGGGTGCGGGGGTCGTACACCAGGGCGTCCGGGCGGGCCTGGTGGAGGAAGCCGAGCTGGTGCTCCAGGGGTGCGCGGGCCACCCAGACGGACCGGCAGCCCAGTAGGTGCAGCGCGAAGTGCAGCATGACCACGTCGGGGTGGTTGTTGGCGACCACCGCCACCGCGTGGCCCGCACCGATTCCCTGCCCGCGCAGGGCCTCGGCCAGGTGCTGGACGCCTTCCCGCAGGTCGGCGTAGGTCAGCCGGCGGTCCTGGTGCACGATCGCCTCGGCCGGACCGTACTTCTCGAACAGCGCCAACGCCTGCGGGACGTAGTTGATGGACTCAGCGGGGGTGCGCACGGGGCGATCTCCTTTCGGACCGGCCGCTCGGTGGGAGTCAGGACGAATCTGCGCCGAACCGGATCGCCTGCGCGACCTGTTCCCGGCGCAGCCGGTCGACCTCGTCGGCGACGGTCTCGTCCTCGGCCATCAGCCGGTCGAGGTCGGCGTCCTGGTAGCTGAGCACGCCCATGTCCCGGAAGGCCCGCTGGAGTTTCGGGCCGAACAGGCCGATGTCCTTGAGGGTGGGCACGATCCGGGAGAACAGCTTGGATCGGAAGTACTGGTAGTGCTCGGACTCGCGCATGAAGGCCACGCACTCGGCGGCGTCCAGGTCGAGTGCCGTCCAGACCTCCTCGCCGACGAAGCGCTGCTGGAGCATGTAGCAGGCCTCGATGCAGAACTCCTCGCGCTCGTCGCGCTCGGCCTGGGTCAGCTCGGGGTAGTAGTCGCGCAGGGCCAGTCGACCGAATGCCACGTGCCGTGCCTCGTCCTGCATCACGTAGGCGTTGAGCGCCTGCGCGAGGGGTTCCTTGGAGTAGTCGCGGATCTGCCCGAACGCGGCCAGGGCAAGGCCTTCGATGAGGACCTGCATGCCGAGGTAGGTCATGTCCCAGCGCGAGTCGGAAATGATGTCGTTGAGCAGGGCCTTGAAGTGCGGGTTGATGGGGTAGGCGAAGCCGATCTTCTCTCGCAGGTAGCGGGAGTACACCTCGACGTGGCGGGCCTCGTCCACCACCTGGGTGGCGGCGTAGAACTTGGAGTCGATGTCCGGCACGGTCTGCACGATCTTGGCGGAGCAGATGAGGGCGCCCTGTTCGCCGTGAAGGAACTGGGAGAATTGCCACGAGTTCATGTGTAGTCGGACGTTGGCCTTTTCTCTGCTGTTGAGTGATTGCCACGTGCGCGACCCGTAGATGGCGACCGATTCCTCCGGTATGCCCATCGGATCATCATGATCGATTTCGATGGTCCAGTCGAGTCGTTCCGCTGCGTTCCACTGCCGCTGTTTGCCCTTTTCATAGAGGCTGAGCAGTTTGTCCCGGCTGTCGTCGTAGTCCCAGTCGAATACGGTGGTGTTTCCCGCTTTGATGTGCCAGCCCGTCTGGTCGACAGGGAGGGCGTACAGCCGTCTGCTCAAATGACGCCTCCATCTCACGCATGGCTACCGTAGATTATGGACTTGTGGCTGTTTGTCGGGCACTGGGGAGTTCCCTAGGATCAAGCACATGCATGGGCGCGCGTGGCGTGAATCTGGTGTCGATAACGGCCCGCAAACCAATCCAACCCTGCTAATCTCCATTGCGGGTGATGGCTCATCTGGAAGGCGGTAGTCGATCTAGAATGGCCGGTTCCTGGGCTCGATGGACATCTGACGGCGGCGTGCCAGCGTCGGGGCAGTGGTGCTGATGACCCCGTTCGTGGGCCGGGACACCGAACTGGCGGCCCTGCGGAGCGTCCTGGAGGCGACCGGTCGAGCCGGAGTCCGGGTGGTGGCGGTCACCGGCGATCCCGGCATCGGGAAAACCCGGTTGCTTGGCGAGTTCGGTGAGCTGGCCCGTCGCCAGGGCGCCCGGGTGGTGTCCAGCTCGGCCACCCGGGGCCAGCGGTCACAACCCCTGGCCCCGTTGCTCGACGCGTTGATCGACTGCGACCGGTGCGCCAACCGGCAGACCGCCGCGGGCGGGGCGTCGGGTGCCACCGCGCCCAGCCGCCTGGTGCGTGACCTCGTAAAGCGGGCCGGTGACCCGGACGCCAACACCCTGGTCGTGCTCGTCGACGACATGCACTGGGCCGACGAGACGACCATCGCACTGCTGAACCAGCTCGTGCGCTCCCCGTCGCCGGTGCCGCTGCTGGTCGTGCTGGCCTATCGGCCCCGGCAGGCCCCGGTACGCCTGCACACCGCCCTGGTCGGCGCGCCGGGCGACGAGTGGGTGCGGGAGATACCGCTCGGGCTGATCAGCGAGCAGGACGCGCAGACCTTGCTCGGATCGCAGTGCAGCGCGCCGTGGCAGTCCGCCGTCTACCGCCACAGCGGTGGCAACCCGTTGCACCTGCACGCGCTGGCCGCCGCCGCCACCGGGTTGTGCAGCACCGCGTCGGTGGTCGTCGGTGAGCTGCCCGCCGCGCTGCGGATGAGGCTGGTCGGGGAGCTGGAGGCTGCCTCCCCGCTGAGCCGCATCGTCCTCGACGCGGCGGCGGTGGCGGGAGAGGTGTTCGAGCCGGCGCTGGTCGCGCAGATCGGCCAGTGCCGTGACGCCGAGGTGCACCGAGCGCTGGACGAACTGGCCGAACTGGACGTCGTCCGTCGGGTTCCCGGTGGCCGGCTGATCGGCTTCCGGCATGCGGTGCTGTGGCGGGCGGTCTACGACGCGGTCAGCCCGGGCTGGCAGTTGGCCGCGCATGACCGGGCGGCGGCCGCGCTGTGCCGGCGTGGTGCCCCGCCCCAGGCGCTGGCCCCGCATGTCGCCCGCACCGCCCGTCCCGGTGACCTGACCGCGGTGTCGACGCTGCACCGGGCGGCCATGGCGGTGCAGCACCACGCGCCGGTCACCGCGGCGCACTGGCTGCGCGTGGCCCTGCGGCTGCTGCCACACCGGCCCGACCACGACCAGCGGCGCGTGATGCTGCTGGTCCGCCTCGCCCAACTGGCCGCCGCCGTCGGCGAACTGCTGGCGAGCCGGGACGCGCTGCACGAGGCGCTGCGGCTGCTGCAACGTCGACCGACGACCCGCCGTGCGCACGCGGTCGCCCTTTGCATCATGGTGGAGCTGTCGCTGTCCCGACGTGCCGAGGCGGGTGCGCTGGCCCGGGCGGAGCTGGCCGCGCTGCCCGCCACCCAGAGCATCGGCCGGGCCATGCTCACGTTCGAACTGGCCTGTCTGGAACTGGCCGCCGGTCACGCCGACGCCGCCCGCGAGATGGCCGCCGTGGCGTACGCCGCAGCCCATCGCCACCGGGTCCGTTCGGCGGAGGCCACCACGCTCGCCCTGCTGGCGGTGGCGGACACCGCCGCGTTGGACATGCCAGCCGCGCGCCAGCGGCTGGACCAGGCGGTCGACCTGCTCGACGCGATGCTCGACGGCGAGTTCGTTCGCAGTCTGCGGGCCGCCGCCTGGGTGATCGAGGCCGAGATACTGCACGAACGCTTCGACGACGCGCTCCGCCACCTGGACCGGGCGGTCGCTGGCGCCCAACAGGGCGGGCAACTGCTGCTGCTCACCCGGCTCTACGCGGCCCTGGTGGTGACGATGCAGGCCAGAGGCAGGTTGATCCAGGCGCAGGAGTGTGCGCAGCGGGCGGTGGAGGTGGCCACCGCGGTCGGCGGCGACCGCGAGATCGCCGTGGCCCGCACCCTGCTGGCCTGGCTCGACAGCCAGATACGGCCCACCACGGAGGCCGACCCGGACGTGGATGCCCTGCCGGTGCTGCCCGAGGGCCCGTACGCGCTGCTGGTCCGCCGGCTGCTGGTGGAGATCGGGCTGGCCGGCGGGAACATGGCCGGGTACCTGGCCCGGGCCCGGCTGGGTGACGACGGCCCGCCCGCTTCCGACCTGTGCTCGCAGGCCAGTTGGTGCGAGGCGATGACGCGGGCGGAGCTGGTCGCGGGGCGGGTCGAGCTGGCGGCGCACTGGGCCGACCGCGCCGCCGCCGTCGCCGCGGTGCTCGACCTGCCGGGCCACACCGGTCTGGCCCTGCTCGCCCGGGCGCAGGTGCTGGCCGCCGAGGACCCGGCGCGGGCGGTGGCCGCCGCGCAGGTGGCGGCACGCGAACTGGCCTCCGCCGGCATGGTGGTGGACGCCGCCAGGGCCCGGATGGTGGCCGTCGGCCCGCTGGCCGCGCTCGGCCAGGTCGACGACAGCTACCGGGAGATCAAGGCGGTCCAGGCTGCGTTCGAGGGATGGGGCGCGCACCGGCTGGCCCGACGGGCCGTGGTGGAACGGCGTCGGCTCGCGGCGCGTTCATCGCGTCGGGCAGGCCCGGACGACCGTGCGGAGGCGGCCGGCCTCAACCTGCTCACGCGTCGGGAGGGGCAGGTCGCCGTGCTGGTGAGCCAGGGCCTGACGAACCGGCGGGTGGCGCAGGAACTGTTCGTGACCGAGAAGACGGTGGAGATGCACCTGTCGAACATCTTCGCCAAGCTGGGTGTGTCGTCCCGGGCGGTGGTCGCCCGTCTCATCGGGGCGACGGGGCCTCCGGTCGGTGCCGCGGTGCCGGCCGGGGAGGCGGCGGCTACCTGACGGTGGCCGTCGCCGTCGGCGGCAGATCACAGGGGGATGTTGCCGTGCTTCTTGGGCGGCGGGATGACCCGCTTGTTGCTCAGGGCACGCAGGGCGCGGACGACCGTGGTTCGGGTCTCCGACGGCAGGATCAGGTCGTCGACGCAGCCGTGTTCGGCTGCCCGGTAGGGCGTGAGCAGCTGGTCCTCGTACTCCTGGACGAGGGCCTGACGGAGCAGCGCCGGATCGTCGGCCCGGGCGAGGGCCTGGTGGTGCAGCAGAGCGACCCCGCCCGCCGCGCCCATCACGCCGATCTGTGCGGTGGGCCAGGCGAAGCACAGGTCGGCACCCAACTCCCGGGAGCCCATCACCGCGTACCCGCCACCGAAGGCCCGCCGTACCACGATGGTGACCTTCGGCACCGTCGCCTCGATGTAGGCGAACGCGAGCTTCGCCCCCCGACGGATGATGCCCTGGTGCTCCTGGGCGGTACCGGGCAGATATCCGGGGACGTCGACCAGGGTGAGCACGGGGATGTTGAACGAGTCGCAGAACCGGACGAACCGCGCGGCCTTCTCCGCGGCGTCGATGTCGATGGCACCGGCCAGGTGCAGCGACTGGTTGGCGACCACCCCCACCGTGCCGCCTTCGATCCGGGCGAAGCCGCAAATGATGTTGGGGGCGAAGTGGGGCTGCACCGCCAGCAGGTCGCCGTCGTCGACGATCCGCCGGATCACCTCGTGCATGTCGAACGGGGTGGTGGCCCGGTCGGGTACGAGCGTGTCGAGTTCCCCGTCGGCGGCGGTGGACTCCAGTGCGGACGCCGGCGGCCAGGCCGGGGCCGTGTCGAGGTTGTTGGCCGGCAGGTAGGACAACATGTCCCGGACGTAGTCGATGGCCTCGGCCTCGCTCGCGGCGGCGTAGTGGGCGTTCCCGCTGCGGGTGGTGTGCACCGTGGCACCGCCGAGGGCCTCCATACCCACCCGTTCCCCGGTCACCGTCCGGATGACGTCCGGGCCGGTGACGAACATGTGCGAGGTGTTCTCCACCATGACCACGAAGTCGGTGAACGCCGGGGTGTAGACGGCGCCACCCGCGCAGACGCCCATGATGAGGGAGATCTGCGGGATCACCCCGGATGCGGTCACCATGCGCCGGGCCACCTCGCCGTATGCGGCGAGGGCCAGCACCCCCTCCTCCACCCGGGCACCGCTGGAGTCGTTGATGCCGACCACCGGGCAGCCGACGCGCAGGGCGTGGTCGAGTATCTTGCTCACCTTCGCGCCGAAGACCGCTCCCGCGCTGCCGCCCCGGTGGGTCGCGTCGTGCGCGTAGACGCACACCTGCCGACCGTCGACGGTGCCGTAACCGGTGACGACACCGTCCCCGGGGGGCTGCGGCCCGGCGTACCCCCCGACCTCCCGACGGGCCAGCCGGTCGGTCTCGACGAACGAGTCGGGGTCGAGCAGGGCCAGGATCCGCTCCCGCGCGGTCATCCGGCCCCTGACGGCCAGCCGGCGGGCCGCCCGGGCCGAGCCGGGCTGCTCCGCCTCGGCGCGGCGGCGCCGCAGCTCGGCCAGCTTCTCGGCGGTGGTTGGGGCGGCCACCCTCCCGGCTATGCCGAGGACGGGCGGGGCGGTGGTGCCGTTGGGCCGGCTGTCGGCCCGGTCCGGCCCCACGGCGGCGGCCGTCGGCCGGTGTCCGTGCGGTGCCGGGGTCACCTGCGGGTGTCCTTGACGATCGTGCCGTTGCTGACGACGAGGACGACCCGGTCCGGGTCGTCGAACAGGTCCGGCGCGGTGAGCGGATCGAAGTCCACGGCGACGAGGTCGGCCAGCTTGCCCACCTCGACCGACCCGAGTCGGTCGGCGACCCCCATGATGCGGGCGTTGACCGAGGTGGCGGAGACGATCGCCGCCATCGGCCCCAGGACGTGGGCCTTGAGTACCAGCTCCAGGCCGCGGTGGTTCTGGTCCGGCCCGATCAGGTCGGAGCCGGAGCCGACCAGCACACCGGCCTCACGGGCCAGCAGCATGGCGTCGATCATGCGCTGGGCGGTGTCGCCGACCCGGTCCCGGAACCCGGGGGCGAGCCCCTGCCGCTCGGAGTCGGTACGCATCATCTCGGCGATGGCCAGGGTGGGTACCAGGTGCACGCCGTGGGCGGCCATCATCGCCGCGGTGACCCCGTCGATGCCGGTACCGTGTTCGACGCAGCCCACGCCCGCCCGGACGGCGTTGCGGATCCCGGCGCCGTTGTGGGCGTGCACGGTGACGTACGTGTTGCGGGCCCGGGCCTCGGCGACGGCGACCGCGATCTCCTCGACGGTGTACTGGGTGTCCTCCAACGAGTCGGACACCGAGATCACCCCGCCGGTGACGGCCATCTTCAGGAACGACGCGCCCTGACGGAAGCACTCGCGGGCGGCCCGGCGGACCTCCTCGACGCCGTCGGCGTTGGGGGTCATCCCGGTCAGGCCGCGTACCGAGAACGGTGACGGACCTGCGGGGGCCAGCGGCGAGCCCAGCCGACCGTGCCCGCCGGTCTGGGACAGCGCCACGGCGGCGGCCCAGATGCGGGGGCCGGGTACCAGTCCGCGGCGTACCGTGCGCAGCACCCCGAGGTCGAGGCCACCGCAGTCCCGGATCGTGGTGAACCCGGCCGTCAGGGTCTCGCGCAGGTTGCGGAAGATGTCGGCGGCCCGTTCGGCCACCGACAGCTCCCCGGTGAGCATCGCGCGTACGTCGCTGGAGTAGCCCACGTGGGTGTGCGCGTCGATCAGCCCCGGCAGCAGGGTCAGCCCACTCAGGTCGACCAGGTCGGCGTCGTCGGTCGGGGCTCGGACCCCCACCTGCGTGATCCGGTCGGCTTCGATCCGTACGGCCCGGTCGGTCACCGGGTCGCCGCCGAGCCCGTCGATGAGCGTGGCCCCGGTCAACAGCATGGTCATGGCAGCAGGTCCTTCTGGGCGGTGTCGGGCCGGGCCGGATCGCCGTCCGGCGGTGCGGGCAGGACTCCGCCCCGGGCGAGGAAGCCCAGCATCCGCGCGAACAACGCGGCGTCCAGCTCCGGTGGGCGGGCCAGGTCGGCCGGCAGCGCCGACCGGACGTTGTCGCAGCGCATCCGGGGCATGTCCCGGTCCGGGGTGTCGCCGAGCATCGCCATCAGTGGGGCGAAGCTGTTCGCCGTCTCGTCGGCCTCGATCTGCTCGGTGAGCTGGTGGCGCCAACGCTGCCAGTCGACGCTCGGCACGCGGTAGCCGCAGGCCCGCAGGTGGCGGAAGATGTCGTTCCAGTCCAGCGGGTCGGGGTTGACGGTGTGGAAGGTGCCGCCGGTGGTCTCCGGGCGCAGGGACAGGGCGACCACGGTACGCGCGACGTAGTCGACGGTGGCGGCGGCGAAGGCGTACCGGCGGGTGGGGGCCAGACCGAGCTCGACGCAGCCCTGGATGACCTTGGTGACGTAGTCCTCCCGGTTGGTCGCGCCGGTGCGGCTGTCCCCGAGCACCGCGCCGGCCCGGTACACCGACACCGGTACGCCGCGGTCCCGGGCGAGGCCGATGAGCCCCTCGGCGACCCACTTGCTCTGGCTGTAGGCGGTGTCGTGGCCCACCGGTGGTGGCAGGGGGTCGTCCTCGTTGACCTGCGTGGCACCGTCGGCGACGGCTCCGGCGAGGACGGCCAGGGTGGAGATGTGATGCACGGGGGTGGGGCGGCCCCGGGTGGACAGCCGCAGGATCTCCTCGGTGCCGCGCACGTTGGTGGCCTTGAGGGAGCGGTACGGGCGCACGAAGTTGACCCAGGCACCACAGTGGTAGATCACGTCGACCTCGTCGGCGAGGGCGTCGAAGTCGGCCGGGGCCAGGCCGAAGCGGGGACGGGCCAGGTCGGCGGGGACGACGCGCAGCCGGTGCCCGGGTGGTGCGGGCAGGCCGTAGGAGGTCAGGACGGTGTGCAGGCGTTCGGTGCCCTCCTCGGGGTTGGCGGCCCGGACCAGGCAGACGATCTCGGCGCTGGTCTGCCGGGCCAGCTCGGCGCAGAGGAACGCGCCGACGAATCCGGTGGCACCGGTGAGCAGCACCACCCGGTGCGGGCCGGTGCGGGCCGGCGCGTCCCGGTCGGGGGTGACCGCCGGGTCGAGGACGACCTCGCCGGCGAGGTCGGGGCCGGCGCCGTGCACCTCGATCAGCGGTCGCCCGGAAACGGCGGCCTCGATCCGGGCGGCCAGGCCGGCGACGGTGGGGCTGGCCAGGACGTCGCCGGCGGTGAGCTGGGGTGCGCCGAGGCGGCGCAGCTCCCGGGCGGCCTGCGTGATCATCAGGGAGTGGGCGCCGCAGTCGAACAGGTCGTCGGTGACGCCGATGCGGTCCAGGCCGAGCAGGTCGCACCACACCCGCGCGACCTGGCGTTCCCGCTCGGTACGGGGGGCGAGGTGGCCGTCCTCCGGCGTGCCCGCCAGGTCGGTACCGGCGGGCGCGTCGCCCGGATCGACGGTGCCGGAGGCCGGGTCGACAGTGCTGCCGGCGGTGTCGACCAATCCGGTGGCGGTCGCCCCCGGCTCCACCCAGTACCGGCGGCGCTGGAACGGGTAGCCGGGCAGGCTGACCCGCCGGGGCGGGCGCGCGGTGTGCAGCGCCGGCCAGTCCACGCTCACCCCGGCCTGCCAGAGCCGGCCCACTGCGGCCATCAGGTGCGCGGTGTCCGGCAGCCGGTCGCGGGGGTGGCCCAGCGAGGCGACCGCGGTCGGGGTGGGGGCGATCCCCTGTCCGGGTACCAGCGCGGTCAGCGCCCGCCCGGGCCCGACCTCCAGCAGCACCCGATCGGGCGTGGTCAGCACCGTCCGCAGCGCGTCGGCGAAACGTACGGGTTGGCGCAGGTGACGAGCCCAGTAGTGCGGGTCGGTGGCGTCCCCGGCGCGGATCCAGGTACCGGTGACACAGGAGACGAACGGGGTGTGCGGTGGCCGCAGGTCGCACTCCTTGACCCGGGCGGTGAACTCGTCAAGGAGCGGTTCGACCAGCCAGGAGTGGCTCGCCGCCGGTACGTTGATCCGCCCGCAGTCCACGCCCCGGTCGGCCAGCCGCCGGTCGAGGGCGGCGATGTCGTCGTCCGGCCCGGCCACCACGGTCAGCTCCGGCGCGTTCACCGCCGCGATCGACAGCCGTTCGTCGAGCAACTCCGCGACCTGGGCCTCGGGCAGCGGTACGGCCAGCATCCGGCCCGGTGCCATCCGGGCGAACAGCTCGCCACGGGCGTAGGTGACGGCGAGCGCGTCCCCGAGGGTGAACACCCCGGACAGGCAGGCGGCGACGTACTCGCCGAGGCTGTGGCCGAGCATGGCGACCGGTGCCACGCCCCAGGACTGCCACAGTTTCGCCAGCGCGTACTCCACCGCGAACAGGGCGGTGACCACACCGGGCCCCTCGGCGCTGCCGAGCGCGCGTCCCCGTCGCGGCCCGCCACCGTCGCTGGGGAACAACAGCGCGGTGAGGTCGACGTCGAGCCGGTCGCGCAGCAGGGCGGCGCACTGGTCGATCGCCGCCCGGAACACCGGCTGCCCGCGGTAGAGGTCGGCGCCCATGGCGCGGTGCTGGTTGCCGCCACCGGGAAACATGAACACCGCCCGGTGGCCGGTCTCCGGGGTGGTGCGGGTGACCAGCCGGTGCGGGTCCTCCCCACGCAGCACCGCCACCAGGTCGGGCAGATCGGCGCAGGCGGCGAACCGGCGGACCGGGAAGCCGCGCCGACCGTTCTGGAGGGTGAAGGCGACGTCGGCCAGGTCGAGGTCCGGGTGGGCCTCCAGATGGTCGGCCAGCCGGTGGGTGGCGGCGTCGACGGCGGGGCGGCTGCGCGCGGACAGCGGCACCAGATGCCAGCCGGATGCCGTCGGTGCCGGGTCGGGGCTGGGTGGTGGCTGTTCGAGGACCACGTGGGCGTTGGTGCCGCCGACACCGAAGGCGCTCACCGCGGCGCGGCGGGGCCCGGAGCCGGCCGACCAGGCGGTGGCGCGGGTGGGCACGTAGAAGGGGGAGGTGTCGAGGTCGAGGTCGGGGTTGGGGGAGCGGAAGTTCACCGTCGGCGGGATCTGCCCGTGCTGGACGGCCAGGGCGGCGCGCATCAGACCGGCGGCCCCGGCGGCGGCGTCGAGGTGGCCGATGTTGGCCTTGACCGAGCCGAGGGCGCAGAAGCCCCGCCGGGCGGTGCCGACGCGGAACGCCTGGGTGAGCGCGGCGACCTCGATCGGGTCGCCCACCCGGGTGGCGGTGCCGTGGGCCTCCAGGTAGCCGATGCTGCCCGGGGAGAGCCCCGCCAGGGCGTGCGCGGCGGTGATGACTCGGGCCTGCCCGTCGGGGCTCGGTGCCGTGAAACCGGCCTTGACCGCACCGTCGTTGTTGACCGCGCTGGCCCGGATCACCGCGTAGATGTGGTCCCGGTCGGCCACGGCGTCGGTGAGCCGGCGCAGCACCAGGGCCACGGCGCCGTTGCCGGGCACGGTCCCGGTGGCGTCGGCGTCGAAGGGCCGGCACTGCCCGTCGGGGCTGAACACCCCGCTGTAGGTGTGTGAGTAGCCGGCCCGCAGCGGCAGGTTGATCGTCACCCCGCCGGCGAGCGCCAGATCCGACTCGTAGGTCAGCAGGGACTGGCAGGCCAGGTGGGTGGCGACCAGGGAGGTGGAGCAGGCGGTCTGCACGGTGTAGGCGGGGCCGTCCAGGTCGAGCAGGTACGCCACCCGGGTCGCCAGGAAGTCCTTGTCGTTGAAGATGCGGGCCAGGGGCGCCATCGCCGAACGCTGGAAACGGGGGTTGGTGGCGAGGTTGGCCATCAGGTACTTGTTCATGAACATGCCGGCGAACACGCCGACGGAGCCGTCGGCGCGCTCCGGGGTGTGGCCGCTGTCCTCCAGGGCCGCCCAGGCGGTCTCGCAGAAGACCCGTTGCTGCGGGTCCATCGTCTCGGCCTCGGCGGTGTTGTAGCCGAAGAACTCCGCGTCGAAGTGGTCGGCGTCGTCGATCACCGCGCCCGCCGCGACGTACTCGGGGTCGGCCAGCAGGTGCGGGTCCACGCCGGCCGCGCGCAGTTCGTCCGGGGTGAAGTGGGTGATCGAGTTGACGCCGTCGAGCATGTTCGCCCAGAACCGGGGGACGGTGTCGGCACCGGGCACCCGGCAGGCCATGCCGATGATCGCGATCGGTTCGACCCCGTCGGGCGGATCGGCTTCGGGGGCGGTTCCGGGGCTGTCCCGGTGCGCGGTCACGACTGGTCAGCCCGTCGTACCCGCCGCGGGCCGGCGGCGGACAGGGCGGCGGCCCGCCGCCCGGCGGCCTGCCGGGCCCCGACCAGCGCGTCGGGGCGGTCTGCGGTGGGGGAGCAGGCGGCGGCGAGCGTACGCACCGACGGGTAGCGGAACAGGTCCACCAGCGACACCCCGGTGACGTCGCGGGCCTGCAGCCGGGACCTGGCCTGGACCGCCAGCAGCGAGTTGCCGCCGAGGTCGAAGAAGTTGTCGTCGAGACCGACCCGGTCGCGGCCGAGCAACTGCGTCCACACCTCGGCGATGGTCTGCTCGACGTCGGTCCGGGGGGCCAGGTAGCGGGCGGGCCCGGGGGTCTGCGGATCGGGCAGCCGATTGCGGTCGATCTTGCCGTTCGGGGTGAGCGGCAACTCGTCGAGGACGGTGACGGTGGCCGGCACCATGTAGTCCGGCAGCACGTGGGCCAGGGCGGCCCGTAGCGCCGCCGGGTTCAGCACCGCACCGTCGGCGTGGCCCGCCTCGCAGTAGGCGGCCAGGCCGCGGTGGGCGCCGGTGCCGCGTACGACGACCACGGCGGCGCGGACGCCCGGCTGGGCGGCCAGCATGCTCTCGATCTCGCCGAGTTCGATCCGGTGGCCGTGGATCTTCACCTGGTGGTCCAGCCGGCCGAGGAACTCCAGGGTGCCGTCGGGGCGCCATCGGGCCAGGTCACCGGTGCGGTACAGCCGGGAGCCGTCGGCGGCGAACGGGTCGGGGACGAAGCGTTCCGCGGTCAGGGCGGGGCGGCCGTGGTAGCCACGGGTGACGGCCGGCCCGCCGAGCAGCAGTTCACCGGGCACGTTGACCGGGGTGGGCCGCAGGTCCGCGTCGACCACGTAGGCGCGTACGTCGGCCAGCGGACGGCCGAGCGGCACGGTCGCGGCGACCGGCCCGGTGCCGGTGACCGGCTGGGTGCTCGCCCACACGGTCGCCTCGGTGGGGCCGTACATGTTGTGCACACCCCCGCTGACCAGGCCGGCGAGGTCGGCGCCGAGCGCGGCGGGCAACGCCTCCCCACCGACGAGCAGGCGGCGCAGGTCGCGGAGCGCCTCCCGGCTGTCGGGGTCCTCGGCCAGCACACCGGCCAGCGACGGCGTGCACTGCAGGTGGGTGACGTGGTGGCGGCCCAGTTGCGCGGCGATGGGCTCGTCGGCCAGTGCCACCCGGCGGCGTTCCTCGCTGATCTCCCGGGCGGTACGCAGGTGCGGCAGGGCGGCCAGGACGTGGTCGTGGTCGACCCCGAAGTCGATCAGGCAGGCGACCTCGTCCACCTCGATCGCCTTGAGCCGGTCCACCAGGTCCGCGGCGGCCTCGGGGGTGCCCAGCAGGGCGGCGGTGTCGAAGAACCGGTCGAAGGCCTGCCCGACCAGGGCGTCGAGTTCCTCCTCGGGCAGGTGGCGGAAGTCGCTGCTGCTCCCGGACACCGCGCCGAGACCGGAGAGCAGGTCGAAGGAGCTCTTCAGGTACGCGCACAGCGGCGCTCGGACCAGCTCGCGGACCTGCTCGGCGTCGGTGCCGAGGAAGGTGTGCAGCATCAGGGTGACGTGGCCGGAGCCGGCGTGGCCGGCCTCCCGCCAGGCCCGACGGTAGATGGTGATCTTCTCGGCGAGCTGTTCCACGGAGTGGCCGAGCAGGTGGGTGAGCAGCCCGGCGCCGATCTCACCGGCCATCCGGAAGGTGTCGGGGCTGCGTGCGCTGGTGACCCAGACGGGCAGCTCGGGCTGCACCGGTGGCGGGTACACCCGCACGCTGACCTCGTCGCCGCCCGGGCGGGTGCGGCTGACCGTCTCGCCCCGCCAGAGCCGACGTATCTCGTCGATGCCCGCCAGCATCAGGTCCTTCCGGTCGGTGTACCGCTGCGGGGCGAGGACGAAGTCGTTCGGTTGCCATCCGGAGGCGACCGAGATGCCGACCCGCCCGCCGGAGAGGTTGTCCACCACGGCCCACTCCTCGGCCACCCGGAGCGGGTCGTGCAGCGGTACGACCACACTGCCGGCCCGGATCCGTACCCGTTCGGTGATGGTGGCGATGGCGGCGGCGGTGACCGAGGGGTTCGGGTAGAGCCCACCGAAGTCGTGGAAGTGCCGTTCCGGGGTCCACACGGCGGCGAAGCCGTGCCGGTCGGCGAAGCGGGCGCCCTCGATGAGCAGCCGGTACCGGTCGTCGACGGAGCCGCCCCGGTCGCCGCCGAAGTAGAAGAGGCTGAAGTCCATCGGCCTGGCCTGCACCTCGGCGGGTACCGGAACACCGGTGGCGGACGCGGTGCCGGGTTCGTCCCCCCGGATGACGACCTCGAAGCCGCAGGTGAGGGTCCACAGCAGTTCCAGCACCGAGATGTCGAAGGAGGTGCTGGTGACCGCCAACCAGGTCGGCGCGGCCCCGTCCCGGTCCGCGTCGGCGTCCGGGCCGAACTCGCGGTCCATCCCGGCGAAGAAGGTACCCACGTTGCGGTGGGTGACCAGCACGCCCTTGGGACGCCCGGTGGAGCCGGAGGTGTAGATGACGTACGCCAGGTCGTCCGCGTGTGGCGGTACGGTCGGCCCGGTGGGTGCCGGATCGGCCGGCGGCGTGCCGGGGACGACGGCGGTGACCGGCAGGCCGCCCAGCCGGCCGGCGAGATGGTCGGTGGTGACCACCACCCGGGCGCCGGAGTCGGTGACCATGAAGGTGAGCCGGTCGGCGGGCAGGGCGGGATCCAGCGGCAGGTACGCTCCGCCGGCCTTGAGGATGGCCAGCAGGGTCACCGCCAGGTCGGTGCTGCGGCGCAGCAGGACGCCGACCGGGAGGTCCGGGCCGACGCCGTGGCCACGCAGCGTGGCGGCGAACCGTTCGGCGCGCTCGTCGAGCTCGCGGTAGGTCAGTCCGGGCTGGTCGCCGGGTCCGGCGTCCCGCACGGCGACCCGGTCGGGGGTGCGCCGGGCCTGCGCGGCGACGAGTTCGTGCACGAGAACGTCGGTGCGGCGGTCGACACCGGTGGCGGTCCACTCGGTGAGCAGTTGGTGACGCTCGCCCGGGGTCAGGATGTCCAACCGGCCGACCGGCCCGTCCGGATCGGCCAGGGCCGCGGCGAGGACCTGCCGGAAGCGGGCGGCCATCCGTTCGGCGCTGTCCGGGTCGAACAGGTCGGTGCTGTACTCCAGGCGGCCGGTCAGGTCCGTCCCGCGCCGGGTGAGGGACAGGGTGAGGTCGAACTTCGCGGTGGCGGTGTCGCCGGGGACCGGGGTGACCGCGCAGCCGGGCAGGTCCAGCCCCGCGGCGTCGGTGTCGTGGTAGCTGAACAACACCTGGAACAGCGGGTTGTGGGCCAGGTCCCGGCTCGGGTGCAGCTCCTCGACGAGTTTCTCGAACGGCAGGTCCTGGTGGGCCAGGGCGTCGCGGGTCTCGTCGCGGGTCCGCTCGACCAGTTGCCGGAAGGTCGGGGCGCCGGTGAGGTCGATGCGCTGCACCAGAGTGTTGGCGAAGAACCCGATCAGCGGCTGGATCTCGGGGCGTTGCCGGCCCGCCACCGGCGAACCGACGACGACCTGCTCCGTGCCGGTGTGCGCCCGCACGACGACGGCGAAGGCGGCCAGCAGCACCGCGAACGGGGTCGCGGCGACCTGCCGGGCCAGCGCGGTCACCGCATCGCTGACGTCGTGCTCGAAGTCCAGGTCCAGGTGTGCGCCGCGGTAGGTCTGCGTCGGCGGGCGGGGCCGGTCGGTGGGCAGGCTGGCCAGCAGCGGTACGTCGGCGAGCCGGTCCCGCCAGTGGTCGACGAGCCGGTCGAGGGTGGCCCCGGTGAGGTGGGTGTGCTGCCACTCGGCGAAGTCGGCGTACTGCACGGGCAGGTCGGTTAGCTCCCGTCCGGCGTAGGCGGCGGTCAGTTCCCGCTCGAGGACGGCCAGTGACCAGCCGTCGCAGACGATGTGGTGGACGGTGAGGCACAACTGGTGGTCCTCCGGGCCCAGCCGCAGCAGGGTGGCCCGTAGGACCGGGCCGTCGACCAGGTCGAACCGGGTAAGTGCCTCGGCCCCGGCCAGCGCCGCCGCCTCGGCAGGGTCGGCGACGTCGTGCACGGTCAGGGGGGTCTGCGTCGGCGGCAGGACGACCTGACGCGGCTGGCCGTCCACCGCCCTGAACACGGTACGCAGCGCCTCGTGCCGCCGGACCACCGTGGTCAGGGCCCGCTGCAGGGCGTCGACGTCGAGCGGCCCACGGATGCGGTAGCCCAGCGGGATGTTGTAGACGGGGTTGTCCGGGCTGAGCTGGTCGAGGAACCACAGCCGCTGCTGCGGATAGGACAGCGGGTGGCTGCGCTGGGCCAGTCGCTGGGCCAGGTGCCGGGCCAGTTGGGCCCGCCGGGCGTCCGTGCCGGCGTCATTCATCGATCCACCTCGTTGTCCGTGAAGTCGTGCAGCAGCTGGTCGACCTGCTCGGGGGTGAGCTGGTCGATGTGCCGCAACAGGTCCTCCATCTGCTGCCAACTACCGGGTGCGATGCCGCCCTGCCCGGTCGGGTCCGTGGCCGGTGTGCGGGTGTCGAGGGCGGCCACCAGCCCGGCGACGGTGGGCGTACGCAGGAAGCGGGCCAGTGCCACGTCGGCACCGAACGTCTCGTTCACCCGGGCCACCAGCCGCATGGCGAGCAGGGAGTGCCCACCGAGGGCGAAGAAGTCGTCGTCGAGGCCGACCTGGTCGAGCCCGATCAGCTCGGCGCAGATCGCGGCGACGGCCCGTTCGGTGTCGGTCTGCGGGGCACGGAGGGCCACCCGCAGGTCGGGGCGTTCGGCCTCGGCGGCCGGCAGTGCCGCCCGATCGAGTTTGCCGTGCTCGGTGAGGGGCAGGGCGGTCAGCGACACGTACGCCGTTGGCACCAGGTAGGGCGGCAGCCGCTCGGCGAGCCAGCCGCGCAGCTCCGTGGCGCCCGGCCCGGGTCGGCTCGCCGGGGGCACGACGTAGGCGACCAGGCGTCGACCGGCCGGGCTGTCGTCGACGACGACCGCCGCGCCGGCCACGGCCGGGTGGTCGAGCAGGGTGTTCTCCACCTCGCCCGGCTCGATCCGGAACCCGGAGATCTTGACCTGGCCGTCGGTCCGGCCGAGGAACTCCAGCACCCCTCCGCTGCGCCAGCGCACCACGTCACCGGTGTGGTAGAGGCGGGAGCCGTCGGCGCCGAACGGGTCGGGAACGAACCGTTGCGCGGTCAGCGCGGGCCGACCGGCATAGCCCCGGGCCATCCCGGGACCACCGAGGTAGAGCTGACCGGGTACGCCCTCGGGCACCGGACTCAGCTCGTCGTCGAGGACGTACGCGGTGGTGTTGGCGATGGGCCGGCCGATGGGTACGGAACTGGCCTCGTCGGGCAGGTCGGTGATGTGGTGCACCACGGCGAAGGTGGTGGTCTCGGTGGGACCGTAGCCGTTGAGCAGCCGGGCCGGGGCGTACGGGCCGCGCAGCAGTTGGCGGATGCGGACCGGGTTCAGCGCGTCCCCGCCGACGAGCAGGTTGGTCATGGTGGCGAAGCTGTCCGGCCGGTGCGCCATGACCTCGTTGAACAGGGCCGAGGTGAGGAACATGCTGGTGATCCGGGACCGGCGCACCTCGTCGCCCAGCCGGCCGGGGCTCAGGACGGTGTCGCGGGGGATGACGCAGACGGTGCCGCCGTGCAGCAGGGCGCCCCACACCTCGAACGTGATCGCGTCGAACGACGCGTCGGCGACCTGGGCGATGCGTTCGTGCGGCCCGAACCGGACGAAGTCGGTGCCGCAGACCAGGCGCAGGATCGCGCGGTGCGCGACCACCACTCCCTTGGGCCGTCCGGTGGAGCCGGAGGTGTAGAGGACGTAGGCAGCGCTGTCCGGGCGGGCGGCGGGGGATTCCGGCCCGGCGTCGGGCCGGTCCTCGGGCCCGGCCTGCGGATCGTCGCCGGTCACCACCTCCACGCCGTCGACGGGCAGCAGGCCGGCCAGGTCGGCCCGGGTGACCACCAGCCGGGCCCCGGCGTCGGCCAGCAGCCAGCGCAGTCGTTCGCCCGGGTAGTTGGGGTCGAGCGGCACGTACGCGCCGCCGGCCTTGAGCACGGCAAGGAAGGCGGTGATCAGGTCGGGGCCGCGTGCGAACAGGACACCGACCGGGGTGTCGGCGCCGACACCCCGCCGGCGCAGCAGCCGGGCCAGCCGCTCGGCGCCGGCGTCGAGATCGGCGTAGCTGAGGGTCTGTCCCTCGTACTCGACGGCGGGGGCGTGCGGTCGCCGGGCCACCTGCGCGGCGAACAGGTCGGGCACGGTGCGGTCGGCCGGGAAGGCGACGGCGGTGCGGTTGTACGTGTGGACGATCCGGGTCCACTCCTGTGCGTCGAGCAGCGGCAGCCGGCCGACCGGCTGGTCGGGGCCGGTCATCGCCGCGTCGAGCAGCCGGACGTAGTGTCCGGTCATCCGCCGCATGGTCGAGGCGTCGAACAGGGCGGTGGCATACTCCCAGATCAGGGTGATCGGGGCGGCGTCGTCCCGGTGGCCCTGCCCGGCACGCTGTTCCGCGCGGGGCAGGACCACGATGTTCAGGTCGGTCTTGGCGGTGCCGTTGTGCCGTTCCAGGACGGTGCCGGTCAGCCCGGCGAAGGTCAGCTCCGGCATCGGGGAGTCGTGGAAGCTGAACATGGTCTGGAACAGCGGGTTGCGGGACGGGTCGCGTACCGGGTCGAGGGCCTCCACCAGCCGGTCCAGCGGCACGTCGGCCCACTCGTGGGCCCGTGCGGCGCGGGTGTGCACCCGGCGGACCAGTTCGGTGAAGCCGGGGCGGCCGGACAGGTCGACGCGCAGCAGCAGGGTGTTGACGACCATGCCGATCATGCGTTCGGTCTCGGCGAGGCGGCGGTTCGCCACGCCACTGCCGATGATCATGTCGTCCTGGTGGGCGTAGCGGCCCAGCAGGGCGGCGAAGCCGGCGAGCATGGTGGCGTAGAGGGTGACCCCGTGCCGGCGGCTGTACCCGCGCAGTCGCGCGCACAACTCGCCGGGGAGTTCGATCCGCAGCGCCGCGCCGGTGAAGCTCTGGGTCAGCGGACGGGCGCGATCCAGGGGCAACGCCAGCTCGTGCGGTGCGCCGGCCAGTTCCCGGGTCCAGTGCGACAGGTGCCGGTCGAGGGTCTCGCCCCGCATCCACCCGCGCTGCCAGAGCGTGAAGTCGCGGTAGCGGCAGGACGGCGGCGGCAGGTCCGGTTCCCGCCCGGCGGCGTAGCTGGCGTAGAGGGCGGTGAGCTCCTCGACGAAGACGGCGAAGGACCAGCCGTCGTGGACCAGGTGGTGTTCGACGTGAACGAGGCTGTGGTCGTCGTCGGCGTGCCGGACCAGTGCCCACCGGGCCAGCGGTGGACTGGCCAGGTCGAAGGGTTCACGTAGGTGACCGGCCACGATCTGCTCGGCCCGCCGGCCGCGCTCCGGCTCGTCGTACGCGGACAGGTCGACCAGCGGGAGATCGACGGCGCGGTGGGCGGTGACGTGCTGCTCGGGACCGTGCGGCCCGGCGACGAAGCCGGTACGGAAGATGTCGTGGCGGCGGACGATCTCGTCGAGCGCGGCCCGTAGCGCCGCTGCGTCGAGCGGCCCGCGCAACCGCATGGTGGCCTGGGCGTGGTACGCCCGGTTGCCGGGGTCGAGCTGGTCGAGGAACCAGATCCGCTCCTGGGGCAGGGAGAGGGGCGCGACCGCGTCGGGGTCGGCCGGGGTCAGCGGCGGCGGGGTGGGTGCGCGATCGGTGTCGTCCGCGTCGTCCAGCGCGGCGGCCATGGCGGCGACGGTGGGGGATCGGTAGATGACCACGACCGGCAGCTCACGGCCGAGTTCGGTGCGGACCCGCGCGGCGAGCCGGCCGGCCATCAGCGAGTTGGCGCCGAGAGCGAAGATGTCGTCGTGCACGCCGAGGCGGAGCGCGGCCGGCGGGTCCGTGCACGGCGCCGGGTCCGGCCCGGCGCTGGTGTGGCCGAGCAGGTCGGCGAGGAACCCGGCGAGGAGCCGCTCGGTGTCGGTGCGCGGGACGGTGACGGGTCCGGTCAGGCCGGCGCTGGCCCGGTCCGGCTCGGGCAGGGCGGACCGGTCGATCTTGCCGCTGACGGTCAGCGGCAGCGCGTCGAGGGTGACCACCACGTCGGGTACCAGGTAGGCGGGCAGCCGTTCGGCCAGGAAGGCGCGCAGCCCGGCTGGATCGTGGTCGGTGGCGGCGTAGCCGACCAGCCGGGTGGCGTCGCCGGAGCCCCGGGCGACCACCACCGCGTCGGTGACGGCGGAGTGCCCGGCCAGCACGGCGGCCACCTCGTCCGGTTCGATCCGGTGTCCCCGCAACTTGATCTGGTGGTCGATGCGCCCGAAGAAGTCGAGAGTGCCGTCGGGGCGGCGGCACACCTGGTCGCCGCTGCGGTACCGGCGTGCGCCGGGCGGCCCGTCCGGGTCGGGGACGAACCGTTCGGCGGTCAGCCCCGGCCGGGCGTGGTAGCCCCGGGCGACGCCGGCCCCGCCGATGACCAGTTCGCCGACCTGGCCGTCGGGCACCGGCCGGCCGTCGGGGTCGACCACGGCGACGTGGACGCCGGTGACCGGTACGCCGATGGACGGTCGCCGGTCGTCGGGCCGCACCTGCGCCAGGGTGGCCCAGACGGTGGCCTCGGTGGGGCCGTAGGCGTTGAACATGCGCCGGCCGGGCGCCCAGCGCCGCACCAGCGCGGCGGGGAGCGCCTCACCGGCGCAGACCAGCACGGCCAGGTCGGGCAGGGGCTCGTCGGGCAGGGTGGCCAGCACCGACGGGGGCAGCGTGAGATGGCTGATCCGCCGAGTACGCAGGGTGGCGAACAGGTCCGGCCCCGGGGCGATGGCGTCCCGGTCCGCCAGCACCAGGGTGGCACCCGTGGCCAGCGCCATGGCGGTCTCGAACACCGAGGCGTCGAAGCTGGACGGGGCGAACTGGAGCACCCGGTCACCGGGGCGTACCCCGAAGGCGTCGGCCTGGGCGCGGACGAGGTTGGCCAGGCCGGCGTGGCTGAGCAGGGCACCCTTGGGGCGTCCGGTGGACCCCGAGGTGTAGATCATGTATGCGAGGTGTCGACCGGTCGGTGCCGGTGGCAGCGGGTCGGGTGCCGGGCCGGACTCCGCGGCGGCCTCGGCCGGGTCGATGCGGCGGACCCGCCCGGCCGGCAGCCGGTCCATGGTGTGCGCCTCGGCGACGAGCAGGTCCACGCCGGAGTCGGTGAGCATGTAGGACAGCCGCTCGGTGGGGTAGGACGGGTCGAGCGGCACCCAGGCGCCGCCGGCCAGCAGGGTGCCGAGCACCGCGACGACGGACTCGGTCGAGCGGTCCATCGCGATCGCGACCGGTACGTCGGGCCCGACGCCGTGGCGGCGCAGGTGGAGCGCCACCCGGCGGGCACGGGCGGCCAGCTCGGCATAGCTCAGCGACCGATCGGCGGACTCCACCGCGACCGCGTCGGGGTCACGGGCGGCATGTGCGAGGACCGCCTCGTGGAACAGCACGGATTCGCCGGGCATCGACGCACCTATCCTCATCAGGCCGGTGGGGTGAACGTCCAGTGGGCGGTGCCGTTCTGCCGCAGGACCAGTCGGGAGGTGCCGCCGAAGACGAAATCCTGGTGCTGCTGCGGTGCCTCGTGCAGGGCCGTGGTGATGTCGAGGACACCCTCGGGCGCGGTGGCCGAGCCGACGAGTCCGATGTCGACACCCGGACCGGTGATCCGGTACGTCGGCCCGGTACCGGCGGCGGGGTCGCCGGTGTGCTCAGGTGGGGTGGTGGTGGCCCGGTAGCCCAGCGCGGTGAGCGCGGCGGCCATCCGGGCCGCCCGTTGCGGGCGTACCCGGAGGGTGACGGCGGTGATGTCGCGCAGCCACCGCCGCCCGCCGGTCCCGAACGCCGCGTCGAGGTAGCCGCTGCGCAGCAACTCGCCGTCGGGTCCCCGGCGGGCGGACACCGAGTCGTAGTACTCGGGGGTGACCTCGTTGAGGAACATCAACAGTGGGCTGTCCTCGCCGAGGTCGGTACGCAGCATGTGGTACCAGGGGCGGAACTCGCCGGTGTCGGGGCTGGTGCGCTGGACCAGCTCGTAGTGGCCGCCGATGCCGGGGCCGGTGTCGAGCAGCTCCCGGGCGCGTTGCACGGAGCCGGGGTGTTCGAAGGAGAACACCAGCCCACCGGTGAGCCGACGCGGGCCGGGCAGCGCGCCGTCGAACAACTCCAGCAGGGTGTTCTCGCCGGCCAGCCCGAGCGCCGAGTACTGCCCGGCGATCGAGCTGGTGACTTTTTTCGGCTTCACCCGGGCAAATTGTTCACGCAGCATGGCGCAGGCATATGTATCGCGGAAGGCGGGCCCGTCGAGCAGTACCACAACGTGGTCAAGAAGTGGAGCGGGTATGGTGCGCGAATTCCCCGGCGTGAATGGCACGTCGATTTCCTCTCGTCGCTTTCTGGACGTTCCACCAGGGGATGTGAGCGAGATCAGCCTAATTTCGCTGCCGCGCGTCCGAGTATTGGGGGAAACCCCAACGGGCGGAACCTAGGGGGCGCGGGGCGGGTGTCGCGGTGTTAACTGGTTGCTGGTTCGGGCTCAAAGAGATGCAAGGGATTCAATATGAACCTACCCATTCGGCGGGTACCGTGACGGCCCGGTCGGCAGTGCTCGCCGGGGTGGGTGGCTGGGTGCCGCCGCGCGTGGTCACCAACGCGGACCTTTCCGCCGGACTGGACACCTCGGACGAGTGGATCCGGTCCCGCACCGGCATTGCGCAGCGCCATTTCGTCGATCCCGGCATGTCCACCTCGGACCTCGCGGTCGAGGCCGCCCGGCGCGCCCTGGTCTCCGCCGGGACGCCGGGCGTCGACGCCGTCGTGGTGGCCACCATGACGCCGGACCGGTCCTGCCCGGCCATCGCACCCGAGGTGGCCTCCCGGCTGGGCCTGACCGGGGTGGCCGCCTACGACCTGGGTGCCGTCTGCACCGGGTTCGTCTACTCGCTGGCCACCGCAGCAGGCCTGATCGCCACCGAACTCGCCGACCGGGTCCTGGTGATCGGTGCCGACGCGCTCTCCAGCGTGACCAACCCGGCCGACCGCACCACCGCTGTGGTCCTGGCCGACGGGGCGGGGGCGGTCGTCCTGCGCGCCGGCCGACGCGACGAGCCCGGCGCGCTCGGCTCCTTCGACCTCGGCAGCGACGGGGGCGGGAGCGACCTGATCCAGGTGGCCGCCGGCGGGGCCCGGCAGCGGTTGTCCGGTCGAACGCCCGACCCGGCCGACTTCTACTTCACGATGGACGGACGCGAGGTGTTCCGCAACGCCGTCGTGCGGATGGCCGCCTCGTCCCGTACGGTCGTGCGGCGCGTCGGCTGGCAGCTCGCCGACGTCGACCGGGTCGTCAGCCACCAGGCCAACATTCGCATCCTCAACGCCCTCGCCGACGAACTCGACCTGACCCGGGACCGGGTGGTGGCCAACATCGACCGGGTCGGCAACACCGGTGCCGCCTCCATCCCGCTGGCCCTCGCCGACGCCGGTGCCACCGGTGTGGTCGCCGCCGGCGACCGGGTCCTGATCACCGCCTTCGGTGGGGGGCTGACCTGGGGATCGACCGTACTCGTCTGGCCACGGCTACGACCAGCCGAACGGCCTGGCGACCCGACAGGACCCGCCGCCGGAACAGCCCCGGCCAACCGGTGACCGACAAACCACGAGGAGCGTGTGAGATGACCGACGTCTACCAGCGGGTCGTGCAGATCCTCACCACCCGCTTCGAGGTGGAACCGGACGAGATCGGTCCGGCCGTGACCTTCGAGGAACTGGAGCTGGACTCGCTGTTCATGGTGGAGCTGGCCCTGGTGCTGCAGAAGGAGTTCGACCTGAAGATCGCTGACGAGGACGCCACACCACGCACCACCATCGCGGCGCTCGCCGGCGTCATCGAAGCCTCGTTGGCCCGCGCGGCGTGACCGGGACGGAGACCGCCATCACCGGCCTGGGGCTGGTCACCCCGGGCGGGGTCGGCGTGGCACGGACCTGGCAGACGGTCTGCGCCGGGGTCTCCACGGCAGCCCACGACCCCGACCTGGCCGGCATACCCGTCGACCTTTCCTGCCGGGTACCCGACTTCGACCCGCGTGCCGCCGTCGGCCGCCGCCACTGGCAGTACGACCGTCTCGTGCAGTTCGCGCTGGTAGCGGCCCGGGAGGCGGTGGCCGACGCCGGCCTCGACCCCGCGACCTGGGACGGCGCCCGGGTCGGCGTGGTGATCGGCTGCGGCATGTGGGGGGTGTCCACCACGGCCGCCCAGCACGCCGTCCTGGCCGCCGAGGGGGCGCAGGCGGTCTCCGCGTTGTTGCTGCCGATGATGCTGTCCAACATGGCCGCCGGCCAGGTCGGCATGGACCTGCGCGCCGGCGGGCCCAACCTGGTCACCGCCACGGCCTGCGCCTCCGGCAGCACCGCCATCGGACTGGCCCACGACCTGCTGCGCAGCCGGGCCTGCGACGTGGTGGTGGCCGGTGGCACCGAGGCCGGCGTCACCCCGCTCGCCGTCGCCGGGTTCGCGCAGATGGGGGCACTGTCGCGGCGCGCCGACCCGACCGCGTCCCGGCCGTTCGACGCCGGCCGGGACGGTTTCGTCCTCGGTGAGGGGTGCGGCCTGCTGGTCCTGGAACGCGCCGAGGACGCCGCCGCCCGCGGTGCCCGGGTGCGGGCGCGACTGCTCGGCTTCGGGGCCAGCGCCGACGCGTACCACCCCACCACCCCCGACCCGGAGGGCCGTGGTGTCCAGCGGGCCGTGCAAACCGCGCTGGGTGGAGCGGGTCTCGTCCCGGCCGACGTGGACCACGTCAACGCGCACGCCACCGGCACGCCCGCCGGTGACCTGGCCGAGGCGCGGGTGCTCAGCCGCCTGTTCGGCCCGCTGCCGGTGGTGACCGCGAGCAAGGGCTGCCTCGGCCACGCCCTCGGGGCCGCCGGTGGGATCGAGGCGGCCCTGACCGTGCTGGCGTTGCAGCACGGCCTCGTCCCACCGACCGCCAACCTCGACGAACAGGACAGCGCCATCGACCTGGACGTGGTCACCAAGGCGTCCCGAAGACAGCGCATCGAGGTGGCCCTGAGCAACTCGTTCGGCTTCGGTGGCCAGAACGCCGTCCTGGTGCTGGCCGCCACCTGACACCGCACGCCCCCGCGCCGACACCGCCCCGGGGGACACCGCACGTCGCCCGCGTGGGTCCCCCGCGCCGGGCCGAAAGGGGGCAACACACGTGGCAGCGACACCTGCCGGCGCCGACGTGGTCGTCGTCGGCGCCGGCTCCGCCGGCTGCGCCCTGGCCCGCCGGCTGGTCGAACGCGGACTGCGCGTGGTCGTCCTGGAGGCCGGCGGCGAGGACACCAACCCCGACATCGGTACGCCCGGACGTCTGGCCCACCTCTGGTTCGCCAAGGAGGACTGGGCCTACCACACCACGGCGCAACCGCATGCCGGGCACCGGCGGCTGCACTGGCCACGCGGACGGGTGCTCGGCGGTTCCAGCGCGCTCAACGGCATGATCTGGGCCCGTGGCGCTGCCGCCGACTACGACCACTGGGCGTACCTCGGTAACGACGGCTGGTCGTGGGCCGACGTCCTGCCCGTGCACCGGCGCATGGAGGACCTCGACGTGGTGGCCCCGCTGCGCGGCACCGGCGGACCGGTCCACGTGATGTCCCAGTACCGCCCGGATCCGATCTTCGAGTCCTGCGTCAAGGCGGCGCAGGAGATCGGGGTCGGGATCAACCCCGACTACAACTCCGGCGAACTGGACGGGGTGTCGCTCACCCAGTTGACCATCCGCGACGGCCGGCGGCAGAGCGCAGCCGTCGGATACCTGCGCCCCGTCCTGGGCCACCCGGGGCTCACCGTCGTCACCCGCGCGCACGCCCGTCGGCTGCTGTTCACCGCTGACCGCTGCACCGGCGTGGAGTGGGAACGCGACGGAGCCGTCCACACCACCCGCGCCGACGTCGAGGTGATCCTGTCCGCCGGCAGCATCGAGTCCCCCCGCCTGCTGATGCTCTCCGGCATCGGCGACGCCACCGAGCTGCGCCGGCACGGCATCGACGTCCGGGCGCACCTGCCCGGCGTGGGCCGCAACCTGCACGACCACCTGCTCACCCCGGTCATCTTCAGCACCAACCGCCCGGTCGGCCGCTCGCCCGACCTGTCGCCGATGCAGAGCCACCTGTTCTGGCGCAGCCGGTCCGGCCTGCCGGTCCCCGACGCGCAGACGCTGCACTTCCCGGTCCCGATGTACCAGCCCGGGATGTCGGGCCCGTCCGACGGGTTCACCCTCCAGGCCGGCCTGGTCCGCCCGGTGAGCCGGGGACGCATCCGTCTCGTCGCCGGCGACCCGCACGCCGGGCTCGACATCGACCCCGCGACGCTGGCCTGCGCGCAGGACGCCGACGTGCTCGTCGACGCGGTGATCCTGGCCCGGGAGATGGGTGCCGGTTCGGCCCTGGCCGACGAGTGGGGTGCTCGGGAGGTCTACCCGGGTCCGCAGGTCCGCAGCCGCGACGACCTGCGCGCCTACGTACGCGCCACCGCCGGAACCTTCCACCACCAGGTCGGCACCTGCAAGATGGGTGCCGACGACCAAGCGGTGGTCGATGCCCGGCTGCGGGTGCACGGAGTACGGGGACTACGCGTCGCCGACGCGTCGATCATGCCGGCGGTGACCACCGCCAACACCAACGCCCCGGCGATCCTCGTCGGTGAACTGGCCGCCGACTTCGTCACCGCCGAGCACACCCGGCGGAACCAGCCGTGACGCCGGCGCTGACCGACCGGGTCTGCCGGCGCTTCAGGGCCAGCGGCGTGGGCCGCGAGATGGGCGCGGCCGGGATCGCGGCCACGCGTACTCGACGGCACCGGCCGCTCAGGACCTCGCCGAGACAGCCTCACCCGCCCCGGTGCGGCAGAGGCTGCGCACTTTGTAGAAGAAGCTCAGGTAGCTGGCGTGGTACGAGGCGCTGGTGATGCGCAGCAGCGCCTGGTCCGACGAGCGCAGCGACGAGCCGTCCAGGTTCGGGCTGCCGGTGTACACGCGCGGGGTGAGGTCGCCGTTGTAGTCGCCGTCGATCAGCATGAACTTGTTGTGCGGGCGGATGTCGATGCCCGGCGCCACGTTGACCATGCAGTGCAGCCGCTGGATGCCGGCGCCGTCCAGCATGCCCTCGACGGTCGGGTCGCTCTCCGCGTAGATGACGTCGATCCAGCACCCCTCGGCGCGCAACGCGGCGAGCTTGGTCGCGACCTGCTTGCGTGACTTGAGGAAGTGCAGCACCACGATGCGGATGTCCGTCTGGTGCTTCTTTCCGTCGGCGCCGGTGTAGCCGCACGCGACCTCGTCCAGCGCGTTGACGATGGTGTCGCTGGTGGGCTCGTTGTACGAGGAGTCGGCACGCGGGAAGAAGTAGGCGCGGTATGTGGTGCCGGTCGGGGTGCTGCGGTAGTAGCCGTTGTCGCCGGTGCTGGAGTACCGCAGCCGCCGCTGGTCCTCGTGGTGTCTCGCGTACGCGTCGTAGACCGTCGCGTCGGTGAAGGTCACCGCGTCGTTGTACGACTCCACCTTGTACCAGTCGGTGAGGTTCGACGAGGTCTGGAGCACCACCTTCTGGTACGTGGTGCCGTCGTCGAACGGGCCGACCTTGGAGAACAGGAAGAACTTGTTGTGGTTGTAGGCCGGGCCAGGCGGCGCGGTGGCGATGCAGCCGCGGCTGACGTCGTCGACGCCGTCGTTGTCCTCGAACTGGTCGTCGCAGACCACCACCCACGACGGCTTCCTGTCATCCGTGCCGAGCCCGGTAACCGGATTGCTCAGCGTGTTCCAGGCGGGGCTGTTCTTGGGGCTGCCGTTGGCGTCGAGATACGACGAGTCGTCGAGGATCACCTTTACCCGCACGCCGCGGCGAGCGGCCGCGTTGAGTGCGTCGGCCACGGCCGCGTCGCTGAATTCGAACACGGAAGCCCGGATCTCCTCGCCCGAGGGCGTCGCGTTGACCAGCGCGATGATCTGCGTGAAGATCGCGCTCTGCTGCCCCGGCGCGCCGACCGGGTCGTTGAACACGGCGCCGTTGATCACCGGCTTGGTCGCCGCGGCCGCAGGGGTGGCGCGGCTCAGGTCGGCGACCATCAGTGCGGCGAGGATGAGCATCGTGGCGAAACAGGCTGAGGATTTGCGCATCAGGTGGCGGTCCTCTCGGTGGGGAACGGCTGCGGCGGCAACGTGGGCACGAATCGCGGCCACCGGCGTGGTCGCCGTCACGCCGGCCGGTGCAGCCGGCCCGCTGAACCCGAGGTGCGCCCCGCTGTGCCGAGTGCCCAGTTGGAGGCGACAACGGCGCGAGCCCGACCGCACCGAACCGCTGGCGCAGGGGCCGCAACGGAATCGGACGGACTGGACGACCGCGACCACGACGATCGCGCCGGCGAGCCCGGGTCGTGTCCAGCTGACGCACGACGGGTGGGCTGCCGACGTCCACAGTGTCCCGCACCCCGCGTGACCGCGCTACCTTCCGGAGGCGTCCGGGTGCCCCGGTCAGCCCGTTCGGGTCCGCCGGGTGGCGAGTTCGGTGCGGTTGCGGACGCCGAGTTTGCGGAAGATGTTGCCGAGGTGGAACTCGATCGTCTTGACCGAGAGGAACAGGCGCTGGGCCGCCTCCCGGTTGCTGAGCCCGTCGGCGATCGCGGTGGCGACCCGTGCCTCGGCGCCAGTCAGCGACGGCTGGCCGGTCCAATTCGCGAGCCTCGGCACCGCGTCGAGAGCCGGCGGCCCCTCGGCGCGGACCGGGCCTACGGCCGAGGGCGTGGTGGTCGGCGGACCGCCGAGCAGCCGCAGGTCGTTCAGAACCAGCGCCAGCATGCCGGCGGCACCGGTCCGGGCGTACCCCGCACACGCCTGTTCCAGCAGCCGGGCTGCCTCGCCGCGCCGGCCGGACCGCCCGTGGTGGGCGCCGAGCAGCCAGGCGATGCGGGCCGTCAGTAGCTGCTCGGCGGGCCGGGTCAGCTCGCCGAGCGAGGCCGCCAGCGCGTCCGTGGTCACCGGCGAGTCCGGGGCGAGGATCCAGGCCCGCCACGCCGGCAGCGCCGGACCGCCCGGCCACGACGGGGGTGGGTCGTCGACGGCGGCGAGCAGGCCGGCGGCCACCCCCGGCCGGCCGGCCAGGGCGTGGTGGGTGGCCAGTTCCCAGCGGTGCTCGTAGTGCAGGCCGGCGGTCACGCCGGTGTCGGTGGCGACCACGAGTTCGAGCAGTCCCGCCCAGGCATCCAGGTCGCCACGGGCGAACGCCAGCGCGGCCGTGCACTCGGGGAGGTGCCGGGCGACCCAGGCCGACCCGACCCGCGCAGCCAACTCCCGGGCCTGGTCGAGGTGGGCCGCGGCCAGGTCCAGGTCGCCACGGAGCGCATCGCACTTGGCCAGCCACGATGTTGCCTCGGCCTGCACGTCGAGGCTGCCGGAGAGCATGGCGAGCCGTGCCGCCTCCCGAAGCTCGGCCTGCCCCCGAACCAGGTTGCCGGCCCACGCGTCACCGACGCCGATCATCGCGAGCATTCGCGCCCGGTCCACCGGGGCGAGGTCGAGGGCGTCGACCAGCGGGGCGAAGCGCCGCGCCTCATGCGGGCGCATCAGTGTCATCACGGCCGTCAGCGCGCACTCGACCAGAACCGGATCGTCTCCGAAGGCGTTCTCATCGAAGATCCGTACGGCGGTGTCGAGGTACTCCGGGCCGTCGGCGAGGCGGGCCCGGGTGGCCACGATCCCCACCAGCGTGCAGTAGATCAGTTCCGTCCGCGCCGAACGGCTTGCGTCACGTGCCTTCTGCACGCGGGCCACGAGCGGGAACATCTGGTGACTGTCGGCGGTGCGGGACAGCGCGACGAACGCCTGGAACACCAGGCGCGCGGCCCGGTCCGGGCCGGCGCCGTCAGCTGCCGACAGGATGCGTTCGGCCACGATTTCGGTAGACACCGTGAAAGCGTAGAACCGGGGTCCAAGCCCAGGGATCACCCTGGTGCCCGCCGCCACCCGCCGGCCCACACTGCTTCCTACCCGGCCGGCGATGACCGGTCGGCGTACCGATGTGGATAGAGGTAGGACCATGAGGCGCAAGACCGTGCGGATCGACACCATCCCCGCCGACGGGGTGGAGCTGGCCGACGAACAGCTCGCCCGGATGCTCGGCGGCCTGCCGCCGGCCAACGGGGCCGGCTCGTCGAAGACCATCAACGACATCCCCGGCGGGGGACGGCCGGACACCGACACCGACTTCTGATCAACTGCCGTCGACGGTCCGGCCGCACCGGTGTCCGGGCCGTCGACGGCGACCCGCCCGGAGTGCACATGATCCTCATCCTTACCGCCCCCGACGACGTGCACGCCGACGCGGCCGAGGCCGAGCTGCGCCGGCGCGGCGCCGCCTGGATCCGTTTCGACCCGGCCGACGTGCCGTCCCGCGCGTCGCTGTCGATCGCCATCCGAGACGGGCGGCTGACCCGCACCCTCGGTTGGCGCGCCGGCGCCTGCGGCACCGGCTCGGGCGGGAGCCACCGGGACGCGGCCGGCCGCCAGGTCATCGATCTCGACGCGGTCACCGCCGTCTGGTTCCGCCGCCCCGGCGTGCCGATCGCGCCCGCCCACCTCGGCGAACCGTATGCCAGGTTCGTGGTCGAGGAGAGCCGGCAGTTCGTCGGCGACGTCTGGGAGACCCTCGACGTGCCGACCCTGCCCGCGGCCCGACCGGTGGTACTGCGGGCGCAACAGAAGGTCCGCCAGCTCCAGCTCGCCCTGCGCCTCGGCTTCGACCTGCCCGCGACAGTGGTCGGCAACGACCCGGACGCCGTGCTCGACCTGTTCGGCCACACCGGCGGCCAGTTGATCGCCAAGCAGGTCGGCCACTCCAGCATCGGCGACGAGCTGATGCGTTACACCGAGCCGGTCAGCCACCGCGACATCGGGCACGTCGACGGGGTGCGGCACTGCCCGTTCATCGCGCAGGCCCGGGTGCCCAAGAAGGTCGAGCTGCGGGTCACCGTCGTCGGCGACCGGGTGTTCACCGCGGCCATCGACTCGCAGCGGTCCAACCACGCCCGCTACGACTGGCGTCGGCAGGACGACCGGAACACGCCGATGAGCACGTACGAGCTGCCCGGCGACGTCGCGGCGCGCTGCGTGGCGCTGACCCGCCTGCTCGGTCTGCGCTACGGCGCCCTCGACCTGATCGTCACCCCCGACGACCGGTACGTGTACATCGAGATCAACCCCAGCGGCCAGTACCTGTGGGTCGAGGAGGAGACCGGGCTGCCCATCACGGCCGCCGTGGTCGACCTGCTCACCGAGGCCGTGCCCACCCCCGGAGCTGCCACATGACCACCCTGGAACCCGCCCTGCTCGACGAGGCCCTCGCGCTGGTGCGTGAGCTGACCACCGGGCGCGCCAGCTCGCGCGACGCCCGGGACCGGCTCGCGCCCCTGCGGGAGCGCTGGCCACAGGCCGATCTCGCGGTCGTGCGTGACGAGGAGCCCAGCGACGGGTCGGTCTCCTTCGACGTGTTGCTCCGCGAGCCCGCCGGCACTGTCTCCGTCGCGTACAGCCCGGCGCCGGCACTGCCGTGGCCGCTGCGCGGGGCGATCCGGCACTCCGACCACCATCTCGCCCGGGTCGGCACCAGGACGCTTCGGGTGGGGGAGGCCCTGACCGCACTCGACTTCCTCTGGTACGACCACGACGTGCTCACCCGCCTGGTCGACACCTGCCTGATCGCCGCCGAACTGGAACTCCACCCCGTCGAGATACCCGACGAGGAACTCCAGGCGGCGGCGGACGCGTACCGCCGGGCGAAGGGTCTGCTCGACCCGGCGTCGACCGCGCGGTGGCTCGCGGAGCGGGGCCTGTCCGCCGAGGACTTCGCCGACCTGGTCGCCGATACGGTGGCGGTCGGTCGGCTGCGCGCGCGCGTGGTGGGCGACCGGGTGACGGCCTGGTTCGCGCGGCACCGGTCCTCGTTCGACACCCTTGTCGTCGCCTGGACCGCCGAGGGCATGCTGCCCACCAGCCGCGAAGCGGCACTCGCGGCGGTGGCCGCCGCCGTCCGCGACGGCCGGGCGGCCGGGGTGCTGCGGACGGTCGCCGCCGCAGCGGCACCCGAGGTACGCGACGCCACCGGGCCGGTGTCGACGGCGGTCGCCGGGACGCCGGTGACGGCCGTGGTGGTGGCACGGGAACCGGCCGAGCTGGACACCGCCACCCGAGCACTGGTCGAGCAGGCCGTGTTCGACGAGTGGCTGGCCGGGCGGCGGGCCACCACCGACATCGAGTGGTTCTGGCTGCCCCGTGACCGGACGGCACCGACCAGGTGATCCGCCGGCGGCGGGTGCCGGTGGTCCTCCAGGTCACCGCTACCGACTGCGGCCCCAGCGCGCTCGCCATGCTGCTGGCGGCGTCGGGTCGGGCGGTGCCCGTGTCGCAGCTGCGGGCCCGGCTCGATGTCGGCCGCGACGGGCTGAGCCTGCGCGACCTGAGGGACGCGGCGCAGGAGTTCGGGCTGCGTTGCCGGGCGATCGCGTTGCCGGCGCTGCGGGAGGACGCGACCCGCCTGCGGGAGTTGGCGCTGCCCCTGGTGGCGCACTGGAACGGCGACCACTACGTGGTGGTGCAACGGATCGGGCGGCGTGGCATCGAGATCGTCGATCCGGCCGTCGGCCGTCGGCGGCTGTCTCCCGCGCAGTTCTCGGCCGGCACGACCGGGGTGGTGCTGCTGGCCGAGCCTGCCGGCCCGGCGCCGCCGGCCGCGCCGACTCCCGCACCGGCGTGGGGGCTGCTCGTACCGGTGCTGCGCCGGCACGCGGGGCTGCTCGCGGTGCTGGCGGTGGCGTCCCTGCTGATCACCGTGGCGGGACTGGCCGTGCCGTGGGCGACGGCCGCCATCGTCGACGACGCCGCGCCCCCGCAGGCGTCGTGGCTCGTCGCCGCAGCCGTACTGGCGTTGGTGACCGGAACGCTGTCGCTGGTGCGCGGGCTGGCCGTGACTGCCCTGCAACGGCGGATCGGCATCCGGCTCGGCACCGACACGGTGAGTCGGCTGTTCGAGGTGGTCTACCGGTACTTCCACCGGCGGTCGGCCGGCGACCTGATCGACCGGGTCCGCGCGGTGGGCTCCGTGCGGGACCTGCTGGCGTCGTCGCTGGTGGCCACGGCGCTCGACGCGCTGCTGGCCGTCGGCTACCTGACCGTGGTGTCCGTGCTGGCGCCGGTGCTGGGCCTGGTGGCCGCCGGTGTCATCACCGTGCAGGTCGTCACGGCGCTGTGGGTCGGCGGCCGATCCGGCGCCCTGCAACGGGAGGCGCTGCTGGCCTCGGGCGAGGAGTCGGCCCGGCTGGCCGACGCGTTGCAGGGCATGGCGGCGATCCGGGTCGCCGGGGCGCAGGGGCGGGTGCTGCGACGGTGGCAGGAGTCGTTCCAGCGGGGGATTTCCGCGTCGCACCGGCTGGCCCGGCTCTCGGCGGTCTCGGACGCCGTCCTCGCCGCCTGGTCGGTTGCCAGCCCGGTACTCGTGCTCCTGGTGGCGGCCCGGCGGGCCGACTCGCCGGGGCAGGCGGTTGGCCTGGCGGCGCTCGCGGTCTCCGCGATCACCCCGGCGGTGACCCTGGCGCAGCGACTGCCGTCGTTCACGTTGCTGCCGCCCACGGTGGACCGGCTGGCCGACATCGCGCAGGCGCCGGTCGAACAGCCCACGCCGGGACGGCCCGCGCCCGCGCTGACCGGGCTGGTCAGCCTGGCGGGCTTGGGCTTCCGGTACGACCGGCGTTCCCCCTGGGCACTGCGCGGAGTAACCGCCGTGTTCCGGCCGGGTACGAAGGTGGCGGTGGTCGGCGGCTCCGGCAGCGGCAAGAGCACCCTGGTCGGGCTGCTGACCGGGCTGTACGCGCCGACCGAGGGACAGATCCACTTCGACGGCCTCGACCTGGCCACGCTGGACCTGTCCTCGGTGCGCCAGCAGATCGGGGTGGTGTTGCAGGAGACCTACGTCGGGGCGGGCACCCTGCGCGAGGCGCTGACCCTGTCCCGTCCCGACGCCTCCGACGCCGCGATCGCGCGGGCGATCCGCCTGGCCGCGCTGCACCACGACGTGGCGGCCATGCCGATGGGACTGCAGACCCGGATCGGCGACGGCGGGGCCGGCCTGTCCGGCGGGCAACGCCAGCGGGTCGCCCTCGCCCGGGCACTGCTGGCCGATCCGGCGCTCCTGATCCTGGACGAGGCGACGAGCGCGTTGGACACCGTGACCGAGGCGACGGTCGAGGCCGGGCTGCGGGAGCTACCCATGACCCGGTTGGTCATCGCGCACCGGCTCTCCACGGTCGCCGACGCCGACCTGGTGCTGGTGCTCGACGGCGGCCGGCTGGTGGAGTGGGGGCCGCCCGCCGTCCTGCTGGCCGCCGGCGGCCCGTTCGCCCGGCTGGCGGGCCCGACCACCCACGTCCCCGTCTTGTGAGAGGCAGCCACGACGTTGGCGGGCGGGAGGCGTGGCCGGCGGGAAACCGGTAGCGGCGCGGCGGAACGCGTGGAGCTGCTTCGGGACTGCCGCAGCCGTTGTGGATCAGGCCGGGGCGCAGCGGTCGCGGAGGACCGCGACACCGCCGCCCTTGAGCTCGTCGCAGTACCTCGTACGCCCGGTCATCGCCATGGTCAGTGCCAGGGTGGTGCCGGCCACGAGTGGCCCGGAGCCGGTGGTGAAGGGGCCGTCGTTCGCGACGAGGCGCAGGCCGCGGACCCGGCCTTTGGCCAGGACGACCTGGTCGGAGCCCCGGTAGTACCGGGCGACCTGCGTGATGGTCTCGATCGGGTAGGCCCGGCGGATGTCCAGTGGGCGGCGGATGTCCTCCCCGTGCACGATCGTCTCGCCGAGCATCGCCATGGTCGGCAGTGGCGGTTTGGTCCTGCTCATCACGATGCCCCGGAAGCGTTCCAGTGTCTCGGCGGCGGTCGCGCCCAACCGCTCGTTCAGCCGCATCGTCACCTGCTTGTCGAAGTCGAATCCGCAGCGGATCACGCCCGCCAGCCATCGCCAGGGGTTCAGGCTGGCCGCTGCGGTGAGGTGCGCGAGCACCTCGCGTACCGTCAGATCGGTGCACAACGACGGCGTCTCGAACTGCTGATCGGTCAGGCCCGCGAGGTCGGCTGCCAGTGCCGCGCGTTCTGCGTGGATCCGAGACCAGGTGTCGCTTCCACGATCGATACGGACACTTGCCTGTCTTTCGGTCATGTCGAGGTCTCCTGCGGTGCTCGAGGCGTCGGCGCTCAGCCGGGCGGATCGGCGGCCGTCCAGCGGTAGCCGGCTGCGGTGCTGAGGGTCTGTCGGAGTGGAGACCGCCGCCGCGGGGCAGAATCGTCGCTCATGGGCAAGAATTCTCTCGGGTTGGCTGGAGATCCGGCTGCGGTGAGCGCCACGGACGCTGATCTTGGCCGGGCGCGCCAGGGTGACGACGGCGCCTTCACCCGCCTGGTCCAGCCGCTGCGCCGGGAGTTGCACGCCCACTGCTACCGCATGCTCGGCTCAACCCACGATGCCGACGACGCTGTGCAGGACACCCTGCTGCGGGCTTGGCGAGGACTCGGGGGCTTCGAGGGGCGCGGCTCGCTGCGCTCGTGGCTCTACACCGTGGCCACCCGGGTCTGCCTGAATGTCGTGGAGTCCCGTGGTAGGCGGGCGATGCCCGTCGATCTCGGCCCCTCCAGTGACCGTGCGGTGCTCCAGGGCCGGCCACTGACGGAGCTCGCCTGGCTGGGCCCCTATCCTGACGCCGGCCTCGGCGACGGTCCAGCCGGTCCAGGCGCACGGTACGAGCAGCGTGAAGCCGTCGAACTGGCCTTCGCCGCCGCGTTGCAACACCTGCCCGGGAACCAGCGAGCGGTGCTGCTGCTCTTCGAGGTTCTCGGCTTCTCCGCGGCCGAGATCGCCGACACGATGAACACCTCGACCACATCGGTGAACTCCGCCCTCGCCCGTGCCCGCCGGGTCATCGCGGCGAAGGTACCGTCCCGGTCCCAGCAGCAGACCCTACGAAAGATCGACGACACCCGCGTGCGGCAGATCGTCGCCGAGTTCTCCACCGCCTTCGAACGCGGTGACGCCGACGCCCTCGTTGCGCTGCTCACCGAGGATGTCACGTGGTCGATGCCCCCGATGACGCACTGGTACCGCGGGATCGAGGCCGTCGCCGACTTCGCCGTTCAGGTCCCACTGACCCGCTGCCCGAGTTGGCGGTATCGTCCGACGACCGCGAACGGTCAGCCCGCCGTCGCGTTCTACCTCGGCGAAGACCAGTCAGGTCCACACCTTGCCTGGTCGATCACAGTGCTGACCTTGCGTGACGAGCAGATCGCGGAGATCACCTCGTTCCTCGGCGCGGAACACTTCCCGTCCTTCGCACTGCCGACGTCACTACCCTGACCTGGCCAGCCGCCCCACTCGAGCCGCAGCCTCGATCACCCCCGAGGGTAAACACGGAAATCAGGGCTCTGACCCTGGCTGTTCGAGTTCCCTCGTGCTGGTGGTTCGCGGGGTCAGACGCCGGCGAGGGTGAGTAGCCGTTCCATCTCGGCCACGGGCAGGGCCGCCGCGAGGGCTGCCGCGTGTGCCACCGACTCGCTCGGGTCCGCGAGCAAGGCACGGCGCATGTGGATCGGAAGGTTCGGGTGTCCGGCGACTGCGTGGCGAACTGCGCTGTCGGGGTCGGTGGCCAGACGTTCGGTCAACTCGACGGGCAGGTCTGCGTTCCGGGGTGCCAGGCATCGCATCCGCGGGTCCGGATCGGTGGCGAACCGCCGTAGGGCCTGCGGCGGGAACGTGAGCACGTCGGCCGGACGCCAGCGCGTCTTCTTGTCCGGCCCGAACTCACGGTCGATACGCTCGGCCGTAGCTGGGTCGACCAGGTGCGGGGCGTGCGTGGCCATGGTCGTACGTACGCCACTGTCGTCGTCGTTGAGCAACTGGATGACCGCGTCGGTCGGCAGCGTCTGGCTTCGTGCTGCGGAGCGGCGAAAGCAGATGTACGGCGAGGATACGTACGGCAACGGGTTGTCGGTGACCCAGTCCACCCGCAGGTGCCGTAGCTCGGCGACGGCCATGTGGTCTTCGACCTGCTGTAGCAGCGCATGGTCGTCGAGTTCGTCGTCGAGCAGGTCGGTTGGCGGACCGTCGTCCTGCTGGATCTGCGTGTAGATGCGGTGGCGTACCGGCTCGGGTGTGTCCGGGCGGCTGAAGACACCGACGCGCACGTTCGCGCTGGGATCCTCGGCGAGCAGGTCCCGCACCGGTGGGGGCAGCTGCGGGTGTTCGGCGACCTGGCGGCGAACCTGGTAGTCGGGGTCGTCAGCCAGCCGTGCGGCCAGTTCCGGGGTCAGGACTGCGTGGCGTACGGCCCCGGCGCGGGACACCGGATCGGCGAGTAGTCCCGTCACGAGGTCGGGCGGCGGCACCGGATGCGGCAGCCGCGCGTAGTAGGTCGAGCAGGCAGTCGCACGGACCTCGTCGACGGGGTCGGTGAGCAGGACCCGCCGGACCGCCTCGGGGGCCTGCGTCCACCACCGTGCGAGTGTGGCCCGCACCCTCGGGTCAGGGTCGCGGGCGAGCCGGGCGAGCAGACCGGCCGGTACGTCGTCACGTCGGGCGAGGTAGTCGCGCACCTGCGGTTCCGGATCGTCGATGAGTCGCTCGTACAATTCGTGGGGCGCGTTACGGGCGGCCACGGCCAGGGCAGCCCGGATGTCGGGATCGGTGTGGGCGGCCAGCCGCATCCGGACGGCGTGCGGCAGTTGGCGGTTGAGTGCGAGCGAGTGCAGCAGCCGGTGATGATCCGAGGCGAGGATCTCCTCAATCGTCTCAGCGGTCAGGTCCGCGCGTGTGGCGACGTGGCCGAAGCCGCGTCGGTAGCGCACCAGCCGGCGAATCAGCCCGGCCGGCAGCGCCGGGTTCTCGGCGAGACCGTCCAGCACCTTCGTCAGGTGGACCGGTGTCGGCCCGTCATCAGCCATCCGCCGCACCTCCCCGTATCCGGCGGGTGGTCATGTCGACCAGAACCGTCCCGTCGGCGGTCAACCTTTTCCGCCTTCTCAGGGTCATCTTCTCAGCAAAGATGCCCACGTGGGGCTGGAGGGTGCACGTGACGGATGATGGCTTCCGCGAGTTCGTCGAGATCCGGTATGCGGATCTGCTGCGAACCGCGTACCTGCTCACGGGTTCACGGCACGCGGCCGAAGACCTGGTGCAGAACGCGCTGATGCAGGCGATGCGCCGGTGGCGGCAGGTGGACGAACCGATGGCATACGTCCGCCGGATCATGGTGAACGAGCGGGTCAGCCTCTGGCACCGGTTCGGTTCCCGGGAGTTCCTGGCCGGCGTGACCGGTGCCTGGCGGCTGCACGCCGACCGGGGCCGGAGCCGGGACGTGGCGGACGACGTCGTGGTACGCGAAGAGGTCCGCGACGCCTTGCGCAGTCTGCCGGCCCGGACTCGGGCCGTCCTGGTGCTGCGTTACTGGGAGGACCTCACCGAGGCGCAGACCGCCCAGACGCTGGGTTGCTCGGTCGGCACGGTGAAGAGTCTCGCGTCGCGCGGGATCGGCCGGCTACGCGCGGCGCTGCTGACCTCGTCGGCACGATCACCGCTGCCGGACGAGCCGGGGCCGCTGCCGGACAAGCCCGTGCCACTGCCGGGCGACCGGTCACCGATGGTCGTGCCGCCCGCCGTGACTAGCTGGAGAGGTGCAAACGATGGCCGATGAGATCAAGGAAGCGTTGACCCGGCTCGCCGAGCCGGTGCTGCCGCGCCCCGACCCGTATCACCGGTTGCTGGTCCGCGTCCGGCGGCGCCGACAGCGACGTATGGCGGTGGCTGGCGTGGTCGGTCTGGCGGCGGTGGCGGCGGCGCTGCCGGTCTTCGGTGCGGCCGGCCTGCCGGGGGCCAACGACGCGGCGGCGTCACCCCCACCCGCGATCGGGACGTACCAGCCGGCGAGCCGGATCGACAAGCCGATGGTACGGCGGTTGTTGGACTCGCCGACCCGGGGCAACCTCGCCGGCGACGAGGCGCTGATCGCGGACATCAAGCGGCAATACCGCGCGGCCCGCGACCAACTGCTGGTCGACCCGGCGCTGGACGAGGTGAAGGTACTGCTCGCACACGACGCACCGGGTGCCCGGGCGGTGGTGGTGGCCTTCCTGAACGACTCGCACGCGTCGCTCCGACACGGGCTCGGTGCTGCCGGAGCATCCGTCCCGGAATTGCTGAAGAAGACCGGCACCCCGGACGAACCGCAACCCCTGGAACCGTACGTCTTCCTCGGCCGGCAGGCTCCGGTCGCCGACCACTACGTCGCCACCCTCGCGGTCGGACTGGCACCGGCCGGCTGTCGCGCCGAGACCTCCGCCGATGGCCGGATCCAGCCGGACGGAACGATCACCCGGAGCTGGCAGGCGGTCAGCGACGACGGTTTCGTGGTCCGGGGGACGGGCCAGGTGGCCGATCGGTGGCGGTTCACCTGCGACGGCGTCGTGCGGTACGCCGGGCCGGGGGGCGGTGGGCTGGGCGCGGTCAGCTCGGTGGGGAAGACGCTGTCGGGTTCCACCACCGGTGCACCCGGCTCGGTGGACGCCACTTTCGCCGCCACCGCTGTGCGCGAACTGCAGGGCATGCTCGAGAGCCACGGGCTCACCGGGCCGGTGCCCCAGGTGGTCTGGAAGGGACGGTTGCCCGGCTGGGTGTCCGGCTCGACGGCGGCCGTGCTGGTGAGATCCTGTTCCACTGCCGGCGGCTGCGCCGCCCTGCTCGTGGCCAATGCCGATTCGTCGCGGCAACCAGGGGCCGCGTCACCGGTTGACTACGTGACCGTCGCCACGGGGCAGCCTGACCTGATAGCCGTCCAGGTGCGAGGCGCGACGCCTGGCGTGCTGGTCGTCGGGCCGAAGTCGGCGGTCCGCGCCGAGTTGCTCGACGGCGCGGGGCGGACGATCGCCAGCGGCCGACTGGAAGCCGGTGCGGGCGCCATCCGCGCCGATCCCCGCCAGGTCAGCAAAATCAGGATCCTCGACAGGGACGGCCGGATCCTGCGGACCGAAGCCACGCCGAGCCTCAGCGCCGGCTCCGGCCAGATCGGCGAACCGACCGTCTGGGCCTGGTGACGACGGCACGTTGACCGCGTGCCCGGTCCGACCCGGCTGGGGACGGGCCGGGCACGCGGTTCCCGGCGTCGGAATTACTGTCGGCCGGCAACGCCGATCCACCTTGTCAAATATTTACATAGCCGTATATCGTGCCGGTGATAAGTTCCGGAACCGGACGAAGGGCGGTCGCATGGCAGCCAGAGGGGCGCCGGTGACACATCGGGCAGTCGACCAAGGTCGGTTCCTGCTCGATGGTTCACTCGATCTCAGCGCACCGTTCACGTCCGTGGCCGATGTGACGATCGGCGGCCGACTGCACGAGTTCACGGCCGGGTCGATCGGGCTCGCGGACGACGTGGCCCGGACGCTCGGCGTCGAGAAGTTCGACGAGGAACTCACCTACCAGGGCGGAACGCTGCTGACCGCGCGCATCCGATCCTACGACCCGCAGATCCAGCTGACCGAGGATCGGCTCGTGGCGGTCTGGCGGGGGCGGGGACACTGCTTCTTCACCGAGATGTACGGTGCGACGACCATCGATCTGCTCGGGGCGTTGCGGACCCTGCGCATCGAGGAGCACGACGACGGCCTGACCCTGCGCCCGACCCCGAAGACCGGCACCGAGTTCGCCGAACCCGCCACCGTGCTCAAAGAGGTTCCCGGGCTCGGTCTGCTGGAGATCGCACCGCTCACCAAGCAGCGTACCGGGCAACTGCCCTCCTGGCGGGGCCTGCAGACGCAGGCGGGCGAGCTGTTCAGGGACGTGCTCCCCGACGGGCAGCCCTACTTCGTACTGGCCGCGGCGGACGTCTGGCTCAGCCTGGTGCCGTTCGCCGACACGGCCGTGGAGCAGGTGCCCGCCCTGGTGAACCAGCTCCACGTCCAGCGGGCCAGGTAGGCCGGGATGTCCGGACTGCTGAGCAGCGTGGCCGCGTACACGGTCCTGTTCACCCTGCTCGTCAGCACCGCCGAGCACCTGTCGCGACCGGCGGCGCTCGCCGAGGCGTTGGCCGCGCACCGGGTGCTACCGGCTCCGGTCGCGGTCGCCGCTCTCACCATCGCGAGCGAAGGTCTGCTCGCCGGCGCCGGGATCGTGGCGCTGCTCCTCGACAGCGGTGCAGGACTGCTCATCGCGGTCCTCGTCGGCGGTGCCGCGCTACTCGGCCTGTACGCCGGCTACGGCCTGTACCTGATGTCGACCGGGCGCACCGGATCGTGCGGGTGCTCCCGGGTGGAACTGCCGATGACCGGTTGGGTGGTGGCCCGAGCGTCGATCCTCGCCGGGCTGGCACTGGTCGCACTGTTCCTGTCCGGCTCGATCGTTCCGGCGAATCGAATCGACGCCTCACTCGCCGTCGTGCTGCTGGCCTCCGCCACGTTCACCGCGCTGCTGTGGCATCTGCCCGCCGCGATGTACGAGCCGGCCACGGCACCGGCCGAGCGGCCCACGTACGCCCGGTCCATCGGCATGACAAAGGGGGGCCTGCCCGGATGAGCTTTCAGACCAGCGCACTGATCCTGAGCTGGATCGCGATCCTCCTGCTGGCACTCACGGTCTCGGGCCTGGTACGCCAGGTGCACGCGCTGTCGAGCGGGACAGTCCAGCGTCGTCGTGAGTCGGTCGGCCTGCGGCCGGGAGCAGCGGCCCCCGGATTCGCCCGGTTGGCGCCGGTGGCACCGGAGGTTCCGCTGGTGCTGCTCTTCCTGGAGCCCGACTGCGGGACCTGCACCGAGGTGCTGGCCGAGGCCAACGGCCACGTCGACCGCCCTGGCCTGGAGTTCCGGGTCCTCTACCGGGACGCCCCCTCGGCGCAGGCGGCGGGACTGCCGATCACCGTGCTCGGCGGGCAGGCGGAGCTGTTCGAGCGGTACGACGTCCTCGCCACCCCGTTCGCCACCGTTGTCGACCGGGCCGGGCGGGTGCTCCGCGCCGAGCCGCTCGGCTCCCGCGCGGCACTGCGCCGCCTGCTCGACGAGATCGACAGCCCATCCGGCGGCTCCGGGCCGGCGGTCGCCACGAATCAGGGAGCTCGGGCATGACTGATCTCGCTACCGTGCCCTGGCTGCGCGGAACCGACCCGGGGACCGGGTCCGCCGTCCGGCGGGTGCCGGTTGAACCGGGCGGCCGCAAGCGTGCGGGCTGGGAGCTGTCTCGACGTACCCTGCTCCGGGCGGGCACCGCGGTGGGTATGGCCGCGCTCAGCGTGTTTCCGGCAGCCCGTCGCGCCTACGCCGACGGTTACACGATCTATGCCGGGTGCCCGACGTACGCCAGCAATCACAACTGCTCGCCGGGGTGCGGCCCGAGCACGATCTTCGCCGACTCCTGCAACACCAGTGGAACGAACATCGGATTCCACAAGAACGACGGCGTCACCTGGATCCTGCGACCGAACCAGTGCTACAGCGGGACGTACGACGGCTGGTTGTGGCTCTACCAGGGGGCGTGCGGCGCCTGTGCCTGCTCGGTCGAACGCCGATGCCACGACGGATACAAGAAGACCAGCTCGGGCTGGGTGAAATCGATCTGCCGCTGGAACACCAAGTGCGGATGCCTGGGCACGGTCAGTTGGCCCACCACCCAGCGGACCAACACCGGGGTGAATGTCTACACCGTGCAGCACCTGCTGACCGCTCGGGGCCACGCGACCGAGATCGACGGGATCTTCGGTAGCGACACCGAGGCGAAGGTGAAGAGCTTCCAGACAGCGGCCGGCCTCGGAGCCACCGGCGTCGTCAACGCGACCACCTGGCCGGCGCTCGTGATCACGGTCCGCTCCGGGGTCACCGGCGACGCCGTCCGCGCCGCGCAGCGCCAGCTCAACAGGCGCGGTTACGTGCTGGTGGTCGACGGGGACTTCGGCCCGGGGACCGACGGCGCGACGCGCGACTTCCAGCGGCAGAACGGGCTGACGGTCGACGGTGTGATCGGGGTCAATTCCTGGCGGACCCTGACCGGTGCCGCTGTATGACCCGAACGTCGCCAGACCCCGTGCGGGCGGTACGCCGCTGGGGCGGTGATCCTCTCGCACCCTTCCTGCTGCTCGCCGTCGGTACGCTCGCCGCCGCCGCGTACGGGAACGTGCTCACCTGGGCGATGGTCGGAGGGCTCGCCGGTTACACGCTCTCCGGCTCGGTTTGAACGCACAACAGCGCGCACGCGCTGTCCTCGCCCGGGTGGCGAGATCGAGATCGGCAGAGCGTCGTCCTCGCCCTGTTCGTCACCGGGTTGATCGTCGGTGGCTCGCTCAGCGGGCTGGTGTTGGGGTTGCTCTCGGGGCTGTCGGCTCCCCTGCCCGGCCCGTGGCGGTACGCCGGCGTCGTGGCGGTGGCGGTGCTGGGGCTGCTCCGCGAGTTGGGCCTGGTACCGATCCGGCTACCGCAGAACGCCCGGCAGGTACCGCAGGACGTGCTTCAGCGCAGCCTGCGGCGCGGGGCGCTGCAGTTCGGCTTCGAACTCGGCACCGGGGTCCGCACCTACGTCTCGGCGAGTGCTCCGTACGTGTTGGCCGCCGCCCTTCTCCTCGGCGGTCAGCGCCTGCACGTCGCGCTGCTCGCCGGGGTCGGATTCGGTGTCGGGCGCGCGTTGACCCCGCTGGCCCGTCGTGCCGCTGGCACCGGCGACAGGTGGGACGCCGACCTCCGGGTCCGGATTCGGACGATCACCGTCGGGGCGGGCTTCGTGCTCGTGGCCGCCCTCAGCCTGCTGGCCGTGCGGCAGATCTGAGGGCGGCGCGGAGGTCTTCAGCGCCGCCCGGCCAGCGCCGGTGAGCGGGTATTCCACGCCCGCCGGCGGTCTTAGCGGGTGGCGTCGCCCGGTCGACCTGGACCGGTCCCGGAGCGCCGGTGACCGATGCGGGGAGCCCGCACCACCGGGGAACTGCCGGACGCCGGGCGGAAATCCCGGGCCGCGTCGGCCACCATCGCATCGGGATCGCGACCGAGGGCCTGCCGGATGTGCGGCGGGACGAACTCGGATGTCGCCATCGCCAGCCGGACCTGCACCGAACGGTCGTCAACCAGGCGTTCCAGATCCGCCTCGGCCAGTTCAACCGAGCGGACCAGCGCGGCACGGACATCGACCACGGAGTCCTGGGCAAGCGCGCTGCGCTGCTCGGCGGTGGTCCGCGGATTGCGGGCGACCCCCTTGCGCACCCGTGCGGTGCGGTCGGCCATCAGGGCGGTGATCACGTCGGGGTCGTGGGTGTGGGTGGCGAGTCGTTCCCGTACCTCGGGTGAGACGTCGTCGATCAGCTTGGCGGCCAGCTCAGGCTCCAACTCCCGCAGCTCCGCGAGGAGACCACGAAGCTCCTTGTCGGATGCCTCCGACATCACCTGGCGAATCGACTCGTCGCAAGCCGGGTTGCCGGCGACCGCCCAACGGACCCACCGGTCGTCGTCCTTGACGAGACGCAGGAGATTGCCGACCGAGGCCGAAGGGTTTCTCGCGACGGCCTCCCGAACCTGACGATCGTAGTCCCGGGTCAGCGGTCGCAGTGCCTGCGCGGGTGCGTCGGCCCGGGCCGCGACCGCCTTACGGACCACGACCGACGGGTCGGACGCCAACTCGAAGAGGGCCATCTGTGATGTTGCGGGGTCCTGCGCGAGGGCGAGCCGCGCGTCGACGCTGTCACCGGTCGCACGGTGGGCGGTGGTATCTGACCCGCTGTGACCGTCGGGCCCGCCGACGTCCTGCTGCTTCCCCATGGGCGCAATCATGTCACGGGCCCACCGGGCAGCTACCACGGCCGGCAGTAACCGTCAGTAGCGCTCGGCGGCGTGGGCGTGGTCGGACCAAGGGGTCGCCGTTTCGCGTGGGTGGCCAGCCGTCATGGTTGACCTCGCCCCAGGGGCAGGGGACAGACTCCCGATATGCCACGGTGGTTGACGAGCGGTGAGTTCCTGATTCAGTCGCGACTGAGTCCGAAGGCGTTGCGCCTCTACGGCGGACGGAAGCTCCTGACCCCGGCGCACGTCGACCCTCACACCGGTTACCGGTACTACGGTCTCGACGAGCTCGACCGCGCTCGCCGGATCACTCTGCTCCGCGCGATCGGCATGCCTCTGGCGGACATCGCCGACGTGCTCAGCGTCTCCGGCCCACAATCGGTCAGCAGGGTGGAGGCGTACTGGCGTGACGCCGAGACCAGCCACTCCGCCCGCCGGCCGCTGGTGAGCCACCTGTTGGAACTCCTCAACGATCAAGGAACCCCCATGGCCTACAAGGTGCATCATCGCGACGTACCTGCTCAAAAGGTGATCTTCATCCAGCGACACGTGACCGCCGATCGGCTTCCCGACTTCCTGCCCGAGGTCACGCAGTTGCTGTTCGACCACCTCACCGCTGCCCGCGGCGTGCTGTCCGGCCCGGTGTTCGTCGCCTACCACGGGCTGGTCAGCGAGGACTCCGACGGGCCCGTCGAGGTGTGTGTCCCGACGAGCGACCCGGTCGAGCCCGAAGGGCCGGTCGGGGTCCGGATCGAGCGAGCACACCGGCAGGCGTACGTGTCGCTGACGAAAGCGCAGGCGACGTACCCGGCGATCCTGCAGGCCTACGACGCGATCGGTACGTGGCTTCGCGAGAACGACCAGGTGCTGAGTGCGTCAGCCCGGGAGATCTACCTTCCGAACTGGGCCACCGCCGCCGACGAGGAGCATTGCGTCGACGTCGGATTCCCCTGCCAACCCGCCGCGCGGGCCGTTGCGGGTCCAGACGAACGGCGAACCACGTAGACCCCTGCGGCTGTACGACTTCTGCGCGAGAGCCGGTAGCGGGCTAGCCTCCTGATGGAGATCACTGAGGAGTTGGCCATGCTGAACCTGTTGATCCGCCCCGCGTCTGCCCTTCGTGCCGCTGCCGCAGCGGTGCTGACCGCCGGTGTCGCCGCATCCATGCTGGCCTGCGCAACGCAGGCCCCCGAGGCCGGGAGTTCCGCCGCCTCGCCGACGACATCGGCACCCACCACCGACAGCGGCGCGACCGGGAACGTGCCCTCGCCCACCGGCGGCTCAAGGTCGGAAGGCGGGTCGCCGGCGGGCGGCGCGGACCCGATCCTGCGGGGTGAACGGCAGGTCGTGTTGCGGCCGGTCGGGTCGTTCGAGTCGATTCTGGCGGTCGACGCCAAGGGCCGGCTGAACCTGACCGACGGCGACACGGACAAGAGTCTGTTCGTGTTGCTGCCCGCCAGCGGGAACAAGTACCAGATCAGGACCGCGAAGGCACACAACGGCGGTGAGCCCGACTGCATGGGCCTGCGCGACAACGGCAGCGCACCGGCGACGGTCGTGGCGGCCGCCTGCGACTCCCGCCGGGCCGGTCAACTGTTCACCATCGAGAAGACGCGGGAGAGGGATCAGGGCCGCCCGACGTACACCATCGGCGGCGAGGGCAAGGTCTACCTGCGCGCGGTGGACGGGCAGGGCCTGACCGCCCAACGGGTGGGCGGGGGCGACGCGGGCGAGGGCCTGACCTTCGACTTCGTCGACAACGGCGTCGCCCCCGCAGGCCCGGGCGACTGAGCCCTTGACCGGTCGTACGGCCCGGACCCCCGTCGGCAGGGGATCCGGGCGAACACGTCGAGCACCGCCTACGGCATGCCGATCAGCGCCGGAACAGCATGTCGGCCGGCCAGCTGTTGCCCGATGGGCACGGCCGGGTCTGTAGCTTCTTGTCGGACGCGGCCAGGCTGGTGCACCGACCGGTTTCCAGGTTGCGATAGGCGACCACCGTGCCGGACGGTGCCGGCCCGCTGGCCTGAGGATGATCGACGGCTGGGCCGCCTTCGTGGGGCTCTGGGCGCCCTGTCGTGCCGACTCGGACCGGGAGTTCTATTCACGTACGGAGGGGGCGGATTGCCGGGGTAGCAGGCTCGTCTTCGTCGGATCCGCGGGTGCAGGCGACATACCGGGGCCTGACCGATGGCGCCCGCCGACACCGACAGCGGCTTCGCCGACTGAGGGCACCGCGCCCCCGGGTGACGCTCCGCCGCCCCCGGTGTCCCCCCGGTCGGGGGCCTTACCCGGTGAACCGTCGGCCGGCCCGTCCTGGGCCGGGTGTACCAGTCGGCGCACCCGGAAGGCCAGCAGTCCGGCGGCGACCAGCCCCACCACGCCGACGATGATCAGCGCCATGGTCCGGTTGCCCGAGGTGGGGCCATCGTCGACCGAGCGCCGGGCCGTCGGGGCGACCGCGTGATGTTCCTCGGCCAACTCGCGGGTGACAGCGGCGGCGGGGTTGATTGTCCCGTACCCGTAGCGTTTGTCCGGCACCGCGTCCGACATCTTGTCGGCGGTCACCTGCACCCGGTGGGTGACCTGGGCCGCGTCGAGGCCCGGGTAGGCGGCCCGGACCAGGGCCACCTCGGCGGCCACGAACGCCACCGCGTATGGGGTGCCGTTGCTGGCCAGTACGCCGGTTCCGGTAACCCCGAGGGTGGTCACGTTCAGCCCGGGCGCGACGACGTCGACCATGCTGGGTCGGTAGGAGGCAGCCGACTGGCCGCCCACTCCGACACCGCCGACCCGGAGCACCCCGCCACCACCGGCAACCATGTCCGGTCCGGCGGGCGCGGCCGTGGTCGGCGCGCCGAACACCACCACGATGTTCCGGCTGACGGCCGCCGCGACCGCCTTCGCCACGGCGGCGTCACTGGTGTTCACGTAGGAGCCGAGCGCGATGACCGTGGCACCGGCCGAGGTGGCCACCTCGATGCCGGCCGCCTGGTCGGAGGCCCGGGCCTTCGCCTTGGTGGTAACGATCCGCACCGGCATCACGGTGGCGTCCGGCGCGATGCCGGACAGCGCGCTGCCCTGCGTGGGCTTGGCCACGATGATGCCCGCCATGCCGGTGCCCGAACCCAGGCAGTCGGTGTTGCCACGGCCGCTGCCGGAGACGACGTCCGCGCCGAGGGCCACGCGCCCGGCCAACTGCGCCAGGCTGCCGTCCGCGCCGGAGTCCACGATCGCCACCAGTTGACCCTTGCCCCGGCTGTGCGCCCAGGCCTGGTCGGGGGCCAGGCGCAGGGCGGCCCAGTTGGACTGGGAGTTGGAGGTGGTCGCGGCGGCGCACTGGCCGCTCTTGTAGGTGGGCTTGGGCGCCGCGCTGGGCACCACGGCCGGGTTGCCGGCGCGGGGTGCCTGGGTGTTCGTCGGTGCGCGCGGGGGCGTCGACTGCCCGGGCGTCGCCGGTGCCGGCGCCGAGCCCGAGCCCGAGGGCGCGGGCTTCGAGTTCTTCTGGGGCAGCAACCCGTACTGCACGCCCGTGCCGACCGCGTCCCAGGGCAGCACCAGTTGCCAGCCGGGACGCAGGATCTTGGGGTCGCTCAGCTTGTCGCCGTTGAGCTGCGTGCGGCCCACGTTCAGGCTGAAGATCTCCACCGACCGGTCGGTGGTGCCCAGGAACCGCTGGGAGATTCCGCCGAGCGTCTCCGGGGCGCCCTGGTAGGACGACGTGACGGTGTAGTACTTCACGTATTCGGCACCCTCCGAGGGCGCCGCGCCGGCGGGGCGACCGGCCAGCAGCAGCCCCGTCACGATCGCGACGAGACCCGCCACCGCCCCGGTCACCGTGCCGTACCGGCGGCCGGTGCTGGCCGTCCCGGGACGGCGGAAGCCAACATTCACCTGGTCAACAGCCACCGTTGGTCCTTGGCGTAGGTCTGGGTTGACATCATGATTTCTGACTCCTAGCCCCACGTGGCGTTGTCGAGCTGGAAGTTCCCGACCCAGTTCGGGTAGGTGGTGCCGACCGCCTGGAAGGTGACCTCGATCCGGGTCACCGACGACACCGAGGACCAGTTGGCCAGGTTCACCGAGAGGGTCGTCCAGGTGTCCGCCGGGGGGGCGAGGGTCGCGATCACCCGGCTGCCGTCGCTGCCGGTCAGCGCGACGGTCGCGCGGTAGCCGGTCGCGCCCTGCACCCCACCGAAGCAGTTGAACTGCACCTTGAACATGGCCTTCTTGGACATGTTGATCGGTTTCGCGGGCGCGATGTACACGCTTCGCGGGGTGGTGCTGGCGATGTACTCGCCGACGGCCTGCAGGCAGGATCCGGCGTAGCAGGTTCTCGGACGGTTCTCGAACGAGGTGACCCGCTCCACGCGAGCGATGTTCTGGCCACGCTGCCAGCCCATGGTGCCGGATTCGAAGTTGTAGCCGGTCGGCGCGGCAGGCGGGTTGGGCCGCGGCGCGGCAGGCGACTGGGCGGCGGGCGGCGGGCTGGCGGGTGACTGGCTGGGTGACGGCGCGGGCGACTTCGAAGGCGACGCCGAAGCTGTCGGTGAGGGCGGCGCGCCGAGCCGCTTGTCCTTGGCGTAGTGGTCCACGTAGGCCAGAACGCGATTGGTGTTGTCCTGGAGCGCTGGGGCCTGTGGTGCGCCGCCGGCCGCACGGACGGCGCCGGTGCCCCACTGGAACGCCGCCAGAGCGAGCGTGTACGGGTCGCCTGCGGTCAGTGCGGAGAGCTGCCCGGACAGGTCGCACATGACGCTGCCGAGCAGGGGGATCGCGGAGTGGGGGTCCCAGGGCGAGGCGCCGGGGGAGTTCGACGCGGCCGTGTACTGGGCCCAGATCTCGGGGAGGAACTGGGCGATGCCCTGGGCGCCGTTGGCGGAGCGCATGTTCGGGTCGAAGCCGGAGGCGGCCATGAGTTGGGCGGCGATCCGCGCCGGGGTGACGGCGAGGCAGATGTTGCCGGCGCGGACGACGTCGGCGACGTACTGCTGGGGTAGAGGTTTGGCGCTGGCCGCCGCGGCGGCCAGCGGGAGGCCGGGCGATGCGTTGGCGGTGGGGTCCAGGCCACCGAACTGTGGTTGGCGGCTGTACCACTCCGCGTACGCGGAAACGGTGTCGACGTAGTTCTGGGCGCTGGCCGGTATGGCCTTGACGTCGAGCACCGCTTGCAGCCCGGCATGGGTGGCGGCGACGGCAGTGCGCCAGGGGTCACCCGAGACCCCGGCGGCTCGGAGTTGGCCGACCATCTCGCAGGTGTGGTGGGCGAGGGCAACGACGTTGGCCCGTCGATCGCTGAGTTGCGCCTTCGGCCATGGCTCCCACCTGCGCCACGTGGTGTCGTCGAGGCCGGCGAGGCCCCGGACGTTGCCGCGGGCGACGGCGCCGGAGTCGAAGCCGCTGGCGGCCATGACCTGTGCGGCCAGGCGCGGCCCGGTCAGCGCGGGGCAGGACAGTGCGGCGCTCTGGATGGTGGGCAGGTCGCCGGCCGGGACCGGTTTGCCGGTCAACCGGTCGTTGCGGGCCTGGGCCGGGGCGAACTCCAGGAGGCCCACCGTGACCAGCGCCATCACCAGCACCAGGGCCAGGGCCAGGTCGATGCGCTGCAGGCGGCTCTGCCCGCGGGCCATTCGGGCCACTGGGCGGGCGACTGTCGCGGCGTGCCGGGCCAGCCGTCGGCGCAAGGCGGTTACCTTCACGGATCGCTCTCCCCTGTACGTTCGTTGTCGCGTGCACGACGAGCGAAAGCCGAAGCCGGTTCATTTTCCGGCATCACGATATCGGACGCGGTCGGACCGAAGCGGTGCAGCGGCCCGTCGGAGGCCCACGATGGACGGCCGAGTTCCGAACAGGGCACGTCTCGCCGGGAAGGTTAGCCATGTGTCGGTACCTCCGCCGATGTCTGGATATTTCGGCCCGCCGCGCCTGCCGGAGGCGTCGGGACGGCCACGATCATCTTCTGGATTGTTTCCGATGTGAACCTTGAGGGGTACTGCCACGTAGTGCAGTCCATGGACTCGGCCGTGGGACACTCGTCGCCTACTGAGGGACGTCCCGCCCGGACAGATGATGGGGCGCTACGTCACCTGTACCAGGCGCACGCCCCCATCCTGCTGAGCTACCTGCTGCGCCTGACCAACGGTGACCGGCACCGGGCGGAGGACATCGTGCAGGAGACCCTGCTGCGCGCCTGGAAACATCCCGAGGCGCAGTCGGCGGACGGCCGCTGGAGCCGGGCCTGGCTGTTCACGGTCGCCCGGCGGATCGCCATCGACCAGGTCCGCGCCGCACAGGCACGGCCCGCCGAGACGTCGGACGAGCGGATGGAATCGTTCTCCCGGCCCGACGACGAGATCGACCGACTGCTCGACGCGCGCGAGGTGCGGGCGGCGCTGGCCGCCCTGCCCGAGCGGCTGCGCACGGCGCTGGTGGCCGTCTACTTCCAGGACTACTCGATCGCCGAGGCAGCGCAGGCGCTGGACGTGCCGCCCGGCACTGTGAAGTCCCGAACCTTCTACGCCCTGCGGGCACTGCGGGAGCAACTCCTCGAGCGCGGGTTCACGCCGGGCACCCAGGCGCGCGACGAGCGCTGAGCGCACCCGCCGCGCGCCCGGCCAGAGGCGCGGCCCGTCGCCGTCGCCCCGGCGGCGGCGCGAACCCTCCGAGCCACCACCGCCGGGGCGACGACGGCCCACCCGGTCACTCCGTCGGCACGAAGGATTTCTTGTCGGCGTTGGTGTAGACCTGCGGCACCGTGTTCAACATTCCGACGTACTCGCCGACCAGGTACAACGTGTCCGCGATGGCCAGCAGGCCGTTGTCGAGCGCGGCCCGCATATCCGGCGTGTTCTTCACCAGCTCTGGGCTGGGATGGACGCTCTTGGGGGTATTACCCGTGCCCCTTCCTTCCCTCGCCGCCGAGTACACATACTTCACGTCACCGAGGTCGCCCTTATGGTCCTGCTGGAAGACCCAGTCCTTGTATTCGTTGGTCATGTTCTTCAGCGCCTCGTACGACGTCACCGCGTCCATCAACGGCGGGAGGAGAGCGTTCTGCGCGTCGTAGAACGGGGAGAGCACCACCGAGAACTCCGGCACGATGGGGACGGAGGCGTTCGGGTCCCCCTCGCCGGCCGTCGCGTCCGGCAGTTCCCCGGTGATCTGCTTCGGCCAACCAGCAGCGTTCATCGTCACGTCGGGCGGGGTGACATCCTTGAGTGGGGTCTTTACCTCGTCGGCCACTGGGCACTCCTCTCGGGTCGGGTGGTCTTCCTCCGCAGGTCGGCGTCACGGCCGCCGCCTTACTGCTCCCGCAGTGGGCCCTCCTCCGGCACGTCCGCAGGTAGCAGGGTGCTGAGCTGTTCCTTGGTCGGGTCGTTGTCGTCGGCGATCCGGTAGGCGTGCCGCTCGGTCATCTCCTGGAAGACCTGGCGGGCGAACCGACCGTTGCCGGACCGCTCCGCCTGGCGCACCGACGAGAAGTAGGTGTTCAGGGCCGCCCGGGTGACATCGGCCAACTGGTACTCGTGCTGGCCGGCGTGGTGCGCCACGATGTCGACCAACTCGTCGGGCACGTAGTCGTCGAAGGTCAGGGTGCGGTTGAACCGTGACGACAGGCCCGGGTTCGCCGCGATGAAGCGGATCATCTCGTCCGGGTACCCGGCGACGATCACCACCACCTGATCGCGGTGGTCCTCCATCAGCTTGACCAGCGTCGAGATGGCCTCCTGGCCGAAGTCGTTGGATTGGCCGTCGGGCACCAGGGCGTACGCCTCGTCGATGAAGAGCACGCCGCCGATCGCCCGGCGGAACGCGGCCTGCGTCTTCGGTGCGGTGTGGCCCACGTACTCACCGACCAGGGAACCCCGGTCGACCTCCACCAGATGACCCTGCGTGAGCATCCCCAGCGCGTTGAGGATCTGCCCGTAGACCCGGGCGATCGTGGTCTTCCCAGTGCCCGGGTTGCCGGCGAAGACCAGGTTGCGGGAGAGCGGCGGCGGGGCCAGGCCCGCCTCCTGCCGGCGCTTCACCATTTGCATCAGCCGGACCAGGGTGCCCACGTCGTGCTTGACCCGGGTCAGCCCGACGAGATCGTTCAACTGCCCCAGCAGGCTGTCCAGATCCGGTCGCTCCTGCGCCTCGGTCTCCGACCCGGCACCGGCCGCCGCCGGTGCGCCGCCCGGCTGACCGGCCAGCACCCGGCGGGCCGGCGTCTCGGTGGTCGGCATGCTGACCGACCGCACGTTGCTGGTCGTGCAGTCGACGAACGTCGGCTCGCTTCCCTCGGCCAGGTTCAAGTCGCTGTCGGTGTCCTCCACGTGGCACCGCCGGATCCGGGGACTGGCCTGCGCGCCCAGGAAGAGGGCGGGGAAGTGGCTCCCCGAGACGGTCAGGTCATCCACCACCCCGGCGCTGCCCGTGCCGAAATAGACCCCGTTCTTGCCGCAGTTGCGCACCCGCAGCGTGCGCACCACCGGCCGGGCGCCGTCCCACACCACCAGGCCGCTGCCCCCGGCGTCGAGGATCACGCAGTCCTCGATGGTCGCCGCGCTGTCCCTGTCGAGGAAGACCCCGGCGCCGCCGCTGTCGGAGAAGTGGCTGTCGCGTACGGTCGGGCCGGAGCCCGGCCCCGCCTCCAGGCCGGCCTGGGGCGTCGAGCGGACCGTGCAGTCCTCGAAGAGCGGCCGGTGGGAGCTCTCCACCCGGATCCCGACGGCCACGTTCTCGATGGTGGTGTGCCGCACCGTCGCGTCGCCGTCCTCCTCGACCTGCACCCCGGTCATCTCGGTGCGCTTCACCGTGCCGCCGGACATCCGCAGGAACGAGCGCCCGGTGACCCGTACCCCGTGCTGCGGGGTGCCGCTGATCGTGCAGTCGTCGAGTTCGACGTCGGCGTGCCCGGCCAGGTGCACCGAGCTGAACGAGGAGTCGCGCAGCGCGCAGCGCCGCAACACGACGTGGGAGTCACCGTCGGCGAAAAGGCCGTTGGCACCTGCCCCGTTGAGCGTGGACTCGGCCGCCTCCAGGCGCGCGTCCCGGACCGCCAACCCGGTGCTGCCGGTGGTGCCGATCTCGCACCCGGTCAGGACCATGCGTGCGCCCGACTGCGCGTACAGGCCGCTGCGCGTCGAATCGTCCACCTTGACGCTGCGCGCCGTGAGCTGCGCCGCGCCGTACGCCGAAAGGCCGTTGCCGCCGCTGCGGGTGACGACGGTGTCGCCCACCTCGGCCTGGCATGCCCCCGCGTCCGCCGCCGGCGGATGCGCATCGGCGGAGTCCGCGTCGCGCGCCACGCCGACCAGGCGGATGCCGTCGCCGGCGGTGTCGCTGACCCGCCCCGCGCGCAGCGTCACCCGGGCCTGCTCCTGCGCGTGTACGCCCACGCCGCCGGTGTGCGTCACGGTGCACTCGTCGAGCTCGGCCGAGGCCCGGTCCGACACCACGATTCCGTTGCCGGTCGGCCGGGTGATCGTCGTGTGGCGCAGCGTCATCCGGGCTGACTGGCCGACCACCACGGCGTCGCCGTCGACTTCCTCGATGGCGCAGCCGATCACCTCGGCCTGGGCGTCCCCGCGCAACCGCAGCCCTGCTCCGACGGTCGAGTGAATGCGGCAGTCGCGCAGCACCGGCCGGGCCCACCCGTCCGCCGCCACCTCGCCGCCCGACACGTCACAGTCGACCAACGTCAACACACCGTCGCTGGTGTGCACCGCCCCACGCACGGTCAGGCCGTGCACCATGGCCGCGCCCGCCCGGCTGACCAGGGCCGGGCCGTCGGTCGACACCAGTTCCACCGGGCCGTGCTCGCGGTCGGCCACGATGCTGATGTCCCGGTCGATCAGAACGCTCTCGTGGTAGACGCCCCGGGACACACTGATCACCGAACCGCTGGACGCCGCCCGCAGCGCCGCAGTGATGGTGCGGTGGCTGCCCCACCCCCTGGCCGCGACCCGCTGGGTGCCACGGCCCCTCACCGGTGGGGGGCTGGGCGGTGTGGTGGCGGTCATGGCCGTGTAAACGGTGGCACGCGGGCGATGGTTCATGTCCCGCTCGTTGGGTCGGCCGGGGTCGCTCGAATCGGCCACTGCCATGTCCCCGTCTGCGTCTGGCAGGCTGAGCCGCGCCCGCGCCGTGCCAGTCGCCCCGCGCGGACGAGCCGGTCGCGTGAGGAGCTAGCCGATGGCTGAACAGCAGGTCACCCAGCCGGACGGATCGACCGTCTACTACGACGACGAGTCAGGCCAGGCGAATCGCCAGGTATGGCCCGACGGTCAGGTGACGACGTTCGAGTACCGGGGCGAGCAGTACGTCACCACGACGGGTGAATCGCATGTCTTGTATACGGCGGATGGGGTTCGGGTAAAGGCGTGGGAGGGCGGGGATGAGTCGTCGGCGTCGTTTTTTGGGGATCTGGGTGGTGGCCGTTATTCGTTGACTGGCCCTGATGGCGGGGTGGCGGAGTATGCGGCGGATGGTCAGGTGTTGTTGCAGCGGTCGCCTGATGGTGTGGTGACGTCGTTCGAGCATCGTGCCGGTGGTGCATATGTGGGTACGACGGGTGATTCGCATGTGTTGTATGGGGCGGACGGTAATCCGGTCAAGGTGTGGAAGGGTGCGGACGAGGGTTCGGCGTCGACGTATTCGCGGTCGGGTAATGGTTCTTATTCGTTGACTGATTCTGACGGTTCGAGGACGAGTTTCTCGGCTGATGGCCGTATGGTGGAGCGGGTTGGTCCTGACGGCGAGGTCACGACGTTTGATTATCGCGGTGATCAGTATGTGGGTACGACCGGTGATTCGCATGTGTTGTATGGGGCGGACGGTAATCCGGTCAAGGTGTGGAAGGGTGCGGACGAGGGTTCGGCGTCGACGTATTCGCGGTCGCCGGATGGTTCGTATTCGTTGACTGATTCTGACGGTTCGAGGACGAGTTTCTCGGCTGATGGCCGTATGGTGGAGCGGGTTGGTCCTGACGGCGAGGTCACGACGTTTGATTATCGCGGTGATCAGTATGTGGGTACGACCGGTGATTCGCATGTGTTGTATGGGGCGGACGGCAACCCGGCCAAGGTGTGGAAGGGCAATGACGAGGGTTCGGCGTCGATGTATTCGAGGTCGCCGGATGGTTCGTACTCGTTGACCGACCCTGACGGTTCGAGGACGAGTTTCTCGGCTGATGATCGTATGGTGGAGCGGGTTGGTCCTGACGGCGAGGTCACGACGTTTGATTATCGCGGTGATCAGTATGTGGGTACGACCGGTGATTCGCATGTGTTGTATGGGGCGGACGGCAACCCGGCCAAGGTGTGGAAGGGCAATGACGAGGGTTCGGCGTCGATGTATTCGAGGTCGCCGGATGGTTCGTATTCGCTGACGGACCCTGACGGTTCGAGGACGAGTTTCTCGGCGGATGATCGTATGGTGCAGCGGGTTAGTCCCGATGGGGAAGTGACAACGTTCGATTATCGCGGTGATCAGTATGTGGGTACGACCGGTGATTCGCATGTGTTGTATGGGGCGGACGGCAACCCGGCCAAGGTGTGGAAGGGCAATGACGAGGGTTCGGCGTCGACGTATTCGAGGTCGCCGGATGGTTCGTACTCGTTGACCGACCCTGACGGTTCGAGGACGAGTTTCTCGGCGGATGATCGTATGGTGCAGCGGGTTAGTCCCGATGGGGAAGTGACAACGTTCGATTATCGCGGTGATCAGTATGTGGGTACGACGGGTGATTCGCATGTGTTGTATGGGGCGGATGGTAGTCCGGCTAAGGTGTGGAAGGGCGATGACGAGGGTTCGGCGTCGACGTATTCGAGGTCGCCGGATGGTTCGTATTCGCTGACGGACCCTGACGGTTCGAGGACGAGTTTCTCGGCTGATGATCGTATGGTGGAGCGGGTTGGTCCTGACGGCGAGGTCACGACGTTCGCGTATCGCGGTGATCAGTATGTGGGAACGACCGGCGACTCTCACGTCTTGTACGGCGAGGACGGCAACCCGATCAAGGTATGGAACGGCGACGACGAGAGTTCGGCGGCGTTCTACAAGAACCTGCCCGGTGGCGGTTACCAACTCGACGGCCCGGACGGCGTGGTCGAGTATTCGGCGGACGACCATCTGATGAGGTCAGTCTCCAAGGAAGACGGCACGATCACCACTTACGAGTACCGGGGCGATCAGTACGTGGGGACGAGCGGCAACACCCACGTGTTGTACGGGTCGGACGGAATTCCGATCAAGATTTGGCAGGGCGATGACGAGTCGAAAGCCTCGACATACAAGGTCCTCGATGACGGCCACTACGCGCTGACCGATCCCGACGGCGTGGTGACGGAGTACAACGAGACCGATCAGGCGGTCCGGATCGAGAAACCCGGTGAGCAGCCGCAGACGATCGATTGGCTCTCCGATAACTCCTACATCGTCACCCAGGGTGACGGACACAGCAAGTACGACGCCGAAGGCCATCTGGTGCAGACCTGGACCGGCAACGACCCGTCCACCGGCACCCACTACCACTATCCGTCCGGCGGGGGCGTCGTCACCCAAGGTCCGAACGGCACCACCTCGTACGGCCCGGACGGTAGGCCGATCGTGACGATCAGCCCAGACGGCAAGGTGACCACCTGGAGGGTCGACCTGCCGGCGTTGCACGAGGCCGCCAACTCGGTGCAGAAGGCGAGGGACCTCATCGCGGAGCGCCTGAAGACCGTCCAACGGAACTTCGACACCATCCAGTCCATGTGGATGAGCCCCGCCGGCAACACGTTCTCGTTGCTGGCAGGGAACTTCAAGAAGGCGAGCGACGTCCTCGACGAGGCGCTGGGGGAGGGGGTGCAGCGGATGCGTTCGTCCTATCTGAACTACGTCATCTCCGAGGAGCAGAACGCCGCCAACATCGCCGAGATAGCGAAGGCCGGACACAAGTAGCCAGGCAACCAGCGGAGAGGCATCGGATGACCAACCCGGACGAACACCCGAACGAAGCAATTCCCTACGACTACGCGGGGAGACGGATCGTGGTCAACCCGACGGAGGTGGCGGGCTGCGCGAAGGAGCTGGACAGGGCTGCCGGCGAGATCGAAACTCTGATCCAGAGCGTGCACTCGATCTGGGAGGGCCTCAAGCTGGGCTGGACCGGCCGGACCCAGGCCGAATCGGAGGAGTTCAACGAGCTGTGGCTCCGCGCGATGTCGGACATGTTCGCCTCGAAGGACGGTGAGCCGGGTGCCCTGTCGAAGATTCACTACATGGCGAACGCCGCTGCGGCCAACTACGCCCACGCCGAGGACTCGTTGAGCAAAACGCTCCGCGATTTCTGGCTGGCCCTGGAGGGCGAGGGCGACCGCAAGCTGCCCTCAGCAGTCCCCTATATGCCGGCGGGTGCCCCGGCACCGCCGCCCGAGCCGCTCAAGCCTGGCCCTCGCACCGCCGGGCCGATCACGGAGGTGATACCGGCAAGCCCGTGAACCCGGGCACCCGTACGGGCGTTTAGGGGGAGTTGAGCAAAAGAGCGGATGAGGCAGGTCGTGACGGGCGTCGAGACGCAGCACCGGGACAGAGGGTTCGGCCCGCCCGCTGAGCAACGGCGGGAGTTCACCCGTGCGTTCAGGGAGCAGGGCTGGGCGCGACCGAATCTGGAGCGGCCGACCGCCAAGCCGCACGTGACGATGGTCGTGGCCACGGTTGCGACGCTTATCGCGCTGCTCGGCGGCGTAATCATGCAGTTGATCAAGCCGGTGAAGCTGGAGTCGGCCAAGGCGGCCCCGGCGGCACCCACCGCCGGGGCCAGCTACACGGCGGTCGCCGGCTGGGACTGCGCGGCGGCCGACGACCACGGCTTCACCGCCAACGGGCGCGGGCCGACCTGGTTGACCGTCGGCCAGGGTGGCTGGAGCAAGGACGGCTGCCACGGCGACTACGTGGCGGTCCCGTTCTCCGGCACCGGCTCCGGCGCGGCGACCCCGGCCACCGCCCAGTGGTGGTTCCGGCCGACGACCGAGATGCGCAGCTGCACCGTCGAGGTCTTCGTGCCGGCCCCGGACCGGGCCGCCTACCGGCCGGTGGCGCGCGCCGCGTACTCGGTGCTCAACGAGCCGGGCGGCGCGGAGTTCGCCCGGTTCGAGGTCCGGCAGGACGCCGCCGAGGGCGGCTGGGTGACCGGCGGGACCTGGCTGGTCGGAAAGAGTGGCATCGCGGTGCGGTTGTCCGCAGCGGGCGACCCGCCGGCCAAGCGGGCCATGCTCGCGGTGGCGCACGTGAGGGTCAGGTGCACCGGGTGACGCGGTCGAACCGGCAGGGGAAGAGGGCATGACTCGACTGGCATTCCACCGGCCGCCGCGGTTCCTGCCGCCCGCGCTCTCCACCGAGCCGATCGCGTTGCCGCCACCACCGGAGGCCGGCACCGGCACGAACACCAGTGGCTGGGTCGCGATGATCCTGCCGCTGCTGAGCTCGGTCAGCATGGCCGGTTACATGATCACGTATGGCCGTCCCATCCTGATCGCCTTCGGTGTGCTCTTCGTGGTGATGTCGATCGGTGTGGCCATCGCCATGCGATCGCAGACGCGCAGCAGCAACCGTCGGGAGGTGCGCCGCCAGCGCCGCCGTTACCGGGCGCACCTCGACGAGGCCCGCGCGCAGGCCAGGGCCCACGCCGCCGCGCAGCGCACGGTCAACGCGGTCAACCAGCCGGACCCGCTGCGGCTCTGGTCCATCAGCACGTCGCTGGACCGGGTCTGGGAACGCCGCCCGGAGGATCCGGACTTCATGCGGGTACGCATCGGCCTGGGGCGGGTCGCCCTGAGCCCGCCGATGCAGATGAGCCAACGCCTCGACCCCCTGGGCGAGTACGACTGGGAGTCACTGACCGCCGCGAAGAAGCTCGTCTCCCGCCTGGGCTGGGTGGAGGACCAACCGGCCGTCGTGGACCTCGCCGAGGCCGGCGTGGTGAGTCTGCTCGGGCCACCGGAGAGGACCGAGGGCCTGGCGCGGGCGATCCTGACCCAACTCGCGGTCCTGCACGCGCCGGACGACGTGGTGATCGCCGTCGAGTCCTCCGGCGGCGGGAACTGGGAGTGGGCCAAGTGGCTGCCGCACGCGCTGGAGCCGGACGCCGCCGGCGAGGCCGGCGTGCTGCCCCTGGTCCGGGTGGACCCGGTCGATCTCGCCGGCTTCCTGGATCGGGAGATCCGCAAGCGTCAGGAGCAGATCGCCGTACGGCGCGTACAGATCAGTTTCGACCGCTCCCAGACGCCTCGGATGCAGCGCCTGGTGGTGCTCTTCACCGGCTTCCAGCCGGTCTCCGAGTGGGGTCGCTCGGAGCTGCTGCGCTCGCTGTTGCAGGCGGCCGGCCCGCAGCTCGGCATCACGGCGCTCTTCCTGGCCCGGCGTGAGCTGGACGAACCGAGCCGGGTCGACCTGCGCATCCGGCTGACCGAGGACGGCCACGCCGCGGTGGAGGGCCGCGCCGAGCTGATGACCGCCCCCGTACCCGACTGCGCGCCGGACAGCCTAAATATCCGCGTCGCGGAACTGGTCGCCCGCCGCCTGTCGCCGCTGCGCCTGATCGACGAACGCGACCAGGTGCTGATCCGGGACGTGTCGCTGACCGACATGCTCTTCGTGGGCGACCCGCTGGCCATCGACCCGACCACCCTCTGGGTACGACCGGACAGCAGCCGACTGCTGCGCGTACCGATCGGCACCGACAGCGAGGGCGGCACCGTCCTGCTCGACCTCAAGGAGGCGGCGCAGGGCGGCGCAGGCCCGCACGGGCTGATCGTCGGCGCGACCGGCTCCGGCAAGAGCGAGCTGCTGCGGACCCTGGTGACCGGCCTCGCGCTCACCCACTCGCCCGAGGTGCTCAGCTTCGTGCTGGTCGACTTCAAGGGCGGGGCCGCGTTCGCGCCGCTGGCCGGGCTCCCGCACGTCGCCGGCCTGATCACCAACCTGGTCGGCGACCAGACGATGATCAGCCGAATGCACGCCGCGCTCCTCGGTGAGCAGCAGCGCCGGCAGCAGATGCTGCGCGACGCCGGCGACGTGGACTCCATCCGCGAGTACCAGACCCGCCGGGCCGCCGGGGTCAAGAAGGCAGACGGTACGGAGCTGGATCCCATGCCGTACCTCATGATCATCGTGGATGAGTTCAGCGAGCTGCTCTCCGGTCGACCCGAGCTGGTCGACCTCTTCGTGCAGATCGGCCGAGTCGGGCGAAGTCTCGGCATGCACCTGCTGCTGGCCACCCAGCGACTCGAGGAGGGCCGGCTGCGCGGTCTCGACTCGCACCTGTCCTACCGGATCTGCCTGCGCACCTTCTCCGCCAGCGAGAGCCGCACGGTGATCGGCACCACCGACGCCTACCAACTGCCCTCGATCCCCGGCTCCGCCTACCTGAAGGTCGGTGAGTCCGTCTACCTGCGGCTGCGGGTGGCGCACGTCTCCACGCCGTACCTGACCAGCGAGCAGCGCACCGAGGCGGGCGGCCTGCTCCGCGCGGTCGTCCCCTTCACGGTCGGGCCGCTGCCCGACAGCGCGCTCCAGCAGCCCGCCGAGGAGGCACCGGTGGGGGAGCCGACGCCCGCCGGCCCGACCGAGCTCCAGGTCCTCGTCGACCGGATGAAGCCCATCGCCGTCCTGGCCCACCAGGTGTGGCTGCCGCCGCTGCCGCCGGTCATCCCGTTGGACCTGCTGCTCGGCACGCCGGCCGTGCGCAGCGGTCGCGGCCTCTGCGCCCCCGAATGGCCGGGGTCGGACATGAAGGTCGCCATCGGGGTGCTCGACCGCCCGCTGCACCAGGAACAGCAACTGCTGATGATGGATTTCGGGGGCACCCAGAGCAACCTCGCGCTGGTCGGTGCCCCGCAGACCGGTCGAAGCAGCTTCCTGCGCACGGTGCTGCTCAGCGCGATGCTCACCCACACCCCGGAGGAGATGCAGTTCTACTGCATCGACTTCGGCGGCGGCACGCTCTACCCGTTCGCCGACGCCCCCCACGTCGGCACCGTGGCCGGGCGCAGCGACGAGGAGTTGGTTCGCCGCACCCTCAGCGAGGTCCACACCCTGATCGCGGAGCGCGAGGAGCAGTTCCGCTCCCTCGGGGTCGACTCCATCGCCGAGTTCCGGGCCCGGCGTTTCGCCGGGCGGTTGCCCCGGGGCGTGCGGACGGCCGACATCTTCCTGCTCATCGACAACTGGGGTGCGCTGCGCGCCACCTTCGAGGAGGCGGACGCGATGGTCGCCGAGATCGCCTCGCGAGGGCTCGGCGTCGGCATCCACCTGGTGCTGACGGCCGGCCGCTGGATGGAGATCCGTCCGGCGCTGCGGGACTCCATCGGCACCCGGATCGAGCTGCGACTCAACGACCACAACGACTCGGAGATCAACCGTAAGCTCGCCGCGCAGATCCCGGCCGGTGTGCCCGGCCGGGGGCTGACCGCTCCCGGGCTCTACCTGCACATGGCCGTGCCCAGGGTGGACGGGGCCGAGACGACCGACGGGCTGCGCGAGGCGCAGGCGGCCGTCATCGAGGAGGCGGCCAGGAACTGGTCGGGGCCGGTTGCCCCCCCGGTCAAGCTGCTGCCCGCCACGATCTCGCTGCCCGACGTGCTGGCGCTGCCCGCGCGGCAGGACGACGGGACGCCCATCGGCATCGCCCAGCGCGACCTGGGGCAGGTCACCCTCGACCTCTCCGGCGACGAGCGGCACCTGCTCGTCTTCGGCGACAGCGGCTCGGGTAAGAGCTCCTTCCTGCGTACGTGGATTGCCTCCACGGTGGCCCGCCGCTCTGGCTGGGAGGTCCGGTTCGTCGTCGCCGACTACCGTCGCAGCCTGCTCGGCGTCGTCCCCGAGGAACACCTGGGTGCCTACGCGGCCGACCCGGAGACGCTGAAGGTCTATGTCGAACAGGTCGCCGGCAAGCTGCGCGAGCGGATTCCCCCATCCACGGTGACCCCGCAGCAGCTCGCCGCGCGCAACTGGTGGGAGGGGCCGGACATCTACCTGGTGGTGGACGATTACGACCTGCTCGGCGGCGGCATGAACGGCCCGCTGCGGGCGCTCGTCGAGTTCCTGCCGCACGCCCGCGACATCGGCTTCCACCTCGTGCTGGCCCGCCGCGTCGCCGGCTCCTCCCGGGCGCTCATGTCCGACCCGCTGGCGACCCGGATGCAGGAGATGGGCACCGTCGGGCTGATCCTCAGCGGCGACCGCCGGGAGGGCGCGCTCGTCGGCGACCACCGGGCGGCCCAACGCCCACCCGGCCGGGGCGTGCTGGTGACGCGCTCGGGGGCCGAGCTGATCCAGGTGGCGCTCAGCGAGGACGCGATGGCAACCAGCGGGGCCGCTTCGTGACACCCCCGCAGCGGCATCACCGGTGTCCGGTGATCGGGGAACTACCGGTGTCCTCTCCGCAAGGCCCAGGCTGTTACGGACGTGGCCGACCGGTCGCGCCGACGACGATAAGGAGCGGATTGTGACGCAGTACAACGTCACCCCGGAGTACGTGACGCAGGCCGCAGCGGACTGCGACCGCGTCGCCAACGACGTGAAGACTCAACTCACGGCGCTGCAGACCTTTGTCACCGGGCTGGGTGCCAGTTGGTTGGGGGTGTCCGCCCTGCAGTTCGCCGAGTTGATGAACAACTTCCACATGCACTCCGTCCACCTGCACGACGCGCTGGTGGAGATCGGCCAGGGCCTGCGCAGCAACGTCGTGAACTACGTCGAGAGCGAGGCGGACAACGTCCGGGGCCTCAGCTCGATCAACGGCGGCCTCAACCCGGGCGTGTACGCGCCCATGAGCCACAACCCGACCGGAAACGTCATCCCACCCGCCAACCTCTGACCTCGCCTTCGTCGTAAGGAGCCGACCGTGCCCAGCATCGAGTCAAGCAATTTGCAGGTACCGGCCGAACTGGCCGAGGCCGGAACCCACATCCGCAAGATCTCCGGCGACCTCGCCGCCGAGCTGGCGGCCCTGCAGGCCCAGCTCGCCCCGTTGGAGGAGTCCTGGACGGGTAGCACCTACCAGCACTTCAAGGGGCTGGAACAGGAGTGGAACATGGCCGCCGCGGGCCTGTGGGGCGACGGCGGGGCGGGCAGCGTCGGTCTGCTGCCGTTCATCGCGCGCGCGCTCGACATTTCGTACCAGAACTACACGAACGCCGAGCAGGCCAACACGAAGACCTGGCAGGTCTGACGCGTGTACCGAAACCGGGAGATGAGAGGGACCGCACCGATGTTGGACAGACGTAGCCGGGTCACCGTGCACGGCGGCGGGAAGCGGGTCGACGTCGCGCTTCCCAGCGAGAGCCCGATCGGGGAGTACGTGGCGGGTCTGGCCGAGCTGTGCGGTCAGACCGGCGGCGGACTGATGGCCCCCGCCTGGTCGTTGGCGCCCGCCGGCGGGGTGCCCTTCTCGATCGAGTCGTCGCTGGCCGAGGCCGGGGTCGCGGACGGGCAGGTGCTCTACCTGCGCGACGTCGCCCGCGACCCGGGCACCGCCCCGGTGGTGGAGGACATCGAGGAGCTGGTGGCCGCCGAGGCGCAGGAACACCGGATCGACGCCCGCGACCGGGGTGTGCTGACGGTCTGGATCGGCGCCGGCTGGCTCACCCTCGTCTCGGCGGTGGTCGCGGCGCGTCCGCACCACAGCGACCTCTTGGCCGCGGTCGGTCTCGTCCTGGTCAGCATCGTCGTGCTCTCCCTCGGGTGGGTGCTCAACCAGAAGCGGGCCCGGCTCCCGGCATCGGCGTGCCTGGCCATCTCGCTGTCCGCCGTGCCCTGCCTGGCCGCCGCCGGCGGCCTGGTCGGCCAGTCGCTCGGCGGTGGGCTCTTCTGGTGCGGGGTGGTGCTGGGGGCGAACGCGGGCATGCTGATGGCCCTGGCCGCCACGCCGGAGCAGGCCATCCTCGCAGTCGAGGTGCCCCTCGCGCTCGGCGGCGTGTTCGCTCTGGTGCTCGTCTTCCTCGACGCGGACGCCACCCAGATCGCCGCCGCCGCCGTGCTCGCCGTCCTGCTCATGGTGGCCGTGGCCCGCCCGCTGGCCGCCTCGGTCGCGGCCTGGAGCACGCCCATGCCGAAGGCTGCGGCCGGGGTGGCGCCGGCCACCGCCCGGTTGATGCTGAACGCGCGCCAGTTGCTGGCGCTCAGCCTGGTGTTCCCGGCGCTGGCCCTGGCCGGTGCGTTCCCGGTGCTGGCGACCTCCCGCCAGGGGTGGTCGGTGGGCCTGGCGGCGGTGGCCGGGGCGGCGCTGGTGATCCGCGCCCGCCAGGTCGGCTTCGTCAGTGAGGTGATCCTGCTGGCCGCCCCCGGCGCGATCGGGCTGTTCAGCGTGATCGCTGCGGTCGGTTACTGGTATCTCGCCTCGGGCCCGTCCGTCCTGGTGCTGCTGCTGATCGGGACCACCGTGGTCGGCGTCGGCGTCGCCGTCGCGCTTGGCTCCCGCCCCCGCGCCGCCGCCAGGGAAGACGGCCAGACGCCGTTCGGGCCGGTCGTCGACACCCGGGACCGGGGCAGGTTCGTCGAGACGATCGGCGTTGTCTGCCTCGTGCTGTCGGCGACGCTGGCGTTGGGGGTGTTCGGCGTCTTCACCGAGCTCTTCAAGATGGGCCGCGAAATGGTCGGCTAGGTCGGGCCTCGCCCGGGTACGGTTCCGGCCGCCCCGCCGACCCGGGCGATGCCCGTCACTGCCCCGGCGACAGCCGATTCAGCTCGTCGGTCAGGGGCCGCATCATCTGCTCCATGAGGTTGCGCACGTTGTCGAGCGCGTTCTGCATCGCCTCGGCGACCCTGCCCTCCAGATGACGCAGGTTGTCCGGGTTCACCGCCTGCGGGTCGATCGTCACCGCACGGACCTCACCGGATGTCGTCAGTGTCACCCGTACCGCGCCGCCCGCGCACGTGCCGGTGACCTCGCGGTCGGCCATGCCGGCGCTGGCCGCGCTGGCCTGCATGGTGAGCTCCTGGGTCTGACGGAGGAAGTCGTTCAGATCGTCCTGGTACGCCATCGTGCTCTCCTGTCCCGAATCCGGACGGCTCCCGGGTGTTCCGGCGAGCCCGTGGTCTTCCACCCGGAAGACGGCCGCGCCGGTGCCGGGGTTCACCAGGGGACCTGGGACGTCCTCGCTGGGGGGCGGCGACGTCCTCGTTTCTGGGCACTGTGCGACTAGGCGCCGACGGTGGCACCGTTGGCCAATGCGGTATCTGTCCGGTGTGTCGGTGGAGGGTACGGAGAATGCCTGAGATCGACGGCGTCTCATATCCAAACCCGGATAAACTCGACGAATTGTCCGCCGAGTGGGGGCGAGCTGCCGACAAGTTGGACGTCCTCGGCAACCAGATCGCAACCGTTCAGATGGGGTTGGCATGGACGGGCCTGGCGGCGGGTTACTTCGTCGAGGTCACCAGCCAGGTGTGGAAACAGGTGACCGAGGTCGCCGGGGTGGCCCGTTCCATCAGCGGGGACATCAAGGAGTACGCGAATCAGGTCCGGGAGATGATCGCGCAGGCCATCAAGGCCGGGCTCATTACCCTGATCTCCACCTTCCTCGGTTTCGCCGCCTTCTGGATACCAGGGCTCGGCGCGCTGATGGGGAGACTCATCCAAGGGCTCACGAAGCTCCTCACCACGGTCGGCAATCTGATGGCCAAAGTCGTGCCGACGAGCGTGCGGGCACTGGTGGCGCCGTTCGTGTCACCGAAGGTCATCGCGGAGGTGGTGGCCAGCGGCGCGGTCGGTGCGACAACCGAAGTCGCGATCTCCTTCATCGCAGAGTTCACCGCTTCCGGTGTCACCGACACGGATGTGCATATCGATCCAATGACCTTCGGTCTCGCCGCCGGGGTTGGATTCGCGGGCGGCGGGTTGTTCGCCCTGGTGGCCACTAACAGCAGATTTCGGGGCGGTGGCTTCTTGGAACGCCACCCATTCCCTTTCACTCGCACCAGCAAACCGAAAGTGTCGTCCAGCGGCGCTCCCCGAACCAGCTTCGGCAGCACCGGAAAGGGCCAGCCGAAGGTCATCGATTCGATCGACCCGGGCGAGGTCGGGGCCCCAACGACAGCCGTGACGCCGCCCTCGGGAAAGGGCGATCCCGGCAGCGGGATCGAAGGCGGCAGCGGGATCTCGCCGACCGGGCTGCCCCACGCCGGAATTCCAGGTGGCGGTAAATCGTCCGCCAACGGCCAGGCAAAATCCGGCGCGGGCCAGCGCGCAGTGCCCGAATCAGGCCGTTTCACCGACCCGCCGGAAGCCGGGGTGGGACCAAACGGCGGCGCGCGGTTGTCCGTCGACGGCAGCGGCCCGATCCTCCCCGCCCCCGCCCGGCTGGACAACGGCCCGCCCGTGAACGGCTCGGGGGGCCCGCTGACGCGTAACCCACCGGGCGGTGCCGAGGGGCGGCAGAACATCGACGTCAACCGGCAATCGGTCAACGAGCCCCCGCTCCGAGGGCAAAACGCTCCCCCTGTGGCCTCCGCCGATGGCGGGCGGGTCCACGCCGGCGGCGGCCCTCGGCAGCCCGGCGGGACGGAGGGATTCGAACCGGCCGCCTCTTGGGCCAAGGCTGGCCAGGACGGGGTCATCGACGGCATTACCGTGCCGCCGCGCGCACAGGCCGAGACCGTGCGGCCACAGCTGGACGGCCCGGGTACGCCCAGCCAGCGGGCACGCTTCCTGGGTCCGGATGAGGTGGTGCCGGGGCGTGTGGGTGAGGGGCCGTTGGTGACTGGCCGTGGCGGTGATGGGCCGTTGGTTACCGGCCGTGTGGGTGATGGGCCGTTGGTTACTGGCCGGGTGGATGAGGTGGTGCCGGTTAATCGTGGCGGTGAGGTGTCGGTCGTTCCGGGGCGTGTGGGTGAGTCGCTGGTTTCGGGCCGTCCGAATGAAGGGTCCCCGTCGGTTTCTGGGCGTGGGGGCGATGGGCCGGCTGAGCGGGTCTTTGGGGCTGAGGAGGCTGGCTCGCCGGCGGTGGGGCGTCGTGAGACTGCCGATGGTGCCGGTGCTACGCCGGTGGATGCACCGCCGGTGCGGGCTGACGCTCAGGTGTCCCAGGCTGGTTCGGCGGCCCCCCGTGGTGACGCCGCTCCGGCTGTGGCGCGTGATGGTGGGTTGGTGGGGGCGCGTGAGGCTGGCACGTCGCCGGTGGTGGGGCGTCGTGAGGTTGGCGGCAGTGAGGGCGTGGCGGCGCGGGCGGACGGAGTTTCGGCGGTAGCGGGGCGGGGTGAGGCCAAGGGCGGGCAGGGCGAGCGATCGGCAGTTGGCAGTGCTGGTGACCGCCCAGCCTCGTTGGACGCTGCGTCAGGGGTTTCCGGTGCTCGGAGCCGTTCGGATTCCTCCCTGAGCCACCGCAGCTCCGCCGTAGCCGAAGGAAACGCGACAACTCCGAGTCGTCAGGGGGCACCGGAGGCCAGTGCCGCGCCGTCGCCCACGCAGACGGGCCGGCAAGCCTCGGATTCCCCCGCACCATCCGCCTCGGGTTCGCCAGGCGAACGGACGGCATCGCCGCAAAGCGACCCCACCCCGGATGCCGCACCTGGCACTCCGACGTCGGAGCGGGCGGGCAGTCAGCCGGCCACCGAGAAGAGCCCGGGACAGCGTCTGCAACGCCGCCAGGGTCAGCCGGAGGGCATGCATCCCGACCGCGAGGGCCCGGCTTGGCGCCGCAACCGTGAGGCATACGAGCAGAGAGCACGGGAAGAGGCAGGCAATCTGGCCGAGTTCCGAAAGCGGGAGCAACAAAAGACCCACGCGCTCGGCGAGATGAAGCAGCGCATGAATGAGACGGGGGGCATGCCGCTGGAGCGCTTCCGCTCGGAGTACACCGCCTGGCAGGAGAGGACCGGCAAGAGCTATACCCCCGAGCAACTGGCCCGGGCGGAGGAAGGATTCGCCAAGCAGGCGGCGCACCTTTGGCAGACCAAGTTCACGCACGCGGAGCGTGTCCGGGGCGGCAGGTACGACATCTTCTACCGCAACTGGCCGCCGGAGGTCGCCCGGTTGGCCAGGAACTTCAGGTTTGACTTCTACGCAGATCTGCACGTGGCACAAACTCGTGCGGGCCAGGCGTTCGATGATGCACGGTTGAACATCGAGCGGGCGCAACCGGGCAGCGGTCGGACGGCCGAGGACTTCGCGGAGGCGAGGGCCCAGTATGTCGACCTGGTCACCAAGACGTACCGGATCAACTACCAGGCCGACCGGGCCGCGAGGGCGGATGGGTCGTACGAGACCTGGAAGCCGCAGGTGGACCGGAGCTTCGCGAGTTGGCAGAAACAGCTGGAGAACGGGTTGCCGGCCCGGTTCGACAAGGAGGTCGAGCTCGACACCTTCATGAAGAGCCAGTTCTCTCAGCGGCTTGGCCAGTGGAAGCAGAGCCGAGGCCTGGCCGATGGCCGGCTCCCGTGGGAGGAGAAAGTCGCCGAGGAATTCCGGCTGGAGCAGCGTCCCCTCCTGACGGACGGTCCGAGTCCGTACCAGCGGTCTTCGGCGAGCACCGACCAGCCGGGCGGCGGCGAACGCTGGCAGGATGTTGCGGTCGATGCGTTGCCGGGTCGCTTCGACCGCGCCCAGGAGGTGCTGACGCGCAGACTCGCCGACGAGCGTGAGTTGGAGAGCTTCCACGCGCTTGAGGACGGCAGTCCCTTCGACAGGGTCTTGGCCGATCTTCCAGAGGCGCAGGCGGCGGTGCTCAACAAGGACGCCATCGCCCGCGAGCGCACCGCTTTCCTGACGCGTTCCCGCGAGGCCTATTTCGATGCCCTTACGGGGGGGAACCCCGACGAGGCGGTGCCGAAATGGCAGGAGGGCAGGGCCCAGGCCGAGAAAGTGGCGGCCGACAATCTCGCCCTCGAGGTTCAACGGAATCAACTCATGGCCGACCTGCGGCAGCGCCGCATCGATCAGGCCCAGGATCCTACCCTTCCGGCCGACGGCATGGTTCGGGTACGTGAAGCGTTCCAGTCGGACCTGGAGAGGGCGTACCAGGATGTCTGGGGTGAGCACCCGGGCGCGTTCGCGAAGGGGCCGGGCGACGAGAGCCTCAAGGAGGTCTGGTCCCGCTGGGCGTTCCGCACGGAGGATCTTAACGGGCGGCTGGACGTGCACATGCTGCACGAGGAGCGGCTACGCAATGTTCTCGACATCGCGGCCCGGGATTTCGAGTCAGTCTTCGGTCTGGATGACCCGCCCATTCTACCCGGCTTGGAAAGCATGAACCCCAAGGCCCGGTACAAGATTCCGTACGAGGAGCGCGTCGCAATTGCCGACGAATTCCGTCGCCAGTACGTCTCCAACTACCACGAAAAACTCGGCCGCCCGAACGAATCTGTCGACGGTTGGCTGGCCCACGAGAAGATGTTGACCAACCAGTTCGAGCGTACGACTGAATGGTTGAGAGTTCTGCGGGAGCGGGACTCGGCCGCCGGTGGAGACTCCGGCGCTGACGCGCTGGCAGCTGACCGTCCTAACCGGGTCTCTAAAACCCGACACGGGAAGCTCGGCGATGTAAGTTGGGAGCACAAGGGTGATTATGTTGTGTGGCATGAGCCGTGGGGTGAGTCCGCGTTCCGTAGGAATGTGATTGTTCGTCGGACGACGTCTGATGGGAATGAGCTGACGGAGTTCGACGGCAGGGGGCGGCCGACTGCGGGTGTGGGGCCGGATGGTCAGCGGTTCACCATTCGTTATAGCTGGCCTGAGAGTCGCAGCGGGGTGATTCATTACCGGGACGATTCTGTGCTGTTCACGTTGGATGATTCAAAACGGTTGACGGCTGGCATGGATGCCGGTGGTCGTAAGTTCACGGTTACTTACGACGATAAGCGTGGTGTTGCACATCGCGAGTATTACGATGGCTCTGTCGAGGAGATGAAGGCCCCCGATATTCGGTACGACCCGAAGGCGTTGGCCCGGTTGGTCGATAGTGTGGATTTGCCGGAGGTGTCGCCTGTTCTTGATAAGAGTCCGGAAGGCGGGGGTGGCGGGAGGGTCTCTGACGAGGTGCTGGCGGCTGATCGTTACGTGTATGACAGTTCGGGGCGTGTCGCCGGGATCCGGAACGGAAAGCTCGGCGATGTGAGTTGGGAGCACGAGGGTGATTATGTTGTGTGGCATGAGCCGTGGGGTGAGTCCGCGTTCCGTAGGAATGTGATTGTTCGTCGGACGACGTCTGATGGGAATGAGCTGACGGAGTTCGACGGCAGGGGGCGGCCGACTGCGGGTGTGGGGCCGGATGGTCAGCGGTTCACCATTCGTTATAGCTGGTCTGAGGGTCGCAGCGGGGAGATCCATTACGGGGACGATTCTGTGCTGTTCACGTTGGATGATTCAAAACGGTTGACGGCTGGCATGGATGCCGATAATCGAGAGTTCACGGTTACTTACGACGATAAGCGGGGTGTCGCGCACCGTAAGTATGACGATGATGGCTCCGTCAAGGAGATGAAGGCTCCTGACATTCGGTACGACCCGAAGGCGTTCGCGGAGGGCTCGTTCAGTGGCCTGGCGGAGAGGCCGTTGGTGCGGGCGGAGGGTGTGAGCGCGCCGGAGGCTTCGTCTTCTGCGGGTGGGATTTCGGGTGGTGTGGTGGGCTCGCGACCCGATGTCTCGGCGCAGGTTGGTGGGGATGTTCCGGCGGTGGTGCCGGAGGGTGGGCCGGTCGGTGGAGGGTCTCGGCGGGGGCCGTCTGCTTCCACGGGCACCGGATCGGGTGCTGACGTCGCTGGGGAGGTGCCGCCGGTCAGGGATGGTGCTGACGTGGTTTTGCCCTGGCGGGATGACCCGGCCAGCGGCGTAGACACTGGCGGGCGTACCAATGGGCGGACCGGGACTGCCACGTTGGTCGCGGAACGTCCGCCGGTCGACGACGTGGTGGCCCGGATGTTCGGGGCACGTCCGCCAGCCGACGACGTGGTGGCCCGGATGGTTGCGGCGGCGCAGGGGCAGGGTGTGGATTCGCCGGAACTCTCCCCTGCTGCTGCTGTGCGGGGAGCGGAGAGCGATGGCGGCGCTAGGGCCTCTCATGACGTGCTGGCGGCTGACCGTGTCGAGTCTGACAGTTCGGGGCGTGTCGCCGGGATCCGGAACGGAAAGCTCGGCGATGTAAGTTGGGAGCACGAGGGTGATTATGTTGTGTGGCATGAGCCGTGGGGTGAGTCCGCGTTCCGTAGGAATGTGATTGTTCGTCGGACGACGTCTGATGGGAATGAGCTGACGGAGTTCGACGGCAGGGGGCGGCCGACTGCGGGTGTGGGGCCGGATGGTCAGCGGTTCACCATTCGTTATAGCTGGTCTGAGGGTCGCAGCGGGGAGATCCATTACGGGGACGATTCTGTGCTGTTCACGTTGGATGATTCAAAACGGTTGACGGCTGGCATGGATGCCGATAATCGAGAGTTCACGGTTACTTACGACGATAAGCGGGGTGTCGCGCACCGTAAGTATGACGATGATGGCTCCGTCAAGGAGATGAAGGCTCCCGACATTCGGTACGACCCAAAGGCGTTCGCGGAGGGCTCGTTCAGTGGCCTGGCGGAGAGGCCGTTGGTGCGGGCGGAGGGTGTGAGCGCGCCGGAGGCTTCGTCTTCTGCGGGTGGGCCTTCGGGTGGTGTGGTGGGCTCGCGACCCGATGTCTCGGCGCAGGCTGGTCGGCATGCTCCGACGGTGACGCCGGAGGGCGGGCCGGTCGGTGGAGGGTCTCGGCGGGGGCCGTCCGCTTCCACGGGCACCGGATCGGGTGCTGACGTCGCCGGGGAGGTGCCGCCGGTCAGAGATGGTGCTGACGTCGTTGGGGAGGTGCCGCCGGTCAGGGATGGTGCTGACGTGGTTTTGCCCTGGCGGGATGACCCGGCCAGCGGCGTAGACACTGGCGGGCGTACCAATGGGCGGACCGGGACTGCCACGTTGGTCGCGGAACGTCCGCCAGCCGACGACGTGGTGGCCCAGCTGGTTGCGGCGGCGCGGGGGCAGGGTGAGGTCTCGCCTGTTGCTGCTGTGCGGGGAGCGGAGAGCGATGGCGGCGCTAGGGCCTCTCATGACGTGCTGGCGGCTGACCGTTACGTGTATGACAGTTCGGGGCGGATCGCCAGGACCCGGCACGAAAATCTCGGCGATACGGTTTGGGAGCATCACGGCGACAATTTCACCTGGGACGGGCCGTGGGGCAAGTTCGCGATTCGTGCTGATGCGATGGCGACCTCCGGGAACTCCGCAGGAGTAGCCCTGGTTCTTCGGACGACGGCTGACGGAAATGCGCTGACGGAGTTCGACAACGTCGGGCGGCCGACTCGGGGTGTGGGGCCGGACGGCCGGCGGTTCGATATTCGTTATGGAACTGCCGGGGGCCGCGCCGGGGAAATTACTTACCAGAACGGTTATGCGCTGTTCACGCTGGATCATTTTGGTCGGTTGACGGCTGGCGTAAACGCCGGTGGTCAGTCGTTCACGGTCGTGTACGACGATAAGCGCGGTGTTGCGCACCGTCATTATTTCAATGGCTCCGTCGAGGAGATGACGGCTCCGCCCATCCGGTTGGATCCGAAGGTGGTGTTCGCGGAGCGGCCGCTGACGGGCAACGCGATGGCGGATTTGTTGTTCTCGCAGGCGTGGGCGGAGGGCTCGATCCGGCCCACGGCACCGCCATCGGCCGACGTGAGGGCGGGCGGGCCCCTGAGCGATGAGGCCGCCGACCTGGCCGGCGCACCGACCGGGACCCGAGGCGGGCAGTCCTCGTCGCCGGCTACCGGCCGCGGTCCCGAAGCCGCCGCGCAGGTCCCGCCGGTCAGGGACGGCTCCGTCATCCCGCCGTCCCGGCTGGACGGGCCGGTCGTCGGCGCTGACACCAGTGGGCGGACGGGGTCCCGCGACGTAATCGCGGAAGGCCCGCCGGTCGACGCCCAGCGCAACACCTCACGGCGCCCGGTGTCCGGGGTCGTCGCCCCGCAGGTCTCCTTGCGGAGCCCGTTGGCCACCGTCGGTGCCTCGCCCCGCTCGCACGCTCCGGTTGTTGCCCCGGCGAGCCCACGAGTGCCGGCTCTCGCCCCGCCGGTCCCACATCTGCCGGCTGTCGCCTCGCCGGTTCCACATCTGCCCAGTTCGGCGTCGCCGGCCCCACCTCTGCCAAGTTCGGCCTCGCCGGCCCCACATGTGCTGACCGATGTCGAACGGGGCGGCGGCGATGCCGTCCGCCGGATGCTCGCTTCCGGGCCACCGCCGGTTGCGGTGCTCCCGCCCGCATCCGGTCCCGGGCACCTGGCGCACCCGCCGTCCGGGCCCGCGCCGGCACCACTTCCCAGGCCACTACGCCCGATGCGGCGTACCGGGCCCGACTACTTCGCCGGCCCGCTCGACGGGCTGGCAGCCACCGCCAGCGGCCGGGCCGTTCTCCTGCACGAGGGCCCGGCTCCGACGCTGCCTGCGGCGGACCGGCCACGCGGTTCCCGGGCCGGCCTGACGGTCGCTCTCGATCTGGACGGGCAGCGGTTGGCCCAGGTTCCGGAGGCCCTGCGGCGGCTGCGCCCGGAGTTCCAGTCGGGGCTGACCCTCCAGTTCGCCGGCCGATGGCCGAGCCTCTCCCCGGAGCGGGCCGAGTCGATGGCGAACGAGCTGCTCCGGAAGCTGAATCCCACCGCCGCGCTACAGGTGCCGGCGGGCGAGCTGGTCGGTCGCCCGGCACCGACTCCCTGGGTGGTGCCCGTCGACCAGCGTGGCAACGCCACCTTCACGGCCATGGCCACCGCCTTCCGCTTTCATGCGGGCAACGCCGTCCATGCGGGCGACGACTTCCGTCCGGGCGACGCCGCGCCGGCATCCAGGATCCGTAACCCGTACGGTCTCCCGTCGGGTCCATGGCCCGGCACGTACGAGTTGGCCCTCGGCTGGTACATCGACGCGCGGGATCCGGACAGGTTGTGGGTCGGACGGCACCTGCCGGAGACCGTCGTCCCCCGGCGCGGCGGTGCCGCGGGGCCGGAGACCGCTGCCCCCCGGCGCGGCGGTGCCGCAGGGCCGGTGCCCATCGTGGTCGGCAATGCGGGCGAGGTCGTGCCGGACGAGGTGCTGGCGCAGCTCGATCGCATCCGGGTGGCCTCGGCGCCGACGGAGATTGTGCTGGTCGGGCAGACGCTCACCGACGGGCAGCGGCAGCAGTTGGCGCAGGTCCGCGCCGCGCTGCCGGACGGCTGGCAGGCGCATCCCGTCCCGGCGGGTTGGGTCGTCGCTGCGGCGGGGGCGGTCCCGGCGGACCCGGGCGTGGCGGCCACCCGCACGTCGTACCCGGGCGCGCGGGTGTTGTTCGTGGATCCGGCGGGCGTCGATGCGGCGGCGGTCGCCCGGTCCGTGGTGGGCCTGGTGGCGGCGCTGCCGAGCCCGTTGCGGGACCGGGTGGTGGTGCAGCCGGTGCCGGGCGCGGCCGTGCCGTGGCAGGCGCTTGCCGAGCTCAGTGCCATGCTGCCGGGGCGTGCCACCGGGGTACCCGCCCTGGTGGTGCCGGTGGCGCGGCTGGCCGAGACGCCGCCGGCGTCCGCGCGGGGCTTCGTGCCGATGACGTGGAGCCCGTCCGGCCCGGTGCGTACGCTGCCACACTTCGCCGACCACTACCGGGTGTACGGGCCCGGCGCCACGCCGCGTGAACCGCTGCCGGCCGGCCTCGCCGCGGGTGACGGCCACGGCCGGTTCGCAATCGATCTTCCCGGCCTACTGGGCTGGGTGGTCGACACGACGTACCCGGGCATGGTGCACATCCGTCCCGGCGGCGTCGAACTGCCGCCCCCGCCGTTCGCGGCCACCACGGCACGTCCGGACGCGGTGCGGGTCAGGGTCAGCGGAGCGCCGACCCAGTCCCAGCGGGCCGGAATCTTCACCGTGCTGGAAGGGCTGCGCGCGGGCCGTCCGCTGGACGTCGCCCTCGCGGACGAACCGGACGGTCTGCGTGCGCTGGAGAACGCCGCCGTGCGCGAGAGCCTGCCACCGGGATTCACCGCCCATCAGCTTCCGGCGGGTCACCTGGTGGCGCGGGGCACGGAAAGGCCGGCGGAGCTGGACGGCGCGCGGGACATCCCGCCGGCGGCGGACGTGACGCTCATTCAGCTCGGCGCGGGTGTGCCGGTCGGGGTGATCCTTGGGTCGCTGCCGTCCGGCGTGCGGGATCGGGCCGTGCTGCGGCGCAGCGACGACCCGCCGCTGCCGCCCGCCTGGGTGCCGCTCTACCTGCGACGCAGGCAGTGGCCCGCCGAGCGCGTCGGGGACCGGGGCGAACGCTCGCGGCTGATCGACAACGAGCGGCTCACCGCCCTCCAGACCGCGACGACCCGGACGTGGGTGGAGCAGGCCGTCGGCCAGGCCACCGTCGCGCCCGTGGTCGCGGCGTCGTCCAAGGCGCTCCGGCTGGCCAACCTCGGTCACCAGGAGCTGGCCGAACACCACCTTGCCGCGCTGCACGTCGAGTCGGACACGGACCAGTTGACCTCGCTGCTGCGTGGGGCGGGGTTCGCCCTGCCGCCGCCGGTGTCCCTCGGTGGCGGCGCGGGTGCCAACCAGTCGCAGCACGCCAATGCAGCGATGCTCGAGGCGATCCGGCTCTTCCTCTCCGACCGGCCGGATCGGGCGTACGAGGTGATTTTGCGCAATCGGAGCGCCCTGGTCGGTCGCCAGCGCATCGACTGGGTGCGCTGGCTGGGCGAACTGCGCGACGCACTCCCCGATCGACGCGAGGGCATCGGCACATTGGCCGACCACGTCATGACGTGTTGATGCCCGACGATTGAATTCCTCCCGTCTGGTAGCCGGAATGAACCTTGGCGCACGGAGAGGCGTCTTACGGTGACGGCGTTTCCACGACGATGAGGGAGCGGCATGCCCGGTACCGGCACGTCCGTAGTGATCTGTCCTGATGGGCGGGTCATTCCGGTCGCCAGCGGTGTGTATGTGCACAAGCGCGCTCCGGGGACCGGGCTCTCCGATCCGGTCGACGAGGTCTCGCTGGCCCGGGCGTCGTTCTACGAACCGCGCTCGGACGCCACCCTGGTGCACCTGGCCCCGGGGGCGGAGCTCTCCTCGATCGTCCGGAACTACCTGGAAGGGCTACCCGACCGCGTTCGTGATCATCTCGTCGTGGTGCCGACGCCGACCCTGACCGAGGGGTTGGACCCGGCGGCGGTGCGGGCCCTGGAAGAACTGACCGACCTCTACCACCTGCCCATCGAGGTCCCGGTGGCGTTGGATCTGCGCCAGTCGCCGCGCGCGGTGCCGATCGACGGCCACGGCCATCAGGTGCCCTGGCCACAGGCAACGGCGGTACGGCTGCTGGACCGCCCGCAGGCTGCCGCCCGGGTCGCCCTGGGCGCGGCACTGGCCATCGCCCAGAACTCGGAGCCGCCACCGTCGATGCGCCGCCTTGAGCAGGTGCTCACGATGGCGGCCGAGACCGAGGACGACTTCTTCGTACCGCCGGAGACGTCGCTCGCCGCAGCGGCGGCTGCGGCCGAGGTCGCTGCCGTCGTCGCCTACCTCGGTCGCTACGGTGTGCCGCCCGGGCTGGACGTGGACGCCGTGGGCCGGTCGACGCTGCCGCGGGCGGCGGTCGCCGACACGGTGGCCGGGTTCCTCGCCGACGGGGTGACCGCCGACGTCGAGACGCTGGTCGAAGAGCTGCGCGAGGCGCCCGGCTCGGCGGTGCTGGTGCGCTCGCACACCGGGGGCGCCACCCGGACCGCCTGGCTCATGTCGGGCGACGCCGACGCGCCGGGGCTGTGGTGGGTGGAGCCCCAGACCGACGGGAGCCTGCTGCCGGTCGCCTTCGACCCGGACTCCGACGACGGGCGGGTCGGGGCGCTGCGCGCGGCCGACACCCGGGTGAGCCGCGTGGACCGGGCTGGTCTGCCGGTCGGGCGCAATCTGCCGGTGGTGCCGTGGGCTGAGCTTCGGCGTGACTTGGAAGACCGGCTGGCTGTGGTGTTGCCGCAGGGGCGTGCGGTGGGGGATGCGCTTGAGGATTGTCTGGATCGGTTGGAGGCGGTGCGTCGGGGTTGGTTCGGTGCGCCGGTCGCGGTCGATGATGCGGGGTTGGGTACGGGGCGGGTGCAGGATCGGTTGGCGGCTGCGCTGGGTGGTGATTGGCGGCCGGTGGGGGATTCGTTGGGGCCTGTGGTGGGCCGGTTGCGGGAGTTGGGTGATGGTGCGGTGGCGTTTGTGTTGGTGGCGCCGCCGGCTGGGCCGCGTCATGGGATCGTGGTTGCGGCTTGGCGGGGTGGTGTCTTTGTGGTGGAGACGCAGAATGTGGTGGGGGAGCGGGTTTGGGATGTGGTTGATGGGGCGGGGAATGTGGTGGCGCCGGCGTGGTTGCCGGGGTTGTTGGGTGCGCGGGTCATTGTGGCGGGTCCTGATGGTGTAGCGGTGCCGTTCGCGGATGGTGGGCTTGGGTCGGCTGTCACCGGGGCGACCACGGTGAACGCGCTTGTTGATCCCGCGCCGGGGTTGCGTTATCTGGGATCGGCCGACGAGGGCGAGTTCAGCAACATCCTATTCGGGATGCCCGGAGCGGCAAGGCTGGGCGCGCAGATTGCTATGGGGCCTCACGGTGCCCAGCTGACATTGGAATTGAAGAAGGCCTACACCGACAGAAACCGAACGTCGGCGTGGCGAAACAGGCCAGAAAAACCCTTTACCGCGCCGACCTTGGTGCCGCTGGCTGAGTTCGTCGCCCCGGTGTCGAGCTCGTTTCCAAACGAGCCGGGCGCGGATAGGGAGGCCATCCACGAGGTGCGTAAGCAGGTGGCAGAAGCGTTTTCCACGGCGCACTTCAGCGACAAACGGCAGCCGCTGTCGGACGTACTGACGCCGGAGATGGGGTGGCTAATCCACCCTGACTGGCAGAATGTTCAAATCGGCCAGCGTCTGATCGGCGGTTGGACGGGCATCCTGCCGCAGTACAACCACGATGTCCCGTTCGCGGGAGTCGCGAAGTTCCTGGAGTTCGTCGCGGAGAACACCTGGCGGACGAAGGTAAACGGGCATCCGCACTGGGCCAAGGAGCACCTCAATGACGGTCTGAACCTTGGGCTTCGAGTGGCCGCCGACTACGTCTACTCGCAAACCGGCCGGCGGGTGCCCTTCCGGGAGTTGCTCGAGCGGCCCCACGCGGAGACCGAGACAATTCGGGGCCTCATCGCACTGAACTACGTGACATTCGCGATGGGCAGTATGGCTGAATGGAGGGCCTACGATCCAGATCGTAGCGGTCGAGGCACCTTGAAGAACGACGCCGCAGCTCTCCTGCGGAATGATAAGCGGCTCGTCTTCCAGGCATTACCCGCGGGGGTCAGAGAATTCTTCGCGGCTCAGGGTGCTGGCATCATGAGCCAGTTCAAGGCCGCATTTCGGGCCCGGTTCGGCCTTCCCCTCGGCATTCCTGACTATTACCTGACGCAGGCTTGGAATATCGAGGAACACTCGGAGATTCGCGACGGTCTGGGCCAGCCCCGCGTGGACGAAGATGGGGACGATCTCGTCGACGTTATGACGATCGTCCCCATAAATACCCGGATGGCGTTGTCCAGGCTCGTCATCGAGGTTCGGGCCTACAAGGCCCGGGAGGTGGACGTCCGTACGGTCCAGACCTACACCGAAGAGATCGTCCACCAGGAGCGCGAGGCGTACTACCACGCCGAGCGGCTGGAGGCGACGGCTTCGAGCGGCGAGGGCATCGGGGACCACTTCATGCTCGCTCATGACGACAGCCCAAGTGGTGTGCCCGGGATGGCCCTGTCGAACCTGCCGGCGTCCGATTCCGAGCAGTCGGACGCCGACGAGTCCGCGTCGGTGGTTCCTCTTTCGCCTGATTCGTATGGTGAGCCGGACCTGGCGGTTTCGATGGCTGAGGTGCGGCGTGAGTTGGAGGATCGGCTGGCTGTGGTGTTGCCGCCGGGGCGTGAGGTGGGGGTTGCGCTTGAGGATTGTTTGGATCGGTTGGAGGCGGTGCGTCGGGGTTGGTTCGGTGCGCCGGTGGTGGTTGATGATGCGGGGTTGGGTACGGGGCGGGTGCAGGATCGGTTGGCGGCTGCGCTGGGTGGCGACTGGCGGCCGGTGGGGGATTCGTTCGATCCGCTGGTGACGCGGTTGCGGGGGTTGGGTGATGGTGCGACGGCCTTCGTGTTGGTGTCTCCGCCGGCGGGCCCGCGCCATGGGATCGTGCTTACCGCCTGGCGGGGTGGTGTCTTCGCTGTCGAGACGCAGAATCGTGTGGGGCAGCGGGTCTGGGATGCCGTCGACGGGGCGGGGCATCCGGTGGCTCCGCCTTGGTTGCCGGGGTTGTTGGGGGCGCGGGTCATCGTCGCTGGCCCTGATGGTGTCGCGGTGCCGTTCGCGGATGGTGAGGCCGGGTCGGCTGTCACCGGGGCGACCACGGCGAACGCACTCGTCGACCCCTCGCCCGGGCTGCGTTATCTGGGATCAGCCGACGAGGGCGAATTCAGCAACATCCTCATCGGTGTGGCCGAAGGGACGAGGCCACAGACGCTGATTGCTATGGGGCCCCATGGCATCCAGTTGACGTTGGAAACACGAGACGTCTACAGCAACCGCGAGCGAACGTCGTTCTGGCAATCCAGGCCACACACACCCTGGACCGAGCCGGTGTACGCGCCGCTGGCAGAGTTCGTCGCCCCGGTGTCGAGCTCGTTGCCGGGAGAGCCGGGCGAGGACAGGCAGCAGATCCACCGGGTGCGCAGGCAGGTGGCAAGAGCGTTCCGTTTGGCGCACGATAGCGGAACACCGCAGTTGCTGTCGGAGTTGCTGACGCCGGAGATGGGGTGGCAGATGCATCCTGCCCGGCAAAATGTTCAGGTCGGGCAGCGTCTCATCGGCGGTTGGACGGGCATCCTGCCGCAGTACAACCACGATGTCCCGTTCGCGGGAGTCGCGAAGTTCCTGGAGTTCGTCGCGGAGAACACCTGGCGGACGAAGACGAACGGGCATCCGCACTGGGCCAAGGAACACCTCAATGACGGTCTGAACATTGGGCTTCAGGTGGCCGCCGACTACGTCAACTGGCGCACCGGTCGGCAGGTGCCCCTCCAGGAACTGCTCGATCGGCCCCACGTGGAGACCGAGACGATCCGAGGCGTCATCGCACTGTACTACGAGACGTTCGCAATGGGCAGTATGGCCGAATTCCACTCGCGCAATCCAGATCGAGCCCGACGGGGGACCCTCAAGAACGACGCCGCAGTTCTTGTGCGGAATGATAAGCGGCTCATCTACCAAGAGTTGCCCGAGGGGATCAAAGCATTCTTCGCGGCCCAGAGCGCTGACATCCTGAGCCAGTTCAAGGTCGCCTTCCATACGCAGTTCGGCCTTCCCGCCGATTACCTGACTCGGGATTGGGACATCGCGGAACACCCTGATGTCATCGGCGGCCTGGGCCAGCTCGCGGAGGTCGATCCGAATATCGATCGATTGCGAGAATTGAACGGCGAGGACTTCGAGGATGTGGACGCCGAGCAGGTGGACACCATGACGATTGTCCCTATCAACAGGCGGATGCCGTTGTCCAGGGTCGTCATCGAGGTTCGGGCCTACAAGGTCCGGGAGGCACCCGCCCGTGCCGTCCAGACCTATACCGAAGAGCTCGTCGCACAGGAGATCGAGGCGTACTCCCACGCCGAGCGGTTGACGGCGGCGGCTGCGGGCGGCCAGGACGTCGGTGACCATTTCACCTCCGATTATTTCGACAGCACGTTCGGCGCGGGTTCCTCGATATTGCCGGCGTCTGCCTTCGAGGGGCCGTATCCCGATGCCGCGTACCCTGGATCGGATACGGCGGCGCTGTACGACTTGGAGGCGGGTATAGGCGTCCCTGACCAATCGGCCCCCCCCGTCCTTTACACCACATACGGCGCGGGTCTCTCGATATTGCCGGCGTCTGCCTTCGAGGGGCCGTATCCCGATGCCGCGTACCCTGGATCGGATACGGCGGCGCTGTACGACTTGGAGGCGGGTATAGGCGTCCCTGACCAATCGCCTTATACGGATCCGAGTGCTTTCCCGGAGTCGAGGAATCCGTTCTCGCCGGAATCGTATTGGGAGTCGGCGCGGCCTGCGTTCTCGGAGTCGGAGACGCCGTTCTCGCCGGATTCGTATGGTATGCCGGACATGCCGATCATGGACAATTTTCCGTCGTCCGATGGCACCGCCGAGCCAGCGGCCGGGGAGACCAGCAGGGGCGCCGGAAGGCGCGGGAGGGGGCGGCGGGCGCCGGAGGACGTGGATGTGGTGCGTGCCTCGGGTGAGCGCCCGGCGGCCGTGGCCTCGCTGGTGGGGAGCGCCGAAATTGATGAGCTGCGGCTGACCGTGTTGCCGCGGACTGCTAATACGACCGCGTACGACGTCGTGGAGGGGGTTTCCACCGAGCGTGGGTTGCCCCAGATGGTCATCGATTCTCATGTCGCGTTTCAGGCTGAGCAGCGTGATGGGTCGGTGGCGGGTGGCCTGTCCGAGGTTGAGCTGAGTCGTGTCGATGTGCCTCGGGTGAGTTTGAGTCGTTCTGTTGAGGGGCCGGTGGCGTTTGACTATCGGGTTTTGGAGGCCGCTGATGGTCGGCGGGTGCAGGATTTCACGGTTCGGGTGTTTTTGAGTCCGCGGGACGCTACTGCTCGCGCGGCGGAGGCGGAGGTGCGGGAGCGGGTTGCGAGGGCTGTTGATGATGCGTTCAACGAGCAGTTCTGGATCGGTGCCGATCAGCTTCACGTGAATGTCGAGTTCGTGGCCGAGCCCGAGCTTGCGCATGCGACTGTGGGTCTCTTCGGCGAGGAGGGTGTCGCCACCACTCAGACGGAGTGGTCGGTGAGTGATAGTGATCTGCGGTTTGCCCACGAGATTGGTCATTATCTTGGCCTGCCTGATGAGTACGTCGACCCGGTGGGTGACGAGCGGCGGATGTTGCTGAGTAGGGATCGGTCGTCGGCGGTGTTCGGGGACAACTCCTTGATGGCCACGACGAAACCGGGCGACCGGCCGCAGTTGCAGCCACGGCACCTCGATCGGATCGCCGCGACCGTCGCCAGCGAGGTCTCCCCGCACGTCGCCGATTCCAGCCTGCCGATTGCGCCCCGCGACCCGGACGAATTCGTCCGCACCCGCCCGGCCCCGCCGACGGACAAGGGCAAGGGCAAGGCGCAAGAGGACGGGGACACCGAGGACCAAGCCCGGGTGGCCACCTGGGGCTGGAAAGCTGTCTCGGCGGAGAGCGCGTTGTCCGCGCCGGTGCAGCAGGCCCTGACCGTCAACGGCCTGCGCGGCCTGGCCGACCAGTCCGGGATGCCGTTCTTCGCCAAGGTGGCGGCGTCGGCGGGTTACCAGGGTGACCAGCAGTTGGGGTACCTGGACGCGGACTCGGTCCGAACGATGGTCCAGGCCTACGCGAACAAGCTGCGGGAGGCCCGGGACTGGTCGTCGTTCGGAGTGCCGGAGCCCGGTCCCGCACCGGTCCAGCAGATCGACGACTGGATCGCCGGCGGCCTCGATCCGGATCAGGTGCCGGGAGTGTTGACGGCTGGCCTGCCGGCCTCCTCCGCCGCGACCGAGGTGCTGCTGCGGTTGACGGCCCCGGCGCTGGCCCGGCAGATCCAGTTGATTCGGGCCGATGGCACCGTTGAGTGGCACAAGCCTTCCGACGTGGCGGCGGTCGAGTACCCGGTCATCACGTTGGTCGAGGGCGCCGCCGCCGTGCTGGCCACGGTGCCGCTCGAGACCGTACCGGCGGTGCTGGCTGCGGTTGAAGGCAGCCTGATCAGCCCGGTGGTGTCGGCCGGTCCGCCGGTCGGACTGCCCGCCGACGAGCTTGCCTTCAACGACCTGGCCAGCTTCCTGGCAGCCGTCTCAGGCGACGCATCCGTTACCCTTCCGCCGGACCTCTCCGATCGGCTGCGTGCGGCGACGCTGCGCGAGGAGGCTGGCCTGGTTGCCGGGCCGGGCCTGGAAGAAATCCTCACCGCCGTCCGCGAGGCCGTCGCGAAGAACGCCAAGCCACTACTGCCCGCTGAGCCCTCGAAGTGGCAGCGGGTGCCCGCAGGGCAGGGCTATCCGGAGCTGACCACCGACCAGGCCAACTATCTGGCCGACGGTGGCCGGGCTGCGGTGTGGAACCCGGCGGCGCCGAGCGGATTCTTCGAGGCGTTGCTTCAGGCCGCCGAACACGACCAGTACCGGTTGCGGGGCCTCTCCGATTGGCCGGCTGCGGAACTGCGCGTGATGTTCGGCGCCCTGCTGCGGGCTGACCTGGCGGCGGCGGGTGACGCCTGGCCGCTGCTCGGGGCGACGTCACAGGAATTCAGCAGCAGTCGGGACGAGCTGCTCAAGTGGGTGACGGACCTGTCCACGCCGGGGGTTCCTGCCCCGACGGACACACCGAAGTGGCTGGCCCCCGCCGTCGCGCAGCTGTTCGGGGTGAACGTGCTGCTCGTCGAGCCGGATGTGCGGCTCGGCGGAGCGATGATCGCCCCCGACTGGCCGCAGCTCGTGCTGGTGACCAGTGCAGACGGCCGAGTCATGGCCACGGTCCCGGCCGATCCCGCCGAAGCGGGCACCGTGCGACGCCTGGAGAGCGTGGAGATCCCGGCGGTACCGCACGATTGGCCGGGAGCCGAGCAGGCCGGCGGCTCGGAGGCGGAGCCGGGCCGAAGCATGGAGGCGCCTGAGACATCGGCTGCCGCCGGGTCGGCCGGCAAATCACCCGCTGAGGAGTCCGTCGAGGAGCCGTCCGCCGCGCTGGGCAGGCCGAAACCGGAGCCGGTAAACGTTCCGGCTGCGGGCGAGTTGATCGGTATAGACCCCTCGGCGTATCCGATGGGTGTCCCGAAAGAGGGTCTGCCGCACCTGGACCAACTGACCGCACAGCTACGCGACGCCCTGCGCGGTGAAGGGGTCACGCTGGGCGAGGACGAATGGCTGAAGCTGAGGCAACGGCTGCTCGCCAACTATCGGAAGATCACGTCGCCAAGCGGATATCTGGAACGCCAGGGCCACCTCGACCTGCGGTTCCGGCTCGAGATGGGTGAAGCTCGGGCGGCAGGCGACCCGGCAGCGCCGCCGGTGCCGGGCAAGCCGGCTGAGGACGCCAAGGGCAAGGAGTCGCCGATCAGGGGCGTCGGGGCGATTCAGATGACCGTGGCAACCGGCGGCGACTCGGGGAGCCGTACCGGCCAGACCTCCGCGACGCGGGGCGGCCTCAGCATCAACGGATCACCACCCGTATTGAAGTTCATGACTTTCAGGGCGGGCCCCAGGTTCACGGCGACCATGAACAAGGTCGATCGGAGCACCGGCTACTTCACGACCGCCGAGACCGCACACGTCGACGACACCCGCTCGGAATCCGTACTGACCAAGGTTGACACCAAATGGTCCTTCTCGATCGGCAAGGGCGTGCGGGGGGAGGACTACCGCTGGTCCGCGCCGACGCCGGTCGTGGTCACCGGGGAGAAGCAGCCGCTGGTCCTGTGGATGCCCCTGCAGTATGTGGGGCAGCCGAGCGCCGACCAGGTCCGGGCAATCGCGCCCGCAGCGCCACAGCCGGATGCTACGCCGCAGGAGATCGAAATCTTCAAAAAGCGGAGTACGCGGTTCGAGCAAAACCGGGAGCGGATCCCGAGGAACTTCTTCGCCGCAGGCCTGGGCGGGCTCTCCGATCTCTATGCCGACGGCGTCGGGCTGCTGCAAAGAGCCGGGCTCCGGGTGGACTCCGGCACGTTGCTCCAACAGGTGGCGCGCGCCCTGTGGAACCTCGACACGCACCTGGACACGGCGGTGAACGACCCGCGCGGATACGTCATTCCGCTCGTCGACGAGGTGGGAAGGGACATCGGCCGGCTGGTCGCGCGGGGCAGGCGAAAAGGGACTCCGCGGCCGGTCGGCACGCCCAGCAACCAGGCCCACCTGGAGAAGGTCCGGACCGCCATCTCCACGCACACCAGCGGTTTCAATTTGACCAACGAGAGCGGGTTGGGCGTCGAGGCCGCGTTCGACCTGGTGAAAGCGCCGATGATCGCTGCGGGACCCGAGGCGAGGATGACGTTCACCGCGACCAACAGTGACGGCGTCTCGGCGTCCCGTAACGGGCTGAACGTGCTGGTGTCTCGCTACACGGGTTACACCGTGGCATTCAATCTTAAATTCGACTTCGACCTGGAACTGACTGTTCTCAACGACCGGAACAAGTCGTTCAAATCCCCCCGGCCGACGCCGGGTGAGACGCTGCTTCGGATTCCGGAGAAGGACGCGTTCGACTACAGCTTCCCGGTCGACCGGGCGGCCCTCAAAGAGGACGTGCCCAGCGCGAAGGAGGTTCCGTTCGTCGAGGATGCGGTGCGTGATTCGCGCGCCGAGAACGAGGTCAGCGACGCTCGGCTTCCCGCCTACCTCCTCAGGGGAAGAGGAGCAGGTCACGCGTTGGTGGAGGTCGACACCGCCTTGCCCGGCAAGCTGTACGAAGCGGTCAGCGAAGAGCTCCGAAAGCGCGGGTACGTGTCCAATGATCTGGACCTCCCGTTCGCCAAGCAGCTGAAGACCGTCGGCCGGAGCACTTTCCTGCCCGACATCGTGAGGAGCGAGAGCGAGGCAGCGGTGCAGAGCCGGCAGCGCAACGACCGGGTGCTGCGGCACTTCCTGTCCTCGGACAGTCTGGATTCTCATTACGATCAGGCTCATCAGGATGGCATGTTCCTGACACTGCGTAGGTGGAACCGTTACGGCCACGAAAAAATCATCCGTGTCTCGGTCGTGGCCACGCAGGAGCTGACCGAAGAGATAGACCCGAAGAACAAGAGCTCTGTCTACATCAAGGACCTGACGGACGACTACTCGACCGTCAACCTGGCAATGGGCCTGGACGTTGCCGGGCAGAGCGCCGGTGGGAGCACGAACATCAACTTCGGGCTCGGCGGATATGCCCGCGTCGCAAAGGGATTCCTGGGCAGGTTCGGCCTCAGCCTCGGTTACACCCGAAGTGTCGGCGCGGTCGAGTCCAACAACATCGTCACGAACATGCCTCAGCTTCAGGAGTCCACCGCAAAGGCTCACGAGCTTGAGCTCCCCTCCGAATACAAGATCAAGCTCGAATTTGAGGACGACAAAGAAAAGAGCTGGAGCAGCGACGCCATCGGCGCAACGGCCACCGTGCACCTGTTGGAGGACTTTAACGTGGCGCAGACGACCACGCCCATGCGTGGTCGAGCTCCACAAAACACCCCGCCTGAGGTCATGGAGAACGCGGTCGTCCTGCACCTGGACAGCACGGGGGTGTTGGCAGCAGCGCGGAAGGTCCTGCGTGGGTTCACCAAGCCAGGCAGGGAGGCGGACGAGCCGACGTCGAGGTTCACCTCGAACGTCACCCTGCACGCGCACCTCAAGGAAATGATGGCGGACCGGTACACCACCGACAGCTTCTTCAGGCCCGGATTCTTCCGCCACCAGCTCGGATCGTTGGGCATCAAGGCAGAAGTTGGTCGGTCGACCTTCGTCGGCGTCACGAATGACAACTTCACTCTCGGTTTGATCAAGTTGTCGTTGACCCAGTCGTCCCAGAACGCCAACAGGTCGCACAAAGGCATCGCAAGCGGGGAGTTCACCTTCGGCGGGACCACCCCAGCCCCCAGCGGGGAAGCCGCGGACCATGGTGGGGGCGGTGGGGGCGTCGTGGGCCACGGCATTGAGGGCCCTGGCGCCACGGGTGGCAGCGCGGCGACGCCCACGAACGCGGCGGACGCCAACTACGGCGGGGCCGCCGGGCTGGCAATTTCCTACACCAGGGCCTACACGAAGAAGCGTGGTGCGCGGCAGACCGGGGGCAAGGAGTACCTGGAGCTGAATTTCGCCCGCGCGTACGTGTTCGACGCGCCGGCCGGCTTTACGGTGCAGGCCGTGCGGGAGAAGCACGGGAAGCTGATGTTGAACAAGGGTGAGATCAGCGAGCCGGAAAAGGTTCCCGAGGGCTCCCTGCGGTACGCGCTGTCCGAGCCGGATGCTCTGAAGGAGTTCGCCGCAGGGCGGGTCGACCTCCCCGAGAACCAGTTGGCCGACGTGTTCGAGCGATGGATCAGCGAAAAGACGGAATTCAGCATCAAGGCTCTGGTCGGTGCCCTGGTGCAGTGGCACAACTCCGTGGCGGACTCCGGGGTGGTGGACCCGTACCGCAACGAACGCGAGTCATGGGCGCGGAAGCTTGCCGAGAAGCACCGGAACGACACTGGTCGGATCTACGACCCTGCGGACCTCACGCTCTTCGCCGAGACGTTTCCGGAGATCCCCCTGGCACCCGTCGCGGCCGACGAGGATCTGCCGAATGCTGCCCCCAAGACCTACCTCCCGCCCTACTTCCTCGAAGGCGCGCCTCGGGCACTCGGTCATGCCGGCATCCACTCGCTCACTTACCAGGACCCGAGCGTTCCGGGCGAGAACTTTACGGCCTATGACCTGGTCCGCCGAGAAATCGACAAGGTCGTGCCGGGGTTGCTCGGCCGGGAAAGAACGGACTGGAAGAACGCGCGGGTCTGGCGTGGGTCGTTCTTCGGCGACTCGGGGAAGTCCCAGATCGGCCGGGTGCAGGGCGGGTTGGACGGGCTGCAGGCCATGCTGGCCGGTGGGCGTGATCAGCCACTGATCGAGGACATGCTCGGCGACGACCCGTTCCGGTTCTCCATCGTCAACCCGATGGGTTGGCTGCTGAGCGACGTGGTCGACGTGAAGATAAGCGTGAAGTGGCGCGACGGCGAACCAGAGCCGATCGACCTGGTCCCCGAGAGCGGTCTGGAGAACTACTTCCACGGTTACCAGATGGACTCGACGGGAAAGGGCCGCGACTCGATCTACTCGGCCACCCTGAAGGGAAACTTCGCTCCCACTTATTCGAGCAAGGGCACGACGGTGGGCGGGGCCGCTCAGGTTGCCGGCGGCCAACGCCGTTCCCACAACCAACACGTCGAGCGAATCGAGGAGGCTACTGCCTACTCCTGGACTAAGGCATACCACTATCGGCGACCGATCACGATATCGATCGAGGCAAATCGTCAGATGATGCCGGGCCGGGTCGTCAACAACATCCTCGCCAAGATCCGTCGTCCGGCGCCGCGATCGGAGTCCGCCAGCTACCCCGGCGAGCTGATCGTGAAGCTTCCGCAGGGCCTGGTGGAGTCGCCGCCGGTGCAGGGGCCGGCTCCGCTGCCGACCATGCATCCGTTGCCGAAACTGCCTGCCGATCTGGCGGTCATTTCGTTCAGGCTCGAAAACGCGCTGCCGGTCGCGGAGGAACTCCTGAGGAAAACGTTCGGCGAGGGGACCACGAAGAAAATCTTCGGCCCTTGGCTGGCGACATCCGTGTTCGGGAAGGAGGCCGACAACTACCGGCCCAGTCTCTCGCTGTCGACCCTGCTTTCTCCCCACCACCTCAGCAACCACCTGCCGAAGATGCTCGCCGGGCAACGTCACCGACTGACGCCCACGCTGTTGGAACCGGGGCATTCGCGCGTCCGGGCCGACTTCCACATCTGGGGCGAACTGCACGAACTCAGGGTGGTCCGGATGATCGACGAAGGCATGGGCACCGGTCGTTATGTGAAGGACATCAGCAACAACAGCGTCAACGTGTCGCTGGACAAGCCCGACGCCGCCGCGAGTCTCGAGGTCGGTCAGAGCGGGACCGTGAACGATAGGCAGGTCGGCTCGGAGCAGATGCCCGACAAGATGAGTGGATCGACTCCCTTCTCCCGTCAGGCCCCGCTCGGCAGCAGCGCCGACGCAAATCTCGCGCAGCGCGGGGAGCAACACTCCAAACAGCTTGGGCCGAGCTACCTGGTGGAGGTGAAAGGCCGTTTCTTCCTTGAGATGGCCCCGTACAAGCAGGGGCTCTTCAGCTCTGAGAACAAGAAGCGCGGAAATGTCGTCCGGAGCGCACCGATCTTCGGCGAGGGCTACATCCAGGCATTCGGTGAGCAGATCGAAGAGATGCAGCGGCAGCTCCATGAGTTCCGAACCGCCCCAACCAAGGAGCCGACCCCGTGGCCCGCCGCGGAGGGGGCACCGCGGGAGGTGGACCTCGATCGGAGCCTGTTCGAGGCCGCGAAGAATGGCGGTCTGGACGCGCCAGGCCAGGTGGCCCAATCACTACGCCAGCCGCAGGAGAAACAGCCAACGCTCATTTTCTCCACCCATGTCGGGCAGCGCGCCTACCTGACCTACAAGGCCGTCTCGGAATGGGAGTTCGACCTCCGCTACCCCGGCGCGGCGGCCGATTCCGATGCTGCGCGGGCGGCGAACCAGGAGCGGCTGACAACGCTCGACGGTCTGGCACCCAAGGCCGAGACCCCGGCGGGCGTCCGGGAGCTGGAAGGCCTCGTCGATGAGGCCATCGCAAGGGCGGGGGCCCTCGGCGCGTCGCCGCCGAGCACCCTCCTGCGCGCGCTGGGCGGCAATCCGGTCTACCAGGCACAGGAGATCGCCTTCCGGCTGAACACCCACGTCGAGGTCAGGCAGGCGGGCTACAGGTGGCGGGAGTCGGCGTCGCCAGGGGACCCCGAGACCGCCATCGACCGGATCTCCCCGGATGGGCGGATCACGCCGGTCAACTACCCGGGGGTCGACGCACCGGCTGGTCCGGTCGGCGAGCCGCAGGCGTCGCGGTCCGGGCGACCGCCGGCGGCCGCGCCGGCCCCGCTGCCACCGGCGAACTCGCCGGTCCAGCCGCCGGTGCCAGCGCCGCAGGGCAGCCGATGGGACGGGAACACCCTGGTGATCGGCACGTGGGGAGGGCCGTCCTTCAATGAACTCACGCAGGTGGGGCACTGGTCGGCCGAGAACCCTCCCGGAATCCTGATCGCGGTGAAGCCGACCCTCGACAAGGGCGCTCAGCTCGTCCTGGACCAGTTGCGGACCGCGTTGCAGCGGACCGCCCGAATCGGCGTGATACCGACCGTTGTGTTCTGGAACACTCCCCCAGGCCTGTTGGCGGAACTCCGCGCGGACTACGCGTTCAGCACGCTGCAGCGTCGCGTGGTCAACCTCGACGACAGCTCGTGGCAGCTCTCCGGCCCGGACGGTCGGTTGGCGGGGCTCTACGACGTCATCACCGACGCGCTCGACGCCCAGAAGAGCGCCGCTGGTCCCCCCACCGAGGAGATCTCCGCCCGGCTCGCCTCCCGGAAGCTTCCTCCGGCGCTGGCCGGGTGGCTCTCCGAGAACAACTGGCAGGACCGGGAGACGTACCTGCGAGCGCATTTCCAGGAGTTGCTCGCGCCCGAGGTCCAGGCGGTGCTCGGGCGAAACGCCGACGGCACGATGACCGGGTTGCCGGCGGGCGAGGACGGGAACCTGGCGGGAGCGGCCCAGGTGATTCTGGACCTGGTACGCGCCAACGGCGGCCCGGCTGCCGAGGACGCGCCCCGGCTCGCACCCGCTGCTGACATCCCGAGTCACAAGTTCGAGCCGCCCGTCACGCTGGAGGGGCCGCTGCGCGAGACCTTCGCGTTCGACTACCTGTTGCCGAGGCCGAAGCCGAAGCCGTCGACCGTCCGCACGGAGCGGGCGAGTTGGGATGATCTGCTGCTGCGCCTGTTCAGCATGGGGAAGCTGACCGGTCCGCAGATGGTGGCCCTGGCCAACGGGGTCGCCGAGGGCAGCCGAGGTGTCGCCAACGCGACGGTCTTCGCGGCCATCGCCGCGGTGATGCGGATGCCGCAGAAGGTGGCCGAGCTTCCCACGCACGACAACAGCGAGTTCGGGAGGTTGGCCGATGCCGTGGCGAACTGTGACGTCCTTCCGGCCGATCGGGTGAGCTGGGTGGCGCGCTTCGACGCCTTCCACGAGCAGGTGGCCGGTGGGCAACCGGGCCATGCCGCTCTCCTTCACGTGCTGCTGGAGAAGCTGACGAACTGCTGACGCGCCCGCAGCCCACGCACCCGCTCCGCACCTTGGAGGACCGATGAACCTGCCCCTGCTCATCCGAACGAATTCCGAGCCCCGACCGAAGTCCGAGCTCTGCGCCGACGGCCGCATCGTCCCGCTTCGCTCGGGCGGGATGTATCTGCATCTGGGAACCAAGGGCAAGATCGATTCAGATCCCTTCCTGCAGGAGCTCGACCGCCGACCACGGATGCCGCAGATCGTGCCGCTCAGCTTCGAGCCGGACGGCCTGAGCTCACCGTTGGTCACCAACTACCTGGGCCGCCTGCCGACCCTGACGCTCGACCAGATGATGTACGTGCCACCGAAGGGCAGCCTGCAGGAGCCGCCGGACGAGGTCGAGCTGGCAGAGTGGGCGGACGGCCTCGGCATTCCGGTGCAGGTGCCGGTGGGGCAGCTCACACCGGGCCGCACCCTGCCCTCCGGACGGCAGCACCGGGTGCTCCCACTGGACAGCGCGGGCAGGATCACCAGCGTCGGCGAGGCGCACAGCGTCCGGGTGCTGCCGAAGCTCTCCCGGGCGGTCGGCGTACACGCTAATCCGAGCCCCGAGGTGGCGCGGATGGCGGCGGGGCGCCCGTACCTCTCCGGGCGCATCGTCTTCGGCCCGGAGGGCGTCGAGCTGGGCATACCGGCAGGGCTGGTCGAAGCGTGGTTCGGCGAAACGGTGACCCGGCTCGGCCGACCGCTCGACGGGAAGGACGTCGCCGCAGCGCTCGCGGACAAGACCGCGTCGACCGTGCAGGTGGACGGGTACGTCGAGCTGATGCGGCGGCTCGAGGCCCTGCCGCCGCAGAGTCAGGCGCTGGTCGGGGTGGCCGACGGGGTGGATTCCGCCGTGCACCTGGCCCAGCGGGACCTGACCGGGGTGTCGTTCCTGGACCCGGGCGCGGCGGCGGCGGCGAGCTTCCCCAGCGACCCGACCCGGATCGAGCTCACCGTACTGCCCGACACCATGGCGCTCGCGGACCGCCTCGACGTGCTCGACGCCGCGCGGTACGCGGCCGAACCGCAGGCGAGCTGGCCCATCCGCTGGCCCGACGGGGCGGCCGTGACGTTCGACGGCACCAGCCCCGATCGGGACGTCGTGGTGATCGGTTCGGCAGAGACCGAGCAGGAAAGCTTGCTCAACACGGTCTACGGGGCCATCGGCAAGCTCGACCAACCGGTGATCGTCCTGGCCGTGGAGCACACCCGGACACCCCTCACCCCGGCGCGGATCGCGGCCGTCCGGACCCTTCTGGAGCAGTACGGCTGGCGCAACCGGGTGCCCGTGGTGGTCACCCGGGGTCAGACCAGCAAGGACCTGTTCGAGGTGCTGGACAGCTACGGTGCTGCGCTGGTGCACCGGGTCGCCGCGGCGTCGACGGCCTCCGGCGGGCTGTCGGTGAACTTCGGCCCGCAGTGGAGCTGGACGGTGCGCCAGCCGGGCAACGCGACGGGGGCCGCGACGGTGCGCCAGCCGGGCAACGCCACGGGGGTCGGCTCGACTCCGGGCGTGCAGTCGGAACTGACCCTGCCCTTGTTGCTGACCGCCGCTGGCCGGCACCGGACCCCGAGGTTCGGCCGCCCGTCGAAGCAGGTGGCGACCTTCCTCTCCACGTCGTTGACCGATCACCTCGGCGATGGTCGGTTGGCGGCTGATCTACAGAGCCCGGGGGTGAAGACGCTCAAGCCGCTGGTCGAGCAGATTGCCCTTCGCGACCCGTCGTTCGCCGCCCACGACGCCACCCTCCAACTGGCCGACCTTGGCCAGGGCGACGCCGTCGTCAACTACCTCGGCGCGGGTGAGGCGCGCGGCGACGCCATCTTCGAGCCCCTCGTCAACGTCGACGCCGAGACCGCCCAGGCGACGGTCGCCGAGCTGCTGCCACACCTGGCGACGCTGGCCGGCGGCGGTCTGAACGACTTCGCCAGCCAGGCGATCCTGATGGCCATCGCCGGGCAGCTCGACGGCTCGATGACGCCTGAGCAGATCAACAAGAGCATCGAGGGCCACAAGGCCTACCTGCCCCGGGGTGGCCGCGCCGACTGGGTCCGCCGGATCGGCGCCCTACAGGACAAGCTCCCGGATCACCAGTTGGGGCTGGCGGAGATCGGCACCATGATCATGCAATGCCCGGACTGACGGGCGTCGGCGCAGGACACCGGCCGCGTAACCGCCACGGCGGCTACGCGGCCGGGTACGTCTGCCGGCTCTCCGTCAGGTGTCCCAGCTCGATCGCCATCCGGGTCAGCTCCGCCTTGTTGCTCACGTTCAGCTTGGCGCGGATCCGCTTCGCGTAGGTGTTCACCGTGGCCTGGGACAGGCCCATCCGGGTGGCGACCTGCGCGTGCGTGAAGCCGAGCGCGATCCACCGGAGCGTCTCGACCTCCCGGGGGGCCAGGCCGCTCGGGTCATCGTCGGCCTGCCGGGTCAATTCGGTCTGGAACCGGCCGACCAGCCGGGGGCACAGGTAGAAGCCGCCCGCGGCGACGATGCGCAGCGCGTCGCGGACCGCGGTCTGCTCGGTGTGCCGGGTGATGCAGCCCTGTGCCCCGGCGCGGATCGTGGCCAGGAGCGTGGGCGGCTGCTCCCAGGACGCGCACACCAGCGGCCGGCCGATCCCGGCGACCCTGGAAATGATCTCCAGGGCTCTGCCGCCGCCATGCGCCGGCAGATCGACGATCACGACACGGTACGCGTCCCGGCCGGTGTGCGGCAGGTCGTCGACGGCGCCGACCGAGGCCACCACCTCCAGCGCTGGATCGTCCGACACGAGCTTCTCCATGCCAGCCCGGGACACGGGTTGATCGTCGACGATCGCGACGCTGAACACATCTACCTCCACGGCCCGCCTGGGTATGTCGCCGACCTGAAGACGGACAGGCCTGTGGGGTGGTTCACGGACCGGGCCACTTTCGGCGGGCGTGCCTTGCCCCCCGATCGGGGACTCCGGCGGCTTCGAGGCACCGGCGAATGTATCGGCGACGTTTCCCACACGCGTCCGGGCCCGACATCGGGGCCGCCGGCAAAATCGCCTCCCGCAACCGTGAACCGGATGACGGAGGGGCCCGTATTAAGAACAGTAGTTCGCCGGAGTGGCTTTGAGGATCGGATGCCGAGTGACGGACTCCACCGATGAATGGCATGTGCGGCAATCGCTTGGGATGTACCTGCTGGGCTCGTTGAATCCGCAGGAGCGTGACGAGGTGGAGCGCCACCTCGCGGTCTGCCCTGCCTGCCTCGCGGAGTCCGACGAGCTCGGTGAGGTGGTCGCCGTGCTGGCGCTGATCTCCGAGGAGGACAGGCGCGGGATCGTCGAGGAGTTCGGTGCGCCGCGGCTTCCGGCGCGGGACGCGGCGGCGGCGACGTCAGGGGCCGCGACGTCAGAGCCGGCACCGCCGGCGGCCGACCGGCCGGTCTCCGACGCCGCCTCGCGTACCCGAACCAGGGCGGGCACCGGGCCCGGCAGGCCCTCGTCGGCGAGCCGTCCCGGAACCCGGCGTTCGGTACGGGCCAGAAGACTGGTCGGCATCGCCGGCCCGGTGCTGGTGGTGCTGATCTCGGCCGGGTTGTTCGTAGGCCTGGCGGCCGGGGGCGAAGACGGGGACAGCGGCCGGACCGCGCCGGCGGACGTCACGCTCGCCGCCACCGCCGCCGCCGATATGGACGGAGCCACCCTCTCGGTCGTCGCCGTCGGACACGACGGGGCGGTCACCGTGCGGGCCACCGTCACCAAACTGAAGCCCGGCACCCGGTACCAGCTCTACGCGGTGACCACGGACGGCAACACCCACCTGGTCGCCGGCTGGGTCGGCTCCGACACCGTGCCGGAGGTCACCGGCGAGGCGCCGGTGGACGTGGGCGCGTTGTCGTTCTTCGCGGTCACCCGCGCCGACGGCACCCCGGTCGTCTCGGCGTACGTGTCGAGGCAGGCCCCGCCGTCGCGCTGACCGGACTGCGGAATCGACGACGCGGCCCTTCGTGGGCGGGAGCCGGTCGGGCCTGAGTTCGGGTTGGGCGTACCCCGTTCTCGCAGAAGGCGAGAGTAGTTCATCATGTGCTGACCGCCGAGGAGGTCGCCATGTCCGTCCCGCACCAGGTGCCGCCGCGCACCGACGGCCGCAGCACCACTGACGTGCCCACCGACGATCCCGCGCGGCTGCGGTCGCGTACCTGGGTCGCGGTGGTGCTGCTCGGCCTGGTGGGCCAGATGGCCTGGACGGTCGAGAACATCTATCTGAACCTCTTCGTCTACGACACGGTCACCGCCGACCCGACCGTGATCGCCACGATGGTCGCCGCCAGCGCCGCCACCGCGACGCTCGCCACCCTGCTGCTGGGCGCGCTGTCCGACCGTCTCGGGCGGCGCCGGGCGTTCGTCGCGGGCGGCTACCTGCTCTGGGGCGTCTGCACCGCCGCGTTCGGCTTCCTCACCGTGGGCGCGACGGGTGACATCGCGCCGGTGGCGAACGTCGTCCTGCTCACCGTGCTCGCGGTGATCATGCTGGACTGCCTGATGTCGTTCCTCGGCTCGGGCGCCAACGACGCGGCGTTCCAGGCGTGGGTCACCGACGTCACCCGGCCGGCCAACCGTGGCCGGGTCGAGGCGGTGCTGGCGATCATGCCGCTGCTCGCCATGCTGGTGATCTTCGGTGGCTTCGACGGGCTGGCCCGCGCCGGTGACTGGCGGACCTTCTTCCTGATCATCGGGGCGGTGATGGCCGGGGCCGGCGTCGCCGCCTGGTTCCTGGTCGAGGACAGCCCCACCCTGGTACGCAACGACGCCGGTTACCTGCGCTCGGTGTTCCACGGCCTGCGGCCGTCCGCGATGCGCGCCAATCCGGGCCTCTACCTGGCCCTGACCGCCTGGTCGGTCTGGGGCATCTCGACGCAGGTCTTCCTGCCGTACCTGGTCATCTACCTGCAGCGCTACCTGAAGGTCGAGGGGTACGCGGTGGTGCTCGCCGCCGTGCTGGTGACCGCGTCGGTGGTGAGCGTGCTCGCCGGTCGGGTGATCGACCGGGTCGGCAAGGTCCGGTTCGTGCTGCCGGCCGCCGCCGTCTACGGCACCGGCCTGCTGCTGATGTTCCTGGCCCGGGGCACGCTGCCGGTGATCGGCGCCGGGATCGTGATGATGTCCGGTTTCATGCTGGTGCTGGCGCCGCTGGGCGCGCTGGTGCGGGACCACTCGCCGCCGGAGCGGGCCGGTCACGTGCAGGGGCTGCGGATGGTCTTTGCCATCCTGATCCCGATGCTGGTCGGCCCGTACCTGGGCGCGGCGGTGATCAGCAACGCCGACGAGACGTACCAGGACCTGGGGGTGGTCAAACAGGTGCCGACGCCGGGCATCTTCCTGATGGCGCTTTCCGTGCTGACGCTCATCGTCGTGCCGGTGCTGGCGCTGCGCCGCCACCGGGTCGGGAGGGAAGACGCGTGACGCTGACGACCGAGTGGGGCGAGGCGCTCGACCCCGAGCAGGTGCTGCCCGAGTACCCGCGCCCGCAGTTGGTCCGGGACAGCTACCTCAACCTCAACGGCCGGTGGGCGTACGCGATCACCGACGACGCCCGGGAGCCGGCGCGCTACGACGGTGAGATCCTGGTGCCCTTCTCCCCGGAGGCGCCGCTGTCCGGGGTGGGGCGGCAGCTGCTGCCCGGCCAGACCCTCTGGTACCGCCGCACGTTGCGGCTGCCCGACGGCTTCCACCGGCCCGGCCACCGGGTGCTGCTGCACTTCGGCGCGGTGGACCAGACCTGCTCCGTCCTGCTCAACGGGGTGCCCGTCGGCGGGCGCACCGGCGGCTACCTGCCGGTGCGCTGCGACGTCACCGACGCGCTGCGCGACGGCGAGAACGTGCTGGTCGTCGCGGTGCGCGACGACAGCGACACGGGCTACCACGCGCGCGGCAAGCAGAAGCTGCGCCGCGGCGGCATCTGGTACACCGCCCAGTCCGGGATCTGGCAGACGGTCTGGGCCGAGTGCGTCCCCGAGGCCCACGTCGAGCGGCTCACCCTCACGCCCGACCTGGCGGCGGGCTGCGTCGAGGTGACCGTGCACGCGGGCGCGGCCGTTGGTGACGCGGAGATCCGGATCCTGGCCGGCGGCGTCGTGGTCGCCGAGGCGAGCGCCGCCGCCGGGACCGCCGTGCGCCTGCCGCTGCCCGAGGTGCGCCCCTGGACCCCCGAGGACCCGTTCCTGTACGACGTGACCGTCGGCTACGGCGAGGACCGGGTCCGCGGCTACGTGGGCATGCGCTCGTTCGGTGTCGGGCCGGACGCGAACGGGGTGCCGCGGCTGCTGCTCAACGGGCAGCCGTACTTCCACGCCGGGGTGCTCGACCAGGGGTACTGGCCGGACGGCCTCTACACCGCGCCGTCGGATGCGGCGATGGTCGCCGACATCGCCGCGATGAAGCGGCTCGGCTTCACCATGCTGCGCAAACACATCAAGATCGAGCCGCTGCGCTGGTACCACCACTGCGACCGGCTCGGCATGCTGGTCTGGCAGGACATGGTCAACGGCGGCAGCGCGTACCGCCCGTTGGTGATCACCGCGCCGGTGCTGACGCCGCTGCGGCTGCCCGACCGGGGCGGGTGGCGGCGCTGGTTCGGCCGCGCCGACGCGGCCGGGCGCGACGAGTTCCGCGCCGAGGTACGCGAGACCGTCGAGCACCTGCGCAACGCGGTGAGCATCGCCGTCTGGGTGCCGTTCAACGAGGGCTGGGGTCAGTTCGACGCCGCCGAGGTCGCCCGGGAGGTGAGCGCCCTCGACCCGACCCGTACCGTCGACCACGCCAGCGGCTGGCACGATCAGGGCGGCGGCGACCTGCGCAGCCTGCACGTCTACTTCCGTCGCTTCCGCGCGTCGCGGCGTCGACCACGACGCGACGCCGCGCCGGGCGGGGGAGCGGTCCGCGACGGCGCCGCGTCGGGCCGGGACCGCCGGGCCCTGGTGCTCTCCGAGTACGGCGGTTACCACCTACGCGTCGACGGGCACACCTTCGGGCCGGCCGAGTTCGGGTACAAGCGCTACCGCACCGGCGCCGAGCTGGCCGGGGCGTTCACCCGGCTGCACGAGGAACAGATCGTGCCCGCGATCCCGGCCGGTCTCGCGGCCACCGTCTACACCCAACTGTCCGACGTGGAGGACGAACTCAACGGCCTGTTCAGCTACGACCGGCGGGTGCTCAAGCTGCCCGAGGAGGTGGTCCGGCAGGTCAACGGCCGGCTGCGTCACCAGCGGTTCTGAGCCTCCTCGGCCCAGCCGACCAGGCCGTCCAGGTCGACCCGCTCGCCGTCGTCGGCGGCCGCCCAGCCGGTGAAGTGCCCGAAGCACTGGTGCGTCTCGTTGGCGAGCACACCGAAGTTGGTCCGGGCGATCTTCTCGTGGAACGGGTGGAACTCCACCACCACCCGCTCACCGGTGATCCGCCACGGTCGCAGCCAGTCGGTGCGGTCGTACTCCCAGCGCAGCTCGTCGCCGATCTTGTGCAGCCGGCCGTCGACGAAGAGGCCGTTCTCGGTCGAGCCGGTGCCGTCGGTCCACTTACCGCCGAGCTGGATCGCCCGACCCGGGCCGCTGCCGGCGGCCCAGTTCCAGCGGATCGCGTACGGCCACCGGCCGCGGCCGTGGTCGAGGACGGCGAAGGAGTCCGCCTCGGCGACCGGGTGGTCCACCCCGTCCACCCGCAGGGTGCCGCGAACCGGGCGGCCGACGTCCTTGACGGTGTACTGGAACCGGCGGGTGCTCCAGGGCACCACCACGCCGAGCGACTCGTGACCCGCCGGCAGCGGCACCACGAGATCGACCTCCAGACCGGGGGCGGTGGCGCGGATCGTGGTCCCCGAGGGCACCTGGTCGATGTCGATCGAGAGCCCGCCACCGTGGGCGCGCACGGCGCCTGCCCCGCTGACCGGCGGGAAGACCGTGCCCCGGGCGAAGGGGACCACCGCACCCCTGTCGATCTCGACCTTCGTCGCACGGTCGAGCACGTAGAGGCCGTGCACGCCCGCGTAGTCCAGCGACGAGGCGACCAGGCCGATGATGTGGGTCGGGGTGACGATGCCCCAGTACTCCCAGCGCTTGTTGCGGCCCCAGCCGCGCAGGTTCGCCCGGTGCACCGGGCGGCGGCTCCAGCCCACTGCGGCGGGCTGGAGCCGTCCGCCCGGAAGGCACAGGTCGGTCGGCTCGGTGATCTCGTTCTCGTGCGTCACGACGGCGAGGCTATCCGGTCGGGCGGGACCGCGTCGGCGACGGCGTGGCCGGTTCGAGGCCCTACCTCTCATCATCCCCGCCGGCACAGCCGACCGTGGTCGGTCAGGTCCGACTCACGAGTCGCGAGACAGCGCCTGGGGCGCGAGCCGGAGGTAGTCGAGGTTGAATCCCCAGGTCTCGCAGTACAGCGTGACGACCTGGTCGCCCGCCGGTAGCTCGACGGTCGCGTGCGCCGGCTGGTAGGTCGCCCAGCCGCCCGTGTCCGGTGCCGAGACGGTGGCCAGCACATTGCCCGCGGCATCGCGCAGCGACAGCGCGTCCGTGATGGGGGAGCCCATGCCGGTGGCGACGCTGACCTCAAGGTCGTACGTTCCGGCCCGGGCGACGTCGATGTGGTACTTCAGCCACTTGCCACCCTCGGTCCAGCCGACGTTCTTTCCGCCGCTGGCCGCAGGGTTGCTCTCGATGAAGTTGCTGCCCCCCTCGGTCCACCCGTGTTGCTCGACGTATGCCTCGGCCTCGACCCGCTCGCCGATCGGTGCGCCGTGCGGCCGCACGTTCACGCGAACAGTCACCGTGTCGTTCGCCATGCCGTCGGTGACGGTGAACGTCAGGTTCTGTTCGCCGGCGACGGTCGGGTGGAGCGTCACCACGCCGGTGGCGGCGTCGACGCGGACGCCGTCCGGCAGCTCGGGCGCGTAGTAGGCGAGCCGGTCGTGGTCGCGGTCGAACGCGGTCAGCGGCACCTGAACCGTGCTGTACTGGTCGGCGGCCACGTCGGCGACGTTACGCAGGATCGGGGCGTGGTTGCCGTGGGCCGACGGCAGCTCAGCCTTCCACCGGTAGGTGGCGAACGAACGCGCCGGCACCGTGACGACGAAGGACCTGTCGGCGAGCACGACGCGCGTCGTCGCGGGAGCGCCGTTGCTGTTTCCGAGGACGGCGACGAAATTGTCCTTGTCCCGGTAGACGACGTTGCTGACGCCGCCGCTGGTGGCGCTTGACTCCACCCGCACGTGCTCACGGTTCAGGTACTTCGAGAACTGCCCGAGCTGGTAGAGCTCGTCCCGGACGGTGAAATCCTGGGTCGACGTGTTCACCTTGACCAGGCGGTTCGGCCACTTCGTGGTCCGGCCGACCTCCGCCCAGTCGATGTTGTTGTCGCGCGAGGGCGTCCAGTGCAACGTCCCACCGTCCTGGTCCGTGGTCTGCGCCCACATGACGTACGAACTCGCGTCGAGCCGGAAGTAGCTCAGCACCGTGGCCGGGGACAGGTCACTCGTCTCGGTCAGGTGCACCGGCTTGCCGGTCTGCTCGTACGCGTCGCGCATGACCCGCGGGTCGCCCCAGTAGGGGTGGAAGGCGATGCCGTCGGTCGCGCGGCTGACCTGCTTACCGGTCACGGAGCCGTCCGGCGCGTCGTCGAGGATGCGGTGGTAGTTCTTCGTCTCGACGCTGTTCGGGTCGCGCCAGTCCCAGAAGTTGAAGTCGTGCACGTAGAGCTGGGTGCGCAGCCGGGCGGCGGCGAGTTCGCGCTCGATCGCGAGCGCCAGTTTCTGCTGCTGCGCCACGCTGATGTCCATGGCCGGGTAGACCACGTCCATGCCGGGCTCGTTCAGCAGCGTCAGCGCGTCGACGTGAACACCCTGCTTCGCGTACGCCTGGACGAACTTCACGTAGTAGCGGGCGAACACGTCGATGCAGTCGTCGCGCAGCTTGCCGACCTGGTAGTAGTTGGTCGTGCTGCCAGGCTGGAGCGCGACCTCGCCGGTGAACCGGTTGTTCGTCTTCATCCACGCCGGGGCGCTCCAGGCCGAGGCGAAGAAGGTGGCGCGCGGGTTGTAACGCTGGATCAGTTTGACGGTGTCGATGATGTGCAGGTCGATGTCGCGCTGGATGGAGAAGTGCTTTAGGCCGAAGTCCTCGGTGACCCCGGAGGGAAGGTCGTCCGCCGACCAGAACGGCAGGTGCTCGATCAGGTCGGGGCTGCCGATCGTCAGGCGGAACCGGTCGAGACCCGCGCCGGTCTTCGGGTCGACGAGCAGCCGGATGGCCTCCTCACGCTTTGCCGGGGTGAGCTTCCACAGGTTGGAGACGCTGGTCTCGTCCAGGGAGAACCCGATGCCCTCGTATCGCTGGCGGGTCCGACTGGGGTCGACCACGACGGTCGCGTCGACGGGTCGGCCGCTGTCGTCGCCGACGCGGACGGTCGGCAGCTGTTGCCATGCGTGTTCCGCGCCTGCGGAGTAGGTGCCGGTCACGAGCGCGCCGCGTCCGGGGCGGCCGGCCGTGCCGGCTTCGGACGGCGTGCTCGTGAGCACAACCAGGGTCGTCGATGCGGCGACCAGCGCCGTCATGGTGGAACGCCTCATGGCGCCTCCTCGATATCGGGGACTGTCCTCGTGGCCGGCGCCATTCGACGGACTGTGGGGATCGATGCGGGCCTTGTCCTGACCCGAACGAGTCCGCCGTGGGCTGACCGGGACAGGGCAGCCCACGGCGGACCCGACACGGCTATCCGTTGAGGACCCAGGTCTGGTTGGGCTGGGCGTGGCAGTCCCAGATCTGCAGGCGGGCGCCGTTGGAGTCGTTGACGTCCACGACGTCCAGACACTTGTCGGCCTGCGGGTTGACCAGGGTGCCGGCAGTGGTGGCCGTCCAGCGCTGGGCGGCGGTGCCGTTGCAGGTCGAGATCTGAACCCTGGCACCGTTGTTCGTAGCCGCACCGCTCACGTCGAGACACTTCCCGAGCGATCGAAGCGTCCCGTCCCCGGGGCGTGACCACTGCTGGTTCGGTTCGCCGTGGCAGTCCCAGATCTGTACGGGCGTGCCGTCAGCGCTCTGCCTGTCGACGACGTCGAGACACCGGCCGCCCAGACCCGTGACCGTCCCGGAACCCGTGGGCGGATTCGTCGTCGGCGGCGGCGTGGTCGGGGGCGGGGTGGTCGGCGGCGGGGTCGTCGGGGGCGTCGTGGTCGCGGGTGGCGTCGTCGGTGGTGTCGTGCCGCCGCTCCAGGTGAAGGTGGCCGTGGTGCGCGCCGGCATCGTGTAGGTGAACGACTGGCCACCCGAGTTGACCTTGACGGGCTGGGCGTTGGCGGCGGGGTTGTGCACGATGAGCGCCTTGGATCCGTCGGTGTTGCGCCACGCGACGTTCTGCACGCCCCACGTCTCGGTGGAGTCGATCCGCTGCGCGCCGGGGCGGACGAACTTCGTCAGGTGGCCGGTCGTGTAGTACTCGACGGTGTAGTCGACCTGACCGGCCCGTGCTCCGCCTTCCTGCACGGTGATCAGGCCGGTGCAGGCGTCGCACCCGCCGTTGTGCGGGCCGTGGTTCTGGTTGAGCGCAAGGCTCCATTTGATCAGGCTGCTGCTGTAGTTGCGGGCGTAGTTGACGATGTCGCTGAGATCCTCGTTGTGCTGGTTGCTGATCCAGGTCCCGCCCGAGTGCTCCGTGCTGAACTGCCGGACATTCGGGAAGTCGTGGTGCACCACGGTGCCGATGTTGGGCTCGCCCCAGTAGCCGTGCCAGGCGATGCCGCCGAAGAGCGGGTCGGTCCGGATGGCCGGATCCTGCAGGAGGTTCTGGCCGAGGGTCCAGTAGTCGCCGTAGTTGAAGTCCTGCACCATCACCTTGGTGGTGAGGCCGGCGGCCCGCAGCGCGGGGTAGACGTGGTTCTTGGTCAGGTCGATGAGCTGGTCGGGCGTCCAGGCCATACCCGGGTAGTTCATCTCCGTGGGGTTGTCGGCCTTGCAGCAGTTGGGTTCGTTCTGCACGGAGATGTAGTTGATCGGCACACCGGCGCGGGCGTACGACTGGATGTACTTCACCAGATACTGGGCGTAGAGCGCGTAGTACTGGGTCTTCAACGAACCCATCTGGTCCATCCGACCGTTGGTCTTCATCCACCCAGGCGCACTCCACGGCACACCCTTGACCCGCAACTCCGGGTTGAGTTGCTTCGCCTGTTGGGTGAGCAGGCGCACGTTGGTGTCATAGCCGTTCGTGCCGAAATCGGACAGGTCGCAGCACGTGTCGTCGAGCGACGTGTTGCCCGGCCGGGACAGGTCGGAGGCGCCGATCGGGTTGCGCACGAACGACAGCCCGATGCCCGTGGTGGGACTGAACAGCTTGGTCATCACCGCATCGCGGGTCGCGGCGCTGACGACGCCGCCGCGAAGGAGATGAGCGGTCGTGTCGGTGATCGACGCGCCGCCGCCCTCGAAGGTCTGGTAACGGACCGAGTCGTCGACGGTGATGGTCTGGTCGGCGTTCGGGCTGCTGGCGGCGAAGCCGACCGGTGTCTGCTGCTGTAGCCCGCGCGTGACCGTACGGCCGGCGGCGTCGGACGTGGTGGTGAGATGGACACCGACAGAAACCGGCGCGGCGAAGGCGGACGGGGCGGTGGCCACGGCGATCCCAGCGGCTGCCGGCACGCAGACGGCGAGCAGGGCGGTCGCCAAGCCGCGGTGGCGTGGACGTCGGGTGGCGGTGGGCGGGCGGTTGGGTGGCAGGTCGTGCGGCGGATTCCCGGAGGGGGACAAGGAGGGACTCCTTCCACGGAAGCAAGAACGCAGCGGCAAGCCGACGGGACGGGTCGGCTCGAGGCGGCGCGGGAACTGGGCGGGACGGACAGCCATCGACGCGCCCCTTGCAGGAACATCAATGAGTGCTGATCAAAGCAACGTTCAATGGTTTAGTCAAGACGCAAAAAAAGCTGTCTGCGGCCGTTTTGGCACGATTCGTCTTCTCGACTTCGATGAATCGCGTCTGACGCGGGCGCAGATCGGTCAACCGGATGTCCATCCAGGTACCGCCGGCGTCGCCTCGACACGGTCGCCCGATGTCGCCTCGGGAGGGGCGGGGCGACCACGGGCGGCCCCTCCGGTCCATGCGAAATGGACGTGTCCGCCGAAGGGGGCATGGAGCTTTTTTCGGACAGATCGTTTCCGTTGCCGTTCCCCGAGATATAGGTTTCTGCCACTGTCTTACTACGGGGGAGGCGTCAACCATGGCCGCGATGCGGGAATCTCAGTTGATCCCAGGACCTCGTCAAGCTGCCGCCGGGTCCGCCTCCGGGTGGGGCGGAACTTCCTGGAGGGGTTTCCTTCGACTGGCCCGACTGCGCTTCCTGCTGTACAACGTCCTGCCGGTGGGTCTCGCCGTGGCGGTGTCGGTGCATCAGGGCTACCCGCTCGATCTCACCTGGTACGTCGTCGCGCAACTGTTCGCGTGGACGGTCCACGTCATGACCCACTACTGCAACGAGTACTTCGACCTGGAGGCCGACCGGGCGAACGTCTACTTCACCCCGTGGACGGGCGGGAGCCGGGCGCTCGTGGACGGGTCCGTCGCACCCGTGGTGTCGCTCGGCGCCGCGTTCGTACTGTTCAGCGCCTCGACGCTGATGGTGGCCGTCATGCCGTCCTGGCAGGCGCGCGTGCTCGCCACCGCGGCCGTGGTGCTGGCCTGGTTCTACACCGCGCCGCCACTGCGGCTGAACTATCGGGGCACCGGAGAGCTGACGGTTGCCGCGATCCTCAACGGCCTGTGGCCCGCCGTCGCGGCAGTGCTCCAGGCCGGCACCGTACCGATGCTGCTGCTGGCCGTGCTGGCGCCCACCGCGGTGCTGCAGGTGGTCCGGATGATGGTGATGAACCTGGGTGACCGCCGGTCGGATGCGATGGTCGGCAAGCGGACGCTGCCTGTCATCATCGGTTATCAGCCGGCGGTGCACGTGATCGTCGGCGCGCAGTTCGTCGCGTACGCGATGCTCACTGTCCTCGCGCTGCTCGGCTGGTTGCCGTGGCTGGTCTGGGCCGCGATGGCCGCCACCGCGCCGCTCTCGGTCTGGCTCGTCAGGCAGCTCCGGGGCGGCGCGATGCGTGACCTCGACCCCAGGAGCATGACGCCGGTGGTGTTCTGGGCCTCGAACCACGTGTCCCTGATCGTCGCGGCGGCGATGCTGGGCGTGATCCTGGACGCGGCGCGCCGCTCCGCCGACGCCGGTGCGCTGGCGCTGCTCGGCGCGGTCCTCGCCGGCTACGGGTTGTTGTTCGCCCACCGGCTGTGGTTGGCCCGCAGGTCCTCGGGGCAGGGGCAGGCCCGCACCTGATATCCGGGTCCGGAGCCGGATCGACCCGTCATGAAGGTCAACGGTGAGCACTGTCCGCCTGTTCTCGGTGCTCTGGTTCGGGCTCGTGGTCGATGCTCAGGCGCTGGGGCGCCAGGTGGTGGGAGACGAAGTCGCGCCAGAGGACGATGGCCGTGGGCGTGGTCTCGCCGTGCGTGCCGGCGTGGCCGGTCAGCTGCTTGTCCCGTGACCCGAGCAGGTCGAAGAGGGCGAGTTGGCCGTCCGCGGGGAAGACCTCGTCGTGCCACTGGATGTGGAAGAGCGCGGGGGCGGTGACCCGTTGGGCGTCCCTTGCGACGCGCTTCGGTACGGCCAAGCCCTCATGCATGATGCGAGCCTGGTACCTGGCGACGGCCAACGGGGACGAAACTCGGTCGCCGTGGTAGGGCCCGTCGATCGCCAGCGCCGCGAGGCCGGCCTCAGACGCGAACCACTGGGCCAGGCTGACGATCCGGTCGCTTCGCTTATGCCCGCTGCCCCCGTGCCCCAGCAGGACCAGGGGAGGTGCGGGACGGGAGAAGGTGGCAGCCACAGCACACCCGGAACGCTGCCCGCTGCCCGGCCGAGCCGAAACGACCGCTCGACGACACCGCTGTCAGCCACCCGGCGTTCGATCCACTCAAGCGCCTCGTACACGAATGCGTCCAACCAGCCGTAAGTGCTTCATCAACCAGAAGCCGGCCGGACGGTCCGTCATCGCCGACGGCGCCTATCTCACCAACCCCGGTTGCCGAAGGAGCCGGCCGGCGTCGACGAGGCCGAACCCGCGAACCCAAAAGAAGTGCGAACCAACCCCACTGTGTGGCCGGAGGTGGCCTCCCGCCGTCCCTGGACCGGTAGGGCCGGCCACCCTTTCCCCGTACTGGCCGACGAGCAGGCCGGGGAAGCCCTCGACGAAAGCCTCGGCGGCTGCAAGAAGGAAGGCCTCGCACCAAATGGTGCGAGGCCTTCCTTCTGTTGGCTGATGTCTACGTCAAGACGCAGGTGCGCCCGCCGTCACACTGGTTAGAAGGGGGCCGGGGTCGACGCGCAGTTCACGTTGACGGCGTCGATCTGGTTCTTCAACGTGAAATCCCAGTACTGATACGAAGGCACAGTTCCCCAGTTGACCCAGGCGGTCCCGGACCAGTTGTACACCGTAATGCTGTTGCCCTGAGTCCGTGCCGAATTTGCCCAGTTACTGTACCCGTTAAGGTCCCACCAGCCGCAGCCGTCCAGGACGGTCGAGGTTCCATGGCCACCGTCGAGGTCGTATAGGCAGGGGTATCCGAAGGGGCACTCCCATGCCTGGGTAGAGAAATCATTAGGGACGAACTGCGCCTGTCCGCCCGCCAGCACCGCCGTGTTAGCCGGTGTCGACGACGACGCCTTTGCCGCCATCGATGCGCTGCGGGTGGGCTTCACTCCGTCCGCGTGCGCGGCTACCGCGGGGACAGTGGCGCTTGCGACGATCAGTACGGCGATCGCAGCGAGTTGTTTAAGGAACCTGGTTCTGATCACAGCGTCCTTCCCGTTCTCCTGGTTTGGCCGGTGGCTTATGCATCGACCATCGTCATCTTCGAATAGTACACAGATTGCGAGCGAATGGCTACGTACCGCTGTCGTTCTACCACCCTGGGTAGCCTACGAGGCGGTAGTCACGGCGTGTCTGGTCGTCGCACGGCCGTGGACCTGGACAGGCGGGTAGGCGATATCGCCGGCGTCAAGGCCTCCACCCTCAGCCGTCGGGAGACGAGGAACCAGTGTGAGTTGCCGGCGGGTGCCGCGACCGTGGGTCGGCCCGGTCAGTGAGCGGCTGCCCGCCTTCGCCTGTCGACGGTGAGGCATGGCAGGTGGTGGCCAGATCCATTCGGGTCTCGGCCGGACCGGGAAGGGAGTGCGGCCGAGGTGGCGGCGGCAGGCGGCGTGGATCGAGGCGGTGACCGTGCCCGGCGGGATGAAGTCCGCGACGACGAATGCCTTGGCCTGAGCGGAAAACGGTGGAGGGCTGGTTGCCGGTCAGCCCTCCACCGTGCGACCTTGGCGCGGCGTCAGCCAGCCCGAGGTCATACCCATCCCGTACGTCTCGGCAATCAAACTGCCTCGCCGGACCTGCCGGAGTGTTCGTTCCCGTAATGGTTATCCGCCGTACTCGACCGTCCAGTTCTTGCCGTCGAAGGTGGCGATGGCCTTGGTTGCCCCGTCCGGGAACTGCAACTGGTAGGGCCTGGTCAGAATGTCCTCGCTGACGACGGTGCCGGCCTCGTAGCTGCCGAATGCCAGCCAGTAGGTCGGGGTGATCTCGAATTGAACTCCGGTGTCCGGCTGTGTAGAGACCACGAACGTCCCCGCCCCCGACATCCCGATGCCGACACTTCCCTGATCGGAAGAATCCGGGCCGGGGACCGTGTCGTCCTCGTTGATGACAAGTGACCCGCTGGCGGCCCCTGAGGTCGGCTTGCCGAATTCAAAACCGTCCTTGATGTACGAGAGGGGAACCGTGTTCGCGGTATCGAGATCGGCTGGAATGATCTGCCCCGCATCGTAGTTGACGCCGGGCTTGAGCGTTCCGGTCTGCCCCCAGACGAAGTTGTAGTCCACCGTCCACGAGAACGTGACGCTGGTGCCCGCGTGGCACATCTTCGACAGCCAGGCCAGCGAGTGTACGTCCGACGGCTGGGTCGGCTGCTGCTGGAACACGATGGCGTTCTCGTCGTCGATCGCGGAGTTGTTGACGATCGTGACGCTGTACGACGTTGCGGCGAGGCCGGTGGTGCTCCGACTTTCTGACGCCGCATTCGCCATGGCTTGCGCCGAGGGTGTCACTGCCGCACCCAGCAGGGTCACGCCCAGGGCCAGACCCAAGGCGGCAAGCCCCTTCCGTCGGCTCACCGACGTTTTCTCCGTCATGCGTTTCTCCTGGAATTCCGGGCACCAAGAGGTGCGTTGGGAACGCAATCACTATCGCCGTAAGCGACTACTTGGAGGTTTCACGGAGCGCTGGCTTGGATCCTAGGGGCGATTCGTTGATGATCGCAAGGGCGTGCATAGCGTGGGTCGAATGGCAGTCAAGTCATGATGAGATTGTCGACCATCAATCAGTGGAGACGGATGAATGTTGCCGTTCGCAACTCGCAGGCAGCACCTCGCTCGGTCCTCGGCGTCTCTGCGTCACCGCGTCGCCCCGGATCCGCCCGGGGTGACCAGCGCGTACCGCCCGGAGTCCCGCCGCAGGACGCCGCCGTCGACGAGGAGACGCCGCAGGTGGACGGCGTCGACCGCGCCACCCGCGCACCAGGGCCGCAGGCGAGCGGTGACGTGGCGTTCGTCGTACTCGTCACCGGGGACGAAGGCCGTCTCCGCGACGTGCCGCAGCACGGTTCGGCGGGCGTCCGCGTCCTCCTCCGGCAGGTGCACGAGGACGCCCCCGCGGACGAAGCCGCGCAGCTGTGGGTCGGGCTGCTCAGCGACGGCCTGCTCCTCCTGCCGGAGGGTGGCCACCGCCGCCACCACGGCGAGGATTTCCTCGTTCACCGCGAGGCGACCGGGCCCGTCGGGCCTGAACAACCCGGTCCGGAGGAGCTTCCCGATGGCCGGGGCGGCCTTCGACGCTTCGAGACCGGAGGCGGCGAGGATCTCCGTGGGGGTCGCCCCGCCCAGGTCGACCGCGCAGAACACCCGACGCAGGGTGGGTTCGGAGAGCAGGAGGGTGAATTCTTCCGGGGTCATGAGACGGCTCGCGTCCTTTCAACTCAACGAGTGCCCGACGGCCTTACGCGCCGGGGCGCGTACCGACAGGGTCAGCGTCCCCGCCGTCGGAGCGTGTCCTCCAGGTCGCTGGAGACCGAGTGCAGGTCGCTGCTGTCCGCGCCGAGCTTGCGGACGGCGGCCGTTGCGGCCTCCTCCGCCTTCCCGAAGACGACTGCCTCGCTGTCGTCGCGGGTGACGGGTACGAGGCAGCGGAAGGTGAAGATGCGCAGGTGCCGTTCGTAGGTCACCGTGCCCTCGTCGGTGAACCTGGCCGCGAAGAGGTCGTGCTCGTCGGCCTGGGCGAGCAGCGAGGCGCGTTGCTCCTCGGTGAGCGGGGCGAACTTGCCGCGGACGATGACCCTGTAGGTGTTGCTGCTCATGGCTGCGGGGATCTCCACATCGGGGTGTAGGGGTGGCTGCCGGGGCTGCCGGCGTCAGTCGTCAGGCGGGTCGGGGTGGCGCGTCTGCTGCCGGGTCGGCCGTGGCAGCGAGGTCGGCCTCCTCGAACGCGTCTCAAATACAGGTCCATATTCTAATACGATGCTGTATCTGAAGCGCCGGTGACTGCTACGTTGTGCAAAGAATCCGGCAGCGGCCGACGTCGGCCGGCGACCCCGAGGTGAGGTGCCCGGTGCCCACTGCCGACCCTGAACCGCCGGCCGGATCCGACGAGCACCCGCCGTCCTGCGGTGACATCGTCGGACTGCTCGCCGAGCCGGCGCGCCGTGCCGCGTTCGCCGCGCTCGTGCTCGGCGCGCGCACCGTGGGGTCGGTGGCGGAGCAGACGGGCCTGACCCAGAAGGCCGCGGCGAGCGCGTTGCGCAAACTGGTGGACGGCGGGATCGCAGCAGAGGACCGCGCGACCCACTCGTACGCCCCGGTGGAGGACGCCTTCCGCCGCGCGGTCCAGGCCGAGATCCGGGTCGGTGGCCGAAGCGGCGGGCGCGGCGCGGGCGCATACTTCCGCCGTGGCCGGATCACCGCCATCCCCGGCGACGCCGAGATCCGCTCCCGGGTGCTGGCCGTGGTGGTCGACGCCTTCACCCCCGGCGAGGTGTACCCCGAGACCCGGGTCAACGCCCTCTGCGGCGAGTGGTTCGACGACTGGGTGACCCTGCGCCGCGCCCTGGTGGACGAGGGCCTGCTCACGCGCAACCACGCCGGCACCGCCTACGAGCGCGCCTGAGCCGTGGCGCCAGTACCGGGCACTCCAGTTCTCCGGTTGGTCGCGGCGGCCGGCGCGGCCGGCCACGGGCTCATGGGCGGGGGGTGTCGTTCCCGGGGTCGGGCGGGTCGGTGGGCTCGTTCGTGCCGGTCCGGGCCAGGGCGGTCCAGGACCTGATCAGGAGATCCACCGCGTCCATGACGTTTCCGGCGGGGTGGTCGTCGGGCGAGAGCGCACGTTGGATGGACAGCCCGTCGTCCAGTGCGTGCACGATCAGGGCCAGCAGCTCCACCGGTGCGGGTGGCGTGACCGAGCGGGCGGCGAAGCCCTGCGCGAGCGCCTGGGTCATCGCCTCGCGGGAACGCCGCTCTCGATCGGCCAGCAACGGCAGCATCTCCGGATCGCGCAGTCCGTAGAGCCAGAGTTCGGTACGCAGCGCCAGCCAGCTCGCGAAATTCCTGTCCCGCTCGCGGTGCCAGCCCCGCAGGTGCTCGATCGTCTCCTCGAACGAGCCCGCCCGCAGGCTGAGCGCCTGGACCTCCTTGAGCTCGTGCTCGGTCCGCTGTTCGAGCAGGGCCAGGACCAGCTCGTGCTTGCCGTCGAAGTTGCCGTAGAACGCGCCCCGGGTGTATCCGGCGCGCTCGACGATCTGCTCGACCGAGGTGCCGTTGACGCCGCACTCGGCGAACAGCTCGGCTGCTGCCCGCAGCAGCTCCTTACGGGTGATCTCGCGGCTTTCCTGCCGCGTCAGCCTCTTGTTGATGATGATCGACTCCTTCCGGAAACTCGGATACACGATCGTATGCTGATACGTTTCGGTATGTGAACTCCGGCTCGACGCGCCCGTCACCGCACGTGAGCCGGTAGGCCTGTCACCGACCTTCAGTGATCAGTAGGGTGGATTCTGTTGCAGAGAGTAATGGGAACGCAGTACCTGACTCCCTTGCGGGAGGGCGGTTCCCTACCCGGGGTGGTGGAGGCGGACAACGACGGAACCTACGTCGTGAAGTTCCGCGGAGCTGGGCAGGGCAGCGCGGCCCTGGTGGCGGAGGTCGTCGTCGGTGAACTCGGCCGCCGGCTCGGCATCCGGGTGCCCGAGCTCGCCGTCATCGGCGTCGACCCGGAGGTGGCGCGCCGTGAGCCGGACCAGGAGGTTCAGGAGTTGTTGCGGGCCAGCGCCGGGGAGAACCTCGGCATGGACTTCCTGCCGGGGTCGGTGGGCTACGACGGTGTCGGGTGGGAGCCACCGCCCGAGGAGGCCGCCCGGATCTACTGGCTGGACGCGCTGACCGCCAACGTGGACCGCACCTGGTCCAACCCCAACCTGCTCATCTGGCATCGCCAGTTGTGGGCGATCGACCACGGCGCCGCGCTGCTGTTCCAGCACTCCTGGCCATCGGTCGCGGCCTGGGCCGACCGCCGGTACGACCTGTCCCAACACGTGCTCGCGGATCTCGTGACGAAGCTGGGCCCCGTGGCCCTCGCGAAGCTGGACGCGGAGCTGGCGGCGATCGTGACCGCCGAGCTCCTGGCGGAGGTCGTCGCCCTGGTGCCCGACAGCTTCCTGGTGAGCTTGAACTCCGTGACGGAGGACGCCGACCCGGCGGAGCTGCGGCAGCGGTACGTCGAGTACCTGCTGGCCCGGCGGATGGGCGAGCGTGGCTGGTGGCCGACGGAGGCGACCGCGTGACCGCCGGCCCGATCCCCGCCCTGGGCTTCGACTACGCGTTGCTGCGGGCTGTCCCCCGGGTCGACCGCGGCGAGCAGGTGAATGTCGGGGCGCTGCTCTACTGCCCGGGTGCGGACTTCCTCGGCGCCGCCGTCCATGTGGACGTCGAACGGCTGCGCGCGCTGGATCCCGACGTCGACGTCGACATGGTCTCCGCGGCCCTCGACGCGATCCGCGCCGTGTGCGCGGGCGATCCCGGTGCGGGCCGCATCGCTGCCGGCACCCGGCGGGCACGGTTCGGCTGGCTCACCGCGCCGCGCAGCACGGTGATCCAGACCAGTCCGGTGCACGGTGGCCTCACCACGGATCCGGCCGCCGAGCTCAAGCGGCTGATGGGCCGGCTGGTGCGCTGACGGCACCGGCGGGAGGTGCGTCCACGATCACGACCTGCAACCTCGGGGGCCGTGCACCCCTTCCACCCGGTCGAGTTCGATCAGATCCGCGGTACGAGCCGACCGACGAGGCCCCGGCCTGGGCGGCTGCCGCGACGAGGCTCGCGTGCGCAACCACCTGAGGGGTGGATCTGCCCCGCAGACCCGCCCCTTGGGTATCCACCTTTATGTCCGAAATGCAGTAACATGGAGGAGGTTTGCGGCCGGTCGAGGCGACGTCCCCGACGTGCGCGCCCGGAGGTGCCGACGACAATGAGCAGCTCGCAACCCGCGCCGCCGTCCCCGGACGACCCGGCCCGGCCGGGGCCGGAGGAGTCGTACCGCGAGTTCCGTCGCCCCATCGCGGTGCTGGCGCTCTGCACCGGCACCGCGGGCTTCCTGGACGCCTTCGCGTTCCTGCGCTACGGCACGTTCGTCGCGAACCAGTCCGGCAACCTCATCTTCCTCGGTATCGGTCCGGCCGGATGGCACCCGGCCTGGCCGGCCGCGGGCGCCTCGCTGCTCGCGTTCGCCGGTGCGGCCGGCGTGGTCTCCTGGATCCGCTCCCTGCCGGGCCGCTGGTCGCCGGCCCTGCGAGGCCTGGGTGCCACGGCGCTCGGCCTGTCGCTCTGGACGTTCCTCAACGTCCTGCTCCACCACGGTCAGGACGGTCCGGTGTCGCGGGCCGTCCTGGCCGCTGCCGGCGGCCTCGCCACGGGCGCCTTCACGACGCTGTTCGTCCGCACGGCGGGGGTGACGACCACCATCACGTACCAGTCGGGCACGGTCGTGAAGACTGGTGGGCACATCGTCCGGTGGATCGCCGCCCCCGGCACCGACCGGAGCCGGGCCCGGCAGGCATCGCTGCTCGGACTGCTCACGCTCGTCTGCTACTCCATCGGGGGCGGCATCGGGGCCGTGGCGCAGCAGCGACCCCACTGGGTGCCGGCCTGGGGACTGCTCGCGCTGGTGCCGGTGGCGTTGCTGGTCCGCCGGGTCCGGGCCGGGACGTGAGAGCGGTGGACGCCGGCCCCCGCGTCCGCCCGCGCGGCCTCCGGGCACCGCCCTGTCGACCCGAACCGATCAGTGCAGGTCCGTCGCGGGCCGGACGTCCTGCACGTAGCTCTCCGACCGGTCGGCGCCGTACCGGCTGAGCACGTCCAGCACCGCGGCCGTGGCTTCCTGCCCCACCAGCACCTCGACCCGTACCCGGTCGAGGAGATCCTGCTCCTGCCAGTAACCCCGGGGCAGCGCCAGGGCGGCCGGTGTGGCGGTGGAGACCGTGGCGTCGGAGACCACGATCGAGCTGGCTCCCGCGCCGATCAGGGTGTCTCGCAGCTCCCGGGTGTCGGGCAGCAGAACCGGATCCAGCATCGCGATGACCAGCCTGTCCCGCTGGGCCGCCCCCCGGGCGGGCCGATCGCCGGGCCGGCCCCGCCTGCGCCGGTTGCCGCGCTGGGTCGCCCCCGTTCCGCTCAGTCCCGCGACGCTCCCAAGGTGGTACGCGTCGGTGTCCTGCTGGGTCCGGTCGAGGCTGTCCTGCGTGTCGGCCGGGGCGCGGAGCCCGACGACTGCCTGCACGGCGGCGGCGATCGCCCAGCTGAGCACGAAGGAGAAGGCCACCACGGTCACCACGCCGACGATCTGGTGCCAGAGCAGGGACCCGCCGCCGCCGAAGAAGAGACCGTCCACGCCCAGCGGGTTGATGCCGTTGTCGCCGAAGAAGCCGAGCAGCAGTGAGCCGAGCATGCCGCCGACGAAGTGGACCGCGAGGACGTCCAGCGCGTCGTCGAGCCGGAACAGGTACTTCAGCCGGAGCGCGGTGTGGCACACGATGCCGGCGATGGCGCCGATGGCGATGGCGGAGAGCGTGTTGACGTAGCCGGCGGTGGGGGTGACCGTGGCCAGCCCCGCGACCGCACCGGTGACGCTGCCCACGACCGTGCAGTGGCCGTCCTTGAGCCGCTCCGCCACCAGCCAGACGAGCATGCCGGCCGCGGCTGCGACGTGGGTGTTGATGAGTGCCTGGGCGGCCACCCCGTTGGCCTGGAGCCCGTCGCCGGCGTTGAACCCGAACCAACCGAACCAGAGAATGCCCGCACCGACGATGGTCAACGGAATCGAGTTGGGCGGGGCGGCGGTGTGTGGCCAATTACGGCGGCGGCCGACGACCAGCAGAATCCCCAGGACCGCGGCTCCCGCCGAGGAGTGGACCACCATCCCGCCGGCCCAGTCCTGGGCACCGAACTTGGCCAACCAGCCGTCGGGGTGCCAGAGCCAGTGCGCGACGGGCGCGTAGACCACGATGGACCAGATCGCCAGGAACAACGCCCAGCCGGCGAGCTTCAGCCGGCCGGCCGTGGCTCCGGTGACGAGCGCGGGAGTGATCACCGCGAACATCATCTGGAAGGCGATGAACGCCAGGGTCGGAATGGTCACCTGGCCGGCGGCCACGTGCAGGCTGGGCGCGGGCGGGACCTTGAGATCGGTCAGCCCGAGCAGCTCCAGGTTGCCGAAGAGGCCGGTGCCGGCGTCGTCGCCGAAGGCGATCGTGTACCCCACCAGCACCCAGGTCAGGCTGACGATCCCCAGCGCGATGATGTTCTGTTGCAGCATCGCGAGCACGTTGCGGGCGGGGACCATGCCACCGTAGAAGACGGCCAGCCCAGGGGTCATGAACAGCACCAGGCCGGCGCAGACCAGCACCCAGGCGGTGTCGCCCGGGTTCACCGCGTTCTGAGCGAGCACGGAACCTCACCTCTCTTTGTGCAAGGGTTGGATGGTGCGTTTCGCCGCGGAGACGATGGTCTCCTTGACGCGTTCGTGGCTGGGCACCGGCGCGAAGTGCCGCTGGGGCAGCAACAACAGCCAGGTGGCGATGTTGAACGGCCCGGTCAGCACGGGGATGGCCAGCGGGGTGAGCACCGTCGCGAGAGCCACGTGGACGAAGAGCGTCAATGCGATTCCGAAGAGGGTGTAGATCGTCACGAACACACCGGGACGGTGCAGCACCGCGCCCACCGCGATCGCCGTCAACACCGCGTTGAAGCCGTACAGGCCCTTGTCGAGCGAGAGCCCGTCGGCCCCGAACCAGAGCGCCAGCAGGGTCGCGCCGGCGCTGCCGACCACTGCGAAGAGCGCCGACCAGCGAGAGTTGATCAGCAGGGCGACCAGAATGAGCAGCCCGCTGACCCAGCTGTTGATCAGGAACACCTGGGAGACCCCACGGAACAGGATCGGGATGAGGTTCCAGTCGAAACGGCCGCCGGCCAGCGCCCCCTCGCCGGGGAGCTTCGGCTTCAGTCCGGTCAGGACGGTGAACCGGTTGAACTGGTAAGCGCCCAACAACAGCACCCAGGTGGTCAGCACGAACGGGAAGGTGAACGCGGTCAGTCCCCAGGTCTTGAAGACCGCGTTCAGGGCCAGGGTGACCACGGTGGTGGCCGCGGCGCCGAGCACCAGGTAGAGCCACATCAACGGCCGGTCGTCGAGGAACGTCGGAACGGCGATCCCGGTCAGTACCGGGCTGAAGCCGAACAGTCCCTTCCGCAACGAGGACCGGTCCACCCGGAGCACGATGGCGGTCACCGTGCCCACGACGAGACCGAGGACCGCGCCGCCGAAGACCCGGGGCTGCCCGTTCTCGAACGCACCCCAGGCGACCGCGACGAGGATGAGCAGGCCGGAGAGCGGATTGTTCTGGAAGACGACCTGCGCGGGGCCGCGCAGACACGCGTCGACGAACTCGATCAGCGGATTACGGTCGCTCAGACCGTCCCAGCCCCGCACGACCTGGGTCATGACCCTCTCCTTCGCCTCGTCATCGCCAGCTGAATGCCGGCGGGAAGGTCCGGCCCGTCACCTCTTCGCGGGCGGCCACGCAGAAGGCGCGTACCGCGGCGCGAACCGGCTCTGTCTCCTGCCCCAGGACCTTGAAGATGAGCCCGGCGTCGTTCGGCAGCCGGCTGACCGCGCTGGCCAGCGGCGCCTCGGTGTCCCAGACCGGCGTCGAGGTTCGGTCGAAGACCCGTGCCGCCCGCTCGGGGCTGGTGAGCAGCACGACGTTGCCGAAGATGTGGAAGTGGTCCATGACCCCGGTCCGGGCCACCTCGAACCGTCCGGGGCTGACCACGAACTTCTCGACGAACAACTGCCGACCGTCGGGCCGCTCCGCGCGCAGCGTGGAGGAGAAGAGGTCGTAGGCGAAGAACTCGCCGTCGCGGTAGTACTTCCGGCCGGGTTGCAGCACCTCGGCGTAGAGCATGGTGGCGCTCTCCGGGAGCCGCACCCGGCTGTCGGTGACGAACCGGCTGCCCCGATAGGGGATCACGGGCTCCGGGAGGAATTCGAGGTACGCGTCGTCGGCGAGGGTGAAGGTCTGGATCTGGGTGCCGTAGTTCGCGTCCATTTCCTGGATCTTGGTGGCGGCCTGGGTGACCAGGTGGGCCTGGCTGCCCGGCGCCATGTCGACGTCGATCCGCAGGCGGTCGCCCTGGAGAACGCCACCGGAGGTGGTGAGGATCATGACGCAGGGGAGCTCCGGCATCTCCTCGTCCCAGTAGAGCGCCCGCTGCACCAGCAACGGCGACTGCCGATAGAGGTCGTCCAGGATCGTCCGGTCGCCGCGTCGCTCGAAACCCATCCGCAGCACGCCGACCTTGCCGTTGGCCGCGGCGGGCAACTGGGCGGGTTGGTCCTGGTACGGCTCCAGCTCCCGGACGGCGTCCAGTGAGATCATGCGACCACTTCGGCGTCGAACAGCGCGTTGCGGCGGACCAGTGAGACCAGTTCGTCGATGCCGTCACCCGTCTTGCAGTTGGTGAAGACGACCGGCTTTCCGTTGCGCATCAGATCCGCGTCGTGCGCCATGACGTCGAGGTCGGCGTCCACGTACGGTGCGAGGTCGGTCTTGTTGATCACGAGGATGTCGGACTTGGAGATCCCCGGGCCGTTCTTGCGCGGGATCTTGTCGCCGGCGGCGACGTCGATCACGTAGATGAAGTAGTCCACCAGGGCCGGGCTGAAGGTGAGCGTGAGATTGTCCCCGCCGCTCTCGATCAGCACCACGTCACTGTCCGGGAAGCGGGCCTCCATGTCCTCCACGGCGGCCAGGTTCATGCTGGGGTCCTCGCGGACGGCGGTGTGCGGGCACGCCCCGGTCTCCACCCCGATGATCCGCTCCTCGACCAGGACCCCGGTCAGCGCGCGTCGCACGTGCTTCGCGTCCTCCGTGGTGACCACGTCGTTGGTGATGATCAGTACCCGCAGTCCGTTCTCCACGAGGCGGGGCACGACGGCTTCGATGATCGCGGTCTTGCCGCTGCCCACCGGGCCGCCCACTCCGATACGACTTGCCGACTTCATGACGTGACCTCTGCTTCTGGAAGGTTTCACCAAATTCGGGACCTGCTGATGTCGGAATCTCTCCGGCCCGGTCCGGAGGCCCGGCGGGTGGGGCCAGGGGCTCAACTCATGAACATCCGTACGTGCGCGTGCTGGTGCGCGGCCGCCAGAACGTCGATGTGGGGAGCGAAGTTCTGCATGTCGTCGAGGTTCGCCGTGCGCACCTCGCGGTAGTCGTCGGGGGCCTTCTCGTTGACCGCGTAGAGGATCGACTGCGCGTCGAGGTGGTCGACCCGCATCAGCCGGAGCGCCGCGCCGAGCACCATCGAGGCCGCGCCGTACTGGTGGGCGGCGAAGGCGTCTTCCTCGCTCACCCCGAGCTCGGCGAAGAGCACGCCGAGCGCGACCGGATAGGTCACCGGCACCCCGTTCGCCGACTCGCTGATCCGCTTCTTGAGCAGCGACTCCCCGACGATCCGGGTCGAGGCCTCGGCCAGCTTCCGTCCCATGCGTACGGACATGGTCCGCATCTCTTCGTTGATCTTGCGCAGGCAGACGGCCTCGTCGGCGTGCCGAATCCGGTCGAGGTCGCCGGAGGCGGCGCCGCGGTGCCCGGCGAGCAACGCGACGCCGTCCCCCGTGGCGGCGAGCCGGGTGACCGTCCGGACGAAGTCCTGCAGGGTCCTCCGGTCATGGACGACGCCGTGCTGGACGGCCATCTCCAGCCCGTTGGAGAAGGAGAAGGCGCCGACCGGGAAGACCGAGTCGCCGAACTGCAGCAGTTTCAGTGTCTCGACCATCGCGCGCACCGGCCGGCCCCTCAGTTGAGGTTGGCGGGGAGGTGGGTGTGCGGCGTGGAGTCCGCGCCGCCGAACAACCGCCGCGACTCGTGCGGCGCGAGGTAGGCGATGATCTCGGTGCCGGGGACGAACTCGTGGGTGATCCCGGTGAAGGCGTGGGTCCGCATCACGGAGTCCATGACCTTGCGGTCCACGGTGAGCGGGACGTACATCTTCGCGCCCTTGACCACGGCCGGCCAGTGCTGGTTGCCGATCGCGTGGCCGAGTTCGACGGCCGAGCGGATCACCAGGTCCGGCGATTCCCCGTGCAGCCCGTCGAGGTGCACGACCATCACGTCGCCGAGCCTGACCCGGGCCACCACCGCCGTGGCGGTCAGATCGTCCCAGGCCAGGATGTCCCCGTCGCGCAGCCGGACGCCACGGTTGAGCGAGACCGCCAGCTCGGCGCCGGAACTGGTCATCTTGCGCAGGCGGCTCTTCTGGGCGTCCCACTGGTCGAGCACGAGATCGTCGATCCGTGCCTCCTTCAGCCGGGCGATCCAGTTCGGCTCGCTCACATTGCCCAGCACCGTTTCGATGAGCACTGGTTTCTCCTTTCACGCGGGTGTGCCGGAACCGACACGACCGCGAAGACGTCCTGTGGGGTCAGCTGAAGAAGTAGAGCTGGCTCATCGGGAGATTCCGGGCCGCCGGCACGGTCGCTTGAACGCCGTCCATCTTCACCGCGAAGGTCTCCGGATCGACCTCGAGCTTCGGCGTCCTGTCGTTGCGGACCATGTCCCGCTTGGTCAGGCCACGCGTTCGGTAGACCGGCTGGATCTGCCGTTGCAGGCCGAGCTCCTCGCCGATCCCGTTCTCGTGGGCGGCGCGGGACACGAAGGTCACGCAGCTCTTGGCGAGCTGGCTGCCGAAGGCGCCGAACATCGGGCGGTAGTAGACGGGCTGCGGCGTGATCAGCGAGGCGTTCGGGTCGCCCATGATCGACCAGGCGATCATCCCGCCCTTGAGGACCAACTTCGGCTTCGTGCCGAAGAAGGCCGGCTCCCAGAGCACCAGGTCGGCCATCTTGCCCGGGGTCACCGACCCGAGCATGTGCGAGATGCCCTGGGTGATGGCCGGGTTGATGGTCATCTTGGCCACGTAGCGCAGCACCCGGAAGTTGTCGTTGGCGGCCGAGTCCTCGGCGAGCTTGCCGCGGGCGATCTTCATCTGCCCGGCGAGCTGGATGGTCCGCAGCCAGGTCTCGCCGACCCGTCCCATGGCCTGCGAGTCGCTCTGCATCATCGAGATGACGCCCTCGTCCAGCAGCACGTCCTCGGCCGCGATGGTCTCCGTGCGGATCCGGCTCTCCACGAAGGCGACGTCCGAGGGGACCGACGGGTTGAAGTTGTGACAGACCATGATCATGTCGTAGAGCTCGGACTGGCTGTTGATCCCGTAGGGGACCGTCGGCGTGGTCGAGCTCGGCAACACGTTCATCTCGCCGGCGATCTTGATGATGTCCGGCGCGTGCCCACCACCGGCACCCTCGGTGTGGAAGGTGTGGACGGTCCGGCCCTCGAGTGCGGCGATGGTGTCCTCGATGTAGCCGCTCTCGTTCAGGGTGTCGGTGTGGATGCTGACCTGCACGTCGTACTCGTCGGCGACGGCCAGGCAGGCCCGGATCACCGCGGGCGGCGCACCCCAGTCCTCGTGGATCTTGAAGCTGGGCGCGCCGGCCATGATCTGCTCCACGAGGGGCGCGCGGCCGCTGCTGTTGCCCTTGGCCATGATGCCGATGTTGACCGGGATGTTCTCGAAGGACCGCATCATCGCGTGGATGTTCCACGGGCCAGGGGTGATGGTCACCCCGTTGCTGCTGTCGCTGGGCCCGGTGCCGCCGCCCCACAGCGTCGTCACGCCGTTGCTGAGCGCCGCGTACGCCTGTTGCGGCGCCACCAGGTGCACGTGCGCGTCGATGCCGCCGGCGGTCAGGATGAGGTGCTCGCCGGAGATGGCGTCGGTGCCCGGCCCGACCACCAGTTCGGGGGTGACACCCTGCATCACGCGCGGGTTGCCCGCCTTGCCGATGCCGGCGATCTTGCCGTCCTTGACGCCGACGTCCGCCTTGACCACTCCGAGCGTCGCGTCGACGATGGTCACGTTCGTGATGACGAGGTCGAGGGCGCCGGCGGCATTGGTGTACTGATTGTCGACGCCCATGCCGTCGCGCAGCGTCTTGCCACCGCCGTACATGACCTCGTCGCCGAGGACGCGGAGATCCTTCTCGATCTCGATGTGGAGGTCGGTGTCCCCCAGTCTGATCTGGTCGCCCGTGGTGGGGCCGTACATTCCGGCATATTCTTTGCGTGAAATCTGGCTCATCGAAGTCTCTCCCGTGCCCGAGGTCGGGCAGCCCGCGAAATAGTGGAACTACTGTTTTTTGCTCTTGGTGTCTTCCTGCTTCTCCGGGCTGGTCTTGAAACCCCGGGTCTTGGCGCCGTGGATCGCCCTGATCCGGTCGGGTCGGTAGCCGGGGACGGGCCCGTCGCCTGTCCAGCCCTGGACCAGCCCATTGAACCCGTAGACCCGCTGGGTGCCGGCGAAGGGAATGAGCTCCACCGTCTTCTTGTCGCCCGGTTCGAAGCGGATGGACGTCGTCGCCGGGATGTTCAGCCGCTTGCCGAAGGCCGCTTCGCGGTCGAATGCCAGCATGCGGTTGACCTCGAAGAAGTGGAAGTGCGAGCCGACCTGAATCGGCCGGTCGCCGGTGTTCTGCACGACCACCTCAGTGACCGGTCGACCCGCGTTGAGCTCCAGCGGCTGGTCGCTGAGCAGGTAGCCGCCGATGGGTCGAAGGTGCTTCGAATTAGGGCCGGGATGTTGCTTGGCCATTTCGCCCCCGCTTTCCTGGAGACCGCGTCTCCGCTTGTACCCCTATCGGATGGGTGAGTGGACGGTGACCAGCCGCGAGCCGTCGGTGAAGACCGCCTCCACCTGAATCATGGGCAGCATGTCCCCCACGCCCGGCATGACGTCGTCCGCACTGAGGACGCTGCGCGCTTCGTTCATGACCTCTTCGACGGTCTTGCCGTCGCGGGCCCCCTCCAGCGTGGCGGCGCAAATCACCGCGACGGCCTCGGGGTGGTTCAGCTTCACTCCTCTGGCCCGTCGGGCATTGGCCACCACCGCCATGGAGAGAATGGTGAGCTTGTCGAATTCCTTCGGTGTCAGATGCACTGTTCTGATCCTTCGCGACTGTCGATCGAGAGAGCCGCCAGTCAGTCCGGGTAGGCGCGGCGGCCGGCCTGGTGCGGCTGCGGGCACCTCGGGCGAGACTGGAGTATTTACCCGTTACGACTGGTTTATCCCGGTCGCTCTCCGGAGGTTAGCAGTCGCTCTCGGTGGCGGTGGCCGGATGCCAAACCTCGCAGCGGTTACGCCCTGGCGGCTGCGTCCCGCCGCTGCCGATGGCTGGGCGGACAACCTGTCCTGCTCGGCCGGGGTCATGAAGACGGAGGTGTTTCCGGCCTGTGGGGCCGGAGACACCTCCGTCCTAGGTTGCCGAGCGGGGGTTAGCCGCCCGTGATGGAGAAGGCCGAGCCTGGTTCCTTCACGATGTTGCCGTCGGCCGAGTTGGTGATGGTGACGTTGGTCAGGTTGGCGTTGCCGCGAGCGCCGCTCATCGCGAGGATGCCCGCCCCGTTGTTCGATTTGTCGATCTTCACGTTGGTGAGCGCGACGTTCGGCATGTTGCCTCCGCCGTTCTTGAACTGGATGCCGTCGTAGGTCGAGTCGTGGATGTCGGTGTCGCGGATGGTGACGCCGGTGATGTCCGTCGTCGACGGGAACAACGTGATCGCCCCGAACTCCTGGTCCTCGTTCCAGAAGACGCCGCCGCACCGGTGCAACGCGTTGTTGGCGATCAGCGTCGTGCCGGAGAAGGGCAGTGGGCTGTGGTCGGTCGCCAACATGATGCCGGGGTAGTTCATCGTGTCGTAGATCAGGTTGTTCTCGATCGTGTTGCCGTAGCCCCCGTAGATCGCGATTCCGTTCGCCCGCCAGGGCAGCTGGATGGTGTTGTTGAGGAAGCGGTTGTCGTGTCCGACATCCACCGCGGTGTCCTTGACCCGGGGGTTGGCCCAGACGGCCAGGGAGTCGTCGCCGGTGGTGCGGAACGACGAGTTGAACACCCGCGAGTTGCGGGTGCCGTTGGAGAAGTTGATGCCGTCGGCGAAGGTGTCGCGGATCCGCATGCCGGTGAACTCGAGCCCGTCACCGGGGTTCCAGTAGGCGGGGGTGTCGGAGTAGTCGCGCCCGACCCAGGCGCCGACGTTGACGTGTTCGATCCACACGTTGCTGATCTTCGTGTTCTTACCGAATCGCCCGTTCAGCCCGTGCCCGCGGTTGGCGCGGTTGGTCGTCATGCCGAAGATGGCGATGTCGGAGATCTGGGTGTTGTCGTCGATGTCGAAGCCGACGTTGCCCTCGTGCGGGTGGTTGATGTTGCCCACCACGTTCTGCGGCTCGGTGGACGTGTAGAGCTGGGAGTGCCACATGCCCGCCCCACGGACCGTGACGTTCCGGATCCCCTGCTGGTTGTACTGCCCGCGCGTCGGGTCCGGCGAGAGGATCTTCTGCTCCTGCCGCCACTGGCCGGCCGGGATCCAGACACAGCCGATGACGCCGTTCTGGTCGTCCGTCACGGCCCGCTGGATGGCGGCCGTGTCGTCGACTCCATCGTTCGGGACCGCGCCGTAGGCCGTGATCGAGGTGCACTCGGCCGGTTTGGTGGCCGGGGGCGCCACCTGTTCCAGGTCGATGAGGTCGATGACGTAGAACGACGCGGTGTCGCTCGCATCCCGTTGCAGCTTGAACCTGGTGCCGGCCGGATAGGACTGCGGCAGCAGGGCGTGTGACTCGTCGAACAGCCGCCGGGCGTTGGCCTGGGGCGTGTTCGACAGCGATTCGGTGTCGTCGGTGGTGCCGTACAGCCAGCTGTTACGCGACGAGAGCGTCAGCTTCTGCGCGAACGTGTCGTTGATGTAGAGGCTGATGCTGGCGTTGATGCCGCCACCGTTGGGCGCGTCGGGGACGGAGTTGCGCACCACGATCGAGTTGGACGGGTTGGTCGAGGTGAACTCGACGAACTGCCCGGTGCTGTTCAACCGCACCGACTTGCGTCCCGAGGATTCGGTGCCGAAGTTGGTGTGCCCGAACGTGCGCAGGGCGTCGGCTTCGAGCAGGGCTCCCTGGTAGCGGGCGGCCTCGGCCTCGTACTCGACCCAGGGCGCCGCCGCGCCGCGGCCGACCACGATCGCCTGGGAGGACGAGTTGTTGGATTCGTTGGTCTCGGCGATGACGTTGGTGGCATCGGCGGTGGCGGTGATGGTGGCCCCGCCGGCGGTGGCGGTCCAACTGCCGCTCACCGCCACGTTGACCGTCGCGCCGGCGGCCACCGCGGCGGTGGTGGTGTTCAACGTGGTGCCGCCCACCGCGAGTCGGGTGACCGAGGCGGCGCTGGCGCCGGTGATTCCGCGGTTCCGGACCGCGACGGTGAACGTGACCGTCGCTCCGACGGCCGGGTTCGGCGGGTTGGAGGTGATGCCGACGACCTGGAGGTCGGGGCCCGGGGCCTGGGTGACGACCAACTGCGTGGGCGCGGTGAAGCTGTTGTTGTCGTTGTTCTGCTCGGCGACCGTGTTGGCCGGGTCCACCACGGCGGAAACGCGGTAACTGCCCATCGCCTGCGTCCCGACGTTCGCCGAGACGGTGGCCGAGGCGCCGGGGGTGAGCGCACCGACGGGGACGCTGCCCACCACGGTGTCGCCGAGCCTGAAGTCCACCTTGGTCGCAGCGGCAGCTGCGGTCCCCGTGTTCTTGACCGTGGCCGACAGGGTGATCGGGGTGGCCTCGCTCGGCGTCGCGGGGGTCCAACCGGTCGTGGTCACGACGAGGTCGGGGTTCGGGGCCCAGCCGCCCAGCACCTGGAGGTCGGCGACCTGCCCGCCCGGCGCGCCGGTGTTGCTGAAGAACTTCAGCTGTACGTCGGCCACGCGGCCCGTGACCGGGATCGTCACGGAGTTCTGGTTGCTCGCCGGGTTGAAGGCGTAGTTGGCCGGGGCGTTCAGTGAGGTGAAGCCGGTGGCCGTCTGGGCGCGGCCCAGCACTTGGAGGTTCTGCGTGCGGGCGCTCCAGATCGGGTCCGGGTTGAGCTTCACCACGACCGCCGTGACGTCGGCGTCGGCACCGAGCTTCACCGTCAGGGTCGACGGGAATCCGGCGGACTCCCAGTACGAGGTGTGGCTGCTGTCGTTGGCGTTCGCCGCGACGAAGGTGAAGGTCGACGAGGATGCCTCGATCGGCTTGCCCCCGGCCAGGTTGGCGCCGCCGGGCTCACCGGGGCCGCCGCCGTCCACCCCGTAGATCTCGAACTCGGAGATCTGGGCGGCGGGCCAGCCGGTGTTGCCGGTGATGGCCAGCCGTACGTAGCGGACGGCCGTCGCGGCGAAATCGACGGTGACGGTGTTGGCCGATGCCGGGTCGAACACCCGTCCGGCCGACCCGGAGAGCGTGCCGAAGCTGCTCCCGTTGGTGCTGCCCAGCACGGCGAGGGTCTGCGTACGGGTGCCCCACGCGGTCGAAGGGGGAAGTTTCAGCTTCACCTGGTCGATGTTGACGCTGCCGCCGAGGTCGATCTGCACCCACTGGGGAAACGCGTTGGACGGGCTCTCCCAGTACGTCTGCTGGTTGCCGTCGTTGACATTGGCCGCAACGTAGCTGCCGGTGGATCCGCTCGCCGAGACCGACTTGCCGGATGACAGGTTGGAGCCGCCGGCCGCGAGCGCAGGGGTGGGCGAGATCGCCGGAGCGCCGATCAGACCGGCGGCGAGCAGGCCGCTGATCAGTCGTCGGCTGAGCTTCCTTCGTTTCATGGCGTCCTTGTCTCTGTGAGATCGGTGGTGGACCTTGCAGCGGAGACCGCGACGGCCGGAGGCAGGGCAAGTGCGGCCCGCGATGTCGGGGAGCCGGGACGGGACAGGGGGTTTGCGGAAGCCGGCGGAACACACCGGAGGGCTCTCCTGTCGGGATCTTCCAGTCAGTAACAGAGAAATTTCTGTCTTTCTGTCGACTTCTTGCTGCGATGCCTGTCAATGTTTCAGACATGTCACTGGTTCGTCAACGGCCGATAGGCGGCAGGCCGCTTTCCTGCGGCGTTCGTCGGCCGCTGGGACGCGTGCGGCCGAGGACACAGGTCTCCCCGCGCCGCCGATGCGGGCATCCCGAACGGCCGGGGCTGAGGCGCGGGCCGTCGGGGGAGGGGACCGCCAGGGGCTGCGGCGATGGCCCCCGACGGTCTGGCATCGATCATCGGCAGCGTGGACGCCCGGCAGCGGGCAGCGACAAGGACGGAAACCTGCCGGTGGGGGTCGTGCGCGTCGGTGCCACGACCTGCACAGCGGGTTGCCCGAGGCGTGGCCGGCGGTCGCCGGCGACGGTGTGCTCGGCGGGAGTCAGGGTCGCGCGGACGAGGCCGGCGCGACGCCCAGCATGGTGTCGAGTCGGACGCCGATCAGGTCTCCACCCGCGCTACCGCGACACGGCACCGGGGCGGTGACCACCACACCTGGACGATCGAGACCGAGACTGCCGGTTTCACGCAAAGCCCGCCGACCCGCACCGGCCGACGGGCCTGTGGTGCCCGGTGGGCGCCCCGGATTCACGGGCCGCAGTAGAGCAGACGGTTCGGGGTGCCGGCGACGACGCCGGTGACGACTCCCGTGGTCGACCGGCTGACCAGGTAACTGGCGACCTGGGCCGGGGTCCAGCCCGGGTTGGCTGACAGGGCCAGCGCGGCGCAGCCGGCCACGTGGGCTGAGGCCGCCGAGCCGCCGCTGATCGTGGCGGTCGCGGCGTCGCCGGTGTACCAGGTGGACGGGATGTTCGCCCCCGGGGCGAACAGGTCGATGCAGGTGCCGTAGTTGCCGTTCGGCATCCGGGCGTCGGTGGAGGAGGTGCCCACCACGGTCAACGCGGCCGGCACCCGGCCGGGCGAGTTGTTGCAGGCGCTCCCGCCCGAGCTGCCCCCGGCGGTGACGTAGGTGATCCCTTGATTGATCGAGTTGGTCACCGCCGTGTCCAGGGCGGTGGTGGCCGGGCCGCCGATGGCCAGTTCCACCACCGCCGGCCGGAGGGCGTTCGCCGTGATCCAGTCGATTCCGGCGATCACCGTGGCGGTGGTCCCGCTGCCGGTGCAGTTGAGCACCCGGACCGGGTGGATCCGGACCTCCTTGGCCACCCCGTACCGGGTGCCGCCGATCGTGCCGGCCAGGTGGGTGCCGTGGCCGTTGCAGTCGTCCGCGGGAAGGGCGCCGTCGACGAGGTCGATCCCGCCGCTGACCCGGCCGGCGAAGTCCGTGTGGGTGGCCCGGACACCGGTGTCGGCGACGTACACGTGCACGTTGTGCGCGGTGTTCGGGTAGGCGTACCGGCCATCGAGGGGCAGTAACCGCTGGTCGATCCGGTCCAGTCCCCACGACGGCGGGTTGGTCTGCACGCCGGGGCCGATCAGCGGCGTGACCTGGTTCTGCTCCACGTACGACACCGCAGGGTCGGCGGCGAGGCGGCGAGCGGCCCGCTCCGCGAGCCGTACCTCGAATCCGGCCACGGCGCTGCCGTAGACGTGGCCGACGGTGCCCCCGTAACGGGCCCGCAGCCGGTCGGCGGCCCTGGTGACCTCGGCGGCGGCGCCCACCGACGTCCGGACCGGGGCCTCCCGGAGCACGACGAGGTAGCTGCCCGGTACGGCGTCGGCCGTGCCGGCGTGGCGGATGGTTCCCTCGGCGGCAGTCCCGGCGGATGCCTGTCCACTCGGGAGCAGCGCGGCGCTCAGGGCGGTCGCCAGGGCGAACGCGAGCACCCGACCCCGCACGCGTGAACTGGTCATCTCGTCTCCTCACCGGAGGGGACCGGCCAGGGTGGGATCGCCTCGAGGCCGGTGGAACGACGGTGCTGATCAGAAGGTGGGAGCCAGGTGCGGCAGATGCCTCGACAAACCCGTTTCTTGGGCCGGCGATCACGCCGGTCGTGGCTGGGCTGACCAGATACGAGTGTACTGATCGAAGCTAATCTATGGTAGCGCTGAGTGGCCGCATGATTGCGCGATCCGGGAGTCGGTGATCCTGGCTCGGAGCCAGGGCTGCTGCTGCTCGACCTGAACCGACAGGAACGGGTGCTCGCCGAGCTCGCCGGCGCACTTCTGGCTCCGGAGGAAGCCGAACGGGACGGGTATGCCCTGGGACCGCACCCACGACAATGCAATGACCCTGGGTTACGGGGTAGGCGATCCGACGTCCCGCAGGTGGCGCAGTGCCTCCGCCCAGGAACGGCCCAGGTTGGTTTCGTGGTAGGCGATGTCGTGTTCGGCGCAGAATCGCATGACCAGCGGCCGGGCGCGGCGCAGGTTGGGGCACGGCATGCTCGGGAACAGATGATGCTCGATCTGGTAGTTCAGGCCGCCGAGCAGGGCGTCGAGGAACGCCCCGCCGCGGACGTTGCGGGAGGTGAGGACCTGCCGCCGCAGGTAGTCGAGGTCGTCCTCGGCGCTCAGGATCGGCATGCCCTTGTGGTTGGGGGCGAAGGAGCAGCCGAGGTAGAGGCCGAGCACGCCCTGGTTGACGAGGACGAACGCGACCGCCTGCGCCGGGCTCAGGACCACGAACACGGCGGCGAGGTAGCCGACGAGGTGCAGGGCCAGCAGGCCGGCCTCGATGAGTCGACGCGCTATGCGGCGCCGGCCGAAGACCGCCCGGACGCTGGCGGCGTGCAGGTGCAGGCCTTCCAGCAGAAGCAGCGGGAAGAACAGGTACGCCTGGTGCCGGACGAGCAGTGCGCCGAGGCCGCGCCGTCGCTGGGCCTGGCCGGTGGTGAAGGCCAGGGCCGCGATGGTGATGTCGGGATCTTTGCCCTCGGTGTTGGGGTGGGCGTGGTGCCGGTTGTGCTTGTCCACCCACCAGCCGTAGCTGATCCCGGTCAGGAGGTTGCCGAGCACGATGCCGATCAGGTCGTTCATCCGGCGCGAGCTGGCTATCTGCCGGTGTCCGGCGTCGTGGCCGATGAACCCGGCCTGCGCGAAGACCACCCCGAGGGCCACCGCGACGCCCAGTTGCCACCACGATTCACCCAACCAGCCGAACAGGGCCCACAGCCCGGCGAAGCAACCGACCACGAGACCGATGCGTACCGCGTAGTAGCCTCGCCGCCGGCCGAGCAGGCCCTCCGCGCGAACCTGCCGGGACAGGTCGGCGTAGTCGCTGCCCCGCTGACGGTCGGTGCCAAGGCTGGTGTCGCTCATGATGGCTGCTCCCGCTGGTCCCTGTCCGCCGGCCGGCTCAGCGGCGTCGGCCCGACCAGCCGGTCAGGCGGGCCACCAACTGTCGAAGCTTCTGCTGAGTGCCGGGTTTGGCCGCCTGGTGGCGGCCACGCCGCATCAAATCACGCCCTCTGGGGCTGCTGAGCAGATCCTTGATCCGTCGGCTCATCGATCCCGATGTCACGGCGTGCTCCCTCCCGGTCCTTCACCAGCTGATTCTCGTGCCTCTGCACCTCCAGTGTGGTCCGATCGGCGAGCCGGCCAGGGCGGTTTGGGCTTTGTTGCGCGACCGGTAGGGGTTCAGCGCGCGACGGCCGCCACGCTGGCGGCCACCAGGTCCGCGACGCGGCCGAACTCGCCGGCCGCGATCGCCGCACGGGGCACCATCCAGCTACCGCCCACGGCGAGGACCGACGGCAGCGCGAGGTAGTCGGCGGCCGAGTCGGCGTCGATGCCGCCGGTCGGCACGAAGGAGACCTGACGGAACGGCGCGGACAGGGCGGACACCGCCGCGGCCCCGCCGGAGCTGCCGGCGGGGAAGAACTTGAGCACCGTGACCCCCGCTTCGAGGGCCGTCATGACCTCCGTCGCGGTGCTCGCGCCCGGCAGCACGAAGATCCCGTGCTCCTGGCACCGGCGGACGACGGCAGCGCTGAACCCGGGCGACACGACGAACCGCGCGCCGGCCCGCACCGCCGCGTCCACCTGGTCGGGGGTGGTGACCGTGCCGGCGCCGACCGTGACGCCGCCATGGGCGGCCATCCTGGCGATCGCCTCGGCCGCCGCCGGGGTGCGGAAGGTGACCTCGGCGATCGGCAGCCCCCCGGTCGCCAGCGCGTCGGCCAGCGGCTCGGCCGACGCGGCGTCGTCGAGGACGACGACCGGAACCAGGCGGTGCGTTCGCAGCAACTCAGGCGTGTCCATGGTTTCCTCCTGGGGGTTCGGCGGTGGTCAGGTGCACCGGGACGTCGGCCCGGCCGGTGACACCGAGCTGGGCGAGAACGGCGACGCCGAGAACGGTCGCCTCGGGCTCGTCCACGAAACTCAGTCGACGGCGGGTGGCCTCCTGGCGCAGCTGGCGCCACGTCTGCCAGCCGGCGGCCACCCCTCCGACGGTGACGTCGGTGATCTCGACGGCGCTGAGTCGGCCCAGCCGCGCGGTCGTCGCCTCGGCCTCCACCGCGAGTCCCTTCAGCAGGCTGGCCATCGCGTGAGCGCGGGTGACGTCCATCGGCATGGCGGCCAGTCGGGCGCGACGCACGTCGGCCTCGACCACCGCCGGGTCGACCTGGTCGACGACGCGGGCCAGTTCCTCCCACATCGTCGCGTCGGGGACGCCGGTGTAGAGCATGTCGTGCCAGGCCTGGTAGTACCGGCCGGACGGGGTGGCGCGGTGCACGAACCGCAGGCCGCCCGCCACGAAGATCCCCGTGTCGAGGCCCGGCCCGACCGTGTCGGGCAGTTCGTCGACCAGCAGCACCTGCGCCTCCGAGGTGCCGACCGACACGTACACGTCGCCGGCGGTGCGGACGCCGGTGCCGAAGGCGCCGCACATGTGGTCGTGGCCGCCGGCGACCACGGGGACACCCGCCGGCAGCACGCCGCCGCCCGACGTGCGGCCCACCACGGTGGCGCTGTCGACCAGGTCGGGCAGCGCCAGCGTGGTCACGCCGAGGTCCGGCAGCACGTCCGTACGCAGCAGGCCCGCGCGGATGTCGAGCAGCCCGGTACGCGAGGCGTGCGAGACGTTGAGGAACACCGGGGCTGTCCGCTCGGCGAGCAGGTCCCGGGCGACGAAATCGGCGAGCGAGGTGAAGGTGCGCGCCGCCGCCAGCTCGTCGGGCAGGTGCTCCGCCAGCCAGCGCAGCTTGAACACCGAGAAGGTCTCGTCCGTCCCGGCCCAGCCGCTGTCACCGCCCAGGGCCACCTTGGCCTGCTGGCCGTGCCCGGCGAACCAGGCGAGCACCGGCGCGGTGACGGTGCCGTCGGCGGAGAGCAGGACGACCTCCTCCCCGACCGATCCGACGCTGATCCCGGCGAGGTCGTCGGGCCGTACCGCCGGGTCGGCCAGCAGCTTCGCCAGCAGGTCGCCGACCGCCGCCGCGAGTCGCGTGGCGTCCCGCCGGCCGCCCCACGGGTCGGGGTCGACGACGGTGGGCGCGTGCCGGAGCGCGACGAGCCGGCCCGCGTCGGTGTCGTAGCAGCCGACCTTCGTCCGCGTGGTGCCGATGTCGACGCCGATGAACTGGCTCATCCGTGGGCCGCCCGTCCGGCCGTCCCCCTGGTCGCCGTCACCCTCTCCCGCAGCCGCCCGACCAGCGCCGGATCGACGTCGGGCGCGAGCGAGGCGGCGTTCGCGGCCCCCATCGCCGAGGCCAGGGTCAGGGCCGCCGCCGGGCTCTCGCCCCGGCCGAGGGCGACCGCGAGGCCGGCCAGGAACGAGTCGCCGGAGCCGGTCGCGTTGACCGTCTCGACCGTCGGCGTGTCCACCGCCAGGTCTTCGGCGCCGTCGGTCCAGACCGCCCCGTCGGTGCCGAGGGTCACCACGAAGGTGGCTCCGGTCTGCGCGTGCAGCTCGCGTACGGCGGCCGTGGTGGCGGCCCGGTCCGGCAGCGGCCGGCCCAGCACGCCGGCCAGTTCCTCCGCGTTGGGTTTTACCACGAGCCGACCTGCGGGTCGGGTGCCCCGGGCGTCGTCGACGACCCGGGCGAGGGGCTCGCCGTGCGCGTCGACGAGCGCTGTCGCCCCCCGGGCGAGCGCCAGCCGGGCGACCCGGGCGTGCAGGTCGGTGGCGCAGCCCGGCGGCAGACTGCCCGTGGAGACCACGACGTCCCCCGGGCGCACCGTCGCGTCGAGTCCGGCGAGCAGCTCTTCCTGTTCACCGGCGGTGACCTGCGGGCCGCGCTCGTTGAGCACCGTCGAGCGACCGGTGCTCCGGTCGATGACGACCGGCGTCACCCTGGTCTCACCGGCGATCCCGACGTGCCGGTCGAGCACGCCGAGGTCGCCGCAGCCGTCACGGATCACCTGGCCGACGGGACCGCCGACGAAGCCGTGCGCCGTGACGGTGGCGCCGAGGCGACGTGCCCCGCGACAGACGATCAGGCCCTTGCCACCGGCCAGAGCGCGTACCTCGACCACCCGGTTGACCTCGAACGGCCGGAACCGTTCCACCACCTGGAGCCGGTCGAGGGCCGGGTTGGGACACACGACGTGCAGCGTGAACGCCGGCATCGGACTACTCGGAGTCGATCTGGTAGAGGGCGTAGAGCTCCTCGTCGCTCGCGCCCAGCACCTCGTCCTCGCGCTCGCGGAACGTCCGCACGGTGTCGCGCACCATCTCGTCGAGCCGCTCAGGCTGCGGCGGCAGGTTCATCGCGGCGTAGGGGTTGCCGCCGGCGCCGAGAGGCTCCGCCGAGCAGTAGTTGTCGCCACGCTGGAAGCCGATGGCGTACAGCGCCATGAGCACCACGTCGAGGTCGAGCAGGCCGTGGCCGAGGGCGCGGCGGTTGCTGTCCGCCAGGTGCAGGTTGATCATGCGGTCGCCGTGGTCGAGGATCGTGGCGCCGATGTGCCGCTCGCCGCTGAGCATGTGGTAGAGGTCGCCGTTGATGTGCGCGATCGCCGGGTGGTCCACCAGGTCGAGCAGCCGAAGGGCCTGCGCGAAGGTGTGCACCACGCTGGTCTCCTCGGGCCGGATGGGCTCGACCGCGCCCCGGATGCCGGCGGCGGCGAAGTCGTCGGCCACGAGCCGCATGGTCTGCGCGGAACGCTCCAGCTCGTAGGAGTCCTGGACCGTGGGCCGGCCGACCGAACCGGCGCCGAAGAGCAGGTACGAGCCGCCGACCGCCTGGGTGAACGTCGCCTGGCGGCGGAAGTACTCGATGGCGCGGGCCCGCACGTGCGGCAGGTTGTGGGCGAACTCCTGGTCGGGGGTGACCATGCCGCAGACGCCGGAGACGGTGATGCCGTGCTCGCCGAGCACCCGCAGCGTCTCGTCGGGCCGGTACCCGAGGTCGGGGGAGTAGAGGTTGCCGTGCAGCTCGATGTACCGCACGTCGTTCTTCTCCAGCCGCGCCGCGGTCGCGGCCAGCTCCTCGGTGCCGAACCCCCAGTTGCTCCAGCCGAACTTCAGCCGCGGCTCCGTCGGGGTGTGCCCCCGACGGGCCTCGACGAACGCGCGGACGACTCGTTGGTCGTGGAGGCGGAAAGGTTGAGGCTTCATGGTGCGGGTCCTTTCGCGGGAGGCGGAGGTCAGGCCTTGCGGCGGACGAGCTGCTGGCGGAGGTTGCGCGGGTGCAGGTGCCCCAGGTTGCCCTGACGCCACTGGTCGAACACCGCCGCCAGGACGATGACCAGACCGATGCTGAGCTGCTGGAGGAACGGCGACAGGGCCAGCAGGATGAACGCGTTGCGCAGGACGCCCAGCAGGCAGGCGCCCAGGAAGGCGCCGATGATCGAGCCCCGGCCGCCGGAGAGGCTGGCGCCGCCGATGACGGCCGCCGCGATGACGTCCAGTTCGTAGCCCATGCCGGCCTGGGCCTCGGCCACCCCGACCTGCGTCGAGAAGACGATCCCGGCGAAGCCGGCGAGCGTGCCGATCAGGACGAAGGTGAGCACCCGGGTCCACGCCACGGGGATGCCACCGGTGCGGGCTGCGGCGTCGTTGTCACCGATCGCGGTGACCCGCAGGCCGAAGACGGTGCGGGTGAGCAGGAGCTGGCCGAGCAGGACCAGCACCAGGAAGATGATGACGCTGACCGGGATGCCGCCGAAGACCCGGCCCTGACCGATGAAGGACAGCTCGCTCGGCATCGCCTGGGGCAGTCCGCCGGTGATGAGCTGGGTCAGTCCCCGCGCGATGGAGAGCATGCCGAGGGTCACGATGAACGAGCTGACCCGGCCGAGCACGACGACGGAGCCGACGGCGAAACCGCACAGCGCGCCGACGCCGATGCCCACGGCCGCGGCCACCCACGGGTTGGCCCCGCTGCCGTAGACCGAGCCGGCGGTGACCGCCGAGAGGGCCAGCACCGAGCCGACCGAGAGGTCGATCTCCTTGGAGATCAGGACGAAGGTCTGCCCGACGGCGATGATGCCGACGACGACCACCGTCTGCAGGACGTTGTAGAGGTTGTCCTTACGCAGGAAGTTCTCGTTCGCCACGCTGACGATCAGGGCCAGCACGATGATCACGCCGAGCAGCCCGGTCTCCTGGCGCTTGACGAGTGACAGGACGCCGCTCTTCCAGGAGCGCTCCTGCCTTTGGGGGGCGAGAGTGGCACTCATGATGATCCTTCGGTCGCGCCCATGGCCGCGGCGACGATGGGCTGGGGTCCGGCGTTGTTCGGGGCATCGAGGGTCACGAGTCCGCCGCGGATGACGACCACGCGGTCGGCCAGCTCGACGATCTCCTCGAGTTCGGACGAGATGAACCACACCGCCAGGCCCTCGTCGTGGGCCAGCGCGCGCAGCGTCGCGTAGATCTCGGCCTTGGTGCCGACGTCGACGCCCCGCGTCGGTTCGTCGAGGATCAGCACCTTCGGCTGGGCCGCGAGGGCCCGCGCGAGCAGGACTTTCTGCTGGTTGCCGCCGGACAGCGAGGTGATGGGCGCCTCGCTGGAGGCGGCCTTGACGCCGAAGCGCTCGGTCAGTTCGCGCGCCTTGGCGTTGGTGCGGCGGGGGGAGACCCAGCCGAACCGGCCCAGGGCCGACAGCACCCGGACGGTGAGGTTGTAGCCGACGCTCTGGGCGTGGAAGACCTCGGTCCGGCGTTCCTCGGCGACGTAGGCGAGGCCGAGCCGTTGGGCCGCGCCGGGCCCGCCGATCCGCACGGGCCGACCGGCGACGCTGATCCCGCCGCCGGTCGGGCGGCGCAGCCCGATCACGGCCTCGGCGATCTCGGTACGGCCCGCGCCGACCAGCCCCGACATCCCGACGATCTCACCGCGACGGACCGCGAAGCTGACGTCGGTGAAGCCCTCGCCGGTCAGGCCCCGCACTTCGAGTGCCACCTCGGCCTGTTCGATCGCCCCGGCCCGGTCGGCCATGACCTCCGCCACGACCGCCCGCTTCCGTTCGCCGGCCATCAACGCGACGGCCCGCTTCTGGTCGATCTCGCCGGGCGGGCCGGCGGCCACGAACGTGCCGTCCCGCAGCACGATCACGTTGTCGACGATCGAGTAGACCTCGGTCAGCCGGTGGCTGACGAGGACGACCGCGACACCCTCGTCGCGCAGCCGGGCCATCACCGCGAAGAGCCGCTCGGACTCCTCGTGCGTCAGGCTGGAGTTGGGCTCGTCGAGGAAGAGGACCTTGGGCTGGCGGGAGAGCGCCCGGACGATGTCGACCATCTGCCGTGACGCCGCCGACAGGTCCCGGCACAGCGTCGACGGGTCGGGCAGGTAGTCGGCCATCTCCAGCCGGTCGAGCAGCTCGCGGGCCCGATGGACGTTCGCCCCGCGGCGGGCGCGGGCGAACCCGGAACGCTCCCCCAGGTCGTAGAGGAACAGGTTGTCGGCGATGGTCAGTTCGCCGATGAGCAGCGGCTCCTGGTTCACCACCACGACCCCGGCGGCGATCGCCTCCAGCGGGCTGCCGAAGGAGGCGTCCTCGCCGTTGAGGGTGAGTCGACCGGCGTCGGGCCGCATCTGACCGGAGCACAGGCGGATGAGGGTGGACTTGCCGGCGCCGTTCTCCCCGAGCAGGCCGGTGACCTGGCCGGCGGGGAACTCCAGCGACACGTCGCGTAGCGCCCTGACGGCGCCGAACGACTTCGTCAGGCCGGCGGCCACGAGGGCCGCCGGCCTGACGTGGTCCACATGGTTAGTCGGTTCCATGAGGTGGTGGCTTCTCCGATCAGGAGGCGCCCGGAGCGCCGAGCGGCTTCACCGAGGGGTCGTGCTCCGTGAGGTTGTCCTTGGTGACGAAGGGGGCGACAGCCTCCTGCTTCACCTCGGCGGGCTGCTGGCCGGTCGCCGCCGCGTTGAACAGCTCGACCGCGACGTTGTAGCCCTGGCCGAACGCGTCCTGACCGATCACGCCGTACATCGAGCCGTCCTTGATGGCCGCGATGTTCTCGGTGGTGATGTCGAAGCCGATCACCTTCACGGAGTCCTGCTTCTTGGCGGCGGCGACGGCCTGGGCCGCGCCGAACGGGCCGCCGGCGGTGGCGTAGATGCCGACGAGGTCGGCGCTGGACTGCAGGAAGTTCTGCGCCGCCGCGAAGGTGTTGGACGCGGAGTCCTTGGCCTCGACGCCCTGGTTGACCGGGGTCAGCTTCGAGCCCTTGAGGGCGTCGACGAAGCCCTGTCGGCGCTGCTCCGAGCCGGGGGCGGTGAACTGGCTGACGATGATGCCGACCTTGCCGGCCTTGTCACCGGCGGCCTTGATCATCTCCTGGCCCGCGGTCTGACCGGCCTTGTACTGCTCCTGGGCGTAGTTGATGGTGCCGCCCGAGCTTCCGACGCAGTCGAAGAGGGTGTTGTATGCGCCCATCTTGATGCCCTTGGCGGAGAGGTTCTTGATGTCGGCGCAGTTGCCCTCGCCGGCGATGAAGAACCCGACGCCCTTGTAGCCCTGGGCGTCGGCGGCGCGCACGGCGCTGGAGACCGTCTGCACGTCGATGTTCTCGCCCGCGACGATCCAGTCCACCTTGCCCTTGTGGGAGTCCAGCACCCGGTCGGCGTAGTCGGCGCCGGCCTTGACCGAGACCCAGTACGGGTTGTTGGCGAACCCGATCATGGCGATCTTGATCTCGGAGTCCGGCGCCTGGTCGGTCGGCGCGGGACGTCCGGAGATCGGGTCGGCCGGCTCGCCGCCGCCCGAGTCGTCGGCACCGCAGGCGGTGGTGGCCAGGGTGACGGCCAGCAGTGCGGCGACGCCCCGGGCGAGCGTCTTGCCGCGTGTCCGGTTGGACATCTTTCCTCCAGATTTGGTGGGGGTGGGACGTTCCCCGTGCGTTATTCGAGGGGTCGGTGCCCCGCAGGGGTGCCGCCCGGGTGGCCCCGGGACGCAATCCCCTCGGCGTTCGCTGTGGTCTCTGCGCGTGTGCCGTGTGCGCAGGCCCACACTTACGGAGCAACACTACATTTGACCGTCCGGATGTCAACGCGATGTTTCCTGAACGTTAGCCGGGGCTGCCACGAGTTGGTAGCTGCGCTACCGCTCTAAGTCCGGTTTATCCGTGAAGTTCAGTTATTGCACCCCCGACCATTCCACCAACTGAGTGAAATCAGGGCGGTTTCGCTACAAACGACACCTCGGGGCCGCGCAGGTGGGTGACATCTGGATGTAACTTTGCTACAAAGTGAGCCGAGGGGCGTGCCGTACAGATCCGCCGCCCGGAGCAGGAGGAGCACGGTGACCGCACCGCAACAGGGACCGGGCCTGGTCATCACCCCGAGGGGGATGGTCGGACGCACCGGTCGCTACGAGAAGAAACTGGCCGACCTCGGCGGGCTCTTCGCCGACGAGGCGGCGTTCACCGCGCGCCTGGCAACCGAGGCAGACCGGGTCATCTACCACGTCGACGAGTTCCGCCCGTCGACCGAGGCGGGCGACCTGATCACCGGGATCTCCACCCTGTCGCCCGGTCGGGTCGGCGCCGAGTTCCACATGACCCGGGGCCACATCCACGCCCAACAGGACCGCACCGAGATCTACCACTGCCTGTCCGGCCACGGACTGATGCTGATGGAGACCCTCGACGGCCGCACCGTCGTGACCGAGCTGCGCCCCGGCGTCGTCGCGTACGTGCCGCCGGTGCACATCCACCGCAGCGTCAACCTGGGCGACACCGACCTGGTGACGCTCTTCTGCTACCCGGCCGACGCCGGCCAGGACTACGGCATCATCGCCCGCTCCGGCGGCATGCGGCACCGGGCCGTCGCCGACGGAGACGGATGGCGCCTCGAGGAGAACCGCTCCTATGCCGCCCGTTGAGATCACCGGCCACGCGCTGGCCCGCATGGTCGACATCAGCGCCGTGCAGGCCCAGCACGGCCGCGTGGACGTCGAGGAACTCGCCGGTCACGCCCTCGCCGGAGACTTCGTCGCCGCTCACGTGCTGCCCTCCTGGCTGCCCGTGCTGCGCCCGCTGCTCGACGGATCGAACACCAACGCAGGCTCCCCGGTCGGCTTCCCGTCCGGCGGCACGGCCACCCCGGTCAAGGTGACCGAGGCGTGTTGGCTCCTCGACGCGGGAGTGCAGGAGATGGACGTCGTGATGAACGTCGGGCTGGTCCGCTCCGGCGAACTGGCCGAGGCCACCCGCGACGTCGCCGCCGTGCTGGAGGCCGTCGACGGACGGGTACCCGTCAAGGTCATCCTCGAGGTCGGCCTGCTCGACGAGAGCCAGCTGCGCGACGCCGCACGGGCCGCGGTCGACGCCGGGGCCGCATCGCTGAAGACCGGTACCGGCTGGCAGCCCCGGCCGACCACGGCCGAGCACGTCCGCGTGATCCGCGAGATCGCCGGGGCGGGCCGGGAGATCAAGGCGTCCGGCGGCATCCGCTCGTTGGCCCAGCTCCACACCCTGCTCGACGCCGGGGCGACCCGGTTCGGCATCAACACCGCGTACGCCGTGCGGCTGGTCGCGCAGGCCGAAGAGGTGACGCCGTGACCCCCGACGACCTGCGGCCGGCCACCCGGCCCACCATGTACTTCATCGGCGTCAGCACCGCCTCGTCGGCGATCCACCGCGTCTTCGCGGCGTGGCGTCCCCTCCTCGATCTGGACGGGGTCGACCTCGTCGGCATCGACGTGCCGGTCGGCGCGGAGCCCGCGGTCTACCGACGGGTCGTCGAGCACCTGCGCGACGACGAGCTCTCACGCGGTGCCCTGGTGACCACTCACAAGCTCGACCTCTACGCGTCCAGCCACGACCTGCTGCGACAGGTCAACGAGGACGCCGCGCGGCTGCGCGAGACCAGCGCGCTGGTCGCCCGGGACGGCTGGATCGACGGACTGGCCCTGGACACCGTCACGAGCCAGATGGCCCTGCGGTCCATCGTCGCCGACATGGCGGGCCGGGACGTGCTGGTCATGGGGGCCGGCGGAGCCGCCCTCGCCCTCTGCGACCACTTCGCCCACCGGGCCGGCGACGAGGCACCCGGGCAGGTCGTCGTCACCGACGTCACCGACCAGCGACTCGCCGCGCTCACCGCCGACGTCGCCACCGGCGACCCGGCGATCACCTGGCGGACCCACCGCCTCGACCGCGGCGAGGTGCACGACGAGCTGCTGGCGGGCCTGGCCCCGGGCGCGCTCGTGGTCAACGCCACCGGCATGGGCAAGGACCGGCCCGGCTCACCGCTCAGCGACGACGCCACCTTCCCGCACGGCGGGTACGCCTGGGAGTTCAACTACCGCGGGGAGCTCGGCTTCCTGCGCCAGGCGCGGGCCCGGGCCGAGGCCGACGCGCTCACCGTCACCGACGGCTGGCGGTACTTCGTCCACGGCTGGACCAGGGCGATCGACGCCGTGTTCGACCTCGGGATCCCCACCAGCGGCCCGGACTTCGAGCGGCTGTACGACGCGGCCCAGGAGGTGCGATGACGGTACGCGCACGGTGGCTCGGACAGGCCGGCTTCTGGCTCACCACCGCCGGCCCCGACGGCGACGCGCACCTGCTCGTCGACCCGTACCTGTCGGACTCCCTGGCCGGCAAGTACGCCGGCACGACGTTCCCGCACGTCCGGATGCTCCCGCCGCCGGTGACCGCGACCGGCCTGCCGCCGCTGCGCGCGGTGCTCTGCTCGCACGCGCACACCGACCACATGGACCCGGACACCCTCGAACCGCTGATGGCCGCCCAGCCGGAACTCCGGCTGGCCTGCCCCCGCGCGGTCCTCGGCGAGGCGCTGCGCCGCTCCCGCGCCCCCCGGTCCCGGCTGGACGCCCTCGCCGACGGCGACCGGGCCGACTACGGACCATTCACGGTCACGGCGCTGCCCGCCGCCCACGAGGAGCGCCTCCTGGACAGTCACGGCGACGACCACTTCCTCGGCTACGTTGTCGAGGCCGCAGGCACCCGGATCTACCACTCCGGCGACTGCACACCGTGGGACGGGCAGGTCGAACGGCTCGACGAGCTGGACATCGACGTGGCGCTGCTACCGGTCAACGGACGCGACGCGCACCGGCTCGCCCACGGCGTACCCGGCAACTTCGACTTCGCCGAGGCCGTCGAGCTCTGCGCGGCTGCCGGCATCCCCATCCTGGTGCCACATCATTGGGGAATGTTTGACTTCAACACCGTCGATCCGGCCACCTTCGACCTCGACGCCGCCGCGCGCCGCGGCGTCACGGTGCGCGTACCCCACCACGGCGACACCCTCGACCTGGGGGCTGCCCGATGAACGCCGGGACCGTGCTGGAGCGCATCAACAAGGGCCTGGAGACACTGCGTCGTTCCGAGCGTAAGGTCGCCGACGTCGTCCTCGCCGACCCCCACGGGGTCGTCCGGATGACGCTGGCCGAACTCGCCGAGACGGTCGGGGTCAGCCAGCCGACCATCGTCCGGTTCGCCAACGCGATCGGCTGCGACGGGTTCCACGACTTCCGCATCCAGCTCGCGCAGAGCGTCGCGCTCGGCATCCCCGCGACGCAGTCGGTGATCGAGGCCGAGGACGGCACGGCCACCCTGGTCAGCAAGATCTTCGACTTCTCGATCACCTCGCTCGACCACGTACGACGCCACCTGGACCCCCAGGCCCTCGACCGGGCGGTGGGAGCCATCACCGCCGCCAGCCGGGTCATCTTCATCGGGCTCGGCGCCTCGGGCATCGTGGCCATGGACGCGGAGCAGAAGTTCCCGCTGCTCGGGGTGCCGTGCTCGGCGCCGATCGACACGCACCAGCAGTTCCTCGCCGCGTCCACCAGCACCCCGTCGACGGTCCTGGTGGCCATCTCGAACACCGGTCGCACCGCCTCGATCCTGGACACCGTACGCGTCGCCCGGGACCGGGGGGCGACCGTCGTCGGCATCACCGGCGGCCCGTCGCCGCTGACCGAGCTGAGCGACATCGCGCTGATCGTCGAGTCCCTCGACAACACCGACGTCTACACGCCGACGATCTCGCGGCTGGCCCAGCTCGTCGTCATCGACACCATCGCCACCATGACCCTGCTGCGTCGGGGAGAGTCGGCGCTCGGCGACGTCCGCGAGATGAAGACCCGACTGGCGCAGATGCGTACCGGGATGCCGTACCAGGGTGGCGCGGACCGGCGGGAGAAGACATGAGCGACGTCGCGCTCGCCTTCGACCTGGGCACCGGCGGCTGCAAGGCGGCCCTCGTCGACCTGGCCGCACAGGTCGTCGGCACCGCGTTCGCCCCGTACCCCACGGCCTATCCGGCACCGGGACGGCACGAACAGCGCCCGACGCACTGGTGGGCGGCGGTCGTCGGCTCGTCGCGGGAGCTGCTGGCCGCCGACGCCGGCCGGCACCGCGTCGTCGCGGTGGGGCTGTCCGGCCACAGCCTGGCGATGGTGCCGGTCGATGCGGACGGCGCGCCCCTGCTGGACTCGGTGCCGATCTGGTCCGACACCCGCGGGGAGGACGCGGCGGCGGCGTACTTCGCCGACGCCGACGAGACCGACTGGTACGCGCGCACCGGCAACGGGTTCCCGCGCGGCATGTACACGGTGTTCAAGGCCGCGTGGCTGCGCTCCGCGCACCCGGACGTCGCCGCCCGCACGACGCGGATCCTCGGCAGCAAGGACTGGGTCAACGCCCGGCTCACCGGTGCCCAGCGCACCGACCCGAGCTACGCCTCGGGCAGCGGCGCCTACGACCTCGGTACCCGCCGGATGCTGCCCGACGTGCTGGCCGCCCTCGGGCTGCCGGCCGACTGGTGGCCGCCCATCGTGCCGTCCACCGAGGTCGTCGGCCGGCTCACCGCGGCCGCCGCGGCGGCGACCGGCCTCCCGGTCGGGATCCCCGTCGTGGCCGGCGGGGTCGACAACTCGTGCATGGCGCTCGGGGCGGGCCTCGACCACGCCGGTGAGGCGTACGTGTCGCTGGGATCCTCCAACTGGGTCACGGTGGCCGCGGCCGACCCGGTGCTCGACCCGGTCGGCCGGCCGTTCGTGTTCGACCACGTCCTGCCGGGCCTGTACATCTCGGCCCTGTCGACCTTCGGCGGCGGCAGCAGCCTGAGCTGGCTGGCCGCCGTGCTCAACCGGGACGACGACCTCGACGCCCTGCTCGACGAGGCCGCCGCCGTGCCGGTCGGCGCGGACGGGCTGACCTGCGTGCCGACCCTCGCCGGCGGCACCGTCGCCGAGGGCGGCGTGGGCGTGCGCGGCGCGTACCTGGGGCTGGACCTCGGGCACACGCACGGCCACCTGGCCCGCGCCCTGGTCGAGGGCATCGGCTTCAGCCTGGCCGACGCCGCGCGCCCGATGCTCGCCGCCGTACCCGCCGCCCCGGAGATCACCGCGACCGGCGGCGGCGCCCGTGGCCGGCTGATGCTCCAGGTCCTCGCCGACCTCGTCGGCCGGCCGATCAGCCGCCCGGACGCCGCGCAGCACGGCGCCGCGCTCGGCGCCGCGACCCTCGCGCTGCTCGGCACGGGCGCCTGGACGGACACCGCGATCCTGCGGGCGGCCCGGCGCGCGGCGCTGCGCGTCGAACCGCGACCGGACCTCGCCGCCTACGCGCTGCCCCGCGCCCGGTTCGACGCCGCCCGCGCGGCGACCCGCGCCCACGCCGCCGCAGCGGCGACCGACCACCACCGCACCACGACATAGGAGAAGCCGTCATGCCCCTCGCCGACCCACGCCCCCTCCTCGCCGCCGCCCGCAAGGCGCGGCACGGCGTCGGGGCGTTCAACGCCACCCTGTTGGAGCACGCCGAGGCGCTGGTCACCGGCGCCGAGGCGGCCCGCGCGCCGCTGGTGTTGCAGATCAGCGAGAACGCGGTCCGCTACCACGGCGGCCTGCGCCCCCTCGCGCTGGCCGCGCGGGCGCTCGCCGAGGCGGCGACCGTCCCCGTCGTGCTGCACCTCGACCACGCCGAGGACGTCGACCTCGTCCACCAGGCGGTGGATCTCGGCTTCACCTCCGTCATGTTCGACGGCTCCCGGCTGCCCGACGACGAGAACCGGGCCACCACCCGCCGGATCGTCGCGCACTGCCACGCCCGCGACGTCGCGGTCGAGGCGGAACTCGGCGAGGTCGGCGGCAAGGACGGCGTGCACGCCCCGGGGGTACGGACCGACCCGGGCCAGGCCCGCAGGTTCTGCGAGGAGACCGGCGTCGACTCGCTCGCCGTCGCGGTCGGCACCTCCCACGCGATGGCGTCCCGCGACGCGGTGGTCGACCTGGAACTGGTCGCCGCGATCTCCGAGCTGGTGCCGGTGCCCCTGGTGCTGCACGGTTCCTCCGGCGTCGACGACGCGACGCTGCGGGCCGTGGTCACCCGGGGGATGACGAAGGTCAACATCGCCACCCATCTCAACAAGGTCTTCACCCGGGTGGTGCGCGAGCGGCTCGACGCGGACCCCAAGCTGCTGGACGCGCGCAAGTACGTCGCGCCGGCCCGCGACGCCATGGCTGCCGAGGTCGAACGCCTGATCACGCTGCTCGGCCCGCAGACACCGCAGGTGCTGTCATGACCGCGCCCCGGATCCTCGTCACCCCCCGGTCGATGTCGGCACCGGGCTCGGCCGCCGTCGACCGGCTCCGGGCCGCCGGCTTCACCGTCGTCGCACCCGCCCCGGGGCGGCAGCCCACCGGCGCGGATCTCGCCGCCGCGCTGCCCGGCGTCGTCGGCTGGATCGCCGGCGTCGAGACGATCGACGCGGGCGTCCTGGCCCACGCCGACGCCCTGCGGGTGATCAGCCGCAACGGCGCCGGCCGCGACGCCATCGACGGTACGGCCGCCGACGCGGCCGGCGTCCAGGTGCTCACCGCCCGGGGCGCCAACGCCCAGGGCGTCGCCGAACTCGCCCTGGCGCTCGCCCTGATGGGCCTGCGCGGCCTGCCCGAGGCCAGCGCCGCCCTGCGCGCCGGCCACTGGCGGCGCGGCACCGGGCGGGAGGCCGCCGGGCGTACCCTCGGCGTGGTCGGTCTCGGCGCGATCGGGCGCCGCCTCGCCCACCTGGCGGGCGGCCTCGGCATGCGGGTCGTGGCGCACGATCCTTTCGTCACCGACGGCGGCGACGTGGCGCTGCTGCCGCTGGAGGCCCTGCTGCGCACCAGTGAGGTCGTGTCGCTGCACGTCCCGCCGTCACCGGCCGGGCCGCTGCTCGGGTCCGCCGAACTCGCCCTGCTCCGCGACGACGCCGTCCTGCTCAACACCGCACGGTCGACCCTGGTCGACGAGGCGGCCCTGCTGGCGGAGCTGGAGTCCGGCCGGATCGCGCTGTACTCGGTCGACGCCTTCGACCGCGAACCGCCGGAGCCGTCGGCCCTGCTCGCCCATCCCCGGGTGGTGCCGACCCCACACCTCGGCGCCTCGACGACCGAGAGCGTCCGCCGGGCGTCGGACGCCGCGGTGGACAACCTGCTCGCCGCCCTCGGCGTCGAGGGCGGGGGCCGCTGAACCGCCGCACGGACCGGAGGTTCAGGCGTAGTCCTCGCAGAGTTGGCCGCGCAGCTTGGCGAGCGCTCGGGTGATGAGCCGGGAGACGTGCATCTGGGAGACGCCGATCCGGCCGGCGATCTGGGCCTGGGTCAGGTTGCCGTGGAAACGCATGCTCAGGATCGTGCGTTCGCGTTCCGGCAGCGTGGCGAGGGCCGGGCCGAGGGCGACGCGGATCTCGGCCAGGTCGAGGCCGTGGTCGTTGACGCCCAGGGTGTCGCCGAGTTCCATGCTGCCGTCGGCTCCGATCGGGGTGGACAGCGAGGTGGCCCGGTAGGCCCGGGCCCCTTCCAGCCCTTCCAGGACCGCCTCCTCGGTCAGGTCGAGGTAGGTCGCGATGTCGGCCACGGTCGGCGAGCGCCCCAACGTCTGGGTGAGGGTGCTGTTCGCCTCGCTGATCGTCAGGCGTAGTTCCTGCAGGCGGCGGGGCACCCGCACGGCCCAGGTGCGGTCACGGAAGTACCGCTTGATCTCGCCGATGATGGTGGGGATGGCGTATCCGGTGAAGTCGACGCCCCGGGTGGGGTCGAAGTTGTCGACGGCCTTGATGAGCCCGACCGCGGCGGTCTGGGCCAGGTCCTCGTCGTGTGCGCCGCGTCCGGCGTAGCGGCGTGCCAGGTGGCGGGCGAGTGGCAACCACGCCTCGATGGCGCGTTCCCGCAGTGCCGGTCGGCGGGGGTCGTCGGCCGGGGTGGCGGCCATCGCGGCCAGGAGGTCGTCGGCGCTGTCGGCGTTCTGCGCGCTGCTTCGTCCGCCGAGGCGGGTGCTGGTCGCCGTTTTGAGGGTGGTGGCCATGGGGTGGTCCTTCCGCACGTGCCCGTGGATCGGATCGACCGGAAGATCTCCGAACCGGCTGTCGCCGGAGCACACGTACGGGCGGGTGCGCTGTCGCAAGGCCACGATCACGGGCCTCGCCACCGCGTCATGTCGTCCAGATGATGCCGCGAACACTACCCGAAGGATCGGCAAATTACTAGCCGAACGGACGATGCGGAAAGGTGCGTCCTTCCCCTTGTCCTGTGCCGGATCCCGGGGCGAGAGAGTTGGCGGGGCCTGCGCCGGCTCGGCCTCCGCTCGGTGCCCGCCTCGTGACCACCGGCGGTCCCGCCGGGGTGTGCGGGGCCGTGCCAGGATGTGGCGGTGTCGTACCCTCCTCAACCGTCGTACCCACCCATGCCCGGCGCCGTCACGCCGCTGATGGCCTACCCCCACCCGATTTCGCCGCCCCCGGGCCACGCGGTGCTGGCCGTCTCGGTCAACCGCGGGCCGTACATTGTGCCCGCACCGACCACCAGCAAGTTCAAAGTCGACCGCCAGGCGGTGCCGATCCCCGGCGAGGGCACCTGGTACGTGGCCGTCCCGGCGGGGCCGCACGACGTCCGCTACACCGACTTCATGGGCATCCCCGTCATGACCACCGCGCTCGTCGCCCACCCCGGGGCCCTGCACGCCCTGTCGTTCCGCTTCGGCGGTTGGCGCAACCGCGTCCACGACGGGCACGGCACCGACGTGACGAAGTTCGGCATGTGGTCGAACTACAGCATCCTGCTCGTCACGCTGGTCGTGTTCGGGCTGCTCTGCTGCGGTGGTGCCGCGCTCGTCGCCACGCTCTCCTCCACCTCGCCCTGACCCCCTCGCCCTGACCACCTCGGTTGCCGGCCACTGAGGACAGCTTTCGTCCGACCCGGGCGACGTCCTCAGTGGCCGGCCCGGATCGGCCGTCGTGCCGGTTGCGCAATCTCGAAGAGGACCGGCACGCCTCGGTCGCCTACCGTCTCGACCATGGTCCGCGCAGGCAACGCCGTGGTACTGGGTGCCGGTATGGGCGGGCTGATCGCCGCCCGGGTGCTCAGCGACGCGTACGACACCGTCACGATCGTCGACCGCGACATCCTGCCCGAGGCGGCGGCGCCGCGGCGCGGGGTGCCCCAGTCGCGTCAGCTGCACGTTCTGCTGGCCCGCGGGCGGCAGGCGCTCGACGAGCTGTTCGACGGTCTCAGCGACGAGCTGCACGGGGCCGGCGCACCCCTCGTCGACCTCAACGGGCAGGTGCACTGGTGCAACGACGGCTACCCGATGCGCCGATCCCCGTCCCAGCTCATCGGTGTGGGGGTCAGCCGCCCCCTGCTGGAGCGCACGGTGCGGGCCCGGGTGGAGAAGCTGGGAAACGTCCGTTTCCAGCCGCCCGCGGAGGCGACCAATCTGCTGAGCACCGACGACCGTCGCCGGATCACCGGTGTCCTGGTGACGCCGCGCGACGGGGCGGCATACCGGCTCGACGCCGATCTGGTGGTCGACGCCTGCGGCCGGGCGTCGCGTACCCCGGGGTGGCTGACCGCGCTCGGCCACCCGGCCCCGGCCGAACAGCGGGTCGCGGTCGACGTCACCTATGTCACCCGCAACTACGAGCGCGACCCCCGCCACCTCGACGGCCTCCTCGGCGCGCTGACCAACGCCGTTCCGGGTCGTCCGCGCACCGGCATCGTCGCCGCCCAGGAGGATGGCCGCTTCGGGGTGGCCCTCGCCGGGGTGCTCGGCGAGCAGCCGCCGCTGGACGACGAGGGCTACGCGCGGTTCGCCGAGTCGCTGGGTCTGCCGCTGATCAGCCGGTTGGTGCGGGAGGCCACCCCCGTCGGCGAACCGGCCCTGATGCGGTACCCGGCGAGCGTCCGGCGGCGCTACGAGCGGCTGCGCCGATTTCCGCTCGGCTACCTGGTGTTCGGGGACGCCCTGTGCAGCTTCAACCCCGTCTACGGTCAGGGCATGACGGTCGCGGCCACCGAGGGCCTGCTGCTGCGGACGCTGCTGGCGGGCGATCGGGACCGGCTGTGGCGGCGGTTCTTCCGCGGGGCTGGCAAGCTGATCGACGGACCGTGGTCCATCGCGGTCGGCACGGATCTGCGTTTCCCCGAGGTGGACGGGCGTCGGTCGGTGCGGGTGCGGCTCGTCAACGCGTACGTGCACCGGCTCCATGCCGCCGCCCGCACCGACGCGGTGCTCGGCACCGCCTTCCTGCGGGTCCTCAACCTTGTCGACCCGCCGCACCGGCTGCTGCGTCCGGCGATCGTGCGTCGGGTGCTGCGGGGCGGGGCTTCGCGGGGTGCCCGCCCCGGAGCCGCCCCGGGGACCTGATCCCGGCCGCGACCGCCGCCCCGGCCCATGGGCGGGTGACCGTGCCGCCCCCGGGGCGGCGTCCGGCGACGTCCGTAGGGTGCCCGGCCCGTCGGCCGGGATGACCCCGGCCGGCGGTGTGGGGGCCCTACGGGCTGGTCGCGGAGGCCGCCGCCCGGACGAGCGTGACCTCGCCCCGGCGCGCGACCGGGACGATCAGCGCCGACGCGGCCAGCGCGGCCACCGCGATGCCGAGCCAGCCCCAGAAGCCGAAGGCGATGACCAGGCCGGACAGCACGGCCGGGCCGATGATGTTCTGCGTGATCACGTGCAGGTCGAACGCGCCGAGGTACTCGCCCTGGGCGTGCTCCGGGGCGAGGCCGAAGGCGAGGCCCCACCCCGAGGCGGCCTGCATCACCTCGGCCACCGACAGGATCAGCACCGCGGCGACGATCGCGACGGACACCAGCACGACGTCGTCGTTGAGGGCGGTCACGGCTATGACGGCGCAGCCGCCGGCCAGCCAGTAGCCGGAGCGCCGGGCGAGCCTGCCGGCACCGTCCACGGTGTCCGCGCCACGGCTGGCCCGCACCTGGAACAGGATGACGAACACCGTGTTGAAGATGAGCAGCAGTGGGATCAGGAAGTGCGGCAGCGAGGTGCGGTTGAGCGCCCACAGCGGCATCGTGACCAGGATGACGGTGACGTGGGAGGCGAGCACCGTCGAGACGCCGACGACGGAGAGGAAGCGCGGGTCGCGTACGGCGGCGAAGCGCTTGAAGCCCACCGGAACGGGACGCGACGGCGTGTCGGGCAGACGGGTGACCAGCAGCGCGGCGCTGGCCATCAGCGCGGCGGTGGTGAGCGGGATCAGCACGAGCAGCCGCTGGCTGAGCGCGGCGACGGCAGCCACGCCGATGCCGATGCTGAAGCCGATGTTGAACACCGACCGCATCATGGCCTTGAGCTTGACCCGTTCCTCGGCGGGCACGAGGTTGCCGACGAGAGCCCCGTTGGTCGGGCCGGTGCCGTACTCGATGAAGCCGACGGCGACCACCAGGGCGAAGAAGTGGGTCGCGTTGTCCACCAGGGCGTAGAGCCCGAATCCCACCGCCAGCGCGGCGAACAGCATGACGAGCAGCCGGCGCGCGCCCACCCGGTCGGCGATCACGCCGAACAGGACCGATGAGATGAAGGCGGACATGCCCGCCGCGGACAGGCCCAGGCCGACCTGCTTGGGGTCGAGTCCGACGCGGAGCGTGAAGTAGACGACGCTGCCGCTGAGAAAAACTCCCTTGCCGATCGATTCGGCCAGCCGGATCGCGATCAGTTTCCTGCGTAGCGGATCGGTCGGTACCAAACGGGTTCCGGAATCAATCAATCGCGAAAAGGGCATATTCGCACATCCTGGTGTGGGGGAGCGGTCGGCGTCAATCATCGCGGTGGCGACGCCGGGCGGGACAGGGCGTTCGGTGGGCCGGAGGGTGGGACGAATTCCTGGGTCGACCGGGACGGTTGCCCGTGGACGCCCGGAGCGCGGTGGGCTAGTCGTGCGGCCCGACCAGGGCGGGCGTCCCGGGTCGGGCGAGGCGTTGAGCAGGCGGTCCGCGGGTTTCGCCCCGGCCGTCCGGTCCGATGTGGGTCGCATCGTCGTCGAGAAGCTCCCTTCGATCGTTCATATTGCTTTGATCACTGCAATTGCGTCAGAAGATAGACATGGATACCGTACGGCTAAGTACGCATGTTCTTCTGTTGGTGGTCATCAGATGTTCACGCCGATGCGGAGTCGGCGATTCCGCGACGCCTCCATCTAAGGGAGGCGTCGCGGGCCAGTTAGGACGGGTGAGGTGTTGTGATGGTCAGCGTGGGCTCGACCACCGAACTGGCTCTTACGATGAGGCGGGAGCCAGGTGGTGTCGGGTGCGAGGCAGGATCGCGTGTCGTGACAGTGGTGCTGGCCGACGCCCAGCCGGTGGTGCGCAAGGGCCTGCGTGCCCTGCTGTCCTCCTCGGCCGAGGTCACCGTGGTCGCCGAGGTGGGTACCGCGCGGGAGGCGATGAAAGGGGCGGCGTCGCTGCGCCCCGACGTGCTCGTGCTCGACATCGAGCTGCCGGACTTCCAGGCGGGGGTGACGCTGCAGGAGATCGCCCGGATCTCGCCCTCGACCGCGGTGCTGGTCTTCACCGCGGTCGAGGACGAGGGGTCGGTCTTCGCGGCCATGCGGGCCGGCGCGCGGGGCTACGTGCTCAAGAGCTGCCCGGGCGACGGCATCGTGCGGACGATCCGGGGCATCGCGACGGGCGAGGTGATCCTTGGACCCAGGGTGGCCGATCAACTCATCGCGAAGCTCGGCCGGGAGCCCCGCAACCAGCAGCTCTTCCCGGAGCTGACGGCGCGCGAGCGGCAGGTGCTGGAGCTGATCGCATCGGGCATGCGCAACGGGGCGATCGCCACGCAGCTGCACCTGTCGCCCAAGACGGTCAGCAACCACATCTCGACCATCTTCAACAAGCTGAACGTGTCGGACCGGTACGAGGCGATCGAGGTCGCCCGAAAGGCCAGGCTGGAGCGCCCCGCGCCGAGTCCCGACCGGGTGTCCGGGGGCAGCGTCCCGCTGGCCCACAGGTGGGGCGCCACACCCTTGCCGAAGGTGGGCGACTCCGCCGCGTACGCCGACGCGCGATCGACGAAGAGGTGAGTGGAATGGTCCTTGATCTGGAAGCGATCACGAATCGGCTGGAGCCGAGGTTCGGCAAGGCGGCGCACCGCTGGGTCGGTACGTTGACCCAGCGGCTGGACGAACTCGTCGAGCAGTGGGGGCTCGACCTCGGCGACCAGCTCAAGTCCGGCAACTCCTCGGTGGTGTTCCGGTGCCGGGGCCCGCAGGGCGACGCGGTGCTGAAGCTGTCACCCGACAGCTACGCCGTGCGGGAGGAGGTCGACATGCTGCGCCAGTTCGCGGCCAGCGGGCGGGTGCCGGCGGTGCTGGCGGTGGCCAAGGGCGCGGTGCTGCTTGAATCGATCCACCCGGGCACGTTGGTGGAGAAGATGCCGCAGCCGCCCTCGCCGGCGGAGTACGCGGCGTTCCTCAACGACCTGCACGGCGTCGGGGACCCGGCGGCCGCGCCGCGCCGGCTGGAGGACTGGATCGACGTGCTGTTCAACTCTGCGGTGCGACGCGGCGCCGACCTCGCCGGGTCGAAGCGGCTGCGCGACGACCTGTTCGCGGCACCCACCGACACCGTGCTGCTGCACGGCGACCTGCACCTGGGCAACGTGCTCAGCGGCGGTGTGAAGGGCCTGGTGGCCATCGACCCGATGGCCTGCGCCGGTGACCCCTGCTTCGACGCGGTCGACTACGTGCTGGAGGGCCTGGACCGTGCGGAGATGGTGCGCCGGCGTGACGAGTTGGCAGCGGCGGCCGGCATCGACGTGGAGCGGCTCGACATGTGGTGCCGGGTGACCGCCCCGATCGGGGCGACGTACGTCAGCAACCCGGGGCACTCCGCGGAGCTGGCCGCCTTCGGCCGCGGCGAGTACTAGCGACGTTCCACGGCGCGCGCGCATCCCGACCGGCCCCCGGTCCGACGGTTGACCCCGTCGGGCCGGGGGCCGGGCCGCGTCCGGCGGCGGCATCAGAAGTGCCGGGAACGCGACCCGGGAGGATTTCCCCGGGGAGCGGGAAACGATGCTCTGTCGGGTGGGACGTCCGGCGGACCACGCTCGATGCATGGTTCGTACCGGTCCTGCTTCCTTCGCTCAGGAACGACTCTATTTCCTCAACCAGCTCCAGCCCGGCAACCCGGCGTACGTGGTGGCCTTCGCGGTCCACCTGCAGGGCGCGCTGCGACCCGAGGCGCTGCGCGGGGCGCTGACGCGCGTCGTCGCCCGGCACGACGCGCTGCGCACCACGTTCGCGCTGGTCGACGGTGTGCTCACCCAGCGGGTGTCGCCCACCCCGCACGCGGACATCGACATCCAGGTAAGCGGGTGGGCCGACCGGGACACCCAGGAGACCTTCCTGCACACCCTGGTCGCCGAGCAGGCCCGGCGTCCCTTCGGGCTCGGCGACGGGCCGGTGCTGCGCGCCTTCCTGCGTTCCTGGGGCCCGGACGAGCACACGCTCGCGGTGTTGGTGCACCACATCGCCTGCGACGGCTGGTCGGTGGGCCTGCTGCTGCGGGACCTCGCCGCCGAGTACAACGCCGTGCTGTCCGGGCCCGGCGTCGCCGCGTACGCCGAACCGGCGCAGTCCCACCTGGCGTACGCGCGGCGGCAGCGCGAGTCCTGGGAGCGCGACAGCTCCGGGCTGGACTTCTGGCGAGCCCGGCTGCGTGACGTCCCGCAGCTCGCGCTGCCCACCGACTTCCCCCGGCCGAGCGTGCTCAGCGCCGACGGCGCGGTGCTCCGCCGCCCCGTCGAGCCCGCGCTGGTCGAGCGGCTCACCGGATGGGCCAGGGCGCGGGGCGCAACGCTGTTCGCGGTGACGCTGGCCGCGTACGCCTCGGTGCTGTCGCGGTACGCGCGCCAGGACGAGGTGGTGGTCGGCGTGCCGGTGGCCAACCGGATGGACGAGGCCGAGGAGCGCGTCGTCGGCTGCCTGGTCAACACGCTGCCGATCCGCCTCGACGTGTCCGGCCGGCCGAGCTTCGCCGAACTGGTCGACCGGGCCCGCAAGGCCAGCATGGCCGCGTTCGCCAACCAGGACGTGCCGTTCGAGCAGATCGTGCGGGCCACCGTGGGGGAGCGGCAGCTCAGCCACGCCCCGCTGTTCCAGACCTCCCTGACGGTGCAGAACTTCCCGTTCGCGTTCCCTGAGTTCGACGGGGTGAAGCTGACCGAGGTCGACGTCGAGATCGACGTCACCAAGTTCGATCTGGGCCTGACCCTCGACGTCTCCACCGCCACGCCGTTCCTGCGTGCCGAGTACAGCACCGAACTGTTCACCCCGGCTACCGTCGAGACGCTGCTCAACCACTACCTGACCTTCCTGAGGTCGGTCGTCGACGAGCCGGGCGACGAGCCGTCCATGGTGGCCGAGGCCGAGCGGCTGCTGCTGACCGAGGGGGTCAATCCGCCGGTCCCGCAGCGGCCGGTCGAGCACCCGTCGGTGCTGCGCCGGTTCGCCGAGCACGTGGCGCACACCCCGGACGCGGTGGCGGTGCGCCACCGGGACGTGGAGGTCACCTACGCCGAGCTGGACCGGTGGGCCGGGCGGATCGCGGCGGGCCTGGCCGATCGGGGCGTACGGCGCGGCGACCGGGTCGGGCTGCTGCTGCGCCGCTCGCCCGCGATCGTCGCGGCGATCCTGGGCGTGTGGAAGCTCGGCGGCGTCTACGTGCCACTGGACCCCGAGTACCCGCAGCAGCGCCTCGAACTGATCACGGCCAGCGCTGCGATGCCGTTCATGTTGGTGGAGGCCAGCACCGCCGACACCGCCGGGGCGCTGGCGCAGGACCGCGACATCCGGCTGGCCGACGCGCACACCCTCAACGGGACGTCCGTGGTCGCGGAGACGTTCCCCGGGCCGGATGACCAGGCGTACATCATCTACACCTCGGGCTCCACCGGCGTGCCCAAGGGCGTCATGGTCGGACACGGCGGCCTGGACGCCCTGCACAGCCCGACCCCGGCCGGCCTCGACGTCACCGCCGCCGACGTGTGGCTGGCGGCGAGCTCGTTCTCGTTCGACGCCTCGGTGTGGGAGATGTGGGGCGCGTTGACCACCGGCGGCCGGCTGGTCGTCGCCGACCAGGCCGACCTGGTGGACCGGCAGCGGCTGGCCGCGCTGGTACGCCGCGAGGCCGTCACGGTGGTCTTCCAGACCCCGGGTGCGCTCTACCGGCTGCTGCCCCCCTACCTGCGGCTGCTGGGCGCGCACGAGGTCTCCAGCATCCGCTACTTCATCCTGGGCGGCGAGGCGCTGAGCTGGTCGCGGGTCACGTCGCTGGTCGCCGGCACGCCGGGCCTGCGCGCGGTGTTCGTCAACATGTACGGCATCACCGAGGGCACCATCCACGTCACGATCTTCGCGGCGCCCGCCGCGGACCTGGCCCGGGTCAGGGAGGGCAACGTCGGTGTGCCGTTGCCGTCGGGGCGCTGCTACGTCCTCGACGACGACCTGCGGCCGACCGGTCTCAACGTGCCCGGCGAGCTGTACTGCGGCGGCGTGCTCGTCGCGCACGGCTACGTGGACAACCCGGAGCTGACCGAGGCGCGCTTCCTGCCCGACCCGTACGGCAGGGGCGTGATGTACCGGACCGGCGACGTGGTCAAGTGGGGCGTCGACGGGAACCTGGTGTACCTCGGCCGCAACGACACCCAGGTGCAGCTGCGCGGCTACCGCGTCGAGCTGGCCGAGGTCGAGGGCGCGTTCCTGACCCACCCGGCGGTGCGTTCGTGCGCCGTGGCGGCGGAGAACGACGAGCTGGCCGCCTTCGTCGTCGGCGAGTTCGGCCCGGACGCCGAACGCGAGCTGCGTGCCCACGTGCGGGGGACGCTGCCGGCGTACATGGTGCCGTCGCGGATCCTGACCGTCGCGGCGGTCCCGCTGACCGCGCACGGCAAGGTGGACACCGCGCGACTGCTGGCCGACAGCCGCGCCGCGCGCACGGCCGCCGCCCCCGAGGCGCGGCGCGACCTCACCGCCGGCACCGGGCTTCAGGAGCGCATCCGGGCCTGCTGGGGCGAGGTGCTGGACCGGGGCGACATCGGACTGCACGACAACTTCTTCGACCTGGGCGGGCACAGCTTCACGCTGATCGCGCTGCAACAGCGGCTCTCCGAGGAGGGCCTGGACGTCTCCGTGACGGACCTGTTCCGCTCCGGCACGGTCGCCGGCTGCGCCGCGCACCTGCAACAGGAGGCCCCGGTCCTCGCCGACGCGAAGACGGCGCAGCGCCGTCAGGGCCGCGCCCTGCTCGCCGACCGGCGGCGCACCGGAGGCGGCCGTGGCTGAACTCGACGACAGCGCGGCGGTGGCGGTGGTCGGCATGGCCGTACGGGTCCCGGGCGCCGAACGCGACCTGGACCTGTTCTGGCACCACGTGGTCAACGGAGTCGACGCGGTCACCTTCTTCACACCCGAGCAGCTCGTCGGCTGGGGTGTGCCCAAGGACGTGGTGGAGCGGCCCGACTTCGTGCCCGCCCGGGCGGTGCTGAGCGGCGCGGACCGCTTCGACCACCGGCTGTTCAGCTACTCGCCGTCGGACAGCGCGCTGATGGACCCACAGCAGCGGATCCTGCTGGAGTGCGCCTGGACCGCGCTGGAGCACGCCGGCTACCCGCCCGTCGCCGCCGACGGCAACCGGATCGGCGTGTACGTCGGCACCGGCCTGAACGTCTACCTGCTCGACAACGTGTGGCCCAACGAACGCGCGGTCGAGGCGGCCGGCGGCCTGGGGCTGATCATCGGCAGCGACAAGGACTTCGCGGCCACCCGGATCGCGTACAAGCTCAACCTGCAGGGTCCGGCGCTGGCCGTGCAGACCGCCTGCTCGACGTCGCTGGTCGCGGTGCACCAGGCGGTGCAGGCGTTGCTGACCTACGACGCCGACGTGGCGCTGGCCGGGGGCGCCACGGTTGCCCCACCGACGCGGCGCGGGCACCTGTACGAGCCCGGCGGGATCTTCTCCGCCGACGGCCGGTGCCGGGCCTTCGACGCGGCGGCCGACGGCACCGTGCCCGGCGACGGCGCGGGCGTGGTGGTGCTCAAGCGGCTCGGGGACGCGCTGCGCGACGGCGACACCGTGCACGCCGTGATCAGCGGCTCCGCGGTCAACAACGACGGCTCCCGCAAGGCGGGCTTCACCGCGCCCGGCCCCACCGGCCAGAGCGGCGTGATCTCGGCGGCGCTGAGCGTGGCCGACGTCGACCCGGAGACCGTCGGCCTGATCGAGACCCACGGCACCGGCACCGCGCTCGGCGACCCGATCGAGGTGGCGGCGCTGCGGCAGGTCTTCGACAGCGTCCGGCCCGGCCGGCTGCCCTGCGCGCTCGGCGCGGCCAAGTCGGTCGTCGGGCACCTGGACACCGCCGCCGGGGTGATCGGCCTGGTCAAGACGGTGCTGGCGCTGCAGCACCGGGTGATCCCGCCGATCGCCCACCTGCGCACGCCCAACCCGGCGGTCGAACTGGACGGTTCGGTGTTCGAGCTGCCGGCGACGGCCCGGCCCTGGGAGCCGATCGACGGCGTACGCCGGGCCGGGGTGAGCGCCTTCGGCATTGGCGGCACCAACGCCCACGTCGTGCTGGAGGAGGCCCCGGCCGTCCGGCCCCGGTCGCGCCGCCACGTCACCGAGCTGGTCCTGGTCTCCGCCAAGACCGCCGCCGTGGCGCAGGACAGCCTGGACCGCACCGTCGCCCGCGTGGCCGGTACGACGCCCGGCGAACTGGCCGATTTCGCGTACACGCTGCGGACCGGCCGGGCCGAGCTGCCGTGGCGGGCCGCGTTCCTGACCGGAGCACACGGCTCGCCGGCGACGGTCCGGCAGGCCGACGCGAAGGCGCGGGCGCGCGGGGTGGCGCTGTACCTCACCGGGGCCGGCGAGCTGACCGGCAACCGGCCCAACTACGACGCCGACCCGGTGTACCGCCGGGTCGTCGACGAGGGCGTGGCGCTGCTGCGCGAGCACGACCTCGACGAGGCCGTCCGGGAGCGCTGCGATCGGCTGCTGGCCTGCGTCGGCCTGGCGCGGTCGCTGCGCAGCCGGGGCCTGGCCCCGCGCGCCGTGGCCGGCGCCGGGATCGGCGCGGTGGCCTGCGCGGTCGTGGCCGGGATCATGTCCGTCGCGGACGCGCTGGGGCTGATCCGCGGCACCGGCGTCGACGGCATCCGGCTCGGCACGGCCGACCTGCCCGTCCACGGCTCGGACGGTCAGCCGCTGACCGGCGGCGGCGACCTCGCGTACTGGCGGGCGCGGGCGGCCGAACCGCCTGCGCCGGCGACGCTGCCCGTCGACCTCGACCCGGTGTTCTGGATCGAGGTCGGTACGAGCGTCACCCCACACCTGGGCCCGGACCAGCCCGTCCTGCCCGCCGACCGGCACGCCCGGCTGCTGGCGACCGTCGGCGCGCTGTGGCAGCTGGGTGTCATCGGCGCCTGGGACGGCGTGCACGACACCGGACGGCGTCGGCTGCCCGCCCCCACCTACCCCTTCGCGGCCACCCGGCACTACCTGGACGCCCCCGCGACCCACCTGGACACAGAGAGGCACCACTGATGCGCGACGTACACGACCGGACCTGGGTGGCCGAGTTCGAGGAGCTGTGGATGGAGGTGCTCGGCGTCGACACGGTCGACGACGACGACGACTTCTTCGACCTCGGCGGCCACTCGCTCAGCGCGCTGCGGCTGAGCACCCTGATCCGTCAGGAGCTCAACCTCGCGGTGATGTTCGGCCACGTCCTGGAGAACCCCCGCCTCGCCGACCTGCGTGACGTCGCGAGCCAGGTGTCGCCGGACAAGCCCGTGGCGGAGAGCGTGTGATGGCCGCCCGCGACCTCACCACCTGGACGCCGCTCGCCGCGCAGGTGCTCGGCCTCACGCCCGAGTACCTGCACGACGCGGCCGGCACGGAGTCGTTCGTCGCCCTCGGCGGCACCTCGCTACAGGCCATCGCGTTGGTCTCGCTGGGTCAGCGTGAGCTGCGGGCACACGTGGACAGCGCCCGGCTGCTGTCGGCGCTGCCGCTGGCGCGGGCGCTGGCCGGCGCGGTGGACTACGTGGACACCGCTCCGCCGGTGGCCGCGCGGCGGCCCGCCGAGCTGGAACTGCTGCCCGGCCAGCGGTCCATGCTGGCCGCGCACCTGCTCGACCAGGACGCGCCCTACCACCTGATGTTCACGCTGGAGGCGGACGGGCCGCTCGACGAGGCCCGGACCCGCTCGGCGTTGCGCGAGCTGGCGACCCGGCACGAGGCGCTGCGCACCCGGTTCGTCCGGGACCCGCGTCAGGTCCGGATCGTGCTGCCCGCGCCGTACGAGCCGAGGCTGCTGCACCAGACGTTGCCCGACGACGACGCGGTACGCGCCGTGCACGAGCTCTACGGCCGGTCGGCCGCGCGGTTGCTGCGCCCCTTCGAGCAGCCGCCGGTCGTCTTCGTGCTGACCCGTGCCGGGCGGCGCGACCTGCTCACCATGCTGGTGCACCACACGATCAGCGACGGCTGGAGCGTCGGCGTGCTCTGGCGCGAGTTCGCCGAGCTCTACGCCGGCAACGGTCCGGTGGGCGCCGCGCCGTCGCCGGACTGGGTCGGCTCGCGGCTGGCCGCGCAGGAGGCCTCCGGGGCACTGGACGCCGCGCTGGCCCGGACGGCGGCCCGGCTGGACGGCGCGCCGTTCACGGTGACGCTGCCCACCGACCTGCCGCCGGTCGTCGAGGCCGACGGTCACGGCGCGCGGCTGCACCTGCACCTCGACGCCGAGGCGGCGGGGGCCGCGACCGAGCTGGCCCGGCACTGCCGGGTGACGGTGACGTCGGTGGCCATGGCGGCGTGGGCACTGGCGGTGTCCCGCCGCGCGGGCCTGACCGACCTGGTGCTCGGGGTGCCGGCGGCGGGCCGGTTCGAGGCGGGCATGGACGCCATCGTGGGCCTGTGCACCCGGGTCGTCCCGGTGCGCTGCGCCGCGGCCGACGACGTCGACGTGCGGGACTACGTACGCGGCGTGGCGGCGGCGCTGGCCGAGGCGGCGGCCGACGCCGACGTGCCGTTCGAGCGGGTCGTCTCCGGGCTCGGCGTCCCCACCGACCCGGGTCGCAACCCGTTGGCGCAGGTCGGCTTCGCCGCCCACCACGAGCTGGTGCCCGACGAGCTGGCCGGCGGTGGCCGCACCTGGCGGGTGCACGAGGGCCACTGCCACGGCGCGGTGTTCGACGCGCTGCTCTACCTCCAGTCGTGGTCGGGTCGTCCCCGGTTCGCCCTGGAGTACGCGACGTCGGCGCTCACCGCCGCCGACGCCGGGGAGCTGGCCGAGTCGTTCCGGGCGGCGCTGCTGGAGCTGGCCGCCGGTCCGGGCGCAGCCCTGCGTACCGTCACGACCCTGTCGGCGCGGCAGCACGCCCGGCTGCGGGCGCTGGGCGCGGGCGGCTCGTACGACACCTCCGGCGACGTGTGGAGCCGGTTCGCGGCGCACGCGGCGTCCGCGGGTGAGCGGATCGCGCTGGTCGACGCGCCCGCCGGGCTCACCCTGACCTACCGCGAGCTGCACGACCATGCCGTCGAGCAGTCGCGGCTGCTGCACGCCCATGGTGTGCGCGCCGGTGACGCGGTGATCCTGGAGCTGCCGCGCTCGGCCGCCGAGGCCGTCGCGGTGCTGGGTGTGCTGCGGCTGGGCGCGTACTACGTGGCAGTCGACCACCTCGCCACCGACGAGTGGCGGGCACACCTGGCCGCGGCCGTCGCGCCCCGGGCCCGCCTCGGCGCGGGCCCGCCCGGCCCGCAGTGGTCGGGCGTGGTCGACTGCGCCCCGGCCTGCCTGCGCACGCCGCCGCAGGCGGGGGACGACGCGATCGGGGCGGCCCCGGCCGGCCCGGCGCGGACCGCGTACGTCTCCTTCACGTCGGGCTCCACCGGGGTGCCCAAGGGCGTGGTCGTGCCGCACCGGGCGGTGCTGCGGCTGGCCGACGATCCCAGCCTGTTCGCCGACCCGGCGGGCATGCGGATCATGCGGCTGTCCCCGCTGGCGTTCGACGCGTCCACGCTGGAGCTGCTGGTGCCGCTGGCCAACGGCGACACGGTGGTGGTGTTCCCGCCCGGGGAGCCGACGCCGAGCGGACTGGCCGAGTTCCTGCGCACCGCCGAAATCACCCACGCCTGGCTCACCTCGGGCGTGTTCCACCTGGTCGCCGACCACCGCCCGGACGCGTTCGCCGGGCTGCGGCAGCTGTTCACCGGCGGCGGCGTCGTCTCACCGGCGCACGTGCGCCGGGTGTTGCGGGCCTGCCCGGGGCTGCGGGTCACCAACGCCTACGGCCCCACCGAGAACACCACGTTCACCACGACGTACCCGGTCGACCACGCCGACGCGACGCCCGATCCGCTGCCGATCGGCGCGGCGGTGCACGGCACCGACCTGTACGTCGTCGACCCGTCCGGACGCCTTGTCCCGCCGGGCGCGATCGGCGAGTTGCAGACGGCGGGCACCGGGCTCGCCGACGGCTACCTCAACGACCCCGCGCGCACGGACGCGTCGTTCGTGCGGCACGCGGGCCTGGGTGCGCGCCTGTACCGCACCGGGGATCTGGTGCGCTGGGGCGCGGACGGGCAGCTGCGCTTCCTCGGCCGCAACGACCGCCAGGTGAAGATCGCCGGGCACCGGGTGGAGCTGGTCGACGTCGAGCGCAGGCTGCGGGCGCAGCCCGGGGTGCGGGACGCGGTGGTGTTCACCACCGGGGATCCGGCGACCGGCGTACGCCTGTGCGCCGCGCTCAAGCCCGCACCCGACGGCCTGGTGGTGACCGCCGTGCGCCGTGCCGTGGAGGCCGAGCTGGCCCCCTACGCCCGGCCGCAGCATTGGGTGACCGTGGCCGAGTTCCCGCTCGACCGCAACGGCAAGGTCGACCTGAGGGCCCTGGGCGCGCTGGCCGCGGTGCCGCAGCCCACCGCCGGTACGCCCGCCGCCGGCACGCCCGCAGCAGCGGCGGCGGGGCGGACGGCGTCGACCCTCGCCCGGCGCTCGGTGTCGCTGGCCGAGTTCGAGGAACTGGTGACGGTGGCCTGGGTGGAGGCGCTGGGCACCGACGACTTCGACGTCGACGAGGCGTTCTTCGACGTCGGCGGGGAGTCGCTGCGGCTGGCGATCGTGCGCCGGCTGCTGCAGGAGCGGCTGGCCGGCCGGGTCATCCCGCTGACCGACCTCTACCGCTTCCCGACCGTCCAGACGCTGGCCAGGCACCTGCACGCACAGACCGAAGGAGTAGGCGCATCCTCATGAACGGCGACATCGCGATCGTAGGCATGGCGGGCCGGTTCCCCGGCGCTGCCGACGTCTGGGAGTACTGGTCCAACGTGGTCGCCGGGACGATCACGATCAGCGAGCTGACCCGCGGCGAGCTGCTGGTTGCAGGCGTGGCCGCCGACCGGATCGACGACCCGGCGTACGTGCCGGCGCGGGGCGTGCTGGCCGACCCGGACCTGTTCGACGCCGCCTTCTTCGGCATCACGCCACGGGAGGCCGAGACCATGGATCCGCAGCACCGGCTGCTGATGCAGACGGCGTGGGCCACGTTGGAGTCCGCCGGGCTGGTTGGCCAGCAACCGTTCGGGCGGGTCGGCGTGTTCGCCGGGGCCGGCTTCAACTACTACGCGCTGCACCACGTGTTCACGCAGCCCGGCCTGGTCGAGACCCAGGGGCTGCTGTCGGTCGTGCTGGGCAACGAGAAGGACCACCTGGCCGCGAAGATCGCGTACCGGCTGGACCTGGGCGGCCCGGCGATCACCGTGCAGACCGCCTGCTCGACGTCGCTGGTGGCGGTGCACCTGGCCTGCCAGAGCCTGCGCGCCGGCGACTCGGATGTCGCGCTCGCCGGCGGAGTGTGTGTGGCCGTGCCGCAGCAGGCCGGCTACCTCTACGAGACGAAGGGCATCATGTCGCCGGACGGCACGTGCCGGCCCTTCGACGCCTCGGCCGACGGGACCGTCCCCGGCAACGGCGTCGCCATGGTGGCGCTCAAACGCGCCGAGGACGCCCGCCGCGACGGGGACACCGTGTACGCCCTGATCAAGGGGTCGGCGGTGAACAACGACGGGGGCCTGAAGGTCGGCTACACCGCGCCCGGCGTCGCCGGGCAGATCGACGTGTTGACGCGCGCGTACGCCGCCGCCGGCGTCGACCCCGCGAGCGTCGGTTACCTGGAGGCGCACGGCACCGCCACCGAGGTCGGCGACGCGATCGAGCTGGCGGCGTTGACCGAGGTGTTCCGTCGGGGCGAGCGGCCGTGCTCGATCGGCTCGGTCAAGGCCAACGTCGGCCACCTCGACGCGGCGGCCGGTGTCACGGGCCTCATCAAGGCCACGCTGGCGCTGCACTTCCGGCAGATCCCGCCGCTGGCCGGCCTCAAGCAGGCTCGGCCCGAGCTGCTCGACGGGTCGACCCCGTTCACTGCGGACAGCGTGGCCCGACAGTGGGACACCGCCGGCGGGCCGCGTCGGGCGGCGGTCAGCTCCTTCGGCCTGGGCGGCACCAACGCCCACGTGGTGCTGGAGGAGGCCGACGGGCCGGCCGTGCCCGGTCCCTCCACGGCCGACGGCGACACTGAGCTGATCGTGCTGTCCGGGCGCAGCCCGGAGGCGGTCCGTGCGGGCGCCGAGCAGCTGAGCGAACACCTGCGGCAGCGCCCCGACCTGGCCGTCGGCGATGTCGCGCTGACGTCGCAGACGTACCGCCGGCACTTCCCGCACCGGCTCGCGGTCGCCGCGCGGGACGTCCCGGCGGCGCTGACCCGGCTGCGCAGGGCGCCGGTCCGCGAGGCGGCCCGCCGGCCCAGCGTGGTGTTCCTGTTCCCGGGCCAGGGCGCGGAGTTCCCCGCCATGTCGCGGGGCCTCTACGACCGTTACCCGTCCTTCCGCGCCGACCTCGACCACGGGGCGGGGCTGCTGGCCCCGGACCTGGGGTTGGACCTGCGCGACGTGCTGGTCGACGTCGACCCGCACGGCGTCGTGCACCGCACCGACATCACCCAGCCCGCGCTGGCGCTGCACGAGCTCGCGCTCGGCAGGCTGCTGGTGTCGTGGGGCGTACGCCCGGCGGCGCTGATCGGCCACTCGATCGGCGAGTTCGCGGCTGCGGCGCTGGCCGGCGAGATGGCCGCCGAGGACATGCTGCGCCTGGTCGTGACCCGTGGCCGGCTGATGCAGGACGCGCCCGAGGGCGGCATGCTGGCCGTGCTCGCGCCGGTGCCCGCCCTCCAGGAGCACCTGGCGGGCCTGGACGACCTCGACGTGGCCGCGCGCAACGGCCCCGAGGTCACCGTGGTGGCCGGGCCGGTGGCGCAGCTCGCCGCGTTCCGGGAGCGCCTGGCGGCGGCCGAGATCCGCTGCCGGACGCTGCCCGCGCAGCGCGCCTTCCACTCGCGGATGATGGCCGGCGCGGCCCGGCTGCTCGGCGTCGAGGCGGATCGCATCGCCCAGCGGCCCCGCACCATCCCGGTGGTCAGCAGCATCGACGGCGGGTTGCTCGGCAAGGGGCTGCCGCGCGCCGAGGGCTACTGGGCCGCGCAACTGCGCAGCCCGGTGCGCTATTACGACGCGCTGCTGACGGGGCTGGGCCTGCCCGATCCGGTCCTGGTCGAGGTCGGGCCGGGCACCGCGCTGACCGGCGCGGCCCGGGAGACGCCGCAGGACGGGCGGCGGGTACCCGGGTTCGCCCTGCAGCCCCGGCCGACGGAGCGGGCCGACGCCGGTGACGTGCTCGCCGGACTCGGCGGGCTGTGGACCGCCGGAGCGGCCGTGGACTGGGCCGCGGTGCGCGGCGACAGCAGGGCGCGGCGGGTCGCGCTGCCCACGTACCCGTTCGCCCGTACCCGGCACTGGCTCGACGCCGCGCCGGCGCGACCGGCCGAGGACCCTCCGCAACCGGCGGCGGACCCCGCCGGTGCGGGTGGGGACGAGGTGCTGAAGGAGATCATTGAGCTGTGGGGCCGGATGCTCGGCTCTCCCGAGATCGGGCCGGACGCGAACTTCTTCGCGCTGGGCGGTGAGTCGCTGCTGTTCATCCGCATGATCAGCCAGGTGCAGCGCCGGTTCGGGGTGCGCGTGCAGACGGAGGCGCTGTCCGCCGACCCCACGCCGCGCGTGCTGGCCGGGCTGGTGACGGCATGACCGGCCGTGCCGATCCGACCCTGGCCGCGGCGGTGGCGGTCGTGCTCTGCCACCGCCTGTCGGCCGCGACCTCGGTCGCCGTGCGCGGCCCGTGGGGCGACAGCCTGGTGCGGGTCCTCCCGGACAGCACCCTGACCCAGGTACGCGAGCAGACGCGCGGCCCGCAGCCGAATCCCGCCGTCGTGGCCCCCGCGTCGGACGGGCCCTCGGCGTCCGTCGGGCTGGCGGCGCCCACGACGGGCGGCGCCGGGGCGTCGGCGGTGCTGGGCGGAACACCGGTGTGGTTCGCCCGCGACCACGGCGATCCCGCACACCTGCAGGAGCGCCTGGACACCCTGCACGCCTGGCTCGCCGCCCACCCGGACCGGCCGGTGCGGGAAGCCGTGCTGGTCGGCCCGGGGGAGCGCAGGACGTTGCTCGGCTTCAACGCCGCGCCGACCCCCGCGCCGCGTACGCCCGTGCACGAGACGATCTGCCGCCAGGCGCAACTCACCCCCGACGCCGTCGCGCTGCGCGGCGGCGGGCGCGACCGCACCTATCGCGAGTTCCTGGACGAGGCGGCGGAGCTGGCGGGGCGGCTGCGCGCCGAGGGAGTGGGGCCCGGGTCGGTGGTCGGCCTGTGCACCGAGCGGAGCCCCGAGATGGTGGTCGCGGTGCTCGGCGTCCTGCTGGCCGGCGGGGCGTACCTGCCGCTGGATCCGTCCCACCCGCGCCCCCGACTGGACCTCATGCTCCGCACGGCCGACGCGGTGCTGGTGCTGGCCGACGACGCGGGGCGGGCCGCGCTGGGCTCCGGCGGGGAGCCGTCCGTGCCCGTACGGCCGCTGGCGGGCGGTGACCTGCCCGCCGCGCCGGTCGACTGGCGCGGCTACCGGGCGCCGGAGGAGGTGGTGCGGGGGCTGTCGTACGTCATCTTCACCTCCGGCTCCACCGGAGCGCCCAAGGGCGTGCAGATGACGCACCTGTCACTGGCCAACCGGCTGGTGTGGATGCGGGACGAGTACCCCATCGGCCCGGGCGACCGGGTGCTGCAGAAGACGCCGTACACCTTCGACGTGTCGGTGTGGGAGCTGTTGTGGGCGTTCATGACCGGCGCGACCCTGGTCACGGCCGAGGCGCAGGCGCACCGCGACCCGCAGGAGATGGTCGAGGTCGTCGCCCGCGAGTCGGTGACCACGGTGCACTTCGTGCCGTCCATGCTCGCTCTGTTCGTCGAGGAGCGCGGGCTGGGCCGGTGCACCGGCCTGCGCCGGGTGATCTGCAGCGGGGAGGCGCTGCCGCCGAAGCTGGTCAACAAGCTCACCACCGCTCTGCCGCAGGTCGAGGTGCACAACCTGTACGGGCCGACCGAGGCGGCGATCGACGTCACCGCCTGGCCGTGCCGGCGGCCCGAGCCGGGCGACACCGTCCCCATCGGCCGGCCGATCACGAACGTCGCCGCGTACGTCCTCGACGAGCGCGGCGAACTCGCGCCGCTGGGTGTGCCCGGGGAACTGGTCCTCGGCGGGGACTGCCTGGCCCGAGGGTACGCCGGGCGGCCCGACCTGACCGCCGAGCGGTTCGTCGAGGTCGACGTCGCCGGGTGGCCGCAGCGGGTGTACCGCACCGGCGACCTGGCCTGGTGGTCGCCGAGCGGGCACCTCAACTACGGCGGGCGCATCGACACGCAGGTGAAGATCCGCGGGCAGCGGGTGGAACTCGGCGAGATCGAGTCGGTGCTCAACCGGCACCCGCTCGTCGCCAACAATGTCGTGCTGCTCCGCGAGGACCTGGGCGTCGCGGCGACCCTGGTGGCGTACCTGGTGGCCGAGCGCGACGCCGACCCTCGGCGGCTGGCCGAACCCGCGCTGCGCGCCCTCATGGCGCAGCAGTTGCCCGACTACATGGTGCCCCTGCGGTACGTGGTCCTCCCGGAGCTGCCGGCGACCGCGAACGGCAAGGTCGACCGGGGTGCCCTGCCCGCGCCGCCGGCCCGGGTTCGCCGGCCGGTCGTGACCGTCGACGCCGCTGTCGGCCTGTCGGACGCCGGGCGTCGATGACCGGACCGTGCAGGCGTCGCGGCCCGCCGCCGCGCTGGGGCGGGTGTCCCGGGTCGGCGGGGTCCAATGGCACCCGCCGACGAGGCAGGTGGCCGGGCGTCGGTCAGCTCGCCGGCGCGGGCCGGCAGGACGGGTGCGGCCGGGCGGTGCCCGGAAGCCGATCAGCGCGGCGCGCTCGTCGGCGTGGCACGGCCGGCGCGGAACGTGTGGCGGTAGGTCGTCGGCGGCACGCCGATCGCGGCGGTCAGGTGCTGGCGCAGCGAGGCCGCGGTTCCGAACCCCGCCTCGCCGGCGATGCGGTCCACCGGGAGGTCGGTCGACTCCAGCAGGCGGCGCGCGTGTGCGATGCGTTGCTGGGTCAACCACTGGCCCGGGGTCGTCCCGACCTCGTCGCGGAAGCGCCGGGAGAACGTTCGCACGCTCATCCGCGCGTGGCCGGCCAGCTCGGACAGGGTCAGCGGTCGATGGAGCCGGTCGAGCGCCCAGTCGCGGGTCATGGACGTGGTGGCCGTCGAGGGTTCGGGCACCGGACGCTCGATGAACTGCGCCTGGCCGCCCTCGCGCCAGGGCGGCACGACGCACAGCCGAGCCACCCGGTTGGCGACCTCGCTGCCGTGGTCGCGGCGGAGGAGGTGCATGCACAGGTCGACCCCGGCGGCGACCCCCGCCGCCGTGAGCACGTCTCCGTCGTCGACGAACAGCACACCTGGATCGACCTTGATCCGGGGGAACATCCGTTGGAAACGGTCGGCCTCGTTCCAGTGCGTCGTCGCCGCGCGGCCGTCCAGGAGACCGGCGGCGGCGAGGACGTACGACGCGGTGCAGATCGACACGATACGGGCACCCGGCCGGAGGCGGGTGAAGGCCTCGGCCAGCTCGTCGGGAAGCAGGTTCCGGTCCTCCGGGGGACCGCACACGAACGGGGGGATCACCAGGGTGTCCGCCGTCTCGAAGACCTCGGCCCCGTGTCGCACCGCGACGACGAAGTCCGCGCTCGTCGCGACCGGAGCGCCGTCGAGGCTGCAGGTGATCACCTCGTAGAGCGGCTCGCCGTCCTCGCCCGTCGCGGTGCCGAAGATCCGCACCGGGATGCTCAGCTCGAACGGATAGACACCCTCAAGAGCCAGGACGACGACGCGATGCATGGCCAGATCCTTTCACATGTTGGCGATCTGGCCACTCGAAGCACGTACCCGCCTCCCGCAGTGTTGGCCGTACGCCGATCGGCGACTCGTACGGGAGCAAAGGAAAGATCATGCGTGCTGTCATTCAGGACTCGCTCGGCGGGCCCGAGGTGTTGAAGGTGGTCGAGGTGGATCGCCCGGAGCCGGGGATCTCGGAGGTGCTCGTCCGGGTCCACGCGGCCGGCGTCAACCCGACCGACTGGTGGCACCGGGCCACCGGGGGGCTGCTGGGCGAGACACCGGTCAGGCTGGGGTGGGACGTGTCCGGCGTGATCGAGGCGGTCGGGCTCGGTGTGACGATGTTCAGGCCCGGCGACGAGGTGTTCGGCATGCCGCGCCTACCGCAACCGGCGGGCACGTACGCGGAGTACGTGACCTCCCCGGCCCGGCACCTCACCCGCAAGCCCGCCGTGCTCTCCCACGTGGAGGCCGCCGCGCTCCCGGTGGCGGCGCTCACCGCGTACCAGTCGTTGGTCGACACCGCCGAGGTGCGCCCGGGTCAGCGGGTACTGGTCCATGCCGCGGCGGGTGGCGTCGGCCACCTCGCCGTCCAGATCGCCAAGGCACACGGCGCGTACGTCATCGGCACCGCCCGCTCGGCCAAGCACGCCTTCGTGCACGGCCTCGGTGCCGACGAGGTCATCGACTACACGCGGGTCGACTTCGCGTCGGCGGTGAGCGACGTCGACATCGTGATCGACACCATCGGGGGCGACTACGGGCCGTGCTCACTCCAGACGCTGCGCGACGGTGGCATCGTGGTGTCGCTCGCTGCGCCGGCGGAGGCCGATCTGGCGTCGAAGGCGCGCGAGCGCGGCGTACGGGCCGGCTTCACGATCGTCGAACCCGACCACGCGGGGATGAGGGCGATCGCCTCGCTCGTCGAAACGGGGCGGCTGCGCCCCGAGATCGAGGTGGTCCTGCCGCTTGAGCAGGTGGCCAGGGCGCACGAGATCGGCGAGACCGGCCGTACGACTGGCAAGATCGTCCTTGCCGTCATCGACTGATCGAGGTCGGGTCCGGGGCGGTCCTCGCCCCGGCCCTCCGGCCCGGTGGTGCCGTGGCCGTTGCAGTCGTCCGCGGGAATCGAGGACGTGCGACACAGTTCCAGCCGACCGTCTGGTCGGTTGAGCTATGTTCGACGAATGGTAGAAGCAACCGGGCTGTCTCGGGGCGCCGGTCGGCGGGAATGGGTCGCCCTCGGTGTCCTGACCCTCGCGGTGGTGCTGCTCGCCGTGGACGGGACCGTGCTGGCCCTTGCCGTGCCGGCGTTGACGGCGGATCTGAACCCGTCCGCGACGCAGTTGCTCTGGATCGGTGACATCTACTCGTTCGCGCTGGCCGGCCTGCTGGTGACGATGGGCAACCTGGCCGACCGGATCGGCCGGAAACGGTTGCTGCTGATCGGCACCGTCGGGTTCGGGCTGGCTTCCGTCCTCGCCGCGTTCGCGCCGTCGGCCGAGTTGCTCATCGCGGCCCGGGTCCTGCTGGGCGTGAGCGGTGCCACTCTGATGCCCTCGACCCTGTCGATCATCCGCAACATGTTCGAGGTCCCGGCCCAGCGCACGCGGGCGATCGCGATCTGGTCCGCGGGCGCCACCGGTGGCGCGGCGCTCGGACCGTTGGTGGGCGGGGCGCTGCTGGAACGGTTCTGGTGGGGCTCGGTCTTCCTCATCAACGTTCCCGTCATGGTCGCTCTGCTGATCGCCGGAGCGCTCCTGCTGCCGGAGTCGCGTAACCCCCACTCGGGGCCGATCGACCTGCGGTCGGCCGCGCTGTCCGTGGCGACGATCCTGCCGGTCGTGTACGCGATCAAGCACACGGTGTCCGCCGGCTTCGAGCTCCAGGGTGCGGGGGCCGCACTGATCGGCCTGGCCGCAGGGGTCTGGTTCGTCCGGCGTCAGCGTCGACTCACGTACCCGCTCGTCGACGTCTCGTTGTTCAGGATGCCCGCCTTCGCCGGCGCGGTGAGCGCGAACACGATCTCGATCTTCGCCTTCAGCGGGCTCCTGTTCTTCTTCTCCCAGTACCTGCAACTGGTCCGTGGCTTCAGCCCTCTGCAGGCGGGCATCGCCGAGCTGCCCTCGACGATCGCCGCGATCGGGGTGATCTTCTTCGTCGGCGCCCTGATCACGCGGCTCGGCCGTGGACCCGCGATCGGAGCCGGACTTCTGGTCGCGGCCCTGGGGCTCGTCCTGCTCGCCGTGGCGGAGGGCCTGCCGACCTACCTGTGGATCGCCGTCGCCATCGCCGTCATCGGGCTGGGCGTGGGTGTCTCGATGACCCTGGCGACCGACGCCGTCGTCGACGCGGTGCCCCGTGAACGTGCCGGTGCGGCCGCGTCGATCTCCGAGACCGGCTACGAGTTGGGCATCGCCCTCGGCATCGCCGTTCTCGGCTCCGTCCAGACCCTCTTCTACCGGCTCCAGCTCACTGTTCCCGGTGACGTGTCACAGGGCGACCGTGAGGCGGTGACCGAGTCGCTCGCCTCCGCGACCCGCGTCCTCGCGGACCGCGGTCCGGAGGCCATGGCACTGCTCGAACAGGCACGGCACGCCTTCACCGGCGGCATGCAGGTCACCGCCGTCATAGCGGCGGCGCTCACGCTCCTCGCCGGCATCATCGCCTGGCGCGTGGTACCCCCCGTAGGAAAGCGCCAGGTCCAGCCAGCCGACCTGCGAAAGGAAAAATAGGAACGATGGCAAGTGCCCAGACGCCGCACACCCGGAACACCGAACGAACCCGCCGGGCCGTCCTCGATGCCACCGCCCGCGCGCTCACCACCCACGGGGGCGGCGTCACGCTGGTCAGCATCGCGGAAGAAGCGGGCGTGTCCAAGGGCGGACTGCTGCACCACTACCCCACGCGCAACGTGCTCCTGCTGGCGGTCGCCACCGACACGCTGGAACGATTCCGAGAGGAGGTCATGAGGTTCCTCGACCTGTCCGAGAACCACCCCGGCAAGGTCCTGCGCGCCTACGTCCGGGCGCTGTGCGGCGGCAGCGCCGAGGCGATGAACTTCTTCGCCTACTCCGGGCTGTGGAACAGCGTGCACATGGTGCCCGGCGTGACCGAAGCCGCCCAGGCCGACGCCGAACAGTGGGCCGACGCCTTCGCGCAGGACGGCCTGCACCCCGACTGCGTCCTCATCGTCCAGTACGCGGCCGAAGGCATGGCGGCTGCCGCCCACTACGACCCGACGATCACCGCCGACCGGCTCGCGCACGCCCGCGAACTCCTCATCGCCCTCACCAACCGCAACGCTCCGTAACACGCTGCCGGGTCGCCGGCGGGCGTACGCTGCCGCGATGAGCGCACCATCTCGCATCCTGATCTACGGGGTGTACGGCGCGGGCAAGTCCACCCTCGCGGAGCGGCTGGCCGAGCGCCTCGGGGTGCCGTGGTACCCGGTCGACGACCTGCTCTGGCAGCCCGGCTGGGTCGAGGTGCCGGTCGCGCAGCAGCGCAGCCGGATCGAGGAGATCTGCCGACGGGACCGCTGGATCCTCGACGGGGCGTACCACGGGTGGCGGGATGTGCCGCTGGCTCGCGCCGACCTGGTGGTCTGCCTGGACTACCCGCGTCGGTGCTCCTCGTGGCGGCTGCTGCGCCGTACCGTGCGCCGGCTGGTGACGGGGGAGGAGATCTGCAACGGCAACCGCGAGTCGCTGGGCAGCGTGCTGTCCCGGGACTCGATCCTGGTGTGGCACGTCACCGCGTTCGGCCGGGCCCGCCGACGGATGCGGGCCTGGCAGGCGGATCCGTCCGGGCCGCCGGTGTTGCTGTTCCGCTCCCCGGCGGCCCTGGACCGCTGGCTGGCCGGCCTACCTGGCCGCCATCACCTTCAGCGACCGCTTCCCGACTTGTAGGCGAGGGGTTCGCTAGCTTGAACATATTCCGTTAAAGGAATATGATGGTTGCATGGCACGAGCAGCGACGACGTCGGACGCGTTCAACGCGATTGCCGAGCCGCAGCGCCGGGACATCCTGGCGTTGCTGCGAGCGGGTGAGCGGCCGGTGAGCGACCTGGCCCAGGAGCTGGGGATGAGCCAGCCGGGGGCGTCCAAGCACCTGCGGGTGCTCCGGGAGGTGGGGCTGGTGCGGGTCCGCGGGGCGGGCAAGCAGCGCCTCTACGGCCTGGACGCCCGCGGGCTGCGGCCGATCCACGAGTGGGTCGGCGGATTCGAGCGGTTCTGGAACGAGAGTTTCGACCGGCTGGACACCTACGTGCAGGACCTCAAGCAGACACAACAGGAGGAATGAGCGATGGCAGAGGCAAGGCAAGAAACGCGGGCGGAGTCGGCGACTGCCGACCGGGAGACCGTCGTCTCCCGGGTCATCGACGCCCCACGGGAGCTGGTGTTCGAGGCGTTCACGCACGTCCGGCACCTGTCGCAGTGGTGGGGTCCGGACGGGTTCACCACCACCACCCGGGCCTTCGAGTTCCGCGAGGGCGGAGCCTGGGACTTCGTGATGCACGCCCCGGACGGGACCGACTACCAGGAGTGGATCACCTGGACCGAGATTGCCCCACCGGAGCGGATCGTGCTGCTGCACGGTGAGTCCCGCGACGACCCCAACGCCTTCGAGTCGACCCTGGCCTTCGCGTCGCAGGGCACCGCGACCCAGATCGTGATGCGCACGGTCTTCCCCACCAAACAACTGCGCGACCAGGCCGTGGAGGAGTACCACGCGATCGAGGGTGGCCAGCAGACGCTGAGCAACCTGGCGGCCTACGTCACCGAGATCGCACAGAAGGAGGAGGGCCGCTGATGGCCGGGAAAGTGTTCTTCAGCGTGTCGATGTCGCTGGACGGCTTCAGCGCACCCGAGTCAATGGAAGGCATGCTCGCCACGCCCGAGCAGCGGGAGCAGGACCCGAGGCTGGAGCGCTGGACGGCGCAGTGGATGGAACTGCAGGCGTGGATCTTTCCGCAGCGATTCTTCCGAGAGAACCTCAACCTGGGTGAAGGCGGCGAGGAAGGGCGCGACAACGACATCGCCCGAGAGACGTTCGAGCGCACCGGCTCAAGCGTCATGGGCAAGCGCATGTTCGACCTCGGCGAGCAGGCATGGCCGGGGGAGCCGCCCTTCCACACCCCCGTGTTCGTCGTCACCCACCAGCAGCGCGACCCCTGGGAACGGCCGGGCGGGACCACGTTCCACTTCGTCAACGACGGCATCCACAGCGCGCTGGGCCAGGCCCGCGACGCCGCCGGCGACCGGGACGTCCGCATCGCAGGCGGCAGCGAGACGATCCTGCAGTACCTCAACGCCGGCCTGGTCGACGAGTTCTCGATCGCGCTCTCACCCGTGCTGTTCGGCGCCGGCACCCGCCTGTTCGACGGCGTGGACGCGTCCAAGGTCGCGCTGGAGCCGGTCCGTTCGGAGTCGTCGTCGCGGGTGACGCACCTGACCTACGCCGTGCACCCACGGTAGCCGCGCCACCACTCCACCCATAGTGACCCGAGCACCCACGGCGCACACGCTTGAATCAGCAGGCCACCACGGCCGACTGCGAATAGCCATCAAACGCAGTGGTGGTAGGGAAGTTCGCGGCGAAGAATGGCTTCGTGAATGCGGAGAAGCCGCGCGTTTTGCTGGTTGACGACCTCCGGTCTGTCCATCAGCCCGTCAAACAACGCGGCCCATCGCTGACGTCTACTCTGTAGGCGGCAGCCACCGCCGCATCCTGTTTGGTCCACACAACCTCAGGCTCGACGGTGGCTGCTCACTGTCGACGGACGAAACCACACCGTCACAGCAGGTCAGAACGGTTCTCCTGCTGAAGTATTATCCCTATCCGGTTCCCAGGCCGAGCGGGTTTGCCATTTATTGCAGCCGATCGTTGCTCGGCATCGACTCGCTTACAGGTCAACAGCGGCCGAGCGTCAGCGCCAACCGCACTAATTAGTAGGCGGATTCGGCGTGACCAGAACTACTGGTGGAGAAGCCGCGACGCTGATCGCGCTCGCTCTCGGCTCTGGCCAACCGGCACCGCCAGTCCTCGCCGCTCGGGAGAATCCCGGCATGGTGTTGCATTTCGGTATTGTCACATCCGTCCACCATCGTCGTTACGTTCACCCTTCGCCAAACGCCAGGGTTTATCTCTCCGTGACGATCCGACTATCGTGAGTGAGAATTCCCGAAGAAAGAGAGGACTTCTCATGCCGTTGTCAGTGGCGGACCTCGCTGCGCTCGGAAACACACCGATCACGATCCTGTCGACGACCTTTCCGAAGGTGTATCTGCGCATGGACGGCACCGGGGTGACGACCTGGAACGGGTCTGGCAGTGGGATCGTCAACTGCCAATTTGGCGCGGGACCCTACGAGAAGTTCAAGGTTCTCCCGCAGGCCGACGGCTCGTTCGCCTTCGCGTCGGCGACCTTTTCGAACGTGAATCTGCGCATGGACGCCGCCGAGTTGCCGCAGATCCCCGGGGGGCCGGGCGGTGGGACCGTCAACTGCCAGGTCCACGTGGGTACCCACGAGACGTTCAAGCTTCTCCCGCAGGCAGGTGGCTCGTTCTCCTTCGAGTCGACGTTCTTTCCGAATTCGTTTCTGCGCCTGGTCGGCTTCGGGGTGACGGCCTCCACCAACGGTGGCGGTGGGGTAGTCAACTGTCAGTTCGGCGCCCCGGGTGGCGATCACGAAAAGTTCCTTCTCAACGTGGCCGCCTAGCCACGGCCCCGTCAAGTCCCTGGAATACCTTGACTAAACGGCCCTGACCGGGCATGCCTGGTGTGGTGATGAGCGGATAGGGCTAATACTTCAGCAGGAGAACCGTCTGACCTGCTGTGACGGTGTGGTTTCGTCCGTCGACAGTGAGCAGCCACCGTCGAGCCTGAGGTTGTGTGGACCAAACAGGATGCGGCGGTGGCTGCCGCCTACGGAGTAGACGTTCAGCGATGGGCCGCGTTGTTTGACGGGCTGATGGACACGGTCGGATCACGCTTTGTCCGGCCGGAACCACGGCGCCGGGTCCGGGACTTCGTGGCCGGGCTGCGGATGTTGTCGATGCCCTGGTGGCGGTACTCGACGGCCTGGACGAGGCATTCGAGTTTGTCGGCGTCGCGGGCGGCGATGGCTTCGAGGGTTTCGCCGGCTTCGTATTCGGTGACGGCGGCGGTGATGGTGTCGGTGACGGCGGGTGGGCAGTCGGCGACCTGGTCTGCGGTGATGGTGGTGTTGGGTGCGGCGGTGAGGTAGCGCTTGGCGATGTGGGGCAGGTCGGTGGTGCGGGTTTCCTGGGTGTCGTGCAGGACGCAGAGCATGGTGACCCGGGCGGGGTCGGCTCCTTCCATGGCGGCGAGGATGATGCCGATCAGGGCGGTGCGGTGGGAGTGTTCGGCGATGGTTTCGGGGTGCTTGACTCCGGCGAACCACCAGCCGGTGCGGGCGGCGCGTTTGAGGACGTCGGCTTCGAAGATGAACCTCATCGCGGAGTACTGGTCCTCGCTCATCTGACTCTTTCCGTGGAGACTGCTGCCTTCGGGCAGGGCAGGATCGGAACTCCTGCGGAGCGGGGCAGGAAAAGCCCGCACGTTACGTCGTCGAGGTGTTGTACCGATCGAGCGTCGCTTTGGAGGTCGAGGCATCCCGGAAAACCAGCTCCCATGGGCCAGTGTTGACGTCCATGTCCTTGCCGAACCCGATCCACTTTCCGGCCATCCGTCGGCCCGTGGGCTCGGCCAGGAGTTGGATCGCGCCGTGATAGCGGGCGCCTCGGTAGTAGCCGGCCGAATCGGTCTGTTCCACCCAGGTGCCAGTGACAACGGCACCGTCAACGGTCAGATCGAGTGACAGAGACGATGCCGCCGAGCCAGGCAAGCTGCGCGCGGTCAGCCGGTCGCCGTGCTGAAGCACAACTACGAAGTGCTGCCCGGCGAAGGAGTCACCCCGACCGCTGGAGTAGTACTGGTAGCGGCTGAGCCATACGCCCTCGTATGACCTGTGGACTGTGGTTGGCCTGGACGTTGGCGTCGGCGTGGCCAGGTTGGACATGGGAGATGTCAGGTCGTGACCACCGTGCTGGTCTTGAGCGACATGTTCGCCGGGCACTGCGGCGAAGCCGAGCAGCGAGATGGGCAGTCCGGTGACGACCTCCAACGCACGGGCGTAGACGGGTCGTGGTGCGGCGATCGCGCCGGATTCCCATCGCTGGACGAGTCTCTTGTTGGCGTCGTTGGGCTCGCCGACGCGGTGGCCGGCGGCCTGGAGTGCGCGAGCGAAGTCGTCCTGGCTCATGCGCATCCCGGTACGGACTGCGCGTAGGGCGGTGTTCGGGACGGTCATGACCGCCACGATAGCGGTATGTCGTCGGAATGTCGCCAGCAATGTGGTCGGTTTGTCGAACCTTGTGCCGTCGCGGTTGGTGACGTTCCAGCGTCAATGTGGACATGCGACGGCCGGTCTGCCGCCGCGCTTCCGCTGATGGAGGTGGGAATGCAGGGTGACGGCAACGAGCCGGCGGTGAGCCGGGGCGAGCAGGTTCAGGCTGCTGAGCGAGAGGCGGCGAAGCAACGGCTTCTCGCCCAGGCTCAGGCGGATCGATCACCGACGGAGGAGATCACCCGGGCGATGCCGGATCGGCGGTGGCGTCGTGAGCAGCGCTGAGGTGTCGCCGGTCGGGCGTCGGGTGGCGTACTGGCGCGGGCGGCGGAAGCTGTCGCAGCAGATGTTCGCCGACCGGCTGGGTAAGTCGAAGAGCTGGGTGGACAAGGTCGAGCGCGGTGTCCGCTCCCTGGACAAGGTGTCGACCATCCAGGAGGTTGCCACCGTCTTGCGCATCGACACGGCAGTACTGCTCGGTCGGGACGTTCAGCCCGCCGAGGTGACCGAGCGGACCGCGGAGGTCGAGCGGATCCGGGCGGCGCTGTCCCGGTACGAGATTCCCCTCGGCCGACCCGGAGGCAGCCGGCCGGTGCTGCCGGCTGTCCAGATGGCCCGCCAGGTCGCGCACGCCTGGACGACCTTTCAGCACGCCCGCTATACACACGTGGTCGACCTGCTGCCGGAGTTGCTGGCCGACGTCGAGCGCGCCCACGACACTGATCCGGTGGCGGGTCGGGTGCCGCTGGTGGAGGCGTACCGGATCACCGCGTCGCTGTTGGTCAAGCTGGGTGCCCCGAACCTGGCGTGGCTTGCTGTCGACCGGGCGATGATCGCTGCCACGGGTGACCGAGTGTTGGTGGCCGCCGCAGCGGTGCAGCTCGGTCAGGTGCTGCGCGCGTCTGGGCAGGTGCGGGTGGCGAAGTCTGCGATGCTGGCCGCCGCCTATCGGATCGCCCCACCGGTGATCGAGTTCGGCCTACCCCCGGAGTTGTCTCTGTGCGGAACACTGCTCCTCCAGGCGGCGTTGGCCGCCGCCCGCCACGGGGACGACGCGGTGGTGGCCGAACTGCTCGACGAGGCCGCCGCCCTGGCCGCCCGAGTCGGCGACGGGCATGACCACCACCGCACCGGGTTCGGGCCGACGGCGGTGGAGTTGGCCCGGGTCGCCGCAGCGGTGGAGTTGGGCGACGGAGGGGACGCCGTGGCCTGGCACGAGAAAGCGACCACCCGGGACGGCTGGCGGTGGCTACCCGCCGAACATCGCGCCGCGCACCTGATCGACGCCGCCCGCGCCTATCTCCAGGCCGACGACCCGATCAGCGCCGGCCGGATCCTGATGGAGGCCGACCGCGTTGCGCCGGCCGAGATCCGCCACCGACCAGCCGGCCGAGACCTGCTCGCCCAAGTCGTCCGCGACCCCACCGCCCCAACGGCGCTCATCCACCTCGCCGCCACCCTCGGGGTGGGCTGAGGATGACCGCGCCGTTCCTCTCCCTGGCCCAGATCCGCAACCGGCTCATCCTTACCGCCCGCTGGGTCCTCCGCGACCATCAACCCCGACCCGACGGCCGCTGCCCGATCTGCCGGACGGCAAACTGCCCGGTGGCCACCGCCGCCCATGACGTCCTCCGCGCAGCCAAGCAAGTACAGCTATGGAGTACAGCAACTCACCCGACCGAAACCGACCGGGACTACCCCCAGCAGGACATGTGACCTCGGACGACACCCGATCCGACCGCGCTGCCGACAGTTCGGGACGAAGAGGTCGTCGTTTCGGATTCGATCGATGGTCGTGGTGGTGGTCCGGCTGGTCGGGTGCCGAGGTCGTAGAACATGAGGGTGGTGGGTTCGATGCGGATGCCGATGCGGCGTCCGGCGAGGATCTCTGCGGCCAGGACGATGTGTTGGCCCAGCGAGATCCCGCCGCCGCAGTTGACGGCGCGTTCGACCTCGATCAACTCCGCCACCTGGGCGGGGATGAGCGCGGCCGATGCGACCGGTCAGCCAACCCGCCCAGTTGTTCGCTCAGATACCGGCTCGCCCATCGATGCACCGTCGACCGATCCACCCACGGTTGGCGGCCACCTCCGTCGCCCCCGAACCAGCCAGGACCGCCCGAACCGCGTCCAGACGTTGCTCGACAACCGACAAGACAACCAGTACCAATCCCGGCCTCCTGAGTCTCGACGCCCCGCGGAGACGTCGAGCCCAGAGTGCCGGAAACCGACCACTGTCGCAGATCACCTGGCGGACGCGTGTCGCACATCATTCGACGGAGGGCAGGCCGGCTGCCGGCCAGTGTGGGAGGGCTTTCTGTACGTCTATCAAGGCGGCCCTGAACGGGCCGCACGCGCCGCCGTTTGGGCGCGCGCCGGCCGCTCGCTGCCGCACTGCGGCCGGCGCGCCTGACGCCCGGCGGCTGGGCCCGCTCCCCCGACGGGCGGGTCGACGGCCAGACGGTATCTTGCCTAGGGTGCGGTCCGTGCCGCCACGCAGCGCGGAGGTAGAAGGTGCTGGTGGAAAGAAGAACGCGTCACGATGCCGGATCGTTCGGCTGGGGTGTCCCCTGGTTCTTCTGGAATCTGCCGATCGCACTGGTGGCGATCTCGCTGGTCTTTGTGGCGCTCACCCTGGCCGACCAGGTCTTGTCCGGCGACGGAGTGGATGTGTCCAGGCTGGTCAACGGTTACCTCTCCGCCGTGCCGTGCTATGGCCTCCTGGGGTGGTTGGCCGGCTCTGGCCTGATCGCGGTGGTCTTCGTAACCGGCACCCGTAGCCGTGTCGTAGCACGGCTGCCGGTCCTCGTCGTTCCCGCGCTGCTCGCCGTACCTGCGTCGGAGAACGGCTGGATGGCAACCTTCTTCGTCTGTTCCGGTCTGGCCCTGGCCTTGGCCCTCCGGCTCCCCGGAAGCTCCAAGACTGACCTGGCAAGTGGCCACAGGTGGAAGCGGCGGGGCCAGTAACTTGATCATGACCTTTGGTCAGGCTGGGTGACTTAAGAGACGTCTCGTAACTCGGGGCAGCTTGGGCGAGGCGATTCAGGAGCTCGGCGCCCGGCGGTTGCTGTTCGTTGCTGGATGAACTTGACGCGAGAGGCAACATCGCTGCGCGGCAGGGTGCTGAGCTCGTAGCCATGTTGGGTGTAGGCAGCAACCATGGCGTCGTGGGTACGCATGGCTTCGGCGAAGTCTTGGTGTCGTTCGCTGTCGGTGGTGTAGATCTGCGGCCAGGGCGGGGCGATGAAGACACGCTGGTGATAGCGGAACAGTTGCGCCGCGGCTGTCACGTGCGCCGGAACGGGCTGGCCGAGCAGGAGGTAATAGCCGACCAGGTCCGGAATCCCACGGTCGAAGAAGACTGGTCCGGCATGCCGACCGGCTTGGCGGTAGGAGCGGATCTCCCAGCTGAGCATGATCTCGGCGAACAGTCGTGAGTCCCCGTTGTGCAGCGCCTGACCGCCGATCGACATCTGGTCCTGGATGATCTGTCGTCCCGCTTCGTCGACGCAGACGTAGCCGGCATCACGCAGGCTGTCAATCAGCATGGTCTTGCCGGCTCCGGGTCCACCGGTGATGACGATGTACTGGCTGCTCATTTCGTCCTCTCTGAGGGCCTCTCGTCAGTGGATGAGGCGTTGCCCGCTGCCGTATCGACGGTCAGCCGGCCAGGATGATGTTGTGAAGGTTGGCGATGTCGGAAGCGGAACCAACCAGCGTGTGGGCGGCACGGCGGTAATCGCGCAGGATCTTGAAGCACTTCATGCGGGCCAGGGCATGTCCGACTCCGGCTCGGACGGTGCGGAGGTGGGTGTTCAGCTCTTCTTTCCAGGCTGGCAGGGCGCTGCCGTCGACAGGTTTGCGGTACGGGATGATCACCTTTGGGTTGCCTCGGTAGGCGCCGTCGGCCATGACGGGCCGCCCGTTGAGTTTCTCCTCGATGCTGCTGGTGCGGTAGACGATCGTTCGTTGCATTTGCCGGGCTGTGGGTCGCCGATGGCGATGAGCAAGCGTGTGCTTGCGTCGATGGCGACCTGCAGGGGTGCGACGCCCCGAACAGTGGCCCGATCTGACGCATGGTCAGGTTGGTGCGCCAGTACGCGGCCACCAGCAGTACCAGCAACAAATACTTTGCTCCGGGTACTTCCCAGCATGATCATGAGTCGCATGCGATTCCTTCCCGCCACCGCGGACCCCACCGCCCTGGACCGTGCCGCCGCGTACCCGGCAGACGGTCCCGTCGCCGCCTTGACCGCTGAGAGGATCCGCGAGGAGCTTGACGCCAACCAGTTCCGCCCGGAGTGGATCTGGCTTGCCGAGGACGAAGGCGGACAGGTCCTTGCCCGGGCGCTGTGGTGGGGGCGTGCCGACAGCGAGCGACCCATAGCGCTCGACTGCCTCCAGGTACGTTCCACGGTCGCCGATCCGGTCGCCGTCGCCACCAGGCTCCTCGACGCCGGGCACATCGCCTTCGGTACGCGCCCGCTGTACAACCTCGCCCTTCCAGCGGACTGGCGTACTCGATCGGAGCTGACCGAGGCGGTGGCTTGGCGCCGTGAAGCCGGCTTGCGTACAGGGTTGGGCCGGGAGATTCAACGCCTACGTTACGAGTGGACTCCTGCGGCAGGACTGCCTGAGGCCGGCGGTCGCCTGACGTTCCGCGAGGGCAGCGACGAGGAGTTCCTGGAGGCCTTCGTCCGGGTGTCGGCGGGCAGCCTCGACCAGGCCACCCGTGACGAGCTGCGTACGAAGGACGCCAGGCAGTTGGCCGAGGAGGACATGCGGTTCTACCTCGACTGCCCGGGCGAGCGCTCCTGGTGGAGGCTCGCGGAGCTGCCCGATGGCACGCTCGCCGGTCTGGCGGTCCCGTCGGCTACCCCGTACAACCGCAACGTCGGCTATCTCGGTGTCGTGCCTGAGCAGCGCGGCAAGGGCTTGATCGACGAGATCCTCGGCGAGATCACCCTCTTTCATGCGACCGAAGGCGCCGAGCGCATCACTGCGACGACGGACACCACGAACGTCCCAATGGCCGCCGCCTTCGACCGCGCCGGCTACGAAATGACGGAGATTCGTATGGTCCTGGAGGCTCCGGGGACCGCATGACGTGCCCTAACTGCATGAATTGCCGACGGGACCGGCGTTCAGTCACCTCGCGAGCCGCATTCCGTCAGTAACCCCATCAGCGGCGGGGCAGGGGACGACGGGAGAAACCTGGGAGACGATCATGGGAAGCGCGGCATCGGTCTCCTGTGCAGACCAACGGGCACCGACGGACTGAACTGCGCGTGCAGCCGGACTTCGAGGTGCTGTAGGCGGCCGGATGTAATTCGGGGCGAAGTGTGCCCGTGACTACGCCGACCATCGTGCCCGCTCTGTGCCCGACAGAGAATCAACACCGGCTTACGGTGGCCCTCGCGCAGCCGCAACTGAGCGCTGCGTATTCACTGGGTGCCTGGCGCGGCTGCCGATCGTGCAGATCAACACGATTCCGAAACTGACGGTGTCACGCACGCTGGTAGCCTGACGCGTCTCGCGCGAGAGGTGGGGTCTGCCCGGATGCTTCGGATGGTGCTGCGTAGGTTGGTCGCGGTGGTGGCCGTCGGCATGGTGACCGCGTGCGGTTCTTCAACGGCTCAAACAGCGGATCGATCAGCGGGCGAAACGATCTCCTCCACGGCGCAGGCGACGGGCTCGGCCGCAGCCACGAAGCCAGCCTCCCCAGCAGTTCCGGCGACCGGCGGATCCGGCTACTCCGCGACGCTGTCCGCACGCTTGGTGACCACGGAGTCAGTGCCGCCCGGATTCACTGTGCAGATCGCGACAGTCATGGCGCAGGATGCTGGAGATCAACGCTCAAGCGCCGACCTGTCCTGTGCGGACATGATCCCGCTGCTGTCGGCCAGGCGGCTGACCGGGACTCCGTCAGCGATGGCCGCAGCCACCCTCAGCTATGACGCGGATCCCGATGTCTTCTGGGTGGCAACCGAAGTTCTCAGGACCTACGCCGATGACGGTGCACGACGAGCGATGACGGACCTGCGAACCTTCATCGGCCGTTGCCCCACCGTCGTCGTGTCGTCCGGCCTTGGCGTCGGCGAAAGGTGCCGCTTCGCAGTGGCACCAGGGCCGCAGCTCGGCGATGACAGTATTCACGTCAGCAACATCAGTACGTCCGGTTCTGACCCGCTGGAATGGGACAGCATACTCGTCCGGATCGGAACCGCTCTGGTGGTCGTCCAGGAGGAGGGCAACGAACCCGGCGACGACAAATACCTCACCCAGCTCGCCGAAGCTGCGGTCCGCAGGTACCAGACGACCGGATCCTGAATGGCCTTACGCGCCCCCGATGAAGCGACGCGTCCTGGCGCTGGCCGAGAGGTGAGGCCGACACCCTCGGCAGGGGGCATCAGCGCGGCGTCTCCCCGGTGTTCGGCGTGCGCCGCGCCGCGTCGCGATGGCCGACGCTGGCGGCGGTGGCGGCGATCAGGCACATCCCGGAGCTGCCCAGTCGCGGTGCGGAGGGCGTGAAGCCGGCCCGGGTGAGCAGTGCGTGGTACTCGGTGGGCGTGCGGTCCTGGCCGGCGAAGAGCACCATCATCGTCAGATCCCGCAGCGCCGCCTGCGGGTCGGCGCTGTCGTGGGCCTTCTCGACCAGGAGCAGTTGGCTGCCGGCCGGCATGGCGTCCCGGACGGTGCGCAGAATGTCCACGGCGGCAGCATCCGGCCAGTTGTGGATGACCGACTTGAGCATGTAGACGTCACCATCGCTCGGCACCGCCCGCCGGATGTCGCCGGTCTGCACGGCACACCGCTGGTCCAGGCCGGCCTCCCGCACGGTTGCTGCGGCGTGTGCCGCCATCGAACCCTGTTCGACGGCGAGCCCCCGGGCCTTCGGGTAGCGGGCCAGGACACCACACAGCAACGTGGCGTCGCCCGCCCCCAGGTCCACCACGAGCCGCGCGGCGGTGAAGTCGTAGAGCGCGAGGACGTCGGACAGGGCCCGGGCGGAGTTCCAGCGCATGGTACGGGCGAAACCGGCGGCGAGGTCGGGCTTCCCCGCCGCCATCTCCCACAGCCCGCGTCCGTGCCGGGCGTGGAACGCCGACTCGCCGGTGAGCAGGCAGTGGTCCAGTTCCTGCCAGGCGCCGTAGTACTCGTCGCCGGACATCAGGGCCTGACCGTGGAGCGCGCCGGTGTCGCGCCGCAGCAGGCGTCCGAGCGGCGTGACGCGGTACGTGCCGTCGGGCTCGCACCGGACGATTCCGAGCCCCTCCAGGGCCGGCAGGTACCGGTTCAGCGCGGACACCGGTATTCCGGTCCGCGCGCTGATGCCGGCGACCGGGAGGGCGTCCTCGGCCAACAGGTCGGGGATCCGGAAGCGCGCCGCCGACGCGAGCAGTTGCGTGACGGCGTGTCCTTGAAGCAGCGTGGCGAGACGTTCGACCTGGGCAGAATCGGGCGGCACTTCCACTGTCGAACCCCTCTTCGCGTACGGGATCGGTGCCGCCCGCCCTTCGTGGACGCGTTGCCGGCCGGTGCTGCTCTGCTCAGTCCCGCGCAGGCGGGTACGCGATCTGTCGGTCCGGCCCCGCAGCGGTCGCCGCCCGGACGTCCCGGACGTCCTCGGCCAGCCGCCCGAGCACCCACGCCACGGCGGGGACGTTGGCGTCCAGGGCCTGCCGGTTGAGGGTGTCGAGCCGGTCGCAGCGCTGGTGGTAGCAGTGGTCGAACATCTGCCCGGCCAGGCCCCCGAAGCGGGCCTGCTGCGCCGGTGTCTTGACCTGCAGGTTGCCGCCGTCGATCCCGCCGGTCGGGATGCCGACGGCCTCGAACGCCAGGTGGTCGGACCCGATGGACTCCGGGCCGGTCCGCTCGTAGGGCAGCCCCCGACGGTCGAAGTACCCGGTGAACAGGTTGGCGAGCACGTGTCCGCCGCCGGTCCCCGGGTCCCAGACGAAGCGACCGTAGTTGGGCGAGGCGATCAGCTCCCCGTTGAGCACGGCCGCGACGCGCCGCCGCTCGTCGCCGGAGAGGGTGGCCACGTAGTGCCCGGAGCCGACGTTGATCATCTCCTCCGCGCCCCACCAGGCGAACCGCACCTTGTTGGTCACTGCGTGCTGGCGGTTGGCCAGCGCCAGGGCCACCTGGAGGACCGTGGCGGCCATCGTCGCGTTGTCGTTGATGCCGGCTGCCTCGGGGACGCTGTCGAGGTGGGCACCGAGCAGCACGACGTTGTCCGGGTCGCCACCGGCGGTCTCGGCGAGCACGTTCACCGTGGTCCGGGCGACGGACTGGGCCCGCAGCGTGAGGTGCACGCGGGCGCCGTCGCCGCGCGCGGCGCGGGCCAGCGCCTCCCCGTCCCGCTGGGCGACCGAGGCGGTCGGGATCGTGAACGCCTCCGGGGTGAAGGCGTGGAACCGGTAGCTGTTCTCCGGGGACGGGGTGACGTAGTACAGCAGCACCCCCCGTGCGCCCAGGCCGGCGGCGACCTGCTGCTGGCGGGTGTAGCCGCAGGCGGCCCGGGCGAGCACCACGATCGCTCCGGCGGCGTCGACGCCGGCGTAGTCGGCCGGGTCACAGCCGGAGCGCCCGTCGATCGGCGCCGCCACGGGTGCCTCGATGCCCTCGGCCGGCGTCGACGGGGTGAACCGGGTCATCAGCACCGGCACGTCACCGCCGCCGGCCCCGTCGATTCGTAGCCGCTCGGTGGTGATGTCGAAGTCGGTGTAGGGGACGGTCTGCTCCACGACCTGGTACCCCGCGGCCCGCAGCACGGTGCTGACGTACCGGGCCGAGCGGGTGAACCCGACGCGGTTGTAGCCGCGGTCGCCGCCGCTGACGTCGGCGATGTGCTGGAGCGCCGTCAGGTGACGGTGGACCCCGGCGCCGCTGACGGTCGCGGCCAGCCGGTCGGCCAGGGACCCCGGCGCGGCCCGGGCGGCACCGCCCGGGGGTAGGGCGACGCCGGCCAGCAACAACGCGCCGACCAGCCCGGCCAGTCTGTGGTACACCCTCACGCTACGCACGAAACCTCCGGTCGTTGTCGGGCACGGTCAGTCAGTCTGGTGCGACTTGCGCACCGATACAGGAAGCTCGGCCAGCCCGCGCAGGGTGGCCGTGGGCTCGTAGTTCGCCGGGCCGGCCGGCGCGAGCCGCAGCCCGCCCGCGCGCAGCGCCCCCAGCACCTCGCGCAGTTGGAGGGTCGCCAGGCCGGCGCCCAGGCAGGCGTGCGCGCCCCGGCCGAAGGCCAGGTGCAGGCCCCTGCGCCGGGTCAGGCGCACGGCGTCGGGGTCGGGGAAGACCGCCGGGTCGCGGTTCGCCGCCGCGATGAACAGCACCAGCACGTCGCCCCGCCGCACCGTCTGCCCGCCGACCGCGTGGTCGCGTACGCACACCCGCGCGTCGGCCTGCACCGGGCCGTCCAGCCGGATCAGCTCGTCGATGAGGGCCTCGTCGGTGGTCGCCGGGCCGGCCAGCAGCTCCGGGTGCCGGACGAGCCGGGCGAGGACGCCGCCCAGGAGCCGGCTGACCGACTCGTAACCGGCGTGCAGCACCGCGCGCAACGAGTTGGCCAGCACCGCGGCCGGCACGTCCTGAGCCCGTGCGGCCCGCCGGGCCGCCCCGACGAATCCCCGCTCGTCGGCGTCGGCCAGCCACCGCGTGACGAGCCGGCTCAGCTCCGCCCGCGCCTGGTTGCCCGGCTCCGCCCGGGTGGGTTCGATGCCGGCGTCCATGCTCCGCACGATCGCGTTGGACCACTGCTCGAACTCGGCGCCGTCGGGCGGCGGCACGCCCAGGAAGGCGGTGATCGTCCGCAGCGCGACGGGGCGCGCGAACCGGCTCACCAGGTCGACGGCCCCGGGCTGCCCGGACAGTTCGGAGAGTTGCCGCGCGGCGATCGTCGCGAACTGCTGTCGTACGGTGGTCAGGGGCTGCTCGTGCAATGCCGAAACGAGCAGGTGTCGAATGGCGCCGTGCTCGGGAGGATCGAGTGACTGCACGCTCAACTGGGTGTCCGGGATTTCGACACCGATCCGCCGGAAGTCGGAGCCGAAGTTCGTGGTGTCGCCGAGCACCTGTCGGCACTCCGCATGGCCCGTGACGACCCAGGAATCCAGGAACTCGTGCCAGTGGACCGTATTCGTTTCCCGGAGTTTCCGGTAGAACGGGTACGGGTCCGCGATCACGGACGGGGTCAGTGGATCGTAGATCGGGTCACGCACCGCAGCAGTGGCCTCGTCCGCCACAGGAGACGTCCCTTCCGAGGTGGTGGGCTGTTCGCGGGCACATGGCGCCGCGACCGCCCGGACGCGCCGGACGGCCGCGGCAGCGCGACATGTCAGTGGATGTAACGCATTTTGGGCCCCCCTTCCGCTCGGCTCTCGGATCGTCGGTGAAGCTGGCGGCGATCCGGTAGTAATCCGTGATACGGGTAGGACGAGGCCAGGAGTGCCACACCCCGAAACGGCGAAAACGCCGAGATTAAGTTTCAGAGGGTGGGCGCCCCGTGCCATTCGTCAACCTGCCACAGGTGCTTCGGGGTGTCAACGTTCGACGTCGAACAATGCGCCGACCTTCATATGGTGAACCTTGTGCGATGCGTCCGGCGCATAGTCGGGCGTATTTTTGCTAGCCGTCGATCCGGGTGATGTTGCGGATCTTGTTGGACGCGTCCAGGGCGGCCACCTTGTACGCCTCGGCCAGGGTCGGATAGTTGAAGACCATGTCGACCAGGTAGTCGACCGTGCCGCCGCAGCCCATGACGGCCTGCCCGATGTGGACGATCTCGGTGGCCCCGGTCCCGAACACGTGCACGCCGAGCAGGCGGCCGTCGTCCGGCGAGACGAGCAGTTTCAGCATGCCGTACGAGTCGCCGACGATCTGGCCGCGGGCCAGCTCGCGGTAGCGGGCGACACCGACCTCGAACGGCGTCGAGCTGTCGGTGAGCTGCTCCTCGGTCCGCCCGACGAAGCTGATCTCGGGAATCGTGTAGATGCCGATCGGCTGCAACTCGTGCAGCTCGCGGACCGGCTCGCCGCAGGCGTGCTGCGCCGCCAGCCGGCCCTGCTCCATCGACGTGGACGCCAGCGCGGGGAAGCCGATCACGTCGCCGACCGCGTAGATGTGGTCCACCGTGGTGCGGTAGTTCGCGTCGACCGCGATCCGGCCGCGCCGGTCGGCCGCCAGCCCGGCCGCCTCCAGCGCCAGGTCGTCGGTCTGGCCCTGCCGGCCGGCCGAGTACATGACGGTGTCCGCGACGATCTTCTTGCCGCTCTTCAGGACGCACAGCGCCGCGGTCTGGTGCTTCTCCACGGCGGCGACCTCCTCGCCGAAGCGGAACGTCACGGACAGGTCGCGCAGGTGGTACTTGAGCGACTCGACGACCTCCTCGTCGCAGAAGTCGAGCATCCGGTCGCGGCGTTCCACCACGGTCACCTTGGTGCCGAGCGCGGCGAACATGGACGCGTACTCCATGCCGATCACGCCCGCGCCGACCACGACCATGCTGCGGGGTACGGCCTCGAGGTTGATGACGCCGTCGGAGTCCACGATCGTGCGGTCGTCGAAGTCGACGCTGTCCGGGCGGGCCGGGCGGGTGCCCGCGGCGATGACGGCCCGGTCGAAGGTGATCCGGGACTCGCGCCCGGAGCCGCCGTCCACCCAGATCGCGTGCGGGTCGGCGAACCGCCCGGTGCCGGTGATCAGCGCGACCCGGTTGCGGGCCAACTGGTTACGGATGACGTCCGTCTGCCGGCTGATCACATGTTGGGTCCGGGCGGCCAGGTCGCTGACCGTGATGTCCTCCTTGACCCGGTAGCTGCTGCCGTACAGGTCCCGCTGGCTCATGCCGCTCAGGTAGAGCACGGCCTCGCGCAGCGTCTTGGAGGGGACGGTGCCGGTGTTGATGCACACCCCACCGATCATGTCGCGGCGGTCCACGATGGCGACCCGCCTGCCGAGCTTGGCGGCGGCGATCGCGGCCTTCTGACCGCTGGGCCCGGAGCCCAGCACCAACAGGTCGTAGTCATACACGGCGTAAGCCTCGCAACCCGGCGCAACCCCCGCCACCGGAGCCGGCAGGCCGGGGTAGCCGCTCATTCTGCACCGGGACGCCGCCGCCCGAACGGGCCGGGGGTCCGCTGCCCGTACGGCCGAGCGGCGGGTGTCCCGACCACCCGGGACACCCGTCTCTGGTGGACGGGCGCGACCGCCGGACAGACTGCCGTGCGCCGCTACCGCAGCGGCCGTGGCGCGTTCACCGTGCCGCGAATCAGCGGCCGCCGGCAGCGACGGGTGGGACTCCCCGCCGGCCCGCGCGGTGCACCGACCCACACGGCCGGATCCGGCCCGTGGAACTGCGAAAGGAACCTCGACGATGGACGCTCCGGGCGGACCACCCCACGTTGTCTGTGGGCCGATCGTGCGGCGGGTCGACCCGGGCAGCGTGGCGGTCTTCGTCGCCGTCCGGTCCGCCTGCACCGTCGTCCTCACCGTGTTCGAGGTGGGCCCCGGTCCGGACTTCGCCCCGGGCGCCACGGTGGCCACGGGCAGCCGGGCCGCGGTCCGGCTCGGCGGCAACCTGTACGTGGCCACCGTCCAGGCCGTCGGTGGCCTCCAGCAGGGCCGGCTCTACGGCTACGACCTGTCCTTCCCGGGCTCCACCGGCGCCTGGCCGAGCCTCCTGGCCGCGGGGGCGGTGGCCGCCGACAGGACCGCCGCCCGATCGCTGCTCAGCTACGCCGGTGACCCGTTGAACAAGGGCGGTGCGCCCGAGTACCCGAGCTTCGTGACGCCCCCGGCGGACCCCGGGCAGCTCCGGATCTTCCACGGGTCGTGTCGCAAGCCGCACGGCGAGGGCCACGACGCGCTGGCCGTGCTGGACCCGATCATCGCGGCGGCCGGCGGGAACCCGACGCTTCGCCCGCACCAGCTGGTGCTCGGCGGTGACCAGATCTACGCCGACGACGTCGCCGACGTCCTGCTGTCCATGGTGCACGGGCACGACGCGGTCCCCGCCCGCGACGGGCTGCCGGCCGTCCCGGCGTCGCCCGGCATCGGGGCCGCCCTGGGCCTGCCGCCGGAGCTGCTCCCCGACGGCTCCACCAGTCCGCCCGCCGACCGGCTTTTCACCCCCGGCAACCGGGGGGTGACCCTGGCCCGGGACGCGAAGTTCACCTCCGGCGAGGCCGACAGCCACCTGATGTCGCTGCGCGAGTACGCCTGCATGTACCTGCTGACCTGGTCGGACCAGCTCTGGCCGGCGACGTACCCGAGGTTCGAGCACGTCTTCCCGGCCGACACCCGGATCCTGCGCGACCCGCAGAGCGGCGGGCCCGGCGACACCGTCTACGACCGGCTGCTGGCCGGCCGCGCCTACGACGCCAGCAGCCAGCAGAAGAAGATCATCCACCGCTACCTGCGGTGGCGGGAACAGACCATCCGGCTGATGAACTTCCAGCGCGGGCTGGTGGCGGTGCGCCGGCTGCTGGCCAACGTGCCCACGTACATGGTCGCCGACGACCACGAGGTCACCGACGACTGGAACATGACCCGGGAGTTCGTCACCGGCGCCGTGGTCACCTCGGAGCTGGGCCGGCGCGTCGTGCGCAACGCGATGGCCGCGTACGCGGTCTTCCAGGCCTGGGGCAACACGCCGGACCGGTTCGCCGAGCAGGGGGCGGCCGGCGAGCCGGGCCGGGACCTGCTGGCCGCGCTGAGCGGCTGGCTGGCCGCCCCGGGGGCGGTGGACGACCTGCGGCTGCGGGAACGCCTCGGCCTGCCCACCACGGTCGGAACCGACGGTCGGCCGGTCCGCCCGGCCGGCGCGCTCACCTACCACTTCACGGTCACCTGGCCGCGCTACCAGCTCGTCGCCCTGGACACCCGCACCTGGCGGGAGTTCCCGGCCGGCGCCGAGCACCCCGGCGGGCTGCTGCTCGCCGACCACCCGCTCAACGAGATGATCAGCGGCGGCGGGGTGCTGGACGACGAGTCGGTCACCGTGCTGGCGCAACCGGTCGCCGTGTTCGGCATGCCGCTGCTCGAACAGGTGGCCCAGCCCGCCATGAAGGCCCTCTCCGGCCGGTACGAGGCCGACGCCGAGGACGCGTGGATCACCAGCGACGCGGCCACCCACAAGTTCCTCGGCCGGCTGCTCTCCGCCGCCCCGCCCGGCCCCGACGGGGTCCGGCGTCGGCGGATCGTCATGCTCGGCGGCGACATCCACTTCGGCTCGGCCGAGCGGATCCGCTACTCCGCGACGCTGCCGTACGCCTGCGGCCCTGACCCGGCCCACCCCTTCCAGGGGGTCAACCGCACCGAGGGCGTGATCGCCGGCTTCGTCTCCAGCGCGTTGCGTAACGAGGTGTTCCTGACCCGCATGCTGCACGACGTCGGCTACGTGCCGTTGCTGGACAGCCTCGGCCGGATCGACCTGGTCGGCTGGGCCAACGAGGAGGAACAGCGTCAGGGCCGGCGCTTCCAGGCCGGGGTCCAGGTGAGCGTGGCCGCCGACGCCGTCTCCGAATGGTGGGTCTCCGGCCGGCCAGCGGTCAGCGAGTACGACCGGCTGAAGCTGCTCAGCCGCCCGCCGGAGTGGAGCATCCAGGTGCAGTTCGCCCACCACGACGAGGCCGACCCGACGGTCCGGCGGGACGGGGCGCCGGAAGGCGTCCTCGACCCGACCGGGCTGCCCCGCGACCAGGCGCTGGCGCAGTACCTGGCCGCCGCCCGCAACCTCGACGGGTACCTTGGCAAGTGGGGCAACGGCAAGGAGATCGTCGGCCACAACAACCTCGGCGAGATCACCTTCGACTGGCCGGCGGGCGAGGGCAAGACAGCCACCCAGCGCCTCTGGTGGCACCTGCCCTCGGAGACCCGGGCCGCCGCGCTGACCAGCTACACCATCGACCTGTCGTACGGCTGCTCGCTGCTGGCCGATCCGCCGTACGGCTACGTGCTGCGCCCCGACGACCACGACGCCCGCTCCGGGGTCAAGGCGCACTACGACGGAGCCGACCGGCTGTCCGCCCTGGTCACCGACCGGTGGGTGACCCGGTTGCAGGCCGACCTGGCCACGCTGGGGTTCGGGCCGGCGCGCAACCCAGGCGAGTTCGACTCGACCACCTACTGGGCGGTGCGCGAGTTCCAGACGTACGCCCGCGCGGCCCGGGTCGCCCACGAACCCGCCGGAGCGACCGCCGCCCGGTACTCCGACCGGTTGACGCCGGTCGACGTGCCGGAGGCCGAGCGCTACCTCGGACCGGTCACCGGGGTGGCCGACCTGGCCACCCAGCTCACCGTCCGGCACTGGCTGGACAAACGCTGGCGCTGCCCGGTGGTGGTGGAGGCGTGGCAGGTCGCCGGCGGCAGCCCACAACAACTCGCCGCCGGGAACGTCTGGCACGCCGACACCGCCCACCCGGCCGACCAGCGGCTCTACTCGCGGGTGGTGACCGGCCGCCCGGCCGGCGCCGGGCCGGCACCGGCCAACCACCCCGAGCTGATCCCGCTGGGCGGCTGGAGCAGCCGACCCGCCGCACCGCAGTGGGCCGGCCCGCTGGTCGAGCCTGCGGTCGAACTGCTCCCCGAGGCGCTGATCCCGCCGAGGGAGGGGGAGTCGGCCGGGCCGTCGCTGGCCGCGTTGGTAGCCGCCGCCGGCAGCGCCGACCCCGCGACGGCCGACCCGGCCCGCCGCCGGCTGTCCACCTTCAAGGTGCTGCGGGCGGTCGCCGAGAACACCCGGCCCGGCTCCACCGGCGGCTGGTTCGACGTGCTGGACGGCACCGACGCGGGGGTGCTGCGGATCGGCCCGTTCGGCTGGCCGGCGGACGGGCCCCGCACGACGCCGGTGACCCTGCCGCCCCGGCCGGACTGGCGCACCGAACCCGGCCAGCTCTGGGCCTGGCTGGCCGCGCTGCGCGCCACCGACCGCGACGCGTACGAGGCCATGGGCGGGCTGGCCGGGCTGTCCGCGACGCCCGGCTGGGGCGTCGACGGTAGCGCCCTGCTCCACCCCGAGCTGCGGGTGAGTCGGGCCCGACCCGCGATGAGCGACCACACCGGCGGCGCGGGCCGGCCGATCGAGAACGTCGTCGAGCTGCTCGACCTGCGCGGCTGGCACTGGGTGCACCGCTTCACGGCGGGCCTGCGAACCCAGCGGGGAGTCCGGCACAGCATCTGGCGCTTCGCCCGCCAGGGCCTGCACGACCTGCTCAGCACCGCGTGGGACCCGCCCGGCGCGGCCCCGGTGACGGTGCCGGACGTGCCCGGCCCGGACGGTAATCCCCGCCGGGCCCGGGTCGGTGACCTGTTCACCTCGGAACGGGCGGTGGCCCAGCTCGCCTGCTGGCAGGCGTACCGCGCCCACCACCTCGTCGCCCTCGGGCAGCCGGTCGCCGGCGAGCCGCCCGAGCAGCGGACCGTGCCCCGCGCCGCCACCGAGCTGCGCACCGTGCTGACCGTGGCCCGGACCCTCGGGCCGGACTTCACCGGCCCGCCCACCGGCTGGACCGACACCCACGAGACCGCCCTGATCACCGCGATCGGCCAGGTCGCCACGGCCGACGCCGAGCTGCCCGCCGCGCTGGCTGCGGTGCGGGCCTGGCCGGCCTGGCCGGGCGGCACCACCTACCAGCTCCCGGTCGCCGCGCTGCCGGTGGCCGACCGGACGCTGTCGCCGCGGCGTGGCTCGCTGCGGCTGGACACCGGCGAGCTGTCCCGGGTGACCGGATGAGTCCCCGCCGAACCCGACGCGACGACCACCACCGCAGTGAAGGAGACCCGGACGCATGAGCGACGACGTCGAGCGGAACCGTAACGTCCTCGCCCTGCTCTGGGGCGAACTCCGCACCCTGGCCGAGCCGGTGCTCGGCTCGTACGACCCGTGGCGGCGGGCCCGGCTGATGCGGGCGCTGGGCTGGGACCTGGAGGCGATCAGCGGGGTCGACGCGCACACGTTCGAGACGTGGGTCGGCACCGTCGGGACGGCCGTCGACACGCTGGACGCGGCGATCGCCGACGGCCTGCCCGACTCGCTGGCCGAACTCAAGAAGATCGCCACCGCGGCCGGCACCGCGTTCGGGCAGGTCGGCACGCTGCCCCCGACGCTGCGCGGGAAGCTGCCCCCGGTGGACGGCCTGCCCGAGGCGCTGGCCGACGACCTGGTCGACCACCTGATCCTGACCTACCTGCTGCGCCGGGCGCCCTGGACGGTGCCGCTGCTGACCCTGCTCGGCCTGGTCACCCCCGGCGTCGAGCTGCCAGCGAGCCCGCCGATGCCGGCCGGTGACGCGCCGATCCGGCTGCCCCGGCACCGCGACGAGCTACACCTGGAGCGGCTCGTCGAGCTGGTCTCCGACCCCGGCGGGTACCTCAAGGACCTGTACGCGCCCGCCGGCTGGGGCACCCCGGAGGCCGTCGAGGCGCTGGCCGCGCGGCTGCTGCCCCGGCTGGCCGCGACGCTGCGCGCGTTCGGGGTGGACGCCGCGCACGGGGTGCGGCCGGGCATCGGCCCCGACCAGGGCGAGGCCGGGCTTCGGCTGGCCGACGGGCTGCTCCGGGTCCGGTTCGCCGTCGCGGGACCGCCCGGTGGCGGGGAGCCGGTCGCGCTCGCCGGCCAGCCGGGACCGCGCCCCCTGGCCGGCCCGGCCGACGCCGACGCCCAGCTCCGCCTCGGCGTCACCCTCGCCCTGGCCTGCTGGGACGGCCTGCTCACCGGGATCGTCGCCCCCACCGGGGAGACGCACCTCGAAGGCGCATTCGGTCGCTGGAACGTCGCCGCCGACCTGGCCGGGGCCGGCCCGGCCATCGCGATCAACTCGGCCGGCGTGACGGTCGCCGGCGGCGGCCCGGCGGTGAAGTTCTCCGCCGAGGTCGCCCGGATCGCGCCGAAGGACGAACCCGGCTGGGTCATCGGCGCGCCCGACGGCACCCACCTGGCCATCGGGCAGCTCGTGCTGCGCGGCCGGGCGGCGCTCGGCACCGGCCGCGACGACATCGAGCTGATGCTCACCGCCGGCCGCGCCGAACTGGTGGTGAAGGCCGGCGACGGCGACGGACTGCTGGCCCGGCTCCTACCGGCCGACGGTTTGCGGTTCGGCTTCGACCTCGGCCTCGGCTGGTCGCTGCGGACCGGCCTGCACCTGTCCGGGGCCGCCGCGCTGACCGCCGAGTACCCGATGCACCTCTCGCTGCACGGCGTACACCTGGAGGGTCTGCGGGTCGCGCTCGCGGCCAGCACGCACACCGCCAGCGTCAGCCTGACCGTCACCACCACGGTCCGGGCCGAGATCGGTCCGCTGCACGCGGTCGTGGAGAACATCGGCATCCGCGCCGACCTGACCTTCCCGCCCGCGTTGCCGGCCGGCACCGGCAACCTCGGCGGCGCCGACCTGGTGCCCCGCTTCAAGGCCCCGGACGGGGTGGGGCTGCGGATCGACAACGGCTTCGTCAACGGCGGCGGCTACCTGTTCATCGACGAGCCGCGCGGCATGTACGCCGGCGCGCTCCAGTTGGGCATCGCCGCCAAGGACGGGCTGTCGCCGATGCGGGGCTTCCTGCTCCAGGCCACCGCGATCCTCAACACCCGCAACCCGGACGGCAGCCGACTGGCCGAGGCCGACGGCGAGCACACCTTCTCGATGCTCGTCGTCGGCACCTTCCAGTGGTACCCGGGTCTGATGCTGTTCTGGGGCATCTCGATCACCGGCCTGGGCCTGGTGGTCGGGCACAACCGGCGCAGCAACCCCGAGGAGGTCCGCAACGCCGCCCGCGCCGGAACCCTGGACTCGCTGCTGTTCCCCGAGGACGCGGTGGGCCGCGCCCCGGCGGTGATCGCCACCCTCAGCCGGATCTTCCCGGTCGACCCCACCGGCACCGTGCTCGGCGCGATGGTCCGGCTGAACTTCCTCTCCGGGCAGATCGTCGCGGACCTGGCCGTGCTGGTCGAGTTCCCCGACCCGGTCCGGGTGCTGCTGCTCGGCAAGCTGGTCATCGACTTCCGGCCGGCCGGTCGGCTCCGGCTGGACTCGGTCGGCATCATCGACGTCGCCAGCAAGGAGATCAGCCTCGACGCGGCCCTGATCGACTCCAACCTGTTCGGCCAGCCGGTCTCCGGCGAGATGGCCCTGCGGGCCCGGTGGGGCGGGGACAAGTCGTTCGCCCTGTCGATCGGCGGGTTCCACCCGAGGTTCTGCCCGCCGGCAGGCTTCCCGGCGCTCAAGCGGTTCGAGATCAAGCTGCTGAAGCTGGGCAAGGGGATCAAGCTCAACGCGTACCTGGCGGTCACCAGCAACACCGCCCAGTTCGGCGCCGAACTGCTGATGCGCTTCGAGGCGGCCGGGTTCGTCCTCGACGGCCGGGCCTGGCTGGACGTGCTGTTCCAGTTCAAGCCGTTCTGGTTCACCGCCGAGATCGGCGCGTACGTCGCCCTGACCTACGACGGCACCGAGTTGCTGGTCATCCGGCTGTTCATCGGGGTGAGCGGCCCCGGCCCCTGGCGGGCCTGGGGCGAGGCGCGCATCAAGTTCCTGTGGTGGGAGGTGTCGGCCAAGCTCGACTGGACCGACGGCAAGAAGACCGACCAGCCCGAGCCCACCTACGTGGAGGCCGCGGACCTGCTCCAGCCGGCCCTGTCCACCCCGGACGCCTGGGAGATCCGGGCCGCCGCCATCGGGGCGGAACCGGTGGCCCTGCGGGCGGTCGAGGACACCGGGGGAGCGCTGCTGCTCTCCCCGGGGGCCACCCTCGGCGTACGCCAGAACGTCCTTCCCCTCGACGTCGAGTTGCAGCGGATCGGCACCTCCCGCCTCCGTGGCCCGAACCGGTTCACCCTCACCGAGGTCAGCGCAGGCACCGGCGACGGCACGGTACGCGGCACCCTCGGCGCGCCGATCCTCGACGACTTCGCCCCCGGCCAGTTCCGTGACCTGACCCCCGAGCAGCGGGTGCTCACCCCCGGCTTCGAGCGGCTGGAGGCCGGCCGGGAGGTGGCCTTGCCGGACGGCACCACCCTGCCGGCGGACGGCAGCACCGTGTTCGCCGGGCTCGACGGCGACGGCGCCTACGACCGGGTGATCATCGACGACCCCGACGACGCCGGCCGGGAGATGCCTGCTGCGGCGCACCCGCTGTCGGCCGCCGACGCCGTACCGGGCGGGTTGCTGGCCCTGTTCGCCGCCACCGGCCCGGCCGCCAACGCCCGCGCCCGCACCAGCGGGGCGGCCCGGTTCACCGGCGCCGGCCTCGGCCTGCGCGACGCCGGGCCGTCCTGGCTGGCCGGCCGGGGCGTTCCGCACCCCGCCGGCCGGCGGGCCCGGCAGGCCACCGCCCGGGTACGCCCACCGGTGACCGCCCTGCCCACCGCGACCCAGGCCGCCGAGGTCGCCCCCGGGGGCGACCGCGGCCGGCTGATCCGCCGGGCCGGTGTCCACGTGCCCGAACCGACCATTGCCCTGCCCGAACCCGAGAAGGTGTCCTGACATGGGTGGCCTCCGCTTCCTGCCCTGGGTACGCGACGGCGTCGCCCGGCTCGTCTCCGAACCCGACCCGCTCACCGGGCCGCTGCCGGCCGCCCGGTCCGAGGTGACGCTCTCGGTGACCGCGCGCGGCACCGGCCCCGCCGGGGTCGACCCGGTGGACGTCGTCGGCACCACCACCGCGCTGCTGCACGGACCTGGCGACGTGACCGGCCTCGACGGCCAGCAGATCATCCGCAGCCACCCGGCGGCGGGCGCGGACAACGTCGACGGGACGCTGTTCGCGGCGGTCGAGTTCGACCGGCCCGACCTGCCCTGGCTGTACACCCCGGCGAAGCCCGACCCGCAGGGCCGGCTGCGGCCCTGGCTGGTGCTCGTCGTCGTCCCGGTGGGCCCGCAGGGCCGGCTGGAGACGTCGGCGGGGCAACCGCTGGCCCGGCTGGGCACCACCGTCGGGCAGCTGCCCGACCTCGTCGAGTCCTGGGCCTGGGCGCACGCCCAGATACTGGTCGTCACGGAGAACGAGGACGTCGCCGACGTCATCGCCGACGCACCGGAACGCACCCTGTCCCGGCTGGTCTGCCCCCGGCGGCTGGACCCGGACACCGACTACCTGGCCGCCGTCGTACCGGCCTTCGACGCCGGCGTGCGCGCCGGACTGGGCCTGCCGATCGACGACGGCCCGCTGGTGCCGGCCTGGGGCCCCGGCTCCCCGGCGGCCGATCCGCAGGCCCCGATCATCCTGCCGGTCTACCACCACTGGACCTTCCGCACCGGCCCGGACGGCGACTTCGAGTCGCTGGCCCGGCGGCTGCGCGGCCGGGCCCTGCCGGCGGACGTCGGCCGGCAGCCGGTGGACGTCGGCGCCGCCGGCGGCGGGCTGCCCGACCTTGAGCCCGCCGGCGTGGAGGGCCGCTCCGTGCTGGCCTTCGAGGGCGCGCTCGCCTCGCCCGCGATGACCCCCACCGTCTGGCAGCCGGCCGCCGCCGGGCCCTGGCAGGCCCGGATGACCGAGCTGCTGGCGCACGTCGAGGACTGGCTCACCCCACCGCTGTACGGCGAGATCCACAGCAGGCAGGGGCAGGTGCCACCGCCGGGCAGCGAGCCGAGGTGGCTGGCCGGGCTGAACCTCGACCCGCGCTACCGGGCGGCGGCGGCGCTGGGCACCCGGGTGATCCAGAAACACCAGGAGGACCTGGCCGCCGCCGCCTGGCAGCGGGCCGCCGAGCTGCGCGAGGTCAACGAGCAACTGCTGCGCGGGCAGGCCGCCCGGGACAGCGCCGCCGCCCTGTTCGCCAAGCGGGTGGACCCGGCCGCGCCGGGGAACGCCCTCGGTGACGACCAGCTCGTCGCGCTGGCCCGGCCGGTGCACGACCTGGTCCCGGCCCCGGCCGCGACCGGGCTGACCGGCTCCGGCGTAGCCCCGGTCGAGTCGCTGGACGAGCTGCTCGACGGCAACGCCGGCGCCCGGGCGGCCACCAGCGCGCCGTTCCGCCGGTTGGCCCGCCCGCGCGGCCCGCTGGCCCGCCGGCTGCGCCCCGCCGCGCCGTCGTCGTCGGCGCTGCTGCGGCTGGCCGGCGGGGCGAGCCCGGTGCCGCCGGCCCGGATCCCGGCCGGCGGCGTCGTCTTCGACACCCTGGTCCCACCCGGGCAGGGCATCGCCCGGCTGACCCGGGCCGCCATCGAGGCGGCCGGCCGGAACCCGTGGTGGCACACCGCCGCCACCTGGGCCCCGGCGGCCTGGGCCCCGGCCGCGGCGGACGATCCGGTCACCACGCTGGCCAGCAACGGCGGCGACCTGCTCGGCCCGGACCGGTTCTTCGTCGCTGCCGCCGACGGCCGGTTGTTCGAACGCCGCCGGCTCGACGGCGTCTGGACCTGGCGGGACCACGGCGCCCCGGCCGGCACCCAGGTCGTCACCTCCGGCGCCACCGTGGCCCCCGATCGGGTGTACGTGCGTACCCGCGACAGCCGGCTCTACGAGCGCCGGTACGACGGCGACCGCTGGGTGTGGACGGACTGCGGCAGCCCACCGGGCGGCACGGCGAGCCGGCCCACCGCCCGCGGCACCGACGTCTTCATGCTCGGCCCGAGCGGTGACCTGTACCGCTTCGGCACCGTGGCCCGGACCTGGGCGTCACTGGGCCGCCCACAGCTCGCCACCGGAGAGCGGTTGTGGGGCTCGCCGCGCCCGACCCCGGTCGGCGTGTTCGTGGCCACCACCGCCCAGCGGCTGTTCGTCCACAACGGACAGTGGAGCCTGGTCGCCGACGGCCCCGGCCAACCGCCGCCGATCTGGGGCTCCCCAGCGGCCTACCACACCTTCAGCCATCCCCGGGCCGACGGCTTCGGCTACCTCACCCCGACCGGCGAACTGGTCACCCGGGTGCCCGGCTGGGGCGGGTTCCTCAACCACGGCCGGGTCTCCTTCCGCGCGCCGCTGCCACAGAACCTGCGGATCGTCTCGCTGGGCCAGCAGACCGTGGCCAGCGGCCACGACGAGGAGCCGGAGCTGCTCGTCCTGGCCCACCCCGACGCCGACCCGGCAGACCTGCGGCTGTACGGCCGCTACCAGTGGCGCAACGACGAAACCGGGGTCTACTCCTGGTACTGGGAGGAGATTGGCCGGCCGGCCAACGGGATCGCGGCGCACCGGCCCGGCCCGGTCACCGGCGACGACCGCGACGGGGAGGTCTTCGTCCGGACCGCCGACGGGCGGCTGGCCGCGTACTCCTGGGGCAACCGGGGCGGCGGGTGGGTCGACCACGGCACCCCGGCCGATCCCCGGGGCGCCGGCCCGGACACCGCCCCGGCCCCGGCCCACGTCCGCTTCGCGCCCCGGGTCGGCCTGCTCTCCTCGCTGCTGGTGTCGTACACGGTCGACGAGGGGGCCGGCAGCCGGATCCGCTCGCAGGCCGCCCACCACCTCGGCGAGGACGGCGCGCTGCGGGAGAACACCCTCACCGCGGCGGCGGCCGGACCGTTCACCGGCGTGACCGCGGTGGCCACCGCGGTCACCGCCGCGCCGCTCACCGGCGGCCGGCCGTCACAGCTGTTCGCGGTGGCGGTCCTGGCCGGCAACGTGGCCGGCACCCGGCGACTGGCCTACTGGGTGGGCAGCGGGATCGACGCCAACGGCGCCGCCACCGGCGGCTGGGCCGGCCCGTACGACCTGCCCGACCCGGTCGGCGGGTACGCCGGCGCGCTCGACGTCACCGTCGCCGACCTGGACGGTGACGGGTCACCCGAACTCGTCGTCGGTTACGCCATCGACGGCCCCGACGCCGCCGCGAACCGGGTGTACTACCGGGTCGGCTGGGGACTGGACGCGGCCGGCCGGGTCACCCGGGGCTGGACCGACTCGCTGCCCACCCCGTACACCTTCAAGGCGATCCGCTCGGTCAGCGTCGACGTGGTCGACATGACCGGCGACCAGGTGCCGGACCTGCTGGTCTTCGTGGCCGGCGAGAACACCGCCGGGCAGAAGGTGGCCCGGTACTTCACCGGCCGGGGCGTCAACCGGCGCGGCCGGATCGCCGACGGGTGGACCAGCCCGCTGCCGGTCGGCGGCGAGGCGGAGGTGGCCGCCGGCGTCGCCGCGGGGGTCGCGGTCGTCGACGTCAGCGGCACCCGCCGGCCCGATCTGGTGGTGGCGCACCGCTCCCGGGTCGGTGTGCTCACCACCAGGGTCGGCTTCGACCTGGACCCGGCCGGCGTGCCGGTGATCTGGAGCCCGCCGCAGGACATCCCCGGGGCGGCGGACGCGGCGGCCGGGCGCGGGTGCGGCCTGCTCGTCGCCGACCTGCGCGCCGACCTGGTGGCCGCCCGCGCCACGATGGGCGACCGGTTCATGGCCGCCGCCGCGAACCACCAGGACCGGCTGGCCCCGGCCCAGGCGTTGGCCGTCGACCCGAAGCCGCCGTCGGTGCCGCTCGGCCCGGCAGCCGGCGCGGTGCGTGCCACGCTCCGCCCGGAGACCGCGGTCGCCGGCGAGGTGCTGGCCGGCCTGAGCGTCGGCGGTGAACTCCTGGTCGACGCGCTGCCGGACACCGGGGACCCGCTGCGCCGGCTGCTCGCCGGGATCACCTTCGACGTGCCCAGCTACGAACTGCTGCGCGGGCTGTCCCAGGAGCACGTGGTGCCGAACCTGCCGGCGGTGGCGCCGGAGACGATGACCGCGTTGGCCGCCAATCCCAGGTTCATCGAGGCGTTCCTGGTCGGGCTCAACCACGAGATGAGCCGGGAGATGCTGTGGCGGGGCTTCCCCGCCGACCCCCGGCAGACCTGGTTCCGGCAGTTCTGGGACGTCCGCGGCGCGGTGTCGGCCGGCGCGCCGCTGACCGACATACCGCCGCTGACCGACGCGGCCTGGCTCACCGGCCCGCTCGGCAACCACCTGACCGCGGTCGGCGCCCCCGGCGAGCAGTCGCTGGTCCTGGTCATCCGGGGCGAGGTGCTGCGCCGCTTCCCGTCCACCGTGGTCACCATGCGCCGCGCCCGCTGGACCGGGCCGCAGCGGCGGGAACCGACCGGGGTGGACCTGCCGCCGATCTTCAACGCCTGGCTCTCCCCGGACCTGCTGCTGTTCGGCTTCCCGTACACCGCCGACCAGGCCCGTGGCGCGACCGACCAGGCGCTCGGCGATCCCGGCTACTTCTTCGTCCTGCGGGAGCAGCCCACCGCGCCCCGGTTCGGCCTGGACGCCGAGCCGGACGACTGGCCGGAGTCGGACCCGCCCGGCGCCCCCGCCTGGGCCGGCGAGCACTGGGACGACCTGCACTGGGGCCACCTGCCCGGGGGAGCGCGGTTCCTCTCCCCGTACGCGCCGGGCTTCCCGGGCACGGCGGTGGACGGCGCGGTGTTCGGCCGCAACGCCGCCGACATGGCCCGGGTGGCGCTGCAACGGCCCGTCATGCTCGCCCGCCACGCCAGTGACCTGCTGCTCACGCCGGAGACCCAACCATGACCGTCACCCCCCGCCGCTCAGCCGGCACCACCTCCGCCGCCCCGGCGGCCCCACCGCCGCTGTCCGACGCGCTCACCGGCACCCCGTGGGCCCTGTCCACCGGGTACCCGGTGGCGCTGCTGCCGGTCCGGCTGGAGACCCGGTTCGCCGGTGCCACCCTGCGGATCAGGGTCTACCCCGACCAGATTCACATCGACGGCCACGAGCCCCGGCTGACCGACGACGAGGTGGCGGCCGGCCGGGCGTACTGGCTCGGCTCGACCGCCGCCGGCGACCCGGCGTCGGCCGGCGCCGCCGGCCCGGCCGACGGTCCGCTGCGGGCCCCGCCCGGCGCGGAGGCCTGGACCGAGCTGGTCCGGCGGTTCGGGGCAACCCGGGCCGGTTGGATCGCCCGGGTGATGGAGCCCGACCCGGCGACCGGCGAGTTGCCCGACCCGCTGCGCCGGCCGGCGCCGTGGTGCGAACCGGCCCGGGTCCGGTTGCTGCCGACCCGCTGGTACGCGGTGGGCCGCACGACCGGCAACACGCTGTTCACCGGCGTCTCCGGGCCGGTCACCCGCGACCTGGCCGCCGGGCCGACCCCGGTGCCGCCGGGCGGCCCGGTGACCGGGACCCCGATCGGGGCGGGCGCCGCAGAGTCGCCCCCGGTCGACGAGGGCATGCGCTGGATGGTCGACTACCCGGCCGCGGTGGCCGCCGGAATGGCCTTCGCCGTCGACGTGCCCACCGACAGCTCCGGCCGGCCCCAACCGGTGGACCGCCTGCTGGTCTTCGGCGTCGACGCCGACACCGCGCCGGACATCTCCGCGGCGCGGCTGAACCGGCTGTTGGAGGCCCACGCCGCCACCGACGGGCTGGCCTTCCTGCCGCCGGGCACCCCGACCAACAACACCGAGACGGTCACCGTGGCCGAACGCCCCCCGGTCGCCCCGGTCACCGGCACGGACGCGGTACCCGGCGGCACCGGGCCGCAGGTCGAGAACGCCGCCGCCCTGGCCGGCCGGGCCCTGGCCGTGCCGCTCAGCGCCGTACCGGCCAGCGCCGTGCCGGCCAGCGCCGTGCCGGCCAGCGCCGTGCCGGCCAGCGCCGTGCCGGCCGGGTCGACCCCGACCGTGGGCGCACCGCCCCAGCCGGCCGTCGAGGACCTGGCGACCGTCCGCCGCCGGGCGGTACGCCCCGACGCGCCGACCGCGCTGGCCCGCGCCGCCGCGGCCGACCGGGACGAACGCCGGCTGGCCCGACTGGTTCGCCGGGCCCTCTGGCCGGCCGGACCGGGCAGCATGCTGCGGCACCTGCTGCCGGTGGCCACCCCGGCCGAGCAGCGCAAGCTGCGCGCCCACTTCGTCGAGCACCTGCACCCGGAGGGGCCGTTGCCCACCCTGCGGGTCGGCGCGCAGCCCTACGGACTGCTGCCGGTGGCGGCGCTGCGCGGCTGGCAGCCGGCCAGCCCCGCCGAGGCCCGCGCGGTCACCGTGCTGCGCAACCTCTGGCAGCAGGTCTGGCTGGCCACCCCGGCGCCCCGGATCCGGCCCGGGCTGGCCGACCCCGAGCAGACCATGGTGGAGATCCTGGCCACCGACGCCCGGGTGCTGGAGGTCCGGGCCCGCAGCATGCTCGGCAACGAGTACGTGAGCTGGCTGTGGCGCTTCGCCCGGCTCGACCTCGGCCCGGGCTGGCGGCAGCAGGTCGTCGAACCCGGCCGGGCGCTGCTGGCCGCGCTCGGCCTGGGCGGGCCGGTCGACCCCCGGTTGTCCCTGGCGGTCTTCGCCAAGGACGCCTTCGCGCTGGGCACCCCGCTGGTGGCCGCACCCGGTCAGGACCGCGCCGACCGGATCCGTGCCTACCTCGACGCGCTCGCCGCCGTGGGCCTGCGCGGCGACCAGATCCCGGCGGCAACCGCCTCGGCGGGGCCGGTGCCGCTGTTCCACCGGCTGCTGCGGGCGGCGCTGATCGCCGAGCACTCGGCCGCCGCGGACCTGCTCGCCGAGGCTGCCGGGCTGCCGGCCGCCGCCGAGATCCCCGAGCCGGAACTGGTCGACATCCGGCCGGGTGAGGTCACCCCGACGCTGCGCCGACGGCTGGCGGTCACCGTGCCCGGCACCGGCGGCAAAAGTGTGGGTGAGTACCTCGCCGCCGCAGCCGGGGACGACGACACCCGGCACCGGCTGGCAACCGCCGACCTGCGCGAACTACGCGACGCGCTGGCCGACCTGGCGACCGGGCTGGCCCCCACCGGGGGAGACCCGGCCGCCCTGGACCCGGACGACCTGGACCGGTACGTCGCCGGGACGCTCGGGCTCACCGCACACCGACTGGACGCCTGGGTCACCTCGCTGGCCAGCACCCGGCTGGACCGGCTGGCCGCCACCCGGCCGGCCGGGACGCCCGACGGGGTGCACGTCGGCGCGTACGGCTGGCTCACCGACCTGCACCCGGCGCCGCCGCCCACGCTGGTCGACCGGCCCGCACACGTACCGGACACCGCCGCGCCGCCGAAGCTTGTGGCGGCCCCGGCCGGCGCCGGCCACGTACACGCCCCGTCGCCGGCGCAGGCGGTCACCGCCGCCGTGCTGCGCAGCGCGTGGCGCTCACACGGCGGCGGCGACGACAACCCCGTCGCCGTCGACCTCTCCTCGCGCCGGGTCCGGCTGGCCGGGCAGCTCCTCGCCGGCATGCGCGACGGGCAGGCGCTGGGCGAACTGCTCGGCTACCGCTTCGAGCGCGGCCTGCACGATCACCCGGGCGGCCCGCTCGACCAGTACATCCCGCTGTTCCGCCGGCTGGCCCCGGTCCGGGCGCACCGGGTCGACCCGAAGGGGGACGGCCCGCCGGACATCGTCGGCACCGTCGCGTCCACCGCCGTCGCCGACGGGTTGGAGCTGCACCGGCTGCACCGGGCCGGCGCGCTCGCCACCGAGCTGGCGAAGCTGCCCGGCGGCGCCCGGATCGCCGTCCGTGAGGTGCTCACCGAGTTGGCCGACAACGCCGACGCGGTGGCCGACACCCTGCTCGCCGAGGGCGTGCACCAGCTCGCGGTGGGCGACATGGACCGCGCCGCCGCGGCGGTGGACGTCGCCTCCGGCGCGGCCACCACCCCGCCCGAGCTGCACTTCACCCGCACCCCGGCCAGCGGGGTGAGCGTCACCCACCGGGTCGCCGTGCTGTTCAACTTCGACGGCCGGTTCGCCGGCCGGCGCTCGGACTGGCCGGCCGGCCAGTCCACGCAGCCCCGGATCATCGGCTCCGCGGTCGACGCGCTGACCGCCGCGCTGCTGCCCCCCGCCAACCGGGTGTGCTGGCGGGTGCGCTGGCACGCGCCGGACGGAGTCGTCGTCACCGACCACGTCGAGGGCAGCCTCGACCGGCTCCAGGCGGCGGCGGTGGACCACCTCGCCGCGCCGCCGCACCCGGGGACCCCGGCCGGCACCGACCTGGACCGACGGATCGAACTGGTCGCCTGGAGCCGCCTCGCGCCGCCCCAGGTGACCCCCGAATGGCGGCTGGAGCTCGACTACGACCGGGCCCCCGGCTGGCCGGCCTCCCGGGTCAGCCTGGCCGAGTTCCTCGCCGCGGTCGCGGCGCTGCGCGACCTGTTCGGCCGGGGCCGGCAACTGCTCGCCGCCGACCTGGGCACCGACTCCGACGCGCCGGCGCAGGTCGACGACGTCACCCGGCACCAGGCCACCGAGCTGTGGCAGCTCGCCCTCGGCACCGCCACCGGGCTGCGCGCCGCCGGCAGCCCGGGCGACCCGGGCTGGAACGAGACCACCGTGCACACCCTGCTGCGCACGGCCGCCGGCTTTGGGATCGTCGGGGTGCTCCCGCCGCTGCCGGGGCCCGGCGCCGCGGCCACCGCGGCGGAGGCCGCCCGGTCCGCCGGGGACGAGCTGGCCCGCCGGGTCGCCGCGCACTGCCGGCTGGTGGCCGAGGCGCGCGGGCGCACCCCGTGCCCGGTGGGCGGCTGTGTCTGCGACCCGGAGACCGACTTCGACGACCCGACCGCGCCGCCGGCGGACCGGCGCGAGCTGCACGTCGCCCGGATCCGGGCGCTGCTCGGCGCCGACATGCCGGTGCTGTCGGCCAGCCGGGCCCCCGACCCGGTCGCGCTGACCACCGCGCTCGCCGCCAGCGACGCCCTGCAGGGCGGCTCGCCCCACCCGGTACGGCGCTGGCTGGCCCGCTACGGCCGGGTCCGCCCGGCGGTGGGCCGGTTGCAGGAGGTGCTGACGTACGCCGACGCGCTCGGCGCGGGCGGGGTGGTGCGGGTGCCGGCGCGGGTCCGCGTCGCCCAGCTGCCCTACCAGGCCGGCGACCGGTGGGCCGGTGAGGTTGCGCCGCCGCCGGACAGCCAGCCGACCTCGCTGGTCCTGGTCAGCCTCGGCGACCTCGACCTCACCCAGCCGGTGCACGGCCTGCTCGTCGACGAGTGGACCGAGGTGGTGCCGGCGGCCACGACGCGGACCGGGCTGACCTTCGAGTACGACGCGCCGGCCGCCGCCGCCGGCCAGGCGGTGCTGCTGGCGGTCAGCGCCGACGGCGCCGCGACCTGGCAGCCGGCGGGGCTCGCCCAGGCCGTCGAGGAGACCCTCGACCTGGCCGTCGCCCGGGTCACCGACCTCGACTCGCTCGGTGCCGGCGGGCAGTACCTGCCCGCGTTCTACCTGCCGACCAACGTCGCCGAGGCGGCGACCACCACCGACTTCGTACCGGACGCGGCACCCGTCGCACCGGGTGAGCAGGAGGGCCGATGAGCCACCTCGTGCACGACAACCAGGTGGCGCCGGACGCCGGGCCACCGGCCGCCGGCCCGGACGCGCCGGGGTCGGTGACCACCTGGACCCGGCTGGAGCCGCGTACCCGGCGCGGCGACCTGAGCCCGGCGCTGGAGGCGCGCATCGCCGACCCGCTGTGGCTGCTCGCCCGGCAGTGGCAGCTCGGCGAGTTCACCGGCGAGGACGCCGGCTCGCCGGTGGTCGCCCGGGTGCACGCCGAGGTGAACCCGTTCACCCGGTACCGCCCGGGAGCCGCCTCGGGCAGCACCATCGGGCTGCCGTCCGGCATCCCGCTGGAGGCGCTCGTCGAGCGGGAGGGCGCGGCCACCGCCGACGACCTGCGCCTCTCGGCGGAGACCGGCCAGCAGTTCCTGCGGCTGCTGGCCGAGGCCGGTGCCGGTGAGCTGGGCCCGGCGATCGCCGGCCGCTACCGGATCCCCGCAGTGCCCCCGGACGCCCCGTCGGCTGCCGACGCGGGCACGGTCGGCTACCTGCGGGTGGTCGCCGGCCGGGTGCCGCACGGCGACCTGCTGCTGCGCGCCTGCGCGGCCGGGACGGTCGAGGACGACCTGCCGGTGCCGCCGGCGCTGGCCGGCGCGCTGCGTACCGCGATCACCGGCTGGCTGGCCTGGCTCGGGGTGCCGCCCCGCCCGCCCGGCCCGCCCGGGGGGTACCTGTTGCAGCTACCGGCGGTCATCGCGCCGGGGGTCGACCCCCGGCCGGACACGCCACCGTGGCCACCGGCCGACTTCCACCCGCTGATCAGCGCGGCCGGGCTGGAGGGCACCGCCTGGCAGCGGGAGCGGATGGAGTACGAGTTCGCCGTGGGCGCCGCCGGATCGGCCGGTGAGCTGGTGCTCACCGCCCGGGAGTACGACGGTGACCGGCTGGACTGGTACCACTTCGACCACGCGCCGGTCGACACCCTGCAGGCGCAACCGGCCAGCCAGCAACTGGTCCGGATCACCCTGCCCACCCCGGTCGGCTACGCCGGGATGCCGGCCACCCGGTTCTGGGAGATGGAGGACTCCCGGATCAACCTGGGCCAGGTCGGGGCGGGCGCCGGGGACCTGGCCCGGATGCTCCTGCTCGAGTACGGCCTGGCCTACGCCAACGACCACTTCATCGTCCCGCTGGAGCTGCCGGTCGGCTCGGCCACCCGGATCCGGTCGCTGATCGTCACGGACACGTTCGGCACCCGGACCCTGGTGCCGGCCGCCCCCGGCGGCCGGGGCTGGGCGTTGTTCCGGCCGTCCGGCGCCGTCACCGACGGGCCCGCCGACGTGCTCGTCCTGCCCGCGACGGCGGCCGCCACCCTGGACTCCGAGCCGGTCGAGGAGGTCCGGTTCGGCCGGGACGAGATGGCGAACCTGGTCTGGGCGATCGAGCGTACGGTGACCGGCGCGACCGGCCGGGCGATCGACCGGAGCGCGCAGGTCGCCCGGCCCGCCGTACCGGCCCGCCCGCCGGTGCCCGACCCGCCGCCGGTCGACCCGGCGACCGGCCGCCCGGTGGTCGTACCCGAGCTGTCCTACGCCTTCGCCACCACCGTGCCGGAGAACTGGGTGCCGCTCGTGCCCACCCCACTGGCCGGCGACCCGACCGCGGTGCGGCTGCGGCGGGTGCCGATCCAGCAGCCGACCCGCGACGGGCCACCGGTCCCGGTGCTCGGGCACAGCCGGGTGCTCGACTGGCGGCCCGGCCCCGGCGGTGCCGGGGTGGTCGAACTGGCCGTCCCCGAGGAGGAGATCGGCCGCGCCGGGACCCGGGTGCTGCGCCGGTGGCAGTTGGCCCGTGGCGTGGACGGCTCGGTGCACCTGTGGCTCGGCCGCTCCCGGCACGCCACCGGCGGCGACGTCTCCAGCGGCCTGCGCTACGACGCCGTGGAGCCCCGATGAGCCCTGCCGCCCCGCCCGTATCCACCGATCTCGAAACTGCGCGGAGAAATCGATGACGATCAACTGGAAGAACGACGTGCCGCTGCCGATGGCCCGGCCCCGGTACTACGACCACCAGTACCTGCGGGCCGCCGACCTGGCCCAGGCGGTGGACTACCTGCTGTCCCGCCAGCACCTCACCGCCCGGCTGCGGCATCCGGTCGGTGTGGTCAGCGGGCTGGAGCTCACCGCGACCGGGGGCGACGTCACGGTCGCCGAGGGGGCGGCGGTCGACGCCGACGGGCTGCTCATCGTGGTGCCTGCCAGCCGCCGGGTGAGCCCGCCCGGCGACGGCACGTTCCACGTCACCCTGCGTTACCTGGAGACGCTGACCGACCGGCGCGACGAGGGCGGGGTGGCCGCCGAGACCCGGTGGACCGAGGAGGGCCGGGTGGAGCTGACCAGCGCCCCGCCGGCCGACCCGGGGCGCGCGATCGTGCTCGGCCGGGTGGTCCGTAGCCAGGGTGTGGTGACCGTGCAGGCCACCGGTCGGCTGGTCGCCGGCCTGCGGGTGCCGGCCGGGGCGATCGTGCCGTCCGTCGGCAACTCGCCGCAGGCCGGCATCCAGTTCCCCGCCAACGCCGGGGGCGGGGTCGGCGACGAGGCGTTCATCCGCTACTGGGCGGCGGCCGGCGAGAACACCGTCCTGCGGATCGGCAACAACAACGACCCCGACGACGCGATCACCTTCCACCAGGCCGGCGCGGACCGGCTGCGGATCAGCCAGAGCATGCTGCACCTGGGCAGCCTCGACGGCACCGTCGTGCAGGCCGACCAGGTGGTCGGCGGCCTCGGCTTCTGGGGGCCCGGCGTCCAGCACGGGCAGCTCTCCTTCCGGGCCGGCCGCGGCTTCGAACTGGTCGACTGCAGCTCGGTCACCCCCTCGTTGGGCTACCCGCTGCACAGCCGCGCGTACGCGGACCTGGAGGTGCAGGAACTGCGGGCCGCCCGGGTGCGCGGACGCGGCGGGCTGAACCTGCTCAGCGACGGCCAGGTGGCGGTCAGGGCCGGCGCCGGGCTGTTCGTGGTCAAGGAGGCCGGTGCCAGCGGGAACCTGACCGTGCAGGGGGCGCTCGGGGTGGGCGGGAACGTCAACCTCCCCGCCGCGGGCTATCTCGCCGGGGCCGGCCGGCTGCACCTGACCGGCCCGGAGCGGCTGTACCTGCTCAACACCCAGGGCGTGTACGTCGGGCACGGCGGCAGTTCCGAGCCGGACGCGGGCTGCCTGTGGGTGGAGAAGCGGGGCCTGTTCGGCGGTGACCTGCAGGTCAACGGCCGACTCGGGGTGAAGACGAGCCCGAACTCGATTCCCGACTGGAGCGGCGGGGGCGTCAGCACCTTCGACCTGTTCGTCTCCGGGGCGATGTACGCCGGGCCGGCCGGCGGCCCGTACCCGATCTCGTTGGAGGCCGCCAGCGGCAAGATCGTCGGCCGGACCAAGCAGTTCGTCATCGACCACCCGCTCGACGACCCGGCCGATCCGGACCGGCGGCTGCTGGTGCACGCCGCGCTGGAGGGCCCCGAGAACGGCGTCTACTACCGGGGCGAGGGACGGCTCGTCGACGGGGCCGCCACCGTCGACCTGCCCGAGTACTTCGAGGCGCTGACCCGGCTGGAGGGCCGCACCGTCCAGCTCACTCCGGTCTTCGACGACGACGAGCCGGTGTCGCCGCTGGCGGCGTCCCGGGTCACCGCCGGCGAGTTCCGGGTCCGCACCGTCGACGGGTCGACGGCGTCGCACGCCTTCTACTGGCAGGTCTCGGCGATCCGCGCGGACCTCGACCCGTTGGTGGCCGAGGTTCCCGCCGCCGCGCCGCACACCGTCCGGCCCGCCCCGGCCGCCACCGATCCGACGCCCGAGCAGGCGTCGGCGACCCCCACCGCCGCGTGACAACCCCACCGGCGATCAGCAGAGAGGAGCACGAGGTGGACGCGGTGATCGATCAAGTCGACGTCGACCGGACCCCGGAGGACGACGATCCGGGCAGCCGGATCGGGGAGGCGGTCGAGTATGACCTCTTCGCCGCCGAGGAGGAGCCGTCGCCGGAGCCACCCGGGCTCGTGGCGTACCACCTGGCGCCGACGCTGCGGCTGTTGCGCGACGAGATCGACCGGCGCTGGCCGCACCGGGACCGCGCCTCGGACGGCTGGATCGGCGACGCCGCCCACCAGGCCGGCACCTCCGACCACAACCCGGACGCGGACGACCGCTCGGTCAACGCGCTCGACGTCGACCGGGACGGCATCGACCCGCCGCTGGTGATCCGCAAGTGCATCGCGCACCCGTCCACCCAGTACGTGATCTTCAACCGGACGATCTGGAGCCGGACGCGGGGCTTCACCCCCGCCCGGTACACGGGCAGCAACCCGCACGACAAGCACCTGCACGTCAGTGTCAGCCACACCCCGTCGGCGGAGCGGAGCGACCGGAGTTGGGGGATCGTCACCGCGCCCGTGCCGAAGCTCGGTGACCGGGTGCTGCGGCGCGGCAGCCGGGGCAGCGACGTGCGCGAGTTGCAGACCGTCGCCGGCCGGCTGGGCGCCAAGCTGGCCGTCGACGGGGACTTCGGGGTCGCCACCGAGGCGTGGGTGCGTACCTTCCAGCAGGCCCGGAAGTTGGCGGTGGACGGCGTCGTCGGCCCGTGGACGGTCGCCGCGCTGCGCGAGGCCACCACGCCGCCCGCGCCGACGCCGGCCGGGCGGGCGCCCGGCTCGCGCACCCTGCGCCGCGGGACGAACGGCGACGACGTGGCCTTCGTCCAGCGGTTCGTGGGGGAGCGGCGGTGCGGCCGGGCGACCGGGTCCTTCGACGCGCGGACGGAGGCCGGCGTGCGTTGGTACCAGGGGATGCGCGGAATCACGGTCGACGGGGTCGTCGGCCCGCAGACCTGGCGGCAGATGCAGGTCAAGGTCGGCTACTGATCCTCGGACGGGTACGGCGGTCACCCGGGACCGCCGTACCCGTTCCCGTGGCCCCGGCAACGGTCACTTCGCCGCGATCTCCTGGCGGAGTGTACGGATGTACATGGGTGTGGCGATTGCTACGTGAGCACCAGCTGTCCGAGTTCCTGGGTGCATCGGGTGAGCGCGACGTAGAGGCCGTTCCAGCCGCGCGGTTCAGCGGCGATGCCCTGGGGGTCGATGAGTAGCGTCGCGTCCCATTCCAGTCCCTTGGACTGGGTGGCGGTGAGCACCGGCACATCGCTCAGCACGGCTAGGAGTTCGGCGATGCGGTCGGCGGGGGCGATGACGCCGACCGTGCCGCCATGCCACCGTTGCTGCAACTGTCGCACCGCTTGGGCGGCGGCGCCGGCAAGCTCGGCGGGCGTGATCGTGAGCTCCCAGGGGGCGATGCCGGAGGAACGTACCGCCCGTGGCGGCGCGTTGTGGCTGCCGGCTTTCTTCAGAACCGGTTCGGTGAGGTCCATGACTTCACGCGGGGTCCGGTAGCAGATGGTCAGTTCCGCAGCGGCCCAGCGGTCTCCGAAAACAGCCTGCACCGCTTGTGCCCAGCTGGTGTGCCGGTGCGCTGCCTCCGCCTGGTCGATGTCGCCGACCGCGGTGATGGAGCGACTGGGACAACGCCGTAGGACCATTTGCCACTGCATCTCGGACAGCTCTTGCGCCTCGTCGATGACGACGTGGCCGTACACCCAGCCGCGCTGCCGGCGAGCGCGGTCGGCGACGAACTCGCCCTGCGGTTGCGGGGCTTCGACCGCGCCCAGCAGATCGGCGAGGGCGTCGAGCAGGGGGATGTCGCTCGATGCCCACGGGGCGGGCTCGGCCGAGACGGCGGTGATCTCCTCCGGGGACAGCTGCGGGGCGAACCGGGCCAGCAGGGTGCGGTCGGTCAGGAGATCGCACAGTAGGGTTTCGGCGTCGCAGGTGGGCCACCATGCCTCGATGAACCGGGCGATGGTGGCGTTCTCGGCGATACGAGAACGAAGACTCTCTATTTCTTCCTCGGAGAGTAATCCGTCGACGTCGCTGCCGGTGGACCTCCTGTCGAGGTGGTGGTCCTGCTTCATGCCCCTGTCGACGCGGGCGAGGATGTCCTCGAAGCCCTCCTCCATCTCGTTCATCAGCGCCTCGCGCTGCTCGGCGACGGCTTCGGCAAGGAGGTGGTGCAGCTGCTCGGCGAACGCCGCGCGGGCGCGGTGGTACGGGCGTCCCTGCACCGCCGAGGCGAGTGCCTGTGCCACTGTTGCGGCTGTGATGACGTAGAACTCGCCCTCCCAGCGCAGCTTCAGCTCACGGGGCCGGGGGAGCAGCGACGTGACGTAGTTTTCGAGCGCGGGTTGCCAGAGGGCGCGGCCCTTGATTTCGGCGAGAAGCCGGCTCTCGTCGCGGCCCACGCGGATCTCGGGCAGCAGAGTGTCGCAGGTCGCCGAGACGACGGCGGTCTCACCGAGCGCGGGCAGCACCTGGGCGATGTACTGGAGGAACCGCGGCGAGGGGCCGAGGACCAGGACCGCTTGGTCGGCCATCTTTCGGTGGGCGAACAGCAGGTAGGCGACGCGGTGCAGGGCAACCACGGTCTTGCCGGTGCCGGGACCGCCCTGAACGATCAGCGGGCCGGTCGCCTCGGCCCGGATGATGTCGTCCTGTTCGCGTTGCAGCGTGGAGATCGCCGTCGACATGCGGCCGGTGCGCCGCTGGTCCAGGGCGGCCAGTAGAGCGCCTTCACCGACGAGTTCCGCCGTTATGGTCCCGTCCAGTGGCTCGTCGTCCACGCCGACAACGGCCGATCCCGTCGTGCGTATGTGACGACGCCGTGCCTGACCTTGCGGGTCGACAGCCGTCGCGGTGTAGAACGGCCGAGCTGCGGGAGCGCGCCAGTCCAGCAGCAGCGGCTCACTGTCCTCGCCGTTGTTGCGGAGACCGACACGGCCTATGTGCCGCACGGTGCCATCAAGACCGTCGAGGCGGCCGAAGACCAGCCCATCCTGTGCTCGCCGTAGCTCCTCGTACTGCTGGCGGAGCATGCGCAGCCGCGCCCGTTCCAACGCGTCCAGGGCGTCTGACGAGAGCTCGGCCTGCAGGTGGTCGGCCAGCCTGTCGCGCCGGGCCGTGGCCACGTCGAGAAACTCCTGTTCCTCGGCGACCGCGGATCGGCGCGCGACGCCCTCTGCGGTAGAGGTTGGCGGTTCGCCGTTGGGTGTTATTTCGCTGACGCCAGCAGTGCCGTTGTTCAGAGCAGAATTCCGGCGCATTCGCAAATCCCTGTATTGGTGCTTTCCCTCGGCCCGGAGGGGCCGCAGGTATTCCGGTGGCAAGCATAGGGTTAGTTTCTCCTCGTCGACCGGGAATCCTGTCGGCGGAGATGGGTATCTCAATGCCTTGCAGTTCGGGGCGGCTTGTGGCCTCACCCAATCTTGATTCGCCTATTGAGAGTTCGGTCCTTGTCTGATCTGGATGTCGACGGTGGCACTGCTCGCGGGCGGCGCTCGACCACCGTGCGAATGTCGGCTGGGACGAGCACCACGGATGGGGCGATACGGCCGCAGGGGACACTTTCCTGCGCCACGGCCGAGCCTCTCGCGTAGTGTCTTACTGGCGACCGTCGTAGGCACGACGGTCAGCGGCGATGGTCGGCCTGCTGCGGGCAGCCCAGTCCGCCAGCGCCTTCAGCGGGTCGACGATCTCCTCGATCAGGGGCGTCGTGGCGTACTCAACGCGGGGTGGTGAATCCGGATGCACCGTACGGGTCACCAGCCCGTTGCGCTCCAGGCTCCGTAGGCTGAGGGTCAGCATCCGACGACTCACCCCTTCGATCGCCCGCTCAAGCTCGGTGAACCGGCGCGGACCGGAACCGACGGGTCGGCGGGACACGCGGAACGGTTGGCCCGGACGAGCGGAGGGGCGCACATGGCGGACGAGACGTACGACGTGGTGGTGGTCGGTGGGGGCGCAGCCGGGCTCTCCGGGGCCCTGACGCTGGCGCGGGCGCGACGGTCGGTGCTGGTGGTGGACGCCGGCCAGCCGCGCAACGCGTCGGCCGGGCACGTGCACAACTACCTGGCCCGGGAAGGCACGCCGCCGGCCGATCTGGTGGCCGCCGGGCGCGCCGAGGTGACCCGGTACGGCGGCGAGGTCGTCGCCGGGCGGGTCGAGACCGCGTCGCGGGAGGATGACGGGTTCGTCGTGACGCTGGACGGCGGGCGCGGCGTGCGGGCGCGGCGGCTGCTGGTGACGACCGGGCTCGTCGACGAACTGCCCGACGTGCCGGGGGTGGCCGAGCGGTGGGGGCGTGACGTGCTGCACTGCCCGTACTGCCACGGGTGGGAGGTCCGGGACCGGCGCCTCGGCGTCCTGGCCACCGGCCCGACGGCCGCGCACCAGGCGGACCTGTGGCGGCAGTGGAGCCCGCACGTGATGCTGCTGCTGCACGGCGCGACGCCCGGCGCCGAGGAGACCGAGCGGCTCGCGGCGCGCGGGATCACCGTCGTGGACGGCCCGGTCGCGGGGCTGGAGGTGGCCGGCGACACGCTGACCGGGGTACGGCTGGCCTCGGGCGAGGTCGTCGCGCTCGACGCGCTGGTCGTCGCCCCGAGGTTCACCGCCCGCGCGGGCGTGCTGGAGTCGCTCGGCCTGAAGCCGGCCGACGTGGAGTTCGGTGGGCAGGTGATCGGCAGCCAGGTCTCCGCCGACCCGACCGGGGCCACCGCCGTGCCCGGCGTGTGGGTGGCGGGCAACGTGGCCGACGTACGCGCCCAGGTGATCACGGCCGCCGCGGCAGGTCTGGCCGCCGGCGCGGCGATCAACGCCGACCTCGTCGCCGAGGAGACCCGTGACGCGGTGGCCGCCTACCGGCACCAGGCGGACACGATGTTCGAGGAGGCCGCCTGGGAGGAGCGTTACCGGGCCCGGGCGGCGGTGTGGAGCGGACGCCCGAACCCGCAGCTCGTCGCGGACGCCACCGGGCTGCCCCCGGGCCGGGCGCTCGACGTCGGCTGCGGCGAGGGCGCCGATGCTGTCTGGCTGGCCGAACGGGGCTGGCGGGTCACGGCGGTCGACATCTCCACCACCGCCCTGGAGCGGGCCGCCGCCCACGCCGCGGCCATTGGTCCGCAGATCGCCGACCGCATCGAGTGGACGCACGCGGACCTGCGTGACCAGCCGCCCGCCGAGGGCGCGTACGACCTGGTGTCGTCGCAGTTCATGCACCTGCCGGGCGAGGCACGGCGGGAGCTGTTCGCCCGGCTGGCCGCCGCGGTGGCCCCCGGCGGAACCCTGCTGATCGTCGGGCACCACCCGCTCGACCTGCGAACCACCGCCCGTCGGATGCACTTCCCGGAGATGATGTTCACCGGCGAGGAGGTCGCGTCCTCGCTCGACCCGGCCACGTGGCAGGTGCTGGCCGCCGAGGCCCGGCCACGCGTGGCGGCCGACCCCGAGGGACGCGAGATCTCCGTCCACGACGCCGTCCTGGTCGCGCGCCGCCGAGACTGACGGGCCCCGACGGTCGCTGTCCGAGCCGGTGAGCCGGCGTGCCGGTGGGTGCCCGCAGCCGCCTCCCGGCCCCGGCGGGTCTCCCACCGTGGGTGCGGGGAGGAGAATCGGTCTCGGCCCAGAGGGCCGTGCTCCTCCTCGCGTCGTGGAGCCGGAGAGAGGCGATCGGTATGTCGGGTGGAATGGTCGTGGCAGTGGCAGTCGGCATACCCGTGCTCTTCGCCGCGGTGCTGCTGTCGATCATCGCGGTGCTGGGCCGCCGCGCGAGGGCGGGGCTGCGGGCGGGTCGGTACACGTCACGGCGGGGCAACTCGTCGGACAACAGCTCGTCGACCATGGGCGGTGGCTGAGGCCGGGGCGCGCCGGCCCAGCGGCTGCTCGGCGAGCGGTCCATCGGCCGGGCTGCACGGACGTTCCAGCTCGTCTTGACCGGTCGAAATAGGATCGGGGCTCGTCATTCCGCGAGGAGGGCTGTCGATGGGACGGACGCTGCGGGTGGGTATCCCGATTCTCCTGCTGGCCGCCGTCGGCTGGTACGCCTCGTACGTCACCACCATCCTCGTGTGGGAGGCGCGCAAACTGCTGCCCTGGCTGGTGGCGCCGGCCCTGGTGGCCCTGCTCGCCGGGGCGCCGTTCCTGGTGCGGCTGCTCACCCACCGGCTCCGCCGACGCCGGACCACGCCCGCGGCGGCCGGCGGGATCGTGGTCCTCGGCTGGCTGGGCGCCGCCGTCGGGCTGGCACTGGGGGCGTTCTGGCTGGCCTACGGCGAGTACCTCCAGGACCGGGCGTACGTGACCACCATGCGGGTCGTGACCGATCCGGTCCCGGAGCTGACCGCACGCGCGCCGTACGTGGTCGGCAAGGCACAGGCGGCGCCCAACCTGGGTGACGTCACCGGCGAGATCACCGACGTCAGCTACCTGCCCGACTCCGACCGGTTCGCTGTCCTGGTCGAGCGGCGCGGCTGGTTGACCGGTTACGAGGTCGGCCTGGTGCAGGAGGTGCCGCTCGGCGGCAACAGCCGGGCGCAGCAGCGGTGCCAGTTCGACGTGTCGACCGCCGACGCGCGGATCGGCGGCTGGTTCACCCACAACCTGGGCCGGAAGATCTCCGCCGAGCGGCGCGGGGTCCGGTTCTCCGCCGACGACGCGTACGTCCACTGCCGGGGCGACACCCCCGTCGTGGTGGTGCCGCTGAAGCGCCAGACCGGAGTCCTGGTGGTGACCGAGCGGCCGGCCGGCGTGGCGCTGTACGACGGCCGGACCGGGAAGGTCACGATCACCGACGACACGAGGAAGGTGCCCGGACCGTCCTATCCGATCAGCCTGGCCGCCGAGCAGCGGGAGGGCACCGCCGCCGTCGGCGGCTTCGCCGACTGGTGGTTCGAGCGCAGTGGCTGGGACGCCTCCGAGGACGGCGCGAACGAGGGCAACGAGTCGGAGTTCACCCTGCGCCACCGCGACGGCAGCGGAGGCAGCGCGTACGTCACCCCGCTCACCCCGCAGGGCGAGGCCAGTTCGGTGGTGGCGGTGTCGACGGTGCCGACCCGGCACACCGGCGGCGGGCTCGCCCCGCTGACCGTGCACCGGCTCAGCCCGACCTGGTCGTCGCCCCAGGCGATCGTCGCCCTGATCAAGGCGGAGTACCGGGACGTCTGCTGCTGGAACGACGACCAGGTGTTCGAGGTGGTGCCGACCGGCGGCAGCACCTGGACCGCCACGCTCGGTAGTGCGCAGAGCATCCGGTACCGGGTGGAGGGGCGGGGCCAGGTCAACGGGCGGGAGGCGACCTGCCTGAAGAACGCCGACGGTGCCCTGGTCCGGTGCGCGTACGCCGCCCCCGGCTCGCCGGAGGAGCAGGAACTGCAACGCCGGGAGCGGCAGAAGCAGCAGGAGGAGGCGGCGAACGGCAGCCCCGACCTGAAGGACCTGGCCACGTACACCGACGAGCGGTTGGCCGAGCTGAACCGACGGATCTCCGAGGAGGTCAACCGCCGCCTCAAGGAGCGGTAGCGGGAATTGCCGACCCGGCGGCACGGGTCGGGGCATTGATATTTCCATGTGTGCGCATGTAGGAATACCTCTGCCGTGGTTGATCAGCCACGCTCGGGAGAGGAAGCACATGGGAGTCGCGAGGAGAAGTCTCATCCGTGGCGTGGCGGGCCTGACCGGCCTGTCCGCCGGGGGGCTCCTGTTGCCGGGTCGGGCCTACGCCGGCCCGGCGATCTACAACCCCTTCGGGGGGTACCCGATCACCAACGGGTGGCAGGATCACCTCAACCGGGGCTCCCGGGGCGGCATCGACTTCGGGATGCGCGTGGGCACACCACTGCCCGCCTGCGGGGCGGGCACGGTCACCAACACGCCGTTCAACGGCGGCGGCGGACACACGGTCACCATCAGCCATTCCGACGGCTACCGTAGCCAGTATCTCCACCTGTCCCAGTTCGCACTGGCCAACGGGACGTACGTTGCGGCCGGTGCGGTCGTCGGGTTGTCCGGCGGCGCCGCGGGGGCACCTGGATCGGGCAGCTCGACCGGGCCACACCTGCACTGGCACATGATCAACCCCGCCGGGGCCTATCTCAATCCGCTGGCCTACATCGCGCAGAACCCGCCGCCGGTGGGCGCCGGCGGCCCGATGTTCCACCAGATCCGCGTCGCAAGCGGGGCCTGGACCGGATTCCAGCCGCTCAACGGCTACCAGACCCCCTCGCTCGGCAGCGCCAAGGACATGGCGGTGGCCGGCCTCCCCGACGGCACGGCGCAGATGCTGATTGTCGGCCTGGACGACGGCGTCTACCACCGCGTCCGCAACGCCAACGGCACCTGGACCGAGTTCCAGCCGCTCAACGGCGTCGGCACCACCGGCACCGCGCGGGGAAAGCGGGTGGCCATCGCCGGCCTGCCCGACGGCTCGGCCCAGGTCGTGATCGTCGGCGTCGACGACACGGTCTACCACCGCATTCGCAACGCCGACGGGAACTGGACCGCATTCGGCAGGCTCAACGGTTACGGCACCCCGAGCCCGGCCGGTGCCAGGGACGTCGCCATCTCGGGGCAGCCCGACGGCACCGCGCAGGTGGTCATCGTCGGCATGGACAGCGGCATCTACCACCGGATCCGCAACGCCGGCGGGACGTGGAGCGAGTTCCAGCCGCTCGACGGCAACGGCACCAGTACGACGGCGATCGGCAGCGCCGTGGCTGTCGCCGGCCTGCCCGACGGGTCGTCGCAGGTCGTCATCGCGGGCGTCAACGGCTACCTGCACCACCGCATCCGGTCGGCCAACGGCACCTGGAGCCCGTTCCAGCCGCTGAACGGCAGCGGCACCAGCAGCCCGGCGGTGGCCAAGGACGTCACCGTCGCCGGGCTGCCGGACGGCACCTCGCAGGTGGTGATCGTCGGCGCGGACGACGCCATCTACCACCGGGTGCGGGGCGCCGGCGGTTCCTGGTCAGCGTTCAACAGCCTGCCGGGCGTCGGAACCCCGACGCCGGCCAGGGGCAGTCGGGTGTCGCTCGCCGGCCTCCCCGACAACTCCACCCAGTTGGGGCTCGTGGGCCGATGACCAGGGTCCGGTGCTGGACGCGTTCGCGCCGAGCCTAGGGCTTCGGGCCGGTCGAACGGCCGCCGTCCAGCGCCGGCTCCCCGCCGGCCGGGGCGGGGCCTCCCGTGGCCGCCCGGCCGCCACTGGCCGCCCGGCCGCCACTGGCGGCGTCCGGCCGCCACTGGCGGCGTCCGGCCGCCCCGGCGCGGGACGCCGACGCGTCCGGGCCAGCGCCAGCACGACCGGCGCGGCGGCCAGGGCCAGCAGGCCCCAGGGATAGCGGGCCGCCTCGACGGTGAAGGCGAGCGGCCGGTCGGGCGGTTCGACCCGGCCGTGCAGCTCGTGCCGGCCGACGGTGGCGACGTCCATCGGGACCCGGATCCGGTACTGCCGGGTCTGCCCGGCGGAGATCGTGCCGAGCGCCGGGGCGTCGACCACCCCGTGCACCCGCCCGGGGCGGCCGAACAGCAACGTGAACGGGGGGTCGACGACGTCGACGGGGCCGGCGTTGCGCAGGGTGAGGTCCACGGTCAGGTTCCCGGGGAGGCCGAACCAGCCGGCGAGCCCGGAGCGGTCGGCGGCGCGCAGGTCGACGACGACCAACTCCGGCGTGCCGGCCGGGGCCGGGGCGGGAGGCGCGGTCACGCCGGTCAGCGGCAGGGTGACGGTGGCGCGGGCGGAGCCGGTGGGTGTGCGGGCCCTCAGCACGCAGGGGCAGGCGACCGGCGGGCCGGCGAGCACCACCGGCAGGGTTGCCGCCCCCGAGGGCGGTACGTGCCCGTCGCTGGCGTGGCTGGCCGCGCAGTCGAGCGCGCCGCGCCGGCCGGCGTTGCCGCAGACCTCGATCTGCACGGTGCCGGCCGGCCAACCGCGCAGGGCCACCAGGACCTGCTGACCGGCCCGGAGCGTACCGGCCGGAACGGCGATCCCCGGTACCGCCGACGGCGTGCCGGCCGGCGCGGGCGCGGGCACCGCGGCGGCCAGCGCCAGCAACGCGACGCCGATCGGCATGAGCGGGGTCACGGCGTTCCGGTCGCGGGGCCGGTGGCGGGCCGGGCCGCCGGTGGCGGACCGGCGGCCGGTTGACCCGGGTCCGCCCCCGTGGCCACGGCCGGTCCGTCGGCGGAGGAGGCCGCGGAGGCGGCCCGCGCGGCGGCGACGCGGCGGCGCCAGCGGGCGGCGAGCCAGCCGGCCAGCACGGCCAGCCCGGCGAGCAGCAGCCACGGCGGCGCCCAGGTGGTCGCGGTGCGCAGCACCGGCGGCAGCGCGGTGTCCACGGTGGTCGGTGCGAGGTCCACCTCGGCGGTCAGCCGCAGCGCCGGCGGCACGCCGGTGACCCGCTCGGTGACGGTGAAGACCGCGCCGGGCAGCAGTTCGGGCAGGTCGACCGGGGCGGTGCGGGCCAGGCGCCAGCCGAGCGGACCGTCGAGGGTCACCGTGCCTGTTCCGCCGAGGCGTACGTTGCCGGTGTTGCGCAGCCGGTAGCTGACGACGGCGTCGCCCCCGCCGGCCGGGTTGACCGGGTTGTCGTAGCTGACGCGTACCGACTCGATCGTGGCGGCGGGGCGCACCTCGCCGGCGACCCGGAGGTAGACCCGCGCGGCCAGCCGTTGGTCCACCAGGACCTGCTGCCCGTCGGCGGTGGTGCGGGCCTGCGCGATGGCGGCGATCACCCCGCCCGCGTGGTCGCCGGGGGTGGCGTTGGCGGGCACGTTCAGCCGGAACGGTAGGTCGGCCCGCTTGCCGGGCTGCACCGTCCAGCTCCGCCGCTCGAAGCTGATCCAGGAGCCGACGTCGGTGGCTGCCCGGTCCGCCGGCAGCAGGGCGAACGCGCCGTCGGCGGTGGTGTACGCGTCGGTGCCGTACACCTGGAAGGTCAGCGGCCGGTTGCTGAGATTGCTGACGCCGACGTGGTCGGTGAGGGTGCTGCCGGGGGCCAGGTCGTAGACGAAGTAGTTGCGTCCGGTCGGGCCCTTCGGCCCGGACGGCTGCACCGCCCACCGGGTGGCGGCGGGGCCGGGAGCCGGCGACGCCTGCCCGGCGCGACTCGGCGCGGGCGGGGTGCCGACCGGCGACGGCGTGGACGCGACGGCCCGCGTGGGGGCGGCGGCGGCCGGCGGCGCGAGGGCCGCCGTGAGCAGCGCGGCGGCGAGTGCGGCGCCGGTCCGGGACAGGAGGGTGACGAGGGACATGCCGGGCTCCGGAGGGGTGGACGCGGTGGGCCGGACGGCCGGTGGGGCGGGACGGGGAACGTCCCGCCCCACCGGTAACCCGGTCCCGACCTAGGAGAGGGTCAGGGTGAGGGTCGTCGTGTAGTCGCCCGCCGCGGCGGACGCCGGCACGCCCAGGTTGAGCTGGGCGCCGCAGGCGAAGGTGCCGCCGCTGGCCCCGGTGGGCGAGGTGCACAGTGCCCGGGCCGCCCCGAGGCCGGCACCGGGCGCCGCGACCGCGCCCGGCGTGACGGTGCCGACGGTGCCTCCGAGCGGGTCGTCGACCGCGACCGCGCTCGGCGTCCAGCCGAGGTTGTCCGCGGCGATGACTCCGCCGGTGGCGGAGGTGAAGTCGGACACCTCACCGACCAGGCTCCATCCGGCGTTGGTGCCCCGCAGGTCCGCCACGGTGGCGTCGTGCAGGTCACCGCTGGCCACCTGACCGTTGGTCACGGCCGGCAGCGCGACGGCGGAACCGGCCACGCTCAGGGTCAGCGGGCCGCCTGTCACGGTGGCGGTGATCCGCTGCTGGGCGTCGCCGCCACCGCCGGTACCGGCCCGGGTGAAGGTGACCGGGGCAAAGGTGTCCTGGCTGCGGTCGGTCGAGCCGTGTGCGGCGAAGGTGACCACATAGCACTGCACCGCCAGGCAGTCGACCTGCTTGCCGGTGCTGTCGGTGTAGGCCGCGCTGATCGGCAGCGTGGTGCGGAAGGTGCCGTCGGCGTCGAGCTTGTCCCGCGACTCCGTGGGCTGGTTCGTCGGGCTCACCCACTTGGTCACCTGGAACACGCCGGCGTTCAGCCAGTGCTGGTCGACCTTCGGGCCGAAGGAGACGTAGAAGCCGGCCCCCCGGTTGGCCGCCGGGTCGAAGCCGGAGCCCTCGACCGTGATCGTCGCCCCGGCTGGCTCGAGCCCGCTGGACGGGGTGACCGACACCGCCGGACCCGCCGGCCCGGTGCCACCGGTGGTGGCGGTGAACGACACCGGGTCGAGCGCGTCGCCGGCGGCGTAGAAGCCGTTGAACGCCGATGCGCCCGCGCTGGTCAGCGTCGCCGCGAGGCTGGTGCCGGTCACCGTGCCCGCGCCGCCGCCGGGGTTGCCGCCGTTCACGGCGAGGGTGGCGATGGTCGCCTGCCGCACCGAGACCGGTTCGGCCTCCGTCGTGACCAGGTCCACGTCCGCCTTCAGGGCGGCGGTGCCGCCGGAGACGTCGACGGTCGGGTTGGCCAGGGTGATTTTGAAGAAGTGCCCGGGGTACGAGAAGACCACGGTGCCGCCGTACCGGGCGCTGGTGGCGCCCGTGGCGGAGTCGTGGGTGCCCCCCGTCGACGGGAAGGTGAACGTCCCGTCGGCGTTGATGGTGGCCCCGTTGCTCACCGCGATCGGCGGGCTGCCGTTGCCGCCCGAGACGTAGGTGCGGAAACTCTGCTTGAAGCCCCAGGTCAGGCTGCCGCCGGTGATGTCGGCCTCGGCTGCCGAGGCGGGGCCGGCACCCGCGAGTGCGGCCGACAGGCCCAGGGTGGCGACCGCCGCCCAACGCATCGACCGCCGCCAGGCGTGACCGGCTCTGGATCGGACCATGCTGATTTCCTCTCTCGATCCGTTACGGACAGTGATTTAGGTTAGGCAAACCTAATTTCTGTCGCCATCCGCGATCGAGTCAAGATCCGAAACCGAACAACCCCTTGTGAGCAGCGGGTTCCTGACTTAGGTTAGGCAAACCTAAGTCTGGGTCGGCGGTTGATGCCGTCTCCTGTCGCGTGAGGAGTCCGATGCGAGCACGGCGCCACGCCATCCTGGCCACCGCCCTGATCACTCTGGGTGTCGTCGCCGCTCCGGCTCCCGCGCAGGCGGGCACCGGCCGCGGCGCGGGCGGTCAGACGCTCACCGTCACCCCGAGCACCGGGCTGGGCAGCTCGGGCGCGACCGTCACCGTCTCCGGCCGGGGGTACGACGTCACCAAGGGCATCTACGTGGCGTTCTGTGTGGACAACGGAACCGGCGCGGTGCCCAGCCCGTGCGGCGGGGGCGCCGACACCACCGGCGAGCTCGGGGCGTCCCACTGGATCTCGTCGAACCCGCCCTCCTACGGTGAAGGGCTGGCCGTGCCCTACGGCGCGGGCGGAACGTTCCGGGCCACCCTCCGGGTCACCCCCACCATCGGCACAGTCGACTGCGCCACCCGCCGGTGCGCGGTCATCACCCGCGCCGACCACACCCGCGCCGCCGACCGGTCCCAGGACGTCCGGGTGCCGGTGACCTTCGCCCGTGCCGCCGCCTCCAAACCGGCCACCCCGCGCCCGGCGCCGACCGGCGCCGCAGCCCCGGGCCGGACCGCGTCGGGCGCCACCGGTGCTCCCACCGCCCCGCCGGCCACCGCGGCCGGTCGGACCGGTCCCGCCACCCCCGCCGGTGCCCCGGTGGCCGGAACCCCCGCCGCCGACGGCGCCCCTGGGGCCGGGGCCGGCGCGACCGAGCTGGTGGTCAGCCGGGTCAGCGCCGCCTCGGGTGTCGGCCGGGGGTGGGTCCCCGTGCTGCTGCTCCTCGTGGTGGCGGCCACGGCGTTGCTGGTCCTGCGCCGGTGGCGCCGCCGGAAAGCCGCCCGGTGACCGCCACCGCCGGGCGGCGCCGGGCCGCCCCGACAGCCGCCCGCCGCCCCTGCCTGCCCGCCGTGCTGGCGCTGCTCGTCGGGGCCGTCGCCGCCTGCTCCACGCCCAGCACCAACGCCGCCCCGGCGGACCCGGCCGCCTGCGGGCCGGTCACCGCCGCCATCGACAGCACCGACGTCACCGCGCTGCGGCCCGCGCCGACGCCCACCCTCCCGGCCACCGTCACCTCCGCCGACGGCGTCGCCGTCACCGTCACCGACGCCGGCCGGATCCTGCCGGTGAACCTCTCCGGGTCGATCGCCGAGACCGTGTTCGCCCTCGGCCTCGGCGGCAACGTCATCGGGCGCGACACCTCGACCACCTTCCCGTCCGCCGCGCACCTGCCGGTGGTGACCCCGGCCGGGCACGACCTGTCCGCCGAGGCGGTGCTCGCCCTCAATCCGAGCGTGCTGCTCGCCGACGACACCATCGGGCCGCCGGAGGCGCTGCGCCAGCTCCGCGCCTCCGGCATCCCCGTCGTCATGGTCGAGGCCGAGCAGACCCTCGCCGCCGTACCGGGGCAGATCCGCGCGGTGGCGGCGACCCTCGGCGTCGCGGCGGCCGGCGAACAGCTCGTGGCCCGTGTCGAGGGCGAGATCGCCGCCGCCCGCCGCGCCGCGCCGCAGGGGAGCGCCCCCCGGATCGCCTTCCTCTACCTGCGCGGCACCGCCGGTGTCTACCTGATCGGCGGCCGGGGGGCCGGCTCGGACGCGATGATCGAGGCGATCGGCGGGGTGGACGCCGGCAGCGCCGCCGGCCTGACCAAGTTCCGTCCGCTGACCAGCGAGGGCCTGATCAACGCGGCACCGGACGTGATCCTGGTGATGAGCGCCGGCCTCGCCTCCGTCGGTGGCGTCGAGGGCCTGCTGAAGCTCCCCGGGGTCGCGCAGACCCCGGCCGGCGCGGCCCGCCGGATCGTCGACATGGACGACGGCGTCCTGCTCACCTTCGGCACCCGGTCCGGGCCGGCCGTGCAGGCCCTGGCCTCGGCCGTGTACTCCTGCGGGAAGCCGTCGTGACCGGCGTCGACACCACCGTCCGACGCCCGGCGGGACCCACCGCCGGCCGCCGGGGCGGGCGCGGGCCGACGCTCCTCGCCGGGCTCGGTGTCGCCCTGCTGCTGGTCGTCCTCGTCGCGGCGGGCCGGGGGCAGGTCCAGGTCTCCCCGGCCGAGGTGCTCGGCTCCGTCCTGCACCGGCTCGGCCTGGACATCGGCACGCCGCCGGCCAACCCCCAGGGCGAAAACGCGCTGTGGATCGTCCGCTTTCCCCGGGTGGTGCTGGCCGCCGTGGTCGGCGCCGCGCTCGGCTGCGCGGGCGCCGTCATGCAGGGCGTGTTCGGAAACCCGCTGGCCGAACCCGGCGTGATCGGGGTGTCCGCCGGCGCGGCGGTCGGGGCGGCCCTGGCCATCGTCACCGGCGTCACCGCCCTGGGCGGCTGGACGGTGCCCGCCGCCGCCTTCGCCGGCGGGCTGGCCACCACGTACGCCGTCTACCTGCTGGCCCGCTCCGGCGGCCGCACCGAGGTGGTGACCCTGGTGCTGACCGGCGTGGCGGTCAACGCGGTGGCCGGCGCGGTGATCGGCCTGCTCATGTTCGTCGGCGACGAGGCCGGGGTGCAGGCCATCGCCTTCTGGAACCTGGGCAGCCTCGCCCCGGCGAACTGGTCGGCGGTCGCACTGGCCACACCCTGCCTGGTGGTCGGGCTCGGCGTCGCGTGCGCCGACGCCCGCAGGCTCGACCTGCTCGCCCTCGGCGAGTCCGCCGCCCGGCACCTCGGGGTCGACGTCGAGCGGCTGCGGATCCGGATGATCGTGGTGACCGCGCTGCTCGGCGCGGCGGCCGTGGCCTTCACCGGCATCATCAGCTTCATCGGCCTGGTGGTGCCGCACCTGGTCCGCATGGTCGCCGGCCCGGGACACCGGGTGCTGCTGCCGGCCAGCGCGCTCGGCGGGGCGATCGTGGTGATCGCGGCCGACCTTGCCGCCCGCACCCTGGTCGACCACCAGGAACTCCCGCTCGGGGTGCTCACCGCGGTCGTCGGCGGGCCGGCGTTCTTCTGGCTGTTGCGCCGCACCCGTGGCCGGTCCGGAGGCTGGGGATGAGCCCGCTGGCAGGCGGGGCGGCGCGCGGACGGCCGCGCCGCTGGTCGGCGCCCCGCGTGCCGGTTCCGGTGCCGGACGGCGCCACCCGCGTCAGTGTCGCCGGCCTGCGGGTGGCGCGCGCCGGGCGGCCGGTGCTCGACGGGGTCGACCTGCGGGTCCGAGCCGGCGAGGTGCACGCCCTGGTCGGGCCGAACGGCGCGGGCAAGTCCACTCTGCTGTCCGCCGTCAGTGGCGATCTGCCCGCCGCAGCGGGCACCATCGAGATCGACAGGTTGCCGCTGGCCGGCTGGTCCCCGGTGGAGCTGGCGATGCGCCGGGCCGTGCTACCCCAGCGCAGCACGCTGAGCTTTCCGTTCACGGTCGACGAGGTGGTGCGGATGGGACGGGCGCCCTGGGCGGGCAGGCCCGAACAACGGCGGGACGACGAGATCGTCGCCGAAGCCCTGCGGCGGTGCGACGTGGCCGGGTTCGCCGCCCGGCCGTACCCGTCGCTGTCCGGCGGCGAGCAGGCGCGCGTCGCGCTGGCCCGGACGCTGGCGCAGCAGGCCGTTGTGCTGCTGCTCGACGAACCGACCGCCGCCCTCGACCTGCGCCACCAGGAGTTGGTCATGCGGATCGCCCGCGACCGGGCGCGAGCCGGTGACGCCGTGGTGGCCGTGCTGCACGACCTGGCCCTGGCCGGCGCGTACGCGGACACCGTTACCCTGCTCGCCGACGGCCGGGTGCGGGCCGTGGGCCCGCCGACCGAGGTGTTCACCGCCCCGCTGCTCAGCGAGGTCTACCGGCACGACATCGAGGTCGTGCCGCACCCGCGTACCCGACTGCCGCTGATCGTCCCCCGACGCCGGCCACCGGCCCGACCCCCCGTCACCCTGGAGGAGAGATGACTATGACCAGCATCCCGTTCTCGGCGCAACTTCGTGCCACCGGCCGGGAGGCCCACCAGGCCGCCGAGTCCCAGCGGTACGTCACCGCCCTGGTGGCCGGCGACCTGGACCGGGCCGGCTACACCGCGATGGTGGTCCAGCACCACGTGATCTACGAGGCGCTGGAGCACGCCGCCGAGGCGATGCGCCACGACCCGCTCGCCGGCCCGTTCGTCGACGACGCGCTGACCCGGCTGCCCGCCCTCGCCGCGGACCTGGAGTTCCTGCTCGGGCCCGACTGGCGCGGAGGGGTCGACCCGGACCGGGCGACCGTCTCCTACGCCGAGCGCATCGGCGAGGTCTGCGCCGGTTCACCGGAACGGTTCATCGCCCACCACTACACCCGCTACCTCGGCGACCTCTCCGGCGGGCTGCACATCGGTCGGTCGCTCGCCCGGAACCACGGCCTGACGGGGGAGGCCGGCGCGGCGTTCTACCGGTTCGACCGGATCCCCGACCCCAGGGCGTACAAGGACGCCTACCGGGCCAGGCTGGACGCCCTCCCGCTCGACGAGGCGGGGCGGGCCGCCCTGCTGGCGGAGGTGCTCGTGGCGTACCGGCACAACACCGAGGTCCTCGCCGGCCTGTCCCGGCTCGTGCCGGGCGACGGCGCGGAGGCGGCGGCGTGAGCGCCTCGTTCGCCCCGGAGGTGGTCGCCGCCGTCAGCCGGCACATGAACGACGACCACGCCGCGGACTCGCTGCTCATCTGTCGGGCGCTCGGCGGGCAGCCGGATGCCACCCGGGCCCGGGTCACCGGGCTGGACGTCGACGGGATGGAGTTCGCCGTCACCGTGCACGACATCGAGGTTCCGGTGCGTGTCCCGTTCGCCTACCGGCTGACCGAACGGGTCCAGATCCGGCAGGAGGTGGTGCGGATGTACCAGGAGGCGTGTCAGCGGCTCGGGCTCCCGCCACGTCCGGCCGGCTGACCCCGCCGTGGCGGGCCACCTGGTCCGCCCGGTGGCCCCGCTGCCGGCGACGATGCTGAGGGTGCCGCCGTCGGTGGCGGGAACGTCGACCACCACGGTGGTGCCGCCGTGGTGGTCGCGGCGACGGGTGGGCCGTCGACCAGGGTCGCGGTGCGGGTGCCCGTGGCACGGTCGTGCCCTTACGGCACCGACGGTGCAGGCGCCTCGGTCAACGGATTCGCGCTCCCCGGCTGGCTGATCGGGGCGAGCAGCATCCCGGCGATGGCGTCGGACAGGAAGTCGCCCACCGAGTGCCAGCGCGGGTCCTGCCCGTCCCGCTCGGCGCGTGCCTCGACCTCGGCGCAGGCGGTGGCGACGATCCGGGTGATCAGGCTCGCCCGCCCGGCCACCACCCCCGGGTGCAGGTGGCCGAGGCGGGACACCACCGAACGGGCGATGAGCGTCGCGGTCGGGGCGGACTCCGCGCTCTCCCGCATCAACATGGCGGTCACCGGGTCGTGGATGGCCTGGCTGAGGAAGCGGGCCCGCCAGCTCGGCCGTGGCAGTCGGGCCATGGCGTCCATGAACGGCACCACGAGGCTCCGTACGTCGTCGAGAACCGAGTCGGAGCGGTCGAACATCGCCCGACGTGGCTCCTCCAGTTCGACCACGTGTCGGGTGATCAGCGCCCGGAGCAGGCCCTCGCGACCGCTGAAGTAGTAGTGCACGGCCGAGTGGTTGGTGTTGCCGGCAGCCTCGGCCACCTTGCGGTCGGAGACCTGCGCGATGCCCGCCTCGGCGAACAGGTGTTCCGCCGCGTCGAGCAGCGCGGTCCGCGCTGCCTCTGAGCGGGCCACGGGGGGCACCTCCTCGCACGTCGGGGCGGGTTGTGACGGACATCAAGGTACCCGACCGCGACTTTGTAAGCCACGTGACTTACATTTGATCGGTGGGTCGGTACGTGTGGCGAATCCGCGACGGCCCTCGTCCCTTCGGTGCTCGTCCGACAACCCCCCAGGAGTCACGCCTATGGAGTCCCCGCCGGACCCCTCGTCCACCACCGCCCCCGGAAACGCACCGGCGGAGGAGGACCGCAAGACCCGGATCGCCCGTTACATCGCCCTCTTCGCCATGCCGTTCATCATGGTCACGATGATGTTCGCCACCTACATGGGCACCATGCACTCACCGCACCCGCGGGAGATGCCGGTGGCCGTCGTGGGAACGGGAACCGGGGCGGAGGCGATCGTCAACGCGCTGAACTCCGCACCGGGACAGGCCGTGGACGCGCGGCTGGTCCCGTCGGGCAGCGACGCGGTGGAACTGCTGAAGGACCGCGAGATCGCGGGCGCGCTGCAGGTTCCCGCCGAGGGATCGGACCGGGCGACGATCTACACCGCGATGGCGGCCGGAGCCTCCCAGGGCACCACCGTCCAGCAGTTGCTCGCCCCGGTCGCCGTGGGGCAGAACTGGACGACGGCGGCCGAGGACGTCGTTCCCCTGCCGGAAGGCGACGGGTCGGGCACCGCGGTCCTGTTCGCCGCCATGGGCATGATGCTCGCCGGGTACGTGCCGCTGAGCGGGCTGCTGATGGCGGTTCCCCACCTGCTGTCGCTGCGTCGGTTCCTGCCGCTGTTGGCCGGCTGGTCGGCGCTCACCAGCACCATCATCTGGTTGATCCTCGGGCCGATCGTGGGCGCCGTCGACGGCCACTACCTCCAGTTTCTCGGCGTCGGAATGCTGGCGACCGGGGCCGTCGGCCTCGCCCAGCTGTTCTTCACCAAGCTGATGGGGCCGCTCGGGGTCATCATCGGCATGCTGCTCTACGTCGTGCTCGGCATGCCGTCGTCGAACCTGGCGCTGTCGGTCGACGTGATGCCCGGATTCTTTTCGTTCCTGCACCGGGTGCTCCCGCTCCCGGCGGCGGGCGAAACGCTCCGCACGCTGCTCTACTTCGACGGCCGTGGGGCCGGGGCGTACCTGCTGACGCTGGCCGCCTGGCTCGTCGCCGCGCTGCTGTTGTGTCTGCTCAAGGAGCGCACGGGCGGATCCGCGATCCCCGGCGCCCCGGCGGTCAGCCACCCCGACGCGCCGCTGCCGGCGCTCGCCGGCGGCACGCCGAGGTCCAAGAGGTTCCGTTACGTGACGGTAGCGGCGTTCCCGCTCTCCATCCTGGTGATGGTGGTGGGGCTGATGAGCTTCTCCATGCACAAGCCGCAGGTCCGCGACCTTCCGGTCGTCGTGGTCGGCGCCGTGACCGAGCAGGCCGAGCAGGTGGCCGCCGGCCTGGAGTCGAAACTGGGCGGAATGCTCGACGTCCAGGTCGCCGCATCGGTGACCGAGGCCACCGACCGCATTCTCGACCAGGACATCGTGGCCGCCTACGTGCTGCCGCAGGAGCCCGGCGGCGAGGCGACGCTCTACACCTCCTCGGGCGCCGGGGTCAGCCAGCAGAGCGCGGCGAAGGCGATGTTCCAGCAGGTCGCCGCCCAGCAGCAGGCCCCGTTGAAGCTGACCGACGTGGCGCCGCTGACCGACACCGACACCATGGGCAGCAACAGCCTGTATGTGGGCATGTCGTGGATCATGGCCGGGTTCCTGATGCTGGCCGTGCTGCGCGGTGGGGCGCCGGAGCTGAAGCGGCTGCGCCAGTTCCTGCCTCTGCTCGGCGGCTGGTCGATCGGGATGGCCGTGTGGCTGTGGCTGCTCTTCGACGTCATCATCGGCGCGGTCGGCGGGCACGCCTGGGAGATGATCGGCTTCGGCGCCGCCACCATCTTCGCCGTGTCCCTGGTGACCGGGGTGTTCACCCGAACCTTCGGCCTCGCCGCGATCGTCCCGGTGATGGTGGTGATGATGCTGGCGGGTGTGCCCGCCTCCGGTGGTGGACTCTCGGTGTACATGGTGCCCGAGTTGTTCCGTGCCCTGCAGGACATCCTGCCGCTGCCGGCCGCGGTCGACACGGCCCGATCGCTGAGCTACTTCGGCGGCGACGGAGTCGGCAGGAACCTCCTGGTCATCGCGATCTGGGGGGCGATCGGCCTCGTGCTGAACCTCGTCGTCGACCAGTGGCAGCGGCGCAGGGACGGCCGGATCGGGACCGCCGGCCCGGGCGGTCTTCCGCCGGCAGCCGGGACGGCCGACGTCGGTGTCCGCTTCGGCGGCATCGGTGAGCTTGAGCAGGCCGTAACGCGCTGAGCCCGAGTCGGCCGGGCCGGCGCCGCGCCTCGATCCGTCGAGGCAGCCGCGGCGCCGGCCCGGCCGCACGGCTCCACGTGCCCCGAGCGTGCGCCACATCGGCGTTATCATCGCCCTTCCACATGGAGGGCTGATGTTCGCTCCGCTGCGGTACGCCGCGTTCCGTCACCTGGCTGCCGGTCGGCTGGTCAACATGCTGGGCAACGCGATCGCTCCCGTCGCGCTGGCCTTCGCCGTGCTCGATCTGACTGGTTCGGTTCGTGACCTGGGCCTGGTGGTCGGCGCAAGGTCGCTGATGAACGTGCTGTTCGTGCTCTTCGGCGGGGTGCTGGCCGACCGGATTCCGCGCCGGCTGGTGCTGGTCGGCTCCAATGTGCTCGGTGGGCTCACCCAGGCGGTGGTGGCCGCCCTGGTGCTGACCGGCACGGCGACGATCCCGTTGCTGCTGGCGCTCGGCGCGGCCAACGGCGTCGTGAGCGCACTGGCTCAGCCGGCGTCGGCCGCCGCGACGCCGCAGACCGTGCCGCCGGAGCTGATCCAGCCGGCGAATGCGCTCATCCGGCTCGGCATGAACGCCGGCATGATCGGCGGGGCGGCCCTCGGTGGCCTGCTGGTCGCCGCTGTCGGGCCCGGCTGGGGCCTCGCCGTCGACGCGCTCACCTTCGCCCTCGCGGCGGTCGCCTTCGCCGGTGTCCGGGTGGCCGCCCCTCGGTCGGCGAGCACCGGCACGGGCATCCTGGCCGACCTGCGGGAGGGCTGGAGCGAGTTCACCGCGCGGACCTGGGTCTGGGTGGTGGTGCTCGGCTTCATGGTCCTCAACGCGGCGCTGGCCGGCGGGGTCAACGTGCTCGGCCCGGCCGTCGCCGACGAGACGATCGGGCGCGGCGCCTGGGGTGTGGTGTTGGCGGCGGAGACCGTCGGGATGGTCGTGGGTGGGCTGATCGCCCTGCGGATCCGGGTGCGCCGGCTGTTGCTGCTCGGGGTGGCCTGCATGTTCGCCGAGTCGTTCCTGCTGTTGGGGCTGGCCCTGGCGCCGACCGTCGTCGTGCTGGTGGTGGCCGGGGTGGCGGTCGGGATCGCCGTCGAGCAGTTCGCGGTGGCCTGGGAGACCTCGATCGCGCAGCACATTCCCGCCGAGCGGCTGGCCCGGGTCTACTCGTACGACATGTTGGGGTCCTGGGTCGCCATTCCACTGGGTCAGGTGGTGGTGGGGCCGGTCGCCGGGGCGATCGGCACCCGCGAGACGCTGCTGATCCTCGCGGCGCTGGTGGTGCTTTCCGTCGTCGGCATGCTGGCCAGCCGGGACGTCCGCCGGCTGCGGACGGTGGCCCCCGCGCCTGCGGCCGACGCGGTGCCGGCCGGGCAGTCCGACGGCGGACCGGGGGACAGCGCTGTCACCGCGCCCGCCGAGCCGGCCGGTCGGGCCTGACCCGGCTCGGGTTGGCGCCGGCAACGACGCCGGGAGAGGTGCCCTGCCCCGCGTCGGCCGCCGAACGCCGCCCCGCAAGCCGGCTCACGGCAGGCGGCGGGGGACTTGGCCGGGCGCACGGCGATCCTCCGCCACGACTGACTGCACCCGGCGGATGGTCGCGCCCGGTGCCATGATCACTTCCCGCCACCTTTCCAGCGTCCTGGTCAGGTCCCACACCGTGCTCCGCAGCTCCTGCAGTTCACGCTGGGATGCGGTCAGCTGGTCCCGGACGGTCAGCGCCTCGGCCTCCAGTTCGGCGACCCGCGCCCGCAGCGGCTGCACCAGGGCCAGCGCCGCATCGGTCAGCGCTCCGGCCGTCTCGGCCTTCAGCTTTCGCCGCTGCACGGTCACCGTGGCCAGCACGGCAAGCCCGCCGGCACCCCCGAGCATCCCGAGCATGGAGATCATCAACTGCGCCCAGAACGGGGTGTCCGGGTTCGATGCGGCGATCATGTCTGCACCTTCGAGCACGGATCAGACTGCGGATGGTGCATCCGGATCAGCCAGCGCAGTGATCCCACGATCTCGGCTGAACGCAGCCACGATCCGAGCGCCACCGCCCCGACGAACGACGCGGCCACCACCGCCTGGTCTCCGGCGACCACCAGGACGGCGATCACGTACATCGCGGCGATCGCGCCCAGCGCCAGCACCGCGGAGAGCTCGATGCCGAGCCCGGTGCTGAGCTGCCCCGGCCAGAACATGCCGAGCAGGCCCGCGGCGCCGACCACGATCAGGCCGAACTCCCACAGGACCCTGACCGGGTCGGGCATCGCCACCTCCAGCGAATGCGGCCGGATGCCACCAATGGCCATCAGGAGGCCACACACGGGCGTGGTGGCGAGGACCGCGAACTCGTACACCCGGTTGCTCGTCCGATCCCGCAAGCTCCCCATTGCACACTCCCTTCCCCAGGTGCGGCCCCGTCGACGCACGGACAACCGATGATCTTCGAACGTGGCGCCGCGCGACGACGCTGCCGCCGCGGTGTCGGGACATGACGCCGGGAAACGCTCCGCCGGCCCGCCGGGTGCGCTGCTCGCATCACCCTCCGTGCCGCGGGCCATGTCGCGCGGCCTGACTGTGGTCCCAAACCACATGAATCAACCATATGCGCAGGTCAGACGCCTATTGGTGGCCTGGACGGTGGAACTGGATCACCGCAGCGCTCAGGGGGGCGGGTGTCGGAATGTCGACAGTTGTTTGCGTTGTCCGCAGTACCCACTTTCGCCCGTGTTTCCGCTGGTGGGTTGTCGGCGGTGCCGGCTGCCTCCGGTGCCGTCGGCACAGCGCTCGGCCGGCGCGGCTACGCCGGGTCGCGCGCCTCTGGCCGGCGGGCTGCCGTCCCCGCAGGACCGGTCGGGGGGCTGAGTACATCTGCATCTGTGGATATAGTGTCGGTCCGGGACGACCTCCCACCGAGGTCCTCGATGGACACGCGTCCCACCCCGGGCCAGGAGGGATGGCAGTCATGGCGAACGAACCGCAGTCTCACCGCGGCGACGGCGGGTTGTCGGCCGTGGGCCGCAGGGAGCTGCTGCGGGGAACGGCGGTGGTGGCGGGTGGTGTGGTGCTCGGCGGTCTGTTCCAGCCGGCGCCCGCGCTGGCGGCACCGGTGATCTACAACCCGTTCAGCGGCTACCCGATCACCGACGGGTGGCAGGAGCACATCGACCGTGGTTCCGCCGGGGGAGTCGACTTCGCGATGTCGGTCGGCACGAATCTCCCCGCGTGCGGCGCCGGGACGATCTCGAACATCCCGAACAATGGCACGGGCGGTCACACCGTGACCATCAACCACTCCGACGGGTACCGCAGCCAGTACCTGCACCTGTCCCAGTTCCTGCTGGCGAACGGGACCTCAGTGGCGTCGGGAGCCATCGTCGGCAGGTCCGGCGGCGCGGCCGGCGCTCCCGGCTCCGGCTCCTCGACCGGGCCGCACCTGCACTGGCACATGATCGACCCCGCTGGCCGCCGGATCAACCCGTTGGCCTACGTCAACCCGACCCCGCCGCTCGACCTGTGGAAGGACGACATGAGGCTGATCCAGTCCACCAACCGGGGGATCGCCCTGGTCGGTCCCGGCTACTTCCGTCAGCTCAGCAACAACGAGGAGGTGACGGCCGCCGTCGCGCTGGTCGGCAACCCCCTGATCGGCAACGACCGCCAGTTCGACCTGTGGCGCAGCATCGCCTTCGACGGCCAGGTCAAGGCCCCGTCCTGACGGTCGACCCGGGCGAACCGCTCCATTCGCCCGGGGGGTCTCGGCAAGTTCTCCGACTGCCAGTCCTGGCCGGCCTGGTGTTGCTGCTGGGGAGAGCGCGGTCATCCCGGTCGCCGGAATCCTGATCGGCGGCGCGATGACCGCCACCTCACTGGCCGGCCGGCGTGCCCTCGACCACACCGCCGCCGTCGTGATGCGGCAACCACCTCGGGGAACATCAAGGGGCCGTCCCGACGAGCTCACCGGCCGGCGCGGCGGCCCTGGCCGTCGGCCGACCGTCCCGCGCCGCCGCCCCGCCGCCGACCAGGTGTTGATTCCGGCGCTGGGCCAGACCTGCACTGTCGGCCTGGTGACCCTGCCCGGCGCCTTCGTCGGTGTGCTGCTCGGCGGAGCCGGCCCAGTCGCGCCGGGATCACCGTCCTGGTCGGTCTGCTGGCGGCGGAGGCCGTCGTCGTCCTCACCGTCGAACTGGTGACCCGGGGTGGCCTGCGACGAACTCGGCGCGAACAGCCTGCCCGCCCTTGCGAGTCGCCCAGGTGCCGGCATCCTTTGTCCATCGGAATGGTCGGACCACTGAGTCGCGGGCGTGCCAAATGCGGACCAGCCAGCCCGCCGAACGGCGGATCGGGGGGTCGGATGTTCGGCGGTCTGACTGGTCCACGTCAACCACTGCGGCCCTCAGGACTGTCCTGACCTGCGGGAATGTCGGTAACGGTCAGGTCACGAGGTATTCCGGATGCGTTCTAGCTCGGCTAGCGTCCGGTGAGGCCCGAGGTCAGACCTCATGCCTCATACCTCTAACCCGACGAGGTGAGTTGACGAGTGCAGGAACCCGCCCCCCGCTATGCCGGATACCGGTCCTTCGACTACTTGACGCCGCAGGCCGACTACAAGGTCTTCGAACTCGCGCCGCAGCTCGGCCGGGTGCCCGAACACGACCTCGGCCTGAGCGACGACCAGCGCAGCCGGGTCGCCCGGCTGCTTCACGAGCACATGGCCATCTCGCTGCACGAGCACCCGAAGATCCTGCCGGCCGACGTGTCGCAGCTGCGCGACTACAACCGCACCGGCCGCAACTCCTTCGGCTTCGAGGGCCTGGCCCGGTCCGGGATGACCGCGGTCTTCGACAACTTCATGAACGGCACCGGCTGCGTGACCAGTGAGCACGCCTGGAAGTGGGACGACGTCATCTACGACATCGGCCTGCGCTTCGCCGATGTCGCCAAGCAGGACCACGTGGTCGTGGCGACCACGCTGGAACAGATCTTCGAGGCCAAGCGCAATGGCCAGATCGCCCTGGTGGCGGGTCTGGAGGCGGCCACGATGATCGAGAACGAGCTGGACCGGATCGACATCCTCTACGGCTTCGGCGTCCGCCAGATGGGCATCGCCTACAGCCAGGCGAACATGCTCGGATCCGGGCTCTCCGAGGACCGCGACGGCGGGCTGACCCACTTCGGTCGGCGCGCGGTGGACCGGATGAACAAGCTCGGCATCGCCATCGACATCTCGCACTCCGGCGACCAGACCTCGCTGGACGTGATCGAGGCCAGTCGGGTCCCGGTGTTCATCACACACGCAGGTGCCCGCTCGGTCTGGAACACCCCTCGGATGAAGCCGGACGAGGTGATCCGGGCCTGCGCCGAGCGCGGTGGCGTGATCGGCATCGAGGCCGCTCCGCACACCACCCTCTCGGCGGACCACCCGCACCACTCCATCGAGTCGGTGATGGACCACTTCACGTACTGCGTGGAGCTGGTCGGCATCGACCACGTGGCGTTCGGCCCGGACACCAACTTCGGTGACCACGTCGGGCTGCACGACAGCTTCACCCAGCACCTGGCGATCGGGAAGGCCCACGGAGTGGTGGACCACCCCCGGGTCCCGCACGTGAGCGGCATGGAGAACCCGGCGGAGTGCTTCAGCAACATCGTCGGGTGGTTGGTCACGCACGGTTACTCCGACGACGAGATCGCCAAGGTCATCGGCGGCAACATCATCCGGGTTCTTGAGGAGGTCTGGTGAAAAGCATGGTCAAGGGTCGGTGGCGCCTCGCCGTCGCGCTCGGCGTGGTGGCCGCGCTCGGCGTCTCCGGCTGCGGTATCAACGAGGACAACGCGTCCTCCAGCAGCTCGCCGGGCGATTCGGTGCTCCGGATCGGCACCACCACCGACGTGAGCAACTTCAATCCGCTGCAGTCGCTGAGCAAGACCGACTCGTGGATCCTCAACGCGATGTACCCGCACCTGCTGCGGATCGACGAGAACGCGAAGAAGGCGCCGGAACTGGCCAAGGAGTACCGCTACGAGGACGACGGCAAGACCGCCGTGTTCGTGCTGCGGGACGACTTCAAGTGGACCGACGGCAAGCCGGTGGTCGCGGACGACGTCAAGTTCAGCGCCGAGATGATCATGAAGTACAAGCTCGGCAACGTCGCCGCGAAGCTGACCTGGGTCGAGTCGATCGAGGCGCCGGACGCGACCACGGTCAAGTTCAAGCTCTCCCAGCCGTACGCGCCGTTCGCCGAGGGCGTCGGGTTCTGGATGTCGGTCGTGCCGAAGCACGTCTTCGAGCCGGCCGGCGACCTGTCCAAGTTCCCCAACGACTCGAACTGGGTCGGCGCCGGGCCGTTCGTGCTGGACAGCATGACCAAGGGCCAGCGCTACGTCATGAAGCGCAACGAGAACTACCCGCTCGCCCCGGGTGGCAAGGCCGCGGTCAGCCAGGTCGAGTACCGGGTCTACCCGGACGTGAACACGATGATGCTGGCGCTGCGCAACGGCGACATCGACCTGATGGGCACCCCGGTGCCGGTGTCGGCGGCGAAGACCTTCGAGGGTGACTCGAAGATCAAGATGGAGAAGGTCGGCGCGCTGGGCTTCGCGCACCTGACCTACAACATGAAGAACAAGTTCCTGGCCGACCAGGAGGTCCGGCAGGCGCTGTCGATGTCGGTCGACACCAAGTCGATCATCTCGGCCGTGCTTCAGGGCGACGCCCAGGAGATGGCCGGCCCGATCTCGCCCGTCTTCTCGGACTACGACAACTCCGAGGTCAAGCCGTACGCGTTCGACCCCGCCGGGGCGAAGGCCAAGCTGACCGCGGCCGGCTACAAGGACGCCAACAACGACGGGTTCTTCGACGAACTGGCCTTCGGCGTGGCGTGCGACCAGTCCAACGCGAACATGACCCGCGTGGTGCAGCTCTTCCGGGAGAGCGCGGCCAAGGCCGGCATCAAGCTGAAGAACGAGTGCGTCGAGCGGAACACCTTCCTGTCCCGCACCAAGAGCGGCGAGTACGACATCGACGCCTCGCAGTGGGGCGTGTTCGACAACCCGATGGACCAGCTGCGCAGCACCTACCTGTCCAGCAACCCGGGTGGCATCAACTACAACCTGCTCGAGTCGGCCGAGATCGACAAGCTGATCAACGACGCGGCCGGCACCACCGACCCCGAGGCGTTCAAGACCAAGATCAAGAACCTCGACAAGGTCGTGCACGACCAGGCATACCTGACCCCGCTGTACGTGGAGAACTTCCGGTTCGCCTACAACGCCAGCAAGTTCACCGGCTTCACCCCGTCGCCGTCGGACCTGCTCGGCATGGTCACCGCGTACTCGCTCGCCCAGGTCACCCCGGTCAAGTAACCCGATAACCAGAGGGAAAGGAGGGGTCCCCCGTGGCGCGTTTCATGCTCAGCCGGGCACTGAAGGCCGTCCTGACCGTGTGGATTGCGATCACCTCGACGTTCTTCCTGCTCCGGATGCTGCCGGGGGACCCCACGGCCCTGATGGTCGAGGGAGACATGACGCCGGAGATGCAGGCGGCGCTGCTCAAGACGTACGGCCTGGACCGTCCGTTGTGGGAGCAGTACGTGTCATACCTGCGTGAGCTGCTCCAGGGCAACCTGGGCATCTCGTTCCGGCAGATCCAGCCGGTCGCCGACATCATCGTCGACCGGCTGCCCTGGACGCTGCTGCTCGCCGGCAGCGCGTTCGTGATCACCATCGCCGTCGGCATCCCGATCGGCGTCTCCGCCGCCGTGCACCGCGGCAAGTGGCTGGACCGCGTGCTCCAGGCGCTCGGCATCGGCGGGCACGCGCTCTTCGTGCCCAGCGTCGCCATGCTGCTGCTGGTCTTCCTCGGCGCCCAGCTCGGCTGGTTCCCGATCGGCGGGGCGATCGACCCGGACACCCGGGGCGCGGCGGCCTACCTGAGCCTGGCCCACCACCTGGTGCTGCCGGTGCTGTCGCTGGTGCTGGTGCAACTCGGCCCGTACGCGCTGACCCTGCGCACCAACATGATCGAGGTCCTCGGCGAGGACTACATCCGGGCCGCCCAGGCCCGGGGACTGTCGGCCCGGCGCCGGGTCTGGAAGCACGGCCTGCGCAACGCGATCCTGCCGGCGCTGACCCTGATGGGCCTGCAACTGGGCACTCTGGTCGGCGGCGCGGTGCTCACCGAGACGGTCTTCGCCTATCCCGGAGTCGGCCGGCTGATCTTCGAGGCGGTCGGGCAGCAGGACTACCCGGTGCTCCAGGGGGCGTTCATCATGCTCGCCGTCACGGTGGTGGCCGCCAACGCGCTGACCGACATGCTCTACGCCGTCCTCAACCCCCGGATCCGACTGTGACCGCCACCTTCGAAGGGAGAACGCCGTGAGCGCCCCCGTGCTGACCGAGCAGACGGTGCCGCCGGTCGCCCCGGTCCCCGTCAAGCGGTCCTGGTACGGCTACCTGCGCCAGCCCTCCGCGGCGCTGTCGGTGCTGGTGCTGCTCGTGATGGTGGTGCTGGCGGTCTTCGCGCCGCTGATCGCCGACGAGCCGGTGGGTGCCGGCTCGGATGTGCTGCAGTCGCCGTCCGGTGCGCACTGGTTCGGTACCGACGACCTCGGGCAGGACATCTTCGCCCAGGTGGTCTGGGGCACCCGGACCAGCCTGGTGATCGGCCTGGCCGCCTCGGTGATCGCGATCGTGCTGGGCACCGCGATCGGGCTGGCCTCGGCCTACTTCCGCCCGATCGACGCGGTCGCCACGGTGATCACCGACGTGATGCTGGCGCTGCCCACCCTGCCGTTGATGATCATGCTGGCCGCGGTGGTCAGCCCCAGCGTCTGGACGCTGACCATGATCATCGGGTTTTTCGCCTGGCCCGAGGTGGCCCGGCTGATCCGGTCGCAGGGCCTGGTCGTCAGCGCGATGCCCTACATCGACGGGGCCCGGGTGCTCGGCGCCACCGGCTGGCGGATCGTCACCCGGGAGATCCTGCCCGCGGTCGTCTCGCTGGTGATCGTCAGCGTCCTGCTCACCGCCTCCCGGGCGGTGATCTCCGAGGCCGGGCTGAGCTTCCTCGGCCTCGGCGACCCGGACGCCTGGTCCTGGGGCCGGATCCTGCTCAACGCCCAGCGCAGCGGCGTGATCGCCATCGCCTGGTGGCAGACGCTCTTCCCGTCCCTGGCGATCCTGCTGCTGGTGCTCTCGGCGACCGTCGCCGGCATGCGGTTCAACGACACCCGCGACCCCCGCCGCAACGGAGGCTGACCATGCGACTGCCCGACAGCTTCTACACCAGCGTCCGGACCCGGCTCGCCGAGGCGCTCGACGAGCGTGGCCTGGACGGCTTCCTGGCCACCTCACCGGCCGACGTCGCGTTCCTCAGCGGCTTCTTCTACATCGCCACCGAACGCCCCGTCTACCTCTGGATGCCGCGGGCGGGGGACCCGCTGCTGGTCATCCCCCGGCTCGACGAGGAGTACGCCGCCCAGCAGGGCGTCCAGGTGGCCACGGCCAGCTACTTCGAGTACCCGGGCGTGGTCACCGCCGAGCAGACCCTCGCCGCGGCGCTGTCCCGCCCCAACGGCCCGGTCCGCCGGATCGGGGTGAGCGCCGGCATCACGGTCGGCGCGTTCCGGGCACTGTCCCTGGCCATCGCCGGGGCCACCCTGGAGACCACCGACGCGGTGGCCCGGCTGCGGCTGCGCAAGTTCCCCGAGGAGATCCCGTTCCACGAGGCCGCCGCGCGGATCTGCGACGAGATGCTCGGCGCGGGCCGGGCGCTGATCGAGGAGGTGCTGGCCGGCGGGGGACCGCTGCCCCGCGAGGACGAGATCGCCCGGCACGTGATCGGGTACGGCACCGACCGGATGTACGCCCAGTACGACCTGGTCGTCTACACCACCAAGCTGGCCGGCGGGCTGGTCTACGCCGGCCCGAACTCCGCCCTGCCGCACGGCCTGCCGACCCGCCGGCGGCTCCAGCCGGGGGACACGCTGATCCTGTCCCTCGGCGCGGCGGTCGCCAGCCGGTTCGTGGAGAGCGAACGCACCTTCGTCATCGGTGAGCCCACCGCCGAGCAGGCGCGCTACTACGAGGCCGACCGGGAGGCGCAGGAGGTCGGCACCGAGGCGATGATCGCCGGCCGGACCTGCGCCGAGGTCAACCGGATCTGCCTGGACGTGCTGCGCGGGCACGGGCTGGGCGACTACATCCGGCACCGGCAGGGGCACGGCATCGGGTTGCAGAACCACGAGGCGCCGTGGGTCGAGGACGGCGACGACACCGTGCTCGCCCCCGGCATGCTGCTCTCCAGCGAGCCGGGCGTCTACGTCCCCGGTCACGCCGGCTACCGCATCTCCGACACCGTCCTGGTACGGGAGGCCGGCCCGCGCCGGCTCACCAGCTACCCGCGTGACCTGGCATCCAACGTCATCGAGGGGGTCCGATGAAGATCAACGGCGCGGAACTGGTCGTCGAGGCGTTCGGCCCGACCGACGCACCGGCGATGATCGTGCACCACGGCGCTCCCGGCCTGGGCTCGCGCAACGAGCCGAAGCGCTCCTTCGGCCCGTTCGCCGACCGGATGCGGGTCATCGTCTTCGACGCCCGGGGGTCCGGCGAGTCCAGCGACGACGAGCCGTTCACCCACGAGCAGTGGGTGGCCGACGTGGACGCCATCCGGGAGCACTTCGGCTACGAGAAGATCGTGATGGCCGGTGGCTCCTACGGCGGGTTCATCGCCCTGGAGTACGCCGTCGCCCACCCGGACCGGGTCTCCGCGCTGGTGCTGCGGGACACCGCCGCGGACACCGCCCACGACCACCTCGCGGTCGAGCGGGCCCGCAACACGGAGCGATCCATGATCCCGGAGTGGGTCATCGAGCGGATCGGCACCGGCCGGTTCGCCAGCAACGAGCAGTTGCGGGAGTACTGGCGGGCGATCCTGCCGTTGTACGACCACCAGCACGACCCGGCCAAGGACGAGGCGAAGCTGGCCGCCACCCGGTTCCACTACCGGACCCACAACGCGGCCTTCGGGCAGAACATGCCCCACTACGACCTCAAGCCGAAGCTGCCCTCGATCACCTGCCCGACCCTGGTCACCGTGGGCCGGCACGACTGGCGTACCCCGGTCGCGGCCTCGCAGGTCATCGCGGACCTGGTCCCCGACGGCCGGCTGGTGGTCTTCGAGAAGTCCGGGCACTCGCCGCAGCTGGAGGAGCCCGAGCTGTTCCAGCGGGTGGTGCGCGACTTCCTCGCCGAAGCCGGGGTGCTGCGATGACCCTGTTGGAGATCGACGACCTGCGGGTCGCGTTCCCCGGCCCGACCGGGCCGATCAACGCGGTGAACGGGGTGACGCTCAGGGTCGATGCCGGGCAGACCCTGGCGATCCTCGGCGAGTCCGGCTCCGGCAAGAGCGTCACCGCGCAGGCGGTGATGGGCATCCTCGACACGCCGCCGGCCCGGATCAGCGGCGCGGTGCGGCTGCACGGCCGGGAGCTGCTGACCCTGCCGCGCAAGCAGCGCGACCGGGTCAGCGGCGAAGAGATCGGCATGGTCTTCCAGGACGCGATGGCCGCGCTCAACCCGGTCTTCACGGTCGGGCACCAGATCATGGAGGTGCTGCGGGTCCGCCGTGGCATGTCCAGGGCCGACGCCCGCCGCCGGGCCGTCGAACTGGTCGACCGGGTCCGGATCCCGGCCGCCAAGGACCGGATCCGGGACTATCCGCACCAGTTCTCCGGCGGGATGCGGCAGCGCATCATGATCGCGCTGGCCATCTCCCTGGAACCGGACCTGCTGATCGCCGACGAGCCCACCACCGCCCTGGACGTGACCGTGCAGGCCCAGGTGATGGAGCTGCTCGCGGAAATCCAGCGGGACAGCGGGATGGGCCTGCTGCTGATCACCCACGACCTCGGGGTGGTGGCCGAGGTCGCCGACGACGTGGCGGTGATGTACGCCGGCCGGCTCGTCGAACAGGGCACGGTCGAGCAGATCTTCGCCGGCCCCGCGCACCCGTACACCGAGGGGCTGCTCGCCTCGATGCCCCGGGTGGACCGGCGCGACGACGTCCTCTACGCGATTCCGGGCGCCCCGCCCAACCCGGCCCGGCTGCCCGCCGGCTGCCCGTTCCACCTGCGCTGCCCCCGGGCCACCGACGAGTGTCGGACGTCCCTGCCGCTGCTGGAGGTGCTGCCCGCCAACCGGGCCAGCGCCTGCCACCACCATGAGGAGGTGCTCAGTGCCACCCGGCGATGACGTGGTGCTGCGGGTCGAGAACCTGGTCAAGCACTTCCCGCTCAAGGGGCGGATACCGTTCACCTCCGGCGGCGTGGTCAAGGCCGTCGACGGAGTCTCCTTCGACCTGCGCCGGGGCGAGACGCTCGGCGTGGTGGGCGAGTCCGGCTGCGGCAAGACCACCCTGGCCCGGATGCTGGTCGGGCTGGAACACCCCACCTCCGGCGCGGTGCGCTTCGGCGAGTCGGTGGTGCACGCGGCCAAGGGGCGGGAACTGCGCGCCCTGCGTCGGCGGATCCAGATCGTGCTCCAGGACCCGTACACGTCGCTGAACCCCCGGCGCACCATCCGGGAGATCCTGCTCCAACCCTTCGAGATCCACCCCGACGTGCTGGACCGGCGACGCCGGCTCGACCGGATCCGGGACCTGCTCGACCTGGTCGGCCTCGACGCCGACCTGCACCTCGACCGCTACCCGCACCAGTTCTCCGGCGGGCAGCGCCAGCGCATCGGCATCGCCCGGGCGCTGGCCCTTCAGCCCGACGTGATCGTCTGCGACGAGCCGGTCTCCGCGCTGGACGTGTCGGTCCAGGCCCAGGTGGTCAACCTGCTGGAACGACTCCAGGAGGAGCTGGGAGTGGCGTACGTCTTCATCGCCCACGACCTGTCCGTGGTGCGGCACATCTCCGACCGGGTGGCGGTGATGTACCTCGGCAAGCTGGTGGAGACCGGCCCCGAGGCGAGCCTGTACGACACGCCCCGGCACCCGTACACCAGCGCGTTGCTCTCGGCCGTGCCGGTGCCTGACCCGGCCGGACGCGGGCAACGGGAACGGGTCCTGCTGGCCGGTGACCCGCCCAGCCCGGTCAACCCGCCCTCGGGTTGCCGGTTCCGGACCCGCTGCTGGCAGGCGACCGAGACCTGCGCCACCACCGAACCGCCGTTGGCCGCCGGAGTGCACCCGGTTGCCTGCCACTTCCCGCTGGCCGCGTAACCGACCGGCGACCGTCCCGAAGGAGAGTGTCTTGCTGCAAGAACCCGCCCCCCGGTACCAGGGGCACAGGTCCTACTCGTACCTGGAGCCGCACTCGGACTACCGGGTGTTCGAGCTGGCGCGGGAAGTCGGCCGGGTGCCGGAGCACGACCTCGGCCTGACCGACGCCCAGCGCGAGCGGGTGACCCGGCTGCTGACCGAGCACGTCGCGATCTCCCTGCACGAGCACCCGGTGGTCCTGCCCGAGGACGTCCGCGAGCTGCGCACGTACAACCGCACCGCGCGCCAGCGCACCGGCTACGAGGGGCTGGCCCGTTCCGGCCTGACCGCGGTGTTCGACAACTTCATGGCCGGGGCCTCCTGCGTGACCAGTGAGAACGGCTGGAAGTGGAACGACCTCGTCTACGCCCTCGGGATGCGGATGAGTGACCTCTACAAGCAGGACCACGTCTTCCTGGCCACCTCGCTGGCCGACATCCACGCCGCCAAGCGGGACGGCCGGCTGGCGCTCGTCGCCGGCCTGGAGTGCGCCAGCCCGATCGAGAACGAGCTGGACCGGATCGACATCCTCTACGGCTTCGGCGTGCGCCAGCTCGGCATCGCCTACAGCCAGGCCAACATGCTCGGTGGCGGCCTCTCCGAGCGGCACGACGGCGGGCTGACCCACTTCGGTCGGCGCGCGGTGGACCGGATGAACAAGCTGGGCATCGCCATCGACATCTCGCACTCCGGCGACCAGACCTCGCTGGACGTGGTCGAGGCCAGCCGGGTGCCGGTGTTCATCACCCACGCCGGCGCCCGCTCGGTGTGGGACACCTCGCGGATGAAGCCGGACGAGGTGATCCGGGCCTGCGCCGAGCGCGGTGGCGTGATCGGCATCGAGGCGGCCCCGCACACCACCCTGTCGGCCGAGCACCCGCACCACTCGATCGAGTCGGTGATGGACCACTTCACGTACTGCGTGGAGCTGGTCGGCATCGACCATGTCACGTTCGGGCCGGACACCATGTTCGGTGACCACGTGGGGGTGCACAACACCTACGCCGCCAACTACGCGCACGACGCCGGCAACCGGCCGGAGCACCCCCGGGTGGAGTACGTGTCCGGGGTGGAGAATCCGGGCGAGGCGTTCGGCAGCATCGTCGGGTGGCTGGTCACCCACGGTTACTCCGACGACGAGATCGCCAAGGTGATCGGCGGCAACACCGTCCGGGTGCTCGAACAGGTCTGGTAGTGCCCCGCCGGCCGATTCATCGGGCGGGCACGGACGAACTAAACTCCGTAGGCCGCGGCCGGCGGCGGGGAGCGAAGAGGTGGGGCGGATGGTTCGGCGCGAGACCGCGCTACAGGCCGCGCACGGTCGGCTGCGTGAGCTGATCGGTAGCGAGTTCCGATCGGGCGACAAGCTGCCCAACGAGCGGGAACTGGCCGACCGGTTGGAGGTCAGCCGGGCCACCGTGCGTGAGGCGCTGGGTCAGCTCGCCGGCGAGGGGGTGGTGACCCGCACCTGGGGGATCGGCACCTTCGTGCACGACGGCGGCGAGCGGGTGCCCGTGTCGATCGGTGACGTGACCGCGCTGCGGGACCGGATCACCGCCTCGGGCCACCGGCCGACGCTTCAGGACGCGGCGGTCAGCCGGGCGAAGTGCCCGGCTGACTGCGCCCGGGTGCTCGGGTTGGAGCCGGGCTCGCCGGTGTGGCGGGTCGACCGGCTCTTCGCCGTGGACGGGGTCGCGGCTGCCTGGATCCGGGATCATCTGCCGCTGCGCTTCGCCGGCCGGGACCTCGACCCGTCCGGGCTGGTCAGCATCGACCTGGACATGTTCGAGTTCCTGGCCAGCGCGACCGGCATGCCGGTGCGGCGGGCGGAGATCGAACTCGCCGCCGTGCTCGCCGACGAGGAATCCACCGCCCGGCTCGGCGTGGCGCTCGGGCATCCGCTGGTCACCGCGACCCAGATCGGCTACGGGGTGGACGACGCGGCGCTGTTCCACGGTCACATCACGGTTCGCACCGACGTGTTGACCCTGCGCATCAGTCGGGGCGGGGAGCCCCAGCCCGCGTAGGTACCGCCGGGGCCGCCCGCTCCCGTGCGTCGTCCGCCGGGATCCGGCCGCAGCGGGGCCCACGTCAGGGTTCCCGGCGGCCTACCATGGCCGGGTGCGGGTGCGGGTGCGGGTGCGGGTGCGGATCGCGTTGGGTCTGGCCGTGGCCGGCGTCCTCGCCGGCCCGGTCGCCGTGCTCGGCGTCCACGTCCTCCATCCCCGGGACGAGGACGGGTACCTGGCCTACCTCAAGCAGTACGGCGACCCGAGCAACGACGCCCCGGTGCCGGTGCTGCCGCCCGAGGGCGACCTGATCGCCGAGGGCGACGCCGCCTGCTCCTGGATGCGTGAGCAACCGCACGCGCTCTGGCGGGCCGATTCGCAGTATTACTTCCAGGCCGTCTTCGAACGCTACCTGCGGCACGTCGCCGACCGCCCGCTGAGTTGGGGCGGCGCCGTCCCCGCGCACGGGTCGGTGACGGCCGCCGCGTGGGCGTACCTCTGTCCGGCCGATTGGGAGCTGCGTCAGCCCCGCCGCCGCCCCTTCGCGCCACCGCCGGACTGACCGGTCCGGCCGGACGAGCCTTGTCCCCGTACGCATGCGCGGCATCCGGAAGGTCTGGGTGCGTCGACCGAGGGCCGCCGGGCGGCCGGGGCCCGGCGTGGCATCCACGCCGGGCCCCGACACACGGGTTACCTGAAGCTGACAGTCGGCTCCAGCGTGACTTCGAACAGTCGGTCCCAGGGCAGGTCGATGCGGACGCTGTCCAGTGCGGACAGCTTGGCGGTGAAGGTTCGTGCGCCACGCCGGCCAAGAATGATCTGGTGGCCGGCGAAGTGCTCGGCGAAGTATCGCCGGGTGATCGGCTCGAGCCGTTCCCGTACCCAGCCGTCGAAGTAGGACTTCTGTTCCGCGGTGAGGCTCAGGGGGTTCCAGCCCTGGGCGCGGGCGTGCGCGTACGCCTCGGTCTGCACGATGTTCTTCCACGGGTCGTCCTTGACGAACCGGTAGAGCAGGTACGCCGCGTGCGCCCGGCCCGGCGCCGTCATCGCCGGCACGCCGAAGCCGGACGTCGAGCGGCGCAGGTATGCCCAACGCGCGGTGCCGTGCCCCAGCGCCAGCCCGAGCGCGTTGCCGCCGGTGTTCCAGCCGGAGTAGGACAGCAGCGCGGCCAGGTCGAGACCGGCTTCCATCCGCGCGACCAGTTCGTGGTCGGCCTTGTTGACGATCACGGGGTCTACGACGATGACCTGCGTGCCCGACGACACGAGCGCGTCGATCCGGGACACGAAGGCGTCGAGGTCGGCGCCCCGCTTTGCAGCTGTCGCCGACGGTGTGTTGACCGCGAGCACGATGTCGGCCTTGCCGTTGACCACGGTGCCGCCGACCGAGCGCACGTGTCGCCGGATGTTCTCGGCGAACGGGATACCCTCCAGCGCCGCGGTCCAGGTTTCGCCGGAGATGCCGGCGTACTCGATCCGGTAGGTGGGTGCCGTGCCGGCGGCGATCACCCGGGCTACCAGCAGAGCATCGACCTCGTCGGCGCCAGGGAAGATCTCCACACGGTCGGTGACGCCGAGTTCGGTGGCGAGCTGTTCCAGCGCCACCCGTTCGGCACGAGCCAGGCCGACCGGCGCGGTGTCGTCCTCGGACAACACGAGGTGGCTGATGGTGCCGTCGGCCACCCACTCGACCATCAGGCGGTTGATCTCGTGATTGCGGGCGCGTGCGGCCAGGTAGTCCGCGACGATCCCGTCCGGGATCGCGGCGCGGGCCTTGTCCAGCTGCGTCCGCAGCTGCTCCTGACCCAGGTTCTCCACCTGGTCGTACAGCTTGGCCCAGGTGACCAGCGCGGTGATGTAGGCGTCGAGTGGTGTGCCGGTCGAGGTGAGGGCCAGTCGCTGGATGGTGTCGTGGACCTCGATCACCGCGTTGGGCTGCGCGGCACGCAGGGCCCTGATCGAGGCGACGTTGGCGCGTGCCTGTTCCGGCGTCGGGGTGGCCGTCCGCGAGGCGACCAGGCCGCCGTACGCGAGCATGCTCACCGATATCACGTAGGCGTCGACGCGGAGGGTGCCGAGCCAGTCGGCGATGGCGGCGCCGTCGCCGGGTACGAAGAACCGGCCGAGCAGCTCGGCCGGAGGCAGCTGCAGCGTCACTCCGGCGCTGGCCGCGGTCATCACTGAGCAGTACGTGTTGACGGGCCGGTCGTCCAGGGGCACCAGGGCGATTCGGGCGGCACTGGCCTGCTGCTTGCCGGTGGTGGCGAGGGCGGGCGCACCGAGGGCCACGGCGGCAAGACCGCCGGCACCGGCGGCGAGGAGGGTACGTCTTCTCACGGGGCTTTCCTTTCCAGGGCGATGACCATCCCGGCGAGGGTGGCCGGGGCGGGCCGTTGGGTGACCCACGGGAGGGAGGTGACGGCGTTGCCGATTACCAGCGCCCCGGGTCCGTGCTACCTGCTTCCCTTCGTTCTCGTGCGTCGAACGGCTGGCGTGGCCGTTCGGTTCGTCGGGCGGATCAGATCTGCCGTGGACCGAGCGTCTGCCCTGGGACCAGGTCGCAGGGCAGCAGTCGCTGGTGGTCGTCGCTGGTGCCGTGCAGAACGTCGACCAGCACCTCGACCGACTGCCAGCCCATCTCGCGGCGGGGGATCCGCAGGCAGGTGAGGGGCGGTTCGAGCGTGCCCGGCCCGTCCTCCTCGCCGAGTCCGACCAGCGACAGGTCCTCGGGCACCCGTAGTCCGCACGCCAGCGCTGCCCAGTGCAGGGCCACCGCGTCTGCCGGAAGCTCACAGAACACGGCGGTGACGCCGGCCGCGAGGAGCGCCGCGAGGAGGTCCGCCGGGTCCCGGCCGGCGCTACGCTCGTGCAGCACATCCTGCGCCACCGCCCGCAGCCCGCCGAGCCGGTCGACTGCGGACTCGACGCCCTCGCCCGAGCCGGCGTACGCGATTCGGCGGTGCCCCAACGCGACGGCACGACGGGCAAGCTCGCTGGTGGCGCCGGCGTAGTCGGCGCCGACGCATGGCACCCGGGCCGGCGCGGTCCCGTCGATGTCGACGTCGTCGCGCCGGCCGACCGAGACGAAGGCGTGCCCTTCCCGGACCAGTCGGGTCAGCTCCTCCCGCGGGGTCTCGCGTCCCAGCAGGACACAGCCGTCGGCCAGGCGGAGCCGGTTGTTCTCGTGGAAGATACGTCGGGTGCCGTCGGTGACCGGCGCGCTGGTGAACAGCAGCAGGTCGCAGCCGAGGCTTTCGGCGCATGCCTCGATGCCCTGTAGGAACGGGTGGTAGAAGTCGGCGCTGCCGGCCGGGAAGACCGGCTCGTAGGTGAAGATTCCGAGGATCTGGTTGTGCTGCCGCAGCAGGCTGCGTGCCAGCGGGTCGGCGACGTAACCCGTCTCCCGGATCACTTTGAGCACCCGCTCGCGCGTCGCCGGCGCGATGCGCGATGCCGCCTCGGAGTTGTTGGTCAGAACGAGCGACACGGTCGTCTGGCTCACTCCCGCGCTACGGGCAATGTCACGCTGAGTGATTCTTCCGCCGTGATTCGTCGGCGCTCCCGCCATGCCGGGTCCCATCACTAATTCGTATTGCCGGGATGCACTTGGCGAGGAGTTTGCCGAGGTAGGCCGCAGTTCGTCAAGAGGTTTTGCGCCAGCAATACGTATTGCTGGCGCTCGGAGCCGAGGCTGTTGGCGCTCCGTCACCCTTCGACAACCCGGCGCTCGAGACTCGAAGCCTCGTCGCCGTGTGTGACGACAGTCGGTCTGGCGACGTCGGCATTGCCTCCTGGGGCACAGCCGTGCCCGGTGGGGGCCGCGCAGATCCGGTCTTGATGGTCTGGCCGAAGTTCAACAATGTTCCCGCCCACAAGCCGCCGGTGCGGTGGGCGGCGGCCCGCACCACTATCCCGTGGCCTCGATATAGCTGCATCCGAATGCAGCGATGTTAGGGTTCGGAAGGCCGTTGAGTGGCAATCTCTCAGCCCGCCGCCGCACGACGTTCTCGGGGGTGGGACGGCGAGGTCGGGCAGGATGGATGGGACGGTGTTCATGACCGGAGACGAGTGCGACAGAGCGGTGCTGGTATTCACGTACAACAGCGCCGGTCTGTTCAACCCGTTGCTCAGTATCGTGGGTGAGTTGAAGGCCCGAGGTATCAAGAAGGTCTGGTTCGCGTCGACCGAGGACCGCCGGGCGGACGTCGAGGCGCTCTCCGGCCCGGGTGAGGTCACTTTCGTCTCGCTCGGCGAGGCCCTCCCGCAGTCGTCACCGGAGACCTGGGACGACGCGACATATCAGGCCCTGACCAGCGGCGACCGGGCGGTCAGGTTCGTTCGGTACATCGACGTCTGCACCGATTACGACCACATACAGCGGCTCTATCTGCGCTGCCTGGAGGTCATCGACGACGTCGGGCCGGCGTTGGCCGTGGTGGACAGCCAGGCGAGTTGGGCGATGGACGCGGCGCAGACCCGGCAGGTGCCCTTCATGGTGAGCATCTCGACGCCGCCGTCCAATTTCCTCCAGGAGCTGTTGCCACCCCGTTATCCCGCCCCGTTCTCCGGGCTGCCGCAGCGGATGACGCCCCAGCAGCAGGCGGCCAACGCCAGCTTCCGGGGCAGGATGGTGCGGGCGTTCGTGGAGCCGGACCGGCTACGGCGGAACATCGTCGCCATGGCCCATCGCAAGGAAGCCGGTCTGCGTAATCCGGAGATGCGACCGGCGCACTACCTCGGGGATGCCGTGGCGCTCATGTCGTACACGGTCTTCGGCTTCGAGTACCCGTTCGAGACCGCTCCGGCGACCCTGCGGATGCTCGGTCCGGTGGTGCCCAGGGAGTTGCCGCCGGTCGGGCAGGACGACGGACTGAACCGCTGGCTGGACGACCATCCCTCAGTGGTCTACGTCGGGTTCGGCACCATCATGCGACCGTCCGAGGCGCAGGTGCGGGCGGTCGTCGAGGTCGCGGAGCGGCTCGGGCCGGAGCACGCCGTGCTCTGGAAGCTGTCCGCGGACCACCAGCGCCTCCTCCCGTCCGCGGCACGGCTGCCGGGCAACCTTCGGGTGGAGGAGTGGCTGCCCTCCCAGCTTCGGGTGCTGGCCCACCCGCACGTGCGGGTCTTCTTCAACCACGGTGCCGCCAACGCCATCCACGAGGCCATCTACTTCGCCACACCACAGCTGATGATGCCGTTCTGGCTGGACTGTCCCGATGGCGCGGTGCGCGCGGTCGACAGCGGTTTCGCGCTGGCCGTCGAGCTGACCGACCCCCTGGACGTCGAGGACATCCTCGCCAAGCTCAGGAGACTGCTGAGCGAGGACTCGTTCCGGGAACGGGCGGAGCTGTTCAGCCAGCGGATGCGGCAGGCCGGTGGGGTCACCGTCGCCGCCGACCTCGTGCTGCGGCACCGCGACGAGGCGGCCCACCGTGCAGCCCCGGCGGCGGTCGGCTGAGCCTCGGCTCGTACCCGCACCGGAGCCGCCGCCCGGCGGTCGTCGGCTGCGCGTCGCCCGGTCCCGGTCACCCGGGGCCCGCGCCGATGCGGCAGCCGCGAAGGGTGGTCCCTTCCGCGGTCGGCGACCCGGGCCGCCGGTCAGTCCTCCCGGTAGGTGGCCAGGTCGAAGTCGGCGTAGCCGCCGTCCCCGCCGAGATCCTGCACCCACAGGCCGAGGAACGCCCCGGTGAAACCCCAGGCCGCCGGCTCCCCGTCGATGATCAGCGCGGCGTGTTCGTCGGACAGGATCGTCGCGTCGAGGTCCACCGGTAGCTGTTGCCAGCCGGTGCCGAGGTCGTAGCAGAAGCGCACGACGGGCCCGTCGAACACCGCCCGCAGCCCGACCCGGGCGACGCCGGTGGCGTCGACCGTCAGCCCGGGGTACGGGGTGCGCCGCCCGCTGTCGGAGCTGAGCAGCTCCAGCACGGTCCGGCCGTCGTCGGCGCGGGTCAGGTAGAGGTGGTGCCAGTTGAGGGTGTTGTAGTAGGCGGTGATCCCGGCCAGCTGGCGGTGGTCGAGCGGGTCGAACTCGACCACGGTCTCCAGGGAGCACCGCGCCGCGCCGACGCGTCGCGCGACCAGGCTGGGGGTCTGCCGGCCCACCGGCGACTGCCCGCCGTGGATCCGCAGGTGGGACGGGCGGGTCCGTAGGTCCACCCAGTCCGCGGTGGCGGGCCGGCGCAACGTCGACCATCCCGGGTGGAGCTGCGCGGCGGCGAAGTGGTCGGTGGCGGGATCGGCCGGCCACGGGTGCGCGGGCAGATCGGGCGCCGGGACCTCGTCCGCCGGCACGCCCCCGGGTACGCGGGGCCAGCCCCCCGGGGCCCACTCGACCCGCTGGATCGCGGTCTCCCGGCCCAGCACGCAGTTGCCCAGCGGGGTGTAGGGGCGACCGACCAGGTGGGCCAGGTACCAGTCGCCGTGCCTGGTGCGGACCAGGCTGCCGTGGCCGGCCTTCTGCAACCGCAGGTCGGGCCGGCCCACGGAGGTCAGCAACGGCCCGGCCGGGTCCACCTCGTACGGCCCGAACAGCTCGCGGGACCGGGCCACCGTGACCTGGTGCTCCCAGCTCGTGCCCCCCTCGGCGGTGACCAGCCAGTACCAGCCGTCGTGGCGGTACAGGTGCGGGCCCTCGGTGAGCCCGACCGAGGTGCCGGTGAACAGCAGGCGGGGCCGGCCGACGAGGCGCCGCGCGGCCCGGTCGTAGCGCTGGATCTCGATGCCGGCGAAGCGGTCGCGCCCGGGTCGCCAGTCCGCGCTCATGCTCAGCAGCCAGCTGGAGCCGTCGTCGTCGTGGAACAGCGAGGCGTCGAAGCCGCGCCCGTGCAGCGCCACCGGATCCGACCAGGGGCCCGCGATGTCGGGGGCGGTGACCAGGTAGTTCTGCGGGTCCCAGTAGCCGCTGGCGAAGCTGGCCACGTCGCTGTACACGAGGAGGAACTCGCCGTCGTGGTGGGACAGGTCGGGCGCCCACACCCCGTTGGAGTCGCCGCAGCCGCGCAGGTCGAGCAGGCGGCGCTCGGTGATGATCCCGCCCAGTGCCCGCCAGTGCACGAGGTCCCGGGAGTGGTGCACGCGGACCCCGGGATACCACTCGAACGTCGAGGTGGCCAGGTAGTAGTCGTCGTCGACCCGCAGGATCGACGGGTCCGGGTGGAACCCGGCGAGGACGGGGTTGCGGATCGACCGGGCAGCGGTCGCCACGTCAGCGGTCTCGGTCGACACGTCGGCTCCTCTGGTGCGGCTCTCGGCAAACTTCCGGATGTTTCGACCCGGAGTCTCGGTGGATGCCGACCACGGTAGCCGTTTGTGTCGCCATAGGACAGACCCCTTGACCCGGGTGGAAGCTACGTCGTAGCGTGCCGGCCATCGATCGGTAATACCGGTCGAAGCACCGAAAGTTCCGGAGATCCGCGCTCGATGCCTGCCGGCTGGATCGGCATCCGAGCACCTCGTGAGTCCCCGAAGGGATGGACCATGACCGCGCACCTCTCCCGCAGAACGCTGCTCGGCCTCGTCGGCGCCGGTGCCGGCACCTATCTGCTCACCGGCTGCGGCGACGGGGAGTCCGGCGACCCGGACGCTCCGCAGGCCGTCAACTGGTGGCACATCCAGAACACCGAGCCGATGCTGCCGGTGTGGGCGGCGATGGCCCAGGAGTACCACGGCGCACACCCCAACGTCACCGTCGAGGTCCAGCCGCTGGAGAACGAGGCGTTCAAGGCCAAGCTGACCACCGCCACCCAGGCCGGTTCCCCGCCCGACCTGTTCCAGTCCTGGGGCGGCGGCGTGCTCAAGCAGCAGGTGGACGCGGGCCTGGTCAAGGATCTCACCGACGACGTGCGGCCCTGGATCGGCGGCCTGCTGCCCGCCGCCGTGCAGCCGTTCACCGTCGACGGCAAGATCTACGGCGTCCCGTTCGACGTCGGCATGGTCGGCTTTTGGTACAACAAGGACCTCTTCGCCGCCGCGGGCGTCACCGCCGCACCCACCACCTGGGCCGGGATCCTCGACGCGGTCCGCAGGCTCAAGGCCGCCGGGACCGTTCCGATCGCGCTGGCCGGCAAGGAGAAGTGGCCGGCCCACTACTACTGGGCGTACCTGGCGATGCGCATCGGCGGGCTCGGCGCCCTGCAACAGGCCGCCAAGGACAACAACTTCGACACCCCCGACTTCGTCGCCGCCGGCGACCGGCTCAAGGAACTGGTCGACCTGCAACCGTTCCAGAAGGGCTTCCTCGGCGCGGACTACAGCTCACCGGACGGGCAGGCCGCCACCATGGGCAACGGTCGCGCGGCCATGGAACTGATGGGCCAGTGGGCCCCGTCGGTGCAGGCCTCGGCCTCCACCGGCAAGAAGGGCCTTGGCGACAAGCTCGGCTTCTTCCCGTTCCCCGCCGTCGACGGCGGCAAGGGCTCCGCCTCGGAGGCGTTCGGCGGCGGCAACGGCTTCGCCGTCGGCAAGGACGCCCCCGCCGCGACCGTCGACTTCCTCAAGACCCTGCTCAGCACCGACAACCAGCGCAGGGCCGCCAGGACCGGCGCGGTGCTGCCGACGGTCAGGGACGCCACCGACGCCATCTCCGACCCCAACAACAAGGTCGTCGCGGCGAGCCTGGCCAGCGCCACCGGCTTCCAGCTCTACCTCGACCAGGCGTACCCGCCCGCAGTCGGCCAGCAGGTCAACGACAGCGTCGCCGAGTTGATCGCCGGCGCCAAGACGCCCGCGCAGATCGTCAAGGACATCACCACGGTGGCGAAGAGCCAGTAGGCATGGCCACCACCCACCGACCTGTCGCCGGTTGCGAGAACGGAGTGGAGCAGGCATGACCAGGCCATCGACCGTGTCGCACAGGTGGCACGGCGGCAGGGCGACCGACCCGTCGGCACCGGCACCGGGGCCGGGTGCCGCGCGGCGGCGCGGTCGCCGGCCCCGGCCGGGCCACCGGGGCGTCCTCGCCGCCTTCCTGACCCCGTCCCTGGTGCTCTTCCTGCTGCTGGTCATCGCCCCGATCGTGGTGGCCAGCTACGCCAGCCTGTACAAGTGGAACGGCTTCGGGCTGCCGGAGAACTACGTCGGGCTGGACAACTACACCCGCGCCTTCGGCGACCCGACCTTCCGCGGTGACCTGTGGCGCGGACTCGTGCTGATCGTGCTGTCCCTGGTGGTCCAGCTGCCCGCTGCGCTGGGCCTGGCCATGCTCCTCAACCAGCCGTTGCGGGGTCGCGGCGTCTACCGGCTGGTCTTCTTCGCCCCGTACGTGCTCTCCGAGGTCACCACCGCGGTCCTGTTCACCCTGGTCTTCTCGCCCAACCGGGGGCTGGGCGAGGCGATCTCGCGGTGGCTGGGCGCCGACGCCGGGGCGGTCTTCGCCGACCCGGACACCGTGCTGGTCGCCGTCTTCATGGTCGTCTCCTGGAAGTACTTCGGCCTGTACATGATGCTCTTCCTGGCCGCCCGGCAGGGCATCCCCAAGGAACTGTTAGAGGCGGCCACCACCGACGGCGCCAGCTCCTGGCAGGCCTTCCGGTACGTCACCCTGCCCCTGCTCGGACCGACGATCCGGATCAGCGTGTTCCTGTCGGTCATCGGCACCATCCAGCTGTTCGACATGGTCTGGGTGCTCACCGGCGGCGGCCCGATCCACTCCTCGGAGACCATGGCCGTGACGATGTACCAGTACGGCTTCCGCCGCTTCGAGGTCGGCTACGCCAGCGCGATCAGCATCGTCATGTTCGTCCTGAGTCTCGTCTTCGCCCTCTTCTACCAGCGCGTCGTCATGCGCCGCGACACCGAGGGCGCGATCACCACGCAAGGAGTCCAGCGTTGACATCCTCCACCGCCCTGAAGGGCGGGGATTCCCTCGGTCACCCGAGGGGGTTCCTGCTTCGCTGGGCCGCGCCTTCACCGCCTACACGGTTCGGGTCTTACCAGCCCTCCACAGGCGTTTCAGCTCTCCACCAGCCCGGCGGCGAGAATGTTCCTGGCTGCGTTCACATCCCGGTCATGCGTCACACCGCACCGGCAGGTCCACTCACGGACAGCCAGCGGCATGGACTCGGTGAGCACACCGCACACCGAGCACAGCTTCGACGACGGGAACCAGCGGTCAACCGTGACCAGTCCACGGCCGTACCACTGGGCTTTGTACTCCAGCATGCCCCGCAGTTCGGACCATGCCGCGTCGGAGATGGCGCGGGCCAACGAATGGTTACGGAGCATGTTCCGCACGCTGAGGTCTTCGATCACGACCGTTTGGTTCTCGCGGACGAGTCGAGTCGACAGCTTGTGCAGGTGGTCCCGCCGCCGGTCGGCGATACGTGCATGAATCCGGGCCACCTCCACGCGGGCTTTGGCGCGGTTCTGGGAGCCTTTGGCCTTGCGGGACAGTTCCCGCTGTGCCTTGGCCAGTTTGCGCCGGTCGGCGCGCTCATGGCGCGGGTTGGTGACTTTCTCTCCGGTGGACAGGGTGACGAGGGAGGCGATCCCCGCGTCCACCCCCACCGCGGTGTTGGTGGGCGGCAGCGGCTGGACGGTCGGATCTTCGACCAGCAGGGACACGAACCAGCGACCGGCGGCGTCACGAGACACGGTGACCGTGGACGGCTCCGCACCCTCAGGCAGCGGTCGAGACCACACCATGTTCAGCGGGTCGACCTGCTTGGCCAACGTGAGCTGCCCGTCCCGCCAGCGGAACGCCGACCGGGTGTACTCCGCCGACGCCCGGGACCTGCGCTTCGATTTGAAACGCGGGTAGCGGGACCGCTTGGCGAAGAACGCCGCGTAGGCGGCCTGCAGATGCCGCAGGGTTTGTTGCAGCGGAACGCTGGACACCTCACCAAGGAAGGCCAAATCTTCGGTCTTCTTCCATTCGGTGAGCGCCGCCGACGATTCCGCATAGGTCATGGACCGTTTTTCGGTGGCGTAAACGAGGGTGCGTTCGTCAAGTGCTTTGTTGTAGACGAGGCGAACGCATCCAAAGGTGCGGTTCAACTGGTCGGCCTGTTCGGGGGTCGGGTAGAAGCGGTACTTGTATGCCCGCTTCACCACCCCACCAGCCATATTCACATCCTATCAGTCCATTGTGTGCGCCCCAATTTTGAGAGGGGGAAGCGGCGTTTCCTCCCGGCCCTGAACGGCCGGGTTTCCACGCCGCGACTTCTGATGACCGGCCCTGCGAACCCGGCCCTGCGGGCCCGCCGCCTCGTGCTGCACCTCGTCTGCGTCGCCGTCGGCGCGCTCATCGTCGTACCGGTCTGGTTCGGGGTGCTCGGCGGGTTCAAGGACAACGGGCAGCTCTCCACCAACCCGCTCGGCTGGCCCGACCCCTGGGTGACCGGGAACTACACCGGCATCCTCGCCTCCGGCGTGTTCTGGCGACAGCTCGGCAACAGTGTCCTCATCGCCGTGACCAGCGCCCTCGTCGTCGTCGGCGCGGCGGCGATGGCCTCGTTCGTCTTCGCGCGCTTCGCCTTCCGGGGCCGGGAACTGCTGTTCACCCTGTTCGCGGTCGGGCTGATGTTCCCGTTCGCGGTGGCCATCCTGCCGCTGTTCGTCCTGCTGCGCGGCCTGGGCCTGCTGGACAACCCGCTCGGGGTGATCCTGCCCCAGGCCGCGTTCGGGCTGCCGGTCACCATCATCATCCTGCGCCAGTTCTTCCGCACCATCCCCGGCGAGGTCGAGGAGGCCGCGATCCTCGACGGGTGCACCCCCTTCGGGTTCTTCTGGCGGATCCTGTTGCCGATGGCCCGGCCCGCCCTGGCCACCGTGTCGGTGCTGGCCATCGTGACCAGTTGGAACAACTTCATGCTTCCGCTGGTCGTGTTCACCGACCAGAGCTGGTGGACCCTTCCCGTCGGGGTCCAGGCCTTCCAGGGCCAGTACGCCGACGACACCGCCCAGGTGCTCGCGTACGTGGTGCTGTCCATGCTGCCGGCGCTGGGTTTCTACGCCGTGGCCGAACGCCAGCTCATCGGCGGCCTGGCCGGCAGCGTGAAGGGGTGAGGCGCACCCGCTGCGGTAGCCTTCTGCGACCGTAGGCTCCCCACCAAGGCGAAAGGGCGGACCGTGGGCCCCGACAACAGCCGGAACGTCACCATCGCGATGATCGCGCGCCTGGCCGGCGTCTCCGTGCCCACCGTCTCCCGGGTCATCAACGGCCGCTCCGACGTCGCCCCACAGACCCGGGAACGCGTCGAGGAACTGCTAACCCGGCACGGCTACCGCCGCCGTTCACCGCGCCGGCGGCCCAGTACCGCCCTGATCGACCTGGTCTTCAACGACCTCGACAGCCCCTGGGCGGTGGAGATCATCCGAGGGGTGGAGGACGTCGCGCACAGCAGCGGAGCCGGCACCGTCGTCTCGGCCATCCACCGGCGCACCTCCTCGGCCAAGCAGTGGCTCGACAACATGCGTACCCGCTCCACCGAAGGGGTCATCTTCGTGACCTCGATGGTCGCGCCCCCGTTGCAGGCCGAGCTGCGCCGGCTCAACGTTCCGGTGGTCATCGTCGACCCCGCCGGGGTGGCCCCGCAGGAGGCGACCACCATCGGCGCCACCAACTGGGCGGGCAGCCTCGGCGCCAACCAGTACCTGCTCGGCCTCGGTCACCGCCGCATCGGCTTCATCGCCGGCCCGCCGCAGCTGATGTGCAGCCGCGCGCGGATGGACGGCTACCGGGCGGCGCTCGACGCGGCCGGCGTCGCCGTCGACGACGCGCTGATCCGCCCCGGCAACTTCTACCACGAGTCCGGCTACGCCGCCGGCACGCAACTGCTGGCGCTGCCCGACCCGCCGACCGCCATCTTCGCCTCCAGCGACCAGATGGCGCTCGGCGTCTACGAGGCGGTCCGCAAACGTGGCCTACGGGTGCCCGACGACATCAGCGTGGTCGGCTTCGACGACCTGCCCGAGGTCCGGTGGTGCTCCCCGCCGCTGACCACGGTCCGCCAACCGCTGGCCGAGATGGGCATGCTGGCCGCGCGCACCGTGCTGCGGCTGGCCCAGGGCGAGAAGCTCGAGAGCCCCCGCCTCGAACTCGCCACCGAACTCGTCGTCCGCGACAGCACCGCACCACCCCGGCAGCGATGACGACCGGCCACCCGACCAGCCCGCGCGCCCGCCGCAACCGGCTCCTCCGCGTCGGCCTCGCGCTCGGCGCGCTCGTGGCCGTCGTCGTCGCCGCCGCGGTCGTCGTCCCGCTGCTGCTGCCGCCGGGCCCGCGCCCGTCCTTCCAGCTCCCCGTCGCGTGCGGCGAGACCTGGCAGCTCGGCACCTACCCGGGCCACGACGACTACGACGTCGACCTGTTCCCCACCGAGGGCAAGGCGTGGGGGCGGCCGGTGCTCGCGTCCGACGCCGGCACGGTCACCGAGGCGGGGATCAACGGGTCCCTCGGCGGGCGCACCCCGGACGACCCGGACGGCCCGCGCGGCCGGGGCGGCGGGTACTGGGTGAAGATCGACCACGGCGGCAAGTGGGAGACGCAGTACCTCCACCTGCTCGAACCGCCGCTGGTCCGGGTCGGTCAGCGGGTGGCCCGGGGCGAGCAGATCGGGCGGGTCGGCAGCACCGGCAACTCCGGGGCGCCGCACCTGCACTACGAGCAGCGCCGGGGCTGGCAGAAGGTGGAGACCCACTTCGACGGCGCACCGTCCGGCATCACCCACGACGACACCGAGTACACGGTCACGCGTACCAGCAACAACTGCGGCCCCGGGGTGCCGTAGCCGCTGACCGCCGGCCGGCTCGGCAATGTCGATCGTGGACCGCGCCCGGCAACGCCGTGCGGGTGGGCGCGGCGTGGTCAGCCGGTCCGGGGCAGGGCGGCCGGTGGGCCGAAGACGACCGGGACGCCGGGGGAGTGGAGCACGCTCACCGGCGGACCTGCCGGCGCCGGCAGCCCGGCGGCGGTGACCAGCTCGTCGTCCAGGTGCAGCAGCTCGGCCCGGTGCAGCGGCCAGCGTGGATGCCAGTTCGGCAGGTGCAGGGTGCGCCCGTACGCCCGGGTGTGCAGCGCCCAGCGGGCGGTGACGAAGTGTTCCAGCGGCGTCGGGTCGGTGATCGGCTCGCCCACCCGGACGACCATCCGGCTCGTCGTGCCGGCCGGGCCGGGCCAGCGACGCCGGCACCGGTAGGTGCGGAGGTCGCCGTCGCGGTCCAGCCGCATCGACGACCACAGGTACGGCAGCCGCAGGGTCGCCCGGGCGACCAGCACCGGGACGAGCCGAGAGGCGTCGAGCGAGCGGAACACCACGGCCCGGCGGCCGGTGTCGTCGACCGAGTAGAGCCGCACGTTGGTCTCCCAGAAGGTGCCGAGGTACGGCACCCCCGGTCCCCGGCCGAGGCCCAGCCCGACCATCCGGAAGCCGATCAGCCCGACGTGGGCGACCCCGCCGAGGGTGTCCGGGCGGGTGCCGGCGGGCAGCAGCGGTGCGACGAGTTCCGGTTCGACCGCCCAGTGCAGGAAGGTGAGGTCCTCCCAACGCTGCCGCAGGACCCTCCGGCGGAACGCCCGATCGGGTGCGGGATCGACCCGCTCGATGTCCACCCGCCCATCGTGTCGCCCGTCGGACCCGCCGGGCAACCGTCACTCGGCGAGACCCGGGGCGGCGCGGGTGCCGCAGGTGCGGGTGGGCTGCATCACCGCTGAGTGCCGGCCCGGTGGCCTCTCCGTGCCGGAACACGCCCGGTCCGTTTTGCTCGCGCGAACGGGGGTACCGCGCAGGAGCCTGCAAAACAGCCGCTCCACGGAGGTAACAGAATAAATGAGCAGTAATCCCGCTAAGGCAGTCAAGGGTGTCGTGGAGGCAGCCACGGGAAAGGTGGCCGACATCCTGACCCCGGACGTGCCCGGCGCGCCGGGCAGCGCCCCACCGACCGCTGTGGAGCCGACGACGCCACACGACCCGCTGCCACCGAAGAAGGAGCAGGGGGCCCCGGAGACGCGCACCCCGACCGGCGCGAGAACCGGCGCGCCGTCGACCGCGAACGGACAGCAGGGCGCCTTCCTCACCACCTCGCAGGGGGCGCGGCTGCGCGACACGGACCACTCGCTGAAGGCCGGGCCGCGCGGCCCGGTGCTGCTCCAGGACCACCACCTGCGCGAGAAGATCACCCACTTCGACCACGAGCGCATCCCCGAGCGCGTCGTGCACGCCCGGGGGGCCGGGGCGCACGGCGTGTTCACCGCCTACGGCTCCGCCGAGGCGGTCACGAGGGCCGGCTTCCTCAAGAAGGGGCGGGAGACCGACGTCTTCGTCCGGTTCTCCACCGTCCTCGGCTCGCGCGGCTCGGCCGACACGGTCCGCGACACCCGCGGCTTCGCGACGAAGTTCTACACCGACGAGGGCACGTTCGACCTGGTCGCCAACAACATTCCGGTGTTCTTCATCCAGGACGCCATCAAGTTCCCCGACGTCATCCACGCCGGCAAGCCGCACCCCGACCGGGAGATCCCACAGGCCCAGAGCGCGCACGACACGTTCTGGGACTTCGTCTCCCTGCACACCGAGGCGCAGCACCACACGATGTGGAACATGTCCGACCGGGGCATCCCGCGCTCGTACCGGACGATGGAGGGCTTCGGCGTGCACTCCTTCCGGCTGGTCAACGAAGCCGGGGAGACCGTGCTGGTCAAGTTCCACTGGAAGCCCAAGCTGGGCGTGCACTCCCTGACCTGGGAGGAGGCGCAGCTGCTCGGCGGCATCGACCCGGACTTCCATCGCCGGGACCTGTACGACGCGATCGAGGCCGGCGCGTACCCGGAGTGGGAGCTCGGCATCCAGGTCTTCCCCGACACGCCGGAGGAGACGTTCGCCGGAATCGACCTGCTCGACCCGACCAAGATCGTGCCGGAGGAGCTCGCCCCGGTGCAGCCGATCGGGAAGCTGACGCTCAACCGCACGCCGACGAACTTCTTCGCCGAGACCGAGCAGGTCGCCTTCCACGTCGGCCACCTGCCGCCGGGGATCGACGTCACCAACGACCCGCTGCTGCAGGGCCGGCTGTTCTCGTACGTCGACACGCAGCTCACCCGGCTGGGCGGCCCGAACTTCTCGCAGATCCCGATCAACCGCCCGCACGCCGCGGTCAACGACATGCTGCGCGACGGCTTCCACCAGCACGCCGTCCACGCCGGGGTGGCGCCGTACCGGCCGAATTCGCTCGACGGTGGCAACCCCTTCCCGGCCGGCGACGCCGAGCACGCGTTCGTCGACGTGCCGGTGACGGTGGCGGAGGCGCCCAAGGTGCGCGCAAACCCGGCCTCGTTCGACGACCACCACAGCCAGGTCCGCCTGTTCTGGCTGAGCATGTCGCCGGTCGAGAAGGAGCACATCATCCGCGCCTACACCTTCGAGCTGGGCAAGTGCTACCACCAGGCGATCAAGGAGCGTCAGCTCCAGAGCCTCGCCAACATCGACCCGGTGCTCTGCGCGCAGGTGGCCGCCGGCCTGGGCCTTCCCGCGCCGGAGCCGACCGCGCCGCTCGCCGACGTCGCGCCGAGCCCCGCGCTGTCCCAGGTGGGCCGGCAGTGGCCGACCGACGGCCGCACGATCGGGATCGTCGTCGGCCCCGACAGCGACCTCGACGGCGTCGGCCAGGTGCGCCGCGAGGTGCTCGCCGCCGGCATGGTGCCGCTGCTGATCGCCCCGCACGGCGGCATGGTCGGGGACCTGCCCGTGCAGCGGACCTTCGCCACCGGCCGGTCCGTCGAGTTCGACGCGCTGCTGCTGGCCGCAGCGCCGGCACCGGCGCCGGACGCGCTGCCCGCGCGCGACGCCAAGGCGGGCGCGGCGGACTCCGCGTCCGTGGACCCGCGCGTGCTGCTCCTGGTTCAGGAGTGCTGGCGGCACGCCAAGGCCGTCGGCGCGTGGGGCGACGGCGTCACGGTGCTGGACCAGGCGGGGGTGACGGGCACGCCGGGCGTGGTCACGGGTGGCTCCGGAACCGAGGTCTTCACCACCGTGGGGCAGTTGCTGGCCGCGCACCGGGTGTGGGAGCGGTTCCCCGCATCCGTCGCCTGACAGGCCCGTCCGTTCGCAGACGAGGGGTCGTCCTCCGCATCGTCGGGGGGCGGCCCCTCTCCCGTCGCACGGCCCGCGCCCGCCCCGGGTGAGCGGCGGATGACGCCCGAACCACCCCCCGCATTGCCGGATTGTTACATCTCAGGGCCGGCCGAGCCTTGCGGTTGACCCTTCGCCGGAATACGTTGCCTCCAACAACAAAACCAGGTGAAGGTTTTTCCCCTTCCGGAGGTATCGATGATGTTGGCGAGGTGGTGCGAACGATGAGCGACGTACCCATCCTCCTGGAGATGCGCTCCATCACCAAGGAGTTCCCCGGAGTCAAGGCCCTCGCCGACGTCAACCTGGTGGTGCGCGCCGGCGAGATCCACGCCATCTGTGGCGAGAACGGCGCCGGCAAGTCCACGCTGATGAAGGTGCTCAGTGGGGTCTATCCGTACGGCACCTACGACGGCCAGATCATTTACCAGAGCGCGGAGACCCGCTTTTCCGACATCCGCGCGAGCGAGAGCGCGGGGATCGTGATCATCCACCAGGAGCTCGCGCTCATCCCGGACATGTCGATCACCGAGAACATCTTCCTCGGCAACGAGCCGCGCAGGCGGGGCGCGATCGACTGGAAGTCCGCGAACCGGATGGCGCTGGACCTGATGGCCCGGGTCGGCCTGACGGAGAACCCGGACACCCTGATCAAGGACATCGGTGTCGGCAAGCAGCAGCTCGTGGAGATCGCCAAGGCGTTCGCCAAGGACGTGAAGCTGCTCATCCTGGACGAGCCGACCGCCGCGCTGAACGAGGCCGATTCCCGGCACCTGCTGGACCTGCTGCGCGGCTTCCGCTCCCGGGGCATCACCTCGATCATGATCTCCCACAAGCTGAACGAGATCGAGGCGATCGCCGACCAGATCACCATCCTGCGCGACGGCCGGACGGTCGAGACCCTGGACGTCAAGGCCGACGGCGTCGACGAGGACCGGATCGTGCGCGGCATGGTCGGCCGCGAGCTCAGCAGCCGGTTCCCGGACCACACGCCGAAGATCGGCGAGGTCTTCTTCGAGGTCCGGAACTGGAACGTCCGGCACCCGATCTCCGCCGACCGCCAGGTCTGCAAGAACGAGAGCTTCGTCGTACGACGCGGCGAGATCGTCGGCTTCGCCGGGCTGATGGGCGCGGGCCGCACCGAGCTGGCCATGAGCGTCTTCGGCCGCTCCTACGGGGTGTACGAGTCGGGCACGATCATCAAGGACGGCAAGGAAATCGTGCTCAAGTCGGTGGCGGACGCGATCGCCCACGGGCTCGCCTACGTCAGCGAGGACCGCAAGGCGATCGGGCTGAACCTGCTCGACGACATCAAGACGTCGACGGTGGCCGCCAAGCTGTCCAAGATCTCGCGCCACGGCGTGCTCGACGAGGTCGCCCAGTACCGGGCCGCCGAGGCGTACCGCAAGGAGTTGCGGACCAAGGCCCCCACGGTCGACGAGGGCGTCTCCAAGCTCTCCGGCGGCAACCAGCAGAAGGTCGTCCTGGCGAAGTGGATGTTCACGGATCCGGACCTGCTGATCCTCGACGAACCGACCCGCGGCATCGACGTGGGCGCCAAGTACGAGATCTACGGCATCATCCAGCGGCTCGCCGACCAGGGGAAGGGCGTCGTCGTCATCTCCTCGGAACTGCCTGAGCTGATCGGGCTCTGCGACCGCATCTACACCGTGTTCGAAGGCGCCATCACGGGCGAGATCGCCCGGGCCGATGCGGACCCGGAGACCCTCATGAAGCAGATGACCTCGACGAAGAAGATGCAGACACGATGAGCCGGATCAAGGACCTTCAGAAGAACCTGTTCGGAGGCACGACCTCCAACGCCCGTCAGTTCGGGATGATCTTCACACTGGTCGCGATCGTCGTCCTTTTCCAGATCCTGACCGACGGCCTGACCCTGCGATCGGACAACCTGATCGCGCTGTTCCAGCAGAACTCGTACATCCTCATCCTCGCCATCGGCATGCTGATGGTGATCGTGGCCGGGCACATCGACCTGTCGGTCGGCTCGGTCGCCGCGATCGCCGGCATCCTGGTCGCCAAGTCGATGGCCGACTGGTCCCTGCCCTGGCCCGCCGCCATCGCGTTCGGCCTGGTGATCGGTGCGATTATCGGGGCCTGGCAGGGCTTCTGGGTGGCCTACATCGGAGTGCCGGCGTTCATCGTCACCCTGGCGGGCATGCTGCTCTTCCGGGGCGGCAACCAGTTCATCGGCAACGCGAACACCATCCCGGTGCCCGAGGGCTTCCGGGTGATCGGCTCCGGGTTCCTGCCCGAGGTCGGCCCGAGCACCGGCTACAACAACCTGACGCTGCTGCTGGGGCTGGCCGCGTGCGCGGCCGTGGTGTGGCGGGAGCTCCAGTCGCGCCGGACGCGTCGGGAGATGGACGCCGACGCGGCCCCGATGTGGATCTCGATCCTGCGGATGGCCGTGATGATCGGCGTGATCGTCTTCGCCTCGCTGCGCTTCGCCAGCGGTCGCGTCGGCACCAGCTTCCCGGTCTCCGGAATCATCCTGGTGGCCCTGGTGCTCGCGTACTCCTTCTACACCCGCAACACGGCGGGCGGCCGGCACATCTACGCGGTGGGCGGCAACTCCCGGGCCGCCGAGCTGTCCGGCGTCAAGCTCAAGCGGGTCAACTTCTTCGTCATGATGAACATGTCCGTGCTGGCAGCCCTGGCCGGCATGATCTTCGTGGCCCGTTCGGCGGCCTCCGGTCCGCAGGACGGCAACGGCTGGGAACTGGACGCGATCGCCGCGGTGTTCATCGGCGGTGCGGCCGTCGCCGGCGGCATCGGGACCATCAGCGGCTCGATCGTCGGTGGTCTGGTCATGGCCGTGCTCAACAACGGCCTGCAACTGATGGGCGTCGGCACCGACCGCGTCCAGATCATCAAGGGCCTGGTCCTGCTGCTGGCCGTCGCGATCGACGTCTACAACAAGAGCCAGGGACGGTTCTCCGTCATCGGCAGCCTCACGCGCTCGTTCCGCCGTGACGGTTCCGGCCCTCCCACCGCGTCCCCCAAGGTGGACCGCGAGCCCGGCCGCACCAAGGTGCCCGGCTGACGCCCACCGACCTTCTCTTCCCGTATCACCTCCGTAGAAGGGCATTACTGCTCATGCGTAACTTCCTCGGCAAGTCGGTGGCCATCGGTGCCATCGCAGCGCTGGCCCTCACCGCCTGCGGCTCCGGCCGCGACGAGGAGTCCGGCAGCTCCGGCGGCGACGCCAAGGGCTTCGCGGCCAACTCCCTGATCGGCGTGGCCCTTCCGGCCAAGACCTCGGAGAACTGGGTCCTCGCCGGTGACCTGTTCACGAACGGCCTCAAGGAGGCCGGGTTCACCAGCGACGTGCAGTACGCGGGCGCGTCGACCACGGTTGCCGACCAGCAGGCGCAGATCACCGCCATGGTCACCAAGGGCGCCAAGGTCATCGTCATCGGCGCGACCGACGCCGCGCAGCTGTCGACCCAGGTCGCCGCGGCGCACCAGGCGGGCGTGAAGGTCATCGCCTACGACCGGCTCATCACCAACACCCCGGACCTCGACTACTACGTCGCGTTCGACAACTTCAAGGTCGGCCAGCTCCAGGGCCAGGCCCTGCTGGACGGCATGAAGGCCAAGAAGCCGAACGGCCCGTACAACATCGAGCTGTTCTCCGGCTCGCCGGACGACAACAACGCCGGTGTCTTCTTCAACGGCGCGATGGACGTGCTCAAGCCGGAGATCGACAAGGGTAACGTCGTCGTCGGCTCGAAGCAGGTCGACGTCAAGCAGACCGCCATCCAGGGCTGGAAGGCCGAGGGTGCGCAGGCCCGCATGGACCAGCTGCTGACCTCGACGTACGGCAGCAAGGAGCTGGACGGCGTCCTGTCCCCGAACGACACGCTCGGCCGCGCGATCATCACCTCGATCAAGGGTGCGAACAAGCCGATCCCGGTCGTCACCGGCCAGGACTCCGAGGTGGAGTCGGTCAAGTCCATCATGGCCGGCGAGCAGTACATGACGATCAACAAGGACACCCGGACCCTGGTCAAGCAGACCATCACCATGGTGAAGTCCCTGCAGGCCGGCGAGACGCCCGAGGTGAACGACACCAAGTCCTACAACAACGGCAGCAAGGTCGTCGACACGTACCTGCTCCCGCCGGTCGCCGTCACCAAGGCCACCGCGGCCGAGGCCTACGCGAACGACCCGAAGCTCGCGCCGCTCACCAAGTGAGCACCGCGAGGTAGCCAGCGGCGAAGGGTCCCGGAGTCCACGTCCGGGGCCCTTCGCCGTGACAGCGTCCACCAGCGACGCCGAGCCGACCCGGGGGAGGAGGCCCGACCGTGGCGACACCCACCCGGTCCCGGCAGGCGCGGGTCGGCCGCGACCCGGACCTTGCCGCGCCGGGGGCGCCCGGCGTGACCCAGGAGGAGACCCGCCGGCGGAACCTCGGCGCCGTGCTGCGGCACGTCCACGTGCACGGCCCGACGTCCCGCGCCGAGCTGACCAGCCGGCTCGGCCTCAACCGCAGCACCATCGGGGCGCTCGCGGCCGACCTCGCCGCCGCCGGGCTGGTCCTCGAGGAGGCGCCGACCACCGCCCGCCGGGCAGGCCGGCCGTCGCTGGTGGTGCGCCCCCGCTCGGAACAGGTGTACACGCACGCGTTGAGCGTCGAGGCGGACCGGCTGCGCGCCGCCCGCATCGGCCTCGGCGGTCGCATCCTCGACCTGCGCGAGGTCGACAGGCCCGGCGGGATGTCGACCTTCGACGCGATCGGCCCGCTGGCCGGCCTGGTCCGCGACATGCAGCGCGCCGTCACCGGCGACGCGCTGCTGGTGGGCGGCGCGGTCGCGGTGACCGACACGACCCGTGACCGCGACGGGAGGATCCGGATCGGGGGGCCCGACGAGGCGCTGCGCGCCGCGTTCGAGGCCGGACTCGCCGCGGGCCCGGGGCTGGTCGCCGGGGACCTGGCCGACATCGCCGGAGTGGCCGAACACGTCCGGGGCGTGGCGGTGGGCGTCGACGACCTCGTCTACCTGCACGGCGATCTCGGGGTCAGCGCCGGCATCATCGTCGGCGGCCGGCTGGTGGCCGGCCACCGGGGGCATGGCGGGAAGGTCGGCCACATGGTGGTCAACCCGTACGGCCTGCCCTGCGGCTGCGGCTCGCGTGGCTGCTGGGAGACCGAGATCGGTGGGGCGGCGTTGCTGCGGCATGCCGGCCGGGAGCCGGGCGGGCCACCGGCGGTCGTCGAGGTCCTGCGCGCGGCGGCCGGTGGCGACCGGGCCGCCCAGGCGGCGGTGCGGCAGGTCGCCGACTGGCTCGGCTTCGGCGTGGCCAACCTCGTCAACGTGGTCAATCCGGGCGTAGTGGTGTTCGGCGGCTCGTTGCGTGACATCTACGCCGTCGGGGCGGACACCGTCCGCCGTCGCCTGGACGCCATGGTGCTGCCCGCCTTCCGCGAGCACCTGCGGCTGCGGGCGGCGACGCTCGGCCGCGACGGTGCCCTGATCGGCGCCGCCGAGCTGGCCTTCGCCGAGCTGCTGGCGGACCCGCTGAACGTCGGGGCCGCGGGCCGGTCGGGGACCGACCCCACACCGGCCTGACCGTCAGTCGGTGCCGGCTGCCCGGCCCGGGGTGCCCGTCGCGGGCGCCGCCTCGGCGAGCGCGATCCGGATCGTGTCGAGCAGCGGACCGTCCGGGTGCTCGATCCACTGCTGGATTGCGACGCGCAGGGTGGCCAGGCAGGTCGCCGCCAGGACCCGCGACCGCAGGGCCACCTCCGGCCCGGTCAGCCGGTGCGTCAGCTCGGCGGCCAGCTCCCGTTCGACCGTCGTGTACGCCGCCACCTGGTGGGCGAGCAGGCCCGGGTGCCCGCGCACCCGTCGGCGTTGGGCCAGCCAGGTCGGCGTCAGGTCGCCGTACATCTCGGTGGTGAGGTGCTCCGCCGCGCGGCTGAGCACCGTCCACGGCTGTTCGGCGGCCGGCTGGTCCCGGATCAGTTCCAGCATCCGGCGCAGCCGCACGGTGTCGCCGTGGAAGATCGCCTCTTCCTTGCTGGAGAAGTAGTTGGAGAACGTCCGCCGGGAGACGTCGGCGGCGTCGGCGATCGCCTCGACGGTCACCCGGTCGAGGCCCTCCTCGGCGGCGAGGCGCAGGGCCGCCTCGTGCAGGGCGAGGCGGGTGGCCGCCTTCTTGCGTTCCCGTAGCCCGGCCTCGCGCATGCCGTCAGGCTACGCGATGGTGACCTAGTTCTCAATGCGCAAGTTTGCCTGCTGCGCAAGATTGCTGGATAGTTGCATGCGGCAACCATCGACACCGGGAGGGTAAGCGTGGAAACCACCGCCCGCGAACTCGGAATTCGATTGTTCGACCTGCTCAAGAACGTGCGGGTAATCAAGCAGCGGCGAGCCGACGAGCGGCCGTCCGTGCCGATCGGCATGGTCGGCATGCTCCTCCAGATCGAGCAGCGCGCCAGCGGCTGCCATGCCAGGGAGTTGGCCTCCCGCACCGGGCTCGACCCGTCGACCGTCAGCCGCGCCGTCGCCTCGCTCGTCTCGCACGGCCTGGTCGAGCGGCGCGCCGACCCGGCCGACCGGCGGGCCAGCTGGCTGGCCATCACCCCGAAGGGGCAGGGCGCCCTGGCCGACGCCCACGGCTGGTACGGCGAACTGCTCGAGCGGGCGCTCGCCGACTGGACTCCCGGCGAAGTGGCGGCGCTGTGCGCCGCACTCGACCGGTTCACCCGCGACCTCGATGTCGCTCTCGGAACCAACGACAACCTGGAGGACGCGCGATGAGCGCACCCACCACCGCGGCGGCAGACGCGCCGATGACCCATCGGCAGACGCTGGAGGCACTCAGCGGCCTGCTGCTGGTGCTCTTCGTCGCCATGCTGAGCGGCACCGTCGTCTCGACGGCGCTGCCGAAGATCATCGGGGCGTTGGACGGCTCGCAGATCCAGTACACCTGGGTGGTCACGGCCACCCTGCTCACCGCGACGGCCACCACCCCGATCTGGGGCAAGCTGGCCGACCTGTTCAACAAGAAGACCCTGGTGCAGGTAGCCATCGTCGTCTTCCTGGTCGGCTCGGTGGTCGCCGGCTTCGCGCAGAGCGCCGGCCAGCTCATCGCCGCCCGCGCGTTCCAGGGCATCGGCGTCGGCGGCCTGCAGGCCCTCGTCCAGGTCGCCATCGCGGCGATGATCCCGCCCCGCGAGCGCGGCCGGTACAACGGCTACCTCGGTGGCGTGATGGCCGTCGCGACGGTCGGCGGACCGCTGCTCGGCGGCCTCATCGTCGACACGTCCTGGCTCGGCTGGCGCTGGTGCTTCTTCGTCGGCGTGCCCGTCGCCGCGATCGCGCTGGTCCTGCTCCAGATGACCCTGCGGCTGCCCACCGTCCGGCGCGAGAACGTCAAGATCGACTACCTGGGCGCGAGCCTGATCGCCGCCGGCGTCAGCGTGCTGCTGATCTGGATCTCGTTCGTCGACAGCTCGTTCGCGTGGGTGTCCTGGCAGTCCGGCGCGATGGTCGGCGGCACCGTCCTCCTGCTGGGCCTGGCGACCTGGGTCGAGTCGCGGGCGGCCGAGCCGGTCGTCCCGCTCAGCATCGTCCGGCAACGCACCACGGCCCTCGCCATCCTCGGCAGCCTCGCGGTCGGCATGGCCATGTTCGGCGGCGCCGTCTTCCTCGGCCAGTACTTCCAGATCGGGCGCGGCTACAGCCCCACCGAGGCGGGCCTGCTCACCATCCCGATGATGGCCGGCGTCCTCGGCTCATCCATCATCGCCGGCCGCATGATCACCAACTCCGGCAAGCTCAAGCCGTACATCGTCTTCGGGGCGGTCGTCCTCGTCATCGGGTTCGGCATGCTCGGCACCATCGACCACGAAACGTCGCTCGTCCTGATCGGCGTGGCCATGTTCATCGTCGGCACCGGCGTCGGCATGACGATGCAGAACCTCGTCCTCGCCGTGCAGAACACCGTGGCGCTCAAGGACATCGGTGCGGCCAGCTCCACCGTCGCGTTCTTCCGTTCCCTCGGCGGCACCATCGGCGTCTCCGTACTCGGCGCCGTCCTCGCGCGCCGGGTCAGCGACCAGGTCACCCACGACCTCACCGCCGCAGGGATCCCCGCATCCGGCAGCGGGGGCGGCAGCCTCAACCTCGAGGTCCTGCCCGAGCCCGTGGCGAACATCATCCGCGCGGCGTACGGCGACGCGACCGGGCACATCTTCCTCATCTCGGCCGCCATCGCCGTCGTCGGCATCATCGCGGCGCTCCTGCTCAAGCCGGTCAACCTGCGCACGAGCCTCGACCTGCCCGACCCGGCGAGGTCGGCGGCCGTCGGCGCCGACGCCGTCGACGGCGCGCCAGCCTTCGACCAGGTGAGCGTCGGCTCCGGCGGGACGGGACGCCCGCCCGCCGCCGGCGCCTGACGTACGGCCCGGCGCCTGACGTACGTACCCGGGGCCGCCACCGTCCGACGACGGTGGCGGCCCCGGCCTGTGTGGAGCGTCGGGTCGGGCGTACGCTGCCGATCCGCTTAGCGAGGGCCGTCACCACGGCCGTGACCGAGTCGAGGGACCCGTGGAAACTGCCGAGGCCGCACCGGCCCCGCTCGCGGTGCCCGGCCGGCGGCGCGGCCCGCTGCGCCGGGCGATGCGCGAGCTGACGCTCGTGGCCGTGCTGTTCCTGGCATACAAGGTGGCGCGCGTCGCCGTGGTCGGCCGGGTGGCGACCGCGGTGGAGAACGGGGAGTTCGTCTGGCGCCTGGAGCGCCTGCTCCGGCTGCCCAGCGAGGCCGTCGTCCAACTCCCGCTGCTCGCGGGCGACCTGCCGGTGCGCCTGGCCAACAGCTACTACGCCTACGTGCACTTCCCGGCCACGGCGGCGTGCCTGGTGTGGCTGTACCTGCGCCGCCCCGCGCACTACCGCTGGACGCGCCGAGCGCTGGCCGGGCTCACCGCCGCCGCGCTGGCCCTGCACCTGCTCGTGCCGCTGGCCCCGCCCAGGCTGACCCCGCTGACCGCAATGGTCGACACCGGCAGCCGGTACGGGCCCGCCGTCTACGGCGCACCCGGCGCCGACGACCTGAGCAACCAGTACGCCGCCATGCCGTCCCTGCACGTCGGCTGGGCCGTCGCCGTAGCCGTCGCGCTCGTCGCGGCCACCGCCGGGCGGCTGCGCTGGCTGTGGCTGGCGCACCCGATCGCCACGGTGCTGGTCGTCGTCGGCACGGGCAACCACTACTGGCTGGACGGCGTCGTGGCCGCCGCCCTGCTCGCCCTGGTCCTGTTCCTGCTGCCCGGGCCCGTCCCCGCCCGCCGGCCCGCCGGCGGACCTCGGAGCGACCCCGCCGCCTCGGGCCGGATGGCGGGGCCGGCCCGGTGCCGGGCGGCGTCCCGACGCGGTACGCGGCGGCGGGTACGGGCGCGGTGAGGGCGTCGGCGGGCGCATTCGGGCGCAGTAACTTTCGTCACAGCCTGCAATCGGCCCACCGGGACCCGAGGCGAATGGTCCCACGGCGCGGATTCCCTTTGCCAACGGGCATCACCGGGTCCCCGGTGCCCCTTCGGCGGCACCGGGGACGGCCACGGAACTGCTCGACCCTGTCTGCGCAGAGTGACGGACTGCGGCCCATTCGGGCCGGCGGTGGCCCGTCGCGGTAGCCGGCAGGTGCCCGGGCTTGTGCGGCTCACTACCCTGTTCATGTTCATCGTGCATGGGCACCCGTCGACAGCGATAAGGGCTTCAGATGACCCACAGTCAACCTCCGTACGGAGGGCAGCCGGACCCGAACGTCACTCCATGGAGCGGGCCGCCGGCCCCACCGGCTCAGCCGGGCGGATACCCCGCCTACGGCCAGCCGCCGCCGCAGTTCGCCACCCCCGTGCCGCCGCCGCAGAAGTCGAACCGGGGGCTGGTCATCGGGCTGTCCGTGGGCGCCGCCGTGGTCGTCCTGCTCGCGCTGTGCGGCACCGGCATCGGGTTTCTACTCGTCAACGATGACGACGAGGACCCCAAGCCGATCGCGTCCGCGTCCACGCCCGCGAACCCCACCGACGGCCCGCAGCCGAGCACGGACCCCTCGGCGGAGCCGCAGCCGTCCCAGTCGCAGGAGCAGCCGAACAACAACAACGGGGTGACCGCCCGCTACTCCAGCGAGCTGTCCGCGGTCTGCGACGGCGGCCAGATCCTGAACGCGGCACCGTACAACGGCCCGTCCGGCGCCAAGGCGTACGCCTTCTCGAACTCTCCTGACCGGCCGTCGTCCTGGTCGTCGAAGTCGGTGAGCTCGAACAAGCCGTACTACGCCAAGTCGGCCGACTTCCAGACGGTGTCCGTGGTCGGGTGCCTGAAGGTCGTGGCCGGCAGCGAGGGCGCGCCCAAGGAGTGCAACTACAAGGACAGCGCGGGCAAGACCGTGGCCGTCTCCTACATCTCCTCGCGCTACACGCTGACGTTCTACGCGGCGAAGACCGGCGAGAAGATCGGCGACGGCGGCACCGTGAGCGCCCCGGCCAACCGTTGCCCGAGCTTCATCTCGTACAACAAGACCACCATGAAGTCGTACGCCGCGCCGGACAGCGGCAGCATCGAGGCGGCGCTGGACAAGTTCCTGTCCTGAGTCGGCCCGCCGGACCGGGAAGGGGCGGGACACCGCCCCTTCCCGGTCCGGGCGACCGGCGTGGCGCCCCGCTCGTCGGTGGCCCCACCGCCGAACCCGTCCTGACGGGCGAGGGCGAGACGGGTCAGGCGGCGTCCGGCGGCAGGATGCGCAGGCGCTCCTGCACCGCGTCCAGCGCTGCCAGGCACTCCTGGCGGTCGTCGGCCACGACCGTGGCGTAGGCGACCCGGCCCACCATCGTGCCCTTCGGCGGCGGCGACAGTGTGGCGCCCGGCTCGGCCAGCACGACGAACCGGTCGACTGCGGGCGGCAGGCCGCCGTCGACGCGCACCGACCCGACGGCCGTGTCGTCGTGCTCCGGGTAGAAGAATCTGATCGCCGCGACCCGGGCCGCCGGCTGCACCGTGCGCGGCTGCCGGCCGCAGGCGACCGCCGCCGCCGCCAGCCCGGGGTCGGTTCCGCCGACGAGCAGCCCGAGATACGGGATCAGGTCGCCGCCGACGCGCGCGTTGACTTCGATCACCCGCGGGCCGTTGGCGGTCAGCCGCAGCTCGGTGTGGGTCATGCCGTCGGTGAAACCGAGCGCGGCGTGGGTGTCCCGCAGCAGGGCGAGCAGCTCCGGATCGGTCAGCAACGGGTCGGCGCCGTCGACGAGGTGGCCGACCTCCTCGCAGTACGGCGCGAAGCCGAGCTGCTTGTGGCCCACGCAGATCGGCCGCACCTCGCCCCGGAACACCGCCGCGTCGACGCTGATCTCCGGCCCGTCGGCGTACTCCTCCCACAGGATCCCCCAGTCGTCGGCGGGGACCTCGGGCAGCGCGGCGTGGCCGGTGTCGGCGATCGCGAACCCGGCGGCCACCTCCGCCGGAGAGCGCACCACCGTGACCCCGATGCTGCCGCCCAGCGCGCGGGGCTTCAGCACGGCCGGGTACCCGGTCGACCGGCCGGCGGCCAGCGCCGCGTCGACGTCGGCGACCGGCAGCGAGCGTGGCTGCGGCACGTTCCGGGCGGCCAGCGCCAGCCGGGTGCGGTGCTTGTCCCGGCAGCGGGCCACCACCTCGGGGTCGCCGCCGGGCAGCCCGAGCGCCTCGGTCACCCGCGAGGCGCCCAGGATCCGGGTCTCGTCCCAGCAGATCACCCCGTCGATGCGGTTCTCGGCCGACACGGCGCGGGCGGCGGCGGTCATGGCGTCCACGTCGAGGGTGTTCAGCACCGTCCAGCCGTGCAGGTACTCCCGTTCCCAGGCCGGTTCCCGGTCGCAGAACAGGTGCACCCGGTAATCCTGGCTGATGCTGTTCAGCAGGTACTCCCGGAACCACTGTCCGCCGGGGGTCACCACCAGAAGCTGAGGTTTCATGCCGGTTCTCCTTGGTCGTGGCGGGGGCGGCGGCGAAGCCGAGGACCCTCGCGATGGCCCGACCGCGACCAGCAACGCGTTGGCCGTCACGGCCGGCCGCATCAGTCGCACCGCCCACCCGGCTCGTCAGGAACTCGGGGGAGCACCAACCGCAGGAGCACCGTCCACGGTAGCGGCTCAGGGGCGGCCTCGCTGTCCGCTGTCCGGCAGTCACGCACACCGCCGTTCCCAGCGTGCTGCCGGCCCGGCCCGGCCCGCGCGGAACTGCGGCGTCTCCGGTCGCCCGTCCACTGTGGTGACCGGAGCCCGTCCGCGGGCGGCCGGCCGGAGCCTTGGCAGCGGCGGCGGTCGGCCATTCCTCGGCGGGCCACCGGCGGTCGGGACAGCACCGGCCCCGGGTGGCTACCCTGACCCCAGCTCATCGAAGCTCGTCCGTGTGTCGGGAAGGTGGGACGTGGGGGAGACCGGTCGGGACGCGCTCGTGGTGTTCGTCGGCGAGCTCACGCGGCTCCGGACGCTCGCCGGGGGACCGTCGTTGAACACGCTGGTCGCGGTCGCCGCCGGGCTGGGGCGACGGCTCGCCCGGTCCACCCTCAGCGACAAGCTCAACGCCAAGTCCCTGCCCGAGTGGGACTTCGTCGTCGCGTACGTCGACGCCTGTCGCGCCCACGCCGAGCAGGTCGGCGCCCGGCTGCCGGCGGAGCTGACGGAACTCGCCCGGTGGGAGGACGCGCACTGGCATCTGTTGCGGGCGGCCGACGCCGCCCGGGCCGGCGACCGGCTCGGCGGCGCGGCCCGGGCCCAACTCGGCCGCCGGGCCCGGGCCGCGCCACCGCCCGAGCCGGTCGGCCGGGACCGGCGGACGCCCGGGCAGTGGATGGTGCCCCGGCAACTGCCCGCGGCGGTGCCGCACTTCGTGGGGCGGGCGTCCCAGCTCGCCGCGCTGACCGCGCTGCTGGCCGACCCGGCCGCTGCCCCGGGCCCGGTGCTGATCTCCGCGATCGGCGGGACGGCGGGGGTCGGCAAGACCGCCCTCGCCGTGCACTGGGCACACCAGGTGGCCGACCGGTTCCCGGACGGGCAGCTCTATGTCAACCTGCGCGGGTTCGACCCCGACGGGAGGACGACGAGCCCGGCGGAGGCGCTGGGCGGTTTCCTGGAGGCGCTCGCGGTGCCGCCGGAGCGGACCCCGACCGGACTCGCCGCCCAGGCCGGGCTCTTCCGCAGCCTGCTGGCCGGCCGGCGGATGCTCGTGCTGCTGGACAACGCGCGCGACGCCGACCAGGTGCGACCACTGTTGCCCGGCTCGCCGGGCTGCCTGGTGCTGGTGACCAGCCGGCACCGGATGCCGGGCCTCGTCGCCGTCCAGGGCGCCCACCCGCTCGCCCTGGACCTGCTGTCCGCCGCCGAGGCCCGCGAGTTGCTGTCCCGACGCCTCGGCGCGGTCCGGGTGGCCGACGAGTCGGACGCGGTGGACCGCATCGTCGGGGCGTCGGCGGGGCTGCCGCTGGCCCTGGCCGTCGTCGCCGCGCGGGCCGCCACCCAACCGGAGTTCCCGCTCGCCCGGCTCGCCGACGAGTTGGACGACAACCGGGGCAGCCTCGACGGGTTCTCCGGCGGGGAGGCCGCCGCCGACGTGCGGTCGGTGCTGTCCTGGTCGTACCAGAGCCTGGAGCCGGCCGCGGCGGCGCTGTTCCGGCTGCTGGGGCTGCACCCCGGCCCGGACCTCTCCGTCGCGGCCGCCGCCAGCCTCGCCGCCACCACCGTCGCGCGGGTCCGGGAACCGCTGGCGACCCTGACCCGGGCGAACCTGCTCGCCGAGCCCACCCCCGGCCGGTACGCCCTGCACGACCTCCTCGCCGTGTACGCCGCCGAGCTGACCCGGACCACCGACCCCGAGCCCGTGCGCCGGGCCGCGCTGGGCCGGCTGCTCGACCACTACCTGCACACCGCCCACGCCGCGGACCTGCTGCTCTACCGGCACCGCGACCACATCGACCTGCCGGCGGCGGACCCCGGCGCGGCGCTGCCGGAGCTGCGCGACCGCGACGGGGCGTGGGCCTGGCTCACCGCCGAGCACCGGGTGCTGCTCGCCGCCGTCGCCCTCGCCGCCGGCAACGGCTTCGGGGCCCACGCCTGGCAACTCGCCTGGAGCGTCAACACCTACCTCGACCGGGTGGGGGCCTGGCAGGACCAGTCGACAGCTCAGCAGTTGGCGCTGCGCGCCGCCGCGCAGGCGGGCGACCGCAACGGCCAGGCCCGGGCGCACCGCAACCGCGCCGTGGCGTGCCTGCGGCTGGGCGCCCACGACGAGGCCCGTGCGCACCTGGAGCAGGCCCTCGACCTGCACGGTGCGCTCGGCGACCACGTCGGCAGCGCCCGGACCCAGCTCAACCTCGGCATCCTGGCCGAACGGCAGGGCCACCACCGGCAGGCCCTCGGACACGCGCAACGCGCCTTCGACCTGTTCGAGACCGCGGGTCACGCCTACGGTCAGGGCAACGCGCTCAACAACATCGGCTGGTACCACATCCAACTCGGGGACCACCGGCGCGCGCTCGACTACTGCCGGCGGGCCCTCGCCCAGCAGCAGCGCGCCGGCAACCGGTACTGGGAGGCCCACGCCTGGGACAGCCTCGGCTACGCGCACCACCACCTCGGCCAGGCCGCGGAGGCCGTCGACTGCTACGAACGCGCGCTCGCGCTCTGGCGGGAGGCCGGCGAGCGCTACTTCGAGGCCACCACGCTGACGCACCTCGGCGACACCCGCCACGCCGCCGGGGCTGCCGGGGCCGCCCGCACCGCCTGGCGTCGGGCGGTCGACATCCTCGACCGGCTCGGTCACCCGGACGCCGACCAGGTTCGGGCCAGGCTGGCCCCCGACGCTTGCTAGCTAGCAGACGGTGGGCATCTCCGGCTCGCCACCGGATCCGTCAGCGGAGCGTGGCAATACGACCGGACACGCGACCGGACCATCGCCACCGACGTGTCGCACGGTGTTCGGCCCAGGTAACGATCTTCAGGCGAGCGTCGGAGCGGAAGTGGCGGCGGTGGACGTACCGCAGTTAGGTGTGGGCGCTCGGAGCGGGTGACTCCGTGAGCTTTCACCGGTCGCCGTGACCCGTGGCGATCGCGACCGCCTCGACCACCCGTCGGGCCGCCGCTGGGTCATCGGCGAAGCTGGCGGCGGCTCCGAGGTCGACCGGCGGCCCGCCAGCGAGGCTCGCGGCCACGGCGATCATTCGCCGGTCACGGTCCGGCACGTCGGCGGTCGCCGCGAATCCGACCACCGCCGACCAATCGGTGACCTGCCCCATCCGCACGATCTCGTCGTCCCACAACAGATCCAGGATCCGCACGAGGTCACCGAAGCCCGGCTGGTCCGGGAGCCCGGTGAAGGTCAGCAGGTGCACGGCGGCCCGCTGGCCGAGCAAGGCGCCGGTGGCGATGTCGGTGCGCAGGGCGATCCGAATCGCGTCACCGGTGAATCCCGAAGCGAAATCCGGCGGGGGAGGCCTCCGATGCAGCGGCGGCGCCGTATCGGGGTCGGCCAGCAACTCCGCCACCCGCAGGCACTCCACACACGGCGGCAACGCGGCGATGTCGACGTACGTGTCGCTGCGATGCATTTCGTAGGCAAGGTCGATCGCCCACTGGTCATGGCCCCAGACCGGACGCTCCGGAGCCGAACACAGCGTGAGACCCGAATACCCGTGATCCCCAGCGCGGTCGAGAGCGAGATCCACCGACAGGTGCTGGAATGTGCCGTCCGTACACGGCCGAGGTGTCATCGGGTCCTCCTCACCACCGGATGCTTCGCCGGTCGCCCGTGACAACGAAGTCTACCTTTCTCGGCCCGGATTCTGGTTGGTCGACTACTCGGCGAAAGATCCATGGGCTCGGCCATCGCTGTGATGATTCATCGAAGTTAGCCAGGGTGCAGGCAGGGATGAACCATGTGCCGTACCGCAGCGAAATTCCGCGCTTCTTCCAAACTGGATAATGAGTGCCTCGTCTTTGAATGTTGATCGGGTAATCCGTCGGTCTGAGGATGTGTCGGGCAGGCTGTCTCCCATCGTGCTGGTCTGGGAGGTGGTGGCGTGGGTAGGCGTCCGGAGGTGTTCGTCCGGCAGGTGTCGATGGTCGAGGGTCAGCGGTTGCAGCGGGTCACCCGGACGGCGAAGGGCCCGGTGAGGTTGCGGCGGGCGATCGTGGTGCTGATGTCCGCCCAGGGCCAGCCGGCCCCGGACATCGCCCACCTCCCGGGTCGCCCCTGAGCCCGCCCGCACCGGCTGCCGGAATCCTGCCCGACCCGGGCTGACCGGGCTTACCCGGCGCAGCGACCAGTGCCCCAGCCTGAACGATGACGCAAGCGCGGGCCGTCCGGCGGATTCCCGGACGCCGGACGCCGGGCGGGCCGATGCAGGCGCGGTTTTCCCCTGCTCAGGGGCCCGGAGAGCGGCGGACGCGTGGCCGGGAGCGGCGACTCGGGGCGCCGGACGGCGGGCTGCGGAGCTCCGCCGGATGGGTGTTCGCACAGATGGCTACCCGTTCAGCCGGTTTCTGGCGATGACCTCGCCCGGGCCGAGAACCTGTCATCCCGGTATCCGGCGAACGGAGAGGACATCGTGATATCCACCCGCTTCCGGCGCCCCCGCGTCGCGGTGGCGGTCGCAGCCGCACTGGCTCTGACCGTCACCCCGACCGGGGCGCCACCCGCGCGGGCCGCGCAGGCCGCGGCGTCGCAGGTCGTGAGCTTCACCGTCGGCCAGGACGGGCGCCTCTACCTGGCGTCGTCGGCCGGCATCACCCCGTTCGGCAGCACGGCCGTGGCCCCGCCGGGTGCGGGCGTCGGCGCAGCCCGGCAGCCGGACGGCAACGTCGCCGCGTTCGTCATCGGCACCCAGGGCGGGCTCGTCGCCGCCGTCACCAGCTCGGCCACCTCCAACGTCAGCGTGTACCGGGACGGGGCGGCCGGCCTCGCCCCGCCCGGCGCCAAGGTGAGCGCGGTGACCGACTCGGCCGGTTACCTGCACGTCTTCTTCGCCGGCACCGACGGGGCGATCTACAGCGCCTCCTACAACCGCCTGGTGCGGCCCGGCGGCGGCCCCCAGCGGGTGTCCGCGCCCGGCCTCGCGCCGCCCGGGGCGGTCGTCGCCGCGACCCGGCAGTCCACCATGCCAGGAGTGGTCTTCGTCGGCGCCGACGGCGCGCTGACCTCGGTCTGGCGTACCTCTGCCGGCACCTGGGCGACGATCCCGGCCGGTCCGGCCGGCCTGGCGCCGCCCGGCGGCGGGGTCGCCGTGGCCGCCACGACCGGCGTGCAGGCGTACGTCGCCGGGCTGGACGGCCGGATTTGGCAGGTGGGCTTCGCCTTCGGCCCGCGCCCCGAGCCCTGGCAGCCGGTGGCGATCACCGGTGCCGGCGCGGCCCCGGCCGGTGCCCGCCTCGCGGCGGCGCAGTTCACCGGAGGACCGTCGAACGTGTTCTTCGCCGGCTCCGACGGCGCGGTCCGGGTGGTGACCAACATGGCCGGCGGGTGGCAGCAGTCGGTGACGACGGCGGCCGGTGCCGCCAAGCCGGGCGGTCCGGTGGCGATCGTGGCCGTCGACGACTACCTCTACTCGGCCTGGTGCGGCAACGACCTCTGGTGGTGGCTGTACTGGTGGTGGCGCCGGCCGCCGCCTCCGCCGCCGTGGTGGGGCGAGCCCTTCACGCTGCCGCTCACCCAGCCGATCCAGTACGGCGCCGAGGTCGCGATCACCCTCTACCGGTAGGCCGGCGGATCCCGCGATGCGGTCGCGGAACGGCCCCCGCCCGCCCGGGCCGTCCACCGCCATCGCCCGCCCGGGCTCGTCCACCGCCATCGCGGGGCCGGGCCCGGGCGGCGGCGGTGACGTGTCCGGATCGTCACCCGGCGAACATGAGCACCCCTACTCATCCGCCCGCCCGCGACGTTGGGCAAGCTCAACGCATGATCGCCCCCACGTCAGCGCCGCCTTCCGTCCGGGAACGAGTGGGCATCACCGCCGTCGGCGTCAGCCTGCCCGACCATGTCGTGCCCACCGCCGACCTGCACCGCCGCATCGCCGAGGCCAGCGGTCTGCACCTGCCGGACGGGCTGCTGTCGCGGATCACCGGCATCTCCTCCCGCCGGATGGCCGGCGACGGGGAGTACGCCTCGACCCTGGCGGTCCGCGCCGCCCGACAGGCGCTCGCCGCCGCCGGCCGCGAGCCGGAGGAGGTGGACCTGCTGCTGTTCGCCTCCGCCAGCCGGGACGTCGTCGAGCCGGCCACCGCACACATCGTGCAGGCGGAGCTGGGCGGCCGGGCGCACGCCCTCGACGTCACCAACGCCTGCAACAGCTTCCTCAACGGCATCGACCTGGCCCGGTCGGCCGTCCTCGCCGGCCGCGCCCGGCGCGCCCTGGTGGTGACCGGCGAGACACCGACCCGGGCGATGCGCTGGCAGCTCACCGACCTCGACCAGGCCCGCAGCGCCTTCGCCGGCTACACGTTCGGCGACGCCGGGGCCGCCGTGCTGGTGGAACCGGTCGCCCGGGGCGGGATCGTCGACGTCGACACCGAGACCTGGTCCGAGCACTGGACGGTGGGCGGCATCCCCGGCGGCGGCTCCCGGCATCCCCGGGGCGACGAGCACACCTACTTCACCGGCGACGGGCGGGCGCTGCGCGACGTGTTCGAGAAGATCGGCACGGACATCCTGCACCGGGTCCGGCACCGCACCGGGCTGGACTGGGCCGACTACGCCCGGGTGCTGGTCCACCAGGTCACCCTGCCCTACCTGGACCGGTTCGTCGAGGTGACCGGCGTACCCCGGGACAAGCTGGAGATCACCGTGGCCGAGCTGGGCAACCTGGCCAGCGCCACGCTCGGCGTGCAGCTCGCCCGCGTCGACGCCGGGCTGCGCCCCGGCGACCGGGTGCTGTTCATCGGCCTCGGCGGCGGCGTCAGCGTGATGACCATGGTCTGGGAGAAGTCGTGACCGCGCTGTGGGTGGTCGTGCCCGCTTACAACGAGGCCGCCCGGATCGGGGCCACCCTGGACGCGCTGTCCCGGCAGACCGACCTCGACTTCACCCTGCTGGTGGTGGACAACGCCTCCACCGACGGCACCGCCGAGGCGGTTCGCCGGTTCGCCGCCCGGTCGCCGGTGCCGACCCTGCTGGCCGAGGAGCGGCAGCGGGGCGTCGGCGCCGCCGTGGACACCGGCTTCCGGCACGCCATTGCGCGCGGGGCGACGCTGCTGGCCCGTACCGACGCCGACTGCCTGCCCCGGCCCGGCTGGGTGGCGGCGGCCCGCCGCACGCTCACCGGCGGCGCGGCGATGGCCTGCGGCCGGATCGAGGCCCGCCGCGACGAGCACGGCCCGTTCGGCCGTGCAGTGTTCCGCGGCCTGGTCGCCGTCGCCGCCGCCTTCGGCCGGCTCCGGCCCGCCCACCGGGGGCCCGGCTACCGGGCCCCGTACCGGATGCACGCCGGCAACAACATGGCGATCACCCCGGCCGCCTACCTCGGCGCCGGCGGCATGCCGCGCCGCCCGTCGCCGACCGACCGGGAGTTCCTCAACCGGGTACGCCGGCACACCGGCGACATCGTCCACGACCGGAGCATGGTGGTGGAGAACTCGACCCGCCGGCTGCGGGCGTACGGCCTGCGCCGCACCGCCTCCTGGTACCTGGACCGGGGCAGCGGCCGGCTGTCCCCGGACCCCCGCTGACCGACACCCCAGCACCAGGAGAGCGAGTTTCCGATGCTCGACGAACTGGCCGCCGCGCTGCGCCGCCACCCGGACCGGCCGGCGGTGCTCACCACCGCCCGGTCCGGCCGGCCCCGCATCCGCGCCACCCGTGGCGAGCTGGCCGACCTCGCCGACGGGTACGCCGCAGCCCTGCACCACCACGGGCTGACCGCCGGGGACACCCTCGGCGTGGCGGTCCGCCCCGGCCCCCGGGCGCTGTCGATCCTGCTCGCCGCGCACCGGCTCGGGCTGCGGGCGGCGGTGCTCGACCCCAGCGCCGGCCCGGAGGTGCTCACCGCGCGGCTGGCCCTGGCCCGCCCCGCCCTCGTCGTCGCCGACGCGGCGGCGCAGGCGGTCGCCGGGTGGGCGCGACCGCTGGCCGGCCGGGCCCAGCTGGCCCTGCCCCGGCTGGCCGAGCTGGGCCCGGTGCGTACCGTGGGCCGTCGGCTGCCCGGCTGCGCCCCGGCGCTGTGCCCCCGGTCGGGGCCGGTGCCCGACCGCACCGGGCAGGACGGCGACGCCGTCGTCATCTTCACCTCCGGCACGACCAGCAGCCCCCGGGCGGTGGTCCACCGGCGGGCCGGGCTGGACGCCGGGATGCGCGCCGTCGCAGACCTGGTCCGGCCGCTACCCGACGAGCCGGTGCTCGGCGGCATGTTCTTCGTCCTGGTGCCCGCCCTGGTCAGCGGCGCCCCCGTCGCCCTGCCGGCCCGGTCGCCCCGCGTGCTCGCCCGGCAGGTGGCCCGGCTGCGCCCGCAGGCCAGCTACCTCACCCCGCCCCAGCTGCGGGCGCTGCTGGCCCGGCGGCCCCGGCTGTCCGGTCGGTTCTACAGCGGCTCGGCGCCGGTGAGCGCCGCCCTGCTCGACCGGCTCCGGCGGGCCGGCGCCGAGCAGGCGTGGGGGGTGTACGCGCTGACCGAACTCTTCCCGGCCGCCGCCGTCGAGGCCGGCGAAAAGGCCGCCTTCGCCGGTGAGGGGGACCTCGTCGGGGCACCGCTGCCGGGCGTGCGGACCCGGGTCGAGCCGGGCGGGCGGCTGCTGCTCACCGGCCCCGGCCAGGCGCACCGCTACCTGGGCGAGGCCCCGCACGAGTGGGTGGACACCGGCGATGTCGCCCGGCTCGACGGCGGCCGGGTCGTCCTCGGCGGGCGGAGCAAGGACATGATCCTGCGCGGCGCGGAGAACATCTACCCCGGCCTGTACGAGCCGGCCCTGCACGTCCCCGGGGTCAACCTGGCGGTGCTGGTCGGCGTGCCGGCCGAGGACGGCGACGAACGGCTCGTCGCCGTCGTCGAGCCCGAGCCGGGCGTCGACCCGCGGCGGTTGCGCCGGGCCCTCGACCAGGTCGCGGCGGGGATGGGCACCGCCCGGCCCGACTCGCTGGTCTTCGCCCCGGTGCCGACCAAGGGCCGTTCCCGCAAGCCGGACCGGGCCGCCGCGGCCATCCTCGCCGCCGCCGCGACCGGCCGGCGTGCGCCGGCGGGCGGTCGACCCCGTGGCTGAGCAGCCGAACGGAGCCCGCACTGGGGGCGTCGACGCGGACCGGCGGCGTCCGGCGCCGAGCCGGGGACGACGCCGGGACCGCCGGGTCTACCTGCGGCGGTACCCGGTGCTGTTCACCCTGCTCGCGGCGACCCGACGCTGGCCGGCGGTGCGGCTGGGACGGACGCTGGTGGTGCACGACCCGGACGGCTACCTCGACGCGCTCACCCGGACCCCCCTGGACCGGGCCGCCGCCGGCACCGTGGGCGGCACCGCCCGCCGGCTCGGCACCGACGGGCTCCTGTTCGACCAGCAGGGCCCCGAGCACCGGCAGGCCCGCCGCGCCCTCACCGACGGCCTCGGCCCCGCCGGGGTGGCTCGGCTGCGTCCGGTCTGGACGGCGGTGCTGCTGCGGCGGCTGGCCCCGCTGGGCGCAGGCGAACCGGTGGACCTGGTGCCGGTGGTCGCCGAGCTGGCCGGGGCCACCACAGCGGCGCTGCTCGGGGTGGACGCCGACCCGGTCGCGCTGGCCGAGGCGGCCCGCCACGCCGCCGCCACGACCGCCGCCGAGCAGCTCCCCGGCCCGCGCCCACCCGGGCGGGCCCGCGCCGCCCGCCGGGCCGTCGCCGACCTGGCCGAGCTGCTCGACCTGCCGCCGCAGCACGCCGGCCTGGCCGGCATGCTGGCACTCGCCGCGGTCAACACCACCGTGTCCGGCATCCCGCGCGCGGTCGCCTGGTGCGCCGACGACCGGCTGTGGGACCGGGCCGACGCGGCCGGTGACCGGGACGTCCTGGTCGACGAGCTGCTGCGGGTCACCGCGCCGAGCCCGGTGCTGCCCCGGGTGGCCGCCGGGGCCGCTACCGTGGCCGGCTGCCCGGTCCGGGCCGGGGACCGGCTGCTGCTGGTCGCCCGGCATGCCGCCGGGGCGCACCGCGCCGGGCCGGACTGCGCCGCGCCGGCACCGGCCCGGACCGCCCGGCTCGTGTTCGGCGCCGGCGCGCACTCCTGCCCGGGGGCCCGGCTGGCCCGCGCGCAGCTCGCCGACACCCTCGCCGCCCTGGCGCCGTACCGGCCGGTCGTGGTGCGGGCCCGCGCCGACGGGCGCGCGGCGCTGCCCGGCTGGGCGCGACTGGTGATCAGGGCCGGCCGGTGAATTTCACCGGGGCCGGTGGTCCAAGCCGGCCGGTGAACCTCACCGGAGTCGAGGTGGTGGTCACCGGCGCGAGCGGCTTCTGCGGGGCCGCCGTGGCGCGGGCCGCCGAGGCCGCCGGGGCCCGGGTTCGCTGCCTCGGCCGGCGCCCCGGCCCGGTCGGCCGGCACGTGCCCTGGGACGCCGGCCGCGCCGTGCCCGACCTCGCCGGGGCCGACCTGGTCATCCACCTCGCCGCGGCCGTCGGCGACCCGGTGCCCGGCCCGGTGGCCGAGCGCGCCTACCGGGCGGTCAACGTGGACGGCACCGCCCGGCTGCTCGACGCCGCCGGGGACCGCCCGCTGGTCTGGATGAGCAGCGCCAGCGTCTACCGGCCCGGGGGAGCGACCCTGGTCACCGAGGACCACCCGGTCGACGGGCAGCTCTCCGCGTACGGGCGCACCAAGGCCGCCGGGGAGCGGCTCGCGCTGGCGACCGGGGCCGTCGTGCTGCGCCCCCGCGCCGTGTACGGGCCCGGCGACCCGCACCTGCTGCCCCGGCTGCTTCGGGCCCGCCGGGGCGGGTGGCTGCCGGTGCCCGGTCCGGACGTCCGGCTCAGCCTCACCGCCGTGCAGAACCTCGCCGACGCCTGCCTGGCCGCGCTCGCCTGGCCGGCCGGCGCGTACAACATCGCGGACGATCGGCCGTACTCGCGCGACGCCGTGCTGCGCGCGGTGCTCGCCGCGACCGGCCACCCGGCGCGGCTCCTCCACCTGCCGGTGGGGCTGGCCGCCGGCGCGGCCGGCGCGGCGACCGCCCTGTCCCGGCTGACCCGCCGGGCGCCGGTGCTGACCCGGTACGCCGTCGACCAGCTCGCCCGGGACATGGTGCTGGACATCAGCCGGGCCCGCGCCCGGGGCTACCGGCCAGCTCACCGCTTCGGCGACCACTTGGGCCGGCTCTCCGCCTCCTGACGCACGGCACCCGAGTTTCGAGCGGGGAACGGCGCGGGTTACGCATGGTGGCGCGTCATAACGCCGTGCCGATATTTCAATCTGTCGATTCTGCCTCCAGGCTCGCATATCGAAGCCGCGTGCGCGGGTGCCTCCGGTGCGGCGGTCGCCGCGCGACCGGCCACTCCATCCCGCCGCCGGTCCCGCCCCCACCCCAACGGGAGTCCCGTCCCGCCACGCTGATCGCCGCCTCCCTGCCGAACTCACCCGAAGTTGTCCACCTCCCAGGAATTCCGTCCCGCACATTAGGATGACCGGAGATCTTGGAACGCAATGGCCCCTGCAGGGGCCATTGCGTTCCAAGATCTCCCATGTGTCAGTCATGATTTGGCCTGGCGTCGGAAATGGCGCTCCTGGTGGTGGTGTACGGGGTGAGGGCCGGGGCCCTGGGGCCGCACCCGCCGGGGTGAGACCGTCGGCCCGGGACCGGCGGGTGCCGGGCCTGGGCCGACGGCGACGTCACAGCACGGTGCAGACGACGCCGTTGAGGGCGAACGCGGTCGGCAGGACGTTCGGGCCGCCGTACGAGCCGACGAAGCCGGCGCTCGTGCTGCCCCCGCCGCCGGCGATCTGCCGGTTGTCGGCGGTGTTGGTGACCCGGACGGTCCGGCCCACCTGCTCCCAGTTCGCGCTCCAGCCGCTGTTCACCTGCTGCCAGGTGGTGGGCCAGGTCCAGGTGAGCGTCCAGCCGTTGATCGGGGCGGCCCCGTTGTTGACGATGTCGACGGCGCCGACGTAGCCGTTGCCCCAGTTCGAGGTGTCGGTCAGGCGGACACCGCAGGAACTGGTGGCGGGGCTGCCCGTGGTGAAGGTGAGCGGCGGTGAGGACCAGGAGACCCGGCCGGCGGTGTCCCGGGTCAGCACGTTGACCGTGTACCTGCCGCCGGGGACGAGGTTGCCGACCGTGAGCGAGGTCGCCGGGGTCTCGCCGAGCTGCTCGCTGACCGCCCCGTTCTGCCGGCACACCTCGTACTTGGCGATCGGGCTGCGGCCCGGGGTCGCCGCGGGCCAGGAGATGGTCGCGCCCCGGTCGGTGACGGCGGTGGCGGTGGGCTGGCCCGGCGCGCCGGGCTGCCCGGTGACCACGCCGGCCGGGCGCAGCACGAGCGTGGTCAGCGAGTACGGCGGCAGGACCCGGCTGGTCGCGCTGCCGGACTGGCCGGTGGCGATGGCGGTGGCGCCGTTGGTGTGGGTGTGCACCGTCGGCGCGGCGCCCGACGGGGTGAACCCGGCGTAGTCGATGGTGACCGGGTGCTCGTTGTCCGGGTCCTTGTTGACCAGCAGCACCGCGAGGTCCCCGTTGCCCCGGCGCACGGCGTGCGCGGTGACCAGCGGCCGGTCGGTGCCGGCGCGGACGAACTGGTCGCCGGCCCGGGCGAACAGGTTCATCATGGACAGCCCGTGGTACGGCGCGAACGGCGTGTTCAGCGGTGGCTCGCAGACCGACCCGTCGGCGGTGCAGCCCCCGCTGGAGAGGATGCCGAAGTCGCCGTAGTCGGTGTGCCCCGCCACCTGCGAGACCGTGCCGATGCCGTTGTGCACGTTCCACCACTGCACCGTGAAGACCCCGTTCTCCAGCAGGTCGCTGTAGGCGTCGGCGAGGAACAGCGCGGCCGGCTGGGTGGTCCGCCCCGTGTCGACGTTCATCTCGGTGAAGCTGATGCCGATGCGTCCCGGGTTCGGTCCGGCGTACCGGGCGATCTGCTGCCGCAGCAGGTGGGCCGCGTCGTCGATGTGGCCGGTGCGCTCCAGCGACTCGGCGGCGCTGCCGCCCGGGTACCAGTGCACGTCGACAAAGTCGATCTTCGGTCCGGCGAGGGAGAGCACCGTGGAGTTCCACGGGCCCGGGTCGCTGCCGGCGGTGATGCCGTCCGGCCAGTTCCCCGGCATGGTCAGCACCGCGCCGACCTTGATCGTGGGGTCGACCGCCTTCATCGCGTCGGCGTAGTCGACGACCAGCCGGGCGTACTGGTTGGCGCTCTTGTCGGGGTGGTCGTCGGCCTCCCAGGCCGACCCGTAGTGGCCGTTGCCGTAGTTCTCGTTGCCGACCGTCCAGTACTTCGCGCCGTAGCCCTTGGTGACGTTGGCGTACCGCACCCAGTCGGCGGCCTCGGCCGGCGTGCCGGTGCCGTAGTTCGCGATGATCATCGGCTGGGCGCCGACCCGCCTGGCCCCGGCCATGAAGGTGTCGAAGTCGGTGTTCGGAGCGACGTACCCGCCGGGGGCGGTGTGGTCCTTCCAGTGGTAGATGTCGGCGTACGAGCCGCCCGGGTACCGCAGCATCTTCACGCCGGCGTCGCGCAGCAGGTCCGACGTCTCGTCGGTGCCCAGGTTCTGGTCCCAGATGGCCTGGTTGACGCCCAGCGCGGTGTCCGGCACGGTCGCCAGTCCCGCCCGCGCGTTGACGGTGACGGCGACCGGGGCGGTGGTCGCCGCGCTGACGCTCGGCGGGTTGACCGTGGCCGACGCCGCCGCGACGAGCAGCAGGCTCGCGGCGAGGGACGGCCAGCGGCGGCGGGCGGACCGGGCCGGGCGCGACGGCGGGGGCTGCGCGGGGCTGATCGGGTTCTGCATGGTGGAGTTTCCTTCGTGGGTACGACGGAGACTCGCCCGTTGCCGGTGACGGGTGGCTCGCACCTGCGGGTGCGCCGGGGCGGCGGCGGGCGGACTCGTGGACGGACTGCCCGGTGGTCATCGCAGTTGCCGCCGTCCCCCGGGGGCCGTGCTGGCCCCCGGTTGCCCATCGGACGACTGTCAGCCCCGCGCGGCGACTAATCGACGTATCAGAATCTCACGGCGGTCCCGGGTAGCTCAAGGCCGCCCCGGACGCGTTCCCGTTCCCGTTCCCGATCCGGTCCGGCGTCGTCCCCGGGACCGCCGGGTGGCCGGCCGGGTCAGGTGTTGACCGGGCGGCGGGCGACCAGGAGGACGTGGGTGACCGGCCAGTCCAGCGGCCGGCCGTCCGGGGTGGACAGGGCGGCGACCGGGTCGAGGCGATTGGTGGCGATCCAGTCGTTGCGGTACGGCCCGCTGGCGGGGCCGACCTCGAAGCCGACGTCGGCCAGCAGCGCCTTCCAGTCGGCGTACTCCAGGCCGCAGAACTGCTCCTGGGTCTCCGACAGCCAGTTGTCGGTGTAGTCCTTGCGGGTCAGGAAGTCCATCGCCGCGCCCAGCGTCAGTTCCACCACCGCCCCGGCCGGCTCTACCACCGCCCCGGCCGGCTCCACCACCGGCCGGTACGCGAACGGGAACCGCCAGTCGACCGCGAACTGATCCAGCCGGGCCCGCGTCGACAGCCCGGCGACGTGGGCCGCCGCCACCGCCGGCGGCAGGGACGCCAGGTCGGTGCGCGGCCGGGCCGGGTTCGTGCCGTCCGCCGTAGCCAGGCGCAGTCGCACCGTCCGGTCCTGGCCGTCCGGCCCGCACACGTCGCTGTTGATCCATACCCCGCCGGGCACGGTGTGGTCGTAGATGGCCTGCACGAACCGGCGCAGCGAGGCCATCCTGTCACCGTACGACCAGATCTCGTGGGTCAGCGCGAAGGTCATCGTGGTGTCCACCGAGCGCGGCGCGAACACCGCCCCGCCGAGCACGTTGCGGCGGTAGAAGAAGACGTTGGGGTTGGTGAAGAAGCCCTGTGCCTTCTTGTGCACGCACTCCTCGAACAGGTGCCGGGCCACCTCGACGCCGATCAGGTCGCTCTCCCGCAGGGCCGGCTCCCGGTCAGCCAACTCCAGCACGGCGCCGGCGCCGCAGCCGATGTCGACGATCCGCCCCGGCCGGACGCGCTCGCGCACCGCCGCCCACTTGCGCTGCGCGGCGTCGGCGAACGCCTCGGCGTACGTCCGGTAGTCGCGGGTGGGGGTCAGGCCGCCCTCGTCGCCGACTACGGGGTCGTTGACCACCGCCCGCACCAGGTCGTCGAGGCGGTAGCGGGCGTACACGTCGATCGTCGCGGGGTGGGCGAGGTCCCGCCACGACGGGTCGCCGTCGGCCAGCCGCAGGAGAACGTCCCACGGCCGGGCGGGTGCCGGCGCGACGTCGGCCTCCACCCCGGCGATGGGGAAGCCGAGCCGTTCGTACATCGCGGCCACCTCCGGGGTGGAGCAGGCGACCACCGTGTCCGCCGGAGTCAGCTCCAGGCCGGTGGCCGCCGCCACGTTCTTCAGGGTCACCTCGGCGAACCGGTCCGTCACGGCGGTGTCGAAGACCGGGACGACCACCGAGCGGAGCCCGGCGAGGACGCTGAACCGCTCGATCGCCGCCTCCCGGCGGTGGTAGGGGACCGGGTTGCGCCGGGTGTTCTCGTGGTTGGCCGAGGTGACCGCCCAGACCACGGTGGCCCCGTCGCCGGCCCCGTCGCCGTCGCCGGCCCCGTCGCCGGCGAGCTGGCGCAGGTACTCCGCCTGGAAACGGGTCAACAGATGGTGGCGGCCGGGAAAGAGCAGGTAGCGCGGCATGTGATGTTCCTAGCCGATACCGGTCGGGCACCTTCGCGCAGGGGGTCGACCTGCCTGATCAGTCAGTCGGGGCGCCGGCCCCACCACCCGTCGCGGGGCGGTGGGGCCGGCGTCGCGCGCCCAGCCCGCGTGCGGCGGCGCGTACCCACCGGTCACCCGTGAGCGCGGCGAGCACCGCGCTCACTCCCGTGGGTAGACTCCGCGTCGCGGTCGGATCACCGTGTGCTGGTGTCGTGACGGGGCAAGGGACGGGGTGACCACCAGGTGAGGACTCTGCCCGCAGCCGCCGCCTACGCCGCCCCCACCGCACTGATGGTCCTCGGCCCAGACGGCCGGTGCCTGTGGTCGAACGAGGCCGCACGGCGGTTGGGCGTCCGGCCGGAGGACCTGCCGGTGACCCAGGTGGAGCCGGGCGGCCCGGCCGTCGAGGCCCCCTGGCCCGACGCCGCCGGCACCGCCCGCTGGCTCCAGGTGCGCTGCCAGGGCATGCACCACGAAGGAAAGTGCCTGCGCCTGTACGAGGTGCGCGATGTCACCGCCGAACGCCGGGAGCGCGAGCAGGGGCGTAACCACCGCTGGCGCCTGGCCCACATCGAGCAGCTCGCCAAGGTGGGCAGCTGGGAGTGGGACGTGCCGACCGGCGAGATCGTCTGGTCCGACGTGCTGCTGCAGATGGTCGGCTTCCCGCCGGGCACCGCGCTGGACTACCCGTCGTACCGGAAGCTGCTGCACCCCGACGACGCAGCCATGATCGAGCGGACCCTGCAGACCGCGCTGCGCACCGGGGCGCCGTTCTCGTTCACCCACCGGATGTACCTCGCGGACCGCGAGACGTTGCGCGTCTTCGAGTGCTACGGCGAGGTCTTCACCGACGGGGACGGCGCCCCGGCGCGCGTCCTGGGCACCGCCCGCGACATCACCGAGAGGCTCCGGGCCCAGGACGAGCTGACCCGGCTGGCCGAGCACGACCCGCTGACCGACCTGCCGAACCGTCGCGCCCTGCTCGCCCGCCTCGACGACCTGCTGGTCCCGGGCGGCGACCCGTCCGGCGCGCTGCTGCTGATCGACATCGACAACTTCAAGGACATCAACGACGTGCACGGGCACGGCGTGGGCGACGACGTCCTGCGGGTGCTGGCCCGGCTGCTCGCCCACCACCTCCCGCCCGGCACGGTGCTGGGCCGGCTGGGTGGCGACGAGTTCGCGGTCGTGCTGCCCGACGCCTCGGCCGGCGACGCCCTCGCCGTCGCCGAGGGCCTGTGCAACGCAGCCGTGGGCACCCCGGTGCCGCTGACCGACGCCGGGCTGCGGGTCACCCTGAGCATCGGGGCCGCCTCGCTGCGGCCCGGCGACAGCCGGGACGTGGTGCTCGCCCACGCCGACCTCGCCCTGTACGAGGCGAAGAACGCCGGCCGCAACCGGGCCCGGCTGTACCTCCCGGAGCAGTACCGGCACGCGGTGCAGCGGGTCAACGTGGTGACCCGGGTCCGCACCGCCCTCGACGAGCACCGGATGCAACTCGACGCCCAGCCGATCGTCGACCTGCTGACCGGCGAGGTGGTCAGCCACGAGTTGCTCATCCGGCTGCGCGACGGCCGGCAGCCGCCGCTGCCCCCGGCCGACTTCCTGCCCACGGTGGAACGCGACGACCTGATCGGCGAGCTCGACCGGTGGGTGGTGGCCACTGCCGCGTCGGCGCTGGCCGACCCGTCGGCCGTGGCGGCGGGGATGTGCTTCGACGTCAACATCTCCGCCCGCTCGATGGAGTCGCCGGGCTTCGGCGACTGGGTGGTGGGGCGGCTGCGCGCGGCCGGCGTCGAGGCTGGCCGGCTGGGCCTGGAGGTGACCGAGACGGCGGCGATCACCAACGTGGCGGCGGTCCGCAACCTGGCCCGTACGCTGCGTAACGCCGGCTGCCGGTTGAGCCCGGACGACTTCGGCGCCGGGTTCGGGTCTTTCACCTACCTCAAGCACCTGCCGTTCAGCACCGTGAAGATCGCCGGTGACTTCGTCCACCAGGCCGACCGGGGCGGAGCCGACCCGGTCCTCATCGACGCGGTCGTCCGCGCCGCGCACGGGCTGGGCATGCACACGGTCGCCGAGTCGGTCGACCGTGAACCGCTGGTGCCCGCGCTGCGCCGGCTGGGCGTCGACGCCGGCCAGGGCTTCCACCTGGGACGCCCGGTCCCGCTGGACATCCTGCTCGGCTCGGTCCGCGACGAGGGGCAGGCCCGCGCCCCGGCCGACGCCGTGGCACGACACTCGGACCGGACCTGGGTCGCCCCGCCGGGACCTGACCGCGACAGCCGGCGAGGGCGGCGTTGACGGCGGCGAGCCCCGCACGCGATGGCGGTTCGCGGCGCGTACCCGCTGGTGGGCCGGGTGGCCGGGCGTAGGCTGGCGGCCGTGGATCAAGAAGACCGGATCGCCCTTTTCCTCGACTACGAGAACCTCGCCCTGGGGGCCCGCGAACACCTCGGCGGCATGGCGTTCGACCTGCGTCCCATCGCCGATGCCCTCGCCGAGCGTGGTCGGGTGGTCGTGCGGCGGGCGTACGCTGACTGGTCGTACTTCGACGAGGACCGCCGGATGCTCACCCGGTCCCACGTCGAGCTCATCGAGATGCCCCAGCGGATGGGCGCGTCGCGCAAGAACGCCGCCGACATCAAGATGGCCGTCGACGCCGTCGAGCTGGCCTTCGAGCGCGCGTACGTCTCGACGTTCGTGATCTGCACCGGTGACAGCGACTTCACCCCGCTGGTGCACAAGCTGCGCGAACTGAACAAGCGCGTCATCGGCGTGGGCGTGGAGAAGTCCACCTCGGCGCTGCTGCCGCCCGCGTGCGACGAGTTCCTCTACTACGACCGCCTCGAGGGCGTCGACGTCCCGCCGGCCCGGGCCAAGCGCAGCCGCCCGGCGCGGCTGCCCAGCCCGGAGCCGCAGCCGGTGGAGCAGGAACCCGAGCCCCAGCCGACGGTCGAGGAGCCCGTGCGCGACGTCGACACCCTCTCCGTCCTGGTGGCCCAGACGGTGGCCGGCCTCCAGGGCAGCTCCGGCGGCGAGGTGACCGCCTCGACGCTGAAGCGCACCCTGCTGCGCAAGGACCCGACCTTCAGCGAGTCCGACTACGGGTTCCGCACCTTCGGCGAGCTGCTGCGGCACCTCGCCGCGCAGCGGGTGATCGAGCTGGCGGAGGGCCCGGCCAAGGGCGACCCCGAGGTGTCCCTGCCCGAACACGGCGACCAGGAGGTGGCGTTCGCGCTGGTGCGCTCCGTGGTCCAGGACCTGGCCGGGGCCGACGGGGCGGTGGCCCTGTCCGGGCTGAAGAACCAGCTCCGCCGGGTCCGGCCCGACTTCAGCGAGAAGAAGCTCGGCTACCGGGGTTTCCTCCAGTTCTGCAAGGCGGCCGCCACCAGCGGGGCGGTCCGGCTGGAGTGGAACGCGGACGCGGACGACTACCTCCTCACCACACCGACCACCTGACAACTCCTGACCCTTCGAGCGCTGGTCGCCCACAATCCGGGCGTCTCGCTGCTCTCGGCGTCCCTCGACCACAGTGGGCGGACCACCCCTGCCGGGCGTCGGCGGCTTGATCGTCTGCTGATTTCTGAGACGACACGCCGGGCGAGTTCTCCACTATCAGCAGACGATCATGGAGAGCCACCTCAACGGGGCCGTGGTGCTTCGAGGCCGGCTTCAGGCGGTCGACCGGGCTCGGACCGGTTCTGGGCCGTGCTTGGGTGCCCGCACCTGAGAGTCGTCGATCGTTGCCCCGGTCATTCCGACTGCCCAGCTGCGCCAAACATCATTCAGTGGGGAGTGGTGAGGCGGCTGCCGGGCGGATCGGGCGGGAAATGGTCTGCGCGGCGCGAAGTCGGGTGGGTAGCGTGGGCGGGTGCCGCCGCAGATTCCCCACCCCGATCCCGGTGTCCCGGACACGAGAGGGCCGCTGAGCTACATCTGGTGGCTGGTCCGCTGCCAGCCCTGGCGGGTGTTGCGCGGCAGCCTGTTCGGCACGGCCTGGATGATCGGGCTGTCGGTCCGGCCGTACCTGATCGCCCGGGCCGTCGACGACGGGTTGCGCGCCGGCGACAACGCCGCCCTGCTGCTCTGGGTCGTGGCCATCGTCCTCGCCGGCGTGGGCCTGTCCTACCTGGGCATCATGCGGCACCGCACGATGACCTTCGTCCGGGAGGACGCGACGGCCCGCTCGGCGGGGGTCCTGCTGCGCCAGCTCGCCCGGATCGGCGCGGTGCTGCCGCGCCGGCTCGCCGCCGGGGAGGTGGCCACCGTCGGCGGCTCCGACATCAGCCACGTCTCGCACGTGCTGACGCTGACCGGCCCGGGGGTGGGTGCCGTGGTGGCGTACGCGGTCATCGCCGTGGTGCTGTGGTCGGTGTCCCCGCTGCTCGCGGTGTGCGTGCTGGTGGGCGTGCCGGCGATCGCGCTCGTCGTCGGGCCGCTGCTGCGCCGCCTGGAACGGGCGGAGTCGGTCTACCGGCAGCAGCAGGGTGCCCTCACCACCCGGGCGGGCGACATCGTGGCCGGGCTGCGGGTGCTCGCCGGGGTCGGCGGCCGGGGCCTGTTCGCCCGCCGGTACGCCGCCGATTCCCGTCGCCTGCTGGCCGAGGGCTACCGGGTCGGGGCCGTCTACAGCTGGATCGACGCACTGACGGTCGCCATCCCGGGGCTGTTCCTGTCGGCCGTGGTGTGGCTCGCCGCCCGGATGGCGGTGACCGGCGACATCACCATCGGGCAGCTGGTCGCCGTCTACGGCTACGTGGCGACCCTCATCGTGCCGGTCTGGTTCCTGCTGGAGGGCAGCTACCAGCTGATCCGGGGCCGGGTCGCCGCCGGCCGGATCGTCGCCCTTCTCACCCTGGTCCCCGACGACGCCGGCGGCCCGCGCGAGTCCGCCGAGCCGCGCCGGTTCGCCGAGCCGCGCCGGGCTGCTGAAGCGCGTCGGCCCGCCGAGCCGGCAGCGCGGCCCGAGGGCGGCCCGCCGGCCACCGTGCCCACCGCCCGTCCGCCCGGGAATCCGGCCGCCCCGGGCCGGCCCGGCGGCCTGCACGACCCGGCCACCGGCCTGCACGACCCGGCCACCGGCCTGCACGACCCGGCCACCGGGCTGACCGTCCCGGCCGGCCGGCTGGTCGGCGTCGCAGCCGCCGAACCCGGCGAGGCCGACGCGCTCGCCGACCGGCTCGGCCGGTACGTCCCCGGCGACGTCACCTGGGGCGGCGTGCCGCTGGCCGCCATCCCGCTTGACGACGTGCGGGCCCGGATCCTGGTCGCCGACCACGACTCGTACCTCTTCGCCGGCACGCTGCGCGACGTCCTGCGGGCCGGACGGCCCGGGGACCAGGCAGGCAGAGCCGGCGATCGGGCTGGACGGGCCGGCGGTCGGGCTGGACGGGCCGGCGATCGGGCCGGGCCGGTCGGCGGCGACGGCCGGGGCGACGAACACCGGGCCCACGCCGCCGCCGACGACGCGCGGCTGACTGCGGGACTGCGGGCAGCGTCGGCCGAAGAGGTCGTCGACGCGCTGCCGGACGGCCTCGACACCCCGCTCGGCACCCGCGCCCGCACGCTCTCCGGCGGCCAGCGGCAACGGGTCCGGCTGGCCCGGGCGCTGCTTGCCGAGCCGGAGGTGCTGATCCTGATCGACCCGACGTCCGCCGTGGACGCGCACACCGAGGCGCGGATCGCCGAGCGGCTGCGGGCCGCGCGGGCCGGCCGGACCACGATCCTGCTCACCACCTCGCCGCTGCTGCTCGGCCACGCCGACACCGTCGCCCACCTGCGCGCCGGCCGGATCGTCGCCACCGGCACCCACGCCGAGCTGCTCGACCGCGACCGTGGCTACCGGGCGTTGGTGGCGCGGGACGGCGACGCCGTCGACCTCGACCCGGCCGCCGGGGCCGAGGGGGCGCTGCGATGAGCGGGCTGCCGGTGGCGGACCGGGCCGCCGTACGCCGGGCCACGGTGGACCTCATCGGCCGGGACCGGCGGGCGGTCGCCGTCGTGCTGGCGCTGCACATCGCCGCCACGGTCGCCGGGCTCGCCGCGCCGTGGCTGCTCGGCCGCATCGTGGACCAGGTCGGCGCGGGCACCGGCGTCGCCACCGTGGACCGGCTGGCGCTGGCGATCGTCGGCTGCGTGCTGGCGCAGGCACTGATCTCCCGGTACGCCCAGTACGCCGGCCACCGGTTCGGGGAGCGGGCCGTCGCGCGGCTACGCGAGGAGTTCGTCCGGCGGACCCTCGCCCTGCCCGTCTCCGTCGTCGAGCGGGTCGGCTCCGGCGACCTGACGACCCGCAGCTCAGTCGACGTGTCAACCGTCGGGACCACCGTCCGCGACGTCGTGCCCACCATGGTCATCGCGTCGGCGCAGCTGGCGCTGCTGTACGGGACGATCTTCCTGCTGCACCCGCTGCTCGGCCTGGTCGCCCTGGTCGGGCTGCCGTCGATCTGGGCGGTGACCCGCTGGTACCTGCGCCGGGCCAGCCCCGCGTACCTCGCCGAGGGGGCCGCCACCGCCGAGCTGACCGAGACGCTGACCACCACCGCCGAGGGCGCCCGCACCGTGGAGGCGCTGCGGCTGGCCGACGAGCGGATCGGGCACGGCACCGACCGCATCGCCCGGCTCTGGGGCACCCGCCGGGCGACCCTCGCGCTGCGGACGGTGTTCTTCACGGTGGTGGAGGCCAGCTACCCGCTGCCGGTCGCCGCGGTGCTGCTCGCCGGCGGCTACCTGCTGTCCCGGGGGACGGTGTCGCTGGGTGAGGTGGTCGCCGCCGCGCTCTACCTGCAACAGGCCATCGATCCGCTGGACCGGATCCTGATGTGGACGGAGCAGGCGCAGCGCGGCATCGCGTCGTACGCCCGGGTGCTCGGCGTCGGCGAGGTGCCGCCGGAGCCGCCCGGCATGGCCGCAGCGCCGCCGGGGCAGCGGCTCGTCGCGCGCGGGGTGCGCTTCTCGTACGCCGGCGGCCGCGACGTCCTGCACGGCATCGACCTGGAGGTACGCCCCGGCGAGCGGCTGGCCGTCGTCGGCCCCTCGGGGGCGGGGAAGTCCACCCTGGCCCGACTGTTCGCCGGCATCGACGCACCCCGCGAGGGCGAGGTGAGCACCGGCGGCTGCCGGGTCACCGACCTGGACCCGGCCGAGCGGCGTCGCCGGATCGCCCTGGTCACCCAGGAACACCACGTCTTCATCGGCTCGGTCCGCGACAACCTCGCCTTCGCCGCGCCCGACGCCTCCGACGAGCGGATGCGCTCCGCGCTGGTCGCCGTGGGCGCCGACTGGTACGCCGACCTGCCCGACGGCCTCGACACCACGCTCGGCGACGGTGCCCGGCAACTCGGCGCGGCCGAGGCCCAGCAGCTCGCGCTGGCCCGGCTGGTGCTCGCCGACCCGCACACGCTGATCCTCGACGAGGCGACGGCCGCGATGGACCCGACCACCGCCCGGCGTACCGAGCGGGCCCTGGGGGCGGTGCTCGCGGGGCGGACCGTCATCGCGATCGCGCACCGGCTCAACACCGCGCACGACGCGGACCGGGTCGCGGTGCTGGAGGACGGCCGGATCACCGAGCTGGGCAGCCACGACGAGCTGGTCCGCATCGACGGGACGTACGCTGCCCTCTGGCGCTCCTGGCACGGAACTGTCCAAGAATCACGGGGGCAGTCCCAAACACGGGGCTCATTCCGAGGATGATCGCTTGTGTAGGGGGAGTAGTTCGACCTCGACCAGCACCATTTCACCCTGCCTCCGCGCGACCGCATGCCCGGGCCGGTCAATTTCATCGACTCGCATCGCGATTGGCCCTCCGTCTCTCGTGAAATTACGCCACCAACCCTTCTGGCCTGGGAGGGCGACGTCGATACTCACGCGATCTCCTGTGCGCCGGTACGCCACAGGAATCGAGAAACTTCGACCAGACCGGCGTCCCGTGTAGGTAATGACAGTCATCCGGTTCCCCGTCAGTCGACTCAAGGTGGGTGAAGACACCAGCGGGAGTACGACGTTGTTGACCACTTTCGCCATCTTCTGCAGCAATGTCACGGATTGACTCCTTGATAGTGGAAGCTCGCCTCTTGTGGTGACGTCTGCGGATGCGAGGAACAGTGCGGCGGTTGCGCGGCGCGTCCAGGCCGTTCCTGACCCCGGCGACCGGCGGAAGCTGACCTCCACCGTAGCCGGGGTGCTGGCCCCGCCCGCCAACGGATGGCGGCCTGACAAGGCCTGGGTCCCATACCTGCCGAGGTCGCGTTGTCGCGGAGGCTGTTAGCGAGGCGGGGCAGGATCGTTTCCACCGCTGTCGTGCGGGGACGGTGAGGGTCTGCTCGTCCAGGGCCGTCATGATTTTCTCGACGATCCGCTCACCCATGCGGGGCGCGTGAACAGCGGCGATCGAGAGCAGTTTGCGACGGCCGGCCCTGCGTAGACCGATCGGGCCGCCGCAGCGCGACAGCAGCTCCAGCACCGCCTCGTGCCCAATTTTCGGGCCGAGGACTCGTTCCAGTGCGGGGTGGATTTGCGTCAGCAGGCCCCGGATCCGGTTCGATATCCGGGTGGCTTCGCCGGCGAGGTCGTCGTCGAAGCGATGACCTCGGCGACACGTCGGGTGGGTTCGAGGATCAGGGCGTGGAACAGGCGACGTAGCTCGTTGACGGTGATCGGGATCAGGCCGTCTGGGCTGGTGGTGCTGGCCGCTGCTGCACGCGCGCCTACCAGATCACCAACTCGAAGTCGTTTCGCGACCCGTATTAGTCGAAGTGGCTTAAGGGGAATCAGGGTTGCCGGCAGACGCTGGGGCCTCGAGGAATCGTTCCAGGCCATCAAGACCGGCGTCGGCCTGGACCAGCACCAACACCGCCGCTGGAGGGCCTGCCCCCGCTGGAGGGCCTGGTCATCGCCACGCACGCGTTCCTCGCCGCACGGGAGATGCCGAGCATCTCCTGTACTTCCTGACTCGCCGCCAGCCGCAGCTTTCCCGCCCGGCCATGGTAGGGGCGAGCGTCCTACGAGTTCCGCTGCGGGTCTTCGGCTACGAAGACGCCAATACCCTGCCTGCCCTCCAGGATGCCTGACTCGATCAGGAATTCGACGGCCTTCCTGACGGTCACTCCCGAGGTGTCGTACTGCTCGGCAAGCTCCCTGGTGGTAGGTAGCTTCTCGCCGGGCGTCAAGATCCCGGCGTTGATCCGGTCCAGGATGTCCTGCCGGATTCTCCGCCACAGCGGCACGTAGGGCACCATGTCGGGACTTCATCACACCCGGTGAAACCTCATGCAACCAATGCCATGTTTACAATAACTAGCATGTTTGACATGTTTAGTTGTAAAGTGCCGATGTGGCGAGGGAGGACGTATGGGCAGGCGGTGGAAGTGGTTCCTGCGGTCGGGTCAGGTCGCGGTGGAGCTGACCGGGCAGGTCATGTCAGATGGGAACGTTCCGGGGCGCTGGCGGCGGTCGACGGTCGACGGTCGAGCACGTCGTACCCGAGCTTCGGGAGACCTCGCGGTGCGACGGCGCGGTGGTCTACGAGTGGCCCGACCGGCGGCCGGCGGCCCGCGCGATGAACCAGCGCGCGGAGGCCGACCGGCCGAAGCCGCTCGGCGGGCGCAACCGCCGGTGGCAGCCGTGACCGGCGGTGCGGGGGAGTGGCGAGGGTGCGGCGCGACGGGAAGGCGGGGAGCGGATGGCTGAGGACCGGGCGTCGAGCGTGCCGCGTCGGCAGCTCGGGCGGGCGCTGCGGGAGCTGCGGACCGAGGCGCGGATGACGCTGGACGGCGCGGCGGAGGCGCTGCGCTTCGGCCGGCAGAAGATGTGGCGGATCGAGACGGGCCGCAGCGCCGTGCGCGGGCGGGACGTGCGGGCGCTGTGCGAGCTGTACGCAGCGCGGCCCGAGCTGGTCGCCGCGCTGGTCGCCCTGGCCGGCGAGACGCGGTCGACGGGCTGGTTTCACGCGTACGGCGGCTTGATCCCTGCCTGGTTCGACCTGTACGCGGGCCTGGAGGCCGCCGCGTGCCGGCTGCGCGAGCACGCCGACGCGCGGGTCCCCGTGCTGTTGCAGACCCCGGGGTACGCGGCGGAGGCCTGCGCGGCCCGCCCGGACCTGAGCGTGCGGGATCGAGAGCGCCTAGCCGAGGCGTGGCTGCGCCGGCAGGGGTTGCTGCGGCGGCGGCTGCCCGCGCCACCCCGGCTCGACGTCGTGCTCTCCGAGGCGGTGCTGCTGCGCGCCGTCGGCGGCCCGGCGACCATGGCGGAGCAACTCCGGCACCTGGCGGAGGTGGGCGGCCTGCCCGACGTGTCGGTCCGGGTGGTGCCGCTGGCCGCCGGCGTGCACCTGGGCGTGGTGGCGGGCGCGTTCGTGCTGCTCGACTTCCCGCCCGGCGACCGCGCCGAGCCGGACCCGTCCGTGGTGTATCGGGAGCTGCCGACCGGTGCGCTCTACCTGGACCGGCGGGAGGAGATCGCCGCGTACGAGAGGGCGTGGGCCAGCCTCGACGCGCTGGCTCTGGGGGAGGAGGAGTCGCGGCGGCTGATGCTCAAGGTCGCCGAGGAGGTGCACCACGGCTGATCCTGCTGGCACTGGCCCGTGGTGCTGCCACGGGGCCAGGCCATGATCGTCGTTGCCCGTCGGGTGAACGATGCCAGAGGCCCCACCCGCCGACGAGTCGTCGAGCGCGTGGGGCACTTACTGCCGTCGGTGTCGTCGACAGGGTCGTCAGTGCGTGTCAGCGGGGGCCGGGACGGCGTGCTCGGCGGCCCGGCTGACCTGCTCCCAGCCCGCCCAGGTCTCCATGCGCCGGCGTGAGATGTCGAACGCCACGTCGTACACCATGCTCCCGAGCAGGAGCCGCAGCGGCGGGTCGTCGCTGTCGACCAGCTTCAGCAGCGCCTCGGCGGCCAGTCGGGGCTCACTGTCGATCGAGCCTTCGGCCCACTGCCGCTCCAACTCGGCGCGCAGCGGACCGTAGGCCTCCATCGGGGTGGTGGAGGTCATGCTGGCGTACAGGTCGGTCCAGTAGCCGCCGGGCTGCACGATGCTGACCGTGATGTCGAAGGCCGCCGCCTCCATCGCCAGCGCCTCGCTCATGCCCTCCAGCGCGAACTTGCTCGCGCTGTACATCCCGGTGCTCGGGAAGCCGCCGAGCGCGGCGATGCTGGAGACCTGCACGATGTGCCCGGCCCGCCGGGCGCGCAGGTGCGGCAGCACGGCCTGGCTCACCCAGAGCGCGCCGAACAGGTTGACCTCGAACTGGGCCCGCGCCTGCGCCTCCGTGAACTCCTCGACCATGCCCATGGACATGGTGCCGGCGTTGTTGACGACGATGTCGAGCCCCCCGAAGTGCTCGATGGAGGTGGCCACGGCGGCGAAGACCGCCGCCCGATCGGTCACGTCGAGGGTCAGGGCGAGCAGCCGGTCACCGTGGCGCTCGTCGAAGTTGCCCCGGGCGATGGTCCGGGCGGCGGCGACCACTCGATCACCGCGTTCGAGCGCGGCCACGGCGAACGCGCGGCCCAGCCCCCGGCTGGCGCCGGTGATGAACCAGGTACGGGGAGCGGTGCCGGATGAGGCGCGCATGGTGGATCTCCATCCCCTCGCCCTTGAGACGAGACGGTCCGTCTTGTTGTGGGGGCGACGGTAGACCGCGTCGTATCGCAAGTCAAGACGAGACGGTCCGTCTCAATCCTGGTACGTTCGGCACGTGACGACGCAGCGCAGAGCCACGCCCAACGCCGCCCGCCGGAACGAAGCCTCGCGGCGGGCCATCCTCGCGGCGGCGTTCGAACTGCTACAGGAGGTCGGATACGCCAGAGTGGGCATCGAGGGCATCGCGGCGCGCGCCGGCGTCGGCAAGCAGACCATCTACCGCTGGTGGCCCTCCAAGGGCGCGATCGTCTTTGACGCCTTCCTCAGCCTCAGCGAGAGCGAGGGCGGCGAGCCCCCGGTGCTGCCCGACACCGGCGACCTGGAAGCCGACCTGGCAGCGGTGCTGCGTGCCACGGTCGAGGAGCTGAACGATCCGCGGTACGACCAGCCGATGCGCGCGCTGGCCACCGAGATCGCGCACGACCCCGAGTTGGCCGCCGTCTACGCCGAACGGCTGGACGGGCCGTTGAAGGAAGCCAAGCGGCAACGGCTGCGCAGTGCTCAGCAGGCCGGGCAACTCGCCGAGGACCTCGACCTCGACGTGGCCGTGGAGATGATCTGGGGCCCCCTGCTCAACCGCTGGCTGCACCGCAGCGGGCCGCTCACTCCCGAGTACGCCGACCGCGTCGTCACCACCGCCCTCAACGGCCTGCGCCCACGCCGGTCCGACCATTGAGCCACGCGAAGGAAGCCTTACGCACGCCGCGAACCGCAGGTCAGTCCCCTTCGGATCCACGCTCTAAATCCCAGGTAGAACCTTTATCAACAGTTCGGCGACGAACGCCATGGTCTCGCGGCAGCACGAGTATCGCCTGGTATGTCAGAGTGTCGCGATGAGGTGAAGCCATGCTGATCTGTTCGATGAGCGTCTCGGTGAGCGGGCGGAGCGGGAAGCCCGGCAGAATGGAGGATGCGAGCAGTGAGTGTGCTCACCCGGATGTGGGCTCAGGACGAGATCCCGAACTGGGATGCCGTCTACTACGCCGACGGCCACGCGTTCGAGCTGGACGATGCCCCGTCCGCCCCTGCGGGACTGCGGATCGCCGAGGAGTTCGACACGGAGGAGGAACTACGCGAGGAGCCCGAGGCGACGACCTGGTTCGGCACTTTTCGGATGGTCGACCTCGACGCGGGTCAGGGCTACTTGTGCTGCGGCGAGTGCATATACCACGGGTCTGCCGGATGGTTCGCACGTCTGGACGCGGCAAGGCAGCTCGTCTGGGTTGTCCATCTGACCCTCTCCAACCCGTTCACCGAGATCGAGGTTGGCGGCGGGCAAGCCACGTTCCGGTCGACGAACGGCGTGACGGTCACTGTGGACATCCGAGAGCCAGAGTTCCGGTTCGTAGGTTCGTAGGGTCCACAGCCCCGCCCAGTGCGGCTATCGGCCTGTCGCAGCGCGGCAGCGGGACCCCGTAGGGCCATCTACCCGGGATTCCGAGCGGTTGCCGTGTGGACATGGCAGCGGTTGGTCTCAGTTCTGTTCTGTAGGCGCGGATCTGCACTGTTCTTGCCACGCCTGTCACTCCGCCCGAGCCGCGTCTGAGCCCGCCATCGGCCCGAGCCGAAGCAGCAGCCCGGCCCGGCACGTCAAGACGCCCTCGACGGCTCGTACGGCGGGCTGCCGTCTGCTCGGTTTGCCGGGTCAAAGGCAGACAGGATGGCCAGCCGTCGCCACCGACGGAGCCGGCTGCGGTAGACGGGTTCCGGCATCCTCCAGCCGGAGCGCCCCCGGTCCCTTTGCTCTGCTGTCGTCACCGCAACACCGGCACCGCGCATCCGCTTCGAGTCGCGGAGCCAGCAGGGGCGGAAGGCAGGAGGAGTCGGCCACGCTCCGCGAGCGTTGCGCGGGGGACAGCAGAGCAAAGGGGACCGAACAGGTACCACCCGCCGATCGGCGACGACGGTGCTGCCTTGCCTCCCGCCCTCGCTGAGAAACTCACAGGTGGGTGGGGGAGCGGGCGCAGCGACGATCTTGACGGCGAGGAGCACGTCGGTGACCGGCAGCCAGACTGCGTCGGCCCGGGCGATTCGGTCTGCCGGAGCACCGCCCTGGGCGAGCCACAGCATGAGCCGGGTCGCGATGATCGCTTGGACGTATCCCGGGGGCGGTGCGACCGAGAGGACGGCCTCGGGGCTGATCTCGTACCGGTGGTGGTCGTCTGCTGCCATCATCGCGGTGACGTCGTCGAGCGCGAGTCGCATTCCTGACTAACGCGTGGGTTCGCGCGGGGATTCTGGTTGGGTGTCCGGGTTATGTCCGGGGCACGACGGGAGCACAGATGGTTGCCGCACACGAAACGACGCTGCGTGAGCTGCTGGAGGGCGCGAAGCAGTATCGGGTGCCGCTCTACCAGCGGACGTACTCGTGGACGGACTCCCAACTCCAACGCCTGTGGGACGACATCCGCGGGCTGGCCGGGGAGCGGACCAAGGACCCGAGCCTCACGCATTTCATCGGGTCGCTGGTGCTCGCGCCCAGCCCCACGAACGGGCCGGCGGGCGTCTCCGAGTTCCTGGTGGTGGACGGCCAGCAGCGACTGACCACCCTGTCCATCCTGCTCTGCGCCCTCCGGGACCACCGGGCGCAGCATGAGGGTCCGGACCATCGGGATCGCATCGACCAGGAATTCCTGATCAACAAATACAAGCCCGCCCACCGATTTAAAATCGTTCCCACCCAGGCTGACCGGTCCGCGTACCAGGCATGCTTGGAGGCGACGCCGCAGGCCGGCGGAAGTGACCGGGTTGGCGCGGCGTACCGGTACTTCGTGGCGCAGCTCGCCGCCGGTGCCGACGACCCGGACGATCCACTGGACATGGAACACATTGAGGACGCGATCATCTCGGGGATGGCGCTGGTCTCGGTCGTCGCGCAGGCCGGCGACAACGTTTACCGGATCTTCGAGTCGCTGAACAATACCGGCCTCAAGCTCACCCAGGCCGACCTGCTGCGCAACTACCTTTTCATGCGGCTGCCCAGCCGTGGCGAGGCCGTCTACAACTCGCTGTGGTTCCCGCTGCAACAGCAGCTGGACTCCGGGAAGCTTGAGCAGTTGTTCTGGCTCGACCTGGTGCACCGCAACCCCGAGGTCAAGCAGACCGACACCTACACCGGTCAGCAGGCGCGGCTAAACGGGCTGCACAACGAGGAGGAGATTGAGGCCGAGGTGCGCCGGTTCTGCCGGCTCGGCGCGCTCCTGCGGATCATCCTGCGCCCCGAGGAGGAAGGTGACCCGGAGGTACGGCGGCGGCTGGCCCGGCTCAACGCCTGGGACACGACCACCGTGTACCCGCTCCTGCTCCACCTGCTGGACCGCCGGAAGCAGGGGACGGCGACGTCCGCGCAGATCGCCTCGGCGATGCTGTACGTGGAAAGCTTCTTCATCCGGCGCCTGCTGGTCGGCCGGGCTACCGCGAGTATCAACCGGATCCTGCTGCGCGTCGTGACCGACATGCGGGCGGATCTTCCCGTCGACGAGGCGGTCCGGGCCTACCTTTCCGTCGGCCGCAAATACTACGCCACCGATTCCAGCATTCGCGACGCGGTGCGGTCCATGCCCTTCTACCTCAACGGACGGGCCACCCAGCGCAACCTGGTGCTCCAATGGCTGGAGGAGTCGTATGGCAGCAAGGAGCCGGTGAAGCTGAGCTCGCTGACCATCGAACACGTCATGCCGCAGAGCCCCACCACCGAGTGGCGGAAGGTGCTGAGTCAGGACCTCCAGGGGGAGGAGAGCTTCGCCGAGGCGCACGAGGCACTGGTGCACACGCTGGGGAACCTTACCCTCACCGGATACAACTCGGAGCTGAGCAACAGCTCCTTCCTAGTCAAGCGGGCCCAGTTGGGCAAGAGCGGGATCTCACTCAACCAGGAGATCGCCGCGCAGAAGCGCTGGGGACGCCCCGAGATTCACGCCCGCGCGGACTCCCTCGCCGAGCGGATCATCGTCAACTGGCCCGGGCCTACCGAGGAGGCGGGCAACCGGTCCGAGGTGCCCTGGGACGTCATGAACAAGGCACTCGCCGCGCTGCCCGCCGGCTCCTGGACGGCGTACGGCGACGTGGCCGCGCTGATCGGCAGCCACCCGATGCCGGTCGGTGTTCGGCTGGCCAACCATCCGGCGCCGAACGCGCACCGGGTGCTCCAGGCCGAAGGCACCGTGTCACCCGGCTTCCGGTGGTTCGACGCGTCCCGCAGCGACGACCCGCGCGACCTGTTGCGGGCCGAGGGCGTGGAGTTCGACAAGTACGGGCGGGCCAGCCAGGCGCAGCGCTTCAACGTCGAGGAGTTGGCCCAGCTCGCCGGCATGCCGCAGCAGGACACGTCCAAACAACTCCTCCGCGCGCGATCCCACCGCAAGGATCTGCTCGACGACCGGTTCGTCGAGCAACTGACGGACCTTCAAGACCCGCAGGTCGCGGTCGGCGTGACCGCCGTGCTCGAAGCGTGGGCCAGTATGGGCGGCATGCCGCTCTACGGGTCGGGCGGCGAGACCTCCTGCTTTCTCATGGCGCGGGGTAAGGACCACGAGCTCGGCAACATCTGGCCGGCGACGATTTACCCGAGCGGTAAGTTCGAGATCGTGTTCCAGCACCTGAGCACCCGGACGCCGTTCGATGACATCGCGCTACGCGAGGAGTTCCGCCGGCGTTTGAACGAGCTGCCGGGCGTGAAGATCGCCGCAGCCAAGCTCGCACTCCGCCCCGGCTTCCCGCTGGACGTCCTCGTCGATCCCAAGGCCAGGGCGGCACTGATCGAGCACCTCGGCTGGTTCTACCAGCAGACGATGCATCCCAAGGATGCTGCTGCCGAGAGGCTGGGGTGGTTCGCGGGACTGCTACGGACACCACGCGCCTGATAGCGGCGGCCCGGCTCGGATCGGACACTCCGTGACTTTGCCGGGGCCCTGCGGGGCGGGCCTGCCTCCTTGAATGGGCAGGCCCCGAAGGGGGCAGCGCGAGGTGATCCAGGGTCATCGCCAACTGCCAGGCGTCGCCGGGTGGTCGCCGCGCGCAGCTGGAAGGCACCGCCCCCTCGGGCTGGCCCCGTTCCCGGTACGCCTCGCCCTCGCCGCCAAGCGCCATCGCCTGGCGGCTGCGGTCGCCGAGCCACCGTCGAATCGTGGCCGCCCGGTGCACCGCCTCAAACGCCTCGGCCGGCCGCCTTGCCCTCCTGCCCCCGGTCGTCGACTTTCTGTTGCACTGCGAGCACCCGATCCAGCAGCGCAGCGGCGAGGCCCAGTTCACCGAGTTCGTGACGGGTCTCGCTCGGTGAGGTCGCTGAGCAGCAAGGCCTGCCACCGCTGGCTCCCGAGCCGCTCGACCGCGCCAGGCTGGTCGGCCGACCGCTTGCTTGTGCACGACGACAAGAGGCTGGAGGGCGACGGCACCGGCGCCGGCATGGGAGGCGGCGGACCTGGGAAGCAGGTCACCGTCGTCGCCGTCGATAACCACGCCGGCGATGAGGAGATCCTCGACAAGCCGTTCGCCGACTGGCGGTGTTCCTCCACCCGTCGCAGCGGGGCGTCGGCCACCGCGAGCGGAACGCCCAGCCCGTTCCTGAACTGCGCGCCCGAATCCCGCTGACGGACGAACTGGCCGCCCTAAACGAGATGCTCCGCCGGCCCTCACCCGTCCTGGGAGGACGGTGGTTTGTGTCGGCCGGTTACCGTCGGCGATGACGTCGGCACCCGCGCGCAGGGCGGTGCGGGTGGTGGATCTCTCGATCGCTAGGGTAGGGACGTGTCTCTATGGATGGCCGCGATGTGGGGAATGGTCGGCAGCGCCGTCGCCGAGGCACTGAACCTCTACGGCATGATGCGCCCGACCACCGAGTCCGAGGGTCGGTGGCAGTGGCCGTGGCGGGACAGCCGGGACCGGCCGATCGTCGTCTTCGCCGTCCTGCTGCGGGCGGTGGCCGGCACCGGCCTGGCAGCCGCGGCCGGTGCGGGTGGCCTGGCGGAGACCGCGTTCGCCAGCTTCACCTTCGGGGTGGCCGCGCCGTTGGTGATCGCCAAGATGTTCGACCAGATTCGGACGGTGGAGCCGCCGACAGACCCGCCCGCCGGCGACCCGGGCGGTGAGCACGATGACGGCGCGTGACAACCGGTGGAACCGCCTGGTCGCCGCACTGGCGGCCCGGCCGGCCGTCACCGCCACCACCGCCCCGGTGCCCCGGCGCACCAGGTTGGCCGCCGCGCTGGCGGCCCGGCCGGTCACCGCCCCGAGCCGCCCGCAGGTGGCCGGGCCGGCCGATCAGCACACCGGCGACGGCAAGCTGACGGAACAGGTGAAGGGGATCCTGGCCGCCGTCCTCGGCGTCACCGCCGACCAGCTCCGGGTCGACGCCGACGGCGACGTCGGCATCCGCGCCGGCTCCGCCATGATCTTCGTACGCGCCCAGGACGACCCGCCCCTGGTGGACGTCTTCTCGCCGCTGCTCACCGGCGTCCAGCCGACGGAGAAGCTGTACCAGCGGCTGTCCGACCTGACCAACGGGCTGGTCGTCGGCCGGGTCTACTGCACCGGCGGCACGGTCTGGGCGTCGATCCCCGTCTTCGGGCAGGACTTCGTCCCCACCCACCTGCTGCTGGCCGTACGCGCCATGATCGCGCTGGCCGACGACCTGGACGACCGGCTGCGCCACGAGTTCGGCGGCAGCCGGTTCTTCGGGTCGGAGGCCACCGGGCTGACCCCCGTGCCCGACCCCACCGGGTACCTGCGCGACCTCGCCGACTCCGGTGCCGCCGGCGCGATGGGCGCGGGCAGCGTCCTGGTCGACCTGCTGGCCGACCGGGGGCACACCGACGAGCTGCGGCTGCGCGCCGACCACGGCGACTGGCACGCCGCGGCCCGCCTGGCCGCCCTCCTGGCCGAGCGGGGGCAGGCCGACGAGGCTGAGCGGTACTGGCGGGTCGCAGCCGACCACGGCGACGTGCGGGCGTACGACGAACTGGCCGCCCTGTTGGCCGCCGCCGGTCGCCCGGACGAGGCGATCGACCTGCTCCGCAGGTCCGTCGACCAGGGCAGTCGGCGCTCCCTGCCGCTGCTGGTCACGCTGCTGACCGAGCACGGCCGGCTCGACGAGGGCATCGACCTGCTGCGCCGGTGGGCGGCCCGCAGCGACTCGTCTTCCGGTGAGCCTCCGACCGGTCACGACGCGTAGCTGAAGCCCCGTCCGGTTTGGCCCGTCGCCCGGCGCGCGGCTGGCTGACAGTCGACAGCACAGGGCCGCCGGACAGAGGCGCGCCGCGCCCGCCAGGATGGTCGCGGCAGCGACCGCGCGTTATTCTTGCCCGAGTTGCCGGAGAACGGAGTGAACGTGGCAGGTGACGACGACATCTCCGGGTGAGATCCCGGACCGGCCGCCGACGGGCGCGTGATCGCGCTGTCGCCTCGGCCATCTTGTCGTCCCTGTTTCCTGCCGGGCGCCCCGCTGGGTGTGCGCCCGGATCACGCGTTCTGAGGATCTCACCATGTCCAACGCTCACATCGTCTGCTCCGCCCTGTCCTTCGCCTGGCCGGACGAGACCCCGGTGTTCAGCGACCTCTCCTTCTCCGTGCCCGGTGGCCGCACCGCCCTGGTGGCGGCCAACGGCGCGGGAAAGAGCACGCTGCTGCGGCTGATCGCCGGGGAACTGCGCCCGACCACCGGATCCGTCACGGTGCGGGGCGCGCTCGGCTACCTGCCCCAGCACCTGCCCTTCACCGGCGAGCAGAGCGTCGCCCAGCTCCTCGGCGTCGACCGGATCGTCGCCGCGCTGCACGCCATCGAGGCCGGCGACGCGAGTGAGGAGCACTTCACGACAATCGGCGGCGACTGGGACGTCGAGGAGCGCACCCGAGCCGAGCTGGACCGGCTCGGCCTCGGCGATCTCACCCTGGACCGGCTACTGGGCACCCTCAGCGGTGGGCAGGTGGTGTCCCTGGGCCTGGCCGCCCAGCTCCTCAAGCGTCCGGACGTGCTCCTGCTGGACGAGCCGACGAACAATCTCGACAGTGAGGGGCGGGACCGGCTGACCGCGGTGCTGCGCGCGTGGACCGGCTGCCTCCTGGTCGTCAGCCACGACCGGGCGCTGCTGGACGAGGTGGACCGCATCGCCGCCCTGGAGCACGGCGAGATCGAGTGGTACGGCGGCACGTACACCGACTACGAGCAGGCCGCGCGCGCCCGGCGCGAGGCAGCCGAACGCCAGGTGCGCAACGCCGAGCAGGACCTCAAACGGCAGAAGCGTGACATGCAACAGGCCCGCGAGCGTGCCGCCCGCCGGGCATCGAACGCGTCCCGCAACCTGCCCAACGCGGGCCTGGCCCGGATCATCGCCGGCGGGCTGAAGCGTGATGCCCAGGTCTCGGCGGCCCGGTCGAACGAGACCCACGCGGACCGGGTCGGCGACGCCCAGGCCCGCCTGGACCAGGCCAGCCGTGCCGCCCGCCAGGACGACCGGATCGCGATCGAGCTGCCTGGCACCAACGTGCCGGCCGGGCGCACCGTCTTTCAGGGCGAACACCTGCGGGCCGGGTACGACGGCCGCCAGGTCTTCGCCGGCGAGGGCGTCGACCTGACCATCCGGGGCCCGGAACGCATCGCCCTGACCGGCTCCAACGGTGCGGGCAAGTCCACCCTGCTCCGGCTGATCAGCGGCGACCAGCCACCGGTGTCCGGCACCGCCGTCCGAGCCGACGGCCGCGTCGCGTACCTGTCCCAGCGGCTCGACCTGCTCGACTCCGCCCGTACGGTCGCCGAGAACCTCGCCGCGTTCGCGCCCGCCCTGCCCGACGCCGACCGGATGAACCTGCTTGCCCGGTTCCTGTTTCGCGGTTCCCGCGTCCACCTGCCGGTGCGGGTGCTCTCCGGTGGTGAGCGCCTGCGGGCGACGCTCGCCTGCATCCTGTTCGCCGAACCCGCGCCCCAGCTGCTGCTTCTCGACGAACCCACCAACAACCTGGATCTGGTCAGCGTCGACCAGCTGGAGAGCGCGCTCGTCGCGTACCAGGGTGCCTTCGTGGTGGTCAGCCACGACGAGCGTTTCCTGGCCGAGATCGGGGTGACCCGCTGGCTGAGGCTGGCCGACGGGCACCTGACCGAGACCGGCGCCCCGGAGGCCGGCTGACGGCCGCCGCGCCCTGGCCGGCCGGCCAGCACGGTGCCGGCCGGCCAGCGAGGGCGAGCAATTCACCGGTTCCGCTCGCCTCCAGCACCTGTCGGGCGCCTCGTCCGGGGGCACCGCCTGCGAGGTGAGCTGGCCGCCGATCCACGCGTACGGCTCGATGACCACCACCCGGGCACTGCCCTCGCAGGCGGCCAGCGCGGCGGTGACGCCCGGACGGTGGGCGGAGGGGGCGGCGCGGCGTGGCATGATGGCGCGACCTCGGCCCGAGCCGGGGCGATCCGACGCGCGGACGGGTGAGACGAATGCTGCACTCCGGCCTGAGGCTCGGCGGCCGTTACCGTCTGGACACCCGGATCGGCGCCGGCGGCATGGGCGAGGTGTGGCGGGCGGTCGACGAGGTGCTCGGCCGGGTCGTCGCGGTGAAGGCCATGCTCCCGGAGGTGGCCGACGAGCCGGATTTCGCCCGTCGTTTCCTGGCCGAGGCGAAGGCCATGGCCAGTGTGAACCACCCCGCCGTGGCGTCGATCCACGACTACGGCCGCAGCGACGGCGTCACCTTCCTGGTGATGGAGTTCGTCGACGGCGAGTCCCTCGCCGGGGCGCTGCGCCGGTCCGGGCGGCTGGCCCCCGAGGACGTCATGCGCCTGATCGCCCAGGCGGCCGACGGCTTGCAGGCCGTGCACGACTGCGGGATCGTGCACCGCGACGTCAAACCGGCCAACCTGCTCATCCGCCGGAACGGATCGGTGCTGATCACCGACTTCGGGATCTCGCGGACCTGGGACGGCACCCACCTCACCGTCTCCGGCGCGGTGCTGGGCACCCCCTCCTACCTCTCGCCGGAGCAGGTGCTCGGGCAGCCCGCCACCGCCCTCAGCGACGTCTACGCCCTCGGGCTCACCGCCTACGAGTGCCTCGCCGGGCACCGCCCCTTCGCCGGGGACAGCCCGTACGCGATGGCCCTGCAACGGGTGCAGTTCGCACCGCGTCCTCTCAGCACTGACCTGCCCCGCCCGGTGCTCGCCGTCGTCGGCCGTGCCCTGGCCACCGACCCGGCCGGCCGCTGGCCCAACGCCGCCGGGCTCGCCGACGCCGCCCGGGCCGCCGCCGACGGCCGGTCCGACCCCGGTGGGCATCGACCGCAGCCGGCGGCGGCCTCGCCGGGGACCGGGGCACCGTCCTTGCCGGCACCGTTCCTGCCGTTACCGTCCGCGCCGGGGGCTGCGGCGCCGTCCCCGCCGGGACCGGCCTGGCCTGGCACGGCACCACCGGTTCCCGCCGTCGGCCCACGCGCGGCGCGCCGGCGGTGGCTGCTGGTCGCCGCGCTGCTGGCGATCGTGCTGGTCGGCGGAGTCTCGGTCTGGCAGACCGGCCTCGGCCGTGACGACGGGCCGGCGTCCGACGCCGGGCCGCAGGGGCCGAGCACCGCGCCGACGGACGACGCCGCCCGGCAGGCCGGGTTCACGTCCTGCGGTGCGGCGTTCTGCCCCACCCGCCCGCTCTGCTGGCGAGGGTTGACCTCGATCAGTGGCAACGCCATGCCGCCCCGTGGGGTCGACTGCACGACCGATCACGCCTGGGAGACCTTCTCCGCGACGTACCTGCCCGCCGACGCGGCCGATGTCCCCCAGGACGAGCTGATGACCCGCGCCGACGTCGGCGCCGCCTGCTCGGCGTCGGTCATGGCCGACCGCAGCGGCGGTCGGCCCACCACCGGCTGGGTACGCGAGGCGTGGCCGATCCAGCTCACCGGCACCGACGTTTGGCTCGTGCACTGCCTGGCCCGGCCAGAGACCGGTGACCCGTCCGGTTCCGCCTTCTCGGCCCGCTGACCACGCCTGACCCGTCGACCGCGACTGCTCCCGGGCGCACCGGACCGACCGCGCCTGCTCCTGGCCGCACCGGACCGGCCGCGCCGGGGCGTGCGGAGGGTGTCCCGGGCGCGGATACAGCGCACGTGTGCGGCTGGGCGGCCCTGGTCCGCGGGCCCGTAAGTCCCCAGCCGGCGGCATGGACGGCGGGGTAGCGGGAAGAAGCGCTTCGCGAGTCAGTGACACGGGCCGGGGAGAGCAGTCGTATGAGTGGCATCCGGGGCCGGGGTTGACTGGACCCGGCGATGGGGACGAGCCCGACGGGTCGGTCCTGCCCAGGCGGTTGGTGGTCCGGCTGTTGGTGGTGTTGACCGCCGCGTCCGGCTGCCTCGACGTGTTCTGTCTGACCCGGCTCGGGGGGTTCTTCGCGAGCGTGATCACCGGCAACCTGGTGCAGTCCGGCCAGGCGATCGCCACGGCGGATGCCCGGGTGTTGGCGAGTGGGGCGGCGGCGGTGGGCGGTTACGCGCTCGGGGTGGGGGCGCCGGACCGGGGCCGTCGCGGTGGCCGAGGCGGTGCTGCTGGTCGGCGTTGCGGGTGGCTGGGTGGGCACCGGAGCGCGCCCCGGGTACGCCGGCGGGCTGACGCTGCTCCTCGCCGCCGCGACGGCCAGCGGGATGCAGAGCGTGGTCACCATCAGCTCCGGGGTGCGGGGCGCGTCGACGACGTACCTGACCGGCTCGCTGACCACCGTGGTCCGCAGCGTGGTGCTCGATCCGCACCGGTTCGCGGCGGGCGTGGGCGGGGTCAGCCGGCTGCTGGGACTGCTCGGCGGCGCCGTGCTGGGCGCGTGGACGCTACGGGTGGCACCGCTGTGGGCACCCGTAGTGGCGGCGGCACTGGTGGTCGGCGTGGTGCTGGTCGCCGCGGCGTCGGCGGGCATAACCGCCCGGGCGAGGCACAGGTGAGGGCTGTCGTGAGGTGCGGCCGGTAGGCCCGGCCCCGGACAGCGGGGGCGACCGGGCGGCGGACGCGGTCGCGGATCACGGTCGAGCACCGCTGTCACCCTCCACCGCCCCGTCCGCCGCGCGGATCAGCAGGTCCAGCTCGGCGGCCCTGTCCGTGTTGCCCAGACGGGTGAACAGCGCGTGCGCCTCCTGGAACGCCTCCCGCGCGGCCCGCCGGTCGGAGCCCAGCCGGGCCCGGCCGAGGATGGTCAGCGTCGCGGCCTGGAAGGAGTGCCAGCCTCGGGTACGCCACAACGAGACGGACTCCTCCAGATACGGGACGGCCTGGGTCGGGTGGCCCTCGACCAGCTCGATCTCGCCGAGGAGCCGGAGTGCCTCGGCCACGTGGTGGGTCAGGTGGTATTCGCGGCTCAGCGCCAGCGACATCTCGGCTGCCTCCCGCGCGCCCGGGGCACCCCGCTTGAAGTGCAGCTGGGCCAGGGCCAGCAGGGTCAGCGTCGCGGTGTAGTCGTCCCGGTAGGTGCGGGAGATCGTCAGAGACTCGGTGAGCAACCGGTGGCTCTCGTCGAGTTTTCCCAGCTCGCGGTGGGCGATGCCGGAGAACTGCAGCGCGGTCGCCTCCCAGCGCGGATTGCCGAGCCTCCGGGCCCGGTCGAGTGCGGCGGCCGTGTGGGTGGCCGCCGTGTCGAACTGCTCCTGTTCGAAGGTGGACACCGCCAGCGCGAGGTGGGCCCGCGCCTCACCGCCGAGGTGATCCGACCGCGAGGCGAGGCGCAGCGCCCGGTCGCCCATCGTGACGGCCTCCGGGTACGAGCCGGCCGCCGTCAACGCCCAGGAGCACATCACGGCCGCGTCCGAGCTGCCCTGATCGTGGCCGAGTGCACCGAACATCTCCAGCAGCCGGAACGAGTCGGCGTGCAGCTGGGCCATCGCGGCGTCGTCGCTCTGGTTGGCGCTCCAGGTGGTGACGTCGATCAGACCGCGGAGCATGACGGCCTCGCCGAGCAGGTTGCCGGCCTGCCGGCAGACCGCCATCACCTCGGTGTTGAGGCGGGTCCAGTCCGCGTACATGCCGCGCAGGTCGAAGTACTTCTCCAGCAGGCCCGCGAGGTCGAAGGCGAGGTCGTCCAGGCCGAGCCGGCAGGCCTGGCGGGTGGCGGACAGCAGCGCGGCACGTTCGGCGTCGAGCCAGTCCAGGGGGTCGATGCCCAGCACGTGCTCCTCTGCCCAGTCGATCGACGGACGCGGCGCGGGGCTGGCGATGAGGGCGAAACACGGGCCCGGGATCGCCGGAACCATCCGCTCCGCGAGCGCGACCCAACCGCCGAGCCCTCGCACGATTGCCTGGGCGATGGCCTCCTCCGACTCGTCCGCCGCGGCGGACTCGACCGCGAACAGCCGGACCAGGTCGTGGAAGCGGAAACGGACCTGGTCCGCCACGTCGGTGCCGGCGACGGTGAGGAGCTGGGCGTCGACCAGCGTCTCGACGTGCTCGGCGGCCTGTTCGAACGGGCAGTTCAACACCGTCGCGGCCAGCCAGGTGGGAAAGTCGGGGAGGTCGAAGTGGGCGAGCAGGCGAAAGAGCCGCCGGGGCTCCTCGTCGAGCTCGCGGTAGCTCAGCGCCAACGACGCCCGTACGGCGAGGTCGCCGGTGGCCAGCCGGTCCAGCCGCCGACGTTCGTCGCCGAGCAGCGCCGCCAGGTGCGCGAGTCGCCAGGCCGGGCGGGCCGCCAGCCGTGCCCCCGCTATCCGTACGGCCAGTGGCAGTCCGCCGCAGTACTCGGCGATCTCGGTGGCCTGATCGAGGTGCCGCATCACGCGCTCGCCGTCGGTGATCCGGGCGAGCAGCCGGATCGCCTCCGCCGGCGTGAACAGCTCCAGCCCGATGTGCCGGGCGCCCTCGATGCCGGTCAGCCGTAGCCGGCTGGTGACCACCACGGCGCACGTCGGGGCACCGGGCAGGAGCGGGCGGATCTGCCGTTCGGAACTCGCGTTGTCCAGCACGACCAGCACCCGACGGGAGGCCAGGAGGGTGCGGTAGATCTCGGCGCGTTCGCTCTGACCGTCGGGCACGGCGCGGGGGTCGACCCCGAGGGCCCGCAGGAACCGGGCGAGCACGTCACCCGGGTCCAGCGGGGAACCCTCCACGTCGCGCAGGTCGACCCAGAGCTGGCCGTCCGGGTATGCCCCGGCGAGCAGGTGCGCCACGTGCAGGGCGAGCGTCGTCTTGCCGACGCCGCCCATGCCGGAGACCGCCGCGACCACCTGGACGCCGGGGCCGCCCTCGTCGGCCTGGGGCCCGGTGAGCAGGTCCCGCAGGGTCTCCACCTGTGCGGCGCGACCGGTGAAGTCCGCGATGTCGGGTGGCAGCATGCCGGGCGCCGAACGGCCGGGACGGGCAGCCGTCGCCGGGGGCCCGTGCCCCGCTGCGGGCGGGCCCTGGCCGCCTGGCTGCCCGAAGCCGGCCACCAGCGCGTCGCGGGCCGTCACCCATTCGGCCACGGCCCGATCGTCCAGCCCGCAGGCTCGGACGAATGCTTCGACGACCTCGCGCCTCGGGAGCGTGGACCGGCTCAGCACGGAGGCGAGTGTGCTCACCGCGAGATGGTCGCCCGACGCCCCCGCCTTGGCCGCCAACTGCCGGAAGGTCAGGCCGGACCAGAGCCTCAGCGCGCGCAGCGCGGCGATGAACTCGGCCGGTGTGGCCGGCTGCTCGGGGCGCGGCGGATCGAGACTGAGCTGGGTCATGTCCATCCTCCGGCACGAGGCAGCAGTCGATGCCCATCGTAGTGCCGGTGGACGACAGTCCCGTGTCCCGAGCGAGCCGGGCCGCCCGGGTTCCCGTCCGGATCGGACCGGACGGGAACCCGGGCGGTGCTCAGTACTCGCTGCGGTACTTCATGCTCCGGCCGCCGGTCAGTCGCACGGCCGTGTAGTAGGTGTAGGCGGTCGACCGGCAGTTGGCACGTACCAGGATGTTGTAGCGGGGGCAGGTGTGGTCGCGCAGCAGGCTGTAGAAGACCGCGTCCACGGACGCCTTCTTGGACTTGTCCCACTGCTGCGTCTTGAGGTAGATGATCCCGTAGCCGTAGTCGTGCGCGTCACAGGCGCTGCGGAAGTCGAAGCCGGACGGTCGGTCGGGCGACGACGTGCAGTGGTCGTGGGTGACCCCGACGACGGCCTTGCGGGTCGGCGTCCGCTTCCACGACGGCTGGATCTTCCGCCCGCCGTACTCCATCGGCACCGGGCCGGCCCAGCAGCCGTTCTGGCCGAGGAGGTACTGCGTGGCGTATCTGCAGTGCGTCGGTAGCGCCAGGGGCGCCGGGTCCGCCGTCGCGCCGGAGAGCTTTCCCGGCGCGGCGTACGTGAGGGTCCACGCCCCCTCCTGGGGCGTGTTCAGCCGGGTGATGTTGCCCTTCGTGTCGTAGGTGTACGCGGACACCAGTACCGGATCGCCGTCGACCTGGCGGACGTCGCGCACCTCCCGGAGCCGCTTGAGCTGGTCGTACGCGTAACGCACCACGGTGACCGGGGCGGTGGTGCCGGCGGCGGTGCGGTCGATCTGTTTGAGCTGCCCTGCCACGTCGCCGAGCTGCGTGGCGGTGGCGGTGGTGCTGGTCGCGTAGCCAAAGGTCGCCGAGGCGCAGCCGGCCGAGTTCGGCACCGCGCAGTCGTCCTGCTCCGAGGCAGGTGCGGTGATCCGGCTGATCCGGCCCTGTGCGTCGTACCCGATCAGAACCGTGCCGGTCGCGGCGTCGCCGATGCTGGTGATGAGCCGGTCCGCGCCGACCGCGCGCCAGACGTAGGTGAGGCCGTCGGGGCCGCCGCTCTGGGTGAAGCTGCCGTCCGCGTTCCGGACCACCGTGCTGCCGTCCTCGGCGACGAAGATGCCGGGTCGCGCCGGGTCGGCCTCGAATCGGAGCGACTGGGTGCCGATCGAGAGCTTGACCTGGAGGTAACCGTTCGCGCTGTAGTCCTTGAGTCGGTTGCCGAGCATGCCGCCGAGGGGTTCGAGACGCCAGTTGGGGCCGAGCACACTCTCGTTGGGGTTGGTGAGGTCGATCCGCTGCCCGGCGCTGTGGCTGCGTACGGTGAGCAGTCCGTCTTCGGTGACGTCCGAGCCGCGGGTGACCCACGACCCGGTCTCGGGCTCCGCGAGGCCCGGCCACTGGTCGGCCGGCGCGGGGCCGGGATCGGCCGGGTCATCTCCCTCGCCGGGCGTGGTCGGGATCTCCGAGGTGACCGTCAGGGTCGGCGGAGGGCCCAGCCCTTCGGTGTTCTCGGCGGAGGTGAAGACCCGGTAGTTGGCCGTCCTGGTCTCGCTCGGCGCCTGGAGGACCAGGCCGTGGTTCTTCGCGGTTCCGGCGGCCCACTGGGCCACTATCCCGGTCACGTCCCAGGACATCCGTCCGCTGCCGCAGCTGCCCAGCTGCGAGCCCTCCCGGCTCAGCACGGCGTCGGTGGTGCTGCTGGTCGGCTGCGGTGTCCAGGTCTGCGCGGCGGGGTCCCAGAAGTCGGTTACCCGGCGGACCTGGATGCCCGCGCCGACCGTGGCGCCGCACCCAGGGGCGTCCACGTTGGTCAGGGTCAGTTCCGCCTTCGTCGGGACCTGGAGTCCGCGGGTGTCGAACGCCAGGTAGGCCCGGGCTTTCTCTCCGTCGGCCTCGGTGCCTGCCTTCAGGTACTCGCCGTCGACGTTGTTCCCGTCGAAGTTGCTGTTGACATCGGTGTCCCCGAGCAGCGGAAGCGCCACCGGTGGGTCGATGGCGGCCGGCGAGGTCGCGGTGCGGCCGGCGGTGGGCTTCGCCGGCCGCCGGATCGGCGCCCACGACCCGTCTGCCCCCCGCGCGCGGACGGGTCCGGTGGTGATCTCGGTGACCAGTCTGCCGTCCGGGGTCGCCCTGCTGATCGAGGTCGCGGTGGTCGCGGCCGTCACGATCACCGGCAGGCCGGTACGCCGCGCGTCGGTCGCCGCCGCCCGCAGCGCTTCGGCGTGGACGCCGGACACCGTGTCGGCCGGCGCCGCCGTTCCCGCGCTGCCGGGTGCGGCTGGTGCGGCGTCGGCTGGTCCGGCGGGCGTCCACGGCGTCACCAGGAGCGCCCCGAGGGCGACCAGTGCCCCGGTGGTCGTCGTCCGTGACCGCCGGGGTGGTGCGGTGGTCGGTCTTGTTCCCATCAGAATCCTTAGGGGACTGGGGGCCGGGCGGGGAATCAGCGGTTGCGCTCCCCGGGAAAGAACTGCTGTCGGCCCGTTTGGAGGCAGTCCTGCGCCGGGCGGCGGTGCGGTTTTCCGTCGTGCTGGGAGAACCCTGTTGGACATCGAAGCACGGGCAGGTGGAAATCTCGTTGTCCGAGCGCTCCGAGATTGTTCGGAACAGATCGGGACACGACAGAACGCCCTGTGAGGAGGGGTTGTTCGCCGATACTCACCGATCCGAATCGTTCGAGGCTGTGCGGGTCTGTTCCGAATCACTTCCGAACGACGGTCCTGATGCTAGAAAGGCAACGCATCAGTTGGGCAGCCGAAGCCCGTCGGGATTTCGCATTCGTATCGACGGCGACCCGGTGCATCTGGTCGAGGCGCATGTCGTTGAGCGCAGATCGCTGACTGCACGCCGTAGCAGAGGCTGCGGCCCATCCCTGGAGGACCGATGAAAATCGTGAGAAGGACCGTCACCGCAGTTGTGGCTGTGACAGCCGCCGGCGCCGGCGTGGTAATTCCGGCGACTGCCGCCCACGCCGCCGACACCAACCTGGGCATCGACGTCGGCAACATCGCGTACAACCAGCTCTACTCGGACAACGCCGAAGTGCTGGAACGCTTGTCCGAGAAGGGCACCAACTGCAACTTCTACACCGGCTTCTGGGCCGACCCGAACAACGACCGGTACGACAACAACCCGGCCTCCACCTGTGGAAACTCCAGCAAGGGGTACGAGTACCGGGACGGGACGAAGTCCTGGGTGACGGTCAACTGGCGCGCCCGAGCGTGGTGCGCCGACTTCGCGAAGTTCGCCTTCTACTGGGGCACCGCGAAGTACACGGGCCTCAACGCGCTCGCGTCGAGCTTCAAGACCTACGGTGTGAACAACGGCACCTGGCACTCGAAGGGCAGCTACATCCCGCGCAAGGGCGACGCGGTGGTGTACGACTGGGAGGGCGACGGGGTCATCGACCACGTCGGAATCGTCACGTCGTTCTACGACACCAACACCGACGGCACCTTCAACTCCATCGAAGGTAACCGCTCCAACAAGGTGCAGCACTTCCTCGGCACGTCGAACAAGGCGGCATCCGTCGTCGGCTTCACCTCGCCGGTGCCGAAGTAGACAACGCAAGGGCACGCTCGTCCGGTGGCGGAGGCGCTGTTGCGATCAGGCGCCGAGCCCGCCGGGCGAGCGTGCCCTTGTCCGGCCCCAGCCGTACGCCGGGTTCAGGGGCCGCCGGGGTCAGTGTCCGAGCCGGTCGAGGATCCGGGCCGCCACGTCGAGGGTGTTCCCCTCCGGGACGGCGAGGTAGCCCCCGATCGCCCCCCGCCAGGACTCCTCGTGCTCGACGATGCGGGCCCGCAGGACGCCGACGTCCGGCTCCACCCCCGCCGCCGCGGCCCGGGCCAACCAGTCCGCCCACAACTCCCAACGGGGCAGGTAGTAATCCCGGATGAGGCCGGCCCAGTGCCGTCCGGAGTAGTCGTGCAGTCCACTCGACTGGTGTCCCCAGACGGAGATGAGACTGCGGGCGTCCCGCTCCATGACGTCGGCCTCGGCCGGCGAACCGCCCCACGCGCGGGCGTCGGCGATCCACTGGCCGACCCGCGACTCCGCGCGCGTGCCCGCGAGCTCGTCGAGGTCGAGCAGTTCCGTCCGGAACCGGGCGAAGTGGCTGAGGACCCCGTCTCCGTCGCGCTCGGCGAAGGCCGTCATGATGCCGCGGATATGGACCCGGCACCCTTGCGCCACCACGTGGCCGACCAGATCGACGACGTCCCGTTCGACCTGACCCCGAACCCCCGCTTCCGTCGCCCGGCCGAGCAGCAACCGCGCGGCCTCGGCGATCCGCGGCAGGCCGCCGAGCACCATCGGGTCGTTCTCGGCGTCGATGTTCGCCGACTGCCGCTGCGGCTCTGCGGTCTGCGGCACGAACTCGCCGGCGAGGCGCTGGGCGGCGAACGGCGTCTCGGCCGACCACGGCCGGGCGATGACCGGCGACGGGATGGATCGGGTACGTCCAGGCCCGTAGAGCGTGTCGGCCAGGATCTGCCAGGCGGAAGCGAAGTCGTCGTGCCCGGCCGCGTAGCGTTGCCGGGCGAACGAGCGCAGCCAGTCCTCCAGCTGCGGAACGTCCCAGGCGAGATCGGTGGCCAGCTCGTAGAAGACGGTGTTGTTCTCGATCGCCTCCGGCGCGAGCCCGATGCCCACAAGCCGGGACGGCCGTGTTCGCCTCAGCTCGTCGACGTCGCGGCGCAGACCGCTGAGGTCGCCGAAGAGGGCGAAGCGACCGCCGAAGTTGTGGATCGCGCACCAGACCCAGCGCCGCTCGAACATGCCGTCGCGACGCCACATGGGGGCGTGCTCGCCCCACAGGTCGAGCAGGACGAGCCGCTCCTGCGGGACGTCGGAGAGGAACGCGCGCACGCGCTCCGGCCGCCAGAAGTCGCGCTGGTAGTGGAACGGCCACCCCTGGAGCACCCAGGTCGCCTCCGGGTCGCCGTCCGTCATCGCCCGGTAGACCGCCCCGCCGACCGCCGCCAGGTAGCCGGGCTCGCCCGACGGGGGCACCGACTCGATGAACGGGTCGACGGCATAGTGGTGGTCGGTGCCGAACAGGCCCCGCTGGATGCTCAGGAACTCCGCGGTCAACGACGCGAACCGCTCACTGTCGGGACCGAGGATCGGGGTGAGCCAGCCCTGCCACTCGATCTCACCGGCCGAAGCATCGGCGAGCTCCGGAGGCACGTGCCCCCCGAACATCGGCAGGACCGGCGTCATGCCCAGCGAGCGTTGCCGCTCGAGGATCCGCTGCGCCAGCTCGACGTGACGACTGATCCAGTCCGCCGGCAGCGGCCCACCGAACGAGTTGGTGTTACCCATCCACGTCCACGGGAAGTGCGCCGCGCTGCCGATCCACTCGTCGATCCGGGCCGTGTCGAGCCCGGCGCGCCGGAACATCTCCGCCAGCACCGCCTCGTGGCCGACCTGCATGAGCGGGTGGGTGACGCCGTGCAGCGCCATCCAGTCGATCTCCTGCTCCCAGCGGTCCCAGTCCCAGTACGCCGCCGAGTAGCCGTAGGTCACGGCGTTGAGGTAGTAGCGGACCGGGAACGGGCTGGCCAGTCGGGTCGCGGGTGCCTCCGGCCACGGCTGCGGCCGGGGGTCGAGCCGTGGCTGTTCCCAGGTCACCTGGCGGCCGGCGTGCGCCTTGAGGTACTGCGAGAACGCGGACGCCGCGGCGACGGCGTCCGAGCCGCGCAGGGTGAGGACGCCGTCGCGGCACTCGTACCCGGCGACGGCGGCGTCCTCGCCGGCGGGGACCCTCTCCACCCGCACGTCGTCGGCGGTGCCGGCGACGCGAGCCACAAGAGCGCGGACCTCGTCCACCGTCACAGCTCCTCGAGGGTGTGGTTCAGCCGCGACCGCTCGGCGGCGAAGGCGACGAAGTGGCTCTCCACGCTCTCCTCCAACGAGCTCGGCGCCGCCTCGACATCCTCACCGGCCAGCGCCCGCCGGACGCGCTCGGTGAAGTCCTTCATCAGCCCGGCGTCTCCGCCCCCGTGTCCGGTGAAAGCCTCGGTGACATCGTTGACGCTCCCGGGGTCGACGGCGTCGACCTGGAACGTCTCGTCGGCCGGGTGGGCCTCCAGGCTGGGCGGCGTCTCGACGAAGGGCGTCAGGTCGATCCGACCCGTGCGCATGTCCGCGGTGATCTGGCCATGGCTGCCCATCAACGTGATCGTCCGGGTGTTCCACGCGGTGAACGCCGAGACCACCAGTGACGCCGTGACACCGTTGCCGAACCGCAGCGCCGCCGTCTGATGGTCGACGACGTCGTTGTCCATCCGGTAGACGCACCGCCCGTAGTCGGTCGTCCGCAGGGCCTGCCGTCGGCCGGCCACGCTCGTGTCGTTCGTGACGACCGTGACGGGCGGCCCGTTGACGGCGGCGAGCTGGTCGACATACAGGCGTTCGGCGTTGTAGGGACAGGTGTCGGCGACCGCGCAGCCGTCGACGCAGCGCTCGGTCGACCCCTTCGGCGCGTGCTCGGCCCGGAAGTGGCGGCGTTCGCCGAACGAGGCGACCGCCGTGCACGGCGACCCGACCAGCCACCGGAGGATGTCGATGTCGTGGCACGCCTTCGCCAGCAGCATCGGGCTCGACTGGTCGGCACGGTGCCAGTTGCCGCGTACGTAACTGTGCGCGAAGTGCCAGTACGCGATGTTCTCGATGTGCGAGATGCCCTGCAGTTCGCCGATCCGGCCCTCGTCGAGCAGGCGGCGCAGGGTGCCGAAGAACGGTGTGTAGCGCAGCACGTGGGCGACGGTCACCGTGCCGGGGCTGTCGCGGGCCGCGGCCGTCAGCCTGTTCAGCTCCTCGGGCGTCGGCGCGATGGGCTTCTCGAGCAGGACGTGGTGGCCCAGTTCGAGAGCGCGGAGGGTGGGATCGACGTGATCACGGTCTGGTGTCGCGACGATGACGGCGTCCCACGGCCCACGCGCCGAGAGGGCCTGCGGCCAGTCGGTGAACCGTTGGGCGGCCGGGATGGCGTGCGCGTCACCCAGCCGGTCGCGGCGCTCCGCGTCGGGTTCGGCGACCGCGACGACCCGAGCGGCCTCGGGGTGCTCCAGGCACCACGTGGCGTATGCGTGGGCGCCGCGTCCTCCCGCGCCGAGTACGAGCAGTCGCACTGGACCCGATCCCGGTGTCACAGGGCCTGTCACGTCGATCATCCTTTCGATGTTCACTTGTCCGCCCCCGCCGTCAGGCCGGCGACCATGTAGCGCTGGGCGAGGAAGAAGATGGCGATGACGGGCACGGTCACCGCGATGGAGCCGGCCAGCAGCACGGTCACCGGCACCTGGAAGTCGGTGAGCTGGGCGAGACCGAGCGGAGCCGTCCATCTCGACCGGTCCTGGACGAGGAACAGCAACGCGTAGAAGTACTCGTTCCAGGCGATCATGAAGACGTAGATGGCGGTCGCCACGACGCCGGGCAGCGCGATCGGCAGCACGACCTTGCGCAGCATCGTCGGCAACGAGCAGCCGTCGAGCAGTGCCGCCTCCTCGACGCTCTCCGGCAGGGCGAGGAAGTAGTTGCGCATCATGTACAGCGCGACGGGGACGGTGGCGGCGACGTAGATGACGAGCAGCCCGACGAGCGACCTGGAGAGTCCCAACCGGCTCAGGATGACGAACTTCGGCACCGCGAGCACGATGCCCGGGAACAGGTAGACGGCGAGGATGATCCCGCTTGTGAAGCGGCGGCCCCGGTACCGCAGGCGCGCGACGGCGTACGCCCCGAAGATGCACGCGACGATCGACACCACGACGGTGGCGAGGGCGACCATGAGGGAGTTGAGCACGAACCGGCCGAGCCCGAAGCCGCCCGCCGACTCGTCCTTCATCGCCGTGACGTAGCTGGACAGGTCGATCTCGCCGAGACCGGGGACGATGTCGAGAGGTTCCAGCAGCACCGCGGAGTACGGGCGCAGCGAGAGCAGCACCCCGTAGAGCACGGGCCCCACCGCGCAGACGAGCGCGACGGCGATGAGCGTCCACCGCAGGACGTTGACCGGGCGCGAGGGCCGCATAGCTGAACTCACAACGCCTCCTTCCGCCGGGAGAGCAGGACGTAGCCGGCCAGCAGCACGCAGAGAACCAGCGACATCAGCAGTCCGTAGGCCGCGGCGCTGCCGATGTCGGACCGGGTGACCAGTTCGGTGTAGACCTTGATCGCCATGACCTGGGTGCCGCCGGCGCCCTCGGTCAACAGGTAGACGTCGTTGAAGTTCTGGAACGACCAGATGAACCGGATCAGCAGCAACAGCAGGAGCACCCCCCGCAACTGGGGGAGGATGATGTGGCGGAGGTTCTGCCACCGGGAGGCTCCGTCCAGCGCCGAGGCCTCCTCGATCCCGCCCGGCACGTTCTGCAGCCGCGCGGTGACGAAGAGGAAGGCCAGCGGGAACGACTTCCAGATCTCGAAGGCGATGACGACGAGCAGCGACACCGGTACGGGCACGCCCGCCACGTCGGCCGAGGTGGTGCTGAGGAACCCGATGGGATTCTGCCAGCCGAGGTATTCCTGACCGAACGCGTTGATGATGCCGTACTGCGGGTTGAGCATCGTTCGCCAGATCATGGCCGCCGCGATGACCGGCAGCACGTACGGGATCAGCAACAGCGCGCGGACGATCCCCTGGCCGCGGAAGGGGCGGCGCAGGGCGAGGGCGAGGGCGAGGCCGACGCCGATGGACCCGATCGTGGTCAGGGTCGCGTAGATGACGGTGGTCCAGAGCGCGTCCCAGAACGCGTCCGACTGCCAGGCGTCGACGATGTTGTCGAACGTCCACTCGATGGTGGAAGGCGACAACCGGGGGATGTCGATCAGTCTCGTGTCGGAGAACCCGAAGACGAGGACCAGGAGGAAGGGGAGCAGGACGACCAGGGCGATCAGCAGCAGAGTCGGGCCGGTGAGCAGCTGGCCGTTCAGGTTCTCCCGCTGGGAGCGGCTGAGCCGCTCCCAGCGGGAAGACCGACGTGTGGACGTGCTCACAGGTCGGCCTGGACCTTCTTGACCTCCTCGGCCATCCCCTTCGTCACCTGAGCGGGCGACTCCCCGCCGTAGAGGCGCTCAAGGAACTGCGCGAGCACGTTCTCCGCGGTGACCGCCCCGGCCAGGGGCGAGTCCTTCGTGCCCATGCCCCACAGGCTCACGGCGTTGACGCCGTCGCGGATCTGGGTGACCATCTCCGGGCCGTACAGCTCGGCGACGGAGCTCTTGGCCTCCGGCCCGATGCCGAGCTTGCCCCACGCGTCGAGGTAGGCGTTCGGGTCGGCCTTGGTGCCGTTGCGCAGCGGGATCCGGCCCTCGGTCGCCGAGGCGAGCGTGTCCGAGTAGCCCTCCTCCATCATGAACTTGATGAATTCCTTCGCCCCGGCCGTGTTGGCGCCCTCGGGGATGCCGTAGCCGAGCGTGGCGCCGTACTGTGCCGGGTTGTTCCGGTCGAGCACGGTGATGAAGCCGGAGTTCTTCGAGAGGAACGCCGGGTCGGCCTTGCACTGCGGGCACGTCGGCGGGTTGGCCTTGTCCAGGCCGGCCAGCTCGTCGAGGATGTGGGTCGAGAAGAGCAGCATCGAGGCCTTGCCGGCGAGGTACGCCGCCCGCGCGCTCGTCACGTCGAAGTCGCCCTGTGCGCTCGAGTCGCGCAGGATCTTGAACTGCTCAGCCGCCTTGGTGCACTCGGGCGAGTCGATCTTGACGGTGCCGTCCTGCACGAGCTGGCAGCCCGCGCTCTGGAACATGGAGTAGATGCCCTCGGTGCTGGACGGGGTGCCGGCCTGGGTGCCCAGGGCGATGCCGCTCACCCCGGTCGCCTTCATCGTGGTGGCGGCCTTCGCCACCTCCTCGAGGCTGGCGGGCACCTTGACGTTGGCGGCCTGGAGGAGGTCCTTGCGGTACACCAGGAGGTGCACCCAGCCGTCGCTCGGCACGGCGCCGACCTTGCCGTCCAGGCTGAACGCCTTCAGGGCGTTCGCGTTGAACGTGTCGGCGCCGAGCTCCTCGACGACCTCCTCGGCGGCCTTCGTGTTCAGCAGCCCCTGGGTCCGCCAGGCGGCCGTGGTCGTGGCGCCGTGCAACATCACGTCCGGTACGTCCCCGGAGGCGGCACCGGTCGCCAGGGACTGCTTCTGGTCGGTCTCGCTGAGCGGAACGACCTTCACTGCGATGCCGGTCTTCTCGGTGAACCGGGCCGCGACCTTCTCCTGCGCGGCGACCCGCTGCGGGGTCGTCTGCGGCGTCCAGAAGGTGATCTCTTTGGCCTTCTCCGCCTCCGACTCGCCCGATCCGCCGCAGGCGGCGAGGGTGGTGAGCGCGGTCACGGCGGCGATCGCCGCCGCGAACCGGCGCTTGGTCAGGTGGGTCATGTCGTGCCTTTCCTTGATGTGCGTGTGGTGACGATCAGGACCGCTCGATGGCCCCGCGCATGACGTGCCCCTGCGAGGTGGCCGGCGGCTGCACGCCGAGCAGTGCGCTGATGGTGGCGGCCACGTCGACCAGGCCGACGTTGCGCAGCGGGACGTCGCGACGGATCCCGGCGCCGGAGAGCACCATCGGGACCTGCGACTCCGGCAGCGCGCCGTGCGAGGCGCGCGGGGCGCCGTCGGTGAGCGTGGACAGGTGGTACGGCTCGACCGGCTCCACGACGAGGTCACCGAGCTTGTCGCTGGCCTTCATCCGGCGCAGGTCCCGCTCGTCATGGACGGCCGCGATCCCCGGGATGCCCTTAATGATCTTGGCAATGCGGCGCGCGTTCTTCGCAGTGTCCGCCCTACCGCTCAGGGTGATGTCGGCGGTACGCGGGGAGGCCACGATGACGATCTCGCTCGTCGGGTCCGGTACGCCGCCCGAGGAGGAGATGACCTGGACCTTGAGGCCCGTCACGGACAGCCGGTCGAGCACCTCGGGCAGCAGCGGAACGGTCCACTCCCGGGCACCGTGGTCGGCGGTGACGAGGAAGGCCGTCCGGTCCAGGATGCCGGCCTCGCGGGCGGCGTCGCGAACCCGCCCGATCTGGGCGTCCACCCGGGCCAGGGCGGCCGGAAGGTCGGGGTCGGTGAATCCGCCGTCGTGCAGCGCGCCGTCGACGTCGTCGCAGTAGACGGTGATCAGGTCCGGGATCGCGCCCGGGTCGACCATCGTGCCGCCGGAGTTGACGGGCTCGCCACGCAGCAGCGCGATCGCCTGGTTGGCGCGGGTCTCGCAGTTTCCGCCCGGCTGGGTGTACAGCGCGGCGGGGTCACCGTACGTGGCGCCGTAGTTCTGCACCGCGTACCACTGGAGGTAGGCCGAGGTGCGGTCCTGCCGCTTCAGCGAGTGGGCGATCGTCTCGACGCCGGGCTCGATGTACCGCTCCTGGGAGACGCCACGGTTGGTCTCGTGGTTGTAGTAGTAGCCGGTGTTGCGGTGCACGGCGGGGTACGCGCCGGTCGCCGTCGTCGTCCGGGACGAGTTGGAATACGACGAGTACGACCCGTCTGCGACGCCGTGGGCGCCATTCTCGATCAGTGCCCGGATATTGGGCAGCTCCGCCAGGTCGGCGTAGCGCCCCTCAAGGAAACGGGGGTCGAACCCGTCGAAGTCGAACATGATCACGTGCTGCGCGGGCCGCGTCTGGTTCTTCGCCGTGTCGGACGACGCCGACGCCGTACCCGCCGGCAGCACAGCCGCCGCGAGCAGTACAACCGTACCCGCCGCGACGCCTCTGGCCGCGTTCGAGCGCCTGATCGGATGCGCCACCTTCTGCCTCCTCAAACCCTTGGTAGCCGTGGACGAGAGTCTGCCGGAGGCACGAGGCAGATTGTCAAGATCGTGGTGTGAGATGCAAGATTCCAGTATGAAGAACCGCTCAGGTGACGGGATCGACGGATCCTTGGACGAACTCGACCGCCGGATCGTCGGTGCCCTGCTCGCTCACCCGCGGGCAACCCACGCGCAGATCGGCGAGGCGGTGTTCACCTCGGAGGCGACCGTGTCCCGGCGGATCCCGCGGCTTCTCCGCAGCGGAGCGGTCCGGGTCATCGGCGTCATGGACGGCGAGGCGACCCGCCGGGCGCGATCGCTGTTCGTCCGGCTGCGCTGCCGCCCGGACGCCGCCAGCCGTTCTGCCGAGCACCTGGCCCGGTGGGAGGAATGCGGATCGGTCAAGCTGCTCACCGGCAGCGTGGACTGCCTGGCCGAGGTTTCCTACACCTCCAACGAGCACCTGCTCCAGCTCATGTTCAAGCAGCTGCCAGGCCTGGACGGCGTCCTCGCCGTCTGGAGCAACCAGGTGATCCGTAGGTTCGCCACACCACACAACTGGAGCCCGAGCCTGCTGCCGGCGGAGGTGGTCGACAGGCTACGGGCGCAACGGATGGATCGATGGGACGAGCAGACGCTCGTCGAGGCGCCGTCGCGGCTCAGCCCGCTCGACGAGATGATCGTCGACAGCCTCGCCAAGGACGGCCGCCAGGGTTGGCAGCAGATGGCCGAGCGGTGCGGCGCGAGCCCCGCCACCGTACGACGGCGGGCCGAGGCGATGATGGCGGCCGGATTCCTGCGCATGCGGACGGTTGTCGAGCCCAGCGTGGTCGGGCTCACGGTGAACGCGTTCATCTTCCTCAGCATCAACCCCACCCAGCTCGGGCAGGCCGGTGAGCTGCTCGCCGCGCACCCCGCCGTCCTGATGATCGCCGCGACGACCGGGGACCGGAACCTGTGCGGCGAGGTCGCGCTGGAGAATGACGCCGCGCTCTACGAGTTCCTGTCCGGCACCATTGGCCAGCTGCCCGGCCTGCAACACGCGGACATAGCCGTTGCCCTACGCTCCGTCAAGCGGGCGGGGATGGTCATGCCGCTCGTGCCGGGCCCCCGTTGACCGGAGCGCCAGGACGGTCCGCGCGTCGACCGGTTCAAGGCCCGGTGCCCGTGGCCGGACCGACAGCCGCGAGCCGATGCGCGACGGCGTCTCCGGCCGGGCGGGCCCGCTCAGCGGAAGATCGCCTTGCCCATGCCGGGCACGTCCTGCCCGAGCGACAGCAGCTGTCGGATCGCCGTGAGGTACCCGGCCCGGTTCCGGCGCCCGATGGTGAGGTCACAGTCGCCGCCCGCCCGCTCCGCCCTGGTCAGCAGGGCATTCCAGGCAGCCTGGCCCTGCGGGTCGGGATGGCGGAAGTACCGGCGGGCGCCGGCGACCCGTTCGGCGAGGTCGACGCAGCGGGGCCGCACCTCGGTGTCGATGAACGCCCAGTCGGTCAGTACCCGGTCCGACCCGTCGGCGGTGAGCTGATCGAGCCGCCGCAGCAGGTCCAGCAGGCTGGTCAGGACCTCGTCGGCCCGCTCGTCCCCGCCGAGCGCCCGCCAGGCGTGCACCTGCGCCGCCCGCACCGCGGGTGAGGTGGCCTGCGCACTGAGTGCGGGCGCCAGTGCGGCGGAGGCGGTGGGCGTCGAAGCAGGTGACCGGAGGTCGGCCACGGTCACGGCGGTGGTCAACGCCGTCATCAACAAACACGGCACCACCACCAGTGCCCGGCGCGGTGCCAGCCGGCTGGGGTGGACCGGGGCGGGGGAGTCGTCCCCGGCCCGCCGGGCGACCGCGGCACGGGCGCGCAACCGGCGGAGCGTCCTTCCTGCCAGCGTGCCGAGGGCGGCGACCGCGACGGTGAGAAACCCGCCCAGGCCCAGCGTCGTCGGAGCCAGCAACGTCAACAACGACCAGCCGCCCAGGGGATCGGGCCGGCACGACGACGCCAGGATCGTGAGCGGCCGGACGCAACCGTCGACCGAGACCAGCGCGGCGGTGGTGACCAGCCCGGCCAGCCCGGTGGCACCCGCCACGACCAGGGCCTGGATCAGCGGGCAGCGGTCCGCCAGCGCGGCGGTGGCACCGGCCGCCAGCCACATGACACCGATGACGACGACCACGAGCCACGTCGTGTAGGCGAGGAGGTGGGTCTGTTCCCGGCCGGCGATCACCGGCGACCACACCCGCAGGGCGGCGGTTGCCGCCACCGCCGCCACCGCGGCGCAGAGCGCTCCGATCCCGGCGGCGGACAGGACCGGCCGTGGCCGGGTGGGGCCGGCGGCGCGGGGAAGCCAGGCCAGGAACGGGAGGACCCAGAGTGCCCCGGTCGTCCAGAGCAGTTCCGGGCGCTTGCTCAGGGCCAGCAGCACCGGTAGACCGGGAGCGAGGGCCAGCAGCGGCCCCTCGTACCCGTGGCCGTCGGTCAGGCTCTGCTCGTGTGCGTCGACGAGATCGCCGCTGAAGGACAGGAGACCGCCCGCGAGGGTGGTGCCCTCGGCCTCCCACCATCGCCACCACAGGGCCAGCACGAAACAGCTCACGCCGAGCCCCACCAGCAGCGGCCAGCGTCGTCGCGTACCCGTCGTCCCGGCGGCCGAGACCTGGGCGTACTCCGCCGTCCACCAGACGGCCGCGAGCCCCGCGAGCACGGGCAGCACCAGGAAGGCGGGCTGCTCGGGGAGCAGGTCCCAGACACTGCCGGTGCGACCGACCGCCAGCTCACCCACGATCAGGCCGACCCCCAGCCAGCAGCCGCCCGGTAGCCCGGACGGTGCCGGGCCGGTGGTGAGCGCCGCGTGGGTCACGGCCGGCCAGAGCAGCAGCCCGGTGGTCGTGGTGACCAGGACCGCGACGACCACCGCCACGGCCCAGTTCTCCCAGTTGCCGGTGACCCCCAGCAGGGACAGCAGCGCCGGCATCCTGGTGGCGGCGATCGCCGCCGTCGCGCCGGTCAGGAAGAAGGGCAGCGCCCGTGGGGTGAACACCGCCCCCGGATCGGCCAACGACCTGAGCCGCTGCTCCCAACTCGGATGGGTGTGCCAGAGCGAGGCCCCGGCGGCCACCAGCCGCCTGGTGGCGAACCGGGGGGAGGCGGCCCGTTCTGTCACCTCCGGCCCGGCTGCGGCCTCCCAGAGCCGTACGTCCGCGCCCCAGCGCCGGGCCGTGAGGTCGGCGTGGAGCTCACGGGTACGCAGGATGTCCGCACGGGCCAGGTAGACCAGGACGACCGTGACGACCAGCATCGCCACGTGGTGCGCCACCCGGGACTGTTCCCGCGTCGCCATGTACGAGCCGGCTGTGGCAGGCAGGCTCACGGCCGCGATGTACGCCAGATCGAGTGGGACGACCACCCCCAGCAGGATCCGCCACAGCGAGACGGTCGCGTACGTGATGTCGACGTCGCGGTTGTGCAGGTGCGCCAACTCGTGCAACAGCACTGCCCGGAAGCCCTCGGGCTCACGATGGCGCTGGGCGACCAGGCCACCGTCCAGGCAGACGGTGTAACGGCGCAGCCGGCCGAAGACCACAGCGCCGGCGGTCGGCACGGCGGGAGCGATGACGAAGCGGGGTGGGCGGCGCAACCCGGCCACGGCAACCAACTCGGCCAGGGTGGCCATCAGTTCGGCGTCACCGTCGACCTGCTCGACCGGCAGGACCCGGCCCCGCCGCCCCTTCCACATCGGCAGCGCCCAGTACAGCACCGCCGCGCAGACCACCAGCAGCAGCAGCGCCGCAGGATCCCACCACCACGCCAGGGCCGGCACGAAGCGGTCCACGCAGTCCTCGAACGCGGACTGTTGGTCGACCGTCCGCAGACTCACGTCGAGGTCACTCAGGCCCGGATCGCCTCCGGCCGCGAGCCCGCAGCCGACCCGTACGCCGTTCGGGTCGGTGCGCGCCTTGATGAGGCTGGCCGTGATGACCGCGGCGGTCCCCACGAAGAGGACGATCAGCAGGACGAACCGGGGGAGGGTGCCCGCGTTCGACAGCCGCTGGTGCGCGGGCGGCGGCTCCGCTGGCATCGCCTGTTCCGGGGGCGCCGACATCATGGGGCTACCGCCCGTAGGCCTGGTCGACCGACCCCGACGGGTCGTCGCCAGCCAGGGGCAGCCGGCCACCGGCTGGGCGGCCCGTGCCGACCCGCTCGTCCCCGCGTCGCGCTACCGGCTCCATTACCGACCCCCGTGGTGTCGCTGCCACCTGCCGCCGCTGATTCTATTGATCGGCGTTGAGGAAACCCACCGGCGTTTCGGTGCCGAGGACGACGGGCTTGCCGGTCCGGGTCCCGCCGGATCGCGGTCCGGCGGGACGCTCACGCCGCACTTCCGCCCGTCCGTCCGCCTCGGCCGGCAGGCACGCGCGCTCTTGTCGGGCGATGACATAATCGGCCGGTGTCGTGAATGGAGGGTGGTCGCGGTGACCGGTGTCGAGTTGATCGCGGCGGCGTTGGCGGCGGGGGCGGGCGCGGGGACCAGTGCTGTGGCGGTGGACGTCTACACGGGTTTGCGTGACGCGCTGCGGCGCCGGCTGACAGGCCGCCGTGCCGTGGAGCAGCTCCTGGAGGCAGCCGAGACCGATCCGGGGGTGTGGGAGAGACGGATCGGTGCGGAGCTGGCGGATTCCGGTGCCGACCGGGACGAGAAGGTCCTGACCGCCGCCAGTCGGCTTCTCGATCTGGTGGATCCGGAAGGCTCCCGGGCCGGCAGGTACACGGTGGATCTGCGCGGGACGCAGGGTGCGCAGGTCGGTGACGGCACCGCACGTGTGGACACCGCCTACGGGCCGACCGCAGGCATCATGACCGGCCCGGTCAGTGTCAGCTACGGGCAGTTGCCGGTCCCCCCGGCCCGGCCGGGGGCGTAGCAGGGTCGACCGCCCCCGGCACCGGCCCCACCGACCCCACCGCAGCGGTACATCTCCACACCACCTACGGGCCGGTGGGCCAGTTTCACGCCCCGGTGACGGTCAACACCGGCCGAGTGGTGAGGTGGCCACACCTCGTCGGGGTGATCCCGACGGTGGCCGACGCCTACCAGCACCGACAGCGCACCATCGAGCTGGAGCAGGCCACCGCAGGGGGCGGGACGGCGGTGCTGTCCGGGCTGGGTGGGGTGGGCAAGACCCAGCTGGCCGCCGCCGCCGCCCGTGATGCGTGGTCGCGGCAACGGGTTGATCTGCTGGTATGGGTCACTGCCGCCACCCGGCAGGGCGTTGTCGCCACGTACGCCCAGGGCGCGTACGGAGTCCTCGACACCGCCGACGAGGAGGGTGAACAGGCCGCGACCCGGTTCCTGGCGTGGCTGGCGACGACCGACCGGCGCTGGCTGATCGTGCTCGACGACCTGCGGGCCCCCGCCGACCTCATCGGTCTGTGGCCGCCCGCCATGCCCACCGGCACGGTGCTGGTGACCACCCGCCGCCGCGATGCCGCTCTCGCCGGCGGCAAGCGCCGGCTGCTCGACGTCGACGTGTTCACCCCTGGCGAAGCGACCGCGTACCTACGGCACAAGCTGCCGCACGAGCCCGCCGACCAACTCCACCAACTCGCCGCCGACCTCGGCCACCTTCCGTTGGCGCTGGCTCAGGCCACCGCCTACCTCACCGACCGAGGGCTGGACTGCGCCGGGTACCGAGCTCGGCTGGCCGACCGGCAACGCGCGCTCGCCCACCTGCTGCCCGAGCCCGAGGCGCTGCCCGACGAGCACCGCGCGACGGTCGCGGGGACCTGGTGGTTGTCGATCATCGCCGCCGACCGGCTCCAGCCACGGGGACTGGCCCGGCCCCTGTTGGAGCTGGCCGCGATGTGGGACCCCAACGGGATTCCCGTCGGCCTGTTCACCACCTCGGCGGTCACCGACCACCTCAGCGGCCTCGACCGGGGCGGAAACGCTGAGCCAGTCGACCGGGGAGCCGTCAAAGACGCCCTGCGCAACCTGCACCGACTCAGCCTCGTCAGGTGCGGCGCTGACCAGCTTGAGGTCCACGCCCTCGTCCAACGGGCCACCCGCGACCAACTCACCCCGGACCAGCTCGACACCCCCGCCCGGATCGCCGCCGACGCGCTGCTGGAGTTCTGGCCGGCCCCGGAACGGGACGACCCGGCCGGCAGCCAGGTCCTGCGCGCAAACACCGCAGCACTGTACGAGCACCCCCGCCACGCCCTGCTCGATCTCCACTGCCACGCCGTGCTGTTCCGGGCTGGACGCAGTCTCGGCGACACCGGCCAACCCGCCGCCGCCGTGGCCTACTTCACCGATCTGCACACCGACTGCCTGCGAGTGCTCGGCCCAGACCACCCAGACACCCTGACCGCCCTTCACCACGTCGCCCAGTGGCGGGGTGAGGCCGGCGACCCGGCCGGCGCGGTCGAAGCCTTCGCACAGGTGCTGGCCGATCGGTTGCGGGTCATGGGTCCCGACCACCCCGACACCCTCTTCAGCCGCAACAATCTGGCCTACTGGCGGGGTGCGGCCGGTGACCCGGCCGGCGCGGTGGAAGGCCTCCGGCAGGTGCTGGCCGACCGGTCGCGGGTACTGGGCCCCGACCATCGACATACGCTGAGCACCAGTAGCAACCTGGCCTACTGGCGGGGTGCGGCCGGTGACCCGGCCGGCGCGGTGGAAGCCCTCCGGCAGGTGCTGGCCGCCTACCTCCGAGTGTTCGGCCCCGACCACCCACACACCCTGACCACCCGGCGTAATCTGGCCCACTGGCGGAGCGAGGCCGGTGACCGCGCCGGGGCCGTCGAGGCGACCGAGCACGTGCTCGCCGACCAGCTTCGAGTGCTCGGCCCCCGGCACCCCGACACTCTTGCCTCCCGACGGAAACTCGCCCGGTGGCGAGACCACGATGAGGGCTGACCAGGGACAACCCTCAGCGCTGGCCGCTACGCGGTGGGGCGCAGCCCGGCGAGGAGCTTCTCCACCCGTGGCCATGGCCTCGACGGGGGCGGGATTCGCGTGACTTCGGTGCCGCCCCGGTCCGGGCAGGTCATGGCCGGGGCGCCGGGGCGGCGGTGAAGAACCGTCGGCGTGCCCACAGGGAGACGTAGACCAGGCCGACGAGGACGGGTACCTCGATGAGCGGGCCGACGACGCCGGCGAGGGCCTGACCGGAGGCGACGCCGAAGGTGCCGATGGCCACGGCGATGGCGAGTTCGAAGTTGTTGCCGGCTGCGGTGAACGCCAGGGTGGTGGTGCGCTCGTAGCTCAGGCCGATGGACCGGCCGAGCAGGTAGGAACCGGCCCACATGAGGGCGAAGTAGACCAGCAGCGGCAGGGCGATGCGGACGACGTCCAGCGGCCGGTTGGTGATGGCGTCGCCCTGGAGGGCGAACAGGATCACGATGGTGAACAGCAGGCCGTAGAGGGCGGTGGGGCCGATCCTGGGCAGGAAGCGGGACTCGTACCAGTCGCGGCCCTTGGCGCGCTCGCCGAGGCGGCGGGTGAGGTACCCGGCGAGCAGCGGGATGCCGAGGAAGATGAGCACGTTGCGGGCGATGTCCCAGCCGGAGACGTTCAGTCCGGCGCCGGGCAGGCCGAGCCAGTCGGGGAGTGCGGCCAGGTAGAACCAGCCGAGCAGCCCGAAGGCGAGGACCTGGAAGACGGAGTTGAGGGCGACCAGGACGGCGGCGGCCTCGCGGTCGCCGCAGGCCAGGTCGTTCCAGATGATGACCATGGCGATGCAGCGGGCAAGGCCGACGATGATCAGGCCGGTGCGGTACTCGGGCTGGTCGGCCAGGAAGATCCAGGCGAGGGCGAACATCAGCGCGGGCCCGACGAGCCAGTTGAGGACGAGTGACGAGACCAGCAGCCGTCGGTCGCCGGTGACGGTGTCGAGGCGGTCGTAGCGGACCTTGGCCAGCACCGGGTACATCATGATCAGCAGGCCGAGGGCGATGGGCAGGGAGATTCCGCCGATCTTGACGGCGTCCAGCGCGGTGTCGAGGCCGGGGACGAGCCGGCCGAGGAGGAGGCCGGCGACCATCGCCAGGCCGATCCAGACCGGCAGGAACTGGTCGAGGCGGGACAGGCGGCCGACCACCGCGGTGGTGGGATCGTCGTGGGTGGCGGTGCTCACGGGCACTCCCGTCGGGATTCGTCGTTGAGGTGTGTCCGGTGGCGCTTGCGGGACCGGCTCGGAGGACCGCCCCCCGACAGGGCGCGGCCTACGCCACCGGGGCCGGTTCGACGGTGAGCAGCGCGGCGAGCTGCCGCAGGATGGCGGGCCGGGCCCGGTAGTACACCCACGTGCCGCGCCGCTCGGCGTCGACCAGGCCGGCCTCGCGCAGCGTCTTGAGGTGATGCGAGATGGTCGGCCCGCTCAGGTCGAACGCGGGGGTCAGCTCGCAGACGCACGCCTCCCCGCCCTCGGCCGAGGCGATCATCGACATCAACTGCAACCGCACCGGGTCGCCGAGCGCCTTGAACGCGGGCGCGAGAACCGCCGCGGTCTGTGCCGGCACCCTGCCCTGCGCCAAGGACGGGCAGCACGGCTCATCGGTGGTGAGGTCGATGGCGGGAGGCGGCGTCCCTTGCTTTGACATTCCTCTAGGTTGACATTCATCTAATCAGCATGCAAGTCTCTGATTCGACGGGCGTCGAGACAGGCGGCGTGGAGGGGTCGTGCTCGGCCGCCGACGTCGTCATGGGCCACCCCGCCCCCCAACCCGAACGGAGCCTGCTGATGGCCGACATCACCGTCCGCCCCATGACGGTCGACGACGCCGAGCGGGTCCGGGCCATCCACCAGGCCGGTCTCGACGACGGCGACGCCAGCTTCGAAACCACCGCACCCACCTGGGCGGCGTTCGACGCGAGCAGGCTTCCCGATCACCGCCTCGTAGCCGTCGACGGCGACGGCACCGTCCTCGGCTGGATCGCCGTCTCGCCGACCTCGACCCGGCCCGTCTACGCCGGGGTGGTGGAACACTCCGTCTACGTCGATCCGGCCGCCCGGGGCCGAGGGGTGGCCCGGCTGCTGCTGGACGCGCTGATCGGCTCGACCGAGACCGCCGGCATTTGGACGATCCAGTCCGGCGTCTTCCCCGAGAACGCCGCCAGCCTCGCCCTCCACCAGCGGGCCGGATTCCGGGTCATCGGCGTCCGCGAACGGGTGGGCCGCCACCACGGCCGGTGGCGCGACGTCGTCCTGCTCGAACGCCGCAGCCCGGTCACCAACTGAACCTCGTCTCCACGGCGGGGCACCTGCCTGCTTCCTTGATTCGACAGTTCTCAACACAGAGGAGTTGCCTGATGAGCACCACGGACAACCTGCCCGTCGTGGTGATCGGCGCCGGCCCGGTCGGACTGGCCGCCGCCGCGCACCTGCACGAGCGCGGCCTGCCCTTCACCGTCGTCGAGGCCGGCGACACGCCGGGGGCGGCGGTACGACAGTGGGGGCACGTCCGCGTGTTCTCCCCGTGGCGGTACAACATCGACCCCGCCGCCCGCCGACTCCTCGACGACGCCGGCTGGGTCGCCCCCGCCCCCGACGCCCTGCCCACCGGCGCCGAGCTGGTCAGCGACTACCTCCAGCCCCTCGCGGAGGTGCCGGGCCTCAAGCCGCACCTGCGCTACGGCGCCCGGGTCGAGGCGATCTCCCGCCTCGGCCTGGACCGGCTGCGCACCGCCGGCCGCGACACCACCCCGTTCCTGATCCGCCTCACCGACGGCGACGAGATGCTCGCCCGGGCGGTCATCGACGCCTCCGGCACCTGGCACACCCCGAACGTCGTCGGCGCCTCCGGCCTGCCCGCCCGCGGCGAGAGCGCAGCCGCCGCGTTCCTGGAGCATGCCCTGCCGGACGTGCTCGGCGCGGACCGCGACCGGTTCGCCGGCCGGCACACCCTCGTCGTCGGCGCGGGTCACTCCGCCGCCAACACCCTGCTGTCCCTCGCGGAACTGGCCGTCGACCGGCCGGGCACCGAGGTGACCTGGGCGATCCGCACCGCCTCGCCGGCGCGCACCTACGGCGGCGGCGGCGCCGACGCCCTGCCCGCGCGCGGCGCCCTCGGCGCACGGCTGCGCGAGCACGTCGACGCCGGCCGGATCCGGCTGCTCACCGGCTTCGCCGTGCACGCCATCACCCCCACCGAGGACCGCGTCTCGGTGGTCGTCCGGCACGCCGACGGCAGCGAGGAGGCCGTCACCGTGGACCGGATCGTCGCCGCCACCGGCTTCCGCCCCGACCACTCCATCGTCACCGAACTGCGCCTGGACCTGGACCCGGTCATGGGCGCCACCCGCGCACTCGCACCGCTGATCGACCCGAACGAGCACTCCTGCGGCACCGTCCCCCCGCACGGCGTGGACGAGTTGTCCCACCCCGAGGCCGGCTACCACGCGGTCGGCGCGAAGAGCTACGGACGGGCGCCGACGTTCCTCATGGCCACCGGCTACGAGCAGGTTCGATCCGTCGTCGCCGCGCTGGCCGGGGACTGGGACGCCGCCCGGGACGTCCAGCTCGACCTGCCCGAGACCGGCGTGTGCAACAGCAACCCCGTTGGCTCCACCGGCGACGACTGCTGCGGACCGGCCCCGGCCGCCGCCGAGCCCGCCGGGCGGGGGCTGGCCACCGGCATCTCCGGCGGCCTCCTGGCCGCTCCGTCGAGCCTGGTCACCCTCAACGCCGCCCCCACCGGCCAGGCCGGCGGCTGCTGCTCCGACTGACGCCCGCCACCAACAGCGGCACGGTGCCCGCCGGCCATACGGTCGGCGGGCACCCACCACCCGCGGCCGGAGCCTGACCCCGCAGGAGATGCGGATCGCGGGGCTGTCGCGTAATGGCTCGGCAATCGTGCCATTGTCGAAGGTCTATTATTTCCCTGCGGCAACGAAGGCGCTCCAATCAACCATCGTGGATGCCAGTAATCGGAGGACAGCGTACGGCAGTGCGAGTCCGAATCACATATCTAAACATCGATGCCTCCTGGCCCTAGCATCTGTGTCAGTAGATGCAGAGTCGTCGGTCGATGTGTCACAAGCGCGTCGGTCGGGGATCGGAAGGAGGCTGGAAAGATGACAGGTTCGTCTCGGCGCCGTTGGCGTCTTGGACTGGCGGCCACCGCGGCCACCACCGCGGTGGCCCTCGGGACACCGGCGATGGCGGCACCGGCGGAGGGGGAGATCCTTCATGCGGGCGGTGCCACCGCCGTCGCCGACTCGTACATCGTGGTCTTCAAGGACACCGCGGTGACCCGTTCCCTGGTCACCGCCAGCGCCAAGGACCTCGCGGCCCGGCACGGCGGCACGGTGGCCCGGACGTACCAGAACTCGGTGCGTGGTTTCGAGGCGCGACTGTCGGCACAGCAGGCCCGTCGACTCGCCGCCGACCCGGCGGTCAAGTACGTCGAGCAGAACCACACCGTGTCGATCGCGGGCACCCAGACGCCCACCCCGTCCTGGGGCCTGGACCGCATCGACCAGCGCAACCTCCCGCTGAACAACACCTACACCTACCCGAACAACGGCGCGGGTGTGACGGCGTACATCATCGACACCGGCGTCCGGTTCACCCACAGCGACCTGGGCGGCCGGGCGATCACCGGGTTCGACGCCATCGACGGCGGCAGCGCCGACGACGGCAACGGGCACGGTACGCACGTGGCCGGCACCGTCGGCGGCACCGCCCACGGGGTGGCCAAGGGCGTGACCCTGGTCGGGGTGCGGGTGCTGGACAATGCCGGTAGCGGCACCTACGCCCAGGTCATCTCGGGCATCGACTGGGTGACCGCGGACCACGACCCGGGCGAACTGGCGGTGGCGAACATGAGCCTCGGCGGTCCCGCCGACCAGGCGTTGAACGACGCGGTCACCGCCTCGATCGCCGACGGCGTCACCTACGGTGTCGCGGGCGGCAACGAGAGCACCGACGCGTGCACCAAGTCGCCGGCCAGCACCCCGACCGCGATCACCGTCGGCGCCACCACCTCCACCGACGCCAAGGCCAGCTACTCCAACTACGGCACCTGCCTGGACATCTTCGGCCCCGGATCGTCGATCACCTCGGCCTGGAACACCAGCGACACCGCGACCAACACGATCAGCGGCACGTCGATGGCGGCCCCGCACGTCACCGGCGCCGCCGCGCTGGTGCTCGCCGCCAACCCGTCGTACACCCCGCAGCAGGTACGCGACAAGCTGTACAACGACGCCACCAGCGACGTGGTGACCGGCGGTGGCACCGGCTCGCCGAACAAGCTGCTCTACACCGGCAACATCATCCCGCCGACCCAGGACTTCGGCATCGCGGTCGCGCCGGCCGCCGGGGCGGTCAACCCGGGCGGCTCGCTCACCGCGACGGTCAGCACGACCACGACGATCGGCAGCCCGCACACGGTGGCCCTGACCGCGGCCGGCCTGCCCGCCGGCGTCACCGCGAGCTTCAGCCCGTCGTCGGTCACCTCGGGTGGCTCGGCGACCCTGACGCTCAGCACCGCCGGCACGGCGGTGCCGGGCACCTACTCCGTGACGATCATCGGCACCGGCCCGGAGACCACCCAGAGCACCTCGTACGCGCTGACGGTCAACGGCCCGCCGGGCTGCTCGCAGACCAACGGCACGGACGTGTCGATCTCGGACAACAGCACGGTGGAAAGCTCGGTCACCATCTCCGGCTGCGCCGGCACCGCCTCGGCGGCCAGCACGGTCGCGGTGGACATCGTGCACACGTACATCGGTGACCTGGTGGTGAGCCTGGTCGCGCCGGACGGCTCGGTCTACACCCTGCACAACCGGACCGGTAGTTCGACCGACAACATCAACCAGACCTACCCGGTCAACCTCTCCAGCGAGACCAGCAACGGCACCTGGCGGCTGCGGGTGCAGGACGCGGCCTCCGGGGACGTCGGCTACCTCAACAGCTGGACGCTGAAGCTCGATGTGACCCCCGGGTGCAGCGGCACCAACGGCACGGACGTGACGATCTCGGACAACAGCACGGTGAACAGCACCATCGCGATCGCCGGCTGCGCCGGCAACGCCAGCGCGACGAGCACGGTCGCGGTGAACATCGTGCACACGTTCATCGGTGACCTGGTGGTGAGCCTGGTCGCGCCGGACGGCTCGGTCTACACCCTGCACAACCGGACCGGTGGTTCGACCGACAACATCAACCAGACGTACCCGGTCAACCTCGCCAGTGAGGCCCGTGCCGGCACCTGGACGCTGCGGGTGCAGGACGCCGCCGCCGGGGACGTCGGCTACATCAACAGCTGGACGGTGACCCTGTAACACCACGCCGACCGGTTCCCGCCGGTCCCGACGTCCGGAGCTCCGGCCCACGCCGGAGCTCCGGATCGACGCGTGCGGCCCTGCTCCGGCGGGTCAGGCGGCGCCTCCGTTGACGTACAGCACTTGGCCGTTGATCCAACGGGCCGGGCCGGCGAGGAAGGCCACCACGTCGGCGGTGTCGCTCGGGTCGCCGAGCCGGTTCATCGGCGACATCGCCGCCATCTGGGCGATCGCCTGCTCGTCCTTGCCCTCGAGGAAGAGCGCGGTGGTGGTGGCGCCGGGCGCGACCGCGTTCACGGTGATGTCGCGCCCCCGGAGCTCGCGGGCCAGGATCAGGGTGATCGAGTCCATCGCGGCCTTGCTCGCGGCGTAGGCGGCGTAGCCGGGCAGGGACAGCCGGGGCGTCGTGCTGGAGATGTTGATGATCGCGCCTCCGGGCCGCACCCGGCGGGCCGCCTGCTGGTCGACCACGAAGGTGCCGCGGACATTGGTGCGGTGCACCCGGTCCAGGTCTGCGAGGTCCAGTTCGGCTATGGGGGAGTGGATCGCTATCCCGGCCGAGTGCACGACGACGTCGATTCCGCCGTACGTCCGCTCGGCGGTGTCGAAGAGCTCGGCCACCGCGAACTCGTCGGCGACGTCGGCCTGCACCGCGATGGCGTCTCCGCCGGCGGCGATGACCTCGGCCACGGCCTGCTCCGCCTCGACCTTGCTCGTGGCGTAGTTGAGCACCACCGCGAAGCCGTCCACCGCCAACCGTTCCACGGTCCGCCGGCCGATGCCATGGGAGCCTCCGGTGACGATCGCGACACGCTGCGGGACGGTCATGATTAGCTCTCCTTGATCCCTGAAGGGCCGTCGCGGTGGGGCTGCTCCGGAGACCGGATTAGATCAAACGAAGACCTTTGATGTGCACGGCTACCCCACCTGCCCTTCCGGCTTGCGCAGTCGAGCACCGGCAGACCGCCCCGCGCGGCGTGCCTCTCCGCCTCGCTCGTCGACGGCGGCGATCGCGGCGCGGCGGCGAACTCCCACGGTCACCGGCCCGCTTTCCCGCCGCCCGCCGAGAGTTAGGACCCGCGTGCGCTGGGTAGGCGGCGTGCGCCCTTACCAGCGGTTGTGGAGGTCGTATGACGGCGATCAGCGCCTTCTTCAAGCAGTTGGCGGAAGTTGGCCACGACCCACGGTTCTGCAAGGTGCGCGGTAACGTCCGGTTCGACATCCGGGACGGGGATCGGGTGGAGAAGTGGCTGCTGGACATTGATCATGGGTGGTTGCGGGTGACGCGGGATGCTGGTTCCGCCGGGACCGTCATCACCACGTCCGCCGAGGTCGCGGATGTGATGGCGCGGGGTGAGCTGAACGGCCTCGCCGCGATCACGCGGGGCGAGATCCTGGTCGACGGGGACCTCGGCCTGGCGCTGCGGATCGGTCGGCTGTTCCCGGTGCCGCCTGCTGCACAGCGGCAAGCAGTCGCCCATCGCGGGGGAAAGTGACCCTATGGAGGACACTCCGGGCACCGTTTCGTGCATCGACGGAAGCACCTTCATCGTGTCGGACGCCAGCGGTGATGTGGACGCCTCGCCCGCCACCCCGGTCGGGTTGTTCGCCGCCGACACCCGTTTCCTGTCCCGGTGGGTGCTCACTGTCAACGGCGAGCGGTTGACCGCGCTGTCGGTGGATGACAGCCAGTACTACGAGGTGGCGTTCTTCGTGGTGCCGGGCGGGCGGGTCGACTACGTGGAGGCTGACGTGTCGGCGATCCGGCGGCGGCGGATCGGGCCGGATCTGACCGAGTCGCTGACGGTGTTCAACTACGGCGAGCAGGACGTCGACCTCGACGTGCGGTTGGAGGTGGCGGCCGACTTCGCCGACATCTTCGACATCAAGTTCGACATCCGCGACAAGGCTGGCAGTTACTACACCCACATCGGTCCGGACGAGTTGCGTCTGGGCTATCGGCGCGGCACGTTCCAGCGGGAGGTGTCCGTGTCGGCGAGTGAGCCGACCACCTTCGATCCGCGCGGTCTCCGGTTCAGGCCTCGGGTGCGGTCCGGGCAGCAGTGGTCGACGCAGCTGCGGGTGGTCATGCGGGCGCTGCGTCCGGACGGCGTCGACCTCCGCTCCGCGGTACGGACCCTGCGCCCGGACGAGTCCACCCTGCCGGAGAGCGTGCGCGCGTGGGTCGCGGCGGCCCCGCAACTGGACACCGAGAACACCGCGCTGCAGCAGGTGTACCAGCGCAGCCTGGTGGACCTGGCGGCGCTGCGCTTCGCTCCGCTCTCGCTCGGTGGCGCGACCGTCCCCGCGGCCGGGCTGCCCTGGTTCATGACCCTGTTCGGCCGGGACAGCCTGCTCACCTGCTTGCAGACCCTGCCCGTCACACCGTCGCTGACCCCGCCGACACTGCGGATCCTCGCCTCACTGCAGGGCGCCCGGACCGACGACGTCCTGGAGGAGGACCCCGGCCGGATCCTGCACGAGTTGCGCTACGGCGAGTCGGCCGCGTTCGAGGAACAGCCGCACTCGCCGTACTACGGCACCGTGGACGCCTCGCCGCTGTTCGTGGTGCTGCTCGACGAGTACGAACGGTGGAGCGGCGACGCGGCGCTGGTGATCGAGCTGGAGCAGGAGGCCCGAGCGGCCCTGGCGTGGATCGACCAGTACGCGGATCTGACATCCACCGGCTACGTCTCGTACGAACGACGCAACCGGGCCACCGGCCTGGAGAACCAGTGCTGGAAGGACTCCTGGGACAGCATCTCCTACGCCGACGGCAGACTGCCGGGTTTCCCCAGGGCCACCTGCGAGGTGCAGGGCTACGCCTACGACGCCAAGATCCGTGGGGCGCGGCTGGCCCGTACGTTCTGGGGCGACCCAGCCCTGGCCGACCGGCTGGAACGCGAGGCGGCGGCGCTCAAGGACCGCTTCAACCGGGACTTCTGGATCGACGACCGCGGCTACTACGCCCTCGCACTCGACCACGACGGCACCCCCGTCGACAGCCTGTCCTCCAACATCGGACACCTGCTGTGGAGCGGCATCGTCCCGCCGGAGAGGGCCGGGCAGGTCGTCGAGCACCTGATGAGCCCGGCGCTGTTCTCCGGCTGGGGAGTACGCACCCTGGCCGAGGGGCAACGCCGCTACAACCCACTCGGATACCACAACGGCACCGTGTGGCCGTTCGACAACTCGTTCATCGCCTGGGGTCTGCGCCGCTACGGATTCGCCGCCGAGGCCGGCCGCATCGCCGAGGGCATCATCGACGCCGCCGCCTACTTCCAAGGTCGGCTTCCCGAAGCCTTCGGCGGCTTCGCCCGCGACACCACCCGATACCCGGTCCGCTACCCGACCGCCGGCAGCCCCCAGGCATGGTCCAGCGGGGCCTCTCTGCTGCTCATCCGGACCATGCTCGGCATCGACCCCCACGAGGACCATCTCGCCGTGAACCCCGCGCTGCCACCCAGTTTCAGACGGATCGCACTGCTGGACATCCCCGGCCGCTGGGGCAAGGTCGACGCCTTCGCCCGCCACCGTCCGGACCACCTACCGACCGACGACACAGGCCACCATCTCGCACCCTGAAGCGAAGTCTGTGCCAGGACGTCCGAGGACCTTCTCGGCGATTCCGGTGGGTGTGGGTGTCAGCCCTCCGCCTCCGCCTCCGCCAGGTCAAGTTGATCAGGGACCCCAGGCCGCGCCCCGGCGGCGCAGCCTGGCGCGTGTCCAGGCCTTGCCGAGTTCACCGGAGATCAGGATGGTGGAGCCCGCCGCCACGCACGCCAGCCACTGGCCGGAGGTGAGGTCGACGGTGTCGAAGAAACGGCGCAGGGGATCCATCTCGACGACCAGGACCACCAGCCCGACGACGACCGCGACGGCGACGAACGCCGACGGGTTCCGCAGTGTCTCGCGGGCGAAGACACTGCGGCTGAAGTGCCGGACGTTGAGCAGGTTGAACACCTGGAAGAACACGAAGGTGACGAAGGCCATGGTGCCGGCGACGGTGGCCAGCCCCGGCGCGGGTTCGGGGCCGGGCGCCAGCACCAGAACCGCGAGGGTTCCGGCGGCCATCACCGCACTGGCCAGCAGGATCCGCCCGAGCCGGTGCCGGGTGAGGATACGCTCGCCGGCGGGCCGTGGTGGCCGGCTCATCGCGTCCTGACTGATCGGGTCGACGCCGATGGACATCGCCGGTGGGCCGTCCATGACGAGGTTGACGAAGAGGATCTGCAGGGCGGTGAACGGCGTACCGCCGGCGATGCCGGTCAGCGACGCGACCAGGAACGTCAGCACGAAGCCGAACGCGGTCGACACCTGGAAGCGCGTGAAGTTGACGATGTTGTCGTAGATGCCGCGGCCCTCGCGGACGGCGCGGACGATGGTGGCGAAGTTGTCATCGGTGAGGACCATCGTCGCGGCCTCGTTGGTGACCTCGGTCCCGGTGCGGCCCATCGCGATGCCGATGTCCGCCCTGCGCAGCGCGGGGGCGTCGTTGACCCCGTCGCCGGTCATCGCCACCACGTCACCGCGGGCCTGCAACGTCCGAACGATGCGGATCTTGTGTTCGGGGGAGACGCGAGCGATCACCCCGATGTCGTCGAGTCGGCGGGCAAGCTCGGCGTCGTCCTCGATCCGATCGAGGTCGGTGCCGCTCACCGCCGTCCCCGGGATGCCCAGCTCGGCGGCGATCGAGCCGGCCGTGACGACGTGGTCCCCGGTGATCATCCGGACGCGGATGCCGGCGGCCTGGCACTCGGCGATGGCCTGTCGCGCCTCGGGCCGGGGCGGATCCACGATTCCCACCAGCGCGACCAGGACCACCCGATCGAGCATGTCCTTGGGGTCATCGGTGGGTGTGAACCCATCCGCCGGAAAGTCCTGCGCGCCGACCGCCAGCACCCGCATGCCCTGCTCGGCGAGCATCGCGTTGGCCTGGTCGTAGTGGGCCCGGGCTGCGTCGTCGAAGGGCAGGATCTCCGCACCGCCGAGGTGGCGGTCGGCACGGGCCGCCAGCACGTCCGGGGCGCCCTTGACGAAGGACCGGATCGTCTCGCGGCCGTGCTCGTCGGTCCATCGGTGGAACGTCGCCATGAACTTGTAGTCGGCGTCGAACGGAATCTCCAGTAGCCGGGGGCGCTCACGGCGCAGGCCGGCCACGTCGATGCCGCCCTTCTCGGCGAGCACCACCATGGCGCCCTCGGTGGGGTCGCCGACCAGGTCGCCGTCACGCAGCACGGCGTCGTTGCACAGCGCCATGGCGATCAACGCCTCGTCGAGTGTCCCGGGCAGCGGCGAACCGTCGGTGGTGCGGATCCGTCCGTCGGTGCGGTAACCCTCCCCGGAGACGGTGAACCGCCGACCCGCCAGCAGTATCTCCCGGGCCGTCATCTGGTTGAGGGTCAACGTGCCGGTCTTGTCGGTGCAGATCTGCGAGGTGCTTCCCAGCGTCTCCACCGACGCCAGCCGCTTGACGATGGCGCCGCGTCTGGCCAGCCGGCCGGTGCCCATGGCCAGCGTGAACGCCACCACCGCGGGCAGCCCTTCCGGGATGGCGGCCACCGCCAGCGATACCGCGCTGATGAACAGGTCCCCGAATTCCTGCCCGCGCACCAGGCCCAGCACGAACACGATCACGATGACCGCGCCGGCGACGAGGGCCAGGGTTCGCCCGAGCGTGTCGATCTGGCGCTGCAACGGCGTCGGTCCCGGCTTCGCCTGTTGCAACATGCCGGCGATGCGGCCGGTCTCCGTCGCCATCCCGGTCGCGGTGACCACGGCCGCCCCCCGGCCCCGGGTGACCATGGTGTTCATGAACAGCGCGGTCGCCCGGTCCCCCAACGGAGCCTGCTCGTCGATCTCCGCGTCCGCCGCCTTCGCCACCGCCTGCGCCTCGCCCGTCAGCGACGACTCCTGCACCTCCAGCGAGGCCGACGTCAGCAACCGGCTGTCGGCGGGCACCCGGGCGCCCGCCTCCACCGCGATCACATCCCCGGGCACCAACTGCGCGGCGTCCAGCCGCACCAGCCGCCCGTCCCGGCGAACCGTCGCGGTCGTGACCAGCATCCGCCGCAACGCCTCCAGCGACGCCTCCGCCCGCGACTCCTGAACGAAGCCGATCGTCGCGTTGAACAGCACCACCACGGCGATCGCAGCCGGTGTCTCCCATTCCCGACTCACGATCAGGCTGACCAGCGCCGAGACGAGCAGAATCAGGATCAACGCATCCTGGAACTGCCGCAGGAACGCGCGCAACCGCGACTCCCGCGCCGCTTCGGTCAGCCGGTTCGGACCGTGGCGCTCCAACCGGCGGGCCGCCTCCTCCGACGACAGGCCGGTCGCCGGGTCCGCTCCCAGGTCCCGGACGACGTGCTCGGCGGGAACGGCGTACCAGGCGTGCGCCTGCGTCGCTGATTCAGCCATTGTCCCATTATTCCCGGCCATATCCCTCCGCACCCCGCAAAGATCAAGACTGCTGTGGGCGGGCATCGGCCACCGCGGTGACCCGACCGTTCGTCGGCTCGGGCCCGCTCCGAACGTTCGTGGTCGCCGGCGCTGCTGCTGGATCGAGGCGGCGTCGGGCCAGGCGTGTCAGCTCCCGGCGGTGGCGCCCCGGTGGTGGAGGATGGCCACGGGAGAGTGCGCGTGCTGGAGCACGGCGTGGCTGACCGAGCCGAGCAGCAGGCCGGCGAGCGCGCCTCGGCCGCGGGCTCCGACAACCACCAGTTGGGCCGTCTTCGACTCCTCCACCAGCACCCCGGCCGGTGAGCCCCGCGTCAGCCGCTGCTGGACCGGCACGTCCGGGTACCGCGCCGCGAAGCCGGCGACGGACTCGGCGAGAGCGCGTTCCTTCTCCGCGGCGAGCGCCTCCAGGTCGTACACCAGCGGCAGGATGTCACCCGGGCCGAGCGGCGCCGGGTAGAGCCAGGCGTGCACCGCCACCAGCGGGACACCCCGGCGGGCTGCCTCATCGAACGCGAACTCGACCGCCTCGGTGGACAATTCGGAGCCGTCCACGCCAACCACCACCGGGCCGTCGGCGCGCGACTCGCCGCGCACCACGAGCACGGGGCACGCCGAGCGGGCGGACAACTGCACAGTGGCCGAGCCGATCAGCAGCCCGGCGAAGCCGCCCAGGCCGCGGCTGCCCAGCACCAGCAACGAAGCGTCGCGCGACTCGGCGAGGAGCACCGGAGCCGGCGAACCGTCGACCACCGCGCCGGTGACCTCCACCTCCGGGGCGATCCTGCCAGCTTCGGTCACCGCCTCGGCGACGTACCGCTCGGCCTGGTTGCGCAGCCCGGCACCGGCCGGGGCGCCGGGCGCCGGATCGACCGTGACGCGCATCAGCGGCCAGATGAACGCGTGGACGATCCGCAAGGGGCGTTGGCGGCCGGCCGCCTCCCGAGCAGCGGTGCGGACCGCGTCCAGCGCGATGGCGGAACCGTCGACGCCCACCACGACCGGGGCACTGCTGTCCATGACAGCTCCCTTCCTTCGCTCCTGCTGTCCCAACTCGCCCTGATGCTGGTCAGGCTGGTGATTCAGCGTACCCAGCTCACGGGTGGTGGCCGGCCGCCGGCCCGACCGGCGTGACCTTGTCAACTCCCGGCCGTCGCCCCGTCACCGATGTCGGTGGTGGCCGCCGGTGAGCTGCCACGAGGCCGGGCGGGGCACCGGGGCAGCCTCCGCCCCGGTGCCCCGCCCGACGGACTACCGGGGGGCGCTGCCGAACGCGCTGGACAGGTACGCCCGGGAGTCCGCGATCGCGCCCTCGATGATGCGGGCCGCCTCCCGGGCCTCCTCGGGCCCGTGACCGGCCTGCACCTGGAGCCGGAACCGGGACGAGCCGGTCGGCGTGACCGGGAACTCCACCATGAACGCGAGGACCCCCCGGTCGAAGAGCAGCCGGTTCGCGGTTCGGGCGAGCTTCTCGTTGCCGATCAGCAGCGGGACGATCGGCGAAGGCTCCCCCATGCAGGTCAGGCCCCGGTTGGTCAGCTCGTCGCGGAGCGCATGGATCGCGGTGAACAGCCGGGCGCGAAGCGCGTCCCCCTCGGGGGACCGGATGATCCGCGTGGCCTCCCGGACCACCGCGGTCTGCACCGGGGAGAGCGCGTTGGAGAAGAAGTGCGAGCCGCCGAACATCTTGATGTACTGCTTCAGGGCCGGCGAGCGGGAGGCCACGAAACCGCCGTTGGAGCAGAACGTCTTCGAGAACGCGCCCATGACGATGTCGACCTCGCCGAGCAGGTTCTGCGTCCCCAGCACACCAGTGCCGCCCGGCCCCATCGAGCCGAGGTCGTGCGCGACGTCGACCAGCAGGGTGGCGTCGTGCTCCCGGCAGACCCGCTGGAGGGTCACCAGGTCCGGCCAGTCGGCGTCCACCGAGAAGAGACCGTCGGTGACCACCAGGATGCCGTTGCGGGTGTCGTGCGACCGGATGTCGACCAGGTGCTGGCGGACCGCCTCGACGTTGAGGTGCTCGTAGCGCACCACGTTGCGGGTCGCCGCCCGGGCGCCCTGCTGAAGGCAGGAGTGCGCGAGCCGGTCGATCAGCACGTGGTCGGACTGCCGGACCAGACCGACCACCGCGCCGAAGCCCGCCGCCCACCCGGTCGGGAAAAGCGTCACGTGATCGAGCCGCACCAGGTCGCCGAGGGCCGCCTCGAGGTCGTCGGAGATCCGGGTGTTGCCGAGCACCATCGGCGAGCCGGCGCTGTGCGGACCGTAGTCGCGCATCGCGCGGGCCGCCGCCTCCCGGATCGCCGGGTGGGTGTTGAACGACAGGTAGTCCTGCGAGTTGAAGTTGATGCCCCGGGTCCGCCGGCCCAGGTCGTTGGTGATCTCGGCGATGCTGTCCGGGGCCGCCTCCAGCACCCGGGAGTACTGCCAGGTCTCCGTACGACGGCGGGCCTGCACCCAGCCGTAGAAGTCCTCGGTGCGGGCGAGCAGGTTCCGGCCGGCGGGGCGGTAGAAGTCGTAGGCGTTCTTGTCCAGCGCGTACTCCTCGTCCGGGTCGACGGGGTTGCGCAGGTGGGCGGGCTCCCACATCTCCGTCAGGTCCGCGACGATCTGGGCGAGTTCGCCGTCGGCCCCGGACCGGTCGAGGGTCGCGAAGTCGTCCCACGGGATGTGGGCGGCCCAGTTGCGGGTCATCTCGGAGACCTCGGCCGCCGTACGCGCCATGGCCTCGACGTCGCCGCGCCGGGCCGCGTGCAGGACGACCTCGATCAGCTCGCCGTCGTCACGCTGGTGCAGGTCGGTGGTGATCACGGTGTCGGCTCCCTGGTGCGGCATCAGGCGAAGAGGTTCTGCTGGTACATGCGGGACGTCGCGGCGAAGTCGTCGAAGACCGCGTAGTCGGCCGAGGACTCCTTCGCGGCGTCGTTGAGCAGGAAGAGGTTGGACGCCTGGAAGAACTCCGAAACCGGCGCGACGTCGGCGTGCGTGGCGATGAACCGGTCGGTCTCCTCCTGGTTGCCGCGCAACGCGAGGAACAGCTGCAGCTCGTCGTGCCGGTACGGCTGCATCTCCGCGAACGTGCACACATAGTCGTAGTAGGCGGCGGCGTTCTGGCTGCGGCGGCGGCCCTCGTACGCGGCCATCGACTCGTCGATCGACACCTCCCCGGTCAGCCACCGGTCCAGGGCGGCACTGACCAGTTCCGCGTCGCGGAAGGCGTGGGTCATGCCGATCGCGGTGCACTGGTCCTTCGCCGACTCGGCGTCGCCGACGAGCACCCAGCCGGGCCCGTGCAGCGGCCGGAGGAAGGCCGACTGGTCCAGGGTGCCGTAGATCCGCTCCTCCCGCGTCCCCTTGGTGCGGACCACATCGCCCAGCTCGGGGCTGACGAAGTCCAGCGCCCGCTGCATGTTGCCCGGCACGTCGGTGCGGAACTCCCGGGACCACTCGCTCGGCCCCCAGACCAGGACCATGTTCTGCGCGAAGTTGGTCGGCACCACCGCGCAGCCGAGTCGGCCACGCCGGTGGATCTGCCCGGATCCGAGATCGAACCCGGACCAGTAGCTCCAGTAGGCGAACGTGCACCGGGGCCGCTCGTCGTACTTGGGCAGATCGAGGGCGCGCGCGACGAACGAGTTCCGGCCGTCGGCACCGACCACGATCCGGGCCCGCTCCTCGAACACCTGGCCGTCGGCCGCTCGCCCCCGGACGCCGACGACCCGGCCGTCTTCGACGATCAGCTCCCGTACGGTGGAGTTGGTGCGGACCTCGGCACCGGCCTTGGCCGCGGCCTCGACGAGGATCTCGTCCAGCACCCGGCGGCGGACGGAGGCGTAGCTCTGCACCACGCCCGAGTCGTCGCCGTGCAGGTCCCGGAAGTACTCGCGCAGCAGGTCCGTCGGCACCGATCCGGTCAGTCGGATGCCGTCGTTGACGATGTCGATGGTCGTGTGCGTGGGGGTGACCTCGGTGACCTGGTCCAACAGGCCCCAGCGGTTGAGGTAGGACATCCCGTGCGGCCACAGGAAGTGTGTCGAGATGACGTCACTGGGGAACGCCGACCGGTCCACCACGAGCACCCGGTGCCCTTGCCTGGCGAGCAGCAGGGCGGTGGAGGCGCCCGCACAGCGGGCGCCGACCACTATCGCGTCGTACATGATTCGCAGTTCCTCCGATGGGGGTTCGGCTGCTCAGCCGGCCGACCATCCGGCGCGGCAGCGACCGGTGCGGCCCGGCGACCGCCCAGAAGGTCGCCGGCCGAGCGGGAATTAGACCGCCACCGTACACAGTGGACCGAAGTGGAGCGCCGAGCGGTCGAGGTTTTCGCCTCGCGGCCGGCTCGTGGCGCCACCGTCTCCCACTCAGGTCGCAAACCGATTGCGTCCCTGCGCCAGATGGCGCGGCGGCGCTGCTCCAGCAGGCTGTGTCAAGGGCATTCGAGTGACGCCGAACGGACCTCCTCCGGACACCCGAAAGCCTCGGAAGGCAGCAGACGACCATGTTCGACGCAGACGCCCCCGAACGGCTCACCTCACGACCCCGCCCACCCCGGTCCGGGTCCCGCCCCCTGCGCCGCGCGGCGTTCCTGGCGACGCTGTTCGCTGTCGCCGCGACGGCGGTCGCGGGCTGCGGCGCCGGCACGTCGCCGACCACCCCGGCCCCGCCCGTCGGCACCCCGGCCGCCCCGGGCGCGGCGACCGACCCGGCCGCCCTGAACGGCAGGGACGTCAACGCCTGGCTCGACGGCCTGCTCCCGGCCGCACTCCAACGGACCGGCATCGCCGGAGCCACGGTCGCCGTCGTCCGCGACGGAAAGCTCCTCACCGCCCGGGGATACGGCCACGCCGACACGGGCACCGACGACGGCGCGGTCCCCGTGCCCGTCGACCCCGACCGGCACCTGTTCCGGGTGGGATCGGTGTCGAAGCTCGTCACCGCGACCGCCGTCATGCAGCTCGTCGAGAAAGGCGAGCTCGACCTCGACGCCGACATCCGCGACCATCTCGACTTCACCCCGCCCCGCAGCTACGACCGGGCCGTCACGCTGCGGCACCTGCTGACCCACACCGCCGGGTTCGAGGAGCGGGTCGGCGGCCTGATCGACCTGGCAGGCACCGGAACCGACCTGCGCGACGCGCTGGCGACCGACCCGCCCGAGCAGATCTACGAGCCGGGCACCGTGCCCGCCTACTCCAACTACGGCAACGCGCTCGCCGGGTACATCGTCGAGCGGGTGAGCGGAACGCGCTTCGAGGAGTACGTCGAGCGCAACGTCCTCGGCCGCGCCGGCATGACGTCGTCGACCTTCGCCCAGCCGCTGCCGCCGCACCTGCGGGACCGCCTGTCCAACGGATACGACGACGCCTCCGCCCCGGCCGTACCATTCGAGACCGTCGGCGTCCCACCCGCCGGGGCGCTCAGCGCACCGGCGACGGACATGGCCCGCTTCATGCTCGCCCACCTGGGCGCGCCGGCCGGCGGGGCAGCCCTGCTCAGCCCTGCGACCCTCGAACTCATGCATCGGCCGGCGCTCGACGCGGCCTCGCTCGGCACCCTCGCCGGCGGCCCCCGGATGACTCTCGGGTTCTTCGAGGAGGACCGCAACGGCCACCGGATCCTCGGCCACGGCGGCGACACCTCGTACTTCCACTCCCACCTGCAGATTTACCCGGACGACCGGGCCGGCATCTTCATCTCGCTCAACAGCAACGGACGCGGCGCGATCGACAGCCACGAACTGCGGCAGGCGGTCCTGTCGGGGTTCGCCGACCGCTACTTCCCGCCGGCCAGGCCCCTGTCGGTCCGGGCCGTCGACGCGGCGACCACCGCCGAGCACGCCGCGATGGCCGCCGGCACCTACGAGAGTTCGCGGGCGATGCGCAGCACCTTCCTGACCGCGATCGGCCTGGTCGGCCGTACGACGGTGAGCGTCCAGGACGGCGGACGGCTGCTGTTCGAGCCCGGCCCGCTGTCGGACTCTCCCGCCCTGTACGAGGAGATCACCCCCCACGTCTGGCGGGAGGTCGGCGGGCAGCGCATCCTCTCGATGCGGGCGGTCGACGGCAGGGTGCAGGCGATCGGCTTCGAGTCCGCGTTCGCCCTCCTGCCGGTCGAGCCCGCCCGCAGCTCCACCCTCGCCGTCCCGGTGATCGCCGCGTCGGCGCTCGTGCTCGTCCTCGCCGTCCTGTCCTGGCCGGTCGGCGCGGTCGCCCGACGCCGCCTCGGCCGCGCCCCCCGCGATCCCGCCGGGCGCACCGCGCGGGTCCTGAGCCGCCTCGCCGTCGCCGGCGCCCTCCTCGCACTCGTCGGCTGGGGGTTGAGCATCGTCAGCATCATGGGCCTCCAGGACGTCCCGAGCGCCGCCCTGCGCGCCGTGCAGGCGTTACAACTGATCGGTCTGCTCGGTGTGCTGCCCGCCGCCGTCCGGTTCGTCGACGACATCCGCCGCCGTGCCGGCTGGCACCGGAGGGCCGCCAGCGGCCTGATCCTGCTCGCGCTCGCCGGTACGGGGTGGTTCGCCGTCGAGTTCATGCTGCTCGCCCCCGACATCTCCTACTGACCCGCCGACGCGCGCCGATCCCCGACGAAGGATGGTTATCGCCATGGCAGATCACCCCGGTGCTGGCCGAGCGCCCGCCGACACCCCCGGCTCGCCGGGACTGACCCGGCAGTTGGACGAACGGCTCACCAGGCTCGGAGTGACCGGACGGTTCGCGAGGGACTGCCTGCTGGCGGCCGGTGTCACCGTGGCGACGTTCGCGATGCTGACGACGTTCCTCCGGTTCGTCGCGCCCGTCGAGGGGCTCACCGTCGACCCGGCGCGGGCCCGGGTGCTCGTCGCCGTCGCCTGCGTGCAGGCCCTGGTGCTGTGCCTGCGTCGGGTACGTCCGCGGCTCTGCCTCGGGCTCGTCGTCGGCCTTCAGGTCGCCGTCACCGCGGCGGTCCCGTCCGAGGCGACGGTCCGTGGCATCGCACCGCTCGTCGCGGCCTACACCGTCGGCACCCTGTTCCCCGCCAGGACGGCACTGCTGCTGGCCGGCGCGGCCACGGTGGCCGAGGCGTCGGGGGTGATCGCCGTCACCGCCGGGACGGCCCCCGACCTCCTCGTCACGGCGCTCGGCCACCTCGCCTCGGGTGCCCTGTCCTACCTGGGAGCGACCCTCGTCGGCAGCTACGTCGCGACCCACCGGCGCTACCTGGAACTGGTGCGGGTGCGGGCGGACGACGCGCTCCGGGCGCACCGGGACAAGGTGCGGGCGGCGATCGGCGCGGAGCGCGCCCGGATGGCCCGGGAGCTGCACGACGTCGCCGCCCACCACCTGTCCGGCATGGTCGTGCAGGCGGCGGCGGTCGAGCGGCTGATCGACCGCGACCCCGCGGCGGCGAAGGCCGGCGTCGCGTGGATCCGCGGGCAGGGCAAGGAGACCCTCGACAACCTGAGACTCGTCGTGGGTGTGCTCCGGGGGCGGTCGGTCGACAGGGACAGCGCCGGGCACGACGACGACAACGCCCCGGTGCCGGGACTGGTCACCCTCGACGACCTCGTGCGCACCGCACGCGACCTCGGCACCTCCGTCGAGTTCGTCAGGGAGGGACCGCGGCGCGAGGTGTCCCCGATCGCCGACGTCGCGCTGTACCGGATGGTGCAGGAGTGCCTGTCCAACGCCCGCCAGCACGCCCCCGGCGCCCCGGTGCGCGTGGAGCTCCGCTTCCTGCCGCGCGAGGTCGCGCTCAGGGTGTCGAACGAACCCGCCACGCGCGCCCCCGAACCCGCGGCACGGACCGGCGGGGGAGTTGGCCTGGTCGGCATGCGGGAACGCGCACAGCTGATCGGTGCGCAGTTCGACGCCGGGCCGACGCCGACCGGCGGGTGGTCTGTCACAGTGGCGTTGCCGACGGGACGCGATGACGCGCCCGCCGGTTCGACGGCCACGGCCACGAAGGGAGAGGACCCGGCATGATCACGGTGCTGCTCGTCGACGACCAGGCGGTCGTGCGGGCCGGTTTCCGCGTCATCCTGGAGCAGGCGGGGGACATCGAGGTCGTGGCGGAGGCGTCCAGCGGATCCTCGGCGGTCGAGCTGGCCCGCCGGCTGCACCCGGACGTCATCTGCATGGACGTCCGGATGCCCGGCGGCGACGGGCTCACCGCGACCCGCCAGATCGTCGCCGACGCCGCCGGGGCGCCGCCGGCCGTGCTCGTGGTGACGACCTTCGACCTCGACGAGTACGTCTTCGGCGCGCTCGAGTCCGGGGCGAGCGGATTCATCCTCAAGGACTGCGAGCCCGACGACCTCATCGACGCGGTCCGCCGCCTCGCCAACGGATACGGGCTCGTCGACCAGGCCGTCACCCATCGGGTGATCTCGGAGTTCGCGCGGCGCAGGCCGACGTCCCCGTCCGACGCCGCGGTGGCCCACCAGCTCACCGCGCGGGAGAAGGAGATCGTGGGGCTGCTCGCCCAGGGCCTGTCGAACGTCGAGATCGCCGGTGAGTTGTTCATCGAGACCAGCACGGTCAAGTCCCACCTCGGGCGGGCCATGGCCAAGATCGGCGTACGCGACCGGTTGCAGACCGTTGTCTGGGCGTACCAGAACGGTCTGGTCCCGCGCTGACCGGGCACCCTCGCGGGTGCCTCCGCGCCGCGCGCTCGAATGCCCCCTCGGCGCCGCGACGGGCAGTACATTTGTCATGGAAAATCCATACCTATGGATGTATTTGTTAGGCTGGTCCGGCCTTGTCCCGCCAGTTTCGCGAATCCCGAGGGGATGATGACCATGATCGAACGGGCCTGTCGTGGGGTGCTGACCGTCGCTGTGCTCACCACGGCCGGGCTGGCCGTCGCCGCGCCGGCGCGGGCGGCCCAGGCCGACATCACCGTCACCTCGGCCAGCGCGGTGACCGTCGACCAGCTCCAGGTCAACGGCACGGTGACCTGCACCGGATCGACCGGTGCCGCGCATCTCAGCGTGTTCGCGACGCAGGTCATGCCGTTCTCGTTCGGAACGGCGTCCGTGGACGTGCCCTGCGCGAGCGGCCCGGTGGCCTGGGAGATCTTCATCTTCAGCGGATCGGGGTGGCAGTCCTTCCACCAGGTCACCGTGAACGCGCAGATGACCGACGACGCCCAGGGCGCGGACAGCGACTCCGGCAACTGGTGGGCGTAGGCCGCCGGACCGGGCCCCGCCGCGTCCGTCGGACCGGGGGATGCCCGGTGACATCCGGGAAGGACCTGACCGTGGCTGGCCGTACGGGGCGGCCAGCCACGGGGCGTCAGGTTCCGTAGACCTCGACCTCGTACAGCCGGGCGGCGGTGTCGGTGGTCTGGGTGGCGGTGAGGACGTTGAGGCGCACGTACCGGCCGTCCGTCGAGACCTGGTGGCTGGTGATGTCGGCCGTGTTGCCCCTGACCTGCGCCACCGTCGTCCAGGTCGTGCCGTCGGCGGACAGTTGCAGGTCGAAGTCCCTGGTGTTCCACGCACGGTTCTCGCCGCCGGCACCGGCGTGGTGGATGTCGATCGACCCGACCCGGCGGCTCGCGCCCAGGTCGACGCGCAGGGATCTGGTGCCGCCGGTGGCGCACCACTTGTCGGAGCCGCCGCCCGAGGTGCTGCCGTTGACGGCCTTCTCGGGTCCCTCGCTCGCGGCGCACTGGGAGTCCGCGGTGGCCGGCCGGTTCAGTGCGAGATTGGTCTGGTTGTTCGCGCCGTACACCTCGAACTCGTCGATGCGTGCCGCATTGTTGCCGTTGTTGGTGGGGGTGGTGACGTTCAGTCGGACGAAACGGGCGGTCGCCGCGAGGATCGGGTGGTAGGTCCGGCTCGACCGGTTGCCGGATACCGAGACGCGCGTCGTCCAGGCGCTGCCGTCGGTGCTGGTCTGGATCGTGAAGTCGCCGGTGTTCCAGCCGGTGGTCTCACCGCCGAGCCCGGCGTGCTTGACCACGAACGAGCGGACCGTCTGGGGCGATCCCAGGTCGACCTGGAGGAACTTGGTGCCGGCGGCGAGCGAGCACCACTTGCTGGCGCTGCCGAGCCGGCTGTCGAGGGCCTTGTCGGGGCCCTCGGTGGAGTTGCACCCGGTCGACCCGGTGGCCGGCCTCCCGGCGGCCAGGTTGGGGCCCAGCTCGGGGGCGGCGGCCGCCGGGGTGGACCCGTCGGTGAACGACGGCGGCGCGTCGACGGGACTGGTGCCCCACGACGAGGGCGCGGCGCCCATCGCGTACGACAGCGTCGCCCCACCGGCGAGGTCGCCGTACCGCAGCCAGGTGCGCTGCGTCGCCGAGCCGTTCCGGGACAGGCTCTGCACGTACTGGTTGCCCTGCCCGGCGTTGGCGGCGTTGATCTGGAGGTCACCGGTCGGACGGTCGACCAGGATCGACGGGAAGATCGGCCCGTGCAGGGCCAGGGTGTCCGCGCCGGGCGTGGGCGGGTACATGCCGAGCGCGGACCAGACGTACCAGGCAGAGGTCGCGCCGAGGTCGTCGTTGCCGGGCAGCCCGCCGGCGCCGGTGGTGAACGACTCGTTCATGATCCGCCGGACCGCGGCGCTGGTGCCGGCCGGCGCGGCGGCGAAGTGGTAGGCCCACGGCACGCCGTGCTCCGGCTCGTTGCCGATGTAGAAGTACGGCTGCGACTGGCCGCCGTTGGTCTGGGTGAAGTGGTGGTCGAGCCGCTGGATCGCGGTCTGCCGGCCACCCATCAGGTCGATCAGGCCGCCGAGGTGGTAGGGGATCATCCAGGTGTACTGCGACGCGTTGCCCTCGACGTAGTTCGACTGGCTGGCCGGGTCGAGCGGCCACGGCCAGGTGCCGTCGGCGTTGCGCGGATGGACGTAACCCGACTCGGTGTTGAACACGTTGCGCCACCACTGGGCCCGTGTCATGTGGGTGTCGTACGTGGCCGCGTCGCCGAGGGCGCGGGCGAACTGGGCGACCGCGAAGTCACTCGCCGAGTACTCCAGCGAGTCTGAGGGGTCGCCGTCGATGTACTGGCGCTGCACGTAGCCGCTCTGCCGCCCCCGGACCGGGCTGCCCTGGGTCGTGCCGCCGGCGGAGCTCTTCTTCATCAGCGCCAGCGCGGCGGCGGTGTCGAAGTCGCGGACACCGAACTGGTAGAGGCTGCCCACGACGATCGGGCCGGGATCCCCGGTCATGACGAACGCCTCGCTGGTGTTGTGCGACCACTTGGGCAGCAGGCCGCCGTGCTGCCCGTCGAGCACCATGGACTTGGCGATGTCGGCTGCCTCGTCGGGTGCGAGGAACGCGATCAGCGCCGCCCAGGAACGGTAGATGTCCCAGCCGGAGTAGTTCTGGTAGACGGGGTGGCCGGCAGTGCGGACGACGTTGTCGAATCCGCGGTACTGCCCGTTGACGTCGTTGGACACGTTGGGGTTGATGAAGACGCGGTACAGCGCGGTGTAGAACTTCTGCAGGTCGGCGCCGGAGCCGCCGGTGACCTGCACCCGGTTGAGCACGGCGTTCCACCGGGCGGCGGCCTGCGCGCGCGTCGCGTCGAAGCCGAAGCTGGGCTGTTCGCCGGCGAGATTGGCCTGGGCACCGGCCTGGCTGACGAACGATATGCCCACCCTGACCTGCACGACGGGATTGCTGGACGTGTCGAAGGTCAGGTAGCCGCCGGAGTTCGTGCCGCTGGTGCTGGCCGATCCGGCGTTGACCGTCCCGCCCAACCAGGTGCCGACCCCGGTCGGGGCGCGGTCGAACTCCATCCGGTAGAAGATCTGGTAGGTCTTCGCGGTTCCACAGAAGCCGCCGCCGGTGACGCTGCCCGTCACGGAGGAACCGCTGATGGTGATCGAACCGTTCCGGTTGCCGGTGGCGCTGCGGCTGGTGTTGATCAACACTCTGGCCGTGGTGCTGGACGGATACGTCAGGCGGAGGGCGGCCGTGCGCGTGGTCGCCGTGGCCTCCACCCTCGTGTTGCCGTAGTTGCTGAGCACCGCCTGGTAGAAGCCGGGACTGGCCTGCTCCTGGCTCTTGTTCTGGGTGGCCCGGTAGGACGTCCAGGACGTCCCGGGTGAGGACCCGAGGGCGCCGGTGATCGGCAGGATGCCGAGGTCCTCGTTGTTGGGGCAGCCCGCGCCGTTGAAGTGGGTGAGGCTGAACTCCTCGATCTCGGTGTCGCTGTAGCGGTAGCCGGAGGGCGAGGCCGTCGGTGTGTCAGGGCTGAGCTGCACCATGCCGAAGGGCTGGATCGGGCCGGGGATCGTACTGCCACCGGCGCCGCCGCCCACCGGGTTGGGGGCGTTGCTGTCGTCGGTGCCGATGAACGGATTGACGTGCTGCGTGAGATCGGCCGCCGCGGCCTCGGCGGGCGGGGCGACGGCTACGAGCGCGGACGTGGCGGTGACGGCGGCGGTCAGCAGGCTGAGCAGACGGGACGGGCCTGGTCGGTGCATGCTCCGGGTCCTCCTTGGGCGTGGGGTGGCGCCTTCCGGTGACGAACTTACTATTCACAACTATCAATGATTTGTTCTAAGCCTTGAACTCCCCGGTGTCAACGGGCGCCGCCCGGACGGCCGGCGCACCCTCCGAGGTCACGCCGATAAGCCTGTGCCAACTGGCGGGCGGTGCGCCACGGCCCGGTCCGAGACGGGTCGTTCCCGGGGTCTGTTCCGGCCGGGGGAGGGCTACGCTTCCGGTGATGGCGCGGGGTGGTGGGAGCGACGAGCGGCTGCGCCGGATCGAGGCGGTCGCCGATGTCGCGCTGTCCCAGCTCGGCGTCACCGACTTCCTCGACGAGCTCCTTGACCGCGTCCGAGAGGCGCTCAGGGTTGACACCGCCGCCATCCTGCTGCTGGACGTGCACGCCCAGCAGCTTGTGGCCACCGCGGCGAAGGGGCTGGAGGAGGAGGTCCGCAGGGGTGTCCGGATCTCCGTCGGCAGTGGATTCGCCGGCCGGATCGCTCGGGACAGGCATCCCGTCATGTTGGACAACCTCACGGCCGGGGACGTGGTCAGCCCGATCCTCTTCGGCAAGGGGGTCCGCTCACTGCTGGGCGTGCCGATGTTCGCCGGCGGCGAGGTGATCGGCGTATTGCACGTCGGCTGCTTCAAGCCGCATCGATTCACCGATGACGACGTGAAGCTGCTTCAGTTGGCCGGCGAGAGGGCGAGCCTCGCCAGCCAGGCCGAGGCCGGCAGCATGGACCGCGCCGCCGCCCTCGCCCTGCAACGCAGCCTGCTGCCCACCCACCTGCCCGACGCGCCCGGCGTCGACATGGCCGCCCGCTACGTCCCCGGCCACGACGCCGGCGTCGGCGGCGACTGGTACGACGTGTTCACGCTGCCCTCCGGCTGGCTGGGGGTCGTCATCGGCGACGTGTCCGGACACGGACTGCGCTCCGCCGTGGTGATGGGCCGCCTGCGCAGCGCACTGCGCGCCTACGCCCTGGTCTGCGACGACCCGGCCAGCGCGTTGACCCTGCTCGATCGCAAGGTCCACCACTTCGAGACCGGGAACCTCGCCACGGTCCTGTACGCCATGATCTCCCCGGACCGCACCACCATCCGACTGTCCCTCGCCGGGCACCTGCAACCCATCCTGGCCGCGCCGGGCCGGCCAGCCATCGCGCTGAACAATCCGGTCGATCTTCCGTTGGGCACGGGCCCGCGCCAGCCGGCCCGCCGGTACACCGAAGTCGTGTTCCCGCCCGAGGCGGCCCTCATCTGCTACACCGACGGGCTCGTCGAACGCCGCGGCGAAGTCATCGACGTCGGCATCCAACGGCTCTGCTCAGCCGTCGAGCCAGGTCCCGCCGAATCGGTCTGCGCCCGCATCATGACCACACTCGCCGCCGAGCAGGCGACCGACGACATGGCCCTGCTCGCCATCCACTCAACCCGCCGGGATCAACCCTGACCTGCAAGCCGGGCGCTGGCGTCGACGGCGGCGATCAGCGGTGACGTGATCAGGCTGGCCGGCGTGTGCAGCCGCTCCAGGCCGCGCCGTAGCATCCGCCTTACTGTTCAGCGGGGGCCGACGGTTGCGAAAGGCGTGAGACGTGGCGGTAGCAGGGTTCTCAGGGATCCACCACATCGCGCTGAACGTGCGCGACCTCGATGCCTCGGTACGCTGGTACAGCGACGTCCTGGACTTCTCACCGCTGTTCCGGTGGGACACCGACAGCTTCGACCGGCAGCTGATGCGCCACCCGAGCGGAGCCGTCATCGCTTTGACGACGCACCGGCACGCGGATGCCGGCGCGGAGTTCAGTGAACATCGGACGGGACTCGACCACCTGGCGTTCGCGGTGCGGACGCGGGCCGAGCTGGAGGCGTGGGCCTCCCGGCTGACCGATGCCGGCGTCGCGCACTCCGGGATCACGGTTACGCCACCGATGGGCTTCACGCTGATCGCGTTCCGGGACCCGGACAACATCCAGCTCGAGATGTACCTCGCGGAGAACGCCCCGGATCGCTGAGCGGCGGCCTCCGGCGCGCCGCAGCGCAGCCGGCGCTCGACGGCCGGCCGCGTCCGCCTGACGGCGGAGTGCCGGCAATCTGACGCTGAGTGACCTTGGCAGCCCTCGGGGTCCCCTTGTTGCCCGAGTCTGTGTCGGTTCTACCGACCGATCGGCATCGCTGCCGCGGCGGGGGCCCGGGGCCGGGTTCGAGGGCCGGCGGTGCGGTGTGGCGGTCGGGGTCGCGTCCGCGTGTGGCATCCGCTTGATGCCACGTGACGTGCGCCGTAGCCTGTCGAGGATCATTCGTCGCGGGCGGCTCGGAGTCGCGCCTCAGGGGGTTCGTGTGCCGGAAGCCGCATTGCTCCGCCTGGTCCGGGCGGCGGCCTCCGACGGTGTGCGGGTGCGCCTCGACGCCGTCCGCGATCCGGACGGCCGGGTCACTGACTGTCACCGGCAGAGGTGGCTCGCGTCCTCACTCGAGGGTCGCTCCGCCCGCGCTCGGCGAACCGCATCAGACGACTGCCATGACGTCCTCGACGTCGATCGGGTGAGGTGAACCGTGTTGTCCGCGAAGGAAAACGCGCTGTGGATGCTGGAGCGGTTGCTGCCGGAGACCGGCGTGAACAACGTGCCGCTGGCGCTGGTGACGACGGAACGGTTGGACACCGCGGCGGTACAGGCGACGTTGGACCAGTTGGCGCGGCGGCATCGGGCGCTGCGGACCCGGTTCGTCGAGGTTGACGGGCTGCCGACGCGGGTGGTGGCGGAGTCCGCGACGGTGCCGCTCGAGGTGGTGCAGGCAGCGTCCGACGAGGCCGGTCAGGTGTGCCGGACCGTCACGGGGCGGCCGTTCGACCTCGCCGTCGACATCCCGGTCCGCGCGGTCCTGGTGCGAAGCCCGGACCGGCACCTCATCTGCCTGTGCCTGCACCATCTCGCGGTGGACGCGGTGTCCGGCGCGGTGCTGATCGAGGAGTTCGCGGCGCTGTATCCGGCGATGCTCGTCGACGGCCGGCCGCCGGCGGAGCTCGCCGGGCCCGGACCGGCCCCGGAGCTCGCCGAGCCGACGGCGGCGGCGTTCGCCTTCTGGCAGCGGCACCTCGCGGACCTGCCGGGCGTTCCGGCGGCGTTGGAGTTCGGACGGCCGGACCCGGCGGCGCCGACGTTCGCCGGCGGCACCGTCACCCGGCGACTGTCCGCGGCGGCGCTCGCCGGCATGCGAGACCTGCGCCGGGCGTGCCGCGCGACCGACAACATCGTGTTGTTGGCGCTGTACTACGTGCTGTTGATGCGCCATGGCGCGGGCCAGGACGTCGTGGTGGGGGTCCCGGTCGATCTGCGGGACGGCGCGGCCCGTCGGGCGGTCGGCTATCACATGAACACGCTGCCGTTGCGGCTGGATGTGGCACCGGAACGCACGTTCCATGAGTTGGTGCGGGAAGTCCGTCGGTTGTTCGTCACCGCGATGGACCACGCCGATGTCTCCTACGAGGGACTGGAGACGTCGCACACGCGCAACGACGCGGCGTGGTGGGTGCCGCCGTTCCGCCACATGTTCAACTACCGGCCGCCGCCGGAGCCGATGACCGGCGGCCGGGACGAGCTGGCGGCGGAGCTGTGGGAGATCGACAGCGATCACAGCAGGGTCGACCTCGAACTGGTGGTGACGCGCGAGGGCGACGGCGTCACGCTGAAGGCGGTCTACGGTTCGGACGTCCACGACGCGGACGACATCGTCGCTCTTCTGGCGCGGTACGAGGCGGTGTTGGAAAGCCTGCCGGCTCAGGTCGACCGGCCGATCGGTGGGCTCGACGTCTGGAGCGCCGCGGATCGGGCCGTGGTCGACGACGCCAACGCGACGACGGTCGACGGCCCGCGGAGAACGGTGGCGGAGGAGATCGCCGCGCAGGCGGCGGCCCGGCCGGAATCGGCGGCGATCATCGGTCGCGACGGCGTGACGTGGACGTACCGAGACGTGGTGGCGCGGGCGGCCGGTGTCGCCGCGCTGCTGGCGCGGGCCGGGGTGGGCAGGGGCGCGATCGTCGGCCTCTACGCCGAACGGGACTTCCCGTGCGCGGTGGCCGCGTTGGGCATCTGGCAGGTGGGGGCGGCGTACCTGCCGCTCGATCCGGACCAGCCGGCCGCGCGACTCGCGTACGAGCTCACGGATGCCGAGGTCACCGTGCTGCTGGCGGACCGGGAGCCACCGCCGGGCGTGGTCCCCGCCGGCTGCCGGGTGATCGAGCTCGGCACGGTGGATCCGGACGAGCGCGGCTGGCAGGCGCCGGCGCCGACCGATCCGGCGTACGTCATCTACACCTCCGGCTCGACCGGGTTGCCGAAGGGCGTCGTGATCAGCCACGCCAACCTGGCGAACGTGGTGCGGCACTTCATCGCCGACATCGGCGTGACCAGCCAGGACGCCCTGCTGTGGCTGACCACCTACGCGTTCGACATCTCCGCCCTCGAGATCTTCCTGCCGCTGGTCGCCGGCGCCCGGGTGGTCGTCGCCGACGACGCCGCCCGCAGCGACGGCGCGGTCCTGCTCGACCTGGTGCAGCGCTACGACGTGTCGGTGCTGCAGGCGACGCCGACGACGTGGCGGCTGGTGGTCCAGGACGCGAAGGGCCGGCTGCGGGGGCGGCGGGTCCTCTGCGGTGGTGAGCCGCTGCCGGCGCATCTGGCGCGGGCGCTGCTCGCGACCGGCTGCACGCTGTGGAACGTGTACGGGCCGACCGAGACGACGATCTGGTCCACCAGCGCGCTGGTCACCGACATCGACGGGGGCGTGGCGGTGGGGCGGCCGATCGCGAACACCACCGTGGTCATCGCCGACGGGGAGGGCCGGCCGCAGCCGCCCGGAATGCCGGGCGAGGTGTGCATCGGCGGCGACGGCGTCGCCATCGGCTACCTGCGTCGTCCCGAGTTGACGGCGCAGCGGTTCGGTGAGCTCGGCGGTGCGGGCCGGTTCTACCGCACCGGCGATGTGGGCCGCTGGCGTCACGACGGCACGCTCGAACTGCGCGGACGCACCGACCGTCAGATCAAGCTGCGGGGGCACCGGATCGAGCTCGGCGAGGTGGAGGCGGTGCTGGAGCAGCATCCGCGGGTGAGCGCCGCCGCAGTGGTACTGGCCGGCGATCCGAGCGCCGACGGCGCACTGGTGGCCTTCGTGCGCGGTGCCGACGCGGACATCGCCGACGACGTGTGGCGTTTCGCGAAGGACCAGCTCGCGTCGTACGCGGTCCCCACCGACGTGGCGGTGCTGGAAGTGATGCCGACGACCGGCAACGACAAGGTGGACTATCCGACGCTGACCGCGATGGCCGAACAGCGGGCAGCGGCCCGGAGGGCCGATTCGGCCGAGGGTGCTCCGGTGGTTGACGGCCTGGTCGGCGAGTTCGTGGCGTTGTGGCGGGGCATTCTCAGGGCGCCGCAGCTGCACGAACAGTCGAATTTCTTCCGCAGCGGCGGTCATTCGCTGCTCGCCGCGAAACTGGCGCAGGAGGTCACCAGGTCGACCGGGGTGAATGTGCCGTTGGCCGCGATCTTCTCGGCACCGACACCGCAGGCCCTGGCCGGGTTCGTGCTGGACCAGCAATCGGATGGGGCATGACGATGCGGCTCGGACTCAGTCTCGGTATGTTGCACGACCGGACCAGTCTCGATGATCTGTTGGCGTTGGCGCAGGCGGCGGACCAGTTGGGGTACGACGCGCTGTGGATCGCCGAGGCGTACAGCAGCGACGCGCCGACGCTGCTGGGCTGGCTGGCCCCGCAGACCGAGCGGATCGACCTGGGTGCCGCGGTCATGCAGATTCCGGCGCGGGCGCCGACGATGACGGCGATGACCGCGGCGACGCTCGACCTGGCCAGCGGCGGCCGGTTCCGACTGGGGCTGGGGATTTCCGGCCCGGTGGTGTCGGAGGGCTGGTACGGGGTGCCCTTCGGACAGCCGTTGACCCGTACCCGGGAGTACGTGGCCGTGGTCCGCGCGGCACTGACCCGCCGGCCGGTCCGGTTCGCCGGGCGGCACACGACGTTGCCGCTGCCCGGGGCGCCGGGCGAGCCGCAACGGTTGACGATGCGCCCGTTGCGGGGCGACCTGCCGATCTATCTGGCGGCGTTGGGGCCGAAGAATCTGGAACTGGCCGGGGAGATCGCCGACGGATCGCTGTCGCTCTTCCTGCCGCCGGAGGGCGTGGCGGAGACCCTCGCGCATATCGCGAAGGGCCGGGACCGGGCGTCGGGCGACAAATCCGAGTTCGATCTGGTCGCCACGTTGCCAATGGCGATCGGTGATGACCTGGAGGCGTGCGCGAACAGGGTGAGGCCGTATGCCGCCCAATTCCTGGGCGTGGGCGGCACGGCCCGCAACTTCTACGTCGAACAGGCCGAGAGACTCGGTTACGGCGACGCGGCGCACAAGGTGCGGAAACTGTTCCAGGAAGGCGACCCGGACGCGCTCGCGGCGGTGCCGTTTGAATTCCTCGACCGTACGTGCCTAATCGGCCCCGCCGAGCGGATCGAGGCCAAGGTGCGCGCGTACGCCGCAGCCGGTCTCGGCACGTTGTCGGTCGCGCCACGCGGTGCGACGATGGACGAGCGAATTGCTGGGCTGCGGGAGATGGCGGCTATCTGGCGGCGTTGTGGCTTTCCGCTGCGGCGTACTGGATGAGCCAGTCACGGAATTCGGCGGTCGCGAATATCTCCGTGTGTGAGGGGCTGTACCGGATGTCGACGCCGTCGCTGAACATGGTGGCGAGGTGTGCCATCACCTTGTCCTTGCTTTCGGCGATCGACGTCAGGTAGGAGTCGGTGAACCAGGCGGTCGCCGCGGTGGCGACCGGGGCCAGCGTGTCGCCACCGGTGAGGCCGATCAGGTCGGCGACGACCCCGAGCCCGCGGTAGAGGACGCGTTCCATCGGGTCCTGGTGGGGGCGTGGATCGTCCATGCGTTCCAGCACCTGGGCGAGCGGTGTGTCGGTCGCGGGTTTGCGCAGCAGGCGCGCGGCCGGTTCGGGACGGCGCTTGAGCTGGTGCAGCCGGAACATGACGGCGTCGCGTCTCGACGCGGCCAGGTGCCGCAGGTCCGGGTCGATGAAGAACATCCGTTCGACCGTCTCCCCCCGGCCTTCCAGCAGGTTCGCCATCGCGACGGCGATGACGGCGCCGGCGCAGTATCCGGCGAGCCGGTAGGGACCCGCAGGCTGGGCGGCACGGATCTGGTCGGTGTACCGGACGGCGAGTTCCTCGATCGACGCGGGCGTGGGCTCGTCGTACCAACCGGGGGCGCGCAGCCCGATCAGGGGGGTCGGCAACCCGATCCCGTCGAGGTGCTTGAGGAACCAGCTCACCTCGCCGTCGGCACCGTGCACCAGCCACGTCGCGGTGCCGCTTCCCCCCGCGAGGCGCAATTGCGGGCCGGGCCGGTTGATCGGCTGGTCGGCGATGAACTGGCCGAGCTGTGCCGGAGTCAGCACGCTGAGTGCCGCCGGGTCGGCGCGGAGGTGGAAAATCTCGAACAGGTCGCGCCGGATGCGTTCCCATTCCCCGTCGATGATGCCCAACTCACCGAGAGTAACGTGGATCGGCGGCAGCTGTAACAATCCCATCGCCTCGGCGATGACCATTTGACTGCCGACTGTCGCGTAATCGGCAAATTCGCTACTCAAGCGGCTCAGGGGGTCTTGTGGCACGCGTCAGTGTAGCTGGGAACCGATGAGGGAGGCGTGGCGCAGTGACCGTTGACATGCCCTGGACGCCCGACTATCGTCCCGGAGGCTGGCTGGCCCAAAAGTAATGTAAGGGAGTGTTGGTGACAGACACTCACGGCGCATTCGACAACGCCATAGCTATTGTCGGAGTGGCGGCACGGTTACCGGGCGCACGCAATGTCCGTGAGTTTTGGCGCAACCTCCAAGGCGGTGTGGAGTCTGTCGAGCGACTCGCCCCCGAGGTGGCGCGCGCACGGCAACTGCCGTCCGAAGCGGTGGACACGCCGGGTTTCCAACCGGTGACAAGTACCGCCGCCGATCTCGACCTGTTCGATCCTGAGTTCTTCGGATTCACACAACGTGAGGCCGAGCTTTGCGATCCGCAGTTCCGGCTGTTCCTCGAGCTTTCCTACACCGCGCTCACCGACGCCGGCTACGACCCGCGCGGGATCGGGCAGCGGGTGGGCGTCTTCGGGGGCGCGACCACGAACCGGTACCGGACCGACTACATCGAACGCAACCGCGCCGTCAGTCGCGCCGCCGGCCTGACCAGCATGAGCACCGGCAACAACCCGGACTACATCGCCCCGCTGGTGTCGTACCGCCTCGGGTTCATGGGTCCGAGCGTGTCCGTCTACACCGCATGCTCGACGTCCCTGGTCGCGGTGCACCAGGCGATGCAGGCGTTGCGCCGCGGCGAGTGCGATGTCGCGATCGCCGGCGGCGTGCAGGTCGACCTGCCGTTGGGCGGCGGCTACCCGTACCTGGAGGGTGGGATCTTGTCGCAGGACGGGCACGTCCGTCCGTTCGCGGCCGATGCCACCGGCACGATCTTCGCCGACGGCGGCGCGCTGGTGGTGCTCAAGCCGTTGGCGGCGGCAACGGCGGCCGGCGACCAGGTGTACGCGGTGATCAAGGGCTCCGCGGTCAACAACGACGGCAACCGGCGGGCCGGGTTCACCGCGCCCGGTGTGGACGGCCAGCTGGAGCTGGTCCGGGCGGCGTTGGACGACGCCCAGGTGCATCCCGAGGCGATCGGGATGGTCGAGGCGCACGGCACCGGCACGCGTGTCGGTGACCCGATCGAGGTGGCGGCGCTGAGCGCCGCATACCGGGAGCGCACCGAACGTCGCCAGTACTGCTGGCTCGGTTCGGCGAAGGGCAACCTCGGTCACCTCGGCCCGGCGGCCGGAACGGTCGGCCTGCTCAAGGCGATCCTCGCGGTCCGCGACGGCGTCATCACCCCGACCATCAACTGCGTCGAGCCGAACCCGGCGATGGACCTCGCGAACTCCCCGTTCCGGCTGGCCAGGGAGGTCCAGCACTGGTCCAACCCCGAGTGGCGCGACCGGGACGCGCTGCGGATCGCCGCGGTGAGTTCGTTCGGCATCGGCGGCACCAACGCCCACGTCATCGTCGAGCAGCCACCGGCGCCGCCGGAGCCACCGGCTCGGACGACGGGGACGCCGCAGCTGTGGCCGGTGTCCGCCCGTTCCGCCGACGCCCTCGCCGCCAGTTGCGCGGCGCTGGCCGAGCACCTCGGCGACGCCGGGCACGACCCGGCCGACGTGGCGTTCACGTTGCAGGAAGGGCGGGCCGCGTTCGCGCACCGCAGGCTGGTGGTGGCCGGCGACCCGCAGGCGGCGGTCGCGGAGCTGGCCGGCGAGCCGACGGTACGCACCGTCGCAGGGGTCGCGGGGTCGCCGCAGGTGACGTTCCTGTTCCCCGGCCAGGGCGCGCAGTTCCCGGGCTCCGGGCGCGAGTTGTACCGGACCTGGCCGGTCTACCGGGACGCCGTCGACACCTGCGCCGACCAGTTGGCGCCGCTGCTCGGGTTCGATCTGCGCGAGCTGCTGAACGCCGAGGTCACCGACGAGCAGGCCGCGGCGAAGCTCAACGAGACCGCCGTGACCCAGCCCGCGTTGTTCACCGTGGAATGGGCCATGGCGCAACTCCTGCGCTCGTTCGGCATCGAACCGGTGGCGCTGCTGGGCCACAGCATCGGGGAGATCGTGGCGGCGACGGTCGCCGGCGTGTTCACGCTGCCGGACGCGTTGCGGCTGGTCGCGCGGCGGGGACAGCTGATGCAGGCGCTGCCGCCGGGCGGCATGTTGTCGCTGTCGCTGGGCGCGGAAGCGGTACGGGCGATGCTGCCGAGCGAGCTGGACATCGCCGCGAGCAACTCGCCGTCGTCGTGCGTCGTGTCCGGTGAGCTGACCGCGGTCGAGCAGTTCGCGCAGGAACTTGCCGACATCGGGTTGTCCGGCTCCCTGCTGCGCACGTCGCACGCGTTCCACTCGCGGATGATGGCGCCGATCTGCGACGACCTGGCAGCGCTGGTGGACAGCTTCCCCCGGCAGGCGCCCCGGCTGCGGTACCTGTCGAACGTCACGGGCGACTGGATCACCGACGAGCAGGCGACGAGCGCCGCGTACTGGGCGACGCACGTACGGCAGGAAGTGCGGCTGGAGGACTGCCTGGCGCGGCTCGACGAGCTGGCCGACGCGGTACACGTCCAGGTCGGGCCGGGGCAGTCGATGTGCGTCTTCGCCCGCCAGTACGCCGCCAGCCAGGGCCGGTCGACGAGCGCGCTGACCACGATGGCGCTGCCGAACGACACCACCGCCACCGACGTGACGGTGCTGGCGACGACGGTGGGCCGGCTGTGGGTGTCCGGCGTCGACCTGGACTTCTCGGCGGTGCGGACGACCGACGGCGGGCGGCGGGTGAGCCTGCCCGGTTACCCCTACGAGCGGCGGCGCTGCTGGGTGGACCCGGATCCGGTGCGCCCGGGGGTGTTCGAGGACGACGTCGAGGTGCCCAACGACCCGTTGCTCACGCCGTTGTACCTGCCGGCGTGGCGGTCGCAGCCGGTGCCGCGCCGGGGCGGGAGCCTGCTCGGCGAGACGTGGCTGGTCCTCGCGGGCGACGACCCGGTGGGCGCGGAGATCATCGCGGAGGCCCGGCGGCGGGACGTGTTCGTGCTGCCCGCGTACGCCGGCCCGGGATTCGTGTCGGCGCCGGACGGCTACGAGTTCGACCCGGACGACAGCCACGACGTGGAACTGCTGGTGGAGGCGGTGTACCAGGCGGGTCTGCTGCCGGACCGCATCGTCTACGCGGTGTTCGACGGCGGCCCGGCCGTCGATCCGGAACTGGTCGCGATGCGGGGCTACCACCGGATGGCGGCGCTGGCCAAGGCGATGCTGCGGACCTTCCGGGCCGAGGTGGAGCTGGTGGCGGTCACCGACCGGGTGTGGTCGGTCAACGGCGAGCCGGCGCGGCCCGAGGGCGCCACCGTCGCCGGTCCGTTGCGTACCCTGCCGCGTGAGCTGAGCACGGTACGGGTGCGGCAGGTCGACGCGGCGCTCACCGCTGCGGCGGTCGCGGTGGCCGTGGTCGGTGAGATCGGTGCCGGCGGCGACGCGGAACTGGTGGCGATTCGCGGACATCGGCGCTGGGTGCACCACCACGCGTCGATCCCGAACGAACCGGGGAGCGTGCCGCGGCCGGTCGACGGCAGCGGCGTCCTGCTCATCACCGGTGGGCTCGGCGGTCTCGGCCTGGCGATCGCGCAGGACCTGGCGGAGCGGCAATCGACCGACTTGGTGCTGGTGAGCCGGGGCGGACTGCCGGACCGGGAGCGCTGGGACGACCCGGGTACGCCGCACGGCGTGCGGGACCAGATCGCGGCGGTCAGGCGGATCGAGGCGAGCGGCGCCCGGGTACTGGTGCTGCGCGCCGACGTGACCGACGCCGACGCGATGGCGTCGGTGGTGCGGCGGAGCCAGGCCGAGCTGGGCCCGATCACCGGGATCATCCACGCGGCCGGGATCGCCGGGGGACAACTGCTGGCACTGCACGACGCGGAGACGGCCGATCGGGTGCTGGCACCGAAGGTGCGTGGCACGCTCGTGCTCGACGCTCTCGTGCGGGCCGGTCAGCTGCCCGAGCTGGACTTCATCGCGCTCTTCTCGTCGATCGTCGCCGTGTCGGCCGACTACGGGCACAGTGACTACGCGGCGGCGAACACGTTCCTCGACGCGTACGCCACGTCCCACGCGGACGGCTCGCCGTACGTGGTGGCGATCAACTGGTGGGGCTGGCAGGAGGTCGGCATGGTGTCGACCGACCGCGCCGGGGAGGGGTTCCGCACCCTGCGACGGCTGCGGGGCGGCTCGGCGGTGACGGCGCTCGACCACCCGTTGGTGCACCGCGCGTCGCCCGACGGGGAGGGCTGGACCTTCGAGGTCGACCTGGACGTGGACAGCCACTGGGTGTTGACCGACCACCGGATCGGCGGCGTCGGTGTGCTGCCCGGCACGAGCCTGCTGGAAATGGTCCACGCGGCTGCCCGGCACGTGTGGGGTGAGGTGCCGGTACGGCTCGAGGACGTCGTCTTCATCGACCCGGTGCGCGTCACGACGGCAGCGACCGGAACGATCACGCTGTCGCCGGCCCACGCGGGCGGATTCGAGTTCGCGATCAGCTTCGCCCTCACGGGCCAGTCGGCCACGGTGCACTGTCGCGGCAAGGTCCGTGCCGTACCGGAGGGCACCGCCGAGCGGATCGACATCGCGGAGTTCCGGGAGGAACTGGTCGAGGAGGACGCGACCCAGCCGTACTCGGGGCTCGTCGCGTTCGGGCAGCGGTTCCAGGCGGTCAGCCGGTACTGGGCAAAGGACAACCGGGGCCTGGTCGAGTTGGAGCTGCCGGCGGTGGGGCGCGACGACGCGGACCGGTACGCGCTGCATCCGGCGTTGCTGGACCGGGCGGTCTACGGGTTGTCCGGCGTCGAGGGCCGCCGCTACCTGCCGTTCCTGTACCGGTCGGTGGAGGTGCACCGCCGTATTCCGGAACGGTGCTGGGTGGTGCAGACCTATCACAGCGACCCGACGCGACCGGAGTTCATGGAGATCGACGAGGTCATCGTCGACGCCGACGGCACGGTCTGCGTGACCGTGAAGGGGTACTCGCTGCGCAGCGTGGACGAGGCGGCGACGGTCACGGCCGCGGCGCCGGGGGTCGGGCAGGCCGCTCGCGGTGCCGGAATGCTGACCAACGCCGAGGGCGGCGAACTGTTCCGGCGGATCATGGGGCTGCGACCGGGGCCGCAGGTCATCACGTCGATCGGATCGCTGCCGGAGCGGTTGGCGATCGCCCGTACGTTCAACCAGCAGGCGGTCGAGGCGGCGGAGACGGTCGCCGAGCCGGTACGCACGATCGGTACGACGTTCGTGGCGCCGCAGACACCGGTGCAGCGGGAGCTGGCGCGGCTGTGGTGTGAGTCGCTCGGGCTGACCCAGGTCGGTATCGACGACGACTTCTTCCTGCTCGGCGGCTCGTCGCTGACGGTGGTGCAGTTGGCGTCGCGGATCCGGGAACGGCTGACGGTGGAGCTGTCCGCCGCGGACATGTTCGAGTACCCGACCATCCGCAAACTGGCGGGCCTGCTGGATTCGGATTCCGACCGGACCGCCAATGCCATCGGCTGAGTACGAGTTCGGCCACGGACAACGGTGGCGGGTGTGGCCGACCCTCGTGGCGCGTACCGCCGGGATGCCGTTCGACTGGCTGGAGATCGAGGCGACCGGCGACTTCGACGTCGACGAGAAGGCGGCTCACCAGGCGCTGGCAGCCGTCGACGAGCAGCCACGGCTGCGGGAGGCGCTGCTGTGGCAGAATCCCGCGGTCTACCGTCGCCGCTACCGTGCCCGCGAGAAGGCGGGAAAGCCGAGCGAACAACGCAAACGGGACCGGGCACTGTGGGCCTACGCCTCCCGGTACTGCGCCAAGAACGACATGATCGGCTTCTTCGGCCCGGTCGTCTGGGGGCAGTGGACCGACGGGCCCACCGACGTCAGCGAAGCCGGCCGGCCACCACGGCAACGTGGCACGTTCTTCGAGTCGTGGGCGATCCGCGCCGTCACCGACGCCCTGCACGAACGGCACGACCTGAGCCGCTGGACCGTACCGCGACGGGCGCCGGTGACTCACCTGGAAGGCGAGACGCTGTTGCTCGCCGACGGCACCGAACTGCGGCTGTCGGCGCTGCGCAGCCGGGTGCTGCACCTGTGCGACGGCCGTCGTACCGTCGACGACGTCGTGGCGGAGGTCGCCGACACCGACCGCGACACGGTGCTCGCCGAGATCGACCGGCTGCGGACGATGCGGCTGTTGACCAGCGGTTTCGCGGTGATCCGAGGCGTGAGACCGGAGCGCGCGCTGCGGGGCCAGTTGCTGCGGGTGACCGACCCGGCCCGACGCGCGGCGGCGCTGACCGACCTCGACCGGGTCGTCGAGGCGCGGGACCGGGTGGCCGCGGTACGCGAGGACCTGCCCGCGCTCGACGCCGCACTGACCGACCTCGACGACCGGTTCGTCGAGCTGACCAGCGGCAACGCGTACCACCGGGCCGGCGACTTCTATGCCGGGCGCACCGTGCTGTTCCAGGACTGCCTGGGCGACCTCGACGTTTCGCTGAGCACCCGGCTGCTCGCCGACGTCGGACCGGCGCTGGACCTCGTGCTCGCCGGGGCCGCGTGGTACTGCCGCCGCACCGCCGCCGAGTACGAGGCGTGGCTCACGCCGCAGGTGGACCCGGTGGCGGGGGTGCCGCTGCTCAACGTCATGGAAATGGTCGGCAGGTCGGCCACGTACGGCGACTCGTCGCCGCCCGCGGAGGCCGCCGCCGCGGAGCTGCGGCGCCGCTGGGAGAGCCTGCTGGTGCCCGATCCCGACGCCAGGGCGGTGCAGCTGACCAGCGAGGGCCTGCGGGCCGGGGTCGAGGCGGCGTTCCCGGCCGGCCCGCCGCTGTGGGCGCAGGCCCGCTGGCACAGCCCTGACCTGATGTTCGCGGCCACGGACCTGGAGCAGGTGCGCGCCGGCCGGGCGTTGACGGTGCTGGGCGAGGTGCATCCGGCCATGCAGACCATGGACGTGCTGTCGGCGTACGAGTTCCATCCGGATCGCCCGGCGTTGTACGCGCTGATCGACGAGGCGATGGGCGACGACCGGGTCATGCCGCTCTACCAGCTCGGCGCGGGCGTGCTCAACTCCCGTACGGTGCCGCCGGACACGTACCTGTCGGCGCGGTACCGCTACCTCGGACTCACCGCGGAGGCGCCGTACGGGCCGGCCGACAGGCTGCTGCCCGCTTCCCGGCTACGGCTGCGGCGCGGCGACGCGGGACTCGTGGTGACCGACGTGCGGGGCGACTTCGAGGCCCCGGCGGTGCAGGTGTTGGGCGACTTCCTGTCGCACGCGGCGGCGCAGCGGTTCGGGATGTTGCCGACCCGCCCCCACCAGCCGCGGGTCACGGTCGACAACCTGGTCGTGGCGCGGGAGTCGTGGACGGTCCCGGCGGGGCGCCTGGACGGCGCGGCTCGGGTGTCGCATGCCGCGGCCGGTCGGCTGCGCGACGAGCTGGGCCTGCCCCGGCACGTCTTCGCCACCATCGCCGGGGAACGCAAGCCGTTCCACGTCGACCTGTCGAACCCGATGTCACTGGCGGTGCTCAACCACCGACTGCGACGGCGGGGAAACGCCCAGCTCCGGTTCAGCGAGATGCTGCCAGGCCCGGAGCAGCTGTGGCTCAAGGACGCCCAGGGCCGGCGGTACACCGGGGAGTTCAGGTTCGTCTGCGTGGATCGGCTCGGCCGATGAGCGTTCACCTGGCGACGACGACGCCGGCCGCCCGCCGCGGCCCGCCCGGCCGCGCGGCACCATGCCGCGACCGGGGATTGGTTCTTCGTCGTCGACACCGAGCGGTCGGTGGCGGCGACGCTGTTTGGTCAGATCATCGGCCGCAGGGTGCGGTGGTGCTGGTGTTTCGGTGGGAGGCAGTGTGAAAGCCGTCGTGGTGGAGCGGTTCGGCCCCGCGGAGTCGCTTTCGGCGACCGACTTCGCCGAACCGGTACCGGGGGAGAACGAGGTCCTCGTCCGGGTGGAGAAGGCCGGCGTCAACTTCGCCGACAAGCACGTCGTCGAAGGCTCCTACAGTTACCGGCCCTCGTTGCCGTACATCCCGGGCATCGAGGCGGTCGGCACCGACCCCGACGGGCGGCGGGTCGTCGCGTTGCCCCGTACCGGTGGGGCGTGGGCGGAGTGGGTGGCCGCGCCCGCCGCGACGTTGGTCGCGGTGCCCGACGCCATCACCGACCTGCAGGCACTCGCGGTGGCCAACCAGGGGTTCGCGGCGTGGCACATCCTGCGTACCGCGGGCCGGATGACCCGGCAGGACACCGTGGTGGTCACCGCCGCCGCCGGCGGCGTCGGATCGCTGGCGGTGCAGCTGGCCCGGGCGTGGGGCGCCAAGCGGGTGATCGCGCTCGCGTCCACCGGGACCAAGCGTGACCTCGCGGTCCAGCTCGGTGCCGATGTGGCGCTCGACCCGACCTCCGAGGACCTTGCCGACGAGCTGGCCGCCGCGAACGACGGCAAGCCGGTCGACCTGTACCTGGAGATGTCGGGCGGTGCCGCCCTCGACACCGCGCTCGCGTCGCTGGGGCGGCTCGGCCGACTGGTCACCTACGGCGCGGCGTCGGGCCGGGGCAGCACACCGATCCGCTCCGAGTCGCTGATGCAGGGTTCCCGCAGCGTCGTCGGTTTCTGGGCGAACGACCTGGTCACCCGCTATCCGCGGATCACGGCGGAGACGATGACCGGTCTGTTCGCGATGATCAGCAAGGGCACCCTGACCCCGGTCACCGAGCACGTGTATCCGCTGGCCGAGGCGGGCAAGGCGCTGACGGCGCTGGCCAACCGGGAGACGACAGGGAAGCTCGTCCTCGATGTCACCGGCTGACGGGGAACCGTCCACGTCACCGACCGACGAGGGACTGTTCTCGCTGATCAGCGCGGCAGGGCAGCGCGCCCCCGAGCTGGCCGCGATCCGCTCCGGCGACCGGTCGATCAGTTACGCGCGGCTGCTCACCACCGCGTCGTGGCTGGCGGGGCGGCTGCGCGCCGCCGGTGTCGGGCCGGGCGACGTCGTCGCGGTCTGCGCCGGGCGGTCGACCGAGTACCTCCTCGGTATCCTCGCCGCGCTCGCCGCCGACGCGGTGTTCCTGCCGATCGACCCGGACACGCCACCGGGCCGGGTCGCCGCCGTGCTCGGCGAGGCCGCCCCGGCCGCCGTCCTGCGGGCACCATCGTCTCCCGTGCCAGGGACGACGACGCCGGTCATCGACCTGGACTGGGCGGCGGCGCCGGCCGACGCCCCGGTGGCGCAGCCGACGGCGCACGGCGACGATCCGGCGTACCTGATCTACACCTCCGGATCCACCGGTACGCCCAAGGGGGTGCTCTGCCACCACCGGGGGATCATCAACCTGCTGGCCGACTTCGCGGCGCGGCAGCCGCTCGCCCCGGGCGCGGTCGGCACGATGTGGTCGTCGGTCGGCTTCGACGCGTCGGTGTACGAGATCTTCTCGGTGCTGCTCGCCGGCGGCACCCTGCTGGTCGTACCCGACGACGTGCGGCTGGAGCCGGGGGCGATGTTCGCGCTGATGGCCCGGCACGCGGTGGCGACCGCCTACCTGCCACCGGCCGTCCTGCCGTCGCTGCGCACGTGGGTGGACGCGCACCCGGGTGCGCTCACGCTGCGGCGGCTGATGGTCGGCGTGGAACCGATCCCGGAGCGGCTTCTGCACGGGATCGCCACGGCCGTACCGGGGCTGAAGATCATCAACTCGTACGGGCCGACCGAGGCGCACGTCATCGCCACCGCGTACGACATCACCGGCGACGACCCCGAGCCGGACGACGGCCGGACCCCGATCGGCACGGCGGTACGCGGCGTCACCACGCACGTCCTCGACCCCGACGGCAGCCCGGTCGCCGCCGGGCAGGTCGGCGAGCTGTGGGTCGGTGGGGTCCAGGTGGCGCTCGGCTACCACCGGCGGCCGGAACTCACCAGGGAACGCTTCGTCCCCGACCCCTTCGACACCGCCCGGTCCGCCCGCCTGTACCGCACCGGCGACCTGGTGAGACACCGTCCCGACGGGAACCTCGTCTACTGCGGACGCGCCGACCGGCAGATCAAACTGCGCGGATTCCGCGTCGAACCGGCCGAGGTGGAGGCGGTGCTCGAACGCCACCCCGGCGTGACGGGCGTCGTCGTCGTGCAGCCGGAGTCGGCCGCCGAGACGCTCTGCGCCTACGTCACCGGCGCGGGCACCGCGGAATCCCTTCTCGCCCACGCGCGTGAGCTGCTGCCGGACTACATGGTGCCGAACTGGGCAGTCTTCGTCGCCGAGTTCCCGTTGACGGCGAACGAGAAGCTCGACCGGGCCGCCCTTGCCCGGCGTCCTCCACCGATCGCCCCGACCGGCGACAACGCGCCTCGGACGCCGACCGAGGTGACGCTGGCCCGCCTGTGGGCGGAGGTGCTCGGCGTCGAGGCGATCGACGTGGCCGCCGATTTCACCGCGCTGGGTGGGCACTCGCTGGCCGCGGTGCGGCTGGGCGGGCGGATCCGACGCGACTTCGGGGTCACCCTGACCGTGGCCGACGTCTACCGGCACCGCACCGTGTCCGCCGTCGCCGCGGCCATCGACGCTCAGGCGGCCACCACCGCGGTGCCGAGCGCCGCGCGGCCGAGCCGGCGGATCGGGCCGCTCTCGGCGGCGCAGCAGGCGTTGTTGCTGCTGCACCGGCTGTACCCGAACTGCCAGGCGTACACCCTGGCGGTGCCGCACCGGCTGACCGGTGACCTCGACGTCGCCGCCCTCTCGACGGCGCTGAACCTGCTGGTGGAACGGCATTCGGCGCTGCGCACGATCATCACGACGGTGGCCGACCGGGACGTCCAGCGCGTCGTCGACCACGAGCCGATCGACCTGCCGGTGGTGACGGTGCCGGAGGCGGAGCTGGCGAAGCACTGTGCGGCCGAGGTCGCGGCGGCGGATTTCGACCTGTCCGGGGGCCGGCTGTTCCGGGCGGTGCTGTTCCGGATGGGAACCGACCAGCACGCGTTGTTGCTGCTGGCGCACCACATCGTCACCGACGGCTGGTCGTTCAACGTGATCCAGCGCGATCTCGGGCTGGCGTACGAGGCCGTACGGGCCGGTCGGCCGCCGGCGTGGGAGCCGTTGCCGGCGCAGTTCATCGACCTGGCGGCCGAGCAGCAGACCCCCGGATACCAGGAGACAGTCACCGCTGAGCTGGACTTCTGGCGGCGGGAACTGGCCGCGATTCCGGCGCCGCTGCGGCTTCCGGTGCAGCGGGTACGGCCGGCCCGGCCACGGTTTCGCGGCGGCCGGGTGACGGTCCCGGTGCCGGAGTCCACCATGGACGCCGTCCGGGAACTGGCGCGGGCGCTGCACACCACGGTGTTCGCCGTGCTCGTCACCTGCGTCCAGGTGATCGTCGCCCGATACAGCGGTCGCGACGAGTTCCTGCTGGGGATGCCGGTGGCGGGGCGTGACGACCTGCGGGCCGAGGACGCGGTCGGGTTCTTCAACAACTCGCTGGCGCTGCGCTGCGAGGTGGCCGACGACGCGACGGTCGCGGAGCTGACCACCGCCACGCACGAGCGGCTCATGGGGGCGTTGGCGCACCCGCATGTCCCGTTCGACGTGCTGGTGCGCGAGGTCAACGCCCCCCGTACGCCGGGCGCGAACCCGCTGTTCCAGATGTGGTGCAACATGCTCTCCTACCCGCCGGCGCCGCTGCGGCTGCCCGGCTGTGTGGTCGAGCCGCTGCCGGTGCCGCTGGCCGGGGCGCTGTTCGACCTGTCCTGGTACTTCGTCGAGGACGGCACCGGCCTGAACGTCGAGGTCGTCTACGACGCGGAGCTCTTCGAGGCCGGCCACGCCCGGGCGATGGCCGAGCACCTGCGCACGCTGCTGCCACTGGCCGCCACCGCACCGGACGGCGCGATCCGCGACCTCGACTTCGGGCTGCACGACCCTGGCCGGGCGCCACGACAGTTCGTCACGCCGGGCCCGCGCATCGTGGACCGGTTCCGGCAGGCCGCGTCGCGGGACGGGGCAGCACCCGCGATCGACGACTCTTACTCGTACGCGGAGCTGGACGCGGCGGTCACGGTGCTCGCCGCCGGCTGGCGCGGAAAGGGTCCGATCGGCATCGTGGCGGGGCGGACCCCGGCGCTGCCGGTCGGCGTGCTCGCGGCACTCGCGGCCGACGTTCCGTTCGTGTTGTTCGACGCGGCGCAGCCGCTCGCCCGGTTGCGCCGGATGATCGCGCAGGCGCGGCTCAGCCACTGGTGGGATGCCACCGACGGGCAGTACCCGGAACTGGTCGGGCAGCTCGACGGCTGCGACTGGGGCGCGGGCGCCGACGTCGCCGACGGCACCGCGTACGTCGCCTTCACGTCCGGCACCACCGGTGCGCCCACGGCCATCGCCGCCGGCGAGGAACCGCTGCGGGCATTCCTGGAGTGGTACGTGCCGCGGTTCGGCCTCACCGCGCAGGACCGGTTCGTCCTGTTGTCCGGGGTCGGACATGATCCGCTCTTCCGCGACGTGCTCACGCCGCTGTCCATCGGCGCGCGGCTCTTCGTGCCTCCGCGGGCGGCGGCGGAGTCACAGCTCGCGATGGTGCGGTGGCTCGCCGAGGTCGAGCCGACGGTCCTGCACCTGACCCCCGCACTGGGGCGGCTGTTGAGTGCCGCGGCGGTCGTCGAGGGGATCACGCTGCCGTCGGTGCGGCTGGTGGGGTTCGGCGGCGCCGCGATGACGCGCGTGGGGACCGCCGATGCCCGGGTCCTGTTCCCGCAGGCACAGCTGATGTCGTACTACGGCACGACCGAGACGCCACAGGTGGTGAGCGTGGCCGACCTGGGGACCGACGCGGGCATCGGTTCCGGTGGACCGACCGCGCGGGTGTCGGTGGTCACGCCCTCCGGTGCGCCCGCACCGGTGAACGGCGCGGGCGAGATCGTCGTACGCAGCCCGTACCTCGCCCTGGGTTACCTGGGCGACCCCGCCCGGACGGCGCGGCAGTTCCGGCTCAGCGACGGTGTGCGCGAGTACCGCACCGGCGACGTGGGCCACACCCGGCCGGACGGCACCGTCGTGATCAGCGGGCGGGCGGATCGGCAGATCACCGTCAACGGTCTCCGAGTGGAGCCGGCGGAGCTGGAACTCGTCGCCCGGGAACATCCCCTGGTACGTGACTGCGTGGTGACGACTGCGGTCCGGTCGTCGTCGACCGAGGTCATCGCCTTCGTGGACGGCGACCCGGGGGCGCTGACCGGCGACACCGTGCTCCGGCACTTCGCGGAACGGCTGCCGGCGACCATGGTGCCGACCCGGGTGATGGTCATGCCGGCGTTCCCGTTGACCCCGAACGGCAAGCCGGACATGGCCCGGCTGGCGGACGTCGCGAAGACCGCCACCAACGCGCCGGCCTCTCCCGTCAAGGGAGCCGCCGCGCTGGCGGCCACGATCACCCAGGTCTGGAGCACGGTGCTGGGCACGCGACCGGCGGGGCCGGAGGTCAACTTCTTCGACTGCGGCGGTACGTCGGCCGACCTGCTGAAGGTGCAGACGGAGCTGTCCTGTCGGCTGTCGCGGGAGGTGGCGCTGCTGGACCTGTTCCGCTATCCGACGATCGCGGGCCTCGCGGCGGTGCTGGCCACCTGACCGCTACCCGCTCCAGGCGGGTGCCGCCGCGACGGCGGGGGCCAGCGTCGCCGGAGTGGGGAAGTCGAGGATGTCGAGCAGGTCGACGTCCTTCGCCAGATCCGTCCGGATGAGGGCCCGGATGCGCACCGCCGTCAGTGACGTGCCACCGAATTCCACGAAATCGCTCTCCGCGCCGAATGCGTCGTTCTTCAGCGCCGTTCGCCAGATGGTGACCAGTTGTGTAGTGACATCGCCAGACATGGGTTCCCTCTATCTTGTGTTCATTGTGCCGAGTGGCACGGCGACGCTGGTCAGTCGCAGCAGTTCGGCGCCCCGTGCGAGTTTCGCCTCAAGGCTTCCGCGACCGAGTATCAGCCGTTGCGCCCCTGCCTCGATCGCGAGCCGCAGCGGTTCGTAGACGACCAGATTGAAGTACGAATAGGTGCCCGTGGTCCGCTCGTAGTCGCAGCCCCAGCACCGCACCCGCCACATCTTGTCCTGCCGCCAGACGACCGTGAACGCGACCGGGTCGCTGCGGTCCGGATCGTCGTCGCCGAACACCGCCAGGCAGGTCGCCTGATTGCCCAGCGTCCGCGCGATGCTGGCCAGGTAGTTCTCGTAGTCCTGGACGGTGCCGGCCACCCCGTACTTCAGTTCCACGTTCCGCAGCAGTGGTGCCAGACGCCCGTGCCATGCCGACAGATCGACCTCGACGATCCGCAATCCCGCCGCCCGGAACCGCCGCTGTTCCTTGCGGATCATCTCCCGCCGACTCGAAGACTGCGCCGCCAGGTATCCCGCGAAGGAGTCGAAGGACACCGGGACGAACGCCTCGTTGCTCTCCACCAGCACCGGGTCGTCCGCCGCGACCAACGGCAACACCGCCGCCAGCAGTTCGTCGTCCAACAGCGGAAAGCACGCGAAGTCCAGCCGCTCGGACTGTTCCGTCACCAGCTTCCAGCCGGCTTTCAACAGGGCGGCCCGCACAGGGTCCGACTCGGCGGCGGGGCTCACCGCGGCCATCGCCGGTGCCCGGCCGAGTGAGCCGAGGTAGTAGCCCGTACGCCATCCCCGGGTCGCCTCCGACCCATCGAGCACCAGCCGAGGATGAGGCGCCACGGCGTACGGCTGCCCGACCGGATAAACCGGAAGGAGGCCCTTTGGGCCCGGCTTCCCGGCCCCGACGACGACATACCTCGCGACGTGGCCCATGGCCGCCAGGGCCCTGTCCACCCGCATCATTTCGAGCTGGTCGACTTGACCCGCCAACGCGGGCCCCACGTCACGCAGAACAGTGAACAAATCAGTGCTGACTGTTACATGGCTATCATCATGCTGCGACATTGTGGGGAATGCTAAGGGCTGCCCTCGGCACTGTCAATAATGTCACCCACATCGTGGGGCGCATTTCAGAACGCCTGATTCTTGGGTTACGGTGCCGGTGCGTTCGGTTAGCGGCGGCGGGGGAGAGGGCGACCTCGAACACGAAAGCGGGGACGCGGAAAGGGGCCAGGCAAAAGAATTATGTCCATCAACAGCGGAGCCGCCGAATATGTCGCCATGGCCAGCATGCCGGGGCATTGCGTTGTCGCGGGTGCGGTTCCCGGTCGGCCGGGGACGGTGGCCCGGCAGGGCCCCGGCGAAGTCGTGAGGGTCTCCGGCTTGGCAGGGCCCCAGGGGTTGCGCGCTGCCGACGCCATCGGCCCGTGCCGGCGTCGGTCTTTGCCGGGTCGGTGTGCCCTGCGTTGGTTCCTTTGGAGCTGCCCCGTTTGTGTTGTCGGTGGAGTGGGAGCGTGGACGGGGCAGCTCCATAGGGGCTGAAGGGCTGGTCCCCGACCGGGGGGATTCGTCAGGCCGCCGTCGGGCGGGATCGGACACTCCGCGACTGTGCCGGGGCCCTGGGTGGCCCGGGCGGAGCTGTGGGCGCGGCGGCTCGATGTGGTGGGACGCCGCCTATGGATCTGAGTCGTCCACGTCATCACCGTCGGTCGGTTCACCGCTGTCGCGTCACCCGCCACCCCGTCGGGTCGTTAGCGCTCCCGCCTGATTTCGCCTATCGCGCCGGGCCAGCATGCTGCCCGGGGTGACATGCTTCGTTGCGGCATCCGCCACGGCCGGGCCCTGGGTGGTGGGGACTTCCCGCACCGGGGTCAGGCGTTCCCCACCGGGTAGTAGTCGGTGCCCATGAGCCGGCGCACGTCGGTGAGGGTCTGCTGGGCGACCCCGGAAGCGTGTTCGTTCCCCGCCCTGAGGACTGACATCAGGTGGCCGGGATCAGCCAGCAGCGCGCCGCGCCGCTCGCGGATCGGACGGAAGAACTCGTTCACCGCCTCCGTCACAGCCTTCTTCAGGCCGGCAGCGCCACTGCCGGCACAGGCTGCCGCGAACTCCTCGGGACTCTGGCCCGCCGCCAGGGAGCCCAGCAACACCAGGTTGGCGACCTCCGGCCGCTGATCCGGATCGTAGGTGACCTCCCGGATCGAGTCGGTCTTCGCACCCTTGATCAGTTTTGCGGTCTGCTCGGCCGTGGCGCCGAGGTTGATGGAGTTGTTGAGGCTCTTGCCCATCTTCCTGCCATCGACCCCCAACAGCAGAGGGGCGTTGCTGAGCAGGATCTCAGGCTCCGGGAAGTAGGCCTCACCGGCACCGAACCGCTCGTTGAACCGCCGGGCGATGTCCCGGGTCACCTCCACGTGCGGCAACTGGTCCTTCCCGCCGGGCACCAGGTTGCCCTTGCAGAACAGAATGTCTGCGGCCTGGTGGACCGGATAGGTGAACATCAGGCCATTCACCTGCGGCCGGTTGGAGGAACGAATCTCCTCCTTGACAGTCGGGTTCCGCTGCAACTCGCTGACCGAAACCAGGCTCAGGAACGGCAGCATCAACTGGTTCAGCTCAGGCACGTAACTGTGCGCGAAGATCGTGCACCGCTCGGGATCGAGCCCGATGGCGAGATAGTCGGCCATGCATTCGACGACATTCTGGCCGATCTCGGCGCTGATATCACGATCCGTGAAGACCTGGTAGTCGGCGAGCAGGACGAACAGTTCGACGCCGAGGTCCTGCAGGCGGAGCCGGTTCTGCAGCGTGCCGAAGTAGTGACCGACGTGCAACCGACCGGTGGGGCGCTCCCCCGTCAGCATCCGGAACCGCTCGGGATGCTCCGAAATCTCCCGCACCAGGGCGGGGTTACGGGCTATCGCCGCAGCGAGCGGGGCATTCGGAGCCTCAGTCATCGGGCAAGTGTAATCGTGTCGAGCAGGGGTGGTCGACGGGAGGGTGGTCGGGCTGGGTGTGCCTGCCATTCGCGGGCTGGCACCACCCCAGGGCCCCAGCACAGTCGCGGAGTGTCCGATCCCGCCCGACGTTCATCCGCCTTTCGGGAATCCCGTTCCGCTCCTCGCGGATGACCCGAGATCCTGGCCAGGGCCTCCGTCTCACCGGCCCTCAGCCATGCCTCCTCTCCCCGTACCCGCCCCGGGAAGTCGCCGCTACGCCGCCCCGTACACCGGGCAGCCGGGCGGCGGCCCGAACAATGCCCCCACCCGGTCGGGGACCTGCCCTTCAGTCCCTATGGAGCTGCCCCGTCCACGCTCCCACTCCACCGACAACACAAACGGGGCAGCTCCAAAGGAACCAACGCAGGACACGCCGACCCGGCAAAAGCCGACCCGGCAGGAGCCGATCATGTCGGCAGTGCACGCATCCCCTGGGGCCTGCCAAGCCGGAGACCCTCACGACTTTGCCGGGGCCCTGGGCACCACCCAACACTGGAACACCTCGCCGTGACGCCTTCGGTCGCGCAAGTACAGTGGCCCGCCGAACTGAAACTGTTGTCGGTCGCGATGTCGGCCGACAGTTTGGAAAGGACGTCGGCGAAGACCTTGCGCCCGTCGTCCGCTGGCAGGCCTCGAACTCGTTGTCGCAGTAGCGTCCGTGCGCTCAGCTTCCGAACTCCAGACTGCCGTCGGCGCGACCCTTGGTGACCACGCGATTGATCGAGACGGTGGCCAGGGCGAACCAGCCGATGCCGACGAGCGCCTCCAGCGCGAGCCTCGGCCACACCTCGGACCAGGCGCCACCGGCGAGAACGGCACGGATGGCTTGCAGGCCGTTGGTCAACGGGAACAGGTGGAGAACCGGTTGCAGCCAGGCGGGCCAGAAGGAGATCGGAACGTTCACGCCGCAGAAGGCCATGATGGGCAGGTAGCCGAGGTTCAGCACGATCACCTGCAGGCTGCGGTAGCGCACGGCGAGACCGGCCAGGAAGCAGCCGTAGCAGTAGCAGCTGAGCGCGACGAGAAGGATGATCGTCACCGCGGGCAACGCCTCCGGCCACGGCAGCGGTACGCCCAGCAACGGCGGTAGGACGAGCCAGCCGATGACAGAGCTGGCGATACCGCTGGCGAGCCAGTGCAGACCGCGCCCGAGGTACACGGGTACGTGGCTGGTCGGGGCTATCGCGAGCAGCGGCAGGGTGCCCAGCCGGCGCTCACCGGCCATCGTCAGCACGACGATCATCGACTCCAGGCACGAGAGCGCGACGATGTTGCCCACCAGCACGAACTGCATGGTGGCGTCGTCGGCGACGAACTTCCCGATCAACGCGAAGAACGTCACCTGCGTCAGCAGCCGTGCCACCCAGCCGAACAGCCAGGTGCGCCACGTGTGCACCGTTCGCATCTCCGCGATCGAGAACAGCAGCGACTGGTACCCGAGGCGCAGCCAACCGGTACCCAACGAGGAAGCTCGGAGAGAAGAAGGAATGTTCATGAGTGACCCACGTGGGCCGTCTCGCGGCTCTGATCGATGATTCGGTTGATGAGCAGGACCCCGGCGACCAGCGCTGCCGCGCCGAGACCGACCGTCATGGCGAGCCAGGCCGGCCATGCCTCCGGCAGGTCCCCGCTCATCGAGCCGCGCAGCAGGTCGGCGCTCCACGACAGGAAGATGACCCGGCTGATCGGTTCCAGCCAGCCCGGCAGGAGCGCGACCGGCACCAGGACCCCGCCGAGAATGTAGAACGGGTAGGTGAGCGCGTTCTGGAACACGTGCAGCGCGCGCGACTTGATGAACACGGCGGCGAGCAGGGTGGCAGTACCGGCCATCGCGAAGCAGGTGGCCAGGATGGCCACGACGAACACGCCAGGTCGTTCGAGTGGTACGTCGGCTCCGAATCCGACGACTGCCACCAACCATGATTCGAAGAAGGTCAGCGCGCCGGCCAGGATGACGACTCCGATCCGCCCGAACACCACGAGACTCACCGGAGTCAGCGAGGCGACCAGTAGTTCCATCCGCCCGGCCCACCGCTCCTCTTCGATGATCGAGGCGGCCAAGTCGAGCGACATCAGCCAGAGCCCGATCAGGCCCGGGGCGAGTACGCCGTTCACCAGCGTCCCCGACCGCTGGCCGCTCACGACAAGAGACAGGAAAATGACGCTGAACAGCGGCGAGGTCAGCAGGATCAGCAGGTGGCCCGGGCTGCGCCGAGTGATGGCGAGCTGCAACCGGAAGGCCGCGGCGATGACCCGTAGCGCGTTCACACCGACATCGCTCTCGTGCCGATCAGCCGCAGGTACACGTCCTCGAGCGTGGGCTCGCTCCGGCGCGCCGACAGCACACCCCGCTCGATCAGCCACATCAGCAGCCGTGCCACGTCCGCGGGTTCCCTCAGCAGCGCCCGGTGGCCGCCGTCACGTGGTTCGACGCTCTCCACGAACGCCAACTCCGACACCTGGGCCAGCACCGCCGGGTCGTCGCAGGTGAAGTCGACGCACTCGCGGGCATCCAGGTACCGGCCGATGTGTCTGGTTGGTTCATCGAGCACGAGCCGGCCGCGGTCGATGAGGGTGACCCGGTCACAGAGGGCCTCGGCCTCGGCCATGTCGTGCGTGGTGAGAAAAACGGTACGCCCCTCCTGCCGCAGTTCCCGCACGAGTGCGCGGAAATCACGGGCGGCGACCGGATCCATACCGATGGTCGGCTCGTCGAGGAACAGAATCCGGGGTCCGTGTATCAGCCCACGAGCAAGGTGCAGTCGCTGTTTCATTCCCCGGGAGAATGTCTCCACGGGTTCATCCGCCCGGTCGGCGAGCCCCATCCGCTCAAGCAGTTCGGAGCAGCGGGTCCGAGCGGTACGGCGGTCCAGCCGATAAAGCGCGGCCCAAAAGGCGAGATTCTGTCGCGCGCTGATCCGGGGATACAGCCCCCGCTCGCCACCGAATACGACACCGACGTTCTCCCGGACCGTCTGCGGATCGGTGACCAGGTCTTTCCCGAGCACCCTCGCGGTACCGGAGGTGGGCAGGAGGACGGTGGAGAGGATCTTGACAAGTGTGGTCTTGCCTGCTCCGTTCGGCCCCAGCAGGCCGAGGACCTCGCTGTCATCGACAGTCAGCGTGACGCCACCGAGAGCGACGGTGTCCTCGGCCTTGCGCCGTGTTCGGTACGTGCGGACCAACTCGCGGATTTCAACAACCGCTGGCATTCAGATTCCTTTGTCGCGATACTGGTCTGCCCGACGCTCGGCACGTGGGCACCCCGCCGTCCTGACAGTCGGCCCGGTTGGCATGGCCAATATAGACGGCGGCGCGGGGGTTGGGAAGTCGCTGATACTGTCGTCCAGGCTTCCACATCGGGAGTTACTCAGCGCAATTCTTGCGATACTGAAACCGCTGTTGCGGCGCGCAAGGGTGGAACGCGTGAACAATCCAATGTGGCAAACGCTCAGGGTCGGTACGGGCAACGAGATCGTGTTCGTAGCCGACTTCAGTGTCGACGCCGGCCGCGAGGCCGCCGGGTTCAGCGATCTGGTCCCGCTGCTTCCTGACCGTCGCACGGTCCAGTCGCCGTGCCGCACCAGCTGGACCGACGGCGCCGACGGCGCGGTCGACCCGACCGCCCAGCTTCGTCACCCTTCAGGTCGACACGCCGGCGAGTCTTATTGCCAATCCTTGGCAACTACGTGATCCTGGCATCAGTGGCGGGTGCTTCGGCCCGAAGATCCGTACCTTCGTCGGGCCCCGTCCCGTTCCTGACCTACGACTGCGATGCGAGGAGTTGCTGGTGGGCGTCTACACCCTGCCCGACATGCCCTACGACTACGGCGCGCTGGAACCGGCGATGTCGGGGGAGATCCTGGAGCTGCACCACAGCAAGCACCACGCCGCGTACGTCAAGGGCAGCAACGACGCCCTCGAACAGCTCGCCGAGGCCCGTGACAAGGGCGACTTCGGCAGTCTCGTCGGCCTGGAGAAGACGTTCGCGTTCAACCTCTCCGGGCACGTACTGCATTCGATCTTCTGGAACAACCTCTCCCCGGACGGCGGTGACCGCCCCGACGGTGACCTGGCCGCAGCGATCGACGAGCACTTCGGCTCGTTCGAGGGCTTCGCCGGCCAGCTGTCTGCCGCGACCAAGGGTGTGCAGGGCTCCGGCTGGGGCGTCCTCGCCTGGGAGCCCCTGGGGCAGCGACTGATCGTCGAACAGGTCTACGACCACCACGGCAACGTCGGGCAGGGCGCCACCCCTCTGCTGGTCTTCGACGCCTGGGAACACGCCTACTACCTGCAGTACCGCAACGTGCGCCCCGACTACGTCGACCGGCTGTGGAACATCGTCGACTGGGCCGACGTCACCGCCCGCCTCGACGCCGCCCGCGCCGCAGCGCCGAGGCCCTGACCGGCGTGACCGGCCCCGTCCCGGACGCGGCGGAACTGGTCCAACGCGCCGCCGGGGTCGTCGCGGCCACCCGCCGCGGCGACCCCGGCGGCGCCGAGGAGCTGCTTTCGGTGTTTCCCACCGAGCAGGCCCGCACCCTCGGGTTCTACCTCCTGGCCGACCTCGCCCTCAGCCTGGTCCGCGCACACAGCGGCCAGACCATGGACGAGCTGGTCCGGGAGCTGTCTCTCCTCGTGGCCGAGCGCGCGCAGACGCCACCGGCCTGAGCCAGGCCACCCACCCATTGGCCGGGGCGCCATGGCCACTCGCACTCGCCGTCGGGTGGCGTCGACGACCGGCGGGGCCAGGTGCTCTCCTACGTCTCCGGACGTTCGACGCGGGTGGGGTCGCCGCGTACGAGCTCGTCGTGGATCCGCCAGCGGGCGGTGGTCACGGCGCGTCCTGCCGTCTCGTCGCCCTGCTCGATGCGCCGTCGCAGCAGCTGCACGGCGATGCGTCGGTTGAGGCTGAACTGCCGCTCCGTGTCGACCACGACGACGATCCCCGAGGGACGGTGGGTCGCCCGTACCGCCGTGCTGGCCTTGTTCCGGTGTTGACCGCCGGGGCCGCCGGTGCGACAGGCGACGATGTCGACATCCCTCTCCGCGAACGGGGTGTGCGGGGTGTCGACCTGGCACGGTCGGGCGATGACGTACCAGTTCTTCCGGCCGGCGTCGGCCCGGTAGGGGCTGGGCGCCTGCCAGCACAGAGTTCCGGTCCACGCCTCGGCGAACGCCTCGGCGCCGGCTCCGGAGATCCGGACCAGGACCGACCGGTAGGTGCCGGGCCGGTCACCGGGAACGGTCTCGACCCGACGGAGCGTCAGGCTATGCCGGGTGCCGTCGGCCTCCAGGCGGCGCAACAACCGGGCCAGCGCCCAGGCACACTCGCGCGGGCCACGCCCGGCCGACATGAGCAGGTGGACGCTCACGGCCGGCCTCGCCGGTGGCGGTGCTCCCGGCGATCCCGTGGGGGCATGGACCCGAGGTCGGGCGTCTTGTAGGTGACCAGGGGAACCGTGGCGGCGACGGGGGTGGCCAGGTCGTGGTCGACGAGGTCGGTGATCACCTGCTCGATGCGCTTGTAGGCAGTCGGGGCCTCCTCGAACAGCAGTTGGCGGTCGCCGCACACCACCAGCGACCCCACCGGCGTGCGGCGCAGCTCCTCGACCGTGTGCTTGGCCCGACCCCGGCGCAGGGCGTCGGCGCGCGACATCTTGCGGCCCGCGCCGTGCGCCACGGAACGGTTGGCGTCCGGTCCGGCGTGGGCGGCCACCAGATAGGAACGGGTGCCTCGCGTGCCGGCGACGAGCACGTCGCGGCCGTCACCCGGCGCCGCCCCCTTGCGGTGCAGGTAGACCCCGTCGCGGACCTCGACCAGGTTGTGGCACTCGTCGACGATCGGCTCGGTGGGCTCGGCTCCCAGGGCGTGGGCGACCCGGGCGGCCATGAGCCGCCTGTTGAGCGAGCCCCAGCGTACGGCGTCGTCATGCATTCTCAGGTAGGCGTCGGGATCCTGGGCGGGACCCGCGCCATGGACTTCGGTGTGCGAACGCAGGATCCGCTCGCCCAGCCCTCGGGAGCCACTGTGGACGATGAGCACGAGGTCGCCGGCGGCGAGCCCGAGACGATTTGCGTGGTCCGGTTCGAAGACGGTGTCGATCCGTGCCAGCTCGACGAAGTGGTTACCCCGACCGACCGTCCCGAGGCCCTCGACGTGACCGGCGGGAATATCGCCTGTCACGACGGCCCAGGCCGGGTCGTCGGCAGCACGCTCGGGGTCCAACGCGCGGTCGAGGTCGGGAAACCGGGCGGCGAGGCGCTCGGGCACGGCACGCCTGAGCTTGAGCGGGAACACGGCGATGCCGCAACCGATGTCGGAGCCGACCAGGAACGGGTACAACAGGGTCGAGGCCATGGCGGCGCCGATGGGGGCGCCCTTGCCGGGGTGCAGGTCCGGCATGGCGGCGACGTGGATCATGCCGTCGAGGGCGGCCACCTGGTGGCACTGCGCGAGGGCGTCGGACTCGATCCAGCTCGTGGGGGAGGCGAACACGGTGACGGTGGCCGAACCAGGGGCCGGAGCGGACCGGGGCAGGGGCCCCTGCCCGAAGGGTGGCTGAGACAAGGACGCTCACTTCGCCGAAAGCGGTCATGGACGGACGGCATGACGGCGCGGGTCGGCGCCGTGGGGCCGTGGAGCAACTGGGTGCGGTCCGTCAGAACGTCATGGACACACCCTCCCGGAGCCCGCCGCGTGCAGCAAGCGCTTTTCGGGCGGGTGCGCCCCCGGGTGGTTGCGCCCGTGGTGCCGCAGTCGGGACCGTCAGCCCGCCCTGCTCGCGGTCATCCGGCCATCGCGCGACGGCAGCGGTCGAGTTCCGTGCGCAGGTCGCGCCGTAGCGCCCGGTCCAGGCCGGGCTGGGCGAGCGCATGGGTGAAGTCCTGGGCGGCCTCGTCCCACCGTTGCAGTCGCATCAGCGCCGTGCCCCGGTTGTAGCGGGGCACCGGCGCAGCCGACAGCGCCACAGCCCGGTCCAGGTCGGCCACGGCGGCGGAAACGTCGCCGCGTTCGAACCGGACGGCGGCCCGGTTCGTCCACGCCTCGACCAGCTCCGGATCTCCCGTCAGGGCCCGGGTGAGCAGTTCATCGGCCTCGGCGAGGCCGCCGCGCTCCGAACGGATCAGCCCCAGGGTGCACAGCAGCGCCGGTTCCTGCGGGACCAGCGCCAGGCCGGCTCGCGCGCCCGCCTCGGCCGCGTCGAGCGCGCCGCGTTCCAGGTGCAGGTTGACCAGGGCGATCCGGGCGTCGAGGTGCCCGGGGTCGATGGCCAGCACCCGGTCCAGGTCCGCACGCGCCCGCTCGGTGCGGCCCCGCTCCTGCTGGAGCACGGCCCGGTTGTAGTAGGCCTCGGGCAGGTGCGGTCCCAGGCGGATCGCGGTGTCGTAGTCCCTGATCGCGGCCGAGGCCCGCCCCGCCGCGCGGTGCAGGGCGGCCCGGTCCACGTAGTACTCGCAGTTGCCGGGATCGTGGGCGATCACGGTGTCGAGATCGGCCAGCGCCTGCGCCGGATCGCCGAGGGCCAGGTGCACCTGCGCCCGGTTGTGGCGCAGCCGGGCCAGGTCCTGCGGGCGTTCGCCGGGGCCCAGCACCGCCGTCAGCCTGGCCAGCCCGTCGTCGATCAGCCGCAGCGCGCGGGCGGGCTCGCCCGCCCTGCTGTCCAGCAGCGCCAGGCCCTGCTCGTAGAAGACGGTGGACAGCATCCGCTGCCGCGGGTCGTCCAGTCCGGCGGCGAGGTGGACCGCCCGCTCCAGCCACTGTCGCGCCTGCGCCGGGTCCTGGTCGGCCGCCGGCAGGTGCCGGGCGTACAGCATGGCGGTGGCGTACGCGGCCGACATGGTGATCTTCGGATCGTCGGTGGCGGCCTGCGCCTCCCGGTAGAGGTCGAGCGCCTCGGCGGCCTCGCCCAGCGCCGCCAGGGCGGTGGCCAGCCCGGTGGTGAACGCCCACCAGTGCGGCAGGTCGCCGTCGGGGGTCACCGTGGCGCGCCCGCGCCGCGCCACCCGGGCCGCGTGGTGGTAGAAGCCGCGGGCCAGGCCCTCGCCGAGGGCCGTACGCGTCGCCTCCGGCGTCGGGTCGGCCGCAGCCGGTTCGCGGTCGCCGCCGTCGCGCAGGTCCAGGCGTACCGGGGACGACCCGAGCCGGCGGGCCAGCGCGTCCAGCAGTTCGCGGGTGGTCTCGTCGGCGCTGGCGACGTGGTCGAACCGGACCGTGACCGGGCGTCGGAGCTTGCCCGCCCAGGCAGCCACGAACTCGGTCGCGCCGTAGGCCAGGCAGGCGGTGCGCCGGGCGGGATGGAACCGGATCGGCTCCTCCTCGGCGGCCGGGCGTGCCGCGTGGTCGAGCCGGGGCGCGATGGAGTGCAGTTCGACCTCGTGGCGGGACGCCAGGCGGGGCTGTTCGGCGGCGACCCGGCCGAGGAAGTCCGAGACCCCGGCGTACGGCCCGTAGGCGCGGTGGCAGTCGTAGCCGCCCGGATCGCCGGTCACGGCCGGGCCCCTCGGCGCAGTGGCGGGCGCCCGAGGGCGCCCGCCGTGCCGGGAACTACCAGCACCACTCGATCCAGAGCCGACGGGCACCGGACACCAGGCGCAGCGCGCTCGTGCGACGGACGGTCATCTTCTTCATGAGGGCCTCCACTATGTCTCGCATCAGGACTGAGGCAGAGCGTAAACCCGATCAAGAAGAATATGAAGACCGCTCGCGACCATTCTGGTGCGGCCCAACCGAGGGCCCGTCAGATGGGGTGAGGTGGGGTGCGCGGTGCGTAGTCGCTGACGACGGTCGGTGCCAAACTGGTCGGCCGGCGTGGTCAGGGCAGTTGTTCGTCGTCGCCCACCGTCTCGATCTCACCGTCATGCTGGTAGCGCACGGCCAGGTGCTCGTCCGGCTGCTTCGCCTCCGCGAGGGTGTGGTGCGGGTCGCCGTCGGGGGAGAAGAGGACCCGGTCGGTCTTGGCGCTCTTCTCCTGCTCTTCCTCCGGCTCGGTCATCAGTCGCCTCCCGCTGCTCAGTCTCCGGCCCCGTGACGGGGGTGCCCACCGACAACGCTACGACGCCGCGCTCGCCCGCAGGCGCGATCGGCGACTCTCGCGGGACATGGCTCGGCCTGGGCGGTTCGGGGCGGCGTACCGCGCCGGGGCCGCCTGTTCGTGACGGGCGCGGCCGAGCCGAGCGCCCCGGTCGATCTCTCCGGCCGTGCAACCGGTGGGCGACCGACCCGCCGGGGGTGCCCGAGCAACTCCCGCCGGCACCGATTCCCGCCGAATCGGTCTTGTCCCGCCATCCGGTCGGACCGGCACGCGGGCCCGCTCGACAGGGCCGCCGACCTTGCTCACTGACCTGCGGAGACTCGGCCAATAGCCGCTAATCGTCAGACTTGCCACTCGTCGGGCTGTCGGGACCCAAGGTGTGAGAAGTGATCGAGTCCGGCCAACCATCACTCTTGCAATCATTGTTAAATCTATGAATACTTCGACGCCTCGATCGGGTGAGCCTCACCAGCCGATCGGTTGCCCGGGGTCGCCCGAAAGGGTGGCCCGTGCTCAGCTCCATGGAGGTATCCACATGCGACTCTCCGGGTCCCCGCTGCGCCACGTCACCGCTCTCTCGGTGGCCGGCGCCCTGGTCGTCGGAGCGCTGACCAGCGTTCCCGCTCAGGCCGCACCCGCGAAGAACGCCTCCCCCGACCAGGCCACCGCGCTCGCCGCCGCACTCGGCGGGCGCTCCGGCGGGGCGTACGCCCAGGCCGACGGCACCATGGTCGTCACCGTGACCGACGACGCCGCCGCCCGAAGGGTCCGCGCGGCCGGCGCCACCCCGAAGCTCGTCACCCGTGGCGCGGACGACCTGGCCCGCGCCACCGCCACCCTCGACGGCTCCGCCCGGATCCCCGGCACGGCGTGGTGGACCGACCCGGCGACCAACCAGGTCGTCGTCTCCGTCGACAGCACCGTGACCGGCGCGAAGCTCCAGCGCGTCGAGGCCGTCGCCGGCCGGCTCGGCGGAACAGTCCGCATCGAGCGGGAGGCCGGGAAGCTCAGCACCCGGGCCGTCGGCGGCGAGGCCATCTGGGCCGAGGGCGGCGGTCGCTGCTCGCTCGGCTTCAACGTGCGCAACGGCGACAGCTACTACTTCCTCACCGCCGGGCACTGCACCGCCATCGCCGCCGACTGGTACGCCGACTCCGGGCAGAGCAGCCCGCTCGGCTCCGGCGGCACCGGCAGCTTCCCCGGCAACGACTACGGCATCGTCCAGCACAGCAACCCGGCCGCCGCCGACGGCAGCGTCGACCTCTACGACGGCACCGCGCGGGACATCACCGGTGCGGCCGACGCCTTCGCCGGGCAGTCGGTGCAGCGCTCCGGCAGCACCACCGGCCTGCACGGTGGCGCCGTCGAGGCGGTCGGCGCGACGGTGAACTACGCCGAGGGCACGGTCACCGGCCTGATCCGCACCACGGTCTGCGCCGAGCCGGGCGACAGCGGCGGCTCGCTCTTCAGCGGCAGCACCGCGGTGGGCCTGACCTCGGGCGGCAGCGGCGACTGCACCTCCGGCGGGACGACCTACTTCCAGCCGGTCACCGAGGCGCTGAGCGTCTACGGGGTGGAGATCATCTGATCGACGTGCCACCAGTGAGGGCCGCCGCGACACGGGCGGCCCTCACTGGTGGCGCCGCCCGTAGAAGGCTGCGGCGGCCCCGCGCTGCCCGCACGTACTTGCACGACGTCCGCGAGACGTTCACCGCCCTCGGGGCCCGCGCTGAGGCGACGGTCTCCGCCCGGTGTCGCTCGGGTCGGCGGGTCATTCCGCCCCGGCGTCCTCGGGAGTGGAGCGGGCCAGCGCCGCGAGCGTGTCAAGCGCCCAGGACAGGGTCGGCAGCGGCGGTGCGGCCAGCCCGAGCCGTACGGCGTTGGGGGCGTGGCTGGTCCCGACGGTGAACGCGGCTGCGGGGGTGACCGCGATGCCCCGGCGGGCCGCGGCCGCGACGAATGTCTCGGCCCGCCACGGCTCCGGCAGCTCCCACCAGCAGTGATAGGCGTCCGGATCGGATCGGAGGAGCTGGCCGGCCAACCGGGTCCGCGCCAGCTCCTGCCGGGCGCGGGCGTCCCGGCGCTTGCCGGCGGTGATGGTGGCGACCGCCCCGTCGCCGAGCCATCGCGTGGCCGCGTCCAGCGCGAAGCGGGTGGCGGTCCAGGTGCCGGACCGGATCGCGGTCGCGAGCTGGTCGGTGAGCTGTGGTGGCGCGGCGGCGAAGCCGACGGTGAGGCCCGGGGCGAGCCGCTTCGAGAGGCTGTCGACGAGAATGGTGCGGGACGGTGCCAGTGCGGCCAGCGGTGTCGGGGCGTCGGTGAGGAACGACCAGACGGCGTCCTCGATGACGTACACCCCGAGTCGGTCGAGCAGGTCGGCGAGCGCGGCGCGGCGGTGCGCCGGCATGGTCGTGCCGAGCGGGTTGTGCAGGGTCGGCTGGAGGTAGACGGCCCGGAGCGGGGCGGCGCGGTGTGCCTCGGCGACGGCCTCGGGCAGCAGGCCGTCCTGGTCGATCGGCAGCGGGACGAGGGTGACGCCGAGCCGGCCGGCGATGGCCTTGACGACGGGGTAGGTCAGCGCCTCGACGCCGAGCCGCCCGCCCACCGGGACAAGGGCGGCGATGGCGGCGGCGATCGCCTGCCGCCCGTTGCCGGTGAACAGGATCTGCTGCGGGTCCGGGGCCCAGTCGGGGCGGCCGAGGAGCCCGGCGATGGCTTCCCGCGCCTTGGGCGTCCCGGCGACGCCAACCGGGGGCAGCGCGGTTGCCAGCGTCTCGGGCCGCAGCAGGCCGGCTAACGAATCGGCCAGCAGTGCGGGCTGTTGCGGCAGTACCGAGAAGCTCAGCTCAAGGTCGACGCGGACGTCGCCGGGTTCGGCGAGGGCGGGTTCCGGGGGCGGGGCCGCTGTCCGGACGAAGGTGCCCCGACCGACCTCCCCGGTCACCAGCCCGCGCCGGGCCAGCTCCGCATAGACCCGGGAGGCGGTGGAGTTGGCGATGCCGCGTTGGCGGGCGAAGCTCCGCTGCGGCGGCAGGCGGTGTCCGGCGGCGATCCGCCCGGCGGCTATGTCGGCGGCGATCCCCTCGGCGATCCGCCGGTAGTCGTCCACGATCCGGCCTCCAATTGCTCCGAGGATATTGTTCTTATTGCACTCGACTATTGCACTGCATAGCCTTCTTGTCGAGACCAACCTCGGGAGGAACGGCGATGGCCACGACACAGGTCAACGGAGTCAGCGTCGGATACGACGACTGCGGCGACAGGGAGACTCTGGTCCTCGTCCACGGGCATCCCTTCAACCGCTCCATGTGGCGTCCACAGGTCGACTTCGCGGTGGCCGCCGGCTGGCGGGTCGTCGCCGCGGACCTGCGCGGGTACGGCGAGAGCACCGTGGTGCCGGGCCGCACCACGCTCGACGTGTTCGCCCGGGATATCGCCGGCCTGCTCGACCGGCTCGGCGTACCCCGCTTCGTCCTCGGTGGACTGTCGATGGGCGGGCAGATCGTAATGGAGTGTCTGCGCCAGTTCCCCGAGCGCATCTCCGGCGTCCTGCTGGCCGACACCTCCGCGCCGGCGGAGACCGATCTCGGGCGCAGGCTCCGCAACGAGCTCGCCGATCGGCTGCTCCGGGAGGGCATGGCCGGCTACGCCGAGGAGGTCCTGCCGAAGATGCTCGCTCCGCGGAACATCTCGGCCCTGCCGGAGATCGCCCGGCAGGTCAGCATCATGATGCACACGACCTCGCCGGTCGGTGCCGCCGCAGCCCTACGCGGGCGTGCCGAGCGCCCCGACTACATCGGGACGCTGCGCCGGGTCGAGGTCCCCACCCTGGTCGTGGTGGGTCGCGACGACGAGTTCACCCCGATCGGCGATGCCGAACTCATCACCGAGTGCGTCCCGGACGCGACGCTGGTCGTGGTCGACGGTGCCGGCCACCTGCCCAACCTGGAGCGGGAAGCGGTCTTCAACGCCGCGCTCGGGCGCCTGCTCCAGCAGGTCGCGGCGGTGGCGGGACAGCGGTGACGACCATCGCGGGCTGGTCCGGCGTGGCCGGAACTCTGCTAGGGCACGACCACGGTGCGGGCCCCCTCGCCCCGGGCCATCCGGGCGAACGCCTCCGCCGCTCCGTCCAACGTGGTCCGGCCGGTGATCAGGAAGCCGAGGTCGAGGGTGCCGTCGAGCACGGCCCGGGCCAGTTCCGGCACGTCCCGGTCCGGATCGGACGAGCCGTAGACCGAGGAGCGCAGCGTACGGGCCGAGTGGAAGACGTCCATGGCGCTCAGGGTGACCATGTCGTCCTTTCCTCCCATGCCCACCACGGTCACCTGTCCGCCCCGGCGGGTGGCCCGCCAGGCGGCCCGGATGGTGCTGCCGCGCCCGACGCACTCCACGGCGTGGTCGACGCCCCGGCCGCCGGTGAGCGCCCGGACCGCCCGGCTGAGGGAGTCGTCGGCGACCAGGAAATCCGTGGCGCCCGCGGCGGCGGCCAACTCCGCCTTCGCCGGCGACACGTCGACGGCGAGCACCGGGGCCGCGCCGGCGGCCCGGGCGGCGGACACCACCGACAGCCCCACCCCGCCGAGGCCGACGACGGCCACCGACTCGCCGGGGGCCACCCGGGCGGTCCGTCGGACCGCGCCGACGCCGGTGAGCACGGCGCAGCCCAGCAGCGCGGCGACCTCCATCGGCAGCTCGGCTGGGACGGGAATCACGGCGTGCTGCGGCACCACCACCTGTTCGGCGAGGGCGCCGAGTCCCAGGGTGACGTGCAGCGGTTCCCCGCCCGTGGTCCGGCCCCGGGCGACGGCGGGCGTCCCGGCGCGTTCGCACAGCCACGGCTCGCCGTGCCCGCAGTGCCAGCACTGCCGGCACGGCGGCGCCCAGTTGAGCACCACGTGCTCGCCGGGTACGACCCGGGAGACGCCGTCGCCGGCCTCGGTTATCACGCCCGCCGCCTCGTGCCCGAGCACCAGCGGGTACGGCGACGCCACCGTGCCGTTGACCATCGACAGGTCGGAGTGGCACACCCCGGCGGCGCGGATCTGCACCCGTACCTCGCCGGTTGCGGGGGCCGGCAGGTCGACGTCCTCCACCCGCAGCAGCTCCCCGACCGCCCGGGCGACCAGCGCCCTCATCGCTGGATCGCCTTGGTCTGGAGGAACTCGTCCAGCCCGTAGCTGCCCAGCTCCCGGCCGAGGCCGGACTGCTTGTAGCCGCCGAACGGGGCGAGCGGGTTGAACGGCGCGCCGTTGACGTCGACAGCGCCGGTACGCATCCGCCGCGCGACCCGCATCGCCCGCTCCTCGTCGCCGGACCAGACCGCGCCGGCCAGCCCGTACCGGGAGTTGTTGGCCACCGCGACGGCGTGCTCGTCGTCGTCGACCGGGATCACCGCCAGCACCGGCCCGAAGACCTCCTCCTGGGCCAGCGCGCTGTCCGGGTCGACGTCGGCGATCACGGTGGGGGCGACGAAGAAGCCGCGCTCCGGAACCGGCGCGTCCGGTCCGCCGAAGACCAGCCGGCCCCCGTCGGCCAGGCCCCTCTCGATGTGGTCGCGCACCCGCTGCCGCTGGGCCGCCGAGACGAGCGGGCCGAGCCGGGTGGCCGGGTCGAACGGGTCGCCGAGCCGGTACCCCTCGGCGGCCCGCGCGGCGAGGGCGAGGGCCTCGTCGTACCGGCTGCGGTGCACCAGCATCCGGGTCCAGGCCGTGCAGGTCTGCCCGGAGTTGAGGAACGCGTTGCCGACGCCCACCTTCACGGCGGTGGCCAGGTCGGCATCGTCGAGGATCACGTTGGCCGACTTGCCACCGAGCTCCAGCGCGACCCGGGCGATGCGGTCCGCGGCGAGGTGGGAGATCCTCCGGCCGACGGCCGTGGACCCGGTGAAGGAGACCATGTCGACGTCCGGGTGGGCGGCGATGGCCTCGCCGACCACCGGGCCGGTGCCGGTGACCAGGTTGACCACGCCGGGCGGGAGGCCGGCCTCGTCGATCGCGTCGAAGAGCAGGTACGCCACCAGCGGCGTCAGCTCGCTCGGCTTGAGCACCGCCGTGCAGCCGGCGGCCAGCGCCGGGGCGAGCTTGGCCACGACCTGGTGCAGCGGGTAGTTCCACGGGGTGATCGCGCCGACGACGCCGACCGGTTCGCGTACCACCAGCGAGTGGCCGACGGTCTGCTCGGCCGGCGGCCGGGCGGCCAGCTCGACGTAGCCGCGCAGGACGGCGAGGGGGAGTCTGGCCTGCACCTGGGTGGCCACCTTGAGTGGGGTGCCCAGCTCGCACGCGATGGTCCGGGCGATGTCGTCGGCGCGGGCGGTCAACGCGTCGTGCAGCCGGCCCAGGCCCGCCGCCCGGTCGGCGGGGGCGGCGGCGGCCCAGCCGTCGAACGCGGCGCGGGCGGCGGAGACGGCCCGGTCCACGTCGTCCGCGGTGCCGGCCGGCACCGTCGCGATGATCTCCTCCGTCGCCGGGTTCCGCACCGGCAGGGTTTCCGGGGAGGACGCCGCGACCCAGCGACCGCCGAGGTGGAAGTCGGTCCGTGCGAGATCCATCGAGCCCCTCACGTGCGTCGGCCGGAAACTAGCAGTGAAAGTTTGGACTCTAGTGCGTGTCGGCGGCCGACGGGAGGGGTGGCAGCGGGCCGATGGTCCTCTCGTAGGTGCGGGCGAGGCCGTCGATGAGCGCGTCGAGGCCCAGTTCGAATGCGCCTTCGTCGACGCGCTGCTGGTGCTCGGCGAGCCGGTGCGCCTGGGTGAGGTGCGGGTACTGCTCGGCGTAGAGCCCGGGGTCCTCCACGAAGCCCCGGGCGAACGAGCCCAGCGCCGATCCCGCGACGAAGTACCGCATGAGCGCGCCGATGTGGGTGGCCCGGGCCGGTGGCCAACCCGCGTCGACGAGGCCGCCGTAAACGGCGTCGGCCATGGCCAGCGCGGCCGGCCGGCGCCCGGGCCCCCGGGCCAGGTACGGCACGATGTGCGGGTGGGCGGCGAGCGCCGCGCGGTACGAGTGCCCCCACCGGCGCAGGGCCTCCCGCCAGTCGACGGCACCGAAGAACGACACGTCCACCCGGGCGGTGACGCTGTCGGCGACCGCGTCGAGGATCTCGTCCTTGGTGGCGAAGTGGTTGTACAGCGACGGGCCGCGCACGCCGAGTACGGCGGCGAGTCGGCGGGTGGAGAACCCCTCCAGCCCGGCGGAGTCGATCAGCGCGGCGGCGGCCTCGACGATCCGCTGCCGGCTGAGCAGCGCCTCGCGCGGCCGGGGCATCCGTTCCTCCTCTGCTCGGTGGTCCTGCCGAACTGTGTCACAGCGGGTCTGGACCGATTAAAACTTGCACCGCTAGTTTGTTGGCATGAACCTCGAACTCTCCGCCGAGCAGGAGGCCGTGCGCCAACTCGCCGCCGAGTTCGTCGCGCGCGAGGTGACCCCGCACGCGGCGGCCTGGGACCGGCGCGAGGCGGTCGACCCGGGCATCGTCGGCAAGCTCGGCGAGGTCGGCTTCCTGGGGCTCACCGTCGCCGAGGAGCACGGCGGCTCCGGCGGCGACCACCTCTCCTACTGCCTCGTGCTGGAGGAGTTGGGCCGCGGCGACTCCGCCGTACGGGGAATGGTCTCCGTGTCCCTCGGGCTGGTGGCGAAGTCGATCGCCGCGCACGGTACCGCGGCGCAGCGGGCGCAGTGGCTGCCCCGGCTCTGCTCGGGCGCCGCCCTCGGCTGCTTCGCGCTCACCGAGCCGGGCAGCGGGTCCGACGCCGCCGCCCTGACCACCCGGGCCACCCGCGACGGCGACGACTGGCTGCTCACCGGCGCGAAGGTGTTCATCACCAACGGCACCACCGCCGACATCGCGCTGGTCTTCGCCCGCTCCGGCGGGCCGGGGCACCGGGGGATCACCGCCTTCCTGGTGCCCACCGACAGCCCGGGGCTGACCCGGCGGGAGATCCACGGCAAGCTCGGGCTGCGCGGGCAGGCCACCGCCGAGCTGGTCCTCGACGGCGTCCGGGTGCCCGACTCGGCACGCCTCGGCGAGACCGGCGGCGGCTTCCGGCTGGCCCTCGCGACCCTGGCCAAGGGCCGGATGTCGGTGGCCGCCGGCTGCGTCGGCATCGCCCAGGGCTGCCTCGACGCCGCCGTCGGCTACGCCGGTGCGCGCACCCAGTTCGGCAAGCCCATCGCCGGCCACCAGCTCGTGCAGCAGCTGCTCGCCGAGATCGCGGTCGACACGGCCGCGGCGCGGCTGCTGGTGTGGCGGGTGGCCGACCTGATCGACCGGGGTGAGCCCTTCGCCACCGAGGCGTCGATGGCCAAGCTCTTCGCCAGCGAGGCCGCCGTCCGCGCGGCCAACAACGCGGTCCAGGTCTTCGGCGGGTACGGCTACATCGACGAGTACCCGGTCGGCAAGTACCTGCGCGACGCCCGCGTCGCCACCCTCTACGAGGGCACCAGCCAGATCCAGCAACTCCTCATCGGGCGTGCGCTCACCGGCGTCAACGCCTTCTAGCCCCGCCCGGTGCGCGCCCCCGACCAAGGACCCGGAGGAGACATGGACTTCGCGCTTTCCGACGAGGAGCGGGCCATCCGCGACACGGCCCGTGACTTCATCGGCCGGGAGGTGATGCCGCTGGAGCAGGAGCTGCTGCGCCGGGAGCGGGCCCACCAGCCCGGCCTGCACCGCAGTGAGCTGCGCGAGTTGCAGTTCAAGGCACGCAAGTTCGGCTTCTGGGGCCTGGCCACCCCGCAGGAGTACGGCGGCATGGACCTGCCCGCCGTGACGCAGTCACTGATCTGGACGGAGTTGGGTCGCACGTTCGTGCCGTTCCGCTTCGGCGGGGAGGCCGACAACATCCTCTTCCACGCCACCGACGAGCAGAAGCAGGAGTTCCTCCTCCCGACCATCGAGGGGGAGCGGATCTCCTGCTTCGCCATCACCGAACCGGGAGCCGGTTCGGACGCGGCGAACATCCGGCTGTCGGCCCGCCGCGACGGCGACGACTGGATCCTCGACGGCGAGAAGACCTTCATCACCGGCGGCAACGACGCCGACTTCGCCATCGTGGTCGCCGTGACCGACCGGGAGAGGGGGGCCCGCAACGGCGGCGCGACCGCCTTCCTGGTGGACCGGGCGATGGGCTGGCGTTCGGAGTTCATCCAGACCATGGGGGAGGGCGGCCCGGCGTCGCTGATCTTCGACGGCGTACGGGTGCCGCACCGCAACATCCTCGGCGAGGTCGGTCAGGGCTTCACGCTGGGCATGGAGTGGATCGGCAAGGGCCGGTACACCATTCCCTCGCACGCCATCGGCATCGCCGAGCGGGCGTTGCAGATGGCCATCGACCACGCCAACACCCGGGAGACCTTCGGGGCGAAGATCGGCACCAACCAGGCCATCCAGTGGATGATCGCCGACTCGGAGACCGAGCTGGAAGCCGCCCGCTGGCTGGTGCTGCGGTCCGCCTGGACGGTCGACCAGGGCCTGGATCCCCGGCACGCCTCGTCGATGGGCAAGCTCTACGGCGCCGGCATGGTCAACCGCGTGGTGGACCGGGTGCTGCAGATCCACGGCGGCATGGGCTACACCAGGGAGCTGCCCATCGAGCGCTGGTATCGGCAGGTCCGGCTGTACCGGATCTTCGAGGGCACCGACGAGATGCAGCGCCTGATCATCTCGCGGGACCTGCTGCGTGGGTACACGAAGATCGGCGGGCACCTCGCATGAGGACCTCGGGTCGTGGCCACCACCGAGCCCGGCCCTGAGTGACCACGCGCCTCGGGGCGTGATGTGGCCGGCCGCGACGGGGCGCCCGCCCGTTGGGCCGTCATGGGCGGCTGGCCCGCGGCTGCCGGGCGAGGGTCAGCCGTCGGCGCCGCTGACCCTCGGCTGTCGGTGATCGGTCACCCGGAGCCCGACACCGCGCACCGCGACGACGGTGACGCCGGTGCCGAGCTCGCAAAGCTTGCGCCGCAACCGCTTCACCAGGGACTGCACGTCCGCCGTGCGCTGGCGGCCCTCGGCCCGCCAGACCGATCGGTGCAGCTCGGCGTAGCTCCAGACCCGGACCGGCTCGGTGATCAGGCAGGCCAGCAGGTCGTGTTCGAGCCGGGTGAGGGGGACCTCGCGGTCCCGGCAGCGGGCGGTGAGCCGGGCCGGGTCGATCCGCAGGGTGTCGTCCGGTGCCGCCTGCGCGGCGGCGGGGGCCCGCGCCGGCACCGCCCCGGGCTGTGGCTGTGGCTGTGCGGTCGCGATCAGCCTGCGCAGCTCGTCAAGGTCGGCCACCAGCAGCAGCGGCGCGATGCCGTCGAGGTGCTCGGCGAGCCGGATCCGTTCGGCCGGTGACGGTGTCACCGCGATCACCAGGGGGAACGGGCTGCCGGTCTCGTCGAACCCGGCAGGCGTCGTGCTGTCGTCGTCCTCGGTCACCGCACCCACCCGGAAACGTTGGGCAATTTTTGCCCGACTTGGTCATGGCCGTGACAGTAATTGTCAAACCCGCCGCCAGGCGGGCAACTCCTAGCGACAAGTTGCTCACGTGCCGTGCTTGATCGTTCATCTTTTTCGATCATAGTGTCCACACAGGCAGCCGGCGTGACCCGCACGGCGCCTGGGGCCTGGGGGGTTCGTTCATTCCGGTGTGATCCAGACAGGAGATGGGTCTTTGCACCCTTCGCCATGGCTTGATTAACCGCGGGTCGTTTCTGGAGGAGACAGCACCGATGCTGAGACGTCCACACGGGACGCGCCTGTTCAGGCGCTTGGCGAGCGCAGGCGCGGCGATTGCCCTCGCCGCAGCAGGTTTGGCGACAACCGGTTCCGGCGTGCAGGCCGCACCGGCGGACAAGATCCGACCCGACCTGATGAACCAGCTCCAGGCGAAGAGCGAGAGCGACTTCTGGATCCGCTTCACCGACCGGGCCGACCTGAGCAAGGCCAGCGCGATCAAGGACTGGACCAAGCGGGGCGCGGCGGTCGCCGACGCGCTGCGCAAGTCCGCCGTCGACAGCCAGACCAAGGTTCGCTCCGAGCTCGACGGCTCGGGTGCCAAGTACCAGTCCTTCTGGGCGACCAACGCCATCAAGGTCAGCAGCGGATCGCTGGCTATGGCGCAGAACTTCGCCGCGCACGCCGAGGTCGAGGGCGTCTACGCCTCGACGGCCTACGAGGTGCCCAAGGTCACCAAGGAGGCCGACGCGAAGGCGGCGAACGCCCTCGAGTGGGGCATCGCCAACATCAACGCCGACGACGTCTGGTCCGAGTACGGCGTCACCGGCGCGGGCATCACGGTGGCGAACATCGACACCGGGGTGCAGTTCAACCACCCGGCGTTGGTGGGCGCCTACCGCGGCAACAACGGCGACGGCACCTTCGACCACAACTACAACTGGTTCGACGCCGCCGGCGAATGCGCCACCGCGCCCTGCGACAGCGACGGCCACGGCACGCACACCATGGGCACGATGGCCGGCGCAGCCGGCGCCAACCAGATCGGTGTCGCGCCCGGGGTCAAGTGGATCGCGGCGAACGGCTGCTGCCCGAGCGACGCCGCGCTGGTCACCTCCGGCCAGTGGATGCTGGAGCCCACCGACCTTGAGGGCGAGAACCCGGACGCCAGCAAGCGGCCCAACATCATCAACAACTCGTGGGGCACCACGCTGCCCTCCAACGACCCGTTCATGGAGGATGTGACGCTGGCCTGGGCCGCGTCGGGCATCTTCGGGACCTGGTCCAACGGCAACAAGGGCCCGAACTGCCAGACCAGCGGCTCACCGGGCAGCCGGACCAGCAACTACTCGACCGGCGCGTACGACGTCAACAACAACGTCGCCAGCTTCTCCTCTCGGGGGTCCGGGCAGGACGGCGGGATCAAGCCCAACATCTCGGCGCCCGGCGTCAACGTCCGCTCCAGCATTCCCGGCAGCGGCTACGCCAGCTACAGCGGCACCTCGATGGCCGCGCCGCACCTCGCGGGCGCGGTCGCGCTGCTGTGGTCGGCGGCACCCGCGTTGGCCGGTGACGTCACCGCGACGCGTGCCCTGCTGGACAACTCGGCGATCGACAAGGCCGACGCCCAGTGCGGCGGAACCGCGGACGACAACAACGTGTACGGCGAGGGCCGGCTGGACGCGCTCGCGCTGCTCGACGCCGCCCCCATCGGCGAAACCGGCACCCTGGCCGGCAAGGTCACCGACGCGGACACCGGCAACCCGCTGCCGGGCGCCACGGTGGCCCTCACCGGCCCGGCGACCCGCGAGCTGACCACCGGGACCGACGGCACGTACTCGACCCTGCTCCCGGTCGGCGACTACCAGGCCGCCGTGACCGCCTTCGGCTACGCGCGCAAGACGGTGTCGGCGACGGTCGCCAAGAACGCGACCACGACGATCGACGTCGCCCTGACCGCCGTGCCGAGCGTGACCCTCAGCGGCTCGGTGACCGACGGTTCCGGCCACGGCTGGCCGCTGTACGCCAAGGTCAGTGTCGTGGGCCTGTCGGCGTCCGACTACACCACGCCCGCCAACGGCCGGTACAGCTTCAAGCTCCCCGCCGGCGCGACGTACCAGGTCAAGGTCGAGCCGCAGTACGCGGGCTACCAGACCGTGACCAAGGATGTCGTGGTCGGCTCGGGCAACACCGTCCACAATGTCGCCGTGCCCGTCGACTCCACCGCCTGCGCCACGGCGCCCGGTTACAAGTACGGCTCCGACGGCGTGTACGAGACCTTCGACGGCAACCGCGTGCCGACCGACTGGTCGGTCGTGGACAACGCCGGCACCGGTCAGGTGTGGGACTTCACCGACGCTGGCGACCGGGGCAACCTCACCGGCGGCTCCGGCAACTTCGCGATCATCGACAGTGACAACTACGCATCCGGCGGCCGGCAGGACACCTCGCTGGTCAGCCCGGTCGTCGACCTCACCGACGTTGCGACCCCGGTGATCCGGTTCAACCAGGACTACAACTGGCTGAGCTCTGACCGCGCGGACGTCGACCTCAGCCTCGACGGCGGCGCGACCTGGGCCAACGTGCTCCGGCAGGCGGCGGACGTCCGCGGCCCCCGGGTGACCCAGGTGCCGATCCCGCAGGCTGCGGGCAAGTCGGAGGTCAAGGTCCGGTTCCACTACTACGAGGCCTCCTACGAGTGGTGGTGGCAGGTCGACAACGTGCTGATCGGTAGCGCGGTCACCTGCAAGCCGACCAACGGCGGCCTGGTGCTCGGGCACGTGCGCGACAAGAACGACAACGGCTACGTCAACGGCGCCACCGTCACCAGCGGCGACAAGCCGACGGAGACGGCCACCACCGTGGCCACCCCCGACGACACCAAGCTGGCGGACGGCTTCTTCTGGCTGTTCTCGTCGCAGACCGGCGAGCACCCGTTCACCGCGAAGGCCGGCAACTACGTCAGCGAGACCAAGCAGGTCGACGTCCAGACCGACTGGGCCACGCCCGTCACCTTCCAGCTCGCTGCCGGCCGGTTGTCGGTGCAGCCGGCGGCGGTCGCCGCCACGGTGCGGATGCCCAGCGGCAAGGCCACCAAGACCGTCACGGTGACCAACACCGGCGGCGCCCCCGTCAACGTCAAGTTCAGCGAGCGGGACGAAGGGTTCGAGCTGTTGCGGGCCGACGGGTCCCGGCTGACCAAGCAGCAGATCCTGGGCTCCCCCGGCGCGCCTCCGCAGCGGCTCACCGCCGCCACGTCGTTCGCCGCGCGGGCGTCGGACAAGGCGAGCACGGCCACCTCCGCCCCGGTCGGCCCGCAGGCCGAGCCCTGGACGGACATCGCCGACCACCCGACGAACGTGATGGACAACCGGGTGGTCAACCTGGACGGCAAGGTGTACTCGATCGCCGGCGGTAACGGCTCGGCGTCGAGCGCGAAGAACTACGTCTACGACCCGATCGCGCAGAGCTGGAAGCCGATCGCCGACCTTCCCGGCGCGCGTAACGCCGTGACGGCGGGCGTCGTGGACGGGAAGATCCTCGTGACCGGCGGTTGGGGGGCCTCCGGCCCCGACGCCGCGACCTGGTCGTACGACCCGGCGGCCAACACCTGGACCAAGAAGGCGAACAACCCCGCGCCGCGGTCCGCCGCCGGCCAGGCGGTCGCCGACGGCAAGCTGTACGCCATCGGCGGGTGCACCACGGCGAGCTGCACGCCGATGTCGAACGACGTCGTCCGGTACGACCCGGGCGCCGACAGCTGGGAGGCGCTGCCCGACTACCCGAAGGCGGTGGCCTTCCTGTCCTGTGGCGCGATCGGCGGCATCGTCTACTGCGCCGGTGGCAACGACGGAACGGCGGCGCAGAAGGCCGGCTACGCCTTCGACCCGGGCACCAACGCCTGGACCGCGATCGCCGACGCGCCGGTCGACAACTGGGCCAGCTCGTTCGCCGTCGCCAACGGCAAGCTCCTGGTCGTCGGCGGTTCGCAGGGCGGTGCCATCACCAACGCCGGCTTCGCCTACGACCCGACCGCCAACTCGTGGTCGAACCTGCCCAACGCCAACACCGCCCGGTACCGTGGCGGCGCGGCGTGCGGCTTCTACAAGGTCGGTGGCTCGTCCGGTGGCTTCACCGCCACGGCGGACAGCGAGGCTCTCCCCGGTTTCGAGGAGTGTGCCGAGGCTTCCGCGGACGTCAGCTGGATGACGATCGACAAGACGGCGGCCACCCTGGCGCCGGGCGAGAAGGTCACGATCACCGTCGGGATCGCGGCCACCGTGGACCAGCCGGGCACCTACTCGGCGTCGATCCTCATCAAGGAGGACACCCCGTACACGGTGCAGCCGGTGTCGGTGAAGATGACCGCACAGCAGCCGACCACCTGGGGCAAGCTGATGGGTACGGTCACCGGGACGAGCTGCCAGGGTGCCAGCGCGCCGATCGCCGGCGCGTTGGTCCAGGTCGACTCGTGGGCGACGTCGTTGACGTTCACCACCGACGCCGAGGGCCGGTACGCCTACTGGCTGGACAAGCGGAACAACCCGCTGACCATGATCGTCGCCAAGGACAACTGGAAGCCGCAGACCCGGCAGACGAAGATCACTACCGCCACGCCCACCGTGGAGAACTTCGCCCTGTCCCCGGTCCGCTGCTGACAACTGACCGCTGACGAAAACAGATCCGGCCCGCCTGGTCACCCGACCGGGCGGGCCGGACCCGTCCCCGGAGGATGGCGAAACGGCCTGGCGGGTCAGGACCCGTCCCGGGGATGGCGAAACGGCCGCGCGGTCAGGACACCGCGAGGCGGAAGCCGACCCCACGCACCGTGTGGATCGTCGCCGTAGTGCCCAGTCGGACCAGCTTCCGCCGCACCCTGCGCACCACCGAGTGCAGGTCGGAGCCCCGGCCCAGATGCTCGGTGCCCCAGACCTCACGGTGCAGCCGCTGGTAGCTCCAGATGTGTCCGGGCGTGCCGACCAGGCAGCGTAGAAAGTCGTGCTCCAGCGGGGTCAGGTCGATCTCGCGGCCCCGCCAGCACAGCACCCGGCGGTCCGAGTCCACGCTCAGCTCCGGCGTCGGCGTACCACCGACGGCCACCGGCCCGGCCGGTGCGGTTCGCTCGGCCGGTTCGGTCGGTTCGGTCGGTGCGGTCGTCACCGGCTCCACGGCGTCGGGCCGGCGGACCACCCCGAGGAACCGCCGCGCCTGGTCGACGCTCGACACGATCAGGAACGCCTCGGTGCCGCCGAACAGCTGCGCGAGTTGCCGGCGATGCGCTGGTGAGGAGGCGATGCCGATGACCAGGGACGCGATCCCGCTCATCCTTCGCCCTTCCCCATTCACCGCATACGCGATGGTCTTCCTGACGCTGCTCGATCGCCTGGTGGCGGCGGTGTGGTGGAAACGGGGGCAAAGCCGGTCGACGCACTGACAATACGCAGTGGACCGGTGACGCCGTGGTCGCTTCCCGAGCATCGGTATAGTAATGCACGTCTATGCAGTCGGCAACGCCCCACGCCGGCTGCCCGGCGGTTGCGGAGCGGCGGCATCGATGCGGATGGCTGACCTGTCGGCGCTTGCCCTACGCGAGCGTTTCCTCTGGGCTGCGGCAATCGCTTCCGCCGGCTACGGCTGGGGTGCTGCCACCGTAATGGCAATCAGCGATATAGACGTGGGCCCCGCGCGCTGCAGATACTTGCCTGGTAGTGATCAGGCTACACCCGGTGACGCCGGAAGGTCGCGGCCGCCAGGGTGAGCACCATGATGGAGCGGGTGCCGGCATCCGCTTGCAGGAAGGGACGGCCGTGGACTACGCGGACATCGTGCACCTGGTGAACACCGACCCGGTGGCACAGACCCTGTTGGAGTCGCCGGTCGCAATGCGGCTCGGGTACGTGGGGCTGGACGGCCACCCGCGCACGGTACCGGTCGCCTACCTGTGGAACGGCAAGGCGTTCGTCTTCGCCAGCCCGACGACCGCATACAAGGTCAAGGCGATCGCGGCGCACCCGCAGGTGTCCTTCAGCGTCGACACGTACTCGGCCGAGGCGCGGAGGAAGGTGGCGGCGAAGCTCGGAGCGGAGCCGGTCGCCGACTACACGCCCGTCGTCATGCTGGTGCGCGGCACGGCGTCGATCGAGCTTCGACCGGGGGTCCCGGACGAGCACGTCGAGGCGTCCTGGCGGATGTTCGCGGACAAGAGCCTGGCGCCGGGGTGGGAAAGCCAGAAGCGCGCGCACACGACGGACATGGTGGTGGTCACGATCGTCCCGACCCACATCACGTTGTGCGATTTCGTGACGCGCTTCCCGCCGCCGGTCGAGATCAACGCCCCCGCCCACAACCCCGCCCACGGAGGGGCCGACAGCTCGCCGCTCGTCGACTGACCAGGTGCTGAGCGCCACGGTACGCGTCGAGCCTGCCCTCGCCGATGCGGCGCAGCACGTCCAGGACCACCGTGTCGTCGGGCTCGGGGCGGAACTCCAGCCGCCCCGGCCGTTCGGGCAGGCCACGGTTTGCTGGCCGAGACAATCCCGGCAGAGGCGCCGCAAGCCGAGGCTAGACTGCCGGTGCGCGGCAACGAAGCGCCGGGCGTCCGGGCGGTCTCGCCCACCGGGCCGACCGTGGTCGTCCCGGGACCGCAGGCGCCGCTGCCGCCGGGGCCGCAGCCCGCCTGTGGCGGTCACGCGTGAAGGCGAGGCGGAGTGGCGGACAACATTCGGCCGACCGGCCGGCGTCCCGAGGCTGCCGCCGCGCCCGAGGACCGTTGGCTGGCCGAGGTGGCGGCAGGCGCGAGCCGCGATGCCGGCGGGGTCGACGTGCAACTGCTGGGGGAGTATCTGCCGATGCTGGCCGACGCGGCGGTGCACGGACGCCGTCCACGGCGCGAGGAACTGGACGTGGTGGAGGCGCTCGGCAGGCGGGCCGCGGAACAGGGCATATCAGCGGGGCGGGTGGTGCAGCTGTACCTGTCGGCGGCCCGCCGGTTGTGGCACGACCTGCCGGCCGTGGCGCGCTCGCGCGACTGCGAGGCGGTGCGGGTCGCGGCGACCGCGGTGCTGCAGGTGGTCGACGACGCGGTGGCGACCCTGGCCGAGGGCTACGCGGTGGCGCGGCGCGACCTGGTGCGCCGTGAGGAGACGCTGCGGCGCGAACTCGTCGACGACCTGCTGCGCGGCGATTCCGACCTGGGCGCGCTGGTCGAACGGGCCGAGCCGTTCGGTCTGGACCTGGCCCGGGCGCACCGGGTGGCGCTGGCCGCGCCGAGCCGCCGGCTGCCCGACGCCGACGCGGCGATCAGCGCGCTGGAGGCGGTGATCTTCGACCGGCTCGGCGACCGCGACGTGCTCGTGGCCACCAAGGAGGGCCTGCTGGTCGTCATCGCGCCGGCCGACGCGACCACCGCGCAACAGGTGGCGCCGTCTCCCGAGCCGAGCGGCGAGCTGGGGCGGCTGATGCACCGGGAACTCACCCGGCTGCCGCGCGGGGACGCGTGGCGGATCGCGGTGGGCCGGGCCCATCCCGGGCTGTACGGCATCGCCCGCTCGTACGAGGAGGCACGCGAGGCGTTGTCGATGGCGGGACGGCTGCAGGTGGCCGCCCCGGTGGTCGACGCCCATGACCTGCTGGTGTACCGGGTGCTGCTGCGCGATCAGCCGGCGATCGTCGACCTGGTGCAGGCCGTGCTCGGTCCGCTGGTGAACGCCCGGGGCGGCGCCCAGCCGCTGCTGGACACCCTGCGGGAGTACTTCGACACCGGGGCGGTGGCCACCGAGTCGGCCAAGCGCCTGCACGTGTCGGTACGCACCGTCACCTACCGGCTCGATCGCGTCCGGCGGCTGACCGGCTACCACCCCGCCGACCCGGCCCACCGGTTCACCCTGCAGGCGGCCGTGCTCGGCGCGAAGGCCCTCAACTGGCCGGCGCAACCCCTGCCGACCTCCGGCTGAATGTCACCGACCCGTCGTCGGCGTCGCACCGGGATCCCGGCCCCGGCGTTCGGGTCGCCTGAGGGGTCGTGGCGGACAGGAGGCGGCTCCGGCCAGCGCAAACGGCGATCGGGTACGGCCCGAGGGGTGGGCTATAGTCGCCGCATGCACGCCGGGCACGCCTACCTCGGCGTCGACGAGCGTAGACCGCTGTCGACGCTGTTCGTGCTGGCCGTGCTCGTGGTCGTCCTCTGCGCGGCCCGGGCGGTGGGCCTGTGCATCGTCTTTCGACTGGGGCGCCGTGCCGTGCCGGGCTGTGTGCCGGCCTGGTCCGCCGACCGCGCACCGCCGCAGCTCGCCGCCGCCTGACACGTGCTCGCCGCGCACCGACCGCGACCGGGCCGGTCGTCGTTCCGGCCTGCGGCGTCGACGGCTCACGTCGACACCTGCCGCCGCGCGCCGCTGCCAGGTGTTCGCGTCCTGCCGGCCCGCTGACCTGCCGGCCCGCTGACCTGCCGGCCCGCTGACCTGTCGGCCCCGCCGGCCCGGGGTGCTCATCCACCCATCGGTCTCGGCACGTCAGCGGGGTGTACAGCGCGACCGTCGGCGAGCCCCGCGCGGCCGACCGGCCGCCCCCACGCCTCACCCGTCACACCTTCTGCGGAGCTGCCCCATGGAAGTCGAACGCACGCCACTGCCCGGTATCGGCCTACGCCACTGCTTCACCACGGAGCACGGGCGCCGGGTCGGTGTCGTCACCCACCACGCCGGCGGCCGTCGCGACCTGGTACACGACGACGGCAGGGACCCGGACAGCGCCTGCAGCCTGACCCTGACCCGCGCCGAGGCGATCGCGCTCGCCGGGTTGCTCGGCATCCTGGACATCGTCGATGTGGCCGCCGGCCCGGACCGCAGGGGCGACGACGACGAGCCGCCGACCGGACCCGGATCGTGACCGCGGCCCCGCGTGCTCCCCGCCGGTCGCGAGAGGAGAACGGGACGCGGAGCCGTCCGGTCAGCCGACAGGGCGAGCTCGACGTGCTGCGGATGGTGCTGGAGGAGCAGTACGCGCGACACCACACGCAGCTCGCCCTGCTCGCCCGGCCAGGCCGCCCGGCCGCCGGCACGGACACCGCCGCGGCGGTGACGGCCGCGTCGCGGCGCGCGCTCGACGACCTCGCCTGCGCCCTGCGCCACCTGGACCAGGGCCGGTACGGCACCTGCCGACGATGCCGAACCGACATCCCCATCGCGTACCTGGCCCACCGGCCCGCCGCGAGGTTCTGCCCGCGCTGCGACGCTGCGTCCACCCCCGCCGTTGAGTCGGGGGGCGGGGCCCGGCGCTGCGAGCCCAGATTGCCGGGCGTCGGCAAGACGGCAGGCCCAGCTTGACCGGCGGCGGCCCTGGCCGGGGCGGGTGGCGCGCGGACATGGTTGGCCCATCTGCGGCGCGGGCGGGTGCCCGCCCCAGGGAAGGAGCAGGCAATGTCACCGGAACCCGAGCAGCAGCACGCGCCGGCGTTCGTGGCCGACGCACCGCGTGACGTCGCGGTCGTCGGGGCCGGGATGGTCGGTCTGTCCACCGCCTGGTTCCTGCAGGAGGCGGGCGTGCGCGTCACGGTGTACGAGCGGGACCACGTGGGTGCCGGGGCCTCCTGGGGCAATGCCGGGTGGTTGACGCCGGGGTTGACCGCGCCGCTGCCGGAGCCCGCGGTGCTGCGGTACGGGCTGCGGGCGGTGCTCAGTCCCCGGTCGCCGGTGTACCTGCCGCTGCGTGCCGACCGTGGCCTGTTGCGGTTCCTCACCTCGTTCGTGGCGCACAGCACGGCGCGGCGGTGGCGGCGGGGGATGGCCGCCTACGTGCCGCTGAACGAGCGGGCGCTGGAGGCGTTCGACGTGTTGGCCGCGGGCGGGGTGGACGCGCAGACGTACCGGGCGAACAGTTTTCTGGCCTGCTTCGCCGGGGAACGCGACGCGCGGGGCCTGCTGGCCGAGCTGGAGCAGATCCGCGACGCCGGCCAGGAGGTCAGCTTCCACCCGGTCACCGACTGGCGGGCCCGCGCCCTGGAGCCGACGCTGACCGACCGGGTGGGTGTCGCGATCCAGATCTACGGTCAGCGCTACCTGGACCCGCCCGAGTTCGTCAGCTCTCTCGCCGAGGCGGTGCGGGCGCGCGGCGGTGAGATCGTCGAAGGCGTCGAGGTGGCCGACCTGCGGCCCCGGTCCGGTGGCGTCTCGGTGCTCTCCGGCGCCGGCGAGAGACAGCACGACGTCGTGGTCGTCGCCACCGGCGCGCTGCTCGGGGGGTTGGCCACCCGCTTCGGCGTGCGGCAGCCGGTGCAGGCGGGCCGCGGCTACAGCTTCAGCGTGCCCGTCCGGCAGATGCCGCGCGGCCCGCTCTACTTCCCGAAGCAGCGGGTGGCGTGCACGCCGCTGGGCGATCGGCTGCGGGTGGCCGGGATGATGGAGTTCCGTCGTCCCGGCGATCCCCTCGACCCGCGGCGGATCACCGCCATCGTCGATGCCGTCCGCCCGTTCCTGACCGGCGTGGACCTCGACGACCGGCGCGACGAGTGGGTCGGCTCCCGGCCCTGCACCCCTGACGGGCTGCCGCTGGCCGGGGTCACCGCCTCCCCCCGGGTGTTCGTCGCCGGCGGCCACGGCATGTGGGGCATCGCGCTCGGCCCGATCACCGGCCAGTTGATGGCCCAGACCGTGCTCAAGGGGGAGGTGCCGCCGGAGCTGGCGCCGTTCGACCCGCTGCGCTGAGCACGCCACCCACGGTCGGGAGCAGCGCCGCACGACCCCACACCGACCAGCCGTCGGCGAGCTCCACCACCAGGGTGTCCAGCAGGTGGGGCACGTCCGTCGCGGCGCGGGCGTGCACCCCCTCGACCACGATCAGCACCGACCGGCTGGTGGCCCGGATCGCCGACCAGCCGCTCTGCCGGCTCGTCCAGCGCCGGGAGTGCGCCCGTCCCGCCCCGTCCGCGAAGATCACCTCTCCGGGCTCGGGGTGCTCGGGGTCGCCGGCGAGGGTCAGGTACTCCTCGTCGCCCCGGGCGGGCCGCACCTCCAGGTCGCCGTCGATCCGCTCGACGTCCAGGACCGCGATCGGGATGGCGTACGCGAGCGAGACCGCGTTGCACAGGTCGACCAGCGGGTGCAGTCGGGGCAGGGCGCCGTCGCGGCGGAACCGGCGCAGCAGCGACTCCGCGGCGCACCGGTATCGGGTGGGTGGCAGCCCCATCCGGGCGAAGACCCGCCGCCACGCCTGGATCTCGGGGAAGCTGGCCTCGGTGCCGCCGGCCAACCGGACCCGAGCCGTCGCCAGGTGCCGGGCCACCGCCGTGGTCACGTCGGCGTCCGCGTCGACTCCGTCGACCGTGATCGTCCCGGCCACCAGCTCCGGGTACGTCGACCGGATCTGCGGCGCGTGCTCGAAACGCATGACACTCCTTGACGAATCAGCTGGTGAGCGCCAGCGCGGCACCCATGGCGAGGAACGAGCCGGCGAACCCGCGCCGCAGCCAGGTGCTCACCCATGGCCGGACGAGCACGTGGTCGCGCACCGTGCCGGCGAGGACGCCGTAACCGGCGTACACGACGAGGGTGAGCGCCATGAGCACCGATCCGAGGCCGAGCATCCGGACGAGCCGGTGCGGGTCGTCGGCGCCGACGAACTGGGGCAGGAACGCGACGAGGAAGATCGTCAGCTTCGGGTTGAGCAGGTTCGTCAGCACCGCGCCGGTGACCACCTGCCGGGCCGACGGCGCGGTCCGCGTCGCGTCCGGGTCCAACGCGCCACGGTCCCGCAACGTCGTCCATCCGAGCCAGACCAGGTACGCCGCGCCCGCGTACCGCAGGGCCTGGAAGGCCGGCGCGGCGGTGTGCAGGAGTGCGGCCACGGCGACCAGCGAGGCGGCCAGGTGCGGTACGACGCCGAGGGTGCAGCCGGCCGCGGCGAGCAGCCCGGCGCGGCGTCCCCGGCCCAACCCGGTGGCCACGGTGTACAACACCCCGGCGCCCGGGGTGACCACCACGACGAGGGCGGCGATCAGGAAAGCGATGGTCACGAAAGTCCTTCCGATGAGATGGCCGCGGCCCTGGTCCGGGCCGCCGGCTGTCGTCACCACCACTCTGCTGTCATGATGGCCCGATGGGCAGGGCCAAAGAACCATCGCCGCAGAGGTCCATAACTGCCGGGTCGGACTTCCTGCAGCTCGACATCGCCGACGCCCCACCCGGCGGCCGGGCCGACTGGCTCTCGGCCCAGCTCCGGCAGGCCATCGCCGGCGGGCGGCTCCCCGTCGGCGGGCGGCTGCCGGCGACCCGCGTGCTCGCCGCCGACCTCGGGGTCTCCCGGGGCGTGGTCACCGAGGCGTACCAGCGGCTGGTCGAGGACGGCCAGGTCGCCGGGCGCGGCCGGGCCGGCACGGTGGTCGTCGCCGCCCCGGCCGCCCCGCCACCGCCGCTGCGCCGCGCCCCGGCCGCCGCGACCGCGCCGGCCGCGCTGTTCCCGCAGGCTCCGGGCAGCGACGTCTTCGACGCGGTACGCGCCGTGCCCGCCCGGATCGACCTGACGCCCGGCCTGCCCGACCTGGCGGCCTTTCCCCGCGCGGACTGGCTGCGCGCCGAGCGGGCCGTGCTGGGCCGCGTCGCCCCGGCCGACTTCGGCTACGGGGACCCGTGCGGCGCGCCCGCGCTGCGCCGCGCGGTCGCCGGCTGGCTGGCCCGCAGCCGGGGCATCGCCGTCGACCCCACGGAGGTGGTCGTCGTCGCCGGGGTGTCCCAGGCACTCGGCCTGCTCGCCCAGGCGCTGCGCGCCGACGGGATCACCCGGATCGGGGTGGAGGACCCGGGCTCCCTCGGCGTCCGCCAGCACCTGAACAACTGGGGCGTCGACACGCCGCCGGTGCCGGTCGACGGGGCCGGCGTGTGCGTCGACGCCCTCGCCGCCGCCGGCCTGCCGGCCGTGCTGCTCACCCCCGCCCACCAGTTCCCGACGGGGGTGGTGCTCGACGGCGAGCGCCGCCGCCGGCTCGTCGCCTGGGCCCGCGACGGCGGCCTGGTCATCGAGGACGACTACGACGCCGAGCACCGTTACGACCGGCCCCCGGTGCCCGCGCTGCGGGGGATGCTGCCCGACCGGATCTGCTACGCCGGCAGCGTTTCGAAGCTGCTCGCCCCTGCCCTGCGGGTCGGCTGGCTGCTGGTGCCCCAGCGGTACCGCGACGCCGTGGTGGCCGCCAAGCGCAACGCCGACCTCGGCAACGCGGTGCTCCCGCAACTCGTGCTCGCCGAGCTGATGACCTCCGGGGCCCTGGAGCGGCAGCTTCGGCTGCTGCGCCGTCGCCACGTCCGCCGCCGGGACGCGATGATCGCCGCGCTGGCCAGGCACCTGCCCCGGGCCACGGTGCACGGGGCCGCCGCCGGGCTGCACCTGATGGTCACCCTCGACGCCGACGTCCCCGACACCGAGTTGGCGGCGGCGACCCTGGCGCGCGGGGTGAAGACGCAGCCGCTGTCCTGGCACTGCCAGCGTCCGTACCGTCCGGGCCTGGTCCTCGGGTACGCGGCCAATCCGGCCTCGGACATCGAGCAGGGGATCGCCACCGTCGCCGACGCCCTGTCCGGGCTCCGCCGGACGCGCGGGTCCTGACCGGGCTGCGCGTCCGGCGGCCGATCCGGGTCCACGGGGCCGCCGCCCGACCGGGGCCGGTGCACCACGTCACCGTGGCGTCGCCGGCCGGTGGCGCGGCCCCGGGGGTGTCACTCGTCCAGGCCGGCAGCCGGCGGGGTCGCCATCTTGTGATTCTGCCCGGGGACCTGGAAGTGGTGGAAGGTGACCGTGGCGCTGACGTCGAGGGCCTGCACCCAGTGCCACCAGCCGACGGGAATGAGCAGCATCTGTCCCGGTTCCAGGACGGTCTCCAGCACGGTGGCCTCGGCGAACCGCGGGTGCCGGGTGAGGTCCGGTCGGGCGGCGTCGACGGCGCTGAACGTGCCGCCGCGCGGGTAGACCAAGTGCCGCTCGTACGAGGGCACGAGGCGCACGTGCTTGCGGCCGAGGACCTGGCACAGCAGCACCGTGCTGTTGTCCACGTGCAGCGGGGTCACCGTGCCCGCCGGGCCCAGCAGCAGATGCCCGAGGGCCGTCGGGTCCACGATCCCCTCGGGTGGGCGCACGTCGGCGGCGAGCGGGCGCAGCGCCTGGGACCAGTTCTCGTTGCGGGGGACCATGTAGTAGTCGTTGGTGTGGGTCCCGGACCCGAGCAGCGTCAGGTAGTCGCGGAACGGCATGGTGGTGCGGTGGCGGTCGTACTGCCAGGCGTGGTCGGGGTTGGCCTCCCGCCCGGTCATCACCTCGACGACCGCGTCTCCGCAGGCCGCGGCCAGGCCATCGAGGGTCCAGTCGAGCGCTGGCCAGTCCGTCATCAGGCCCTCCAGCACGACGGGCCGGTGACCGAAGTAGTACCGGGCGAAGAACTCCTCCGGCGTGCTGCCCGCGCGGCGCTCCAGGGTCTCTCCGCCGTCGCTGTTGCGCAGCGTCCGGTAGGTGTCGAGCACGGACTCCATCCAGTCGTAGCGCAGCGCGAGGCGGCGGCACACGGCGAAGTACGGGTGGGCGGTGAGCTCGCCCAGCTCCGCGTCGACGGCGTCCGCGTCGGCGCCCCCGGCGACGGCGGCGGCCCGCGCCTGCTCGACGGGGGCGCCCATGGCCAGGTTCTCGGCGAGCCACTCCTGCCAGACCCGGTCCAGCCGGGAGGTGGCGAGCAGGGTCATGCCGCGCCGCCCGGGACGGCGGTGAGCTGCGGCTCGCGGGCGTACTCGGTGCAGTTGACGTAGGAGTTCTTCACGTGGGCCGGGAAGTGGTCGACGTCCGGGACGGCGGTGAGCTGGGCCGCGCGGGCGTACTCGGCGCAGGTGACGTAGTTGTTCTTGACGTGGGCGGGGAACTGCTCGGCGTCCGGGACGGCGGTGAGCTGCGCCTTGCGGGCGTACTCCTCGCAGTTGACGTAGGAGCCCTTGACGTGGGCCGGGAAGTGGTCCGGAAGTGAGGTCATGGATCAGAGTCAACGCCCCGGATCGACCCGGCCGCCAGGGACAGGCGTCCCGTCCGGCCGGGACGCTCCCGGCACCGCCGTATCGGTGCGTGTAGCAACTCTGTGAACTCGTGTGAACATTGGCTTCGCGGGTCATCGGCCATTCGGCCAGCATGGGTGGTCGATTTCGGGGGTTCGGCGGCGAACAGGGTTCAGGCCCTTGTTCACTCTCACTTAATCCGGTAGAACACGGGTAGGTCCTCAGCACGGACCATCTGCCTCGTGTTTCTAGGAGGACTACCCATGGCTCGTTCCCACCGTGCGGGCGGCGCCTCCTCGCCCGCCCTCTCCCGCCGCGGGGTCCTGCAGTTGGGCGGCAGCGTGGCGCTCCTGCTGGCCACCGGCGCCTGCGCCGCGAACAGCGAGCCCAAGCCCCGCGACGGCGCGTCGGGCGGCCCCACCGCCAAGGCGCTGCGTATCGCGGTCTCGAGCTACCTGTCGAGCTGGGACCAGGACTTCGTGGGCTTCGACCTGACCGCGCTGATGCTGTACAAGAACGTCTTCCCCTACCTGATCGACTACGGCGTCACCGCCGCCGGCGACAGCCAGATCCTCGACACACAGAACGTCCCCCCGACGTTCGCCGAGTCCTTCGAGCCGGACGCCACGCAGCGGGTCTGGACGCTCAAGCTGCGCCGCGGGGTCAAGTTCGCCAGCGGCAACGAGCTGACGGCCGCCGACGTGAAGTGGTCCAAGGATCGTGCCTTCGCCGCCCAGGCCAACGTCGCCGGCGTCTACCGCACCATCGGTCTGACCAAGCCCGACCAGGTCAAGGTGGTCGACGACCACACCGTCGAGTTCCACCAGGCGTTCGCCAGCGCCCTCACCCGGCAGATCCAGGCCATCTCGCTGTACGTCTTCGACTCCACCGAGGCGAAGAAGCACGCCACCGCCGACGACCCCTGGGCCAAGGAGTGGTTCGCCAAGAACCCGCCGACCGGGGGCTACTACAACGTCACGAAGGCCACCCAGGGGCAGGAGATCGAACTCTCCGCGAACGCCGGATACCCCGGCCCCGACCCGGCCAAGACGCCCACCATCCGGATCTCCGTGGTGCCCGCCGCCTCCAACCAGCGGCTGCAACTCCAGGCCGGCGACATCGACATCGCCCTCGGCATCAGCCAGCGCGACATCCAGGACCTCAAGAAGGCCGCCGGCATCAAGGTCATCTCGGCCGCCAGCAACCGTCAGGTCACCATCCAGATGTCCGTCACCACGGCGCCGTTCAACGACGTGAACGTCCGCAAGGCCCTCGCCCACGCGACGCCGTACGAGCAGATCATCAACAACGTCTACGGCGGGGACGCCCGCGCCGCCAAGAGCCCCGTGCCGCTGGACATGCCCGGCTACGACGCCGGCGGGTACCCGTTCACCCACGACCTCGACCAGGCCAGGGCGGCCATGGCCGCGGCCGGCAGGACCACCGTCGATTCCGAGCTGGTCTTCGAGGCCGACAACGAGGAACAGCAGAAGATCGCCGTCCAGGTGCAGAGCGAGGCGGCGAAGGTGGGGATCAACCTCAAGCTGACCCCGCTGGACCCGGCCACCCTCGGCGAGCGGAGGTCCAAGAAGAACGTCCCGCTGCAGATCACCTCCGGTCAGCTCTGGGTCAACGACGTCGAGTACATGCTCGCCACGAGCTTCGTCAAGGGCGCGAACCTGAACTACTCCAACTACAGCAACCCGGAGATCGAGAAGATCTACGAGCAGTCGCACACCACCGTCGACCAGGCGGCCCGCGGTCAGCTCTGGAAGCGCGTCCAGGAGATCCTCGCCGCGGACGTGCCCTGGGTGGTCGTCTGCCAACCCAACTTCAACCTGCCCGTACGCGACGACGTCGCCGGCTGGGTGCAGCCGATGGACGGCCTCGCCCGCCTGCGCTACCTGACCGCGTCGGCCTAGGTCGGGCGGGACCCTGCCCATGCGCATCCTCCGGTTCGTCGCCAGAAGACTGCTCCAGCTCATCCCGGTGCTGCTCGGCGTGATCGTCCTGACCTTCCTCCTGGTCCGGGTGCTGCCCGGCGACCCGGTGCGGACCATCCTCGGGCAGAACGCGACCGAGGCCGACGCCGACGCCGCCCGGGCCCGCTTCGGGCTGGACCAGCCGCTCTGGCGGCAGTTCCTCGACTACCTGACGGGGCTGGTCACGGGCGACTTCGGCACCTCGATCCAGAGCGGCGCCCCGGTCGGCGCGGAGATGGCGCTGCGGGTGGGACCCACCCTCGAGCTGGTCGTCATCGCCGTGACCATCTCCCTGGTGGTGGCCACCGTCCTCGGCGTGTGGTCGGCCCGTCGCGCCGACCGGCCGGCCGACCACGGCATCCGGGTCCTCGCCCTGGTCGGCAACTCCGTGCCCGAGTTCTGGCTCGGACTCGTGCTGGTGCTGGTGGGCTACAGCGTGCTCGGCTGGTTCCCGGCCCCCAACGGGCGGGTGGATCCCGACACCGACCTGACCCCGCTGACCGGCGCGGACCTCGTGGACGCCGCGCTCACCGGGAACGGGCCGGCCATGGCCTCCGCCGCGGCGTACCTGGTCCTGCCGGTGCTGACCCTGGTCATCGGCGTCGTCGCGCCCCTGCTGCGCAGCGTGCGGGCCTCCGCCCTGGAGGTGCTGCACTCCGAGCCGTACGCCGCGGCGGCGGCGCACGGCCTGCCCCGGCGCACCCTGCTGTACGGCTACCTGATGCGCGCGACCCTGGTCCGGCTGCCGTCGCTGGCCGCGCTGGTGTTCGGCACCGCCATCGGTTCCACCGTGCTCGTCGAGTACGTCTTCTCCTGGCAGGGCTTCGGCCAGTGGGCGCTGCGCGGCCTGCTCTACCGCGACTACCCGGTGGTCCAGGCATCCGTGCTGGTGATCGCGCTCTGCTACGTGCTGGTGTTCCTCATCGCCGACGTGGTCCACGCCATCCTCGACCCGAGAGTGAGGATCTGATGGCCGACCCGCGTACCAGCGGCCCGACCGAGGCCCCGGCCCCGTCCCCGCCCGGCCCCGTCACCGGCCCCGCCCCGGGCAGCCGCTTCGCCCGCGTCCTGATCGTCACCGGCGCCGCGATCCTCGCGGTGATCGCGGTGGCCGCGCTGTGCGCGCCGCTGCTGAGCTCCTGGGGCGAGACCGAGATCGACCCCGCCGCCACCCTGACCGGCCCGGGCGGCGGCCACCTGCTCGGCACCGACGGCAACGGCATGGACATCTGGAGCCGGGTGCTCTACGCCGCCCGGCTGGACCTGGGCATCGCGGTGGCCGCCGTCGCGCTCGCCGTCACCGTCGGCACGCTGCTCGGCCTGGTCGCCGGCTATCGCGGCGGCTGGATCGACGACGTGCTGATGCGGGTGGTCGACATCTTCCAGGCGTTCCCCACCTTCATCCTGGCCCTGGCGGTGGCAGCCCTGCTCGGCAACGGCACCGTCAACCTCATCATCACCATCGCGGCGGTGAACGCCCCGGCCTACGCCCGGCTGGTCCGCGCCGAGGTACGCACCCTGCGCGAGCTGCCCTTCGTCGACGCCGCCGTCACCTCCGGGGCGTCGACCGCGGGCATCCTGTGGCGGCACCTGCTGCCCAACAGCCTCACCCCGGTGCGGGTGATCGCCCCGCTCAACTGCGGCTGGGCGATGCTGACCCTGGCCGGGCTGTCCTTCCTCGGCCTCGGTGTGAGCATCCCCGCCGCCGAGTGGGGCGCCATGATCAGCCTCGGCGCCGCGGACGTGGTCGGCGGCCGGTGGTGGACCTCGGTCCCACCCGGCCTGGCGCTGCTCGTCTGCGTCCTGGGATTCAGCCTGCTCGGCGAAGGCCTGCAGGAACGCGCTGACGCGAAGCGGCGGTGACCGGAATGCTGTCGATCGAGAACCTGTCGGTGGTCATCCGCCGCCCCGGCCGCGAGGTGGCCGCGCTCAGCGACGTCACCCTCACCGTGCGACCCGGCGAGGTCGTCGGCCTGGTGGGGGAGAGCGGCGGCGGCAAGAGCATGGTCGCCCGCGCCGTGGTCGGCCTGCTCCCCGGCGGTTCGCACGCCACCGGGCGGGTCGACTTCGACGGCGCGGACGTGCTGCGGATGGACGAGTCCGCGCTCGCCGCCCACCGCGGCCGGGGAGCGGCGATCTGCTTCCAGAACCCGCGCGGCGCGCTCAGCCCCACCCGCACCGTCGGCCGGCAACTCGTCGACCGGCTCGTCACCCACCGGGACGTGCCCGCCGACCGGGCCCGTGAGGCCGCGCGGGAGCTGTTCGAGGCCGTCGGCATCCGCAGCCCGCAGCGCCGGCTCGACGCGTACCCCCACGAGCTGTCCGGCGGCATGGCCCAGCGGGTGATGATCTCCCTGGCCACGGGCTGCGCCCCCGGCCTGCTGATCGCCGACGAGCCGACCACCGGCCTCGACGTGACCCTGACCCGGGAGATCCTGCGGCAGTTCCGGCATGCCGCCGACACCGACGGCCGTGCCGTACTGCTGATCTCCCACGACCTCGCCTCCATCGCCCAGGTCTGCGACCGGGTGGTGGTGCTCTACGCCGGCACCGTGGTGGAGAGCGGCCCGGCCGATCAGGTGCTGCGCCAGCCGGCGCACCCGTACACCCGCGCGCTGCTGCGGTCGGTGCCCGACCTCGGCGGCCGGCCCGTCGTCGCCACCCCCGGCGCGATGCCACTGCTGACCCGGGCGCCGCTCGCCTGCCCGTTCGCCGCCCGCTGTGCGCACGCCGACGACACCTGCGTCACCCGCCGGCCGCCCACCGAGCCCCTCGCCGGCGGTCCGGACGGCTGGTCGCTGGCCTGCTTCCACCCCCGCACCGGCCCCCTCGACGCCGGCTCGGCCGACGTCCCACCGGGCTCCGAGGCAGCCACCGTCCCACCGGGCTCCTCTGCCGCCGACCTCGGCCCGGGACCCCACGCCGCAGGCCCTGCACCGCGCGGCACCGCGCCCGCCGTGCTGGAGATCGACGACGCGCACGTCGTCTACCGCAGCCGGTTCTCCTCCGGCGGGCACCACGCGCTGCGCGGGGTGAGCCTGCGACTCGCGCCCGGCGAGACACTCGGCGTGGTCGGCGAGAGCGGCTGCGGCAAGAGCACCCTCGCCAAGCTCATCATGGGCCTGGTGCCGCCCACCTCCGGCACGGTCACCGTCGCCGGGGCGACCCCGGGGCCCGGCCGGGGCCGCGCGTCCGGGCGGGCGGCGCGGCGGCTGCGCACCCGCGCCCAACTGGTGTTCCAGGACCCGATCGGGTCGCTCAGCCCGCGTCGCACGGTCGGCGACTCCATCGCCGAGCCCCTGCGGGCCGCCGGCCTGTCCGCCGCCGAGCGAGACACCCGGGTCGCCGCGGTGCTGGACCGGATGGAGCTGGACCGGGCGATCCTGCGCCGCTACCCGCACGAGCTGTCCGGCGGGCAGGCACAGCGGATCGGCATCGCCCGCGCTCTGGTCGGCGAGCCGGACCTGATCGTCTTCGACGAGCCCACCTCGGCCCTGGACGTCACCGTGCAGGCGCAGATCCTCGCCCTCATCGCCGACGTGGCCGCCGACGCCGACCGCGCGGCGGTGTTCATCTCCCACGACCTGGCCACGGTGCGCGGATTCGCTGACCGGGTGGTGGTGCTCTACCTCGGGCGCGTCGTCGAGGAGGGCCCCGTCGACGTCGTCTTCGACCACCCCCTGCACCCGTACACGCGGGCCCTGCTGGCCAGCGCGCCCCGCCTCGGCGGGACCCCGCCGCCCGACGCCGCCCCGGTCGAGCTGGTCAAGGACCTGGAGGAGGCGGACGCGGCGACCGGCTGCCCGCTGGCCGCCCGCTGCCCGTTCGTCACCGACACCTGCCGCACCCAGCCGCAGCAGCTTCAGTCCCACGGCGCGAGCCGGGCCGCCTGCTGGCGCGTCCCCGAGCTCCCCGCCCTGATCGGAAAGCAGGCCACCACGCCATGACACGTCGTCCCGTCCGGCTGGCCGTCGACATCGGTGGCACGTTCGTCGACGCCATGGAACTGGACACCCGCACCAACCGGGTCCGCTTCCGCAAGGCCTCCACCACCCCCGCGCGCCCCGCCGACGGGGTGCTCGCCGCCATCGCCGCCCTGGGCACCGACCTGTCCGAGGTGGAGCTGTTCATCCACGGCACCACCCTCGGGCTCAACGCGGTGCTGGAACGCCGGGGCGGACGCACCGGCATCATCACCAACGACGGCTTCCGGGACATCTTCCTCGTCGGCCGGGGCAACGTGCCCAACGACCACATGTACGACTTCCAGTACGAGCGGCCGGAGAGCCTGGTCCAGCGCCGGTTCACCGCCGGGGTACGGGGCCGGCTCGACCACCGGGGCCGGGTGGTGGAGGAACTGGACCCCGACAGCGTCCGCGCCGCCGCCCGCGCTCTCGTCGTCGACCAGCAGGTCACCTCGATCGCCATCTGCTTCCTGCACTCGTTCCTCGACCCGAGCCACGAACAGGAGGCCGCCCGGCTGATCCGGGAGGAGTTCCCCGAGGTCAGCCTGTCGCTGTCCACCGACATCGTGCGCGAGTACCGGGAGTACGAGCGGACCAGCACCACGGTGCTGGAGGCGTACATCCGGCCGATCTTCGAACGGTACGTCGACGAGCTGGAGGCCGGGCTGGCCGAGCGGGGCTTCACCGGCCGGTTCCTGATCATGCGCTCCGGCGGCGGCTCGATGAGCAGCGCGGTCGCGAAGACGTCGCCCACCCACACCGTGCTGTCCGGTCCGGCCGGTGGCATCGTCGGCGCCGCGTACCTGGCCGCCGAGCTGGGCCGCGACAACCTGCTCACCTTCGACATCGGCGGCACCTCGCTGGACGCCTGCGTCATCGAACGCGGCAACCCCGCCGCCGCGTACGAGGCACAGCTCGAACACTTCCCGCTGCTGATCCCGACGTACGACATCCGGACCATCGGCGCCGGCGGCGGCTCGATCGCCTGGCTGGACCGGGGCCTGCTCAAGGTCGGCCCGCACAGCGCCGGCGCCGACCCCGGGCCGGTCTGCTACGGCCGGGGCGGCACCCGACCGACCGTCACCGACGCGGCCGTCGTGCTCGGCTACGTCGACCCCGACCGCTTCCTCGCCGGCACCATGGGCCTGCACGACGCGGCGGCGCGCGACGCCGTACGCGAACAGCTCGCCGAGCCGCTCGGCCTGGACGTGGAGGCCGCCGCCGCAGGCGTCCTCGACGTGCTGCTGGCCCGCACGGTCGGCGCGGTCCGGCAGATCACCGTCGAACGCGGCCACGACCCCCGGCAGTTCTCCCTGCTCGCCTTCGGCGGGGCGGGGCCGCTGCTGGCCCCGCTGCTGGCCCGCGAGATGGGCATCGGCGAGGTGATCGTGCCCTTCGCGCCGTCCGGCTTCTCCGCGTGGGGCATGCTGTCGGCCGACATCGTCAACGACTTCAGCCGCACCGTCATGGCCACCCTGGACGACGCGGACCTCGTCGAGCTGGACCAGCTCTTCAAGGCCGTCGGAACCGAGGCGGTCGCGTCGCTCGAGGCGCAGGGCGTGCCGGCCGACCAGGCCCTGCTGGAACGGCAGTTCGAGCTGCGCTACCTGGGCCAGGAACACAGCCTGATGGTCACCGTCGGCGGCACGCTGGACCGTGACGCGGTCCGGACCGCCTTCGACGAGCTGCACCGCAGCCGGTATGGCCACACCATGGGCAACCCGCTGCAGATCCTCAACCTGCGGGTGCGCGGCATCGGCCGCACCGACCGGCCCGAGCTGGGCACCCGTGCGTGTGGCGACGGCGACCCGGCGCAGGCCCTGCTGGCCCACCGGGACGCCTACGACTTCGGCCGGCGGGCGGTCGTGCCGTTCGCCGTGTACGACAGGTCCGCGCTGGACGCGGGCGACACGTTCGCCGGGCCGGCGCTGGTCGACGAGGGCACCTCCACGACGGTGGTGCCCAGCGGCCAGCGGGTCACCGTCGACGACCACGGACACCTGCTCGTCACCCTGGAGGCAGCCGCATGACCACCCTGGACGGTGCCCGCGTCGAGGTCGTCCGCAGCTACCTGCTGTCGGCGGCGGAGGAGATGCGGGCCACCCTGATCCGCACCTCGTTCAACCCGGTCATCTACGAGGTGCACGACTTCGGCCTGTCGATCTACGACCCCGACCTGCGACTGATCGCCGAGGCCACCGGCCTGACCTTCTTCCTCGGCGCCAACGACCACTCGCTGGCCAAGGGCGTGGAGTACGTCGGCCGGGACAACCTGCACCGCGGCGACGTGGTGCTGCTGAACTACCCGTACTGGAACGCGGCGCACGCCTACGACGCGACCCTGTTCGCGCCGGTCTTCCGGCCGGACCCGGCCGACCCGGACGCCGACGGCGAGCTGGTGGGCTTCCTCTGCGTCCGGGCGCACTGGATGGACCTGGGCGCCAAGGACCCGGGATACGTGCTCGACTCCACCGACATGCACCAGGAGGGCCTGATCTTTCCGGGCACCAAGGTCGTCTCCCGGGGCGAGCCGGTTCGGGAGATCCACGAGCTGATCCGGTTCAACTCGCGGATGCCCGACGCCGTGCTCGGCGACCTGCATGCGCAGATCGCCGCGCTGCGCACCGGCGAACGCCGGCTGCTGGAGATCGTCGAGAAGTTCGGGCGCCCGACCGTGAGCGCGGCCGTCGACCGGATCATCGCCGACGGCGAGGCCCGCGCCCGGGCCGCGCTCGCGGCCCTGCCGCAGGGCAGCTGGACCGCCGAGGACTGGGTCGACGACGACGGCATCACCGACGATCCGGTCAGGATGCGGGTCACCGTCACCATCGCCGACGGCACCTTCACGGTCGACTTCGCCGGCTCGGCGCCGGCCACCCGGGGTCCGATCAACATGCCGTTCGGCGCCACCGAGGCGATCTGCAAGGTCATCCTCAAGTCGCTGACCTCACCCGACGAGCCGTCCAACGCCGGCACCGTCGCGCCGCTGGAGGTACGGGCCGAGCCCGGCACCCTCTTCCACGCGGTCTACCCGCAGCCCACCTTCACCCTGTGGACCGGCATCGTCGCCGTCGAGCTGATCCTCAAGGCCCTGGCCCAGGGGATGCCGGACCGGTTGCCGGCGTCCAGCGGCGGCGACGTGCCGGGGTTCATGATGGTGGGCCTGCACCCGGACACCGGGCAGATGTTCGCGGTCAGCAACAACGACCTGGTCGGCTGGGGCGGCACCCCGCACCACGACGGGATGGACGCCGCCACCCACATCTCCGGCAGCACCGGCCGGGGCACCCCGATCGAGGTCCTGGAGGCGCGGACGGGGATGTTCTTCGAGCGGGTGGAGATCCGTACGGACTCCGGTGGCGCGGGGCGGCACCGGGGCGGGTGCGGATTGCGGCGGGACATCCGGTTCGTGTCGGCGGGGGAGTTCCTCTCGGTGATCAAGAAGACGAAGACCGCGCCGTGGGCGCTCGACGGCGGGTTGTCGCCGGAGCCGAACCAGGTGGTGGTGTTCCCGGGTACGGATCGGGAGGCGCGGGTGAGCACGAAGCGGACCCCGGTCGAGGTGGGTGATCGGGTGACCCTGTTGACGGCCGGTGGTGGTGGGCACGGTGATCCGAGGTTGCGTGATCCGGAGGCGGTGCGCCGGGACGTGGCCGAGGGTTACGTTTCCGCCTCCGCCGCCCACGACCTGTACGGGGTGGACGTCGATGAGTGAGCCGGCCGTCGACGGAGCCACCGTCGAGGTGGTCCGCAGCTACCTCGTCTCCGCCGCCGAGGAGATGCGCGCCGCGCTGGTGCGTACCGCCTTCAACCCGGTCATCTACGAGGTCTACGACTTCGGCATCTCCCTCTACGACCGCCACCTGCGGCTGGTCGCCGAGTCCACCGGACTGTCCCGCTTCCTCGGCGCCAACGACTACTCCATCCAGCGCGGCGTCGAGTACGTCGGCCGGGACAACCTGCACCCCGGCGACGTGGTGCTGCTGAACTACCCGTACTGGAACGCGGCGCACACCTACGACGCGACGCTGTTCGCCCCGGTCTTCCTGCCCGGCGACGCGGAGCCGGTCGGCTTCCTGTGCATCCGCGCCCACTGGATGGACCTGGGCGCCAAGGACCCGGGCTACGTGCTCGACTCCACCGACATGCACCAGGAGGGGATCATCTTCCCCGGCACGAAGGTGTACGCCCGGGGCGAGCCGGTCCACGAGATCCACGAGCTGATCCGGTTCAACTCGCGGATGCCCGACCTCGTCCTCGGCGACCTCAACGCCCAGATCGCCGCGCTGCGCACCGGCGAGCGGCGGATGACCGAGCTGTACCGGCAGTACGGACCCACCATGGTGGACGCCGTCATCGACCGGGTGATCGCCGCCGCCGCCGACTCCGCCGCCGAGGCGGTGGCCGCCCTGCCGCAGGGCAGCTGGACCGCCGAGGACTGGCTCGACGACGACGGCGTCACCGACGACCCGATCCGCATGCGGGTCACCGTCACCATCGCCGGCGGCACGTTCACCGTGGACTTCACCGGATCGTCCCCGGCGGTGGCCGGGCCGGTGAACCTCCCGCTCGGGGCCACCATCGCCACCTGCCGGGTCGCGTTCAAGGCGATCACCACGCCCACCGAGCAGACCAGCGCCGGCCACTTCGCCCCACTGCGGGTACGCACCGAGCCCGGATCGCTGTTCCACGCGCAGTACCCGGCCGCCACGTTCACCCAGTGGACCGGCACCGTGGCCCTGGAGCTGATCTACCGGGCCCTGGCCCAGGGGATGCCGGACCGGTTGCCGGCGTCCAGCGGCGGTGACGTGCCGGGGTTCATGATGGTGGGCCTGCACCCGGACACCGGGCAGATGTTCGCGGTCAGCAACAACGACCCGGTCGGCTGGGGCGGCACCCCGCACCACGACGGCATCGGGCCGGCCAACCACCTGTGCCAGACCCAGGCCCGCAACACCCCCGTCGAGGTTCTGGAGGCGGGGACGGGGATGTTCTTCGAGCGGGTGGAGATCCGTACGGATTCTGGTGGTGCGGGGCGGCACCGGGGTGGGTGTGGGTTGCGGCGGGATATTCGGTTCGTGTCGGCGGGGGAGTTCCTGTCGGTGATCAAGAAGACGAAGTCCGCGCCGTGGGCTTTGGACGGTGGGTTGTCGCCGGAGCCGAATCGGGTGGTGGTGTTTCCGGGTACGGATCGGGAGGCGCGGGTGAGCACGAAGCGGACCCCGGTGAAGGCCGGTGACCGGGTGACCCTGTTGACGGCCGGTGGTGGTGGGCACGGCGATCCGAGGCTGCGTGATCCGGAGGCGGTACGCCGGGACGTCGCCGAGGGTTACGTCTCTGCCTCCGCCGCCCACGACCTGTACGGAGTGACCGCATGACCGCCGCAAGCCCCCCCGAGCCGTCGAGCCTGCTGCTCGGCAACTGCACCGTGCTGGACGCCCGCGTGGCGGACGGCGCCAGGCCCCTGCCCGACGCCGGCGTCTGGGTCCGCGGCGACCGCATCGCCGCCGTCGGCCCGTACGCCGAGGTGGCCGCCCGGGCCCGGGCCGCCGGCCCGGTGACCGACCTGGACCTCGACGGGGCGTACCTGACCCCCGGCCTGGTCAACATGCACACCCACTTCTCGCTGTCGCTGCCCGGCGCCGGGGGCGACAGCGTCAAGGGCATGGGCCCGCACGACCTCGCCCTCTACATGGCCGACGGTGCCCGCCGGACCCTGCACTGCGGCGTCACCACCGTGCGCTGCGTCGCCGAGAAGGACCACGCCGACTTCGCGCTGCGCCGCGCCATCGCCGCCGGTCGCACCGAGGGCCCCCGCATCCACACCGCCGGCCGCGCCCTCGTCTGCACCGGCGGGCACGGCCACGAGAGCAGCGACACCCTCGAGTGCGACGGGCCCGTCGGTTTCCGCCACGGCGCGCGCAGCCAGATCCGGGCCGGCGCGGACCTGATCAAGGTGATGATCTCCGGCGGCATCGCCGGCGAGCACGAACGCATCCACACCCCCCAGCTCTTCGCCGACGAACTCGCCGCCGTGATCGAGACCGCGCACGCCTGGGGACGCAAGGTCACCGCGCACGCCGGACCGGCGGAGGTGATCGGCGCGGCCGTGGACCTCGGCCTGGACTGCGTGGAGCACGGCTACCAGCTCACCCCGCAGGTCGCCGAGCGGATGGCCGAGCGGGGCACGGCCCTGGTGCCGACCCTGCTGGTGACCCGCTGCAAGGAGTTCTTCGACGAGCTCGGCGTGCCGGAATGGATGCAGTGCCGCTCGCTCGGCGCGGGCCCCGGGCACCTGGAGAGCTTCGCGACGGCCGTCGCCGCCGGGGTGCAGGTGCTGCTCGGCAGCGACATGCCGCCGTTCTGGCACTTCGAGGGCACCAACGCCACCGTCCGGGAGTTGGAGTACATGGCCGAGGTGATCGGGCCGGCCCGGGCCCTGCACGCCGGCACCCTCGGCCCCGTCCGGTGGCTCGGCGTCGAGGACGACCGTGGCACCGTGCAGGACGGCAAGCTGGCCGACCTGATCGCCATGGACGACGACCCGCTCGACGGCGCCGCCGCGTTCCGGGGCGTGCGCTGGGTGATGAAGGGCGGCCGGGTCGTCCGCGACGACCGGGCAGCCGCGCCGGGAGGTGCGCGATGACGTCCGCCGACACCGCCGGATCCGCCGGCCAGGACCGCACCGCCGGGTACGCCGGCCAGGACGGCACCGCCGGGGCGGCGGCCATCGCCGCCGGGATCGACGACATGTACGAGGCGTTCCTGGCCGGGGACCGCCCCCGGTTCGACGGCCACCTGCACCCCGAGGTGACCACCTGGGAGACCCACCTACCCGGCCCGCTGCGTACCCGCTCGCAGCTCGACTCGTACCGCGACCAGCGCGACGCCACCGGGCAACGGCCCCGGCTGGCGGTGCTCGCCGCGCGGGACAAGCACATCGACGTCTGGGGCGAGGTCGGCGTCGCCCGCTACGTCCTCGTCGCCCAGGCCCACGCCGAGGGGCCGCCCGAGCTCACCCGCGTCACCGACGTGCTGCGCCGGGTCGTTGGCCGGTGGCTGATCGTGCACCACCACGCCGAGCTGCTGCGGGGACCGGAGCCGGCCCCGTGATCCGCCGGCTGGTCGCCCACCGCACGGGTGAGCCGACAGACGTGCTGTCGGTGGTGGAACTGCCCGACGACCCGCCGCCCGGCCCCGGCGAGGTACGCCTCGCCGTCCATGCGGTCGGCCTGAACTTCCTCGACGTGTCGCTGTGCCGGGGCGAGTACCCGGTGCGGCCGGACCCGCCGATGACCCCCGGCGTCGAGGCCACCGGCCGGGTCGTCGCCGCCGGCGAGGGCGTAGCGCACCTGCTCGGCCAGGAGGTCGTCGCCTGCCCGGCGCTGCCCCGCGGCGCGCTCGGCTCCACGGTGACGGTGGACGCCGCCGTGGTCGTGCCCCGCCCGGCCACCGTGGACCCGGTGACCGCGGCGGCGCTGCCGGTCACGTACCAGACCGCGTGGTTCGCCCTGGAACGCGCCGGCGTCACCGCCGGGCAGACGGTGCTGGTGCACGCCGGCGCCGGCGGCGTCGGCATCGCCGTCACCCAGCTCGCCGTCGCCCGGGGCGCGCGGGTCCTTGCCACCGCCGGCGGTCCCGCCAAGACCGCCGTCTGCCGGGAACAGGGCGCGGCGGTGGCCGTCGACTACACCACCGAGGACTTCGTCGCCGCCGTGCGGGACGCCACCGACGGCGACGGCGTCGATGTCGTCGTCGACCCGGTCGGCGGCGACATCCTGGCCCGCTCGCTGGACTGCCTGGCCTTCGAGGGCCGGCTCGTCACCGTCGGTGCCGCCGGTGGCCCGCCGCCGCCGGTCGACCCGGCCCGGCTGATCGCCGCGAACGCCACCCTGGTCGGCCTGTCCTGGGGCTCCCGGTACCCGTGGCGCCGCGCCCCCGAGGTGCGCGCCGCCTACCAGGCCCTGTTCGACCTGCACGCCGCCGGTGCGGTCCGGCCGCCGGTCAGCCGGGTGGTGTCCCTGGAACAGGCCCCCGCGGCGCTGGCAGAGCTGGCCGCCCGCCGGACCATCGGAAAGATCATCGTACGGGTCGAGGAGAGGGAGCAGGCATGACGGAGACCCCGGACGGCGACATGGACATCTACGACCTGCGGGTCACCGTCGACCGCATCGAGGGCAGGTCGGTCTGCGGCATGGCGGTCGGCGACCACTTCGACCTGACCGACAGCGCCCACCTGAAGCTGCCCGCGGGCCAGCACTTCTGCGTGTACGCGCTGGCCGCCGTCCTGCCGTTCCTCGCCGCGAAGCAGCGCGACCTCGCCGCCGGGGACTGGCTGGCCCAGGACTCCCACTTCGCCTGCCCCGACCCCGAGGAGCGACTCGTCATGAAGGTGGAACGGACCTGCCGGCGACGGATGAACTCGGCGGACCTGACCTGATGGCCGTCGAGATCGGACTCGGGTTGCAGAGCGACAAGCCCGCAGGCGCGTACGCCGCGTTGGCGCAGGCCGCCGAGGCACACGGCTTCGACGTGCTGACCGTCTTCGGTGACCTGATGTACCAGCCGCCCATCTTCCCGCTGCTGGAGATGGCCGGGGCGACCAGCCGGGTCCGGCTCGGGACGGCCTGCCTCAACCCGTACTCGCTGGCCCCGTACGAGATCGCCGGTCAGCTCGCCGCCCTGGACCTGGCCTCGCACGGCCGGGCCTACCTGGGGCTGGCCCGCGGCACCTGGCTCGGGGCGGTCGGACTGGCCCAACCTCGGCCGCTGACCACGATCGAGGAGGCGGCGGCCGTCGTCTACCGGCTGCTGCGCGGCGACCGAAACGGCTACCCCGGCCGGGTCTTCACCCTGGAGCCCGGCACCGCCCTGCGCTACGCCGTGCACCGGCCCGACCCGCCGCTGCTGATCGGCGCGTGGGGCCCGCAGGGCGCGGCCCTGGCCGGCCGGATCGCCGACGAGATCAAGGTGGGTGGCAGCGCCAACCCCGACATGGTGCCGGTGATCCGCGACCGGGTGCGGGTGGGCGCCGACCGGGCCGGCCGCGACGTCGAGGACGTCGGCATCGTGTTCGGCGCCGTGACGGTGGTCGACACCGACGGCGAGGCAGCCCGGGCGAAGGCCCGCACCGAGGTCGCCATGTACCTCGCCGTCGTCGCGGAACTCGACCCGACCGTCGCGCTGCCCGACGGCCTGGTGCAGCGGGTCGGCGCCCTGGTCGACGAGGGGGCACACGAGGCCGCCGGTCGCCTCGTCCCCGACGACGTGCTCGACCGGTTCGCGTTCTCCGGCACCCCGGCCCAGGTGGCCGCGCAGGCCCAGACGCTGATCGACGCCGGGGTCCGCCGGGTCGAGTTCGGCACCCCGCACGGGCTGACCGACGACCGCGGGGTGGACCTGCTCGGCTCCGCCGTGCTGCCCCTGCTGTGCAGGTAGAAGGGAACGCGCGGATGCGCATCCTCGTCGTGGTCGGCCCGGCGGTGGTGGCCGACCCCGCCCTGCTGGAGTCACTCGCCACCGCCGCGTGCGCGGAACTCGGCGTCACCGGCCGGCTGGTGACCGCCGCCTCCGCCGCCGAGGTGCGGTCCCTGGTCACGGAGGCGGGGTCGCCCGTGGTGGCGCTGCCCGGCCCGGACCCCGAGGTGCGCGCCCTGATCGGCGACGTCCCGCCCCACGTCGTGTGGTACGACCTCACCGTCGAGCCGCCCGTGCCCGGCGCCGCCCACCTTCAGGGCCGGGGCGCCTGGGGCCTGGCCTGGGCCGTCCGGCACGCCGTGCACCGCCACCGGTCGCCGGCCACCCGGATCGCCTACGGCCCGCTGGCGGACCAGTGGGGCGAGCTGCGGCTGCCGCCCGCCGTCGGGGCGGGCCCGGTGCCGGTCGTGATGCTGCTGCACGGCGGGTTCTGGCGGTCGGTGTGGGGTGCCGACCTGATGGACGCCCTCGCCGTCGACCTGGCCGGCCGGGGCTACGCATCCTGGAACGTGGAGTACCGCCGCCCGGACCGGCACGGGTGGGACGCCACCACCGCCGACGTGGCGGCCGGCGTCGCGGCGCTGGCGGGCCTCGCCGACGCCGGCCGGCTGGACCTCGACCGCGTCGTGCTCCTCGGCCACTCGGCCGGCGGCCAGCTTGCGCTGCGGGCCTGCGCCGACCAGGCCGGCGGGGCCCACCGCGACCTCCCCGGCCCGCCCGGGGTCGCGGCGACCCGCGTCGCGCTGGCGGTGTCGCTGGCCGGCGTCCTCGACCTGGCCGAGGGCGAACGGCGGTACCTCGGCGACGAGGCGATTCCCGCCGCCCTCGGTGGCACCCCCGCGACTGTGCCACAGCGGTACGCCGCCGCCGACCCCATGGCCCGGGTGCCGATCGGGGTGCCGACCCTGCTGGTGCAGGGCGCCGAAGACAGCCCCGACCTCGTCGACGCCAACCGCCGGTACGCCGTCGCGGCCCGCGCGGCCGGCGACGACGTCGACCACCTCGAACTGCCGGGCGACCACTTCGCCGTCATCGATCCCGGCTCGACCGTCTGGCGGGCCACCATGGCCGCCGTGGAGCGCCGGTTGGGCCGCCGGGCGTAGGGCGCCGCCGCCGTCGCGGGCCCCGGAGAAGTTCGCGATGTTTCACCAGCGTGAACAAGCGCCGCTGGTGCCGCCGCCGCCCTGCGGGTGGCGAGGCGATCGACCGGCGTCAGAACAGCCGGGGGGTGACCACCGACACGACGGTCGTCACCGCGTCGGTGTCGTTGTACATCGAGTGCGGCACCGACGAGCGCAGGTGCACGCTGTCGCCCGGACGCAGCCGGTGCTCGACGCCGTCGACCTCGTAGAGCAGTTCGCCGGAGATGACATAAGCGAACTCCTCTCCGGCATGGCCGTAGGCGGCCTCCCGGCGGCCCCCCGGCGCGATGTGCACCAGCATCGGTTCGAGCACCAGGTCCGGCCCTCGCTCCGACAGCATCCGGTAGGTCTGCTGGGCGGAGACGTACTGGGTGGCCGGGGTTTCCGCCCTGGTGAGGGTGAAGTGCATGGGCAGCGGGCCGACCGCCTGGTCGGGGGAGTCGGCACCGGCGTCGAAGAACTCCGCCACCGTGTGGTCCAGGGCCTTGGCGACGCTGCCCAGCGCGGTCAGGCCGATGGAGGAGATGCCCCGCTCGACCTGGGACAGGAAGCCGATCGACAGGCCGGAACGGGCGGCCAGGCCGCGCAGCGTCAGCCCGCGCTCCTTGCGGTACTGGCGGATGCGCGCGCCCACCAGGCCGGCGGGGGTGGCGTCCGCCGCCCGCTCGCCGGGCAGGGGCCGCTCCCGGACCGGGTTACTCTCCATGGACCGCACGGGGACCTCCTGTCGCGTCCCGGCGGGAGAGCCCGCCACGCTTGTTCGATGCTATCGAAACTTCGGGGTACCCGCGATGCCCGGCGCCCGTCCTGGCGGGCAGGCGGCGGGGCGGCCGGCTGCGCCGCGCGTCATCAATCTGCGGGTGCCGGCTCGGTGGGTCGTGGCGTGAAGAAGCGGACGATGTCGTCGGCTGCGGTGGGGGACAGCATCATCGCCTGGACCCGTGCGGACATTTCGGCGATCGGGTGAATTCTGATGAACATCGCCTCCTCGTACGCACGGATCGCCGAGTCGGGGTCGGCGGGGTTGGTGGCGAGTTCGGCGGCGAGTTCGGCGGCGTCGAGCATGGCTTGGTTGGCGCCCTCGCCGACCGGCGGCATGAGGTGCGCGGCGTCACCGATGAGGGTGATGCCTGGCTGGTGGGCCCAGCGTGTACCGGTGGGCATCGCCTCGATCCTGCGTGGGATTGGCGGGCTGTCGCCGGCTTCGATGAGTGCGGTGAGGCTGGGGGCCCAGCCGTCGAACATGTCCAGCAGAGCGCGCTTGCTGCCGTAGGTGTCCATCTGGCGATCGTCCGCGCGTAAGCCGATCCCGACTCGGATGCTGCCGTCGCCGAGGCGTTGCGCTGCAAGGATCTGGTTCACGCCGATGCACCACAGGTTCCCGGGGCCGACCAACTCGGCGAGGTCCGGGTGGCGCCGGTCGGCGTCGCTGATGCTCAGCTCTACCAAGGTGGACACGTAGGACAGTGTCGCGTCGGTGAGCAGCGGCCGGACGACCGAGCGTGCGCCGTCCGCGCCGATGAGGAGGTCGCAGTCGGCGCTGTGGCCGCCGTCGAACGTCAGCCCGAAGCCTCCATCGGGTCGTGGTGTCGCCGCGACGAGCCGGTGCTGCCAGGCCACCGCGTCGCCGGGGAGCGAATCGAGCAGAAGATCACGCAGTACGCTCCGATCGATCTCGGGGCGTCCGGAGAATGAGCCGGGTTGTGGCGTGTGGTGCACGACGGTGCGTCCGGCCGGGTCGAGGATGCGATGTTCCTCGCCCTCCGGTCGCGCCTCGGACCGGAACCGGTCGGCGAGGCCCGCCTCGGCCAGGGCCTGTTGCCCGGACTCCGGGTGCAGGTCGAGCATTCCGCCCTGTGATCGCGCGGATCGGCTTGCCTCGCGTTCGTACACCACCGCGTCGATGCCTTGTCGGTGCAGGATTCGGGCCAGCGTCAGGCCGCCGAGGCCACCTCCGGCGATCGCGATTCGCATCATCATCTCCGTTACCGTACGCTGTATTTTATGGATACGCCGTACGGTAGCGCACTGCTGCCCGTCTGGGAACGGCCCGAGCCTCAACCGCGGGCGACGCCTGTGCCGCTGAGCCGTGCGAAGATCGCCGCCACGGCGATCCGGCTCGCCGACGTGCACGGCCTCGACGGGCTATCGGTACGCAAGCTCGCCAAAGAGCTCGGTGTCGGTCCGATGCGACTCTACGACTATGTGATCAACAGATCCGAACTGCTCGATCTGATGGTCGACGCCGTCTATGCCCAGATCGCCGAGGACAGCCATCGCTCCGAGTGGCGCGCCACGGTACTGGCCATCGTTCACCGGACCCGCGATGCCGCCCTTGATCATGAGTGGTTCTCCGACCTGCTCGGCGGAAGGCCACACTTGGGACCTCACGCGCTCGCCGTAGGCGAATCGACCGCGGCGGCGCTCAGCCAGGCCCCCGGCGTGCGCGGCATCGACGACCTCCAGCGGGCCTTGGGCGCCCTCAACGCCTTCATCGTCGGAGCGCTCCGCAGAGAGGTCACCGAGCGACGCACCGCCCGTTCCACCGACACCGACGTGACCGCCTGGCAGGCCGCCCTCGGGCCCTACCTGACGAGCATGCTCAAAACAGGCCGCTATCCCACCGTCGCCCGGCTCGTCATCGACGGCGCCCACCTCGACGCCGAGGCAACCTTCCACCACAACCTGATCACCATCCTGGACGGCATCACCAGCCGTCCCCACCCGTGACCTACTGCTCGCAGCCGAGGCTCGCGGCTCGGCTCACCCTTCGGTCGCGACTGCCGCGATGGCGGCGTGTGGCCGATGAGGGCCTTCGCTGGGCCGCTGAAGGCGCTCAACTTCCGTGAAGCCGGCTCGCGTCAGCCGCGCGGAGAACTCGTCGACGGGCCAGCGATAGGCGGTCACGACCTTGTGGTCGAAGGCCGCGACCTCGTCACCGTCAAAGAGACCGAGCACCAACGTTCCGGCCGGGGCCATTGCTCGCCGGAACTCGGCGAGCACGCCGTCGAGATCTTGCGGCGGTAGGTGGATCAACGAGTAATAGGCCAGGATGCCGGCGATGGAGTGGTTGGCGACGGCGAGATTCTCCATCGACCCGAGTTGGTACCTTCCGCTCGGGTGGGCCGCCCGCGCGTGGGCGATGAACTCGGGAACGATGTCGATTCCCGTTGCGTCGACGCCCAGCGACCGAAGGTAACCGGTGAGATGGCCAGGCCCGCAGCCCAGATCGAGTACCGTGCCAGGTCGACCCGCCAGATGCCGCCCGATGAAGGCGAGGTCGTCGGCGTGCACCTGCTGGCTTGTACCGAACAGCCCGATGTAGAGCTCCGCGACGGACGCATACGCCTGCCGGACCTGCGCCATGTTCACCGCGTGACTGTATGAGCTCCCGGATCGACAGAACAAGCCCGGGGACGGCGCGGAAAGCGCGGGGCGATCGCCGCAGTGTCCTCAGGCCAGCAGGCGCTCGCGCAGCTTCGCGCCGAGATTGATCCCACCCACTGCCCGAGGGGCGGTCGGATCGTGCACGTCGAGGGTGTTGTTGCGGCGCATGAGCTCACGGACCGGAGGTGGCAGCCGGGGCGGGTCGTCCATGGCTGCGAGGATCTGTTCGGCGGTGGAGATCAGTCGATCGGCCAGGGCAGCGGCGTCGGTGTCTACCCGCACCCGGCCGTACTCCCAGCCGGCGGTGGTGAGGTCGAGCACCTCGAACACGTGGGTCAGGAGCGGGTTCGGGTCGGTCACCCGGTCGAGCCGGGCCGCCTGACTGCCGACTACCGCGACGGCGGCGGTCACCTGCGCGTACGGGTGGAAGCCGCACGGCAACGTGAACAGTGGCCACCGCAGTGCTGGGCCGGCCTCCACCCACAGCGGCCGGTAGTTGCGGCGGTGCACCAGGAGCCGCCGGCCCGTTCGTCGGTGTACTTCGTGGGCCTGGGCCTTTAGGTCCGCGTGGGCCTCGTCGGCGACCTGGCTCACGATCCGGGCCGCCACCACCAAGCCGTCGTCGCCGTTCAGTAGCCCGGTGACCGCCTCGACCTGCTCGGGAAACCGGGTCTGCGCGCGGGCGCCGTACCGGTACTGGACGTCCCGTAGCAGCGCCTGCTGCCGCCCCGCATCGAGTTGGACCCGCCCGCCGCCCAGCAACCGCTGGAGCCAACGCATTTTGCCTCGTTTCAGCAGTGCCGTCCGGACTGCGGCAATGCTAGTGCGTTCGGACCTTCCAGCCCAAGAACAACCCTCGGTCTACCCGGTTCATGCTCGGAGAAATTAGATGTGGCGCACGGTAGGTGGCGCGGGCACGGGCACCCACGTCAACGTATGTCGCCGGACCCACGCCGGTCGTCGCTGGAACCTGCCGCCGGGCGAGATGTGGTCGCCCACCAGTGCGAGGTTGATCTTCGGAGCACACGACGCGGGCTGGTCGACGCGATGCTGACCATGGACGAGAGTGGGTATCTCGCCGACCGGGTCGCGGTGAGTGACCTTGGCTCCTGCGGCTGGCGCAGGTCGGCGTACCGAGGTTCCCACCGCGACCGTGCGGCATTCAGACGCCGGTGTACGCGAAGGCGGCCCAGTATCTCGGATCGACGTACGGATGTTCACCTGCACTAACGGGCGGATCGACGTCGGGTAGCAGCGCGGTCAGCTCGGCCCGGGTCGCGGTGCGCAGCCATTGCTGGGCGCGGTTCAGCGCGACAACCGGTTCCTCCCCCTCGCCGCACCACAGGTGGTAGAACGCGGTCATCAGATAAGTGGTGGCGAGGTCGTCGACCGCCCACGCGGTCGCGATCACCCCGGCGAACCCGATCTGGATCAGGGCCGACGGCAGCCCGACCACCTCGTTCGGCATGGCGGAGCCGCTGACGTTGGTGTGGCACGCGGAGAGCACCGCCAGGCGGCGTCGGCTCGGCGTCAGGGTACGTCGCAGTTTCTCCAGCGTGACCTGGCGGTCGGCGAAGTACAGTCGGCTGTCCAGGATCGAGCCGGGTTTGGCCGAACCGTGGCAGGCGAGATGCCAAACGGTGTGCTCGTCGGCTGCAGCGCGGAACTCCTCCCAGGTGCAGGCGTGGCTCGGCGACGCCGGCCGCCCCGTCCAGCGGCGGGTGACCTCGGTGGTCTCCCGGGCGACGTACCGCAGATGGTCGTCGGGGTGGACCCCGTGTCCGTCCGGTACGTCGAGAGCGAGCAGCGTCTGCTCTCGACCGGCGAGTTCCCGTGCCGTATCCCGGCAGCGTCGCAGGCCGCGGGCGTTTGGCGCGTACCGGACCGCAGAGAAGTGCCCGACGTGGCGCCACTGGGTGAATTCGTCGCCGGGCGTGCCCGGCTCGCCGGCCGCGTGCAGCGGTAGGAGGTTGAGCAGACCGACCGGTACCAGCGTGACGATCCGACCTCTCGCGCTGTATAGGACAACGTTTCGGAGACCGTCGTTCCAGAGGGTACGGAGCGCCTCGGTCATCGGGTCGGTTCTCGACTGCTTGAGTGGTACGAGGTCACGCACCCGGTTGGGCCTTCCATCCATGATCACGAAGCGGGTGGGGCCGGTCGCCGGCTCAGTTTCAGGCAGCACCTTGTCGACAAGCCGGGCGACGGTGGCCCGGTCAAGCTTGGGCAAATCGACGTACTGCGGGTCGTGCCGTGCGGCGACCACGAGCGCGTACCCGCCAGCCTTCGCCGCACCGAGGTAGACCAAAGCGCCGTCGCCGGTCTCGGCGATGATGTTGTCGTAGCTCACCGCGAGAGCCAGAGGGTCCGCCCCGGTCACTGCGTTGACGCGCCGGGCGATGTCACGCAGGCGCGTCCAGGACTGCCGGTGCCCGGTGGACGAGTGGCGTTCCCGCTCGTCGAAGTCCTCGATCGCACGTCCGTACTCGTCGGCGAGGTCCTCCCGACCGGCGGCGCGCAGCCGGTCGAACACCGCGGCATTGTCCCGCCCGGTCACCTCGGTGAGGCCGACGGCCCGTCCGGTCTCCAGCGCGAGAACCGCTTCCCGATACCGTCCGGTCTGGGCCAGCCAGTATCCGGCCTCCTCGGCGTATTCCTGGGCTGCGGCCAGCACCCGCTGCTTCGCGCGAGCGCCGTACCGCGCGACGGCGTCCTGCGCCGCCAGGTCGACCAGCTGCTGGTACGCCTCGGCGGCGAACTCTGCGACACCGGTGCCGGCGGCCCATTCCGCCCATGCCACGGCGAGCCGAGCCCTCGCTGCGGTGCTCCACGGCGCGTTCACCGAGTCACACCACGCCCGGTGCCGGTGCTCGTCGCTAGCGCGACTCGTGAGCGCGTCCCGGGCGGCCAGCGTTTCCTGTAGCAGGAGCCGATCATCCGCGCCATGACGGTGCCAGCGGCGACATCTGCGGCGGATCAGTCGTACCGCCTCGCGTACGTCATCGGATCCCTCGCCGGGCGGCGCTCCGGGCCGCAGCGCTCGCCACAACAGCAGCCTGGCTAGACCAGCGTCAGCAGGGGTGGCGGGCTGCCGTAGGCGTAGGCCGGCCCGTCGACCGGCCCGACACCACGCGATGCCCAGGTCGAGGTTGTCCGGATCGATCCGTGCCAGCAGGAGGCCGAGGGTGGCGAAGATCTGTGGTCGCAGCCGTCGGGAGAGCCGGTCGAGCGCCCGGGAGCCGCGTTCCAGTTCCCGGACGGCCGCATCCAGGTTGCCTGTCACCACGTGGCGCCGAGCCCGCAGCAGGTGGGTCAGACCGGGACAGGACCTGGCTTCGTCGAGGCGCCGGACCAGCTCGTCGAGCGGACCGGTGTCGTCGTGGGTCTCCGCGGTGACGATCGCCGCGTCAGCGAGCGCCAGCGCGAGCCCCGGGCTCAGCTCGGAGAGGGCGGGAAGGTCGCGCGGATCGTCCGTGGCGGGAGGCCGCCCGCCGAACGCAGTGGCCGATGAGACGGGCGGCAAACCGTCGAAGGCGACTGCGGACGACCGGCGGGTCCGCACAATGGCGGCCCGGGCGTGGTGGAGGGCACGAATCTCGGCAATGCGTCGGAACCCCAGGTGGTGCTGGCTTATCAGTACGCCCGCGGCGCGGCCCATGACGTCGCGCATCGCGCTCTGCAACTCCGCCTCCCGCGGGTGGTCGATGGAAGATTCGCGCTGCAGCACCGTGATGCACATCGACACGAAGGTGCGCGAAATCGTCCGCCGGGTGTTGTCCTCCTCGACGTCACGGGTGTCGATGAACGGATAGCACTCCAGCAGATCGTCCATCGCGGGGTCGAGGTCGTCGAACGCGGCGGCGAGCCGGACCAGCTCGTACATCGTGATCGACGTCGCCCAGAAGCCGTCGGTCTCCTGCCATCGCGCTGGCCTGGCCCGCCGGTACGCCCGCCAGGCCTGGTCGGCCGCCGCGTGATCGTCGCGGAAATACGCCTCCTTGTACGCCCAGACATGTTGTTCGAGCTGTGCCATCTCCCGCTGGTACCGGTCCGGGCTGTGCAGGTTGTGCCGGATTTGGTAGCCCCTGGCCTCATGCGCCCACGGTTCCTGGAAGGTGGCTTCGGTCGGACGGCCGCAGACCCCACACGGGTGCGGCCACGACGCCGGCGCCGGTTCGTCACCGGTCCCGCAGCCATCGTTGTTGCACCTCCAGCCCCGCAGCAGTGCCTCGGGCGGCGCGAGGTAGCCGTAGGAGGTGCGCGGTGGCCGTTGACCCATCGCCGATACCGTCCTCTCGCCGTACCGCCGGGCACCTTTCCGGTGGCCTCCCGTCGTTCTCTGACGGACAACTGTCCGTCAGAGAACGGCATGAGGTTTTTAAGTCGGTCGCCGCGGTCCGCGTTCTCCGACGAGATGTTCCGATGGCTAGAGATCTTCGGCCGGTACTCGTTCGACGTTTACGGCAGCGGCATCGACGGCGGTGACACTTGGAACCGCCTCGGGCCGCTCCACGACTACGCGGCCAGGGACCGGGAGGGCTTCCTAACCGGGCTGCGGGCTCTCGTGGCGGGGGACCAGGGCGGCTTCGCGACGTTCGGCGCGGCCCGCCTCGTCTGGGAGCTGTATGGCGGTGACGTCCTGCGTATTCCCGCCGCGCTCCCGCTGATCGACGCGGGCATCGAGTTCAAACGCTCGCGTGGGCTGCCGACCGCCAGTCTGACCGTCTACGAGACGGAACGTCTCGTTCAGCTCCGCAGGCAGGGCGCTTGACCGCTCTGCCGATCACCGAAGACCGCGTCCAATCCGTTTATCAAAAGGGTGGATACTGGCAGACTTCCTCTGCTTTGCCTTCGTCGCCGGTTTGATCGGTTTCCTCGTCTGGCAGTTGATTGAGACCCGGAACGCGGTCGCAACAACCACGGTCGAGACCGCGTACGATCCCGCGCAGGCGGTACAGATTGTGCGCGGCGCGTTCGGCGGTCCCCGCGCCGTGTTGTGGACCATGGCGACCGGGCCAGGCACGATCAACATGCGCCAGCGTGGAATCCACGGCGGCATCACGATGTCCATCACCATCACGCCGCGTCCGGGGGCTGGCACCCGGGTGGAGATGTGGGCCTCGGAAACCGTAGTCCACTTCGGTTTCTTGATCAGATTCGCCGATTCGGTCAACCGACGTAAGAAGGCGATCGGACGCCTACTGAGCTGATCTCAGCAACGCAAGAGGGTTGATTGGTGCGACACGGGTGAAGGTGTCGAGTCGGGCGGTGATGGAAGTAGGCGTGGAACTGGTCCCGCCCGCCGGGGTGTTCCTGCTGGCGTCCCTCAACGACGAACCCGGCCTTCGCCCATCCGGCGGCGCGGCGTGGGGCCCACCGGCCCCACGCCACGCGCCGATCAGTGGATCAACACCGGGGTGCGGTCGCCGCCCTGCTCGTCGTCGAGCAGGTGGGACTTCTGCCGCCTGCGGGGCAGGAAGTAGGCCGGGACGAACGTCAGCAGCATCAGCGCGAAGCCGACCCAGAACGTGGTGCTGAACGAGTTGGCCACGAACTCCAGGCCCCGTTGGAGGATTCCGGGTTCGACCGGGAACTGCTGGGCCAGGTCCGGGTTCTGCTTGACGGCGATCGCGAGGCCGGCCTCGGTGATCGGTGCGCCGGTGTTCGGGTCGACCGCCCCCGGGATGGCCGGCGAGCTGTTCAGCTCCTTGGTCAGGATCACCGACATCACCGCCGATCCGACCGAGCCGGCGATCTGCTGGAGGATGTTCAGCAGCGTGGAGCCACGGGCCACCTCATGGTTCGTCAGCGTCTTCAGCGCGGACGTCATGATGGGCATCATCGTGCCGCCCATGCCCAGACCCATGACGAAGAGCGAACCGCACAGCAGCCAGTACGAGGTGTCGGTGCCGACCTGCGTGAACGCGAAGAAGCCGCCCGCGATCAGCACCAGCGCGAACGGCACCGTCCGGCCGACCGGGATCTTGTCGGCCAGCATGCCGGCGATCGGCATGGTGATCATCGCCCCGATGCCCTGCGGTGCCATCAGCAGGCCGGCGTCGAGCGTCGACTCGCCGCGTACCTGCAGGAAGTAGCTCGGAAACAGCAGGCCGGCCCCCATGAACGCGACCGTGAACACGGCCAGCGTCACGGTCGCGACCGTGAGGTTACGGTCGCGCAGCAGGCGCAGGTCGAGCAGCGGGTGCTTCGGCTTGAACGAGTAGAGGATGAAGCTGATGACCAGCAGGCCGCCCACCAGCATCGGCAGCCACACCTTGCTGTCGGCGAACGTGCCGGTCTCGGGCAGCGACGACACCCCGTACAGGAAGAGGGCCAGGCCCGGCGAGAGCATCAGCATGCCGACGATGTCGAACGACTCGGACGGCTCGGGGTTGTCCTTCGGCAGCGCCCACTGCGCGTAGGCCAGGGCGATGGCGCCGATCGGCAGGTTGATCAGGAAGATCCAGTGCCAGCTGGCCACGTCGATCAGCCAGCCACCCAGGATCGGCCCGCCGATCGGGCCGAGCAGCATCGGGATGCCCAGCACGGCCATCAGTCGGCCGATCCGCTCCGGGCCGGCCGCCCGCGTCATGATCGTCATGCCGAGCGGCATCAGCATGCCGCCGCCGAGCCCCTGCAACACCCGGTAGCCGATGAGCTGGCCGATCGAGTCGGCGGTGGCGCACAGGCCGGAGCCGAGCGTGAACAGCAGGAGGGCCGCCATGTAGAGCCGCTTCGTGCCGAACCGGTCGGCGGCCCAGCCGGTCAACGGGATCACCGTGGCCAGCGCCAGCGTGTAGCCCGTCATCGTCCAGGCGACCCGGGCGTACGACGCGTCGAATTCGGTCTGGAAGGTGGGCAGCGCGACGCTGACCACCGTCACGTCGAGGATCGACATGATCGCACCGAGGACCACGACCCCGGCGATCTTCAAAACGGCGGCGTCGAGCTTGGCCGGCGCCGCGGATGGACTACTCAAAGCGAATCTCCTGGTGAAACTTGCGAATGACGCCGGTCGGCCGCGCGCCACACCGCGCGCGGCACCACGTCTGAGTCAGGGGTCAGGTGGGAAGGTCACAGACGACCGCCCGCGCCCCGGGCCCGCACGCCGTCTCCCCCCTCGCGCGCCTGGTCCGCCTGCGGACGCACGTCGCGACGGTAACAAGGCCGACGCCCAACCCACCGCCCTTTATCGGATCATCCGGCTGTGGTCACGGTCACTGATTCCGGGAGGTCGCCGGCCGGCGCTCGTGGCCGGGCCACCTCGGCGCCGCGTCACGGCCGGCCGGACCCGCGCCGTCAGAGGTTGCGGCGGCGCCACTCCGACTGGTCGTGTTCGGCGGCGGTTTGCTCCTCCAGAGCCGTCTGGCGCACCTGGCGGCGAAGCGGATCGCCGCTGCGTACTCCACCGAGCACCAGCGCGACGCAGATCAGGGCCAGGATCGCCAGGCTGACGGTCGCCGGCAACTTGCCCACGGCCACCGAGCCGGCGACGAGCACCACGAGCGCGACCACCGGTGCCGGCCGCACCCGCCGTTCGGCGCGCCACTCCAGGGCGAGCAACGTCGTGAGGTAGATGATCACCCCGCCGAAGAGGGCCACGTCGTCCAGCCCTTCCGGCCGGGCGAGCCAGGGGCTGCCCCGCGCCTCGGCGACGGTGGTCAGGTACCGCTTGAGGCCCAGCGCGAACATGATGATCCCCGCGATCAGGGGAAGGTGCAGGTAGGCGTACGCGTTCCGGGCCAGGACGAACCGCTGCGCGACGTCCCGGGTGCGGTGCATCGTCTGCTCCAGGGCCGGGGCCAGGACATCGAAGTACATCCACCACAGCGCGGCGATGACGGTGACGCCGAGGACCGCCGCCACCACCACCGGCCAGGTCAACGGAAGGCCGATGGTCAACTGTGCCCCCGTGCCCAGCGCGATGATGGACTCGCCGAGCGCGATGAGCACGATGAGCGCGTACCGTTCCGCCCAGTGGCCGGCGGAAACCACCGTCAGGCCCGAGCCGCGTGCCCTCGGCCCCATGATGAACTCGACCCCCACCGCGGCTGCCCACAGCCCGAGATGCAGCCAGCTCACCCTGGACCAATCAGGCGCGGATGGCAGCAGCCCGGCGGTGAGGATCAGGGTGATGCTGATGATCACCGGCAGGCTCAGCCGCCACAGCGCGCCGCGCCGCTCCCGACTGCGCGCCACCAGCACGAACACCTGCAAGCCCCGGATGACCAGATAGCTGGCCGCGAAGACCAACGGTCCCGGTGGCCCACCCGGCCGGTCGTTGAACGCCTCGGGCATCGCCAGCGCCAGCACCAGCAGCGCGGCCACCGTCGCCGTGCCGATCAGCGGGACCACTCCCTGGTCGGCCCGCAGGTAGTTGCCCATCGCGGCGAAGCTGACCCAGCACCACCACAGCAGCGCCAGCACCACGGCCCCGTAGAGCAGCGCGATCGGCTTCAGTTCTTCCGCCAGCAGCGTGGTGACGTTGAGGAACGCGAACACGAACACCAGGTCGTAGAACAGCTCCAGCCGGGTGACCCGCGACCCGGGCGCGGCCGGCAGGAACCGGCCGGGCTGGCGGACGGCGCTCATCCTGCCGAGTGTGGCAGCCGCGCTGAAGGCCACGGGAAGGAACAAGGAATCCCGCCCCGGCCCTCGCCTCCGCCACTGCGACTGCGCCGCGTGCACCGGCAGTGCCCGCGACCACGGGTCCCGACGGCGGGCCGCCACCCTACCGATCCGCGGGCCGTCGACCGCGCGGCCTCAGGCCCCGCGCAGCCGGGCGAGGAGTTCCCCGGCGCGTCGAATCTCGTACGCCACGACGTCGTCGTCGGCGTCCGGCACGCCGAGCCGCGGCACCTCCGCGAGCACCGCGAGCGCCTCGTCGTGGCGGCCCTGACCGTTCAGGTGTTCGCCCAGCACCACCCGTGCCCGTACCTGCCACAGCGGGGTCGACGTCTCGTCCAGGATCCCCCGCAGGATCGACTCGGCGCGTTCGGCGCGGCCGTGGTCGAGCAGCAGAAGGGCCTTCTGCAACGCCGACCCGGCGGGGTCATCCGCCACGGTGGTCCTCCCGAACTGATCCGCCGCCCGTCACACCCGCCCACAGGAGCGCTGCCGCCGGTCTCGCGCGGGAGACGCTAGCCCGTCCGCTGATCCCCTCGCCACCCACCCGCCGGGTGGGTTGCAACGGTGCGCGTTCATTTCGGAGATGCCCACTGACCTGCCCGCTTTTGTACCGGGATCAGGCAACGCAATCAACTGTCCGATAGCCGACATCGCCGTGATCGCCGCAGCCGTTTAGGCCGGTAGGCGGCCCGGTCGCCGTGGGTGATCTCGGTAAATGGGCGTCCCGTTCACCTGGCGATCTATGCCCGTTGATGGAAACCGCCTACGTTGCCCCCCAGAACGTACCGTCCTGGGAGGCAGCATGTCGGGACCGCTCGGCCCGCGCACCATCCGATCGAGGGTCTGGGCCGGTGCCCGACTGCGGTTCGGCGCGGCCCTCGCCGCACTCGTCCTGCTGCCGGCGCTCGCCGTCCGGGCGGACCTGCCGGACATGGTCCCGGCCTCGGTCTCCTGCGACTCGGTCGGCTACGCGTACGACGCCGCCGGGCAGTTGGCCGGCGTGCAGGACCAGGCCGGCCGGACCGCACGGTACCGGTACGACGCCGCGGGCAACATCACCTCCGTCACCGGAGAGGGCAGCCCCGCACTCGCCCTGCTTTCGGTGGTGCCGGCCCGGGCGGCCGTCGGCGCCGAGGTCACCCTGGAGGGCGGCTGCTTCTCCACCGTGCCGGCCGAGAACACCGTCGCGTTCAACGGCGTCCCGGCCACGGTCACCGCGGCCGCCGGCCGGCGGCTGGTCGCCCGGGTTCCCGCCGGGGCGACCACCGGGCTGGTCACCGTCTCCGTGGGCGGGGCCACCGTGAGCAGCCCGCAGTCCTTCGTGGTCGTCGGGCCGGACGAGTCCGCGCCGACCGTCACCGGTGTCTCCCCGACCGTCGTCGCCCCCGGAGGCACGGTCGCCGTCACCGGCACCGGCTTCGCCGCCGAGGCGGCCGACAACGCCGTCACCCTCAACCGCACCCGGGCCTTCCCCTCGGCGGTCGCCGCCGGCAGCCTGACCATCCAGGTGCCCACCGGCGCCGGCTCCGGTCGGATCGGGGTCCGCACCCGGCACGGCAGCGGCGACGCCGCCGCCGACGTCTTCGTGGCCCCCGCCCCGTACACCGTCGCCGACGTGGTGCACACCTCCCGGGTCGCGCTCGGCGGCACCGGGTCCGTGTCGATCCCGAGCGTGGGGGACGTCGCGCTGGTCGTGTTCGACCTGATCGAGGGGCAGCGGGCGAGCGTGCAGTTCGCCGACGGCACCTTCGGCTCCTGCGGCATCTCCACCGCGAAGGTCCTCGACCCGTTCGGGCGCACCGCGGCGTCGTCCGGGTGCGTGGGCGCCACCGGCTTCATCGACACGGTGACGGCCCGCACGGCGGGCACGTACACGCTGCTGCTGGCCGCGTCGAGCACTGCCACCGGCTCGGTCTCCGCGACCGTGCGGGAGGTGCCCGCTGACGCGGCGGCGGCCACCACGCCGGGCGGGGACCCGGTGACCGTCACCACCACCGTGCCCGGCCAGAACGCCGCCGTCACCTTCGCCGGCAGCACCGGCCAGCGGGTCTCGGTCAAGCTCAGCGGCGGCACGTACGGCACCTACAACGCCGCCGTCACGCTGCGCAAGCCGGGCGGCGGCACCGTCACCTCCAACGGATCCTGCGGCACCGCCTGCTTCCTCGACACCGTCGTGCTGCCCACCGACGGCACGTACACCGTCGCGGTGGACCCGCAGTCCACCACCACCGGGGCGATCACCGTCCAGGTGTACGACGTGCCGGCCGACGCCGCCGTGGCGACCACTCCCGGCGGCCCCCAGGTCACCGCCACCACGACGGTGCCCGGCCAGAACAGCGTCGTCTCGTTCCCCGGCACGGCGGGCCAGCGGGTGCTGGTCCAACTCAGCGGCGGCACGTACGGGACGTACAACGCCTCGGCGGTGGTGCGCAAGCCGGACGGGTCGAACCTGACCGCCAGCGCGTACTGCGGCAGCTCGTGCCTGTTCGACACCACGGTGCTGCCGGTCGACGGGACGTACACCATCCTGGTCAACCCCGACACCAGCTACGTCGGGGCGGTCACCGCGCAGGTCCACGACGTGCCGGCGGACGCGACGGCGAGCACCACCCCCGGCTCCGCCCCGGTCACCGTGACCACGGTCGTCGGGCAGAACGCGGTGGTGTCGTTTGCCGGCACGGCCGGGCAGCGGGTGTCGGTGCAGCTCAGTGGCGGCACGTACGGGACGTACAACGCCTCGGGGGTGATCCGTAAGCCGGACGGGTCGAGTCTGACGGGCAGCGCGTACTGCGGGGCGTCGTGCTTCTTCGACACGGTCGTGCTGCCGGTCGATGGCACGTACACGCTGCTGCTGAACCCGGACGGCGCCTACGTCGGGCAGGTCGCGGCGCAGGTCCACCTGGTGCCGCCGGACGCCACGGCGACCGCGACCCCGGGCGGCGCGGCGGTCACCGTGGCCACCACGACGCCGGGGCAGAACGCGGTGGTGTCGTTCGCCGGCACGGCCGGGCAGCGGGTGTCGGTGCAGCTCAGTGGCGGCACGTACGGGACGTACAACGCCTCGGGCGTGATCCGCAAGCCGGACGGGTCGAGCCTGACCGGCAGCGCGTACTGCGGGGCGTCGTGCTTCTTCGACACGGTCGTCCTGCCGGTCGACGGCACGTACACCCTGCTGCTCAACCCTGACGGCACCTACGTCGGGCAGGTCACCGCGCAGGTCAACGCCGTGCCCGCGGACGCCTCGGCGACCACCACGCCCGGCGGGGCCGCGGTCACCGTGACCACCACCGTGCCGGGGCAGAACGCCGTCGTCTCCTTCCCCGGCACCGCCGGGCAGGTCGTCTCGGTGACCCTGGCCAACGGCACCTTCGGCACCTACAACGCCGCCGTGACGGTGCGCGCCCCGGACGGCTCCACCGTGGTCAGCGAGAGCTACTGCGGCACGAGTTGCTCGTTCAACGCGGTCACCCTCCCGGCCACCGGCACGTACACGGTGTTCGTCAACCCGACCGGGACCACCCTCGGCGCCGTCACCGCCCGGGTCTACGACCTGCCCAACGACGCGGTCGCCAACACCACCCCGGGCGGCGCGGCGGTGTCGGTGACCACCACCGTGCCCGGCCAGAACGCGGTGGTCTCCTTCCCCGCCACGGCCGGGCAGCGGGTGTCGGTGCAGCTCAGCGGCGGCACGTTCGGCGCCACCGAGGCGGTGGTGACGCTGCGCCGCCCCGACGGCACCACGATCGTGTCCAACACGACCTGCGGCACCTCCTGCCTCCTCGACACCCAGGCACTGACCGTGGCCGGCACGTACACCGTGCTCGTCGACCCGAAGGGGACGGTCGTCGGCGGCATCACCACGAAGGTGCACGACGTGCCCGCCGACGCCACGGCGACCGCCACCCCGGGTGGCGCGGCGGTCCCGGTGACCACCACCGTGCCGGGGCAGAACGCGGTGGTGTCGTTCCCGGGCACCACCGGGCAGCGGGTGTCGGTGCAGCTCAGCGGCGGCACGTTCGGTGCCACCGAGGCGGTGGTGACGCTGCGCCGCCCCGACGGCACCACGGTCACCTCGAACACGGCCTGCGGCACCGCGTGCTTCCTGGACAGCACCGTCCTGCCGGCGGACGGCACGTACACCCTGCTGGTCGACCCGAAGACCACCGCCGTCGGCGCGCTCACCGCCCGGGTGCACGCCGTGCCCGCCGACGCCACGGTGGCCACCACCCCGGGCGGCGCGGCGGTCCCGGTGACCACCACCGTGCCCGGCCAGAACGCGGTGGTGTCGTTCCCCGGCACCGCCGGGCAGGTCGTCACCGTCGGCCTCTCCGCCGGCGCGTTCGGCGGGGGCAGCGTGACCGTGACGCTGCGCGCGCCCAACGGCAGCGCCGTCACCAGCTCCTCGTCCTGCGCGACGAGCTGCTCGTTCAGCTCGGTGTCGCTGGCCACGGCCGGCACCTACACGCTGCTGGTCGACCCGGTCGGGGTGGCCGTCGGCAGCCTGACCGCGCAGGTGTTCGACGTCCCCGTCGACGCCACCGTCAGCACCACCCCGGGCGGCGCACCGGTCACCGTCACCACCAGCGTCCCCGGGCAGAACGGCGTGGTGTCGTTCCCCGGCGCGGCCGGGCAGCGGATCCTGGTCCAGGGCACCGGCGGCACGTACGGCACGTACAACGCGACGGCGATCGTGCGCAAGCCGGACGGCACGAACCTGACCAGCAGCGCGTACTGCGGGGCGTCCTGCCTGTTCGACGCGATGGTGCTGCCGGTCGCCGGCACGTACAGCCTCCTGCTCGACCCGGCGTCCACCTACACCGGCGCGCTCACCGTCCGGGTGTACGACGTGCCGGCCGACGCCACCGCCAGCACCACCCCGGGCGGGTCCGCCGCCACCCTCACCACCACGGTCCCCGGCCAGAACGCGGTGCTGTCGTTCACCGGGACGGCGGGTCAGCGGATCGTGGCGCAGGGGACCGGTGGCACGTACGGGACGTACAACGCGACGGCGATCATCCGTAAGCCGGACGGGACGAACCTCGGCAGCAGCGTGTACTGCGGTGCGTCGTGCTTCTTCGACGTCACGACGCTGCCGGTCGCCGGGACGTACACGATCCTGCTGAACCCCGACGCGGCCTACACCGGCGCGGTGACCCTGCGGGTCTACGACGTGCCGGCGGACGCGGCGGTCAGCGCCACCGTCGGCGGGCTGGCCGTGCCGGTCGCCACCACCGCCCCGGGCCAGAACGCGGTGCTGTCGTTCACCGGGACGGCGGGTCAGCGGATCGTGGTGCAGGGGACCGGCGGCACGTACGGCACCTACAACGCGACGGCGATCATCCGTAAGCCGGACGGGACGAACCTCGGCAGCAGCGTGTACTGCGGTGCGTCGTGCTTCTTCGACGTCACGACGCTGCCGGTCGCCGGGACGTACACGATCCTGCTGAACCCCGACGGCATGTACACCGGCTCGGTCTCCCTGCGGGTGTACGACGTGCCGGCCGACGCCACCGACAGCACGACGCCGGGCGGCAGCGCGGTCACCCTGACCACCACGGCCCCCGGCCAGAACGCGGTGCTGTCGTTCCCCGGCACCGCCGGGCAGCGGATCTCGGTGCTGGGCAGCGCCGGCACGTACGGCACCTACAACGCGACGGCGATCATCCGTAAGCCGGACGGGACGAACCTCGGCAGCAGCGTGTACTGCGGCGCGACGTGCTTCTTCGACGTCACGACGCTGCCGGTGGCCGGCACGTACACGATCCTGCTGAACCCCGACGGCATGTACACCGGCTCGGTCTCCCTGCGCGTGCACGAGGTGCCGGCCGACGCGACCGCGGCCGTCACCCCGGGTGGCCCGGGGGTCACCCTGACCACCGCCGTGCCCGGCCAGAACGCCACGCTCACCTTCCCCGGCACCGCCGGCCAGGTGGTCACCGTGGCAGTCACGGCCGGCACCTACGGCCAGTACAACGCCACGGCGATCATCCGCAAGCCGGACGGGACGAACCTCGGCAGCAGCGTCTACTGCGGAGGCACCTGCACCTTCACCTCGGTCACCCTGCCCGTGGCCGGCACCTACACCCTTCTCGTCGACCCGTCGTCCAGCACCATCGGCGGCCTGACCGGCGAGGTGCGGCTGCCCGCCGCAGCCGCCGCCAGGAGGGCGCCCGCGAAGACCCCGGCCCGGCCGGCCGGCGACGTGACCGAGACCTGGACGCCGGACCGGTTCAACCTGGCCGGCGAGGACTGGGAGAGCCACCGCACCGGCGCGTACGGCAACCTCCAGCCGGCCCTGCGCGCCGAGCGGGGGGCGACCGCGCTCGCCGGACAGGCCCTGCTGCTCAACGGCAGGCCGCTCGCCGACGTCACCCTCAAGGTGGGCCGGCGCAGCACCCGCACCGACGCCACCGGCCGGTTCCTGCTCACCGGGCTCACCGCCGGCCACCACGTCCTGGTCATCGACGGCGCGACGGCCGGCAGCCCCGGCCGCGCCTTCGGCCGCTTCGAGACCGGGGTGGACCTGCGGGCGGGGGAGACCGTCGAGCTGTCGTACCCGATCTGGATGACCCGGCTCGACACCGCGAACAGCACCCGGTTCCCGTCGCCCACCACGAGGCAGACGGTCATCACCACCCCGGCGATCCCCGGCTTCGAGGTGCGGCTGCCCAAGGGCAGCGTGATCCGCGACCGGGCCGGCAAGCGGGTCACCGAGCTGTCCATCACCGCGCTCCCGGTGGACCAGCCGCCGTTCCCGCTCCCGGCCGGGGTGCGCACCCCGGTCTACTTCACCGTGCAGCCCGGCGGGTCGGTGATCCTGCCGAAGGGCGCGCAGATCATCTACCCCAACACCCAGGGCCTCGCGCCGGGCAGCCGGCTGGACTTCTGGGACTACGACCCGGAGCGGGCGCCGTGCACCAGGGCACCGGTGAAGTCGTACCCGAAGAAGCCCACCAAGGCGGCGAAGACCCCGGCCGTCTGCGCGGTGACCGGCGCGGAGGCGGGCTGGTACATCTACGGCCACGGCACCGTCACCCCCGACGGCCGGCAGATCGTGCCCGACCCCGACGTGCGGGTCTGGGAGTTCACCGGCGCGATGTTCAACGGCAGCGGCAAGCGCCCCGCCGGCACCGGGCCCGGTGAGGACGGCGACTCCGGCGGCGACCCCGTCGACCTGGCCAGCGGCCTCTTCGTCGACGAGCACACCGACCTGACCGTGAACGACGTGCTGCCGATCTCGATCACCCGCACCTACCGGCAGAACGACACCCAGAACCGCGAGTTCGGCATCGGGGCGAACTTCACCTACGGCATCTTCGTCTTCTCGAAGCAGGAGTACACCGAGGCCGACCTGATCTTCCCGGACAGCGGCAAGGTCCACATGGTGCGGACCAGCCCCGGGACCGGCTGGACCGACGCGGTGTTCAAGGCCGTCGACACCACCGGCCCGTTCCGGGACGCCGTGATGACCTGGAACGGCGACGGCTGGGACCTGGTCCGCACCGACGGCATGGTCTACGTCTTCGGCGAGAACACCCCGTTGCAGTCCATCCGGGACCGGCACGGCAACCAGATCACCCTGACCCGGTCCACCGGCGGGCAGTCCGGCGACATCACCCAGGTCACCTCGCCCAACGGCCGCTGGATCAAGCTCACCTACAGCGGCGGCCGGGTCACCCGGGCGCAGGACAACGCGGGCCGGGCCGTGCAGTACGGCTACGACGGCTCGGGCCGGCTGACCACGGTCATTTCGCCCGGCGGCCGGACCACCACGTACACCTACGACACCGCGCACCGGATGACCACGGTCACCGACGCCCGGGGCGTCACCTACCTGACCAACACCTACGACGCGGCCGGACGGGTGTCGGCCCAGAGCATGCCCGGCGGGGTCACCTACGGCTTCGAGTACACCACCGACACCGACGGCAAGGTCGTGAAGACGGCCGTCACCGAGCCGGACGGCGCCGTCCGGGAGACCAGCTTCGACGCCGACCACCGGGTGGTCGCCGAGACCACCGCCGCCGGCACCGCCCAGGCGCGCACCTCCACCACCGCCCGGGACCCGGCGACCCACCTGCCGACCGCGCTGGTCGACCCGTACGGGCGGCGGACCACCCTGGGGTACGGCGCGAACGGGCAGCTCACCTCGCTCACCGCGCTCGCCGGCACCGCCGCCGCGCAGTCCGCCACGGTCACCTCCGGCGGCCCGTACCGGCAGCTCACCTCGGTCACCGACGACCAGGGGCGGACCACCCGGATGGGGTACGACGACACCGGCAACCTCACGGCGGCGACCGACGCCGCCGGCCGCACCCGCCGCTACGCCTACAACACCGCCGGCCAGGTCACCTCGTTCACCGACCCGCTCGGCAACACCACCCGCTACACCTACGAGCAGGGCGACCTCGTCGCGGTGACCGACCCGGTGGGCCGGACCACCCGCAGCTTCGTCGACGCCGTCGGCCGTCCCGTGGCGGTCACCGACCCGAGGGGCGTGCTGGAACACGTCCGCTACGACCCGGACAACCAGGTCCTCACCAGCACCGACGGCCTCGGCCGGGCCACCACCTTCGAGTACGACGGCAACGGCAACCTGACGAAGGTCACCGACGCCCGGGGCAACAGCACCACCGTCGCCTACGACAGCTCCGACCGCCCGATCACCGTCACCGACCCGCTCGGCGAGCAGGCCCAGCAGGCGTACGACGTGCTCGGCCGGGTCGTCTCCGCCACCGACCGGCGCGGCAAGACCACCGTCACCGGCTACGACCTGCTCGGCCGCACCACCTTCATCGGGTACGGCAGGACCGCCGGGCCGAGCTACGAGAGCACCAAGCAGTTCGGCTACGACACCCTGGACCGGCTCACCACCATCAACGACTCGGCCGGCGGGCTGCTCACCGTCGGCTGGAACGACCTCGACCAGGTGGTCAGCGTGGCCAGCCCCACCGGCACCGTCGGCTACACCTACGACGCAGCCGGGCGGCGCTCCGGGATGACCGTGCCCGGCCAGCCGGCGGTCTCCTACGGCTACGACCAGACCGGCCTGGTCGCGCAGATCACCCAGGGCGCCAGCACCGCCACCTGGCACCGGGACGCCGCCGGCCGCACCGACCGGGTCGAGCAGGCCGGCGTCACCACGAAGTACACCTACGACGCCGCGTCCCAGCTCACCGGGATGTTCTACGAGAGCACCGGCGGGGTGCCGATCGGCCACCTCGGCTACTCCTACGACGGCGCGGGCCGGGTGCGGGACCTGACCGGCAGCCTCGCCCAGGTCACCGTCCCGAGCACCGGCCCCTCGACCAGCTACGACGCCGCCAACCGGCTGACCAGCCGCGGCGACCGGACGTACTCCTACGACGACGAGGGCAACCTGACCGGTGACGGCGTGCTCGGCTACACCTGGAACGCCCGGGGCGAGCTGACCGGGGTCACCGGGCCGGGCCTGACCACCGCGTACGGCTACGACGGTGCCGGGCGGCTCGCCAGCCGCACGGCCGGCGGGGCCACCACCGGCTTCCTCTACGACGGCCCGAACCTGGTTCGCGAGCAGACCGGCGCGACGACCAGCGACCGGCTCACCGCCGGGCTGGACCAGACGCTGGTCCGCACCGACGCCGCCGGCCCCCGGGTGCCGATCACCGACGCGCTCGGCAGCGTGCTCGGCCTGGCCGACTCCGCGGGCACCCTGACCACCCGGTACGCCTACGACCCGTTCGGCGCGGTCACCGCCAGCGGCAACACCCAGCAGTTCACCGGCCGGGAACGCGACGCCGCCACCGGGCTGAACTACCACCGGGCCCGCTGGTACAGCCCCGAGACGGGCCGGTTCCTCAGCCAGGACCCGGCCGGCTTCGGCGGCGGCAGCGCCAACCTGTACACGTACGCCCTCAACGACCCGGTCAACCTGTCCGACCCCAACGGCGACTGCCCGATCTGCGTGCCGATCCTGATCGGGGCGCTGATCGGCGGCGCCTCCTCGGTCGGCATCGGGGCGGGCCTCGCGGCGCTGACCGGGCGCAAGTACAGCATGGGCGACGCCCTGAAGGACTTCGCGATCGGCGGCGCGCTGGGCGCGGTCAGTGGCGGCCTCGGGGCGTACCTGAAGGCCGGCAGCTCGGTCTGGAAGCTCAACCAGTTCGAGCGCGGCCTGGCCATCGAGGCGAAGCTCGGCGGCAACCTGCCGCGCAGCTTCCCGACCATCGACCGGTTCGCCAACGGCACCGCCACCAGCATCAAGAGCGTCGACCTGACCGCGAAGTCTTACCAGACCGCCGGCCAGCTCACCAGCCGGTTGCAGGGTTACGTCGACAAGGCGGCCGGCTTCGCCAAGAGCAACCCGGTCACCTGGGACGGCGTCACCATCAGACCGGGTCAGGTCGCCGCCCGGGAGCTGGAGATCGCCGTCCAACGCGGCGCGGCCACCAGCGCCCAGCAGAACGCGCTCAACCAGATAGTCCAGTACGGCGCCCAGAAGGGGGTGACCGTTCGGATCATCCCGATGAGATAGCCGGGGCCGCCGTGGGGACGTCCCGAAGGTACCCTGGGGCGTCCCCCTCCCCACCGAGGACACCGATGACCAGACTCGCCGCACTCGACCTGCGCAGAGGTCGACACGTCGCGCACTCCTCCTCGCTGACCGGCGACGGCATGTGGATCGCCAACGGGGCCTTCGAGCTCCTCGACGAGCCGGCCGACGCCCTGCTGGGCGCGGCGGTGCGCCGGATGCTCGACGCCTCGCGCATCGGCGTGCCCACCCCCGACCTGCGGGGCGGGCCCTCGCCGTTCGCGCCGGCCCTCGACGCGCTCGGCCTGCGCTCCTGGGCCACGTACGCCAAGGGCACCCGGCACGTTGACGTCGAGCAGGACGGCGCGACGGTGCTGGTGAGCCCGACCCGCAACGGCGGCGCCCGGGAGGGCTTCGTCGGGCTGACCGGGCAGGCGGTGCGGCTGACCGCGCCGGGCGACGAGGAACTCGGCGGGGCGCTGCGCGCCGCGCTCGACCGGTCGAGCTGAGGCATGGGCGACCAACCCCGGCTGCACCGCCGGACGGTGCTGGCCGGCGGTGCCCTGGCCATGGCCGCGTCCGCGTTGGCGGCCTGCTCGGCCGGTGCCCGCACCCCGGACCGCCCGGCCGCGCCCGATCCGGCGCAGGGGCTGCCTGACATCCAGTTCGACGTCGCCCGGTACAGCGCGCCGGAGCAGACCTCGCCCACCGGCGGGCCGTTCGTCATGCCGCCGGTGCACACCGTCTACCTGACCGCCGCGCTGACGCGCGCCCCGGGCCGCGACGACCAGCGGGAGCTGGCCCGGGTGCTCGCCGCCTTGGAATCCCGGTACCCGTTCGGCGCGGCCGGCCTGATGACCTTCGTCTCCTACGGCCTGCCGTACTTCCGGCGGCTGCCGGGCGGCCTGGCCGGCGACCTGGTCGGCGCGCACCTGCCCCGGTTGCTGGCCGACCCGTCCCGGTCGGTGCTGGAGGAGGCGGAGCCGGGGCCGACCGACATCCACCCGGACAACCCGGGGGTCGCCAAGCGGCGGTTCACCGTGCCGGTCCGCATCGAGCAGAACGACCTGCTGTTCACCTTCCGCAGCGACCGGGCCACGGTCATCCAGGACGTGCTGGCCTGGTTCGACGGCAGCGGCACGCTGGCCGGCCTCCCCACGCCCCCGCCGGCCTTCGCCGGGCTGCTCACCGTCACCTCCAGCCGGCACATGTTCACCCAGACCGGCCTGCCCCGCTCGGTGGCCGAGCAGAACCGGCTGCCGTACGCCCGGTTCATCCAGCCCGACTCGCCGATGTGGATGGGCTTCTCCGACCAGCAGGTCAACGCCTCCGGCCCGCCGGCGATCTGCACCTTCGCCGGCCATCCCTCGGCCCGGCTGACCACCGCCCGCCCCGGCGACTACCTGGACAACGGCGGCATCCAGCACCTGTCGCACGTCATCCTCGACATGCTCCAGTTCTACGACATGGCCTCGCCGGACACCCCGCCCAGCGACAACGGCAACTTCACGAAGCGGGTGCAGTACATGTTCCACGCCCCGCCGGTGCACCCCGGCAACGCCGACCAGCTCACCGACGGCGGCGGGCCGTCCTTCCTGCCCGCCGACAACCGCGGCCCGGACTACGCCGAGCGCACCGCCCGGGGCGTCGGCCTGCCCCGGGGCGAACGCCGGATGGGGCACCTGTCCACCCTGCAGCGCAGCTCCCGGGCGCCCGACGGCACCCCGATGCACCTGCGGGTCGACGGCCCCGGCTTCGACGCCCTGGACGTGCCCGACGGCAGCAGCCAGCCGAAGCTGCACTTCAGCGTGTTCGTGCCGACCACCGACTTCTTCGCCCGGATGCGGCGCAGCCAGGCGTCGGTGGACCTGGCGCGTAAGCACCGGGTGACCGAGCAGGACAACGGCCTGGAACGCTTCCTGACCTGCACCCGCCGGCAGAACTTCCTGATCCCGCCCCGCCGGCACCGGGCGTTCCCGCTCGCCGAGCTGGCCGGCTGAGCCGGGGACCCGTCCGGCGACCCACCGGCCCCGCGCGCCCGGGTAGTGGCGTCAGGAGAAGCCCGTCCAGTCGGTGGTGCGCCCCTTGTACGGGCAGCGGTCCACTCCGATGCGCCGATCTTGCGCTTGCGGCCCCCGACAAGGGCGTTTCACACTCTTTGCCCGGGCCATAACTGCAAGATCGCGCAGAATGGGGCGGGGCGGGGTGGGGCTGGTGGGGTGGTTTAGGGCCTGCGTCGAAGTCGTCGTTGCCGCCACCCTTGGTGGTGGATGTGCGCGGGGGCGTCGGTGTGTACGGCAGCTTGTCGTGGCGTGATCGTTTGCTGATTTGTGAGACGACACGCCGGGTGAGTTCTCCAAATCCAGCAGACGATCGTGGAGCCCCACTCCAACCCCAGGTGCGGGGCGGGGCGAGAACGCCGACGCTGACGTCGTCGCCGACCGGCGAACAACACCGCAGCGCCCCCTTTGCTCTGCTGCCCCCGGTGCAACGTGCGCAAAGCGTGACGCTTCTGCCGACCTCTCGTGCCGGCACCCGACGCGAAGCGGCTGAGCGATGCTGTGCTGCACGACGGTGCTGGTGTTGCGGTGGCGGCAGCAGAGCAAAGGGACGGGGTGGCATTACCTGCCTGGCATCCCGGCGGGGTGTCCGCCGGACCAGGCGGGTGAGGTCCACGTTAGCGGGACTGCCCACCGTCCGGTTCGGGTGCGTTCACCGGTCTTCGAGGGCCGGTCGTATTGACGTGCGTGAAATTTCGGCGTAACACTTGGAGAGCGCTCTCCGAGTGCGCGGTCCGGCGACGATCCTGATCCCCGGGCCAGGTGCGGCACGAGCGGGCCACCGGCCGGCGAGACAGCCGGAGCGCAGTCGTCCTACCCCTGGAAGAGGTCATCATGAAGACCGACAGACCACGGCTCAGGAGAACAATCGCGCCGGTCGCCGCCCTGGCGCTAACGGCATCGCTGCTGGTGGCGGGCGTCCCGACGGCGCAGGCCGCGGAGACCCTGCTGTCCCAGGGTCGGCCGGCGCTGGCGTCGTCGGTGGAGAACGGCGAGGCCCCCGCCGCGGCCGCCGTGGACGGGCGGCCCGACACCCGCTGGGGCAGCCAGTGGGCCGACCCGCAGTGGCTCCGCGTCGACCTGGGCACCACCGTCACCGTCAGCCGGGTGCTCCTCGAGTGGGAGTTCGCCTACGCCAGGGCGTACCAGATCCAAACCTCCACCGACGGCGCCACCTGGACCACCGTGCACAGCAGCACCACCGGCGCCGGCGGCACCGAGAGCGTCGCCGTCACGGGCAGCGGCCGGTACGTCCGGCTGCACGGCACCCAGCGCGGCACCGGCTACGGCTACTCGCTGTACGAGTTCAAGGTCTACGGCTCCGTCGGGACCACCCCGCCGCCCACCGGCGGACCCGGCTACGTGCCGGCCGACCCGCCGGTCACCGGCGTGATCCCGTCCACGGCGACCCCGCCGCCCACCAACCCGCCGACCACCCACCACGAGTTCCAGGCGAACTGCTCGGTGAGCCGGTCGAACCTGCCCGACGACCCGATCGTCTTCCCGAACCTGCCGGGCGCCTCGCACTCGCACACGTTCATGGGAAACACCACCACGAACGCCAACACCACGCTGGCCTCCCTCCGGGCCGGCGGCACCTCCTGCATCACGCCCGGGGACAAGACGGGCTACTGGATGCCGACCCTGTACCGGGGCGACACCGCGATCCAGCCGGTGGGCCGGCAGGTCATCTACTACAAGAGCGGCGTCATCGACCACCGCAGCGTCCGCCCCTCGCCGCCCGGCCTGCGGTACGTCGTCGGCAGCCCCGCCACCACGCTGGAGGAGTTCCGCAACGCCCCGGGCGCGGTCGAGGGCTGGGAGTGCGGCGACAGCGTCCGCAACTGGGACTTCCCGGCGTCCTGCCCGGCCGGCAGCCAGCTCAACATCCGCTACCAGGCGCCGAGCTGCTGGGACGGCCGGTACCTGGACACGCCCGACCACAAGAGCCACATGGCGTACCCGACCGTCGGCGTCTGCCCGGCCAGCCACCCGGTGGCCGTGCCGATGATCGAGTTCAAGATGGCCTTCCCGGTCAGCGGGGACATGTCCGGGGTCCGGCTGTCCAGCGGCCGGGGCTACTCCTTCCACTACGACTTCTACAACGCCTGGGACGCCCCGACGCTCAACGCACTGGTGACCCACTGCGTCAACGGCGGGCTCCAGTGCGACCCACGCGGCTTCGACCAGTACAAGCCCGAGCGCGGCGCGGCGCTCAACGCCAACTACGAGCTGCCCTGACCGGTGCGGTGACCGGGGGGCGACCAGACCCCCGGTCACCGGCCCGGACGCCCCAGCCCCGCCCACCGGGCGCGACCGACACCGCCACCAGCCACCAGCCACCGCCACCAGCGCCGCCCACCGCCGCCGTCCCCGCGTCGGCGTCCCCTCTCCGACAGGCAGGCCCATGACCGTTCACCCTCCCATCCCCCGCCGCCGGCCACCGTCGCGGCACCGGCCCGCACTGCTCGTCGCCGCCGTCGTCGCCCTGGTGGCGGCCTACCTCGTCGTGGCCCAACCCGGCGCGTACGCGGCCGACACCCTGCTGTCGCAGGGCCGGCCGGCCACCGCGTCCTCCCAGGAGGGGCCGGACGTCGGCGCGGCCAACGCGGTCGACGGCAACGCCGGCACCCGCTGGTCCAGCCAGTTCAGCGACCCCCAGTGGCTGCGCGTCGACCTCGGGGGAACCGCCACCATCAGCCAGGTCGTCCTCCAGTGGGAGGGCGCGTACGCGCGGGCGTACCAGATCCAGACCTCGGCCGACGGCGTCACCTGGACCACCGTGCACGGCACGACCACCGGGGCCGGGGGCACCGAGACGATCGCCGTCGCCGGCAGCGGGCGGTACGTGCGGATGCACGGCACCGCGCGGGCCACCGGCTACGGCTACTCCCTGTACGAGTTCAAGGTCTACGGCTCGCTCGGCGGGCCGACCACACCCCCGCCCACCAGCCCGACGCCGGTCCCCGGCGACTGGCAGACCATCTGGGCCGACGAGTTCACCGGCCCCGCCGGCACCTTGCCGTCGGCGGCGAACTGGCTGCTGCGCACCGGCACCTCCTACCCCGGCGGCGCGGCGAACTGGGGCACCGGCGAGGTGGAGGTGGCCACCGCGTCGACCGCGAACGTCCAGCTCGACGGTGCCGGCCGGCTGAGCATCCGGGCGATCCGGGACGCCGCCGGCGCCTGGACCTCGGGCCGGCTGGAGACCCAGCGGGCCGACTTCGAGCCGCGCGTCGGCGAGCAGTTGCGGTTCACCGCCGTGCTCCGGCAGCCCGACGTGGCCGACGGTCTCGGGTACTGGCCCGGGTTCCGCGCCACCGGCGCAGCCTTCCGGGGCAACTACACCAACTGGCCCGGCGTCGGCGAGACCGACATCATGACCGACGTCAACGGCCGCGGCCAGCTCGCCCAGACGCTGCACTGCGGCACCGCGCCCGACGGGGTGTGCGCCGAGTACACCGGCCGCTCCAGCGGGCTGGCCACCTGCGCCGGCTGCCGGACCGGCTACCACGAGTACACCCAGGTCATCGACCGGACGAGGACCGACGAGGAGATCCGCTTCTACCTCGACGGGCGGCAGACCTGGGTGGTCCGCGAGTCGCAGGTCGGCGTCGCCGCCTGGAAGGCCGCCGTGCACCACGGCTTCTTCCTCCGGCTGGACCTGGCCGTCGGCGGCTCGCTGCCCAACGCGATCGCCGGCCGGAGCACCCCCACCCCGGGGACCACCTCGGGCGGGGTGCTCAGCGTCGACTCGGTGACCGTGTCCCGGGCCGCCGGCACGGTCCCCGCCGCGATGACCGACCCGCCCACCCCGGCCGGGCCGAGCACGGTGCGGGTGACCGGCACCCAGGGCAACTGGCAGCTCCAGGTCAACGGCGCACCGTACGAGGTGCGGGGGATGACCTACGGACCGCCGCAGGCCGCCGCCGACGGGTACCTGCGGGATCTGCGGAACATGGGCGTCAACACCATCCGGATCTGGGGCGTGGACGACACCCACACCCCGGCCCTGCTCGACCGGGCGGCACAGCAGGGCATCAAGGTGGTCGTCGGGCACTGGCTCAACCAGGGCGCCGACTACGTCAACGACACCGCCTACAAGAACACCGTCAAGGCCGAGATCGTGGCCCGGGTCAACGCGCTGAAGAACCGGCAGGGCGTGCTGATGTGGGACGTCGGCAACGAGGTCATCCTGACCATGCAGGACCACGGGCTCCCGGCCGACGTGGTCGAGGCCCGGCGGGTGGCGTACGCGCAGTTCGTCAACGAGGTGGCCCAGGCGGTCCACGCCGCCGACCCGTTGCACCCGGTCACCTCCACCGACGCCTACACCCACGCGTGGACGTACTACCAGCGGTACTCGCCCGCGCTGGACCTGCTGGCGGTCAACTCCTATGGCGCGGTCGGCACCGTGAAGTCCGACTGGATCGCGGGCGGCCACACCAGGCCGTACCTGCTCACCGAGGGCGGCCCGAACGGCGAGTGGGAGGTGCCCGACGACGTCAACGGGGTGCCCGACGAGCCGACCGACCTGGCGAAGCGGGCGGGCTACACGGCGAGTTGGAACGCCGTCAAGGGTCACCCCGGCGTGGCGCTCGGGGCCACCGAGTTCCACTACGGACTGGAGAACGACTTCGGCGGGGTGTGGCTCAACGCCACGACCGGCGGGTGGCGGCGGCTCGGCTACCACGCGCTGCGCCAGGCGTACACCGGGCAGGCGGCGGCGAACACCCCGCCGGAGATCACCGCTATGTCGGTCAGCCCGCAGACCGCCGTGCCGGCCGGCGGCACCTTCACCGTCGACGTGACCGCCGGGGACCCGCAGGGCGACCTGGTCCGCTACAACCTGATGGCCAGTGACAAGCACATCACCGGCAACCGGGGGCTGACCAACCTGACGTTCACCCAGACCGGGAACGGGCGGTTCACGGTGCGGGCCCCCGAGCGGCTCGGGGTGTGGAAGGTCTACGTGTACGCCTTCGACGGGCACGGCAACGTCGGCATCGAGCAGCGCTCCTTCAAGGTCGTGCCGCCGACGGTCCCGGGCACCAACCTGGCCCGGGGCAGGGCGGTCACCGCGTCCTCGTACCAGCCCACCGGCGCCAACGGCCCGCAGCTGCCCGGGTACGCGGTCGACGGCGACCACGGCACCCGGTGGGCCAGCGAGTGGGTCGGCACCGCCTGGCTCCGGGTCGACCTGGGCTCGGTGCAGTCCTTCGACCACGTCCAGCTCGCCTGGGAGGCGGCGTACGCCACCGCCTACTCGGTCGAGGTCTCGAACGACGGGAACACCTGGACGACGATCTACTCGACCACGAGCGGCGACGGGGGCTTCGACGGTCTGGACCTCTCCGGCACCGGCCGGTACGTGCGGGTCAACGGCACCAGGAAGGCCACCGACTACGGCTACTCCCTCTGGGAGTTCGGCGTCTACCGCAGGTGACCGCGCCGTGGGTCACGGCCGCCCCCGTGGCGTCCGTGACCCACCGGCGCGGTACCGCCGCGCCTGCGGTGGCGACGACGCGGCCCCGGAAAACCCCGGGGCCGCGTCGGCTGCGTGTCGCGCCCGGTCGGGTGCGCGGGCGGTGGCCCTCAGCGGGGGCGGTCGACGCCGTTCGCGGCGATCGTCCGGCCGTACCAGTGGGCGCTGTCCTTGATGGTCCGACGCTGGGTGGCGTAGTCGACGTGGATCAGGCCGAACCGTTTGTCGTAGCCGAGGGCCCACTCGAAGTTGTCGAGCAGCGACCAGACGAAGAAGCCGCGCAGGTCCGCGCCGGCGGTCAGCGCCTCGTGCGCGGCGGCCAGGTGCTGGTGCAGGTAGTCGGTGCGTTCCGGGTCGCGTACCCGGCCGTCGGCGTCGACCTCGTCCGGGTAGGCCGCGCCGTTCTCGGTGACGTACAGCGGCCGCGCGCCGTAGTCCCGGGTGACCCGCAGCAGCATGTCGCGCAGCCCGCCGGGGGCGACGGACCAGCCCATCGCCGTGACCGGCCCGGGCACCGGATGGAACGCGACGCCCTCGGCGCCCGGGTACGGGGTGTCGGCGTCGTGGTGGCCGTCCGGGCCGGCACCGACGAGGTCGGGCTGGTAGTAGTTGACGCACAGCGCGTCCAGCGGCGCGGCGATCAGGCTGAGGTCGCCTTCGCGCACGAACGACCAGTCGCTCAGGGCCGCGGTGTCGGCGAGCACGTCCGCCGGGTAGGCCCCGCGCAGCAGCGGGTCGAGGAAGATCCGGTTGAGCAGCCCGTCGATGCGCCGCGCGGCGTCGCGGTCGGCGGGCGCGTCACTGACGGGCCGCACCGTGCCGACGTTGAGCGCCACCGAGACCTGGCCGGTGACGCCGGCGGCGCGCAGCGCGGCGACCCCGTGCCCGTGGGCCAGCAGCAGGTGGTGCGCGGCGCGCAGCGCGGCGCGCGGGTCGCGCCGCCCCGGGGCGTGCACCCCGCTGCCGTACCCGAGGAAGGCCGAGCACCACGGCTCGTTGAGGGTGTTCCACAGCCGGACCCGGTCGCCCAGGCCCGTGGCGACGGCGGCGACGTACTCCCCGTACCGGGCGGCGGTGTCGCGCGTCGCCCAGCCACCGGCGTCCTCCAGTTCCTGCGGCAGGTCCCAGTGGTACAGGGTGGCCGCCGGGCTGATGCCGGCGGCCAGCAGGTCGTCCACGAGCCGGTCGTAGAAGGCCAGGCCGGCGGCGTTGACCCCGCCGCCGGCGGCGCGCACCCGGGGCCAGGCCACCGAGAAGCGGTACGCCGACAGGCCCAGCTCGGCCATCAGCGCCACGTCCTCGCGGTGCCGGTGGAAGTGGTCGCTGGCGTGCTCACCGGTGTGGCCGCCGGCGATCCGGCCCGGGGTGGCGGCGAAGGTGTCCCAGATCGAGGGGAGCCGACCGTCGGCGCGCACGGCCCCCTCGATCTGGTACGCCGCGGTGGCCGCGCCCCACTGGAAGCCGGCGGGGAACCGTAGGTCGACGGAGGGCTGTCCGGCGGAGGTCCGCGCGGCCGCGAGCGTTCGCATCCGATCACCACTTCCCGCAGTTCGAGCCTGGGAGAGCGCTCTCCCAGAGCTTCCCAGTCTTTCCCCGACGGTCACCTACTGTCAAGTGGCGAACGCGGCGGGCTGCCCGGGTCCACGTCGTCCGCAGCGCGGAGAGTCGGGCCCGCGCCGCAGCTCAGAGAGCGCTTTCCGGCGCGCATGCTATAACTTCCGGATGGCGGAGTCGCCCCAGACGGGCAACCTGTCCCGCCCGGGGGAGCGTGTCCCGGGGTCGGCGGGGGAGCGCGGCGCGGCCCGGAGCCGGCTGCCCACCCTGGAGGACGTCGCCCGGGTGGCCGGGGTGTCCCGGGCCACGGTGTCGCGCGTCGTCAACGGGGTGCGCAACGTCGACCCGGACCTGCACACCGCGGTCTGGGCGGCGGTGGACGCGACCGGGTACGTGCCGAACCGCGCCGCGCGTTCCCTGGTCACCCGGCGGGCCGGGACGGTCGCGCTGGTCGTGTCCGACAGCGAGGAGCACGACGACGACCCGTTCCTGGGCCGGCTCTTCGCCGACCCGTTCTTCGGCCGGGTCCTCGGCGGCGTACTGAGCGTCCTGCGCCCGGTGGGCGTGCAACTCGGCCTGCACCTGGTGGGCACCCCGCCGGCGCGCGTCCGGCTGGTCGGGGACCTGCGCCAGGGGCAGGCCGACGGCGTGGTGCTGCTGTCGCTGCACCCCGACGACGCGCTGCCCGGCCTGCTGGTCGAGGCGGGGATCGCCGCGGTGATGGTGGGCCGCCCCGCCCGCCCCGCCCCGATCAGCTACGTCGACGTGGCCAACGAGGCGGGCGCGGCGCTGGCCGTCGAGCGCCTGCTCGCCCGGGGTTGTCGGCGCGTCGGGCTGATCGCCGGTCCCGAGCACGTGCCGGCCAGCCAGGACCGGGTGGCCGGTTTCCGGCAGGCGATGGCCCGCCGTGGGTACGCGTGGTCGCCGTCCGAGGCGGGCAACTTCACCCGGGAGAGCGGCGAGGCCGCCATGCGTCGCCTGCTGGCCGCCCACCCCGACCTCGACGGCGTCTTCGTCGCCAACGACCTGATGGCGCAGGGCGCCCTGGTCGCCCTGCACGAGGCGGGCCGTCGGGTGCCCGACGACGTCGCGGTGGTGGGCTTCGACGACAGCAGCGCCGCGCAGGCCGCCCAGCCGCCGCTGACCACCGTCCGGCACCCGCTGGAGGTCATGGCAGCCGAGGCGACCCGGCTGCTGCTGGCCCGCATCGAGGAGCCGCAGCTGCGCGTCGCGTCGGTCATCCACGACCCCGTCCTAGTGGTGCGCCGCAGCGCCTGAGCGGGTCGGCGGGCGGTGGCGTCAACGTCTCCCGGTGACGCCTCGGCCTCCCGCCGGCAATTCGTCAACGCTTAATTAATGCCGTCATTAAAGTCTCAACCGGCGGATTCGTCAAGAGCGGGGTGTCCCGAGAGGGCGGAAGTCGCATCGATCGGCACTGTTGGTGATCGATGTCTTGACGGGGATGCGATCTCGCCGTAACACTCTCCGAGAGCGCTCTCCCATCGCGTGCCGCCCCGGCGGCACCCTCCGCGGCGCCACGGTCCTCTCGTCGTCCCCCGTCGCGCCCGGCGTCCGCAGCCCTCTATCGACAGGCGGAGTCATGACATCTCGCGTCCCATCCGTACGTCCGGCACCGGGCCCTCGCCCCGCCCGGCGGCGTACCCTCGTCGGGCTGGTGCTCGCGCTCGTCGCGGCGCTGGCACCGACCGGTGGGTCGCCGGCCCAGGCGGCTCCGGTGCTGCTCTCGCAGGGCCGGCCGGCGACCGCGTCGTCCACCGAGAACGCCGGCACGCCCGCGTCGGCGGCCGTCGACGGCAACACCGGCACCCGCTGGGCGAGTGCGTTCAGCGATCCCCAGTGGCTCCAGGTCGACCTGGGCGCCCGCGCCACCATCAGCCAGGTGACCCTGGTCTGGGAGGGCGCCTACGCCCGGGCGTTCCAGATCCAGACCTCCGACGACGGCAGCGCGTGGACCACCGTCGCCAGCACCACCACCGGCACCGGCGGCACCCAGAACCTGACCGTCACCGGGGCCGGCCGGTACGTGCGGATGCACGGCACCGCGCGGGCCACCGGCTACGGCTACTCGCTCTGGGAGTTCCAGGTGTACGGCGAGACCGGTGGCCCGACGCCCACCTGCGGCAGCGCCAACGCCGCCCAGGGCCGCCCGGTGACCGCCTCGTCCGTCGAGGGCGCCGGCACGCCCGCGTCGGCGGCCGTCGACGGCAACACCGGCACCCGGTGGGCCAGCCTCGCGGCCGATCCCCAGTGGCTCCAGGTCGACCTCGGCGCCAGCCGGTCGATCTGCCGGGTCGTCCTGCGCTGGGAGGCCGCCCACGCCCGGGCGTTCCAGGTCCAGACCTCGGCCGACGGCAGCGCGTGGAGCACCGCCTGGAGCACCACCACCGGCTCCGGCGGCGTCCAATCCCTCGATCTCGCCGCGACCGGCCGCTACCTGCGGGTGTACGGCACCGCCCGGGCCACCGGCTACGGCTACTCACTCTGGGAGCTGGAGGTGAACGTGACCGGGACCGACACCCCGCCGGTCGAGCCGACCGACCCGCGCAACCCGAACCTCGGCCCGAACACCTTCGTGTTCGACCCGAGCACGCCGACCGCCACCATCCAGAGCCGGCTGAACACCCTGTTCACCCAGCAGGAGACCAACCAGTTCGGCCCCCAGCGGTACGCCGTGCTGTTCAAGCCGGGCACCTACACCGCCGACGTCAACCTCGGCTTCTTCACCCAGGTCGCCGGCCTCGGCATGAGCCCCGACGACGTCAACCTCAACGGCCACGTCCGGGCCGAGGCGTTCTGGATGGGCGGCAACGCCACCCAGAACTTCTGGCGCGCGGCCGAGAACCTGTCGGTGACCCTGCCGGCGGGCACCAGCGTCGAACGCTGGGCGGTGTCGCAGGCGGCCCCCTACCGCCGGATGCACCTGCGCGGCGCGCAGAACCAGATCCAGCTCTGGAACGGCGGCGACGGCTGGTCCAGCGGCGGGCTGATGGCCGACACGAAGATCGACGGCACGGTCGTCTCCGGCTCGCAGCAGCAGTGGTACTCGCGCAACAGCGAGTTCGGCGCCTGGACCGGCTCGGTGTGGAACATGGTGTTCCAGGGCGTCACCGGCGCCCCGCCGCCGAGCTTCCCCAACCCGTCGCACACCGTCATCGCGCAGACCCCTCAGGTGCGGGAGAAGCCCTTCCTGTACGTCGACGGCACCGGCGAGTACCGGGTCTTCGTGCCGGCCCTGCGCGCCAACTCGGTGGGCACCAGCTGGTACGGCAAGACCCCGGCCGGCTCGTCGCTGTCGCTCAGCGAGTTCTACGTCGTCCGCCCGGGCAGCAGCGCGGCCACCATCAACGCGGCGCTCGCCCAGGGTCGGCACCTGCTGTTCACCCCCGGCGTGCACCACGTCAGCGAGCCGATCCAGATCAACCGCGCCAACACCGTCGTCCTCGGCCTCGGCCTGGCCACCATCCAGCCCGACAACGGCACGGCCGCCATGCGGGTCGCCGACGTGGACGGGGTGAAGGTGGCCGGCGTGATGTTCGAGGCCGGCACGGTGAACTCGCCGGTGCTGATGGAGGTCGGCCCGGCCGGCTCGACGGCCGGCCACGCCGCCAACCCGACCTCGCTGCACGACGTCTTCTTCCGCATCGGCGGGCCGGGCGTCGGCCGGGCCACCACCACGCTGACCGTCAACAGCGACAACGTCATCGGCGACCACATGTGGCTGTGGCGGGCCGACCACGGCGACGGGGTGGGCTGGGCGGCGAACACCGCCGACACCGGCCTCACCGTCAACGGCGACGACGTCACCATGTACGGGCTGTTCGTCGAGCACTACCAGAAGTACCAGACCGTCTGGAACGGCAACGGCGGGCGCACCTACTTCTACCAGAACGAGATGCCCTACGACCCGCCGAACCAGGGCACCTGGATGAACGGCGCGTCCCGCGGGTACGCCGCGTACAAGGTGGCCAACGGGGTCACCAGCCACCAGGCGTGGGGGCTGGGCAGCTACTGCTACTTCAACGTCGACCCCTCGGTCGTCGCCGACCGGGCCATCGAGGCCCCCACCAATCCGAACGTCCGGTTCACCAACATGGTCACCGTGTCGCTCGGTGGGGTCGGCACCATCAACCGGGTCATCAACAACGCCGGCGGCACAGCCAACGCCGGCAACCAGGTGGTCTACCTGACCACGAACCCGTAACCCGGCCGACGGCCACGGGCCCGGCCGGCGACGCCGGCCGGGCCCGCACCTCGGCGCCGCCGGTGTCCCTCACCCCTGCCCGGCGCCGCCCCACGCCGCCTCGACCAGGGCGGGGAGGACCAGGGCGGCCGGCCCGCGCAGGTTCACGGCGCAGACCGGATCCAGCGGCGTCCGATGCGGGTTGACCTGGATCACCGGGGTGCCGAGGCGGGCCGCGACCTGGGGGACCTCGGCGGCGGGGTAGACCAGGCCGGAGGTGCCCACCGTCACCAGCAGGTCGCAGGAGGACGCGGCGTCGACCGCGGCGGCCAGCGCCGTCTCCGGCAACGCCTCGCCGAACCACACCACGCCCGGCCGGACCGGCGCCGCGCAGCCCCGGCATCCGGGCGGTGGCACCCGCCGGCCGTGCGTCGGCTCGTCCGACGCCGCGTCCGGCAGCGGCGCCGGCCGGGCGCAGGCCGAGCAGCGCGGCGCGAACAGGCTGCCGTGCAGGTGCAGCGGCGCGGCCGAACCCGCGCGTTCATGCAGGTCGTCGACGTTCTGGGTGATCAGGACGGTGTTCGGGACGCGCGCCTCGATCGCGGCCACCGCCAGGTGCCCCGCGTTCGGCCGGGCCGCCCGGACGCTGTCGCGTCGCCACTCGTACCAGCCCCACACCAGCGCGGGGTCGTCGCGGAACGCCTCTGCCGTGGCAAGCTCCTGCGCGTCGAACCGTTCCCACAGCCCGGTGAGGGCGTCGCGGAAGGTCGGCACACCGCTCTCGGCCGAGATGCCCGCGCCGGTGAACACCACCACCCGGTGCGCCCGGCCCAGCAGCGCCGCGGCCTGCCGTACGTCGTGCCCCATGTCGTGCCTCCCTCCCGCGCGGGCCGACCGCGCGCCCGGACGAGTCTCACAGCCGCCCCGCCCCCGTCGCACGGGGCACCCCCACCGCCGCCGGCGCGCGGTCCGGGTCGCGGCCGTCAGGCCTGGCTGCGGACGAAGGTCTGCTCGCCCCACGACCCGTCGTCGTTGTCCTGGCGGACCACGAGCTGGTCGCCGGCGCACCGGTACGAGCCGTTCGTGTCCGGGACGGCGGTCGTCACGTCCACCTCGCGGTCGCCGACGCGCAGCAGCACCACGTTGCCGGAGGTGACGGAGTCGCGCTGGGTGTAGAGCCCGGCTTCGGCCGCCCAGCGGTAGGTCACCACTCCCCGGTGGACGCTGCGCACCGCGTGCCCGTTCAGCGTGCCCTCGGCGACGAAGAGGTCGTACAGGTCGGTCGCGCTGCCGTCGGCCCGGTACGCGGTGGCGTAGCCGGTGTCCGGCCCGCTGACCAGGTCGACGCTGGCGTCGCCGGTTAGGCCGGCCAGCTTGCCGAGCCGCGAGCCGGCCTCGACGGGGAAGTGGTAGCGGCCGGCGGCGAGCCGCCAGACCCCGACCAGGCAGGGGTCGCGGGCGGCGGGCGCGGCCGGGGCCGGCCGACCATGGGCCACCGCGACCGTGCCGGCGGACGCGAGCAGCACGGCGACCGCGGCCACCACCCACCGCCGGTGCCGCCCGGCGGCGGCCAGCCCCGCCGCCACGGCCGCCCCGAGCGCGGCGGCGAGCACCGCCGCCACCGGGGCGACGACGAGGGCGTGGGTGAGGGCGCGGACGGCGTCGACTCCGTCTGCGGCGGGAACGCAGCGTTCCGTGGTGCCGGCCACGCAGGACAGCACCGTGCCGGCGGCCAGGATGGCCGGGACCAGCAGCAGCCCCGCCGTGAGGGCGGCCAGCAGGGCGTGCGGCAGCGACAGGCGCCGGGTGGACACCGCCGCGACGGCGACGGTCAGCTCGACGAACGTGACCGGCAGCAGGGTGTGGCTGTTGACCAGGACCGCGGCGGTGTCCGTGGTGAGGCCGGGATCGCGTGCGGCGGCGCCGACAGCGAGGGGCACCAGCGGCAGCACCAGGGCGCCGACGGCCCCGCCGACGAGGCCCAGGCGCACCGCCCGCCGGGTGGCGTGGCGGGTGGCCAGGACCGGGAACAGCGCCGCGGCCAGCGGCAGGACGAGCAGGTACGGCGCCTGGGCGGCGACGATGCGGAAGAAGAAGCCGAGCAGGTCGAGCAGGACCAGCGGGGTGAGGGTGTCCGGGTGGCCCTCGCGCGCGGCGACGAGGCGCCACATGCTGAACTCGCCGTCGGTGGACCAGGCATCCAGCACGAGCAGAGCCGCCACGTAGCCGGCGCTGACCGCCGTGGTGGCCAGCGCGGCACCGGCCCAGGCCAGCCGGGTGCGGGACGCGTCCGACGGCGCGATGCGCCGCAGGTGCGCCCGCGCGCCGTCGGCCACCCACCGGCCGAGCAGGGCGCCGCCGGCGATCCACAGCAGACCCAGGATCACCTCGACCCACCAGGCCCGCCGGTCGTCGGTGTACGCTGCGGACCAGGCCAGCCGCCGACCGGCGAGCAGGCCGCAGGCCAGCGCCGCGCCGAACAGCCCGCCCGAGGCCGCCGGTGCGCCGGTGCGCCGCGCCCACCAGGCGGACCGCCACAGCGCGCCGGTGGTGACCAGCGCGAGCGGCGCGCCGAGCAGCACGCCGGCGGCGAAGGCGCCGCCCGTCAACGGCTCCGGGCCGGGCAGTGTGCGCGGCAGGTTGGTCATCAGTTCCACCAGCGGCGGCGCGGCGATGCCGGCGGCCAGCCCGGTGCCGAGCGCCTCCACCGGGCGGGCGGCGTACCGGCGCCCGGGACGGTCCAGGGCGTCCGCGCGGGCCCGGGCCAGCGGGTGGAACCGGAAGGCCGCGCCCCACCGGGCCCACCGGCCGGCCCGCCTGCGGTCGGCGGCGAGCAGCGCCCGGACGGCCCCGATGTCGTCGCCGGTGAGCCGGGCGTCGGCGGCGAACTCCCGGGCGCGCAGCACCGACCAGGCCGACACCTGCACGATCAGCGCGAACGCGGCCAGCCGCCAGGCGTCGCCGAGCAGGTGCCGGGCGGGAACCGATCCGACGTAGTTGACCGCGACCGGGATGAGCACGGCGAGCGGGAACGCCCACGCCTGGGCGATGGTCAGCCGGGTGAGGTGGACGTCGGCGTTGCGCACGTGGGCCAACTCGTGCAGGACGACGGCCCGGAACAGGTGCGGCGCCGTGCGGTGGGCGTGCACCAGCCCCAGGTCCAGCCGGACGTACCGGACGGGCCCCGCGCCGAAGGTGTTGCCGCTGATCCGCGCCGACCGGGACACCACGAACGTCGGCGGGCGGCGCAGCCCCGCCTCCCGGACCAGCCCGGCCAGGTCGGACCGCAGCGCCTCGGTGCCGGGGGTCCTCTCGAGGCGGCGCAGGCCGCGCAGCCGGCACTCGCACCAGGGCGCGGCGAGGTAGACGACGGCGGTCACCGCCGCGAGCGCGGCCAGCCCGATGAGCATCTGCCGCAACAGATCCCCGTGCAGGGTGCCCAGGCAGCGCTGCATCGCCGCCATGGCCTCCTCGTCCACCGTCCCGGTGCGCACGTCGATCGGCGGCGGGAGCCCGCTCAGGCACTCCCCGCGGGCGCGGGTGGCGTCGGCGTCGACCAGGACGGTCAGCCAGCCGAACATGCTCGTGCCCACGACCGCCGTCACCGCGGCGACGAACCGGCCGAGGGTGGTGGAGGGCAGCGGCGGCGCTTCCTCGCCCGCCCCGCGGCCCTCAGTTGCCGTCGACATCCGGGGCGGCGTCGCCGAAGCGTTGGGCGAACGCGTCCCGCACCGCGTCGCGCAGCACCGCGACCTGGTCCTCGGTCAGCTCCCAGCGCGGGTCCCGGGCGGCGGCGGTGACCGCCTCCTCGATGCGCAGCAGCTGGCCGGGCCCCAGCCGCACGGCGCCGGCCGGCGGGAGGCCGGCGGGGGACCGGCGGGCCCGCCAGCGCCGGCCGAGGCCGCGCAGGCCGCCGCGGACCGCCTCCGTGGCATGCTCCCGCAGCCCGTCGCGCAGCGCCTCCACGCCGATGCCGGTCAACACCAGCAGGTACGGCAGGAGCGGCTCGATGTTCCACTCGAAGCCCCCGCCGCCGGCCTCGCCGCCGCCCACCCGCACGAGCCGGGCCGGGTCGCGGCGCCAGTGCTCGGGGCGGCGCCGGTAGGCGGGCGCGAGGAACGCCAGCAGCGGCTCCTCGGCGGGGGCCACGGCCCGGACGGCCAGCCGGACCAGATCGTCCTCGATCTCGGCCGTCGGGGTGTGCGTGGACGTGGTCCGGGCCATCGTGCTCCTGCTCTCCGGCGAGTCACCCGCGGGTCTTCGCGGTCACCGTACGGGGGGCGGCGGCAACTGGCGGTCGGCAACCGGACAGTCGCGTCGGCCGGCCGGTCCCGGGACCGGCCGTCGACCGATTCCCGCCCGAGCCTCCGTCACCGAGCCGGGACGCCTGGCCCCGGACATCGACTAGAGTCGCGGCCGAACAGGGCATCGGGGCGGGGCCGGCGGGATCGTCCCCGGCTCACGGGACGCGGTCACACCCTGCACGGTGGACGGACACACGGGCGGACGGTTGATGGGCATGCGGCTGCGCGGGCCGGTCGGGTGGCGGTGGGTGACGGCGGGAGTCGCGCTGGCCGCCGTGGTCATCGTCGGCGTGGCCCCGGTGGCGGCGGCGGGCCCGCCCACCGTGCTGTCGTCGGCCGCCGGCACCCCGGTGTGTCAGGTCCGCGACGGCCGGCTGAACGAGATCTCCGGGATGGCCGCCACCGGCGACGGGTTCGTGGTGGTCAACGACGGCGCCGACGAGGATGCCCGGCGTCGGATCTTCTTCCTCGACGCCGACTGCGCGGTGGTGCGGACGGTGCGCTACCCGTCGCGTCCCCGGGACACCGAGGACCTGGGCGTCGGCGCGGACGGCACGGTCTGGGTGGCCGACGTCGGCGACAACGACCGCTCCCGCCGGACGGTCGCCCTGTGGCGGCTTCGGCCCGGCGGGAAACGTCCGGTGCTGTACCGCCTGGCCTACCCGGACGGTCCGCACGACGCGGAGGCCATCCTGGTCGCCGGTGACGGGCGTCCGCTGATCGTGACCAAGCAGGGCGGCGACGCCGGCCTGTACCGCCCGGCCGCGGCGCTGCGGTCGGGCGCGACGGTGCCGCTGACCCGGGTGGGGCAGGTGCGGCTGCCGTCCACCAGGACCCGCAACCCGTTCTCCTTCCTCGGTCGGGCGGTGGTCACCGGAGGCGCGACCGCGCCGGACGGGCGTCGGGTGGTCCTGCGCACCTATGCCGACGCGTTCGAGTTCGACGTCTCCGGTGGCGACGTGGTCGCCGCCCTGACCACCGGCACGCCGCGGGTCGTCCCGCTGCCCGACGAGCCGCAGGGGGAGTCGGTCACCTACAGCCGTGACGGCCGGTCCCTGCTCACCGTCTCCGAGACCGCGGGCCAGCCGCCCGGCACGCGGCCCACGATCCTGCGCTACGGGCTGACCCCGACGCCGGCCCCCACCCGGCCCCGGACCGACCCGACGCCGGCCGCCCCCCGGGCCGCCGACACCCACGACCGTGCCGACCGCGGCGGTGCCAGGTCCGCGGCCGTGGGGGTGGCGGTCGCGGCGCTGGCCCTGCTCGTCCTGGGGATGGCCAGGGCGAGGGGCGCGGGCCGCCAGAGCAAGGGAAAGTGAGGCACTCCCGGTCCACAGCCGACCTTCGACGCGCGAGCCGGGGCCCGGCCGTGCGCGACGGGGGCCCGCAGCCGTACGGTCAGGACATGCTGGCCTTCGGGGCGCCCGGGCCAGGGTCGATCCTGGTCGGGCCGCCGGCGGACGGGCGTACGTCGAAGTTGAAGATCTCGGTGGGCAGGTAGACCGTCGCGCAGGAGTTGGGGATGTCCACCACCCCGGAGAACCGGCCCTCGATCGGCGCCGCGCCGAGCAGGAGGTACGCCTGCTCGGGCTGGTAACCGAAGCGGGTCAGGTAGTCGATGGCGTGCAGGCACGCGCGTTGGTAGGCCAACTGCGAGTCGAGGTACCGCTGCTCGCCGTCGAGGGTGACGGACAGTCCGGAGAAGGCCAGCCACTGGCTGAACTGCGGTGGCGTGTTCCCCGGCAGGAAGATGGCGTTCTCGGCGACGCCGTACGTCTGCATGCCGTTCTTGATCAGGTCGACGTGCAGGTCGATGTAGCCGCCCATCTCGATCGCGCCGCAGAAGGTGATCTCCCCGTCGCCCTGGGAGAAGTGCAGGTCCCCCACGGACAGGTTCGCGCCGGGCACGTAGACCGGGTAGAAGACCCGGGTGCCCGCGGTGAAGTTCTTGATGTCCTGGTTCCCGCCGTTCTCCCGGGGCGGGGCGGTACGCGCCGCCTCCGCCGCCACCCGGTCGAAGTCGGCGCCGGTGAGCGTGCCGAGGATCGCGTCCTGGGGTTCGGGCGGCAGGGACAGGGGCGGCACCCGATCCGGGTCGGTGGCCCGCAGCGCGCCCTCGCGTCGGTTCCAGGTGGCCAGCATCCCCGCGGACGGGGCGGTGCCCATCAGCCCGGGATGGGTGATCCCGGTGAACTCGACCCCGGGGATGTGCCGGGAGGTGGCCCGCCGGCCGGTGAAGTCCCAGATGGCCTTGTAGGCGTCGGGGAACTGCTCGGTGAGGAAACTGCCGCCGTTGCCGGTGGGGAACACGCCGGTGTATCCCCAGCCCTGGCCGGCGAGCGGTCCGGAGTCCTCCTGCGGGATGGGCCCGAGGTCGAGGATGTCGACGATGAGCAGGTCGCCGGGTTCGGCGCCCTGCACGGCGAAGGGGCCGCTGAGGGCGTGGACCCTGGTCAGCGGGGCGTCCCGGATGTCCTCGGCCGAGTCGTCGTTGTGGATCGCCCCGTCGAACCACTCCCGGCAGTCGACGCGGAACGTCTGGCCGGGCCGGACGGTGGCCACGGGTGGGATGTCCGGGTGCCACCTGTTGTGGCCGATCTTCTCCTGGTCGGTGAACCGTTTGGCGGAGTCGAGCGGGAACAGTAGTTCGGGCATGTCGTGCTGCCTTTCGGTCGGGGCTGGTGGAACGGGCCGGTGTGGGCCGGTCACCAGCGGGGCAGGCGGGCGTGGGCCGGGTTCGGCGACCGCCGGACCGGTTGCCGGCCCGGGACGCGCGTCACGACGTCCGGCGTCTCCGCGCTGCGCTCCGCCCGGTCGATCGCGTGCCGCAGGGCAGCCGGCGTGCGGGCGAGCCGGGGCGCCGAGAAGACCCGGGCGGCGGGGCACCCGCACCGTGGGCAGCGCGCGGCGGTGCCGGCGGTGCCGATCGGCAGCGTGGTGTCGAAGTTGCCGTCCTGTGGGCATCGGTACTCGTACGTGGCCATCTCCACCCGCCCCCTCGCAGCGTCGCGCGGACGGCGGTCGGCCTGCGGCTGAATCGCCCGCATGCCCATCCTCCGCCGTTTTCGCCCCCAAATGGCACGAAGCCACCAACGGGGGACCGTCGAGGGCCGGCGGTGGCCCAACTTCCTGGGCGGCCTACGGCGCGTCGACGACCTCGCGCCCGAGGGGCCAGAACGCGGCGGGCACGAGCTTGAGGTTCGCGATGCCGAACGGGATTCCGACGATCGTGACGCAGAGCGCGACGCCGGCGAGGACGTGGGACAGCGCCAGCCACCAGCCGGCCAGCACCACCCAGAGGAGGTTGGCCAGGCCGGAGGGGGCGCCGGCGCCGGGCTTGGGCACGAGGGTGCGACCGAAGGGCCACAGCGAGTAGCTGGCCAGCCGCAGTGAGGCGACCCCGAACGGGATGGTGACGACCAGGACGAAGCAGATCAGGGCGGCGATGCCGTATCCGACGGCGAGGACGAGACCGCCGCCGAAGACCAGCCACAACACGTTGAGCAGAAAGCGGATCACCCCTCCAGCATGACTCCCGCCCGCCACCGGCGCGGTCGCGCTACCCCTCGTGGGCGTCCGTGAGCCAGCCGAGTTCGGTGGCGCGGGTCCTGCCCACGCGCTCGGCGAGCCCCCGGGTCTGCGCGTCGGAGCCGTTGGTCCGCTCGGCATCGGCGAGCCGTGCGCCCTGCTCCACGTGCTCGCGCAGGGTCTGCCCGATGGCGCTGTCGAACGCCGGGCCGCGCAGGGAGCGCAGCGCGACGAGATCGGCGGGAATCACCATCCCGGGCAGGTCGTGCCCCTCGTGCTCGTTGACCGCCGGAAGCCCGGCCCTGCCGCGCAGCCGCCGTAGGTCGTCCAACTCCGCGCGTCGGCCCGCCGCGATCCGCCCGGCCACCTCGCGGACCCCCTCGTCGGCGCTGCGCCCCGGCACCAGGTCGAGCGCCGCGAGCGCCTGTTCGTTCATCGGGATCATCAGCTGGATCCACGCCGCGTCGGTGCCACCGAACGTCGCGGTGGCGGCGGGGGTCGGCACACCGGTGGGCGGCTCGGCGACGCAACCGGTCGCCGACGGCCCGGCGACGAGCAGGAGCCCGACGAGGAGGACGGGGGCCCTCGCCGGCCCGTTGCGGGGCCGGCGAGGGGAAGCGGCGGTCGTCATGGGGTGCCGTTGACGCCGCACTTGACGACCGGACGGATGCAGTCACGCACCCGGCGCTCCATCTCCGCCACCGGCCAGGCGTTGAAGAAGTCGCCGTGCATGGTGAAGCCGGCGCCGGAGGCGAGCCGGAAGCGGGCCGGGTCACCGTTCGCCGGGTATCGGATCACCTGGCGCAGCTTCGGCACGGGCACCGGGTGGGTGGACGGGCAGTCGTTGTTGACCGGGTACGCCAGGTGGCTCTGGTGGTTCGCCGAGTCGAGGTTCACACCGTCCCAGCACTGCGGGAAGTCCAGGTACGACTCGAGCATGCTGCCGGCCGGGCAGGCGACGAAGTTCTTCGACGGGCTCACCTCGCCGTGGTGCAGGCAGGACCAGCGGGCGATGCTCTGCTCCGGCGCGGTCGCCTTGGCGTTGCCGGCGACGATGCGCAGGCCCAGCGGCAGCGGCTGGATCCGCGCGGTCACGTCGGGGCGGACGCCCTCGCCGAGGTAGTAGAAGGTGGCGATCGACGGTTCGACGGGCTGGTTGTCGACGTAGAGCGTCGGGATCCAGTAGGACGAGGTGTCCACCGAGGGGCTGCAGTTGCTCCTGGCGTTGATCAGGTCGTTCACGGTGGTGTGCGCGTTCGTCACCTCGCTGCCGAAGAAGCTGTGCATGTGCGAGGCTCCGGGCAGGCCCGGGAAGACGATCGGGTCGTCCGGCAAGCGGTGGCTGAACGGGCAGTCGGCGAGGAACTCGGAGACCCGCACGATCGGGCCGCCGGGAGGCGTCGTCGGCGGTGGCGTCGAACCGCCGACGCCGTAGACCTGGAACTCCCAGAGCGACACGCCGTACTGGGTGGCCCGCTGGGTCGCGTTGACCCGGACGTACCGGCCGCTGCCGGAGACGGCGAGGTCCTGCGTGCCGCCCGGTCCGGTCGTGGTGCTGTAGACGGTCGTCCAGGCGTTGCCGTCGGCGGAGGTCTGTACCGTGAAGGCGCGTGCGTACGCGGCCTCCCAGCGCAGCACCACCCGGCTGACGGTCGCGGTGGCGCCGAGGTCGATCCGCAACCACTGGGGATCGCTGAAGGCGCTGCCCCAGCGGGTGCCGTTGTTGCCGTCGACGGCGTTGGCGGCGGGCGTGCCGCCGTTCTCGGTGGAGGATGCCGTGGCCGGTCGCCCCTGCGAGAGCAGGGGGTCGGCCGCGTCGGCCCGGATGGCGGTGGCGACCAGATAGCCGCCGAGCAGCGCGGCGAGCGCCACGGCGAGCGCGGCGGTCCGTAGCGGCCCGCGAGTCGGTGTCAGGGACATGGGGACTTCCTCTCGGGCCTGGGCTTACTGGTACACGCGGACGTAGTCGACGAGCATCCGCGCCGGAAACGGGGTGGTGCCGTCGACCGGTCCGGGGAAGTCGCCGCCGACGGCGAGGTTGAGGATCAGGTAGAACGGGTGGTCGAAGACCCACGGCCCGCGGGTCGACTCGACCGTGGCCTTGCTGGCGGTGAAGACCGTCTGCCCGTCGATCTTGAAGGTGATGCCGCGGCTGTCCCACTCGGCGGACCAGACGTGGAAGCCGGCGGACAGGTCCATCCCGCCCGGCGCCGGGTACTTCTGGCCGTACCCGCCGCCACCGTTGTAGGCCGGTGCGTGCAGGGTCGAGTAGGCCTCCTGGGTGTTGCGGCCGAGGACCTCCATGATGTCGATCTCCCCGTTGTACGGCCACGGCCGCCCGCCGAGGAAGTCGGCGCCCATCATCCAGAACGCCGGCCAGAGGCCGTTGCCCTTCGGCACCCGGATGCGGGCCTCGATCCGGCCGTACTGCACGTGGAATCTGTTGCCGGTGTTCATCCGGTGCGAGGTGTACTCGCGGCCGCCGACGGTCTCCCGCCGGGCCTCGATGACGAGCGAGCCGGCGCCGTCCATGTTGGCGTTGGCGTTGTTCGTGTAGTACTGGACCTCGTTGTTCTGGCCGGTGCCCGGGTCGATCGTCCACCTGGCCGGGTCGGGCTTGCTGCCGGCGGCGCCGTTGAACTCGTCGGCGAACACGAGCCGGGTGGCCGGAAACGTGGGATCGGCGGGCATCGCCGGCGGCGGGGTGGGGTTGCCGCCCGTGCCGTACACCTTGAACTCCCACAGCGAGTAGCCGTACTGGCCGCTGCGGACGGTGCCGTACATCCGCACGTACCGGCCGGTGCCGGTCACGTCGATGGTCTCCCTGAGGCCCTGCCCGGTGCTGGTCGAGTGGACGGTGGTCCAGGTCGACGCGTTCGGCGAGACCTGGATCTGGTACGACCGGGCGTACGCGGGATCCCACTGCAACACGACCTGGGTCACGGTCGCGGTGGCGCCGAGGTCGACGTAGATCCAGCCCGGGTCGACCCAGCCGGTGGTGGGGCTGGTCGCCCAGCGGCTCGCCGGGTCGTTGTCGAACGCCTTGTCCGGCGTGCAGCCGAAGCACGCGCCGTCGTTCTGGCTGGTCGACGCGACCGCCGGCTTGGCGTACGACAGCAGCGCCGCGCCGCCGGGCGGCGCAGTGGTGGTCGGCGGGGTGGTCGGGCCGGTGCTGCCGTGGACCTCGAACTCCCACAGCGACACGCCGTACCCGGTGGCGCGCTGGGTGGTGGTGATCCGCACGAAGCGACCCGCGCCGGCGACCGCGAGGTCCTGGGTGCCGCCCGTGCCGGCCGTGGTGGTGTGGATCGTCGTCCAGGCGCCTGTGCCGGTGGGCGAGGTCTCGACGGTGAACGCGCGGGCGTACGCGGCCTCCCAGCGCAGCACCACCCGGGTGAGGGCGGCGGAGACGCCGAGGTCGACCTGGAGCCACTGCGGATCGGTGAACCCGCTGGACCAGCGGGTGCCGGCGTCGCCGTCGACGGCGGCCGAGGCGGGGAACGCCACGGACTCGGTCGACGAGGCGGTGACCGGCCGTCCCCGGGACAGCAGCGTGTCGGCGGCGTCGGCGGGTGGCGCCGCGACCGCCAGGTACGCGCCGAGGAGGGTGAGCAGCGCGGTGCCGAGGGCGGCGAGGCGTCGGCTGCGGCCGGCGCGGGACGGAGGGGCGAGCGGCGGGTCAGAGGTCCGAAGCATCGGCACTCCCTGGGAGGTGGTGGTGGGACCGACGGATCAGCGATCGGGGTCCGGAGCGGGAGAGCGCTCTCCCATGCCACCTACTCTCAGCTCTGCCGACCACGGCTGTCAATGACCTACGGATTGATCCTTGCCGATTCTTCTGTTTCGAGGAGCCCGCCGGCATCCGGGTCGCCGCCGGGGAGCGGCGACCGGTGGGATCCGGCCGCCGTCCCGGTGGGGGCGGACGCGGCTACGGGGTGACGGCGATGTTGGTCAGGCCGTTGACCGCGTTGGTGACCGTGTTCGAGGCGTGCACGACGTTGGGGTTCGCCGGGCACTTCGACGTCGAGGAGACGTTTACGGCGTACCGGCCGACGCCGCCGAGGTCGGAGGTGTTGCCGCGCCAGACGTTGCCGCAGCCGTACCCGGTGAGGAGGTTGTGGGTCTCGTAGCCGTTGGCGAACGTGCCCGGCGCGCGGAACGTGCCGGTGTTGCCCTCGACGAGGTAACCGTTGCCCTTGGCGTCGACCCACGAGTCGCCGGAGTTGACGCCGGAGATGCCCTGGCCGTCGAAGGTGTTGCCACGGATCACGCCGCCCTCGGTGCCCTCCTTGATGTCCACGTGCTCGGCCGTCACGCGGGGGCCGATCCGGTTGTTCAGCACCTGCACCCGGTCGGAGCGGTCCATCCCGCCGGAGTTGCCGTGGCAGCCGAAGTTGGACTGGGCCGAGCCGAGGTAGACCCCCTCGCCGTAACCGGGCTGCGCCAGGCCCGTGTCGGTGATCACCGAATCGCGGATGATCCCGTCCGCGGAGGAGCGGCGGAAGTGCACCGCCTCGTCCTCGGTGTGGTGCACGTACACCCCGTCGATGGTCACGTGGTGGGAGTTGTCCAGCACGATGCCCTTCTTCGACTCGGCGACGGTGAAGCCGGTCAGGTTCCAGTACGGGGCGTCGAACAGCCAGAGCCCGTACCCGGAGTCCCAGCCGGCGGTCGGTGCCGGGCAGCTCGGCCCCGTGCCGGCGGGCCCGTCGTTGACCAGCACCGCCCCGCGCGGGCCGGTGAGGGTGATCCGGGACGCGGCAGTCCCGGCCCTCGTGGTCAGGAAGGAGCCCCGGTACGTGCCGGCGGCGAGCTGGATCGTCTGCCCCGGCGCCGCCGCGGCGAGGGCGGCCTGGAGCTGGGTGGCGGTGGAGACGTTCACCGTCGTGCCGGGCGGCGCGGTCGTGGGGGGCGGTGTGGTCGGTGGCGGTGTGGTGGGTGGCGGTGTGGTGGGTGCCGCCGTCGTGGTCGGCGCGGGGCCGCCACCGGAGCACGGGTTGCCGTTGACCGTGCAGTTGGTGGGGTTGCCGGCGCCGCTGACGTTGAAGCCGAAGCTCTCGCTGCCGCCGGGGGCGATGGTGCCGTTGTAGCCGGCGTTGGTGAACCGGTAGTGCTGGCCGCTCTGGGTGCGCACGGAGCTCCAGGAGTTGCTGACGCTGGTCCCGGTGGGCAGGTCGAACTCGACGGTCCAGGTGGTCACGGCGGCGGTGCCGCCGTTGGTGAGGACGTAGTCGGCACCGTAGCCGCCTGGCCAGGTCGAGGCCTTGACGAGGCTGGCCGTCAGGCCCCCGGCGGCCCAGGCGAACGGGGCGGCGCTGACCGCGAGGGCGGCGGCGAGGCCGGCGGCGCCGGCGACCAACCATCGACGAGAGGTCTTCACTGGCATGGCCCTTCGTTGAGGCGTGCGACTGGTGGGATGCCCGGCCGCTGACGCCGAGCCAACCCATGGCATCGATACACGTAGTTATACGCGACCCCGCGCGCCGACGTCCGGTACCCGCTCCACCACACCGTCGGCCGCCGGTGCATCGGCGTGGCCCTGGCCAACTCCCTCGTACGTGTCCGGGCCGCGTGAAAACGGCGTCAAGAAACGGCCCGTCGCCGTCATGGTCGCGTGAAGGACCCTGTCCGCGCGGTGCCGGAGGCGTTCTGATTGCCCGGCGCGACCGGAAGTCGGTCGCGGCAACCGAGTCGGGTAAGAGGAGTCAGCCGTGTCTGACGTGGTGTTCGTGCTGGTGACGGTGGCGCTGTTCGTGGCGCTCACCCTCGTGGTGAGGGGCGTGGAGAAGCTGTGAGCGCCGTCAACGCCGTCGGCCTGGTGCTGGCGATCGGCCTGGGCGTGTTCCTGGTGGTCGCCCTGCTGTTCCCGGAGCGCTTCTGATGACCATGACGACAGCCGGTGTGCTGTTCATCGCCTCGCTCGTGGTGGCGCTGGTCGCCGTCCACAAGCCGTTCGGCGACCACCTGTACCGGGCGGTCGCGGGCACCCGGCAGTCCCGCGTCGAGCGGGGCGTCTACCGACTGATCGGGGTCGACCCGTCCGCCGGGCAGACCTGGGGCGTGTACGCCCGCGCGGTGCTGGCCTTCTCCGCCGTGTCGATCCTGTTCCTGTACGCGTTCCAGCGCCTGCAGAACCACCTGTGGCTGTCCCTCGGCTTCGACCCGGTCGTGCCGCACGGGGCGTGGAACACGGCGGTGTCGTTCGTGACCAACACGAACTGGCAGTGGTACTCCGGCGAGGCGACCATGGGCCACCTGGTGCAGATGGCCGGGCTGGCGGTGCAGAACTTCGTCTCCGCCGCCGTCGGGATCGCCGTCGCGGTCGCCCTGGTCCGCGGGTTCGCCCGCAGCCGTACGGGCGAACTGGGCAACTTCTGGGTCGACCTGACCCGGATCACGCTGCGGGTCCTGCTGCCCGTCTCGGTGCTCGGGGCGCTCGCCCTGATGCTCGGAGGAGTGGTGCAGAACCTGTCCGCCGGCACCGACGTGACCACCCTCACCGGTGGGGTCCAGACGATCACCGGAGGGCCGGTCGCCGGCCAGGAGGTGATCAAGGAGTTGGGCACCAACGGCGGGGGCTTCTACAACGCCAACAGCGCCCACCCGTTCGAGAACCCGACGGCCTGGACGAACTGGCTGGAGATCTTCCTGATCCTGCTGATCCCGTTCAGCCTGCCCCGGGTCTTCGGCCGGATGGTCGGCCAGAACCGGCAGGGGTACGCCGTGGCCGCCGTGATGGCGGTCCTGGCGGTGGCGAGCGTCGCCCTGACCAACGTCTTCGAGCTGGCCGGGCACGGCACGGTGCCGCAGGCGGTCGGCGCGGCGCTGGAGGGCAAGGAGGTGCGGTTCGACGTGTCGAACTCGGCGACCTTCGCCGCCGCGACGACGCTGACCTCCACCGGGGCGGTGAACTCGTTCCACGACTCGTACACCTCGCTCGGCGGGATGATGCCGCTGGTCAACATGATGCTCGGCGAGGTGGCGCCCGGCGGTGTCGGCGCGGGCCTGTACGGCCTGCTGATCCTCGCGGTGATCACGGTCTTCGTGGCCGGCCTGATGGTCGGCCGGACCCCGGAGTACGTGGGTAAGAAGATCGGCTCACGGGAGATCAAGTTCGCCTCGCTGTACTTCCTGGTCACCCCGGCGCTGGTGCTGACCGGCACGGCGGTGGCCTTCGCCACCGGCAACGCCGCGACCGCGCTGAACACCGGCCCGCACGGCCTGTCCGAGGTGATCTACGCGTTCACCTCGGCGAGCAACAACAACGGCTCCGCGTTCGCCGGCATCACGGTGAACACCCCGTGGTGGAACACCGCCCTGGGGCTGTGCATGTTGCTCGGCCGGTTCCTGCCGATCATCTTCGTCCTCGCCCTGGCCGGCTCCCTGGCCCGCCAGGCGCCCACCCCGGCCTCCGAGGGCACCCTGCCGACCCACCGACCCCTGTTCGTCGGGATGGTCGTGGGCGTCACGGTGATCCTCGTGGCCCTGACCTACCTGCCCGCGCTCGCGCTCGGCCCCCTGGCCGAAGGGCTGTGACCACCATGAGGAACGACGACATGACCCTTTCCCCGCAGGCGCCGCACGGTGGGGCCGACCCGGCCACCCCCGGCACGCCCGCCACCCGGGGCGACCGGGTCGGCGGCGGCCTGCTCGATCCGAGGCAGCTGCTGACCTCCCTGCCGGACGCGCTGCGCAAGCTCGACCCGCGCACCCTGTGGCGCAACCCGGTGATGCTGATCGTCGAGATCGGCGCGGCCTTCACCACCGTCCTCGCGGCGACCGACCCGTCGGTCTTCGCCTGGGCCATCACCGGCTGGCTCTGGCTGACGGTGCTGTTCGCCAACCTCGCCGAGGCGGTCGCCGAGGGCCGGGGCAAGGCCCAGGCCGCCACCCTGCGCCGGGCCAAGCAGGACACCGTCGCCACCCGACTGGTCGGCTGGATCCCGGGCGCCCGCGCCAACGCGTACCACGACGAGGCGGTGCCCGCGCCCGAGCTGCGCCAGGGCGACGTCGTGCTGGTCCACGCCGGCGGGATCATCCCCGGCGACGGCGACGTCGTCGAGGGCATCGCCAGCGTCGACGAGTCGGCCATCACCGGCGAGTCCGCTCCCGTCATCCGGGAGTCCGGCGGGGACCGCAGCGCGGTCACCGGCGGCACCCGGGTGCTCTCCGACCGGATCGTCGTGCGGATCACCCAGAAGCCGGGGGAGAACTTCATCGACCGGATGATCGCGCTGGTCGAGGGGGCGAACCGGCAGAAGACGCCGAACGAGATCGCGCTGAACATCCTGCTCGCCGCGCTCACCGTCATCTTCCTGCTCGCCGTGGTGACGTTGCAGCCCCTCGCCGTCTTCTCCAAGCAGTACCAGGCCGCCGCCCCGGACACCGGCGCGATCACCGACGCGGGGGTCAGCGGTGTGGTGCTGGTGTCCCTGCTGGTCTGCCTCATCCCCACCACCATCGGCGCGCTGCTGTCGGCGATCGGCATCGCGGGCATGGACCGCCTCGTCCAGCGCAACGTCCTGGCGATGAGCGGCCGGGCGGTCGAGGCCGCCGGCGACGTGAACACCCTGCTGCTGGACAAGACTGGCACCATCACCCTGGGCAACCGGCAGGCCGCCGAGTTCCTGCCGGTGGAGGGGGTCACCGCCGCCGAACTGGCCGACGCGGCGCAGTTGGCCAGCCTCGCCGACGAAACCCCCGAGGGCCGGTCCGTGGTGGTCCTGGCCAAGAACGAGTTCGGGTTGCGGGAACGGGAGCCGGGCCTCGTGCCGCACGCCACGTTCGTGCCGTTCACCGCCCAGACCCGGATGAGCGGCGTCGACCTCACGCCGGACGCGACGGTCGACGGCGGGGTCACCGGGCCCGCGCGGCGGGTCCGCAAGGGCGCGGCGGCGGCCGTGCTGAGGTGGGTCCGCGAGTACGGCGGCCACCCCACCGAGCAGGTGGGCCAGGTCGTCGACGGGATCAGCGGCATCGGCGGTACCCCACTGGTGGTGGCCGAGCACATCGACGGTGAGCCGGCGCGGGCCCTCGGCGTGATCCACCTCAAGGACGTCGTGAAGGCCGGCATGCGGGAACGGTTCGACGAGATGCGCCGGATGGGCATCCGCACCGTGATGATCACCGGCGACAACCCGCGGACCGCGAAGGCGATCGCCGACGAGGCCGGGGTGGACGACTTCCTCGCCGAAGCCACCCCGGAGGACAAGCTCGCCCTGATCAGGCGCGAGCAGGAGGGCGGCCGGCTGGTCGCGATGACCGGGGACGGCACCAACGACGCCCCGGCACTCGCCCAGGCCGACGTCGGGGTGGCCATGAACACCGGCACCTCGGCGGCGAAGGAGGCCGGCAACATGGTCGACCTCGACTCCGACCCGACCAAGCTCATCGAGATCGTCGAGATCGGCAAGCAGCTGCTCATCACCCGGGGCGCCCTGACGACCTTCTCGATCGCCAACGACATCGCGAAGTACTTCGCCATCATCCCGGCCATGTTCGCCGGCATCTACCCCAGCCTGGACACGCTGAACGTCATGCGGCTGGCCAGCCCGGAGTCGGCGATCCTCTCGGCGGTCATCTTCAACGCCCTGGTGATCATCGCGCTGATCCCGCTGGCCCTGCGCGGCGTCCGGTACCGACCGGCGGCGGCGGCCGAGCTGCTCAGCCGCAACCTGCTGGTCTACGGCCTCGGCGGCATCATCGTGCCGTTCGTCGGCATCAAGCTCATCGACCTGCTCATCCAGTTCATCCCAGGGATCTCGTGATGCGTCTACCCACCTGGCTCGGCCAACACCTCGCCGCCCTGCGCGCACTGCTCGTGTTCACCGTCCTGCTCGGCCTGGCGTACCCGCTGGCCCTGGTCGCCGCCGGTCGGCTGCCCGGCCTGGACGCCAAGGCGGACGGTTCGCTCGTCGCCGCCGACGGCCGGATCGTCGGCAGCGCGCTGATCGGCCAGTCCTTCACCGACGCCGACGGCAACCCCGTCCCGCGCTACTTCCAGTCCCGCCCATCGGCGGCCGGCGACGGCTACGACCCCACCTCCACCGCCGCCTCCAACCTCGGCCCGGAGAGCGTCGTCGACACCCTCGCCGCCGACCCGGCCGAGTCGACCGAGAGCCTGCTCACCCAGGTCTGCGCCCGCAGCCTGGCGATCGGCCGGCTCGACGGCGTGGACGGGCGGCGGCCCTTCTGCACCACCGACGGGGTGGGCGCGGTGCTCGCGGTTTTCCGCGCCGATGGGCTTACCGGCCGGGCCACCCGGGTGGTCAGCGTCAACCAGGCCGCCCCGGCCACCCCGTTCGTCGCCACCTACCAGGGAGTGCCGGTCGAGCTGGCCCAGCCCGGCACGGACTACGTCGCCGAGGGTGCAGTGATCACCCCGGTCCGCGGCGACGCCCCCGCCGAGCCGGCCGTGCCGGCGGACGCGGTCACCGCCAGCGGCAGCGGCCTCGACCCGCACATCAGCCCCGCGTACGCGGAGATCCAGGTCGCCCGGGTGGCCCGGGAGCGCGGCGCGGACCCGGCCGCGGTCCGGCGGCTGGTGGCCGAGCACACCGACGGCCGGGCACTCGGCTTCCTGGGCGCCCCCGGCGTTAACGTGCTGGAACTGAACCTCGCCCTCGACCAGCGGTTCGCCGCTCGTTGAACCCTCGCCGGGCGGGCCACGACAGGCCCGCCCGGCGGTCACCGCCACGTTCACGGCCGCGCCGCCCGGACGGCCCGCCCACCGGAAGGACCTGCCCGTGCCCAGAGGGGAACTGCGCATCTACCTCGGGGCCGCGCCCGGCGTCGGCAAGACGTACGCGATGCTCCAGGAGGCCCGGCGGCGGACCGAACGCGGCACCGACGTGGTGATCGGGCTGGTCGAGACCCACGGCCGCCCGCACACCGCCGCCATGGTCGGCGACCTGGAACAGGTGCCCAGGCGCACCCTCGCGCACCGGGGCGTCGAGTTCACCGAACTGGACCTCGACGCGCTCCTGGCCCGCCGGCCCGAGATCGCGGTCGTCGACGAGCTGGCCCACACCAACGTGCCCGGCTCCCGCAACGACAAGCGCTGGCAGGACGTGCAGGAGCTGCTGGACGCCGGCATCTCCGTGCTGTCCACGGTCAACGTCCAGCACCTCGAATCGGTCAACGACGTCGTCGCCCAGATCACCGGCACCACCCAGCGCGAGACCGTTCCCGACGCCGTCGTCCGCGCCGCAGAGCAGGTCGAACTGGTCGACATGACCCCGGAGGCGCTGCGCCGCCGGATGGCCCACGGCAACATCTACCGCCCCGACAGGATCGACGCCGCGCTCGGCAACTACTTCCGGATCGGCAACCTCACCGCCCTGCGCGAGCTGGCCCTGCTCTGGCTGGCCGACAAGGTCGACGACCAGCTCGGCGCCTACCGCGCCCAGCAGGGCATCTCCGACACCTGGGAGGCCCGGGAACGCGTCGTCGTCGCGCTGACCGGCGGGCCGGAGGGCGACACGCTGATCCGCCGGGCGGCCCGGGTGGCCAGCCGCGGCCGGGGCGCCGACCTGCTCGCCGTGCACGTCACCCGCAGCGACGGCCTGGCCGGCGTCGACCCCGCCCGGCTGGCCCGCCAGCGGGTGCTGGTGGAGAGCCTCGGCGGCACGTACCACCAGGTGCTCGGCGCGGACGTGCCGGCCGCGCTGCTCGACTTCGCCCGCGGCGTCAACGCCACCCAGCTCGTCCTCGGCGCCAGCCGGCGGGGCCGGTTCGCCCAGCTGTTCAGCCGGGGCGTCGGGGTCACCACCACGGCCCTGTCCGGGCCGATCGACGTGCACCTGGTCACCCACCCGCAGGCGGGGCGGGGCCGGCGGACCGGCGGGTTGCCGGCCGCGCTGTCCCGGCGGCGCCGGCTGCTCGGCTTCGCCCTCGCCGGGCTCGGCATGCCGGCGCTCACCGTGGCGCTGCGCACGCTGCCCGACCTCACCCTGACCAACGACATCCTGCTGTTCCTCGCCGGCGTCGTCGGGGTGGCGCTGGTCGGCGGCCTGTGGCCGGCGCTGGTCGCCGCCCTCGGCGGATCGCTGCTGCTGAACTGGTTCTTCACGCCGCCGTTCCGGACGCTGACCATCGCCGAGGCGGACAACCTGCTCGCGCTGGGTGTCTTCGTCGGCGTCGCCCTCGCGGTGAGCTGGGTCGTCGACGTGGCCGCCCGGCGTACCCGGGAGGCGGCGCGGGCCTCCGCCGACGCGCAGACCCTCGCCACCGTCGCGGGCGGCGTGCTGCGCGGCGAGCGCCCACTGCCGGCGCTGCTGGACCGGCTGCGGGAGACGTTCGCGCTGCGCGCCGTCAGCGTCCTGGAGCTGGCCCCGGACGCGCGGGGACGCCCGGGCCGGGCCCACGAGCGGGACGCCTGGCGGCTGGTGGCCGCCGTCGGTGAGGCGCCGGCGACCAGCCCCGACGCCGGGGAGACGGCGGTACCGGTCGATGACCGGCTCACCGTCGTGCTGTCCGGCCGGCGGCTGGAGGCCGCCGACCGGCGGGTCGTCGAGGCGTTCGCCGCCCAGGCAGCCGTGGCGCTGCGCCAGGAACGCCTCGCCGAGGAGGCGGCGACCGCTCGGCCGCTGGCCGAGGCCGACCGGATGCGCACCGCGCTGCTCGCCGCCGTCAGCCACGACCTGCGTACGCCGCTCGCCTCGGCGAAGGCGGCGGTGAGCAGCCTGCGCAGCCATGACGTCGAGTTCGACGCCGACGACCGGGACGAGCTGCTGGCCACCGCCGACGAGTCCCTGGACCGGCTGGGCCGCCTGGTGGCGAACCTGCTGGACATGAGCCGGTTGCAGGCCGGTGCGCTCGGGGTGGCCGCCGTCGCGATCGGGTTGGAGGACGTGGTGCCGAGGGCCCTGGACGAGCTGGGTCCGGACGCCGCCGACGTCGCCACCGACATCCCCGCCGACCTGCCCGCCGCGCTGACGGATCCGGGCCTGCTGGAACGCGTGCTGGTCAACATCGTCGCCAACGCCCTGCGGCACAGCCCGCCCGGCCGGCCGCCCACCGTCACCGCCAGCGCCCACGCCGGGCAGGTGGAGCTGCGGGTCATCGACACCGGCCCCGGCATCCCGGAGGACCAGTGGGAACACGTCTTCCTGCCCTTCCAGCGCCTCGGCGACCGGGACAACCAGACCGGGGTGGGGCTCGGGCTCGCCCTGTCCCGCGGCCTCGCCGAGGCGATGGGTGGCACCATCACCCCCGAGACCACCCCCGGCGGGGGGCTGACCATGGTGCTCCGCCTGCCCGCCGCCGCCCCGACCGGCACCGGAGGGCCGCAGGAATGAGCCGCATCCTCGTCGTCGACGACGAACCGCAGATCCTGCGTGCCCTGCGCATCAACCTGCGCGCCCGCGGCTACGACGTGCAGGTCGCCGACACCGGCACGGGCGCGTTGCGGGCCGCCGCCGCCCACCCGCCGGACCTGGTGGTCCTCGACCTGGGCCTGCCCGACCTCGACGGCGTCGAGGTGATCCGGGGCCTGCGCGGCTGGACGACGGTGCCGATCATCGTGCTGTCCGGCCGGGCGGGCAGCGAGGACAAGGTCGCCGCCCTCGACGCCGGCGCGGACGACTACGTCACCAAGCCGTTCGGCATCGACGAGCTGCTCGCCCGCATCCGCGCGGTCACCCGACGCCTCGCCGCCCCGGCGGCCGACGGGGCGACGGCGGCTCCCCGGGTGGGCCGGCACACCGTCGACCTCGTCGACCGCACGGTGACCCGCGACGACGGCGCGGAGGTGCGGCTCACCCCCACCCAGTGGGCCGTGCTCGACAGGCTGCTGCGCCACCCCGGCAAGCTCGTCAGCCAGCGCCAACTGCTGCACGAGGTGTGGGGGCCGGAATACCAGAACGAGACCAACTACCTGCGCCAGTACATGGCCCAACTGCGGCGCAAGCTGGAGGACGACCCGGCCCGCCCGCGACACCTCATCACCGAGCCGGGGATGGGCTACCGCTACCGCCCCTGACCGGGTCCCTCCGGTGCCGCCGTGACCTCAGCCGCCGCAGTAGAGCAGCCGGTTGGGCGAGCCGGCCCCCGGAGCGCCGACGACGCCGGTGGTGGCGGTGCCGGTGAGGTGGGCGGCCACCTGGGCGGGGGTCCAGGTGGGGTGGTCCTGGAGGACCATGGCCGCGCACCCGGCGGTGTGCGCGGCGGCCATCGGCCCGCCGCTGATCGTGTTGGTGGCGGTGTTGCTGGTGTGCCAGGTCGAGGTGATGCCCTGGCCGGGGGCGAACAGGTCCACGCAGGAGCCGTAGTTGGCGGAGCTCATCCGGGCGTCGGTCGGGGTGGTGCCGGCGACGGTGAGCGCCGCCGGCACCCGCGCCGGGGAGTAGTTGCAGGCGTTGGTGGCGGAGCTGCCCGAGGTGACGGTGTAGGTGACGCCGGAGTTGATCGAGGCGGTGACCGCGTTGTCGAGCGCGGTGCTGGCGTTGCCGCCCAGGCCCATGGTGGCCACGGCGGGTTTCACCGCGTTCGCGGTGACCCAGTCGACCCCCGCGATGACCTGCGCGTAGGTGCCGCTGCCGGCGCAGTTGAGCACCCGCACCGGGACCAGGTGGACGTCCTTGGCGACCCCGTGCTGCTGGCCCCCGATCGTGCCGGCGATGTGGGTGCCGTGGCCGTTGCAGTCGTCGGCGGGCAGGGCGCCGTCGACGGCGTCGTACCCGCCGCCGGCGGAGCCGGTGAAGTCGACGTGGGTGGCGCGGATGCCCGTGTCGATGACGTACGCGCGCACGCCCGGCGCGGTGTTCGGGTAGGCGTAGCTCTGGTTCAGCGGCAGCAGGTGCTGGTCGATGCGGTCGAGTCCCCACGACGGCGGGTTGAGCTGGACCCCGGCGGCCACCGACACCACGTGGTTCTGCTCGACGTACGCCACGGCCGGGTCGGCGGCCAGTCGCCGGGCGGCCCGCTCCGACAGGTGGGCTTCGAACCCGCGCAGCGCGGCGCGGTAGATCTGACCGACGGAGCCGCCGTACCGGTCGGCGAGCCTCGTGGCCGAGTCGGCGTCGGCGGCCCGCCGGCCGGCGTCGGCGAGCACCACCACGTAGCTGCCCTCGACGGCGGTGACGCCGCCCGCGTGCAGGATGTCCCCGGTGGCCGGGGCCGCGTTCGCCGGAGCGCCGGCCATGGCGGCGGCCAGCATCGGGGCGAACAGGACGGCCGCAGCGGCCGACCGGCGGCGGTTCGGTGGCGGCGTCATCTCCCGGCCTCCCGTGATCTGGCCGTCCCGGGGCCAGATGCAGCCGGGCGACGGCGCGAACGGACTGGGCCGAGCCTACCAACCATCCAAGGGAATGAATGTATATCGGATGCCTTATACCGTGGTCCTATGCCTCATCGGGCCGTCGAGGGCTGAGACCGCGCGCTCGCGCGTCGTCGCCCGGGCTGCGGATGTGATCCCCGGTTCGGCGGGAGCATCGTCCTGCCGGTGAGGCCGCAGCGCGAACGCGGGCCGCGCTGCGGGATAGTTTCCGCCGGGGCCACCGGCTCCCGCCCAGCGCCGCCCCTCCCTTCGTCGGGGTGGCTCTCCATGATCGTCTGCTGTCTACGGAGAACTCGCCCGGCGTGTCGTCTCACAAATCAGCAGACGATCATGGAGAGCCTGTGTCGAGGTCGGCCGTGGATGCAGGGGTGGGGAGACATCGCGCCTCCTGTCGTAGGCAGGCGGGGACGAGCAGGGTGAGCTGCTGCCGTGCGGCCAACTGTCCACGCCGAAGCCGACCGGCCCGCGTGATCCGCCCCGTGGAAACTGTCAGGGCGATCTTGTACCGTCCCGGCCCGTGAGCAGCCAACAGACGTACCGGTACCTGGGATCCTCGACGCTGCGCCGCGACGGTCTCGCGTTGCAGACCAGCGGCGGCCCGGCGCCGAACCCCCGGTTCTTCACCGGGTTCCTCACCACACCCCAGCAGGCCGCCGTCGGGCTGCTCGCCGTCGCCGAGGTGGCCCGCACCCGCTACTACCGGCCGGTCAGCCCGGCGAGCCTGGACCCGGTCGTCACCGGCAGCCGGGACCGGCTCCGGTTCGAGTCGTTCTCCGGCTGCTGCGGGGTCTACGCCCGCCTCGACGCCCTGCCGGCCGGGCTCGACGGCGACGTGGTGGAGCATGGCACCACCAACGTCGACGTCAACAACCCGCTGCGCGAGGCGCTCGCCCGGGTCGGCGGCCTCGACCCGCTGCTCCTGTCGGTCGGCCCCGACGACCTGACCGTGTCCACCATGGACGGCGCCGTCGTCGAGAAGAAGGTGCCGCTGCCGGTGCGTTGGCTGCGCGGCTTCGCCGAGGTGCAGGTGCTGGCCGCGGCGTTCGAGCCGCAGGCGGAGATCCCGGCGGCCGAGGCCGCCGTCTTCCTGCGCCGGCTGCCGACGTCCAACGATCGGTCGGTGCTCTGGGCGGTGCCCGCGGGGCGGTCGCTGCGGCTGACGTCCCGGCCCGTCCCCGGCGCGGTGTGCCTCGCCGGCGCGGGTCGGCTGGCCGCCCTGCGCGGCATGCTGCGCTTCGCCCGGACCCTACGCGTCTACGGGCCGACCGTCGCGCCCGGCTCGGCGGCGCTGCCCAGCACCTGGGAGCTCGGCACCGGGGCCCTGCGACTGTCGCTGACCCTCTCGCCCGAGCCCTACCGCGGGTTCTCCGGCGAGGGCGCCGCGCTGACCGCCCTGGCCGGCGACGACGTCGTCGACGACGCCGAGCTGGTCTCGGCCCTGCTGTCCTGGGACCCGACCGTCGACGTCGACGCCCTGGCCACCTCCGCCGGCATCGACGCGGCCCGGGTCCGGGGCGCCCTCGCCCAACTCGGCACCGCCGGGCGGGTCGGCTACGACGTCTCCGAGGCGGCCTACTTCCACCGCGTCATGCCCTACGACGCGGGCCGGGCCGAGCGGGACAACCCGCGGTTGGTGGGCGCGCGGGCGCTGCTCGACGCCGGTGCCGTCGCCTCGGACGAGGCGGGCGCCACCGTACGCAGCGGCGACGAGGTCTACCGGGTACGCCGGCTTCCCGACGGCGAATTCAACTGCACCTGCCCCTGGTGGGCCAAGCACCGTGGCCAGCGCGGGCCGTGCAAACACGCGCTGGCCACCCGGATGGCCACGGCCGACGTGCGGGAGCGGGTGTGAAGAGCACGGTCCGGCGCCGGTGGGAGTTGGCGGCCGGCGGCACCAGCGACCTGTTCGACCTGATCGACGCCGGGTCGGCCGACCTGATCGTCGACGCCCTGGCCGGGCTGCCCGAGGACCGCCGCCGCGCCGTCGGCGCCGCCCTGACCGACTGGTTCAAGGGGCAGCGGTCCTTCTGGGGCGCGAGCAAGGGCACCGCCCTGGCCGTCCTCGCGGTCGGTTGCCTGCCCACCGCCGCCCAGGCCGGCGCGATCCTCGCCCGTCGTTCCGTCGCCGCCGACGGGGAGCGGGCGGCGACGCTCGTCCGCGCGGTCGCCGACGACCGCGGCGTCACCTGGCTGCCCGACCTCGCCCGGCGGATGGCCGACAAGCTGCACCGCGACACCTGGGTCGAGCACTGGCGGTTCGTCGCCGCGCTGCTGCCCACCGACGCCGTGCCGCCGTCCGGGAACCAGTTCGTCGAGTTGTGGTTGCGGTCCCTGTCGAGCCCCGACCGGCGGCGGCGCGGCGCGCCGGTGCCGCTGGTCGACCGGCTCCGCGCCGACCCGCTCCTGCCGGCGCTGCTGCCCCGGCTGTTCGAGGTCGACGGCCTCGGCGCGCTGATGATGTTCGACGAGATCGTCACCGACTGGACGGACCGCCGCCCGCACGCGTTCCCGACCGCGTTGGCGCAGCTCGCGGCCGAGGGCCTCGTCGACCGCGCCACCCTGCTCGACGGCGCTGTCGGCCGGCTGCTGCGCGGCGACCGACCGGCCGCGCTGCGGGCCTTCACCATCCTGCTCGAACGGCTCCAACCCACCACCGACGAGGTCGCCGCCCGCCGCACCGACTACCTGCGACTGCTCGCCGACGCCCCGGCCACCGTCGCGACCACGGCCCAGAGGGCGCTGCGCGAGGTGTCCGACCTGGAACTGGAGGCGGTGCTCGACACCTCCCGCGAGGTGCTGGCCCGCCCGGACAAGGCGCTGGTGCGCGGCCAGCTCACCTGGCTCGACCGGCTCGCCCGTGGGCACCGGGACCGGGCCGCGGAGATCGCCGAGGTGATTGCCGTCGCTGCCGAGCACCCCGCCGTCGACCTTCGCGAGCGCGCCACCGCGCTGGCCACCCGGCACGGCCTCGCCCGGAGCGCCGTTGGGGGCCCGGCGGTCACCGGGCCGCGCGGCGACGACCTGCCGCCCCCGGGGCCGCCCGCACCCGCCCCGGCCCCGATCACCGACGTCGAGGAGCTCGCCGAGGAGGTCGCCGCGCTGCTGGGCACCGAGAAGCACGGGGAGCCGCTCGACCGGATCCTCGACGGGCTGGTTTGCCTCACCGCGACCGACGGCGCGCGGGTACGTGCCGCGCTCGGCCCGGTCCTCGCCCGTCGGCACTGGTCCTGGGCCAGCGAGCACAGCTGGGACCCGTGCTGCCTGTGTGGCCTCGTCGGCGCGGTGCTGGAATCCGCCGGCGAGCCCCGCCCGGCGGCCCCACAGCGCAGCCGGTGGGGCGCGCTGCTCGCCGCCGTGCGGCGCACCGACCGGTCGCCCGCGCAACCGGAACTGGTCGCCACCGACCCCCGGGTCCCGGCGCCGCACGCCCTGCTGCGGGCCCGGCTCGCCGAGATCGGCCACCACCTCGGCGAGCCGGGCCACCCCGGCCTGCTCGCGACCCCCACCTCGGCCAACGGCGCACTCGACCCGCTGGCGCTGCTGGAACGCCTCACGGCACTCGGAGACCGGGAGCCCTGGCACTGGGATCTCACCCAGGCACTGCTGCGCCTGCCGACCGGCGCCGACGAGGCGCTGGCCGGCAAGTCCGAGGCGCTGCGCACCCCGGCCGGCGACCGGCTCGCCGGCTGGCTGCGCTCCGGTGGGCTGCCGGCCCCGGTCATGCGGGTCACCACCCTCGCCCGCCGGGCCCGGAAGACGGGCTACGACTGGGAGTACGAACAGTTGCCGGCCCGCCGCGTCGCGGTCGAGCTGCGCCCGCCGGACGGGTACGACGACCGGTACGGCCTGCTGACCACCGACCCGCCGCCGGTGGAGACGGAGTACCACGGCTGGACGCGGCTCTGGCCGTCGGTCCTGCCCCACCACCTGGGCGTGGTCGCCGCGTACGTCCTGCCGGAGGTGGCCGCCGCCGCCGACATGGACCGGCGCGACGGCGCGGTGGCGCTGCCGTCGTTCGTCGAGTGCGGCGGCCCCGGCGGGGCCGCCGTCGACCTCGCGCTCGCCTACGGCCTCGGCGCCCGCCACGGCACCGACCGGATCGCCACGTTGGACGCCCTGCTCGGCCTGGCCGGCGCCGGTCGCCTTGACGCCACCGGGGTGGGCGGGCATCTCGGTGCCCTGGTCGCCGCGCAGGTGGTGAAGCCGACCCGCGTGGTCGAGCCGCTGCGCGACGCGGCCGCGGCCGGGGCGCCGCTGAGCGTGTGGCGGCTGCTGGCCGCCGCGTTGCCGCCGCTGCTCGCCGCCCCCACGCCGCCCCGGGGCCTGCCCGACCTGCTGACCCTGGCGGCGGAGACGGCCGCGAGCACCGGGGTCCGGATCGAGGTGGCGGGGCTGGCGGAGGTCGCGGGCCGGGGCGGGACGTCCCGGCTGGTGACCGAGGCACGCCGCCTGCACCGGGTGGTCACCGCCGCCTGAGGAGGCGGTCGGTACGGTCGGAGCGGGGGCCCGGCCCGCCGGGCCGACCCGGGGGTGGCCGGGCGGCCGGCGGGGCGGCGAGGGGCCGGGCAGCGGCGGCCGACGGGCCGGTGCGGCCAGGGCGAGGAGGAACGGTGGACGATCCGGTGCCCGTCGTCATCGTCGGCGCCGGGCCGACCGGGCTGGTGGCGGCCCGGCTGCTCGCCGTCCACGGTGTCCGGTCCGTCGTGCTCGACCGGTGGCCGGCCGCCTATCCCCGGCCGCGCGCGGTCCACCTCGACGACGAGGTGTGCCGGATCCTGCACCGGGCGGGGGTGCACGAGGAGTTCGCCGCGGTCTCCCGGCCGGCCGAGGGGCTGCGGCTGCTCGGCCCCGACCACCGCGTCCTGGCGCAGTTCAGCCGGGGCACGGCGGACGGGGTCCACGGCCACCCCCAGGCGAACATGTTCGACCAGCCGCGACTGGAGGCCATCCTTCGCCGCGCCGTCGACCGGGACCCCCTGATCACCCTGCGCGGGGGCGTCGAGGTCACCGCCGTGTCCGCCGACGGCGACGGCCCGGTGGCCGTCGCCGTCACCGACCGGGGATCGGGGGAGCGGCAGGCGCTGCGCGCGCGGTACGTTCTCGGCTGCGACGGCGCCAACAGCACCGTTCGCGCCCGGATCGGGTCGAGGATGCGCGACCTCGGCTTCGCACAGCGCTGGCTCGTGGTCGACGTCGACACCGACGCCGCGATCGACGCGTGGGAGGGCGTGCACCAGGTGTGCGACCCCCGCCGGGCCGCGACCTACATGCGCGTCGGGGCGCGACGCTACCGCTGGGAGTTCCGCCTCCTGCCCGGCGAGACGGCGGCGGCCATGTCCGCTCCGCAGACCCTGCACGAGTTGGTCCGGCCGTGGACGAGGGACCTGCCGTTCGAGGAGCTCGCGGTGGTCCGCTGCGCCGAGTACACCTTCCGCGCCCAGATCGTCGACCGTTGGCGCGCCGGGCCCGTGTTCCTCCTCGGCGACGCCGCCCACCTCACCCCGCCGTTCATCGGCCAGGGGCTGGGCGCCGGTCTCCGGGACGCCGGCAATCTCACCTGGAAGCTCGCCGCCGTGCTGGCCGGCGCCCTGCCCGCCGCCGCGCTGGACAGCTACGAGACCGAGCGGAGGCCCCACGTCACCGCGCTGATCCGGCTCGCCGTGGGCGTCGGCCGGGCCATGACCCAGGGCGGTGAGGCCGGCAACCTGCTGCGCCGGCTCGTCGCGCCCCGGCTGGTCCGCGTTCCGGGCCTGCGGGCCAGGGTCCTCGACAGCACGACCCCGCCCCTGCGACGCTCGGCCCTGCGCCGACGGCGTTGGTCGCCGTGGAGCCGCAACGGCCGGCTCTGCCCGAACCCCGTCCTGGGCGACGGCCGCCGCCTCGACGCCGTGCTCGGGTCCTCCTTCGCGGTGCTCACCGTCGGGCCGTCGCGACCGCAGGCGGTCGCCGAGGCGCGGCGGCGGCGGGTGGTGCTCGTGCCCGTGGAGCCGGCCTCGGGCCTCGGGCGATGGCTGCGCCGAGGCGGGGCCCGCGCGGCGCTCGTGCGTCCCGACCGGACGGTGATGCGGACGGGCGGCGACGTGGCTGCCCTGCTCAGGGCCGCACCGGTCCTGCCGCCGGCCGCCCCGCCCCCTTCGCCCGACCCGGACGGGAGCCAACGCCGCGGCACCCCTGGGTGACGGACTCCGCACAGCGGGTGGGCAGGCGGTTGGACTGCGGACCAGGGCCGGGAGCAGCGACGGACGGTCAACTGGTAACAGTCTTGACAGAAATCGTTCACATCGACAAACTTCGTTGAGAGCGCTCTCTGGCCGGCCCACAGCCCTCGCGTCGCCCCGCCGCGACCGCCCACCGTACGACCTCGGGAGGACCCCATGCCGCGACAGCTCCGCGCGTTCGGCACCGTTACCGCAGCTCTCCTGCTCGTCGTCGCGTCCCCGCTGGCGGCCCGCGCCGGCGACGCCCTGGATGCCGCAGCCCCGGCGGCTACCACGACGGCCACCGCCGGCCTCCCGCCGGAGCTGGTCACGGCGATGCGCCGCGACCTCGGGCTGACCGCCGGCCAGGTCGCCGCCAGGCTGCGCACCGAAGCCGCCGCGCCGCCGGTGGAGAAGCGGCTGCGCGCCCGGCTCGGCGCGGCGTTCGCCGGCGCCTGGATCCCGGCGGGCGGACAGCGGCTGACCGTGGCGGTCACCGACCGGGCGCTGGCCGCCGTCGTCCGCGCCGAGGGCGCCGACGCGACCGTCGTCGCCCGCAGCGAGCGCGACCTCGACACCGTCAGGCGAGCCCTCGACCGGCACGCCGTCCGGGCGGACCCGCAGCGGATCCGCAGCTGGTACGTCGACGTCGCCGACAACAGTGTGGTGCTGACGGCGGCGCCGGGCGCCACTGCCGAGGCGACCGCGTTCGCGCGCGCCAGCGGCGTCGCCGCCGACGCCGTCCGGGTCGTCGAGTCCGCCGACGCGCCCCGCCCGCTGTACGACCTCCGGGGCGGCGACCAGTACGTCATCAACGGCAACACGCTGTGCTCGGTCGGCTTCGCGGTCGCCGGCGGCTTCGTCACGGCCGGCCACTGCGGCGGGACCGGCAGCCCGACGCTCGGCTTCAACAACGTCGCGCAGGGCACGTTCGCCGGCTCGTCCTTCCCCGGCAACGACTACGGCTGGGTGCGAACCAACGGCAACTGGACCCCGCAGCCCTGGGTGAACAACTACTCCGGCGGCAACGTCACGGTGGCCGGCTCGCAGGACGCGGCGATCGGCAGCTCCGTCTGCCGTTCGGGGCGCACCACCGGCTGGCGCTGCGGCACCATCCTCGGCCGCAACGAGACCGTGAACTACGCCCAGGGCGCGGTGTCCGGCCTGACCCGCAGCAACGCCTGCGCCGAGGGCGGCGACTCCGGCGGGGCGTGGATCAGCGGGAACCAGGCGCAGGGGGTCACCTCCGGCGGCTCCGGCAACTGCTCCACCGGGGGCACCACCTTCTTCCAGCCGGTCAACGAGATCCTCGGCGCGTACGGGCTGTCGCTGGTCACGACCGGCGGCGGGGGCGGGAACCGGCTGATCAGCAACTGGAACAACAAGTGCATCGACGTGCCGAACTCGAACTTCTCCGACGGCGTGCCCCTGCAGATGTGGAACTGCAACGGCACCGGGGCGCAGGCGTGGACCCTCACCGGCGGTTCCCTGCGCACCCAGAACAACAAGTGCATGGACGTGGCCTGGGGGTCCACCGCCAACGGCGCGGTGATCCAGATCGCCAACTGCAGCGGCAATCCCGCCCAGCAGTTCGTCCTGTCCGCCGCCGGTGACCTGGTCAACCCGCAGGCCAACAAGTGCGTCGACATCGCCGACTGGAACGGCGGCGACGGCGCCCGGCTCCAGCTGTGGGACTGCGCCGGCACCGCCAACCAGAAGTGGCGGCGGGGCTGACCGCGCCCCACCGCCGCCCGTACGACCGCCCGAGGAGGCTCCCGTGATCAGATCCCGTTCCGCGCCCCGTTCGCTCGCCCGCGCCGCCGTCGCCCTCGTCGTCGTCGCGGCGTCCCTCGTCCTGCCCGGCCCCACCGCGCCCGCCCAGGCGGCGATCGGCGGCATCACCTGGCAGGACGAGTTCAACGCCTCTGCCGGCACGGCCGTCGACCAGAGTAAGTGGCGGTTCGACATCGGTGGCGGCGGCTGGGGCAACAACGAGAGGCAGTACTACACGAACAGCACCAGCAACGCCGTGCACGACGGCCAGGGCAACCTGGTCATCACCGCGCGCCGGGAGAACCCGGCCAACTACCAGTGCCACTACGGCCGGTGCGAGTACACCTCGGCCCGGCTGCTCACCGCCGCGACGTTCACCCAGGCGTACGGCCGGTTCGAGGCCCGGATCAAGATCCCCCGGGGTCAGGGCATCTGGCCGGCGTTCTGGATGCTCGGCAACGACATGGGCGGCGTGGGCTGGCCGAACGCCGGCGAGCTCGACATCATGGAGAACATCGGCCGGGAGCCGAACACCGTGTACGGCACCATCCACGGGCCCGGCTACTCCGGCGGCGGGGGCATCACCGGCAGCCGCACCGTCGGCGCGCCGCTGGCCGACGGCTTCCACACCTACCGGGTGGACTGGGAGCCCAACTCGATCGTGTGGTACCTCGACGGCGTCGAGTTCCACCGCGTCGACCCGAGCCGGCTGGGCGGCAACCGATGGGTCTTCGACCACCCGTTCTTCATGATCCTCAACGTGGCCGTCGGCGGCAACTGGCCGGGCTACCCGGACGGCACCACCCAGTTCCCGCAGCAGATGCTGGTCGACTACGTCCGGGTCAACGGCTACACCGACGGCGGCAACCCGCCCACCACCACGCGGCTGCGGGGCGCGCAGAGCGGGCGGTGCATCGACATTCCGAGCGCCAACCCGGTCGACGGCGCCAAGCTGCAGATCTGGGACTGCAACACCACCGCCGCGCAGGCGTGGACCTTCGCCGGCGACGGCACGGTGCGGGCGATGGGCAAGTGCATGGACCCCGCCTGGGCCGGCACTGCCAACGGCACCGAGGTCAACCTCGTCTCCTGCAACGGCAACCCGGCCCAGCGGTTCACCCTGAACGCCTCCGGTGACCTGGTGAACCTCAGCGCCAACCGGTGTGTCGACGTGCGCGACCAGAATCCGGCCAACGGGGGCAAGCTCCAGCTCTGGGACTGCGCCGGCAGCGCCAACCAGAGGTGGTCGCGGTACTGACCAGCGAACGGGGGTGCCGACGAACCGTCCCGTCGGCGCGCGACGACGGGGCCCGGCGCGGCGTGGAAGCTGCTGCGCCGGGCCCGGCCGGCGGCCCGAGTAGTCGATCTCCGCGAACCTCGCGTGGTGCGCCAGCCCCGCGATCGTGGTGCCCTGACAGTACTGCCAGGGCACACCTACCGGCCCGGCATCTGGCCGTTCCAGGAGAACAAGATCGCCCTCGGCTGCGGCTTCACCGGTGGCTCCAGCGGCTCGGTCTGGCTGCGGCTTTACAACGACGCGTACGGCTACGTCAACGGCATCATGAGCACGTTGGACGGCAACGGGGTGAACCGGAGCTCGTACGTCGGCACCGCCAGGGACCCGGACCGGACGGGCAGCGCCCTGCCGGCGCCGATGCCGACCGAGTGAGAGCCCCGCCCCCACGGTTCTCCGGCTAGCCGATCCGGTACTGGTCGCCGTAGACGGCGAAGACCAGCGGCGTGTTCAGGTCGAAGTTGCCGTTGTTGAGGAACACCCGCTGGGCGGTGTCGACCCGGGACGTGTCGGAGTGCGCCGCCTCTTTCTTCATCTCGACGACCCGCTCGTCGAGGAAGGCGTTGAGCCAGGTCCGCTCGTCGCCGCCCTGGGTCGGCGGCTTCGCCCGGGCGAGGGCGCGGCTGCGAATCGCCCGCATGCCCTCGTAGCCGTGCATCACCGCCGCGTCGTAGTAGGCGAACTGGCCGAGCGCCCGGACCCCGTCGGCCTTGCCGTCGCGTACCGACGGGTTGAAGTACACCCGGTCCCGCTCGGCCTCCTGGGCGGCCTGGAACACGCCGTCGGCGGCGGCGGTGCGCCAGTCGCGGGGGAAGTTCGGGTCGAGGCCCGCATGCGAGTCGGTGCCGTTGACCCTGCGCAGCGCCGGCAGGTACGGGGCCAGCACGTTGCCCGGCTTGGTGGCCGTGTACGCCTCGACCAGCTCCAGCATGTCGCCGGTGCCGGAGCAGAAGCCGATGATGCCGGCGGTGTAGCCCCGCCCGTCGCCGATGTCCTCGATGTAGGAGAACTGGGCCCGCCAGTTCAGCGACGAGTTCTCCGCGGCGGAGACGAGCTGCATGGCCGCGTCCTTCTTCGCCGGGTTGTCGAGGTTGACCCCGGCGGGGGCGGACGGGCTGGGGGTGGTGCCCCCGCCGGGCAGGGTCCACCGCTGGTTCGCGCTGCCGGCGCAGGTCCAGATCTGCAACCGGGTGCCGTCGGCCGTGTTCCGGTCCGTGACGTCCAGGCACTTGCCCGAGCCGGCGTTGACCAGGGCGCCGTTGGACGCGCTCCACCGCTGGGCGCCGGTGCCGTTGCAGTCGTACAGCTGGACCTTGGCGCCGTCGGCGGTCGACGCCGCGGTGACGTCCAGGCACTTGCCGAGCGCGCGGATCGAGCCGTCGGCGTTGCCGACGGTCCAGATCTGGGCGGCGGTGTTGTTGCAGGCGTAGAGCTGGACGGCGGCGCCGTTGGCGGAGCTGGCGGCGGCGACGTCGACGCACTTGCCGCCCAGTCCGGTGATCGGCCCGGCGGTCGCGGCGCTGGCCGACGGCAGGCCGTAGCCGACCACCGCGGCGGGGACCAGCAGGGCCGCGGCGAGGTAGGCGGCTGTCCTCTTGGCAGGCATGGCACTCCTAGGTGGGGGCCGCGACAATTAGGAATTCTGTTAACAGATAGCAGCGTGTCGATGTCATGTCAATCGCCGCCCGCTGTCTGGCCGGGGCCGTGCTCCGGTCCGTCGGCGCTTTGGGGCGGCCGTCCGGGCCGCCGTTGGTCACACCGTCCGGTAGTGGCCGGTGAGCCGGCCGAGCTTCATCGCCAGGTGCAGGCACAGCCGCTCGTTGCCGTCCTTCAGGTCGGTCCCGGCGAGCTGTTCGACCCGTTGCAGCCGGTAGTAGAGGGTGGTCCGGTGCAGCCGGAGCTTCTCGGCGGTCGCGTGCGCGTTGCCCGCCAGGTCGAGGTAGGCCTCCAGGGTCTCCAACAGCACCTGGTGGGCGTCGTCGCGCAGCAACCGTTCGAGCCCGGGGTGCACACCCGCGACGTCGAGGTGCTGGCTGTCCAGTTGGGACAGCACCCGGTAGATGCCCAGGCCGGCCCAGGAGACCACCCGGCCCAGCGCGGAAAGCTGTGTCCCGACCCGGGCCGCCTGCGCGGCCTCCTGGTAGGACTCGACCGCGTCGGCCAGCCCGGCGCGGGGCTCGCCGATCCCGGTCACGGTCCGGGACACCGAGGCCAGGCCCCGGGTCGCGGTGCCCAGCGCCTCGTCCAGGTGGCCGGCGGAGACCTCCGGCGAGGGGCGGCCGGCGACCCGGTCGCCGCAGATCAGCAGCACCCCGTGGTCGTGCCAGACCAGGTGCAGCGTCTCCCGCACCCCGATCCATCGGCGGGTGGTCACCAGGGCCTGTTCCAGGGCGATCCGGGCCACCTCGTCGGGCTGCCGCCCGCCGGCCGGTACGAGCTGGGCGACGAGTGCGACGGTGGTGCCGTCGCCAGCCACCGTGCCCTCCTCCAGCAGCGCCCGCGCCGCGTGCTCGCGGGCCTCCCGGCTCTCCACCAGCAGCGTGCGGGTGGCCTCGGTCTCCCGCTGCGAGGCCAGCTCACCGAGCAGGTTCTCCCGGTACAGGGCGAGCGACAGGTCGGTGAAGGCGCTGGTCGCGGTGGCGATGTCGGCGTCGGTCATCGAGCCGTCCGCGTCGATGAACCAGACGAATCCGAGCAGCAGGTCGTCGTGCCGGATCGGCACGCAGACCCTCGGCAGCAGGTCCAGTTCGGCGTACGCGGGGGTGCGGACCGGCTCGCGCGCCGTGAGCACGCCCATGCCCCGGAACCAGGCGATCACCTCCGGCGTCGTCTGCCGGCGCAGGATCGACATCCGGCGGACGTCGTCCATCGGGCCGTTGTGCTCGCTGTAGGCGACCACCCGCTGTCGCCGGTCCTCGATGAGGGCGGGCCGCCCCACCCGGGCGGCGACGGCGTCGACGATTCGCTGGAGCTCACCGTGCATGGATCTCCCCTGGTTGCGCCGCGCGACAGGGGCCGCGCGACCGCCAGTCCTTACCCTCCGGTGCGGGTGGGTACCCGCGCAAGGTCCACTGTCGAAGTCGCGACAAAAGGACGGGCGGCAACGCGCCTGTTCCGGCATCTGTCCGAAGACCGGCGGTCAGGGACGTTCCTAAGGTTCCGGTACGGACCGCACCCGGCGCCGGCACGCACAGCGCGGGTGGGGTGACCGGCGGTGCCGGTGCGGAGGAAGGATGCCCGAGTGAGAGCTGGTAGGCCCTGGCGGGGCGTGCTGGTGGACATCGTCACGCCGTTCCGCGACGACCTGTCGGTCGATCTGGACCAACTCCAGGAACACGTCCGCTGGCTCGCCGCCCAGGGGTGCCACGGGGTTGCGCCGTGCGCGTCGGTGGGGGAGTACCGGGCCCTCTCCGACGACGAGCGGGCCGCCGTGGTGCGGGCGACGGTGCAGGCCGCGCCGCCCGGCTGCGCGGTGCTGCCCGGGGTCGGTGGCTACGGCAGCCGGGAGGCCCGGCGCTGGGCGGAGCAGGCCGCCGAGGCCGGCGCCCACGGTGTGCTCGCGCCGCCACCCGACGGGCCCGCCGCCCGCGCCGCCGACGTGGTCGCCCACTACCGGGAGGTGGCGGCGATCGGGCTGCCGGTGGTCGCCCACAACGAACCGTACGACACCCGGGTGGACCTCACGCCGGACCTGTTGGCGACCGTCGCCGAGATCGACGGGATCGTCGCGGTCAAGGAGGTCACCGGCGACGTGCGCAGGCTGCACCGCCTGCGGGACCTCTGCCCACACGTCGACGTGCTGGCCGGCGCCGACGACGTGCTGCTGGAACTGGTGCTGTGCGGCGCGACGGGATGGGTCGCCACCCTGTCCAACGCGCTGCCCCGCGAGGCCGTGCGGCTGTACGAGCTGTGCGTCGCCCGAGACCTGGGCCGGGCGCTGCCGCTCTACGCCGAGTCGCACCCGCTCCTCGGCTGGACCTCCCGACCCGAGTCCGTGCAGGCCGTCAAGCTCGCCATGGAGTGCGCCGGGCGGTTCGGCGGCCGGTGCCGCCCACCGCGTGGGCCCCTGTCCGGGCCCGCCGCCGAGCGGGTGCGCCGGGACGTGCTGCGGGCCCTCGCGGCGACCGCCGAACCGGCTTCCGGGGTCCCCGCCGGCTGATCCGCCGGTGTGCGCCGGTCCTTCAGGTGTCGGAAGTCGCCGCCCCACCTGCCGACATCTGCACGGTGACCAGCCCCGGCCCACCCTCCTAGATTCGCTGCGCGGCCTGCTGACAGGTGTTCCGCGATCCCCCCACCGGGATGCCCGGCACCGCGTTCCCCCGACGAGAGGTGGTTCCGTGCACCGTGCTACCCCCAACCGAACGCGGCTGAGGCGTTCCCTGCTGGCCGCGGCCGTGGTGACCACGCTCGTGGCGACCGGGGCGGCGCAGGCCGCCGCGGCCCCGGCCAACCCGGCCGGCGGCACCGCGCCGTTCCAGGTCCTCGACCCGCAGGCCTGGCAGAACCCGGACACGATGACCTGGAACGACTACAAGGCCGTGCCCGGCAAGAACTGGGCCGACCCGAGCGTGTCGGGTTCGGTCCGCAACTTCAAGATCGCCCTGGTGGCGCTCGACTATCCCGACCAGACGTTCGCGGTCTCCCAGCGGGCCCGCTCGACGGTCTTCGGCAACCCCCAGTCCGTCGCGACCAACATCCCCCGGGCGGACGTGCCGAAGTTCTACCAGGACTTCCTGAACACCCCGAACACCCTGAACAAGGGCCACACCCTGCACGAGTACTGGATGCAGGACTCCAACGGCCGCTACGGCGTCGACCTCGCCGGGTTCGGGCCGTACCAGATGCCGGCGAAGTCCCACCAGTACGGGCTGGACAACAGCTTCAACCCGGGCGCCTGCCCGAGCGGGGACGTGTGCGGCAAGAACATCCGCACCGACGGCCTGGGCGCCTGGCGGGCAGCCGTCGGCGAGGAGGTCGCCAACCAGTACGAGCTGGTGTTCATCCTCAGCGCGGGCCAGGACGAGTCGTCGACCTGGCAGGAGTTCGGGCAGATGATCTTCCAGAACAAGGAGGACGTGCCGGACGCCTGGGGCCCGCCGGACCCCAACCTGCCGAACTGGGCGAAGACCCGCTACGTGGACTGGACCTCGTGGAAGGCGGCGGCGACGCTGTGGCCGAACGCGGGCGGCGGCTCCTCGACGCAGGGGGAGAGCTCCGGCATGGGCGTCTACGCCCACGAGCTGACCCACCTGCTGGGCATCGGCGACAACTACAACAACCCGTACGGCGAGCCGCTGCGCAGGGCTTACACCGGCATCTGGAGCATGATGTCGCGCGGGTCGTTCAACGGCCCGGGCGGCCCGCACACCCGCTGGCAGATCCCGCCGACCAACGGCGGCTCGATGGGTTCGCTGCACACCGTGCGGGACAAAATCAAGATCGGCCTGCTCGGCGAGGAGCACGTGCTACGGCTGTCCCGGGAGTCGCTCGCCTCCTCGGGCATGGTGGTCGCGCAGGTAACCGCCCGCGCGGTCGACGCCGGCCCGAAGGGCCTGACCGGCGTGAACATCGCGCTGAACAAGGACCTGTCGCCGACGTGCGGCGTCAGCACCGACCCGCTGTGCGACGGCGGCAACTTCAACAACTACACCGTCGAGGTCGTCGACCGGATGGGCGCGGACTCCTTCACCCCGGACAGCGGCGTGCTGCTGAGCAAGACGAAGAACGCCGACAGCGCACCGTTCCAGTGGGTGGTGGACGCCAACCCGCAGGACATCGACATGATCGACTTCTACCGCCCGGACGGCACCCCGCAGAAGATCACCATGGGTGACTACCGGCAGCTCTCCGACGCGCTGTTCCACGCCGGAGCGGACACCGGCAGCCAGTACGAGTACGTCGACGAGGCCAACCGGCTGCACTTCTACATCATCGACCTGAAGCGGGACTCGGCCGGCTCGCTGTCCTACACGGTGGCGGTGCGCTCGCTGGACGGCACCGGCGGGCCGAGCAGCCACGGCGTGACGCTGGGCAAGGGCGAGGCGACCGGCAGCAGCAAGCCGACCAACCGCGGGGCGACCTGCTCGTTCGAGCTGACCAACACCGGTTCGTACTCGGCCGGCGGGCAGCAGCACCCGGAGAACGTCAGCGCGTACCTCAAGTCGGACGTCTACCGCCTGTCGGCGGAGGTGGCCGGCAAGGGCTGGCGGACCTGGCTGCCCAACCAGCTCGCCACCGCGCAGTTCGGCAAGTCCACCACGGTCAAGGTGTCGGTGGGCGCCACCGCCGCCGCCGCGGACGCCGGCTTCGTGAAGCTCACCGCGACCTCGGAGAGCGACCCGACGAAGACCGTGACCAAGCAGTGCCGGGTCGAGAAGTCCTGACCGGCACCCGAGGCTGACCCCGTTCCTTCCGGGGCCGCGGCGACGGCCAGCCGCCGCCGCGGCCCCGGAAGGCGGGCGAGAGGAGGACGACGTGCGGCGAGGCACCATGACGCTGCTGCCCCTGCTGCTGGCCGGCGCGACCGGCTGCGGCGCCGGCGGCGCCACGCAGGAGGCGGTCTCCCCGACGACGGTCCGGGTCCTGGTCCGTGACATCAACATCCGGGCCGAGGGCGTGGACTGCGCCGGCACCGGCCCGTACCTGCACTTCCACAACCGGGCACCGTTCCGCGTGCTCGACCCGGACGGTGCGGCGCTGGCCACCGGGCGGCTGTCGGCGGGCACCGCGGTGGCCGCCTTCGCCGAGGACCTGGGGGTCGAGCGGGTACCCACCTACTGCGAGTTCGCCGTCGGTGTGCGGGTGCCGCAACGGGCCTCCTACCGGCTCGAGGTGGACGGCCGGCCGGCGCTCGACCTGACGCCGGACAGCAGTGAGGGGCCGGCGCTGGTGGCGGTGGTCCCGTCATGAGGCGGGTGTTGCTGCCGCTGCTGCTGGCGGTGGCGCTGTCGGGCGGGTGCAGCACGCCCCCGCCCGAGCAGCCCGCGCCGGCACCCGCCGGTGGAGCGGCGACGCTGCCCGGGCCGGTCCCCGCCGACCTGGTGCTGCGCCCGGCGCCCGGGTCCGCCCCGGCCGCCCCGGCGTTCACCGGCACGCTGACCGACGGCACCCCGCTCGCCGCCGCCGACCTGTGGGCGCAGCGTCCGGTCGTGCTCACCTTCTTCAACTCCTGGTGCACCACCTGCGCCGGCCGCCAGGCCGCCCTCAGCGAGCTCGCCCGCAGCTACCGGGACCGGGTGGTCTTCGTCGGTGTGGCCGGCGCGGACCAGGCCGACGAGGTCCAGGACTACCTGCGCGCCCACCGGGTGGAGTATCCGGTCGTCCTGGACGACCAGCAGACGATCTGGCGCTCGTACGCGGTGCGGGAGCCACCGGCGGTCGTGGTGGTGGCCAAGGGCGGTGCGCTGCTGCGCGGCTGGCCGGGGGGCCTGGACGCCCCGGCGCTCGACCAACGGCTCCGGGAGCTGGTGCTGGCCGACCAGCCGTAGTCAGCCCGACCTCGCCCCGCCCGGCCACCGGAACATGTCCGAGTCGACCGTCGACCGGGTGGAGTCCGGCGGCTCCACCGCCTGACCTGCCCCACAGTCGTCAGAGGACGGACACGCTCCGTTCCCAAGGCGGCGCACCGGGTGCGCGGATGGCCGGACGTGCTGCTCAGGCTGGCTGTCCGGCCCCTGTCCGCCGGTCCACCGATGATCTAGCGTCCCGTGCGTCTGGTGCCTGTTCGCCACCTCGGGCGCAGCGAACCAAGGGGGGACAGTGCCGTTTCGTGAGGACGCCGTCGAGGCGACCAGCCCGTTCCGCCTCGACCGGTCCGGGCCGGGCGCGACCCGGCCGCCGGGCTGGCGCCCCCTGCGGGTGGCGATGATCGGGCAGAAGGGCGTGCCCGCCACCTACGGGGGGATCGAGCGGCACGTGGAGGAGATGGCCAGCCGGCTCGCCGCGTTCGGCCACGAGGTGACCGTCTACTGCCGGGACAGCTACGGCGACGTGTCCGCCGAGCAGTACCGCGGCATCCGGCTGCGCCGGGCCCGCACCGTCGCCAGCAAGCACCTCGACGCGATCGTGCACTCGACCACCTCGACCCTGGCGGCCCTGGCCGAACGGCCCGACATCGTGCATTACCACGGGCTCGGCCCGATCCTGACCGCCCCGCTGGCCCGCTACGCCTCCCGGGCGAAGGTGGTGCTCACCGTGCACGGGCTGGACAACCAGCGGGACAAGTGGGGTCGGGCGGCGCGCGCCGTGCTCGGCACCGCGTACCGGCTCAGCGCGTACGTCCCGGACGCCCGGGTGACGGTGTCGCGCGGCCTGTCGACGCACTACGCGACCAGGTTCGGGCGGCCCGCCCGGTACATCCCCAACGGGGTGACAGCCCCGCGGCACCTGCCGCCCCGCCAACTCGACGGCTTCGGCCTGCGTCCCGGCGGGTACCTGCTGCTGGTCGGCCGGCTCGTGCCGGAGAAGGCGGCGGACCTGCTCGTGCGGGCGTTCCGGCGGCTGTCCACCGACCTGCGGCTGGTCGTCGTCGGCGGCTCCGCCTTCACCGACGACTTCGTCGCCCGGCTCCGCCGCGAGGCCGGCGACGACCCGCGCATCGTGTTCACCGGCTTCGTCTACGGCGAGCAGCTCGCCGAGCTGTACTCGCACGCGGCGGCCTTCGTCCAGCCCTCCCGGCTGGAGGGACTGCCGCTGACGCTGCTGGAGGCCGCCTCGTACGGGCTGCCGGTGGTGGCCAGCGACATCGAACCGCACGTCGAGGTGCTGGAACGCGATGCCCCCGGCCGGCGGTTGTTCCGCGACGGCGACGGCGACGACCTGTTGCGGGCGCTAGCCACCGTGACCGCCGACGGGCCTGCGGAGCGGGCCGGCGCCACGCTGCTGCGTGACCGGGTGCTCGCCGAGTACAGCTGGGACGTGGCGGCCCGAGACCTGGAGCGGCTGTACCTCGAGTTGGCCGTCCGATCGCCCCGCCCGCGCCGCCAACCCGAGCCTCGGCGCCGCTGAACCGCTGGTGGCCCGACTGTCGCAGGTGCGCGATACGGTTCCCCCATGGCAGCCAAGATCGATCTGACGCTCGACTGTGCGGACGCGCAACTCCTCGCCGCGTTCTGGAGGACGGCGCTGGGCTACGTCGACGAGCCACCGCCCGCCCCCTTCGCGACCCGCGCGGAGTGGCTCGCGCAGTTCGACCTGCCGGAGGACGACTCCGAGGACGACGGCGCGTGGCTCTGCGACCCCGACGGCGTCGGCCCCCGTCTCTCGCTCCTCCGGGTCCCCGAGCCCAAGACGGCGAAGAACCGGCTGCACATCGACGTCCGGGTGCCGGGACACGGCGGTCCCGACGAGCGGTGGGCCCGGATCAGGGCGGAGTCCGAGCGCCTGGTGAAGGCGGGCGGGAGCGTGCTGGCGGAGTTCGACGGCCACCACGTGGTGATGGCCGACCCGGAGGGCAACGAGTTCTGCGTCGCCGCAGCCGCGCCCTGATCGGCCGCGCAGCCTCCAGCACGCGCAGCCCCACACCGCGCAGGGGACCGCGCCTGATGTCCTATCTTCCCTACGCCGCTCCGCGTCCACCTGCGGTGGCGGATCGATCGGAGACTCCCATGGGTGTTCTGTACGACTACTTCCGGGCGGCCGACGACGAGGCGGTCGCCGCGTCGATGGCCGCCACGAACGGCGGCCCGCTGGTGGGGGCGGCAGCCCCTCCCGAGGCGGACGTCGTGGAGGCCAAGGCCGTCGACCCCTCGGTGGTGCTCGGCCAGGCCGTGTCGCTCGCCCTCGACGTCCCGTGGGACGTCGGCCTCGTCGGCGACCGGCTCATCTGGCCCGACGCGGTCACCGCGGCAGCGGAGCACGACGGGCCCTGGGTGGTCAGGCTCGGCGACCGCGCCCGTGACGTGCTCGCCGCGCTTGCGGACGACCGGCTGCCGGCCCTCGCCGACCGCTGGTCGCGGATCGACGAGTTGTCCTGGGGCGTGCCGGTGGAAATGCTGCCCGTGCTCCGGCAACTCGTCGGGCTGGCCCGCCGGGCGCAGGCGAGTGGGCAGCACCTCTACTGCTGGATGTCGCTGTGACCGGTTGAGGCTCGGTGCTCTGGCCACGGACGTCGGCTCGGGGCTCCTTGGTCCGTGACCAGAGCAATCAGGGCAATCAGCGGTCGCTCTCCGCGAGCTCCTTGATGTTCCGCAGCCCCGCGTCCATGTTGGTCCGCAGCTGGCCGAGCCGGAAGGCCACCAGATCCTCCTCGCTCTCGGGCACCATGTCGATGAACAGGCTGATCCCGGAACGGGCGGGGCCTATCCGGGCCGTCTGCCGCAACCGGGTGCCGGTCGTCTCGGGCGTGATCTCGAAGCACCAGGCGGCCGCCGGCTCGGTGTGGTTGCCGTCGGGCCCGGCGAACCTGCCGTCCACGTCCAGGACGATCCACCCGAACCGGCGCTGCTCCTCCAGCTCCACCACCCGGCAGACGGTGCGCCACTCGCCGATCTGCTCGTGGCGGTTGTAGCCGACGAAGCTCGCCCCCAGCTTCGGGCTGTCCGCCCCGTCGATCCACTCCACCCGCTGCAGCTCGGGACTGAGCCGAGGAGGCAGGTGGATGTCGGTCACGAGATCCCAGACCCGCGGCGGAGCCGCCTCGATGTAGAGGTCACATTCCACGCTCGGGCCGTCGGTGTATCGCACGTTACCGCCTTCGGTGTCGGGCTGGGTCGCCCCGGTCGACCCGTCGTGGACGGCGGGGGAGCCGGGTGCCGCCACAGGGGCACCGACCGCGCGGCTCGCGGGGTCGGTGCGGTGGGCGGAGGCCGAACTCATCGACGTACGTGACCAGCTTTCTCAGGTTTATAGAGGGTTCCAGGGCGTCCCGTCAATCCTCGTCGTCCCGATCCGGCGACGGGCCGGCGGCCCCCGTCCGTGGGCGGGACACCCCGCTGCCGGGCGGGGCGGCCGCTCAGCGCACGTGGACGAAAGCCCGGGTGCGGTGGGCGATCCGCCGGGCGGCGTGGGCACGCGTCGGTCGGTCGCCGACTCGTGCCCACCCGGTGGATCACGACGCCGTCACTCCTCGTGAGGGGATCATGGGCCGTGTCGCCGTCGGGGGCCGGACGTTACGCCGTCCACGGCCGACGCAACGGCCCATGTTCCCGGGGTGACGGCAACCGTTAGATTAGGCCGTTCTCCCGGTCCCTCGGCGGTGACCGGCAACGGCACCCCCTGGAAACGAGTGGTCGGCGAGCGAGTGGACGGACAGCGACACGGCACGGTGCGTGACGCCGGCCCGCCCGACGGGGCCCGGCGTCGCCCGGCCGGCGACCCGACCGGGCGCCTGTTGACCGGTGGCGCCGCGCTGCTGTGCGCCGCGGTGGCGGTCGTCGCCGGCCTGGCGATGACCCGTGGCGACCGGGTGGGCGTGGTGCTGCCTCTCGTGGTGGTCGTCGGGCTGGCGGTCGGGGTGCTCGCGTTGACCCGCTTCGCGGCGTACGTGCTGCTGATGCTCGCCGTGCGCTCCTGCGTCGACCTGTTCAAGCTCAGCGGCCCGACCGCCGGCCGCGCCGACGCCGGCGGCGCCACCCGGACGCTGGACCCGTCGACGATCCTGGCCGTGCTGTTCCTGCTCGCCGCCGGTCTGTGGCTGGCCGCGCAACTGCGCGAGAGGGGCCGGCTGCGCGGCTCCCCGCTCGGCGTGGCGCTGCTGCTGGTCGGCGCGACCTCGCTGGTCAGCGCGCTGGGCGCCGCGCAGCCCGTGCCCAGCGCGCTGGAGGCGCTGCGCATCGGCACCGTGGTGGTGATGTTCGTCGTCCTGGAGCAGTTGATGCCGGACCTGCCGGCGATCCGGCGGTTCCTGCTCGCGGCGTACGCCTCCCTGGCGCTGGCGGTCGGCTACACCGCCGTGCTGGTCCTGCTCGGCGACCCACCGGCCGAGGTCAAGGGCGACTTCACCCGGATCAGCGGGCCGTTCAGCCAGTCGACCACGTTCGGCCGGTACCTGATGTTCATGGTGATCTTCGGGTTCGGCGTGCACCGGTATCTGGTCCGCCGGCTGCGGGTCGCACTCGGCGTGCTGCTCGCGGCGTCGCTGGTGTTCCTGCTGCTCACCAACACCCGCAGCGCCATCCTCGGCGCGGCCCTGGGCCTGGTCGTGGTCGCGCTGCTGCACCGCAGCCGGCGCCTGCTGGTGGCGCTGTGCCTGGTCGCGGTGGCGGGTGCGGCCCTGCTGCCGACGGTCGCGCAGCGCTTCGGGCAGCTCGCCGACAGCACCGCCGTCGGCGGTGACCCGACCGGCAACACCCTCGCCTGGCGGGTCGACTACTGGTCGGAGATCGTCTCCCTGGCCAACCGCAACCCGGTCACCGGCATCGGGCCCAACATGACCAAGTTCGAGGCCGACGAGGCGAAGAAGCCGCACAACGACTTCCTGCGCGCGTACGTCGAGACCGGTCTGCTCGGCCTGCTCGCCTACCTGGCGATGATGGTCCTCTGCCTGCACGCCGGGTGGACGGCGCTGCGCCGAGCCCCGCCGGGCACGCTGGGCCGGGGTATCGCGGTCGGTTTCCTCGGCTGCGCGGTCGCCTTCGTGGCGGTCAGCGCGGCCTCCAACGTGATCTCGAACGTGGTCACGCTGTGGTACTTCGCGGCGTTCGCCGCCGCGGCCAACGCGATCGCCCGGGGCGTGCCCGCGGGCGCGGACCGGGTCGTGACGCCCGTCGCGCCGACGGCGCTCGGGCGGGGCATCGGATGAGCTACCGGACAGTGGGGAGCGCAAGGGTGGAGATCGTCGACTATCTGCGGGTCGCGCGGCGTCGGCTCTGGGTCGTGGTCGGAGTCCCGGTGGTCGCCGCGGCGGTGGCCGCGCTGGTCGTCCTGCTCGGCCCCCAGCGCTACACGGCCACCTCGTACGTCGCGGCGCCGGCCCTGGTCGGCGGCAACGCGGCCCAGCAGTACACCGGCACGCAGGCGGCCAACCAGTTCGCGGCGGCCTTCGCCGCCGCCGTGACCTCCCCGCAGGTGGTCGACCAGGTGTCGGCCGACACCGGCGTCGCGGCGGGGGATCTGCGCGACGGGCTGACGGTCGAACAGGTCGGGGCGAGCAGCCAGCTCACCCTGGCCTACACGGCGACCAGCCGGTCCACGGTGATCCCGGTGCTCACGGCGACCGGGAAGCGCGCCCTGTCCTTCCTGTTCACCAGCCAGGTCAACATCGCCACCGGCGAGGTGCGGGCGGCCACCGACGAGCTGACCGCCGCCACCCGGGAGATCAACGACTGGGAGAAGACGAACAAGGTCAGTCAGCCGGACAAGCTCTACCAGGCGACCCTGCAGGAGATCGCCAGCATGCGGCAGCAGCAGTTGCAGATGCAGGCCGTCGGCAACGGCCGGGGCGCCGACGCCGCGGCCGGGGCGATCGCCGCCGGGCAGAAGCGGCTGGACGGGCTCGGCCCGAAGCTGCCCGACTACCAGGCGCTACTCGCCCAGCGGGACGGTGCCAGCACCGCGTTGTCCTCCGCCCGGCAGGGCCTCCAGCAGGCCCGGGCCCAGGCCCAGGCCGCCGACCCCGCCCAGGTGACCAGCCTCGGCGAGGTCCAGCCGGTCTCCCGGGGCCGGGCGCTGGCCGGTCTCGTGCTGCCGGTGGCCGGTGCCGGCCTGCTGCTGGCCGTGCTGCTGGTGGCAGTCCTGGAGCAGGTCACCCGCAGCCGTGCGGCTGCGGCCGGCCGGGCCACGCCGGCGCAACGGGCCGCAGCGACGGGGCCGGCCGCGGAGAACGGGCGGGCGGACGCGGTCGGGCCGGCCAGCACGAACGGTCGGGCCGGCGCGGTGAACGGGCGGGCGGACGCGAACGGGCGGCCCGCCGTGCTCGTGCCGCGCGACGCCGACGCCGTGCCCGAGCCGCGGCGCCGGTAGGCGGGCGGCGTGGCGGCCGAACCGGACCGGCACAGGGAACCGGCCGCCCCACCGGGCGGCCGGCGGCCGGCGGTATCCGACCCGCAGCCCGGTCCCGCCGCGCTGGGTGAGGCGGAGCCGCAGGGCGACCGGCACGTCCGGGGAATGGCCCGGGGCGGCGGCCTCAACCTGCTCGGCGCACTGCTCAGCCAGGCCGCGGTCTTCCTGATCATGCTGCTGCTGGCCCGGGTGCTGGGCATCCGCGAGGTCGGCCGGTACGCCCAGTGCTACGCCGTGCTGTCCCTGGCCGGGCTGCTCTCGCTCTCCGGCTTCCGGGCCGGGCTGACCCGGTTCGTGGCGGTGCACCTGGCGGACTCCGACGCGCCCGCGCTGCGCGGCACCGTCCGGCTGGGGCTGGCCATCTCCGCCGCCTCGTCGGTCGTCCTCGCCGCCGCGCTGGCGCTCGCCGCCCCGTGGCTCGCCGCCCGGCTGCACGATCCCGGGCTGGCGACCGGCCTGCGGCTGGTGGCGCTGACCCTGCCCGCCTCGACGATCTGCGAGGCGGCCCTCGCGGCGACCCGGGGCTGGCGGACTCAGCGCCCGTTCACCTTCATCGGCCAGCTCTACGAGCCGGGCACCCGGCTGCTGCTGACCGCGCTCGCCCTGGCCACCGGCGCGGGCCTGACCGGGGCGTACTGGGCGCTGGTCGGGGCCGGGTGGTCCGCCGCGCTGCTCGCCCTGGTCGCGCTGGGCCGGCTGGTCCGCCGGGTGCCGCCCGCCCGCCCGGTGTACCGCCCCCGCCAGCTCTTCGGTTTCTCCACCGTGAGCTGGGTGTCCTCGTTGTCCTCGACCGGGCTGATCTGGGTCGACACCCTGCTGCTCGGCTTCTTCGCCAACCCGGAGATCGGCGTCTACAACGTGGCCACCCGCCTGGTCACCGTCGCGATCTTCGTGCTCGCGCCGATCAACGCCGCGTTCGGCCCGTACATCGCGCACCTGCACCACCGGGGGGAACTGGCCGACGTCCGCCGGGTGTACGCGGTGGCCACCGGCTGGGTGGTCCGGCTGTCCATGCCCGCCTTCGTCGCGTTGCTGGTCCTCCCCGGCGACCTGCTGCGGGTCTTCGGTGGGGAGGTCGCCACCGGCGCGGCGGTGACCGTGGTCTTGGCCCTGGGCCAGCTCGTCAACGCGGCGACCGGCCCGTGCGGCACGGTGCTGAACATGTCCGGCCGGGTGGCGGTCAACATGGCCGACAACCTGGCCGCCCTGGTGCTCAACATGCTGCTCAACCTCTGGCTCATCCCGGCGTACGGCATCGTCGGCGCGGCGCTGGCGTGGAGTGTGTCGCTGATCGTGGTCAACGTCGCCCGGGTGCTCCAGGTCCGCGCGCTGGTGGGTGCCCTTCCATTCACCGTGGGCATGGTCAAGGGGATCGCCGCCGGCGCGGCGGCGCTGCTCGCCGGGCTGTTGGTGCGCTGGCTGCTGCCGGGCTGGCCGTGGCGGCTCGGCGTCGGCCTGCTGGCGATCGTGGCGGTCTACCTGGGGGTCGTGCTGGCGCTCGGGCTCGGCCGGGAGGACCTCATGGTGCTGCGGGCCCTGGTGCGCCGGCGCGGTCGCGGTGCCCCCACGCCACCCCCGCCCGGCGCACCTGCCGACGGCGGCGCACAAACCGACGGTGGCCCACCTGCCGACGGCGGCAGGCCGACCGCCGCCGGCACCGCGGTGGCCCGGTGAGCGCCGGGCCCCGCCGGGTCGCGGTGGACCGGCTGCGCCGGGCGGTACGCGGCACGCGGGCCTGGGTCCGCGCGGCCCGGCCCGGCCCGGTCGGCGCGCTGCCCGACTTCCTCGTCATCGGCGGGCAGCGCTGCGGCACCACGTCGCTGCACCACTACCTCGCCGCGCATCCCGACGTGCGGGCCGCCACCGGCAAGGAGCTGCAGTTCTTCAGCCTGCACGCCGGGCGTGGGCAGCGCTGGTACCGGGCCCACTTCCCGCCGGCCGTCCCCGGCCGGCAGAGCTTCGAGGCCAGCCCCTACTACCTGTTCCACCCCGCGGTGCCGGCGCGGGTGGCCGCGCTGCTGCCCGAGGCCCGGTTCGTGGCGCTACTGCGCGACCCCGTCGAGCGGGCCTACTCGCACTACCTGCACACCCGCTCGCTCGGCCGGGAGCCGCTGGCCTTCGCCGACGCGCTCGCCGCCGAGCCGGGACGGCTGGCGGCGGCGCTGCGCCGGGGTCCGGACACCCCGGCGGCCCACCGGGCCCTGCGCGACCACTCGTACGCCGCCCGGGGCCGCTACGCCGAGCAGCTCGACCGCTGGTTCGCCCACGTGCCCCGGGAACGGCTGCACGTGGTACGCAGCGAGGACCTGTACGCCGACCCGGCGGCGACGTACGCCGGCATCCTGCGGTTCCTCGGGCTGGCGCCGTTCACGCCGGACGCCTTCGCCCAGCACACCAGGCGGGCCGAGCGGGGCCCCTCCCAGCTCACCGACGAGCTGAGGGCCGACCTGACGGCCCGGGTCGCCCCGCACAACGCCCGCCTCGCCGACCTGCTCGGCTGGCCGCGCACCTGGTGACGCCGGCCCGCCGCGCCGGGGTGGGACGGTGCCGACCGGCGGGGGCTGGTCAGCGGGCGGGGCTGGTCAGCCGGCGGGGGCTGGTCAGCGGGCGGGGGCGAGGATCGCGGCGGGGTCGCCGGTGGACCGGATCAGCACCGGCTCCGCCCCGATGGTGACCGGCCCGGCCGCCCGTCGCGGCTCGGTGCCGACCGGGCCGCTGTCCAGGCCCGGCGCGGCCGGCAACGACACGCTCCCGCCGGAGGCCGACCAGAGCACCAGCGTGGTCAGCTCGCCGCGCCGGAACGCCACCCCGGTCAGCCCCTTCGCGGTCACCGGCTCCGCCGTCGCGTCCTCGGCCGCGAGCGCCAGCCCGGCCAGCCTCACCCCTGCCGGACGCACGGTGCCGTCCGGGTCGAGCAGGCCGTAGCGCACCTCGCTGCCCTGCCGGTTGTTCGGGTTGTACGCCAGCGGCAGCCAGAGCACCTGCTCGACGCCGCCGGCCACGAGCTGGACGACCGCCTTGACCATCTCGTCGGCCCGGCTGGCCGCGTCGCCGTCGCCGTCGCGCCAGAACTGGCCGACCTCCCACGCCTGGACCGGCACCCCGGCCGGGGTCTGCTCCCGCAGGTAGTCCAGCAACACCGGCACCCCGGCGAAGTGTTCGTAGAAGTGCAACTGCCGTACGCCGACGACCCGCTCGTCGAGCAGCTCCTCGGTGACCGCGAGGAAGGCCAGGTTCCTGGCGTTCTGCTCGGTGGCCAGGGCGGTCCGTAGCTGCTCCGGCCCGTCCACGGCCGGGATCTGCCGGCCCCGGGTGCCGACCCGGCGCGGGAAGTACGCCCGGTACGCGGCGACCGCCTCGTCCGGCCGGCCGGCCCGCACCAGCCGGTCGGCGACGCCCATCCCGTACGCCACGCTGCTGATCCCGGAGTCGACCACCCTCGCCTGCGGGTCGGCCGACCGGATCGCCTCCGCGGCCGAGGTGACCAGCCGCCGGTAGTCCGCCGGGCTGCCGGCCCAGTACTGCGGCGCGTTGACCTCGTTCTCGATCGCGTACTCCCGCACCCCGTAGGGCGCGTAGCGGCGTACCACGTCCCGGACGAACCCCTGGTAGGCGGCCAGGTCCCGGGGCATCGCCGACTCGGTCTTGTTCGCCTGGCCCCGGGTGTGCTGCGCGGTGCCGCCGGTGGCCCAGCAGACCCCGGTGCGGATCTTCAGGTGCAGGGTGATGCCGAGGCCCCGGCTCTCGCGGGCGATCCGGTCCACCGCCGAGAAGTCGGGGCTGCCCTGGGTCTTCTCGATGTCGCACCAGCTCAGCTCGTGGTACGTCGCCGAGCCGGAGAGCTGCTTCAGGTATGGCACGAACGACTCGTGGCGCGACCAGTCCCAGTGCGCGCCGAACGGGTTCCGCACCCCCGGCGTCGCCGACGGCCCCGGCCCGGCCGTGGGCCCGGTCGTCGACGTCGACGTCGACGTCGACGGGGTCGGCCGTGGCGTGGGGGAGGAGGGGCCGTCCGAGCAGGCCACCCCGGCGGCCAGGGCGAGCGCCAGCGCGCCGGCCAGCAGCGGGGCCCGCCGCCCCGGGCGGCGCGTCACCGGTACCCCAGCTCGCGCAGCGTCGCGCCGGAGAAGACGCGGACCAGCACCCGCAGGAACGGGTCCAGCTCCCGGCGGTACGTGCCGACCCGCGAGCCGTAGATGGCGGCGTCGGTGCGCGCGGCGGCCCGCCGGCGGTCCGCCTCGGCGGTGTACTTGCCCGCCACGTCGTGCTGCTTGCCGTCGTAGTCGAGCACTCCGGCCTCCCAGGGCTCGCCGAGGAACTCGAACAGCGACCGCATCGCCTTCTCCGGGTCGCCGACGGTGTCCTCGTAGCGCAGTTCGTGGTACCGGTCGGCGGGCAGTCGGCTGCCCGCCGCGCGGGCGACGCGGATGTAGCGGGGCCACTTGACCACGCACTTGACCGCCGACCAGTAGCCGAACCGCTTGCGGTGAGAGACGACCACGTCCCGGCCGTCCCGGATGACGTGCACGAACTGCGCGTCCGGGAACACCTCGGCGAGGAAGCCGATCGACAGTGCGTACAGGGGTGTCTTGTCCGCCCAGCGGGTCTTGCCGCGGGACCGGGCGTAGTCGGCGTGGATGCCGCCGAAGAAGTCGGCGATGCGGCCCAGCCAGTACTCCCGGGGGAACCCGAAGCGGGCCAGGCGTTCCCAGTCCCGGCCGACGATGCGCTGCATGTCGGCCAGGAAGCGGGTCTCCGGGCCGCAGGACACCCGGGAGTGCGAGTCGAGCACCAGACGCAGCATCGTCGTCCCGGACCGCTGGCAGCCGACCAGGAAGATCGGCCCCCGGGGCCCACCCTCCGCCGCCGGGTCAGCCACGGCCCACCGCCTGGTCCAGGCCGGCCCGCGCGTCCAGCCGCCCGGCCAGCTCGGTGCACAGCGCCCGCACCCGGCCGTCGAGCTCCAGCCGGGGCCGGCGGGGGACGCGCGCTCCGATGTGGTCGTGCAGCGCCGGGTCGTACGGCAGGTCGAGGAACGCGCACAGCCGCCGCGTGTACGCGGCCGGGTCGGCCACCAGCGCGTCGTACGAGCAGAGCAGCGTGTCGTCGCGGCCGGCCAGTCCGAGGGTGAAGAACAGCGAGTTGCGCACGTACCAGAACAGGGCGGCGGCGGTGTGCGGGGTCATCCGGTCGTAGTCGAAGCCGGCGATCAGCTCGCGGGCCGGCCCGTCCAGGCGCTGCCCCTGCCACCGGTCGCCGATCGTGCCGTCGGCGATCGCCCGCAGCGCCCGCAGGTTGGCGTCGCCGAACTTCGCCACCTCGGAGCGGGCCCGGTCGTCGACGTCCCGGTACGCCCACAGTGCCCGGCCGGGCCGCGGCCCGGCCAGGCCGAGCAGCTCGTCCACCCGGTGCGTGTCGCACAGCGGCTTGACCAGCACGTACCGGTGCCGGCTGCGGTGCACGGCGTCGGCGAGCACCGCGTCGGAGCGCAGCCGGAAGCGGTGGAACACCCGCCGGTCGTTCTCGTTGCGCACCTCGAACGACGGCGCCGCGTCCAGCCCTCGGGCCAGCATGTTGGTGCCGGAGCGTTGCAGGCCGACCAGGTACACGGGCACCGCCCGGCCGGGCGGCTGCGGGTGGGCCCGCCGCCAGCGCCGCTTCGCCAGCGCGGTGCCAACCCGCTGGACCGGGTCGAGCCGGTCCTCCTCGACGAGCCGCCGCACTCCCTCGGTGCGCGCCCAGCGCAGGTGCCGCACCACCCGCCGGGCGGTGTACGCCCACGCCGAGGGTTCGTCCTGGTGGGCCACCGGTTCCTCCTCGGGCTGACGGTCGGGCGGGGAACACGCTACCGGCTGATCATCGTGGCTGGCCAAGTGGCCGTGCGGCCAGCGCCTGATGGGCCGTGTGGTCAGTTGGGGATCATGACTGGACTCGTCCGCCCGGTTTGCATACCGTGGGGCCCCTGGTCACCGCTGCTGCCCGGTGCCCACCCTTCCCCACCCCTGAGCGGCCACTCAGCAGGCCACCCCTGGAGCAGGCCGATGCGTGTCCTCCACGTCAACAAGTTCCTCTACCGCCGGGGCGGCGCCGAGGGCTACCTCCTCGACGTCGCCACACTGCAGCGGGGCGCGGGCGACGAGGTCGCGTACTTCGGCATGACGCACCCCGACAACGACGCCCCGCTGCCGTACGCGCGGCACTTCCCGCCGCTGGTGGAGCTCGACCCGGCGCCGTCGGGGATCGGCCCGCGCGCGACGGCGGCGGCCCGGATGATCTGGTCCCCGGCCAGCCGGCGCGGCCTGGCCCGGGTGATCGACGACTTCCGGCCCGACGTGGTCCACCTGCACAACATCTACCACCAGCTCTCGCCGTCGGTGCTGGCCGCGGCGCGGGCCGCGCGGGTGCCCTGCGTGATGACGCTGCACGACTACAAGCTGGCCTGCCCCAGCTACCAGATGCTGGACCGGGGCGCGGTGTGTGATGCGTGCGTCACCGGCGGCCCGCTGCGGGCCGCCCGGCGCCGGTGCAAGGACGGCTCGTTGCCGGCCAGCGGCCTGCTGGCCGTGGAGTCCTGGCTGCACCGCTCCACCCGGGCGTACGGGCCGGTGCAGGCGTTCGTCAGCCCCAGCCGGTTCCTGGCGCGGGTGATGTGCCGGGCCGGTGTCTTCCCGGACCGGATGCACGTGGTGCCGCACTTCGTCGACGTCGCCGCGATGCCCGTGAAGTCGGCCCCGGGCGGGTCGGTGGTCTTCGCCGGTCGGCTGTCTGCCGAGAAGGGCGTCGACGTGCTGGTCGAGGCGCTCGCCCTGCTGCCCCCCGAGGTGTCGCTCGACGTGGCCGGCGACGGCCCGGCCCGCGCCGGGCTGACCGAGCTGGCGCAGCGGCGGGCACCCGGCCGGGTCCGGTTCCACGGGCGGCTGGACAAGGCCCGGCTGCACGCGCTGGTCCGGTCCGCGGCGGTGGCGGCCGTGCCGTCGCGGTGGAACGAGAACCAGCCGATGGCCGTGCTGGAGGCGTTCGCCTGCGGCGTGCCCGTCGTCGCCACCGACCTGGGCGGGCTGCCCGAGCTGGTCACCCCCGGCGTGGACGGCGAGGTGGTCGTCGCCGACGACCCCGCCGCGCTGGCCGCCGCGCTGCGCCGCGTCCTCGCCGACCCGGCGCGGGCGCACGGGATGGGCCTGGCCGGGCGGGCCCGGGTGGAGCGGGACTTCTCGCCGCAGGCGCACCTGGCCCGGCTGCGCGAGGTCTACGCGACGGCCGCGCGGGCGTTGCGGGAGCCGGCGTGACCCGCCCGGTGCGGGTGCTCTACCTGGCCGGCAGCGGGCGCAGCGGCAGCACCCTGGTCACCACCGTCCTCGGCCAGTACGCCGGGTTCTTCGCGGCCGGCGAGCTGCGTTACCTCTGGCAGCGCGGCGAGGTGGAGAACCGGCCCTGCGGCTGCGGCCTGCCGTTCCGGGACTGTCCGGTGTGGCGGGCGGTGCGCCGGGACGTGCCGGTCGACCGGGCCGGCGGGATCGCCGCCCGGCTGCGCGGCCGGCTGCGGCTGCGCGGGGTGCCCGCGCTGGTGCGCCGTCACCGGCGCGGCCGGCGTGCGGTGCCCGCGCACCCCGACGACGCGGCGCTGGCCGGCCTGTACGCCGCCGTGGCCCGGCACGCCGGGGCGCGGGTGGTGGTCGACTCGTCGAAGCTGCCGCCGTACGGGGCCCTGGTCGGCGCGCTGCCCGGTGTCGAGCTGCGGGTGCTGCACCTGGTCCGCGACCCGAGGGCCACGGCGTTCTCGTGGCGGCGGCGTCGGGGCCTCGACGGCGAGGCCGACGAGCGGCTGATGAGCCGGCCGCCGGTGTGGAAGGCGGCCCTGCTGTGGCTGGTCTGGAACACGCTGACGGCCCGGCTGTGGGCCGGCGACCCGGGCCGTTACCTGCGGGTGCGGTACGAGGACCTGACGGCCGACCCGGAGGCGACGCTGGGCCGGATCGCCGCGTTCGCCGACGCCGACCCGTCCACCGGGACAGACGCCGGCCCGTCCACCGGCCCCGACGCCGGGCCGTTCACCGGGCCCGCGACGGTGCGGCTGGCGCCCACCCACTCGGTGGCCGGCAACCCGTCGCGGCACCGCACCGGCCCGGTGCCGATCGCCGCCGACGTCGAGTGGCGGCGCGGGCTGTCCCGGTGGTCGTACGCCGTGGTGACCGCGCTGACCGCGCCGGGGCTGCGCCGCTTCGGCTACCCGTGGCGCCGGGGCGGCCCGGTGGCACCCCGGCAGGAGGAGGACTGAGGATGTTGGCCGTGGTGGTGGGCACCGGGCGGTGCGGCTCGACCCTCGTGCAGGAGCTGCTGTCCCGGCATCCCGGCGTGGGGTTCGTCTCCGGCGTCGACGACAAGCTGTCCCGGCTCAACCTCACCGGCCGGTTCAACGGGCCGCTGTACCGGCGGTCGGCGCCCCGCCCGGCCGGCATGACGTCGCTGCGGCACAGCCGTCGGCTGCTGGAACGCGGCCGGCTGCGGGTCGCCCCGTCGGAGGCGTACCAACTGCTGGACCGGCACGTGCTGGCCGGCTTCTCCCGCCCGTGCCGGGACCTGACCGCCGAGGACCTCACCCCGCACGTGGCGCGGCGGCTGCGCGCCTTCTTCGACGCCCGGCTCGGGCGGCAGCGCTGCCCGCTGCTGGTGCACCACGTCACCGGCTGGCCGCGCACCGGGTTCCTCCGGGCGGCCTACCCCGGGCTGCGGGTGGTCAACGTGGTGCGCGACGGCCGGGCCGTCACCAACTCCTGGCTCCAGATGGGCTGGTGGGACGGCTGGCGCGGCCCCGACAACTGGTACCTCGGGCCGCTGCCGGCCGACCTGCGCCGGGAGTGGGAGGAGTCCGCCCGGTCCTTCCCGGTGCTCGCCGCGCTCGGCTGGCGGATGCTGATGGCGGCGTTCGCCGACGCCCGGGCCGCGCACCCGCCCGGGCAGTGGCTGGACGTCCGCTACGAGGACCTGCTCGCCGACCCCCGCGCGGAGGCGGCCCGGATGCTCGACTTCCTCGGGCTGGACTGGACGCCGGCGTTCGAGCGGGGCTTCGGGCGGTACGAGTTCCCCGCCGGGCGCCGGGCGGCGTACCACGACGAACTGGGCCCCGCGCAGCTCGCGGCCGTCGAGCGGGCGCTGGCCGAGCCGCTGCGGCAGTGGGGCTACCGGGACTGACCGCCTCCCCCGGGTGAGGGGCCCACCCGTCGGACCGCGTCCGGCGAAGTTCCTACATGTGCAGGTGGTGGCGCTGGTCGCCGGCTCGTAGCGTACGCAGCCTCGGACCTCAAGGAGACTCATGGCTACAGTGGGAACGCGCTGGCGCACAGGCGTGGCCGTACTGTCCGCGGCGGTGCTCGCCGCCCTCGGCGCGGCACCGCAGGCGCTGGCAGCGGACGGCCCGCCGTCGATCGTCGTCCAGGACGGCGTCACCCAGCCGGTGTTCGGCTACGCCGACGCCATCCGGGAACGGCTCTTCATCGACTCCACCTTCGACAGCGACAACGACGGCCTGCGCGACATCATCGCGTTCGACCTGATGCGGCCGGCGGCGACCGCGAACGGGCTCAAGGCGCCGGTGGTGATGGACGCCAGCCCCTACTACTCGACGGTCTGCCGGGGAAACGAGTCCGAGTGCAAGGCGGACCTCGACGGCGACGGGCTGCTGGACAAGTGGCCGCTGTTCTACGACAACTACTTCGTGCCGCGCGGCTACGCGGTCATCCTGCTGGACATGGTCGGCACCAACAACTCCACCGGCTGCCCGACCACCAACGCCAACCAGGACAACCTGAGCGCCAAGCAGGCCATCAACTGGCTCAACGGCCGGGCCACCGCCCGCAACGCCGCCGGTGAGATCGTCAAGGCGGGCTGGCACAACGGCAAGACGGGGATGATCGGCAAGTCGTACGACGGCTCGCTGGCCATGTCCACGGCGGTGACCGGCGTGAAGGGCCTGACCACGGTCGTGCCCATCAGCGGCCCGACCGAGTACTACGACTACGTGCGCAGCAACGGCGTCGTCACCCGGGGCAACAGCTACGTGGCGTCGCTGGCCAACACGGTCACCAACCCGGAGCGCCGGGAGTACTGCAAGCCGGTGCGCGACGCGATGGCCGCCGTCGACGGCGACGAGCACGGCGACTACACCGCCTTCTGGAACGAGCGCAGCTACGTCAAGAAGGTCCCCAACGTCACCGCCAGCGTGCTGCTCTACCACGGCCTCAACGACGACAACGTCAGGCCGGACCACTTCAGCAAGTTCTGGTACGCCCTGGCGGAGAACAACGTGCCGCGCAAGCTGTGGCTGTCCCAGGAGGGCCACGTCGACCCGTTCGACTCGCGCCGCGCGGTGTGGGTGTCGACGCTGCACCGGTGGTTCGACTTCTGGCTCCAGGGCGTCGCCAACGGCATCATGGACGAGCCGCGGGTGGACCTGGAGCGGTCCGCCGACGTGTGGGAGACCCACGCCGACTGGCCGATCCCCGGCAAGGCCGACACCGAGGTGTTCCTCCAGCCCGGCACCACCGGCGCGGGCGGCCTCGGGCTGGTGCCGACCGCGAAGCCGGCGACCGGGGCGTTCCAGGACAGCCGCACGCAGAGCCAGAACACCATGATCCTCAACCCGGACGTGGTGCAGCCCAACCGGCTGGCCTTCCTCTCCGAGCCGCTCACCGCGCCGCTGCACATCTCCGGCACCCCGACCGTGCAGCTGCGGGCCTCCGCCGACCAGACCGACACCAACCTCGGGGCGATCCTGGTCGACTACGGCACCGACGAGCGGGTCGCCCACCGGGCCTCCGGCGAGGGGATCATCACCCTGACCACGGAGGACTGCTGGGGCGAGAGCAGCCCGACGGACGACGGCTGCTACAAGCAGACGACGAAGCGGGTGGCCACGGCCGACTACGAGCTGGTCACCAAGGGCGTGATGGACGCCCAGAACCGGCAGTCGATCCGCGTCGCCGTGCCGCTGGTGCAGGGGGAGTCGTACAACTTCAGCTTCCCGTTGCTCCCGGAGGACTACGTCTTCAAGCCCGGCCACCGGATCGGCGTGATCATCGTGGCCAGCTACCCGCAGTACTCCAGCCAGGCGGACACCACCGCCGCGAACCTGCAGGTCGCGCTGAAGAGCAGCAAGGTCGTCCTGCCCGTGGTCGGCGGCACCGCCGCCGCGCACGCCGCAGGCCTCTGACCTGCTGACCGGCTGGCCGCCCAGGTGGCCCGCCACCGGGGCGGCCCGGCGATCGACCCTCCGCGGAGGACCGTCGATCGCCGGGCCGCCCCGCTTCGTCGGCGGGTGCGGGACGGGTGGTTACCCTTGCCGGGGAAGCCGCCGAGGGGAGGGCACACGTCGCCGACCGCCACCGTGCTCGTGGTCTTCGGACGCGGCGTGCTGCGCGCCGGGGACACCTGGGCGCTGACCCCGGCCAGCATCGCCCGCGTGCGGGCAGCGGTGGACTACGTCGCCGCGAACGAGGCGTCCTTCGCCCGCGCCGCCGGGCAGGGCCGGGCACCCCGGATCGTGTTCAGCGGCGGCTGGGCGGAGGCCGCCGAGGGGGCGCATCCCCCGCCGCAGGGATGGCGGGAAGGCGACCTGATGCTGCGCCAGGCGCTCGCCGCCGGCCTCGACCGGCACGCGGAACTGCGCGCCGAGACACGCTCGCGCAGCACGCTGGAGAACCTCCTGCACACCGTCGAGGACGGCCTGCTCGACGGCCACGCCTTCGGCCCGGGGCAGCCGCTGGGCATCGTCTCGCACACCTGGCACCTGCCCCGGATCAGGTATCTCGCCCGCCGGACCCTCGGCCTGCGCGGCCCGGCGCTGCTCGACGTCCATGCCTCCGGTGGGGAGGCGCTGCCGAGGTGGTGGCGCGAGCCGGCCGCTCGGATCGCGTCCCGGCTGTGGTTCCTCGGGGCCCGCGACGCGGCGGGCCTGCTGCGCCGGGAACGCCGGCTGGTGACGTCGATGCGCCGCGTCGACCGGCTGGCACGCCACCGCCGGGACGTGGCGGGTGGAGACTGCGCCGGTGGTTCCGCCCTGCCACTGTCCGGGTGTCTCGGGCGAAGGCGTGACCGCGCCCGGCGCTGATCCGGCGGGACCGCTCCGGCGGAGCATGTGACGGACGGCCGCCGACGGGGTACAGGCTCCCGAGCCACCGGATCGACCTCGATGAGGACGACGGTCGCGGCGACATCGAGGAGGTCACGTGGACAGGATGGACGGTCCTTCGGGCGGACGCGCCAGGTGCGCTGCCGCCGCGGGCACGCCCGGACGTGGCGTCGGCGGGCACGGCGTATCCGGACGCGGCGTTGGCGGGCGGCGGTGATCGTCCTCGCCCCGGTGTATGAGCCGGGTCCCCGCCTGCCCGAGTTCGTCGCCGAGCTGCGCGACGCCGCTCCCGGCGTCCACGTCGTCGTGGTGGACGACGGCAGCGGACCGAAGTCCGCCCGGGTCCTCGACGCGGTGAGGGACCTCGGCTGCACCGTCCTGCGGCACGGGACGAACCGGGGCAAGGGCGTGGCCCTGAGGACGGGGTTCCGGCATATCGCGCGCGAGTGTCCGGGCCACGACGTGGTGTGCGCCGACGCCGACGGCCAGCACGGCGTCGCCGATGTCCTGCGCGTGGCCGGGCGCGTCGAGGAGACCGGCGTGATGGTGCTGGGCGTACGGCGGTTCGACGGCGAGGTGCCGGTGCGCAGCAGGGCCGGCAACGGCCTCACCAGGGTGCTGTTCCGCGCCGCGACCGGGCGCCCCGTGCGGGACACCCAGACGGGGCTGCGGGCGTACCCGCACGGCCTGCTCGACTGGTTGCTCACGATCCCCGGCGAGCGATTCGAGTACGAGATGAACGTCCTGCTGTACGCCGCCCGGGCCGGCCAGCCCATCGAGCAGACCACGATCGCCACCACGTACGTGAACGACAACGCCTCGTCGCACTTCGGGTCGGTCACCGACTCCGTGCGGATCTACCTGCCCCTGCTGCGGTTCGCCGCCTCGGCCCTGCTGACTCCTACCGGGATCTCCCGCCAACCCCGCCGCTGACGGCGACCGAGTCGGTCGTGGACACGCCGCTGGCCGGGCCCCCGTTCTCGGGGGCCCGGCCGGTTGGCTGTTCGGTGGTGCGGGGGTCAGCTGTTCCAGTGCTGGGCGACGAGGTCGGCGGCCTGCTGTTCCCACTGGGCGTAGTGGTCGGGGTAGGCGGAGACCTGCACGGTCTGCGCGGCCTTGGTCAGGGGCATGTCCTGCCATCCGTCGACCTGCTTCAGACCCTTGAGGAACGCCAGGGTCGAGTACTCGGGGTCGGTGATCTGCTCCACCGTGCCCCAGCCGGAGGTCGGGCGTTGCTGGAACAGGCCCTGCGAGTCGTGGTCGTTGCGGTCACCGAGGTGACCCAGGTTCTCCAGCTTCGACTCCTGCAGGGCGGTGCCGATGGAGACCACGGCGGCCCGTTCGTCCATGCCGGCCTTCTTCGTGGCGGCGATGATCGCCTTGACGTTGGCGGTCTGCTCGTCGTCAAGCTGGATGCGGGACTGGTCGCCCTGCACGCCGTGGGGGATCAGTTTGGCCTTGTCGAGGCCCGGCTTGTCGGCCTGCACGGCGACAGCGGTCGGGGTGGATTCGGTGGTGGGGGTGGCGTGGGCGGTGGCGGGGCCGGCGAACACGCCGCCGGCGAAGGCGAGTCCAGCGATTCCGAGAACGCTCTTACGCATGATCGTGTTCATGGGGGTGTCTCCTATCGGGGGTCGACACACGCCGCCCCTTGGGGAGGGGCGGGGGTGTGAGCACCACGTCGAGGCGCCCAACAGATCAAGGGGGTAGGTCGGTCCGGCGGCTCACCGCACCCGGGGGGTGCTGGTGGCGGCGGGTCCATGTGTAACGACCGGCGGCCGACCCGCATTCCCCGAGGGGTCACGGGGGGTCGGGCGGTTCAGCAGCGGGGTGCGCTACTCGATCGTCTGCCATGTGTAACGACCCCGGGCCGGCCCATGTTCCGCCGGACGGATGCCCCCGGTCACACCCACGGGCGCGCCGATCCGGACATTCGACGCAGGCGGGGCCTCGCGGGCGGGCATCGGGCCGATGCTCCAGCGTGGGGTCGGCGATGGGCCGTGTCCGGCGCGTGGAGTGCCCCGACGTCGCCGATCCGGAGCCGGGCGTCCGGCTCGTCCGCGCTGGACGGCAGTGGTCCACGTTGATGCAAGAGTGCGGATGAGCGCATAGGATTCACGATCGCTCGGGATTGTCACCGGTGTCCGGATGCCCGCCGAGCGCGCCGTCCCGCCGGGTCGGTGACCGGAAGATGATGTCGGGTCGGTGACCGGAAGGAGACGCCGTCGATGGCGGACACGTCGATGGCGGACACCATGCCCGCGTCCGCCCACCGGATCTGGGACACGGCCCCGGCAGCACGCTGGGAGGACGCGTTCCTTTCCGGCAACGGCGAGTGCGGGATCATGGTCTCCGGCGCCCCGTACGCCGAGCGGATCGTGTTCAACCACCACCGTTTCGTGCTGCCCAACGGCACCCGTCACGCCCGGCCGCCGCAGCTCGCCGACCGGCTGCCCGAGGTGCGGGAACTCGTCCTCGCCGGCCGGCGCGCGGAGGCCGCGGCGGTGCTCGCCGACGGGCGGGAGCTGCGCTGGACCCAGCCGTTCCACCCGGGGTACGCCATGACCATCGACGCGACCGCGCAACCGCCCGACGGGCCGGCGCCCGCGGACTACCGGCGCGGGACCGAGTTCACCACCGGGGAGGTCGTCGTCGAGTGGGACGGCGGGCGCCGGAGGGCGTTCGTCTCGCGGGCCGACGCGATCGCGGTTACCCACGTCGAGATGCCCGGGTGTGTCATCGGGCTCACCGGCGACCTGCCCGAGCGCCCGGCCGACGTGCGCTACGAGACCGCCGCGTACCGCCGGGGCGAGCACGTCTTCCTCCGGATCCGCGGGCTGTACCCGCCCGACGGCGACGGCGCGTACGGGTTCGAGGGGTTGACCCTCGTCCGGGGCGACGCGTGGGTCGTGGGGGACCGGGTGGCGGTGCGCGGCCCGACCCTGCTGACCACCGTGCTCGACCGCCGTGACGCGGCACCCTGGCGGACGGTCGAGCTGGAGGAGGCCCTGGTGGCCCGCTCCGGGGCGGACTACACCGAGCTGCTGGCCCGGCACGTCGCGGTGCACACGCCGATCTACCGGCGGGTGAGCCTTGACCTCGGGGTGTCGGCCGAGGAGCGGGAGCTGCCGGTCGGTGAGCTGCTCGCCCGGCAGCACGCCGACCGGGACCTGCTCCTGCCGGCGCTGCTGGAGCGGCTGTTCCACTCCGGCCGGTACCTGCTGGTCAGCGCCAGCGGGGTGCTGCCGCCCCGGCTCACCGGCCTGTGGCTGGGCGCGTGGGGCGCGGCGTGGGCGGGGGACTTCACCACCGACGCCAACCTCAACCTGCAACTGGCCGGGGCCAACATCGGCGCGCTGCCCGAGGTGACGGCGGCCCACGCCGCGCTGGTCCGGGGCCAGGTCGACGACTGGCGGCGCAACGCGGCGGCGATCTACGGCGTCCGAGGGCTGCTGGCGCCGGGCCGCACCGACGGCGAGCACGGCAACCTGTTCCACTTCCGGGCCGACTGGCCGTGGGCGGCGTGGCTCGCCGGGGCGGACTGGCTGCTGTACCCCCTGTGGGAACACCACCGGGTGACCGGGGAGCCGCTGGGCGAGCTGGCCGGCTGGCTGGAGGAGGCGGCCGTCTTCTTCGAGGACTTCCTCACCGTCACCGACTCCTGCGGCGCGGTGGTCGTCGTGCCGTCGTTCTCGCCCGAGACCGGCCCGCCCGACGCCGACGGCCGGCCGGTGTACCTGGCGGTCAACGCCACGATGGACATCGCCGCCGCCCGGCACGCCCTGGCCACCGCCGCCGAGGCGACGGGCGTGGACCGGTGGGCCGGGTTGCGCGGGCGGCTGCCCGCGTACCGGGTCGACGAGCGCGGGGCGCTGGCCGAGTGGGCCTGGCCCGGCCAGCGGGGCGACGAGGAGCACCGGCACGTCAGCCATCTCTACCCGGTGTGGCCCCTGGACGAGATCAACCCTGATGACACCCCCGAGCTGGCCGTCGCCGCGCACCGCGCGCTGGTGCTGCGCGGCGACGAGAACCTCTCCGCCCACGGCAGTCTGCACCGGGCGCTGGTCGCGGCCCGGCTGCGGGACCCCGCGCTGGTCGCCGGAAACCTGCTGAAGATCATCGGCAACGACATGTTCTTCCGCTCGCTGATGAGCTCGCACAATCCGGATCTGGAGATCTACAACGCCGACGCGGCGCACACCCTGCCCGCCGTGCTCGTCGAGGCGCTGGTGCACTCCCGGCCCGGCGTGCTGTGGCTGCTGCCCGCCGCGCCGGCCGCCCTGGCCCGGGGCGCTGTGCGGGGGGTCACCTGCCGGGGCGGGGTGACCGTCGAGGAGCTGACCTGGACCCCCGACGGCCTGCGGGCGCGGCTCGTCGCGGCGGCCGGGCAACGGCTGACCGTACGCAGCCCGCACGGCGACGCGGTCCTCGACCTGGCCGCCGCGGCGGCGGTCGACCTGGCCCTGCCCTGACCGCATCCGCGACGGCGGGCACCGGGCCGTCTCCCGCGCCGGCTGCGGGAGCGTGGCTTCGAGGGAGTGGGGTGGCGGGCGAGCAAGACATAGATATACGTCTAATTTTCTGGTAGGGTGTCGGCTCAGCCGAGACCCCGTGGGGGGACACATGCGCCCGTCGTCACCGCGCCTGGCCACTTCGCTGGCCGCCGGAGTCCTGCTGGCCCCGCTGGCCGGCGTCGCCGCATCGGCAGCCCCGGTGGTGCCCCGGCACGCCGTCGTCGTCTGCCAGACCGCGAGTTTCTACGACAACTACGACTCGGCCGGCGGTCCGTCCGGGCTCAAGCGCACCCTGACGTACGGCAACAAGATCGGGCACACGCCGGGCGCCCACCCGGTCTACAACGGCTGGGCCGCCGCCTTCGACTTCGGCCCCAACGACTGGGGATACCTGCGGATCGAGTGCGTCGGGGGGTACGACTCGTGGTGAGCGGCGGATCGTGGCCCCGGATCGCGGCGCTGGTGGCGGCCGTGACGGTCGCCGTGGCGGTCGCCGTTCCGGCCCCGGCCCGGGCCGCGAACGGCACCATTGGGGAACGCGAGACCGTGTGCGCCGGCGACCTGTTCGTGCGCACCCAGCCGAACGGGGCGTGGATGGGCACCCTCTACCAGGGCCAGACGTTCCTGGTAGAGGGCCCGCGCAGCGGCGGCTACGTCTACGGATTCGCCTATGGGCACCTCAACCGGCGCGGCTGGGTCCAGGACGGCTGGTTCTGCTGAGCCGCCCGTCGCCCGGGTGCCGCGTGTCGTCGGCGACGGGCGTCGGATGCGTGGAGTCAGTCGTGGACGTTGTCTTCGAGCAGAGTCTTGAAATCCTGAGCGAGCTGCACGACCCTGTTGCCGTTGTCGTGGTCGACGAGGCGGACCGCTCCGTTGGACGCGATCCAGATGGGATTCCCTGATCCGTCGTCGGCGATCACGACACCGTCGATGAGGGCTCCATGAGCGTCACGCGCCCAGGCCGTCAACTCGATGCAGCTTTCCCGCCCCAGGGTCGAGGCGTTGTCCCATGCGTGGACCGGTACGCCCACGAAACAGCCGCCCCAGCGGCCCACGAACTCCTCGTAGTCCTCGTCCGGCACGAGATCCAAGGCTTCGAGCCGGTTGCGAAGCTCCGCAGCGGGAACAGGGCGCCCGGGACCGTAGCGATCGACCGCGCGTTCGATGCACGCGACAAGCCCGGGACCCAAAGCCATAGCGGCGATCCTACGTGCCCATCACATGGGCGAGGGAATCTTGGTGGCGCGGTAGGAGTCGCCGCTCCGGGTGGGGCGCCAGAGGCGCCAGTGTTTCGCGGACAGCCGGAACGGGAGATGGCCTTGCAGATGACGAGCACCGGGGGACAGTCGTTGGTCGGCGGGCAGGTTGAGCCACAGGGAGAGTGAGGACGCTGCGGTGCCGAGGGTCGCGCGTACGCCTGAGTCGCCCAGAAGCCGGCCGTACCCGTCCACGGCGAAGCGACCGAAGGCGTCAGGGGTGATGTCGGGGTACGGGGTGCGGGCGTCCGGGTCGATGAGGCGCACGGGCGTGCTGTAGGTCAGCGCGGCCAGGGAACGTCCGTAAGTCGTGACCGCGTCGGGGCCGACGGCGACGAGGACATCGAGTGCGTGGTCCCCGGACTCGGGTGGAACGTTCCATTCCGTGTGGGTTCGCGCACGATGGCGGGGGCCGCCGAAGTGCTCGGTGGCGAGCGCTACCAGCTGCTCGGTCGAGGCGGGCGGTCCGCCTGCAAAGACCTCGAACGCCCACGATGCTGACGACACCGGTTCGGTGCAGGCATGGACGAAGCTCTGCAGGCGCTGGAATGCCTCGGCAGGATGCTTGGCGCGAAGCGAGTGCGCACCGCCCGCAGACCCGGGCAGTCCGTCGTAGGTCACCACCTGCGGGAACGTGATGCCCTGTGTCCGCGCCATACGCCCATCCTAGATCTCCGTTGTCGCGCGCCCCCTCGTGGCCATCACCGAGAGCGTGCCTCCGGTGGGCCCTTCCACCACCGCCCGCCGGCCGCGTCTCACCAGGACGCCGGTGGCGGCGGCGGTACGACCGGCGGGCGGTCGTCGCAGGTGATGGTGTTCGGCAGCAGCCACGGGGCGAGCCAGCCGCCGTCGTTGCCGCCGAGGTCGGTGAGGGTGAACTCGGAGCCGGCCGGGGTGAAGTGGAACGACCCGCAGTTGTTGACCCCGACCGCGCCGACGTTGCGGGCGTCCACGTTGCGGAACGAGGCGGAGCCGGCCGAGCGGGCGCTGACCACCGACGTGCCCGCCCCGTCGACCCGGATGTCGCGGAACTGGACGTTCCTGACCGAGTAGAGGTCCTTCACCGGCCAGTCGCTGACCAGCATGACGGCGTTGTACGTGCTGTCGAGGTAGTGGTCGCCGACCACCTCGACGGTCGCGTCGATGTCCCGGTCGAGCGCGTAGAACCAGATGGCCCCGAGCCCGATCTTCCAGTTCAGCTCGTACGTGCCGGCGCGGACGGTGGTGTTTCCGGTGATCAGCAGCCGCCCGGTGAACGCCTCCGCGCCGAAGCGGGACCCGATCTGGATCGCGCTGCCCTCCCGTACCGGGTCGGCGACCAGGTTGTTCGACACGGTGTTGTCGGTGCCGCCGTACAGGGCGATGCCGTTGGCGAGCACCGGCGACTGCACGGTGTTGTGGTCGAACCTGTTGCGGGCGTTGCCGACCTTCTCCGACCACATCGCGAGCCCGTCGTCGCCGGAGTTGCGGACGAAGGTGTGGGCGACCAGCGAGTCGGTGACGCCGGTGTGGAAGTTCAGCCCGTCGGCGATCTGGTCGACGATGACCGTGTTCGTGACCCGCACGCCGCTCATCGGCCCGTCGAACCAGACGCCCACCTTCGTGTGCCTCAGGTGCAGCCCGTCGATGGTGGAGTCGCTCATCGCGCCGCCGATCGCGTTGACCTGGTCGGTGTCGATCCGCTCGCGGACGTCGCCTTCGATGGCGAAACCGGAGAGGTGCACGTTGCGGCTGCCGCCGTCGGCGGCGTCGCGGCCGTAGAAGCCGACGCCGGTGTGCACCGAGCCGTCCGGGGCGGGCGTCGGCAGCGCGACCTCCCGTCCCCTGATGATCGTGTACCAGCTGCCGGCGCCCTCGATCGTCACGTCGTCGACGATGATGTGCCGGTTCACCTGGTAGGTGCCCGGCGGCAGGTAGACCGGCAGGTCCGCCCGCCGGGCGAAGGCGATGGCCCGGTCCAGGGCGGAGGCCGAGTCGCGCCGGCCGGTCGGGTCGGCGCCGAAGGCCAGCACGTTCGCGGCGGCGAGCCGGACCCGCGGCGGGCCGACCAGCTCGGAGTCGAGCAGGTCGATCACGGTCCACGCGGCGTTGCTGCCGGCGGGGACGGTGAGCCGGATCCGGTCGCCCGCCCGGTAGGTGCGGCCGAGCAGCAGGCGCTGCTCGTCGTAGAAGTGGCTGGGGCGGAAGGGGGTGGGGATGCTCGGGTACGGGGTGGTGGCCGACGGCACGCACCCGCACTCGGTGATCCACCAGTCCGGGTGCAGCAGCCCGGCGGCCGGGTCGTTGGAGAACGGGTACTGGTTGTAGAGCCACGCGTACTGCGAGGTGAGGGTCATCGTCCGGACCCGCCGCTGGTTGACCGCCACGTCCAGCGGCGCGGTGATGCCGCCGCCGCCCGGCGCGTCCGGGATGCTGTAGCGCACGGTGATCGCGTTGGCCGCGTTCGGGAGGGTGAACTCGACGTACCGGCCGGGGGTCAGTCGGACCGCCCGGCGGCCGGAGGCCTCCGCCGGCAGGGTGTAGGCGGTGCGGTCGGGGCCGATGACCTCGCCGTTCGTGGTGGCGTTCTCCGCCTCCTGCTCGACGAACCCGACGTCGGCCCCGCGCCCGGAGACCAGCCCCGGGTCGAGACCGGCCCGGGTCACCACGGGCCCGCCGGCGGTGGCGGGGCCGGCGGCGGCCGGGCCGGGCGCCCCGGCCAGGAGGCCGAGGGCGGTCGCGAGCGCGACGGCGGAGGCGACGACCGCCGGGGGACGGCGTCGAGGCGGTCGGCGCGGCGACCACCGCGACGCCGGGATGATGCTCCGGGACATGGGTGACTCTTCTCCGTGGGGGTGGTGGGAGCCGGCGCGCGGTGGCCGGCGGTGTGCTGCGTCGGGCGCGGGGGACGCCGCGCCCGCCGCTAGCCGGCGTACACCTCCAGCTGGGACAGCTGGGCCGCCGGCCAGCCGGTGTTGCCGGTGAAGCGGATCCGCACGTGCCGGGCCGGCGTGGCCGGCACGGTGAGCGTCACCTGGTTGCCGGTGGCCGGGTCGAAGACCCGCCCGGCCGACGCGACGAGGGTCGTCCACCCGGCGCCGTCCGGGCTCGCCTCGACCGACAGCGTCTGGGTACGCCGCTGCCAGACGGCGGCGGGCGGAAGCCGCAGCACGATCCGGGCCACCTGGTGGGCCGCGCCGAGGTCGACCTGCCACCACTGGGGGAAGACGCCGTTGGTGGACTCCCAGTAGCTGCCCCGGTCGGCGTCGACGGCGTTGCTGGCGACGTACCCGCCGTTCTGGCTGCTCGCCGACGTCGGCCGGCCCGCGGCGAGGTCGCCGCCGGGCGGGGGGCCACCGCCGAGCACGGGTGGCGTCGGCCGTACGGCGGTGAGGGCGAGCTGACCCTTGAACATCCGGCCGCCGTCGGCGGTGAGCCGCAGGTAGTAGTCGGCGGAGCAGGCGGTGCCGTCCTCGTCCAGCGCGCGGATGCCCGCCCCCGCCGGGGTGGTGGCCTGCGTCTCGCTGGTCTTGGCGATCTGGTTGCCCTCGTTGAACTCGTCGAACATGGACACGTAGAGGCCCTGGGCGCCGAGCCGGGTCAGGTTGTAGAGGTGCCGCCAGTAGAAGTCGCCGTGGCGGCGGTGCCCGGACGACAGGTCACCCGGCAGCACGCAGGGCTGGTAGTCGATGCCGTGCGCGGCGCAGTCGGCCTGGTCGGGGACGTTGACGTTGGTGTGGAACCAGTCGAGCCCGTCCAGGGTGCCGGTGCGGCCGACCATCCACGGCGAGATCATGTGGAACGCGTGGTAGACCTCGGAGAAGCCCTGCCGGGAGTCGTTGATGCCCTGCCGCCAGTAGGTCGGCACGCCGCCGATGACGTAGCAGCCCTGGGCCCTGAACCAGTTGACGACGTCGAGGCAGGGGGCGGGCGCGAAGGGGCGGCCGTCGTCGTTGAAGCCGAAGCCCCAGATGCAGACCACGGGCCGGCCGTTCTGCCGGGCGTACGCCGGGGAGGCGGTGTGCGCGGACATCCGGTTGGTCCAGTCGTCCTTGATCTGGGTCTGCATCGACGTCCAGCCGGTGACGTCGTACATGATGTAGAACTTGCGGCCGAAGCGCTCGGCCGCGCCGCGGACCTTGACGGTCATGGCGTCGCGCGTGGGCCCTTCGTCGCCGACCGGGTTGAACCGTTGCAGGGCGGCGGTGTCGCAGCCGTACTCCTGCATCCAGCGGAAGTGGGTGTCGACCGTCTGCTGGTCGTAGGAGGAGAAGAGCTGCGCCGGCTGGCCGTTGCCCAGGGCCGGGTACGCGGTGGAGTAGCCACGGGCGTACTCCCGCATGTCCGGCCAGGAGACGATGGTGGTGTTGGCCGGCGCGGGGGGCTGGAACCGGTCGCGGCTCCAGTGCCACCAGCCGCCGATCGGCGCCCCGTCGCCGGGGCAGCTGAACCAGCCCTGGTAGCCGACCGAGATCTTGCCGACGACGTCGCCGGGCGGGCTGGCCGCGAAAGCCGCGCCGCGAAGGGTTGACACCAGGTCGGTCGGGGAGACGGCGGCGAGGGCGGAACCCGCTGCGAGGGATCCGATCAGCCTCCGACGGGACACCGCCATGGCCCTGCTCCTTTCGGTTGTCCCACAGATGCATCGACGGCCATCGTGTCAGCAGCGGACTGTCGCATGCAAGAGTCGGACGTGTTGAAGAAATGTTTCGACCGATGGGTGAAAGATGTTGTCGGGGGTGGACTTGCGGTGGCGGGGCCGCCCGCTGTCGCCCGGCGAGGCGTACGGCGCGGCGGCCGGGACTGCGCGTGGCCCCGGCCGACAATGCGGTGGTGACGACATGGCACGCGGAGCAGAGCCGGCCCGGCGGTGCGCCGCCGGATCTCACGGCGGCGCACCGGTCCGGGCCGGCCGCCCGGGTACCGCAGCCGGCGCTCGACTACTACCTCGTCCACCCCGACGGCCCGGGCGGGAGCGCCGCCGCACCGGAAGGGCTCGTCGTCGAGGAGTTCGTGCTCGGTGAGGACTGCGCGGCGGTGCGCCTCGACTCCGCCGCGTGGACGCCGGCGGACGGCCACTGGTGGGACTGCGCGGCCTTCAGCCGGAGCATCCGGGTGGACGCCGAGCTGCGCCGTCGGGTGATCGGGGTGCCGCGGCACGAGGCGGTGACCGCCTACCGTCGGCTCGGCGGCGGCGAGCTGCCCGGCGAGGAGGCGCTGCGCGGCCACTTCCACGACGGGCAGCCGCTGTCCACGGCGGCCCCGCTGCGGCTCGACCCCCGCCCGGCCGGGACCGGGCCGCGCGACCGCCGCGTCTACCGGGTCCTGTTCGCCGCCGACCTGCGCCCGGACGGGCTGGCGAACCTCGGCGGCGTCTGGCGGATGGCGAGCACGGGTGACCCGGCCGACCCGGAGGCGCGGATCATCGGGGTTGCCGCCCGCCGGGTCGGGGCCGACTCCTTCACCTGGCACCTGCGCCGGATCGGCGGCGGTGGCCCCTGGTGCCTCGACCTGATCGCCGACCTCTCCGCCAGCGGTGGCGGCCCGCTCGGGCCGCTGCTGCGCGAGCTGACCACGACGCTGCGGATGCAGGGGCTCATCCCGGTCACGATCGAACGCTTTTCCTGACCGCCCGGACCGGGTCGAGGCGCCCGGACCGGGTCGAGGCGCCCGGACCGGGTCGAGGCGGCCGGAGCGCCGGGGCGGTGCCCGGTCGGGTGCCGACGGCGCGGCCCGGTCGCCCCCCACGTCAGGTACGACCGGGCCGCGCCGGTTCGGCCGGGATCAGCCGACGGTGCCGGTGACCGCGCTGCCGGACCTGGTGACCTTGTACGTCACCTTCTCGCCGCTCCAGAAGTGGAAGGTGAGGGTCACCGGCGCGTTGTCGTTCACCTCGGCGAAGAAGTCGGAGGTCAGGGTGATCACGTTGGTGCCGTAGTTCGGCGCGAACGTCCGGTCGAACTCCTTGAACGATGTCCAGTTCTGCGGGCCGGCGTTGCTCCCGTCGGCGTACTTCGCCTCCATCGTGGCGAGTTGGTCGCCCCGGAACTGGGTGGGGACGGCGAAGGAGGCGGTCGTCCCGGTGGCGTTGCCCAGGATCGGCCGGTCGTAGGTGAGCACGTTGATCCGCCACGGGACGCCCTGCGAGAACCGGGCGGACAGCACCGCGTTGACCCCGTACGCCCGGTTGCCGCTCAGCCGGGTCAGCGCGGACGCGGTGAGCGTGAGCTGGCTGCCGCTGACGGTGTAGTCGGTGCCCTGGGCGAGGTCGGTGTTGCCCTGACGCAGCCCCAGGAACGAGGTGCCGTTGAGGTTCAGGGTGATCGCCTTGGCGGTGATCGGGCTGGCCTTGGCGTTGAACACCAGGTCCGTCGAGGCGGTGCCCGAGCGGGTGGTCCAGCTCGATTTGAGCTGCGCGATCAGCTCCGGGTCGCTCCACTGGAACGTGGTCCGGCCGAGGTGCTGACCGTTGTCCCACAGCATGGTGGTGATCTTCTTGGTGCGCGCGTAGTGGCCCAGGTACTCGAAGAACTTGAGCTTCTCGCCCTGCTCGATGGTGCCGGTGTTGCGGTCGAAGCCGAGCAGGCCGTACTCGCCGAGGATCACCGGGATGCCCTTGGCCACGAAGGCGTTGTACACCCGGTCGAATGAGTCGGTGAGGTCCTTCTGCGCGGTCGCGTCGAAGTGGGTGCCGCCGGCGATGTTCACGCTGAACGGCCAGTAGCCGTAGTAGTGCACGGTGGCGATGAGGTTCGGGTCGCGCAGGGCGTTGAAGGTGGTCAGCAGCTCGTCGACGCGCGGCTGGTCGGAGGACGTGTGCAGGGTCGGTAGGACCAGCAGTCGCGTGGCGTTGTTGCCGCCGGACTGCCGCACGATGGTGTGGAACGAGGTGTTGAGCTCGGTGAGCAGCGTCGCGTTCTGGGCGTCGCCGGAGCTGCCGGTGAACTGCGGCTCGTTGACGCTCTCGAACACCAGCTTCGGCGACGAGCTGCGCAAGGAGCTGGCCAGCTGGGTCCAGATCGCGTTGTACCGGGCCAGCACTCCGCTGCGGTCGGTCGGCATGTTGGCGATCCACTGCCACGAGTCGTGGTGGATGTTGACCATCACGTAGAACCCGTCGGCGAGCGCCCAGCCGACGACCTCCTTGACCCGGTTCAGGTAGGCGGCCTCGATGGTGTAGCCCGGCGCGCCGCCCAGGTGTGCGCTCCAGGTGACGGGGATGCGGATGCTCTTGAAGCCCTGCGCCTTCACGTTGTCCAGCAGCGCCTCGGTGATCCGCGGGTTGCCCCAGGAGGTCTCGTCGGCGCCGGTGGCGTCGAGGGAGTTGCCCAGGTTCCAGCCGGGCTGCATGGCGGCCACGGCGGCCATCGCGTCACCGGCCGGCGGGGGCGTGGTGGGCGGGGGCGTGCTGGTTGGCGGCGCGGTGGTGGGGCCGGTGCTGCCGGTGCAGGCGACGCCGTTGAGCGCGAACGACGTGGGGTTCGTGTTCGCGCCGGACCACGACCCGTTGAAGCCGAACGACACGGTCGCGTTCGTGGCGATGGCGGCGTTGTAGCCGACGTCCGCGGCGGTCACGGCGTTGCCGGCGGAGGTGACCGTGGCGTTCCAGGCCTGGGTGACCCGCTGGCCGGAGGGGAAGGTCCAGGTCAGCTGCCAGCCGTTGAGCGGGTCGCCGAGGTTGGTGACGCCCACGTTGGCGCCGAACCCGCCCTGCCACTGGCTGCTGACCTGGTACGCCACCCGGCAGCCGGACGCCGCTTGCGCGCTGCCCGCCGTTGTCATCCCGAGGCCGGCCACCAGGAGCGCGACGGCGCCGGTGACCACGCCGATCCGCCATCGTGTTCGTCGTACGGTGCCTCGCATACCGGTCATGACACTCCTTGCCGGGGACAGTTGCTGCCGCTTCGATCGACCACGCCGGGGCGCCGCCGCGGGCGTGGGACGACGCCCGATTTGCACCGCAGATTAAGTTGAGGATCCAAACTTTGTCAATCGTTGCCGACCTATTTCATGCTGCCCGCGAGGAGGCCGCCGCCCCGTCCGCCGTCGCCCACCACTCACCGCCGCCGGTCGCGCCAATAGGCCGGTTCCAGCCTCCGGCATCCGGCCGCCGTAGAACCATGGTGGGGCGGGCGCCCCGGGACCTCCCGACCCGGCCGGCCGCACGCCGACGGTGAGGGGCGACGAGGGGACGACGTGGAAGGGCTCGTGCTGATCGTGGTGCTGGCGGCCACCGTGTTGGTCGGCACCACCCTCGGCGGGCGCTACCGCGTCGCGCCGCCCGTCCTGCTCATCGGCATGGGCGCGCTGCTGGCGCTCGCCCCGCCGTTGTCCGACGTGGTGCTCGAACCGGACGTGGTGCTGCTGCTGTTCCTGCCGGCGATCCTCTACCGGGAGAGCCTCACCGTCAGCCTGCGGGAGATCCGCGCCAACCTGGTGGTCATCGTCCTGCTCGCCGTGGCCCTGGTGGCGGTCACCATGGTCGCGGTGGCGGTGGTCGCGCAGGCGGTCGGGGTGGCCGGCCCGGCGGCCTGGGTGCTCGGCGCGGTGCTCGCCCCGACCGACGCCGCCGCCGTCGCCGGCCTGGCCAAGCGGCTGCCCCGCCGGTTCCTCAACATCCTGCGCGCGGAGAGCCTGATCAACGACGGCACCGCGCTGGTCCTCTTCGCCGTCGCGGTCGGCCTGATCACCGGCGGTGCCCCGCCCGGACCGCTCCCGCTCCTGGAGCGGGTCGCCGGATCGTTCCTCGGCGGCGTCGCGGCCGGGCTGGTGGTCGGCGGCCTGGTCGTCCTGGTACGCCGCCGCCTCGACGATCCGCTCCGGGAGGGCACGCTCAGCGTGCTCACCCCGTTCGTCGCGTTCCTGATCGCCGAGGAACTGCACTCCAGCGGCGTGCTCGCCGTGGTGGTCGCGGGTCTGGTGCTCGCCTACGCCGGGCCCCGGGTGGTCCGCGCGCCCTCCCGGGTGGCGGCCTTCGCCTTCTGGGACCTCAGCACCTTCCTGATCAACGGTGGCCTGTTCGTGCTGCTCGGGATGCAGATCCCCCGCGCGCTGCGCGGGGTCACCAGCACGTCCCTGGCGCGGGCGCTGGTCATCGCGGTGCTGGTCGCCACCACGGTGCTGGCGACCCGGATGGCCTGGCTGCACCTGTCGGCGTACCTGCTGGAGCTGATCGACCGCCGCAGGTCGCAGCGGGCCCTACGGGTCAGTTGGCGAATCCGCACGGCCGCCGGCTGGGCCGGCTTCCGAGGCGCGGTGTCCCTGGCCGCGGCGCTCGCGGTGCCGCTGTCCACCCCGGCCGGGCATCCGGTCCACGAGCGTGACCTGATCATCTTCTGCACGGCCGTGGTGATCGTGCTGATCATGCTGATCCAGGGCACCACCCTCCCGCTCGTGGTCCGCTGGGCGGGCCTCGTCGGGGACCAGCAGCGGGTCGACGAGGCCCGCCGGGCCCGGTTGCGGGCCGCCGAGGTCGGGCTGGCGGCGCTGCCGGAGGTTGCGGGCGGGCTGGGCGCGGCGCCGGAGGCCGTCGACCGGGTGCGCGTCGACTACCAGGCCCACCTCGACGACATGCGGGCCGCCGTGGGGGAGGAGTCCGAGCGGGCCCGCGACCTCGAGCGCCGGCTGCGGCTGGCGGTCCTGGAACGCAAGCGCCGCGAGATCACCCGGCTGCGCGACGCGAACGAGATCGACGACACGGTGCTGCGGGAACTCCAGGCCGCCCTCGACATCGAGGAGATCCGGCTGCTGGGCCCGACCGCCCCCGAGTGACGACCGACCCACCCCGCCCCTGCGCGGACCCGCACCGACGGCCGCTCACCGGGGTCGCGGTCCCGGCCGCCCGCACACCGTCGCGCCGCCACCACCATCGGCGGCCGCGACGCGCAGCCGCTGCGGGACGGCCCACCACTGCTCGGGTCGGTCGACGACGACGGCGGTGGTCGGGGCCTCGCACACCCGGGCGAGGCGCAGCAGGAACGCGGCGATCCCCGCGGCACCCTGCATCCAGGCCGTCCCCGGCGGAAGCAGTGGCGGATCCCGCCGGTGCTCCACGAATCGCCACCGGGCGCCGGCGTCGTCGAGGACCGCCCGCTCGACCAGCGCGTCGCCCATGGTCCGGGCGGACCGCAGCAGCAGTTCCGCCCCGGCCCGATCGGGGCAGCCCTGGGCGGCGTCGAGCAGCATGTCGCCGACCCCCGCGGTGCCGCAGCAGCGGCCGTCGTTGTCCCAGAAACCCGGGCGCAGCCGGCGCGGCAGCCCGGCGGCGAGCACCGAACGCAGGCAGCGTTCCCGCAGCTCACCGACCGCGAACCCGGCGACCTTTTCCACCCCGGCGAAGGCCAGCGCGGCGAACAGGTACGACGTCCCCGTCGGCCCGTGGCACCAGCCGTACGTCACCGGCTCCACCTCCCGCCGCGAGGCGGGGATCGTGTGCGGCACGACGAAACCGTCGTCGTCCAGGCAGCCGACGGTGAGTAGGTGCCGGGCGCCCGCGCGGGCAGCGTCGAGGAACTCGTCCCGGCCCAGCGCGTGCCCGGCGACCGCCAGCGCCGTGGCCACCCCCGCCGTGCCGTGCGAGTAGTTCGGCGTGCTCGACGGGTGCCCCGGCCGCAGGCGCCAGTCCAGCCCGGCGGCGGTCGGCTCGGCCACCCGCAGCAGCGCCTCCCCGCCGGTCGACATGATTCCGGCGGCGTCGTTCCCACCCGCCCAGGCGGCGGCCAGCACCACACCGGCCGTACCCATGATCAGGTCGGTGAGTGGCCCCCGGTGGTCCGGCCCGAGGTCCAGGGTGGTGTCCCACCCCGCCGGGGTGCGCAGCTCGGCGAGCCGGCGCAGCGCGATCCCCTCCCGTCCGGGGGAGAGCAGGCGCAGCGCGACCACGTCGCCGGCCAGCCCGTCGCTCAGGGACGGCTCGGCGCGCACCGCCGCCCCGGCCGACAGCCGGTTCACGATTCCCGCCGCGAGGGACCGCTCGGCGTCCGACAGCGCCCGGTGCCGCTCGACCTCGGCCAGGACCGGGGCCAGCCCGGCGATCCCCGCGTACAGCGAGTCGCGGTCCCCGGCCGGGTCGCCCGGTGGCCCGCCGTCGGAGACCGACTCCGGCAGCCACGGACCGTCCTGCTCGCGGACCTGACCGAGCACCCACGCCCACCCCGCCTCGCCCAGTTCGCGGTACCCGCCTGCGTCCGTCACCCGGCCACCGTACCGACGGGCGCGACACGCCCCTGGCGGTGGCCGGGGTGTTCGCCCTGGCCTCCGCCGACGGACCGCCGCCGTCGCCCGCCGACCACGTGGCGCTGCGGCTGGTCACCTGCGGCGGCCCTTGCTGGCGGAATCAGGACCGCCGCCGCTCCAGCCGGCGCAATGCCGCCTGCTGGGCCGCCTCCAGAGGGCCCCGCCCGAACCTGGCCGTCCACCAGCGCGCCACCAGGACCAGCGTGCCGCTGACCCCCGCCCAGAGAGCCAGCACCCACCAGGGTTCGGCCCCCGGCCAGGCCGAGGCCAGCCCCAGCCCCCAGCCGTAGCAGAGCACGACGCAGAGCACGTTCTGCAGGACATAGGACGACAGCGCGGTACGACCCACCGCGGTCAGCCCGGCCGTCACCGGGCCCGAGCGGCTCCGGTGCTCCAGCAGCACCCCGACCAGGCCGAGGTAGCCCAGCGCCAGCAGCGGCGCGCAGACGTACCGGTCGATCAGGAACAGCTCCGGCCCGGCCAGCGTGGTCGCGGCGTTCAGCGGGAGCCCGACACCCAGCCCGAGGCGGAGCAACCGCCGGCGCACCGTCCGGCCCCGGTCGTCGGCCTCGAACGCGCCGGCCCGGAACAGGCGCACCCCGAGCAGGAAGAGGAAGACCAGCAGCGCGAAGCTGAGGATCGGCTCGGCGCGCAGCGGCAGCCAGTTGACCAGCCGGAAGTCGACCTGCGCGAGATAGCTGCCCTCGGTGAACAGCCGTGCGGGTGCGGCCTCCTCGGTTGCGGAACCGGGCTCGCCGGTGGGCGGGGCGAGCGCCAGGGCGAGGGTGAGCAGCGTCATGAGGACCACGTGCAGCGCGCCCGCCGCGTACATCGTCACCCGCTGCGCCCGCTCGGAGCGGGCCAGCAGCCACGCCACCAGCAGCGCCGTCACCGCGTACCCCATCAGCACGTCGAAGGCGAAGACCAGGACGAAGTGCAGCGTGCCCTCGACGAACAGCAGCAGGGCCCGCCAGCCGTAGCGGCCCGGCCACGCCCTGCCGCCGGCCAGCGCCGAGCGGTGCTGGATCGCGAGGCCGACCCCGAACAGGACGGTGAGCAGCGCGAGGAACTTGCCGTTGGCGAGGAACCGGAACACGGCCTCGACGACGACGGCGACCGGTCCGCCGGACAGGTCGGCGGTGGCCGACACCGCGGCGGCGTCGGCCAGGAACCGGGCCTCCGAACCCGGGGCGGCGAAGATCCACACATTGGTGGCCAGCGTCCCCAGGATCGCCACCCCCCGCAGGACATCGAGCAGGGCGATCCGGGGCGTGGCGGTCGGAGCGGGAGTGGCGGTGGCGGCTGCGGTCATGTGGTCCCCTGTTGCGGCGCGACTGACCCTGTCACGGTGTCAGCCGGGACGCCGCCGATCGTCATGCCGGCCGGTGAGATCGGGGTGCTGCTTTCGACGGACGAGGGATCCGCCGGGTGATGCCCGTCACGGCTGACGCACCACACACCCCGCCAGGAGCAGGGGGCAGGGCCCGTCCCACCCTCACCCCCGGCTCGTGAGAGGGTCCGACGGGTGAACACCGCCCCGACGATCGCCGACGACGCGTGGCGCCGCCCCGGCCCCACCCCCGAACAGCAACGACACGACCTGTACGTCGGGCTGGCCGTCGCGGTCGTCGCGCTGTTCAACCTCACCCTGACCAGCAGCGCGGGCGTGTTCATGTTCGGCGACCCGCCGTCGTGGCCCGAGCGGCTCCTCTGGTCGGTCGCGGTCACCCTCCCGCTGGCCTGGCGACGTCGGCGGCCCGAGGCGGTCGCCGTGGTCGTCGCGGTCGCGTTCATCGCCGGCCAGGTCCGCTCCACCCCCGAGGCACAGCTCTCCTCCGGCGCCCTGTTCGCCGCGATCTACACCCTCGGGGCGTGGGGACCCGACCGACGCCGTTCGCGCGCCATCCGGATCGCCGTCATCGCCGCCATGTTCGCCTGGATCGCCCTGGCGTACGCGATCAGCTTCTCCGACCTGCCGCCCGGCGCGTTCGCCGACGCCGCAGGCCCGGTGCCACCCGTGCTCGCCGCCATCGTCAACGGCGTGCTGCTCAACGTTCTCATCTTCGGCTTCGCGTACTTCTTCGGCGAGACCGCGTGGACCGCCGCCCGCCGCGAACACCAGCTCGCGGCCCAGGCCGAGCAGCTGCGCCGCTCCCGGGCCGAGGCCCACGAACGCGCCATCCTCACCGAACGGGTCCGCATCGCCCGGGAGTTGCACGACTCCGTGGCCCACCACGTCTCCGTCATGGGCGTGCAGGCCGCCGCGGCGCGGCGCGTCCTGGACCGCGACCCCGCCAAGGCCCGCACCGCCCTGGGCGCGATCGAGCAGAGCGCCCGCAGCGCCGTCGACGAGCTGCGCCGGATGCTCGGCCTGCTGCGCCAACCCGATGGCGCGGAACCGGACGAACGGCCCGCGACGACCGGCGTCGACCGGATCCCCGAGCTGCTGGACAACGCCCGCGCCGCCGGCCTGCGCACCCACGTCGGCGTCTACGGCGACCCCGTCCCGCTGCCCGGCCCCGTCTCGCACACCGCGTACCGGGTCGTGCAGGAGGCCGTCACCAACACCGTCAAGCACGCCGGGGCGAGCATGATCGACGTACGTGTCCGCTATCTCGCCAGCCAACTGGAGGTCGACGTCAGCGACGACGGCCGCGCAGCCGCCCCGCCCAACCCCGCAGGAATGGGACTGATCGGCATGCGCGAACGGGTCGCCGCCCACGACGGTGAACTGGAGACCGGCCCCCGCACCGGCGACGGCTTCCGCGTCCGGGCACGCCTACCGCTGACCAGACCGGCCGTGGGTAGGGCGGCGTGAGCGCCATCCGGGTCCTGCTCGCCGACGACCAGCGCCTCGTCCGCACCGGCTTCCGGGTCATCCTCGAGGTGGAGGACGACATCAGGGTGGTCGGCGAGGCAGCCGACGGCGCGCGGGCCGCTGAACTGGCCGCCACGCTGCGCCCCGACGTCGTGCTGATGGACGTGGAGATGCCGGGCGTGGACGGCCTGGAGGGCACCCGCCGGATCACCGCCGTCCCCGGGGCGCCGGCCGTTCTCATCCTCACCACCTTCGACCGGGACGACTACCTCTTCGCCGCCCTCCAGGCCGGGGCCAGCGGGTTCCTGCTCAAGAACGGCACCCCCGAGGATCTCGTCGACGCTGTGCGCATCCTGCACCGGGGCGACGCCCTGCTCGCCCCGGAGATCACCCGACGGGTCATTGCCACCTTCGCCGCTCCGGCCGGCCGCGCCCCCCGGACCGACCCGACCCTGCTCGACGGGCTGACCCCGCGCGAGCGCGAGGTGCTGGAGTTGCTGGGCCGTGGCGTCACCAACGCCGAGATCGCCGCCGCGCTGTACCTCGGCGAGGCCACGGTGAAGACCCACGTCAGCCGGGTGCTGGCCAAGCTCGGGCTGCGCGACCGCACGCAGGCGGTGGTCTTCGCGTACGAGCACGGGGTGGTGCGCCCCGGCGGGTGAGCCGGTCCACCCCGTGGCGGACGCCGGGGTCCGCCTCCGGCCGGACGGCAGGAGACCCCGCCGACGGCTAGCGTCGAGCGCATGATCAACCTGCTCCGCGTCGAGGGGGTCAGTCGCAGCTTCGGCGACCGGCGGGTCCTCACCGACGTCTCCTTCGACGTCCCGGCCGGCCGGATGACCGGCTTCGTCGGCGCCAACGGCGCCGGCAAGACCACCACCATGCGGATCATCCTCGGCGTGCTCGCGCCCGACTCCGGCACCGTCACCTGGCGCGGCGCCCCGCTAACCCCGCAGTCCCGCCGCCGCTTCGGCTACCTGCCCGAGGAACGCGGCCTGTACCCGAAGATGAGCGTCCGCGACCAACTCGTCTACCTCGGCCGCCTGCACGGTCTGACCGCCGAGCAGGCCCGCGCCAACACCACGGACCTGATCGACCGGGTCGGGCTCGGCGAACGGGCCGGCGACCTGGTGGAGACGCTGTCCCTGGGCAACCAGCAGCGCGCCCAGATCGCCGCCGCCCTGGTCCACGACCCCGATGTGCTGGTGCTCGACGAGCCGTTCTCCGGGCTCGACCCGGCAGCCGTCGACACCCTCGTGGCCGTGCTGCGCGAGCGGGCCGCCGCGGGCGTGCCGGTGCTGTTCTCCAGTCACCAGCTCGACGTGGTGGAGCGCCTCTGCGACGACCTGGTGGTCATCGCCGACGGCGCCGTCCGCGCCGCCGGCCCGCGCGACGAGCTGCGCGCGGCGTACACCCGGCACCGCTACGAGCTGGTCGCGGACGACGACCTCGGGTGGCTGCGGGACCAGCCCGGGATCACCCTGGTCGACCTCGACGGCGCCCGCGCCGTGTTCGACCTCGCGCCCGGCCACGACGACCAGCGCCTCCTGCACGCCGCGCTGGACCGGGGCCCGGTGCGCGCCTTCCGCCCCGTCGCACCCTCCCTCGCCGAGATCTTCCGGGAGCTGACCCAGTGACCACCTTCGCCGCCGCCCGCCTGGTCGCCGCCCGCGAGATCCGCGTCAAGCTGCGCGACAAGACCTTCCTGATCAGTACGCTGTTCTTCCTGCTCTTCGCCGCCGGCTCGGCCATCCTCCCGGCCCTGCTCGCCGGCGGGCCCACGTCGGTGGCGGCGTCCACGCCGGCCGCCGCCGACGCGTTGCGCCAGGCCGGCCTGGACGTCCGCCCGGTCGCCGACGACGCCGCCGCCGAGCGGCTGGTCCGCGACGGCGACGTCGACGCGGCGGTGGTCGCCGGCCCGCGGGTCCTCGCCCTCGACGAGCGTCCCGACGACGTGGTCCGCGCGCTGAGCACCGAGCCGCCGGTGCAACTGCTGGACCCCGACGTCCTCGACCCGCTGGCCGCGTTCCTCGTCCCGTTCGCCTTCGCCATGACGTTCTTCTTCACCTCCCAGCTCTTCGGGGTGCAGATCGCGCAGAGCGTGACCGAGGAGAAGCAGACCCGGATCGTGGAGATCCTCGTGGCCGCCGTGCCGGTCCGGGCGCTGCTCGCCGGCAAGGTGATCGCCGGCGGCGTGCTGGCCCTGGGGC